>NZ_JYMT01000001.1 GCF_000938305.1 Bradyrhizobium sp. LTSP885
GCTTTCCATCCGGGCCGAGTTCTTCCCTCGGCTGCGCCTGTGCGACGACGAGCGGTGAGGTTTGCGCGTGCGATGCTGAAGCGGCGAACTGCATCACCGTCAGCGCAGTCGTGGCAAGCAGCACGAGACGAAGCTGTGTCATGTTATTTGGAATCCCCGGCGGAAGGTCTGGGCAGGAAGGAAGAAACGTGAAAGCCGAACAATTCGGCGGTAAGATGAACAGCCAGCGGTTAGGCCGGATTGTGGCGAGCCACGAATCACTGGCGCACTTTATTTCGACATCGTAACGGGTTGCACGCGCATTTGTTCACTGGGCATTCAGAAGAAACGCTCAGACACAGGAACTTCCATCGCGGAATTCGGTCGCACCCGCGGCTCGCCGGGCGGCGAGGCGATCTGTCGCAGGCGGCGGGCCGGTGGGACCAGGCGGTCCACGCACCGGCAGTTCCTCGGGCGTGTAGCCGGGCAATTCGTCCGGCTGCGGCGGCTCGCCGGGTTCGCGCACCGGCGGCGGGATCTCCGGGTTGGGATTGCCCGGAGGAATTCCGGGCGGCGGTTCGCCCGGGGTACCGGGCGTCGCTGGTGGAATCTCTGGAGGCTCGATCGGCATTCACATCAACCGGCCGCGTGCTGCGATGTTCCTGTTCCGCGCGGAAAACTCATCCCGGCGTGTGACAGACCGCCTCGATGTTGTGGCCATCCGGATCAAGCACGAACGCGCCATAGTAATTGGGATGGTAATGCGCGCGGATGCCGGGCGGGCCATTGTCGCGGCCACCGGCCGATATCGCGGCCTTGTAGAAGGCATCCACCGTGGCGCGATCCTTTGCGACGATGGCGATATGCACCGGCTTGTTCATCGCGCCTTCGCCGCCGATCCAGAAATCCGGCTTGCCATTGGCACCGAAGCCGGCCGCGGGATCATGGCCGGTCTGTTCCGCCGTCACTTCCATGATCAAGCCGTAGCCGAGCGGCGCCAACGCGATCTGGTAGAACGCCTTGGCGCGCGCATAGTCGGATACCGAAAAGCCGATATGGTCGATCATCGCGGGCCTCCCTTCGTGAATTTATGTAGTCCCGTCATTGCGACCCGTTGGCTCGCAATGACGGGATAGGCGAAACTCAGCTGGCTCACCCCCGCACGAGCAGCGTGTTGCTCCGCGTCCGGCCTTGCTCGACATAGCCACGCGAGTGCATGTCGGCAATGCAGTCGTCGGTCCACTCATCCTTCGACAGGTGCTCGATCACGACCGCGCCGGGCCACAGCGCTTCCGGCGCGTTACTGAAGAAGCCGATCAGCACGCGGTCCTCAAAACCTTCGACGTCGATCTTCAGCGCATCGACCCTGGTCGCGCCGGCCTCGTCGAGAATGCGCTGCAGCCGCAGCGACGGCACCTTGAACGCCTTGCCCGAGGGCACGCCAGAGACGATGTGGCTGGCGCCGAGATTGTCGCCGTCGGTCTCGATCATCAGCTCGCCGTCGGTCGGGCCGGCGGCGGCCGCAACGAGGCGCACCTGCGGATAGCCGGAGGCCTGGGTGTTGAATGCGAGCCGCGCATGCGTCATCGGATGCGGCTCGATCGCGATCACCTTGCCAGTGGGCCCGACATCGCGCGCCAGCGCCAGCGCGTAGGTGCCGACATTGGCGCCGAGATCGACGAAGGTGCCGCCTGCGCCGACATGCCGGCGCAGGAAGTCGAGCTCCTCAAGATTGTAGTCGGGATTGAACAGGGCGCCGCGCTCGGTCGCGCTCGCCTGGTGATAGAAGCGGAACGACGCGCCCTGATACGGCACATCGAGCGGGCCCGAACCGAGCAGATTGACCAGCCGCGACAGCCACGGCCGGAACGCGCCGCGTTTCAGTCCGCTGTTGTGCGCCAGGCGGATGATGGCGGCCTGCGCCGCATTCGGCGCGAACGCACCGAACGGCGCCGGCGAAGTATCGTTGCTGGGGATCAAGCGTTGTCCTCGTCAAAAGCGGCGCATGCATAGCCGGTTTTGCCGGAAGCGCCAACGGACCTTGTCGGACGAATCATGTCGCGAGAACGCGGATATATGACTCACACAGCCCAACAAATTCGGTGTCGTCCCGGGCTTGACCCGGGACCCATAACCACAGCTCTCAATTGTTGCGCGATGCTGTGGCCACGGCTTACTTCAACATCAGAACCCTGTGGTTATGGATCCCGGCTTTCGCCCATAGGCGCTAAAATAGGATTTGCGCGTTGGATTTACGTGTGATTCCAAGAAGAGATGAGAAACGAATCGCTTGTGAACGAAGACTGGGCGCGTGTTGTTTCGCGGCTGGGCGGAGCTGAGGCTCTGGAGGCTGGCGCGCGGGAGACGAAGGCGTTTGTTCGCCCGCGCGAGATCAGCAATGCAGTCGATCTGCTGCGGCTGATCCTTGCGTATTGCCTGGGCACGAGAGGTCTGCGGTTGACGGCGGCATGGGCGACTTCGGTGGGCCTTGTCGATATCTCCAACGTGGCTCTGTTATACCGGCTGCGTCAGTCCGGGGATTGGCTTGCACAGCTGATAGGCCGGGCACTTGCGAGCGGTGCGCCGAAGGCAAGCCGCGGTCGACTGATCCGCATCGTTGACGCCACGACGGTCCCAAAAGCTGGAACCGGCGGCAGGCAGAAGAATGCGGTGTGGCGCATCCACAGTGCGTTCGATCTTCCGCAAGAACGTTTTGGTCACTTCGAGCTGACCGACGAACGCGCGGGCGAGACGCTGGACCGGATCCCGCTGATTGCCGGCGAGATCCGTCTTGCCGACCGCGCCTATCTGCAGCCGGAGCGCATGGCGTATCTGGTCGAGGCCGGTGCGGACTTCGTGATCCGCTCGGGCTGGAAGAGCGCTTGTTGGCTGGATCGCAAAGGCAATCTGATCGATCTCGTCGCCGAACTGCGCAAGGCCGCGGCACGCGGCATCATCGACCGGCCGATCTGGGTAAAACGCAAGTCTGGTGGAGCACCGCTTGCTGTGCGTTTGGTTGCCGTCAAGAAACCTGCAGATGCGGCTCAGGCTGCACGGCGCAAGGCACGCAGGACGGCTCAGAAGGGAGGCCATCGTCTCTCCAGGCAAACGCTTGATGCTGCGGATTGGGTGATCCTGGTGACCTCGCTCAAGCCCGAGGACTTCACAACCGCTGATCTGCTTGCCCTTTACCGGCTGCGATGGCGGATCGAACTCGGCTTCAAGCGGCTGAAGAGCCTGATTGGCTTGAAAGGACCTCCAGGAACTGACGAGCGGTCTGCCAGACCCCATATCCTCGCTCACCTGCTGATCATTCTTCTGCTCGAGCCGCTTGTCGACGAACTCGAGGACTCTCCCCGCTTGGCCGAAGCCGCCTAACCAGACCTGCAGCATGGCGCCTGCTCCGTCAGCTCATCGCCTCCCTGCTCCAAGCCATCATTCCCCAGCCCACAATCGCGCGTCTGCGCAGAGCCAGCCTCGCTCTCCAACGACATCTGCGCGAGCCTCCCAGACGTAA
>NZ_JYMT01000010.1:0-45710 GCF_000938305.1 Bradyrhizobium sp. LTSP885
CGTGTGATTCCAAGAAGAGATGAGAAACGAATCGCTTGTGAACGAAGACTGGGCGCGTGTTGTTTCGCGGCTGGGCGGAGCTGAGGCTCTGGAGGCTGGCGCGCGGGAGACGAAGGCGTTTGTTCGCCCGCGCGAGATCAGCAATGCAGTCGATCTGCTGCGGCTGATCCTTGCGTATTGCCTGGGCACGAGAGGTCTGCGGTTGACGGCGGCATGGGCGACTTCGGTGGGCCTTGTCGATATCTCCAACGTGGCTCTGTTATACCGGCTGCGTCAGTCCGGGGATTGGCTTGCACAGCTGATAGGCCGGGCACTTGCGAGCGGTGCGCCGAAGGCAAGCCGCGGTCGACTGATCCGCATCGTTGACGCCACGACGGTCCCAAAAGCTGGAACCGGCGGCAGGCAGAAGAATGCGGTGTGGCGCATCCACAGTGCGTTCGATCTTCCGCAAGAACGTTTTGGTCACTTCGAGCTGACCGACGAACGCGCGGGCGAGACGCTGGACCGGATCCCGCTGATTGCCGGCGAGATCCGTCTTGCCGACCGCGCCTATCTGCAGCCGGAGCGCATGGCGTATCTGGTCGAGGCCGGTGCGGACTTCGTGATCCGCTCGGGCTGGAAGAGCGCTTGTTGGCTGGATCGCAAAGGCAATCTGATCGATCTCGTCGCCGAACTGCGCAAGGCCGCGGCACGCGGCATCATCGACCGGCCGATCTGGGTAAAACGCAAGTCTGGTGGAGCACCGCTTGCTGTGCGTTTGGTTGCCGTCAAGAAACCTGCAGATGCGGCTCAGGCTGCACGGCGCAAGGCACGCAGGACGGCTCAGAAGGGAGGCCATCGTCTCTCCAGGCAAACGCTTGATGCTGCGGATTGGGTGATCCTGGTGACCTCGCTCAAGCCCGAGGACTTCACAACCGCTGATCTGCTTGCCCTTTACCGGCTGCGATGGCGGATCGAACTCGGCTTCAAGCGGCTGAAGAGCCTGATTGGCTTGAAAGGACCTCCAGGAACTGACGAGCGGTCTGCCAGACCCCATATCCTCGCTCACCTGCTGATCATTCTTCTGCTCGAGCCGCTTGTCGACGAACTCGAGGACTCTCCCCGCTTGGCCGAAGCCGCCTAACCAGACCTGCAGCATGGCGCCTGCTCCGTCAGCTCATCGCCTCCCTGCTCCAAGCCATCATTCCCCAGCCCACAATCGCGCGTCTGCGCAGAGCCAGCCTCGCTCTCCAACGACATCTGCGCGAGCCTCCCAGACGTAAGCGCCGCTATCAGGCCATGATCAAACTATCTTAGCGCCTATGGGCCTTCGCCGGGACGACGGCTCTGTCAGCAATTATGCGCGCCCTTCGTCTCCACATACACCGCATACAGCGACTGGCTCGCGGTCATGAACAGGCGGTTGCGCTTCTTGCCGCCGAAGGTGAGGTTGGCGCAGGTCTCCGGCAGCAGGATCTGGCCGATGCGCTGACCATCGGGTGCGAACACCTGCACGCCGTCATAGCCCGGTCCGACCCAGCCAGCGCCGACCCAGATGTTGCCGTCGATATCGACGCGCATGCCGTCCGGGAAGCCTGACTTGCCGTCCAGCGTCATGTCGATCAGCGTGCGCGGGTTGGAGAGCTTGTCGCCGTTGAGATCGTACTGCCAGATGATGTTCTTCGCATTCGGGTAGTGCGTGATGCCGGTGTCGCAGACATAGACCTTCTTGTAATCGTGGCTGAAGGCGATGCCGTTCGGCTTGAACGGTTCGTCGGCGACCTTGGTGACCTGGCCGGTCTGCGCGTCGACCCGGTAGACCGCTTCCTTCTGGTAGGGCTGAAGCGAGCCGGTTTTGGCAAGCTGCCCCTCGTAGATCGAGATCGCGCCGTAGCCGGGATCGGTGAACCAGATCGACTTGTCGTTGGGATGCACGACCATGTCGTTCGGCCCGTTGAGCTGCTTGCCGCCAGCCTGTTCCGCCAGCGTCGTGATGGTGCCGTCGTGCTCATAGCGCACCAGCCGGGTGCGTTCGGCCGTGATCTGGCGGCCCTCGAAATCGAAGGTCGAGCCGTTGGCCTCGTTCGACGGCTTGTGGAACTGCTCGGAGATATGGCCGTCATCGTCGAGATAGCGCAGCTGCCGGTTGGCCGGGATGTCGCTCCAGACCAGGTACTGGCCCTGCGCGTTCCAGGCCGGGCCTTCCGCCCACAGGCATCCGGTGTAGAGCCGCTTGATCGTGGTGTTGCCGACCTTCGCCTTGAAGCGCTTGTCGTCGATCACGATGATGTCGGGATCGGGATAGCGTTGCGGTTCCGCGTTGCGCCCGTAGTCCCGCGCGACCGCGTCTGGCGCGGCCATCGCAGTCGCAGCAAGCGCGGTTGCACCGCGCAAGATTGTCCGACGGTCGAACGCCTTCGCGCCGTCGTGCTGGTGGTTCTGTGTATTGTTTGGGTTTGTCATGACGTCCTCCCAGGCTTTTTTGTTATAGGGAGGCAAGTCGTACGCCCGCAATCTGGCATAAAGCGGGCGAGGCGTTATGAAACAACCAAAGAGTGTGTCGTCCCGGCCTAGTGCGCAATTGCGCACGGAGTTCGCCGGGACGGCAATTTCATAAAACTGTCAGATTGGATCCCAGGTGAAGACGTCAGCCGAGCGGTCGAGCTTGGAGAACGATCCCTTCAGTGCCGGCATGCCGTGCTCGGCGATGGTCTCCGGCGTCCAGCCTTCGCCGCGGTGCACCGAGCGCACCGGGCGATGCTGGCCGAACAGGAAAATCTCGTTCATGCGCACGCCGAAGATCTGCCCGGTGACGTCGTTGGCGGCGTCCGAGAGCAG
Organism: Bradyrhizobium sp. LTSP885; assembly: GCF_000938305.1. Classification (GTDB taxonomy): domain Bacteria; phylum Pseudomonadota; class Alphaproteobacteria; order Rhizobiales; family Xanthobacteraceae; genus Bradyrhizobium. Next base: position 2,818 of record NZ_JYMT01000010.1, read on the forward strand.
ATAGGCGCAGACCGGTGCGATCTTCTCCGGGCCCATCTGCTTGATCTTCTCGACGCGCGCCTTCTCGGCGTCGGTCTCGGTCGGGATCGTGCCGATCATGCGGGTCCAGGCGAACGGCGAGACGCAGTTCGAGCGCACGTTGAAGCGGCCCATGTCGAGCGCGATCGACTTCGAGAGACCGACGATGCCGAGCTTGGCGGCGGCATAATTGGCCTGGCCATAATTGCCGATCAGGCCGGAGGTCGAGGTGAAGTGCACGAACGAGCCGCTCTCCTGCTCGCGGTACAGCCGGGCCGCAGCGTGGCTGACATAGAACGAGCCCATCAGATGCACCTTGATGACGGATTCGAAGGCTTCCACGCTCATCTTGTGGAAGATCATGTCGCGCAGGATGCCGGCATTGTTGACGACGCCGTCGAGCCGGCCGAAATGGTCGGTTGCGGTCTTTACGATTTTGCTGGCGGGGATCGCTTCCGCCACCGACTCGAAATTGGCAACGGCAGTTCCGCCGCGCTTCTTGATCTCCTCGACCACCTCTTCTGCGGGCGAGGCGCTCGAGCCTGCGCCGTCGGCCGCGCCGCCGGGATCGTTGACGACGACCTTGGCGCCTTCAGCGGCGCAGAGCAGCGCGATCTCGCGGCCGATGCCGCGGCCTGCGCCGGTGACGATGATGACTTTGTCCTGCAGTGATTTTGCCATATGAGTCTCCTGTCTATTCCGTCATTCCGGGGCGCACGAAGTGCGAACCCGGAATCTCGAGATTCCGGGTCTGGTCCTTCGGACCATCCCGGAATGACGGGTTGGGGTTACTTCTCGTTCGTAAAGATGATCGTGCCACTTGCCGCGAACATGCCGCCGACGCCGTGGCAGACCGAGATTTTTGCGTTCGGCACCTGCGCCGGCGCGATGCCGCGCATCTGCCGCACGCTCTCCTGCAGCGCGTACATGCCGTACATGCCGGAGTGCATGTAGCTCAACCCGCCGCCATTGGTGTTGAGCGGCAGCTTGCCGCCGGGACGCGTGTTGCCTTCGGCGATGAACTTGCCGGTTTCTTCGTGGGGCATGAAGCCGAGGTCGCCGAGACCGAACAGCGGCAGATGCGCAAACGCATCGTAGATCATCAGATGATCGACGTCCTTGTGCGCGATGCCGGCTTCCTTGAAGGCCAAGGGGCCCGCGACCTTGAAGGCGCGTGATGAATCAAACGTCTTCATCTGGCTGACCATCGGCGTTTCCACGCTCTCGCCCGTGCCAAGGACATAGACCGGCTTCCTCGGGAAATCCCTGGCGCGGTCGGCGGAGGTCAGGATCAGCGCGCCGCCGCCGTCGGTGACGAGGCAGCACTGCAGCAGGCGGAATGGATAGGCGATCATCCGCGAGTTCAAGACGTCGGCGACCGTGATCGGGTCCTTCATGGTCGCGCGCGGGTTCTTGGCCGCCCATTCGCGCTGCACGACGGCGACCATGGCGAGCTGCTCATGGGTGATGCCGTGGGTCTTCATGAAGCGGAGCACGGGGATCGGGAACATGCTCGGCGGACCGTAGACTCCGAACGGTGCTTCAAACTGGCCGTTGAGGCTGTCGGGGGCCGTGAAGCGCGGCTGCTTGCCGATCATCGACTTGCCGCTTTCGGCATGGGTGATCAGCACGGTCTTGCAGAGACCGGCCTCGATCGCCGCCGCGGCGTGGCGGACATGCAGCATGAAGGAGCAGCCGCCGACCGATGTGCCGTCGACCCAGGTCGGCGTGATGCCGAGATAGTGGGCGACCTGCTGCGGGCTCTCGACCGCGGTGGCGAAGCCGTCGATATCGGACAGTTTCAACCCGGCATCCGCGATCGCGTTCAGCGCCGCGTCCGCGTGCAGCTGGATCTGCGACACGTTCGGGATGACGCCGAGTTCGGTGGTTTCAGCCGCGCCGACGACGGCAACTGCATTTCTGCGCATGACGATTATCCCTTCGCCGGACGGAACAAGGGAAGGGTGATCTTGTCGTCGAGTGCCTCGAAGGCGACTTCGAGCGGCATGTCGAGCTCGAGTGCTTCAGGCGTCTGCGGGCAATCGATGATGTTGCTCATCATGCGCGGGCCCTCGTCGAGCTCCACCACCGCGATGGCGTAAGGCGGCGTGAAGCCGGGCGCGGCGGGGCGATGGTTGATGACATAGCTGTAGAGCTTGCCCTTGCCGCTGGCCTTGAAGATGGAGACCTTGCGCGAGGCGCAGGACGGGCAGAACGGGCGCGGCGGAAAGTAGACATTGGCGCAGGCATCGCAGCGCTGCAGACGCAGCTCGCCGGCCTTGGTGCCGTCCCAGAAATGCTGGGTTTCCGGTGTCGGCTTCGGTTTCGCGCGCGCGGGTTCGGCCATCTCTGATCTTCCTCCCGAAATCGTTGTGATCTTGATGCGCCATCGGACCAATGGCCGTCAACGGTCTATCCGCGCCCTGCGCAGCCGCCTGTGTCCCGCGCATGCCGCATATTCCGCCCCTCGCACAATTGATGAGGCGGCCGTGCTTGTGTCCCTCCGGCACGGCGCGTAGAAGGACCCCGAAACAAGCATCCGGGGAGGAAACAACATGCTGAGGATGACGGGCGCGGCACTCGCTGCCGGCCTCGCATTTGCCACACAGGCCATGGCCGCGGATGCGCCGTCGGAGATCAAGATCGGCACGCTCTATGCGTCCTCCGGGCGCTACGCCTCGATCTCGATGCCGGTCTACAGCTCGCTGAAATTCTGGGTCGAACAGAAGAACGCCGAGGGCGGCGTCTATGTGAAGGCGTTCGACAAGAAGCTCTCGATCAAGCTCGTCTCCTATGACGACCAGAGCAACACCGCGACCGCCTCGACGCTCTATAACCAGCTCATCACCCAGGACAAGGTCGATCTCCTGGTCGCCGATTCCGGATCGGTGCTGACCGCGCCCGCGGTTGCGATCGCACGCGACCACAAGATGTTCCTGTTCGACCAGACCGGCACCGGCGCGAGCTTCTTCTCCAAGGATAATCCCTACATCGCGCTGATGGCTGACCCGGTGTCCACCATCTGGCCGAAGCCGGTGGCTGACTTCATCAGCCATGACGGCCCGGGCCTCGGCATCAAGAAGGTCGCGATCCTCTATTCCACCAACGAGTTCACGGGAACGCAAGCCAACGCGTTCAGGAAGTTCGTCAAGGATTCCGGTGCGCCGATCGAGATCGTCTACGACCAGGGCGTGCCGACCGAGACCACGAACTACAACGTCATCATCAACAACATCAACAATACCAATCCCGACGCGGTGATCCATTTCGGCTACGCGCCGAACGACATCGCTTTCCTGCGCAACGTCCAGGACGTCGGCATCAAGTTCAAGATGCTGTTCTCGATCTATGCCGGTCTCGAAACCGAGCTGTTGGAAAAGAACGTCGGCGCCAAGGGGCTCGAGCACGTCTGGACCTATGTGCCGCCGTCCGAGCTGGACTATCCCGTCAATTTCGGGATGAACATGAAGGATTTCCGCGCAGCCTGGCAGAAGAAGTACAGCGACGGCAAGATGGAGTTCGGGTTCAACGCGGTGGCCGGCTACACCACCGCGCTGGTGATCGAAAAGACGCTGTCGGTCGCGACCAGCCTCGACCAGATGGAGCTGCGCCGCGCGGTGTTTTCGCTCAACGGCGAGCTCAAGACACTCGACGGCACCTTCGCGCTGGACGAGACGGGCGGGCAGATCGGCGAATTGACGCCGCTCGGCCAGCTCACGGTGGACGAGCACGAGCACATCAAGTTCGTTTCGATCTATCCGCACGAGAGCGCCAACGGCAAGCCGATCTATCCGGCGCCGTAATGCGGATATCGACGACATCAGAAGCCTTGGGCGGCGGGCGGTAGCATGACCTACGCGCTCGTTGCCGGCGTGCTGTTCGGGCTGTATTTCAGCCTGGTCGGTATCGGCCTCAATCTCGTGTTCGGCGTGATGCGCATCGTCAACCTCGCGCATGGCGACATGTTGATGCTCGGCGCCTTCATTGCGGTGGGCGTGGTCGGCATCTTCGGCATCGATCCGTTGTTCGCGGTGCCGCTGGCTTTCGTAATCTTCGTGCTCGCGGGCCTCTTGCTGTACTGGGTGCTGGTGCCGCGCCTGCAGGGCTCGGCCAATCCGGAAATGCTGTCGATCATCCTGTTCTTCGGCCTGTCGCAGGTGGTCGAAGCCATCACCACGATCTTCGCCGGCACCAGCGAACGGTCGATCCAGAGCCGGCTGCTTGGCACTGTGTTCACGACCATCAAGGTCAAATGGTTCGGCGGCAAGGCCGGCGGGGCAGGGCCGATCCAGATCTTTGGCCAGGGCTTTCCCGCGCCCTGGGTAATCGCGGCCATCACCAGCCTGATCGCGATCGGTTTCGTCTATCTCTATCTCTACCACACAAGGCTCGGCACGCTGACCCGCGCGGTGATGTCACGCCGCGATGAAGCGTTGGCGACCGGCATCGATGTCGACCGCGTGTCGGCGGCGGCATTCGGCATCGGGCTCGGGCTTGCTGCCGTCGCCGGCGTGTTCGCGCCCTTTATGTTCGGCTCGGTGACGCCGGCCTTCGGCGCCGACGCCACCGTGACGTCGTTTGCAATCGTGGTGCTGGGTTCGCTCGGCAATCCCTTAGGCACGGCGCTCGGCGGCGTCGTCTATGGTGTCTTCTATATGCTGGTGCAGACCTATCTCAGCTCATGGGCCGATTTGCTGCCCTATGTGCTGCTGATCCTGATCCTGTTGTTGCGTCCGAGCGGCCTGCTCGGAAGGCGGGTGCGCGTTGCCTAATGCGCTGAAACACCTGCTGTTCATCCTGGTGCCGCTGATCGTCGTGTTCGCGGTACTGCCCGGCGTCTATCAGAACCATCTGCTGCTGTTCAACTTCGTGATCTTCCTGATCCTCGCGCAAGGCGTGAACATCATCTACGGCTTCACCGGCTATCTGCCGTTCGGCTATGTCGGCTTCTTCGGCGCCGGCGCCTATGGCTTTGCCATCATGGTGATGCACCTGCAGACGCCGGCCGCGCTTGCCGTGCTGGTCGGCGGCGTGGTCGCGGTCTTGCTCGGTCTGTTGCTGACGCCGCTGCTGCGGCTATCAGGTGCATATTTTGCGATCGCCAACCTCGCGGCGTCGCTGGCGGTGCTGCACTTCGTCGCCAATCCGGCGCTGGAGGGGATCACCAAGGGCCCCTATGGCGTGTCGCTCACCGGGACGTTCAACCCGGAGAATGCCTACTACGCCGCGCTCGTCGTGCTGGCGCTGACGGTTGGCGGCGTCATCTATCTGAAGAACTCGGCGTTCGGCCTGGCGTTGCAGGCGGTGCGCGAGGATGCGGTGTCGGCCTCGATGGCTGGCGTCGACGTCATCAAGATGCGGGTGATCGCCTGGCTGGCGTCCGCGCTGGTCGCGGGGCTCGCCGGCGGCATCTACGCCTGGTACGTCTCGGTGTTCTACCCCGACAACGTGTTCTCTGGCGACTTCAGCATCTTCGCGATCGTGTTCGCGCTGTTCGGCGGTGTTGCCACCATCACCGGACCAATCGTCGGCGTACTCATCCTCTATGGCATCTACAATCTGATCGGCTTCACCACGCCGCAATATTTCCAGCTGATCTACGGCCTCCTGATCATGGGACTGGTGCTGTTCCTGCCTGCAGGGCTGGTGTCGCTGGCAACGCGCAGGGGGTGGCATGTCCCCTGAGCCAGCGCCCATCCTCAAGGTCTCCACGCTGGTCAAGCGCTTCGGCGGCTTCCATGCACTCGACGGCCTGAGCTTTCACGTCGCATCGGGTGAGATCCTCGGACTCGTCGGTCCCAATGGCTCGGGTAAGACGACGGCGATCAACGTGATCTCCGGCCTCTATGCGCCTGATGGCGGCGAGGTCGTGTTCGACGGCGCCTCGGTCGGCGGCGTCGCCTCGCACAAACTGGTTCACCGTGGCATCAACCGCACCTTCCAGGTGCCAAAGCCGTTCCTGTCGCTGACGGTGCGCGAGAACATCCAGGTGGCGCTGGCTTACGGCCGCGCGTCGGTGGCGCCGCCCGCGATGGAGGAACTGCTCGACGACTTCAGACTGACGGAGGTCGCCGACCGCCCCGCAGCCGATCTCAACAGCGCGCAGCAGAAAATGCTGGATCTCACCCGCGCGCTCGCGACGCGGCCACGGCTGCTGCTGCTCGACGAGCTCGCGGCGGGCCTCAACCCAGCCGAGCTTGACTGGATCGCCGGACGCATCAAGGCGCTGGCCGCCACCGGCATGGCTGTTATCGTGGTCGAGCATCTCATGGGCTTCATCGAACAGATCACCGACCGCGTCATCGTGCTCAATGCCGGCAAGGAGATCTTTGAAGGCACGCTCGCCACCGCGGTGCGCGAGCCGCAGGTGATCGAGGTGTTTTTGGGAGGCGAGCATGCCGCCTGATGCAACATCGCTACTGGACGCCAGGGGGGTCGATGCCGGCTACGGCACCATGCAGGTGCTGTGGGGCGTCGATCTCGACGTCCGCCCCGGCGAGACCGTGCTGCTGCTCGGCGCCAACGGCGCCGGCAAGACCACTTTCCTGAAGTCGCTGGTCGGCCTGATCGAGGCGCGCAGCGGCCATATCAGCCTCGGCGGCGAGGATGTCACAAAGATGCGCTCGTCGGACCGCATGAAGCGCGGCATGACCTACATGTCGGAGCTCGCGGTGTTTCCCGATCTGTCGATCGAGGAGAACATCCGGGTCGGTGCGCAGGCGCTGGGACACGCCAATCCGGGCGCGCGGGTCGAGGAATTGTACGGCCTGTTTCCGGTGCTGCGCGACAAGCGCCGCGATCCCGCCTCCAGCCTGTCGGGCGGCCAGCGCAAGATGCTCGGCATCGCCAAGGCGCTGTCGGCCGAGCCGAAGCTGCTGGTCATGGACGAGCCCTCCGCCGGGCTGTCGCCGCTGTTCGTCAAGGAGGTGATCCGCATCCTGTCGAGCCTGCAGGGCCGCGGATTGGCGCTGTTGATCGCCGAGCAGAATATCGGTTTCCTCGAGGTCGCGACGCGGGTGTTCGTGCTGGAAGGCGGACGTATCAGCTTCTCCGGCACGGTTGCTGAAATGAGCGGCAATGACGAACTGCACAAGGCCTATTTCGGGCTGAAGTGATGCCAACGGCGATGATCTGCCTTGGCGCAGACCATCTGGAAATCGGCGCCGGTTCGGGCGACAATCAGACCAGAGCCATGAAGTGAGAGCCATGCCTGATAATCCAACACTCGCCTCCCTTGCTGCCGATCTCGCCTCCGGCGCCACCTCCGCCCGCAAGCTCGTCGAGCAATGCATCGCCAAAATCGCCGATCCCGCGGGTGAGGGCCAGCGCACCTTCATCTACGTCGACAGGGACGCCGCGCTGGAAGCGGCCGACGCGATGGACGGGCTTCGCAAGGCGAATGCGGCGCCGTCGCCCTTTGCCGGCATCCCGATCTCAATCAAGGACCTGTTCGACATCAAGGGCCAGGTAACGCGCGCCGGCTCCCGGGCGCTGGATGATTCCGCAGCCGCAGAGGCCGATGCACCCGTGGTGGCGCGGCTCAAGCGCGCCGGCTTTATCGTGATCGGCCGCACCAACATGACCGAGTTCGCCTATTCCGGCATCGGCATCAACCCGCATTACGGCACCCCGAAGAGCGCCTGGAACCGGAGTGTCGGCCATGTGCCCGGCGGCTCGTCGTCGGGCGCGGCAGTGTCGATCGCCGACGGCATGGCGTTCGGCGCGCTCGGCACCGACACCGGCGGCTCCTGCCGGATTCCCGCCGCCTTCAACGGCATCGTCGGCTACAAGCCGACGCAGCGCCGAATCCCGCTCGATGGCGGCGTGCCGCTGTCGTTCTCGCTCGACAGCTACGGGCCGCTGGCCAATTCAGTCGCCTGCTGCGCGGCGCTCGATGCCGTGCTCGCCGACGAGCAGGTCGAGCCGCTGACCCCGAGGCCGGTGAAAGGCATGCGGCTCGCGGTGCCGACCACAATTGTGCTCGACGATCTCGATGACGCCGTCGCAAAAACCTTCGAGCGCGCGCTCGCGGCGCTGTCGCGCGCCGGCGCATCGATCGAGCGGATCGAAATAACGGAGCTGCTCGACGTCGGGGTGATGCACGCCAAGGGCGGTTTCGCCGCGGCGGAAAGCTATGCCTGGCACCGCTTCCTGATCGCGAGCAAGGGCGACGTCTACGATCCTCGCGTCTCCTCGCGCATCCTGCGCGGCGAGGGTTTTCCGGCGGCCGATTACATCGATCTGCTCAACGCGCGCCGCTCGTTCATCGCTCGCACCAACAAGCGCATCGCGTCCTATGACGCGCTGGTGATGCCGACCACGGCGAACACGCCACCTCGCATCGCCGACCTCGCCGACGACACGGCCTTCACCATCCAGAACCTGCGCGCGCTGCGCAACTGCACGCTGATCAATGTGCTCGACGGCTGCGCGATCTCGCTGCCGGCGCATCGCGAAGGCGAGGTGCCGGTCGGCCTGATGCTTGCGGCGTCGGGAGGATCAGATCGCCGCATCTTCGAACTTGCGGCCGGAATGGAGACCGTCATCCGTGTTTGATCTCACCTTCAACGTCGACGACAAGGGCGCAGCGACCCCGCTCACGCTCGAAATCAGGCAGGCCGTCATCGCCGGCTGGACCGGCCGCGATCCGGTGGCGCGCGACAAGCACATCGTCGAACTGGAAGCGATCGGCATCGCCCGTCCGGCGACGACGCCGATCTATTACCGCTGCTCGGCGCGGCGGATCACCTTCGCCGATACCATCGAGGTCTGCGGCGAGGAATCCAGCGGCGAGGTCGAGTTCGTGCTGATCGGCTGGCAGGGCCGCACCTTTGTCGGCTGCGGCTCCGACCATACCGACCGCAAGGTCGAGGCCTACAGCGTCACCGTGTCGAAGCAGATGTGCGACAAGCCTGTCGCCTCCGAGCTGTGGGAACTCGAGGACGTCATCGGCCATTGGGATGAGCTGGTGCTGCGCTCCTGGGCCGTGATCGGCGGCCAGCGCGTGCTCTATCAGGAAGGCACGCTCGACCACATGCTGCCGGTGAAGGATCTGATCGACCGTGGCTTCGGCGAGGCCGGATTGCCCGACGGCTGCGCCATGTTCGGCGGCACCTTCGCGGCCAAGGGCGGCATCCGCCCGGCAAGCCGCTTCGAGTTCGAGCTGGAAGATCCGGTGCTGAAGCGGAAGATTAGCCACGGCTACGACGTAATTACGCTGCCGGTCAGGGGCTGATCTCTCTCCACGCGTCGTCCCGGCGAAGCGAGCTGACGTCCTCTCCACGGGTCGTCCCTGCTTTCGCAGGGACGACAGTGAGTTTGGGGCACGATACTGGCGTGTTCCTGCCGGAAATCGGGTGGCGTCAATCCCGATCATGAGCGAGACTCCCGCTCATGAAAGCCACAGCCAAAGCCGCCGCCCAAGAGTTCTCAACCGATATCCCCGCTCGCGTCGATGCGCTCGACTGGGTGCAAGTCACCGCCGATCTCGACGGAGAGGGATGCGCGGTCCTCAAGGGCCTGCTGACGCCGCCGGAATGCGATGCGATGTCAGCGCTCTATCCCCATGACGGCCTGTTCCGCAGCAAGGTCGTGATGGGCCGCCATGGCTTCGGTCGCGGCGAGTACAAATATTTCGCCTATCCGCTGCCGGACTTGATCGCCGGCCTGCGGCCTGCGCTCTATGCGCGGCTCACCGGGATCGCCAATCGCTGGAACCAGACGATGGGGATCGATATCGGCTATCCCGCGTCGCATGAGGCGTTCCTGAAGCGCTGCCATGATGCCGGGCAGACGCGGCCGACGCCGCTGCTGCTGCAATATGGCGAGGGCGACTACAACTGCCTGCATCAGGATCTCTATGGCGAGCACGTGTTCCCGATCCAGGTCGCGATCCTGCTGTCGCAGCCGGGGCGCGATTTCAGCGGCGGCGAGTTCGTGCTGACGGAGCAGCGGCCGCGGATGCAGTCGCGGCCCGAGGTGGTGCCGCTCGCGCAGGGCGATGCGGTGGCTTTTGCCGTGCATCATCGTCCGGTGCAGGGGACACGCGGCTTCTATCGGGTTAATCTGCGTCACGGCGTCAGCCGTATCAGATATGGTCACCGTCACACCGTTGGCGTGATCTTCCACGACGCAAAGTAACTGTGAACGTGACTGCCGATCTGTTCGAGACCGTTGGCGACGCACGCCCACCGCGCGAGATGATCGCGGAGGGCGCCGTGTTGCTGCGCGGCTTCGCAGGAACGTTCGAAGCCGAGTTGCTTCAGGCGTTGCGGGACATCGTCAAGCGGGCGCCGTTCCGCCATCTGATCACGCCGGGCGGCCACCGGATGTCGGTCGCGATGACCAATTGCGGCCGCCTCGGCTGGGTCTCCGACCCCAGCGGCTATCGCTATGACGGCATCGATCCGGATAGCGGCGCGCCATGGCCGGCGATGCCGCCGGTGCTATGCAGGCTCGCCGCTGCGGCCGCGGAGGAGGGCGGCTTCACCGGGTTTGCGCCGGAGGCCTGCCTGATCAACCGCTTTGTCCCCGGCGCAAAGCTGTCGCTGCATCAGGACAAGGACGAACTCGACTACGCAGCCCCCATCGTCTCGGTGTCGCTCGGGCTACCGGCGACCTTCCTGTTCGGTGGCCTCAAGCGCAACGACACGCCACGGCGTTACCGCCTCGAGCATGGCGACGTCGCGGTGTGGGGCGGTCCGTCACGGCTGTTTTACCACGGCGTCGCGCCGCTCGCCGACGGCGAGCACGGCGTGCTCGGCTGCCAGCGCATCAACCTGACGTTTCGCAAGGTGCGTTGAGCCGTCCCGCTCTCAGATGTTCTTCGCCGGGTGGATGAACGCCCACGGCGAGACTTCGGAGCCGGTCGGCACCTCCACCGAGATCACATAGGGCCCGCCGTCGGCCAGCGCCTTTTCCAGCGCGGGACGGAACTGATCGGGCGAGGTGACGCGCGCAGCACCAGCGCCGAAGGATTCGGCGAGCTTGACGAAATCCGGATTGACGAGGTCGGAGGCGACGATGCGGCCGTCGAAACGCTCCTGCTGGTCGCGGCGGACATTGCCGTAGGCGTTGTTGTTGAACACCAGCGTGACCACGCCGATCTTGAACTGAACGGCGGTCGCAAGCTCCTGCACGCCGAACATGAAGCCGCCATCGCCGGTGATCGCGACCACCGGCTTGTTCGGGTTGGCGACCTTGGCGCCGAGCGCGGTCGGAAAGCCGGAGCCGAGCGTGCCCTGATAGCCTGACGTGATGAAGGTGCGCGGTTCGTAGATCGGAAAGCCGTACCAGGACGCGAAGCCGAACTGCGACAGCTCGTCGGTGACGATGGCGTTCGCCGGCAGCACATCGCGGAGGATTTTCAGGTAGGCCATCTGCGGCTGGATGCGCTGGATATCGACTTCCGCAGCGGCGGTCGCCTCACGGATCGCTGTGCGACGGCCGCTTGTCTTGCTGTAACCGGCCTTGCGCACGGCGCCGGCGAGATCGGCGGTCGCGGCCCTGGCGTCGGCGATGACCGCGGCATCCGCCGGCCAGCGGCGCATCTCGACCGGGTCGATATCGATCCGCACGCATTTCAAGCCGGCCGGCTGATAGGGCCAGCGCGACATCGTCGGCAGCTCCATGCGGCTGCCGATGCCAATCATCAAGTCGGTCTTCGGCCACAGCCTGTAGGCCGCGGCCATGGTCAGCCCGAGCTCATGGGCATTGGAGACGATGCCGCGGCCGCTGCGAAACGCGACGACCGGCGCGTCGATCATTTCGGCGAGCTCCAGAACCTCCTCACGGGCGTCGATCGCGCCGCTGCCGACAAAGATCATCGGCGCCTTGCTGCCCGCGATCAAATCGGCGGCCGCCTTGATGCGATCGGGATCGGGCTGCGGCGCCGGCAGCCGATCGAACGGTTTGACGGGCGCGACCTGGGCGCGCTGGGTGAACACGTCCCATGGCATTTCCAGCGACACCGGGCCGCGCCGGCCCGACAGCATCTCCTGGAATGCGCGCGCGACCATCGCGGGCGCGTTGTCGGGGTATTCGATCCGGTCGGCCCATTTCACGAAGGTGCGCAAGGTCGCGAGTTGGTCCGGCATCTCGTGCAGATGGCCGCGGCCCTTGCCCAGAAATTGTGTCGGTACCTGTCCGGTCAGGCACAGCACCGGCTCGTTGCAACCGAATGCGGTGAGCAGCGCTGCCGAGGCATTGAGCACGCCGGGGCCGGGCACCACGCTGAACACGCCGGGCTTACCCGAAGAGCGCGCATAGCCGAACGCCATGTAGCCGCAGGCCTGCTCGTGCCGGGCGCCGATCACCTTCAGCTGCGCCTGGTGGAACGCATCGAACAGGCCGTAGATCTGCGCGCCGGGCAGGCCGAACACGGTGTCGACGCCGTGGGCGACGATGCCGTTGACGATGGCTTCGCCGCCGGATGTTGAGGTCATGGTCCTGTCCACTTGGCTTGAGAGGTTAGCTGGCTTCGTCGACGACACCGTTGCGCAAGACGCCGACGCCTTCAGCCTCGACCTCTATCACATCGCCGGGCTTCAGATAGCGCGGCGGATCGAACCGCGCACCGGCGCCGGTCGGCGTGCCCGTCACGATGATATCGCCGGGCATCAATGTCGTGAAGGTCGAGATGTAGTTGATGAGGTAACGGAAGCCGAAGATCAGCCGCGAGGTGCGGTCGTCCTGCCTGACCTCGCCGTTGACGCGGGCGGTCAGCCTGACATCGGCGATCTGCGCCTCGTTGCTGTAGGGCACGATCCACGGGCCGAGGCTGCCGGTGGAATCGAAATTCTTGCCCTGGGTGACGTTGAACTTGGCGTGCCGCACCCAGTCGCGGATGGTGCCTTCATTGCACAGTGAAAGCGCCGCGATGTGATCGAGCGCGGCGCTTTCCGGGATGTGGCGGCCGGGCTTGCCGATGACGAGCACCAACTCGCCCTCGTAGTCGAGCTGCGGCGAGGCGCGCGGGCGCACCACGGCTGCGTTGTGGCCGACGAAGGAGCGCGGCACCCGCAGGAACATGCTCGGATATTTCGGCGCATCCGAGCCGTCCTTGTATTCGGCGTTGCGGTCCGGATAGTTGACGCCGATGCAGATGATCTTTTCAGGCGCCGGGATCGGCGGCTGAAAGGCGACCGCGTCGAGCGCATGGTCGGGCGAACGCTTCGCGGCGTCCTCCGCGAGCTTCGTCAGCGCGCCGGCGGCGATGGCATCACGCAGCGTCGGGTAGTCCTTGGCAAAGCGCGCGGAGAGATCGACGATGCCGGTGTCGGTCACGGCGCCATAGCTGGTGGCGCCGTTGATGGAGTAGGTGGCGAGGCGGGGTATGGACATCATCGATCCTCAATCCGCAACCAGGACGTCGGCGACGAAGCGCGGTTCGCGCACCGCTTGGCCAGCGAACACCGAGCCCTCCTCGAACCAGGAGCGCGGCGCCGGCGCGCCCCACAGCGTCTGGCGGCGCGGATCGCGCAGCGACCAGCGCAGCGGCTCGTGGTCGTGATCGCCGGTGAAATAATCGCTGGTGTAGAGCTCGATGCGATGGCCGTCGGGATCGCGGATATAGAGGAAGAAGGCGTTGGAGATGCCGTGCCGGCCGGGGCCGCGCTCGATGTTGCTGAGGAAACCCGAGGAGGCCATCACGTCGCAGAGATGCACGATGTTCATCGCGGTCGGCACCCAATAGGCGATGTGATGCAGGCGCGGGCCACGGCCGTTGGTGATGGCGAAGTCGTGGACGTTGCCCTTACGATGCATCCAGGCGGCGGCGATGCGGCCGTTCGGGCCGTCCTCCTCGGCATATTCGGTGAGGCGGAAGCCGAGCCGGGCGTAGAAGTCGACGGTGTCCTGCACCTCGGCCGCGAACACGTTGAAATGGTCGAGCCGCTGCGGATGGCAGCCCTTGTAGAGGTCGTAGCGCCGCAGCAGATGCGGTCGCTTCTCCATCGTGGCGTAGAGCTCGATCTGGAAGCCGAACGGATCGGTGAATTGCAGCGTGCGGCCCTGGAACGGCTGGTCGACGAAGGCGTAGGCGATGCCGTTCTCGGAGAAGAACACCGCCGCCTTGTCGAGGTCGCCGTCATTTCCGACCTTGAAGCCAAGCCGGTTGCAGGCCGCCTTCGGCGCCTTGCGCAACACCACCGAGTGATGCTGGTGCTCCTCGCTGGCGCGCAGATAGACCGACTTATCGTCGCGGTCCTCGACGTGGAGGCCGACCGTGGTCTCGTAGAACGCGGCGCTCTTGTTCAGATCCGTGACGTCGAGCACGGCGTGGCTGCAACGGATGATATTGAAGGGTGGATCGAAGACGTGCTGTGGAGCGGGCATGGACGTTTCCCTGATTGTGTTGTCATTCCGGGGCGCGCAGCGAACCCGGAATCTCGAGATTCCGGGTTCGTCGCTGCGCGCCGCCTCGGAATGACGGTGGTCGTTAAATTCCCAGTTTCTGAATCTTGTGCGTCCCGCGCGCGAGCGAGACGTGTTTGGTTTCCATGTAGAAGTCGAACGAGTGGTCGCCGCCGTCGCGGCCGATGCCCGACGATTTCATGCCGCCGAACGGGGTCGGCAGATGGCGGACGTTTTCCGAGTTGAGCCAGATCATGCCGGCTTCCAGCGCGTCGGCGACGCGCAATGCGCGGCCCATCTCGCCGGTCCAGACGTAACCGGTGAGGCCATACTGCACGCCGTTGGCGATCTCGATCGCGTCTTGCTCGTCGCGGAACGGGATCACGGTCAGGAACGGGCCGAATACTTCCTCCTGGGCGACGCGCATTTTGGCGTTCGCGCCGGTGACCAGGGTCGGCTGCACATAGTGCCCGCCACCGGGGCCGTCATGCGGCTTGCCGCCGACCGCGATGGTCGCGCCATCTTTCTTCGCAATGTCGAAATAGCTGCAGACTTTCGCCAGATGCCGCTCGTGGATCAGCGGCCCGATCTCGGTTGCAGGATCGAGGGGATGGCCGACCTTGAGCGCCTTCACCCGCGCGGTCAGCTTTTCGATGAAGGTGTCGGCGATGCTCGCTTGAACCAGAAGCCTGCTCGACGAGGTGCAGCGCTCGCCGTTGAGCGAGTAGATCATGAACACGACGGCATCGAGCGCGCGGTCGAGATCGGCATCGTCGAACACGATGACCGGGTTCTTGCCGCCGAGCTCGAAATGCACGCGCTTCAGGGTCGGCGCGCCCTGCGCCATGATCGCCGAGCCCGTCGAGCTCTCGCCGACGAAGCCGATCGCCTTGATCGCCGGATGTTCGGTCAGTGCCTTGCCGGCGTCTTCGCCAAAACCGTGCACGGTATTGAACACGCCGTCGGGGATGCCGGCCTGTTTTGCCAGTTTGACCAGCAGGTCGGCGGTCACCGGCGACCATTCCGCCGGCTTGTGCACGACGGTGCAACCGGCAGCCAGCGCCGGCGCAATCTTCCAGGTCGAGAGCATGAAGGGCGTGTTCCACGGCGTGATCACGCCGACCGGGCCGATCGGCACACGGGTCGAGATGTTCCAGTGCTCGTCGCTCGGCATGTTCTTGCCGTCGCGCGCATCCGCGCATTTGTCGGCGAAAAAGCGGAAATTCTCCGCGGCGCGGATCGCGGCCTTGGCCATGAAGCGGTGCGCCTGTCCGGTGTCGATACATTCGAGCACCGCGATATCGTCCGCATGATCCACAATTGCATCGGCGACGCGATTCAACAGCTTGCGGCGCGCCGTCGCCGGCATGTCGCGCCACGCCTTGAAGGCGCGCGACGCCGCGGTCGCAGCACGGTCGATATCCTCTGCATTGCCGCGCGCCACGGTGGCCAGCACCGCGCCGTCAACCGGCGATTTCGTCTCAAAGGTCTGGCCTGAGATCGATGGCACCACCTTACCGTCGATCATGTGGCCGATGCCCTCCGCCTTCAACTTGGCGAGCAGGGGACCTGCGCGGTCGCGGTTCGCCTGGAATACGTCTGATGATTTCGGGGTCGGCTTATCCATGGACCGTCTCCACTTTCTTCAGTGCGTCGTGGATGTTGTTGCGTTTCCAGCTCGTCTCCTTGTCGTTGATCTGCATGTCGAACGACAGAGCGAATTTGCTGTTGGCAAAGACCGGATCGAGATGGGCCGACAGTGCCCTGAAGATGTGCTCGCCGGCCCGCTTACGGGCGGCGAGATCGCGGCCTTCGCCGAGCCGCAGCACCATGTCGAGGAAGCCGTAGTTTTTTCCGCCATCGGCGATTGCGTAATGCTCGCATTTGATGGCGCGGACGCGGATGCCACCGAGCGGGAAGATGCCGGTCTCGACCGCGGCCTTGCGGACCACTTCGACGGTCTGGGCCATATCGACGAGGCCGTCGAGATTGGCGGAATATTCTAGCGTGAAATGCGGCATGGCCGGTCTCCTGCTGATGTCAGCGCGTCAGGCGAAGTAGCAGCTCACGGACCCATAAGGTCCATAGTCGGCTTGAATCGTGTCGCCTTTGCGGGTTTCGATCGGGCGGATGAAGGAGCCCGCCAGCACCACCTGTCCGGCTTCCAGCGCCAGCCCGTTCGGCGCGATCTTGTTGGCAAGCCAGGCGACCGCGGTCGCGGGATGGTTGAGCACGCCGGCGGCAAGCCCGGTCTCCTCGAGCTGGCCGTTGCGGTAGCAGAGCGCGCCGATCCAGCGCAGGTCAGCGTCCAGTGGGCGGATCGGGCGGCCGCCGAGCACGATGCCGGCATTCGCAGCGTTGTCGGCGATCGTGTCGAAGATCTTGCGCGTCGCCTTGGTCTGCGGATCGACGCGCTCGACCCGCGTATCCAGGATTTCCAGCGCCGGCACCACGAAGTCGGTGGCATTGAGCACGTCGAACAGGGTGCAGTCCGGGCCTGCGAGCCGATGCTTCATCACGAAGGCCAACTCGGCCTCGACGCGGGTTGCGATGAAGCGATCGCTCGGCACCAGCCCGCCATCGGCAAAGAACATGTCGTCGAGCAGGATGCCTGAATCCGGCTCGTCGATGTTGAGCGCGCTCTGCATCGCCTTCGAGGTCAGGCCGATCTTGTGGCCCTTGACGACGCGGCCCTGCGCCACCTTCATCTCGACCCAAGCCTGCTGAATCGCGTAGGCATCGGCAAGCGTGATGCCGGGGTATTCCAGCGAGAGCTGGCGGATCTGCGTGCGGGTCTTTTCCGCCTGGTCGAGCCGTTGGGCGGCCGCGCGGATATCGTCGTGGGAGAGGGCCATGCGTGCTACACAAAGTGGATGCTGGGAGATAATTAACATGTTAAGTGAATGTCCGCAAACTGAATCGATGCATGTTGCAGCGCAAAAGTTTGCGGTTGTGGATTGAACGATGGCTCGCAAGAAATCGTCGAACGAACTGCGTTCAAATCCAGCAGAGGCCGGATCGTCCCGGCGGGTGCCGATGCGCGAGTTCTCACGCTCGCTGCCGATGTCGCTGCTCCGTGCCCGTGAAGCCGTGATGCGGCAATTCCGCCCGTCGCTGCGCAGTCATGGGCTGACCGAGCAGCAGTGGCGAATTCTGCGTGCACTCTCCTCCGTCGACGAGATTGAGGTCACCGAGCTCGCGCATGTGGCGTTCCTGCTCGGCCCGAGCCTGTCGCGCATCCTGCGCGATCTCGAAGCCCGCCAGTTGATCGAGCGCAGGACGGCGGCGAACGACCTGCGGCGCGCGGTCGTCTCGATCTCGGCGAAGGGGTTGAAGCTGATCGAGGCGGTGGCGCCGACGTCTGAGGCGATTTACGCCGCGATCACCAAACGCTACGGCGCGCGCAGGCTTGCCGAACTACAGGAGATGCTCGGCACACTCGAGGCGAGCCTGTTCGAAATGGCGTCCCCCGAGGACGCCGAGTTGGAATCCGACGAGTGATCACAAATTTGCATGATGATATGCAGCATGACGCATAGCTTCACGGGCTGCACAGGCCTTGTGCAGTGTCGTTATCGGCGATTGCGCTGGATCAGTCGGGAATAGGACCAGGGCACCGGCGTTAATCAGTTTTGAGCGCCGTCACACACCGGCGTCTCGGCTGTTAGTCGAACTCGCCGCATTATCAATTTACTCAGGACGTGGAAGCCCCTAAGACGCTCGCGGTTTCGCGTCCGGTATTTGGGATGCCAAAGCCAAGAAGGGCCGACAAGGAAGCCCGGCCCCAGGGAGGAATGAATGAAGTTAACGAGACGCGATTTCGCGGCCGGTATCGTCGCTGGCATTGCCGCCCCCCACATCATCTCGAGCGCGCGGGCGCAAGGCGCAACCCTCAAGATCGGCATGTGTGCGCCCGTCACCGGTCCCGCCGCCGAGTCCGGCGGTTACGCCGTCAAGGGCGCCAAGCTCGCGCTCGAAGCCGTCAACAAGGCCGGCGGCATTCTCGGCAAGCAGGGCGAACTGATCGTCGAGGACGACCAGACCACCAATCCCGGCATCGTGCTGGCCTTCTCCAAGCTCGCCGCGAATGCCGAGATCGTCGGCTTCCTCGGCTCGATCCGCTCGACCCAGGTCCACGCGATGGCGCCCGATGTGATCAAGCTCGGCAAGCCCGTGATGATCGGCGGCACCGATCCGAACCTCACCCACATGGGCAACAAATGGCTGTTCCGCTTCCGCCCCAATGACAGCTATTCCGGCCGCGTCATCGCCGAATACGGCGTCAGCACGCTTGGCAAGAAGAAGTGGGCCGTACTGCACTCGACCGACGCCTTCGGCACCGCCGGCGGCAAGGCGCTGACCGCCGCGCTCGAAAAGCTCGGGGCACCGCCGGTGCTCGACCAGGGCTACGCCAACCAGAGCCAGGACTTCACCCCCGTCGTGCTCGCGATCAAGCAATCCGGCGCCGATATCCTCGGCTCCTATTTCACCTTCGAGAACGACCTCGGCATCTTTGCCCGCCAGTTGCGCCAGCTCGGCGTCAACATTCCCTGGGTCGGCTCGCCGTCGATCGTCAACATCACCGCGCTCAAGCTCGCCGGTCCCGCGCTCTACAACACCTACGGTGTCGCCGATTACGCGGAAGATTCCAGCGAAGGCTCAAAGGCGTTCGGCAAGCTCTATCGCGATGCGGTCAAGGTCGCGCCCGACAACCAGAGCTCATGGACCTATGACGCAATCACCGTGCTGTCGGCAGCGATCAACAAGGCCGGCTCGACCGATCCCGACAAGATCCGCGACGCGATTCTCGCAATCAAGAAGTTCCCGGGTGCCGAGGGCGAATACAATTTCGACCAGAACGGCGACGGGCTTCACGGCTACAACATCGTGAAGAACGACAAGGGTAACATCACCTTCGACAAGCACATCGAGTTCAACGACTGATACCGGCAAAAGGCCTCTTCGGCGTCAGCCGGGGAGGCCAGCGCCGGTCGCTCGTTGGACTGGGCTCTCCTCGAACCGAACGCTTGTCATGGATTTATTCCTTCAACTGCTGTTCACGGGCATCGGCATCGGCGCGGTCTATGCGCTGGTTGCGCTGGGCTTCGTGCTGATCTTCCGCGCCACCAACGTGGTGAATTTCGCGCAGGGCGAATTCTCGATGGTCGCGGCCTATCTGATGGTCTATTTCGCCGTCGATCTCGGCTGGCCCTATTGGCTGTCGTTCCTGCTCGCGCTGGCCGGCATGGCGCTGCTCGGTGTCATCTTCAATCTCGGCGTCTATTATCCGCTGCGCCATCGCTCCTATCTGCCTGTCATCATCGCCACGATCGGCGCCTCGATCCTGCTCGCCAACTCCGTGCTCGCGATCTACGGCCCGCAGCCGCAGGTGCTGCCGGGCTGGTTCGAGACACCAGGCATCCAGCTCGGCCCGGTCTATCTCGACAGCCAGTATCTCCTGATCATCGGCGTCACGATCCTGCTGGTGATCTTCAATTTTTGGTTCTTCGAGAAGACGCTGCTCGGCAAGAAGCTGCAGGCGACCTCGCAGGACAAGGAAATGGCCTCGCTGCTCGGCATTTCCGTCTCCACCATGATCATGATCACCTTCATCTACTCAGCCGTGCTCGGCGGTCTCGCCGGCCTCCTGGTCGCCCCCGTGCTGTTCGTCTCGATCCAGATGGGCTCGACGATCGCGCTGAAGGCGTTTGCCGCCACCATCATCGGCGGCTTCGGCGATGTCACCGGCGCCATCATCGGCGGGCTCGCGCTCGGCGTGATCGAGACCTTCGGCGCCGCCTATATCTCGGTGCCCTACAAGGACGGCTTTGCCTTCCTGGTGCTGATCGCCTTCCTGATCTTCCGGCCGCAGGGCATCTTCGGCGAACGTGTCGCGGAGAAAGCATGAGCGCCAGCGAAAACATTCAGGTCCCGGCGCCTGCGATCCGCTCGAAGCCGCTGCTGCTTCGGCACCTGCCGTATTTCATCGGCGTTGCCATCGTGGTGGCGCTCGCCGCCAGGATGCAGTTCGACGGCTACGTCCACAACATCCTGATGCAGGCGACGACATTCTCGATCGCGGTGTTCGGGCTCTCGGTCGTGCTTGGCCTGTGCGGCCAGATCAATCTGGCGCAGGCGGCGTTCTTCGGCTTCGGCGCCTACGCGGTCGGTATCGGAACCACCGATTGGCATCTGAGCTTCTGGCTATGTCTCGTTGCGGGCAGCGTGATTGCGCTGCTGGCCGGCGCGTTCCTCGGCGCCTCGACGTTGCGGCTCGGCGGCCACTACCTGGCCATGGTCACGATCTCGTTCCAGCAGATCGTGACGCTGGTGATGATCAATGCGATCTGGCTGACGCATGGGCCGGACGGCGTCTCGAACATCGGACGTCCCGCTCTGTTCCAGAGCTCGCAGAGCTATCTCGCCTTCTGCGTCGCAGCACTCGGCATCGTCGGCTATCTGGTCTGGCACCTGCCGGATACCAGGCTCGGCCGCGCCATGCGGGCGGTACGCGACAATGAACTCGCGGCCGGCGTCAACGGCATCGACGTGTTCCGCACCAAGGTCTACGCCTTTGCGGTGTGCGCGGCGCTGGGCGGCCTTGCCGGCGGCCTGTTCGCCGGCGGCTTCGCCTATGTCAGCCCGGACCAGTTCTCGTTCGCGGAATCGATCGTGTTCCTGACCATGTCGCTGCTCGGCGGCGTGGCCTCGCCGATCGGATCGGCGATCGGCACGGGATTGCTGATCCTGATCCCGGAATGGCTGCGCTTCCTCAAGAGCGTGCCGGGGCTTTACCTTGCGATCTACGGCCTGTCCGTGATCCTGATCATCCGCTTCATGCCCGACGGCATCTGGGGCTTTGTGTCCAACGCCTTCACGCGCTTGCGGGCGCGCGCCAAGGCGCCCCCGGCTGTGGCCGCGCTGCAGCTGAGACCTGCGACCACCGGCGGCAACATCGTGCTCGAGGTGACCGGGCTGTCGAAGCATTTCGGCGGCCTCAAGGCGGTCGACGGCGTCGACATCGCGGTCAGGCGCGGCGGCGTGCACGCGCTGATCGGCCCCAATGGTTCCGGCAAGACCACGACGCTGAACGTGCTGTCCGGCCTCTACAAGGCGACGTCGGGCAAGATCGTGCTCGACGGCACCGACATCACCAATATGGCGCCGCATCAGCGCACGGCTGCGGGTCTGGGGCGCACCTTCCAGAACATCCGCCTGTTCCGGTCGATGACGGCGCTGGAGAATGTCGAGATCGGCGCCGAGCGTCCCGGCAACACCATGATCGGGAAGGGCGACGACGCGCTGACCGAGCGTGCGATGGAGGCCTTGACCTTCGTCGGCCTCGGCAGCCGCGCCAACGAGTTGATCTCGAGCTTCTCCTACGGCCATCAGCGCCTGATCGAGATCGCGCGGGCGCTGGCGTCAAATCCGACGCTGCTGCTGCTCGATGAACCCGCCGCCGGCCTCAATTCGACCGAAAAGCTCGAGCTGCATGAGCTGTTGAAGCGCATCGCTGCGCAAGGTCTCACCATCCTGATCATCGATCACGACATGACGCTGGTCTCGGAAGCCGCCCAGCACATCACCGTGCTGAACTTCGGACGCCGGATCGCCGACGGCGAATCCCTGGCGGTGCTGCGTCATCCCGACGTCGTCTCCGCCTATCTCGGGAGCGAATGATGCCGCTGCTCGAAATCCGCAATCTCGTGGTCCGCTACGGCGAGATCGAAGCGCTGCGCGGCGTCACTATCGCCGTAGAGCAGGGGCAGGTGGTCACACTGTTAGGGGCCAACGGCGCCGGCAAGTCGACCACGCTGCGCGCAATTTCCGGCCTCGCCAAGCCGGCCTCGGGCGACATCATCTTCGACGGCCATTCGATCGCGGGCCTCGGGCCGGAAGCGATCGTCCGGCTCGGCATCTCGCATGTGCCGGAAGGCCGCCGCGTGTTCCCGGGCCTCACGGTGAAAGAGAACATCATGTTAGGGGCGTCGAACCGGAAGGTTTCGGCGTCGCAGATCTCGCGCGAGGCGGATGCGATGTTCGACCTGTTTCCGGACATCCGCGCCTTCTCCGGCGCGCTCGGCTGGACGCTGTCCGGCGGGCAGCTGCAGATGGTCGCGGTCGCCCGAGGGCTGATGGCCAAGCCGCGGCTGCTGCTGCTGGACGAGCCGTCGCTCGGTCTCGCGCCCGTCATCGTCCAGGCGGTGTTCCGCATAATTTCGCAGATCAGGAAGGACACCACGGTCTTGCTCGTCGAGCAAAATGCGCGCATGGGACTTTCAGTCGCCGATCATGGCTTCGTCCTGGAAACCGGGCGGATCGTGCTGGGCGGCAGACCCGACGAATTGTGGGGCAACGAAGCCATCGCCGCGGCCTATCTTGGCGGTCACGCCAAATCCCACGCGTAAAGGTCGCGCCCAATCCAACGAGCTGTTCTTCATGGTCACCATCAAGGTTGATAATCTCATCAACTTCGTTTCCGAGGTGTTTTCGCATTCGGAATCCTCAACTGAGGAGGCGAGGCGGATCGCGACTTACCTGACGACCGCGAACCTCACCGGGCATGACAGCCACGGCGTGATCCGTGTTCCGGTCTATGTCAGGTGGAAGAAGATGGGCTCGGTGGTGCCGAACCAGACCCCCGAAGTCGTGGTCGACACGCCGGCGCTCGCGGTGGTCGACGGCAAGTTCGGCTACGGACAAACCGTCACGCCCGTCGCGGTCAGGCTCGGCATCGAGAAGTGCAAAAAGGCGGGCCTCGCTGCGATCGCGCTACGCAACGCCGGCCATATCGGCCGCGTCGGCGACTGGGCCGAGATGGCAGCCGCCGAAGGCCTGGTGTCGGTGCATTTCGTCAACGCTGCGGGCTCGCTGCTGGTCGCGCCTTACGGCGGCGTCGAGAAGCGGCTGTCGACCGCGCCGTATTGCGTCGGTATTCCGCGCGAGGGGCAGGACCCGATCGTGCTCGATTTTGCGACCTCCGTGGTTGCCGAGGGCAAGGTGCTGGTCGCAAGCCGCGGCGGCAAGAACCTGCCGAAGGCCGCGCTGGTCGATGCCGACGGCACCTTGAGCGAAGATCCGCATGTGCTCTATGGGCCGTTCACGCCGGATGGACCGCGCGACCACACCAAGGGCACTGGCGCGATCCGCGCTTTCGGCGATCACAAGGGCTCGGGTCTCGCGTTCATCTGCGAGTTGCTCGGCGGCGCCCTGACCGGCACTGGTGCCACCGCTCCGGACCGCCGTTTCGCCAACGGCATGCTGGCCATTTACATCGATCCGAAGGTGGTGGACCCTGCAAACTTCTTCGACGGCGAGATCGCGCGCTATGTCGATTTCATCAGGGAAACAAAGCCGATCGCGGGTGTCGAATCCGTGCTGATTCCGGGCGATGTCGAGCGGAAAACCCGCGCCGAGCGTACCAAAAACGGCATCCCCTTGCCTGACGACACCTGGGCGGCGATAGTGAACACCGCGCGCGAAGTCGGCGTCAGCGAAGTCTTAATCCAGCGGGCGACAAGCTAAGGCTGGTCCCCCAAGAAACCGCGAAGGGAAACGCGATCAATGGCAAACAAGGTCAAGCAAGTCTGGGCGTCGGGCAAGGCTGTCGTCAACGGCTGGCTCGCAATCCCGTCGGGGTTTTCGGCCGAAGTGATCGCGCAATGCGGCTTCGACAGCGTCACCGTCGACATGCAGCACGGCGTGCAGGACTATCTCTCGATGGTGCAGTGCTTCCAGTCGATGCATGGCCATCCGGTGACTCCGATGGTCCGCGTGCCCTGGAATGAGCCCGGCATCGTCGGCAAGGTGCTCGACGGCGGCGCCTATGGCGTGATCTGTCCGATGGTCAACACCCCGGAGGAAGCCAAGAACCTGGTCTCCTACGCGAAGTATCCGCCGAAGGGCGTGCGCTCCAACGGTCCGATCCGCGCCGGCATGTACGGCTCGGCCGGCACCTACCAGCAGACCGCGAACGACGAGATCGTGCTGCTGCCGATGATGGAGACCAGGACCGCGGTCGAGAACATGGAAGCGATCCTCGATGTCGAGGGCATCGACGGCGTCTATGTCGGTCCGTCCGATCTCGGCTTCTCCTACGGCCTGGTGCCGAAGCTCGACCGCGACGAGCCGGAGATCCTCAAGATCTACGAGAAGATCATCAAGGAATGCGGCAAGCGCGGCCTCCACCCGGGCATTCACTGCTCCGGCGCCGAAGGCGCAGCGCGCGCCATCAACATCGGCTTCAAGCTCGTGACGCTGTCGAACGAGGTCGGCCTGATGCAGACCTACGCAAAGATGCAGGTCAACGCGACCCGCGAGAAGTCGGGCGGGAAAGCGTAAGCTTTTCCCGCAAGCGCACGCTGTTCTCCCTCGCCCCGCTCTTCGCGGGGAGAGGGTTGGGGTGAGGGGCCTCCATCCGGCGAGCACATTGTTCGTGATTGCGCACGTGCCTTGCCCCTCACCCGAATTCTCGCTTTGCGAGAATTCGACCTCTCCCCGCAAAGAGCGGGGAGAGGTGAAAGAAACTCCGAAGGAGACTCCCATGGCCCCAACCCACGTCATCCGCCTGCATCCTGACGACAGCGTCCTGATCGCGCGCGCGAGCCTGCCGCCGGGACTGGTGGTGGAGGGTGTCACCACGGTCGAGCGCATTCCGGCCGGCCACAAGGTCGCGATCAAGCCGATTGCAGTCGGCGAGCCGATCAAGCGCTACGGCCAGATCATCGGCTTCGCGACTGCGCCGATCGCGCCGGGCCAGCACGTGCATACCCAGAATTGCGGCATGGGCGATTTCGCCAAGGACTATGCCTATGGCGTCGACGTCAAGCCGGTGCCGAATTTCGATCTGCCCGCGACCTTCGAGGGCATCCGCCGCGCCGACGGCCGCGTTGCAACCCGCAACTATATCGGCATCCTCACCTCGGTGAATTGCAGCGCCCATGTCGCCGGCATCGTCGCCGATATGTTCAAGAAGAACCCGTTCACCGGCGACAATCCGCTCGCTGATTACCCGAATGTCGACGGCGTCGTTGCGCTGACCCACAAGACCGGCTGCGGCATGACCCAGGACGAGCCGCTGGCGCTGCTCCGCCGCACGCTCGGCGGCTACGCGCGGCATGTGAATTTCTCCAACGTGATCGTGCTCGGTCTCGGCTGCGAGGTGAACCAGATCGGCGGCCTGATGCAGGAGCAGAAGCTCGCCGGCCGCCTGCGCGCGATGGACATCCAGGAGGTCGGTGGTACCCGCAAGACGGTGGAAGCCGGCGTTGCCTTCGTGAGGGAAGCGCTGACCGACGCCAACAAAGTCAAGCGCGAGCCGGTGCCGGCGAGCGAACTCACGGTCGCGCTACAATGCGGCGGCTCCGACGGCTATTCCGGTGTGTCGGCCAATCCGGCGCTGGGCGCGGCGAGCGACCTGCTGGTCCGCCATGGCGGCACCGTGATCCTTTCGGAGACGCCTGAGACCTATGGCGCCGAGCATCTGTTGACGCGCCGCGCCGTCAGCCGCGAGGTCGGCGAGAAACTGGTCGGGCTGATGCGCTGGTGGGAGGAATACACCCAGCGCGAAGGCGCCGAGATGAACGCCAATCCGAGCCCCGGCAACAAGGCCGGCGGCCTCACCACCATCCTGGAAAAATCGCTCGGTGCGATGGCGAAGGCCGGCAGCACCAACCTCGTCGACGTCCTGCACTACGCCGAGACGGTGACCAAGAAGGGCTTCGTGTTCATGGACACGCCCGGCTACGACCCGGTCGCGGCGACCGGGCAGGTGGCAGGCGGCGCCAACCTCGTCTGCTTCACCACCGGCCGCGGCAGCGTGTTCGGCTGCAAGCCCGCGCCCTCGATCAAGCTCGCCACCAACACGCCAATGTACACGCGGATGGTAGACGACATGGACGTCAATTGCGGCACCATCCTCGACGGCGAGGAAAGCGTGCAGGATTGCGGTCAGCGCATCTTCGACCTGATCCTCAAGACCGCCTCGGGGCAGCCGACCAAGAGCGAGAGCTTTGATTTCGGCGGCGCCGAGTTCGCACCCTGGGTGCTAGGGGCGACGATGTAGCTGAAAGCGTAGCCCGGATGGAGCGCAGCGAAATCCGGGACTCTCGTACGCGCACGGACCCCGGATTGCGCTTTGCTGCATCCGGGCTACGCAGCCTCATGCAATCACTCGTTCACCGCAACGCTATCCCCAGCGCGCTGAAATAGCTTGCGGGCACGTGGTCCCGCACGATCCGTGGCAGGACGCTGGCAAACATGTCGAGCGGCCGCGGGCCGATCCTGCGAATGAACCGGAACGCCGCGAGTGCGCGAAAATCGTCGAGGCCGGCCTGCACGAGCCCGTTCACGAAATCCGGTTCGTTGCTGTCGTCCAAGGACATCGTCGGCGGGTCGGCAAAGCTGCCATCGGTTGGACACTGGATCAGGCGCCCGACATGGAGGAACGTATTGCCCAGCCCGGGCGGCACCGTCGGCACGACATCGTCGCCATGCACCAGGCGGATGGTGCAGTTGCCGAGCCCCGTCGTGTAGCCGTTGAAGAAATCCAGTCCTCCGACCCTCGGGCCGCCAAACGTGGTGACCGCAGTCGCCGTTGCGCCGAGTTCGCGCATCGCGCGTTCGGCCGCGATGATCGCGAGCGCACCGCCGAGGCTGTGGCCGGTGAAGAACAGCTTTTGGGCGGCAGCGGGACGCTGCTGGATGATGGGCACGATCTGCGGCCAGATCGAGTCGACTGCGGCCTTGAATCCGCTGTGCAGGCCGTCGGGAGACGGGGCCGCGGTGAAGTCGGTGATCCAGTCCTCGATCTTGAGCGGGTCGGTGCCGGAGAACGCGATCATGGTCGCATTGCGTCCCGCCGCCGCCACGAAGCAGGCGCTGTGCGGCGGCAGGCCGCTGACAGGATCATTGCTGGCGAGCCCCTTCAGATCCAGTTGCCACGCGGTCAGGATGTCCTTCACCTTGCCCGGGTCATCGGTCTCGTAGGCCAGCTGCGACATCCACATCATTGCCCTGGCGTCGTCCATGGCAAAGGACGGCCTTGCCGTGAACTTGCTGAGCGCGTTGTCGGGATATGCACTTCGGCTGATCGCTACCAGAAAGCTCATTGCGGCATCTCCTGTGCCACAAGCGGGACCACGGCCATCAAATCAATCACAGGTAGACCGCGTCAACAAGCGGAAGCGTCCGCGGCCAATTCGCGCTGTGAGGGCTGGGGGCGACGTCACGGGTGCCACGGCCGACCTCCGGCGGGTCAGCCCCTTGGGGCGATGCCGTTGCCTTCGAGCTGCGAGCGCCAAAGCGCGAAGGTCAGCAGCGGCCACAACGCATAGGCGTGATTGGTCTCGAGACCGGCGTGCTCGCGCCAGAGCGTGCGGACGGCGTCCGGTTGAAGGTAGGGCGCAAGGATGTCCGGCGAATCCTGAAAAATCGACTCGGCGAGACGCCGCAGCGGTCCACGCAACAATGTTGACAGCGGATTGTTGAAGCCGCGCTTCGGCGCTCCCCATACCTCGGCGGCCGCGCCCTTGGCGCGCAGCGCCTTACGGAGCAGGGGTTTGCTCGGGCCGCCTGGCGGCACGATCAGGTCGGAACTGCAGGCGCCCGACAATTCCATGATCCGGCGATCGAGAAACGGCACGCGGATCTCGACGCCGTTGGCCATGCTCATCGCGTCGGTCTTCATCAAGAGGCCGGCCGGCAGATGATAGGTCTGGTCGGCGATCAGGCATCGATCCAGCAGGGTCGGGCCATCGGCCTGCTCGATTGCCGTGCGATAGCCAGCCATCGGGCTGACGTTTTCGAGGTGCCGCAGTGCCGGCCCGTAGATCCGGGAGACGAGGAAGTCGGGGACATAGCGCCGCCACTCCGCGTGCGCGAGCGATCCGCCGGCCGCGACCCCGAGCAGGAAGCGGGACAGTAGCGCGGTCGCCGGAAGGCGGGTCTCGTCCGTGCGTGAGGCCCGGTACATCAATTGCCCCAGCGACCTTGCGACCCCTGCGGGAATGGCGCCGCCGAACCGCTCGGCCAAGCGCGTCGCCCTGTAGGTTGGGTATCCGCCGAAAAATTCATCGGCACCGTCGCCCGATAGCGCGACCGTGGCGTTGCGGCGCAGCTCCGCCGTCAGCAACAGCAGCGGCCCGGCGCTTTCATCCGCGACCTGGCCGTCGAAGTGGTGCACGACGCGTGCGAGCGTCGCGGCAGGATCCGGGTCTGCGCTGACCTGGACGATCCGGTGCGGCAATCCGGTCTGTTGCGCGACCAGTGAAGCGATCGCGCTTTCATCATGCGACTGCTCGGCGAACGATGCGGTCACCAGCGGAAACTGTCCGCGCTTCGCCAGCGCGTAGGCGATCAGCGAGCTGTCGATTCCGCCGCTCTGAAGAACCCCGACGGGGACGTCGCTGATCAACTGGTCGTCGACCACGCGATCGAGCAACGGCAGGAATGCATCCACCGCCTCGTCAAGTCGGCGGATGCGATAAGCGCGACGCGGCTGCCAGAAGCGCCGCGAGGTCTCGGCGGAGTTCTGATAGATCGTCAGCGTGCCCGGCTCGACCTGGCGGATGTGGCGCATGGTCGTCGCGGTCGGCCCGACATAGCCCATGGCGAGGAAGCGATGCAGGCCGTCGGGATCGAACTCGCGCGGGTGGGCCGGGTCGGCGAGAATGCCCTTGATCTCGCTGGCGAAGCGCAACGTGCTGCCGACCTGCGAAAAGAACAGCGGCTTGGCCCCGATTGAATCCCGCGCCAGCACCAGGCGCCGTTCGTCCTTGTCCCACAGGGCGATCGCGAAGATACCCTCGATCCGGGCGAACAGATCGTCGCCCCAGGCGAGATAGCCCGCAGGCAGCACCTCGGTGTCGCAATGGGAGTGGAACACCGTTCCGAAATCCCGCGCAAGTTCCGCGCGCAACGCGGCTTCGTTGTAGATTTCGCCGTTATAGGTCACCGTGATCCGGCCGCTCGGATCGCTCATCGGCTGGCGTCCGGCGTCGGTCAGATCGCGGATGGCCAGTCGGCGGTGGGCGAAGCCAACGGCGCCATCATGCCAGATCTCTCCTGCGTCGGGCCCGCGATGGATGAGCGTGGCGTTCATCCGCTCCAGCACGGCGGGGTCGACGTTGCGGCCGTCGAGGTTGAGAATGCCGGCGATACCACACATGCGTGGATGCTACATCATATCGGTGAGTTGAGTGAAACCGTGATCGCTGCAGTTTCAGGGGCAGCCGAGCGCCTTCCCCCGATACAGCTGAAACCGGAGCAGCCGAATTCGCCCGGTATCGATCGCTTCGGCCGGCTGGCGCGAGGCGAAATCGCCGGCGTAGGTGCCTTCCGGGAGCGCGACTACGAGATTGTAATCGCCGCAAAGACGCTCGACGACCTTGTCGGCTTCAGCGAAGTCCTTTGCCAGGTGAACGAGCTTGTAGGAGGCACCGATTTGCGCACTGATCGGCGCGGCTTCGAGAACCGGGGACACGACGACATCCTCGTAGCGCGTGTTTCGACCGATATCGTCCCACATCAGATACGCCGTGCGATTGACACGACCGAGCAGATACCACGGCTCTTCCGTGATAGTCTCTGCGCAAACGATCGCGCAAAGGGCGACGGCGAGGCTCAGGACCGCGAATCCGAATCGGGGCAGGGCTTTGCCGCTCATGAACGGCCGGACCGTTGCAAGCGCCGCGATTGGCAGAAGTGCGAACGGCACCAAGCCATAGGCCAACATCGCCTTCATGATCGCCCAGCGATGGATGAATGTGTGCTCATACAGGATGAGCATGTGCACATAGAACGGAACGGTGACGAGGAAGAGGATCGAACCGGTGGCAAAGACGGCCTTCCGCTCCGCCGGATCGCAGGCGCGCCGAAACGCAATCATGACAAGCACGAGAGTCGCCAGCGTGGATCCCGCAATCAATGCAAATGCGATTGGCGTGTAGAAATCAGTATGGATTTGCCCGACGAAAGCATCCATGAATCCGGATATGGGACTGTCACTGGACAGGTTCATCCGCTGCTGGATCTTGAGAAAGAGCTGATGAACCGATGTCGCCACCCCCAACTGTCTCGCCATGGAGTCCGGGGCAAAGAAGCGCCAAACCAGGTACAGTCCGAATGCGCTCATGGGCAGCAGGCAAAGCGCGATCACACCGCGCATTCTCATGCGCGTTTCCACTCCGAAGTAACTGGCCGCCAGGCGGCTGAAAATCCAAAACGCGAATAGCGTGTAGGATAGCCAATCGACAAAGAATGCGGTGAAGATGATGACCAGCTCGAACGCCGTGATGATCCGTTTTTCGCGCTCACGCTGCGCGCTGTAGAATAATGTCTCGAGCAGCAGGAACAGCGTTGTATAGATCAGCACCGCGTTGGTGACGTCGTAAACCTGCGAGAAGACGTATAACGGGCCGCGCGAGAGCAGGATAGGGAAGCTGACGCCGACCGCGATCAGGCCACTGCTCACTTTCCCGATCCGGTTCATCGAGGCGATATTGAACGCGATGAGCGCTGCCGCCAGCGCGATCAGCCCGTGCTCGCCGGTGTTGATCCAGTTCACGATCGGGACGCTCGGCTCCCTGCCGAGAGCCATCGCGATCAGATAAACCGGAACGAATGCTCCAGGTGGCCATGATTCATACAGCACCCGCTCCGGGGCCTCGATCGAGCGAGGCGCAATCGGCGTCGAGAACCACATTTTGAGCGGACCCTCGTCCCACCACATGCGAGCCCACATCGACGCCTCCGACGTCGTGCAGTCGGCATCGAACACTGGGACCTGATCCATGTAGGGGAGGCGCAAGCCAAGGGAGTGCAGCCAGACGAGAAATACTCCCAAGGCTACAAGGCAGCCCGCGATCCGTCGAAGGGTCATTGAGTGTCCGGGAAAGTACGGAAAGGACGCGCTGGTTTACCTTGCAATCACGCTGAGATATGCACTACTCGTTACATCTACGCAACTTGCACGGAATACTCCAGTTTCGTTCTATTAGCCTTTCGACCGGTCCGTTCGACCTGATGGCGATGATGGATAGTTCCAGACAAAAGCAGCACTATACTGCGATCCACGATGCCTATGAGGCGCATTACTACGATGCGCCTTCGATGGAATACAGGTCGCGGTTTATCTACCGCTGGCTGTTCGCGGGCGTCGATTTCAACAATGCCACGGTCGCCGATCTGGCTTGCGGCAGCGGTTACAATTCGCTTGCGTTGAAGCAGCGGTTTGACCGCGTCCGGACGGTGGGCTTCGACATATCCGAGCCGGCTTGCGCGTCCTACCGCCGCACCACCAGCGGCGATGCACATGTCGTTGACCTGATGCGTCCCGTTGCAGTTTCCGAATCCTACGATGCCGCCATCGTCGTTGGCGGGCTGCATCACTGCGTGGTCGATCTTGCGCAGACGCTTCGCAACATCGCGGCCATGGTCAAGCCTGGCGGCTATTTTCTGATGATGGAGCCGAGCGCCGACTTCGCACTGAATGTCGTCCGCGACAGATGGTACGCAGCAGACAAATATTTCGATGCCCCGACCGAGGAGGCGTTGTCGCACGATGCCATCCTGAAGCAGGCTGAGCCCTATTTCGAGGGCAAGGCGGTCCGGTACTTCGGCGGGCTGGCCTATTTCCTAATCCTCAACAGCTTGATCATGCGCGTGCCTCTCGCCGCCAAGCCGATCCTTTGGCCGATTGTGAAACCCGTCGAGGTGGCCTTCGGCAATATCCCGCTGCCGAGCATGTATCCGTGTTTCCTTGCGAAGTGGAAGCGCACCTCGGTGCCGATAACCGCCGGGAGCGTCGCTTGACCAGGGGGCGTCATGGACGCTGATACTGTTCATACCGAAGCGCTCGCGCCGACGTTCTCCAGCGCGATTGCCGACGCTCACAACTATATGGATTGGATCGTGGGGACGTTCCGTTCTTATCTGGGGCGGAACGTTCTTGAAGTCGGCATCGGCCACGGCAGCTACTACGAGTATCTCAGCAAGCGCGGAGGCTATCGTGGCGTCGATATCGATCCGGCAAACGTCGAAGGCTCCCGTGCAAGATATCCCGGCGGCGACTTCGAGCTTGCCGATATCTGCTCGGAAGAGTTCAGATCGCGCTTCGGACCGGGCAAGGTCGATACGGTGGTGTGCTGCAATGTCATCGAGCATATCGAAGACGACAACCGGGCGGTTGCCAATTTGGCCAACGCACTGGTTTCGGGGGGACATCTGCTGATCCTCGTGCCGGCGCTGCAGCAGCTCTATGGCGAACTCGATCGTCTCGCCGGCCACTATCGCCGCTACGACAAAGAGATGATGCTGAAGGCCTGCAACGGAGCGCCGATCGAAATCCTCGAGCTGCGCTATTTCAATTCGATTGGAGGGCTGGCCTGGTGGGTGAACCGGTTTGCCAGGCACCAGTCGCTCGACGCCGCCGCCGTCAACGCGCAGATCCGGATTTTCGACAAGTACATTCTTCCGATCTCCAGGTTGGTTGATCCCGTGACGCGCGGATTCTTCGGCCAGTCCCTGATTTGCGTGGCAACGCGAAAATGATCTCGGTCGTCATCCCCGCGCTTAACGAGAAAGACGCGATCGGGTCCACGGTTTCAGATGTGTCCAGGGTGCTTACCGCAGCGAATCTGGTTCCATTCGAGATCGTCGTCGTCGACGACGGGTCGGGCGACGAGACCGGGAAGATCGCTGAGGCTGTGGGCGCACGGGTCGTCCGCCATCCGCACAATGTCGGCTATGGCCGGTCACTCAAGAGGGGCATCGAAGCGTCGCGATATGACACGATCGCGATTTGCGATGCCGACGGCACCTATCCGGCCGCATCGATTCCGAGCCTCGTAAAGCTTTTCGAGGGCGGCTTCGACATGGCGGTCGGTCAACGGCACGGGCCGCACTACCGCGGATCCAGGTTGAAGATGCTGCTGCGGGGGATATTGCGCTTTTTGGTCGAGTGGTCGGCCGGGCGCCGGGTTCCGGATATCAATTCCGGCTTGCGCGTGTTCAGCCGCGCCACCGTGATGCCGTACTTTCCGCATCTCTGCGACACCTTCAGCTTTACGACGTCGATGACGCTCGCCTACATGATGACGGGCCGTTTCGTTGCCTATGCGAAGGTCGACTATTTCGAACGGACCGGCCGCAGCAAGGTTCGGCTGTTCAAGGATGCGCTGCGCACGTTGCAGTTCGTCGTCGAGGCGATCGTCTACTACAATCCGTTGAAGATATTTCTGCTGTTCAGCCTGATCTGTCTGGCGGGAGCCGTCGTGATGATGGCGGTGTCGCTCTACTTCAAGATCGTCACCGGCATCATGCTGGCCGTCGGCACCGCGATGGTCTCGATCATCATATTCGCGATCGGCATGTTGGCGGTCCTGCTCAAGCAGATCATGGACAGGGCCTGAGCCCGCGGCGGCGTGAGCAAACCCGTGCCGCCTCCTCGACGACGTGGTAGGCCCGTCCGATAGGCACCCCATGCCGCTTGTTAGTGCTTGATCCACCCGCGCACCAGTGTTCTGCTCAAAAAAGCTGCTGGAGTCCCTTGTCCGTGTCGATCTTCGTCGCACTGCACCACGTCACGCATTACAAATACGACCGGCCGATCGATCTCGGGCCCCAGACCATCCGGCTCCGTCCCGCGCCGCATACCCGCACGCCGATCCTGAGCTATTCGCTCAAGGTGACGCCGGCGAACCATTTCGTGAACTGGCTGCAGGATCCGCAGGGCAATTGGCTGGCGCGCTACGTCTTTCCGGAGAAGGCGACCGAGCTCAAGATCGAGGTCGACTTCACCGCGCAGATGACCGTGGTCAATCCGTTCGACTTCTTCGTCGAACCCTCCGCCTTCAGCTTTCCGTTCGAATACAGTAGCGATCTCAAGGCCGAGCTTGCGCCCTATCTGGAGACGAGCGAGCCCGGTCCGCTGCTTTCAGCGTACCTCAAGGAGATTCCGCGCAAAGCCGACAGCACGGTCAATTTCCTGGTCGAGCTGAACGCGCAGCTGCGGAAGATCATCCGCTACATCGTCCGCATGGAGCCCGGCATCCAGACGCCGGAGGAGACGCTCGCGGCCGGCTCCGGCTCCTGCCGCGACTCGGCATGGCTGTTGATCCAGGCGCTGCGCCATCTCGGGCTCGCCACGCGCTTCGTCTCCGGCTACCTGATCCAGCTGCGGCCCGACATCGATCCGCTCGAAGGGCCGCGCGAGGTCGAGAGCGATTTCACCGATCTGCACGCCTGGGCCGAAGTCTATCTGCCTGGCGCGGGCTGGATCGGTTTCGACGTCACCTCGGGCATGCTGACCGGCGAGGGGCACATTCCGGTCTGCGCCACGCCGCATTATCGCTCGGCCGCGCCGGTGACCGGCACCGCGGGCTTCGCCAACACCGATTTCGCCTTCGAGATGACGGTCAAGCGGATCCGCGAGGCGCCGCGGATCACCAGGCCATTCTCCGACGAATCCTGGGCACGGCTCGACAAACTTGGCGAGCAGGTCGATGCCGATCTGACCAGGGACGATGTCCGCCTCACCATGGGCGGCGAGCCGACCTTCGTCTCGATCGACGATCTGGAGTCCCCGGAATGGAACGTCGCCGCGGTCGGCCCGACCAAGCGCGTGCTCGCCGACGAGCTGATCCGCAAGCTGCACACGCGCTTCGCCCCGGGCGGCCTGCTGCACTATGGCCAGGGCAAATGGTATCCGGGCGAGACCCTGCCGCGCTGGGCCTTCGGGCTGTACTGGCGCAAGGACGGCAAGCCGATCTGGAAGAACGCCGATCTGATCGCGTCGGTCGAAAATCCGCGTAAAGCTGAGGTCGCGGATGCGGAGCGCTTCGCGATCGGGACCGCCGCGAAGCTCGGCCTGAAGCCGGATTACGTCATGCCCGCCTACGAGGACACTGCGTTCTGGCTGCAGCGCGAGGCGGGTTTGCCGGCCAATGTCAGCCCGGCCAATGCCAAACTGGCCGATGCGGAAGAGCGTGCACGGATCGCGCGGGTGTTCGACGAGGGACTGACGACGCCGAAGGGCTACGTGCTGCCGATCCAGCGCTGGTCGCCGCTTGCCGATCGTATTCCGGCGCGCTGGCGCAGCGAGCGCTGGACAATTCGCCGCAGCCATCTGTTTTTGTTTCCCGGCGATTCCCCGCTCGGCCTGCGGCTTCCGATCGGCTCGCTCGAACACGTCGCTGCCGAAGATTTTCCCTACATCATCGAGCAGGATCCGATGGCGCCGCGCGATGCGCTGGGCGAGATCGATCCGGAGCTGAAGCAGGCGCTCAAGGACATTGAAGAGCCGGCCCCGGTGCGCACCGCGATGTCGATCGAGGTCCGCGATGGCGTGCTCTGTGCCTTCATGCCGCCGGTCGAGAAGGTCGACGATTATCTCGAGCTGATCGCGGCGCTCGAGGCGACTGCCGAAGAGCTTAAGCTGCAAGTCAATGTCGAGGGTTACGGGCCGCCTTACGATCCGCGCATCGAGGTCATCAAGGTGACGCCCGATCCCGGCGTGATCGAGATCAACGTCCAGCCGGCGCAAGACTGGCGCACGGCGGTGGACATCACGCTCGGGCTCTACGAAGACGCCGCGAAGACGCGGTTAGGGGCCAACCGCTTCCTGATCGACGGCCGCCACACCGGCACCGGCGGCGGCAATCACATCGTGGTCGGCGGCAGCAAGCCGGAGGATTCGCCGTTCCTGCGCCGGCCCGATCTCTTGAAGAGCCTCGTGCTGTACTGGCAGCGGCATCCGTCGCTGTCCTACCTGTTCTCCGGCATGTTCATCGGTCCGACCAGCCAGGCGCCGCGCATCGACGAGGCCCGGCACGACGGGCTCTATGAACTCGAGATCGCGCTCGCGCATGTGCCGCCGTCGGGCATGGACGCGCCGCTCTGGCTGGTCGACCGGCTGTTCCGGCACATCCTGGTCGACATCACCGGCAACACCCACCGCGCCGAGATCTGCATCGACAAGCTCTATTCCCCCGACAGCCCGACCGGCCGGCTTGGCCTGGTCGAATTCCGCGCGCTCGAAATGCCGCCCGATCCGCGGATGTCGCTGGCGCAGCAGCTGTTGATCCGCGCGCTGATCGCCAAACTTTGGCGCGAGCCGCAGCAGGGCAAATTCGTGCGCTGGGGCACCGCGCTGCACGACCGCTTCATGCTGCCGCATTTCCTCTGGGAGGATTTCTTGGGCGTGCTCGCCGAGCTCAAGCACTCCGGCTACGATGTCGAGCCGGAATGGTACCAGGCCCAGCTCGAATTCCGCTTCCCCGCCTTCGGCCGCATCCATCACGGCGGTGTCAGCCTCGAGCTGCGCCAGGCGCTGGAGCCCTGGCATGTGCTCGGTGAGGAGGGCACCGCTGGTGGCACCGTGCGCTATGTCGACTCTTCGGTCGAGCGGCTGCAGGTCAAGGCGACCGGCTTCGTCGAGGGACGCCACGTCATCACCTGCAACGGCCGGCGGATGCCGATGACCGAGACCGGTCGTGCCGGCGAGGCGGTGGCCGGCGTCCGCTTCAAGGCCTGGCAACCGGCCTCGGGCCTGCACCCGACCGTTCCGGTGCATGCGCCGCTGACGTTTGATCTGATTGACACCTGGAATGGCCGCTCGCTCGGCGGCTGCGTCTATCACGTCGCCCATCCCGGCGGCCGCAACTACGAGACCAAACCGGTCAATTCCTACGAGGCGGAGGCGCGGCGGCTGGCGCGATTCCAGGATCACGGCCATACCCCAGGCCCGATCGAGCCGCCGCCGGAGGAACGCACAGTTGAGTTTCCGTTGACCCTCGACTTGCGGACGCCGCTCCTGCACTAATTGAGGGCAGGGGAAGTGCAATGACCGGTTCGGGTGGCCAAGGAAGCAGCCAAGGCAGCAGTCAGGAGAGCAGGGCCCGTCCCGGCCAGCGCCGGACGGCGCAATGGACCCGCGATTACGCCCGGCTTCCCGGCATTCCCGACGAATATATCGCGCAGGACGGTGCGCCACGTCCGGTCTGGACCCGTTTCTTCGATGCCTTTGCCGCGCTGTCGCCGGCCGATATCGAGCGGCGATTCGCCGCCGCCGACCGGCATCTGCGCGAGGCCGGCGTCACCTATCGCGCGCCCGGCGATACCGCCGACCGGATCTGGCCGCTCAGCCATTTGCCGCTGCTGATTGACGCCGCCGACTGGCGCCAACTGGCCGCCGCGGTCGCGCAACGCGCGCAGCTGATGGAAATGGTGCTCGGCGATCTCTACGGCGAGGGCCGTCTGGTCGCTGATGGCGCTGTTCCCGCCGCGGCGATTGCCGGCAGCGGCGAATATCTGCGCGCGGTCAGCGGTATCAAGCCGGCGGGCGGCCGCTATCTGCATCTCTACGCCGCCGATGTCGGCCGCGGGCCGGATGGCCGCTGGTGGGTGCTTGGCGACCGCACGCAGGCGCCGTCCGGCGCGGGCTATGCGCTGGAAAATCGCCTGGTGCTGTCGCGCGCCTTCTCCAATCTCTACAAGTCGATGAATGTCGAGCGCGTGGCGCCGTTCTTCGAACAGTTCCGCGATTCCTTGCGCGCCAGCGCCGATCGCGACGAACCGCGGATCGGCCTGCTCACGCCCGGCGCGTTCAGCGAGACCTATTTCGAGCACGCCACGCTGGCGCGCTATCTGGGTTTCCTGCTGGTCGAAGGCGACGATCTCGCGGTCTCGGGCGATCGCGTCCACATCCGCACCGTGGCTGGGCTGAAGCGGCTCGACGTGCTGCTGCGCCGGGTCGATTCCAACATGCTCGATCCGCTCGAGCTCGATTCATCCTCCTATCTCGGCGTGCCTGGCCTCGTCGAGGTGCTGCGCAAACAGGGTGTCGTGGTCGCCAACATGCCGGGCTCGGGGGTGCTGGAGGCACGCGCGCTGCTCGGCTTCCTGCCCAATCTCTGCCGGCGGCTGCTTGGCGAAGATCTGGCGATGCCGCACATCGCGACCTGGTGGTGCGGCCAGAAAGCGGCCCGCGAGGAGGTGCTGTCGCGGCTCGACGAGTTCGCGATCGAGGGTGCCTATGGCCGCGGCGCTCCCGGCTTCCCCGGCAATGGCCCGGTGCTTCCTGGCCAATTGCCGGCAAGCGAGCGCGACCGGCTCAAGGATGCGATCGCCAATCGCGGCATCGATTATGTCGGGCAGGAGCTGGTGAGGCTTTCGACCACGCCGGTCTGGGAGAACGGCCGCATCGCGCCGCGTCCCTTCGCGCTGCGGGTGTTCGCAGCCGCGACGCCGAACGGTTGGACTGTGCTGCCCGGCGGCTTGTGCCGGATCGCCGAACGGGCGGATGCACGCGCGGTGTCGATGGGCGATGGCGCTGTTTCGGCCGACGTCTGGATCGTCTCCGACAAGGCGGTTGCAACCTCGACGCTGTTGCCTGCGGTCGACACGGTGCGCATCCGCCGCATCGCCGGCGTGCTGCCGAGCCGCGCCGCGGACAATCTGTTCTGGCTCGGCCGCTATCTCGAGCGCGCCGAGGCGACCATGCGGCTGATCCGTGCGCTGGGCACGCCGTTGCGCGATCCGGCCCGCACGAATGCCACCGGCACCGCGCCGACGCTGCATTCGGCTGAGCGGATCCAGCGCATGCTGGTTGCCTGGGGCGCGTCCTCGCAGACCGCGCGCGCCAATCCCGCCAAGGTCGCACTCGAAGCGCTGCAGAGCGAGGAGAAAGCCGGCTCGGCGCTGTCATTGGTGCGATCGGCGCAGCGCACCGCAACCTCGCTGCGCGAGCGGCTGTCGCCGGATGCCTGGCAGGTCATCACCGAAATGGCCGAGCGCCTCGCCATCGAGGTTCATGATGACGACGGCGTCGTTAGCGCCGCCGAGCTGACGCTGCAGGAGTTGGCAAGCTTTGCCGGGCTGGCGCAGGAGAACATGAACCGTGCCGCCGGCTGGCGCTTCCTGGAGATGGGCCGCCGCGCCGAGCGCGCCATCAACACCACGCGCTTCGCCCGCCAGTTCGCTTATGACGATGCCGGCGACGAAGACCTCGACGTCCTGCTGACGCTGGTCGACTGCCAGATCACCTATCGCTCACGCTATCTGGTGCAGCCGCTGCTGGCGCCGGTGCGCGATCTGGCGGTGCTCGATCCCTACAATCCGCGCTCGGTGGTGTTCCAGGTCGCCTGCCTGAACGAGCATGTCGCCGCGCTGCCGAGCCTGAAGGAGCATGGGATGATCGAGCGGCCGCAGCGCCTGGCAGTCGCACTGGAGGCGATGCTGACGACGGCGGAGGCCACGGCGCTCGACGTCAAGGCGCTGTTCGCGCTGGAGCAGGACCTGCTGAGCCTCGCCGACGCAATCGGGCTGCACTACTTCCCGCACGGACCGAACGCCAGCCGGCCGGAGAAGCTCACGGGGCTGGCGTGATCTACGACATCCGTCACGTCACGACCTACAGCTATGAGACCCAGGTCAGCTTCGCGCGCTGCTCGCTGCGGCTGGAGCCACTCAGCGGCGACGGCCAGCAGCTGATCTCCCACAGTGTCGAGATCAGGCCGAAGCCCGCGGAGCGCACGGCAAGGCGGGACTTCTTCGGCACGCTGACCGAGAACGTGCTGATCGAGACCGCCCACCGCAACCTTCGCATCGATTCGCGCTCGCGCGTCTCGGTCGAACGGCAGGCGCCGCCCCGCGATACCGCGAGTCCGTCATGGGAGACCGTGCGTGACGTCGCCTTCGAGGCCTCGAGCCTGGGTGCGGACTCGCCGGTCGGCTATGTCTTCGCCAGCGCGCTGGTACCGGTGCTGCGGCCGGTGACCGCCTATGCGTCGGCGAGCTTTGCGCCCGGCGGCGGCATCCTGCGAGGCGCCGCCGACCTGATGCGCCGCATCCGCACCGACTTCAAATACGATCCGAAGGCGACCGTGATCTCGACGCCGCTGAAGGAGGTGTTCGAGAAGCGCCACGGCGTCTGCCAGGATTTTGCCCATGTGATGATCGCAGGGCTGCGCGGGCTCGGCCTGCCGGCCGCCTATGTCTCTGGCTATCTGCGCACCATTCCGCCGCCCGGCCAGCCGCGGCTGCAGGGCGCGGACGCGACCCATGCCTGGGTCTCGGTCTGGTGTGGCGCCGAACTCGGCTGGATCGGGTTCGATCCGACCAACGATCTCGTCGTCGCGAGCGACCACATCATCCTTGCCGTCGGGCGCGACTTCTCCGACGTCTCGCCGGTCGACGGCGTCATCGTCGGCGCGCGCAAGCAGAAGCTCAACGTTGCGGTGGACGTGCTGCTGGTGGAATGAGCGGAAACAGGCGGGCGCACTCGTTGGCGCCAACGCCTCGATCAGGCCACGCGCCGTTTGCTCGATTTGTCCCACCCGACCGGGCTGACGACGACGCGGTCGCGGCCCTCACGCTTGGCTTCATAAAGGGCAAGGTCCGCCGCCTTGATCAGATCGCGTGACGTGCGCTCATGGTCGGGAACGAGACAAGCCAATCCGATGCTGACGGTCGGCAGCTCACCCTGCGATGCGCGGGCGGTCGTCAGCCTTGCGCGAATCTGTTCGGCGACTTCCAGCGCTCCCACTTTGCCGATGCCGGGCAGCAGCACGGAAAACTCCTCGCCGCCATAGCGTGCGCCAAGGTCGGTCGCGCGCTTGGTGCTGGTTGCGATGCACTGCCCCACGGTGGCAAGCACCGCGTCGCCGGCCTGATGCCCGTAGGTGTCGTTGAAGATCTTGAAATGATCGACATCGATCATCAGGACCGAGACCGGCGCCTTCGCGCGCATGCCGCGGCGCCATTCGACGTCCAGGGTATTGTCGAGGCGGCGGCGGTTGGCCAGGCCGGTCAGTGAATCGGTGCTGGCGAGGTGCGCCAGCCGGTCTTCGGCCGCGGCCCGCCGTTTGACGGCCGCCACCAGGTAGAACATCAGGACGATCGAGAAGCCGCCGAGTGCGGCCACCACGCCGCCGATCAGCCAAAGCTGTTGCCACCAGTCGGCATAGATGCCGTCGAGCGCGAGACCCTGGGCAATGATGAGGGGATGGTGCCCGACCTGCTGAAAAACGTAGAGCCGGCTGACGCGATCGACGACCGATTTCGTGACGTAGGAGCCGGATTGCCGTGCCGGAAACTGCTTGAGGGCTTGGGAGTCCCGGATGCTTTGCCCGATCTTGCCGATGTCGAACGGCGCCCGCATCAGCATCGCGCCGTCGGTGTTGAACAGCGTCATGCTGTCGTTGGGGCCGAAGCTCAGCTTCCGGAACAGATTGTGGAAATAGCTGAGCCGCATGCTGCCGGCGACCACGCCGGCGAACGAGCCGTCGCTGTCGCTGATGCGCCGGCTCAGGCTGATCAGATATTCGCCTTGCTGGGTGACCCAGGGCGCACTGATGTACAATCCCGCGGCCGATCGCGTTTGATGGACCCGGAAGAAATCATGATTGGCGAAATTCGCCGGCGGCGGCGTCAACGTTGTGGAATCGAGCATGACGTCGCCGGCCGGGTTCAGCACGAGAATTGAACCGAGATCCTTGGCCGTTGCGGCCCGGTCGAACAGCACGACCTGCCGAAGTTCCGGGCTGATGCTGTTGATCTCGGGCAGCTTCACGCCGTCGGCGACAGCCTGCAGCGAGAGATCATAGAGCTCGATGTTGCGGTCGATCTCGCTTGCGATGCTGGCGACGAGGTTGGTCGATGCTTCCTTCGCGTGCTGGTAGTCCTTCTGCGCCATCTCCCAGAGGATGGCCGCGCAGACTGCGCAAAAGCAGAGGATGAGGCCGATGCCGAGTGCGAACAGCCGTTTGGCTGGCACTGTCCTCGGTCGTGGCAAAATCCCGTGCATTGCTCGCTTCCCCGAAATTCCCCGCACCCCCGTGCTTGGGCCGCGTTTATGGGGGCATCGGATTGAGAAAGCCGGCGTGAACCGGACGCAATTTATTCGAGCCGGTTAGGGGGTGATTAACCATGGCGCATTCCCCCGGAATGAGGGCCGTGAGCCATGCAAAAACTGCCTGTCGGGCAACTCAGCAAAAACCCGTCAAGCCCTCGCGTGAAAAATATTCCGATTTTCAGAATCGCAACTCAGTGATATAGATATGCCGTCCCACCCGATTGAGGGGCGAGCGCACGTCACGAACGCGCGGTGGGATGCGGTGGACGCCGAATGCGCAACTGACGAGAGCGCGTGAGGCGGACGGCGAAGTCGTGTGGTCCTGACGCTGCAATGCAGGCGGAAAGTTTCTAGAGAAGCTGACGCTTCTCAGAGACAACGGTGGCAACAAAGCGCTCACCGGGGAGAGCACGAAGGAAACCGTAAAACCATCGTGCAGGGAAAGCCGGAGTTCCCGGTTACACCTGTGGTCCTACCCCGGTGCTTTTTGTTGCACCGGGCCCATGGGTGCGATCGGCACCCGGCTTTCCCTGCGCCCTCTGCTCAATAAGAGGGCAAACGAAATGCAAAGCTCGGACAAATCATGTCGCGAGAATGCGCAGCCACATCCACCGCTGTCATCGCCCGGCTCGACCGGGCGACCCAGTACGCCGCGGCCTCTCGGTTCCAGCCC
>NZ_JYMT01000010.1:45721-155474 GCF_000938305.1 Bradyrhizobium sp. LTSP885
ATCGCCCGGACAAGCCGGGCGACGACACCTGTTTGATGATCGAAACAGACTCTTACCTGCGTCCCCTTCCGCCGCAGGCCTTCGGCCGAGTAAAACCTATGCCAAATCGTGGTGGACAATTCCTTAATCCGCGAGTTTCTCGCAGCTGCAACTTTAGTCATTTACGAAGTAAATCCAACTCTTTGCCTCCATCATTCCGAATCTGGTCGGGTGAACGCATACGGAACTCGTGTCGTGCATTTCTCCGATATTTCGTCAACTCTTGACGTGTTAACGCAGATGGCATTGCGTTCGAAAACATTCGCCACGCTGATCCCGACCTGCATCAACTAGGTCCGAATTGCCATGGTTTACCGCCACACCATCAACTCCACCGCTTACCTCTTCGCTGGCCTGCGCGAGTTGCTGGCCAAGGCGACGCCGCCGCGTTCCGGCGACCGCCTGGCCGGCATCGCGGCCGACAGCGCCGAGCAGATGATCGCGGCGCGGCTCGCGCTTGCCGACGTTCCGCTCAGGCAGTTTCTCAATGAGCCGGTGATCCCTTACGAGGACGACGAGATCACCCGCCTGATCCTCGACAGTCACGATGTCTCCGGATTTGTGCCGATGTCGTCGCTCACCGTCGGCGGGTTCCGCGATTGGCTGCTGTCGGATGCCGCCACCGGCGATACTTTAAGGAAGATCTCGCGCGGCGTGACGCCGGAAATGGTCGCGGCGGTGTCGAAGCTGATGCGCAACCAGGAGCTGATCGTGGTTGCAAGGAAGTGCGAGGTAACGACCGGCTTCCGCAACACCATCGGCCTGCCCGGGCGGATGAGCGCACGGCTGCAGCCCGACCGTCCGCTCGACGACGCGCGCGGCATCGTCGCCTCGATCCTCGACGGGCTCGTGCTCGGATCTGGCGACGCGTGCATCAGCGTCAACCCGGCGAGCGACGACCCCCAAACGATCGGGCCGCTGTTGCGAACGCTCGACGACGTCATCACGCGGCTGGAGATTCCGACACAGGCTTGCGTGCTCACGCATGTCACGACCACGCTCGGCCTGATCGGGCAGGGGCTGCCGGTCGACCTCGTGTTCCAGTCGATCGCCGGGACCGAGGCGGCGAACCGCAATCTCGGTGTCGACCTCTCGGTCCTGAGGGAAGCGCGCGAGGCGGCGCTGTCGCTCCGCCGCGGCACGGTCGGCGATCAGCTGATGTATTTCGGGACCGGGCAGGGCTCGGCGCTGGCGGCCAATGCCCATCACCAGGTCGACCAGCAGACCTGCGAGGCGCGTGCCTATGCGGTGGCGCGGGCGTTCGATCCGCTGCTCGTCAACAGCGTCATCGGTCCCGACTATCTTGCCGACGGCAAGGAGATCATCCGCGCCGGGCTCGAGGATCACTTCTGCGGCAAGGTGCTTGGCCTGCCGCTCGGCGTCGAGGTCTGCACCACTCATGCCGGGGCCGATCGGGATGACATGGACAACC
Organism: Bradyrhizobium sp. LTSP885; assembly: GCF_000938305.1. Lineage (GTDB taxonomy): Bacteria > Pseudomonadota > Alphaproteobacteria > Rhizobiales > Xanthobacteraceae > Bradyrhizobium. The sequence continues at coordinate 47,193 of NZ_JYMT01000010.1, forward strand.
TCGTCACGTTGCTGGCGGCCGCAGGCGTGACCTTCATGACGGGGGTCCCGGGCGCCGACGACGTGATGTCGAACCGCCAGTCGACCTCGCGCGACACACTCTATGCCCGCGACCTGTTCGGCCTGAAGCGGGCACCCGAATTCGACGATTGGCTGACGCGTGCAGGCCTTACCGGGCAGGATTTCCGCCTTGCCGCGAATGCAGGCCTGCTGCCCGAATTTGCGTCCAGGCTGCAGGCCTGAGGCGAGAAGAGAGTTTTGGGGCAACCATCGCGGCACTACGGCGTTAGCCGACGCCACAATGTTGAAGAATTTCTGGTCCAGCGTTCAATGGCGTGGTTAAATTCGGTGTTGCTTCGCTTGAGGGTATTTGATGAGAGCCGAGCGCGTTGAGACGGTACGGCATATTCTCTGCGTCTTCCCGCGCTATACGTCGGCCTTTGGCACCTTTGAGTATGCCTACCCCCTCACCGACGGCGTCAAGGCATTCATGCCCCCGCAGGGGCTGCTGCTGATCGCAGCCTATCTGCCCGAGAACTGGCCGGTCCGCTTCGTCGACGAGAACCTGCGTCCGGCGACCGAGGACGATTTCGAGTGGGCGGATGCCGTGTTCGTCAGCGGCATGCACATCCAGCGCCAGCACATGAACGATATCTGCCACCGCGCGCATGACCACGGCCTGCCGGTCGCGATCGGCGGTCCCTCAGTCAGCGCCTGCCCGGATTACTATCCCTCATTCGACTACCTCCATGTCGGCGAACTCGGCGACGCCACCAACGAGCTGATCAAGCGTCTAGCAGAGGATACCAGCCGTCCGGACGAGCAAGTGGTGTTCAAGACCCTCGATCGCCTGCCGATGACCGAGTTCCCGCTGCCGGCCTATGAACTCGCCGAAATCAAGAAGTACTTTCTCGGCAGCATCCAGTTCTCCTCGGGCTGCCCCTACCAGTGCGAGTTCTGCGACATCCCCGGGCTCTATGGCCGCAATCCGCGCCTGAAATCGCCGCAGCAGATCATTGCCGAGCTCGACAAGCTGCGCGAATGCGGCATGACCGACTCGGTTTATTTCGTCGATGATAATTTCATCGGCAACCGCAAGGCTGCCGTCGATTTGCTGCCCCATCTGATCGAGTGGCAGAAACGGACCGGCTATGTGACGCGGCTCGCCTGTGAGGCGACGCTCAACATCGCCAAGCGCACCGAGATCCTGGAGAAGATGCGCGAAGCCTTCTTCGTCACCATCTTCGTCGGCATCGAAACCCCCGATCCCGAAGCGCTGAAGGCGATGCACAAGGATCAGAACATGATGGTTCCGATCCTGGAAGGCGTGCACACCATCAATTCCTACGGGATGGAGGTCGTCTCCGGCATCATCATGGGTCTCGACACCGACAAGCCCGAGACCGGCAAGGCCCTGCTCTCCTTCGTCGACGAGTCCCGCATTCCGCTCCTGACCATCAACCTGCTGCAGGCGCTGCCGAAGACGCCGCTGTGGGATCGCCTCGAAAAGGCAGGACGGCTGGTCGATGACGACGGCCGCGATTCCAACGTCAAGTTCCTGCTGCCCTATGATGACGTGGTCAGTTCCTGGCGCAAATGCATGGAAGTCGCCTACCAGCCGGAGAAGCTGTTTGAGCGCTACCAGTATCAATGCGACTATACCTATGCCAACCGCATCAAGGTGCCGGTCAGCCCGGAGCTGAAGACCTGGGCCAACATCCGGCGCGGCCTGATCATGCTCCGCAACATCTTCTGGAAGGTCGGCGTGCTCGGCAGTTACAGGCGCGTGTTCTGGAAGTTCGCGCTGGGGCGGATCAAGCGCGGTGACATCGAGGGCCTGATCTCGGCGACGATGGTGGCGCATCATCTGATCACGTTCGCGCGCGCGGCCTCCTCTGGTCGGCAGAACGCGTCGAATTATTCGATCCGGCTGCGCGAGGCGTCCGTCCCCGCCGAATGACAGCATGACACCGCCACTGCCGCCGCGCTGTCGAGGTGTGACAAATCAGATACTTATCGATGGTTTTCGTCAGGTCCGCGCTGATTTGGCATGGTGCTCGCGCTTGCGAGCAAGGGGCCGGACCTGTAAAACCCCGCGTGATTTCAAGGACTAGCGCCGATCAGACGTTCTGACGAGCCTCATTCGCGCCCGGAACCCAAGCTAGCTAGATTGCGCCGTTTTCAGAACTGGACAGGGCATGCTCGAAAAGAACTCCGAAAGTCAGGTCCACGTCGAGCAGGTGGAAGAGCCCCGGACGGGGACCAGCATCGCGTTCGGAATCGAGCGCCTCGGCCTGATTCCGATGCGGGCGCCGATCCTGTCCTGCGTCGTCCTCGTGCTGCTGATGATTGGCGCCCTGTTCGGCATCCATCGGATCAAGATCGACGACTCGCTGTCGCAGCTGTTCCGCTCCAACTCCAAGGACTACAAGCAGTACGAGGCGGTCACCAAACGCTTCCCCGCGACCGAGTTCGACGTCCTGATCGTGGTCGAGGGCAAGACGCTGCTTGCCCGCGAGAATCTCGAGAAGCTGCGCGACATGGTGACCGACGTGCAACTCGTCGAGGGCGTGCGCGGCGTGGTGTCGCTGTTCTCGGCGCGCCAGGCGCCTGAGCCCGGCAAGCTGCCGGCGGCGCTGTTCCCGAACGAGCTCCCGACAGGCGCGGCCTACGACAAGTTCGCCGAGACAATCAAAAGCAACGAAATCATCCGCGGCAAGCTGTTGTCGGAAGACGGCACGCTCGCGCTGGTCGTGCTGTCGCTCGAGCCCGAGGTGGTCGCCAGCAACAAGCTCACCAAGGTCGTCGCCGACATGAGGAAGATCATGGCCGACGACCTCGGCGGCAGCGGGCTCAATGCCCAGCTCTCCGGCGTGCCGGTGATGCAGCTCGAGATCCGCAACGCGGTCGAGCGTGACGGGATTACTTACAACGTCCTCGGCATCCTCGCCGGCTGCATCATTGCCATCATCTTCTTCCGCAAGGTGTCCTTCATGGTGGCGGCGGCGTTCCCGCCGATGATCGCGATCCTGCTGGCGCTCGGCGCCCTTGGCTGGGCGAATTTCAATCTCAACATGTTCCTCAACGTGATGACCCCGCTCATCATGGTGATCAGCTTCTCCGACTCGATGCAGCTGACGTTTGCGGCGCGCGACCGGCTGATTGCCGGGCAGGACAAGTTCACCGCGTTCAAGAACGCGGTGCTGGTGGTCGGCCCGGCCTGCGTGCTCACCCACGGCACGGCCGGGATTTCGTTCATCGCGCTGCAGTTCTCGGATTCCGACCTGATCCGCAAGTTCGGCGAGGCCGGGCTTGCGGCCACCATCATCGCGCTGGTCGCGGTGTTGTCGCTGGTGCCGGTGTTCGGCATTCTGCTGGTGCGCAACGAGAAGACGTTCGCGGTCAAGTTCCAGGGGGCGGATGCCGGCGTGCAGGCGCTGCGCAATTTCTGCTACTGGATCGCGGTGCGGATGGTCGGGCGTCCCGGGCTGTTCAGCCTGATCGCGCTTGTTGTCGTCGGCAGCCTCGGCGTCGTCTATGCCAATCTGCAGCCGCGCTACCGGCTTGCCGACCAGGTTCCCGACAAGCGGCAGGCAGTGGCGGCATCGAGCCGGCTCGACGCCAAGCTGACCGGCGCCAACCCGGTCGACGTGCTGATCGAATTCCCCAAGGGGCAATCGCTCTATTCGCCGGAGACCCTGAAGACCATCGCCGACGTCCATGCAATGGTCGAGGACAGCGCCGGCGTCGGCAACGTCTGGTCGCTGGAAACCTTGCGGCGCTGGCTCGCCGAAAAGGCCGGCAGCAACGATGTCGCGACGCTGAAGGAATATGTCAGCGTGATTCCCGAGCATCTGGTGCGCCGCTTCATCTCGGCGGATCAGAATGCGGTCGTGGTGTCGGGTCGGGTCCCGGATCTGGACTCGAGCCAACTGCTTCCGGTGGTGAACAAACTCGATAACTCGCTGGACAAGGTGCGTGCCGAGCATCCCGGTTACGAGATCGCAGTCACCGGCCTGTCGGTGATCGCCGCGCGCAACAGCGCCAACATGATCGAGAAGCTCAACCACGGCCTCACTATCGAATTCCTGCTGGTCGCGGTCTTCATCGGGCTCGCGTTCCGCTCGGTCGTGGTGTTGTTCTCCTGCATCCTGCCCGGCATCTTCCCGGTGGTGCTGTCGGGCACCGTGCTGTACGCGCTCGGAGAGGGGCTGCAATTCGCCAGCGTGGTGGCGCTGACGGTGTCGTTCGGCCTCGGTCTCAGCGCCACCATCCACTTCCTCAACCGGCTGCGGCTGGAGCGGAAGCCGGGCGTCAGTGCCGATCTCGCCGTGGAGCGCGCCACCGTGCTGGTCGGCCCGGCGCTGATCCTGACCACGGTGGTGCTGGCCTGCGGCCTGATCGTGACGGTGTTCTCGGACCTGCCGTCGCTGCGCCTGTTCGGCTGGCTCAGCGCGTTCTCGATGGTCGCAGCCCTGGTCGCGGACCTCTTCATCCTGCGGCCAACATCGATGTTCCTGATCAACCTGTCGCAGAAGATCCGCGGCACCGCCGGACAGCCGCAGCCGACAGAGAAGACCTGACGACAAGGGCCCGGTTCCGATTGATCGGAACCGGGCCCTTTATGAAATTCTTGGGCGAAGCGCCGAGCGCCTCAGCTCTTCGTCATCGTGATGGTGACGCCGCGGATCTCGCCCTTGGAGTCGATCTGCACGACCTGCTTGGAGCCGTTGGTCTGCAGGTTCAGGTTCGCGGCAAAGCCCGACGCCTCGACGAACACGTCGATCCGCCCGCCGCCCGCGGTGCCCTGCAAATTGCCGAAGATGTTGCGGCTCTTCTCGCTCCAGTTGCCGGAGATGCGATCGCCCTGGCTGGTGACGTCGCTGGAGAGGTCGAACTTGTAGCTGTCGCTTGCGCAATTCAGGCTCTGCTTCAGGCTCATGCCCGTTGCGGCGACCTTGTAGCTAGCCTTGCACCTGATGTGCTCGGTGGTGCCGTCGGACAACGAAACCGTGCCCGAGCCGGTCCATGAGCCGTCAAAGCCGGCGAAAGGCCCGCTGGATTGCGCATGGCCTGCGGAGGCCGACAGCATGAGTGCGGCGCCGACGCCAGCAGCCCTGAGGGCCTGACCGGAAAGGCTGGAACCAAACAGTGTCATTGTGAATATTCCCGTTGAAATCAGTGCTTCTTTTGCAAGAAACGCGTCGCCGCATCGAAGATTTAGTGTCACCGCAGTATGTTAGGTTCAAATGACAGGCATGGGCGCGTATGAGGCCGTCACATCGCCGGACGGAATCAAAACTTCCGGTGCCATGACCTCTCTCCCTGGTGCGGCGTTGTCCGAGATCGCCGCACAATGGCAAAAGAGGTGAACGAATAACTAATGAGAATCAATGGTTTATGCAAGGGTTTACAGCGTCGCAAATTTAGCCGCATTTAGCAGTGCTTGTTGTCAATTCGTTGCTGCGTCACGCGGCGTCCAAACTCCCTGCAAATTCGTCCCGGCCATGCCGAAGCGCTTTCGGGGACGGATTTTCTGCTGTCGGAAATGAAGGAATACGATGCGTAAATTTTTCCTGGCTGTTGCCCTTTTGTCGATCCCGCTTTCATCTGCCGCCTTCGCCCAAGAGCCGGCGCGCGGCGGCACGCCAGATGAGCAGAAGGCCTGCACGCGCGACGTGCAGAAGCACTGCCGCGCCGTGATCGATCAGGGCGACTTCACCATTCTTGCCTGCCTACAGCAGAACCGCACCAAGATCAGCGCCGCGTGCGACGCCGTGCTGAAGACCCACGGTCAGTAAGGCCGCGTTCAGGCCTCAAGGGACTGCCGCGAAGCCTGCGGCCGGCATTTGCCGGCCCCGGGCTTGTATGCTGGCGGTCACAGATAGCATTGGTTTTGGCGGCGTATTCCCCTATATGGGGCTCGCAATCCCCGGCATGCGCTGACCACTCGCGCCTGCCTTGCCATGACCAGTGTAGCCCAAATTTCCAATGACCACCGCGAGCGACCTGCGATCCGGAAAGACCCACCGCGACGAGAATTTTCCGGTCGCGTCGTGGATCATTCATCCACGGCATCGTGCCCTGATCCTGGCCTTCTATAATTTCGTCCGCACGGCCGACGACATCGCCGATCACGCCACGCTGCCTGCCGAGGAGAAGCTGCGCTATCTCGACCTGATGGAGGCCGAGCTTCTCGGCAACGGCGAGACCCAGAAGGAAGCCGTCAATTTGCGCCGCGCCTTCGCCGAGCGCGCCATGCCGCCGCGGCATGCGCGCGACGTGCTGGTGGCGTTCCGCCTTGACGTCACCAAGCTGCGCTATGAGACCTGGGACGACGTGATCGACTATTGCCGCTACTCGGCGATGCCGGTCGGCCGCTTCATGCTCGACGTGCACGGCGAGAGCACCTCGACCTGGGCCGCGTCCGACGCGCTCTGTGCCGGCCTGCAGATCAACAACCATTTGCAGGACTGCGCCAAGGACTACAAAAATCTGAACCGCATCTACCTGCCGCGGGACGCGCTGGCCGCATCGGGCGCGACCGTCGAGATGCTCAGCGAGGCGAAGTCGCCACCGCAATTGCTCAAGTGCCTGCAGGCGCTCGCGCTGCGCACCGAGGCGCTGCTCGACGAGAGCAAGTCGCTTGCGGCCGAGGTGAAGGATTTCAGGCTCGGGCTCGAGATATCGGTGATCCAGGCCTTTGCCGACAAGATCGTCAACATGCTGAAGGTGCGCGATCCGCTCAGCGAACGCGTTCATCTGAGCCCGGTCGAGCTGCTGCTGCAGAGCCTCGGCGGCATGGCTGGCGAGACCGCCCGCCGCGCCACCGGGCGGCGTTCGGTCTCCAAGACGGCGGCCGGCGCATGAGCGTTGAGGCGGCAGCCAACGCAAACTACGGCAGCACCGCGTCCGGCAGTTCGTTCTATGCCGCGATGCGGGTCCTGCCGCGCGCGCAGCGCGAGGCCATGTTCCAGATCTACAGCTTCTGCCGGCAGGTCGACGACATCGCCGACTCCGACGGTCCGCGGCCGGAGCGTCTGGCCGCGCTCCAGCAGTGGCGCGAGGACATCGACGCGCTCTATCAGGGCCATCCGCCCGATCGCCTCAAGGACTACGTCGCCTCGGTGAAGGCCTTCGGGCTGAAGCGCGAAGACTTTCTTGCGATCGTCGATGGCATGGAGATGGACGTGCCGCAGGACATCCGCGCGCCGGACCTTGCGACGCTCGATCTCTACTGCGATCGCGTCGCCAGCGCCGTTGGCCGGCTGTCGGTGCGTGTGTTCGGCCTGCCCGAGGACGACGGCGTTGAGCTCGCCCATCACCTCGGCCGCGCGCTTCAGCTCACCAACATCCTGCGCGACATCGACGAGGACGCCGGCCTCGGCCGCCTCTATCTGCCGCGCGAATGGCTCTGGCACGCCGGCATCACCAACGACGATCCGGCCCGCGTCACCGCCGACCGCGCGCTGCCGAAGGTGTGCGCGCCGCTCGCCGAGCGCGCCAAGATGCACTTCCAGAAATCCGACGAGATCATGAAGCGCAATTCGCGCCGCGCGGTCCGCGCGCCGCGGATCATGTCGAAATACTACCACGCGATCCTCGATCTCCTGATCGCACGTGGCTTTGCCGCCCCGCGCGAGCCGGTGCGCGTGTCCAAGGCGGCCAAGATCGGCATCCTGCTTCGTTACGCGATCATCTGATGCAAAAAACCGTTCATATCATCGGCGCCGGCATTTCCGGCCTTTCGGCGGCCGTGCGGCTCGCCAACGCCAATTACAAGGTGTGCGTCCACGAGGCGACGCAGCAGGCCGGCGGCCGCTGCCGCTCCTATTTCGACGCCGCCACCAATCTCACCATCGACAACGGCAACCATCTCCTGCTGTCGGGCAACCGCCATGCGGTGAGCTACGCGCGTTCGATCGGCACCGAGGCCGGCCTGGTGGGGCCGAAGCGCGCGCAGTTTCCGTTCGTCGACCTCAAAAGCGGCCAGCGCTGGCAGCTCGATCTCGGCGACTCCCGCCTGCCGCTCTGGGTGTTCGACGAGGCACGCCGCGTCCCTGATACGGGCTTGCGCGATTATCTCGCGTTGGCGCCGCTGGCCTGGGCTAGCACCGACGCGCTCGTGGGCAAGACGATCCCCTGCGAGGGCACGCTGTACGATCGCCTGGTGCAACCGCTGTTGCTTGCCGCGCTCAACGTCGATCCCCCCGAGGGCTCGGCCGGGCTTGCCGGCGCCATCGTGCGCGAGACGCTGCTGGCGGGCGGCCAGGCTTGCCGCCCCCTGATCGCGCGCGACGGCCTGAGCTCGGTGCTGATCGAGCCGGCCGTGAAGCAGTTGCAGGACGGCGGCAATAGCGTCCAGTTCGGTCATGAGCTGCGCGCCTTCACGATGTCCGGCGACATGGTCGCGCAGCTCGATTTCGGCGGCGACGACAAGGTCGCGCTGTCGGCCGACGATGCCGTGGTGCTCGCGGTGCCGCCGCGCGCGGCGGCATCACTGCTGCCGGGATTGAAGACGCCGACCAAGTTCCGCGCCATCGTCAATGCGCATTTCCGCGTCGATCCGCCGCGCGACGCTCCACCGATTCTCGGCGTCGTCGGCGGCCTTGTGGAGTGGCTGTTTGCGTTCCCGCAGCGGCTGTCGGTGACCATCAGCAATGGCGACCGACTGGTCGATATGCCGCGCGAGGAGCTGGCGCAGGCGATCTGGCGGGACGTCTGCAAGGCATCAGGCGTTTCGGGCGAATTGCCGCCCTGGCAAGTTGTGCGCGAGCGCCGCGCCACATTCGAGGCGACGCCGGAGCAGAATGCCTTGCGTCCAGGGCCCGCGACTGCGCAAAAAAACCTGTTCCTTGCCGGCGACTGGACTGCTACCGGGTTGCCGGCAACCATCGAGGGATCGGTGCGGTCGGGTGATCGCGCCGCCGATCTGGTTCTGGCCAGACGCTAGATTCGACCTGTTGAAGCGGCCGTGGCTTTCGTCAGCCGGCCCGCGATGAAGAGGATATCGAGCGAAATGCTTTCGAGCGATCACAGCGTAACAGTCGACACCGTCGCGCTGGAGACGAGCATCTCAAGGGCGACCGAAGCCCTGATGGGCTATCGCCAGTCCGACGGTCACTGGGTGTTCGAGCTCGAAGCCGACAGTACGATCCCGGCCGAATATGTCCTGCTGCGTCACTATCTCGCCGAGCCGGTTGACGCCGCGCTCGAAGCCAAGATAGCCAATTATCTGCGCCGCGTGCAGGGCGCCCATGGCGGCTGGCCGCTGGTGCATGACGGCCCGTTCGACATGAGCGCCAGCGTGAAGTCCTATTTCGCGCTGAAGATGATCGGCGATTCCGTCGATGCGCCGCATATGGTGCGGGCGCGCGAGGCGATCCGTTCGCGCGGCGGCGCGGCGGGCAGCAACGTCTTCACGCGCTTCATGCTTGCGCTTTACGGTGTCGTGACCTGGCGTGCGGTGCCGGTGTTGCCGATCGAGATCATGCTGCTGCCGATGTGGTCGCCGTTCCACATCAACAAGATCTCCTACTGGGCGCGCACCACCATCGTTCCACTGATGGTGCTGGCCGCGCTGAAGCCGCGCGCGAAAAATCCGAAGGGCGTCGGCATCGACGAATTGTTCCTGCAGGATCCGAAGTCGATCGGCATGACGCCGAAGGCGCCGCATCAGAGCGCGGGCTGGTTCTATCTGTTCCGTTCGCTCGATGCCGTGCTGCGCGTGGTCGAGCCGATGTTTCCGAAGCGCATGCGCCAGCGCGCGATCGACGCCGCGCTTGCCTTCACCGAGGAACGGCTGAACGGCGAAGACGGCATGGGCGCGATCTATCCGCCGATGGCCAACATCGTCATGATGTATGAAGCGCTCGGCAAGGACGAGAATTTTCCGCCGCGTGCTGTCACACGGCGCGGTCTCGACAAACTGCTCGTGATCGGCGAACACGAGGCCTATTGCCAGCCCTGCGTTTCGCCGGTGTGGGACACCGCGTTGACCTGCCACGCGCTGCAGGAGGTGGGCGGCGACGAGACCTTCGCCAGGATGAAGGAGGGGCTCGACTGGCTGAAGCCGCGCCAGGTGCTCGAGCTGAAGGGCGATTGGGCGGTCAAGGCGCCAAACGTCCGTCCGGGCGGCTGGGCGTTCCAGTACAACAACGACCACTATCCCGACCTCGACGACACCGCCGTGGTTGTCATGGCGATGGATCGCGCGCAGCGCCAGACCGGAAGCAAGGAATACGACGTCGCGATCGCGCGTGGCCGCGAATGGATCGAGGGGCTGCAGAGCCGCGACGGCGGCTGGGCTGCCTTCGACGCCAACAACCTCGAATACTACCTCAACAACATCCCGTTCTCGGACCACGGCGCGTTGCTCGACCCGCCGACCGAGGACGTGACCGCGCGCTGCGTTTCGATGCTGGGCCAGCTCGGGGCGACCGCCGCGACCAGCAAGGTGATGGCCGACGGTATCGCGTATCTGCGCCGCACCCAGCTCGCCGAGGGCTCCTGGTACGGCCGCTGGGGCCTGAACTACATCTACGGCACATGGTCGGTGCTCTCTGCGCTAAATGTCGCAGGGGTCGATCACACCGACCCGATGATCCGGAAAGCGGTAGACTGGCTGCTGTCAGTCCAGAATCGGGACGGCGGCTGGGGCGAGGACGCCGTCAGCTACCGGCTGGATTACAGGGGTTATGAGGCCGCGCCATCGACCTCCTCGCAAACGGCATGGGCCTTGCTTGGATTGATGGCGGCCGGAGAGGTCGAAAACCCCGCAGTTTCGCGGGGGGTGGAGTACCTAAAGGCAACACAGACGGAAAAAGGGCTGTGGGACGAACAGCGATACACGGCTACGGGGTTTCCGCGGGTGTTTTACTTACGATATCATGGCTACTCGAAGTTCTTTCCGCTCTGGGCGCTGGCGCGGTATCGGAATTTGAGCAGCACCAATAGCAGGGTGGTAGGGGTCGGGATGTGATGTTGGGGGCGGGGGCCGCCGAGACCGTGGGCAATGCGATTGACCCTCGGCCGGTGTTGATTGTGACGGGTTTGGTGCAGGAGGCTCGCATTGCCGCGGGCCCCGGCATGATCGTCATTTGCAGTTCCAGCGACCCGCAACAGCTGCGCGCGCTGCTGGCAACGCTGGATCCAACGACATTTCGCGGCGTGATCTCGTTCGGCGTCGCCGGCGGGCTCGATCCTGCGCTCAAATCGGGCGACGTCGTGGTCGCGACCGAGGTGACTGCCGGTGATGCGCGATTCCTGGCCGCGTCCGCGCTGAACGAGGAGATGATCGCCAGCGCCGCGCTGAAGCGCCGCAGGATCGTCCGCGGCGCGCTCGCTGGCGTTGAGGAGGTCGTCGCGGCAAGGGCCTGCAAGGCCGCGCTGCGCTCGATCACGGGTGCGGCTGCGGTCGACATGGAGAGCCATATTGCAGCGGCCTATGCCGCCAATGCGGGCATTCCGTTCGCGGCGCTGCGCGTGATCAGCGATCCCGCCCACCGGGCGCTGCCGGAGCTTGCCAAGTCCGCGCTGAAACCGAATGGCGATATCGACCTGCGCAAGGTGCTGCGCGGCATCGTGCGCAATCCGCGGACGGTGCGGGCGCTGGTGTCGACCGGGATCGACTTCAACCGCGCGCTGCGCTCGCTGCGCGGCTGCCGCGGCTTCCTGCTCGGAAGCGACGTTCTGGTGCCGGTGGAGGCCTGAGCCGCCCGTCCAGGAGGCGGGCTCGGCATCAAATCCTGAGTTCGAATCAAAAGGCCCGATCGCATAGCGATCGGGCCTTTGTTGTTTGCATGTCTGACGGTGCGGCTTTAGGCGGCGGTGGAAGCTTTTGCCTGCTGCTTGGCCGCGGCAGCGGCGGCCTCGTCGCGGCGAATATCCGAGAGGCGCTTCTGCACCTCGGCCGAGAAGATATACTGCGCCGGACGCTGTTTGGTGAGATCGATCTCGGGCGCCATCGGTCCCGTCGTCCTGACGCCGCGCAGCGCCACCCACATTGCCTTCAGCGGATTGGCCAGTGCGGCGGTGGCTGCGGTCGGCTCGTAGCCGCAATGCGCCATGCAGTCGGCGCACTTCTCGTACTTGCCGGTGCCGTAGGTTTCCCAGTCCGTGGTGTCCATCAGCTCCTTGAAGGTCTTGGTGTAGCCTTCACCGAGCAGATAGCAGGGCTTCTGCCAGCCGAAGATGTTGCGGGCCGGCATGCCCCACGGCGTGCACTCGTATTCCTGGTTGCCGGCGAGGAAGTCGAGGAACAGGCCGGAATGCATGAAGTTCCACTTCTTGCCCTTGCCGAGCGCAAAGACGTCGCGGAACAGCTTCTTGGTCTTGGTGCGGTTGAGGAAGTGCTCCTGGTCGGGCGCACGCTCATAGGCATAACCCGGCGACATCGACACACCGACGCCGAGCTCGGTGGTGAAGTCCAAGAACTTCGCGATCTCCTCGGCCGGGTGGCCGTCGAAGATCGTGGCGTTGACGTTGACGGTGAAGCCGCGAGCCTTCGCCGCCTTGATCGCGGAGACGGCGCGGTCGAACACGCCCTTCTGCGACACGGCCTTGTCGTGATGGTCCTTCAGACCGTCGAGATGTACCGAGAAGAACAGATAGGGCGACGGCTCGAACAGATCGAGCTTCTTCTCGAGCAGCAGCGCGTTGGTGCAGAGCGAGACGAACTTCTTGCGGGCCACGAGGCCGCGCACGATCTCGCCGATCTCCTTGTGGATCAGCGGTTCGCCGCCGGGGATCGCCACCATCGGCGCGCCGCACTCGTCGGCCGCGTCCCAGCATTCCTGCGCGGACATGCGGCGATTAAGGATCGCATCCGGATAGTCGATCTTGCCGCAACCGACGCAGGCCAGGTTGCAACGGAACAGCGGCTCAAGCATCAGCACCAGCGGATAGCGTTTGCGGCCAAGCAGCTTCTGCTTGATCAGATAACCGCCGATACGCATTTCCTTGAAGAACGGTATAGCCATTGAGAGGTTTTCTTTCTGCACTTAAGGTCAGTGAGTTCGGATCAGCCCGCAGTCAGTTCGGCTGGCAGCCGGAATTCGATGTTCTCTTCCCGTCCCGGGAGCACCGAGACCGAAACCGGTCCGATGCGCCGCAAAGCCTCGATCACATCATCGACCAAAACTTCGGGTGCCGAGGCTCCCGCCGTGATGCCGACGGCCTTCGCATCCTTCAGCCAATCGGGGTTGAGCGCGCTGCCATCGGCAATGAGATAACTCGCGACGCCAACTTCGGTGCCGATTTCACGAAGCCTGTTTGAGTTGGAACTATTGGCGGCCCCCACCACCAATATGACGTCCACCAGTTTGCTCAGGTCCCTTACCGCAGATTGGCGGTTCTGTGTCGCATAGCAGATATCCCGGATGTCCGGGCCTTGAATATCTGTAAATCTGGCCTGAAGGGCTGCGATTATGTCCTTGGTGTCATCCACGGACAACGTTGTCTGGGTGATATAGGCCACCGGGGTGTCGGTCGGAAGGGTGAGTTCCGCCACCTCAGCCACGCTCTGGACCAGCAGGACGGGCCCGGGAACCTGACCCATGGTTCCCTCGACCTCGGGGTGGCCGGCATGCCCGATCAGGATCAGGGCGCGGCCCTTCGAGATGTAGCGCTTGCCCTGGTTGTGGACCTTGGTAACCAGCGGGCAGGTGGCGTTGAGCACCGGCAGGTCCCGGGCGGCGGCCTCTTCCTCGACGCTCCTGGCCACACCATGGGCGCTGAACACGGTGACGGCCCTGGGCGGCACTTCGGAGAGGTCCTCGACGAAGATCGCGCCCTTCTTTTTAAGGCTTTCGACCACGTATTTGTTGTGAACGATCTCGTGGCGGACATAGACCGGCGGGCCGTATTTTTCGAGCGCACGCTCGACGATCTCGATGGCACGCACGACGCCCGCGCAAAAGCCGCGCGGCTGAGCAAGAAAAACTTCCATGGGACGTCCGTTACGCAAATTGCACCCGTCTCATTCAATGCCCCTGCAATAGCCTGCGGCCCATTGGCGCCGCACCCCACCCGGCCGGACATCCGCAGCGTGTGCTGCAATATCCGCACCATGACAGTTCCCGCGTCAGGTCCACATGCCAAGCGCGTGGAAATACAGGGGTTTGTGTCAAAAAGTAAGCGCCTCGATAAGAGGCACCACGTGTCGGGTGGTTGTTTATGGTAATATGGTAAGCATATTAACCCCCTGCGACCGTCTGCCCCTCACTTGTTCGTCACTTTCTCGCCCCCTGAGGCGGTTTATACCGTCCACTCGCGGGCCGCTTCCTGCTGTTTGGTGCCTCTCGTCGTCGCGTCGAGGGAAGTTACCAAAACAACATTAGATCGGCCCCCGGAACTCCGCTAGAGAGCGGGCGTTTCCGGCCATGCTTCCGCGAGATTGGAAAGATACGAAGTGCTGACAAATATTGTCGTCTCCGTTGTTAGGACGTGTACGCGCTTTGCCCTTCCTGTCGTCATTTTTGCTCTGATCCTTTCGGTCGGGGCGGGTTTTTATACGGCCCGCAACTTCTCCATCAACACCGACATCAACAAGCTGATCTCGCCCGATCTGGACTGGCGCAAGCGCGACAACCAGTTTGATGGGGCCTTTGACCGCGAGCGGCTGATTCTGGCGGTGGTCGAGGCTGCGACCCCGGAACTGACAAGTTCGGCGGCGAAGGCGCTGGCGGAGAAGCTGTCGGCCGACAAGACGAATTTCGAGGCGGTGACGCCGCTCGGCTCCGGTGAGTTCTTCGACAAGAACGGCCTGCTGTTCCTGCCGACCGAGGAGGTCGGCAAGGTCACGGGCCAGCTCGAATCAGCGGCGCCGCTGATCGAGATCATGGCGGGCGATCCCTCGATTCGCGGCCTCACCGGCGCGCTCGAAACCGGCCTTGCCGGCGTCAAGCGCGGGCAGGTCAAGCTCGACAATGCCGCGCCCCCCTTCACCCTGATTGCCCGAACGGTCGAGGATATCCTGACCAAGGGCAACGCCACCTTCTCCTGGCGCGAGCTCACCAGCGACACGCCGCTGACCGACGCCGACAAGCGCGCCTTCATCGAGGTCAAGCCGATCATCGACTATTCGGCGCTGGAGCCGGGCAAGGACGCAACCGACGCGATCCGGCAGGCGGCGACCGACCTGAAATTCCCGACCGAGTACCATGCACGCGTCCGTTTGACCGGACCCGTGCCGATTGCCAACGAGGAATACGCCACTGTGCAGGACGGGGCGATCAAGAACGGCATCGGCACCGTGATAATCGTGCTGATCATCCTCTGGCTGGCGCTGCACTCCGCCAAGATCATCTTCGCCGTGTTCGTGAACCTGTTCATCGGCCTTACCCTCACCACGGCCGTCGGCCTGATGATGGTCGGATCGCTCAACCTGCTCTCGATCGCCTTTGCGGTGCTGTTCATCGGCCTCGGCGTCGACTTCGGCATCCAGTTCAGCGTCCGCTACCGTTCCGAGCGCTACAAGAACAACAATCTGACGTTGGCGCTCGAGAACGCGGCGCGACGTTCGGCGGTGCCGTTGTCGCTCGCGGCGATGGCAACGGCTGCCGGCTTCCTCTGCTTCCTGCCGACCGATTACCGGGGCATCTCCGAACTCGGCAAGATCGCCGGCGCCGGCATGCTGATCGCGTTCATCACCAGCATCACGGTGCTGCCGGCCCTGCTCGATCTGCTCAATCCGCCCGGCGAGAAGGAATCGGTCGGTTATGCCTTCCTCGCGCCCGTCGATCACTTCCTTGAAAAGCACCGCATCCCGATCATCGTTGGCACGATTCTGATCGCGGTCGCGGGCCTGCCGCTACTCCACTGGATGAAGTTCGACTTCAATCCGATCAATCTGCGCAGCGCGAAGGTGGAATCGATCTCGACCTTTCTCGATCTCAGAAAGGATCCGAACACCGGCGCCAACGCCATCAACGTGATGACGACCTCGGAAGCGGACGCCAAGGCAATCGAGGCGAAGCTCGAGAAGCTGCCGGAGGTGTCGCGCGTGATGTCGCTCGACAGTTTCGTGCCTGACGATCAGCCGGCCAAGCTGAAGCTGATCGCGCAGGCGGCCAAGACGCTCAACCCCGCGCTCAGCCCTGATACGGTCGATGCTGCGCCCTCCGATCAGGAGAACGTCGAGTCGCTGAAGAGCTCGGTCGACAGCCTGCGCAAGACCGCAGGCGACGGCCAGGGACCGGGGGCTGTTGCGGCGCGCCGGCTGGCCGACGGCCTGCAGAAGCTCGCCGATTCGAACCAGGAGACCCGCGACAAGGCGCAAGCCATCTTTATCGCGCCGATGAAGATCGTGTTCGATCAGCTCAAGAGCACGCTACAGGCCCAAACCATCACGCTGCAGACCCTGCCGCCGGAATTCGTCGCGGTATGGAAGACGAAGGATGGCCTGATGCGTGTCCAGGCCGAGCCGAAGGGCGATCCGAACGACAATGACAATCTGCGTCGCTTCGCCGACGCCGTGCTCGCCGCCGAGCCGACCGCCATCGGCGGGCCGGTCTCGATCCTGAAATCGGGCGATGTCGTCGTGGACGCGTTCATCCATGCCGGCATCCTGGCACTGGTCGGGATCAGCGTCCTGTTGTGGCTGGCGCTGCGGAAGGTGACCGATGTGTTGCTGACACTGGTTCCGCTGCTGGTCGCGGGCATCGTGACGCTGGAAATTTGCGTGCTGATCGGCCTGCCGCTCAACTTCGCCAACATCGTCGCGTTGCCGCTGCTGCTCGGCGTCGGCGTCGCCTTCAAGATTTATTATGTCACGGCGTGGCGGCAGGGCAGAACGAATCTGCTGCAGTCGAGCCTGACGCGCGCGATCTTCTTCAGCGCGCTGACGACGGCGACCGCGTTCGGCAGCCTGTGGCTGTCAAGCCATCCCGGCACCGCGAGCATGGGCAAGCTGCTTGCGCTGTCGCTCGTCACCACGCTCGCGGCAGTGTTGCTGTTCCAGCCCGCGCTGATGGGCAAGCCGCGCGAAGTCGGCAAGGACGCCGAACTCGGCGACGACGTCACCTGACGGGACTGACGTCACCTGACGCGTTGCCGGTCCGCCGGCTAACGCGTTGGCGTCGGATGCGCGATCTCGGGAAGCAGACAGATATCGCCGATGTCGGCTGACGCATTGGCGTTGGCGGCCTGCTTCTGACCGGGTTTGGTGGCAGGCGCCACCGAGCCCGTGGTTTTTGGAGCCGGCGGCGTTGCCGCCGATTTGGGCGCGCCCGGCTTTGGCGGATTGCCGGCAACGCTCAACGGAATTGGCGGACCGACGCGGGTCCAGGTCTCGCCGCCGCAGAGAAAGCCGAGCACGCAGCCCTGGATTTCGAGCTGGTCGGTGCCAACGGGCTTGATGGTCGAGCTGTAGAACTGGCCGTCCTTGGCGTTGTAGACCTGACCTTCCCACGCATCGACGCCGGGCTTCCTCTTCATCTCGATGAGAATCGGCATGCCGAGTGTCGGCCGGGTTTGCTTAGCCGGATCGGGATTGTTCTTATCTGTGCCGCCGGGGGTTTTTTCCCAGGAGACCGCACCCCACATGTTGCCACTACACTGGGCGACACGGATGGTGGCAACGCCGTCCGCGACCTTCCAGTCGCCGGTCGGATCTGCGGCCAACGCCGGTGTTACTACGGTGGCCAAAAATAAACCTGAAAAGGCTATTGTGCGCGCGAAGCTTCTTGGGCAGTGCAACATGGTCCAAACCTGTGCTTAAGTAGACGATCCGAGCGGGGGCAAAACGCCGCTGTTCGAGCGTTTTAAGTTGACGAGATGGCCATCAACCGACGTATGTAACGAATGGTAAGTTCCAATTTAGACGTTTCCGAGATTTTTGTGGAGCGGGAAGGGCAGCGCGGTGCCATGCACACGCGTCACCTCAACGAGCAGCTCGTTCGCGTTCTCAAGACAATCGGTTACGATGTCGGCTTTCGCAAGGGGCAGGGTCAATACCTGTTCGATCGTCATGGTGACCGCTACCTCGATCTACTGAGCGGATTTGGCGTTTTTGCGGTTGGTCGCAATCATCCGGCGCTGCGCACGGCGCTGAAGAGCGTGCTCGACGCCGATCTGCCAAATCTTGTGCAATTGGATGTCTCCACGCTGGCCGGCGTGCTCGCGGAACGGCTGCTGGAACATGTACCATATCTGGACAAGGTGTTCTTTGCCAATTCCGGCGCCGAGACCGTCGAGGCCGCGATCAAATTCGCGCGCGGCGCGACCGGCCGTCCCGGCATCGTCTACTGCACGCATTCGTTCCATGGCCTGTCCTATGGCGCGCTGTCGCTGACCGACGACACGAATTTCCGCGGCGGCTTCGAGCCGCTGTTGCCGGGTTGCACGGCGATTCCCTACAACGATCTCGAAGCGCTCGAAAAAGCTTTGTCGTCGCGACAGGTCGGCGCGTTCATCGTAGAGCCGATCCAGGGCAAGGGCGTCAACATGCCCACCGACGAGTTCCTGCCCGGCGCGCTGGCGCTGTGCCGCAAATACGGCACGCTGTTCATCGCCGACGAGATCCAGACCGGCATCGGCCGCACCGGAAAGTTCCTCGCGGTCGAGCATTGGGGCATCGAGCCCGACATGGTGCTGCTGGCCAAGGCGCTGTCCGGCGGACACGTGCCGAT
Source organism: Bradyrhizobium sp. LTSP885 (assembly GCF_000938305.1). Lineage (GTDB taxonomy): Bacteria > Pseudomonadota > Alphaproteobacteria > Rhizobiales > Xanthobacteraceae > Bradyrhizobium. The sequence goes on from NZ_JYMT01000010.1 coordinate 65,821, forward strand.
CGGCGCGCTGCTGACGCGCAAGAACATCTTCGACAAGATCTTCAACCAGATGGATCGTGCGGTCGTGCACGGCTCGACATTTGCGAAGAACGATCTGGCGATGGCCGCCGGCATCGCAACGCTCGACGTCATGAAGGCCGAGAGGCTGGTCGAGCAGGCCGCCAAGCGCGGTGCCGAGCTGCGTCTTGCGCTGACGCGCATGGTGCCGGGCTATGAGCTGATGAAGGAAGTCCGCGGCAAGGGCCTGATGATCGGCGTCGAATTCGGTCCGCCGAAATCGCTGCGGCTGAAGGCGTCGTGGAATCTGCTGGAGACCGCCAACAAGGGCCTGTTCTGCCAGCTCATCACCGTGCCGCTGTTCAAGGACCACAAGATCCTCACGCAAGTTGCCGGCCACGGCAGCCACACCATCAAGCTGTTGCCGCCGCTCGTCATCACCGAGGACGACTGCGCCTGGATCGAGAAGGCGTTCGACGAGGTGATCGCCGGTAGCCACAAGGTCCCCGGCGCGATCTGGTCGCTCGGCAAGACGCTGGTCGACAACGCGGTGCGCAAGTCGGCGTAACACCTCAACACGTAGCCCGGATGCAGCGCAGCGAAATCCGGGATTCTCGAAACTTGCGAGACCGTTCCCGGATTGCGCTTCGCTTCATCCGGGCTACGAGTCGATCTCACCCCTCCTTGTTCGCCTGCATCGCGGTCTCGAACTTGTCGCCGAACTCCGTGAGCTCGTCGGCGCCGATGTCGCTGACGGCCCAGTAGTTCAGGCCGCGGTCGCTCCAGCGGCGGATGTTGAAGCCCTGCAGCGTCGAGATCTTCGCCGCGCGGCGTTCGGTGTTCGCGGTCTGCGCCACGAACAAATTGATGACGTGCTGGCGTCGCTTGTAGACCACCGCGCCGATCGCGCGTGCGTCGACGTAATCGAGCCGGCCGCCGACCAGCGTAAAGCCCTGCGCGGTGAGGTCGATCACCGGCGGCGAGACGTCGAGCTTGCCGTTGAACCACGGCTTCACGGTGTGCTGGTCGGTCGAGACCACGTCGATGAGGTGGCCGGCCTGCAGCGAGCGCAGATGCGCCGACACCACCTCGGCCTCGATGCGCTGCGCGTCGTCATTGCGCAGCACGATCGCGACGAGGCCGGTCGCGGCCATCGCCGACACCGCGGAGCCCATCGCAAAGCCACGCAGCACGGAGCGCCGGCTCGGGGCGGCCTGCGGTTGCGGCAACGCCTTCTCGATCCTGCGGCGCAGCTCGAGCGGCGCCTTGTAGCGCAAGTCGGTCGCGGCCATCGCCTGGCTGATCTCGCGATACTCCTGCATCAGCTCAGCGCAATGCGGGCAACCTTCGATGTGAGCTTCCACCTCGCGCGCATGGCCGGCATCGAGTTCGCCGTCGATCAGCGCGTGAAGCAGCACTTCAGCTTCCTCGCATGTCATTTCACTTGCTCCTGTTCCGCAAGCCAGGCCGTTCGCAGCATGGCGCGGGCGCGCGCGAGGCGGGACATCACGGTGCCGACTGGCACGGCGGCGACATCGGCGATCTCGCGATATGAAAGATTCTGGATTTCCCTGAGCACGAAGGTCTCGCGGAACGGCTCGGCGAGCGCTGCGATCAGCTTGCGCACGACGTCGCCGTCGAAGCGGCGCAGCATCTGCCGTTCCGGGTTGTCAGGGGTTTCGTGCCACATCGGCGCCTGCTCGGCGCTCTCAGGCACCTCCTCGACGGCGGTGGGGGCGGTCTTGCGCCGCGCAAATTCGGCGCGGCAGACATTGCGCAGGATCGCGAACAGCCACGGTTTCATCGCCGGCCCCCGGTAGCTGTCGAAATGCTTGTAGGCGCGCAAGTAACAGTCCTGCACCGCATCCTCGGCGTCGGCCGCATCGCGCAGCAGATAGCGCGCCAGCGTGTAGGCATCGTCGAGATAGGGCAGCGCGGCCTCGCGAAAGCGCCGCGCCTTTTCGGGATCGTCTTGCGACGTATTGACGACCATCGTGTCCTGCCCGGCATGTCCTGAGACGGCTGGCGCCCGGCCGGCGGCGGAAGGCCACTGGCCGGGCATGGTTGTGACGATATGGCTGGACACGTTACCCAACCTTGACACTGCCTGTCATGTGCGGATGCAGCGAACAGAAATACTTGTATTCGCCCGGGTCCGTGAAGGTGAACGAGAAGCTGCCGTCGGTATCCATCGTTTTCGACCGGAACTTGCCCGCGCATACCACGGTATGCGGGATGTCGTCGCGGTTGGTCCAGGTCACGGTGGTGCCGACCTTCACATTGAGCTGGGCCGGCTCGAACACGAAGTTGTCGATATGGACCGCGACGCCATCGGCTTTTGCCGCGGTGTCTTCGGCGCGGGCCATCGAGACAGGCAGGAGCATGGTCGCGACCACGGCAATGCCGAAGTCGCGGCGATTGATCGAACTCATGGCTCAGTCGTCCTTCTCTCAGCCCTGCAGCGGCGTGTCGATGATCGCGAGGCGCTCGGTGCCCTGCTTGAAGTTGATGTGGGCGACGCCGAGCATGCTGCGCAGCTTGGCATCCTCGACCTTCATCGGGCCGGGCGAGGGCGCAGCGCCCGGTGCCGGCTGCGGGAAGGCGGTGGAGCGCGCGGTGTGGAAGGTGACGTTGCCCTCGACCTTCTGCATCACCTGGTGGATGTGGCCGTTGAGCACGGTGACGGAGCCAAAACCCTTGACGTATTCCAGCGCGCGGCCACCGTCCTCGGTGCCCCAGCCCCATTGCGGATACACAGTCCACAGCGGGATGTGGGCGAACAGCACGATCGGCGTCGATTTCGAGCGGCCCTTGAGGTCGTCCTCGAGCCATTCCAGTTGCTCGTTGCCGAGATTGCCGAGGCCGCCGCCCTTGAGGTCGACGACGTTGACGAGGCCGACGAAGTGGACGCCGCCGGCATCGAAGGAATAATAGCCGGCGCCCTTGGTGCCCTTGCCATAGCGCTCCTTGTAGAGCTTGACCTCCTCGTCGATGAAGTCGTGCTCACCGGGCACATAATGCACGTCGAGCTTGCTCTGCGAGATAATGCGGTCGGCATCGTCGAATTCCTTGGCTTTCGACAGATGCGTGATGTCGCCGGTGTGGATCATGAAGGACGGCTTGATCGGCATCGCGCGGACCTGGTTGATGGCCTCTTCCAGCGTGCCGTTGGCGTTCGGATTTGCGGGCTTGTCGAAGCCGACATGGCTGTCGCTGATCTGCATGAATGTCATGCCGGCCGGCTCCGCGGCCGCGGCCGAGCCGACAATGCCGAGCGAATGCGGCACGCCGCCGGTGATTGTCCACAGCACGCCGGTGCCGGCCCAGGTCATGCATTCCAGCACCTTGCGCCGGCTGACGCCTTTGTCCTCATCGTGATGGTCGTGATCGTGTCCGCTCATGGCAAAGTCTCCCGTGGTGCCCAGAGATTGGGGTTTCCGGAGACGTTATTGGCGGGGGTGGGGGTTTATTCCCGCGGCCCTGGGTGGAGCGGGGAGCGGCGATGACGATTTCGTGAGCGGGCGCCGCGGCCCGGGCCGCTCGATTATGAACGGCCGCAACAAAGCTGTCTTGCAACCGTCAGCACAGTGTCAGCGCTCCCGCGTAACGATGCCGGACTTTAATCGCCACACCGGGAGAGCGACATGAGCGACCACGCAGGCGTTGATCATCATCACAAGGCGGCCGAACATCACGAGCATGCTGCAAAGCACCATCGCGAAGCCGCCAAGCACCACGAAGCGGGCGATCACGACAAGGCGGCGCATCACGCCCACAGCGCCCACGGTCATGCCAGCCACGCCGAGCATCACCACACCGAGGCCAGCCGGCACCACGCCGAGCACCACGGTCACCATTGATTCGTTTCAGTACTGCGTGAGTGGCTTGCCGCCGTCCCCGCAAGGGGACGGCGTTTTCTTTGGTGTTCAACCGCCTCCGAAGGCGGCGCTAATCTGCCCGCACGGCGAACGTCCTGAGCGATTGCAGCAGAAGCTCCGGCGTTTCCTGGGCGACGCAATGTCCGACGCCATCGAACGACATCCGGCTCGTATGGGGTATCAGCGCCGCGGCGCGGTCGGCCATCAGTCTGTAGACTGGCTCCGACTGCCCGGCGGTGGCGATGCGGACCGGGCACGTGATCTCGGAGAGCCAGGGAAACGGATTGCCGCGCGCGTCACCGGTGTAGACCTGCTCCATCGCCTGGAAGATCGGCAGCAGCAGTGCGGACTCGATCTCGGGCGTGCAGTGCAGCCGAACGCGGTCGTCGCCAAGCCGCTCAAATCCGTGATGCACATAGGCCCACAGCGCCGGCTCGGTCCATGGCGCAAACGCAGGTGCCGTGCGTAGCCGCTGGAACAGGACCTCCGCGCTCTCGAACTCCGCCCGGCGGCGCAGCGCGCCCTCCACCGACGCTGCTGACATAGCGCTCAAGCCCTGGGTGCGCGGCGCGTGTGGATCCATCACCGTCGGCTCCATCACGAACAGACGCGCAAAGCGTTCGGGCAGCAGCTTTGCCGCGAGCAGCAGATCAGTGGCGCCGGCACTGTGGCCGATGCCGTAGATGCCATGGAGATCGAGTTGATCGACAACCCTGCAAAGATCTTCGGCAAAATCCTGGAAATGATAGCGGTCGGCTGATGGCTTGTGGCTAAGGCCATGGCCGCGACGATCCAGTGCATAGACCGTGTAGTCGGCGGCCAGCGCCTCCGCGACTTCGGTCCAGACCTCGGCGACGAAGCCGGTGCCGTGCAGCAGCAGCGCCGGCGGCCTGTCTGAGTACGGCTCGCCCCATCGCGCCAGCGCGATCGGCGCGCTGGCGTCGCCAACGAACAGTCGTGTCGGGGGAGACATCGGCTTGCTACCGCGCATCCTGCAAAATCATCGCCGCCGCCTTCTCCGCGATCATCGCGGTCGGCGTGTTGGTATTGCCCGAGGTGATGGTCGGCATCACAGAGGCATCGGCGATGCGCAGGCCGTCGAGACCGTAGAAGCGCAGGCGCTCGTCGACCACGGCCATCGGATCGCTCGCGATCCCCATCTTCGCGGTGCCGACGGGGTGGAAGATCGTGGTGCCGATGTCGCCGGCGGCCTTCGCCAGTGACGCATCGTCGTCGCCGACGGAGGGGCCGGGCAGGAACTCCTCGGGGTGATACTGCTCCAGCGCTTTCTGCTTCATCAGCCGCCGCGTGGTGCGGATCGCGTCGGCTGCGACTTGGCGGTCGTCGTCGGTCGACAGGTAATTTGGCGCGATCGACGGCTTGTCGTCGAGTGCCGCCGAGCGGATCCGCACGGTGCCGCGCGAGGTCGGCTGCAGATTGCAGGCGCTGACCGTGATCGCGGGAAAGCGATGCAGGGGATCGCCGAACTTGTCGAGCGACAGCGGCTGCACATGGAACTGGATGTTGGCGCGCGAGCGCGTCGAATCCGAGCGGGTGAAGATGCCGAGCTGCGACGGCGCCATGGTCAGCGGACCGCGGCGCCGCAACGCATAGTCGAGCCCCATCAGGCCGCGGCGGATCAGATTGTAATAGGTCTCGTTCAGCGTCCGCACGCCCGAGACCTTGTAGATCGCGCGCTGCTGCAGATGGTCTTGCAGATTGTGGCCGATGCCCTGGCGGTCGAGCACGATGTCGATGCCGAGCGGCGACAGCCATTCGGAGGGGCCGATGCCGGAACGGTGCAACACTTGGGTCGATCCGATCGCGCCGGCGCAGAGGATCACTTCACCCTTGGCGCGCGCCTCCATCACCTCGTCGCCCTGCCGGAACTCGACGCCGGTGGCGCGGCCGCTCTCGATCACCAGGCGGTCGACCAGCACATTGGTCTCGAGCCGCAGATTGGCGCGGTTCAGCACCGGCTTGAGGAAGCCGCGCGCCGACGACCAGCGCCGGCCGCGCTTCTGGTTGACGTGGAAATAGCTGGTGCCTTCGTTGTCGCCGGTGTTGAAATCGCCGATGCGCTTGATGCCCATCTCCTCCGCGGCATCGCCGACCGCGTCGAGGATTTTCCACGACAGCCTGGGCGCCTCGATGCGCCAGCCACCGCCGGCACCGTGGTGCTCGCTCTCGCCGAGAAAGTGATCCTCCAGCCGCTTGAAAGACGGCAGCACGTCGCTGTAGCTCCAGCCCGTCAGGCCAAGCTGCCGCCAATGATCGTAATCCGCGGCCTGTCCGCGCATCGAGATCATGGCGTTGATCGCCGACGAGCCGCCGATCACCTTGCCGCGCGGATAGGCCAGCGCGCGGCCGTTCAGGCCGGGTTCGGCCTCGGTTTTGAACATCCAGTCCGAGCGCGGATTGCCGATCGCGAAGAGATAGCCGACCGGGATGTGAAACCAGATCCAGTTGTCGTTGCCGCCGGCTTCCAGCAGCAGCACGCGCTTTTTCGGATCGGCGGACAGGCGGTTGGCCATGATGCAGCCGGCCGTGCCTGCGCCGACGATAATGTAGTCGAAATCACCCTCGAGCCTTCGCGGCATGTCGTCGTTTCCCGGCAAGCGTCCTTGTTGGGTCCGTATTAGTCAGACGCGGCCCGCCGGGACAAGCCCGGCGCCAGAGGCAGGGCGGTACCGCTTGGGCGCTGTTGGGTGGACCGGCCCTTGCATGCTAGACAGGACCAAGCCATCCAACCCCTGAGGCCAGAATTCCCATGCCAATCGTCAACCGCGTCGCCGATCTGCAACCCGATATCCAGGCCTGGCGCCGCGACATCCATGAACACCCCGAATTGCTCTACGATGTGCACCGCACTGCATCATTCGTGGCCGATCGTCTGCGGGAGTTCGGCTGCGATGAGGTCGTGACCGGTCTCGGCCAGACCGGCGTGGTCGGCGTCATCAAGGGCAAGAAGCCGGCCGGCAGCGGCGACGTCAAGGTGATCGGCCTGCGCGCCGACATGGACGCGCTGCCGATCCACGAAGAGACCAACCTGCCTTACGCCTCCAAGACGCCGGGCAAGATGCACGCCTGCGGCCATGACGGCCACACCGCGATGCTGCTCGGCGCCGCGCGCTATCTCGCCGAGACGCGGAACTTCGCCGGTACCACGGTGGTGATCTTCCAGCCGGCCGAAGAGGGCGGCGCCGGCGCGGCCGCGATGATCAAGGACGGCCTGATGGACCGCTTCGGCATCGAGCAGGTCTACGGCATGCACAACGGCCCGGGGATTCCGATCGGCTCGTTCGCGATCCGCTCCGGCCCGATCATGGCTGCGACCGACGAGGTCAACATCAGCATCGAAGGGCTCGGCGGCCACGCCGCGCGTCCGCACAAATGCATCGATTCCGTGATGGTCGGTGCGCAACTGATCACGGCGCTGCAGTCGATCGTGTCGCGCAGCGTCGATCCGCTCGACTCCGCCGTGATCTCGATCTGCGAATTCCACGCCGGCAACGCCCGCAACGTGATCCCGCAGACCGCAGAGTTGCGCGGCACCGTTCGCACCCTGACCCCGGAAGTCCGGCAACTGATCGAGAAGCGCGTCGGCGAAGTGGTCAAGGGCGTGGCCCTGCTGACCGGCGCCAGGATCGATCTCACCTACAAGCGTGGCTATCCCGTCACCGTCAACCACCGTTCACAGACCGAATTTGCGACCCGCATCGCGAAGGACGTCGCCGGCGAGGCCAATGTGCACGAAATGCCGCCGCTGATGGGCGGTGAGGATTTTTCCTACATGCTGGAAGCGCGGCCCGGCGCCTTCATCTTCTGCGGCAACGGCGACAGCGCCGGCCTGCATCACCCCGCCTACAATTTCAACGACGAGGCGATCGTTTACGGCAGCTCTTATTTCGTCAAGATCGTGGAGAACGCGCTGGCGGCGTGAACTCGCAACGACGGCATCATCCGAAATGCAAAAAGGCCCGCACTTGACGTGCGGGCCTTTTCGTTGGCGCTACCGCGCCAAGATGTTGGCGTCAGAACAAATGGTAGAACACGAAGTACAGCGAGCCCGAGAGGATCATCGCGGCCGGCAGGGTCAGCACCCAGGCCATCGCGATGTTGCGGATCGTCGACCATTGCAGGCCGGACCCGTTGGCGGCCATGGTGCCGGCGATGCCGGACGACAGCACGTGGGTGGTCGAGACCGGCATTCCGAAGCCGTCGGCCGCCGCAATCGTCGCGGCTGCCGTGATCTCCGCGCAGGCGCCCTGCGCGTAGGTCAGGTGGGTCTTGCCGATCTTCTCGCCGACGGTGACGACGATGCGCTTCCAGCCGACCATGGTGCCGAGGCCGAGCGCGATGGCGACGGCGAACTTCACCCAGCTCGGGATGAACTTCGTCGCAGCATCGAGCGAGCCCTTGTACTCGTTCAGCGTGGTGACGTCGGCGGCGGAGAGTTCGGATTCCTTGTCCTTCATCAGGATGCGGATCGCCTCGGAGGCCAGGTACATGTCGTTACGGGTGTTGCCGACCGTGTCAGCCGGGAACTTGGCCAGCGAGCCATACTGGGTGACCTGCTGGCCAATGTCGCGAACCAGCACCGCCAGCGACGGATAGGTGCCCTCGTTGATCTGGTGCTGCGAGACATAGTTGGTCACGGCCGGGCGCGGGTTGCCGAGCACGTTGTAGCCCGCGGCCTTGCCTTCGATGACCTTGCTGGCCGAGGTCGAATGCGTGGTGAACGCTGCGATCGCGCTGTCGGGCAGCGCGCGGTTGAGCGCATAGGCGGTCGGCACGGTGCCGATCAGGATCAGCATGATCAGGCCCATGCCCTTCTGGCCGTCATTCGAGCCGTGGAAGAAGCTGACCAGCGTGCAGGTGAGGATCAGGATGCCCCGGATCCACCACGGCGGCGGCTGGTCGCCGACCGGCTCGCCGAACAGAGCGGGCGTTGCGCGCGCCAGCACGGTCTTGAGGACAAAGAGCAGGCCCGCGGCCAGCACGAAGCCGAACAGCGGCGACAGCAGCAGCGCCTTGGCGATACCGGCCGCCTGGGTCCAGTCTACGCCGGAGGTGCCGTCACGGCCGCGCAGCAGCGCGTTGGCGATGCCGACACCCATGATCGATCCGATCAGGGTGTGCGAACTCGAGGCCGGCAGCCCGAGCCACCAGGTGCCGAGGTTCCAGATGATGGCGGCGATCAACAGCGCGAACACCATCGCGAAGCCCGCGCTGGAGCCGACCTGCAGGATCAATTCGACCGGAAGCAGCGAGACGATGCCGAACGCGACGGCGCCAGAGGAGAGCAGCACGCCGAACAGGTTGAACATGCCCGACCAGACCACGGCGATGTGCGCCGGCAGCGAGCGGGTGTAGATCACGGTGGCGACCGCATTGGCGGTGTCGTGGAAGCCGTTGACGAATTCGAAGCCGAGCGCGATCAGCAGGGCGACGAACAGCATGAGATAGGGCAGCAACGACGTGACGCGCGTGCCGGTGGCATCGACGTCGGCATAAATGCTGTAGGCGACGAACAACAGGGCGGCCGCGACCACTCCCAAATAGATTACGCCGGTAAGTGGATGAAAGCCCTTGTCGAGCTCCGGGCCTTTTTTCAAGGCGGGCTCGATCGAGCCGGGTAACGCCATATCGCTCATGGTAAACTCCTGTCCCAATGGCGCCGACTTTGAGCGATGCATGTGACAGGCAATTGAAATCCGGCCGCTGAAATCGAGCCGTCCCCAGTTTGCGACCGATTTTTGTGCAGTGCGGCTGAATGGCCGGCCCTTACCGGCCCTTGGAGGCTCCGGACGGCAATCGTCATCAACGAACGCTGCCGATCTCTGGGAATTTGAGGTGGAGGGCCGCCAGGTCGAGGTCGCGCGCTGCACGATTGGGGCTAGTCGAATCGTACAGCGCGCCGACCTCAGGGAACGTCATGGCGTGAACATGACGCCCAATGCCTGCGGAACACGTGACCGTACCATGGATCAATTAAAGGTTGTAGGTATTTATCAACTGCTTCAATGCATTTCACATCAACGTGTTGCTGGAATTCCACCGACGTGTTGCCGCAGTCCCACATGCTTGCGGGAACTCAGGCGGCGTGCGCTGATCGGCGCAGCAAGGAACCTGCGATTTTCAGGTCGTCGACAAATCGCTGGTATTCCCGTGCCTTGGCCTCCGCGTCGGGCAACCGCAGCAGATAGGATGGATGCACGGTGACCAGCACCCTGGTGCCGTCGTGGTCGATCAGGCGGCCACGGTTCTTGTTCACCGGTGTGATCTTGCCGAACACGCTTTGGGCGGCGGTGGCGCCGAGTGCCACCACGAGTTCCGGCTGGATCGCGGCAAGTTCGCGCTCGTACCATTGCCGGCAGGCGCGGATTTCGGGTGTGTTCGGCTTTTGGTGCAGCCGGATCTTGCCGCGCGGCACGAATTTGAAATGCTTCACCGCGTTGGTGACGTAGACCTTGGCCCGCGCGATCCCGGCGTCCGCCAGCGCGCGATCGAGCATCTCGCCGGCCGGGCCGACGAACGGCCTGCCGGCCAAATCCTCCTTGTCGCCGGGCTGCTCGCCGACCAGCATGACCGAGGCGGTTTGCGGACCTTCGCCGAACACGGTCCGGGTGGCGTCCTTCCAGAGCGGGCAGGCGCGGCAGCCGGCGGCCTGTTCGCGCAAGGTTGCGATCGTGTCGTGAGCTTCTCCGCGGACCATCGGCGTGTCCTGCTGTCGCTCGGGTGTGTGCGGTTCGCTGGCCACGTTCTTGATGAAGCCGCCCGTCATTCGCATCGCGTCTTCGAGCAAAGGCCTAATGATCGAGTCCTCGGGCAGGTTCCTCCAATAGGAGTGCTGTGCCTCCATCACCTTCAGCCGCGCCGGATTGAAGATGCCGGTGTAATGACGTCGCCACGTTTCCTCGAGCCGGTCCTCGGTCGGCACCTCGGATTTGTCGACGCCTGACGTGATCGAGATCGCGTGGCCATCCCAATGCGCTGACACGTCGGGGGTCAGGATCGACCACGGCATGTCGGCGAAGCGGCTGGCGAAGAAGGGCGCGGCGGCCTCGACGATGCGATGCTCGGGCTCGAACCAGGCGACGTAATGCGCCTTCTGCTCGCGGCCGATTTCGCGGAAGCGGAGATGCGCGTGCATCCGGTCGATGTCGCGATAGACCGCGCGCGCCATCGCATTGACCTCGGCGACATCGGGATCGGTCGTGGTGCCGAGCAGATCGTGATGGCTGCGCAGCCGCCATAACAGGCGATAGAGCAGGGCGAAACGGTCGCCATTGCGATGCAGGATCGCGGTCCTTGCCAGCTCGACGAATGTGGCTGATACGTTGAACCCCGCATGTGGCGCATCGGGCAGGTCGTTCGCGCTGAATCCGTTCACGCTGGATGCCGCGAATAGTTCGGCCTCATTGCGCACCGTCCACGTCACATCAGCCGGCTTCACGTCATTCAATGCCAATCGCCGCGCGGCTTTGCGCCAGCCGTCGAAATCGGTGTCGTTGTCGAGCATCATGATGTGCATGCGATTTGCTCCGTTTCCGTCACGCCGCCGCTATTTCAGGGCTCGCGCGCCTGAGGAGGCGTGGGAGCGGCTGGCGGGGCAGCGCCCCGTTCCTGACCGCTCCTGAATCCCCTTGATTCCACTGATGAATCGGAGAGCCCACCAATCCGATTGACTCTGCCGGTCCTGTTAGCTTTATATTAGAACATATCATGAACAAATGAGCCAGCGTGGTTCTCTGTTCAGAACCAGTGACGGCTTCAAATTTTGGTTGGGAAGGAGCGGCGCATATGAACGGCGCACGCACGGGTACGCTTGCGTCCTTGCGCGGCAGCATCGCGCGCATCGAGGCGCCATCTGAAACGAACATGCCGAACCGCGTCGCGCTCGGCCACACGAGCGCGGACGCCATGCTGCGCGGCGGGCTTGCGTCAGCCGTGCTGCATGAGGTGTTCGCAAGCGGCCATCAAAGCGGCGCCGCGACCGGGTTCGTTGCAGGGCTCGCCGGACGTCTGTCGCCGCGCAAACCGCTGGTCTGGGTGCGGCAGGATTTTTCCGACCGCGAAAGTGGCGCGCTGTCGATGAGCGGGCTTACTGAACTCGGGCTCGATCCGCGCCTCATGGTCACCGTGCGTGCCGCCGATGTCGACAGCGGCTTGCGCACCGCGGCCGACGCGCTGGCCTGCGATGCGCTGGGTGCGGTGGTGCTGGAGGTCTGGGGCGATGTGCGCCAGCTCGACCTCGTCGCCAGCCGCAAATTGACCTTGGCAGCCCAAGCCTCCGGCGTCACCGCGCTGGTGCTGCGGATCGCGGCGACGCCGATTCCCTCGACCGCGGAGACGCGCTGGATCGTACGCGCGGCGCATTCACCGCCCGGCAACGCGGCAAGCGCCTCAATGCCTGCGGCGCCCTCAATGCCTGCGGCGCCCTGGGGCGCGCCGCGGTTCGATGCCGAGCTGGTGCGCAATCGTCATGGCCCGGTCGGGCGATGGATCATGGAATGGAAATGTGATGAGTGCCAATTCAGTGAACCGTCGGCGCATCCTCAGCCTGTGGCTGCCACGCCTGCCCATCGACCGCATCACGCGCAGGTTGGCGCAGAACAGAGGCTCGCAGGCTGAAGCGCGGGAGGTAGTAAGGCTCCCTCTCCCGCTTGCGGGGTCCGAGGCGAGCGAAGCTCGCTCTCGAGGTTGGGGTGGGGGTCTCTCCACGAGTCCCGCTGAGGAGAGAGCCCCCACCCGGATCGCATCTCGCGATGCGATCCGGCCTCCCCCGCACGCGGGAGAGGCGAAGGAAGAACTCCCCAGCGTCGTCGTCGCAAAGGATCACAACGCCATCCTGCTCCACGCGCTCGACGAGGCTGCCATCCGCGCCGGGCTCTCGATCGGGCTGCCGCTCGCCAATGCGCGCGCGATCTGTCCGGAACTCACCGTCTACGACGCCGATCCTGCCGCCGATGCGAAGACGCTGAACGATATCGCGGACTGGTGCGACCGCTTCACGCCGCTGGTGGCGCTGGATCCGCCCTATGGGTTGTTCCTCGACATCACCGGCTGCGCGCATCTGTTCGGCGGCGAACGCGCGCTGCTGCAGATTGCGACGAATGCGCTGACCCGCCGCGGCTTTGCGGTCAGCGCCGCAATCGCTGGCACCTCGATTGCGGCGCGCACGCTGACGCGGCACACCTCGGGCAAGATCGTCACCGCCGGCGAGGAAGCCCACGCCGTCGGCCCGCTGCCGGTCGCAGCGCTCGGCGCCGGTGAGGCTGTTACCACCGGGCTTCGCCGCGCCGGGTTGAAAACCATCGGCGATGTCGCCGCGCGCGCGCCGCACGAGATCTCGGCGCGGTTCAGCTCAGCCTTCACGACGCTGCTCAGTCACGCACTGGGGCAGGGCGATGCCCCGATCAGCCCGCGCAAGCCACTGCCCGACTACATCGTGGAGAAACGTTTCGCCGAGCCCGTCGCCACCGACACCGTGATCACGCTGACGCTGCAAAACCTCGCCCGCACGCTGGTGACGGCGATGGACAGACAGGGCAAGGGCGCTCGGCAGCTGGAGGCGATCTTCTTCCGCACCGACGGCGCGGTGCGCAGCATCGCGGTCGAGGCCGGGCGTCCGGTCACCAGGCCCGAGATGATCGACCGCCTGTTCCGCGAGCGGCTCGAAAGCTTAAACGATCCCCTCGATCCCGGCTTCGGCTTCGATCTTATTCGCCTCGCCGCCGGGCGTACCGAGATCGTGGTGCAGCAGCAGCGCGATCTCGACGCGTCAGTGCATGATAATGACGAGATATCGGCCCTGATCGATCGCATCGCCGCCCGCATCGGCGGCAAGCGCGTGGTCGTGCATCTGCCGATGGAGAGCCACATCCCCGAACGATCAGCGCTCGCCGTCCCGGCGCAGCATCATCTTGCCGCGGCGACTGCCGCCGCCTGGCCGGAGCGGATCGTGGGCGAACCGCCGCTGCGCCCTTTGCGGCTGTTCGACCGGCCGGAGCTGATCAATGTGCCGTTTGCGACCGTGCCCGACGGTCCGCCGCATCAGTTCACCTGGCGGCGCGCGCAGCATGAGGTTGTCAGGGTCGAAGGCCCCGAGCGCATCGCGATGGAATGGTGGAAGCAGGACGGCCAAGCGCTGACGCGGGACTATTTCCGCGTCGAGGACGCCGCGGGGCAGCGCTTCTGGATCTTTCGCGATGGCCTTTATGAGAGCGAGCTGAGAGACGAGGCGGGCAAGCCGATTCCGGCTAAATGGTATGTGCACGGGTTGTTCGCATGAGCACGCCAGGAATTCAGCTGATGCCCGACTATGCCGAGATCGGCATCACCAGCAATTTCTCGTTCCTGCGCGGCGGCTCCGATCCGCGCGCCTATGTGCATGAGGCGAGCCGGCTTCGTATTCCCGTGATCGGGATCGCCGATCACAACACGCTGGCCGGTGTGGTGCGCGCCTGGAAGGAGCTCGACAATTCCGAGGTCGAGCATCCGCCAAAACTCCTGATCGGCACCCGCATCGTCTTCATCGACGATACGCCCGACATCCTGGTCTATCCGCGCGACCGCGCCGCTTACGGCCGGCTGTGCCAGTTGCTCACCCGCGGCAAGCGCGGTGATGACATCGTGCGCATCGAGAAGGGCGACTGCCGTCTCGCACTGTCCGATCTCATCGATTACGCGGAGGGGCAGCTTCTGGTGCTGACGCTGCCGCATCGCTTTGACGCGGCTGTTGCGCTCGATGTTCTTGCGCGCCTGAAGGAGAGCCCTGCCTGTGGCGTCTGGCTCGCCGCAAGCCTGCTCTATCGCGGCGACGACAAGCGCCGCCTCGCGCGGCTGCAGGCACTCGCCGCCAAGGCCAGTGTGCCGCTGCTCGCGACCAACGAGGTGCTCTATCACCATCCCGCGCGGCGCCCGCTGCAGGACGTGCTGACTTGCATCCGCGAAAAGACCACGATCGAGGCGGTCGGCCGCAGGCTCGAGGCCAATGCCGAACGCCATCTCAAGCCCGCCCATGAAATGATCAGGCTGTTCCGCGACTGGCCCGCGGCTGTTACCGAGACCATGCGCTTTGCCAAGCGCATTTCCTTCTCGCTGGACCAACTCAAATACCAGTATCCCGACGAACCGGTGCCGCCGGGCAAGACTGCGCAGCAGCATCTGGAGGACCTGACCTGGGCCGGCGTCGACACATATTTCGATGGCGAGATCGACGCCAAGCTCCGCACCACCCTGAACAAGGAGCTCGCGCTGATCGCCGAGCTGAAATACGCGCATTACTTCCTCACCGTGCACGACATCGTCCATTACGCGCGCAGCCAGAACATCTTGTGCCAGGGGCGGGGATCGGCAGCGAATTCGGCGGTCTGCTACGTGCTCGGCATCACTTCGGTTGATCCGACCAAGGTCGATTTGCTGTTCGAGCGCTTCATCTCCAAGGAGCGGCTGGAGCCGCCCGACATCGACGTCGATTTCGAGCATTCGCGGCGCGAGGAGGTGATGCAATATGTCTACCGCCGCTACGGCCGCCATCGCGCGGCCATCATCGCCACCGTCATCCATTATCGCCCGCGCAGCGCGATCCGCGACGTCGGCAAGGCGCTCGGTCTGACGGAGGACGTCACCGCGGCGCTCGCCGATACCGTGTGGGGAAGCTGGGGCAAGGGCCTCAGCGACATGCAGGTGCGGCAGGCCGGCCTCGATCCGAAGAACGCGATGATCAATCTTGCGGTCGAGCTCGCCACCGAGCTGATCGAGTTTCCCCGCCATCTCTCGCAGCATGTCGGCGGCTACGTGCTGACCCAGGACCGGCTCGACACCTATGTGCCGATCGGCAATGCCGCGATGGACGACCGCACCTTCATCGAATGGGACAAAGACGACGTCGACGCGCTCAACATGATGAAGGTCGATGTGCTGGCGCTGGGCATGCTGACCTGCATCCGCAAATGTTTTGATTTGATCGACGACCACAAGGGCAGACGATACGAGCTGGCAGATATCAAGGCGGAAGACGATGACGATGTCTTCAAGATGTTGCAGCGGGGTGAATCGCTTGGCGTTTTCCAGGTGGAGAGCCGCGCACAGATGAACATGCTGCCGCGACTGAAGCCAAAAACGTTCTACGATCTTGTCATTGAAGTCGCGATCGTGCGCCCCGGCCCCATCCAGGGCGATATGGTTCATCCCTATCTGCGTCGTCGCAAAATGCGCCCCGAAGATATTGAATATCCCTATCCAAAGGGCGGCAACAAGGATGAGTTGCGCAATGTCTTGTACAAGACGCTTGGCGTGCCCTTGTTTCAGGAACAGGCGATGCGGATCGCCATCGAAGCCGCAGGCTTCACGTCGGAAGAAGCCAACGGGTTACGTCGCGCGATGGCGACATTTCGCAATGTCGGCACCATTGGCAATTTCGAAGACAAGCTGATCGGAAACATGATCCGGCGAGGCTACGATCCGGTCTTTGCCAAAAACTGCTTCGAGCAGATCAAGGGGTTCGGCTCTTACGGCTTCCCGGAAAGCCACGCCGCGAGCTTTGCCCAACTCGTCTACATCTCCTCATGGCTGAAGCATTATCATCCCGACGCCTTCTGCTGCGGCCTGCTCAACTCGCAGCCGATGGGCTTTTATGCGCCGGCCCAGATCGTCGGCGACGCCCGCACCAACGGCGTCACGGTGCGCGAGATCGATGTCTCCTGGAGCTTTGCGCAGAACACGCTGGAGGAGAGAGACGGGAAATATTGCGCGGTGCGGCTCGGTTTTCGTCAGATCGATGGGTTTCACTGGCTGGATGAGGATGAGGAGAGATTAAAAGAAGTTCAGCTGTCATTCCGGGGCGCGCGTAGCGTGAACCCGGAATCCATTCCTCAACATGGATGCGGCCCAATGGATTCCGGGCTCTCGCTACGCGAGCCCCGGAATGACGGGGAGAGAAACGCGACCAACCGAGAAGGGATTGCGCTCCCTCTCCCGCTTGCGGGGGAGGGCTGGGGTGGGGGTCTTTCCACGAGTCATGCTGAGGAGAGAGCCCCCACCCGCAGCGCATCTGTCGCTGCGCTGCGGCCTCCCCCGCAAGCGGGAGAGGCGAAGCAAGAGCAGGACTGGGCCGACCGCATCATCGCCGCGCGCAATCGCCGGCCCTTCACCTCGCTGGAAGACTTCGCCCGCGACACCGCTCTGCCGAAACGCGCGCTGATCCTGCTCGCCGATGCCGATGCGTTCCGCTCGCTCGGGCTCGATCGCCGCGAGGCGCTGTGGGCGGTGCGGCGGCTGCCTGACGACGTGCCGCTGCCGCTGTTCGAGGCGGCGGTCGCCCGCGAGCAGCCGGACGAAAACGCGCAACCGCTGCCGGAAATGCCGCGCCCCGAGCAGGTGGTCGCCGACTATCAGACCATCCGCCTGTCGCTGAAGGGCCATCCGATGGAATTTTTGCGCGAGATGTTCACACGCGAGCGCGTCGTCGCCTGCACGGAGATCAACAAGGGCAACGATCGCCGCCGCGTGCGCTGCGCCGGCGTGGTGCTGGTGCGGCAGCGGCCGGGCAGCGCCAAGGGCGTCGTGTTCATGACGCTGGAGGACGAAACCGGCATCGCCAACATCGTGGTGTGGCCGAAGGTGATGGAGCAGTACCGCAAGGAGGTGATGGGCGCGCGCCTGATCCTGGTCGAGGGATATATCCAGAGCAGCCCCGAGGGCGTGACGCATCTGGTGGCGCAGCGCATGATCGACCGCTCCCACGACCTGATCGGCCTCGCCAACGATTCCCTCAGCCGCAAGCCCCCGATGCCGGCGGGCCCGGCGCTGATCGAGCCGCTCAACGACGACCGCCGAGACCATGCCGATGCGCCGGCGCAAAAAATCCGCCACCCCCGCAACGTCCGCATCCTGCCGCCGTCACGCGATTTTCATTGAGGTGTTGCCGGTCAACCGCGTGCCGACAGTCTGCTGCGGTAGAGATCGTAGGGCGGCGTCGGCCAGTTCGGATATTCGTTCCGCTCCTGGATGGATTTCAGATACGCGACCCAATGATTCACCATCAGCACCACTTCACGTCGCGGAGCAGCGGCCGTCGCCTTCAATACCAACTCGACAGGGTGCGTGCCGGCGGGCTCGCAGGTGGTCGGATAAACCCACGGAGCCTCGCCGCGCATCACCACCGTCGTGCCGCCGTCGACGATCTGGCCCTGCACCGGGTAGGCCTGCGGACCGCAGGTGCGGGAGAACATATAGGCGGTCCCCCAGATCTGTGTCTCCGAGTGCTGGCCCTCGAACAACAGCGAGCCCGGTTGTGCGCCGGCCTCCAGCATGCCGGGGCGCGGTTGCTGATAGAGGAAGCGGATCTGCGCGCCGGTCTGTTGTAACGACAAGGCGGAGCCGATGAATTCCCACGTGCCGGGAGGGTTCGCAGCCGTAGCCGGCGCCGGTGCTGATGCCTGCGCATCGGCCGTCACCTCCGGGCTGCGCTGCTCGTCGGTCACGGTGAATCCGTTTTCCGTCTCGATCGCGCGCGCCAGCGCCGTCAGGTCACGGCCGCTCCGCTTCATTCCGCGCAGCAGCGCCGCGACCTGGCCATAGGCGAACACGCGGGCAATGATCTTCTCGCGCCGGTAATGGTCGACATCGTCGGCGATATGGCGTGCGTTCGCCTCGTATTGCGGCGAGCCGACACCGCGCCGGATTGCATCCTCATCGGGCAGCATGCCGCCGTCCGCTGCCTTCTTGTCAGACAGTGGCACCAGGCTGATATCGAGGCCGGCTTGCGTGCCGCGCAGTTCGTCGCGGTCGATCGTGAACTCGAAGCCGTCGAACTTGAAATACACCGCGACATTGAAGCTTTCGCCGGTCGGCTTCTGCGGATCGAATCCGAGGAGATAGCCGCGCGTCCAATCGTTCCGGGCGAACACGATATCGCCGAGGAAATGATCCGCGATCTTGAGATCAAGCGCGATTTCGGATTCGGGCGGCAGCGCCTTGGTGACGACGTGGACGGAGCCGAGCGATACGCCGATATTCTCCTCGTCCGCGATGGTGCGGGCGAGTGTCGCCAGCGCCCGCGCCGGCACCGGCGCGAAGTAGACCGCGCGATCGTTCACCACCATGGCATTGGCCAAGCGGTTGTAGGTAACCTTCTGGATCGGCGGCAGGCTGACGGCGTCGCCCTCGAGAACCACGCCACCGAACTGGCTGCCATATTTCTGGACCGCTTCGTGCGCGGAATCGACCGTGGTCGGCTTGAAATGGCCGCTCACGGTCGCTCCCGCGGAGGCGGTGCCGGTTGAGGGCGAGGGGACGTTGCCATGCATGATCCGATCCGGTGGTGGCGCCACCGGATCCGGCGCCGCGTCGGCGCGTGGACGGGCGACATCGTAGATCGTATGCGCACTCGGCGCGCCCGCACCGTCGGTGTTGCCGTTCGTCTTGAAGCCACGGTCGATCGCCCGAGCCTGTTCCAGCGCCTGCGAGCCGAATTTCTGCATGATGGCGCGATCCACGACGCCGGACGGGCCTTGCGGCACACCGGCGACGCTCTGCTTGACCGATCGCGCCGCTTCCGCCTGCAGCCGCGCGTCCTTGGCCAGCACCTGCACCTCCGCCGGATTGCGCGCTTTCTCGGCGAGCTCGATCTTCGCGCGCAACTGCTCGCGCAGGATCTTGAGCGTCTCCATTTGTTGGTCGGCCTCCGGAGCCGGCGGTCCCGCTGACGGTTTGCGTTCGGCCGGGGCCTCCTTGGCGGCCTTTACCTTCTTCTCGATAATGACGATGACATCGTCGATGTCCTTGAGTTCCGACCGCGCTCCATTGAGGTCTCCGCCAGATTGTCCCTGCGGCGCGTTCTGGGCTCGCGCGGGTGAGATGGCCAACGGGGCACTGACGAACACAGCAGTGAGAACCAAACCAAACAGGGCCTTTCGCATCGGACTGCCCTTTCCATTGCCGGGTTACTGAAATTTCTTCGCTTCCACCTCGTAAAACCGGATCATCTCGTCGGTCGCCGCCAGCCTGTTGTCGTAGGCGAGCCTGGCGCGCTGGGATGAAACCAGCGCCTCGACGATCGATTCCTTGTCGTTCTGGATATGCCAGAGGACGATGGCGTTGCCGGCGGCATTGACGCCGGAGCGCGCGGTGCCGACCAGCGGCACGATCGCGCCGGTGATCGCCGCGATGCCATCCAGTGCCGTGACAACGCGCTGGCGCATCGGTGCATCGGCCGCCTTCCAATTGACATCGGCGGCCTTGATGCTTTCGGCGGTCGCATCGATCGTCCGCTTGATCGGGTCTCTGTAGCTGTCCGGCATGGTGAGCGTTGCGAGGGTGCCGAGCGCGGTCTTGCAGGCGTCGATCGCCTTGCGGCGGGCACGATCGCGGTTGTCTCCGGCGAGCTCCGTGGACTCCACGTCGACCGCAGTCTTCATCAGCCGCAGGCCCGTGGTCAGCTCGCGCGCGTCGGTCGGCGACAGTCCGGGGATGCCATCCGCCACGACCTTCGATGAGACCACCGAGAGCAGGTCGCTGAGCCCGTCATACATGACCTGCTCGCGCATTTCGCCCATTTCCTGGAGGTAGCGGTCCTGGTCTGCGCGCAGCTGCTCGAGCTTCGCGAACTGTGCGGCGATTTTGGCGCGCTTGACCCGCAGCCGTTCCAGTTCGGCGCGAACGAAGGCGGCGTGCTCGGGCGAGACGAAGAAGGCGGGATCGACCGTCGGCGTCCGGTAGATGCAGGCGCGGCCGTGCGGGACGCGATCGACGTCGCATTTGCAGAATGTCCGTACTGCGTCTTCCGTTTCCTCGACCTTGTCGATCACGCGGCCGGGCGGGCATTCCGCCGCGCGCACCGAACCTGCGAAAACCGCGGGAACGATGAGGAGCAGGTAGCCGTGCCGGATTACCCAGCCACCCATTGCTGTTCTTCCTTGCTCGCCCGAAGTGAATTCGAGTCGACGGGCGCGCCGCGAGCGGAGCCTTGTTGGAGTGCGTCAGCGCGGCTGATGAATTCTCACGGCTCGCATCTGTGCAACGAGCCGGACTGCAAATCTCTAGTTGCGCAATATGGAACCAGCATACCGGGCCGGGACGGCGACCACAATGGTAAGGCAGGATCCAGTTATCGTCAGCGTTGCTGTCGCATTCGGTCCGGCCTGGACGATCGCCCGGCCCGTTGAAGTGCGGCCACGTCGCGCGGCTGCGCGATGAGCCGCATTCTTTGCTTCACCGCGACGTGCGTCTGCGGGATTGCTTCCGGAGACGGCAGCGGCGGCCGCGATGAGCAGTGACTACTGCGCCGCACCCAACCGATGCCACCTTGTATGCCACGGATCAATTGCTATCGTCCCGCCGCCCGGATCGACCCGGGATATCGACAAGAACAACCATTTGGGAGGACACCATGCGTTATTTCACGGCGCTCCTGGGCGCGGCATGCATCGCATTCGTCACCGCCACCGGCGCCTTTGCCCAGGTGGCCTCCAATCCCGACAATCCGAACGACGTCGTCCCTGACGCCCTGGCGCCGCTGCCCTATGGCGAGCCGATCAATATCGAGACCGCCAAGAAGGTCGCCGCCGTGGCCGTCGCCGAGACGCAAAAGCGAAACTGGAACGCGTTCTGTATCGCGATCGTCAATCCGGCCGGCGAGCTCGTCTATTTCGAGAAGCAGGACAATTGCCAATATGCCTCGATCGGCCTCTCGCAGCATAAGGCGCGCACCGCGACCCGCTTTCGCCGCCCGACCCTGGCGTTCGAAAACCTGATGGGCAAGGGAGCGTATTTCTCCTACCTGGCGACGCTCGACGACGTGATCGCGTCGCGCGGCGGCAATCTGCTGGTTGTCGACGGCAAGATCGTCGGCGCGATCGGCGTTAGCGGCGGTTCCGGCTCGCAGGACAACGTGATCTCGCTCGCCGGCCAGGCTTCGCTGAAGTAAGGCGAAGCTTCAGTGCCTCGCATCTAGAGGTGAGCACGCCACAAACTCATTGTCGTCCCGGGCTTGACCCGGGACCCATAACCACAAATGCCAATTGCTGCGCGACGCTGTGGCCCCAGCGCGATGCGACAACAAAACCCTGTGGTTATGGGTCCCGGCTTTCGCCGGGACGACAGTTGTACATGCAGCAACAACGCTACTCCACCGATGCCCCGACCGGCGGGCCACCTGGAGGCCGGTGCAAAAACGTGATCGATGCGTAGGCGCCGACCCACGAGCCCGCGGCGGCGAAGGCGACGTAGATCCAGTTCTCGGTGTAGCTGATCACGGCGTAGGACGAGAGCAGATACCAGATGCTGCTCCAGCTCGCCGCCGGCACGCGCTTGCGGGCGACGACCGCCGAGGTGAACATGACATAGACCGCGTCGGTGGCCGCGGTCGCGACGAAAACGCCGCCGGCGGTGAGGGGATCGATAGCAGCCATTGCAACTCCTGTCCGGTCGGCCAGAGCCTTGAGCATGATCCCGAACCTAAGCATGACCAGTACAACCGGGCACCGCTTTTCTGTCATCATGCTCGGGCATAGAACGAGTCGAGGAATCCCATGCAGGACATCAGCGAAATCCTTGCCGATATCTGGACCGCGGGCGGCGGCGCGCCGTCGGCCCTCGATGCGGTCAGGCTGACCGGCGCGGAGCCGCAGCTGCCGTCGTCATTTCGCGTCGCCGCGGCGGCGCAGGCCTCGATTGCCGCGGCGGGCCTTGCGGCCGCAGAGATCTGGACAGCACGCCGCGGCGAGACGCAGGACGTCGCGGTCGACATGCGCCACGCCGTGGTCGAATGCCGGAGCGAGCGATATCTACGCGTCGACGACAAGCCGCCGCCGCCGGCCTGGGACAAGATCGCTGGCGTCTACAGCGTCCGCGATGGGCGCTTCGTTCGTCTCCACACCAATTTCCCGCATCATCGCGACGCCGTCTGCAAGGTGCTGAACTGCCAGGCGGAGCGCGACGACGTGCAGGCCGCGTTGCTGCAATGGGACGGCGAGGCGTTCGAGACCGCAGCCTATGCGGCCGGCGGCGTCGTCGCGCTGATGCGCTCGCACGACGAATGGTCGGCGACGCTGCACGCGAAAGCGCTCGCGACATTGCCGCTGATCGAAATCGAGAAGATCGGCGACGCCGCGCCAAAGCCGTGGCCCGCGGGCGACCGGCCGCTGGCCGGCATCCGCGTCCTCGATATGTCGCGCGTCATCGCGGGCCCTGTCGCCGGCCGCACGCTCGCCGCGCATGGCGCCGACGTGCTGCTGATTTCCGGTCCCGGTCTGCCTGTCATCCCATGGCTGACCATCGACACCGGCCGCGGCAAGCTGACGAGCTTTGTCGAGCTGACGAGCGATGAGGGGCGGGCCGTGATGCGCCGCCTGGTGGCGCAGGCTGATATCGTTTCGCAGGGCTATCGCCCGCAGGCGATCGCGCGCCTCGGCTTCTCGGCGGAGGAGGCGGCGCGCATCAATCCGGGCATCGTCTATGTGACGCTGTCGGCCTACGGCCATGCCGGTCCCTGGGCGGAGCGCCGCGGCTTCGATTCGCTGGTGCAGACCACGACGGGCTTCAATCATGCCGAGGGGCAGGCGGCCGGGGTCGACGGGCCGAAGGAGCTGCCGGCGCAGATGCTCGACCACGCCACCGGATACTTCATGGCGTTCGGTGCCATGATGGCGAAGGCGCGCCAGGCGCGCGAGGGCGGCAGCTGGCACGTCCGGGTGTCGCTGGCGCAGACCGGGCGCTGGCTATGGAATCTCGGCCGCGTCGCAGGCGGGCTGGCGACCGCGGATCTCAAGGCCGACGCGGTGACGCCCTTCATCGAGCAGCTTCCGTCCGGCTTTGGCACCTTGAGCTCGGTCAGGCACGCCGCGGTGCTGTCCAAAACCCCGGCCTATTGGGCCCGTCCGGCGATGCCGCTCGGCAGCCATACCCCGGAGTTTCCCGCCCCGGAGTTTCCCGGATAATGCATTCAGCCGCCGTTCAGGCTCTCCAATCTTTAACCCCAGTCGCTGTCGGACCGCGATTTTTAGGTTGTTTGCAACACCAATTCGGCACTATTAGCGCACCGCTGGGGCCGTCCCGCCGGAAGCTGAAACGATCGACCCCCGGACCGCATGTTTAGAGACCTTACCCAACGAATGCAGAACCTTAGCCGCCCACGTCTGATCGCGGCCGCGGCGTTGCTGGCGGTCGCCATTGCCGGCGCCTACGGCTATACGCGGTTCAGCACGGCCAAGCAGACCTCCTCGGATGTCTCGAGCCAATCCCGCAAGGGGGCTTCGCGTTACACCCCGACGGCGGCCGAATGGGCCAGCCTCACCTTCCAGCCCGTCACCGAGCATACGTTCCGCTCTGAGCTCGTCACCGAAGGCAAGATCGGCATCGACGAGGATCGGTCCACGCCGGTGTACTCGCCCTATACCGGCCGCGTCACCCGCCTGCTGGTGCGGCCGGGCGAGACCGTGACCAAGGGACAGGCGCTGTTCGTGATCGAAGCCGCCGACACGGTGCAGGCCCAGAACGACTATGTCGCGGCGATGACCGGCCTGAACAAGGCGCAGTCGGCGCTCGATCTTGCGCAGATCCAGGAGACGCGCGCCAAGGACCTGTCCGATGGCAAGGCCATCCCGCTGAAGGACTATCAGCAGGCCCAGGCGACGCTGGTGCAGGCGCAGAACGATGCGCGCTCGGCGCAAACCCTGCTGGAAGCCGCGCAGAACAAGCTGCACATCCTCGGCTTCGGCGACGATGCCATCACGACGCTGCAGCAGCGGGGCCGCCTCAATCCGGAGACGACGGTGTTCGCGCCGATCGCCGGCACCATCGTGCAGCGCAAGGCCGGCCCTGGCCAGTATGTCTCGACCGGCGCCAGCGATCCGGTCTACGTGATCGGCGATCTCTCCACCGTCTGGATGATCGCGTTTGTGCGGGAATCCGATGCCGACAATGTCGCGGTCGGGCAGGACGTCAGCTTCAGCGTGATGGCACTGCCGGGCAAGGTGTTGACCGCCCGGATCAACTATGTGGCGGCCGCGATCGATCCGACGTCGCGCCGCCTTCTGGTCCGCGCCACGATCGACAATACGGACAACCGGCTGAAGCCGGAGATGTTTGCCAATGTGACGCTGTTCTCGGCCGGCAATCACCCGGGGGTCGGCGTGCCGAAGCAGGCGCTGATCTACGAGGGCGACCAGGTGCGGGTCTGGGTCGCCCGTACCGACGACAAGACGATCGAGCTGCGCCAGATCAAGCCCGGCCTGATCAATGGCGACCTCGTCGAGGTGGCCGGCAATCTGAAGCCGGGCGAGCAGATCGTGACCAAGGGCAGCCTGTTCATCGACCGCGCCGCGTCCGGCACCTAAAGCATGATCCGGAAAAGTGAAAAGCGGCTTTCGCTTGCGACCAACGCGGACCGCGGTTACGCGGCGATCATGCTCAATCAAAGTTCTTCCAGCCTGAAAGCTTCGATCTGAATGGATCGTCTTGTCGCCCTTGCCGTCAACCGCCGCTACTTGATGGTGGCCTTGTTCGCCGTCGTTTTCATCGGCGGCCTGCTCGCGTTCCAGCAGCTCAATATCGAGGCCTATCCCGATCCGACCCCGCCGATGGTCGATATCGTGACGCAGAGCCCGGGCCTCTCGGCCGAAGAGATCGAGCGCTACATCACGATCCCGATCGAGACCCAGGTCGCCGGCATCAAGAACCTCAAGACCATCCGCACCATCTCGCTGTACGGCCTGTCCGACGTCAAACTGCAGTTTTCCTTCGACTACACCTACGACGAGGCGTTGCAGCAGGTCTTGAACCGCCTGTCGCAGCTTGCACCGTTGCCGGGCAATGTGCAGCCCGGCATCTCGCCGGTCAGCCCGATCGGTGAAATCTTCCGTTACCGGCTCAAGGGCCCGCCGAACTACAGCGTGCTGGATCTGAAGACGCTGCAGGACTGGATTCTGCAGCGCCGCTTCCGGTCGGTGCCCGGCGTGATCGACGTCACCGGCTGGGGTGGCAAGACCAAGACCTATGAGATCCAGGTCGACTTCAACAAGCTGGTCGCCAACGGCCTGACATTGCCGCAGGTGCTGCAAGCCATTTCCAACGCCAACATCAATGTCGGCGGCAACACCGTGAACATCGGCTCGCAATCGGCCGTGGTGCGCGGCGTCGGCCTGATCCGTTCGATCGATGATCTCGCCAACACCATGATCTCGCAGTCCGGCGGCAATCCGGTGCTGGTCAGGGATGTCGGCACTGTGACCATCGGCGAGAAGCCACGGCTCGGCATCGCCGGCATCGACAATGACGACGATATCGTGCAGGGCATCGTGCTGATGCGCCGTGGCGAGCAAAGCTCGCCGACGATCTCCCGCGTCGAGCAGCTCGTCAACCAGATCAACAATTCCACGATCCTGCCGCCGGGCGTCAAGATCGAACGCATCTACGACCGCAAGGACCTGATCGAGCTCACCACTCACACCGTGTTGCACAACATGGTGGTCGGCATCCTCCTGATCGTGCTGTTGCAGTGGATATTCCTCGGCGATCTCAGAAGCGCGCTGATCGTCGGCGCGACGATACCGTTCGCGCTGTTCTTCGCCGTGATCATCCTGGTGCTGCGCGGCGAATCCGCCAATTTGCTGTCCGTCGGCGCGATCGATTTCGGACTGATCGTCGACGCCACCGTGATCATGGTGGAAGCGATCTTCCGCCGGCTGTCGCAGACCACGGCGCTGTCGGAGGACGAGCGGAGCCACATCTCCCAGGAAACGGTGATGGGGATGAAGAGCCACGCGATCCTGTCGGCGGCGGCGGACGTCTCGCGCTCGATCTTCTTTGCCGCCACCATCATCGTCGCCGCGTTCCTGCCGCTGTTCACGCTGGGCGGCGTCGAGGGCAACATCTTCGGCCCGATGGCGCGGACCTATGCCTATGCATTGGCGGGCGGACTGCTGGCGACGTTCACGATCACGCCGGCGCTGAGCGCGATCATCCTGCCGGCGCATATGCACGAAACCGAGACCTGGATCGTCAGGAAGCTCGATGCGATCTACCTGCCGGTGCTGAATTGGGCGATTACCAACCGCAAGATCGTGATGGCCGGCGCTGCCGGCCTCGTGGTCATGACCGTCATCTGCGTGCGGTTCCTCGGCCTCGAGTTCCTGCCCAAGCTGGAAGAGGGCAATCTGTGGATCCGCGCCACGCTGCCGCCGACGATCTCGCTGCAGGAAGGCAATGCCTACGTCAACGAGATGCGGCGGGTGATCCGCAGCCGTCCCGAAGTGGAGGCCGTGGTGTCGCAGCATGGCCGGCCCGATGACGGCACCGACGCCGCAGGATTCTTCAATGCCGAGTTCTTCGCACCTCTGAAGCCGGCCGGCGAATGGCCCGGCACCCACGACAAGGAAGAGCTCACCGCGCAATTGCTTGCGCAATTGCAGGACAAATTCCCCGGCGTCGAATTCAACTTCTCGCAGTACCTGCAGGACAACGTCTCGGAGGCGGTGTCCGGCGTGAAGGGCGAGAACTCGATCAAGCTCTATGGCAGCGACCTGCAGGCGCTGACCGACACCGCCAACAAGATCAAGTCGGTGCTGTCGACGGTGCAGGGCATTACCGACCTTGCGGTGTTCACCTCGCTCGGCCAGCCGACCATTCAGATCGACGTCGACCGTGCGCGGGCAGCGCGCTACGGCTTGGCACCCGGCGACATCAACGCCACGATCAAGGTCGCGGTCGGCGGCGACACTGCCGGCGATCTCTACGAGCCTGGCAGCGACCGGCATTTCCCGATCATCGTCCGGCTTGCGCCGGAATATCGCAAGAGTGCCGAAGCGATCCAGAACCTGCGCATCGGTGTCGCGAATCCCAATGGCGGCACCACGCAGATCCCGCTCAGCGAGGTCGCCTCGATCAAGCTGGTCTCGGGCGCCGCCTATATCTATCGCGAGCAGCAGGAGCGCTACCTTCCGATCAAGTTCTCGGTGCGCGACCGCGATCTCGGCAGCGCGATCCTCGAAGCACAGCAGAAGGTCAATGAGCAGGTTCAGCTGCCGCCCGGCTCGCGCCTCGAATGGGTCGGCGAGTTCGGCAATTTGCAGGATGCGATCAAGCGGCTGTCGATCGTGGTGCCGATCAGCCTGGTGCTGATCGCGGTGTTGCTGTTCTTCAATTTTGGCTCGATGGTCGACACCATGCTCGCGATGAGCGTGATCCCGATGGCGATCTTCGGCGGCGTGCTCGGGCTGCTGATCTCGGGCATTCCGTTCAGCGTGTCGGCGGCGATCGGCTTCATCGCGCTGTTCGGCATCGCCGTGATGGACGGCATCATCATCCTGTCGCAGTTCAACCAGCTGATCGATGAGGGCTACGACCGCATGCGCGCGGTGATCCGCACCGGCGAGCTGCAGCTCCGCCCGGTGCTGATGACCTGCGTCGTCGCCGGCGTCGGCCTGCTGCCGGCGGCGATCTCGGGGGGCATCGGCTCGCAGGTGCAGAAGCCGCTCGCGATCGTCGTCGTCACCGGCATGATGCTGGCGCCGCTGGTGATCCTGATCACGCTGCCGGTCTTGATCTCCTATTTCTCGCGCCGGCCGCGCGACCGCTGAGCATGATCCGGAAAAGTGTGCCGCGGTTTTCCGAACAGATCATGCTCAAACAAAAGTCAATCAGGTGAAACCATAGAGCCGCGCCGGGTTGTCGACCAGGATCGTCTTGCGGACCGCGGCATCCGGCGCCCAGACCGGAAGCTGGTTGAGGAGGCGGCCGTCGTCGATCTGGTACAGCGGCGTGACGTCGGTGACCTTCTTGTCCGATGGCGTCACCGAATTCGGATGCGGCCAGTCGGTGCCCCAGACGATGCGCTCGGCATTCGCCGCGATCAGCGCCTGCGCCAGCGGCGCCGCGTCAGGATAATCGGGCGCGAGCCTGGAGGCGCGGTAGGCGCCGGAGATCTTGACATAGGCCTTGCCGGATTTGACCAGGTCGAGCAGGTCGGCAAACCCCGGCTGGCCTGTACCGAGCGCGGCCTCGGCGCCGCCGAAATGGTCGAACACGACCGGAACGGGCGAGGTGGCGACCAGGTCCTTGATCGCGGTGATCATCGCGAGGCTGGTGAAGAGCTGCACGTGCCAGCCGCGCGCCTTCATCCGCTCGACCGCGGCCGAGAAACGCTGCCGGCCGACATTGGGATCGTTGACGCCGCCGGTCGCAAGGTTGAGGCGGATGCCGCGGAAGCCTGTCTTGTGCATGCCGTCGAGATCGCTCTCGCTGGTCTTTTCGTCGATCACGGCGACGGCGCGCGCCGTGGCGCCGCGGGCCATCATGCCGAACAGCGTCGACGAATTGTCCGGGCCGTAGACGCTCGGCGTCACGATCACCACGCGCTCGATATTCAGCGCCTTGTGCAGGGCGCTCATCTCCTCCGGCGAGGCCGGTTCCGGCGTGTAGACGCGGCCTGCGAAGAACGGGAATTTCTCGGGGTCCCCATGGATATGGGTGTGGCAGTCGCAGGCGCCGGCCGGCACGTCGAAATTGACAGCCGTCGATGGCTGCGAGGCCTTGGAAAATGCGTTGCTGCTGGTCATGGTCACTCCCGCCGCGATGGAAGCAAGCATCATACTGCGTCGCGTCAGCATTGGACGTCTCCCTGCGTGCTCGGCTGTTATGCGCGCTCTGCGCGCACCGGCGTTATTCATCGCCGGCGAGGAGGGAGGTTATCGGGGGATGGCTCTGGCGGGAAGGGGCGGACGTTCGCCGTTCAGACGGTCTTGCGTCACGGCTTATTGTCCGGATGGCGTCCGCAGGCCCTGCCAGGCGTCGCGGACCTGATGGTAGTGGACTTCGGGCAGATAGTCCGGCGTGTTGAGAACGAGCGTCTTGACGTCGAGACGCCCGATCGCGCTGAGCAGCGTATAGGAGGCGATCACACGGTCGCGCTGCGCGCCGATCAGCCGCGCCTTGGCGAGGATCAGGTCTTGCTGCGAGTTCAGCACGTCGACCGTGGTGCGCTGGCCACCCGCGGCCTCCTTCTGCACACCGGCCAACGCAACCGTTGCGGCCTTCACCTCCGATTCCGAGGCCGATACCGCGATCTTGGCGCCCTCATTGGCGACCCACGCGCTGACCGCGGCGGTCTTGGCCTGATTGCGGACCTGGTCGAGCACCAGCCGGCTCTGCGCCGCCACTTCCTTGGCCTGCCGGGTCTGCGACGACGCCGTGCCGCCGTCATAAATCGGTTGCGTGACCTGGCCGATCACGGAGGCCTGGTCCGTCCCGAAAGTGCCGAGGGTGGAGTCGCTGTCGCGGCTGCGGCTGACACTGCCTTGCACGCTGACCTGCGGCAGCAGGCTGCTCTCGGCGACGCGGATCGAGGTCGAGGCGACGTCGACATCGTAGCCTGCCGCCATCACGGCCGGATGCTCGCGGAAGGCAAACCCGACCGCGTCTTCGCGGCTGCGCGGCAGCAGCCGGTCGACGGCCTCCGCCGAGCGCAACTGCGACGGCGGGTTGCCGATCACCTGCGCATAGGTGGCCTGGCTGATCGCGAGGTTGACCTCCGCGGCATTGAGGTCGGACAGACCGCGGCTGAGCCGCGCCTCGGCCTGGGCGGTGTCGGTCGGCGTGACGTCGCCGGCGTTGAGGCGCCGCTGCGTGATCGCCTGGGTCTCCTTCAGGAAGGCGACGTTGGAGCGTTGCGCCTCGACCAGCGTCTGGTTGGCCAGCACGTTGGTATAGGCGGTGACGGCGTCGAGCAGCACGCCCTGACCGACATTACGCAGCGCCTCGCGGCCGGACTGCACCTGCAACTCGGCCACGCGGACGCTGTTGGCGGTCTTGAAGCCGTTGAACAAGGTCTGGGTCACCGTCACGCCGATCTGCCACGGCTTCAGCGTCGCGGTCTGGATGACGTTGCCGGGCAACTGGTCGCGCACCGCCTGCAGGCCGGCCGAAAGACCCGCGATGATCTGGGGCCGATAAGCGGCCAGCGCCTGCGGCACGTTCTCGTCGGTCGCGCGCTGGCGCGCCCGCTCGGCATTGAGCTGCGGATTGGTCTGGTACGCCTTGGCAAGTGCTTCGGACAGGCCTTCGGCACGGACGGCAGGCGCGGACAACACCACACAAGCCAGTGCGCCAAGGCGGATGCCCGACAAAAGCACGCGCCTCTTGACGTCACCAACCCTCGCGGCACGCTCAACCATGTGATCCCGCAAACCAAACCCCGGCCGTCCGCCCCCGCCGACGGCTTCGACACATCTACCTGTTTAGGGGGCGGCACCGCCACTGGCAAACCGCCACGCGACATCTGCACACCGATTCAATTGTTGTCTGTTGCCGCTTCGTCACAGGCGAACGTGAATGTCATATGGAGTATAAATTTCAGCCGCCGGCTCCGATTCAGGATGCCGGTTATCCACAGCCCTGCCGGGTCCATTCCTGATGCCGCAAATCTTCTCTGATCCCGAGGCCATCGCGGAACATATCATTCGCGATGTCGGAACTGATCTGGTGGTCGGGCTGCCGCTCGGCCTCGGCAAGGCCAACCACATCATCAACGCGCTGTATGCGCGCGCCGTCGCCGACCGCTCCATCAACCTGACGCTGTTCTCGGCACTGACGCTGGAAAAGCCGAAGCCGAAAAACCTGCTCGAACGCCGGTTCATCGGCCCGGTGATCGATCGCCTGTTCGGCCTCTATCCGGATCTGGCTTACGCTGACGCGTTGCATGCCGGCGCATTGCCGCCCAACATCAAGGTAATCGAGTTCTTCTTCCTCGCAGGACAGTGGCTCCATTCACCGCTCGCGCAACAGAATTACATCTCGGCGAACTATACCCATGCTGCGTCGTATCTGTTGTCGCGCGGGTTGAATGTGGTCCCCCAGCTCGTCGCCAAGCGCGTGGTCGACGGCGTGGCGCGCTACAGCCTGAGCTGCAACACCGATACGACGCTCGACATCTTGCGCGCCCGCAAGCAGGGCCGCGCGTCGTTCAAGCTGATCGCCCAGGTCAATTCCGAGCTGCCGTTCATGCCCGGCGCTGGCGACCTGCCGGCGGATGAATTTGCCGCGGTGCTCGACAGCCCCGACACCGACTTCCCATTGTTCGCACCGCCATCCGAGCCGATCAGCGACACCAAATATGCGATCGGGCTGCACGCCGCGGGTCTGGTGCGCGACGGCGGTACGCTGCAGATCGGCATCGGCCAGGTCGGCGACGCGCTGGCGCAAGGCCTTATCGTCCGGCACCGCGACAACGCTCAATTTCATGGCATCATGAAGCGGCTCGCGCCTGAGACCGAGCAACTCGCCACGGTCGAAACCGGGCCGTTCGAGAAGGGCCTCTATGGCGTTAGCGAGATGCTGTTCGAGGCGTTTCTCGGCCTGATCGACGCCGACATCCTCAAGCGCGACGTCGACGGCACGATCCTGCACGGCGCGTTCTTCCTCGGGCCAAAATCGTTCTATCGGGCGTTGCGCGAAATGACACCGGAGCAACTGGCCCGGATCCAGATGATGCCGGTGTCCTTTACCAACGAGATCTTCGGCGACGAGGCGGCCAAGCGCCGCGCACGCGTCGATGCGCGCTTCGTCAACAATGCGATGATGGCGACGCTATTGGGGGCTGCGATCTCGGACGGCCTCGAGAATGGTCAGGTCGTGAGCGGCGTCGGCGGCCAGTACAATTTCGTGGCGCAGGCGTTCGCACTGGAAGGCGCGCGCTCGGTGCTGGCGCTGGAGGCGACCCATCAAGCCGGCAAACGAATGCAGTCGAACATTCGCTGGTCCTACGGGCATGAGACCATTCCCCGGCATCTGCGCGACATCTTCGTCACCGAGTATGGCGTCGCCGACGTGCGCGGGAAATCCGATGCCGACGTCGTCGCTGCGATGCTGCAGGTCTCGGATTCCCGCTTCCAGAGCGAGCTGATGCGGCAGGCCAAGGACGCCGGCAAGCTGCCGCGCAATTATGAGATTCCCGCCGCTCACCGCGAAAACCATCCCGAGCGCATCCGCGACGCGCTGAAGCCCGCACGTGACGCAGGCCTGTTGCCGTCGTTCCCGTTCGGCAGCGATTTCACCGACGTCGAGCAGCGTTTGATCCCGGCCTTGCAAATATTGCAGGACGCGCAGCGCACGCCGCTGCAACTGCCCGGCTTGCTGTGGCAAGGGATGAGGCATCCGCCTGATGCTGCCGACCGCGACTGCCTGGCGCGGCTCGGCCTCGACAAGCCCGCGCACTTTGCCGAGCGCGCCTATCGCGCGCTGGTGAATGCAGCTCTCCAGCGGAGCAGGGAGGTCTAACGATTCTTGTTGACCGGCTTGCGCTTCTCGATGAATGCCGCCATGCCTTCGGCGCGATCTTCCAGCGCAAAGGTCGAGTGGAACAGGTTGCGCTCGACGCTCATGCCTTCCGACAGCGGCGTTTCGAACGCGCGGTTGATGGCTTCCTTGGCCATTGCGGCTGCCGGGTGCGACATCGAGGCGATCTTCTCGGCCGCGGCGAACGCCTCTTCCATCAGCTTGTCGGCGGGAACGATCCGCGACACAAGGCCCGAGCGCTCGGCCTCGGCGGCGTCCATCATCCGCCCGGTGAGACAGAGATCCATCGCCTTCGACTTGCCGATCGCGCGCGTCAGGCGTTGCGTGCCGCCGATGCCGGGGATGGTGCCGAGCGTGATCTCCGGCTGGCCGAATTTGGCGGTGTCGGCGGCAATGATGATGTCGCACATCATCGCGAGCTCGCAGCCGCCGCCCAGCGCATATCCGGCCACCGCCGCAATCGTCGGCTTGCGGCACCGCGCGACGCGATCGCCGCCGACCGCGGCGAAGTCGCTGGTGAACATGTCGATGAAGCCCTTCGGCTGCATCTCCTTGATGTCGGCGCCGGCCGCAAAGGCCTTTTCACTGCCGGTGATCAGGATACAGCCGATCTTGTCGTCGGCCTCGAGATCGTCGACGGCAGCTGCGATTTCGCGGAACACGCCGAACGACAGTGCGTTCAGCATCTTCGGGCGGTTGAGCGTGATGACGCCGACCGGTCCCTTGCTCTCGACAATGATGAATTCGAACGTAGCCATTGACGCAAACCCCGTGCCTGATTTGCCGGGCAATGTGCCCGCTGGCGGGATGCGCATCAAGTGGCCGAACGGAGGTGCCGAGCCGCGGTGCGGCGCTACCCGCAGCCCGCGCCGGCGAACGTGGCTCGGCTACGCCATGAACATGCGCGCGGCGGAAGCCACCGTGAGCAGGGCACCGAAGCCGATGAAAATCTTTCCGATCAGCGACGTCTGGTCCCAGGTCGAGCTATCGCCGCTTGCCAGAACCGGGGCCGGCTTGTCCGAGGCCATCGCGACGGTTTGCGGCGGGGCCGGCGGGGTCTCCTGCTGGGCTGCCTGCTGCTGAACCGGTTGCGGCTGCTCGGCCGGCTGAGCCTGTTGCAAGGCACGATCGACATCGTTGAGCTGGTCGGATGCGACCACGCTGGTGTCGGAGGCCGGCTTGTCGGCCGCGGCCAGCATCGGGCCGGCCTTGGGAACTGCGTTCGTGTCGCTGGAGGTCAGCTCGGCATTGGCGTTGGCGACCGAGGCCGGGATCCCCGCCGCCGTCACGCTGCCGGCGTCGCTACCGTCCTTCTTGCTGTCCGACTTGTCGGCGGTCCTGTCGGACTTGCGGTGCGCATAGCGCTTGCCGTGCCGCGAGCTCTGCCGGACCGATTTACCGGTCGTGGCACTGTCGGATGTCGACGCAGCGGTGTCCGAACCAGCCGCGCTTGCCGGCAACGGACCGGCGATACACACAAAGAGCCCTGTCGCAATCATCAAGGCCAAGCGCCCGCTGGCTTTGATTTTCATTTGATGATCTCCCCATTCACCCGTCCCAGCGCCGAAATGAGACCTCGCTGCGTGTCCACACCGGGGCAGAAAAAGGGAATCTTCGGGCCACAGCGGGCAAAAGCTGGGCAATTTTTCTGCTGGGAGCGGAGATGGCGAAGGGCCAACGATGCCTCGTGTTGGGATCGATGTTATGAGCAGGGGCTTGAGGAGCCTGCCGCGGCGATTCTCCGTGGCCGGATGCCGATACCATCGCAGCGCGCCATGATCACGAGATCGTGATCCTGGCGCGCCCGGTGTAACAAATTGAAAGATCGGTCGAATTGCAGTCTAGGAGCGCGCGTGCGCGAACGTGAAGACGAGTGGACCGGCCTGATGCGGTCGGCCATTTCAGGCGACAGTGCGGCGTATCATCGCCTGCTCAAGGCCGTCACGCCGGTGCTCCGCGCAGCGGCGCGCCGCGGTCTGGCGCGCGCGGGACAACCGGTCGACCAGTCCGAGGACATCGTGCAGGACATTTTGTTGGCGGTGCATTTGAAACGGCACACTTGGGACACCAGCGCTCCTTTCGCGCCCTGGCTGTTCGCGATTGCGCGCAACAAGCTGATCGACGCTCTGCGTCGCCGCGGCAGGCGCATCTTCGTCAACGTCGATGACTTCGCCGAGATCCTGCCGGGGGAGGTGGCCGAGCCGACTGCGTCGGCGAGTGAAGTGGCCGCCCAGTTGCAGGCCTTGCCCGCACGGCAGCGCGACGTGCTGCAGTCCATTGCGGTCGACAGCGCCTCGATCAAGGACACGGCAGCCAAACTATCGATGACCGAGGGCGCGGTGCGGGTGGCGCTGCATCGCGGTCTGGCGAGCCTGACGGCGAAATTGCGGGAACAATGAGCATGGATACCGATCAACTCATTCAGACGCTGGCCGCCGACAATGAGAACCGAGCGCGCCCGGTTGGTTTTGCGCTGATGCTGGCGCTGCTCGCCGCGGCCCCGGTCTCGCTGTTGATCTTCTTCGCCGAACTTGGCGTGCGTCCGGACGTCATGACCGCGATGCATAATCCGTTCTTCGACCTGAAGTTTGCGGTGACGCTGGCGCTGGCGATCTCTGCGACCGCGGTCAGCCTGCATCTGTCGCGGCCGGAAACCTCGCTGCGCGGCTTTGGCTGGTGGCTGTTGATCCCGGCCGGCATCCTCGTTGCCGGCATCAGCGGCGAGATGATGATGCCGCAGCGCGCGCCAATGATGACGCGACTGGTCGGTAGTAATTCGAAGGCCTGCATGGCCGCGATCCCCGCGATCTCGCTGCCGCTGCTGGCAGGTGCGCTGTACGGGCTGCGGCAGGGGGCACCGGCGCGGCCGGCGATCGCCGGCGCGGTCGCCGGCATGATGTCGGCGGGATTGGCCGCGACGCTGTACGCGTCGCACTGCACCGATGATTCACCGCTGTTCGTGGCGACCTGGTACACGATCGCGACCGCGCTGGTCACGGCGATCGGCGCGCTCATGGGAGCGCGGGTGCTTCGATATTGAATTGCAGATCGTGGCCCGGATGTTATGCCGCGGGCGCGGACTGCTGCATGCGGTGGAAGCGCAAGACCTGCTGCGCGGTCGAGGGCCGCAGGCGCTCATAGGTCTCCTTGCAAGCCTGCAAGTCGGTCGGTTCGGCGCCAGAAATCTCGTCGCGCAGATGGATGATGGCCCGCACGGTGGACCATGACAGGCCCGACACCTTGGCAAGGATCATCACGCCCTCGGCGCGGGTTTCGATCATCATGTTCTCGGCGATGCCCACTGTGACACTGGCGAGCGCGGCGAGCGAGGCGTTGGTCTCGTCGAACTTGCCGGCCTCGGCAAACGCCGCGAGCTGGAATTCGTCGAGCCGGCCGTCGTCATAGAGCGACTTGACCAAGGCATGCGCGATCGCGGTGTCGGGGGCAACAGCGCCGGGAGCTGAGCGCGCGCGTCGTGTCGCTTCCTTCACCGCAATCGGAATTTCCTTGGCCTGCTGCGGTATAGCGGCCTCGAGCCGTTGCCGTACGGTGTCGGAGGCCTTCGCAACCAGCTTGAGATAGAGATGCCGCGGAATGTTCGGGCGCAAGC
Organism: Bradyrhizobium sp. LTSP885; assembly: GCF_000938305.1. Classification (GTDB taxonomy): domain Bacteria; phylum Pseudomonadota; class Alphaproteobacteria; order Rhizobiales; family Xanthobacteraceae; genus Bradyrhizobium. Next base: position 102,601 of record NZ_JYMT01000010.1, read on the forward strand.
CGACGCAGGTCGACAGATTGTCATCACCCTCGGCGCGGCTGACCAGGCGGGTGAAGCCGCGTTCGGTGAACTCCGCGCCGGGATTGTTGACCGTGCTCTGGATTACCTCGTCATTGCCGCGCAGCACCAGCACGTCGGTGACGGCGCCGCTCAGTGCCTTTCTGGTCGAAATGGCCAAAAGGTGCGCCTGGCTCTTGCTGCGCGCCGTCTCGATCAGGGCATCGTCGTCGAGCCGGGCCGACCGTGCGAGCACGGGGCCGGCAACCTCGATCAGGTCGTCGAAGGCCAGCGTACGGATCGTCCGCGGCGGCGCGCTGTCGATCGGCGCGAGCCGGTTGGCGAGCAGCGCCTTCGCCGAGCTTTCGATGTGTTCGAGCAGACACTGGAAAACGTCGTCGAACAGCCCGATCTGCTCGTCCGAATAGTCCACCGAGCCGTTGATGAAGAGATCGGTCACACGGCGCAGCGTCTCGACGCGACGCGCCACTGTGCCGTGGGCGAGCGTTGTCTGCAATTCGTCGAGCAGACTTTCGGGGGCGGTCGCGGACTTCGAACTCATGACTCTATCCTGGAGCGTCAAATAAAGGCGGCGACGGTTTCTCCGGCGCCGGATATGGAAATGGGTTGGTCAGGCGCCGGCGATGCGATTGCGTCCCCGGGCCTTGGCTGCGTAGAGCGCGCGGTCGGCGCGGGCGAGCAATGTATCGGAGGTCTCGTTCTGACGCAGCGTTGCGACGCCTGCGGAGATCGTCACCTGCATGCCGGGCGAGAACGCGCTCCAGTCGAGATCGGCAATGATCGCGCGGAGCCGCTCGAGCGCGCGCGTGGCGTCGTCCTGGGACAGGTCGGGCAGCACCAGCAGGAATTCCTCGCCGCCGTAGCGGCCAAAGCGGTCGATGCTGCGGATATTGGCGAACATGCTGATGGCGAAGGTTCGCAGCGCCTCGTCGCCGATCGGATGGCCGTAGAGGTCGTTGATGCGCTTGAAATGGTCGAGGTCGATCAGCGCGATCGCGCAGGAGCTGCCGTTGCGCGCGCAGCGCGTGATCTCTTCCTCGAGCATGCGCATGATGCAGCGGCGATTGAAGGCGCCGGTCAGGTCGTCGAGTTCGGCGAGTTCCTCGATGCGCCGGTAGGCTTCCTTCAGCTTCACCCCGCTCTGATAGAGCGATTGCTGCATCGAGCTCGAGAAGATGCCGAGGAACATGCAGCGTCCGATGGTCAGTGCGAACACCAGCATGGTGGCAAAGCGGTCGATCATCGTGCCGGTCGGCATTCCGATCGGCTTGTCGGTCCACAGAAACAGCGCTGCGAGGCCAAGCACCATCACGGTCCAGATGATGGAGGTCTGGCGCGCCGAGGTGCGGAGCGCGCCGAAGCCGAACACCACGAACAAATTGCAGAGAAACAATATCCCGACTTCCGGCGCGAGATAGGCGAACACGAGGAGGTTCACCATGTTGACGGCGGATTGCGCTGCGACCAGGTAGTGGTCGCGGAAGCGCTCGTGGAAGCCAAGCTCGGAGAGCAGCACGTAGACCGCCACCAGAGTGAGGCCGGCCAGGGCATAGCCGGTCGCGACTGAAACCGACGTGGTGCCGACATGGGCGTAGATCAGCAGCACGACGGCATCGAGCACGAAGCAACTGCCGATCATCGACTGGATCTGGCGGCGCTGCTTGGCGCGGCGCGCCAGGCGCTCGGCCGTCAGCTTGGGACGGCCGCCTTCCAGTGCGCCCGCGATCGGGCCGAGAAATGACGATGCAGCGCTGCCCATGGTCTTCGCCATTGGTGGAACCGGGCAAAAATCTACGTGGGAAAGCCTTTAGGTTTGGTATCTTTTGGAACCGAATCTGCTCCGTTAAAATCCGGTCAGCACCCTTGTTTCTTAAGGGAAATCCGTTAGTCCGAGGTGCCGGGCGCGGGTGTGCCGAAGCACTGCGTGGCGCGGGTTCACCACGTGGGTACTGGCTTGCCGGTGAAGCCTTGCTATGGTCGCACAGCATTGCGCGGCATCAGAGAAAGTGTTCATTACCATGATACCGTTTTCTGGGCCTCGATCGTCTCCGTGGGTTGCTCCGCGGCCCGATGATCGACTGTGGCCTAGATCACACATGCGGTCAGGACATTGCCGTAATGTGAAGAATCTTGCCTCTCGCGTCGAACCGCGCGCCATTCCCCTCCGACCAACCTTGCGAGACGGCCATTGAGCGCGACACAGGCGGCTTCAGATGACGTTCTGATCGCCCGGATCGCTCAAGGCGACCGGCTTGCCATGCAGGTGCTGTACGGACGGCACCATGTCAGGGTATTTCGTTTCGGGCTTCGGCTCGTGCGCAATGAGCAGGTCGCGGAAGACCTCATCAGTGAAGTCTTCCTCGATGTGTGGCGTCAGGCGGGCAAGTTCGAGGGACGATCCGCCGTTTCGACCTGGCTTTTGGCGATTACCCGTTTCAAGGCGTTGTCTGCGCTGCGGCGCAGGAAGGATGCCGAACTGGATGATGAGGCCGCGAACGCGATCGAGGATACGTCCGACGATCCGGAAACGGTGGTGCAGAAGAAGGATACCGGTGAAGCGCTGCGTAAGTGCCTGACGGCGCTATCGGCGGACCATCGGGAAATCGTCGATCTTGTCTACTATCACGAGAAATCCGTGGAAGAAGTTGCCGAGATCGTCGGCATCCCGGAGAATACCGTGAAGACGCGCCTGTTCTACGCACGCAAGAAACTTGCCGAGCTGCTGAAGGCAGCTGGCATCGAGCGAGGTTGGCCATGATGGCAGCGAACAAGAAAATGCTGGATCAAGAGCCCAGCGAGATCGAGATGCTGTTGCCGTGGCACGCGGCTGGCACGCTGAACGCGCGCGACGCGCGCCGTGTCGAGGACGCGCTCGCACGCGATCCGGAGCTGGCGAAGCAGTTTGCCGTCATCCGCGAGGAATTGGGCGAGACCATTCATCTCAACGAGAGCCTGGGTGCACCCTCGGCGCGCGCCATGCAGAAGCTGTTCGCGGCGATCGATGCCGAACCCGAACGCAAGCCGGCGATGTCGGCGCGCATCTGGAGCGGAATCTCGGAGTTTTTCGCAAAGTTGTCGCCGCGCACGCTGGCCTGGTCGGCCAGTCTCGGCGCGATCGCGCTGCTGTTGCAGGCGGGCGTGATCGGCGCGGTGCTGATGGGGAGCCAGCCGGCCTCGTTCCAGACCGCCTCGCTCGATACAGCCGATCGCAACACGCCGCTGACCCGTGATCTCGGTGGCACGGCTGCCGCGCCACCGCGCATGCTGGTGCGCTTTGCGCCGGACGCCAAGATCGCCGACATTACCGCGCTGCTCGACACCTATCAGGCCTCGATCGTCGATGGCGCCAAGGGCGGCCTGTTCCGGCTGCAGTTCGGCAGCCGCGCGATGGGCAAGAACGACGTCGCAGCGTTGATCGCCAGATTGCAGAAAGAGAAGATCGTCAGCCTCGCGGTCGAAACGCCGTAAGCTACGGTTGGCGGTTCTGCGTCGCGTTGAGGACACGATGAACCGTGATGACCTGAGCTGGAAGAGCACCGCGGTGGCTGTCGCCATTGCGGTATTGCCATTGGTATGTCTGGCCGATTCAGCGGCGGATGCACAAAGCTTCATGCGCTCGCCGACGCTGCGTGTCGAGCCGCGCGTCTCGATCGGGCCGCGGATCAATCCGAACATCGCGGGGAGGGTGGGCGCCAACGCGGCCGGCAGGGTCGGCACCAATGTCGCGGGCAGGGTGAACGCCAACGCTGTGGGCAGGGTGGGCGGCACCATGGCCGCGCGCACGACGCCATCGGTCCCCCCCGTCACGACTACATCGAGGATCGCGGTCTCGCGGCTGGCCACCGGCTCCGCGCTGTCCTATGCGCGCTATTCGCCCAATCTCTATCCCGCCTGCGACTATGCCTATCGTGGCCGCGACGGCGAATGCGCCGACGACCCGGTCGCCCTGGTCGACGGCGGCAGCGGCAAGGGCGCCGCAGGGAAGGGCGTGACCGGTCCTGGCGGCGGCGTGCAGGCTGCGCTCGACCGGCGAGCTGTGCCGAACGAACTCGTGGCCGAAATCGACGGCGCATTGACGGATGCTCAGGCTGACGAGCTCGCGCAACGCCACGGCCTGATCCGGATCGCGTCGCAGAATTTTTCGCTGCTCGGTGCGACGATCGGCCTGTTCCGCGTCGCCGGCAATCGGCCGGTGGACGTGGTGAGCCGCGAGTTTGCCGGCGACGGCAGCGTCCGCTCGGTGCAGCCGAACTATCGCTACCTGCTGCAGGATCAGCAGGCGGTTCCAAGCGAGGGCGATCCGGCGCAATACGCGCTCGCACAGCTGCGCTTGCCGCAGGCGCACACGCTGGCCCACGGGATGAACGTGACGGTTGCCGTCATCGACTCCGGCATCGATGCCAGCCATCCGGAACTGGCCAATACGATCTCGGATACGTTCGACGCGCTTGGCAGCAAGGAAGGGCCGCATCTTCATGGCACCGGTATCGCGGGCGCGATCGCGGCGCATGCCAAGCTGATGGGGAGCGCGCCGGAGGTCCGGATCCTGGCGATCCGTGCGTTCGGTGCGGTTGCGAGCGGCGCCCAGAGCACGTCTTTTGTGATCCTCAGGAGTCTCGACTACGCGGCGTTGCATGGCGCGCAGATCGTGAACATGAGTTTTGCCGGACCAAAGGACGCGCTGATCGCGCGCGGTGTTGCCGCGGCCGCGGCCAAGGGCATCGTGCTGATCGCTGCCGCCGGCAATGCGGGTGCGAAATCCCCGCCGCTCTATCCGGCAGCCAATCCGGATGTGATCGCGGTCAGCGGCACCGACGCCAGGGACAAGCTGTTCACGGCGTCGAACCGCGGCGACTACATTGCGTTGGCGGCGCCGGGCGTCGACATTCTGCTGCCCGCGCCCGACGGCAAATATCAGATGGCGTCGGGCACCTCTTTCTCCGCGGCCTTCGTCAGCGGCATTGCCGCCCTGGTGCTGGAACGCAATCCTGCGGCGAAGCCGAGCGAGGTGCGCGCAATCCTGACGAGCACCGCCCGTGACCTCGGCGCGCCCGGCCGCGACGATCTGTTCGGGGCGGGCGAGGCGGATGCCTTCGCCGCCGTCACGGCGGCGATCAAGGCGCCCGCCGTTCCCGTTGCGACCGTCTCGGACAAGCCGTCGCAGCCGCCGAAGGCTCCCGACAGCAATAACACTTCCGTGAGCCGCGCGTTGATCGATGCGGCGCCGTCGATGGCGTCCGACAAATCCGCGGCAAACGACGCAAATCGCCCCGCTGCGCAATGATTTTCGGCGGCGGACGCCCGCCAATGGCGCAGCGAAACCGGGATCGGAAAAGTTAAAAAAATCGCCGGGAGTTTGAACGTCCGCAGCCCCTATCACGACTTATGTGTGTGGGAGCGGTTTACCCTCCCCGACGGCTATATTCGGCGCGAGCGCCCATCCACCCCAAGCGCCCATATGGCTTAGACCCGTCCGGTTGTCCCCCCGGGCGGGTCTTTCATTTTGGGCGAGCCTTGTGTGACGGCTGGGCCCGGCGCGGTGCGCAATCCCCAATCTGGCAGGCTGCCGGCGGTGACGAGATCCGCGCAGCGGGCGGGCCCAGCGACCAATTTATGTGGATCGTTCAGGGGCGGCTCGTTGGAAAGCGCGATGCATCGTCAGCATGCAAGTGGACGGCTTGACTGTGGATATCGTGAGAAACCCCGTAGTGAAGCGGGTTTTCTTCACCGCCCGTCGCCAATTAAGAATTTAGTTAGACTTTATTTACCTTTTCCACAGAATATCTCCGTCACGTCCAGTTGATTCGGTTCGGTTGCGTCTGCGTCCGTCTCTCTCCCTGCGGGCAGTTAAATGACACATCGGACCGACGTGGCCAGAGGCCAGGAGATCGTTGCGCGCTGGTGCAACCTTGCCGAGCAACGGCTGGAACATCTCACCGAGCTGTTCGAAACCGGCCGTTGGCGCCGCTATCACAGCGAAGAAGCCTTTCTCGAAAACATCAGGGAAGCCACGGCGGCGGTCGACACCTGGCGCGAACTGCTGTCGCGCGAAGCCTCGCTCGACAATTCACCGATCGATTTGTCCTGGCTCGGTCGCGGGCGATCGAAACTGTCGCCATGCGAAGTCTCGCCGGTGCGCGAGCGCCAGCCGGAGGCGGCGGCGTTGGCTCAATCCACCATGATGGCCATGACGGCAGCGCTGGAGACGGCCGCCGCCGTGCTCGAGGAAACGCCCGCTGTGACCGATGCGCCGCCGCTCGAGATGCCCGCGCCGGTGCTTGATCTCAACGCGATCCAGGCGCGCTATCCGCTGTTGCGCAACTCGCTCTAGACGCGCAGGTCAGCGCCGCACAGCGTTCGCACCGATCATCAGCTGCGCAAATTGCTGGGCGCCGCCGGCCGACAGGTCGGTGGTCACAGGGCGGGCGTGATCGAGCCCGACCACCGCCCCGCGCGGGGTCTCCGAGATCATGTTGTTGTTGATCAGCGCGGTTCCGGCGCCCGGCACCACCGAGACGCCGATGCCGACAAACGCGTTGCGGATCACGTTTCCCGATATCGCGACGTCACGCAGATACTTGCCCCATCCGGCGACGATGCCGAATGACGGGGCGTTCTCGATCACATTGCCGGTGACGGCCGTATCAGCCTCGACATAAATGCCGATGCCGGCATCGTCGTCAGGCGCGGTGCCGATCGGGCGCTTCGGGACGAGGTTGCGGATGATATTGCCCTGGACCACCGCGATGCGGCCGCCTTCGTTGAAATTGCACACGGAGACGCCGACCGCAGCGCCGTCGACCGTGTTGTTGGCGATGACCGCAGCCTCGAAGGCGAACTCCGAATAGAGCGCGACCTCGCGGACATTGCTGACGCTGTTGTCCGTGATGTGGATGTTGGAGGCGGAATTGCCGCGTACCGCGGAATAGTCGCAGTTCCTGATGCGGTTGCCGCGCACGATGACGTTGCCGGCGCGGAAGGCGTTGATGGCGTTGCCGTACTGCCCGGAGCCGCCGGGGCCGGCCTTGATATCCTCGATGCGATTGTCGGCCACGATGGAGCCGTCGTCGCCAACAGCGGTGCGCAGGATCTCGATGCCGTTGTCGTTGGTGCCCTTGATGGTGTTGCGCGAGACGATCAGGCCCAGCGCATCGAACGACACCAGCGCGGTGGCCGCGATGTCGGTGAAGATGTTGTTGCTGACGTCGCCGGATATCTGCTCGAACCAGATGCCGCTGCCGCCGCTACCGGTGAATTCGCAATCGGTGATGCGGATGTCGCGGCCGGACAGGCAGTGCACCAGGCCGCGCCGGGTCGGCAACGGGATGTTGCCGCCATCAAGCATGAGGCCGGTAAGCCCGATGCCGCCGGCACCTTCGCCCGACAGCATCGACAAACCGCCGTTGAACGCGAGCTTGCTCGCGCCGCGCACGCCGATCAGCTGGCTGCCGGGGGCAAGACGCAGCAGGCCGGTGCGGTAGATTCCGGGCGGGAACACCAGCGGCACCTGCGCGCGGGCAGCCTCGTCGATCGCGCGCTGCAAATTCCGGCTTTGATCGTCAGGGCTGCCGGCGCGAACGCCATATTGCGTGACGTCGCGTCCGAGCGACCCGACCGATGGCGCCGCGCGCGCCGCGTCGGGCGACATCGCCAGCGCGCCGGCGACGCCGACGGCGGATGCTCCGATCAGATGGCGGCGGTTGACGTCCATGGCATAGCCCTCGCTGAAGGCGCGAGAGGTGACCTTCATGCCCGATAGGTAACGCGAAATGCGGCGCTGCTTGGTGAACACGCCGACGCAGCCGGGCGTTTGTTGGCGGTAGGGTTAATCTTGGGTACAGCAGGTCAGCGCGCGTCGTTTACGAGAGGTGGCCTGCCTCGTAACTGCGGGTGATGGTGACGGAACTCCCGGCCGCAGGCGCGCGCCGCCAAAATATCGAAAACAACCCCATGCAAAGTAGCGGGCGGCTGCCGGCGTTCGACAAGGCAACTTGACACGTCGGGCAACTCAGCGATATTCTTCCAGTATTCCGAAATCGTGTACTCACGCGCTAGAGGCCGCGCCGCTATGCGGTGACGCGGATGCGCAGCCTCTCGCTCACCTCAGCATCTCCGCGATCTGTTCGGCGGCGACCGCGGGCGAGATGCGGCCGTCGGCGACCTCGGTTTCCATCTTCTTCACCTTGGCGCGGATCGCAGGCTCCGCGCGCAGGCGCGCCATCATCCGTTGCTCCAGCATCGACCACATCCACTTCACCTGCTGCTCGCGGCGGCGGCTCGCGAACTCGCCGGAGGCGTTCATCGCGGTGCGGTGGTCGAGGATTTTCTGCCAGATCCTGTCGAGCCCAATGCCCGCCAGCGCCGAATAGGTCTCGACCGGCGGATGCCAGTGCTCGGAGCGCGGGGAGAGGATATGCAGCGCGCTGCGATAATCGGCCGCTGCGAGATTGGCGCGCTTGATATTGTCGCCGTCGGCCTTGTTGATCGCGATCATGTCGGCGAGCTCGACCAGGCCCTTCTTGATGCCCTGCAGCTCGTCGCCGGCGCCCGGCAGCATCAGTGCGAGGAAGAAATCGGTCATGTCGCAGACCGCGGTCTCGGATTGGCCGATACCGACGGTCTCGACCAGCACCACGTCGAAGCCGGCCGCCTCGCACAACAGCATCGCCTCGCGGGTTTTGGCTGCGACGCCGCCAAGCGTGCCTGATGATGGCGAGGGACGGATGAAGGCCTGATCGGAGATCGCGAGCCGCGCCATCCGCGTCTTGTCGCCGAGGATCGAGCCGCCGGTGCGCGCCGAGGAGGGATCGACCGCCAGCACTGCGACCTTGTGGCCGCGCTCGATCAGGAACATGCCGAGCGCATCGATCGTGGTCGACTTACCGACGCCCGGCGAGCCGGTGATGCCGACCCGCACCGCTTTGCCGGTGTCGGGCAACAGCGCCTGCACCAGCTCGCGCGCCGCCGCCTGATGGTCGCCACGCCTGCTCTCGACCAGCGTAATCGCCCGCGCCAGCGCCGCGCGGCCGCCGGCACGGAGCTCGTGGGCGAGGGCACGGATGTCGGGGGAGGCAGTCTTCGGCGCGGTCATGGCCTTGGTTTACAACGGCGGCCGGTTGCAGGCGAGAGGCCAGCGCGCCGTCATCCTATGTCGCATGCGCAATCGGGAATCGGGTGGGTGTCCCCGACCACATCCGACAGGATCAGGGCTCGCGTTCCGCCGCCAGTGGCGGACCACTTTTTCCGGAGCCTGCCGTGACCCGCGCCTATTACAGCACCGTCCTCGACCATCCGCTCGATACCGTGTGGTCGCTGATCCGCGACTTCAACAATTACCCGGCCTATATCGAGGGCGTCTCCGAGAGCGTGATCGAGGACGACAGGCGCGGCGACGAGGTCGGCGCGGTCAGGCGGTTTTGCTATCTCGGCAACTGGGTGCGGCAACGGCTGGCCGGGCACTCCGATCAGCAGCATTCGCTGACCTATGCCGGCATCGAGCCGCTGCCGTTTCCGCCCGATCTGATCCCCGACACGCCGCAGCCGACGCATTACGAGGGAACGATGCGCCTGCTGCCGGTCGTCGAAGGCGATCGCACCTTCATCGAGTGGTCGGTCAAGCTCGACACCGCGCCGGGCGACGCCGATCGCTGGCACACGCTGTTTCAGTCCTGGATCCCGGACTGGACCAACTCGCTGGTCCGGACGCTGGCGCGCCGCGAGGCCGACGGCCGCTGAGACCGGCTTTCTTGTTTTGACGCGTTTTCTTCACGCGAACCGGTGTCCACTTCGCTCGAAAACGCTCTAGTCCGCGTCAGCCTTCGGCTGCGCGCCGCCGAAGATCTTCGTGCCTTGCGGCGTCAGATACGGCTTCAGCGTCTGCCACGGCACGAAAGCGACGTACTGGCCTTCGGCATAGGGGCCGACGGCATAGGGCGGATAGTGGAAGGTCAGGCCGGAGCTCTTGCCCGCTTCCGTCGACGGCGTCAGCGTGACGGCGCCGATCTTGAGCAGGGTCGGCTTCAGGTCCTTGTACCACTCGGCGCTTGCGGTCTCGCCGGCGTCGCGCTCCTTCTTCTCGGCGTTCAGCGAGGTGATGACGGCCTGCAACATCGCCTTCATGGTCGGACCGTCGTCGGCGGTCTCGGTGAAGAAGGGGCGGATGCTGGTGCGCTTCTTCTCTGTTGTATCCCACAGGATGGTGTTGACGTCGGAGTTCGGATGCGCGCCGCGGTTGTCCATGTCGTCGTCGCGCCGGATACTGACATAGCGGCCGTCGACGACCGAGTGGACAGCGTATCTGCGTTCGAACGACCAGCCGCCATCCTTGAAGGACTGCGGATCTTCTTTGCGCGAGGTCGCGGCCTCGGCGGCATTCTTGTCGATCCACTTCTTGCCTTCGGCCAGGCAATCGGCAGCCAAGGCCGCATCCGCCTTGACCTTGTCGTCGAGATAGACGTTGGCCTCGACGCTCTTGTTCTTGATCGAAGCATCGGGCTTGGGATCGGCGGCGAGCGCAGGCAGGCCGAGGCAAGCAAGTATGCCGGCAAGGCCCATGATGCGGGCAGGCGTTCGGAAGCGAGCGGCGCGCATAGAAAAATTCCTTTTGAGTGGGAAGGCGGCGACGCGGCGGAGCTACTCCGCCGCCTCGCTGTGGCCGAGCCGGGCGTTGAGCTTGTGGATCAGCTCCTCGGCGGCATCTGATATCACTGTGCCCGGGGGGAAGATAGCTTCGGCGCCGGCGGCGTAGAGCGCGTCGTAATCCTGCGGCGGCACCACGCCGCCGATGATGATCATGATGTCCTCGCGGCCGTGCTTCTTCAGTGCAGCCTTCAACTCGGGGACGGCGGTGAGATGCGCGGCGGCGAGCGAGGAGACGCCGAGGATGTGCACGTCGTTCTCGACCGCCTGGCGGGCGGCTTCGTCGGCGGTCGCAAACAGCGGTCCGATGTCGACGTCGAAGCCGACATCGGCGAACGCGGATGCGATCACCTTCTGGCCGCGGTCGTGGCCGTCCTGGCCGATCTTGGCGACCAGGATACGCGGGCGGCGGCCCTCGGCCTCCTCGAAAGCGTCGATCAGCTCTTGCACCTTTTCGACCCGATTGGACATGGTCGCTGCCTCTCGCTTGTAGACGCCGGTGATCGACTTGATCTCGGCGCGGTGCCGGCCGAACACCTTTTCCATCGCGTCCGAAATCTCGCCGACGGTCGCTTTCGCCCGTGCGGCGTCGATCGCCAGCGCCAGCAGATTGCCGCTGCCTTCGCCCGCGCTTCGGGTGATCGCCGCCAGCGCCGCGTCGACGTCCTTCTGGTTGCGGTCTTTCTTCAGCCGCGCCAGCTTGTCGATCTGCAGCCGCCGCACGGTGGAATTCTCCACCTTCAGCACGTCGATCGGCTTCTCGTTCTCCGGCTTGTATTTGTTGACGCCGATCACGGCCTGGCGGCCGGCATCGATGCGGGCCTGGGTCTTGGCCGATGCTTCCTCGATCCGCAGCTTCGGCACGCCGGCCTCGATCGCCTTGGCCATGCCGCCGAGTTCCTCGACCTCCTGGATATGACCCCAGGCCTTAGCCGCGAGGTCGCGGGTCAGTCGCTCGACATAGTAGGAGCCGCCCCAGGGATCGATGATGCGGTTGGTGCCGCTTTCCTGCTGCAGGAACAATTGCGTGTTGCGGGCGATGCGCGCGGAGAAATCGGTCGGCAGCGCCAACGCCTCGTCGAGCGCATTGGTGTGCAGCGACTGGGTGTGGCCTTGCGTTGCCGCCATCGCCTCGATGGTGGTGCGCATCACATTGTTGAAGACGTCCTGCGCGGTCAGCGACCAGCCCGAGGTCTGGCAATGGGTGCGCAGCGACAGTGAACGCGGATCCTTCGGATTGAACGGCTTCAGCAGCTTGGCCCAGAGCAGCCGCGCCGCGCGCATCTTGGCGACTTCCATGAAGAAGTTCATGCCAACAGCCCAGAAGAACGACAGCCGTGGCGCGAAGCGGTCGACGTCGAGGCCCGCAGCGAGGCCGGCGCGCAGATACTCGACGCCGTCGGCGAGCGTATAGGCGAGCTCGAGGTCCTGCGTCGCGCCGGCTTCCTGCATGTGATAGCCGGAAATGGAAATGGAGTTGTACTTCGGCATCTTCTGCGAGGTATAGGCGAAGATGTCGGAGATGATCCGCATCGAGGGCGTCGGCGGATAGATATAGGTGTTGCGCACCATGAACTCTTTCAGAATGTCATTCTGAATGGTGCCCGACAGCTTCTCCGGCGGTACGCCCTGTTCCTCGGCGGCCGCGACGAACAGCGCGAGGATCGGCAGCACAGCGCCGTTCATGGTCATCGACACGCTCATCTGGTCGAGCGGGATGCCCGAGAACAGCGTGCGCATGTCGTAGATGGAATCGATCGCAACGCCGGCCATGCCGACGTCGCCCGTGACGCGCGGATGATCGGAGTCATAACCGCGGTGGGTGGCGAGATCGAACGCGACCGACAGGCCCTTCTGGCCCGCCGCGAGGTTGCGGCGATAGAAGGCGTTGGAATCCTCCGCCGTGGAGAAGCCGGCATATTGCCTGATGGTCCAGGGCTGGTTGACATACATGGTCGGGTAGGGGCCGCGCAGATAGGGAGCGATCCCCGGCCAGGTCTCGAGGAAGTCGATGCCTTCGAGATCGGCCTCGCTGTAGGCGGATTTGACCGGGATGCCCTCGGGCGTCAGCCAAGGCTCGGCGCTTGCGGCCAGGGCGCCAGTGCTGATTTTCTCAAACGCGATATCGGCGAAGTTCGGTATGCGGCTCATGTTGTCCATCATAGCATGGGCGACCGTCTTCCGGCGCCATTCAGTCGTGATCCGGATGCTGGTGGCTGGCGATGGTCGCCATCTTCTCCGGGCCGTAATTCTGCATCGTGGTCTGGCTCGGCAAATTGGGAATGCCGACCACCCAGCCGAGCCGGGACTCGGTTCCATATTGCCGCGTCGGCACCATCCGGTCGGGCCGGTCGAAGGTGCCGGTCATGATTTCGATCCGCGGCCCATCGATCCGGCGGAAGCTCAGGGGCGTGCCGCAGGCGGCGCAGAAATCGCGCTCGGCGATCGAGGACGATTTGAACGCGGCGGGCTGGCCGCGGGTCCAGGCGAAATCGGTCTTCTCGATGTCGGCAAACGATGCGAACGGCGAGCCGGAAGCCTTCTGGCACATCCGGCAGTGACAGACGCTGATCTTGGCCGGTGCGCCCGAGACGGCAAAGCGGATGGCGCCGCATTGGCAGCCACCGGTCAGAACCGCTTTTGATGGTGTCTCAGCCGTCATGCTTGCTCCATTCGCCGATAGGCGTCGCGCAATGTTGCCAGCGCATCGCCGCCGGCGAAGACGAAGTCACCGATGCCGGCCGCCCGCAGCGCCGCTTCCTGGTCGCCGGGCCGCCCTGCCAGATAGATATGCCTCGCTCCCGCGCCGCGAAGGGCCTTGGCGGCGTCGGCGGCGCTGATGGCATAGACCTTGTCCGAGGAGCAGATGCAGGCCGTCGCGGCACCGGAGGCCTTGAAGGCGGCGACGAGCGCCGCGGCATCGGCAATGCCTTCGTTGTCGACGGCCTCGATGCCGCCGGTTTCGAAGAAGCTCTTGGCGAATGTGGCGCGCGCGGTGAAATCCGCGGCCGTACCGAGATTGGCGAGGAAGATCTTTGGCCGTGTGCCACCTGCCTTCAGCGCCGCATCCGACTTGTCGCGCAGCGCCTCGAATGGCTCGGCCAGGCGCATCGGCGCAAGCGCGTCGAACTTGATCTTGGCATCTCCGAAGGTCGCGGGCCCTGCCGGCTTCACGTCCAGCACCGCGATATCGGCCTCATGCAGGTTGGGAAATTCGCTGGCGCCGGTCAGCACGTCGCGGCGCTTCGCCAAATTGGTTTCGCGAAGCATACGGGTCGCGGCGACCTTGTTCTGGATCAGGCCGTGCTCGAGCGCAGCGAAGACGCCGCCGGCCTTCTCGATCTCCTGGAACAGTGCCCATGCCGCCTCTGAAAGCTGCGATGTCAGGGTCTCGATGCCGCCGGAACCGGCCGCCGGATCGGAGACCTTTGCGAGGTTGGATTCGTCCAGCAGCACCAGTTGCGTGTTGCGTGCGACGCGCCGGGCGAAATCATCAGGCAATCCAAGCGCCAGCGTGTGCGGCAGCACGGTGATTGCATTGGCGCCGCCGAGCCCGGCCGCAAAGGTTGCCACGGTCGCGCGCAGCATGTTCACATTGGCGTCGCGCTGGGTCAGCATGCGCCATGCGGTCTGCGCGTTGACGAAGATCGGTTTTGGCGCGAGGCCACAGGCCTGCTCGACCCGCGCCCACAGCAGCCGCAGCGCCCGGAACTTTGCCATCGTCAAAAACTGGTCGGCGTCGGCGCTGAGCCGGAACGAGATTCCCGCGCGGGCAGCATCGAGGTCGATGCCGGCGGCTTCGAGCATCCGCAGATAGGCGAGCGCGACTGCAAGTGTGAAGGCGAGTTCCTGCACGTCGGATCCACCGGCATCATGGATCGGCCGGCCATCCGCCAGTACGAAGGGGCCCTTGAAGCCGCGCTTGATCAGGCCGTTGACCACCTTGCCGAACGGCTTCTCGTACTCTGTCCAGGCGGCGGCCGCGGCGCCACGCACGGCCACCGTGCTGAGCGCCTGATAGTTGAAATGAAGGTCGAGCGTGGCCGGATCGAGCTTGCGGGCCTCGACCATGTCGGCAAAGGTTTCGCCGGCGTTCTCGCGTCCGAGCACCGGGTTGAGCGCGATCATGATGCCGGCATCGAGATGGACACCGCCGCAGGCCCGCGCCAGTGTCTTCTTGCTGGCATCGGCAAGACCGAAGCCGCGCGTGCCGGGACCGCCGGCGAATTCGAATTCGAGGCCGGTCGCCCCGTTCTCCAGGTCTTGCAGCGCCTGCGCATTGGCTTGCGCGGCGTCGGGATGGTCGACCCGCTGCAGGATCTGCCAGGGCGCGGCGGCAGCGCGGCCGGCGATCGGGCTCAAGTTGGTGGCGCGGCGGTAGATCGGATCGATCTTCAACCCATCATAGGTCTTGCCGACCAGTTTCTCGAACGGGGCACCCTTCAGCACGCCGTCGACCAGCTTGCGCCAGTCATCATAGGTCGCAGGCGCAAAATCCGCGGCGAGAGGCAAATCGTCAGTCGTGGTCGTCATCCGCCCAAAATGTCCTTCGTCGGCCCGGCGGGCCCCGCTTGATTTGGCCGGAAATTGCCACGGGCGGGCGGCCAAGCCAAACAGTTGTTTGGGGGCTGTGTGGCCTCAATCGAGGTCCGGCAGACGGAATATACCGTCGGCCGAGACTCCGGCCAGGGCGTCGGCGACACGCCGCCCGGCGATGACGCGGTCCGGCACGATCTCGACCAGCGGCGCCAGCACGAAGGCGCGCTCGAACAGGCGCGGGTGCGGCAGGGTCAGTTCCGGCTTGTCGAGCGTGACGTCGTCATAAGCGATCAGGTCGAGGTCGAGGGTGCGCGGGCCCCAGCGCTGCTCGTTCTTGCGGTCGCGGCCGAACTTGGTCTCGATCTTGTGCAGCGTGAACAGCAGCGCGTGTGGGTCGAGGCTGGTTTCGATCTCGATGCAGGCATTGATGAAGTTGTCCTGCTGCTCCTCGCCCCAGGGCGGCGTCGAATAATCCGACGAGCGCGCTAGCAGCGCGGCCTGGGTCATGCCGCAGATATTGGCGATGGCCTTGCGGAACGTCGCACGGACGTCGCCGACATTGCCGCCGAGTGCGATCAGGACATCAGGCATAGGCGTTCAACCTTGGGCGTTCTTGGGCGCTCAACCTTGGAGCGGCGGATGCCGTGAACGCGTCAGCACCACGCCGACATCCTCGAAGATCGCGGCGATCGGTGCGTGCGGCTTGTGGACGGTCACCTTGACGGCTCGGACGCGCGGGAATGTGCTCAGGATATCGTCGGCCACCGCACCGGCGGCGCGCTCCAGCAGCTTGTAATTGGTGGTCTTGAACGCCGACGTCGCGGTCGCGACCACGTTGGAGTAGGAGACGGTGTCGGAAAGGCGGTCGGTGCGCGACGATTCCGAGAGGTCGGTGTACAATTCAAGGTCGATGACGAAGCGCTGCCCGACTTCGGTCTCATGTTCCATCACGCCATGACGGGCATGGATGACGACCCCGGTGATGAAGATCGTGTCGGTCATTGCTGTCCCTTGATTGCCGCTGCCACAAGCAGCGCCTGAACGGTTTCCGCAACGTCATGCGCGCGGATGATGCGTGCACCATTCTGTGCCGCGATCAGATGCGCCGCGATCGAGCCGCCGATGCGATTTTGCGGCTCCGAGGGCACGACCGTGCTGATGAAGCGCTTGCGCGACGCGCCGACCAGCACCGGCAGGCGGAAAGTGTCGAGCTCGGAGAGCCGCGCCAGCACCATCATGTTCTGCTCCGGGACCTTGCCGAAGCCAATGCCGGGATCGAGCACGATGCTGTCGGACGATATGCCCGCCTTGGCTGCAATCTCGATCGAGCGGGTAAAGAAGGTTGCGATGTCCTTCATGATGTCGATCGCGGGATCGGCATGCTCGCGATTATGCATGATGATCACGGGCACACCACGCGCCGCGACGATATCGGCCATCCCAGGATCGCGCTGCAGGCCCCAGACGTCATTGGCAACAGCAGCGCCCTGGTCGAGCGCCCAGGCCACGACCTCGGACTTCATGCTGTCGATCGAGACGGGCACGCCGAGGGCTATGATGTCGGCCAGCACCGGCTTGAGCCGCTTCAACTCGTCGTCAGCGGAAACCGGCTGCGAGCCGTAGGGGCGGGTGGATTCCGCGCCGATATCGATGATGTCGGCGCCGTCAGCGATCAGCTTGCGGGCTTGCGCCAGAGCCAGCTCGGGGGCGATGAACTGTCCGCCATCGGAAAATGAATCCGGCGTCACGTTCAGGATGCCCATCACCGCCGGAGTGGGCTTCGATAGCAACGCCGGCAGCACCGCGAGTCCGGCCGGGCCGGCGAATGCTGCCGATATGGGCTTGGTCGCCATCATGCGGTGGCTTTGCGCTGACAGCGTTGGCAAGTCAAGATGTTGCGGAGGTGGCTGGCGCCGGACGCGACTGGAAGCCGCTACAGCGGCTAATAGGTGAGTCTAATAGGTGATTTTGGGAGGCAGCTTGCGTGCCTGCTCGATCAGCAGCTCGACCGATTTCTCCGACGGCATGAGGCGGACAAGCTTTCGCTTGACGTTGGCGTCCTTCATGCTCTGCGCCAGCCGCGACGGGTTACGGTGTGCGAGTTCGCGCACCGTGGTGACGCCGGCGGCGCGCATCAGGCCGACCTTGGCCTTGCCCATGCCGGGAATCCGCATGTAGTCGGAGATGTTCGCCCATTCGAGCAATTGCTGCTCGCTGATCCCGGTCTTGGCTGCGAGCGCCTTGCGTCCCTTGACGGTGCGGGCGGTTTCAAGCAGCGCTTCGGTCGTGCGGATACCCTGCGATTTCAGTTTGTTGGCGTAATAGGCGGACAGGCCTTCGATCTCGGAGAGGGGGTATGTCATGATACTCGTATGCGGTAGAGGGAGCGTGTGGCCGAGGACTTGTCGATGGCAGTTCTAGGCAAACTGGCTGAGGCCCGGCGTCCCCGAGATGATCTCGCCCATTTGATCCGCTCCGAGTTTGTCGCGGCCGAACCTAAAAAGTTCACGCGCGACGTTCTGAATCTCGCTCATGCTCAAACCAAGCGCCATCAGCCGGGTGCCGACGGCCATCAGCCCGCCACCCATCAACCTCGATAGACCACCGCTGTTGCTGGAGGCCGCGATTGCCGCTTCGGCGCCGGGGATTTGGTCGATCAGAGCCTGGACCTTGTCGGAAGGGCCCTCGTTACGGAGGAAGCCCAGAACGATGCCGACGGTTTTTTCAGCGACAGCACCATCAATGCCGGCCACGGAAGCCAGCCGTCCAACCAGTTCGTCCATATTGCCCCGCCTCGACCGGTCTTGCCGGATAATTTCTTGAGGATTGATCTTGAGCGCGTGTGCCGTGAAATACAAGCGATCCGCGCATTTCGATTCGTTTTCTTTTTCGATCGCGCTGTGAGTGTTGCACCGATGCAAGAGTGAGCGGCGGATTCACGCTATCTTGTGGCAATGCGCAATCCCTTTCTTCACATGGCATGTAAGAAAGCACTTGGCATGGAAGAAAGTATCAGGAACTCCCAAGACCTGTTGGGGCGACAATGTACGTCGGCATCCGCTGATGGTTTCAATCGACCTGCAAGATGCAATATGATGGCATGGGTTCGAGGTGTCGAACCGGGTTCGAAGCGTCGAACCGGGTTCGAGGTATCGAACCGATCTAATCTGCGAAGAGGCGAAGCGATGGCGACCCCAGACGACAAGCCGGCCGATACCGACGAGAAAATCTTTATCGGCAAGGGTGAGGAGACGGCTTGGCTGACGCTCGCGCTGGCCAACCGGCACGGCCTTGTGACCGGCGCGACCGGAACGGGTAAGACTGTCTCGCTGCAAGTCATGGCGGAAGGGTTCGCGCGCGCCGGCGTCTCGGTGTTCGCGGCCGATATCAAGGGTGATCTGTCCGGTATCTCCGAAGTCGGGGAAGCCAAGGACTTTATCGTCAAGCGCGCCAAGGAAATGGGGCTGACGTTCCAGCCGGATCAGTTCTCGACCGTTTTCTGGGATGTGTTCGGCGAGCAGGGTCATCCGGTGCGCGCCACCGTCACCGAAATGGGGCCGCTGCTGCTGGCGCGGATGCTCGATCTCAACGACGTACAGGAAGGCGTGCTCAACGTCGCCTTCCGCGTCGCCGACGAGAACGGCCTGGCGCTGATCGACATGAAGGACCTGCGCGCCTTGCTCGATGCGATCGCCCCCGACCTGAGCAAGAAGGCTGGCGACGACGAGGATCCGCTGGCGTCGATCCGCAAGGCCGCGCAAGGCTATGGCAACGTCTCCAGGGCGACGGTCGGGACCATTCAACGCCAGCTCCTGGTGCTCGAGAACCAGGGCGGCGCCAAGTTCTTCGGCGAGCCGGCGCTGACGCTGAAGGATTTCATGAAGACCGACCGCGACGGCCGCGGCGTGGTTAACATCCTCGTTGCCGACAAGCTGATGCAGAGCCCGCGGCTTTACGCCACGTTCCTGCTCTGGATGCTCTCGGAATTGTTCGAGGAGATGCCGGAGGCCGGCGACCTGCCGAAGCCGAAGCTGGTGTTCTTCTTCGACGAGGCGCATCTGTTGTTCAACGACGCGCCGAAGGCGTTGATGGACAAGATCGAGCAGGTGGTGCGGCTGATCCGCTCCAAGGGCGTCGGCGTCTATTTTGTCACCCAAAACCCGATCGACGTGCCGGACAAGGTGCTGGCGCAGCTCGGCAACCGTGTCCAGCATGCGCTGCGCGCGTTCACACCGCGCGACCAGAAGGCCGTCGCCGCAGCCGCGCAGACCTTCCGGCCCAATCCGAAGCTCGACACCGCGCGCGTGATCATGGAGCTCGGCAAGGGCGAGGCGCTGGTGTCGTTCCTCGAGGGCGCCGGCACACCGGCGATGGTCGAGCGCATCATGGTGCGGCCACCGTCGGCGCGGATCGGGCCGATCACGCCGGAAGAACGCAAGGCGATCATGGATGCGAGCCCCTACAAGGGCAAGTACGACACCGCGATCGATGCCGAATCCGCCTACGAGATCATCCAGAAGCGTCTTGCGGGGGCGGCGGCGCCGGCGGACGGTGCAGGCGGTGGCGAGGGTGGCGGCATCCTCGGCCATATCGGCGCCATCGCGGCTGCGATCTTCGGCACCAATGTCAGGCGTGGCCGGCTGTCGACGGGACAGGTGATCGCACGCAATGTGACGCGTTCGGTCACCGACAAGGTGGTCGGTGGCGTGGTCGCCGATCTCGGCAAGTCGGTCGGCGGCTCCGTCGGAGGATCGATCGGCCGCGCCTTGGTCCGCGGCGCGCTTGGCGGATTGCTGCGGAGATAGCTCGTCAAGCCCACCGCTCGGTCGGGCAGGAGGCGGGCGCTTTGCCTGCTACGGCCGGCGGGCTACAAATTGCGACAAGCCCAACAGCCAGGGAAACCAGCGATGTCCAACGCCATGCTCCAGCCGGTCCTCGATCATATCGACGCCGATTTCGACAACAGTCTCGCGCGGCTGTTCACGCTGCTCCGCATCAAGTCGATTTCGTCAGAGGCAGCCTTTGCCGACGACTGCAAGGCGGCGGCCGACCATCTGGCCAAGGACATCGCGACGCTGGGCTTCATTGCGGAGGTGCGGCCGACCGCGGGCCATCCGGCCATCGTTGCCAAGGCGAATGGCAGCAGCGACGGCCGCCCGCATGTGCTGTTCTACGGTCACTACGATGTGCAGCCGGTCGATCCGCTCAATCTCTGGCACCGTCCGCCGTTCGAGCCCGTCGTCACCGACCACGCCGACGGCCGCAAGATCATCGTCGCGCGCGGCGCCGAGGACGACAAGGGCCAGCTCATGACTTTCGTCGAGGCCTGCCGCGCCTGGAAGCACGTGACGGGATCGCTGCCGGTCGACATCACCATCCTCATCGAGGGCGAGGAGGAGATCGGGTCGAAGAACTTCGTGCCGTTCCTCGAAGCGAACAAGGCTGACCTCAAGGCCGACTTCGCACTGGTCTGCGATACCGGCATGTGGGACCAGAACACGCCGGCGATCACGACCTCGCTGCGCGGGCTGGTCTACGAAGAGGTCAAGATCAAGGCCGCCAATCGCGACCTGCATTCCGGCGTGTTCGGCGGCGGCGCGCAGAATCCGATCCGTGTGCTGACGCGGATCCTCGGCCGCCTGCATGACGACAACGGCCACATCACGATCCCCGGTTTCTATGATGGCGTGAAGGATCTGCCGCCGGACATCCTGGCGCAGTGGAAGAAGCTGAACCTGACGGCTGAATCCTTCCTCAAGCCGATCGGACTGTCGCTGCCGGCCGGCGAGAAGGACCGGCTTCTGATCGAGCAGGTGTCCTCGCGGCCGACCTGCGACATCAACGGCATCATCGGCGGCTATACCGGCGAGGGCTCCAAGACGGTGATTCCGGCGGAGGCATCGGCGAAGGTTTCATTCCGCCTGGTCGAGGGACAAGACCCCGAGAAGATCCGCCAGGCATTCCAGGACTATGTGAAGGCGCGGGTGCCGGCGGACTGCAAGGCCGAGTTCATCGACCACTCCAGCGCGCCGGCGATCGCGCTCGACTGGAACATGAAGCCGCTGGCGGCGGCCCGGCGCGCGCTGACCGACGAATGGGGCAAGGAAGCGCTCTTGATCGGCTCCGGCGCCTCGATCCCGATCGTCGCCGACTTCAAGCGCACGCTGGGGCTCGACTCCGTACTGGTCGGCTTCGGCCTCGACGACGACAACATCCATTCGCCGAACGAAAAGTACGACCTCAAGAGCTTCCACAAGGGCATCCGCTCCTGGGCCCGGATTTTGGCGGCCTTCGCGGAAGCCAAATAGGATATGCTGCAGGCCGAACGTAAAAACGCCGCCCGGAATTGGGCGGCGTTTTGATTGGGTCGTGTAGAGGGTGTTGCCGGAGAGCTTACCCGAAGATTGTGAAAATTCAACTCCGGTAGCCGGGGTTGACCCGGTCGAGCTTGCGCAGCAGCGGCGGCCAGACGAGCTGCGTCGAGCGCAGCTCGGCGCGGTCCGGGTTGGACAGGAGTTCGGAGTTCTTGTCGATCGCGTGCGGGTCGACCGGATAGGCGGTTCCGCCGAGCGCGCGGGTGGCCACCTGCATCGAGCAGGCCCGCTCCAGATGGTACATGCGCTCGAAGGCAGAGGCGACCGAGCGGCCGACCGTCAGCGTGCCGTGATTGCGCAGCAGCATGTGGTTCCTGGCGCCGAGGTCGCGCTGCAGGCGCGGGCGCTCGTCATGATCGAGCGCAATACCCTCGTAGTCGTGATAGGCGAGGTCGTGGGTGACGAGCTGCGCGGTCTGGTTCAGCGGCAGCAGCCCGTCGGGGCCGCTGGAGACTGCGGTGCCGTCGACCGTGTGCAGATGGAGCACGCAACCGGCATCCTCGCGCACCTCGTGGATCGCGGAATGGATGGTGAAGCCGGCCGGGTTGATGCTGTAGTCGCTCTTCGTCAGCTGGTTGCCCTCGAGATCGACCTTGACCAGGCTCGAGGCGGTGATTTCGTCGAACATCAGCCCGTAGGGATTGATCAGGAAGTGATGTTCCGGTCCGGGCACGCGCGCCGAGATGTGGGTGTCGACCAGGTCGTCCCAGCCGTAGAGCGCGACCAGGCGATAGCAGGCGGCGAGGTTGACCCGCTGTTCCCATTCCGCCGCGCTCATATCCGACGGCACTTCCTTCAGGCGCGCTTCTGCTGGCGACATGGCCGATTTGCTCCGTTGATGGCTGTTGCTCGATATGAGCCTAGCGCCGCTGCCCTGCCGCAGCAAGGCAGCGTGCCGGCGTGACAGTTATGCCGTCAGGGAACGGCTAGGCACGATCCGGAAGGATCATGCTCCAACATTGCGCAGAGCGGCGATCAATTACTCAGGGGCCGTCGCGCCTTACGGCGCCGGAATCGCGAGCAGGCTCGAGATGCTGCGGCCGCGGATATCGTAGACACGGGCGAACACGACGTCATCGCGCTTGATCTCGACCATCACAGGCGCGGCAAGGCCCTTGCAGTAGAACTCGCCGAGCGTCATCGCGAAGTCGGCGGCGTGGCTGTCCCAGCCGATCGTGAAATCGGAACCGAGCGCGACCTGGGCCGGACGTTGCGGCCCGCAGACCGCAACTTTCCACTTGCGGTCATGCGGCGGGGCTTCCTGCCGCTCGGCCAACTGCTCACGCAGTTCGTCGGAAGCCTGCTTCAACGCCAGCCCCCAATAGTCCAGCATGAAGTAGTTGTCGGCGGTGCGCACCGTGCCGGCGATGTGGTTGAAGTGCGTGTACTGGTAGGGATGCAGCCGGATCATCTCGCTGAGCGGCAGCAACAGGCCGAACGCGAACACCGCGACTGCGGCCGGCTGCCAGGCGCGGCGGTTCTCGCCAAGCCAGTTCATGCCGCGCCCGAATGCGACGCCGGCCAATACGGTCATCGGCGGAATCACGAAGATGAAATGACGGATGCCGTTGTAGAGCGCCGGCCGCTTCACCATCGCGATGACGAGCGGCAGCGTCGCCGCCAGCGTCAGCATCAGCATGACGGTCTTGCGCCGTGCCGGCACGTCCTTGCGTGACAACGACATCAGCGTGACGACGACCGCGGCGGCGAGCAGGATCAGCAGCACCTCCGGGAGCTGCAGCGCGAACAGCGTCGGCAGATAGGACCACGGCATGTCCGGCACCGACACCAGCGCGCCGTCGAACATCTCCTTCCACGGCTTCTCGAAGAAGTGCGAGAAGTAGGTCACCGCTTCGAACGGATGCCCGGGCTCCATGATCGACCAGGGCCAGATCAGGCCCATCACCAGATAGCCGAATGCGAGGCCCGGCAGCAGCACGTAGACCACATGCGCAAAGCGGTGTGCCGCCTCGCGCGGGCCTTGCTTGCGGAATTCCTCGATCCACAGCGGGATGAAGCCGATCACCGCGTAGATCAGCGCGAGCCCGCCAAGCACGCGGCAGCCGATCGAAAGGCCGGCGCCGAATCCGACAAGCAGGACCGTGCGCGGCGAGGGCGACGGATATTCTTCGGCGAGGCGGACCAGGCCCATGATCAGGATCACCATTGCCACGGCAAACGGCGCATCCTTGGGGTTCATGAACATGTGGCCGTAGAAGGTCGGGCACAGCGCCAGCAGCAGGAGCGCGGCAAGCCCGGCCAGCGGGCCGCCGACGCGCCGCGCCAACCGCCAGGTGACCGCAAGCCCGATCACACCGACGATCGCGCCAAGCAGGCGGCGGGTCTCGAACAGTTCGAGCGGAATGATCTTGTGCAGCAGTGCTGCGGCCATGTCGAAGCCGCCGCCATACATATAGAGGTTGGCAAATGACAGCGCGCCGGTGTCCTTGAAACCGGAACCGTACATGCGCAGCAACAAATCGGCATATTCGGCGTGGGTGTAATCATCCCAGCCCAATCCGTAGTCGCGAAATGTAAGACCGGCGATCAAAGCAACCACGCCGAGAGCGAGGAGGGCGAGATCGTCGCAGGTCTTCTCCACCGAGCGCCGCGCAGGCGTATCGATGGCAGACGTCGTGATAGATGACATGGCTAGCGGTACCGGCGTCCCTGTGGCCCAGTTGGCGCTTTAGGGCCTCATTCCCCGGCGTCCATATAGCGCAGTTCCACGTCCAAGTAATTGGCAATTGTGGCGTAATTCCCCCGGTGCGTTGCAATAAATTGGCAGCAATTCGTCGTCAGTAGATTTACGGGAATGACTGCTCGGAAGACCGGAATCGACCGCGGAGGCCGGCGGACAATGCCGCGCGGAACCAGATTTTCGGGAACTCTGTCCACAATTGGCGGTTGGCGATGTGGATAATATGACGGTATCGTGGCGTTGGCGGCTGCGCCGATTTCAGGCGGGTCGTCCGGGGGTTAGTTCGATGATGGTTGCTCTGTTGGTCGTCGGCGCAGGCCTGGTCGTAGCGGGCTTGGCGGCGATCGGCCTTGGAATTCCCTACAAGGAATTCAGCGTCGGCAGCACGTTGATCGTAACGGGCGTGACCGGCGTGTGCAGCGGTGCGATCGTGCTTGCGCTGGCCGCGGCCGTCCGGGAACTCCAGCAGATTGCCAGCCGGCTCGGCCCGGCTGCCGCCGGCGCACGACCCGAGTTCCCGCGGCCGGCGGCCGGTTCTGCAACTTCCCCGCGCAATACTCCGCCCGCCGAGGGCGGCTCTCTGTTTCCTCGGGACCCGCACGATGCCGAACCTCCGCCGATTGCGCCGCCCGCGGCCCCCTGGCATGAGGAGGCGACCCAGCGCGGGGTATCGAGCGAGGTGCCGCCACCCGTACCCGCGGCAGCTCAGCCAGAGGCGCCGACCAAGCGGCGTAACCTGCTGTTCTCCTCCAGCTCGCGGAAGGAGCGCGAGCGGGCCCAGGCGCGTGGCGCCGAGCCGCTATCTCCTGATCTGTTGTCGCCCGAGTTGCGCCCTAACCCGGCGGCGGCGAGCGAGCCTGCCCCTGTCAGCTTCGACGATGCCTGGCCGAAAGCGGAACGGCCGAGGTCGGTCGACGTCGCTCCGCGCCGAACTGCACGCACGCCGTCGACCTTCAGCGAGGCCCAAGGGGCCCAACAAGGGGGGCAGGGCGCCGCGCCTTCGCCCGGCCATCCGCCGGTGCCGCAGGAGCAGCCTCCGGTGACCGTCCTCAAATCGGGCATCGTGGATGGCATGGCCTATTCGCTGTATTCGGACGGGTCGATCGAAGCGCAGATGCCCGAGGGCATGATGCGCTTTGCCTCCATTGACGAACTCAGGTCGCATCTGGAGCAGCGCCCCTAGCGCGTTTTCAAGCGATGTGGATACCGGTTCGCGTGAAGAAGACGCGTTAAAACAACATTCTGGGCGATACTTGCGGCGCTCTTGTCTTAAAAATAGAGCACTGCCGTTGTTGTCAGATGTGCTGTAATCCACTCATATTCGCGAAGTAGTGCGGGATTCTGCCGGTGTATTGTCGCGGTCGGATACTGTCCGGTCGGCGCACCACGTTGCGCCCTTCGATACCACGGGAAGGTTGAGCCATGTCCGATACCTCAGGCAAGAGCCCGGTCGAGCTGACCGCCAGCATCGTGTCGGCCTATCTCAGCAACAACCCGACGCCGGCCTCGGACATTCCCAACCTGATCAGCCAGGTCCACGCCGCGCTGATGCGCGTTTCGACCGGACGCACTGATGCGCCGCTCGAGCCGGCGAAGCCCGCGGTATCCACCAAGAAGTCGATCACGCCGGAATATCTGGTGTGTCTCGAAGACGGCAAACGCTTCAAATCGCTCAAGCGACATTTGCGCACGCAGTACAACATGACGCCCGAGCAATATCGCGACAAATGGGGCCTGCCGGCCGACTATCCGATGGTGGCGCCGAACTATGCCGTGGCGCGTTCGCAGCTCGCCAAGAAGATGGGGCTGGGCCAGCAGGCGCGGAAGAAGAAGTAAATTTAGCCGCGTCATTCCGGGGCGATGCGTTAGCATCGAACTATGGTGCGCAATTGCGCACCTGAGAATCTCGAGGTTCCCCGATGCGCAATTGCGCATCTGAGGCTCGCTTCGCGCCCCGGAACGACATGTCCTAAACTTCGGAGTTACGACGCCGAGGCCAACGCCTCGCGCGCATCGGTGCGGATACGCTCGACCATCGACCGCAGGCCGTTGGAGCGCTGCGGGGTGAGGTGGTCGCGGAAGCCGAACTCGTCGAACAGCGCAATCGCATCCTTCGACAGGATATCCTGCGGCGTGTGGCCTGAATAGAGCGTCAGCACAATCGCGACCAGCCCGCGTACGATATGGGCGTCGCTGTCGCCGAGGTAGTTCAGCCGTGGCTGGCCATTGGCATCGCGATCGATCCGCTTCGACAGCCAGACCTGGCTGACGCAGCCTTGCACCTTGTTTTCGGTTGAGTGTTCGGCCTCGGGCAAGGGTTCGAGCGTGCGGCCGAGCTCGATCACGTAACGATAGCGGTCGTCCCACTCGTCGAGCAGCGTAAAATTGTCCCTGATTTCGTCGATCGTCGTCATCTCGGCCCGCATCCCATTCTCACGGGCTTATATAGGAAGCCGAGCTGCCAAAGCGACGAAAATGGAACCGGTTCCGCGCTTAATTTACCGTCACGGCGTCGGCGGCTGGCGGAATTCGATCGCCTGATCGTCCGCGGTCAGCGTATCGCGAGACGCAGCAAGTGCAGACGATGCGTCTGTATCGTCGCCGATGATCGAACCGGTGTGGTCGGGCGCCTTCTTGTCGGTGATGATCTTGTAGAGCTTGCGCGCACCGTCGGTCGCGCGCAGGCCGATTGCCGTGGCGGCCTGGCCGCCAACCTCGCAGGCGGCGGGTTGACGCTTGCAGAACTGCCCCATGTCACCAACGGCCGCGGTGGCGGCCGACACCGCTTCCGACGCGCTGATCTGCGGCGTCTTGTCCGTTTCAGGTGTTTTGTCCCTCGGCAGCAGCACGAGCACGAGCCCGAGCCAGAATGCCATTCGGAGCAGGAAAAACATGGCGCGATCCCGGTCGTCTATCTTGTCTTTTGCTTCATAGCGGTCGATGCCGCAGTTGGCTCAGGAGTAGCATCGGTCGATAAATCGGAAGTATCTGCATTGAGGTAAAATCGGCGAAAAATCGCTGAAAATGCGCCTGATTTGATTCGGCGTAAATTTTCGATTGATAGCGTCCCGGCGGTCCGGATCTGCGGCGTGCGCCACGTCCACCATTTCGAAACCATAGATCATCACATCCGGAAACCTGTCGTTCACCATCCCCGACAAATGGCCGGCCGACAACGCGCCAAAGCCTGGCGAATGCACGGTGTTTAGTGGCGGGCGGCCGGGCCTTAGCGTTCGCTTAAGTTCGCTCTGACACGTTGGCCCGTAATCACCAAGGAGGCGTTCCGGCGCGTCTGTCTGACGATCAAGCCGAGGCGCGAGTGCTGTGAGTGTTTTGAGTCTGATCCGCGACTGCCTCGATGCGCTGCTGCACCCGTCGGCACGCTATGATGCGCTGACACGTGCACGCCATCGCGCCTTCATGGCGCCGCGGCTGCTCGGCAGCCTGGCGGCGTTCGCGGCCTTCCCGGCCTATCTTGCGATGCGCGGCGCGCCCTCGGCGATTGAGGCCGCGGCGTTCGCCTGGCTGATCGCACCGATCCTGCTGTCATGGTTCCTGTCGCGCACCGGCCGCTATGACGGCGCGCATCTGCTGTCGTCGCTGGCGCTCGCCGGTCTCGTGATGACCATCGCGGCCACGACCGGCGGAATAGCTTCGTTCGCGGCCGTATGGCTCGTGGTGATTCCGATCGAGGCGGCGCTATCGGCCTCCAGGCGCGTGGTCGCATTTGCGTTCGCACTGGCGATGATCTGCGCCGCGCTGCTGACCGTGCTCGGATTCTACCACGTCCTGCCGGCGGCCGATCCCGGCATCGCGGCGAACGGGATGCTGGCCGGCTTCGGCGTGGTGTCGGCGACATTCTATGCGGCCGGGCTCGCCTTTGGCGCGGAGTCGCTGGCGCGCACCAGCGTGGCGCTGCTCTATGTCGAGGAAGAGCGCTATCGCCTGCTTGCGCACAATATGAGCGACGTGTTGTCGCGGCACAGCCGCAACGGTGCGGTGTGTTTCATTTCGCCGGCGGCCGAGATCATGCTCGGTGCATCGGCATCGCGGCTGCTGGGCCACGGCCTGTTCGACCGCGTTCACGTCGCCGATCGGCCGGCCTACCTTACCGCGCTGTCGGATGCCGCACGCGGCGGCGAGTCGCGCAGCGTCGAATTCCGCCTGCGCCGCGATACTGCGCGGGGCCAGACCGCCGCCGCCGAGTTCATCTGGGCCGAGATGCGCTGCCGTCCGCTCGATCAGACCCAAGGCGAAGCCGAGGTCGTCGCCGTGATCCGTGATGTCACCGATCGCAAGGTGCAGGAGCAGGCGCTGGAGCTGGCACGAACGGCCGCCGAACAGGCGGATGCGTCGAAGACGCGCTTCCTGGCCACCATGAGCCACGAATTGCGGACGCCGCTCAATGCCATCATCGGCTTCTCGGAGATGATCACGCAGGAGGACGTCCTCGGGCTCGATGCCGCGCGCCGCAAGGAGTATGCGCAACTTATCAACGACTCCGGGCAGCATTTGCTGTCGGTGGTCAACGGCATCCTCGACATGTCGAAGATGGAGTCCGGCAATTTCGAGATTTCCGCGGAGCCGTTCGCGCCGCGGCCGGCGTTGCTCAATTGCTGCAACTTGCTGGCGCTCAAGGCGCGCGAGAACGGCGTCGATCTGGTGACCCGCGTCCCCGATGAGCTGCCGGTCGTGAACGGCGATCCGCGCGCGTTCAAGCAGATCCTGCTCAATCTCGTCTCCAACGCCATCAAGTTCACCGAGCGCGGTGGCAAGGTGACGGTATCGGCGGCGGTCGAGGGATCGCGGCTGTTGCTGCGTGTTTCGGACACCGGGGTCGGCATTGCGGCTGATGACCTCAAGCGGATCGGCG
The DNA here is from genome assembly GCF_000938305.1 of Bradyrhizobium sp. LTSP885. Classification (GTDB taxonomy): domain Bacteria; phylum Pseudomonadota; class Alphaproteobacteria; order Rhizobiales; family Xanthobacteraceae; genus Bradyrhizobium. The sequence goes on from NZ_JYMT01000010.1 coordinate 131,744, forward strand.
ATCCGTTCTTCCAGGCCGGCAAGACCTACCAGCGCCGGCATGAGGGCACAGGTCTCGGCCTCTCGATCGTGAAGGGGCTGGTCGGTCTCCACCATGGCGAGTTGAACGTGGAGAGCAAGGTCGGCGAGGGCACCACCGTGTCGGTCGCGCTGCCGCTGGCGTTCACGCCGCAGGTAGAGGCCGAACCATCAAGCAATGTCTCGACCCTGAAGCCGGCGTTGCGGTCCGGACTACAAGAGCAAGCCCATCAGGTGAAGAAAAGTGCCTAGACAGACTTTGGACGATGATGAAACGCCACGGCGTCGCCGCGGCGCCAAGGCGGTGGCGATCGAGGCCGAGGCAGAACGCGGTCTCGCCCTGCGCGTGTTGTTGCACAGCCCGAAGGACATGGTCGCGGGTGTTCTGGCCGCGGCTGCCATTGTCGCGATCCTGACCAACGCGCTGTTCCTGCAAGCGGGCCGCCATCCGTCGCCGATGTTCGGCGGTTCCGTTGTCACACTGCCTCCGCCGGCTCCGGTCGCAGCCATCGCCAGCCCGATCCCGCGTCCGCGGCCGATCGAAGCCGCACGGCCGGTCGAGCCTGTAGTCACCGAGCAGCCGAAACCGGCTGAGACCAAGCCGGTGGAGATGAAGCCGGTCGAGGCCAAATCGGTGGAAGCCAAATCGTCCGACGCCAAGCCTTCCGATCCCAAGCCTTTTGATCCCATGACCAGCCTGGTGATGAAATCGACCAGCGCGGCGCCCGTTGCGGCGCCGTCCAACGTTTTGCGTCCGCCGGCATCGATCCCGACCTCGAATTTGAACGCGGCCGGAAAGAAGATCGCGGCGGTCCAGCGCGCGCTGACCGAATACGGCTATGGCCAGCTCAAGCCAACCGGCGCCATCGGAGCGGACACGCAGGCCGCGATCGCCAAGTTCGAGCGTGCGCGCAAGCTGCCGGTGACCGGACAGATGTCCGACCGCCTTGTCCACGAGCTCACCGTGATGATCGGCCATCCGATCGACTAACTTCATCCTCCTCCGTCATGGCCGGGCTTGACCCGGCCATCTACGTCTTTCTTGCGATCGGTAGCGAAGACGTGGATGCCCGGGACAAGCCCGGGCATGACGAGCTAAGGGCGTCTTCAGGCGATCTCCCCAAGCAGCACCTCTCTGACGTCGTCGGAGAACATCTTCTTGCGCCCCCCAATCAGGATCCATTCCGGATCGTCGTGATCCGGAATGGCGCGGGGCATGCCGTGATCGAGCAAGGCCTGCGCGCAGCCGGCCCAATCTCCGCCTTCGACGGGCTCGTTGCAGGACGCCCATGAGAGGCTGCCGGATGCGTTGTCGCCGAAGCCGTGCTGCTCCGTCCATCGTGCGCCGTGCTCAAGCAGGAATCGCGTCAATCCGGCATCGCCACGGAACACCGCATGATTGAGCGCCGATGCATCCCAGTCGCCGCCGCGCGCCGTGATGGGCCAGCCGAGCCGGACCATCAGCCGTACGCCGGCACCATCACCTGCCGCGGCGAGCTCGGGAAGTAGACGCAACTGCTGAGCTGAAAGTGCGCCAGGAAGGTCGGGTCGTTCGGCCTGGATGCGGCGCGCTTCGCGCTCATCGCCGCTGGCGCAAGCGGCAACGAACCGCTCGTCGTCGGGAAGCGCCTCGGCACCGGTTCGCTGGCGCAGCAGGTCGGCGACGTCGGTCAGCCCGAATTGCAGCGCGAACCTGTAGGCGGTGAGGCCGTTGGGCGTCGTGATGGACGGATTTGCTCCGGCGTCAAGCAAGGTCGCGATGCAACGGCGCGACCGTCGCCGCCGGATCGCCCACATCAGGGGCGAGCCGCATTCAGTCAGCGGCGCGTTACCGGCGGGCTCGTTCGGATCGCCGCCGTGCCGCAGCAGCAATTCAAGCGCGGCGACGTTCTCGCCGTCGAGCACCTTGTACATCGCGTTGGTGCCCGCGATGCGAGCGCCATGCTCGAGCAGAACGCTTGTGGTTACGAAGGCCTCCAGCGAATGATACAGCGACTCGTTGTCATCGGGATTGGCGCCCGCTTCGAGCAGCAGCTTCGTCAGCTCCAGATCGTGGTTGCGCCCGGCCGCGCCATAAAGCGCCGACAGCGGATTGCTATCGTCGGGCTCGCTCAGTGAGCCCGGCGGCCAGCGGCTGCTGATGTGCTGATTGGGATCGGCGCCAACCCGCAGCAGAAGGCGCGCACAGCGATGCAGGCGCGCACAAAACTCCGGAATCTTCAGCAGGCTGGAATGCGTGACGGCGACGAGTGGCGGCAATTTCAGCGGCCCGCCCGGACGATTGACCCAGGCGGGATCATCAGCCGCGGCCTGTCGTACCTTGTCTTCATCGCCAATGGCGCAGGCGATATAGGGATCGTCAGCGGCGAGATCGGGGTCTTCGGCAAGCATCCGCGCGGCCACCCGCGGATGGGCGCGATTGGTGGTGCCGCCAGTGTCGCCCTCGTAGACCAGCTGGAGCCAACGCAACACGCGCTCGTCCTTGCTCTTGCCGGGCGGCGATTGCGCCTCGACGTAGCGTCTCAGGTCCTGCCACGAGGCGAAACCAAGATCGCGCGCCACGCAGGACTGCGCGTCGTGGAGCCGAAGATTGAGCGCGGCGATCTCGGTGTCGCTGCGTCCGGCCGCCACCGGCAGCGTATGCCGGAAACGGGCAAGGGCCTCCGGGGCCTGTCGCCGGTAAAGGCGAATAAGCTCCTTGGCCTGCTTCTTCAGATGTTCGAGATTCAATCGCGCGGGCGACCGGTCCATGGAAAACCTCCGTGCATGGATCGCCGATGGTCCACAAAACCGGCTGCACAAAGGCTGGATTGGCCGCTCAGTCGCTACAAGTGGGTTCGACCCTTCCCGTGGACCCGGGTGCGGCTTGTACCGCGACCTCAAGGATACGAGTGGCTGACGCGGCGGTCAACCGGCGAGGTTGCCGTCGACGATTGGACGGAGCTGTGCTGCTGGCCTATAGGATCGGCGCATGCGATTGAAATCGAGCATTTGGGTGGCTGCCTATCTGCGCCGCTGCCAGACTGAAGGTGTCTTCGGCGCCGTCTCCAGGAGGGGCGCGGAGGAGGCCGGTGCCGTGTTCGTCAAAGTGGCGCTGATGGACGGCAACGCGATGCTCTATGCGCCCGCACCACAGACCGTCTATGACGACAGCCGACCGGCTGAGCGGCTGTTTTTACCGATTGCACCGCAGCCGGTGCCCGAGCCATCCATCGACGAGCGCTTGGCCAAGGAAGTCCGCTTCGATCCGGACGCGTGGATCGTCGAAACCGAGGATCGCGCCGGGCGGCATTTTCTCGATCTCGCGAAGAATTAGCTTTCAGGACTTCTGACTGCGGACGGCAGGCGCGCTGCCGGGCTGCACCGCCGGGCGCGTCTGCGACGCAGCCGCTCGCACGCGCTGACGCTCGTCGTCATACAGCGAGGAGCGGAATTTGGCGCGCGCGACCGCCATGGTCGAACCGCGCCATGCCGCCAGTATTACGAGCGCCGAGCGCTCACTCAGGCGATCGTAGAGCCGCGACAGCCGATAGACATAGTTGACCGACGCCCCGGCTTCCGGATTGAGAAACATCAGGATGCGCTGGAACGCGGCGCCGGACATTTCGAGCGCGCGCATCGCGCAGGCGAGCGGTTCTCCGCCGGCATCGTCCACGACCTGTGCTGCGATCCGCGTTGGCAGGATCAGCGCATCGCCGAGTTCGAGCGTGAAGTTCTCGATGTCCTCGGCAAACGCGGCCATCTCCAGGATATGGATTGCGCGTGCGGCGCGGGCGGAAGGAATCCGCGCGGCGGCCTTCAGCGGCGTCTCCTCCAGATTGTGCAGGATCTGCGCGCGCTCGCTGGCGCTGGCGGCAAAGAACATGTCGGAGATTTCGGCGGCATCGTTCGGCCGCATCGCCAGGCTCGCTGCCATCCGCAACTCCGCCTCCGTTGGCACTCTGACCGACGGGGTAGGAGACGCGGGAGCAGGTATCGGTGAGGCCGCGGGCATCGGGTGGTGCGGATCGGCGCGCCTCAGCCCGAACTTATCCAGGATTTGGACCGGTGTTGCCGGATAGATCGACAGCCGCGCGCGCACCGCGGCGCGGGTCGCGTCATCGACCTCGTCGATCAGGCGGGATGTCAGCTCGACGAACTGTCGCTCCTCGTCGGCGGAGTGGGCGCTTGCCTGCACGTAAAGGTCTGTCAGTACACGCAGCAGCGTGGGGCGAATGTCGACGCCCTCGCGGCGCGAGAGCGTCAACAACCCATCGAGACCCGGAAATGGTGGAGCAGCGCTCATCTGAGGCGTGTACGCGACTTGGATATCGATTCGAGTTTGAAAACCTTGTGAAAGCGAGCCTACGCAGGCTGCTTTAAGAGCTGGTTAAGGAAAACAAGCCGTGAAGGCGAATGCTGCAATTTGCGCGTGTCAAATAGGGCACAGCGCCACATCCGTAACCGCCCGTGTCAGCGGTTTAAGATGTCATTAACCATACGCGTTCTTAACTCAGGCCGTCGCAGGGCAAATCATGTCCCGTGCGCCAGAGAGAACGGAACATGGGCACCATCATTGAATTTCCGGCGGATGCGGCTACGCGGCGGCCGAGCATGATGGAGGTCGCCGGCGAAAGCATGGGGACCGTGCTGATCCTTCCCGTCGTTCGGATCGAGCGTGCCGCCGATGAAACCGGCGGTGGTCGCGGACCGGAAGAGGGGACAGCACCTGGACGCCGTCGCCGTCGGCGCTCCTGATGCGGATCACTGATCGGCGGCCATTCCCGGCGCTGATGCTGCTGTTGGCAGGCGCCGCGCTTGGCGGCTGCAGCGGTGGCGATTTCGGCCGCACCCGTAGCGATCTTCGCAACGACGACATGCATCGCTGGCTCGGCGCCGAGGCGACCGGCAGTATCGGCATGAAGGCCTCGCAGTTCCAACTCACTGACAATGAGCGACAACTGCGCGATCTCGCCTACCAGTTCATCGAGCCGCCGCTGTCGCGCCCGGCATGGAAGAGTGTGTTCGGCGATTACCAGACGCTGCCGTCGCCGTGGCGCCAGAAGGTGGTGTTCGATCGCACGGCCTATGGCCGCAACCTGATCGACGAGCCGCATCGCTCGTTTGCCTCGCGTTACTCGCTCCTGATCGATCACGTCCGCGACGACATCACCCGCTTCGAGCCGTTCTTCGCCACGGCGATCCGGGTGATCGAACTCGACCGCAAGCGCAATACCAGCCTCACCATGATCTCGGACCTGTCGCCGCGCGAGCGCACTGATGCGACCGCGCGCATGGAAGAGAACACGCTGATCGTGCAGTGGGTCCAGGAAAGCCTGGAGCGGCGGATCTCGTCCTATCGCTGGGCGCTGGAGCGGCTGGTGATCCAGGCGCCCGACAGCATGGCGGCCGACGCCGACCGCCAGATCGGCGAGCTCGCCCGGCTCACGGCCAATCCGCCGATTGCCTCTGCGCCGGTCGCAGGCCACGCGGTGGTGTCGAAGGGCTAGGCTCGCTTCGCTTTCAACGCCGCTGGTCTGGTTTTCGTCTGTTGCCGCGGCAACGTCGCAATGAACTTCTTCAGCGCGTCCGACGGCGGGCGGCCCGAGGAATAGGCGAGCCCGACCTGGCGCGTCACATCGATCTCGATCGGGCGCACCGCGACATCGGGATTGCCGCGCGCCACCCCTTCGGGGACGATCGCGACTCCGACCCCGGCCGCAACCAGTGCCATTGCCCACTCCTCCGATTCCGCGATCGCCACCGGCTTGCGCGGCGGTGCGGCGCGACGGAAGAACTCCTGCTGCTCGCAGTGACAGCGATCGATCATCGGCACGCCGGCGAAGTCGGAGGTCCGGAGCTTGTCCTTGAGCGTCAGCGGATGTGCCGGCGGCAGCGCCGCCACGTAACGCTCGGTCCACAGCGGGATGAAATGCTCGCCGGCGCCGACGATGGTCTTCGAGACGATCCGCGCATCGGCCTTCTCGTTGGCCCCGACCAGCCGCAGCGCGAGATCGGGTTTGCCGGTCAGCGGCTTCAGCAGTGCGATCGTTCGTGCCTGATCGAGCGTACGCATCAGGCCGAGCGTCAGCGCGCATTGGGTTGCAGGCTTGCGGAACAGGTTCCGGGCGGCGTCTGCCTCGTCGATGATGCGGCGTGCGACGCTGTGGAATTGCGCGGCGGACTCGGTCGGCGCCATGCCCTTCTTGTGGCGGATGAACAGCGTGGTGCCGAGTTCGGCCTCGAGATGGGTGATCGCAGCCGAGATCGACGGCTGCGAGATGAAGCAGCGCTTGGCGGCGGCGGTCAGGTTGCGCTCCCTGTACACCGCCGCGAAATAGCGGAGTTCGCGGATATCCATAGGCCTGTCCTATCGAGGAGATAGCTAGACAATATTTTACCTATGATACGGCGGATGGCAAGCCAAGCGCTGATCTCAGCAGAGGGCTTTGTCATGCGCGTCCACCATCTCAACACCGGCACGATGTGCCCGATCGGACAGCGGTTTGTGAACGGCACCGGCAGTATCTTCCGGCGAGCACGGATGGTCTGTCATTGCCTGCTGGTCGAGAGCAATGACGGCCTCGTGCTGGTCGATACCGGCATTGGTCTCGGCGATATCGCCGATCCGCCGCGGTTGGGGCGCAAATGGGTGCGCCAGACCACACCGCGGCTCGACCCGGCCGAGACCGCGGTCCAGCAGATCAAGGCATTGGGTTTCTCTCCGAACGACGTGCGCCATTTGCTGCTGACGCATCTCGATCGCGACCATGCCGGCGGCGTGCCGGACTTTCCGAAGGCCAAGGTTCACGTCCATCGCAAGGAATACGAGATGGCGGTCACGCATCAGATTGCGCCGCCGGTCGGCCGCTACATCACGGCGCAGTGGCAGCACGGGCCGGACTGGGCGTTCTATGGCCAAGGCGGCGAGAACTGGTTCGGCTTCCAGGGCGTACGTGCGCTCGGCGACCGCGAGCCCGACATCCTGATGATCCCGTTGCCGGGACATACGCTCGGCCATTGCGGGATCGCTGTGCGCAACGGCGGCAAATGGCTGCTGCATGCCGGCGACGCCTATTTCTATCACGCCCAGATCGCGGCAAAGCCGCGGGTCCCGTTCGTGCTCGGTATCTTCCAGCGCCGCGCCGACATGGATCGCGCGACCCGCGTCCAGAACCAGGAGCGGCTGCGGGCGTTGAAGGCGGCGCATGGCGACACCGTCACGATCGTCAACAGCCATGATCCCGTCGATTATGAAAATTGCCGCTGCGGACGTCACGCGGCGGCCGCCGCCTAGCGCTTGCGCGCCGGAGGCGGCGGTGGTGAGGGAGCGGGCTGGGGCGGCGGCTCCTGCTTGGCGGCTACAGGCTCGGCCTGCACCTTGCAGCGCGAGGCCGCGAGCGAGGCCTGCGCCTGCGGCATCAGGCCGGGCTCCGCCGCCAGCGCCTTCAGCAGGATCAGTCCGGTGGCGGTTGGCGAGTCGATGATCAGCCGGTCGGCGGCGGTGACGTCCTCGTCTTCCGGCAGCTCGTCGTGCTGCGCTTCCGTCATCAGGTCGAGCTCGATCACCTTCTTGCCGGCGGAGCGGTCGTTGATGGCGTAATAGGCGACCTCGTTGCGGGTGTAGAACGACACCGATGTATAGGCCTGGCTCACCGGCACGGTGAGCTTGATCGGCCCGGTCGACAGATCGTAGCGGCAGATCGCCACCGCGAACGCCGGGTCCATCAGCGGCATCGGCGAATTGCTCGGATCGGCCAGCGGCAGCTGCGTCACCTCGTTGAGTTTGGTCATCGGCGTCAGCCGCGAATAGGCGTCCTGCGAGGCGATCCGCGGCAGTGCCAGCACGCTGACCAGATGCACCACGCCGCCAAGCAGCACGCCCGCGAGGATCGTGAACACGATGCGGATCATGGGCAGCCCACCGTCGATATCGCGGGCATCGGCGCGTCACGCTGGGTGCGGGTCGCAACCCCGACCGGCGTGTCGTAGAGCCGCAGCATCAGCGCGTAGCGCTCGATGCCGCCAGTCGGCAGCCAGTTGCCGGCGCGCGAGCGCGAGGCGATGTGGATCTCGAAGGTGCCGTCGGAGGCGCGGATGATCTCCTGGCTGGTGAAGCCGTAGCGCTGCAGCGCGTTCGCGACCAGATGGCCCTTGCGGTCGAACAGCGTCAGCGTCCAGAACCGCGCCGCCGGCGTCACGCCGCTGACGACGACGTCGCAGCGGCCGTCGAGCGGCTTGTTCTTCTCATCGGTGGTCGCCGAGAATGCGATGCCATCGCCGGTGCCGATCGGCAGTTCGCCGCTGCGGGCGATCGTCGCGCGCGAATAGGGGTCGACGTCGGAGGTGCCGTTCTTCGGCCGCGCGGTCCAGGCGCCGATCTTCAACGTGCCGAGATCGGTGCCGCGCGTCGCCGTCGCGTAGGTCAGGCCCAGCCCGACTGCGGTGGCGATGACAAGCGCCATCAAGGTGGTGAGGATCAGCCGCACGTCAGTTCTTGCGTGGCACAGAAGGTGTCGTGCCGTTCGGCCCGGCCGCGGCAACGTAGTTTTCCGGGAAGGCCAGCGCGCTCGAGGATTCCGGCTTGCCGGTCTTGGCCGGCTCGTTCAGCGTGGCCTTGCCGGTGGTCTTTTCATTCGTCTTGGCGGCGTCGTCGAGCAGCTTTTCGACCCGCACCAGGATGTCAGCGCCGCGCTTGGTCAGCACCGGCGGCGGACCCGGCTTGGTCTCCAGCACCCGCGGCGCAGCATTCGCCACGACATTGGCCTGCGGTAGCTTCTGGCCCATGCCGACACCTGACAACTCCTTGACCTCCACGCCCTGATGCGCGGTGATCATGATGTCGTGCCAGGTTTGCGCCGGCAATGAGCCGCCGGTCATGCGGTTGGTCGGCGAATAGTCGTCATTGCCGTACCAGACCGCGCAAGTGAAGTTGCCGGTGTAGCCGACAAACCAGGCATCGCGGTAGGCATTGGTGGTACCGGTCTTGCCCGCGGTCGGAATGCCGTCGAGCGCGGCGCGGCGCGCCGTGCCTTCGCTCACCACATGGCTCATCATGCCCGCCATGTCGGCCGCGATATTCGCCGGAATGGCTTGTCGCGGCTTGGGGCCGTCGCGGTCCCAGCGCCAGACCAGATCGCCGGCGCCGGTGCGCACTTCGAGCACCGCATGCGGCGTCACCGCCTTGCCCCTGTTTGGGAAGGTCGCATACGCCACCGCATGTTCGATCACGGTGACTTCATCGGAGCCGATCGGCATCGACGGTGTATCGGGCAGCGGCGCGGTGAGGCCGAAGCGGCGCGCGACCTCGACGATCTTGGCACGGCCGATCTTCGCCGGATTGGGCGCCTTCGGGTTTTCCTTCTGGCCGATGGCGATCGACAGCTTCACCGGGATGACGTTGATCGAGTTCGTGATCGCCTGCGTCAGCGTGATCAGGCCGGAGTAGGAGTGGCCATAATTCTGCGGGCACCAATTGCCGATGCAGATCGGGCCGTCGACGACCTTCGACAACGGCGTGAAGCCGTTCAGCAGCGCCGTGGTGTAGACGTAGGGCTTGAACGACGAACCGGGCTGGCGATAGGCGTCGACGGCGCGGTTGAACTGGCTTGCGCCATAGTCGCGTCCGCCGACCATGGCGCGGATGCCGCCGTCGAGATCGGACACCACGGTCGCCGCCTGGGTCGCGTGATAATCGCGCCCGAACTGGCGGAGCTGGTTCTCGATGGCGTCCTCGGCCGCGTGCTGCACGTTCATGTCGATCGAGGTGCGGACCACGAAGACGCGCTCGTTATAGGATTTCGGGAAGGTGTCGACGAGCTTGCGCATCTCGTCGAAGGCATAATCGAGATAGTAGTTCGGCGAGTTCTCGTCGCGCCGGTCGACCGCGACCGCGGGATTGCGGCGGGCGCCGAACACCTGGCCCTCGGTCATGAAGCCGGCATCGACCAGATTGTCGAGCACGACGTTGGCGCGCGCGCGTGCGGCGGGCAGATTGATGTGCGGAGCGTATTTGGTCGGCGCCTTGAACAGGCCGGCGAGCATCGCGGCCTCGGAGAGGTTCACGTCGCGGACCGATTTGTTGAAGTAGAAGTGCGCCGCGCCGTCGACGCCGAAGGTGCCGCCGCCCATATAGGCGCGGTCGAGATAGAGCTTGAGGATCTCGTTCTTGGTGAGGCGCGTCTCCAGCCAGATCGCGAGGAAGGCTTCCTTCACCTTGCGTTCGATGGTGCGCTCGTTGTTGAGGAACAGGTTCTTGGCGAGCTGCTGGGTGATCGACGAACCGCCCTGGCGGACGCCGCCGGCCTGCGCATTGGTGACGAGCGCGCGCGCCAGGCCGGGAAAGTCGATGCCGAAATGGTCGTAGAAGCGACGGTCTTCGGTCGCGAGCGTCGCCTTGATCAGATTGTCCGGAAAGTCCTCCAGCGGGATCGAGTCGTTATGCTTGATGCCGCGGCTGCCGATCGGGGTGCCGTAGCGGTCGAGGAAGGTCACCGCGAGATCGGACTTCTTCAGCCAGTCTTCGTCGGCAGTCTCGCGGAAGGCGGGGATCGCGAGCGTCAGCATCAGGATCATGCCGCCGAGCCCGATGGTGGCGGCTTCCGACAGCGGCTCGATGAACACCCAGCGCTTCCAGCGGCCGACATAGAAGCGGTCCATGAAGGTGGAATAGCGCTCGTAGAGCTCGCGCAGGCCCTTGCCCGACGAGAACAGCGTCGAGTCGATACGCGCATCGAGGTCCAGAAAGAAGTTCCGGACGTTCTGCGTCCAATGCGGCGGTAGGATCTGGCGCACTTGGGGACTTACCTGGGCCCTTGATCAGTTCGACAGCGCTGCAAGCGCCCTAACGGGCACCAGCGAGCGTCTTGCTAGGATGTTGCAGCAAACCCAAGGCGCTTTTGCGTCATGGGGGACTCGGGTCGCTGTTCTATCCGAGCGGGAGCCATAAACCAATGGCGCGGCTTGTGAATTTAATGAGAGGGCTAATTTCGCCCACGGCCTTTTTCGGCCCCGCAAAACCACCCCCTTGCGCGGCCTCCCACGGCATCCCAAGAAGAACCACATCGTTGTCTTAAGGGAATCATGACCGTACCGCCCAAGCGCCCGTCGGACCAGGAGGGTTTCTTCTGGAAAACCAAGACGTTGGAGGAGATGTCCAGCGTCGAATGGGAGAGCCTGTGTGACGGCTGCGCACGCTGCTGCCTGGAGAAGCTCGAGGACGAGGACACCGGCAAGATCTATTTCACCCATATTTCCTGCAAACTGCTCGATGCCGGCCTGTGCGCCTGCAAGGACTATCCGAACCGCTCCGACAAGGTTCCGGATTGCGTCCGCCTGACGCCCGAGAACGTCCGCACCCTGAACTGGCTGCCGCCGAGCTGCGGCTATCGCCTGGTGGCCGAGGGGCGGGACCTCTATTGGTGGCACCCCCTGATCTCCGGCGACCCCAACACCGTTCATGAAGCCGGGGTGTCGGTGCGCGGCCGGGTGCAGGGCACCGAGCTCGACGTCAACGATGCCGATCTCGAGGATCACATCGTGCGCTGGCCGGCGCTGCTGCCAAAGCAGGCACAGCTGAAGAAGCGGCCCAAGGTGACCAAGAAGATCTCCGGGACGTGACGCCGAAAGGCCTGTCGTTGCGGCTGTCTTGGCGCCAGTCTTGGCACCTGTCCTGGCGCCTGTCTCGATCACGTCATCGCGAGAATATCCCGGTGGGATGCACCCATGCGCCGAGGGGCCTGCCTCAGCATCCTGTTGCTGTCTAAATTGCAAAACAGAGAATGATTCCATCGCGGGATCAGCCCGCGCAGCAGCATTTCGCCTCAAATGAACAAGTATGAACGGCAGAGCCGTTTTCCTGCCGACCAACAGACATTGCCTGACGACATTGCCGACGAGTTGAACCGTCTGCCGAGCGAGGTGATCGAAGTCGGCGATGCGCCGCCGATCGCGCCGCCGGTGTCGCTCAATCACGACGAAGTCCGCACCATCGTGATCAGCCTGATGCTGACGATGTTCCTGGCGGCGCTCGACCAGACCATCGTCGCAACCGCGCTGCCGACCATCGGCCGCCAGTTCCACGACGTCACCAACCTCTCCTGGGTGATCACGGCCTATCTCCTGGCGTCCACCGCCGTGGCGCCGGTGTTCGGCACGCTGAGCGACATCTATGGCCGCCGCGTCATGATCATCACCTCGCTCAGCCTGTTCGTGGTCGGCTCGGTGCTGTGCGCGATCGCGCCCAGCATGACCATGCTGATCCTCGCCCGCGGCCTGCAGGGGCTTGGCGGCGGCGGCATCATGCCCGTCGTCCAGACCGTGATCTCCGACGTGGTGTCGCCACGCGAACGCGGCCGCTACCAGGCCTATTTCTCCAGCGTCTGGATGGCCGGCGGCATTCTCGGGCCGGTGATCGGTGGCGTGTTCGCCGAGCATCTGCATTGGTCGATGATCTTCTGGATCAACCTGCCGCTCACGGCCGCGGCGCTTGCGCTGCTGCTGCCGAAGATGAAGAAGATCCCGGTGTTCCACTGCAAGCGCAATGTCGACTGGCTCGGCGGCGTGCTGCTGATGGCCTCCGCCGTCGTGTTCATGCTGGTGCTGACCTGGGGCGGCTCGCGCTATCCCTGGCTGTCGCCGACCGTGCTGTCGATGATTGGCGCGGCTGTCGTACTCGCGGTCACTTTCGTCTGGCACGCGCGCCGCGCCGATGAGCCGTTCCTGCCGCTGAAGCTGCTGACGGGATCGGTTGCGCCGTTCGCGCTGACGGCTGGCGGCTGCGGGCTCGGTGCGATCACCGGCCTCACCGTGCAGCTCCCGCTTTATTACGAGTCGGTCTATCACCTCAGCGCCAGCGAGGCGGGGCTGGCATTGATCCCGCTCGCGGCGGTCTCGACCTGTGGTGCGGCGATTGCCGGCCGCACCATGGCGCGCGCCAAGCACTACAAGCGCGTCGCCATCATCGGCACGTCCTGGGCCGCGTTGTGTGCGCTGGGCCTCACGCTCACCACGCTGCCGCTGTGGGGCCTGCTGACGCTGATGGCGGCGTTCGCACTCGGGCTCGGCACGACCTTCCCGGTCTGCGTGGTTTCGCTGCAGAATTCGGTTGCCCGGCCGCAGGTCGGCACCATCACCGGCGCGATGAATTTCTTCCGCTCGCTGATGTCATCGTTCACCGTCGCAGCGTTCGCGGCGATACTGCTGATCGCGCTCGGCGTCGACGTTCCGCTCGCCGGCGAGCATCACGGCGCCGGTGCAGTCCCCATGATCCCAGCCGACGACATGCGGCACGCATTCCGCTACGTCTTCGGCGCCGCCACCGCGCTGATGACCACCGCAGCACTCTGCCTGATCGCGATGGAGGAGCGGCCACTGGCTGGTCCCTCGGTTACGCCGCAGGTGGAGATGGCTGAGTAGGGCGGTCGCCCGCCGCACCCACAGTGTCGTCCCTGCGAAAGCAGGGATCCATACTCCGCGGCGGACTTTGTAGGCGGGACTCGTCGTTCCAGCGTCGCGCAATAATCGACATAGGTGGTTATGGGTCCCTGCTTTCGCAGGGACGACAGCGAGAGTGTTGCGCGGATTGCGACTCACACATTCTCGTTCTCGCGACATGATTTGTCCGAGCTTTGCATACACTGATTTTAAATGCGTATAACCGAAATAGTTTTATCGCGAGGGCTTACCATGTCGGGCAAATCAGTGATTGGGGTCCCGACGGCTATTCAGAGATCGTAGGATGGGTAGAGCGGAGCGAAACCCATCGATGTCGCCGCGGGGATGAATGATGGGTTTCGCTCCGCTCTACCCATCCTACGGACTGCGTTGAACGACGCTTCGCTCGTCCGCCCATCAAGTCTGCCTAGTCTTTACCCACTACTTTAGTTGCCTCCTCGCATGGCGCTCTGCGCGCGGTTTCACTTGCTGCGCGTTTTGTCGCGGCTATAGTCGCGGCGCAAGAGCTCGAAGCAGCCGACAAACGAGGAGTGAAACAGAGTGAAAAGATCATCCCGCGTGCCTTTTCATGCGATGCAGCATCTCGCCGGAGTCGCAGCCCTGGGGCTGGTCGCGGCAGCTCCGACCGGAGCGCTGGCCGCCGACACCCTCAAGATCGGCGTGATCGCCGAGGCGCAGGCGATTGCCGGTGCGTCGATCCCGCAGGCGGCTCAGATGGCCGCCGACGAGATCAACGCCAAGGGCGGCATCGACGGCCGCAAGATCGAGATCGTCTCTTACGACAATCACTCGTCCTCGGCCGATTCGGTGCGCGCGTTTCAGCGCGCGGTCAACGAAGACAAGGTCAACATCGTCATCGCAAGCTACATCAGCGAGGTGGTGCTGGCGCTCGAACCCTGGGCCTCGCGCCTGAAGACGCCGTTCGTCACGCCGGGTGCGGCCTCCAACGAGATCAGCAAGAGCGTCCACGCCGACTATGACAAGAACAAGTACACCTTCCACGGCTACCTGACTTCGGCGGCGCTGGCGCTGTCGGTCTGCGACGCCGCCAAGGAGCTGCTGGTCGAACAGAAGCACATGACGTCAGCGGTCGTCATGAGCGAGGACGCCGCCTGGACCAAGCCGCTCGACGTCGGCTACGAGGAGTGCCTGCCCAAGATCGGCCTCAAGATGCTCGATCACATCCGCTTCTCGCCTGACACCACCGACTTCACGCCGATCTTCAACAAGATCGAGGGCACCAAGCCTGACGTCATCATCACCGGCATTTCGCATGTCGGCGTGCAGCCGACGGTGCAGTGGAAGAACCAGCAGGTGCCGATCCCGATGTTCGGCATCTCCTCGCAGGCGACCAACGAGACCTTCGGCAAGGACACCAACGACGCCGCGGAAGGCGTGCTCTATCAGGGCGTGTCGGGTCCGAACGTCGCGGTGACGCCGAAGTCGGTTCCGTTCGCCGAAGACTTCAAGAAGCGCTACGGCAACTATCCGTCTTACGCGGGCTATACCTCCTATGACGAGGTCTATTACATCGCCGATGCGGTGAAGCGTGCCGGCTCTGTCGACGCCGACAAGCTGGTCGACGCGCTGGAGAAGACCGATTGGGAAGGCACCATCGGGCGCATCCAGTTCTACGGCAAGGACGATCCGTTCACCCATTCGATCAAGTACGGCAAGGGCCTGATCACCGGGCTGATGCTGCAGTGGCAGGGTGGCAAGCAGGTCGCGGTCTGGCCCAAGGAGGTCGCCAAGAGCGAGCTCAAGTTCCCCGCCTTCGTCAAGGTCACCTCGAACTAGCTGACGAAAATGCTCCCGGGCTTTTCCCGGGAGCATTTTTCTTCACTGCGATGTCCTCCACAACAGGCAGCCCTGCTGCCGCGGCCAGTCATACATGCTTGCGTTACAAATCCTGATCGATGGCTTCGCCATCAGCGCGCTCTACGCCCTCGGCGCCACCGGCTTCACCCTGATCTTCGGTGTCTCGGGTGTCCTCAATCTCTCCCACGGTGCCATCATGGTGGCCGCAGCGGTCGCGGCCTGGGCCGCGGCCAGCGTGCTGCACCTCGACACCTATTCCGGCGCGCTGGTCGGCGTCGCCGTCGCGCTGATCATGGCATTCGCGACCTATTTCGCGGTCGTGAAGCCGATCCAGAATTCCCGGCGGATCCCCAACGAGGAGAAGGAAATCTTCGTTCTCACCGGCACCTTGCTGTGGGGGATCATGATCCAGGAACTGATCGCCTACTTCTTCACCAACAATGCCAAGACGGTGCTGCCGATCGTCGAAGGCGTCGTCAATATCGTGGGCGTTCGCACGCCGCGGAACGAGATCTTCACCGCGATCGTGTGCTGCCTCGTCATTGGCCTGCTGTGGCTGCTGGTGAACCGCACCCGCACCGGCAAGGCGGTGCTGGCGGCGTCGATGAACCCGCGCGGCGTCACGCTGCTCGGGCTCGAGCTTAACCGCATCTATGTCGTGGTGTGGGGGATCTACGGCACCCTTGCCGGTATCGCCGGCGTGCTGCTCGGCATGTTCCTGGGCGTCAGCTCTTACAGCGTCGGGCCGCTGACGGCGAGCGCGTTCTCGATCGTGGTGCTCGGCGGCCTCGGCAGCGTCTCCGGCTCGCTGATCGCGGCCTTCGTCGTCGGCTATCTCGAGACCTTGACGGCGTACCTGGTCTCGCCGGCCTACCGCACCATTCCGGCGCTGCTGCTGCTGGTCATCGTGATGTATATCCGGCCTCAAGGCCTGTTGGGGAGGCGCTGAGATGGCTGGGTTCTTCACGTCGCGGCTGTTCTTCATTTCGCTGGCCTGCGTGGTCATTGCGGCCACGCTGCCGTTGTACGTCTCGGGCTATATCCTGGGGCTTCTCACCGTCGCCTTTTACTTCGGCGTGTTCGCGATGGCCTGGGACCTGCTGTTCGGATTCGCCGGCGAGGTCAATTTCGGCCCGACCTTCCTGATCGGGGTCGGCGCCTATACCGCCGGCATCCTCAACGCCCAATTCGGCTGGTCGGTGTATCTCTGCATCGTGCTCGGTGCGCTGGCCTCTGTCGTCGCAGGCTTCGTGCTGGCGCTGCCGGCGCTGCGGGTGAGGGGACCTTATTTCGGCCTGACCACGCTGGTCGCGGTGCTGATGCTGCAGAACTTCATCGTGGTGTTCGCCGATCTCACCGGCGGCGAGATCGGCCTCACCATTCCCGATGTCATCACCATCAACGCCGGCGCGAACTACTGGATTGCGCTCGGCTTCATGACCATCAGCGCCGCGATCCTGTACGGCCTGTCGCAATCGCCAGTCGGCCTCGTGCTGCAGGCCAGCGGGCAGGATCCGGTGCAGGCCGGCGCGCTCGGCTTCAACATCGTCAAACACAAGCTCGCGGCGTTCATCGTCAGCGCGTTCTTCTCCGGGCTCTCAGGGGCGCTGCTGGTGTTCTACTTCGGCACCGCGTCGGTCGGCACCGTGGTCGACGTCGCGGTCGGCGTGAACGTCATCGTCGCAGCCGTGCTCGGTGGCCGGCGCACCGTGCTGGGGGCGGCGCTGGGTGCGATCTTCCTGATCGTCGCAGGCGAATTCCTGCGCCCGACCGGCGAGCTCGCGACCTTCATCGTCTCGGCCGTCGCGCTGCTCGTCGTGCTGTTCTTCCCCGGCGGTTTCCTCGGAGCGGCCTTGTCACGTGAGGCGCGCTCGTAATGGATCAGACTGTCACCACCACTCCCGTTCTCAGGGTTCGCGGACTCACCAAAAGATTCGGCGGCCTGACCGCCGTGAAGAATTTGAGCTTCGAGGTGCGCCCCGGCGAGATCCTCGGCCTGATCGGGCCGAACGGATCGGGCAAGTCGACGGCGATGAAGAGCGTGATGGGCATCGAGCGCCCGACCTCCGGCGAGGTGATCTTCGAGGGCGAGAACGTCGCCGGCCTGCCTGCGCACAAGATCGCGCGCAAGGGTTTTGGCATGGTGTTCCAGCACTCGCGGCCGCTGAACCGGCAGACCGTGCTCGAGAACATCATGGTCGCGCTGTTGCCCGACAGCCTGTTCATGCTGTTTCCCGACAAGGCGCTCAACGAGCGCGCCAAATGGATCGCCGATCGCGTCGGCCTGGGCGCCGTGATGGACCGCCGTCCGCCGACGCTGCCGTTTGCCGATTTGCGGCGGCTGGAATTGGCGAAGGCGATCGCGCGTGACCCAAAAGTGGTGCTGGTCGACGAGCCGTTTGCCGGCTTGACCAGCGGCGAGGTCGGCGGCTTCTCCGCGCTGATCCGCAGCTTCCGCGACGAGGGACGCGCGGTGATGCTGGTCGATCACAACGTCAAGAGCGTCGCCGCATTGGTCGACCGGGTGCTGGCGATGTATCTGGGCGAGGAGATCACGACCGGCCGCGCCGAGGACGTGATGAAGAATGAGACCGTGCGGCGGGTCTATCTCGGCGGCGCGATCGAGACCCATGCGCGGCCCGAAACCAGCTTCAAGGACAAGGTGCCGCTGTTGCAGGTCGAGAATGTCAGCGTGCATTACGGCAAGGCGCAGGCGCTGGAGAACGTCTCGATCCACGTCCATGAGGGCGAGTTCGTCTCCATCGTCGGCCTCAACGGCGCCGGCAAGACCACGCTGTTCAACACCATCTCGGGTTTCCTGCCCTACACCGGCGATATCATCCGCGGCGGCGAGAAGCTGCGCGGGATAGGTCCGGCGAAGATCGCCCGCTCAGGGCTCGTGCAGTGCCCGGAATCGCGCGAATTGTTCGGCGAGATGTCGGTGCGCGAAAATCTCGACCTCGGCGGCCAGCATCTGACCGACGAGGCGAGGGCCAAGCAGCTCGCCTGGCTGTTCGAGCTGTTTCCGATCCTCAAAGAGCGTCAGGGCCAGATGGCGCAGACGCTGTCCGGCGGCGAGCAGCAGATGCTGGCAATCGGCCGCGCGCTGATGATGCAGCCGCAGATCCTGATTCTGGACGAGCCGACGCTGGGTCTGGCGCCCGTCATCCTCGAACTGTTGTCAAAGGCGCTGGAGCGATTGCGCCAGACCACCAAGATCACGGTACTGCTCGGCGAGCAGAACGTGACCTTCGCGCTTCCCCATGCCGACCGCGTCTATGTGCTGGAGCACGCGCGGATCGTCTGGGAGGGCGATCCCGGCCGGTTCGCTGCGGAGGCCGGCAAGGACTTCCTGTAGTTCTCGATCAGATAACGATGTCGACAATAACAAAGCAAGGAAAGGGAGATCATCATGTCACGAACTTCGAATGGTAGCCGTGCGAGCCTGTTCCCGCTCGCCTCAGCGCTCGCGCTCTGCCTTGCAGCGCCCGCCTACGCGCAATCCAACGATCCGATCAAGATCGGCGTCATCGCCGAGGTGCAGTCGATTGCGGGTGCCGCGACGCCGGGCGGCGCGCAGATCGCGGCCGACGAGATCAACGCCAAGGGCGGCGTGATGGGCCGCAAGATCGAGATCGTCAGCTACGACAACAAGAGTTCGTCGGCGGATTCGGTGCGCGCGTTCCAGCGCGCGGTCAGCGAGGACAAGGTGTCCGCCGTGATCGCGAGCTATATCAGCGAGGTGGTGCTGGCGCTCGAGCCGTGGGCGGCGCGGCTCAAGATGCCGCTGATCACCCCCGGCGCGGCATCGAATGAGATCACCAAGGCGATCCACAACGACTACGAGAAGAACAAGTACACCTTCCACGGCTATTTGACCTCGGCTGCCCAGGCGCAGATCGTCTGTGACGCCGCCAAGGAGCTCTTGGTCGACCAGCTCAAGTTCAAGACCGCGGCAATCATGAGCGAGGACGCGGCCTGGACCAAGCCGCTCGACATCGGCTACGAGGCCTGCCTGCCCAAGGCCGGGTTGAAGGTGGTCGAACACGTGCGCTTCTCGCCTGATACCACCGACTTCACGCCGATCTTCAATAACATGGAGAGCAAGAAGCCCGACGTGATCGTCACCGGCATCTCCCATGTCGGCGTGCAGCCGACGGTGCAGTGGAAGAACCAGCAGGTGCCGATCCCGATGTTCGGCATCAGCGCGCAGGCGCTGAGCCCGACGTTCTGGGGCGACACCAACGGCGCGGCCGATGGCGTGCCTTCGCTCGCAGTGGCGACGCCCGATGTCGCGGTGACGCCGAAGACCAAACCGTTCGCCGCGGCCTTCAAGGCGAAGTACGGCACGCCGCCGGCCTATACCGGCTACACCGCCTATGACGAGGTCTACATCATCGCGGAGGCGATCCAGCGCGCCGGCTCGACCGATCCGGACAAGATGGTCACTGAACTCGAGAAGACCGACTTCGAAGGCACGATCGGCAAGATCCAGTTCTACGGCAAGGACGACGAATTCACCCACGGCATCAAGTCCGGCCCCGGCAGCGTGACCGGCCTGGTGTTCCAGTGGCAGAACGGCAAGCAGATCACGGTCTGGCCGAAGGCGATCGCCGAAGGCAAGCTGAAGTTTCCGGATTTCGTGAAGCTGTCGCAGTAAGGAAAAGGCCTCGCCGTCATTGCGAGCGAAGCGAAGCAATCCATTTCTCAACTTGCGGAGGCATGGATTGCTTCGTCGCTTCGCTCCTCGCAATGACGACGGATAGATTTTCGTTCGATTGCGTGCGCGTTGGCGGCGGCGCCTGGATCGTGGGTGCGGCGGCAGCAAGA
Source organism: Bradyrhizobium sp. LTSP885 (assembly GCF_000938305.1). Lineage (GTDB taxonomy): Bacteria > Pseudomonadota > Alphaproteobacteria > Rhizobiales > Xanthobacteraceae > Bradyrhizobium. Next base: position 151,843 of record NZ_JYMT01000010.1, read on the forward strand.
AGCTCGGTGCGGTCGGCACTGCGCGGCGGATAGATGCGCTCACGATTGATGGTCTGCTTGGTGAGCTTTGCGGCAGCGCCGGTGGTTCGGACCTCGCGGTCCCAGCCGGTGGTATAGAGCGCTCCCGAGGCGCCGAGATCGAGCACCGTCACATACCAGTCGATGGTGAGCGGCAGCAGCGGCTCGTCGAAGATATCAGCAATCACGTTATGTCCGGCGAACCGCCCCATCGGCCGGGCGAACTGGCAGGACATCACGGTCGCATGCTGGCCGTCGATCAGGCAGGAGGCGACGTCGCCGGCGGCAAACACGCCCGCGAGGCCGTCGGCGCGCATGAAGTGGTCGACCGTCAGGCGGCCGAGGCTATCGCGTGCGATCGGCAGACTCGCAGCGAGCGGGCTGGCGCGCATGCCGGCGCACCAGACCACGGTCTGCGTCGGAATGATTTCGCCGGAGCCTAGCGTGATGGTGGTGGCGTCGATGGCGCTCACTTTGGCATTCAGCCGGGTCGCGACGCCCAGCGCCGACAGCGCCTCGTTGATGACAGGACGCCCGTGCGCGCCGAAGGTCGTGCCGACCACCGGATTGGGATCGACGAGAATGATGCGGCGGTCACCGGTGATGCCGGCCCGTGCGAGCTTGTCCGGCATCTCGGTCGCAACCTCGATCCCGGTGAAGCCGGCGCCCACGACCACCACCGTCGAACGTTCCTCTGACGGTTGCTGCTTGCCGAGTGCCGCGAGATGCGCGTCGAGCTCGATGGCCGCGGCATAGGTGTCGACATCGAAGCCGTGGGCGGCAAGACCGGGGATTGCAGGGCGGACCAATTCGCTGCCCGTCGTCAGCACCAGCCGATCGTAGCCCAGGACTTCCTTGCCGGCGCCTGTCCCGACCTTGACCTGCCGCTTCGCCGGATCGATCGCCTCGATGTCAGCGACCATGTGCCTGACGCCGACCGGATCGAGCAGGCCATCGAGCGGAAGCGCGACGTCGCTGAGGTCGACCTCGTAATTGCGAACCCGGATGTTGTGATAGGCGTTGCGGTCGACGACGAGAATGTCGGTGTCATCAGCCCGCGTGCCGATCTCGTCGCGCTTGCGCGCCGCGCCGAGTGCGGCCCACAGCCCGGCAAAGCCGGCACCCAGCACAAGGACACGCGCCATGTCTCCCTCCGGCTTTCGTTGGAGGCAGCTTGCGCGCTCACGCGAGGTCAAATCAAGTGGGTGAGGGCAGGGCTGTCAGCTGCGTAACCCCTCAGGTGCCCGGCCGCGAGACTTCGGTCTCCTTGCTGGTGATGAATTCCAGCAGCACCGGCACGCCTTCCTTGGTCTTCTGGATCCCGCGCTTGATGGCGGGGATGATGTCTTCGGGTTTCGTCACGCGCTCACCATAACCGCCGAAGGCGCGGGCCATTGCGGCGTAGTCGCCGGAGATGTCGGTCGAGCGATACTTCTCGGTCGAGATCGGCATCACCTTCAATTCGATCGCCATCGAAAAATTATTCAGCAGGATCGACATGATCGGAATCCGCTCGCGCACCGCGGTCTCGAAATCCATCCCCGTGAAGCCGATCGCGGCATCGCCCCAGACATTGATGCAGAGCTTGTCGGGCTTTGCCAGCTTGGCGCCCATGGCAAGCCCCAGGCCGTAGCCGAGCTGTGTGGTCTTGCCCCAGCCGATATAGGACAGCGGCTCGACCGACTTCCAGAACGGCGAGAGCTGGTCGCGCGGGCTGCCGGCATCATGGGTGATGATGGTGTTGCTGACGTCGACGGTGTGCTGGAGGTCCCACAGCACGCGATAGGGATTGAGCGGCGCGTCATTGTGCGTCAGCTTCGGCATCCACTTCGCAAGCCATTCCTTGTGGGAGGCCGCGATTTCTTCCGCGACCGCGCTGGCGTTGCGGTCCGACGTTACCGTCTTGCCGATCTCCTCCAGCAGCGCGTCGAGCACCAGGCCGGCGTCGCCGACGAGAGCGATCTGGACCTCGACATCCTTGTTGATGTGGTTCGGATCGAGCGTCGAATGGATGATGGTCTTGCCCTTCGGCATCGCGATCCCGAACGAGGTCTCGGTGAAGGAGCAGCCGATGCCGAAGATCACGTCGGCCTCGCCCAAGAATTTCGGCACCGCGCGCGGCACCGCAAGGCCGCCGGAGCCGAGTGACAGCGGATGGGTCTCGGGGAACGACGATTTGCCACCGAGGCTTGACGTGACGGGAATCGCAAGCCGCTCGGCGAGGCGCTTCAGCTGCGGCCAGGCTTTTGCGTAATGCACGCCCTGGCCGGCATAGATCACCGGCCGTTTTGCATTCACGAGCAGGGCGGCGGCCTCCTTGACGTGAACGGGGTCGGCGCCGTAGCGGGTGCGCAGCACCGGCGTGTAGTTCAGGGGCTCCGCGACTTCCTCGTTCCACATGTCGGCGGGGATTTCGACGATGACAGGGCCGCCGCGGCCGTTCTTCAGTTTTGTAAAGGCACGCCGGAAGATGTTGCAGACCTCGGCTGCGATATTGATCGGTTCCGAGGATTTCGAGAACGCCTTCATCGCCTGGGTGGAATTGAAGTTCGGGTCGATATTGGCGAGCCGCCGCGCATAGCCCATCGGCAGCACCAAAACGGGCACCGACTCGCCATAGCACTGCGCGACGCCGCCCATGGCGTTCTCGGCGCCCGGGCCATGCTGCATGCAGAACGCGCCGATGGTTTGTCCCGAGGTGACGCGGGAGATCGCGTCCGCCATGTGGATGCCGATGCGCTCCTGGCGCACCATCACCGGGCGGATGTCGGCATTGGCGGCGTATTCGATCAGGTGGTTGACCGGATAGCCGCAGAGGATCTCAATGCCCTCGCGCTTCATGATTTCCGCGATCGCGGTGCCGAGCTTCATGGCGGTCTCTCCCCTTGGGTTTGGCCGGTTTGGTCCAGCCTCGTTGTCGTCCCGGGGGTAGAGGAACAGGATTTGAGAGGGCGGTAAAGCGCACCTGCGCCCGGATCAGGTAGTCCTGATATGCGTTTGCGGGCAAGAGAGGGCCAGCCGGCCGGCGAGGGGCGGCATGACGCGGTCCGGAATAGACGAAAATCCCGTGCAACCTTTAAGCGACCGTTCATGCTGTCCGTCAACGCGGCGTCAACCAATGTGTCCTAGTTTTGCTGGCGTAATTTCACGGCGCGGGAGAGTATCTGCAGGCGTCGACAGGAGCTTTCAATGCGTTCGTTGCTGGCAAGATTTTTCCGCGATGAATCCGGGACGACGGCTCTCGAATACGCCATCATCGGCGGCGGGCTCAGCATTATCATCGTTTATGCCGTCGGCGGTATCGGCACCAATCTCAGCGCGCGCTTCGCGTCCGTCAGCACCTCGCTGAAGTAGCGCCGCCCTTAGCTTTCTCCGCCATCGCCGTTCAGCGCGCGCAGCATCGCGATCCGCGCAAACATCAGCCAGCCGCCGCCGGTTTCCGCCGCGTTGATCAAATGCTCGACCGCGACCTGCCAGCGTTGCTCCTGCTGGGTCTTATCAGGCAATTTCATGATGTAGTCGGCGGCCTGCTGCAGCGTCACCAACTGGCCACTGCGGCGGAGTGCGATCGGTTCGTCGAAGGGCGTCGACCAGGGCATCTCAAATACGGCGGG
>NZ_JYMT01000010.1:155485-251118 GCF_000938305.1 Bradyrhizobium sp. LTSP885
CCGCCGCAAGCATCCGATCAGCCGGCCTTCTTGGCCCGCCCGGTGGCCTGCGCGCGCGCCGGCTTCTCGGCCTTCTTCGGTTCGGGCCGGGCTGCTTCCTTGGGCTCGCGCTTTCCGCTGCCCGAGATCGGCAGCAGCATCTCGCGCTGGCCCTCGATCCGCTTCTTCGGCTTCTTGCCCTTTGCCTTACCCTCGGCTTTCGCGACAGGTGAAGCCTGCTTCTCGTTGGCGAGGCTCTTCTTCAGCGCGTCCATCAAATTGATGACGTTGCCGCTCGCCTTCGCCGCCGGCTTTGTGATCTTGATGCCGTTGCGCTTCTGGTTGATCAGGTCGATCAGCGCCTGCTCGTAGCGATCCTCGAAGTCCTCCGGATCGAACTCGGCGGATTTCTGCTCGACGATATGCTTGGCGAGATCCAGCATGTCCTTGGTGATCTTCACGTCCTGGATGTCGTCGAAATAGTCCTTCTCGCTGCGCACCTCGTAGGGGTAGCGCAACAGCGTGCCCATCAGCCCGTTGTCGAGCGGCTCGAGCGCAATGATGTGCTCGCGGTTGGTCAGCACCACGCGGCCGATCGCGACCTTGTCGAGGCTGCGGATGGTTTCGCGGATCACCGCGAAAGCGTCATGGCCGACCTTGCCGTCGGGCACGAGATAATAGGGGCGGATCAGATAGCGGCTGTCGATATCGGACCGGGGGACGAATTCGTCGATCTCGATGGTGCGCGTTGAATCCAGCGCGATGTCGTCGAGCTCGTCCTTGGTGACCTCGATATAGGTGTCGGTGTCGACCTTGTAGCCCTTCATGATGTCCTCGGTGGACACCTCTTCACCGGTCTCCGCGTCGACCTTGGCGTATTTGATGCGGTGGCCGGTCTTGCGGTTGATCTGGTTGAAGGAAACCTTTTCGGTATCCGACGTCGCCGGGTACAGGGCAACCGGGCAGGTCACAAGCGAAAGGCGCAGGAAGCCTTTCCAGTTGGCGCGGGGGGCCATGGCAAACTCCGATTACGCAACCGACGGAACGAAGAAGGATAACACCGGGAACCCCGGTTTGAAACATTATGGGTCGCCAAATCTCGCAACGCCGTTAACCGTGGTTTCGGCCTGCGCCCGTTTGACGCGGTCGGCTGGCCACGCCCGCGGGCGGCTGTGAGTTCGGAACATCGTTCCGCATGATGCGTTGGCCTCTCGCATGGACGGCAATTGCCGGAAATTACAGGCACTTAAGCAGAGAGGTCGCGATGGCAACGGAACGACATGGTCAGATCGTCGAAACCCCGACCGAAGCGCGCCAGGCCGAGCCGGGCCCTTCGGTGCTTGCCCTTCTCGTAGCCTCGACGGGGCTCGCAGTCCTGATCCTCGGCGTCCTCTGGTTCGCGTTCTTCTGGGTGTAACGCCTGTCATTCGGCCTGCAATAGTGCCCCAGCCGCGGCCGAGACCCGCGACGAACGGCAGAGCCGGGCGCTACCACCAAACCCTGCCGCTGGTCTTTTCATCGTGTGCGGACGGGCAAAAGAGACGCCCTCGTTAGAAAGAAAGGCATGTGAACCAGATTACATCCTTTGCGCGAGTGACCTGCTAGGTTCGCGCCGTGGTGATGTGCTCGTTTGAGCGAAAGAGGGAGAGCGAAATGCGATCCATGGCCTTGGTTCTTGCGCTTCCGATTGTGCTCGGTTCCGTCGCCGCTGCTCTTGCGGGGACGGCAACGATGACGGGCGAGGCCTCCGCGCCCAAGACGATATCGGGGGTCACGTCCAGCTTGGTGTGCGATGATTATTCGATCGCCGCCTTCGACGTGCCGAGCTGCGCGGCGGGTGCGCTGTGCGCCAACCTCGGAAACAAGATCACATCGGCGGAGCTTTCTGGAAAACTATCGAGCGGCAAGTGCTCCTACACGCTCAGCGTTCCGGAAAATAAGAAGTTTCTCATTTCTTTCGAGGGATCCAAGCACACGCCCAAGTGTTCAGGAGCGTCGAGCGGCACGGTCCTTCTGTTCAACGTCACAAAAGGACCAAAAGGCCCGATCGATACGTCAGGCTTGCCGAGCGGCGTCGACCTCAGCGCGAACTACACGTTCGCCGCGCAATGCGTCGCGCCGCCGAAATGAATGAGCGGTTCGGTTCGGCTCTCGGACCTGCCAGTTCGACGTTGCGAACCTCCGAACAGGCGTGCTTCAAGCTCCCGAACCGGAGCCTCGAACGAGGCCCGCAGCCTGATCGTGCGGTGTTGAGGCGGCTCAGACGCGCCTGACATTGTAGAACAGCGGAAAACCCTTCAGCATTCCTGTCAGATTGGTTCGGTAGGCCGTCGGCTGGTAGAAGACGCCGAGCGGCAGATAGGGCAGCTCCTGGAAAGCCTGACGCTGCATTTGCCGGCAGATCTCCTGTCGCGAGGCCTCGTCCGGCGCGGCGAACCATTGGCTGCGCAAGTCTTCGAGACTCTGGCTTGATGGCCAACCGAACGTCGCCGTCTTGCCCGTACCTCGCAAATAAGTGTGAGCAGCGGGGTTCACGGCGCTGACGCCGGTCGAATAATTGCACCAGATGTTCCAGCCGCCCTTGTCGATCGGCTGCTGCGAGGCGACGCGCTGGAGCACCGTGGCCCAGTCGAGCGCCTGATAGTCGAGATTGATGCCGGCTCGCCTGAGCATGTCGCCGGCGACCTCGCTCATGGCGTTGAGTGCGGGAAAGTCCGTTGGAACCGGAAACACGATGCGTTCGCCGGCATATCCCGCCGCCTTCAGCGCAGCCTTCACCTTGTCGAAGTCCTTGGCGGCGGGAAGGGCGTCCATGCCGACATCGTTCGCCATCGGCGAGCCCGGAGTGAAGAAGCCGACGCCATCGCGCCAGTAGCGCCGGTCCTCTCCGGCGACCGCGACCATGTACTCGTCCTGACGCAGCGCGCCGAGCAACGCGCGCCGCATCTCCGGCCTGTCGAACGGCGGCAGCAGATGATTGAAGCGGATCATCGGGATCGCGCCGAAGCGGTCGAGCACCTCGACCTTGAGGTCCTTGTTGGCGGCGAACACCGGCAGCAGATCGGGGATCGGCTGCTCCCACCAGTCAACCTCGCCGGTCTGGAGCGCCGCTGCGGCCGTGGCGGCGTCCGGTATCGTCCGCCATTCGACGCGGTCGAAATAGGCGACCTTGGGGCCGGACATGAAGCTGGTCTCGCCGTTCGGCGTCGGACGGTAGCCGGCGAACTTCTCATAGGCGTTCAGCGATCCCGGCACCCGGTCCGCCGCGATGTAGCGATAAGGCCCGCTGCCGACCATTTCGGTGATGCGCTGCATCGGATCGGTCAGGGCGAGGCGCTCCGGCATGATGGCGCAGACATTGGTGCCGGGCTTTCCGAGCACGTCTGATAACAGCGGGAACGGCCGCTTCAGCCGGAAGTGCAGTTCGCTGTCGGAGTGGGCGGTCAGTTCGTCCACCGCAGCCATCAGCGACTGGCCATAGAGGTCGCGTACGCCCCAGCGCTTGATGCTGGCGACGACGTCGCGCGCGAGGACCTTCTGCCCGTCATGGAACTGGAGGCCGTCGCGCAGCGTGATCCGCCACAGCAGGCCGTCATTCTCGACGACATGCCCTTCGGCCATCTGCGGATGCGACCGAAGCTGTTCGTCGACCCCATAGAGCGTGTCGAAAATCAGCAGCGCGTGATGCCGGATCACGAGGCCCGTGGACTGGATCGGATCGAGCAGCGCGAGATCGGCTTGTGGCACGAACTTCAGCACGCGGCTTGCCTGCGCGGCCGCCAGGCGCGGCGCGGCAATGGCACCGGCCGCGAGGCCGGCGGCAGACGAGATCAACCTGCGACGCGTGATCATGCTGCACCCTTTTTGTTTTCGGTCGACAGCGATGGCCGGTGATGCCGCCAGGGACGAGCCTGCTCGAACGCGGCCGACGCCTGCAGGACGCCGAGGTCGTCGAAGCGGCGGCCGACGATCTGCAGGCCGACCGGCAGCCCGTTGTCGTTGAAGCCGCAGGGCGCGCTCGCGGCCGGGTTGCCGGAGAAATTAAACGGATAGGAAAACTGCGCCCACATCAGCCAATCCCAGGGATGCTGCGGCCACGATGGCGGCTGCAGCAGATGCGCGGGAAATGCCGCGGTGCTGACCGCAGGCGTCAGCAGCAGATCCCAGTCCTCGAAGAAGCGATGGATCGCCTCGCAATAGGCGAGCTTGCGGGCCCGCATCAGATGATACTGCTCGGCGCTGAAGCTCTGGCCCTCGCGCATCATCGCGACCAGGCCAGGATCCATCTTGTCATGCCAGTCGGGAAGGTAGGTGGCGGCGCGGGCGAGATAGCCCGCCGGCCAGAAGAAATGCGCCAGATCGCGGCCAAGCGGCCCCCAGTCCGGCGTCACCAGTTCGACGGTGGCACCGAGCTCCGCGAAGGCGTCGACGGCCTTGGCCACCAGGGCGGCCACGTCGACATCGACCCGGGCATGGCCGAGATCAGGACTGAACGCGATGCGCTTGCCTTTCAGGTCGCCGCCGAGAAGCCGGGAATAAGGCTGCGGCTGCGCCTCGCAGGAGGTGTGATCCCATGGATGGGGACCGGCCATCGCTTCCAGCATCAGCGCGCTGTCGGCGACCGTGCGCGTCAGTGTGCCCATATGGGTCGCGTAGTCGTTGTTGGGCACCGGCCAATAGGGGATGCGGCCGTAGGTCGGCTTCAAGCCGTAAACGCCGGAAAAATGGGCCGGCATGCGCACCGATCCGCCGCCATCGGAGCCGAGATGGAGGGGGCCGAAGCCGGCCGCGGCGCCGACCGCGGCGCCCGCCGAGGAGGCTCCGGCGTTGCAGCCACGCTTCCACGGATTATGGGTGATGCCGGTCAGCGGGCTCTGGCTGACGCCTTTCCAGCCGAACTCGGGCACCGCGGTCTTCCCCACGGTCATGCCGCCGGCGGCATGAAGACGGCTGATGCAGGGAGCATCGACGTCCGGAACCCAGTCGGCCGATGCGTAGGAGCCCTGCGCGGTGGTGAGCCCCGCCGTCGGGTGCATGTCCTTCAGTGTCACCGGGATGCCTTCGAGCAGGCGCGGCTCGCGTTTGCCGGAATAGGCCGCCTCGGCCTCCCGCGCCGCCTTGAGCGCCAGGTCCGGCGTCAGCATGGTCATCGCGTTGAGGGCTGGGTCGAACGCTTCGATGCGACGCAGCACGGCGTCGGCGACTTCATGTGGAGACAGTTGCCCGCCCGCATAGAGCGCCTTGAGTTCGACCGCGCTCAGAAATCCGATTTCCGCCGTGTCCATCGTCGTCCCTGCTTCAGATATTCGGCTACAGTCCGGCCTCGCCGATTTGACGCTTCAACCTTCCGGCCCAGCCGCTATAAGAAGCATATCCTGTGCCATCACGATTACAATACGGAGCGTAGCGTATGTCAATTGTCTCGCCGGCTCGACCGAAAGTGTCCGCGCCCCAGCCGGGCCGTGCCGGCCGGCCGCGCGATCCGGCGATGCAGCGGCAGATTCTCGAAGCTGCCAAAGCGCTGGTGGGAGAGAGTGGATGCGCTGCGCTCACCATTGAGGGCGTCGCGGCCAAAGCCGGCGTTTCCAAGCAGTCGGTCTACCGGCGCTGGTCATCGCGCGGCGACCTGCTGGTCGATCTTTACCTCGGTTCGGTCGCCGAGGAGCCGGAGGGTTGGCATGGCCTTGGCTTCAAGGCGGCTTTCACCGACTACGTCCAATGGAGCGTTCGGCGCCTGTTCGATCCGAAGCGGGCCACTATCCTGCGCGGGCTGGCGATGGAGGCGCAGGCCGATCCGGCAATCCGGCAGGTGCTGATGGCGAGGATCGTGGAGCCGAGGCTCGCAAGGGGGCGCGAATTGCTGCGTCGTGCCGCCAATGCCGGCGATATCAGGAAGGAACTCGACATCGAGACGGCTTTGGATTTCGTCTTCGGATCGGTCTGGTTCGGCCTCCTGATCACGGGATCGCCGATCAACCGCCGCTGGCAGGACAGGGTGTTGCGGGAGTTTTTCATTTTGGCCGCGCCTGTGGCTGCGACAGGTGTCCGCAGAAGCTAGCAGGGCGTGGAGTCACAAGTGCGAGATGTCTGCTTTTGGTGGTGAGGCAGACTTGCGCAAGCAACTCCGGGGTGTCGCCGTTTGACCCAGAGCAGACGCTAACAGGTCAGTGTTTCATGCGATCCAGATCGGGATGATCTTTATAGATATTGTCCCGAAGCATGGTGTCTACCCGAGCGATGATATCGCCTACCGAGGTCCTCAATCTCAGAAACTCATCTGTTGGAGAGGCTTCTTTAGCGAGCGTGAGCGCCAAGGACAACTCCTCAATGACCCGCTCGCTGTGCTGTTTAAATCTTGCGGCTGATTTCGCGTCCATAAGGCCATCTCATTTTCTCGCGGGAACGCTCTACTGAAGTCCAATCTGCTTTGCGAATTTGGCGGCGCTCACAATCTATCACCGCCACTGTATAATTAGCCGAGCGGCCGAGTAGCTGGCGAGGCCGGAGCCGAAAGCCCAAGCCGTTTGGCGTCATAGCCGGAGTTCAGGATGGACTGCCACCACGGCTTGTTGGCGAGATACCAGCGGACGGTCTTGTCGAGCCCGCTGTCGAAATTCTCCTGCGCGGTCCAGCCGAGTTCGCGTTCCAGTTTCGAGGCGTCGATCGCGTAGCGGCGGTCATGGCCGGGGCGATCGGCGACGAACGAGATCAGCCGGCTGCGGTCGCCCTGGCTTGACGGTTGCAGCCGGTCGAGCAGCCGGCACACGCTCTCGACGACTGCAAGATTGGTCCGCTCGTTGCGGCCGCCGACATTATAGGTCTCGCCGATCCGCCCGTGGCGGAGGATCGTGACCAGCGCACGCGCGTGGTCCTCGACATGGAGCCAGTCGCGAACCTGCCGGCCGTCGCCATAGACCGGAAGCGGTTCGTCGGATAGCGCCTTGATGATCATGTGCGGGATCAGCTTCTCCGGAAACTGATACGGCCCGTAATTGTTCGAGCAGTTCGAAACCAGGCAGGGCAATTCATAGGTTTCGCACCAGGCGCGAACCAGATGATCCGAGGCGGCCTTGCTGGCGGAATAGGGCGAGTTCGGCGCGTAGGGGCTCTGTTCGGTGAAAGCGCCGTCCGCGCCGAGTGAGCCGAACACCTCGTCGGTCGAGACGTGCAGCATGCGAAACGCCTTGCGCTCCGGCGGTGTCAGCGCGCGCCAGTGGCGCAGCGCTTCCTGCAGCAGCGTGAAGGTGCCGGTGATGTTGGTCCTGATGAACTCCTGCGGACCGTCGATCGAGCGGTCGACATGGCTCTCGGCGGCAAGATGGATCACGCCTTGCGGCCGATGCTTGGCGAACAGCTCGCGCAGCGCGTCGCCGTCGCAGATGTCGGTCCTGGCGAGCGCATAGCGGGCGGATTGTGCCGCGGCCCGCGGAATCGACTCCAGGCTCGACGCGTAGGTCAGCTTGTCGATGTTGACGATCGAGACATCACTGTTGCCAAGCAAATGCCGGATGACGGCGGACCCGATGAAGCCCGCTCCACCCGTCACGAAGATCGTCGATTGGTTCTGGCTCATGCTCGACATATCGGATGGCTAGCGCTGCGACTTCGCGACGCTGTGATAGACCGAGAGCAGATATTCGCCATAGCTGCTCCTCGCCGATCTCTGCGCCAGATGGTGGAACTGGTCGAGCGTGATGTTTCCCATCCGCAGCGCAACCTCTTCGATGCAGGCAATGCGCAAACCCTGCCGCTGCTCGAGGATCTGGACGAAGTGGCTGGCCTCGACCAGCGACGAATGCGTGCCGGTATCGAGCCATGCAAAGCCGCGATGGAGCATTTCGACGGCGAGCTCGCCGCGTTCGATATAGGCGCGATTGATGTCGGTGATCTCGAGCTCACCCCGCGCCGATGGCTTCACTGAGGCTGCGATGTCGAGAACCGAATTGTCATAGAAATAGAGGCCGGTCACCGCGATATTCGATTTCGGCTGCGCCGGCTTTTCCTCGATCGAGATCGGCCGTCCATTGCCGTCGAGTTCGACGACGCCGTAATTCTGCGGCGAGCCGACCGCGTAGCCGAAAATCGTCGCGCCCTTTGTCTTGCCGCCGGCCCGCTTCAGCTTGTCGCTCAGGCCGTGGCCATAGAAGATGTTGTCGCCAAGGATCAGCGCGACATTGTCGTTGCCGATGAAATCGCGGCCGACGATGAAGGCATCGGCGAGGCCGCGAGGCTGCTGCTGCACCGCGTAGGAGAATGTGAGGCCGAGTTCGCCGCCTTCGCCGAGCAACCGGCGAAACAAATGCTGATCCTCCGGCGTGGTGATGATCAGGATGTCCTTGATTCCCGCGAGCATCAGCGTCGACAGCGGATAGTAGATCATCGGCTTGTCGAACACCGGCAGCAACTGCTTGGAGACGACCGTCGTCACCGGATACAGCCGTGACCCGGTTCCACCGGCCAGAATGATCCCCTTCATCGTACCTCTCGCCCCGCAACAATTGAGGGTTGCCCCCAGCTAGCTCTAGCACGGATTTTACCTCGGGTACGGGCCCCGCTGGTTGGATTTCGGCGTCGGCGCATGAACTTGCGGGGCATTTGCGCTGGCTCGGCGAGGGCGCCGTCAGCCAGCGATACCGTCAGGCGACGATGATTGCGATTCTCATCGCGCGCACGCCAGGCATTCTCTTGCACCAAGCATTCCGAAGTGTGGACGGGTTCACATTTCCCCGAGATGGTCGCTGCTATGTTGCCGCGGCTTCTCCTCTTCGCTCCGGTAACCACGATCAGTTAGGTTAAATTGCAGATCTCATTGAGAGTGGAGTCCCCCGGCGATAGAACTGAGGTTGATTTTACGATCCCTGCTCGTATTCAGGATTGGGTCGGCCTGACCCAATTACGTCATGAGAGTATCGAATTTGATTGGTAGGAAGCCCGAATCGTTGCAGTCGAGCCTCGATATGTCTTATCGACCGGAAAAAATGTCTCTGTTGTTGCGCTTCAAGGAAAAGGGACTTTCCGGCGCCTTCGTCGCGCTGACGCTGCTGGCGATGGCAGGCTGGATCTATCTGCTTAGCTCGATGTTCGTGAGATTTTTCCTGTGGCTCTTTTCCTAGATTGTTCCGCATAACCGGCGCTGATTAGTTTTGCATCGTTCGGTTGCACAAAGTTTTCAATCGATGAACAATCTTTCGGCGCGCTGAATCATGATGTGGTCACAACTTCGGACTCTAAATTCGGTGAACACGATGCCGAATTGGAACGACTGCGATGGCTACTGCTCTCTTCATTCTCGCGGCGATGTTCGCCGCAGGATTCCTGTCTGGATATGCAATGCGCGCCTGGCGCTCCCAAAAGCGCCGCGCGCGCTATGTGATGCACGGTGCGTATCAATCGAAACCGAAGCGCCAGGCCAGCACGTTCGGCCATCCACGTCGCGCATTCTAGATTGGAGCGATCAGGATTGGAGTGATGCCAAAGAGGCAGTCATGGCCAGTGGCATGACGTTTGCTGTGCGAAGGAGTCGGACGTAGCTTTTTATTCTTCGGTGGAGTGACCGGCTTGAACGGTTTGCTGGCGGCTGTTCTGTTTGGCGCAGTTGTCCTGATCCTGGGCAGGTTGCGCAGCTATTATCTGGACGAGAACGACAGGATCCTGCGAGGGCAGCGCAGCGTCGATCACTAGCGTCGCCTTGAGGAGCTCGCCGCGTGATCGTGCGGGGTGTTCAAGTTTGGTTGTGTAAGTACCTGGAAGAGCAACATGGCGTGGATCATCTTGTTTCTGGTTTCCTTGTGTGCCGTAGGTACTCCGGCGTTCTTGTGGAGCTATCAGCGGCGTCTCGATACGCGGACCGGTCCGTGGATCGCACGAGCGCTGTCGCAAGATGAATGACCTGAGCAACAACCTGCCCCGCCGCTACGTCGTGGATGTCAACGGACGCCGTGTTCTGGTCGGTCTGACCCTCGAGGAGACCTCGGAATTCGAGCGGCTGGACGCCAGCTTGACGCTGCTTCATAGAGACGACGCGGGGGCTCCTGAGCCGGTAACCGGTCCGGAGCGACGATGGCGCGAGCTTTACGGTAAGCACGACGTGGCGTGGCTCAGATGGATGGCTGATCTTCGCACCAGCCGGGACACAAATTTACCGGTCTTTAACTAAGACGGGGTGATTTTGGAGCGCGCTGACCTGAATGAGCCTGAATCGGATTTGCCCATATGTTTCAGCTGTTTTTGCAGGCTCGTGCGCATAACCTCGTCAGGTCGCGGCTTGGCGTTGACGGCTTCAAGGCGCGCTCGGTAGAACGGGACGCCGAGACCGACCGGGCCAGGATCGGGTCGATCGTCGCCGCAATTGACGCTGCCCTGCAGGCGGCGGAAAGCGAGCAATCCGGCCTCAACCGACGGGTGGACGACGTTTTGGCCCGCGCAGCCGTGACATTCGGCAATGGGACCGACGAATATCTCGAACGCGAGGCGCTCGACAACCATCACCAGGACCTGTTCGACAAGGAGATTTCGAACGGACAGCGCCGTCTCAAGGAACTGGCAACCGAAATTTCCCACTTCAAGTTCATGAAAACTGCGGTATTAAGCCGGTTTCCCGATTTCAAGTCTTGAACCGGCTACGGCACCCGACTACCAAATTCGTGTCCCTGGTCCGCTCGATTAAAGCGCGGAGATCTGCCCGCCGGGTTTGACGCTTCTGCGGCGATCATCATTTGCGGCTTACATTGGTGAGTTTGAGGCGCGAGCAGAGGCATGGAGATACAGGGCAACCTACTGGTCACGGGCTGCGCCGGCTTCATCGGCTTCCATTTCGTCGAGCACCTGCTGCGGGCCGGGCAGGCGGTCGTCGGAATCGACAATCTCAATGACTATTACGATCCCACGCTCAAGCACGCGCGGCTCGATCGCCTCAAGCAGAGTCAGCATTTCACCTTTCTGAAGGTCGACATTGCCGACCGCGCGGAGATGAAGCAGCTATTCGAGCGCTTCCGCTTTGAAGTTGTGGTTCATCTCGCCGCGCAGGCCGGAGTTCGCTATTCGCTGCAGAACCCGCACGCCTACGCCAACTCCAACCTGGAAGGCTTTCTCAACGTGCTGGAAGGCTGCCGACATGCCTCGTGCCGGCACCTGTTGTTTGCCTCGTCGTCGTCGGTCTACGGCGCCAATACAAAATTGCCGTTCTCGGTCCACGACAACGTCGATCACCCGATCAGCCTCTATGCGGCAACCAAGAAGGCCAACGAGCTGCTGGCGCATTCCTATAGCCATCTCTATCGCCTGCCGACGACCGGAGTGCGCTTCTTCACCGTCTACGGGCCGTGGTATCGGCCGGACATGGCGCTCTATTTGTTCGCGGACGCCATCACCAAGGGACTGCCGATCAATCTGTTCAACAACGGCAACATGCGGCGAGACTTCACCTATGTCGATGATGTGGTCGAGGCGATGGCGAGACTGATCGGTCACGTGCCGCGCGGCAACCCGAACTGGTCGGGCGCGCAGCCCGATCCGGGTTCGAGCACGGCGCCCTGGCGGATCTACAATATCGGCAACAACAAGCCCGAAGAGCTAATGCATGTGGTGGCACTTCTGGAGCAAGGCTTCGGCCGCAAGGCTGACAAGCGATTGATGCCGATGCAGCCCGGCGATGTGCTGGAGACATTTGCTGACGTCACCGACCTTGCCCGCGATATCGGCTTCAGGCCGCAGACCAGGATCGAGGACGGCGTGGCGAAATTTGTCGCGTGGTATCGGGCGTATCACCGCGTCTAGACTGCGGCGGCGGAACTAGGGCGGTTCCTGATCATTCAACTTACTCGCGGATACCGACGGCAGGTACGCCTGCTCGCGCGCCCCTCCGGGAAGCAACGGTTGACCAGGCGGTGACTGCAGGAGCAAGGTCAAATCCGTGGTGGGACCAGCGACAATGAAAACTCGAGCCTTGGCGATAGGCGTGTTCCCGCTGCTTCTTGCGCTGGGGATTCAGGAGGCGATAGCGGGAGAATGCATATCCCGTCCAGAGCATTTCGAGCTCAGGTCGGACACCGTGCATTGGAGCTTCGAAGTCAGGGGCGGCCTGGAATGCTTACAGGGTCTTCGCGGCAGGACGATGCTGTTGGATGACGTAAGCCTGGTTGCCCCTCCCAGCGCGGGTGCCGTCACCATCTCTGGTCCGTCGTTTCGCTACAAGGCGCCTTCAGGGCCTGCCAATGATAGTTTCAAGATCTCGATAACGGGGCAGAATCGGAGACAGCACGGAACGTCAGTGATCGTCGTGGATGTTGCCGTCAGATAGGATTGCGGATTGCCTTCTAAGGGCAACGGCAGACGTTACTTTGGCAGCGCTTTCTGCCGCTCCCATGGCCGCTTGCCGTCGGCGTCGCGGTCCCAAGGTCGCGTCGCCGGGGCGCCTTTCTCATCCTCGACCGCCTTCGCGCGATCGGCCTGGACACGTTCGCGATCGGTTGGAGTCGTTGCGATAGGCGTCGCGCTGTGCTGTGCGAAAGCCGCGGACGTGGTGAGCAGCGCGACGATCAGGAATTTTGTCATATCCAGATGTAGCACGGCGCCCCCTCGCTTGTCCGAATTAGTTGCGACTGCCTTAAGGGGCAAACGGGTTGGCCATCGTGATCGCAATCAGGGAACCGCGTCGCGCGAACCAGGTCTTTGCGACCTGCAGCCGCGGTCGAATTATTTGCGAAACCGCGCGGCAGCCTTGGCGTCTCAACGGTCGCGTCGTGAACGTTTGGTATCGGGGTTATTCTTGCTATGATTTGGCATTGAACTCGGCGTGTATTGAGGAGCAAGTCAGGTGTCTGCCAGAAACACTCGAACGACGATCGGAATTGCATTTGTGCTGGCGTTGTCCCTGCCGGCGACGGCATCGGCCTTGACGGCCGAAGTGGCGCGCGCGTGCGAAGCGGCGGTGGCGAAAGCCTTTCCGCCACGGCAGGTCGGCAATCCGGCGGCAGGCAGCGCAAAGGGGAGTGCCAAGGATCAGCGCGAGTACTTCAACAAATGTGTTACGAACAACGGCAAGGTGGATGATGTCCCGCCGGATAGCAAATCGAGCAAATAGCTATCGTGGTGGCGGACAGGGCGAGTAGAATGCGCCGTTCGTCGCATTAATCCGCTCAACGCACTGATCGGGATCGGTGACGCTACCGGCTACGGTGAAGTCGTAGCCGATCCCTCTGACCACCACGATGTATCGGCCCGGCGTAAGCGCAAAGGTGTCCTGCTCCGGCTGCAGCAACAACATCTTGGGCTGGTCCTCGATCGGACCGACCTTGTAGGGGTGGGACATACTCCGGATCACCCAGGAGTCGCCTGCATTGGTCATCGCGGCTTTTCCTGTGGCGTCGATGCCCATTGCGCGGGATACCCTGGCTACGACGCGAACTTCGGTACCCCTTGCGTCGATGGAGCCGTCGGGCCTGAAGACAATGAATTTGACGTCCCCGCTGCTCACCGTGGCCGCGCTCGGCGTCGTGATGGCGGCTGAAATCGCAACGCGACGATCGGGAACCTTCCCAGGAACCGCCTTTAGCTCCTGGAGCTGGCCATCGCTCAAGGCATAGACGCCGAACGTGGTTGGTAGAGGCATCGATGGCTGGCTGGCTTGAGTTGACTCCTTTGAGGTATCCGGAAGCCGCTCTGCAGGCTCGCTCGCGGGAGGCAAAGCAGCGGGAGCCGGTTCAGGCTGCGCTACTGTCGCAGAACGCTGTGTTGGTGCGACCAATTGAGGTCCAACGCGCCAATAGGCGACGGCTGCGCCAACAATGGCCACAAACAGGAGGAGGACCGCCAGTCGAAGGATGGAATTGAAGGTGCCGCTTTTCTTTGGCCAGTCGGACCGCGGCGAGGGCGTAGCAATATGGCGTAGCTCCCCCTCGATCCTTTGAAGAAGGGTAGACGTACGGCCTGTGGTGGCCGGCGGCTCAGACGCGGTCGTTTGCGGGATGTCGGGCGGAGACGAAGCGTCGCGTTCGAAAGCTTCCTCGACCGCCTGGGTTGCGCGGTCCAGGGCCTGCAATATCGGGCGCGCTCGCCGAGCATCTTCGTGAGTGAACTGTTCCAATAGCTTGATCCGCGCGAGCTCGTAGACCATCTCCCGCATCTGTTTGGGGCTATCAGAGATGGAGCGGATCCGATCCGAGAGGACGCGAACGAAACCGGCTTCCATGGCCTCAGTCGTCGCGGCCGTATCGGCCGTATCGCCGGTTTCGCTCATCAGGCTGATCAAGTAGCCCGGAAAATGCCGCTTCGCTAGGAATTTGCATACAACAAGACTGACAATGACCAAGTCACCGGGGGCTCACGAGACAGCGAGATGCTTGCTTTTGCGGGAGAACCTGTAACAGTCCGTCGAAATTCTTCCTTGGTGTCTGATCATGCGCGGCCTTGTAGCAGCTCTCACGGTTTCGGCCTTCCTGGCGCAGCCAGCCTTCGCGCAGGGCATCAAGGACCCGCCGAACTATCCCCTCACAGCCTCGCAAAGCGCCAAAAAGTCGCAGACGTCGACAGCCGACCCGTCTCGGCCCACGACCGTCCAGAATGTCGCGACCGGCAAGCTGCCGCCCGGCGTGGCTGCGCAGGCGGTTTGGAAAGACGGCAAGTTGACCACCATCCAGCGGCGGTAAAGCCCGCGGAACGGCTATGGCCCTTTGGACGTTGTCGTGCGGGAGTTTTGCCATGAACCGCTTGGCTTTGACCGTCGCCGCACTGATGTTTCCTGCCGGAGCTTGGGCTCAGGGGGTCAATGATCCATCGACGCCGAACCGGAATGTGATCATCGTGAATCCATCCCAGCCCGCGGCTCCGAACGCGACGCCCAATATCCCAAGTCGAATCGAAGCCCGCCCAGTCATTCGCGGTCCTGCGCAGCCCTATTACGGCAACAGGACGCCTGGCGGCGGCTCGGGCCGCCGATAGTCCTCGGGGCGCTACTGGCTGCCCGGAACCATCCCGCCGCCTGGCGGAAAGTTGCTCGATTTGAGTGCCATCCCGCTTACCCGGAAGCGGACGTTACCGGTCAAATACAAATAGTCTGAGGTCGTGCTGCCGACAGTCCGCACCTCGACATAGGTAAGCGTGATCGAACCTGTCGTCGGGGTCACCTGTGTGACATCGACAAATCGAGCTCCAGGAAACAGCTTTTGGTCGAGGCCATAGAAGATTTTTTCCCGTTCGGACCAAAGGACGAAGTGGCCGCCGGCCTTCTGGTCGATGGCCTCGTATTGAGTGTGAATGATCTGAGGGTATTCGAGCGATCCAGCCAGAGCCGGCTGAACCAGGAACATCGCCGCCAAGCCCAGGAAAACGATATTGCTGCGAAACACAGCCTAAGCCTCATGAGTTGAAGGAGAAGCTTGCCCCTGAATTCGTTTTCTTGCAATCGGCTGCGGCGTAGACTTCGGGCTGCAGGCAGGTCTATCGGTCGATCCGAGGAGCCATGACGCGATATCCCGACAAGAGGCATCTGCCCTACCGGTTGAGCGGGATGCTGCGCGTTTTCCCGGCGGTTGCGTTGGCTGTCGGTCTTGGCCTTGCCGTTTCGCCGGCCGCGAGTGTCGCCCAAGTCCAACAGGACGAACCGGGGCCGACCGTCAGCGATTATCTCCCACCTGACCAGCCCGAGCCGTCGCGCGACGAATGGCGGCAGCGCATTGAAGAGGCAAAACGGCGTGCCAAGGACGTCGCGAGGGAACGCCGGGAGCACCCCGAATTCTATCTGCCGGTTCAGGAGGATCCGGACGTTGTCGCCAGCGAGCGCGTGCTCAAGGACGAAAGTCTGCAACGAGGCGACATCGTTGCGACCAAGAAGGGGATGTTTGTCTATCAAGGACGGCCGGACCAGCCGCGGAGCGAGCAGGACTTCGTGCCGATTGCTCCGAAGCCGCCCCACTGAAGGCCACGCACGACCGGTCAGTAACGCCGCAAGGCCGCGTTGAATTTGGGATTGATCGCCTGCGTCGCATCCAGAAGCAGTGATTTTCCCTCTGGCGTCGCCTGGACATAGGTTGCAATCAACGGCGCCTCGAAACGGGAGCCGCCGGCAAGCGTGCTGCGTATGTCGGATAGTGCCAGCAGTCTGATCTCCTCATCGGAGGCGGCCGCCGTCGACGTTACGGTTTGCAGTCGCGCTAGAGCCACCTCCAGCGGTACGGTGCCCGCCAAGTAGGACATCTTCAACACCGGTGCGACCTGAGCGCTTGATCCGGCCCTCAGCATGCCAAGCGTTAGCCACAGTGCGGGTCTGATCGGGGATACCTCAAGCGCCGCGATCGCGGCGTCCTGGGCCTCCTTGTTTTCCTCAGCGCGATGGGTCGCATCGGTGGCGGGCCCTTGAAGGACCTTTGCAGCCTTCATCGCTGCGGAGTTGGCAAGCAGGTCCCCGTCGACCGAGAGGCGCGCTGCAAACCCGGCCGTCGACCTGCTTCCCTCGACCGGTTGCGTCTGGCCCATGAAGAGTTCGCTTGGACGAAACGAGGGCCGCACGAGATCACCGTAAAAGCTCAGTCCGGTGTAGACCACGAGGGCTGTGGCGGTGCAGGCGCCGAGCATGCGAAGCAACGTCAGCTGGTGCATGGTCAGGGCTCGATGGGTATCCAAGTTCGACGGGCTTGGCCTGCAGCTCGACCCAAGCCAAGGGGCGCCCGCGCGGTCCTAAATCGCCATCAGACTATCACCCTGGATCGTCAACAGCGTCAAGTTGCCGGTCGCATAGGCGCCGGTATCGATATTGATCCGATTGGGACGGATATCGGGGGCGGAGACCGGCGTGTGGCCATGGACGATATATTTGCCGAAGCGCTCCTCCGAGTTGAGGAATTCGTCGCGGATCCAAAGCATGTCCTCGTCCCGCTGCCGGTCAAGTGGAACGCCCGGCTTCACGCCGGCATGGACGAAGAAGTAGTCGCCGCAGGCAAAGCTGGACGGCAATTGCTGCAGGAAGGCCAGATGTTCGGGCGGGATAGCGCGCTTCAGCCCTTCGATCAGCTCGATCTGTTCCTCCGCTGTGGGATTCATGGTCGGTGTGACCCCGTATGAGAGGAGTGTAAGGAGCCCGCCATAATGCCGCCATTCCTCCAGCCGGGCCGGGTCGTTCAGGACCTCGAGCAGGAAGACCTCATGATTGCCCTTCAGGCAAACGGTCTCGTGCGATCTTGATCGCTCGATCAGAATATCAATGACTGCGCGCGAGTTAGGCCCGCGGTCGACATAGTCGCCAAGGAAGACCTGGATCGCTCGTCCTGGCGCCGAGCAACGGAGGTCGGCATCGATCACGGTTAACAGCGATTGAAGAAGATCGGCTCGCCCGTGCACGTCCCCGATCGCATAGATGCGGACACCGTCGGGAAGGCGCGGTTTGGTTTTCTTACGAAAGCGTCCGGAAAGGCCCATATCGGCGATCAAATCCTGGCGAATCTGGATGCTGCCAGATCGTCGTCGCTCGTAACAGAACAAGCTGTGCAACGGTATGGCTAACTGTTTGCGAACGAGACCACTAGGCTTTGATTCAATGGCCCTTTGGCCGGTGAGCCGTATTTCAACGCGTGTTTCGTAGGTTTCTCCCAACAAGAACGGGGGAGCGCAAGATGCGCAAAGTTGCAAAATTCCTGGCGATTGCCGTCGCGGTATTGGGGATCGGTGTTCAGCAGAGCGCCAAAGCCGCATTCGTCGGTGCACCGATGGGCCTGCGTGGAGCCGTTCAATATATCAAGTTCGATCAGCCGACGCTGGCGCCGATGGCGTTCACGATGTTCTGTCTGAAGTACGAGAACGAGTGCAAGCCGCGCCGGATGGCCTTTCGGGGCAGTCGTCTGAAACTGACCGAGGAGCGGCTGGCGCAGCTTCAGGAGGTGAACCGGCAGGTCAACGAAGGGATCCGCCCGGAGCCCAACCTCGAAGGGTTGCGCGGCGAGAAGTGGCTGTTGCACCCGGCGAGCGGCGATTGCAATGATTACGCTGTGACAAAGCGTCACGATCTGATCGCAAAGGGCTGGCCATCCCGGTCAGTGCTGCTCAGCGAAGTCGTAACCACGTGGGGCGAGCATCACCTGGTCGTCGTGGTGCAGACCTTCTCAGGCGATCTCGTGCTGGACAATCTCACCGGGCATATCCTGCCCTGGTCGAAGAAGTCGTATCGCTGGGTCCGCATCCAGACCCCGAAAAACCCGAATTATTGGGCGTCGTTGGGCGATCGCGCCGTCTGACGCACTCCTGGTGTCGGCGCGGAGCGAGAAGGCGCGCGCCGAAGCATCATCTAAAACCGGGCGAGCCTGCCCGGTTCGCCAGCCGCTTCCGGTCTGGCTCAGCACGGGCGCGCGATTCTAGCGCGCAATGACGCTTCTTCGAATCGTCATCGCGCTCTATCATTTTGTTTGAGCATGATCTTTTCGGAAAACCGCTTCACACTTGTCCGGATCATGCTCTAGCGCGCCGCGACCCGCTTCCATCTGGCTTCGATGCGGGCCTTGATGAGCTTGATCCTGGCTTCATGCGCGGCCCAATAAGCGCGGCTCGCGGCGGCCGTTCCCTGACTGTATTTGGCGTACACGTCCCGCGGGTGCATCGGCGCCTGCGAAGTTACCTTTGCCATGGGTGGCGGGGGCGGAGGTGTTTCTATCGGCGCGACCGCCACCGCGGCCTCTGGCGCAGCGAACGGGGAGTTCATTGCGAGGAGGCGATTGCGAACGCGATTGCAGTAGATCTGCGAGCGCGGCGTCATGGTCTCCTCGCCGTGGCCGGCGCGGTATTTCATCAGCGCACGGCACAGGTCGCCACCGGACAGCCGCCATGCGCGACTGAGATAGAGCACTCCATAGTGGATATTGATATCCGGCTCGGCGAGTTCGGCGTTGCTGCCGCGGAAGCCGAGCATTGACGCGGTTTCTGGCCTTACTTGCATTAAGCCAATTTCGCCAGCGCGACCTACGACGGTCGGGTCATATCTGCTTTCCACAAACACGACGGCTTCGGCAATGTCCGTAGGCAGCTTGGTGCTTGCGGTCTCTCTCTCGATGATCCGACGGACCGCGGCGCGGGTCGCCGGACGGTCCGGGTCACCGACTGTTCCAACGGTCTCGGAGCTTGTCGAGGCCACGCTTTCCATGGCTGGCATTCCGTCGCCGGCGTGAAGAGGTGTAACCACCAACGAGAAGGCGATCGCAACGCTCGTGCGGGTCGCACCCCCTAGCCGACCCTTTGTTGAAACCGATGGCATCACAAGCTGATAGCCGATCGGGGTTAAGAATAGCTGGTTTTTGACCAGATCGCCTTCTCAAGGACAGCGAAGGGAGCCGCTTAGCGCTTCGTTTTTTTCTCCGCCCCCATACCCGGGCTCGTCCCGAAGTTCGGAGTGCCCGTTCCCTTGAAGGCGCCACCCATCGTGTCGGATTTTGAGCCGCTGGTGCGCGACGCCCCGCTTTGTGGTTGTCCGGATTGATTGTCCTTCGTGCCCTGGCTCCAGGAAGACGAACTGCAAGTGACCGCAATCGCCGCGACGACGATGACAAGTGCAAGCTTACCCATCATTTTCCTCATGTTCAAATATGGTCCTACCGGGAGGATTGGCTGACACTCTGGGATAGCCCTAGCCCCACGATCACCGAAAGGCAAAACACCGCTGCGGGCCGCAGCAGCCCGGGACCGGCGAACGCCTCAAGCAGCGCAAAACAGAGGCAGCCCGCCGACGCTGCCGGAAAGAACGAGTCCCGGCCTCGTTGCAGCGCGCCGAAGAACAAGCGCAGCAGCAGCGCGGCCGCAACGATAATCGCGGCGGCGAGCCCGATCCAGCCGGTATCGGCAAAAATGCCGACGGCCGCGGAGGGCGCCGTCAGGAGCGAGCCTGGATCACTCTGATAGATCCTGCCGACGGCCGCGAAACTGCCGGCCCCCGCGCCGAGCCACCTTGTATCGGCCAGCATGCGTTCGAGTGCAGCCGTTGTTTCGGTCGGCAGCTGCGGAGCGAGCCGCAACAGAGCCGCTCCGGAGCTCTTATCGAACACGAAAGCAAGCACGATGCCGACCCCGACCAGGACTGCGACCGATAGAGCGGTGGCAGCGACCGCCGACAGGTCGAGTCTGCGGATGACGAGGATGAGCAGAACCAGCACGACGCCGAATGCCGCGGCGACGGCGCTGTTGGTGCTGGAGAAGCCAAAGGTCGCTACTGCGCTGATCAGCGCGCCAACAATCCCACAGACGCCGATCGCAACCGAGCGGGAAAGGGCGTGGTGCGTCTCGGCCCTTTCAGCTGCAAGTTGTATCACCGCAAGATTGAGCACGAGGCCGAAGCCGCCAAAGCTTGTAGCGAGTTCTGGTGCCACGGCACTCACGAGCGCCGGTGACATCCGGTGCAGGTCCAAAGCCAAGGCGGACACCGCCGTGACGCCAGCCAAGACGAACAAGACAAGCTCGGCGCGGCTGCGATTGCGGGCCACCACGATCGTGACACCGGCTAACGAAATGCCTGCGAGGGATAAGAACAGCGCGTTGAGCGTCAATCCGAAATCGGCCGTGACATACCCGAACGACAGGCCGCCGAGGGCGTCATGGACGCTCGTCCAGATCGGGTGCGCCGCCCCAAGCCAGATCGGGATCAGTTGGATTGCGATCAACGCCGGAATGAGAAAGAGGGCCCAGCGCACCCAGGCCGATGCGCGCAGATAATGATCGTAATCGGTTTTGCTGGCCTCGAGTGTGGTGGCCAACAGGCTCAGCGCTGCGGCCATCATCCCAAGCTGCGCGCCAAATTTGGCGCCGGCAATGTCGAGAATGGAAGCAGAAACAATAGAAACGATGAGGGCAAAATAAGCGAGGGACAAACGGCGCGCTCGAAGCAGACTTCAGTCGATTGAACTTGGGACCAGCCACGCCACCATACAAGTCGTCCGCCTGTTTTCAAGCGCAGGACTGCCTTCGCCCACCCAGATCGCGTCACAAGGTGAGGATGCGGAAGCTCAGGGCGACAGGATCAGCGTGCGGTCTTGAAGGAACGTGAGAAGACGCGGGAGGCACGGGCCGCGGCCAGCCAAAAGCGGGCGGCCGATCCAAAGAGATAACCGGCCTGAAGAGCCAGAGCACAAAATACGACGTCCTTCAGTCCATCGAAGAATGTGAGATTGGCAATCAAGCCGATCGGGATCGCAACCAGCGCAATGGCAATGGTCAGGGGCAGGAGCACGAACACCTGAAACCGCTGCCCCACCACAGCCCCAACGAGAAATGCAAAAATCAAAAGCTCGGTCATCCAAAGCACTCCATGCTCTGGACTGTCGGTTCCCGGCCCTTAAAACGGCATTAAATTGAGGATCCAGATTTTATCCTTTGCGGCTAATTTTACTGGCTGCAGCTGGCGAGCAGCGAATTATAAGCGTCGCGCAGACCGTTCAAGGCAATCATCCCTTTGATTTCGCTGCCATTTTCTTTCACGCTGATCGCCAGCGACGGAACGGCCTGCCATTTCGCAGATGCGAAGGCCGAGACTTCATCGGGGAGAAGGACCGCGGCGCCGGCAGCCGCCATGCTGGCCCCGAACGTTTGAGTACCAGCACCGGCGGAGGCGATGGTCACCTGGGGACGGCTTCGCGGCGGGAACGGGCGAATGAGGGCAACAAGCACCTCGATCTTGCCTTGGGGCGCACAGCGGACAATCAAGCCGGCAAAGTCCGGGTCGGATTGCGCCGTGTCCGCGGTCTTCGTGATCGCGGCAAAGCTCTCGCCCTCTTTGGGGCCTTGGCTCCGGGTGAATTTCCAGCTGGAGGCGGGGGCGGCCACGGAAATAATGCAGGCCTGCTGCGATCGTGCCGGCTGGTCAGGGCAGCGACGGTCAAGAGATAGTTCAGCGTGGTGGGCTGACAGAAGCCCAAAGAGCGCTACAGCCAAAATCGGCACGGACTAGGTTCCTTGAGATCGCGGTGCAGCCTCTTACCAAGGACACGGGCGGTTTTGGAGAGGCTCTTTTAACGGTCAGGTTGCTCTTGGAAGCGGCAAAGAAAGTACACCATTTGGTCATAAATACTTGGTCCGGCTACGAAAGAGTCACTCGCACGCAACACTGGCCGACTGATTGGCCTGTTAACCATCTGGTTCCGGCCCGAACCCTTGCCGCACCGCCCAAGGGGCCGTACCAATTCAAGCCAATAGGGGAATCTTGGGCGCATTCATGCATTCTATTGCCAGGACTTTTGCGTTTCGGGTGGGTTTCTTGGCCATTGCTTTGGCTTTGGGAGCATGCTCGACCAATCCAGGCTCCGGACCCCTGACCGACGACGTGCTCTCGAAGCAGACGGCTAATGGGCCGCAGTATGAGCTCATTCCAATCAACGCGACGACCGTCAAAATCCTGCACAGCCATGAGCCCCAGGGGCTCGTGGGCGCGTTCACCGACAAGCGGCCGCCGGCGAGTATTGTATTCGGCATTGGCGACGTGGTCAGCGTCACGATCTTCGAAGCGGCCGCGGGCGGGTTGTTTATTCCGGCCGAAGCCGGCGTTCGTCCCGGCAACTACGTGACTATCCCCGACCAGACGGTCGACAATGACGGCTTCGTCACGGTGCCCTATGCCGGGCAGATCAAGGCCGATGGCAAGACTGCGGTCGATATCCAGCGCGCGATCGTCGAGAAGATCGCTAATCGCGCGATTGAGCCGCAGGCGATCGTTGCGATGTCGTCGCAGCGCACGCAGCTCATCAGCGTGCAAGGCGAAGTCAACGCGCCGGCGCGTTATCCGGCGAGTGCGGCGGGTGCGAAGGACAAGGTGCTTGACGCCATCACCCGCGCCGGCGGCATCAAGGGCCAGGGTTTCGAGACATGGGTCATGCTCGAGCGTGATGGCAAGCGGGCGACGGTGCCATTCGAAAACATGGTCATGGCGCCCGAGAACAACATCTACGTGCGGCCCAACGACAGCATCTATGTCTATCGCGAACAGCAGAAGTTCATGGCGTTCGGCGCGAGCGGCCAGAGCGGCGAGTTCAATTTCGATGCCTGGCGCATCAACTTGACCGAAGGCGTCGGCAAGGCGGGCGGTTTGCTTGATGGGCAGGCCGACCCGGCGGCCGTGTTCCTCTATCGCCGCGAGCCGCGCGATGTCGCAGCGCAGCTCGGCATCGACGTCAACAAGTACACATCCGATACCATCCCGGTCATCTTCAATGTGAACATGCGTGACCCCGGCGGCTTCTTCCTCGCCACCAAGGTCATGATGAAGAACCAGGACATCATCTACGTCTCGAACTCGCGCAACGTCGAAGTGTCCAAGTTCCTGACCTTCCTCCAGGTGATCATGGCGACTGGCAACGATGCGATTAACTTGGGTAACAACGCACTCATCTTCCGAAACAACATCAAGTTTAACTCCTCAGCGCCAGGTCAGTAACGCGAGGAGGCTGAGCTAACAAAAGTCAAATGGCACCGAGGCTTTGTCTCGGTGCCATTTTTGTTTATGAGGCTGTCTTCTGGTTTGCGGGGGACCTTATGCACCGTTGGCATCGATGGCTTTGCTGCATGCTGATCGTGGCGGCCGTTACCTCGGGGCTTGGTATCGGAACGGCCTTGGGGCAGAACACGCTGGGCGTGCGTCACCGGATCGATATGGTGGTGTCGGCGGAGCCAAATTCGTCGATCTTCCAAAACCTGCGCGGGGCCAAGGGTACGCTCTCCCTCACGGTCAGGCTGTCGGCGAACTCCCGGGAGAGCCGGTTTTTCGGCATGCTGCATCCCTCGTTTTCCGATATCGTGGTGCCTGACCGAGTGGGGCAACCGCTGGTCAAGCAGACCAAGATCTGGGAGGAGGTCACCTGCCACCAGCGCCGAGGACTGCCGAAGGTCACGGTCACGCAGCTTGCGGGGAGGTTTGGCGAGGGCGATGACAAAATCGAGATTTCCGCGATCAATCGTCATATCGGCCTTCTGGTGCCGCCGGACGAGCTTACGCCAGGGATCAAGCTAGAACCGGGGAGCGATGATGGCGGCTCGTTCCTTGGCATCCGGGCGCAAACCCGGGACAGCCGCCTGAATGTGGATTTGAAGATTTATCCCATTGATTGTTTTTTCTAAGCGGCTTCGGTTGCCGCAAGACGTTGGGGACATGCGCATAAGCCGGCTGAATATACGTTGGTCCAGGGATCTTCCTGCGACCGCAATTCTGTTCTTTGTGGTCGCCTGCGCGCCGTTTCCATTCGGCTCCACAAACGACATTTCCATCGCTTTCTGGTGCTTGTGTCTCAGTGCCGCGTTGATCCTTGCGTCAACGCGCGCGTTGCGGACCGCACATCTGTGGTTGCTCGCCGGCATCGGCCTAATCGTCGCGGGTTACGCGTTCGTGCTGCACGAGCAGCTCTCGGATCATCCTTTCGTGGCGCCGTTCGATCCGATCTGGAAGAGAGCCTCAGAGCTGCTTCAAGTCCCGATCGCGCCGTCCGCATCGATCGTGAAGAATGAGGCGTTCTTTGCGCTGGGCGCACCGCTTGCCAACATCCTCGCGATCATCCTGGGCATCGTCCTGGGTGCCGAGCGCCAACGCGCCCGCCAAATTCTCTGGGTCATCGCGATCTCGGGTACGATTTACGCGCTATACGGCGTGCTCTCGTTTGTGATCGAGCCGACCATGATCCTGTGGCGTGACAAGACCGCCTATATCGGCAGCGTGACCGGCACCTTCATCAACCGCAATACTGCGGCAGTCTATTTTGGGTCGTGCGGGGTGGTCTGGATACTTCTGATCGTGGAAGCCATCCGCCGCCACATTCCGGAACGGCAGCTTTCGTGGAAGCGTCTTTGGCGAGACGTGTCGCAGATTCCATCACATGAGATCCTGCCGCAGCTCCTTGCGTTGCTGATTTGCTTTATGGCCATGTTTATGACGACCTCGCGTGCCGGTGTCAGCCTTTCGCTGCTCGCGATGATCGTCTCGATAACCGTATTCTTGCGGAAGGACCTGCCGCGACGGTTCGGTGTCTGGATATCGATGGGGGGGGGCGTGGTCGGCGCGATTGGGTTGTTGCAACTGCTCGGTAGTCGCGTCTCCAGCCGCTTTGATAGTCAGGGCTTGGTCGATGAGGGGCGCTTGGAGGCCTGGCAATCCACACTGCGGATCATTGCCGATCGTCCATGGTTTGGTACCGGTATGGGTACGTTCCAATGGGCCTTCCCCCCCTACCGGAGCCCTAACATCTCTATTCGAGGTGTTTGGGACCGGGCTCATTCAACTCCATTGGAGCTTGCTTCGGAAGTTGGACTACCGTTGGCTCTTTTGATCGCACTTGCTTGGGTTATAATGCTAGCCCTTCTGGCAAAGGGTATATCCCGGCGTCGGCGAAGCGTAATTGTCCCGCTCGCGGCGGCGGCAACGGCAACGTTGGCGCTGATCCATTCGTGCTTGGATTTCACCCTCCAGATCCCCGGCTATAGTATTCCATTCTTTGTGCTTTTTGGCGCAGGCTTGGCGCGGTCCTGTCTCACTTACGGCGCTGGCCCAGTGAGCCGCGGATCCCTGCCGAAGGTCTCCCTCGATAACGCGCAAGAGCGCGACTTGAAGGATAACGTGGCGCAACTCCGAATAGAAAAAAGGGTCTAATTTTGAAGCAGTTAGTTCGTTTACGAACATTTTAGGATAAGTGGACAGTTGCCGTTTATTGGGGTATTTTGTTTTTTGAACACCGCTTGACTGCGGTCTGCTTGCTTCGTGCGATGGCCGACGTCTGGAGTTTGCGATGAGCGTCAGTAGGTTTGCGCTTCTATTGGTTGCGGCTGTGGTAGCGGCCGCTGCGGTCTCATCAGGGGCCAGCGGTGCTGTCTATCCGCCGCAACGGCAGCTTGCTGCCCAGGTTATCTCCGATTTTAAAAGTTCACCGAACACATTGCTGCAGCAATATCCGGGCGGAGGCCCGCAGATGATCTCCCGAGTGCGCGACCTTGGCGCCTCTGATCCAACTACAGTTCCGGGCCTGATCGCGCTTTTGAAGGATCCCGCCACTACGACTGGCCAGATGCGCGCGGTCGTGGCGGGCCTTGCCCAACTAGCTCGTATGGCTGCGCAGACTGACCAAGCCTTCGCTAATGAAATCCAGACTTTGGTGGCCGGGACCAACAATCCAGATGTGATAGCCGCGTACCAAGCGGCAACTGGCGACGTTGCTATTGCTGCAGGTGGCGGTGGTGGTGGCGGTGGGTCTGGCGGCGGCGGTTCGACCGGAGGGGCTGGGCTTGCAACCGGCGGAAGGGGAGGGACTGCGACCGTCTTTGGTGGGTTGCATTACACTACGGCAGGTTCGAGCATATCTGGCGGTAGCGTAACCGGCGCTTCGGTTGCTCAGTCGGTTAGTCCCTAACGGAGACCAGGGTACGACCAAACGCGATTTGATCTGCAATCAAAGCAAAGTAAAGCGGCGCCACTGAGCGCCGCTTTGCGTTCAGCCGTTAAGGTTCACGTGAAATGTAACCCGACTCGCGTGATGCACTGCATCAATAGCCTTAGGCTTGCGGGCGCACTGTGCTAGTGTTGCGAGGGACATTAGGCACGAAGATTGCTGGGAAGCGCGGAGTCGCGTTGGACGGTTTGCATTAGCGGCCTCCCGGATTGATTTCAGGAATACTTAAAATGCTTAAGGTGCACAAATCGACCTCGGAGATAAATCAAGAATTCGTCGAAGTTGACAGTTCCTCATCTCAATCCCTGAGCTCCTATGTCAACATGGTCCGCCGCCAGTTTCCAACTGTGCTGGCCGTTGCGTCGGCGTGCATAATTCTGGCGCTGCTTTATCTTTTTACCGCAACGCCGGAATATACCTCGACCGCGTCGATGGTTATTGATTCCCGCAAGATCCAGCTTTTTCAGCAGCAGTCCGCGCTCGGCGACATCGCGCTAGATTCTGCAAGTGTTGAAACCCAAGTGGAGATCTTGAAGTCTGAGAATATTAGCCTCGCTGTGGTTCGCGATCTGCACCTGGTTGACGATCCCGAATTCACGGGTGGGGGTGGCGGTTTGCTTGGTGCAATCGTCGGATCGGTTGCCCGACTATTCTCATCGCCCACCCCTCAGTCTGAATACCAGCTGACGCGACGGGCTTTGGCGCGATTCGAAGGCAATAGAACTATCAAGCGGCTTGGTCAGACCTACGTCATGGAAGTTGGTTTCACGTCGCGGGACCCGGTTAAGGCGGGGATCGTCGCAAATGCTATCGCAGACGCGTATATAGTTGACCAGCTCGAAGCCAAATATCAGTCAACGCGGCGCGCCAGCGTGTGGCTGCAAGACCGCATCAAGGAGCTGAGGACACAAGCCTCTACCGCTCAAAGGGCAGTCGTCGATTTCAAGACAGCCAACAAGATCGTAGACACTGGTGGAAGACTCATGAACGAACAGCAGCTGGCCGAGGTAAACAGCCAGCTCGTTCTTACGCACGCCGGGACTGCAGAAGCTAAGGCGCGGCTCGACCGCATGAACGACATAGTCAGGCAGGAAATACCGGACGCGTCCGTCGCAGACGCTTTGAAGAACGAGACGATTGTAAAGCTCCGCGGACAATATGTCGACATGGCAGCGAAGGAGGCAATCTGGTCGGCGCGGTACGGTCGCGATCACATGGCCGCTGTCAACCTGCGCACCCAGATGACGGAGATCAAGAAGAACATCGTCGATGAGCTCAAGCGTATCCAAGAATCCTACAAGAGTGATTACGACATCGCGGTGACGCGCGAGGAGAGCATCAAGACGAGCCTGAACACGGTTGTGTCTGAATCGCAGCTAACGAACCAAGCGCAGGTGCAACTCAGAGAGTTTGAGAGCAATGCGCAATCATATCAGGCAATGTACGATAACTTCCTGCAAAAATACATGGAATCCGTGCAGCAGCAGTCTTTCCCAATAACCGAAGCGCGTGTGATCAGCGCTGCCAGTACACCATTAGTCAAGACCTACCCGAAAAGTTTCGTCGTTCTTGCGGCCAGCCTCCTGGGAGGCATCCTGTTGGGGCTGGGCGCTGCCGTTGCCCGTGAGCTGACAGACAATGTCTTTCGAACGACCTCCCAGGTTCAGGAGAAGCTGGGCGCAAATTGCCTTGCGATTCTGCCGGCTATTCTCCCGGAAGGGCAGCAACGCACGATCCTTGGAGCAAGGAGAACCGATAAGAATGTGCCTCTACTTCAGTATGTAGTGGAGCACCCCCTGTCGCGGTTTTCGGAAGCCATCCGCTCGTTAAAGGTCAGTCTGGATCTTAACTCAATCGTACGCGAGAACCGTGTCTTGGCAGTTACCTCCGCCTTGCCGAATGAGGGGAAGAGCACGGTATCAACCAATCTCGCGCAGCTGATGGCGCACGGCGGGGCTCGTGTAGTTCTTGTCGATGCTGATCTTCGCAATCCGTCGCTATCGCGCGCCCTCGCGCCGGATGCAGAAGTGGGTCTGCTGGACGTTATTGCTCAGAAGTTGCAATTAGAGGATGTACTAAAGATAGATGCGCAGACTGGGCTCGCCGTTCTACCCGTAGTCGCGACTTCGAAGCTATTGCATACCAACGAAATACTAGCGTCAAAAAGGATGCACGACCTGATTGCGACTCTGCGATCAAAGTTCGACTATGTCGTGCTGGATCTGCCTCCGATGGCGCCCGTAGTTGATGTGCGTGTCACGTCAACTTTCGTTGATACGTACATTTTGGTCGTCGAATGGGGCAAGACGAAAATGGACGTTGTGATGCACAATCTCCGTAACTCGCCCGAGATTCAAGACAAGATGTTGGGCGTGATTTTGAACAAGGCCGATACCAATCTCTTGTCGCGCTATGAATCTCATCAAGGCCGATACTATTACCAGAAATACTATTCTAGATACGGCTATCTGGAATGATATGGCCTAGGCTGCGTCACTCGATACTTCGCTTCGTACTGCTGGCGTTGGGTACGTTAGGGGTGCTTTGGTCGACGTACTTGCTGCGGGATCTTTGGTTGCAGCGAGGCATGCTTGAGGTGGCGGACCGCCTGGTCCGAGGCGACACTTTTCGGTCGCGCGATTTGGGTCCGATTCTTTTACAACTCCGGTCCGACAGAGCTGTCGATGCGCTTAGTCCGAGAATTGCGAGAGCACGGGCGGTCGTTTTTCTCTATCTTGCGGAGCTTGACGGAGTTCAAGTTAGTCCTGAAGGAAGTGATGGGAAGCTTCTGGCTTGGGATGCCGTCAATCGGTCATTATCGCTAACCCCCCAAGACGCATTTTTCTGGGTGCATCGTTATCTGCTTTGGAACGCGATCAGCGGATTTTCTTCTGAGAGTGTCGCTCTGCTTGAAGAGTCCTATAACGTGGGTCCAAGGGAGGGATGGATTGCCATCCTCCGCAATCGGCGAGCGCTGGCGGTCTTGAGCCAGATGGATGAACCCAGTCAGCAGCTCGTTGTCCTGGAGTTTGCAGCGCTGGTAGATGCAGGTCTTATTGACGCAGCTGAAGCAACCTTAACCGGAACGGGCTGGATATATCGCGAACGACTGCTTGCGTCCCTAGACAAAGTTGCGCTTCCTGCGCGCGAAGCGTTCGCAAAAACCTTGGTCGACCATGGAGTAAAGGTGCTCGTACCAGGAGTTCCGATGTCAGATCAACCTTGGCGCCGCAATTGAATGTCTATGCATTGTCCGATCTCCTACAGCAATCATCTAGTTCGAGCGTTGCTCTGTTTCGGCCTGCTTTTTGCGAGCGAGAATGCATTAGCCCAGGCTGATCCAGGAAAATTCCGATTTCAACTGCAAGAACCCGCCGAGGACGCGGGCTCGGCTGCTGTTCGTGATGCCTTTAATCGACCGTGTCTGGAATCTGTGGGTGTTGCAAGTGCGCACGTCGTGAATCCAGATTTGATCGACCATTTGGTCAAGCTAGAAAATCGTTGCTCGCGAATGCTCAAGCTAAAGATCTGCTACTTTACCGACGATCGATGTAAGACCCTCAACCTTGGTGCATATATGAAGGAAGAAGTTTTCCTCGGGGCGATGATGAAGGTGACACGGTTCAAGTTCTACATTTTTCAAAAGTGATTGGTAGTTGCCCTGTCGCTGGCGAGCCGCGTCCGAGATGCCGAGGTAGATCGATATGAAGAGAGAGATGCTGGCAAATAACGTCGCAAGTGCGGGCAGCATCTTTTGGCGGATTATTGGTCAATTGCTTTTGCCGCCAATTCTGCTTGCTTTGTGGGGGCCTGATCGGTACGGCGAGTGGATTTTTATATCCTCTCTTCCAACGCTGCTTGCCGTTGCTGATCTGGGATTTGCTGACGCCGCTGCTTCGCAAATGACTATGGAGATCGCCAAAGGACAGCAGTTCGAAGCGGCGCGGATATTTCAGACCATCCTGGCGATGACCATCGTCTTATGCGTTGGCCTGATCGTTGCCGCAGTCCCGCTGCTCTATCTCGATCACTTTGAAATAGGGCGTGTTCAGCTGGACTCCGACGCCCTTTCAGCGACGTTCCTTATCGTCTGTTATTCCTCTCAATTGATACTCTCGAAGCTATTTCTCGCGTGCCTGCGGGCGGGTCGGCACTACGCCGAATCCACCCTGATCTATGATGCCATTCAGTTTCTTGAAGGCTTGGTCGTCCTCTGGGCGGCCTACGCTGGCAAGACGTTTTTTGTTTGTGCGCTTCTCTATGTCTGTATCCGAACCGTGATTGTAGCGTATCTCGTCTTGCTGATCGTGTGGCGGATGAGATGGCTGCCTTGGGGGCTTGGAGCGTTTGAGTGGGGCACTTTCCGCAGATTGCTCGCTCCGGCTCTCGCCGCCATGGCTATGCCGATTGCGCTTGCCATGAACTTTCAGGGTATGATCTGGATCGCGGGCAGCGCGATAGGTCCAGCGGCTGCCGCCATCCTTGCCACCGTGCGCACCGCAAGCCGTGTAGTGGTTCAGTTGGTCGGAATATTCAGCCGGGCCGCCATGCCGATCTATTCTGCCAGCGTCGCCGTCAATAATGAGCGCTCCCGTGAAATGATCGACCGCATTATGCGTGCACTGCTCGTGTTTCTCCTGCTTCCAGGTTGTGCCGTTTTTGGCTTGTTCGGAAGGCAGCTGGTGGAGCTCTGGACACATGGCCATGTCAATCCTGCGCCGCTGTTCGTCTGGTTGATTGCCATTGGCGCGCTGTTTCATGGCTGCTGGGCGTTCTCGGCGAACCTGTTGGTGTCGATCAACAGGCATGTCAGGTTCGGGTTTGCTCTGGCTGTCATCACTTGCGTGTTTATCCCGATTGCATGGCCTGCGGCCAAGCTGTTCGGTCTGGAGGGGATCGCTGTTACTCTAATAGGACTTGAGCTGGCCACGCTGGCGGCTTTTGTTGCGCTAAGTGGTCAACCCAATCGGGTTCGCTATCAATTGTGGCCGTTGGTTCGATAGTTGATAGTATCATCTGACCAGATCGAGCTGACGGGGCTCGCGCCTGACACCGTTATCGTGGGCGGAGGGGCGGTCGGGCTGTTGGCGGCCGTATATCTGGCGTCCCAGGGCGTAAGAGTTCTCGTGCTCGAGGCTGGCCCAGAGCAACTAGACCAGTCTTCGCAGTCGATTTTCCACGCCGCGGTGTCCCGTGGCCGCAAGCATTCGGGCTTGCACCAGGGGCGTTTCCGCGCGCTCGGCGGAACGACAAATTTCTGGGGCGGGCAGCTGGTTCGTTTCGACCGGACCGTATTCGCCGCGCGACCGTGGCTGGGCGATGCCGCTTGGCCGATCAATCTGGAAGATATCGAGCCATTCTACGCCGAGTGCGAAACGCTGCTGGGTCTGCCTGGCGAGCTAAACGACGATCGCACAGTGATAAGGAGGCTGCAAACTCCCTCGGAACACTGCGACGCTGATCTCGAATACTTCTTCACACGTTGGCTGACCGAGAAAAACTTTCGATACCGCTTCGCCCGGTCTCTCGAAAGCAATCCGAACATAACCGTGATCACCGATGCGCCGGTGACAAGCTTGAGGATGCATTCCGGCAAGGCTGATGTCGCCGCCGTTACAATTGGCCTTGGTCCGAAGGCAGTCGATGTTCCTGCCCGTCACGTTGTCCTGGCCAACGGAACGGTCGAGCTGGTGCGCCTGCTGCTGCATCAAACGACGGATGGCGAGGCACCGCCGTGGGCTGGCAATCGGTGGCTGGGGCATGGCTTCATGGACCATCTGGAGGGCACTATCGCGAGCATCGTGCCTCTCGACAAAAAGCTGTTCCGGAACTTGTTCGATAACGTCTTCCTGCAGGGAATGAAACTTCAGCCGCGCCTGAAAATATCTGAGCAGCGCCAACTCAGGGACGAACTGCTCGGCGCGGCCATCCACGTTAAATTCGAGGCGCAGGAGCATGTGCAGAATGCCAAGATATTCCTGGCCGGCCTACTAAAAGGACGTCTGTCCAATCCCAAAAAGATCACGTCCGAGATCTGGGCTGCTGCACGTCTCGGAGTGCCGATGGCCTGGCACTATCTGGTCAACCAGCGAATCTGGTCGCCGATGAATGGCAACATCCAGCTGCGTGTCATGCTTGAGCAAGTTCCCTTGGCGGACAGCACGATCAAGCTCTCGGAAGCGCTGGACAAATATGGAATGCGCGTCGCTGAGTTGACGTGGGCGGTCTCAGGCGAAGTCGAAGTCAGGACTATTCAGGCCGCTGCGGCGCTGGCGAAGCAATATTTCGAGAGTCGCGGAATTGCTCAAGTCACCATTCCGGATCAGGTCTTGGCCGGTGGCCCCGAGCTGCTTGCCTCGTTCGTGGACACGTTCCATCACATGGGCGGAGCTCGAATGGGCACTTCCGAATCCAACGGCGTGGTTGACCCGATAGGCCGCGTCTTCGGTTGCAATAACCTCTATGTCATGGGCGCCGCCGTATTCCCCGCATCTGGCTTTGCCAACCCGACTTTCACGGCCATGGCGCTGGCGCTTCGCACCGCCGAGGTGATCAGGCAGCAGGTACAGCAATGACTTCCACGACGGGCGGAACAGGACGAGCACTGGAGCAGATCGGCTTTGGATGCTCGCACATAACGGGTGGGTTCGAGGCACGCACAAATGTGCGCCTGCTGCGGCGAGCCTATGATCTCGGGCTAAGGCACTTCGACACCGCCCCGATGTACGGCCACGGTACGTCTGAGGAAGTCCTGGGCGCCGCCTTTCGGGGCGAGCGGCACAATGTGGTCATCGCGACCAAGGTCGGCATTCCGCATGGCGAGCTGAACCCGAGGAGGCAACTGCTTCGCCTGATTGCCACCCCGCTTCGTCGATGGACCCCGGGCCTGTCGAAACTGGCGGCCAGGCGGATTTATTCAGCGCCGGCCCAGACGGACTTCTCGCCCTCATTCGTCGATCGATCGATTGAGAAGTCACTGAAGAAGCTGCAAACCGATTACATCGATCTGCTGCTGCTTCACGAAGTCCGGCCGGCTGATATCTCTCAGGAACTGCTTGCCAAGCTGCAGGCGCTGGTCCGGGAGGGAAAGGTGCGCCGGCTCGGTATTGGGACCAGCATCGAAAGCATGAAGCACATCAGGGAGGCGGGCCTTGAGTTCGAGGTCTATCAGCGGCCCTGGTCGGTCTTCGTGCCGGATGAGGAGTTATTCGCTGATCGATATCAAATATTTCATGGAAGCATTCTTGGTGCGATGCGAGCCGTCGGCGAGAAGCTTCGTGGGGACGCAGAGTCCCGGAAGCGGCTGGAGGGTCTCTGCGGGCTCGAAATCCGATCTTCCGACGATATCGCCAAAGTTCTGCTGTTGGCTGCGATTTCGGCGAACCCCCGGGGGCTGGTTCTGTTCAGCTCGCGGAGCAAGCACAGGGTCACGTCCTATCTGAAGTTTGCGCAAGGCGCGGGCACCGGGCCTGATCTGCTGCGCGCGCTTCGAAGCTGGCTTGGCGTGTCGGACATCGTGCCGTCGCGCGGTGCAGCTTCCCGTTTAGAAACTGAAAATCAAGAAGTTGACGATGGTTGAAAACGCAAGCAACGGGCCGCCAGCCTACGACCGCATTTATGTTTACGCCGCGCGTGACCCGATCCATTATTCGGGGTCACCCTACTACTTCATGCAGAATCTGCGCGAGGTGATCGGGGATTGCGACGGTTCGATCATCCGGCCGATTCCCCTCAAAAGAATCAGTGAAATCCCGTTCACCTATCTGCGCTGGGGGCTCAAAACCGGGACTTTTGAAAAGTCCGCGTTCTTCTTTTCGAATGAGTATCACGAGGCCAGTGTTCGGGGCGTGCCGATCAGCATCTCGAAGGACACCGGGATCATCAGTTTCACCAGTTTGATGGCGCGCTCGTTGTGGCGCGCGATCGACGACGTCGATGATTGCCGCCTGTACGTCTATCGAGACGCCACATACATCCAGCTCCTTGAGCAGTTCAAATACGCGCGGACGTTAACGGCGGGAGGCCGGCAAGAGCTGATCGAGAACGAAACCAGATTGTACGCGCGGGCGCGCCGCGTGTTCGTCTACGATCAGGTGATCCGAGGTGTTCTGGTCGAGCGGTACGGCGTGGACGAGAAAAAGATCTACGTGACGGGGCGTGGACTGAACATGTCGCGGCCAGATTTTGAACTCGCCTGCAGGATGCGGGAAGCTCGCCGCGCGCGGTCCGATGACCGAATTGTCTTGACTATCGTCGGTCGGGACGCCGTGCGGAAGGGGGTTTTGCAGATCATCGAGGCCATCGATACGCTTTCCGCTGCCGAGCAAGGCCGGATCCGGTTGCGTGTTGTCGGTCCCGATCGGAGCTTGATCCCCGCCCGCGGTTATGTCGAGGCACTCGGCTTCGTGTCGAGCAAGCGCAAGCTGCTGGAGATCCTCGCGAGCACGGATGTCGGCGTGCTGATGTCGTCGGCGGAGGGAGGTGTCCCCGGCAGTCTTCGGGAGTTTACCTGCCTCGGCATCCCCTGCTGGGTCGCCTGGCTTCCACAATATGAAGGTGGGTTGAACGAGCAGCTGGTTTTCAAGGAGCAGTTTCCGCTCGAGAAGAGGAACATGGCGCAGACGCTGCGAGATATTCTGTCGCATTCGATGGACGACCTTGTCCGGAAGGGAATGGCGGGTTTTGGGTACGTCGGATGGCGGGATCAAGCGGCCGCGGTTTACGGATACATGCAACTCGACCGGTGATGGGACGAGCCTTGAGTTCGCCCGCGGCGTCGATCCAGAGATGCGCGGGACGCCGGCGACTTCAATTGCACCCTATAGAAGCGCGTTGCAGGAAGCGCGTAAACGGTTTCCGCTTCGACATCGCTAACGAACGTCCGAATAGGCCAGTTCGAGATTGTCTCGACACAGCTGCGAGTCGAAATCCCGCCGTTTGCGAAACTCGGCCATTCGACCATGCATTGCAACGAGCTCGGCGAACTGCTCGATCACACGGTAGTCCCGACCCGCATAGTCGTCGACCAGGAGCCTGGTTGCGGTATCGATCCGCAACAGGCTCTCAAGCGCGCAGGCAATCCGGAACCGGCCGTCAACCAGGATCAGGTCGGGTATTTCCGTGAGCACCTTCCACGGTGCCTGCGGCAAGCTCTTCCACCGCGCGATCCTTGCCGGCGTGGGGTGGTCAAAGATCGGATAACCCCAGTCCCTTGTTGCTCCGATTTGCGGCGTCAGGATCGAGATCTCGGCGTCCGTCTTGGGCAGCGCCGCTTGCACGGTTCTGGCGAAGATCGCGTCCGGCTCGACGCTGACCAATCGAGCTACGTGCTTGGCGGCCATTATTGTCGAGCCTCCGCTGCCGTATTCGAGATAAATCCGGCTGCTGCTTATGGCGGTGGTGAAGAACTCGAGGCCACCCTGGTCAAAATCAGCAACGGAGCTAACTGAATAACCAACGAGATGCTTCCGCAGGACATAGCGGCCAGCGCGATAGAAATAGTGAAGCGGATTCAATTTGCTCTGGCGTTCCACGACTTCGGACCTAGGTTGTCAGGGCAGACAATGGTTCTTCTCAAGCGTGCGTCCTAATCACCGTTCGACAACAACGCCGGTACTTGACCATCTCACATCGGCATAGGCCGGCTCGATCGCATTTGACAAAGCCGTTGGCCGGCGCACAATGGTCTTCAATTATTTCACTTTCAACCTAGGTTAGTATTTTTATGCAGGTATCTCTACTAAAAAGGATGTTGCCGTCACCGATCCTCAGATTGGCTGGAAGTATTCGTGCATCCTACCGTCATTGGTACCTCAGTCGTCTCCCGCCTGCCGAGGCTTTTGATGCGGTGTACCGTGGGCAGATGTGGAAGCAGTCCGAATCTCTCTCCGGGCCGGGGAGCAGCGGAATCTGGGCGGTCGAATTCAGGCGAATAGTTTCCAATCTGGTTGCAGCGAACGCTATCCGGTCGATAGCGGATATCGGATGTGGCGACTTCATGGTCGGAGCGGAGCTCGCACCCCTTGTGAGCTCGATGATCGGAATCGACGTCTCAAAGTTCATAATCGAGCGAAATAGAACCACTTACGATTATCTGCCAAATGTCAGCTTTGAGGTAGGCAATATTTGCGAGAGCAAACTTCCCGCCGTCGAGCTCATCCTTGTGCGTCAGGTCCTGCAGCACCTTTCGAATGCTCAGGTCGAATTGGCGCTGAAGAATATCGAAGCAAGCGGAGCAAAATACGCGATAATCGCTGAACACGTGATGCGTCCGCAGAAGATGACAACACCAAATCTCGACCTTGCGTCTCACTCGGTTCGTACGAGAGTCGCCATGGGATCCGGTGTGGTCATCACCGCTGCACCGTTCTCCAGAAGCGCCGAATTGCTGGAGTTGGTTGAACCCGACCCCTCGACAATGGCCGAGCCGGGTTCTGTACTCGCCGTATATCTCATGAGGCTGCAAAAGGATTAGTCTATTTGGATATTGAGTATTGCGCGGACGAGCGCCCCGCTGATTAGCGGAATTGGAGCCAAGTATCTTCCAGTTTGTTCGGGAGTGACATTCCTGAGATGGCCTTGATCCAGAGACGGCTACTGCGGCAAGCGTCGAGCTCGGTCTCATTCGTTACACTCTGGAATGTTGCGCTTCAGAAAGGCGGAAAGCTCCTTTAAGCCGTCTATCGTTGGATGAATATCATCTCGATAAAAATCACGAGACCAATGCGGGTTTTCGGCAAGACTTAGTACCGTGGTTCGATAGGATTGGAGCTTTGGGGCATAGGCTTCCAGGTTACTTTTTCGGAGAGTATCGCTCTGAATTTCCGCTCTATCCGGATACAAGACGATCGTGAGGGGGCCGCTATACGTAGACCGCATATTGCGGAGTTCTGTGGCCCAGTCGTCATCGGTGGATTTCGACTTTGTATTATCTTCGTGAAAGAAATATTTTGAAGTCAAGTACCATAAGCCGCTTATCGGGCGATGAGTTGGATGAGTGAGTTCTGATGACCAGACCGACGCGCTACCGAAGTCGCCCGAGTTCAGGATCAGAACGACTCGATTGATGTCGCTCAGTAGACGGTCGTGGATGCGAAGATATCTGAGTTCGTTCAGGAGAGCCCAACTTCCCGCAGACGCAGGCCAGACGTCAGGACATTCCCGGTTGAGCAGCGGGCCGAGCCTTTGGTCTTGAGGTATGAGATTTCCTCCCAGAACAATGCTGTCGCCGACCAGCAGGATATTGCGAGCCGACTTGGAGGGATCATAGAGCTTGGCAACGCCCATACTAAGGTCGTTAAAAGCCCAATCGTTTCTGTTCAAATACGAGCCGTGTTGGTTCGGCGCTAGCAAATAGCCCAGTTCTTTGCTGTTGCTGTAAAGCGGAAATTCCAAGAGACCAAATTGGCGAATTAGCACCTCGACCGAGAGAAGGACCCCGACGGCAGCTGCGCATACTCCGCCTAAAAAACGAAATCGCATATGTTTCGGCCCTGGACGTACAGGTGGAGGTGAACGGACAATTGGTGCGCTCTATTGAGCCTTCTCCGAAGCCATCGATGGCGACGCAGCGGATTGATCGGGGCGTAATCTTCCGTCCGGGACTGGCTTTGCGGCCGTTCGTCCCGAGAACCTGATCTTGTCAAACATGATCGCCAACGCCACTGTCGCCGTCGCGAACACGATCAGGTTGGCCGGAAAGGCGATACTCCGTAGCACGTCCATATGCAGGATGTAGTCATGGATCAAATATATCTGCAGCGTAAGGCCGGCCAAGAGGGCTATCATTCCACCAAAATTTTCAATGATCACTCTGTTCACGGTTGGATGGCGTGCCGCGCGGA
Organism: Bradyrhizobium sp. LTSP885; assembly: GCF_000938305.1. GTDB lineage: Bacteria > Pseudomonadota > Alphaproteobacteria > Rhizobiales > Xanthobacteraceae > Bradyrhizobium. Next base: position 193,689 of record NZ_JYMT01000010.1, read on the forward strand.
ATGCGAAGACGAGAAAAGCGGCTGCCGGCACGCGATCGATAATCTGCAACTGAAATGGAACGAAGCGGCCAAGCGATGCGACGAACAGGTAATACGCCGCGGCTGAAAGCAGTAAGAAAACTATGTCGTAATTGCTGCCGAACGTTTTGCTCTGATAACGAGCCATATAAACCCCAAGTGCCATTGTTCCGAAATAGTAGATCATGCGGAGAGGCACAACAACCGAGGTCTGCACATTAAAGTTCTCGGTGATCCATGCAGTCTTCTCGGCGAATATCGAAAAAAGCAAAATGTACACGATGCTGATGACTACAAAGAGGTAGATGTATTCTCTCTTTGTTTTCAAGCGCGACATGACGAAATAGATAGGGAGATAGAAGGCCATAATTGCAGGCAAAAACCAATAGACCTTGGATACGATGTACAACCAAAAGAAATCCGAAAGGGTGTGTATCTGGAAATGGCCGACGAGCACCAGGAAAGTGACGACCACAAACAGTGGCTCATAAATCCGAGCCAATCGCCGCTTTAACCATTGCCAAAGCGGCTCAGCTTTTTTGTCAAAGCTCAGGAAAAGTCCGTAACCCGAAACGAAAAAGAACAGCTCGTTTCCAAACATGCCGCCCGTGCCGAGCTGGGGGATTGGATAAAACTCATCCAAATGCGAATTGACTACCAGCAAAATCGCCGCAGCTTTCAATATGTCCAGACTAGTATCGTTCGATTTGATGAGTGTCATTTCTCCGGGCCTTGGCTAAGCGAAATATCGTGAGCCGAACCGTGCAATTGTAATTAATTCGGAATGAATGCGCGAACCCCGTATACGTTCATGGTATACGGAAGATTGAGCTTATGACTAGCGGCGTTCATGATCACGTAGAAGTTCTGTTTCCTGGCGATCTCCGGCACTGATTCACCTTTGGCGACGTACTGGATCTTATCGTCGTGCCAGAAGGTGATCGTCAGGGTCTTTGGGTCGAACCCAGCCGCAAACTTATGACGGTGTGAACGATCTATCCTTTGATTGTAGAGATCAGGATTGCTCCGTACCCGCGTATAATTGGGCCAGGTCCCTGACCATGAGATAGCGGTACCCATGGGGCCGGGTGCGAATCCTCCCTCATCAACATCTATCTCGATCCAGCGTTCAAAGCCACGCTCGTCAGGTTGATAACTGTCGTCAAGTCGCTGGTTGTGCTCGATCGGCATCAACCAAACAGCAGGAAAATGATCGTGATCGTTGTCGGACAACGATACCTCGAACTCAACGAAAAATCCGTCAGTGCCTCGAAGAAGGGGCAACGCGCCTGGGGTCATGGTTCTCGGAACGGTCGCTAGCGCGCCACCGAAAGATATCGAGAGCGATCCGTCAGCATTGTCCGTGTAAAGCGACTTTGGAGGAACTGCTTTGTCCCACCACACCCCGTTGTAGAGCTTGGCAGAGTCTCCTCTGCCGTCCATCGATATGTCAGAAACGTTTGGACAGATATTGAAAGCTAATCTTGTGAACCCAAGCTTGGTCGCCCCCTCCGGCAACGGTCCGTCATTACAGGCCCAAGCTTGAGCGATCAAAGCGAAGGTCGAGACAACCAAACCGCAAAGAATGCTGCGCACTATTCTTCCGGAGAGAGGGCAAAGAAGAGTATGGCGTCCGGCGGGTTGCATCGAGTGGGAAGTCGCGTTGCTGTTCTTTGCGCGCTTCATTGTTCGGGCGAGGTACTGATGGGATGCCGCTCAATACGAGGCAAGGCTGCGCTCACACGGAAGGGGACCTTGTGATTTGCGTCGGTCCTCCGCGCAGCTGGGCCCTTGGACAGCGTTCCAGATGCTTTGGACGCTATCACGAGTATGAGGAGCGAAAATGGATTGCCGACCGCGATGAGGTATCGATTGAATACGGACTGGAACATCGCGAACAGCAAAGTATAGAACGCGAATCGATGAAAGGCGCTGCCATTCGCCTGGTAGCGATAACAATGCAGGAGAATGTGCAGAAAAGCGATCAGGACCGCCGCTGTAAGGAAGATGCCCGACTCCACGGCGACGTTGATGTACGAGTTTTCGGTTGGAAATCCCATGTTGCCGGGCGTTGCAGATCTCAGGCCGCTTCCGATAAATATTTGCCAGCTTCGGTCAGAGATGTACCCAATCCCGCGAGCCCAGATGCCGAAGCGTCCCGTCCCTCCCGATTCAAGACCGCGCTCTTTCGAATTGAGGTCCAACATTTCGGAGGCATAGGACACGATGCTGTCCCAATAAACAAAAGACAGTAGGAGGAGCGCCACTCCAATTAGGATTACATAAGCGACGGAGCGCCGACCCGAGAGGACCTGCGTCAGGACGTACACCGCAAGCGTAAGCAGCACGGCCAAAAGGCCGCCGCGAGCCGACGCCACGAGCATCACGGCAAGGCAGAGACCTACAATAAGTGATGTTAGCAGATGATTGAAGCGCCACTTCAGCAAGTTGGAATTTGCGGCCATGATGATGAACCCGCCGTAGACAAACCCGGCAAGATTCGGATGCATCCCGAACGGAGCCTCGCGGAGTTCCCAGCGCCTGAGCGCACCTGGCGTCAGTCCCGCGATTAACCTGTCCCCAAAGACCACAACAACGATCGCCAATATTGCGACGGTTGAGACGCGGACGCACATGATCAATTCTTCGGCCGTTGCGCGTTGCGCGATGATCATGACGGACAGGTAGGTAATCAGGAAGATCGTCGTGTGCATCAACGAGTAGCTGTCTTGGGAAATAGCAATCGCAATATAGGATAGAGGTACCGATAACAGCATGATCACGTCGATCGGAGTGATGTCCATGGCGCGATTCGGGGAGGCGAGAAAAAACATCGCCGCCGATGCCACGAAAAGCATTACCCCGAGCGCCTGGAATACAATTGCATTCGCGTCATCGTTTGAAAACATCAGGACAACGGCCGATGTGCAAAAGACAAGGTGTCGGACGCCAAACCGCGTTTGGCCTCCAAGGCGTCGGCGTCCCATTTCGAACGATGTGGCGCGCGGATGCAGCATCCGTCGCGAGTTGATCGATGATCCGATTGAGTTGTTCTCAGTCATGTTCGTCGACAAATGACCTCGGACGGGCTTTCCCGTCGAAAATGTGATCGAATATTCCTAGCAGATATTCGACCCCTGCGCGCTGGGTAAGATGATTGTCGGCCCATTCAGCTCTGGCTTTTCTGCAGTGGGCGTCGAGCAAGCCGTCACCGATAATCTCGTCAACTGCGCTTGCGACACCGGCTCCTGAAATCTTATCAACGACCAGTCCCCGCGTGCGATCGGCGAGGCACATTGACGCTCCCACCTTATAAGAACACACGACGGCAGTGCCGGCCATCAGCCCTTCGCTGACTACGGCTCCCCACCCGTCGTCCATCGTGATGGACGGCAGAACGAGGATGTCCGTATTAGATAGCAAATAGGGGACTTCGGCCATCTTGATCGCGCCAAGATGATGGAGATTGGCATGTGTCCGCTGGGCATCCTCGACGCGAGAGGACCAGGTTCCAAACCCTGCGACGTAGAACTCCGCCTTGCTCCTGACCTCGTCAATTGCGCTCAAAAACAGGTGAATCCCTTTCAGCTCCTCCAAGCGGCCCAGGAACGTGACCACCGGCTTACCGCTCGCCATCACGCTGAAGCTTGCTCCAGACAAGGCTTGCCTGCCCAGGAAGTAGGCGAACGGAAAGACGCGCGTTGCCGGATATCCAGTTAACCGAAACCACTTCGGACCATGAGCCCCGATGGCGAGGATGAAGTTGGCATGCCGGCGCAGCGGGGCTTCGGCCAGCCACGAGTGGCCCAGGCGCACAAGCCCTCGCACTCCCTCGAGAACTCGGGGTTCGTGCAGAATGCCGAACCGGCGCTGATGCTTAATGACAGCGCGCAACCCGTTTACGATACACGGCACCCAATGCATTCCCGAGAAGATATGGATCGAATCCGGTGGCGATTGTGCTACGATTGTCTCGATTTCTCCTGGGGTCGGAGCGAGTGTTACGGGCAGATCGCCACCACCGTCGGCGTCCCAACCTTCTAGTCGGCGATGTTCGCCCAGACTTGCCTGGGCAATATAGTTTGCACCCGATATTCTTGGGTGGACAAGCAACTCCCGAAACAGCGGCAGTTTGTGCGGAGACGTTTCCGGCTCCCAGAGAAAAACGTGATATTTCTGCGGCATGACATTACCAGGACCGACGCGCGAGACAGAACACGCCTACCGAAAGCAGGAAGCCTCGCGGCCGGCCTCAGCGTATTCTGTGGCTTTGGTTCATTGTACCACAATGTATGATCATAGGCGCAAACCGGCCGTATCGGATGATTAACGGGCGGTCGACTCCTGGACGATGCGTTGGATGAGAAGGCTAGTTGGCCGGTCGGTTCGGGAGTGCTCGTGTTGCGTCTCCCGATGCAAGACCGGAAGAGGTCGATGAATGAGTCGCGAATCTCAGAATGAAGAATCCCGTGGGCGGCCAAGCTTTTCCCTGCGGCATAGATTGTTTCGGGCCCTTTGGAACGTGACCTGGATTGCCCTTGCAGCCTGGACGCCTCCACCGCTTCATCCTTGGCGCCGGCTCATCTTGAGAGCCTTTGGCGCCAAGGTGTGTCGGCTGAGTGACGTGAGGGGATCGGCAAGGGTCTGGTATCCACCAAATCTGACGTTGGGTGAAGGTGCGCTGATCGGACCGAAGGTCATTTGCTACAATATGGCACCGATAGAGCTCGAGAGATTTGCGCTGGTCTCACAGGGGGCTCATCTTTGCGCAGGCAATCACGATATCGATGATCCGGATTTCAAGCTTTTTTCCAGGCCCATTGTCTTGCGCGAGTATAGCTGGGTCGCTGCGGATGCTTTCGTGGCTCCAGGGGTAGCGGTGGGAGCTGGAGCCGTGTTGGGGGCGAGGGCCGTAGCCTTTCGTGATCTTGAGCCATGGACGCTCTACATAGGCAATCCCGCGCAAGCAAAGCGCAAAAGAAAAGGGCATCTGCAGAATGACCGCTCCGCCTGAGAACGCCGCGACGGCGCGGCCTGCCGGATCGAAGCGAAAGATCAGAGTCCTTCAGGTCACGCCGACCTTCTATCCGGAAGTCGGGGGCATCGAAACGGTAATCGAGGAGTTGACCGCTCATCTTGGCCACTACGATATCGAGTCAGAAATTGCGCATCTTTCGTTGGCAAACAAAACCCTTCAAAAGGAAATCCACGCCGGCAGGTGTGTCTGGAGGGTCCCGTTAATTGGGAGTCGGCTGATAGGGCTGGCACCACAACTTCGAAAGATCTCGGAGGATTTCGATCTTCTCCATGTCCATGACCCGCAACTGGCGGCGATAACGGCCAGCGTAATGCTATTCGGCCGGGCTAAACCTGCGGTCCTAAGTACGCATGGAGGCTATTATCACACGAGCCAGCTTGGCCTTGCGAAAGCGATCCATGAGAAGATTCTGATGCGTCCGGCCTTGAAGCGATACGGGAAAGTATTGGCGAGCAGCGCGGCCGACTACGCGTGGTTCAAGAACTATTCGACACGTGTGAGTCTTTGTTCAAACGGAGTTAACATCGAGCGATTTCAGTTACCCAGTAAAACTTTGCTCAATGCGAACAGGTGGATCTATTGGGGGCGTCTGTCCCGCAACAAGCGGCTGGATCGAGTAATCGCGTGCGTGGCGCAAGCCCGAAAGGCGGGGGCCGCGGTAGATCTCTGCATTTGCGGCCCCGACTTCGACGGTTTGCAGCAGGAACTGAAGCGACAGATCGTTGATGCGGGACTGACGAAATGCGTCGAACTCAAGCCCTTCTTGTCAATCGAAGCGCTCCGAGATGAACTCGCCTCAAGAGCGGTATTTATCACCGCCAGCGAACATGAAGGGTTTGGTCTATCGATCGTAGAGGCGATGGCCGCGGGCTGCCTGATCATTTGTCGCGATATGGATCCCTTAAACAGGTTCGTGCGTGACGGTGAAAATGGTCTGTTTCTGGATTTCGACGGAGGAGTCCAGGATGAGGCGCGGCTCGCAAGGTTCTTAGCGATGGGCGAGAGCACGGTTGTCGACGCTTCGAAAGCTAGCGAGAAGCGTGCCGCTTCCTACAGCTGGCAAACAGCCGTTGTTCCCTTCGTGGACGCATATCATCAAGCTCTCGACTGAGCGGACTGCATCATTCGAGAGACTGGGTCCGTCATAATACTATAACTCAAACCGCTTTAGTGCGGTCGAGGAGGGGCGAGATTTCGGAATATTGGAATAATGCCCCTGAGTTGCCCGACGTGTCAAGTTGCCTTGTCGAACGCCGGTAGCCGCCGGCTACTTTGCATGGGGTTGTTTTCGATATTTTGGCAGCGCGCGCCCGCGGCGGGGAGTTCCTTCGCCATCAACCGCGTTTGCGTGGAGATCATGCTTAAACAAGGAGCTGAAGCGCGATGATAATTCAACCTGATCTCATCGCACTTTAGAGCGGAAGTGGAGAGTCGGCGTCGAGGGCCGTTGGGCTCGATACGGGAATTTTGTAGCGGCCCGAAGCGCGGCTGGGGGCCTATAACTCAAACCCGTGCGCCTCTTTCAGCTCGCGCTTGAATTCTTCAATCCCGGAACGGGCAATCAACTTGCGGGCTTCGATGATCTTTAGGTCGACGAGATATCGGTACCAGAGTGTCTGGAAGAGATTGAACGAGAGGCCCGCCGTTCCGTCCAGAAAGCCCAGCCGGAAAACGTAGCGATAGAGGAAAAGCGCGAAGGCACGATAGAGGAGCGGAGCCCGGTTATAGAGCGACTGCTTCTTGAAGCGCTTCGCCTTTGCCTCTCCCGTGGTCGCCAGGGAATCGTCTTCTCGATAAAATCGATGTTCGGCATTCAGAAAATCGATCATTTCGCGGATCGCGTAGCGATTGTGCTTGTCGATCCAGAAGCTGACATCCTTCCTGTTGTCGTCGATCAGCGCCCCGGGAAGTTGGGCAATCTCGCCATGGGAAACGACGGTGTGCTCGTCCATCCAGCGGCTTTCAATTCGTCCCAAATTCGTTCGCCAGATCTTGAGCAGGTGCTGCGGCGATACTCCTCCATGCCGAATGATGCGCCCCGCAAACGTGATGTATCGGGTGACGGCTGCCCCGGTGACGGTTTTCGGGAACATTGGAAGCTGGGTGGCAATCGCGGCGGCCAGTTGAGGATCGATGTACTCGTCGGCGTCGATGCGCATTGTCCAGTCAGACACGATCCCGCAATTGTCCAAAGCCCAATTGAATTGGTCTGCGTAATTGTGAAACGCGCGTTGGTATACTTCAGCGCCGGCGGCTTTCGCTAGTTCCACCGTTTCGTCCGAGGAAAACGAGTCAACGACGACGACTCGAGATACAGAAGCGCGAAGACTTTCAATGCATCGAGCTATGTGCAGCTTTTCGTTCTTGGTGAGGATGATAGCTGTGAGCAGGGAATCCTTCATGTCGATACTGCAAGATACCTTTATTGCTTTCGTGGAGCACGGGAGCGCATCCAGGGTGCGCTGGACCAAAGTGCGAATCCCGGCTCATGAGTCAGATTCATGCCTGCCGTCCTTACACGCGGGCTCTCAGCGATTTACCACATGAATATGAGAACCGGCGACGGCACGGTGAGCAAGCGATCAGGATCAGGGGTCTCCTCACTGTTACGTCAGTGGGACTTAGAGCGCAGGAATTCTCGCACCGCAGTAAGCGCGAGTATGCGCACGTCGAGCGCCAGGCTCCAATTGTTGATGTACCACAAGTCATGCTCCACCCGCTTCTCCATCAGCTCGAGGGCGCGGGTCTCTCCGCGGTAACCATTCACTTGTGCCCAGCCGGTGATGCCGGGCTTGACGTGATGGCGGAAAGCGTAGGTGCCGATCAGTTGTTCGTATTCCGAGTTGTGGGCAGCGGCGTGGGGGCGGGGGCCGACCAGAGACATGTCGCCCTTCAGCACGTTGAAGATCTGCGGCAGCTCGTCGATCGAGGTCTTGCGCAGCCACTTGCCGACCATGGTCACCCGGGGATCATCGCGGCTCGCCTGCACAATCTTTGGCCCATCATCAAGCACGCTCATTGAACGGAACTTGAAGATGCGGAATGCGCGGCCGTTGAAGCCGTTTCGGGTCTGACGGAAGAAGATCGGCCCGCGCGAGGTGCATACGATGAATAGCGCTGCGATCAGCATGACTGGCGCGAACACGATCAGTGCGAGCGATGCACCCACGATGTCGAGCATGCGCTTAAGCGCGCACTCCTTCCAGCTCAGCGGCGCGCGGCGGAGCTCGGCGGTCCAGGTGTTGCCGGCGCTGGCCAGCGGATATCGCAGAAAGCGCGAGACGTTTGCGTCGGGGATCAGATGCACCGGAATCGGCAGGACCTTCAACCCGTCCAGGATGCTGTCGATGGCGTGCCGCCGGCTCCAGTCCATCAGGAGGAACACGTCCTCCACCTTGTTCTCACGCGTGTAGGCGATCAAATCCTCAAAATGGGCGTTGATCCGCGACATCAGCAACGGGGAGCTGAGGTCCTTGGCTCGGATCTCAAGCGTGTGCATGACGCGGTAGCCGTGTTGGCACAGCTCCATCAATGCAGCCGACGAGGCCGCCAACCCGAACTCGGCGATCACCACCACCCGGCCATTGGCAAACACGCCGGAGCGCAGGGCGCTCTCCGTCCAGCGCGACGTGACCGCCTTCCAGGTCAGCAGCGCGGCTAGTCCAACGAGGTAGAACGAGATCATGGTGCCGCGGGAAAACTCATCACTCACCTTCATGGTGAAGGCGATCGCCAGCAGCGCGGCAAACACGCCGGTCCAGGTCGTTAGCGTGATGCGCCACTGCCGGGGCAGGTTGGTGATGTTCTTCAGCCGATAGCCGTGCTGGACCGTGATCAGCAGCCCAAAATTGATCGCGACGAGCAGACTGGCAGCTACATCGACGTCGACTTTGCCGACCGTTCCGGCAGACAACAGGTGATATACTACTGCGCAGCCGGTGCCACAGGCCAAGATGAAGAGGCCATCCGCAGCAATCATGAGCTGTTCGACGGCCGCCGGGCGCAGCCAGCTCGGTCCAGAATGGGAAGGCGGGGTGGTCGGTCCGCCCCCAGTACGCACGTCAGGGCCGGGATCGAGACGTGGATCAGAGCGATACGATACAATAGTCATGGTTCTGAAAGGTCCCAGACCTCAAAAAATTAAAGCATTATCCGCGATGTACTTGAGAAAATGACGTTCAGAACAATGACGGTTAGAACAATGATTGGGGAGAAATAATCTTAGGCCTGTTACTGTATCGCGATAGCCCCACAACCTCAACTGGCGAGTTGCTCGCCAATATTTCAGGACATTGCAAGTGGCTCGAAGAAGGTCGCGGCGAATGGCAAGGCGCGGGTCCCGCAAGCCGCTGCTTGTTGTCCTTGCTGCCTCGGTGGTGGCCGGTCTGGCAATCCTCGGCCTGCGTCCCGACGGCGGGGACGTGACAAGAGACGCCAAGCCGGCAGCGCAATTGAGCCTTATCGTGGACGGCGCGTTGGGAGCGCGCTTCGCGGGCGAAATGATCGCCCAGAAGCAGGGTTTTCTGCCTTCCAGCATCTCGTTGCTCGCGGACCCGGATGACCCTGATTTCGTGGCGAGCGTCGCACGTGAACATGCCATTGGCGTGACGTCCAGCCAGAAGTTCCTGCTAGCGGCCTGGCGCGGTATCCCGGTGACGGCGTTCGGTGCGAGCCTAATTGATACGTCCACTGTGATTTTCACCCTGGAAAGCTCGGGCCTGCGTCGCCCGGCGGATTTGGCGGGCAAGCGGGTTGGCTACCGGAAGGGTAGCGATGGAGATGTGATTTTCGATGCCATGATGGCCCAGCTTGGTCTCCCCCGGAGCCAAATTGAGAAGGTACCCGGCCGTGACACGTTCGAGGCCCTGCAGAAGGGCGAGGTGGACGCGATCATCGCGGCTGTTGACCAAGAGCCTCGACCGTCGGACCCGGGCTATGTACGGCTGAACGTGATCAAGCCCCAGGAATATGCCATCCATGTCCCTGGATTGGTCTATTTCGCTCGTTCCGACCTGGTTCATGATCGTCCCTCTGCCGTCGCGCAAGTCCTCGAAGGACTCATCAAGGGCTGGCAGTTCGTCTATTCCGACTATGCACGTAGCGTGCCTGTTCTCGTCGGATTTGATCCGCGAAATCTCAATCCAGACCGTGTGAGATTTGAGCTTCAGCAGCAGCGAAGTCTGGTCCTGCCGACGGGCGGGCGCATTGCCGACTACGACGAAAGCCGCTGGAGGACACTCCGGGATATCCTCATCTTCGCCAAGCTGGGCGAGGAGACCGTCCCCTTAACTCAGTCGGTCAACTACCAGCTGTTGCGGGACGTTTACCGGCGTACGCCTGATCTGGGGGCTCCAGGAGCTTGGAACGGAGAGAACTAGGGCGAAGAAGCCACACTCCCGCGCTATGTCAACCGAAGTTTCAATTTCGCGGGACGAACAAGTTGCCTTCATCAGGGCCGGCTTGGTAGTCTGCTTCGGCCATTGGTCTGAATTTATGGGTGATTGGCGGATCTCGTTTGCGGCTGGCCATGCTTTGTTCGGAGCCGCGCAAATCATTGATAGGTCGGTCAGGGCAGGGGAGCTTTTCGGATGTTCAAGACGTGCGCGCAGGTTGGTTTCCTGATCTTGGCTGCTTCCGTGGGGCTGGCGAATAGCGCGAGTGCCGCAATGCAAGTGCCTGTGAGCTCGGCCATTCTGGCCGGCGAAAATCGGGCCACGCCGATCACGTTCTGGGCCCAACCCTATCCTCATCGCTTCGTTCCGTGGCGGAACAGGTGCCCCCGGGTTCGCGTCGAGACCCCTTACGGTTGGTACTGGGATCGCGCATGCGTCGTGTCCAGTGAACCGGTCCTGCGTCGAGCCTACTGAACTCTGAATCTAGTTTTCTCGAGAAGGGCAACGGCAGTCGCGATGGTGGCGTGCTGCGATTGTCCATTTCCGCATCACCGCCTGCTCTCATTTTGCGCAGGCTACACGTTCATTATGAATACGATTGTATTGCAGTGCACGCTGTTGCATGGTGAAGATTGTGTTAGCAAAATATTGAGATTGCGCTGAACTGCGAAGCAGTTTGGGTTCAAGTTTTTTTAAGGCTGTAGCATGAGCGAACGTTCGGCCTATGAGCTGTCCGGAAAGCGGGTGTTCGTCGCCGGGCATCGCGGTATGGTGGGATCCGCCATTGTGCGCCGTCTCGCCTCAGAGAACTGCGATGTGCTCGTGGCGGATCGCCGTGAGTTGGATCTCACGAAAGAAGACGCGACGCTCCAATGGTTGGAGGCCAACCGTCCGGAGGTCGTGATCCATGCGGCGGCAAAAGTCGGAGGAATCGCTGCCAACAATAATTTCCCGGTCGATTTTCTCTGCGACAATCTCGCCATCGAATTGAACGTGATCCGGGCAAGCCACGCGATTGGCGTTCGGCGTCTCCTGTTTCTGGGGTCGTCCTGTATCTATCCCAAGCACGCCAAGCAGCCGATCAGCGAAAGCGAATTGCTGACGGGACCGCTTGAGCCGACCAACGAATGGTACGCCATTGCCAAGATCGCTGGCCTCAAGATGTGTCAGGCCTATCGCCGCCAGTTTGGCGACGACTTTATTTCCGCGATGCCGACCAATCTTTATGGTCGTGGCGACAACTATCATCCCGATCACAGTCATGTCCCGGCGGCGCTGATCCGGCGTTTCCACGAAGCCAAACTTGCACAGGCGCCGACCGTAACGGTTTGGGGCACCGGCACGCCGCTGCGAGAATTTCTGAACGTCGAAGATCTTGCCGACGCCTGTATCTTTCTGCTGAAGACCTATTCAAGCGTCCTTCCGATCAATGTGGGCAGCGGCGACGAATTGTCGATCGCGGATTTCGCCGCGATGGTTGCCGAGGTCGTCGGATACGAGGGAAAGCTCGTTTTCGATGCATCCAAGCCAGATGGGACACCGCGAAAGCTGCTCGACAGCTCCCGGATTCGGTCGCTTGGCTGGCACCCGAGTGTCCCCCTGATGACGGGTCTCCGCGCTGCATACGAAGATTTTCTCCAGGGCTACGGCCGCCACCTGGAAGTCGCCGCTGCCCGTTGATTTAGCTTGCCTCGTTTTTGGTCGCAGAGCCTGCGACGCCGCGCATAAAGTTGGATTTTGAGTAATGCGAATACTTTTGGTCGGAATTAATTACGCGCCCGATCTGATCGGAGTGGCGAAATATAATACTGAGCTTTGCGAGGGCCTCGCGGCCGAGGGACATGAGGTGAGAGTGATCACCGCCCCGCCCTATTATCCCGATTGGAAGATACCTGCTGCTTTCCACAAGTCCTATTTCAGGGCGAGAAATATCGGCGGTGTCCGTGTTACTCGCACGCCGATCTACGTGCCCCGACGTCCATCAGGTCTCAAGCGATTGGTTCACCACGCGTCATTCGCGCTGACAAGCGCGGTGCCGGTTTTGCGCGAGGCTTTCTCCTGGCGACCCGACATCATGTTGTCGGTCGCACCGTCGCTGATGTCGGCTGCGCTCGTCCCATTCATCGCGCGTCAGGTCGGCGCGAAGTCATGGCTTCACGTGCAGGACTTCGAAGTCGATGCGGCCTTTGACCTGGGGCTTCTTCAAAATAGCTTGCTCCGCAAGACCATGCTCAAGGTCGAAGCAGCCATTCTTCGTTCATTCGACCGGGTTTCCTCGATTTCGTCCCAGATGGTGGATCGCCTGAAAAGCAAGGGGATTGCTGCCGAGCGGACCACCGAGGTCCGGAATTGGATCGACACCAAAGCGATATTTCCTCGACCAAAACAGTCCAGTTATCGCGAGGCGCTTGGCCTCGGCAAGGATGATATTGTTGCGCTTTATTCAGGGACCATGTCCGCCAAACAAGGGCTCGATCTCGTGATCGAAGCTGCAGTGCTCCTAGAAGGCAGCCATCCCCGGGTTCATATCATTCTGGCGGGCGAGGGGCCTCAGAAAGCAAAACTTATAGAAGCGGGGGCCAACCGCTCGAGAGTCCATTTTCTCGGGCTGCAGCCCGTCGAGCGGTTCAACGAGCTGATGGCGACGGCAGATTTTCATCTGATTCCGCAAAGGGCTGAGGCGGCTGATCTCGTCTTGCCATCGAAGTTGGGAGCAATTTTTGCCTCTGGACGACCGGTGATCGCGATGGCCGGGAAAGGCACCGGCCTCGCGGCCGAGGTCGAGGGAGCCGGCTTGGTCATTCCGCCCGGTGATGCTCGTGCACTTGCGTCGGCAATTTGCACGCTTAGCGAAGACCGGGCGATCTGCGTGCGATTGAGTGCGGAAGGGCGGAATCGTTCGATTGAGCGTTGGGACCGCCAGACCATCGTTCGCCGTTGGGCGGAAGACATGGTGGCCGCGCGCGGTCCGTTCGGCAACGACGGCGCAGGCCGGGCGAAGGTCGAAAATCGGATTCCTCTTCCGGTGGAAGACGCGGTCGGAACACCCTGACGACGTGCGCAGCACCGCTCGTTGATCGAGGCGGCGGCACACCGGGCATACAGGAATGGAAGGCCGAGCGAACTTGGCCCCCAAAGCCCGTTTTCGCCCGGACGGTCATTCGTGCCGTGGAAAGTACCGGAATCCGTGCTGCTTGATCAGCTCGTCTCGCTTTGCTGAAGCCAGATCTTCCTTCATCATTTCTTGCACCAGACTTGCAAACGAAGTCTTTGGCTCCCACCCTAGCTTCTGCTTTGCCTTGCTGGGATCCCCGAGCAGAGTGGCGACCTCGGCGGGTCGGAAGTAGCGTGGGTCCACCGATACGATGCATTTGCCTGTTGCGGCGTCGTACCCTTTCTCATGGACGCCGCTACCTTCCCATTGCACGTGAATTCCGACCTCATTGGCAGCGATGTTGACGAAATCCCGTACCGAGTGCTGTACACCGGTTGCGATCACGAAGTCCTCAGGCTCTTGCTGCTGCAGCATCAGCCACTGCATTTCGACATAGTCCCGGGCGTGGCCCCAGTCTCTCAGGGAATCGAGATTACCCAGATAAAGGCGCTCCTGCAGGCCGAGATGGATACGCGCAAGCGCTCGGGTAATCTTTCGAGTGACGAAGGTCTCACCGCGTACGGGGGACTCGTGATTGAACAGGATACCGTTGCAGGCGTACATGCCGTAGGCTTCGCGGTAGTTGACCGTGATCCAGTAAGCGTAAAGCTTGGCAACCGCGTAGGGCGAGCGGGGGTAAAAGGGCGTCGTCTCCTTCTGGGGAATTTCCTGAACCAGACCGTAAAGTTCGGACGTTGATGCCTGGTAGAAGCGAGCCGTCTTTTCGAGACCGACTATCCGCATCGCTTCCAGAATGCGAAGCGTTCCGATTGCATCGGAGTTTGCCGTGTATTCAGGTTCCTCGAACGACACAGCTACATGGCTTTGCGCGGCGAGATTGTAGATCTCGTCGGGTCGTACCTCCGCAACGATACGGATAAGACTGGACGAGTCGGTGAGGTCCCCATAGTGCAGCTTGAACTGCGGGTTCGGCTCGTGCGGGTCAAGATAAAGGTGATCAATACGATCTGTATTGAAGAGCGAGGCGCGGCGCTTGATGCCATGGACCTCATAACCTTTCTCCAGAAGCAGCTCTGCCAGATAGGCCCCGTCTTGCCCAGTGACACCTGTGATCAACGCGCGTTTCTTGGTCATTGAAATCTCATAAAGGTTGAAACCTGTACTTACGCGAAACTGCTTGTGCCGGCTACGGGGAGATGAGTTTTTCGATTTTTGCGAGAAACTAATGTTAATTCCGTCGTCACCGCTTACGATCTGGTAGCGCTCGGCCCTGCTGCCTGGATTACGGCAAAGGGATTTGTAGCGACGGACCATACCGGGTGTCAGCCATGCTTGCACTCTCAATCCGGTGGATGCGAGCCAATGACTGCTGCAGCGGCAAATGCGCTACTATGGCCGAAGCGGGTTGCATCAGTAGTATGCACAGCTGCCGAGTAATTGTGCTTTTCTGGAAATTGCTTCGCCGCATCTCTGGCAACCACCTCGTCATCATCAGAACGGAAGGTTCGCTTGCCTTGGCGGGCAACGCGGTGGCACTTTAAGTTTGATTTCCTGTCGCAACCCTACGGGCCGGTGCGGCGTTCGCTGATACACGCGACAAGGGCTCGACCGTGCTGGCGGTTGCCGCCACCATCGATGACCATAGAGCCGCTCAACTTCAAACGCTGTGAGCGTTGCGGCCCGTCGAAAATCAAGCCATCGGCCTTTTCCTTGACGGTGCTGACGAGAAGCGGGACGAGAAACAGAAGCCCAAGTGTCCGGCAGAAATTGCTAGCTCAGCGAGGATCGATGTCGGGGCCGAAGATCGGCTCGCGCCGCTTCTCGCCATCGGACTGCCAGTCGTCTAGCGGAAGGTCAATTTCGGGCCGTTTGATGTGTATCGTGGATGGCGGTCGATCGGCGCCGCACTCAGTGCAAGCGGCCGGCAAGCATTCCTTGCAATTTTCCGACCTCTTTCGCTCTTGACGATGATCGTACCAGTGGGCGGCAATCAGCATGCCGGCAATGGTGAGCAATCCGCCGACAGGGCCGACGTGATGAGCGTAGAAGCGCACGCCTAACATCACGAGCGAGTAAAGCACCACGCACGCGATCGAAAATGCGATGCCGTGTCTCATCCAGCCATACTGCTTTGCGGGTTGCTGATGCTTTTCGAATTCGAGGGGACCGTTCTTCATCTGGGTTGGACCTCCGTTCCGAGCTTCGGGGAGTACGCACGATCCGGCGCAGGGAGGTTAGTGACGGCCTCTGCCGAACTAGCCGCCCATAATTCGTCCGCGACGGGCAGCGGCGATATCTGCATGTTGGCCCACCACGATCGTTCGTTGCCTTCCCGGTGCAGAGCTTGATGGTGCGAGCGACACAGCGGCACGGTGAATTCGTCGCTGACTTTGCGCCCCAGGGTTTTGGGCTGCGCGAATTTGAGATGATGCGCGTCCGATGGGGCTTGCCTGCAAACGAGGCAGGGCTGTTCGCGAACGAATGCCAGATGCGCCTTGCTCCGCTTCCGGGGAGCCTCTTTGGGGAAGGCAAGACTGCCCCCAGCGGCATCAGGGAGGATGAGTGTTCGCCCCGCCTGACCGTTCGGTGTTTCCACGGGGACGGGCTCAGCGGGGAGAGCAGGGCCTGTCTGATCGGCATCGTCCGATCGTCCATGGTGGGGGGTATCGAGGCTGGGAGGCGTGGGTTTCTCGAGCCTCTCCTGGTAGGCGGCCTCGACTACTCGCGCGTCGGCCTCCTGCAGCGTGTTCTTGAGCGGGAGGCTTGCCTTGGCCCAGGCCAAGAACGCGTCGCTACTCGAGAGGTCCGCCAGTTGGGCGAGAAGGCGCTCCCGCAACTCGGCCGACCTCTCGGGCTCGAGAACCGGCGGCCGGTTCAGGACGCCCTTGGGCGGTTTGCCCTTGGGTCCGGAGATTGCCTTCGGTTCGGTCGCCACTGGAGGTCCGGCAACCGTGTCCGGGGCGTCCAGATCATCCTCCCCGGCAATCCCGACCAGGGCGAAGAGGGCATAGCGGCGGGCATAGGTCAGGGCCGCCCCCATCCGGTGGGGGGCCTCGATATCCTTTGCGGCACAAACCGGCCAATCGGAGGAGATCCATTCGCCGGATGCGTGCGCAAGCAGGGTGGTGAGCTGGACCTGGCCGCTTGCTGGGTCGATCCGTGTGGTCTGGATGGTTGCGATCTCCTGCTGGCTTAGCGATTTCCTGACGATGTCGAGCCCTGCGGCAAGCGAGGCGTAACGGAAGGTTTTGGCGCTCTCCCGGGGAAAGGGTGATTGGATCACCGCGGTCAAGGTCTTTTCGGGATTGGCTAGCTCGGCCTGCGCTTTGGCCAGTGCAGCCGCGATCGTCCCGATGCGCTCACTGGACTGATGCATCGGCCGCCTCCTCGGCGAGAGCATCGAAGCTGATGGCGCCGGCCTTCGAACGCTTGGCTTTGATGCCGTGGCCGCTCGCCTCCTTGGCGTCCTCAGGCATCAGCTTCTTCAGCTCTGCCTTGGCTAACTCATGCTCGCCGTGCGCCTCCTTGGTGTGCAGGTAGGTCGCGGCGAGTTCGGCCCAGAGATTGGATGAGGCCATGTCGACGATCTTCACGGCTTCCAACCGCGGGCGCGGTGTCTCGATGTTGAAGAGGTTCGGCCGTTCGCCGCTTTGGACACAGCGCCAGAACTTCTTCTCCGCGGTAAGCAGGAGATGCTGATAGAGCGGATCGGCGTAGATCTCGATCTGCACCCATTTGCCGCCGCCGGTGATGATTGAGAGGTTCGAGGTGCGGGAGGCGGTGACCCACATGTTGTGCTGGAGCTGCGCCATATGCTTTTCGGCTGCGGCGTCTTCGGTGAAGGTCCACGGCAGCATGAACTTGGCCTCGAAGACCGCGCCGGTCTCTGCGATCATGCCGTCCAATGTTGCTGCCATCCATTTGTGGATGGGGTGACGTACGCGCTTTTGGATGTCCTTGATCGTCTGTCCCGTGGATCGCTGATACCAGGCGCGGTTCAGGACCTCCGTCACCGTCCCGAGCTGGACGATCAAATTATCGGAGAGGTCTTCCGGTTCGACCTCGCCGCGCTTCTCTTCCCAAAGACGGACGAGCCTGTCCTCATCATCGCCCATGATGATGCGCGCGTCCGACCCGCCGACGAAATGTCGTCGGTCGTTCGGATTGAATCGGATGATCTGAACGGGTGGCTGTGGCGCGTAGGTCGCGTCGGTTCGAAGGTCGGCTTGAATGTCAGTTTGAACGGTACTCACCGGTATCTCCTGCTTTAAGACTGCGCGGCCTGTCTGCCGCACTGCCTTAAGCCCCGCGCTCGCGGGGTGAGATACCGATGCCGTTTGCATCCGGCAGAATCAGTAACGCTCCGTTTGGCTGGGAATGCCAGTCCTTTCCCGAGCAAGATTCTTGCTCTTTTGCGCGGCTTTCGGCGAGAAGATGCTCACGAGCACCCGCTCCACCCATTTGGCCGCCGCATCTTCTGTAGCAGGCGTGACCGCGACGACGACGCGTTGCTCGTCAGATATAAGAGGCGGTCGAAGGCCGGTTTGCCTAGATGTCGTCAAGTTGCGATAAGCTCTTCCTGGTTGCTATGGAGCAGAAATCTCGCCGCCATGACCGAGCATCAGAACGAAGCATTCAGCCTTGACCTCAGTCGCCGCAAGCTTCTCGCCGCAGCGGGCATCGCCGGCGCGGCTATCGCGGCGGCCTCCCTCGTCCGAGCCGCGGACGAACGAGTCCCACTCGAAAGCCGATCGTCCGATCCGGTGACGACACCTCCGATCACTGGACTGCACCTTCAGTTTGGGGCGGATGCCTCGTCGGAAATGGTGGTGTCTTGGCACTCGCTGCAACCCGTTCAAAACCCGAAAGTCGTGCTTGGGCATCTCGATGGCAGATTCGAGCAAACGGTCGAGGCCACGCCGACAAGCTATATGGATGCGAAGTCCGGGAAGCCGGTGTATGCCTATCACGCAAAACTCCGTGGACTGCAGGCTGAAACGACCTATCTTTATGGTGCCATGCACGACGGCGCTGAGCCGGAGTTCGCGACTTTTCATACCGCCCCACGTGGCCGCGCACCGTTCACGTTCACGAGCTTCGGTGATCAGGGTACGCCGACCCTCGGTAAGAAGTTCGTGCCGCCCGCGGGAATGACGCTACAAAATCCTCCCTTTGTGAACGACAATCTAGGCTCGCCTGCGGCCGGCGATACCACGCTTGGCGTCGAGCGGTTGAAGCCGTTGTTTCATCTGTTCAACGGCGACCTCTGCTATGCCAATCTGGCGGAGGATCGCATTCGCACCTGGTGGGATTTCTGGGACAACAACACCCGTAGTGCCCGCAAGCGTCCCTGGATGCCTTCGCCTGGCAACCATGAAAACGAACTCGGCAATGGGCCTATCGGATATCAGGCCTATCAAACTTATTTCTCGGTACCGGAGGCCTCCGGGCAGACCGAAGTTACGCGGGGTCTTTGGTACGCCTTCACCGCGGGCTCGATGCGTGTGATCAGCATCGCCAATGACGACATCTGCTATCAGGACGGCGGCAACTCCTACGTCCGCGGCTATTCGCAAGGAGCTCAGAAGGCTTGGCTGGAACGGGAATTGGCCGCGGCGCGCGACGATCATGGCATCGACTGGCTCGTGGTGTGCATGCACCAGGTCGCGATCTCAACGGCCGACATGTTTAACGGCGCTGACCTCGGTATCCGCGAGGAGTGGGTACCGCTATTCGACAGATTTGGCGTTGACCTCGTCGTGTGCGGCCATGAGCACCACTATGAACGCTCCCATCCGATCCGCGGCCGTGAATCGAACGCGACGCTGACGCCCGTGCCGGCGGCGACGGCAACCGACGTCATCGACACAACCAAGGGGACGGTGCACATGGTCATCGGCGGCGGCGGAACATCTGTGCCATCAAATCAGCTGTTCTTCGACCCGCCCGCTTGTCGGGTCATCACGGCCGTCGGTGAACCCGACCCGAAGACAGGGAAGCGCCCGCCCGTTTATGTCCGGGAGCCGGCGCCCTGGTCGGCGATGCGCAACGCGGCGCATGCCTACGGCTTTGCCGCATTTACGCTAGATCCAGGCTCAGTCCCCGGTGGGACGACCTCGATCAAGGTGGTTTATTACGATGTAGTCGGAACTGACGGTCAGATCGCGCCCTTCGAAAGCTTCACGCTCGTCCGTCCCCGTCGCGATTAGGCGCTGCATATCGCGCCTCGGCGTTCCCCTTGCAGGGCAGATCAGAGACTGCGAATCGCATGTCAGGAGCTTGCAAAGGCTAGTAGAACATCAATAATCAAACCCGTCCGCTGATCTGAGGAGGATTTTTTCATGAAGATGCCAGCTATCGCGCCAGTGCTAGTTGCTTTTGCTTCAGTAGTTTCAGCATCTCACACGGCTTCTGCCGCCGAGCTGTCGATTGCTCGCGCTCACCGGTCAGCTTACATCGTAACGGCCCCGAGATATGTTTATTGGGACGATGTATACCCTCCGGCGATTTATGGTCCGTATCTCCGTTCGGTAGAGGAAGTTCGGGCCTCGAAGGGCGCCGCTCAGCCGGTTTCCGCACGCTGGCGGGGTTATGGTTACGCTTGGTAGACAAGGTTCATCTTTTTAGCCGGGATTTGCTTAGTCCACTTGACGGTCATGCCAGCGCGTCCCTTTCGAAGTGGACCTGTCGTCGCGCTGGCGCGAATAGTTATTGAAGTCGGTTCTACCGTCGACGCCGCGTTTGTTCACGGATAGCAGCTCCACCATTCCGGCCACCGCACCTTCTGTGGCGTGCGCGTGGCCGCAACAACGACGCGCTGCGCGTCGGGCGTAAGCGGGTGGGGCAGGCGGGCCAGTGCGGCTTCGACAATCCATGTTTCGAGCGCCATACGTGCGGTTTTTCGGAGAGGGTCGAGCTTCGTCGCCATCCTCAACGCTTGGAGTGCGCATGTGACGCCGCCGGGGGCAACGGCGACCAAAACGAATTGAATCGGGCCGGCCGGCCGTTGTCGGTTTCTCGCCTGTTCGATCAGCGCAAGCGAGGTTCGCGCGGCAACGCCGTCGCCTTCCAGACCGCGTTTGGCAAGCTGGAGCAGAAACGCCTGCTCCGCGGGAGCGCGGCGTTCGCGCCCGCCTTCGCGGATCGTCACCATCTGTCCGAGCACAGTCTCATAGGGAGGAGCGCTGCGGTGGCGGCCGCGCGGTCGGCCCGCGGGGTTGCCGCTACGGCCCTTGGCAAACTGCGTTGACTTCGGTGGCTTCCGATAGCCTACCTTGTCGGGATTTTCGCGTTTCTCTTCTTCTGAGGGATTATCCAAGAATATCATTTGCGGCTCCCCGGCCAGACCAGAGACTTCGGATCGCGCGTGCAGCGCTGAACATCATAGCGGTTCCTCTCGGTAAGAGGTTCGCTGCCACGCTTGCGGTTAAGCGCCGCTTGCGCCGCCCATGGCTCGAGAAGGAGCTGTGCCCGGTCCGCGCGAATGTCGGCTCGTTCCGGATTTGGTGCGGCGATCCCTAAGATCACAAGGGCTGCATCCGCGTTATCTGGATCGATTGACGGGATGAAAGGGGGGATATCTTTCACAACGGGCTTGGGTTCATGCTTGGCCCGCCACTCCTCGCGCTTCATCATCCATTTGAGCACTTCGCGAATTGCCAACCGCTTTCCTGCCAGCGCGTCCCTGAAGGTTCGTTGCTGGAGTCCCTCCTCCATTGAGACCTCACGGGTCTGATCGCCGTTGGTCACTGTGAGTGTCTTGTCCAAGAGGACGTCGAAGGCCGAGGTCCGCGCGCCCCGCGAGCCGGAACCCCGCGGCCGCCCCTTGGGATTGCCGCTGCGGCCCTTCGGAAACTGGCCCGAGCTCGGGTTGGAGCGCGTTTCTCCCGGATGTACGTTGGAGCTGGATTCGGATTGAGGGTTGGCGTCGGATTCGGACACGTTGCTCATGACGCTCCCTCGAGGCGCGGCTCAAGGCCGGTTTGGTCCGACCAGCGCTCCAGTGCTACGTCGACATATTTCGGGTCGATCTCCAGACCGCGGCAGCGGCGTCCGCTGCGCTCGGCGGCTAGCAGGGTGGTCCCGGAGCCGAGAAAGAGATCGAGCACCAGATCTCCGTGCCGGGTCACATCCTTGATCGCGTCAGCAACCATTGCGGTTGGCTTGACCGTGGGGTGGAGGGCGAGATCTTCACGCCGATTGCCCCGCATCGAGTTTGCGGACGCATAGTCCCACACGTTGGTCCGGTTGCGGCCGTGCTTGCCGAGCTCGACCATGTTGAGGTGAGGGGCTGCTCCCACGCGATAGACAAAGACCAGCTCATGCTTGGACCGGTACAACGATCCCATTCCGCCGTTGGACTTGTTCCAGATGCAGAGATTGAGGAGATCGCCGTAGACCTTGGAGCCGACCGCGGAGACGCTATTCATATGCCGCCAGTCCATGCAGACGAAATGGACCGCGCCATCGCGGGAAACGCGGGCCGCCGCACCCAGCGTATCAGCGAGGAAGGCGCGGAACTCGGCTTCGCTCATTTCTCCCGATGCCATCGCGAATTCGCCGTGTCGGCCGGATGGGTTGGCATTGCCTTCGATGCGGACATTGTAGGGAGGATCAAGGAAAGCCGCATCGATACGAGCGCCGTCGCCGATCACACGCCGCAGGAATTCGCCGTCGCGGCAATCGCCGCATCCGACCCTGTGCTGGCCCAGGATCCAGATATCGCCAGGCTTCGTTCGCGGCACGACCGGAACCGGCGGGATGATTTCATCGTCAACCTGGCGGGCTTGGGCAAGGATGACGTCGATCTCTCCGGTCGAAAAGCCGGTTAGCGTTGCATCGATATCGAGGTCGATGGACGCGAGCTCGCTGAGTTCTTGCTGCAGGATTTCCAGATCCCAGCCCGCATTGAGCGCGATCTTATTATCTGCGATCCGCAGCGCGCGCATTTGAGCACTTGACAGTCCGGACAGGGTGACCGTTGGGACTTCCGCAAGCCCCAGCGCTTTTGCAGCCTTGAGCCTGCCGTGGCCCGCGATGATATGGCCAGCGGGGTCAACCAGGATCGGATTTGTAAACCCGAATTCCCGGATGGAGGCCTTGAGCTGTTCGATCTGGCGTTTCGGGTGGGTCCTTGCATTTCGCGGGTCCGGGATGAGATCGCTCAGGGAGCGATAGGCAATGTTGAGCGGCGCAGCCGGTAGAATCGGGAATGGTTTGTTCATGCACGCTCAAATAGCGCGCCATGGCGAGAGCGGAAGTTTTTCAAACTCCTCACCTTCAGCTTCTCCACCAAATCCCCAGAACCAGCAGGCTTTCCACTAATTTGGCCGGCAAATCGCGCCTGCGTTCGGAAAGGATCAGCCAATTGTTGGCGGCCGATCTTGCGAGGGTGATCCAAATGGTGATGTCTGTTTCCTGAGGCGCGGAATAACTGATGCATCGCTCGAGGCTGCCTGTTCAATTGCCTGTTTTGGGCAATAGCAGGAAAGTGCCGCAACGATCGCCTAACGCACAGATATCAGGGCGCAATCGCGATTGGCCCGCCGCGGCGGATCGGCGGGAAACCAGTTTCGCGAATGGAATCTTGGAAGAATTCCCTGTTATGGACCTGGGAGCCGGGCCCAAAGCCCGTCCACTTTGCGCACGCAACGAAGACTTGGCATCTTTAGCCATCGCCAGTGTTAATGGACGGCGCCTGTTATCCCCATCGCAGGGAGTGCATGCCAATAGTGAGGCAATTCGCGCCCAAATTCAGGGCGCCGGCGGTCCAGCGCGATAGCTGGTCGCGCATCGCGCGCTACGGCATGAAGTGATCGTCGAGCCCGGTTCTCGCGCTTCGCCGAGGCCGTCAACCTAATCGGAAGGTTGCCCTTTTCCCGCGTGTAAAGTCGTGTTCTAAGGCGTCCATAGACGTTTCCAGCTCATATTGAGACAGCCAGGGTTTTTCCTTATGCGCATCGCGATGATTGGCGCGGGCTATGTGGGCCTCGTATCTGGTGCCTGCTTTGCGGATTTCGGTCACGACGTCATCTGTGTCGACAAGGACGAAACCAAGATCGCCGCGCTTCATCGCGGCGAAATCCCGATCTACGAACCTGGCCTCGATGAATTGGTTGCATCCAACGTGAAGTCCAAGCGTTTGGATTTCACGACTGACCTCACCAGGTCCGTAGCCGAGGCTGACGCCGTATTCATCGCCGTCGGCACCCCGTCGCGGCGCGGCGATGGGCATGCCGACCTGTCCTACGTCCGCGCGGCTGCGCGTGCGATTGCGACGGCGGTCTCAGGATTTACCGTCGTGGTGACAAAATCCACCGTTCCGGTCGGCACCGGCGACGAGGTCGAGCGCATCATTCGCGAGACCAACCCGGAGGCCGATGTGGTCGTCGTCTCAAACCCCGAGTTTCTGCGCGAGGGCGCGGCCATCCGTGACTTCAAGTTTCCCGACCGCGTCGTCGTCGGCACATCTGATGAGCGCGGCCGCAAGGTCATGAGCGACATCTATCGTCCGTTGTCGCTGAACCAGGCACCCCTGATGTTTACGTCGCGCCGAACCGCCGAGATGATCAAGTACGCGGCGAATGCGTTCCTTGCCACCAAGATCACCTTTATCAACGAGATCGCTGATCTCTCCGAAAAGGTCGGCGCCGATGTACAGGAAATCGCGCGCGGCATTGGCCTCGACAATCGCATTGGGACCAAATTCTTGCACGCCGGCCCAGGCTTCGGCGGCTCCTGCTTCCCAAAAGACACCCGTGCGCTGATCAAGATCGCTCAGGATCACAACGTGCAGATCCGGATTGTCGAAGCGGTGCTCGCGGTAAACGAGAGCCGCAAACGTGCGATGGCACGCAAGGTGAGCTATGCGCTTGGTGGCACGCTGCGCGGAAAGACCATTGCCGTGCTTGGTCTTACCTTCAAGCCCGACACAGACGATATGCGCGAGGCGCCATCAATTCCGCTTATCACGGGCCTTTTGGACATGGGCGCGAGGGTGCGTGCCTATGATCCGGCCGGCATGGACCAAGCCCGTCTGGAACTGCCGACCATCGAATATACCGAGGATGCGTATGACTGCGCAAAGGGTGCGGATGCGGTCGTTATCGTCACCGAATGGGTGCAATTCCGTGCGCTCGACCTCGATCGGCTGAAGCAGACGATGAAGCAGCCCGTTGTCGTTGATCTCCGCAATATTTATCGACCGGAGGACATGGCCGCTGCCGGCTTCGTCTATGAGAGCGTCGGGCGAGGAGAGGCTTCTGGTGAAGGGTAGCAGTGGGATCGCGAGAGCAGTCGCTTTAATGGCCGGCCAGAACAGCAGCGTGCGTGGATAGAGCGGAGGCTCGGCGCGGCGCGCGATTTCCCTACATCGGTGAGCATTCATAGGACGGCCGCGCTGCACAAGCGCCTCGCAATACGACGTCGCTGACGTCGCAATTTTAGGTTGTTAGAGGCTTGACTGCCATGAACAATTTAAGGGAGTATTGACTTTTCATTTCTAGCATTACGAGGTAGCGACTATGGCTGCATTTCATATGGACTCTTCCGTTACCCAATCGATCACCCGTGCCGTTCCCAAGGCCGCCGTTCTTTCCTGCACCGCTACAAGTTCGCCTGATGTCTATGCTCACGCGATCTGGGTGGTAGTTGGAGATATCAGACAATTTACTCTGCACGCAGGCGACAGCATTGTGGTGCCGGATGCTGCGACTCTCACGGTCTGGATTTTCCGCAAGAACCCCGGCAAGAGTACCTGGGCCGCGGACTTTGACTTGACCTAGGAACGGCGGCAGAGTCTGTTGCTGCTGAGCTCCGAAATTAATCGATGGGGTGGGTGGCCGAGGCGACCGATTCGGCAGGCGATGGCTATTCTCAAGTAAAAGTCATCCAGCAGGTCATCTTCGAGATTCGTTCTTGGTGCCGATCCTGAAATCATTTGATCGATCTGATGACCTCTCGACCATTGCTTGCAAGATACCGTCGACGGTCGGTCCGAATCCTAGTCGTCGCTCTCGCATCCGCTCGCCGACGTGCCCACGGATCGGTCCAAAAGGAGTTCGGGTTCTTTCCTGCCCAACGGTGCTGAAGCGGTGGGCGTGCGCGACCTACGATTCGGGCAAACGGGTCACACGACCGCCTCGGTCGTAGAGTGGCAATCTGACGAATTGCTTGCGCTGGTTGTGCGATGGCCGGGATTGGATCGGAAAGCGCGTCTTTATCGCCGCCGAGATCAAATTGCGTGCGGAACTCGACGCAAAATGCGGCACGACTGGAACAGAATGTCAGCTTCGTGACAGGACTGTTGCCCGCATATCGCATTTGAAATCGCCGATAGCTGCGCTGCAAAAATTTCGAGTGCAGCGCCACAATGTCGCTGCGATCAGTTCGCACCTTCCGATTGCCAAGCTGCAAATCATCAGCATCGCGATCAGTGTCACGTGCTCTCGAGACCTAGAGGTTCGAATGGCTGTTGCTACCTATAGTCCCCATAACGCCCATTCCGTTCCTTCTCCGCGTGGTACCGTTCTTCAAAGACCGTTTCAGGTCTTTGTCATCGCTGCCGATCTGCTGCTAATCGTGCTCTGCTATGCAGTGGCGTCTGAGCTCTATCTTGCAGCAGTCGCGTCGCCGACTGATGGTACGTCCGTTGGAGCCGGCCTGATCGTCGGCATCGTGTTCGTTGCGATCGCGTATTTTCAGGGCGTCTACGACACGCATCGTCTCCTCAACCTCACCTGGCAGTTGCGCAAGTCGATCATCATTTGGCTGGTATCGCTGACCATCCTCGCCGTTGCAGCATTCTTGTTGAAATCAACGGACAATTTGTCCCGCGGCACCGTCATTGTGTTTGCGACCATTGGTGGGGTCGGCTTGATTGGCCTCCGGTTTGCCTGGCAGTTCGTACTCGGCACGAGCTTTGCGAAGGGGCGATTGGTGGATCGCAAGGTAGTGCTGCTCAGCTTGAAACCGCTCGATTTCACCTCCAATCGCTTCAAGGACCTGCACAAGAACGGGTTTGACGTGGTGCGCCATTTCGTGCTCGGAGCAGATAGCGACGACAGCCGGTGGGACAGGCAGATAAGGGACGTGATTCGTCAGTCGCGCGCAGCCGACGTGGATGAGTACCTGCTGGCACTTGACTGGAACGAACTGCCGCTGCTGCAGAAGCTTGGACAATATTTGCGCGCCGTGCCGCAACCCATTCGTTTGCTGCCTGACAATTCGATAGCGGATCTGGTGTCGCGGCCCTTCTTGCCGGTCAGCGGAACCGTCGCGATTGAAATTCAGCGGCCGCCGCTTTCCGTGTTCGAGCGTCTCCAGAAGCGCTGTCTGGACGTGGGCGTCGCGTCGCTGGCGTTGGTGACGTTGATGCCCCTGATGATCACGGTTGCTATCCTGATCAAGTGGGATTCACCCGGAAAGGTGATCTTCCGGCAATCGCGCCGCGGGTGCAACGGCAGGCCGTTCGAGATCTGGAAATTCCGTAGCATGACGGTTTGGGAGAAC
The DNA here is from genome assembly GCF_000938305.1 of Bradyrhizobium sp. LTSP885. Taxonomy (GTDB): domain Bacteria; phylum Pseudomonadota; class Alphaproteobacteria; order Rhizobiales; family Xanthobacteraceae; genus Bradyrhizobium. Next base: position 220,762 of record NZ_JYMT01000010.1, read on the forward strand.
GGGCAGACGGTGACCCAGGCCAAGAAGGAAGATCCCCGCGTCACGAGGATTGGACGCTTCCTCCGGATGACCAGCATCGACGAGTTGCCCCAGCTTTGGAATGTGATCCGCGGGGACATGTCGTTGGTCGGGCCGCGTCCTCACGCGCTTGCGCATGACAATTACTATGACGAGCTCATCAGCAACTATGTCTACCGTCATCACATGAAGCCGGGGCTGACGGGCTGGGCTCAGGTCAACGGCTTTCGAGGAGAAACGCCGACCATCGATCTGATGGAGAAGCGGGTCGAGTACGATGTCTGGTATGTAAGCAATTGGAGCATCTGGCTCGATCTGAAGATCCTGACCAGAACTGCAACGGCTTTGATGTCCCAAGAGGCTTACTGAAGCGCGTTCAGTAGTCGCACAGGTGGTGAAGAGGGGCATCTGAAGGCCAACGGCTGCCCCAGTGGGGCTTGTGTCGAAGCCGGTCCAGGGCCACGGGCTGGTGGCTACTAGTTCGGGTCCCGGCTTCCGTCTTTGCGGCCCAGCGACCTCTTCACGAGCCGCTCGACCGCGTGAAGTGCTGCGATCAGCGGGGGCGCGAGGACAAAAAAAGCACCCATTGCGATCGCGGCGACGATATGGCGCAGCGAGAGTGGCTCGTCGTGGTCGAGGGGACCTGCGCCCTTGTCGATCGACACAGGTGACAAGGCGGCTTTTGATAGATCGAGCTGCTTCCGGGGCTTGCGGGGAGGAACCATAATCAACACGAACAGAACGTTGATCAGGACCCACACGACCAAAACAGCCAATACAGCAGTCACCATCTGAACCACCTGAAAAGCAATTTGATTATACGCTCAACCAGTTCCTCGGTGCTTAAAAAGTTTGCACAAAGTCACAGTAGCAGGGAATGGCTTGATCTACCTTTTTGTGCTTCCCCCGGGCCTGCGGCGAGAAATGGTGCCGCGACCCAAGACTTGGATAGCTTGAAGGTCTAGCTAAGGCAACGGTCCGCGGACGTGCATCCGGAGCACTACGGTACTTCCGGCACACACCAGGCCGGCGGCGTCCATCGGGGCCAACGACAATCTGCGCGCGGCGACGGAGCCGGCCCCGTCGCCAAATGGCGATCGTAGGCCAACTGGGCCAAAAATCAGACGAAACTCCACGGTAGGCGATCTAGGCGAAAGGCTGCGACCGGCAGGATCAGGCCTCCGCTCAGAACTTTCGCCGACTTTCCAGCCGCGGGAACTTGAGTTCTCCCGCTGCCGGCTCCTTCGGAGAGGGGAGGCGCGCTGTCCCCCCTCAAGCTCCCTCGACGTAATAGCTGTTATAGTGTGAGCCCTTGTACGCCTCGATGCGCTTAAGCATGTTCGGATCGGCGCGGTTCAGCACCGCACCCAGGAGCTTCTTCTGGATGGCTTCCGAACTCGATACGGATTCGTGAAGCGCACTGCGCGTCGTCTTGCCCCATTCGATGACATAGACCATTGCATCCACAAGATGGCTCATCGCCTTGGAATCGGCGACCGGCATCACGGGCGCCAGATCGATGATGATATATTCGTAGTTCTGCCGTACCACCGCGAGCAGCTCGGCCATGGCCTTGGACGCCATGATGTCGGCCGAGTTGACCATGCGGGTCAGGTAGATCGACGGCAGGAAGTCGAGACCGGTCTCCTTGCTGCGCTGGATCTGATAGCCGAACGAATGCGGGTCTTGCAGCGCCTCGACGAGTCCGGTCTTGGCATCAGGTGCGAGGTCGCGCGTGAGCGAACGCGTATGAAGGTCGCCGTCGATCAGCAGCGTGCGGTGTCCCGTCAGCGCGGTCAGGTGACCGAAATTGGCCGCGACCGTGGTCTTTCCTTCCTTCGGCAGCGACGACACGATGCCGATCACCTTCACGTCGCGGGTCAGCCGCGCGACGTCGATCGATACCTTGATATTACGAAGGGTCTCTGCAAAGCGCGAGAACGGATGATCGATAACGTGCCTGGAGAGCTCCGCTCCCGCTCTGTTCTTGCCGGGTGATCCCTCGGATGGCAGCACCGCGCGTGCCCTCTGGGTCAGTTTCGCCCGGCGGATATCGGGAAGAACGCCGAGGCATTTCACGCCGATTTCATCCTCGACTTCGCTCGGGGTGCGCATGACGTCGCTCAGCAGTTCGCGGGCGAAGGCCGCGCCGAAGCCGAGACAGAGCCCGCCCACCAAGCCTCCGACAAGCGCCAGGAGCGTCTTTGGCGAGCTCTTCTCGTAAGGCTTGACCGCGGTGCTGATGATGCGCGCCTCGCTGATCGGGAAGCTCTGGTTCTGTGTGGCGTTCTGCAGTTTCTCGAGGAAGTTGTTGTAGAGGTTCCGATAGGTGTCGGCCGCGCTTTCGAGATCGCGCAGCTTGACCTGCGCCTGCCCGGTATTGTCGGCTTGGGCGACCATGCCCTTCACGCTCTGGTCGAGGGAGGCCTCGCGGCTTTTGGCGATCTCATAGTCGCTCCGGTAGGCGTCTGCGATGCGGCGAACCTCGTCGGCGATTGCCTTCCTCAGCTCCTCCATCTTGTTCGCGAGGTTGATCGACGCCTGGTGCGTCTTGCCGTAGCGGACCGACCAATCCGCATACTGGGCTGCCAGATCAAGATACTGGGCGCGGAGGCGGGTGATGACGGTGTTGCTGAGGGCATCCGTCACGGTCGGCTGAACCAGGTCCTTGTCCTGGACCGCGTCGATGCGGTCCAGACGGGCCTTGGCCTCGGCCGTGGCCGCGCGAGCTTGAATGAGCTGGGTATTGACGTCCGAAAGCTGTTGCTCGGTCATCAGGCCACGGCTCGTACCCACGATGTTGTTTTTAGCCTTGAACGACTGTACCGCCTGATCGCTGGATGTTGCCTGGGCGCGAAGCTCCTCGCTGCGTTGCTGGAGCCATTCGGTGGCTCGTTTGGTCGCCTCGTACTTGGCATCAAGCGCGCCCAGGATATAGGCGTTCGTGATCGCGTTGACGATCTGCCTGGCCTTGCCCGGATCGACTGACCGGTAGCTGAGCGACAACACGTAGGTGGTGAGGAGCCGCTCGACCCTGAGGTTCTTCTGGACGAGTTCCACGGCCGCATGTTCGATTCGTTCTTGTCGTTCTTGTGACGGTACGTCACCGGAGCTGAACAACGCAGCCACCTTGCCTGTGACGAATGCAATCGGACCGGGGTTGGACCCGTTGAATTCGGGATCGTCGGTCAACTTCAGGCGGCGAACGACCGACAGGATCAAATCGTCGGAGTTGATGATTTCGACTTGGCTATCGACAAATCCCGTGTCGATCAGTGCGGTGGTGGTGCCGCTGTCCTTGTCGAGGACCTGGGCCTGCTTGGTGTCAATCAGGATACGGCCATTCGCCGTATACATCGGCTTTGCCAGCATCAGATAGAGGAGCACGAGCGTCATCACGCCCCCGAGCACCGAAGCGATCAGAGGCCATTGGCGGCGCAGCACGTCGAGCACGCGCTCGGCGCTCAGGACTGCTCCGCCAATCTCGATGGCGAATTTATGGCTGGGATGGAACTGCTCTCTCGGCTGGTACATTTGCAAATTTTCACTGCATTCGCTGGCTATTTCGGGATCGGTATCGGCTTGAACGGGTCGGCGATCTCGGTTCTCCACTGTCCCGACATCAAGCCGTCGCCGGCGGGGGCTTTTTTGTTGTCGCCCGGCTTTGCGAGCTGAGGCGACTGATCCTCGCCGGCGGTGTAATATCCCTTCGCTACGGCAAGGTCGTCGATTCGCTGTGCGAATGCGGCGAGCTTGCGTGCCGCGCTGGGCTTCGTCGTCGTGCATCGCATCTCTGCAATTCGCAGCGCCGCGCCGATCGCCGATCGTTCGTCAGACGTCGCCTCCGCAATCAACGTTCGCACGGGGGGCAGCAAATCCGGATTGGTGACCAGATAGCCAGCAAGCCGGTTCTTCAACTTGTCCTTGTCGTTGCTCGCGCTTTCTAGCAGGAGGATCGGGGTTTTGGCGAACGTATCGAGATCGAGCTTGGCCGCCCGCTCGGAGAAGTCGACGCATTGCGCACGGCTCGGACCGATCGTCAGGCCGAACAGCGCCACGCAGATCACGAGCAACGCGAGCCGTCGGTCCGCTCCGGCGTATCTCAAGCGTTGCATCATCGGCGTCTCGCTCATTCAGGTTTCCCAACGTCAGTGGTAGTTTCACAACGTTGACGGGCAACTGTGTCAATTTTTGTGCGGCGCAATAGCATCTCTCAGAATCTTGCAACCAGCGCATCTGAAAACCAACCAGAGCGTCTGAAAACCCGATCGCCTCGGCCTTGCGTTATCTGTCATCGTGTGAAGTCGAAAAATTGAGCAGCATGCGCATCCGGCGCGATGCGGCTGGCGATGAACTGGTGCCGACCACGCGAGCCGATGCCGAGTGTGGCGCCATCGTGCTGAGTATGACGCCATCGTGACGAAAGACTGACGCGTGGTGTCGATTCGAGACACTCAGCTCTTGCCCGACGATTGCAGCGGTCAATCTATCAATGCGTAAAATACGAGCAGCACAGCGCGCGGTGATCGCATTCCGCGATTCGTGTACTGTTGTTAGAGTCGATCATTGGTCGCTGCGAATGTGAAGAGCATGCAACGAAGTTGTGTCGGAGTGCCGCTGCTTTGCCGCAATCGTACAAGCGACATCGGTCGCAATTTGACCGAGACGAGTTCCGTTGAAAGCGATCTGCCAACCTTATCGGCAATTCGTCGCCACTTTCCCAAGCGCATCGTCCAATTTTCGATCAGACGATTCGCGATCGCGGCCGGCAAATCGGTGCGTCACCAAACAAATGACGCCGCGTCATCAAATTGCCGCTTCTAGCAATGCATCACATAGGCGTACCGCGCTGCGGCGCCGAAAGGGCGGGGCAGGCCCATGCGAGACCGTGGCAAATGCAGAAACCGTCGGGAATGTTGTTGTGACGCAGCCGGTTCATCGTGAGAAAACCCATGTCCTGGCGCTTGACAGCATTCGAGGGATCGCCGCGATCTCGGTGGTGATTCATCACCTCATCCTGATGCCGACGTTCCTTGCGGCGTTTCCGCACAATGCGTGGATCAACTGGTCGTTCTTCCGCAGCGCGTGGCTGTTGGTCGATCTGTTCTTTGTGCTCAGCGGCATCGTGATGTCGTTGAGCTTGCAGGGGGAGTTCGGGCAGTTCTCGCTGCGCGATTTCATGGTGCGGCGGCTGGCGCGTGTCTATCCGCTGCACGTCGTCATGCTGTTCGCCAGTCTGCTGTTCCGCCTGCTGCGCATCGGCCTGGTGACGGCCGGCCTTGTCGTGGCGGTGCCGGCGGCATTCGAGGTCAACAACGCCTATTCGTTCGTGCTCAACCTGTTCCTGCTGCACTCGATGGGCTTCATCGATTATCTGAGCTGGAATGCGCCGAGCTGGAGCATCAGCGTCGAATTCTACACCTATCTGGTGTTCGGCCTCGTGGTGCTGTTCGCGCAGCGGTTGCGTTCGCCGCGATGGCTTTATCTCGGCGCGGCGCTGCTGGTGGCCGGAAGCTGGCTCGTGATCGTGTTTGTGCTGCAGAAGAAGAGCCTCGGCCTGCAGACCGATTTCGGAATCCTGCGCTGCTTCACCAGCTTCTTCCTCGGTGTTCTCACGGTGAAGGTGGTCGATGGGCTGCCGCGCAAAATCAGCCCGGCCCTGCAGGGGGCCCTGCAGTTCGCCGCGATGATCGCGAGCGTCGTCGTGGTGGCGCTGGTCGAAGCTTACCCGGCGGTCAGTTTCATCGCGCCGCTGACCTTCGCGATCTTCCTCGGGTCGCTGCTGGCGTTCCCAGACGCGGCGCTGGTCCCGCGGATGCTCGTGGCAAGGCCGCTGGTCTGGCTCGGACGCCGCTCCTATTCGGTCTACATGGTTCACGCGCTGGTGGTGCTGTTCGCCGAATATTTCGTGCGCGCCGTCGGCGCACGGTCGATCAACGCGCTCGATTCGATCTATGCGGGGCTGCCCGCGACGCTGAACCTCGTGATCTCGCTTGCGGCCGTGCTCGTCGTGTCGAACTACACTTACCTCTACGTGGAAGTTCCCGGCGGCAAGTTCGTCAGGCAGCTGTTCCGCAGCCGCCGGGTCGAATTCTCCGCGTCGCCGGCGGCGTCCGCGCGGCCGTCGAATTGAGGTGGGAAACGTGACAGCCATCGCCCAGCGTCAACCAGCAGGGCCGATCAGCCTCAACATCGAGGCGATCGCGCTCGCAGTCTATCTGGTTCGCGACGCGTTCGGCGGCGCGATGCGCTATTACACCAGCATCACGCACCTCGACGCATTGTGGTACGTCCCCGACGGCATCGCGATGCTGTGCCTCGTTCAGTTCATCACCCATTGCATCATACGGAACCGCAGCGTCCTGGCGACGCTGGTGCTGATCCAGATCGCGCTCTCGGTCGTGCTTGGGTACTTCATGCTCGGTACGGCCAATGCCGCAATCTCGTCGTTCAAGATGATGCTTCCGGTGTTCGTCGGATTCTGCTTCTGCGATGCGAACCTTGGCACCTACAAGAAGCTGCTCTCGGTTGTTGCCGTGACCTTTTATCTGTCTGTTATCGGGATCTTCCTGACCAAGTACTTCCCGATGCCCTGGATCGGCTTCAAGTATGAATCGTTCGGAGCAACACGTGAGGCGGGCAGGTTGTGGTGGGCTTATGGCGGCGACGACCAGCGGCTGATGGGTTTTGCAGCTGATAACACCATGGCGGCGTTCTTTACCCTCATTTCGTTCACGCTGACCTCGATCCGCAAGAGCACCCGTTGGTGCCTGTTCTTCGGGGCGATCGCCCTCTACGCGATCAAGCTGACCACGAGCAAGACCACGATGATCGTGCTCGCGCTCTACCTGATCCTGCTGGTGTTCGTGCGCATGCTGCCGGAGCGATCGCGCTTTCCAGCGATCAAGAAAATTGCGCTGTGGTCGTTCCTCTCGATCCTGGTGCCCTTCTTCCTGATTCTGGCGGCATCGGGCACCGTGGCAGTTCCGCGGACCACGATGTTCAGCATTCTGGACCGCATCAACAACAGCTGGCAGCTGCCGTTCGTCTATATGAGCCAGCTGATGCCGGTCGGGCTCCTGACCGGATGCGGCGCGGGCTGCTTCAACTATCCGCAGAAGCTGTTCTCGCCGCTCGCGTCCTACTGGGTGCCGGTCGATAATTTCTACATCGGGACCTACCTGATGTTCGGACTTCCTTTCGTCGTATTCATGCTGATGGTGATCCGAGCGACCTTCGCGGTCACCGATGTCTACAAACTGTCGCTGATTTTCGTGGTCAACCTCTTCACGATCACGGTTCTCAACTACGGCCCCGCGACCGGCCTTCTGGTCATCGCGCTGAGCTTCAGCGAGGTATTCTCGCGGCGGGCGGCATCGTCCGCGCGCGTTGTCGATGCCGTCGCAGCGGGCCGCCCGCGCCGGGTCCAGGCATTTGGGGCGCAGTCGGGCTTGAGCGATTTCGGCGGCGAATTGCCCAGGCCCGCGCGCTAGGCCGAACAAGGGGACGACGCGATGCATAAACGGCTTGCATTCATCGATACGCTGCGTGGCATTGCCGTGATGGCGGTCCTGCTGCAGCACGCGCTCGAGGTGATTGTGCAGAACCACCCGACGGGCGAGTATTACTGGGCCTTTCACGATGCCATCGGGTATTACATCAATTTCGGCCGCTTCGGGGTCGTGCTGTTCTTCTTCGTCAGCGGCTTCGTCATCCCGTTCAGTTTTCCCGACAGCGCGACGCCGATCCGCGACTTCACGATCAGCCGGTTCTTCCGCCTCTACCCGGCCTACTGGACGTCGATCCTGATCGGGCTGGTCACGATGCCGCTGCTCGACGGTAAGACCTATCCGCTGTCGCAGATTCTCGTGAACGTGACGATGTTCCAGACCTTCGTGAACGTGCCGAACCTCTGGATCATCTACTGGACGCTGGCCATCGAGCTCATCTTCTATGTCGGCTGTACCGCGCTGTTCGCGATGGGGTTGTTGAAGCGGCCCCTGACCGCGGTCTACATCGTCGTTGCGGCGTCGCTGGTCTGCACCATCGGCGCAATCGCGATCGAGAATCGGCTGCTTTGGTCGCTGATGGAGGTCGCGCTGAATCTGACCGCGATGTTCCTCGGCAAGGTCGTCCGCGACACCGTGATCGGCGGAAAGCTGCGCTGGCAGCACGTCGCCGGCTGCATGCTGCTGTACTGCATCTTCGCGGCCACGCTGTCGTACAAGCGGTTCGGCGGCGTCTATCACGAGAACTTCTTCTACAGCTATTCGATCGGTTCCGCCTACATTCTTGCCGGCCTGCTGTTCGTCCTGTTCGCGTCGTTCGGCGAGCGGATGGCGTGGCGCCCGATGGCCTTCGTCGGTGTGATCAGCTACTCGGTCTACCTGATGTCGCCATTCGTCATCGTCTGGGTCCATCACGGAATGAGCGTCGGCGAGGGGCCGCTGGGCTGGGCGCTGTTCGTGGCCGTGATCGTCGCGGCTTCGATCCTGACGAGCTGGGTGACGTACACGTTTGTGGAAAAGCCCTGCGTCGCCTTCGGCCATCGGTTCCGATCGCAGCGCGGACGACCGGTGGTGCTTGAACCGGCTTTGAGCAGTCAGGGCGCCGCCGAGTGACGACGGTCGCGGTTCCGCCGGGCGCGAGGGACGTTGGATCGTTCGTGCCGTCGGTGCAGGGACTCCGTGGCATCGCCGCGCTCAGCGTGCTGATGGACCATTTCTACGACATGCCGAAGGGCGGCGTGTACGACATCCCGAACCCGGGCTTCCTGCCGCCGCTGTGGCCATGGCTGCAATCCGTCATCAACGTCGGCGGACACGGCGTCGAGCTGTTCTTCATGATCAGCGGGTTCCTGATCCCGGCCAGCCTGGTGCGGCACGGCTCGCTGCCAAAATTCTTCTTCGACCGGGTGTTGCGCATCATGCCGGTCTTCGTCGTACTGCATCTGGCGCTGTTCGTGATCGGGCCGATCATCGGCTACAAGTTCTTTCGCGGCATCGACGTCGGCAGCTATCTCGGCATATTCTTTGCCAACCTGTTCTTTGTGCAGGATGCACTCGGGTTGCCGATCGCCCAGCAGAATGCCTGGACGCTGACCTATGAGTGGGCGTTCTACATCTGGTTTGCGCTCAGCTTTGCGGCTCTGCAGGTCGGCGGCAGGCTGCTGGCGGCGCCGCTGGTCCTGCTCGGGCTTGCCTGCGTGTTGCACTGGCCGATCACGGCGTTCTTCTGCATCGGCATGCTGTTCAGCGCGGTCGACTTCCGGATCAATATCCCCGGGCGTACCGGCCTCGTTTTAGGCCTGATCTGCGGCGCGGCGATGTATGCTAGTCTGGTGCTGTTCCATCCGTTCGTCGGCCTGCTCCCGGGTTTCCTGCTGTTCGGCATGGTGCTGGCGCGCGGCTCGGGCATCGGCAACGCGCTGGGCACGCCGGCGCTGCAATATGTCGGCAAGATCAGCTACAGCCTCTATCTCGTGCATCCCTTCGTGCTTTTTCCGCTGCAGGTGATCGGGCTGAAGCTCGTTGCGATCGGCGTCGACCGATGGCTGCTGTGGTCGGCCTTCATCTTGCTGGGGCTGGTCATGTCGCTGGCGGCAAGCGCGATCAGCTATGAGCTGATCGAGGTGCGGCTACGGCGGTGGCTGGATAACGCCTTTCGCGGCTGGCTGTTTCGTCCGCTCGGCAAGGTCGAGCATTCCGTGTGACCACGCGCGGCGCGGCCGTGGTGCTCAGGCCGCGACCCCGGCGAGCCTTCGATAGGTCGAAACCAGATGGTCCGCGATATGATCCCAGTTCAGTGATCCCGTCGCCGTCTGCCGCGCGCCGTCGCCAAGCGTTGCCGCGAGCGACGTCGAGGTGAGAACGCGCTCCAGCGCATCCGCGAGCGCCGTGGCGTCGCCGGGCGGCACCAGCAGGCCGTTGACCCCGTCGGTGACGACGTCGGGAATGCCGCCGGTTGCGCTCGCGACGACCGGGCGCCGGTTGCCGAATGCAGAGGCGAGCACGCCGCTTTGCGTAGCATCCTTGTAGGGCAGGGCGACAACCGCGGCGGATTGGAACAGCGTGCTGGTGTCCGCGGGCGAGATATAGGCATTGATGGCCTCGATCGTCGGCATCGCGCCCATGCGTGCGCCGAGCCGTGTCATTTCGGGCCCGCGGCCGGCGACGACGGCGCGGTGCTGCACGCCGCGTTTGGCCAGCAGGTCAACGGCGTCGAGGAAGACGTCGAGCCCCTTGTAGGCCCACATGCGGCCGAAGAAGAGGACCCGTCCGGCGATCGGCTCGACCGGCGTGGCATTGGCCGGCGGCACCATCAGCACGCCGTGCATGGAGGAGGTGATGCCGCCCCTGAAGTCAGGTGAAGCGCGGCGGAAATCCGCGATGCAGCTCTCGCCGTGCAATGTGACATGTACCGCGGCGGCGCGCATCCTGGTGCGTAGCCGCTCCTCGCTCGAGTTCGTGCCCGAACCGCCCTCCGTATGCGGAATGGCGTCGTGGACCGTAAGAACCTGCGGAATATCGGAGACGCGCAGCAGGTCCATGAGTGCGGCGGTATAGTATTCGGGACATTCGTGGCAATGCACGATGTCGGGTCGAAAGGCGATCACGTCCCGGAAGGAGTTCGGCAGGCCAATCGCGCCGAAGCGGCGCAAGCTGAGATCGCGGATCCGGGTATCGAACACCGCCGGCGCCGCAATCGCGGATAATTCCCATTGCTGGTTCGCGTCCTTGCGGTTGAGCACCAGGCGGACGTCGCAGTGGCGCGCCAATCCGGCGGCGAGCCGATACGAATACTCGGAAAAATGCGGCGCATAGATTGCGATCCGTAGACGTCGTTTCGCGTGAACTGCCCTGGTTCCGTGCACTGGTTGCTCTGGACGATCGTTCTGTTGACGTACTGCGACCCCAGCAACGGTCCGATCTGCAGGTCGCCAAGACTGGCTACTCGCAGAAATAAACACCGAACACGGCCGAATTCAGGCTCGCGCTGATCGCATCACCTGCCGATGAAACCTGGCACGTACCGCCGGATCTCGCCGCGGCTGACCGGGAACAGCGAAACGATCAGGAAGGACACCGCGTAGGACGTGCAGAAGCAGGCGACGAGGTCGGGCAGGGCGTCGACCGATTGTGCCAGCAGCCAGCAATGCAGCAGATAGGCGGCCGCCACCGAGGCAATTGCGCCGGTCAGATGTGGCCCGACCACTTTCATGACGTCAGGATGACGCACCGGGCCGCTTCGTCCGACCAGCCACCACAGGATCGGCGTGCGAACACACTCGCTGATCGAATATGCGGTCGCGACGCCGATCGGGCCGAACGGCAGCCCGCAGACGAAGGCGAGAACCGACGTGGAGGCGCCGAAGAAGCCCCAGCGCATGTATTCCCTGGTGCGGCCCTGACTGAGGAACAGCCAGTTGGCGGGACTGTTGGTGGTCTGCAGCAGGCCGGCGACGCTCAGGCCGATGAAGATCGGCGTCACCTCCGTCCACTGCGGACCGAGCAAGGTTTCGACGAGTGTGTCCGCTGATGCGATCATGAACGCAACGCCCGGCAGCACGATGAGGAAAGCCGGCAACACCGCGCGGCGGAACGCGTCCCGGTAACGCTCGGGTTCCTGCAGAAGGTTCGACAGCGTCGGGAGCATGATCCGAACCATCGGATTGGTGACCTGCTGCAGCGGAAGCAGCAATAGTCGGTAGGCGCGGTTGTAGGCGCCGAGCGACGCTGCGCCCCAGACTTTGCCGATCAGCACGCCATCCGTGTTGCGGGAGAGAAATTCCGCAAAGTTGAAGCCGGTCACGCCCATGCCGAAATTCAGCATGTCGCGTGCGCCCTTGATCGAGCCGGGTCTCGACGGTAGCCATCCCGAGCTCAACCACGCGCCAGCTGCGAGCACCACGCCGGATGCCAGGCTGCCGGCGAGGATCGCCCAGTAGCTGTGATAGACGAACGCCGTCACGATCGACGTCAGAAGTCCGGCCAGCGCGGCCGCGGATTCCAGGCCTGCCAGCGTCCAGAATCTCATCTGCCGCGTCAGCAGCGACAAATGCTGCACGTCTGCGCCGCTGAGCAGCAGCGTGAGACTCATGCCCGACGTCAGCGCCGCGAGATTGGGATCGCCGTAGAACATGGCGATCAACGGCGACAGCAGCACCTGGGTGAGCGCCAGCAGCGCACCGACCGAAAGATTGATCCAGAACAGCGAGCTCAGGTCGCTCTGGGTCAGCTCGTCCTTCTGCACCGTTGCGTGCCCCAGGCCCAGATCCTGAAATAGCACCGCAAAGGCAAGCACCGGCGAGGCCATCGCGTAGGTGCCGAAGTCGCTGGGCGTCAGCAGGCGCGAGAGCATGATGACCGAGCCAGCCTGCGTCCCGACGCGCACGAGTTGGGTGGCGACCGCAGCGAGAGCGCCCTTCCGCATATTCCGGGACTGTTCGTCCTCGGAGAAACGCATGTTGAGTTCGGTCAAGATCGGATTCTCCGAAAGTAAAATGACGGAGTGTTCAAGCGCTGTCTGAAAATCGAGCGGTCAATCCACTCACACAGTATCGATTCAACATATGCGTCGTACGCCTCAAACAAGTTGCGACTGATCAAGGGTCCTTCGAAATGCAGATCATCGCGAGTCCGCAGTGACGACTATGCGCCGCTACGTGTCATTTGAATGGCGTCAATCAATTGCGCTCGCGACAAATTACAGAGGCGCAAGCGATGAGATGAGAAGCAAATGGCCAAGTTTTGTTCAAAACAATGGACTTAGTTCGGATACGTTCCAACCTGTCAGGTTCGTGTCAGCTTCTGCTCCAGAGATCGACGGGAAATGAATCGATCAGGGTCTGGTGATTAAAATCCGGGCGAGCAACGCCGCCCATCTCTTTGCCTTGTTCGATGCTCGATGCGAACTCGACGGCGAAGCGTCCGGTCCCTTCGTAGTAGTCGCGATACTTGAATTCGGCTTCGGCGTTGCTCAGCCTGACGTAGCGCGCGGGGATGCCATATGCCTCGGCGATGATGATTCCGTGCAGCGAGCTCGCCAGCACGAACTCCGCTTCGAGGATGGCCTCGATGCGGCGATTCCACGACCCGAGCGGCGAGATGATGTTCGCGGCGTTCGGATCGAACATGCGGATGTCATGTAGATTGGGCACGAACGCCCACGGCGTCTTCGGACGAAGTTGGAAGCGGCCGGGAAACAGATGAGGCATCAGCAGCGCCGGATCGCCGAACACGTCGGGCACGGAGAGTCCGCGGCGGCGTAGAATCTCCCGGGTGCGCGGACCGCGGACCGAGCGCACGTCGAGATGGTTGACCGAGGGATGCAGGTCCTCCTGGCCGGCGCGGCCGTTCAGTCCGGAGCCCCAGATAACGTCTCCGTTGCGCGCGTAGTGCAGGATCGATCCGATCGAGAGCATGCGCGCGCTGCGCGCGGCTTCGTCCGCGCGGGTGTAACCGAATTGCCGAAGGCATTGATCGACCACCACGGCGGAGAGGAAATCGCCGAAATTTATCGTACCGTCATCAGGCTCCCAGTAGAACAATTCGACATGCGGATATGGAAGCCGATACGAATAGTCATAGCCGAGCTTCCTGATCAATTTTCGGAAGTCGTGTCGAAAGTTCATGCGGTGTTGAATCCCAGATGCTAAGGTACGGATAGTGTCATTCGCGCGTTGAAGCAAGGCGACCGTTCGTCGTATCTGCGCGCTGCAGTTGAGAGTTTGAGGCCGCCTGTGTCCCGAAATTTCCGGCAAGTTCGACATTGAACCGGCAGATTCCCTTCAAGCCGCGCTCGATCGTCTCGGGCGTGATCTGGTCCACGATCGACTCCGCCGTCGGGCAGGCGCTGACCCTCGCCATCTACGTCATCATGGCGCGGCTGCTGTCGCCGCAGATTCTCGGCATTGTGGCGACCGGTGCGCTGGCGCTGGATTTCTGCCGCTCCGTGCTGATCGAAAGTATCGCGGTGGCGGTACAGGCCCGCGCACAGCCAAGGGATGAGGACTACAGCGCCTCGTTCTGGCTGATCGCAGCCCTCTCGCTGCTGGCGGCCGCATTGTTGTTCGCCTCGAGCAACGCGCTGGAACGATATTCCGGGCTGCAGGACCTGTCGCTCGTCCTGAAGGGCTTTAGCGTCGTGGTCGCGGTGCAGGGCCTGTCGCGCACGCATGAGGCCTGGCTGACGCGCAACCAGCTGTTCCGCTCGCTGGCGATGCGCTCGATGCTCTCGATCTCGATCGGCGGTGCTGTTGGCATCGCCCTGGCAAGCCAGGGATACGGCGTGCTTGCGCTGGTCGGCCAGCTGGTCACGACGTCGCTGACATCGCTGGTCAGCCTCTGGTCGCTGACGCCGTGGCGTCCGGGCTTCAGCTTCAGCCGGAAGACCGCCTACGACCTGCTGAGCTATGCGCGGTATGTGGCGTTGACGGGGGTCACCAATTTCGCCAACTCCAATTCCGACCTGATCTTCGTCACCTGGTACACCGGCGCGGCGGGAGCTGGACTCTATAGCCTCGCCAAGCGGCTCGTGAATGCCGTCAGCACCGTGATCGGTACGGCGCTGAACCGGGTGTTCTTCTCCACCATCGCAGGCCTGCAGCACGACCGCGAGGCATCGGGCGCCACGCTGCTCGACTTCGTGATGTACACCTCGCTGCTGACGGCGCCGATCTTCGCGGGCATCGCCGCGCTGTCGCCCGACCTGATCCAGGCGTTCTTCGGCGCCAAATGGCTGGAAGCGGCGCCGCTGCTGTCGATCATGTCGGTGACGGGATTTCTGACCACCATCGGGCTCTACAACCACTCGGTGATCCTGGCGTTCGGCAAGCCGCACTGGCAGACTTGGCTGACCTTCATCTATGCAGTGTCGAACATTGCGATCTTCTTCATCGCTGCGCCGTTCGGACTGATCGCCATCGCGGTGGGCTATGTGGTCCGGGCGCTGCTGCTGTATCCGTTGTCGGCCGGCGCCTCGATCCGCATCCTGGCGTTCCCGGTGCGGCGATATGCTGCCGCCTTGATGCCGGCATTGACAGGCTCCGCCGTGATGGCGGCCGCGGTCGTCACGGTGTCGCTGGCGTTGCCGCCGCTGTCGCCCTGGCTGCGGCTTGCGATGCTCACGGCGCTCGGCGCGATCGTCTATCTCGCGTTCGTCTTCGTCGTGGCGCGGCCCGCGGTCCTGCAGGTGTGGCATCAGGTCATGAGCCGGATCAGGCGCTCCGCCACCTGAGGAAAGCGGAGAGGCCGCCATCTAGCGCGCGCTTGCGGTCTGTCCGCGCTCGGCGAGATCGAGAACCTTACCGCTGCCGGGACGGAGTTCGCCTGAGGTCTTGACGTCGACGCGCTTGGCGGGCGCAAGACGGTTGATCAGCTTGCGTGCCGGGTTCTCGACATAGACGTAGGTGATGTCGGCTGCGGTCGTGAGGACGACGCAGCAGCCGAGCGCGAACAGCGGAAATGCACCCGGTTGCAGGCCGAGATAGCTCCAGGCCGGCTTGAACAGCAGAATGAGCAGCAATTCGTGCAGCATGTAGATGGCGTAAGAGGTGTTGCCGAGGCGGCCGAGCCAGGCCGATCCTGGAAACCGCTTGAATGCGCTTTCGCCGACCGCGGTAAACAGGATGGCGAGCGAGAACAGGATGATCGCGAGATCCGGCTTGGCGAAGACATTGAGGATCAGCACGGAGAGCAGGAACAGCGCGATACCGGCGATCGCAACCGGCTTGCTGCGGTAGGGGCCGGACAGCTTGAACAGGACCGTGAGCAGGATGCCGTTCAGGAAGCTCGGCAGGGCGCGCAGCATGCCGTAGTCGAAATTGGCGCCATACATCTGCGAGCGCTCCGCCCAGATCGGCAGCCAGGCATGGGCCAGGATTCCGTAAGCGGCAGCCACGATGATCGCGAGCACGATTGGGCGGACCGAGGCCGCGAGCAGCATCAGCAGCGGGAACAGCAAATAGCAGAACAGTTCGGCACTGATCGACCATGCCGGCGTGTTGAAGCTCAAATGGTCGGTGACGCCCCAAGCCTGGACCAGGAACAGATTGTAGAGGAAGTCGGCGAGACCCGAATGCGCCGTCGGGCCGGCGATCCCGAACGCCACCAGGCCCGCGAACGCCAGCAGCGTGAGCAGATGCAGCGGATAGATCCGCGCGATGCGGCGGACCATGAAGCGGCCGTAGGCGCGGATACCGGTCGACGTCGCCGGATAGGAGTAGGAGATCACGAAGCCGGACAGGATGAAGAACATGTCTACGAACAGGCCGTAGGAGCCGTTCCAGGCCGGCGAGATGCCCTGGTCGATGTTCTTCAGGTGAAAGATGAAGACGCCGAGTGCGGCGACGAACCGGTAGAAATCGAGGACGACGAATCGTCTTGGCTCACTGGCTTTCATGTCGGGCATCAAGTCTCTGGCGGCGGACGTTATTCTTTAGAGATGGATTGTGACACAAGTGCGCGGGCCGCGGTCGGCGTAGCGCAAATGACGGTGAGACGCCAACGGCGCGGGGCTGCGGACCCGATCGTCCGCACGACGCTATGGGTCAATGCGCGCGAAATAAAGAATGTTTATCGCGCTGTTTGCGCCTCTCAACGAGGCAAGCGCCTAATGTTTGACCGGATGATCGGGGCGCGGCTGTGCCGTTCCCGATCATCCGCAATGTTGATTCACTGTCGCCAACAATTTGCCGTGTTCAGACGAAGAGGAAGTCGTGGCTGGTGAGGCTGGCGACGGTGGTGTTCTTCAGCAGGATCGAATCGCTGGCCGAGATCGTGACCATCACGTCGGTGCCGGATTGCGCGATCTGCAGGTGGCTGTAGTCGGCGACCAGCGCCTTGGAGATCTCGACCGTGTCGTGGTTGGTGGCGTCGCCGGCGTGGAAGTTGAGCACCTGGTCATGGCCGTGATCGAACAGCACGGTGGTGGTTCCCGGTGCCGTTGAGAAGGTGTCGTTGCCGTTGCCGCCCTCCAACGTGAGTCCGGCGGCCACGGCGGTGACGGTGTGTACGCCGCTGGCATTCACATCATCGAAGTACTGCAGCTGATTCGACGCATTGTAGTTCTCGTGCTGGGTTACGCCCGACTGGCCGTTGAAATTGAACAAGAAGACATCCTTCGAACCGTCGGCGTTGTTGTCGGTCTCCTGGGTCTTGTTGCCGATGCCGTCGTAGTTGTCGGTGACCTTGCTGCCGTCACTGTTGATGACCTGCATGTAGTCGAGCGTGCCGTCGGCATGGGTCCGGTCGATTTCCGTGAGAGTGCCGGCTGCGTTGAGATGCTGATGCTGTGTGGTGTAGGACTGGCCGGTGATGTTGAAGCTGTAATTGTCCTGGGTGCCGTCGGCGTTGTGGATAAAGGCCGCGGTCTTCACGCCGCTGGTGTATGTCGTCGTCGAATCGTAGCCGTCCGCTTTCTGCACCACCTCGCTGGTGATGGTGCCGGTTGCGCTGTATTGGTCGGTGGTCTTGGTGCCGTCGCTGGTCTGCACCAGCTGGAAGGCGAGGCTGCCGTCGGCATGGGTGCGCACGATGCTGTCGAGGAACCCGGTCGTGTCGTAGCTGTCGTGCTCGCTGGTGTAGGTCTGGCCGGTGATGTTGGTGAGGAAGACATCCCGCGAACCGTCGGCATGGTAGTCGGTCTCAGTCGTCTTGACGCCGGTCGCATTGTAGTTGGTAACGACACTGCTGCCGTCGGTATTGACGACTTGCGTGTAGTCGAGCGAGCCGTCGGCATGCTCGCGGTCCACTTCGGTGACTTTGCCGGTCGCATCGAGATGCTGGTGCTGCGTGGTGTAGGTCTGGCCGGTGATGTGGTAGCTGTAATTGTCCTGGGTTTGGTCGGCATTGGTGATGAAGGCGCTCATCATCAGGCCGGCGCTGTAGAGCGTCGTCGAGCTGTAGCCGTTCGCCTTCTGCAGCGTCTCGCTGGTGAGATTGCCCGTGGCATCGTACCAGTCTGTGGTCTTGGTGCCGTCGATCGTCTGCGCCAGCTTGAAGGCGGGGCTGCCGTCGGCGTGGCTGCGGACCAGCGTGGTGAGGAAGCCGGTCGCGTCGTAGCTGTCCTCCTCGGTCGTGTAGGTCTGCCCGCTGATGTTGAAGAGGAAGACGTCCCTCGAACCGTCGGCGTGGTAGTCGGTCTCGGTGGTTTTCACACCTGACGCGTTGTAGTTGACGACAACGCTGCTGCCGTCCGGATTGATGACCTGGGTGTAGTCGAGCGAACCGTCGGCATGGGTCCGTTCCACGGCGGTCACCTTGCCCGATGCATCGATGTGCTGATGCTGCGTGGTGTAGCTCTGGCCGGTAACGTTGTAGCTGTAATTGTCCTGGCTGCCGTCGGCATTGTGGATGTAGGCCGCGGTCTTCACACCGTTGGTGTAAACCGTCGTGGAGTTGTAGCCGTTCGCCATCTGCACCACTTCGCTGGTGAGATTGCCCGTGGCGTCATACCAGTCGGTGGTCTTGGTGCCGTCGGTCGTCTGCACCAGTTTGAAGGCGAGGCTGCCGTCGGCATGGCGGCGCACCAGTTCGGTGAGGAAGCCGGTCGCGTCGTAGATGTCGTGCTCGGTCGTATAGGCTTGGCCGGTGATGTTGTAGGTGTAGACGTCCTTCGAGCCGCCGGCGTGATAGTCGGTCTCCGACATCTTGACGCCGGTCGCGTTGTAATATGCGACCGCGCTGCTGCCGTCAGGATTGATGACCTGGGTGTAGTCGAGCGAGCCGTCGGCATGGGTGCGGGTTACGGCCGTGACCTTTCCGGACGCATCGACGTGCTGATGCAGCGTGGTATAGCTCTGGCCGGTGATGTTGTAACTGTAATTGTCCTGGCTGCCGTCGGCATTGTGGATGTAGGCCGCCGTCTTCACGCCGCTGGTGTAGACCGTCGTGGAGTTGTAGCCATTGGCCATCTGCACGACCTCGCTGGTCAGTACGCCCTTGGCGTCGTACCAGTCGGTGGTCTTGGTGCCGCTCTCGGTCTGGACCAGCTTGAAGGCGAGGCTGCCGTCGGCATGCCGGCGCGCTATCGTGGTGAGAAAGCCGGTCGCGTCGTAGATGTCATGCTCGGTCGTGTAGGTCTGAGCGGTGATGTTGGAGGTATAGACGTCCTTGGAACCGTCGGCGTGATAGTCGGTTTCAACCTGCTTGACGCCCGTGGCGCTGTAGGTGGTGATGACGCTGCCGCCGTCGCTGTTGTAGACCTGTGTGGAGGCGAGCGAGCCGTCGGCATGGGTGCGGGTCACGGAGGTGACCTTGCCACTCGGGTCGACGTGCTGGACCTGCGTCGTGTAGCTCTGGCCGGTGATATTGTAGGTGGTGTTGTCCTGGCTGCCGTCGGCGTTCTTGACATAGGCTTGGGTCTTCACACCATTGGTGTAGAGCGTGGTGGAGTAGCCGCCGCTCGGCGTCTGCACGACTTCGCTGGTGACGCCGCCGCTGGCATTATAAGTGTCGGTGGTCCGGGTTCCATCAGCGGCAACGTGGATGAAGGTGGTCTTCACCCCCGCGGAATAGCCGATGGTGTCCTTGGAGCCGTCGGTATAGGTGATGTTGGTCGTGATCGGCTGGCCGCTGCTGTTCAGGCCTGTGTTCGCCGTCGAGAGCAGATTTCCGGTCGAGCCGTAGGTGAGGGTAGTCGTCCAGTTGGAGGCGGTATTGGTCACCGAGAAGGAATAGCCACCCTGGATCGTCGCCAGCGCCTTGCCGTAGTGCGAGATGATGTAGTTCATCGTCGACGCTGAGGCGACCGGCAGGATGTGGGTATCCGTGAGCGTGATGGACTTCAGTGTGCTTGAGTCGTTGAGATCCGAAAGCTGCGCCACGATCCCCGCGGCGGTGCCGCTGACCTCGGTCGGGCTCGGCGTCGTCACCGGGGTGGTGTCAGGTGCATCGATCTCGATGATGATGGGATGGTCGCTGACCGGAATGGTGATGGTGCTGACGTCGGTATAGGTCGCGATGGCCGTGGTTCCGGTCAGCGTGTCGTAGACCTTGACCGAGTGGTGCACGCTGCCGAGGTTGACCGTGACGGTCTGCGTCGGGTTCGAGATCTCGGTATCGGTCGAGCCGTTCCAGAGTTGTGGCTCAGCCCATACCACCAGATCGTAGGTGCCGTTGCTCTTGCCGAGCACCATGCTCTCGCCGGTGGCCGGCATGTTGCTCAGCGAATAGTTCAGCGCAGCAGTCGGCTGATGGCCGCCGGTGCCGTCGTCGGCGAGGATCGTCGTCAAATTGTGGATGGCGGTCGCCGCCAGCTTCGGGGTCCCGTCGGAATTGAACAGGCCGAACTTGTCTTCTGGATTGGTGTCGCTCGTGCTCGAGTTCTGGTCGAGCAACTCGTAGAGATATGTCGAGGACACGCCGGCCTTGTAGGCATCGACCAGGGTGTTGAGGATGGATTTCGCCTGCACGGTCTGATCGACGCCGAGATACTGCGTGTTGGCCTGGGTGGTGTAGCCGGTCTCGGTAATCACCACGGGCTTGTCGGGCGCAGCCGACTCCACCGCGCTTAGCGTTGCCGCAATTGAGCTTTCCGGATTGCTGCCGGTGCTGACATAGGCATGGGCGTTGGTGTAGTCGGTCGAACCAGACATGTCGCCAAGCTGGCTGTACCCCGCCGGATCGTTGTATGCGAGCGAGAGGTTGTAGACGGCGACGCCGGACAAGGAGCCGTCAGCCTTCACGGCCTGATAAAGCGCGTTCTGGAACTCGGCGGCCGCGGTGAGGCTCGAACTGCCGTTGTAGGAGAACGGCTGGTGATTGGCTTCGTTGAGCCCTTCGATGGCGGTGATGCTGCCCGGATGGCTCGCGACGAACTTGTCCAGCGATACCAGGTAATTCTGCAGTCCGGTGCTGCCCGAGGAGGGCAGCGCGGACGACACGATGAAGTCGAACTTGTAGCCGGCGGCCGCCAGGCCGTCGACGACGGGTTGTGCCGCCGGACTCGTCGCCATCGCGTCACGCAGGTGCGTGACGCCGAGATACTCCAGATCGTCGGTCATCAGCGCGAGGTCGTTGTAACCGCCCCACCCGAAGCCTGCATGAGTGTTGACGCCGATGGAGTTGATGAAGCCGTTTGCGGAGAGAACGGTCTGGTCGGTCGATGTCGACATTGCACACTCGAGTTGGAGGGCGAACGCAATTGTCCGCTGGCTTAGTGGTGAACCTTCTACGTTGCGTATGAATTTCAGATAAAAATCGAAGCAAGCGAGGCGGGTGTCGAAGTTCCTCCGTGGAAACTGCTCACCCTTCGTCGTCGCGCGATGACTCGCTTCATGCAGAAGCACGATGGCGCGACGAAGGCGCTTTCGAAAACTTCTTCGGTTTGCCGAAAATCTGCGCACGTTGCGTGCGAATTGATCCGAGCAACGGCTGCGCTTGCGAGAGTCCTATCGGGATTTCGCGACATGCGGGTGATGCACGCGCAAACATTGTGCGAATCATTTGCGATTCGGTGTTTGCCGCGAATGCGCTTCCGCAATTCCACGGATAGACGAATTGCCAAGAGTCGGCTGGAGAAATTCTCAGCCGAGATCTTCGTGTTCAGTAGATCGATTCTTCTCTCCCATCGATTCTTCTCTCTCGACGACGCCGTCGTTCAAACGGGCGCCATATTTCAATACAAGTCATAGTTGTATTGATCGGGCAGCCAGGCAAGAAACGGGTGTGCTGCTGTCGTGCGGCGTTCACAGCGGTGCCGATTTGTCGAACGCTGCCGTGCAATCGTGGCGCACCGCATCTGCACGATCGGGGATGACGGTTCCGTCGACGGAACCGCACGGTCGCGTGCGCAAGTCAGAGAGCGTCGACCATCGTCAATCGCGTCGGGCCAGCATCAGGAAATCGCCCCGCCAGGCGACCAGCGCGGTTGCGGTCGCGGCGAGAGCGAGTTTGCCTGCAAGCCAGGCGGGCGGGAGCGAGGGCAGGACGGCGAGTGAACCGATCAGGATGCCTGCCACGGCCGCCTCGATGGTGAGCCCCCAGCGCAAGATGGCGTGGAACCTGATGGTCGGACCGAGCGCAAGCAGGATCGCGAGAGCGGTTACGGCCGACGCGCAGGCGACTGTGCCGGTCGGCGAAACGCCCGTGGCGCTTGCAATTGCCGAACCTGTCACAACAATAACAAGTTGTCCCGCGGCGACGGCAACAAGCCGTGGCGCGAGTTTCTCCAGATGCGGAACCACCGCGAGCGTCGCTTGTAGGTGGGTGTGCAGGAAACAGAACAGGGCGACGATCGGTGCGGTCGCCAGAAAGCCGTCCAGGCTTGGTTGCGGCAGCAGGATGCGGCCTGCGTCCGGTATGAAGCCGATCAGCCCTCCGAGTAGCACGATGGTCGCGCAGATCATGAAGTCGAACATCTGCCCGGTCGATCGACGTGCCTTTGCGTCGCTGCCGTGTTCGAAATCCCGAACCACGTCTGGATAGCTGACTGTATGGATCGCCGCGTTGAGAACCCAGAATGGGCGTTGCAGCAGATCGAGCGCGATCGAGAAGCCGGCGCCGGCGCCGGTCGCGCCCAGCCGGCTGATCACGATGAAGCGGAGCATCACCGGCACCGACAGATGAATGACGGAAGCGCCCGCGGCGAGCATGCCGTACCGGCAGAATTCGGCCCAGTGTGCCAGCATGGTCCGAAGCGACACGGCCTGCAACGGCGCGCGATGAGCGATCACGCCGACGAGCAGGACGGCCGCATGGCCGGCGGCGATTCCCAGCAGCGTGGCCTGTGCCGTCCCCGCGACGAGCGCGCCGGTGACCGCCCCGGCGAGCAGGGCAGTCGCCCGCACCGCCATGAGGATCGATGCCGTGCCGAGCCGGTCGGAGAGGCGAACGGCCAGGAAATACAAATCGGTGGCGCCCTGAAGCACCGCAACTCCAAGTCCAACCGCAACAACGCCTGGCGCGAGCGCACTGATCAGAGAAGCGCTGCTTCCGACGGCAACGAGCGCGATCGCGCTGAAGAATCCAGCGGCGAACAGCGATGTGCGCAACCGCGCCGCCTCGGCTTCCCCGGCCGCCGCCAGGAAGCGCAGGCCGGCCAGTTGCAACCATTCGAACATCAGCACGCAGAGCAGCTGGCTTGACGCCAGCGCGAGCGAGAAGTTGGTGTAGTCGGCGGCGGGTAGCAGATGACTGATCGCGAAGATCAGGACGATCGCAAGGAGGCTTTGATAGACGTAGCCGGCAATGGCGAAGAGACGGATCATGTCGGCTCTGAAGGTGCTTCGCTGGAGATGCCGGGCGGCCGGTCGAGATGAGACGTCAGCCGGCGCGCAACGACATGACGGGTCTCGCTTCGCGCAACCGCTCGTACAACTTCCTGTAGTCGGCCACGACGTCGGCAAACGTCCATTTGTTCTTGGCATTGGCGAGCCGCTCGCTGATCTCAACGATCTTCCGCGGATCCGCTGCGATTGAGCGCATGCTTTCCGCCAGCGATTCCGGATCGGCGTCGGTCAGCCAGCCCGTGACCCCATGCTCGATCGCTTCCGGCATGCCCCCGAAGCGGGTTCCAAGTAGTGGCCGCCCGGCAGCCTTGGCATCGGCGACCACGAGGGGCCCCGGATCGTGCCAAATCGACGGCGCAACCACGACATCGACCTCCCGGTAGAAATCGTCGGGAGCGACGAAGCCCATGAACTCGACACGCGCATCCGGCGCGAGGGCCTTGAGGCGCTGCTGCTCAGGTTCGCTGACACGGCCTGCGATCAATGTTCGGAAGCGGTCGCGCGGCAGGAGGGCGAGCGCGCGCATCAGGTTCTCGATGCCCTTCTCTTCGGTGAGACGGCCGATGAATCCGAACGTGACCTCGGTGGTGCAGAGGGGGCGGGGGTAGGGGGCGCTCGGCGGCGCCGTTGAGGCATTATGGATGACGGTACGTATGGGCGTATCGGCGAACAGCCCGAGATCGGTATGAATGGAAAGGACGCGTTCGCTGACGCCGACCACAGCGCTGAGCCAGTGCGTGGCGCGCTTGCGGTGGTAGGTCAGGAGCTCGCAGCTCGGGCAGGTATGTTCGCAGACGCGGCCCTTTGTGAATCGCGAACAGCGCGGACACGTCAGGTAATAGTCGTGGATGGTGTGAATAACGGGAATGCCGTGCTGGGCTGCAACACGCCAGATGCCGGTTGTCAGTCCGGACAGGTTGTTGGAATGCAGCACGTCAGGCTTGAAGGCGGCGATTCGTTGCGAGATCATCGGCGCGAAGATCTGCCAATCCTCGACACTGTGCCAGAGGCTGCGCAGGGCGACATTCTTCTGTTCGGTGAACGGCAAATAGACATTCTGCACCGGGGCGGAATAGATGCTGATGCCGTTGCACTGCTCGGGTTCTTGATCGGGCCCGGTTGCTGCGCGGATGACTTCGACCTCGTCGCCATGTGCGCTAAGGTCTTCGGCGAACCGGCGGGCGAAGATTTCGGCGCCGCCGACGAGTTTCGGCGCTTTCGGTGTCGGGTAGAGTGAGGATGTCAAAAGGATTTTCATTGTCAATCTCGCTTGAAAGTGCGGCCTACGCCTGAACCCCAGATACAAACCCATTCATCGGCAGCTACCGGGCCGGCCGTATTTCAAGATCGGGAACGGTACCGCCAACCGCGGTAATCAGAAGAGGTGTGCTCGAAACTGGCATCCATGCGCCGGAGGCGGGTTGGGCGGACGCGTCGCAGGGCGCCTCAAACGTCGCATGTGGTGCGTCGGCCTTCAGCCGTGCCTCGTAGCGCCGGTTTGGGTCCTCCGACCAGACGGCGACCTTGTCCCCGGCGGCACTTGAAGCCCGGACGGCAACGACGTCGTCGGACAATTTCCTGGAGTCCGCCCTGGTGCTCGAACGAATGAAGGCCCACGCGCCGCGAACCGCGCACGCCGCAGGCTTGGGGCTGTTGTCGAAATGGAACAGGCCGAAATTGTCTTCAAGCTCCGACGGATTTTTTCCGCTGTCCTTCAGTTCGTAGAAGGATATTCCCTTGAGCCAGGACGACGCCGTCGACGCCCACAGGATCAGCTGAGCCATATTGTCGGCTTGTAGCTGTTCGCTGACGCCGCACTTGGCGGTTGTTGTGGGCCAGCCGGTCTCGGTGACATAGATCGGAAAATCCGGATTGCCGCTGGCCTGTGTCACGAGGCGGCGAAATGCCTGCAGTCGATCGATGATCTCGGCCGAGGTTCGTCGGGTCGGTGCCATGCAGAAGTTGTAGAGATGGACTGATATACCGTCGGCGTATTGCAGGATTCCGGTCTGGAGCATCTGCTGGGTCCACGCCCAACCCGGATCGTCGGCGATTGCACCGATGACGAAAGGCGCGTCCGGCGCGGCACGCTTCACCGCCGGCCGAGTGGCTTTTGCGAGCGCCAGATAGTTTTCCGCGGAGAAGGCAGGGTCTTTCTTCGCCGCGCCATTCCATTCGTTCCAGAGCTCGAACACCGGCCGCTGCTGCGCGACCGACTGTGCCGCTGCTGCCGCGTATTCCGCGAACCGTCGTCGCGCCTCGTCGGTCGTCGGTGGCATCGAGTTCGGTACGAGATGATGGCCGAACGCGAGAATCAGGAATGGGCGAGCGACGCCGGATGTGATCTGGCTTTCCAGCCTGCCGAGCTGCGGGCTGAATCCCATCCGTCGACCTGGCAGTTCGAAATCCGACCACGGGAAATCGTCGCGGAACGCAGTCAGACCAAGTTGCTTGATCTGGCCGATATTGACTGACGGCACATAACCCCGCGTGCTGACCGGGCCGCCCAACCCCTGATGCGTGCCGACCCCCAGGACGAATCGGCCGTCCAGCGGCCGTTGACCATCGGCTTTTGCCGCCTGCGGGGAGATGTTGAGAGCCAGGATAATCGCGACAATCCAGGATCCACCCCATTTCCGGGATGACCCAACGATTTCCCCAATCGTATCCATATCGGTCAGCAAGCTTGCACCGTTCTCCCAGCGCTTCAAAATCCGGTACCGCGTCCCGCGCGACGTGCGTCCCGAAGGTCGCTGCATTGCCTCGTGCGCCGAAGTCACAAGGTGTTGGGTAGATTGGACTGCAATTCGGCCTGTTCTTTCGAACGAGCCCGATCGCCCTGCAGGACGTCGATGTAAACCTCGTGCAGGTTGCGGTGCGTCTTTTCGACGTCATAGAGCTGCCTGAATCGATCGTGGCCGCGCCGACCGAGCACGCCGAGGTCCAGCTCGAGCAATCGTTTGAAGCCTTCGACAAGCTGGGCGGTTGAGACCGGTTCGCAAAGCACGCCCGTAACGCCGTCCTCTACAATCTCCGGCAGGGCACCGATACGAAACGCGAGGATTGGCTTTTCCGCGCGCATCGCCTCCAGGGCGACGAGGCCAAAGCCCTCCCATCGCGAGGGAATAACGACGATATCGGCCGCGTCGAGCTGGGCCTCGATCTGTTGCCGATTCAGCCAGCCGAGCAGGGAAACATTGGAAGGGACTTTTGACCCGTCAAATTTGCCGATCACGGCTGCGCCGACGATACGAACATCCAGCACGTCTTCGAGTGATCGCGCAGCGTCAACCAGCAAATCGTAGCCCTTTTGTCGGTCCAGTCGACCGATGAACAGCACCTTCGTCTTCGTTGAGGGCCAACTCGCTGCGATCGCCTTCGGCAACGGGCGGTTCCTCGAGATGCCATTGTGCACAAGGCTTAGGCGATCGGGCGCAATGCCGGCGCGTGTGGCCTCGTTGTGTTCATCGCCGGAGATGCAGATGATTCGATCGGACGTGCGAGCCAGGAGATTTTCGATGGCCTTCGTAACTTGATGGCTGAGCCTGCTCGTCTCGCGAGAGAATGCCCAACCATGCGGACAGTAAATGACGCGTGGTCTCCGGGACCTCAAGGCAAGGGCGGGGCGAAGCACGAGACCGGCGAAAGAGGAGTGGAGGTGGACGATGTCGGGTTGCATGACGTCGATCGCCTGCAATGTCGCGCGCAGCATCTGGAACAGACCCGATACGCTGCGTCCCGAGCGGTCGAACGTGGTGATTTCGGCATCTTCAATGCCGACGAGATCATCCCGATGATCTGAAGGCACCACATAGTGAACGTTGCCGGCGCCGAAACTCGCGCGCTGCTGAGGATGGAGCTCGTTCAGATAGCTCGCAATGCCGCCCCGGACCGTCTCAGCGACATGTAGAATCTTAATCGGTGGTGTTGTGAGACCTGACACAGTTGATCCTTCGCAAGGCCGAAGTCGACACGATTAAAGTGCATTGCGATGAGAAGCAATATTGTGGCCGCGATGTGGTGTTCTTGGGCCATCAACGTTTGCCCCACCATTCACGACATGTTCGCGAAGCGATAGCTGATCACACCGACTTTTGAATGCGCGGTCGCAGTGATGAATTCGTGCGCATGATTTTGTTCGACATCGAGGCAGACTTCCGAATCGAGAATCTGCCGATGCGGTTAGAATTCATCAATTCAATCGAAGATAGTTGCGACTGATCAGGGGATTGGCGCCCTGTTGAACCCAGCGTCACATATCTGTTGCGCGCGTAAGCCGCTCGTTCAGCGCTCTCTCTGCACCGATAAAAACTGCAGCAGGCATTCTGCAGACTTTCGCCACGAAAACGCCGCGATGCGATCGAGCTGCCTGGTCCGCTCGTCGTCGGCGATTGCACCTGCTGCCAATCTTTCGAGCATGCGTTGACGCAATTCGTCGGCATTGGTGGCATCGAAATAGGCAGCGGCGTCGCCGCAGGTTTCGCGAACCGCATCGGCGGTCGATGCGATGACCGGACATCCGAACAGCATCGCTTCAAGCGGTGGAACACCGAAACCTTCGTAGAGGCTCGGAAAAACAAAGGCCAGCGCACGTGCATAGAGCGCCGCGATCTCACCGTCACTCAACCGCCCTGCGAGAATCAGGCCTGGATCCGCCACACTTGTCTTGCTCTGGAACACTTTGTTGTTGTCGCCTCCGACGACGACCAGTGGAACGTCGGGACGTTCCAGCATTCGCGCCGCCTCGATCGCCAACGAGATATTTTTGTTCTTGGTCATGGAGCCGACAGAAAGAAAATATCGGTGAGGCGTTAGACCGAGGCGATCGAGGATCGTGAAATCAGGCTTTGTGGCCGCAAAATGTTCTGCGCTGTTCGAGAAGACCGGAATCTGGGGTGCGGACAAATTGAGCACGGCTGCGAGTTCGCGGCGCGAGAAATCGGACACCGTTGCGATCATGGCGCGGCGAGCGAGCAGCCGATCGAGGGTGCGATGGACTGCCAGATAGCGCCAGTTGAAGAAATCGGGCCGACGAAACACCTGTGCGTCGTGAATGACCACAAGCTGATCGGAATGAAGCACCGGGCCAGAATTCGCGAGGCTAATCAGGCGGCCGCCCGCCGCGGCGCGCGCAAGATCCACCTGATCCCACGCGTGACCGCTCAACCTCCCGACGTTGCGAACCTTTATCGCATTCAGCGCAAGCGTTTCGCTCGCATCGATGGGGGCAAGAATGGTCCACTCCGCGTTACGAAGCGGCGCGGACACCTCGCCCGATGCCAAAAGACTATCCATCGCCTTGACGATTTCGGCGGCATAGCGCTGAACACCTGTCAGCTTCTGTGAGAGAAAGCGGCCGTTGATGAAGATCTTCAAGTCGTGGCCTCATCGGGATGGGTGCATTGAGAAGCACATCGCTCCCGCGCGATCAATCGTCATTGGTGCATGAGGCGTTTTCGATGCACAGCTGGTGCGTGAAATTTGATCAGCATGTCTCATCGATTCACCAAATTGTTGTCGTGAGGGCATGCAACCGAACAGATTCTGTGCGCTGCCAGACAATTGTTGTGGCCATGGTGCGCAGGTTGCGCCTGAATGTTCATCAAATTGATCATGTTCAGCATCGGGATCTTTGCATGGATCGGGCCACAATGTTGGGGGGCAGAGAGCAGGCATAAGGCACAGAAATATGACGGAAGGAGAATGCCGTGCGATTGTCCTCGTTCGGTCACTTTCACACGGATGAAGTGGTTGGCGTCTATTGGCAAAGGCGAGCGGCTGAACGCGGTGTCATTGCGTTGGCACCGTTCTTGCTGAACAAGCATCACGATCACGACAGGATTTGAGGCGATGGATCGACGAATAATCCCCCTGATCATGTGCGGCGGCGCCGGCACGCGGCTGTGGCCGGCCTCGCGCGAGGTGCATCCGAAGCAGTTCCTGTCGCTGTTCGGGACGCGCTCGACCTTCCAGGAGACGCTGCTGCGGGTTTCGGACGCGGCGGTGTTCGAGCGCCCGATCGTGATCACCAACGAGGCCTACCGCTTCATGGTGCTGGAGCAACTGGCCGAGATCGGCCGCGAGGCCGATGTGCTCCTGGAGCCGATGCGGCGCGATTCAGGTCCCGCGATCGCGGCCGGTGCGGCGTTCGCGCAAAGCCGCGACCAGGATGCGATCGTGCTGGCGCTCGCCGCCGATCATCTGGTGCGCGACACCGATGCTTTCGTGGCCGCCTGCCGCGCAGGACTGGTGGCCGCGGAAGCGGGCCGCATCGTGACCTTCGGCGTCAAGCCGGAGCGGCCTGCCACCGAATATGGCTATATCAATCCGGGCGAGGTTGTCGCCGGTGAGGTGCGCGCGGTCGCAAAATTCGTCGAGAAGCCGGATGCGGCGACCGCGGCCAGTTATATCGATGCCGGCTATCTCTGGAACAGCGGCAACTTCATGTTCCGCGCCGCCATGCTGCTTGACGAATACCGCAACGTCGATGCGGATAGCATTGCCTCGGTCGAAGAGTCGGTTGCGAAGGCCGGGCACGACCTCGGCTTCGTCAAGCTCGATGCGGCGGCCTTTGCCGCGGCGAAAGCGATCTCGATCGATTATGCCGTGATGGAGAAGACGGCGCATGCGGCAGTGGTGCCGGTGGCGTGCGGCTGGTCGGACATCGGCTCATGGCGCCAGGTCTGGGAACTCTCGGACAAGGACAGCCAGGGCAATGCGGCGCGCGGTGCCGCGGTGTTCGAGGATTCCCGCAACTGCAACGTGACGACCGACCGCGCGCTGGTGGCGCTCGAAGGCGTCGACGACCTCGTCGTGGTGGCGACCCAGGACGCCGTGCTGGTGTCGCGGCAGCAGGACGCCAATGGACTGAAGCGGCTGGTCGCCAAACTGAAGGTGACGGCGCCAGAAGTCACCGAGAGCCACGTCAAGGTGCATCGTCCCTGGGGCTCCTACCAGTCGGTCGACAATGGCGACCGCCACCAGGTCAAGCGCATCATCGTCAAGCCAGGCGGACGGCTGTCGCTGCAGAAGCATCACCACCGCTCCGAGCACTGGATCGTGGTGCGCGGCACCGCGCAGGTGACCGTCAACGAGCTGGTCAAGACCGT
>NZ_JYMT01000011.1 GCF_000938305.1 Bradyrhizobium sp. LTSP885
CGTGTGATTCCAAGAAGAGATGAGAAACGAATCGCTTGTGAACGAAGACTGGGCGCGTGTTGTTTCGCGGCTGGGCGGAGCTGAGGCTCTGGAGGCTGGCGCGCGGGAGACGAAGGCGTTTGTTCGCCCGCGCGAGATCAGCAATGCAGTCGATCTGCTGCGGCTGATCCTTGCGTATTGCCTGGGCACGAGAGGTCTGCGGTTGACGGCGGCATGGGCGACTTCGGTGGGCCTTGTCGATATCTCCAACGTGGCTCTGTTATACCGGCTGCGTCAGTCCGGGGATTGGCTTGCACAGCTGATAGGCCGGGCACTTGCGAGCGGTGCGCCGAAGGCAAGCCGCGGTCGACTGATCCGCATCGTTGACGCCACGACGGTCCCAAAAGCTGGAACCGGCGGCAGGCAGAAGAATGCGGTGTGGCGCATCCACAGTGCGTTCGATCTTCCGCAAGAACGTTTTGGTCACTTCGAGCTGACCGACGAACGCGCGGGCGAGACGCTGGACCGGATCCCGCTGATTGCCGGCGAGATCCGTCTTGCCGACCGCGCCTATCTGCAGCCGGAGCGCATGGCGTATCTGGTCGAGGCCGGTGCGGACTTCGTGATCCGCTCGGGCTGGAAGAGCGCTTGTTGGCTGGATCGCAAAGGCAATCTGATCGATCTCGTCGCCGAACTGCGCAAGGCCGCGGCACGCGGCATCATCGACCGGCCGATCTGGGTAAAACGCAAGTCTGGTGGAGCACCGCTTGCTGTGCGTTTGGTTGCCGTCAAGAAACCTGCAGATGCGGCTCAGGCTGCACGGCGCAAGGCACGCAGGACGGCTCAGAAGGGAGGCCATCGTCTCTCCAGGCAAACGCTTGATGCTGCGGATTGGGTGATCCTGGTGACCTCGCTCAAGCCCGAGGACTTCACAACCGCTGATCTGCTTGCCCTTTACCGGCTGCGATGGCGGATCGAACTCGGCTTCAAGCGGCTGAAGAGCCTGATTGGCTTGAAAGGACCTCCAGGAACTGACGAGCGGTCTGCCAGACCCCATATCCTCGCTCACCTGCTGATCATTCTTCTGCTCGAGCCGCTTGTCGACGAACTCGAGGACTCTCCCCGCTTGGCCGAAGCCGCCTAACCAGACCTGCAGCATGGCGCCTGCTCCGTCAGCTCATCGCCTCCCTGCTCCAAGCCATCATTCCCCAGCCCACAATCGCGCGTCTGCGCAGAGCCAGCCTCGCTCTCCAACGACATCTGCGCGAGCCTCCCAGACGTAAACGCCGCTATCAGGCCATGATCAAACTATCTTAGCGCCTATGGGCGAAAGCCGGGACCCATAACCACAGGGTCGTGTTGTTAGTCCGAGCTGTGGCCCCAGCGTCGTGCAACGATGAACTGCGGTGGTTATGGGTCCCGGCTTTCGCCGGGACGACACCTGCTTTGTCGGCCACACGGAGCGCTCGCCGCGGTCTCGCCTGACGGAATATTTCCGCGCTTGCCAAGGTCGTGCGAGCGGTTCAGAAAAAAGCTGGACATGAAGAAACGCCAGCGGAGAACGATTTGACCATCAAGGGCAAGGCCTACATTGCCGGGATCTATGAGCATCCCACCCGGCACGCACCCGATAAATCAACCGCGCAGCTTCACGCCGAAGTCGCCAAGGGGGCGATCGAGGATGCCGGGCTCACCAAGGACGATATCGACGGCTATTTCTGCGCCGGTGATGCGCCGGGCGGGCTGTGGCCGATGGTCGATTATCTCGGGCTCAATACCAAGAAGCTGCGCCACGTCGATTCCACCGAGACCGGCGGCTGCTCCTACCTGATCCATCTCGGCCACGCCGCCGAGGCGATCGCTGCCGGCAAGTGCTCGGTCGCGCTGGTGACGCTGGCGGGCAAGCCGCGCACCGGGGTGATGCCGCCGCGCGCCTCCGGCGCCGAGGCGGATTTCGAACTCGCCTACGGGGCGACCACGCACAATGCCTATGGCATGTGTGCCATGCGCCATATGCACGACTACGGCACCACCTCGGAGCAACTGGCCTGGATCAAGGTCGCGGCCTCACATCACGCGCAGTACAATCCGCACGCGATGCTGAAGGAGGTCGTCACGGTTGAAGACGTCCTGAACTCGCCGATGATCTCCGATCCGCTGCATCGCATGGATTGCTGCGTCGTCACCGATGGCGGCGGCGCCATGATCGTGACCACGCCCGAAATCGCCAAGAGCCTGAAGAAGCCGCTGGTGCGCCTGATCGGCCACGGCGAGGCGGCGAAGGGCCCGCGCGGCGGTAAGGATCTCGACCTGACTTACTCCGCCGGCGTGTGGTCCGGACCGCGCGCCTTCGAGGAAGCAGGCGTGACGCCCAAGGACATCAAATACGCTTCGATCTATGACAGCTTCACCATCACCGTGCTGATGCAGCTCGAGGACCTCGGCTTCTGCAAGAAGGGCGAGGGCGGCAAGTTCGTCGCCGACGGCAATCTGATCTCCGGCGTCGGCAAGCTGCCGTTCAACACCGATGGCGGCGGCCTCTGCAGCAACCATCCCGTCAACCGCGGCGGCATGACAAAGATCCTCGAGGCCGTCCGGCAGCTGCGCGGCGAAGCGCATCCGAAGGTGCAGGTGCCGAATTGCGATCTCGCGATCGCGCATGGCACCGGCGGTCTGCTCGGCGTTCGCCACGCCGCCTCAACCTGCATTCTGGAGCGTGCGTGATGTCTGAAGCGAAGAAGTACAATGCCCCGGTGACCAACCCGGAGACCGCGCCGTTCTGGGACGCGGCCAAGCAAGGCAAGTTCATGATCAAGCGCTGCACCGCCTGCGGCGAGGCGCATTACTTCCCGCGCTCGATCTGCCCGTTCTGCTTCTCCGACAAGACGGTGTGGGAAGAGAGTTCGGGCGAGGCTGTGGTCTACACTTACAGCCTGATGCGGAAATCGCCGACGGGGCCTTACGCGATCGCCTATGTCACGCTGAAGGAAGGTCCCTCGTTGCAGACCAATATCGTCGATTGCGATCTGGAGACTGTGAAGATCGGCCAGAAGGTGAAGGTGGTGTGGAAGCCGACCGATGGCGCGCCGCTGCCGTTCTTCGCGCCGGCCTAATTACCTTCTCCCCTTGTGGGAGAAGGTGGCAGCCGAAGGCTGCCGGATGAGGGGTCTCTCTCCGCGCAAAGAATCTCTCTGCGGCGCGAACCCCTCACCGAAGCGTGTTTGTGACGAACGCCGGTGTAGCCCTCTCCCACAGGGGGAGAGGGCGCAGCAATCAGCACCGCGAGAAAAGATACTCGGGAGAAAAACGACAATGCCGATCGTGTACGAACAGCTGATGGCCCTGAAGAACCTTGGCCAGAAATACAGCTACGCCGACCGCGACGTGATGCTCTATGCCTATGGTATCGGGCTCGGCGCCGATCCGATGGACGAGAAGGAGCTCGCCTTCGTCAATGAGGGCACGCTGACACCGCGTGCACTGAAGGTGGTGCCGACCTTTGCGTCGGTTGCGGCCTGGGGCGCCGGCCCCGGCGAGATGAACCTCAACCGCGTGATGGTGGTCGACGGCGAGCGCGACATCACCTTCCACAAGCCGTTTGCGACGGCGGCGCACATCACCGCCGATTCCACCGTGCTCGACGCCTTCGACAAGGGCAAGGACAAGGGCGCGGTGATCCGCCACCAGACCGTGCTCAGGGACGAGAAGGGCGAGAAGCTCGCCACGCTCGTCGCGTCGCGTTTCGCGCGCGGCGACGGCGGCTTTGGCGGCCCGTCGGAAGGCCAGCCCGAGCCGCACAGAGTGCCGGAGCGCGCGCCCGACAAGGTCGTCGACATCACCACGCGGCCCGACCAGGCGCTCATCTACCGGCTCTGCGGCGACCGCAATCCGCTGCACTCAGATCCGGAGTTTGCGAAAAAGGCCGGCTTCCCGCGGCCGATCCTGCACGGCATGTGCACCTACGGCATCACCTGCCGCGGCGTGCTGCAGACCTATGCCGACTACGATCCATCCGCCTTCAAGCAGCATGCGGCGCGGTTCTCCTCGCCAGTGTTTCCCGGCGAGACCATCACCATGGAATTGTGGAAGGACGGCAACGTGGTGTCGTTCGAAGCCAAGGTGAAGTCGCGCGGCGTCACGGTCATTAAGAGCGGCAGGACGGTGCTGGGTTGATTCATCCGTCGTTCCGGGGCGCGCGAGAGCGCGAACCCGGAACCTCGAGATTCCGGGTTCAGCCCTGCGGGCTGCCCCGGAATGACGGCAACTAAAAGGGAGAAGAAACCATGGGATTACTCGACGGCAAAGTCGCCATCATCACGGGGGCCGGCGGCGGACTTGGTGAGGCCTACGCAAAACTGTTCGCGCGCGAGGGCGCGGCGGTTGTGGTCAACGACCTCGGCGGCCCGCGCGACGGCACGGGCGCCGACAAGTCGATGGCCCAGAAGGTCGTCGACGCGATCAAGGCCGAGGGTGGCCGTGCGGTGGCTAACGGTGCCGATATCTCGACGCTCGCCGGCGGCCAGTCGGTGTTCGACGACGCCATCAAGAATTTCGGCCGCGCCGACATCCTGGTCAACAATGCCGGCATCCTCCTGGACGAGACCTTCCACAAGGCCAAGGAAGAGAACTGGGACAGGGTGATGAAGGTGCATCTCAAAGGCACCTTCTGCTGCACCCAGCCGGTGTTCAAATGGATGCGTGACAATGGCGGCGGCGTCATCGTCAACACGTCCTCGACCTCGGGGCTGATCGGCAATTTCGGCCAGACCAATTACGGCGCGGCCAAGGGCGGCATCTGGGGCCTTTCCAACGTGCTGGCGATCGAGGGCCGCAAATACGGCATCCGGATCTGGACCCTGGCGCCGGGCGCCTTGACCCGCATGAC
Source organism: Bradyrhizobium sp. LTSP885 (assembly GCF_000938305.1). GTDB lineage: Bacteria > Pseudomonadota > Alphaproteobacteria > Rhizobiales > Xanthobacteraceae > Bradyrhizobium. The sequence continues at coordinate 4,865 of NZ_JYMT01000011.1, forward strand.
CGCAGATCTGCCCCGCTACAAGGAGAACCCGGGTGCGGCGCTCGGCCCCGACGGCATCGCGCCGGCCGTGCTCTACATGGTCAGCGATCTGTCGGGCGACCAGACCGGCAAGGTCCTGGGCGTCTCCGGCCCGCGCGGCGTCCGCGAGATGCGGATGATGGAAATGGACGGCTGGAAACCGCCATTTTCGGGTTGGAAGGCCGAGGACATCGCCAGCCATGCCAAGGAGATCTTCTTCTCCGAGGAGCAGATCAAGATGGGCGCGCGGCGGTTTTAGATGATAAACGTCGTTCCGGGGCGTCCGAAGGACGAACCCGGAACCTCGGGATTCCCCGGTGCGCAATTGCGCACCTGCGGTCTGGTGCTTAAGCACCATCCCGGAATGACGATCAAAAATCGAGGCACACATGACCAAACTCACCGCCCAGGCCGCAGGCACCTTCGCCATCGCGCCGACCCCGTTTCATGACGATGGCCGCATCGACGAAGCCTCGATCGACCGGCTGACCGATTTCTACGCCGACGTCGGCTGCGATGGCGTCACCGTGCTCGGCATCCTCGGCGAGGCGCCGAAGCTCGACGCCGCCGAGGCCGAGCAGGTCGCGGTGCGCTTCGTCAAGCGTGCGAAAAACATGCAGATCATCGTCGGCGTCTCGGCGCCGGGATTTGCCACCATGCGCTCGCTGGCGCAGAAATCGATGGATGCAGGCGCCGCCGGCGTCATGATCGCGCCGCCGCCGAACCTGCGCACCGACGACCAGATCGTCACCTATTTCAAGCAGGCGCAGGAAGCCATCGGCACCGACATTCCCTGGGTGCTGCAGGATTATCCCCTGACCTTGACCGTGGTGTTCACGCCCGCCGTGATCCGCAAGATCGTGATGGATAGCCCATCCTGCGTGATGCTGAAGCATGAGGATTGGCCGGGGCTGGATAAGCTCTCGACCTTGCGCAACTTCCAGAAGGACGGCTCGCTGCGGCCGCTGTCGATCCTGGTCGGCAATGGCGGCATGTTCCTCGATTTCGAGATGGAGCGCGGCGCCGACGGCGCGATGACCGGCTACGCTTTCCCGGAACTCCTGATCGACGTGGTCAACCTCTCCAAGGCCGGCAAGCGCGACGCCGCGCACGATCTGTTCGATGCCCATCTGCCGATGATGCGCTACGAGCAGCAGCCCGGCGTCGGCCTCACGGTACGCAAATACGTGCTGCAGAAGCGCGGCATCATCTCGTCCAGCGCCCAGCGCAAGCCGGGCGCTGTGATCACGCCGCAGACGAGGGCGGAGGTCGATTATTTGCTCTCGCGGGTGGCCCGCGTCGACCGCCGCGCCAATCTGCAACCGCAATCCAGCGCAGCAGGCTAGCGCATGACCGACATCGTCGCTCCGCGCCTTGCTTCGACGGTCCTGCTGTTGCGCGACAGCAAGGTTGCGAACGAAATTGAAATCTTCATGATGGTCCGCCATCACCAGATCGAGTTCAATTCGGGTGCGCTGGTGTTTCCGGGCGGCAGCGTCGACAAGAATGACAAGGAGATCGCGGCCAACCCCGCGCTCTATTCAGGCGGGGACGGGCTCGACGCCGACGCGCTCGGCTTCCGCATCGCTGCGATCCGCGAAACCTTTGAAGAGAGCGGCATCCTGCTGGCGCGGCCGAAAGGATCGAAGGACCTGGTCGACGCAAGGCCCGCGAACGAGATCGCGATCGCGCATCGCGCTGACCTGAACGAGGGCAAGATCACCTTCCTGAAGGTGTTGACCGACAACGGCATGCTGCTCGCGCTCGACGAACTCGTGCCCTATGCGCACTGGATCACGCCGGAAGGCATGCCAAAACGCTTCGACACCTGGTTCTTCCTCGCCGCGGCGCCGCCGGAGCAACTCGGCGCCCATGACGGCAAGGAGTCCACCGATTCGATCTGGGTATCGGCGCGCGAGGCGCTGGAAGGCGGCGAAACTGGCCGCTTCAAGCTGCCGTTCCCGACCACACGCAATCTGATCAGGCTCGGCAAGCAGGGCAGCGTGCAGGCCGCGCTTGACGACAGCAAGGGTAAGTCGATCGTCACGGTGATGCCCGTCATGACCAAGACCGCCACCGGCCGCCAGCTCCGGATTCCCAAGGAAGCCGGCTACGATGGCGAGGTATTCGACGTCGGCGCGGTGGGGTGACCCGTCATCCTGAGGAGCGCGCTCTTGCGCGCGTCTCGAAGGATGCACGGCCCGGCCGGTGGCCGTCGATCCTTCGAGGCTCGCTCCGCTCGCACCTCAGGATGACGGTTCATTCAGTTGACACACTTCGGCGAGCAACGAAGTATCCTGTGCTTCGCTCCATGTAAACTCCATCTCGATAGTCCGAGGGATGGAATCCGAGATGGAACAGGTTACGCCGCGCCCGCCCAACATGGCCTTCGAGCTGGCGCTGCTGCTTGCGCTCGCCACGCTCTGGGGCGGCTCCTACACCTTCATCAAGCTCGGGGTCGCGACCATTCCGCCGATCACGCTGATCGCGGCGCGCACCGCGATCGCAGGCGCCCTGCTGCTGGTCATCATGCGCTGGCGCGGCGTAGCGATGCCGGCGGATATTCCGACCTGGCGCCGCTTCATCTTCCAGGCCTGCCTCAACAGCGTGATCCCGTGGACACTGATCGCCTGGGGCGAGCGCATGGTCGACGCCGGGTTGACCACGATTCTCAATTCGGCCTCGCCGATCTTCACCTTCCTGTTCACGGTCGCGATAACCCGCCATGAGGCCGCAAGCCCGAGAAAGCTGTTCGGCGTGGTCGCCGGCATGGCCGGCATCTGCCTGATCGTCGGGGTCGATGCGTTCCGCGACCTCGGCACCGGGATCGTGGCCGAGGTCGCGATCGTCGTCGCCACCATCAGCTACGCCTGCGCCGCGATCTTCAGCCGGGGGTTCAAGGACCTCGACCCGATGGCGCCGGCGGCGGGCTCGCTGATCGCAGGCGCCGTGATCCTGATTCCGGTTAGCCTTGTCGTCGACCAGCCCTGGACGCTGTCGCCGTCGACCAGTTCGCTGCTGGCGCTGTTGGCGCTCGCCGTGTTCTCGACCGCAATCGCCTTCGTGATCTATTTCCGCCTGATCCAGACCCTCGGCTCGGTCGGGACCACGGCGCAGGCCTACCTGCGGGTGCCGATCGGGGTCGCGCTCAGCGTCGTCTTCCTCGGCGAAGGGCTGAGCCCAACGGCATGGATCGGGCTCGCCTGTGTCGTGGTCGGGGTCGCAGCGATGACCATCCCGGCGCGAAAGGCCGCCACGGCCTGAAACCGGCAACGGTCGTGGCCCCCGGAGCTTGCATGATTTCGGAATAATGGAATAATGCCACTGATTTGCCCGACGTGTCAAGTTGTCGTGTCGAAAGCCGGCGGCCCACCGGCTACTTTGCATGGGGTTGTTTTCGATATTTTAGCAGTGCACCCCTGCGATAGCCCTGCGGCGGCCGGGGCCGGCGCGGCCGCGCAAGTCCCGGATTGGGGCGATCCGCGTCATCAGCGTGACGCAAATCACCCTCGGTCGCGCCGATGCCCTGTTGGTGAGCGTCAGCCTGTTCCCCACAGCCCGTAATTTCCCGTATATTGCGGCCGACTGGACCCCGGCCTCGATGACATGACCGCTGAATTGCCGCCGAATTCGCAACCGCCGCGCGCATTTTCCCTCTCGATCGGACAGCTCACGTTCGGCAGCTTCCTGCTGGTGCTGGCCGTGATCATCATCACATCGACCGCGAGCGTGGTCGCGATCCGCCACATCGACGCGACCTTTGCCGAGCTGCAGCGGCTGCAAAGCGTCGGCGACATCGCCGAGGATATCGATCGCCGCATGAACGAGCTGCGGCTGGCGGCGCGGGATTTCGTCACCGAGCCCGGCAGCCAGTCGGCCCAGGTCGCGGAGGCCGCGCAATCGCTGAGCGACATCCTGAAGAAGACCCGCATCGTGCTGGCGCCCGAGCAACAGGAGATGATCGACGGCGTCACCCAGCGGCTCGCGACCTATCGCGGCGGCATCGATCGCATCTCGACACTGCTCAGCCGCCGCGCCGAACTGGTCGCCGGAGTGCCGCCGCTGCGCGATGCCTTCGACCAGGCGGTCGCATCGATCGCCGATCCGGGTCTGGCGACAACGCTGCTGGAAGCGCAAAGCCGCATCGCCACGGCGCTGCTCGCCCACAACACGTCTGCGGCCGAGCAGGCCGCGCAGAGCATGCGGGCGCTGGCCATTTCCGACGCTGCCTTGCGGAGCGCGGTCGACAATTACGCCGAGGCGATCATCGCGATCTCGGTGCGGGAAGGGCAGATCGCCGATATCGACAAGGAAGTGCTCGGTGAGGAAGGCCGGCTGATCCAGCGCGTCACCGAGCTGTTGCGCGAACTCAGCACAAGGCGTGGCCACGTGCTGTCGCGGGATTTCGCGCGCACATTGGCCGAGGCAAAGTGGCAGAGCATCGTGCTCGGCACGGCCGGCGTCCTGATCGGGCTGTTCGCGGCGGCGTTGGTGGTGCGCCGCACTGTGCGGCCGCTCGCCAAGATCGCGCGCTCGATCCGCAGGGTCTCAGGCGGCGAGAAGGACGCGTTCATCCCGGGCGCCGATCTCGACAACGAGATCGGCGATATCGCGCGCGCCGCCGAAGTGTTCCGCCAGGCCCTGGTCGATGCGGACAGCGCGCGTGAGGCGGCGCTGCGCGCGCTCGCCGAGCAGCGGCTCGCCGAGGAGAGCTACCGCAAGCTGTTCGAGGCCTCGGTCGAAGGCATCTATGTGACGACGCCGGGCGGCGCTTTGCTCAATGCCAACCCGGCGCTGGCGCGGATGATGGGTTATGCCACCCCGCAGGACCTCATGAACGGCATCGCCGACATCGCTTCCGCCGTCTATGTCGATCCGGCGGCGCGGACGCAGTACCAGCAACTGATGCAGCGCGACGGCGTTGTGCGCGACTACGAGTACCAGGTGCGCTCGCGCGACGGCTCCGTGCTCTGGCTGTCGGACTCCGCCACCGTCGTGCGCAACGACGAGGGCGAAGTGATCCGCTACGAGGGCACGGTGCGCGATATCACCGACCAGAAGCGTGCCGAAGACGCGATCGCCGAAGGCCGCCGCCTGCTGCAGATGGTGATCGACACCGTGCCTGCCGTCATCAACGTCAAGGACCGCGAGCTGCGTTATGTGATGATGAACCGCTACATGGCCGGCATCTTCGGCGTCGAGCCGCAGGACGCCACCGGCCAGACCACCGCCGATCTGATGTCGCGTTACGGTGCGGCCAAGACCGATGAAAACGACAAGCGCGTGCTGTCGGCGCGGCGCGAACTCGGCTTCTACGAGGAGGAGTACAAGGATTCCGCCGGCAACATGCGGCAATGGCTGGTCAACAAATTGCCGATCCTCGGCCCGCAGGGCGAGATCGAGAACATCGTCACGGTCGCGCTCGACATTGGCGAGCGCAAGCGCTCCGAACAGGAGATGCGCAAGGCAAAGGATTCCGCCGAAGCGGCGCTGCGCAATCTGCGCGAGACCCAGAACTCACTGATCGAGGCCGAGAAGCTTGCAGCCCTCGGGCGGCTGGTGGCCGGCGTCGCGCATGAGGTCAACAACCCGGTCGGCATCAGCCTGACGGTGGCCTCGGCGCTCGAACGCAAGACCGCGATCTTCGGAGGCCAGGTCGAGCGCGGCGATCTGCGCCGCTCCACCCTCAATGACTTCCTGGAAACAGTCCGGGATGCGTCCTCGCAGCTGGTCGCCAATCTCAACCGCGCCGCCGAGCTGATCCAGTCGTTCAAGCAGGTGGCCGCCGACCGCAACTATTCGGACCAGCGCAGCTTCGACCTCGGCGATCTCACCGAGCAGGTGGTGATGAGCCTCCGGCCTGGCCTGCGTAAGCACAATTTGACGCTCAACGTCGATTGCGAGCCGAATCTGGTGATGAACTCCTATCCTGGGCCCTATGGTCAGGTCCTGACCAATCTGTTCCTCAACGCGGTCGCACACGCATTTCCGGACGGCAAGGCCGGCGAGGTCGACATCCAGGTGCGCGCGTCGGGCAATGACAATGTCGAGGTGATCTTCGCCGACAATGGCTGCGGCATGAGCCTCGACGTGCGGCGCCGCGCCTTCGATCCGTTCTTCACGACGCGGCGCGACCAGGGCGGCACCGGGCTCGGCCTGCACATCGTCTACAGCATCGTCACCACGCGCCTCGGCGGCCGGCTCGCGCTCGAGTCTGCGCCGGGCACCGGCACGCGCATCCAGATCGTCCTGCCCCGCGTCGCACCGCTGGAGCAGGCGGCGGAGTAGGCGGGCACGACGAGCGGAGAACAAGTTCAGCCGTCATTGCGAGCGGAGCGAAATCGCTAGTTGATATCCGCGAGCTTGTGCAGCGTGGCGCCGAAGATCAGGCTCGCTTTGCCGACCAGCGCGGTTCCGTTCATGGTGCCGCGCGTATCGGTGAAGGTGCCGGTGACGCCGACGCCGACCGGGGCGGGTCCGCCGAACAGCGGATTTTCGGTTTCGCGCGGCGTGGTGTGGCGCTGCACGAGCACTTCGCCCTTGAAGGCGTCGCCCTTCACCGTGTAGCTGCCGGTGTAATAGAGATAGGCATCGCCGCCGAAAATCTGGCCATCGCGGAACAGAATCACGCCGCTGCCTTTGCCGACGCGTCCGTCCAGCAGGGTCACGTGAATCGAATATAGCCCGTTCTTCATAGTGTCCCGATCGCCGGCCGCCGCGCCCACGGAAAGCCGGTTGTTTTTTATGCCAAAGCGCGCACGATCGTGCAACGCGGCAGGTTGATTCCGGGGCGCGCGCAGTTGGGGTGGACCCTCGGTTCCTGCCAGCCTGTGTGACGGCGCAATGACAGCGGACCATGCCCGCGAATCACTATGGCCCGCGAAATGCATAGCTCTGGTTGCACTGGCCGGTGAGTGCTGGAGCAAGAGACATATGGCAGACTGGATTGATTCCGGCGGCCGTTTGGCACGCCATCGTAATGACAATGGAACTTCAGCTTGGCGTCGTATCGGTCGTGTGACGGCGCTATTGAAGCTCGGCCTGATAGTGTTGGTGTCAGTGGCAGCCGTGCAGTTCGCACACGCGCGTGATCCCGATGGCCGCTACGCCAATTCGCCGCTCAAGCAATGGTTCGATGGTTTGCGCAGCGGCAAGGGCCCGTGCTGCTCGGATGCCGACGGCAGCGCGGTCAGCGACGTCGACTGGGAATCCAAGGACGGGCACTACCGCGTCCGTCTCGATGGCCAGTGGATCGACGTACCTGAGGAGGCCGTCATTACCGAGCCGAACCTGGCCGGTCGCACCATGGTGTGGCCGATCCGCGGCTACATGGGCGTGACGATCCGCTGCTTCATGCCGGGTAGCATGACGTAGCGGCGCACGATCACGTTCCGCGTCATCCCAGCGACAACGGCGAAGCCGTTGCGCGGGGATGACGGTGACGCGCGCGCCGACTTGCTCGTCGCGCTCACGCGTATTTCTTGTCGCGCTCCAGGAGCTCGATCGAGATGCCCTGCGGGCCGCGGATGAAGCAGATGCGCACGCCTGGGCGGATGGTGGTCGGCTCCTTGGTGAACGCGACGCCCTTGGCCTTGATCTCGGCGGCGACCGCGTCGATGTCCTTGACCGTCAGCCCGAAATGATCGAGCCCCTGATAGGGCGTCAGCGGGGCTGCGTTGACGCCGTCACCGGCAGTCACTTCCGCGATGAACACTTTGGCGCCGCCGAGCTGGACATCGATGCGGCCGGGGCCGCGGATGATCTCGGCGCCGAGGACGTCGCGGAGCCAGGTGGCCGTCGCCTCGGGATCTGGACTGCGCAGGTGGACGTGGTCCCAGGTCACGGTCGGCATCGCGATCTCCTTTGTTATTCATGCCGCGCGATGAGCGCGGCGGATGCGGCGCAAATCTAGCGGCCAGTCGGGCGCAATTCCATCCCCGCGTGACATCGGCAGCAATATTGAGCCGCAATCTCGCCGTGCCGGAATGAAACCAATTTGGCTGTCGGCGATTGTCCCGACAGTAGCGCCCCGTACCGCGGCCATCGTCGCTGGAAGCCTTACGGTGCGGCGCCCGTATGGCTTTTTTCATGAGCGGCAGCAGCCGCCGGGTGAGGGAACGGCAATGCGAATCGGCTGGGCGTCGTTTCGTGGGCTTGGGACCGGACATCTTGGTACCGCCGGCATCGGCGTGAGCCTGGTTGTGCCGCTGATCGCCGTTGCAGGTATCGCGGCATGGCTGATGCTCCCCGATCCGAGCGATGCCGATGATCTGGACGACGCGCCAGCGTCCTCTGCGATCATCCTCGCGGCACAGAACGCCTCGATACAGAATCCGTTGGCCGAAGCTCAGCCGGGCCAAGCCGCTACTGCAACCGTACCCGCAGTTGAGCCCGCCGCGGCCGGGATCGTCACTGCGCCGGAGGCCAAGCCGGAGAAATCGCCGCTCGATGGCTTGCGGATCGCATCGCAATCATGGCGCCGGGGCGGGCTTGGCTCGAAGGCGCTAGTCACCCTGACGCTGCGCAACGCCAACGACTTCGCGGTGAAGGATATCGAGATTGCCTGCGCCTTCATCCGCCGCGACGGCAGTCCCCTGACCGAGCGCAAGCGCCTGATCAGCGACACCATCGCCATGAGGAGCCGCAAGACCTATCCGCGGATGTTGATCGGATTCGTAAATATTAATGCAATTAAAGCGAAATGTTCCGTGGTGACCGCGAGCCGCCTCTAAACCCTGCATCTCGAAAAAGTGACTGCCGGGGGTGAACCATAAACGGCCGCAAGGAACTAACTGATACATCGCCAGTTAGACCATGACCCGGCAGCGCGGATGAGGGCTCCCCGGGTGATCATGCGCAAACGAACACAACGTTGGCGCACGGTGGCGTTTGCCGCTGTGCTCCAGGCGAGTTGAACCGCGCCCGTTGCGCGGGGGGAGCTACCGAAATGCCAGTCGCGCGTTATTTCCTGTTCGTCGGCGGAGTTCTGCTCGCGCTGCTGTTCGTGATCGACGCCATTGTCCCGCAGGAGACCGTGGTCGCCGCCGTCACCAACCCGTCGGCCCCAAGCTTCGACAGGAGCACGGTCCGCATCAGGTCGACCCAGAAATTGCCGGAGCGGGTGGTGTATGACACCAGCCTGCCAACCGTCATTCCGCCGCAAGTTAACGTTGTCGCCGCAGCTGCCCCCGCGGCCGCGCGAGAGACGTCGGCTCAGGCGCGCGTCCGCGACACCTTCGCCCAGTTCATTCCTGCGGAAGCCAAAAACGACGTGAAGACCGATGCTCGCGGCAAGCCGGCGGTGGCGGAGACGAAGCCGCTCGAGCAGCAGGCACAGCTCCAGCCGGTGCAGGCGCCGAAGAAGCGCAAGGTCGCCAAGACCCACACCAACCCGCCGACGCAGTTGCAGCCGACGCGCTTGGCGCAGCCTGGCCCCTTCCAGCCGTTCCGCGTCGCCCAGCAGCAGCCGCGCTCCGGGCTGTTCAGCGGCTTCGGCACCTGGTAGCCGGATTGACCGGCGTGAAATTGACCGAGCGGCGGCACCGTCGGTCGTGATCGCTTCATCAAGCTGACAATCGAACGTCCAGATCGCCGTCGCATCCGCGACGGCGATTGTGGTTAACGCGGCAGCCGCGGGATCTTGTCGGCGAAGCCGTTGTAGCAGGTCAGCCGCTCGTCCTCTTCCTTCAGGAAATGGCAGTCGCTGACGCCCTTCGCGGCCGGAGGCTTCGGCTTGGGCTGCGGCTTGAAGATCGCGTCGTAGCAGATCAGCCGGTCCTTGGTCGCATCGTCGATGTCCTGACACTCCTGCAGCCGGAGCGCGATCGATTGCGGCTTGCCCGGCGTGGCTGATTTCTCGCCCTTCTTGGCGGCGGGCTTCTTGCCGACCTGGACCAGCGGCTTGTCGCCGACCATCGGCGGCGGCGAGGCGGCTGGCTGGGCGGTGGCGGCAGGCGGGGTAGCCCCTTGGGCAAGCGCAGCGGCCGGGTACAGGAGCGCGAGCGCGAGGATGATCTGTCTCATGTCGAAATGTCCGAAATGGCGTGATGACCGGGAGGAGGGCGCCGGGGATCGGAAAAGCCCGGCCGGCGCCGTGACTTATCGCAACTTATTGGTAAATCCTACCCCAGACTTTGACGGTATTATGTAACCGTGACGAGTTCGCCGATTGCGGCCCTCAGGGCCGATGCGGTGATTTGCGTTTGTCCGACCGGCTCGCTATGAACAGGCCATCTGCGCGACTGGCGCTTGGATGGGATACCATCGGGGAGCGCAGAGACTGACGCCGCGCGCCTGGGCACCGCTTCGACATCGGAGGTGCCATATGACGGCGATCATTCTGGATGGGCACGTACACGCCCAAATTCTCATCGACAATATTGCAATCGAACTGGATCGGATGCCCCGCGCGCCGGGGCTTGCCGTTGTGCTGGTCGGTGACGACCCGGCCAGCCACATCTATGTGCAAAGCAAGATCAGGATGGCCGAGCGGCTCGGCTTGCGCGGCGGCGTCGAATTGCTGCCGCACGGTGCCGGCGAGGGCGAGTTGCTCGCGCTGATCGAGAGGCTCAACGCGCGCGACGATGTCGACGGCATCCTCGTGCAATTGCCGCTGCCGGCACATATCGACGCGTTGCGCGTGATGGCCGCGGTCGATCCGTCCAAGGACGTCGACGGCCTGCACGCCCTCAACGCCGGTCGCCTGTTCCACGGCGACGACGCGCTGGTGTCGTGCACGCCGCTCGGCTGTCTCCGGCTGATCAAGTCGATCCGGCCGGATCTCACCGGCGCTCATGCCGTCGTGATCGGAAGCTCCAACATCGTCGGCAAGCCGATGGCCGCGCTGCTCCTGAAGGAGCAGGCGACCGTGACGCAGACCCACATCCACACCCGCGGCATCAGCGGCATCTGCCGTCAGGCCGACATTCTCGTCAGCGCGGTGGGCAAGGCCGGGCTGGTGCGCGGCGACTGGATCAAGCCACAGGCCATCGTCATCGATGTCGGCACCACCCGCGTCCAGACGCCCGACGGCGGCTACGCGGTGCGCGGCGACGTCAGCTTCGATGAAGCGGTTCTGGTGGCCGGCGCCATCACGCCGGTGCCGCGTGGCGTCGGTCCGATGACGATCGCCTGCCTGATGGAGAACACGCTGAAGGCGGCGAAGGCGAGGGCCGCGCGACTGCATTAGCAGACCGACATCGGGAGCGGGGAGCCGCGGCTACCCGCTCAGCCATGTCCGCAGCACGGCGGTTGGGACAAGTGCGGACAAGTACCTTGCATTACATGGTACCTTGCTATATACAGAACTGGCTGCTCGCGGGAGTTCGATGGCCGCCGGCATCGGGAGGAGGATGACCATGCATATGCGACGGGTTTTCGATCGCCGTCATGTTCTGGCCGGGCTTGGTGCGAGCCTGATCGCGCCGCGCGCAATTGCCGCGGTGTCAGAGGACACATTCAGCGCGCGCCTCGCGCAATCCGAGAGTGCCGGCAGGATCAGCGGCCTCCATGCGCTGCTGGTGAGCCAGGGCGGCAAGCTCGTGTTTGAGCATTACGGGCAGGGCGACGACGAACAGGCAGGCCGTGGGCGGCTCGGCAATGTCGTGTTCGGTCCCAACGTCCCACACGATTTGCGCTCAGTGTCCAAGAGCGTGGTCGGCCTCGCCTATGGCGTCGCGCTCGCCGCCGGCAAGGTGCCGCCGCCTGAGGCGAAACTCTACGAGCAGTTTCCGGAATATGCCGATCTTGCGCGCCAGCCCGGCCGTGATCGCATCACCATCCATCATTTGCTCTCGATGACGCTCGGGCTCGAATGGGACGAACTCACGGTCCCCTATGGGAGCGACCTGCGCAATTCCGAGATCGCGATGGAAGCAGCGCCCGATCGTTTCCGCTTCATCCTGGAGCGGCCGATTGTCGACGAGCCCGGCACCAAATGGACTTATTGCGGCGGCGCGACCGCGATCCTGGGTCGCCTGATCGAGAGGGGCACCGGCGAACCGCTGCTCGCCTATTGCCGCCGCGTGCTGTTTGATCCGCTGGGCTTCGGTCCGGTCGACTGGGCGAAGGGCCTCGGCGATGGTCAGTATCGCGCCGCCTCGGGCCTGCGCCTGTTGCCGCGCGATCTTCTGAAGATCGGCGAACTCTGGCGCGCCGGCGGCGCGTGGGACGGCCAGCAGATCGTGCTGCGGGATTGGATGAAACGCGTGGTAGCGCCTGCGGTCACCATCGCGGATGACCGCCGCTACGGCTATCAATGGTATCTCGGCGGGTCCATCGCCGCGGCCTCACAGCGCTTTGAACCCTGGGTCGGCGGCATCGGCTGGGGTGGCCAGCGCCTCTACGTATTCCCCAAGCTCGACGTCGTCGTGGCGCAATGCTGCGGCAATTACGGCAGGCCGGGCACGGAACAGCGGCGCATCAACGATGCCATCATCTCCGAGGTCGTGCTGGCGGGCCTCGCCTGAAACTCGCCTGCGACAAGCACGCACGTCGCGCGATGCGGAACCGTCACGTGCGCGGTCAATGCGTCGCGCGCGGGGAACGTTTCGCTGCGGCATCGGTTCGAGAGTTGAGGCCCTGAGGAAACGGGCGAAGCGGGGAAGAAGCCAGCCAAGACCGGAACCCAAACAGGAGCAGCTGATGAAGCTAAATTCCGAACAGGTGAAACGGACGATGATGCAAATGGAGGCCGAAGTGCTTCCCGAGGATCATCCCGCGGTCGCCCGATTGAACAGCGTCTTCGGAGACCACACCTTTTTTGTCGACAGAAGCGGTCTCAAGGTGCTCGAACCCGCCGAAACGCGCGACATCGAGGGAGAAGCCGGCGAGGTCGTCAGTCTCGCCGAGTGGAGCGACGCGACTTTGACCAGTCTGCAGCCGCATGAGCCGGAACCGACCGGCGTGATCGTGGTGCTTGACCCAACCAAGCACTGATCGGTTCTCTTAGGACAGAACGGTGCCGTGGCCGGCCCCTTGCGGGGCCGGTGGCGGGCCGATTCCTTTTGATGCTTCGCCCGTTGCAGCCGCGGCATCGCCGACAGTCCCCTTCGTCACATCAAGAGGTGCCGAAAGTCACATGGCAAATCAGCGTTGCCTGCGTATGCATCGGGTCCAGGTGGAGCGCATCCTAGCGATGAGGGGAAAATGGGGACCGTGCGGCGCTGGACCTTTGACGAAGACGAGAAGCTCAGGGCGCTCGCCAAGGCCGGCAGGAATGCCCTCGAGATCAGCAACGAGCTGACCCGCAGCGCCTCGGCGGTGCGGCGGCGCGCGGAAGTTCTGTCGATCCTCATCGTTGCGAAAGCCTATCGGGCGCGCCCGTCGCACGTCGCCACCCATCTCGAACGGGTTGCGATCGACGCGATCAACAACGGCCGCCGGTTTCCGGCCGGCGTGGGCCCGAGTACCATCGCCGGAATGATCGACAAGGGCTGGATCGTGCCCGAGGGCGGACGGACCTATCGTGTCGCCGACGCCGGCGTGGAAGCGGTGCGCCGCAAGATCCCGAGCAGTTCGTAAGCGCGAGCACAGCCTCGCGATTCTCCTTCATCTTCGCAGCTGCATGGACGATTTGTAATCGTCTGTCCGGGCTCGGGCCCGAACGCGCTTCAAACAAGCTTCGACCAATTGGCAGGCGACCCATCCATCTGGAGATGTCACATGCCGATCAAATCCAACATCGCCACCTCGGCCCTGGTGGCACTCGCACTGACCGTCGCAGCAGGCCAGACGCGGCCGGCCGCCGCCGGAGAACTTCATATCGACGGCGGCATGATCGACGGAATCCTCAACAGCGCCCTGGCCGCCAACCGCAGCTACTACGGCACCGGCGATCCGCGTTGCCCGTTGGTTCACACCTCCGATCACTACGGCCATTATGTCGGCTGGGTTCACACCTGCATGCTGCCGCCGACCATCTCGCACGGCGTCCTGCAACTCCGCTCGCCGCGTTTGATCGTGGGCGACGAAGACCGGCGCGCGGCGCGGTGGTGAGCGTCGGCACGTGCAGCGACAGCCGTGGTCACCAAATTGTAGCGTTGAAATGGCGCGCTCGGAGAAATTCGAACTCCCAACCCTCGGAATCGAAATCCGATGCTCTATCCAGCTGAATCCAGCTGAGCTACGAGCGCGTGTGGTTCGGTCGATTACCAGACCTGAGCTGGAACAGCCAGTGACGCCCGGCCTCAGAAGCAGGGATGGCGGCGGCGATCCTGGCCCGATATAGGCGGCCGAGCTCTGACCGGTGACGGTGCACAAAAGAGCAAAGGCGCGTCCACCCAAGACCTTAGGCTCTCGCCTAGACGCGCGGAAGCGCCTTCAGAGGAATTTAAATCTTGGCGTGCATCATTGATTCATGCGTGATATGGTTGTGAGCGGAGGAGCGCTTTCTCGCGAGGCTTTCAGATGAATCAGATGAAATGGGTTCGAGGGTTCGTAGTTGGTTTAACGCTGTTTTGTTTGCTCGCTTACGCTCTTGCTGCGATAGGCTTCGGCGTCTCGAAACTTGGGTGGATACAACCCTTCGCGACTGACTTTTTTGCTCTGGGCAGCTACCAATTCATGTTCGGGTTGCCCATCTCCGCAGTGGCGGCCGCTGCGATTGTGGTCGTTTTTCAAGAGGTCGCTCCCCCGAAGAACGAGGGCGGAGATTTGTCGTTCGATGCGTTCGGTGCCAAGTTTTCAGGTCCGGCGGTTCCGGCGACGCTATGGATAGTCACCTATTTGGCTCTCGTCGTGTCGATGCTTGCTGTATCGCACACTGATCAACCGCTGGCGCAGCAAAGCCAGTCAGAAGTCGCGTCTAAGCCCGCACACTAACGGCTTGCCAGAGCGTCAAGTACGAATTGTGCCCTGACACCAGTATCGACCAATCCGGTGCAACGTCGGGCTGGCGAAATTGGAGCGTGTTTGGCCGCGGGGCTGGCGCGCTCTGAGAGATTCGAACTCCCGACCCCCGGAATCGAAATCCGATGCTCTATCCAGCTGAGCTACGAGCGCGTGTGGTTCGGTCGATTACCAGACCTGAGCCGGACGGAGTTACGGTGACAAGTGCACTTAATCGAGAACGAAGGCGTGTGCGGCCGTCGCAGTGCGAGGTGATGTTGTGCGCTGTTCCAGGGACAACGATGCGAACGAGGGCAGTTATGCCTGTGTGATGAGCGCCCAGAGGGAGGAGTAGGCAATTAAGTGCACTGGCACCGTAGTTCGCCTTACTGCATTGCAACTCACTACCGAGCGCGACACTTGAGACGGGATGGTGAGCAGCCATCGCTAGCGGAACGGTGGCGCCGGCCAGCAAATTTGCGATCAGGAGCATGCGTGCCTTACGACTCCACACCGAGCCCATCATAGCCATCGCTCCATTTGAACACTGGGGGGCGCTAGGCCGGGTTTGTTTCGGGTCGGCTTCGTGGTCTGGGAAAATGATTTCGTGGGCCGCCCGGCGGGTTTCTTCTTGCGGTATCGTGCGCTAGCGCTCTAGGCTGCCACCATTACTTGAAAAGGGGAGAGCGGACGTGGCGACAGGCACTGTGAAGTGGTTCAATCCAGTCAAGGGATTTGGGTTCATCCAACCCGACAGCGGTGGCAAAGACGTATTCGTGCACATCTCGGCGGTGGAAAAGGCCGGTCTGAGCAGCCTCAATGAGGGTGTCAAGGTGAGCTACGAGGAGAAGGAAAACCGCGGCAAGACGTCCGCGGAGAATCTGAGAGTCGGCTAGGCCCGATTTGGTTCCGCGATTGCGCTCACCGGTTCACGCCGGTGGGTTTTCACTTTGTGGCTCCTCGCCTAGCTTCGAATTGCGGCGCCCGCGGGGTTGAGATCGAGCGCGGAGTTACGGTGACAGTGCTGGACTGTCATCGTAACTCCTTGGCGTCGTAGCGCTGGACAATCGCTTCGAGGGAGATCGGCACGGTAATGGCCGCTGTAACGCCTTTGCTTCATCCCACGGCGAGCGCATCCAAACGTCGCGTTTCTCGTCGGTCGTCAGGATCACCGGCATCGCCTTATGAATCGGCGCGACAACCTCATTTGGAGAGGTGGTCAAGAATCCATAGACAAGATGTGGACCGGGGATCGGCTTGGACTTCGTGCCGCGATCACCTCTGTATTCGGTCGAGATGCCAGCGAAGGCGGTGAGCCGGCGGTTCACCTATTTGGCCGGGTTTCCGTATGATGGCCTGGAATACACGGGCACGTTGCCAATCTTGTGTCCTTTGTCGTTGATTATGGCAATGCGGCGCTCAGGATCATCTTCGGGCTTATCGAGCGATATGCCTACGGCAAGCACCGTCGCCCTGATGACTGCGGCAATATCGTCGTCGCAAACAAAGCCTGTTGGATCAAAAAGCCTGTGGCCGTCTTCAACATCGAAAAAGTAGCGGGGCATTGGCAACCTCCAGTTCGCCAAGTTCCGCCCTACGGCATTGTTCCGAATATCGAGGGTTGCCTCAATGATCAGCGAGGGATTTGTTTCAATTCGGAACGAATGCGGACGCACGGTATTGGGCCATATGGTGCGAATTGGCAGCAGGACGTGGTCAGTAGCGCAAGTTGCACATTTGACGGCGCTAATTGATGCAGGAACATCGGCCGCGCGTGCCGCTATCGTGTTGAAACGTTCGATAATTGTCGTACGGGCCAAGGCGCGCAGTCTGGGTAAGGCTTTCAGGTAGCCTGGCACTCCGCAGCGGGTCATCGCGGAACCGTTTCGCGTGGTGCAGCTTGGTTTATATGCACACGTTCGAGACGTCTGATCGAAAAGTCGCGCGGCGCTATCGGTATCATCAACATCGCCGCCAAAAAGCAACCCTGATCGTAAAAGGATCGCTCGTCGCGGGACTGGTTCATTCGGTCATGGAAGTTAAATCCAGCACCCCGACGCGCTGGATTATCAAGGTTGTTGCCAATCCGCACCGCGCAGCCGGACTGATCCCTCCGTTAGGCCCCGGTCCGACCGGTGCTGTCTCTGTTCGGACGCTCGCTCTGACAAATGGGAGAGTGGTGAAAACTGACCAGTCGCGCATGGCTGTGTGTGATCAACTGAAGGTGGAATGTTGCTTAGTCGCGAGATAGCGCCATTCCCCAGACGGCCCCAGCGCTCGCCAGCCCCGGCGCCGGGGCCGGTCTGCCTCCTGGAACATTTGTGGCTGATAAATTCCCATTTGTGAGAAGCGCCCGAGCTTCAAGCAATCGATGAGGTGCATACTGGCAAGCCAACGATTCAGACGATGGTCTCCCGGTGACGACGTGCGGCTTTTGATGATGGAGGCGGCCGAAATTCATCCAAGGGAGACAGGGAGGGCGCTCGGACGAACCGAGGTCGCGATTGGTCTTCGTCGCGCCGTGCTCGCCAAAAGGCAGCCCGCGGATGGGGCTACCGAGTTGTTCTTTGGCAGCAACGAACACCGCTTCGGGTCGCCAAGTCCGGCCATCTGTTGGATCAGCGACCTTGGTTTCGTCAGCGTGAAGTAAGCCAGCCTCGACTTGTTCGGCGCTGAAGCGGCCTCCTTCCTACATGTTGAAGATTATCCGAGACGCCAAGATCACCGAAAAGACGCCTAGTCCGATGATGGCGATACTCAAAATGCGGTCGGCTACCATGACGCCCCCTTGATTGCAAATTTACTTCGCGAGCTTCGGAATCATCTGCCCGTGGTGATTTTCGTGAGGGATCGCGCTGCTTGCCTTTTCAGGCTTGTGCTCGAACGCCGCAACCCTGCAACCGCCTTGCCAAACCTCAACGTCATGCCCGTTAACTAGCTGCTTGGTTTATTCTTTGGCGCTCTCGTCTTCTTCGCAGAGGAAGTCGATACGCCTTCGTACATGGCCGTTCGAACCCAAGATGTAGGCGCGGTACTCTGGCATCTAAAATTCCCTTGGGACGGCCTTACTGCTCTGTCGGTTGAACGTAGGCCGGGAGATCGCGGGGGTAATAGCTTGTCCGGCCTTTGTCCCATCGAACTTTGATTTGACGCCCTACCTCGACAATGGTGCCCATCTTACCAGCATCCTTATGCAAGAGGCGCTGGCCTGCTTGCCAGCCGAAGTTGTGCGGATGCGCTTGAGGGCTCGGCCGGGGCATTGCACGCGGCATTAGATGGGCGCTTGCAATTGGCTGTGAAGCCAGCCGTTCGTTTTCGTAGATTTCATTGGCTCAGCGAGATCGGCGACGATCTGGTGCATGTCCCTGCATGCGGAGCACTCAAAAGTTCGGATTTGAAAACCCCAGCGGCCGGGCGTGATATGTACCAGCGTCGTTGCGGCTCGACATACTGGGCATAACGATCCGAAATGGTGGGACATGTTGCTCGCCTTGATCAGGCGGGAGCACTACGCTCTCAGTCACCGGCAAACGCCAATTGTAGGGCGATGATGGAGACGGCTTGGACCGGCGGAAACTCCAGCGCTGTTCCATTTTGCTCACTTTCTGAAAATTCACGAACTGGTCGAGCCGATGGGCTCGCTTGCGTGCCTCAGTCGCCCTCTCCGCTGCTGCACGGACCGACGCACCGTAGATTGACTCCGCGATCTCGTGCCCATGGAGGACGTAATTGACCGCCTGACACCGAAGAGATAACAACCAGTTTCCAAGCTCCTCTCTATCCAAGGCAATTGCTGCAAATCCTTGCAGTACAGGAGCTTTTTGAACTCTGGGAAGGGGGCCGCCCGGCGGTCCGAAGGGCTGCGAGGGCGGGCTTGGCGCGCTCGGAGAGATTCGAACTCCCGACCCTCGGAATCGAAATCCGATGCTCTATCCAGCTGAGCTACGAGCGCGTAAGTGATTTCAATGGGTTAGCAGAAAGAGCTAAATTTTTGGCTCTTTTTTGGCTCTCCCGTTGCCTATGCGTTCTGGCGCCAAGCGTCAAACCGCCGCAGGTAATTCGCACTTAGCGAATTCCTTTTCAAGCGGCTTCCAACAGAGGCTGTTATCCAGCCTTCCGGCGCCCCGTAGCCCGCTCAGGCTTGGCCGCCTTCTTTGCTGCGGGCTTCTTCCCCTCGATCGGGAGCAGCATTTCCTTCTGGCCGGCAGCGGCTTTGCGGGGCTTCTTGCCTTTGCTCGGCGGCGCCTCGCTGGCGATGCTCTTCTTGAGTGCGTCCATGAGATCCACCACGTTCTCACCGCGCGGGCGCGCCTTAGCGGTAATGGTCTTGCCGCTGCGCTTGGCGTTGATGAGTTCCGTCAGTGCCTCTTCGTAGTGGTCCTCGAATTTCTCAGGATCAAAATCGGCCGCCTTCTGGTTGACGATATGCTTTGCCAAATCGAGCATGTCCTTCGTGACTTTCACGTCCTGGATCTCGTCGAAATACTCCTTCTCGCTCCGGACTTCGTAGGGATATCGCAAGAGCGTGCCCATGAGCCCTTTGTCGAGGGGCTCTAAGCTGATGATGTGCTCGCGATTGGTTAGGACGACGCGGCCAATGGCGACCTTGTCCATGCTGCGGATGGTCTCGCGGATGACTGCAAAGGCGTCGTGTCCGACTTTGCCGTCAGGGACCAAGTAATACGGACGGATGAGATAGCGCGGGTCTATATCGCTCTTCGGCACAAACTCATCGATATCGATGGTCCGGGTGGATTCGAGAGCGATGTTCTCAAGCTCGTCCTTCGACACTTCAATGTAGGTGTCGGTGTCGACCTTGTATCCCTTGGTGATGTCCTCGCTAGCAACTTCCTCGCCAGTGTCGGCATCTACCTTCATGTACTTGATGCGATGGCCGGTATTCTTATTGATCTGGTTGAAGCTGATCTTCTCGGAATCAGAAGTGGCCGGGTACAAAGCGACCGGACAGGTAACAAGCGAAAGGCGTAAAAAGCCTTTCCAGTTGGCGCGGGGGGCCATTCAAATACTCCAAACGCTACAGAACCCGGATTCAAGACGAACGAGGTCCGTTGGTTCCGACAACTGGTTGGGTGTTTTTTTGCTGCCGGCACACCAATCGTAGCGGCTTGCCAGTGGGGTCCAAATTCGGACACCCGCGACGGGGAATTAGGACACTCCCAATGTCGGGAGTCAGACCGACACCGCGTCGAACTCGTGTTTAGCTTGATTAGTGACGGGATAGGTGGAGACGCCTGCGTCGTCCAAGTGAAGGACGGCCCCAGCCATTGCCCCAGCCCCCAGTGCTGGGGCCGCCTCTTTGAGCGCACCCGACAACACAACGCCGCCCGCTTGAAAAGATTGCAGACGGCGCCGGTCCTAGCCCCGGGAAGGTGATCGTAAAATCCCGATATGAGTGTGTCAGCACACCCCGCGCAAAGGTTCATGGCCCAGATGGGTCAGGGGAGACGGTTGCAAGGTCATAAGTCCCGGGCTGGGGATAGGATTGAAGCGGGGATTGCCTCCCTGCTCATAGTCGGCAACACGTTCGCCGTAACAAGCCCCCTGGCAGTGATCCCGGCCCGACCATAGCGCGCGGCTGATCGCGCTAGGCTACATGGTCGATCTATCGGGCAGGCTGCGAATGACCACTCCGGGCGGAATGCGGATATATGCTGGACAGCTCGCCAGCTGAGGCGGCCTTACTTCTATTCCGGTGCCCTAAGCCCGGGTGATGAAAGCCAGTCATTGACGTGAAAAGCGGTTTCGGCCTGGCGAGCCTTGCGAAGAAGTTCGTCCCGTTCGGATCCGGGCGGCAATTTTTCGGCCTCTGTTCGGAGACGCTTGGCTTCCTGATCGAGACGTTCTGGGAAAGTCAGAATGTGTTTGAAACGACGACGCTGCATGACACACCTCTTGGCTTCCGGGTCCTAACCGTTGGGTTCCAGAGTTTCGATCCTATTATGCCGAAATCGCCCGGTCTGTTCAATTGTGAACAGAATCAAACTAGGCCACCAGGGGTCGAAACAGGCCAGGACCCCAACTGAGGCGGCCTTCGACTTCTGTCAAATTGCGCGCGGCGCTTGGAGGTCTAAGGTGATCGCATGCGTGGGGCGATCATCATAACCGTGGCGGGGTTTTTGGCGTTGGCGTCCGCTCTGCAGCATGGGCGTCAAACGACTATCATGCCAACGCAGCCGCTTCCCCCGGTGAACGTGCCTGACAAATAGCCCCAGCCAACCGAGGCGTCCTTGCTTGCCTAGCTCTGTTTCTTAGGGTGGGCTCGCTCGGGCTAGGTTTACAGGGGGCGTGAGGCGCGTCAAAGAATATGATTATTTGTCGGCAAGTGTCGCACTGGAAGGTGCGACCGAGCGGTTTCATGGGCAGGCTGCATACCGGGCAAAGGGGCGACATTGGGTCCCAGCCTTACTGGACGAATGCACCCGTGAGCATCGCCGCAGCGAATAACATCGCGCCGATGATCGCGACGCTCAGACAGATGCGTGCTCGAACCAAATACGAATCGGGGTGGGGGCGCTCGATCACGTCAGGCTCCTCTTATCCGTTACGCAGGAGGCTGCCTGTTAACGCGAACGAAAATGCGCGGTTCCTGATGCCTATATAAATGGCTATGCACCTATCAGTGCATATAGGGGAACGAAGGCTCAGTAGTCTTACCGAGAACGTCGCCTAACCAATTCAGGCCACTGCAAAAATCAACTTAGGCCCCTAGAGGATAAAAAAGCCAGCACGGGCTTGCCAGTAAGAACATTTAGTGAACAAATATTGCGACTAACTCTGAGGCTGGCTATGGAACTGGACCACATCCGAAATGAAATCGAGCGCATGCGGACCCAGGTGGGGCGGCAGCGTGGAGAAATCCGCCAGCTGCAGCGGGCAGGGATACCTACAGCCGCGGCCGAAGCGCTGCTAGAGCGAATGCTCAACAAGATCGATGCGCTTTGTGCGGAGCGGGACAAGTTGAAGCGCGAGCTTCCTGCTCCCTCGAAAGGGAAAGTTTTGGGTGGCCGCCAATGGTGAGCGAGCCTCTCAAGTACTTCCAAGACGAAGCCAATCCTCCGCCGTGGATTAAAGTTTTGGCGGAGGTCCGGCACTTAGCGGCCAGGGAAGGGCTATCAGCACGTCCAAGCGATTATTGTGGCCATAGATCAGTACGCGGAAAAGGCGCTCGGCAATCGAAACTACTTCTTAAATAGGCCCTACAGTATTGGCGGCCGTGGCGGAGAGGCAGAGAAGCTGTGAGCGACGATCAGTGGTTACCGGAGACCGAGGCGACCAAAAGCACATCGGTGGTGAGGATAGACCGCCGGCCACTATCCGAGCGATCGAAGTTGAGCGACCGCGGCCTGGTCGATTTTCGGCGCGTCTGCGACCAGATGGGTGTTCTCGATCGCGCGACGGATACTATCCTTCCTAGGAAAGAATGAGCACGCCGCTCGACCACCATTTCATTCCAGCTTTCTTCCTCGCGTAGTGGCCTTGGGCGAACGGAAAAGCTGACCGAATTCCTGGAGGAATTTGAACATTATTCTTCGAAACCTCGTAAGAACTCAGGAACAGGATCGGGCCAAAGTTACTATCGACGCAACCGCATCGGTGGTGGCTGTTCGTGCGAAAGCCTTTCCCCGGGAGTGACAGAATTGCCCTGAGAGCCGCGCAATACGTTCGCATGTCCACGGACGAACAGGACTACTCGACGCTAAACCAGATGGCGGCAATTGCAGCATACGCTGCCTCTCACAACCTCGAAATCGTTCGGGAGTATTCGGACGAAGCACGTAGTGGATTGCATTTGAACGGCCGATTGGGCCTCAAGTCGCTGCTCAAGGATGTTCAGACTAAGCTAGCCGACTTCGAAGTCATTTTGGTTTATGATGTTAGTCGCTGGGGGCGCTTCCAAGATGCTGACGAAAGCGCGCACTACGAGTATCTCTGTAAACAGTCGGGCATTCAGGTTATCTATTGCGAGGAAGAGTTTGAGAACGATGGTAGCCTTGTATCAACTGTGCTCAAGGCTTTACAAAGGGCGGAAGCGGCGGGCTTTAGCAGACGTCTTTCTAGGAGAGTCTTTGCTGGGCATTGTACGCTAGGCAGCCGAGGCTTTTGGCAAGGGGCGCCTGCTGGATATGGTTTGAGGCGGACTTTAGTCGACGCTAGCGGCACTCCAAGAATCATTTTGGCCGACGGGGAACGAAAATTTATTCAATCCGATCGCGTTATCCTTGCTCCGGGGCCGGCTGGTGAAGTCGCCCTCGTCCGACGCATGTTCAGATCCTTTGCGATCGACGGAAAGAACGAAATTCAGATAGCAGGAGAATTGAATCAGGAGGGGCTCGTCAATCAGTATGGGCGGCCATGGAATCGCGACACAATTTCAAGAATGCTTTCAAACGAGAAATACATCGGTAACAACGTCTACAATCGCACTTCATTCAAGCTGAAAGATAAGGCGGTGAAGAACCCGTCGGAGATGTGGATACGATCAGTCAACGCGTTTCAGGCAGTGGTTGATGCGGATCTATTTCACGCTGCACAGCGGAGATTCGCCGAACTCACAAGACGCAAGTCTGACGAGCACATGCTTGAAAATCTCAGGTGCCTCCTGAACCTCAAAGGTCGATTGAACAGCAAGCTTATAAATGCCGCAGGGTCGACGCCGAAAACTCAAAGCTATCAAAAGCGCTTCGGCAGCCTAGTAAAGGCATACGAGTTAATCGGATACCAGCCAAAGAACAAATTTTCCAATGCATCCGCTAAGCGAGAGACCTCATCGAAGCGCAGAAGCATTCTGCCTCTGCTTTTCGCGGAGATGCGGCGCATGGATTTGACGACACGCTTCGACTTCAATGCGAGAACATACATCGTGAACGATAAAGTCACGGTTCAAATTTACCTGCTCCGATGCCTCAAGACAAAATCTGGAAATTCGCAGTGGATTTTGAGGCAACGACGAAAATCCAATATTGATCTAATAATTGCCGTGCGCATGGACCTTGCTGAAGGCATCCATGATTTCGTGTTAATCCGCTCTCTTAGTCGATCCGACCGCCTGAACGGTACGGGCGTGGATGTAGAACTCCTCGGTGGGACCTGTTTTAGGACTCTGGGAGATCTGGCAAATGCATTAACGGATGCCACCCGCACAACTTAGGGAAATCTCAACGATGCCGGCGCGATCGCTTAGGGCAGCTAATCCATGGCCAGCGGAATGGCGGAGAACGTTACTGCACGGATGAAGATGCTGCTGCAGCGGCCTCAATAAGGATCGAGCGGGTGCTCGTCGACGTGTTGCCCCAGGTGTCGGTTGCAACGTAGTCGATGGTGTCTGTGGCGACGGCGCTCGTGTCCATAACGATGTTGCTTACCAGCGCGCCGTTTAGGAATGTTTTGTAACCGAGGCTAGTGCCCTGATTGTCGGTCGCGATAGCGCCAAGGTCGGTGTAGGTGTCGCCAACCTGGATGATCGCAGGGTTGTTGCCCTGGATGTTGATCGATGGGGGAGTGCTGGTGCTGGAAATAGTCGGCGGGGTAGGGGCGCTTATTTGAACCTGGCCCTGTTGTGTCTCAAGAGCAAGTAGGTCCGCGAGCTGTTGCTGATTTATGCATGTCGAACCGACGCAAAGCTGTTGCGTGTGAAAACTGTCTGCAAATCCAGCAACGATAGCCGTAAGACTCTGTACTTCGGTCGAGAGAGTCTGAATTGCCTCCACGATCGGAGCAATAAGGCCAAGGTAGTTGAGGCCGAGCGTTCCGTCTGGCGTGAGTGCGGTAGCGGATGTGGTGGAGACCAGGTTTGGGAAGATCTGTTGCACTTGCTGCGCGATAAAGCCGTACTGGCGCGTGCCTCCTTTTTCTGGATCAAGCCAGTTATAGGTCACGGGCGTAAGCGCGTTGATTTCTGACAAGGACGTTGAAGCATCAAGAGGAATAACGTTTGTCTTCAAACGCTGGTCAGAACTCTGGGTAAGTGTACCCGAGAGTTGTGCATTGCCTCCATCGAAGACTGCGAAGAGAGTGGTAGAAGCACTGTTAACAATATTGAAAGCGAGAGTTGAGCTTGCGGTATCGCTCCCCCAAAGGGAAAGGCGGGCGTAGGGGGTCGTAGTACCAAAACCAATTTTGCTGAAAACGGATTGTGGAGTCCAATAGCTGTTAATAGAACCGGCCGTCCCCGTGTACATACTCATTACCGTTGCAGCGCCATTTTTCAAGTTATAGAACTCGTCGCTTCCGCCGGTGGCAGCGATTGTCCACCCGGCATTTCCGGCAGCCGTTCGAACTCCGATAACTGGAGGTGGAGAGCCTGGCATGTCGGTAAATGTAAGCAGCGGATTCGACGCAGCACTAAATCCGTTTGCGGAGATAGCGACCCTGGATGTGGAGTTACTATTTGCGGTTGTCGTACCGAACCCGAACGGAACACTGGCAGACGGATTGTAAAAGCTTGAATTGGTCGAACTGCCGGTATTTATCTGAAGAACATTCGTGAGATAGGGGTCCGCTAAGTCGAACATTTCCTGCGAGCCGCCTCCGGAACGAATCGACCACCCCAAATTGGTAACAGAATTTCTTAAGGCAATTATCGTGTTTGTCGTCTGTTGAAGGCCTGAGAACGTAATTGCACTAGCATTCGCGCTTCCTCCAGCATCTAGCGTTAGCGCTGAATAGTTGGTAGTCGTCCCAACCGCAAAACGAGAGAAATAGCCTGCCCCGGGAGTTGTTGATCCAATCGTCGGTGGGTTTGCGAAGAGGCTCAGGGCGTTGCTTGGCGTTAGTGTGGATGCGGAGCTGGCCGGCTGCAATACCGAAAAGCCCTGATAGATATCTTGCGCAACGTCATAGTAGCCTTGGCTATTGAGATGTAGCGTATCGCCGCTTGCGCGCAGTGACGTTGGCGGCGTGTCATTGCCGTGATCGATTACGTCTTGTGCTTGGTTTGGATCGTAGAGCGATACCAGATACGAGCGCACGTCGATAAAATGCGAGCCGTACGTTGTCGCAAGATAAGAGTTTAGATTCGTAATACACGTGTACGCCCCAGTACCGGACCCTTCGGTTGTCGCATTGATAACACCGAGAATTACGTAGTTGTTGTTTCCCACGGATTGAAGGGCGGAGACCATCGTTGCGATGTTCGATTCGACGGTAGAAATGCTGCAGCCGTCGTTGCGGCCCGACCAAATGACGGTAGGCCAGGAATATTTAGCTGTATCCGCAATCATGCGCGCTTCAATCTGCGAGCTGATTTGCCCGCCGACACCGCCGTTGTAGACGGAAAAGCCAGTGAGCTGTGCCAAATCCGTCGTGTACGGTGTGTTTCCCGCAGTCGCCGCCGTCAGGCTATCTCCCCAAGTCGCAATATGGGTTTGAGCCAAGAGTGTAGAGGGGGATGCATATCCAAGGCCCAAGTTTGTTCGCGTCGTTGTTGCATCCCCCACGGTCAAGCTGCCGGTAAGATACGCCGAGCCATTCACTGCGAACGAGGCAAACGGCGACGTCGTTCCGATGCCCACGTTGCCGGATGAGGTAATGGAGAGGCGAGAAAGGCCCACAGTCTTGTCAAAGATGTCTAGGCGCCCGGCACCATTGGTATTGCCGGAGCCAGTGGAGATGAGATCGTAGATATGGCCACCCGTGCCGGCGTTGCCTAGGCGCAGCAGGGTTCCAGTTGTCGAGGTCGAGTCGATTGTGAGCAGCGCGCTTGGGGAAGTGGTGCCTACTCCCACGTTGCCGGAATTATACGAAATGTTCGACCCGGAAGTCGCCCATGGACTTGAACCGCCGGCCGCAATGCCGAGCGAAGAAGTTGCTATGAGTGTGTAGCCACCTGAACCGTTACCTATGAGTACCTGGCCGTACGTTGGTGCAGTGGATGTTCCGGTACCGCCGTTGGTAACGCCCAAGATACCGGTGACGTCGGTCGATAGATTAACGAGTGCAGTAGAAACGACTCCTGCAACAGCTTTGAGGATGCCATTGAGGTTTCCTATCGTGAGACTGTTTGAGACGACAACGTTTGTTGATGATGCGGTGCCAACAACAGAAGTGCTGCCGGCGAAGGTCGATGTGGCGGTGGTCGAGGTAGCCTGGAAGCTGGCGCTGATATTCGTGCTGCTCGCGGTGGAAGGAACAACGATGCAGGTCGCGTCGCTCGGCGGACACGTGGGGTTTAACGTTTGGCCAGGCTGATAGGAGGCGGAGGCTACTACCGGGACGAGGAAGAGGAGACCGGCGGACAGGAGCGATACAGAAAGCGTGAGTTTGGATTTCATATAAAAAATCGCGGCCGTATATATCAGTGTAGCACGGCGCGCAACGAGACAGGATAGCGTGGGGATAAAGGGTTAGGGCGTGAACGATATATTTCCGTGCGGTCCACGAGTCAGACACGATTAACTTGGCGCGTGATCCTTGGATCTTTTCATGATCGTGACTTCGCGAACGCCATCAAGCTCCTTCAGTTTTTCGGGATAGGTGGCGATCTCCTGCGAAGAGACCTTGCTCAAGAGTATCACCAGGTCGTCGGTGCCCTGTGCGTTTCGGCTCTCCACCAGGAAACGCTTGATCTGGCCAGCCCTGAGACCAAGCGCCTCTCGAAGCAGTTCGGGCGTGAGACTTCCATTCTCGACCTCAATTTTAAGCTGGCAACTCTGATTTCTTGAACGATAGGCCTCCTCAAGCGGTTTGATGCCCGCAAGGATAATCAGGATAATCACGGTTGACGCGCTGGCAGCCAGATATAGACCGCCTCCGACGGCGAGACCGACTGCGGCTACCGTCCAAATACTGGCCGCCGTGGTAAGACCCTTGACGATTTCGCCCCGGGCAAGGATCGCCCCTGCACCGAGGAATCCTATTCCCGAAACAACCTGCGCGGCAATTCGTGAGGGATCCAGAACGACATTCTGGTGGGTCAAGACGTTAGAAAAGCCGTATTGGGAGACAATCATGATCAGGCACGATCCGACACACACCAGCATATGAGTGCGTATTCCCGCTGCCCAAAGTAGCCGCTCGCGCTCAAACCCGATAAGGCTTCCAAGGCCGGCCGCAGCGATAAGCCGGATCAGCATTTCCGAATCTGGCATCGTCACCTCCCGGATTATATCGAAGCTTATGCCGCGTCACCCTATCCCAAGCCTATGAGCGGCAAGTCGCTCTTTCTTTAAATTAAGTGAACCACCACGGCGAGGCAACCATGGTGGAGGCTGGAGACGACAGTCGGCAGTGGCGCTGCCGCTCACTAAGCTTTGGGGAACAGTTTGTCGCGGATGTAACGCGAGGTCGGCGTTAAACGAATGCCGCGCGGCTTGCGCCAGATCGCCTTGTCAATCTCCTTCTTGTCGCCAATGGTCAGGGGACCGGATGCCTTTCTGACGACAAAGATTGCATCGCTCATCATTTTGCCTGAGCGCCGGTTCTTTGATTTTACCTCTTTCCAGAGGCGGACGCGCCCGAGCTTGAGTTTGGGCAGCTCCTCTTTTATTTCTCTGCGCAGGCAGTCCTTCTCAGTCTCGCGTGGCCGCTTGCGACCGCCGGGAAACATCCAAAGCCGGTCGCTCTTGCGTCGCACCAAGAGGACCTTGCCGCGCTTTACTGCTATGAGCTTTGAAGACTTCGCCATTCAACACTCTGTTGCGCCGAGCAGAATCGGTGAGCAATCATAGCAGATTGGCGATTAACGAAGTTCCGTATTCCTACCGGGAATATCGGTTAAGCTTCGGTTTCCGCAGGCTTAAATCTAGTGAGGCACATACTCATAAACGACGAGCGCCCCAAGTCCGATCATGGCGACCAGCACAGCTACTGCGAGAAAGGACTGCGGGCGCATGGCGCATCCTCCAAGTCCGGAATCGGCCCCCTGCGCACCCTAAACCAAAACAGAGGCCACTCTCAAATTCAACTTACGCCACTAGGGGATAAGGCAGGCAGCCGCCGCCGACCGGTGCCGTCCTTAACCCAGCCTGCCTCGGTATATTTCAAAGCGCAATAATCTCGGTTCAAAAATGCCAACGAGTTAGCCCGTGCGAAACGATGTGTGCGGACATGGGTCGATCTCGCTCACGAACCGCGATTGACGAGTACACGCCCTAGAGCACTCGCTTGAAGAATCCCACAATCATCCGCCACCAGCAAGCCAGCAACGAGCATGAGGGAGCGGCCACAGCTGCGGTGGTCGTGTCTGATACATGTGCAGAAGCTTCTGCCGTCGTTGCATAAAGGCTGACCGGCAGCGTCTCTGAAGCGATGGATTGTCTGCCATACTGCGCCGACACGCCCACCGTGTAGGCCCCTGCAGCAAGGCCCGCAGTCGGGATGCTGACACTAAGGTTCGACGCTGCGGCAGGGGCAACCGTGCCTGTTTGCGAATAGGCGATCGAGCCATCAGCGCGATACAAGCGGTAGGCATAAGATATATTCTGTGTGCGCTTTGCATTGTTGAAGGTGATGTTGAGCGCGAGAGGCCTGCCGACGGTTGCTGTGGGGCTCGTATAGATACTCAACGTAATGCTGGGGGTTAGATGAGCCGGGATGGTCACGCCGCTGGTTGGGCCTGACACGGGTTTGATGACAGGCGGAGGCGGCGAGGTAGGGACAAGCGATGGCGGCGTGGTCGCGGCTGAAGACGTTCCGGTCGTCGAGCTTTCATAACCATATGATTGCGTGCCGCTGATGGTGCCGCCTCCGCCAGTGTTGGTCGTGGTGTTGGTGGCTGCGACCGAAGAGTTCCTCCACGTGGTGGTGACGTTGCAGTACGTGCAGTCAAAGGTCATGGTGCCAAAGAGGGACTGTGCAACCGTGCTGCCATGAAAGAGCCCATTGCTGTCGATGGTCACGCCCGTGAAGTTTATCCAACCAGTATTGGCGCCCCAGGCATAACCACCCAGAACACCGGCGTTGTTGGTGACGCCACCTAGCGTAGGAGACAGGTTGATCCAGCCGAAGCCAGCCGACCAGATGTAGCCGGTAAGAGTGGTGTCCGTGACGGTTACGTTTCCGTTAGTCGCATTCCAATTGACGTATCCGCCGTTGTCATTCCACGCGTAGTGGTTGGTCGCGTCGATGGTGCCGGTCGCGGCAAGCGAAGCTGTGACGTCACAACTGAGCGTAAGGAAAAGAGTGAAGAGCGGTAGCGCGATTGACCAAACAATTCGTCGACGAAAATCCATAGTGAGTGTATGTCGTCATTGTATCATCCATTATCAAACTGTGCGGACGGGGTAAGAAAAACCCCGCGATTTGGCGGGGCAGTAGGCTAGTAATCCTCGGCAAGCATCAACGTGCCGACGCGGACCGTCATTTCAGGATCGGCTGGATCCTCAGAGCCGCCGTCCATCTCTTTGTTGTAGTAATCGCACTTCCAGAAGAACGTGCGGTTACAGTGTTCGAAGCTAAGAAAGTCGTGCTCCCCGTGAGGGTCGTTCTCCAGAGTGAAGTCATCGAACTGCGCGACTTTCACAAGTGCAGATGCTTTTACCATGTCGGGTAATGCGGCAACGCTGGCGGTCATCACCATCTTTCCGCCGGCGAAGGTCTTCCGAAAAGCGTCATTCAATTCTCGGATACGCACAACCGAGCGTTCATTCATGGCGACCTCCTGTGCGAAAGAACGCTCCCAATCTTACCACGCAGGTTGTCAGCACGGCTGTGTGTGCTAGAAGGGCGCACCGGAAAGCGGGGAGAAACGAGTGGCTAAGAAGGCAAAGAAGAAAACAATCGTGCGCCGCGAATACACCAAGGCAGATGTGAAGGAGCTGCGCGCGCATTCGAAGGCGAAAACGCCCGTTGTCAAAATTGCGAAGCTTACAAAACGTAGTGTGGGATCTCTGCGACAGAAAGCGCTCAAGCTTGGCATTCGTCTAGGCCACCGGCGTTAGGAGCGGTACGTCGCATGACGCTGTTCAATAAGATATTCTCGACGAAGACGCTGTTGCAGATCGTCTGCGTTCTCGGCGCGGTCGTGGTTATGAAAGTGCTGAGCGCGCATTATGATTTCAGCTGGGCCACCGCGTTAGCGGCTGAATAAGAAAACAGCCCCGCTAATTGACGGGGCTGTCGTTGTCGAACAAGGATGGTTGCACGGGATGGGCACTCGTTGCTTTATGAAGCTTCATGCACAAGTTGATCTGATGCATCGCGCTCATGTCGTTGTCTGGGTCGACGAACTCGTAGCGCTTTGAGCCATCGGGCAGGGTGAACTCGTACTCAATCATCTTCATCGGCATCTTCCGATTTGTAAGGACTGCAATGCCTGGCGCCGCAATGTGGACAGTCATCGTCACATGTCGCTGACCAGACATCCTCCCACTCGTTTTGGCAGCGATAACAGAGGTAAAAGTTACGAAAGAGCGGCATGGCAACCTCCAAGGAATTGGGGATAGCTCCGCACCTTGCGAGTCATCAGCTCTCAACGGGGTTCCTATGTTCCTCGCCCGCCAGCGTGCCTCGTCGCTGCCCTGGAAAGGTTCGCACAGAGCTATCCGACTAAATTCTATCATCGAAAGAAAAGAGCCCCCGAAGGGGCTCTAGAACAACTCAACCGTATCGCAGTGCTTCGTTGCCATCAGCGCTGCGAGCATTTCTATTTGCAGCGCCGATATTTCCGTGAGGAAGCAAACGCAATTCGTGACGCCGCTTTCGTGGGCCTTCAATACGTCGAGCACGTCCCGAACCAGGTAGAGTGTGCCGGCCTCAACGCGCTCGCCGCCGAAGATGATCTCCTGCGGGTTGATCCCGTTGGGGATAGTGAGCGCTGGCTGCTCGTCACCGAGCGATCGGCCGGCGAAGCCCAGGATGTTCCCATCCCGGTCGTGGAGGGCAATAGCAAGCCTACCGCGGTTGGTGCCGGAGTTTGAGTATCCAGCTTTCCAAGCCTTCAGGGTCTCGGCTGACAGGCCTAAGGGGGCCAGAGACGCATGCGACGCATCAAGACGCGCCGCATACGCCTCCGGGTCAAACGCCGTCTGCTTTCTAGCTTCCGGTGCTTGGGGAACTGTGGCCCGGTTCTTGCTAACTGTACTAGTACCGTTCTGTACAGTTCCGAAGGCGCGGTCGAGCTGGTCGGCCGCTTCCTTTACCGGGATGCCACGTATATGCGCGGTGAGGGCGATTGTGTCGCCGCCGGACTTTTTTGCAAAGCAATAGAAGAGGCCTTTGGCCGGGGTGACGATCAGGGCACGGTCGCCGCCGGCTTGGCAGACGGGACAGGCACCCCGATACTGATTGCCGTGTGGCGTCAGCTTGATGCCGAGCCATTGCATAGCCTGTTCGATCGAGACACGGGTCTTCAACTCCGCGAAATCCACGAAGGGCATGGGACCATCCTTTGGGTGAGTGGGGAGGTGCTTCTGCCGCTATTCTACCACCTGGTATACTGGGTGCAGATGCAGGTCGTGTGTGGAAAACCGGAGGTCGCACTGCGCTCGGCCGTGACTGAATCGGCCGGGGGTCCGCGATCCGGTTTCCCGCACATGAACCAACGGCGGGAAGGAGAGTGAGATGCCAAAAGCAAACCAACCCGCAGCGAAGTTCCGCCTCGGCTACGTCACCGCAACCGTGTGGAAGAATGACGACTTCTTCAACACCGTGCTCTCGAAGTCCTACAAGGACGGTGACGACTGGAAGGACACCGACCAGCTCGGTACGGGCGATCTTCTGAACGCAGCCAAAGTGCTGCAACGCGCCGAAGAATTCATCTCGCAGCAGTGACAAAAAAGGCCCCGCTCAGTTGCGGGGCCTTTTTCTTATATCCCAACCACCGGCATTTTATCCGGGCAGTTGCGGGCGGTATGGCCCTCCTTCTCGCAACTGCTGCATTTCTGTGGTGATCTCTTTTTCTTCTCCCCGGTAAAAAGACCGGCCAGCTCGGCGTCGATTTCTTCGCGTTGGGCGATCAGTTCTTTGGCACGCTCGATGTCAATTTCCATTAAGTCTCCTTCGAGATGATGAAGTCGGGGTGCCCCACTCGCTGAAACGGCTCATCGAGGAGGTGTATCAAGGGCTGCGGGTAGCTATCCCGCGAACCCAGGATTTCGATGCCCTTGAAGAGAAGGGCCGAAGACGACATGCGCAGCTCGTTCAGCATGAAAGTTTGAATGTTCCTGGCATGTGCCGGACTGGTGGTGATGTTGATGACCATCATGTTCGGGATCAGGTCTTTGTAGCTCCCGGATTTCAGAACGGCGCGGTACTGCAAGATCTTTCGCAGGTAGCTCGATGCGTTCAGCGTCGGCCGGGTTATCGGCTCGTGCTGCCGGTCCGCCTCCAGAACAAAGTAGGTGTTGTTGATGGCGAACAGCTCGTCGGGCTGGAGGGCGCCGTCGTAGTGCTCCATGTGTTTTGCAAACTGATGGGAGATCGATGACTTAAATTGGAGGGACTGTGCGCCGATGATATCGGTTCGATGCCTAAAGTGAAGGCCGCGTTGCTTGCACGCGATCTCGAACGACATTACGATGTCGGCGATCATCAGCTGGTGCCAGAACTGGCGCGCCTCGCGCCAGTCTGTGGGAGTACTGCCGGTGGCTAGTAATTCAATCCTGCCCTTGGGAGCCAGCTCATAGACGCGCGGCGAGTAGCGGTAGTTCGCAGAATTCTTCTGCTGTTCGGGTGCGGCAATGAAGCCGCGGCGACGCAAAGGGCCAAGATCCCGCTTGCGATGCTGCGTCGAGCCGCCGTGATAGGCGGCGATAAAGTTGCTCCGCAGATAACGGTATCGATCGAGCGCTTTGAAGGTGTCGAGGTTGTATGCTTCCATAATTAGAAGGTACGGCAGAACATTTGGGCGGATAAGGCCGCTATGTTCGCACGTTCGCCATGTCCCAACTTTATCGCGGATTAAAAGTCTTCGACCTCATCGTTGGGGACAGAGCGCGGCGGGTCGTTGCGCGGCGGTGGTGGTGGCGGTGTGTAGGGGGGAGGGGTGTCGGGTGCGGGTGGGAAGATGCTCATGTCGAACTCGGGCACGTTTATAGTGACGGCTGTGGGGGTCTTATCGCGCACGAAGCAGGAAAACTGGCCCACAGGTAAACGGAGAGCCGCGGCTTCCACACGAAAACGCTTTGCTAGGGCTTCGGCATCGTCGTCACTGTTGGCCATGCGGATGGCGCAGTTATTGAGGGCATCAATGACGTTGGCGTCAATTTGCGCAATACGTTGGTGGGCGAGTATCAGGGCAATCTTTTGACTGCGGCACTCGTCCAAGATTGTGGTTATCTTAGTGTCTCGCTTTATGACTGTATGGCACTCGTCAATGTAAAAAAAGACGGGCATCTTTTGATCTTGGCGCAATTTCGAGCGTGACACAGCTGCCATCCATACCATCGCGACAAAAAAGCGGCCAAAGAACTCTGCGCCATTCTCGCCCAACTCGTCCTTGGAATTATCAATGATGATGGTTTTTCCGCTGTCGAGGAGGGCGAAGAAGTCGGTGTTGGATTGCGGGGCGGTAAAGATTTTCTTCAGATAGTCGTTGGACACCAACAGCCTCAACCGTTGCAGCACTTCCTGCTTGGTTTCGTTGTACTGTCCGCCGTCGAACTCGGACTTGCGTCCTTCAACATAGAAAAAATCTCGGTTCATTTCGTCTAGCTGCATGACGTAGGGTTCTTGGTCTTTCCAACCGTGTACCAGCAGCTTGCGAAAAGTCTCGATGGTGGCGTTGGGTATCTTCAGCATCAGAGCCAAACAACAACGGAAGAGGGTCGTCTGCTTGGGGGTGAGTTTTGTTTCCAAGAGGGCGGAGAAAATGTACTCCAGAAAGTCGAGGGTGCGGGTCGAGCTGCCAAGCTGGAATGGATTTATCTGCACAGTCGAGGCATTAATTGGCACTACATTATCGTAGCCCTTATAGAAGTTGATGAGGTCACCTTTGCTGTCCATTAAGACGATGGTGCAAGACGTGGCGCGGTGTTCTTTAATAAGGTTGTGCAGGAGGTTCGTTTTGCCTCGGCCTGGCGGTGCAACAATCCAAGTCCCCGCAAAACGTTGTGCCTCGGGTAGTTGGAAAGAAATGGCAAAAGGGTTGGGTATTAGCTCATTCGCCCAGCCATACAGTGGCGAGCCAGTGAGAATTTTTTCAGTTGGGGTTTGCGCTTCGTCCAGTTCATCTTCCATTTTCTCCCATTCTTTACGATCCCTTTCGTAGGTGCGTAGTTCGACTTTGTATTCGGCCATCTGCTCTTTGTAGTACTTACCAGTCTCGTCCCAAGACTTGCGCGAGGGCATGCTCGGCTCGGTAGGTCGTAAGAGCGGGTTGGTGTAGTGGTACCGACTTTGAAAGAGGCGGGTATCTAAGTTTCGAAATTCTTGGGAGAGTTGTTGATGGGCAGTAATCAGCTCTTCCTCATTCGGGGTAAGGGAAATGGTGAAAGGACTGTTGGTAGGTTCTTGACGATATACTGCGGGCAAGGCAGCGGTGTATCTAACCAAAGAGCGTGAGGCGACGCCAATCATGGCGGTGTAAAGCGATTTGTATTCCTCGACGGCGAAGAACCGTTGCAAATAGGATTTATCGCGGACGCAGATGTACGCTAGGCTTTCGCGGACGTACTGCGGCGCAGGGTACGGATGGGCGGTGACATCTTGCAGAAATTGGACGCGGTCTGGAGGGGTATAAGTATCCCACTCAGCCAGTCGCGCGTCTTCGAGTTTCTTCAGCTTATCCGCCTCGCGTTTGCGTACGCGCTCCGCCCTTTCGTTATCGACGTTCCTCTTGTAATTGGTAAGCCATTGGCTCTTGGCAAATCGTTTGAATATCCAAATTGCCGCCGCAATGTATCCGACGAACAGCAGCAATTGGAACGTGCCTGGATGTTCGCCCATCCAATTTGTTGCGGCGATAATCAGCACCACCATAACGATGAGAAAGATGATCGCGGGCATCTAGCGCAAGCGCTTTTCGATTCGAGTGTTCGGCTCTAGCGCGGTTACAATTTTATTTGCGGAGACGTCGATAGTTTGCCCAGCGACATAGAACATCACGGACGGACTATAAATATCATTGATGCGTATTCGACCAGAGCGGATGGTCAACTGAGCGTACTCGCTATTGGGAGTAGAGAAGCGTGAGCCTTGATCCAAATTTAGGTCGACATTCCCCGGCGGCAGATTGATGCAAGTCGAGGGTGGTACGAGTATTTGGCCGTAGTGGCAGGAAAATACGGGAGGCGGCGGAGGATTAGCCGCGCGGGTCTCGGCAGCCTGTTTGGTGCTTTCCAATAAGTAGCCCGGGGTGGCTATCCCACCCAGAACAAGGGCGAGGGCAAGTACCGCTTGGGGAAATGTGCTCATGAAAAATACTGGGCAATACGCCGTTCAACCTGTAAGCGAGCGCGAGTATGACAGGCGCGCGTCCTCTTTTTCAAGGGCTTTAGACGTTTTAATGAGGGAGGCCGTTCAGGATTAAAGAGGCCTTGTGCAGTGCGTACTTCGCTAGGGTCGAGATCCACGACCATACGCGGGTTCAGTAAGCCAACGTAGAAGGATAGCTCGTCGGCGTCCTTCTTGTGAGTTTTGAAGACGTACTTTTGGTCTATGCCGAGCACGTCACCGCGCAGCTTCTGCGGTAGCTCGTCCAAAAAATTAACGGCTACGGTAAAGCGATCTTGCGGGAGGGGCAGAGGGGCGCAGAAGAACCCGTAGTCGTTGATAACTACATGCCCGGTACTGCGGGTGATGAGGAGCCCGCCTAAGAGGCGGGCGGTAATGTCGCCCAGTTTGGACCGATCCAGGTCGGCGATAATGACGTTGGTCTTGTTTGAAAAGGTAGTGCGTGGCTGACCGACGATGTTGCGTATCATCGGAGACATGAGCAGCGTTCCCAGCTTGTTTTGCAGCGGGGCCAGGGCGGCTTGCCGCTGTCTTTGGTCCCAGCTGTTAATGACTTCCCAGTTCGCTCTGACCACGGGGTCTTTACACTGCCGGAGGAGTTGTTCGCCGAAAGAGGGATCGGTAAGGAGTTTGATTGCGCCGAGCAATGTTTCGTTGCCATCCAACAGCAGACGCAGGCAGTTTGCGAGGATGTAGTTCGATTGCGCTCCCCAACCGTTTGGCCACATTGCTTCGAAGTAGGCACACAGCTGCTCTGTTACGCGATGTCGGTCATCCGTCGGCACCTTTTCCAACACATTGAGGCCGACTGGCCGCGCCATATCGGCCGGGTCAAAGTACAAGGCGCGCTGCGTGAGGGCACGGGGCAGCTGGTTGGCTGCCGCCCTGGCCAGCGCGCCAGTCGGGTCGATCACGGTGACCGGCGTTTCGTCTTGCAAAAGTTGCAAAAGCAGATTTGTTTTGTCGGCCGCGCCGATTAGCAAACGGTTCATGGTGTGAAGTCGCAACGCCAGCCCAAAGCTCTGCCGAATGGTGTAGGCGCGGCTCGGTGTCGGGCGCTGCGACGTTACAGCACGAAAGAACCGGTCCACTGTCATTGTAGCGTGAGTGTAAAACTGTCCGCCACTTTGTCCGTCTGGGCGCTTCGCGCCTCGACTAAATCCGTTTCTCCCGAGCGTCAGCGAGTGGCCTGGCTCTTTCGTCGAACATAAAAAGACACGGTAGTTGTCTTTTAGCGGAGCGCGCGCTAGCGCGCGGAGCGATATGAGAGAAGAAGAGCAGAAAGGGATTTAGTCGAGGCGATAGCCGAAGCGGACAAGTGGCGGAAATGTATGTCCCGTAAGGGAAATTTGGCCGGTGGGCTCTGACAAGCAGCAGGTTACGAGCTTGTCAGTGAAGTTTCTCGGCCTGAAATAGGAAACCCCGCCTTTGGAGGGGCGGGGTCTGCTCCTATTCAGAGCGTCGGCAGTCTCGTAGCAGCCCGAACTTCCAGCCATTCCAGCACTTCGCAAAGTTTCCAGACTCTCGGTGAGTTGCGATGCTCCGCGAGTTTGAAGCTCAGCGGAAACTTCGCCTTCTCCTCCAAGCGGCCTAGGTGCACTTTGCAATATCTAATGCCGAGTGCCTTCAGTCCTTTATGGTCTACGATTTCCTTACCAGTCATGCGTCGTCTCCAAAGAATGGAGCCGTGCGCACGGCTGGGGTTACCGGCCGAGCAAGAAACTTATCGAATCTACCGGAAGTAGCAATAGCAACATGGTGTACTCATGCACTGCACAAAAGGGCAGTCCACGGGGCTAGTTAGTCCCATTGTTTCCTGAAGGAAGGTAAGCTCCTTGCCCGTCCGCCTGCGTTTGAGTGCTTTCTGCAGGAGGTCGGGTAGGTCCTTGTACTGAGGTAGCGCGTCTCTTTCCACGCGCAATGCACTTTACGCGGGTCATTCTCGCGCACTACACTTCAGAAATAAGGGAATTTTTGGGGGATTTTGATGACGGATTTCTTTCCTACAATTGAAGCTCTTGTCGCGCGTGCTGAGGCAAACGGCGATGATGGCATAGAGATCAGACGTTCGCTTTACGAGCGAGCAAGAAGCGCAATGCTTGCGGCCTTTCAGAAAACGGCGATGTCGGAGGAGCAGATACATGCGGAGGAACTGAGTTTCTATGAGGCCGTCGCCAAGGTCGAAGCCAAATACGCTCAGGTCGCTCCGACACCTCAACCTGTTGTTGTTGACGCTATCGAGGAGGCTGTTTCCCCTACCCAAGCCGAACCCGAAGCTCGGTTAGAACCTATCACCGCCCCAACCATCACTCAAATTGACGCCATCGAACTCGGACCACTCCCCAAACCGCAAGAGCCTATCCGTTATAGAGGAAAAGTGGAAAGTTTTAACCAGGACACTCGGAAGGGATGGATAAAACTGCTGGGCGAGCCAACGGAGCACATCAAGGACTTTGCGGCTCTCGCCATAGCGGATTTTCAGGCAGACACACCGCCAATGAAAGGCGAAGAAGTCGAGTTTTCTCTAAAACCAAATAACAAAGAGCGAGCACCTCGGGCAATAAAAGTTGATCGCCTCAAGAACCGCCATCGAGGTCAAGTAGTCGTTTGGAACGACGATGACCAGTTTGGCTTCATTAAATGTCCCGATTTTCGAGACAATATTTATGTTCGATATAAAGAAATTCAGGCTGAAGGTCCGCGTGAACTTATCGTTGGAGAAGAAGTCGAATTTGAAACGCAGACGACAGATAAAAGTTTATCTGCAGTCAGGGTCCGAGTCTTTCAATCTCGATTTCCGCTGGAGCGTTTTGCTGACATCGAAAAGTTGAGGTCGGGGGAATTACTGGACGTGCTCGCTGGCCGGGACGGCAAAGGGGGACTGGCCCAAGCCGAAGACTGGACCTACAAGCAGAAGAATAAGAAATATCCTCACCCTGTCCTCTTTAGTTACATCGTGTACACGTTTGCGCAACTTCTTCAGGAAGATAAGCTCGCCTTTGCTACCGATCGGAACGGCAAAAAGGTGGCATGTGGAAACACCGGTCTTCTGACAAATTTGCAGGAAGATATATATGCCTTCTTTTTGGAGAACCGAGACAAGTCAATTCCTCAAAAATGGACGTTAGATCGTTTCGTCACAGGTGCTGACGGCCGATTAAATTCCTTTAGCAAACTACCGGAGATCGCGAATTATTTTAACAACCCGGTCGATCTTATTTTTGATGCATCACTGGAGCTTCGCGAAAGAGCCGAACACATCTTAGAACACAACCTTGAACGCTTTCCAGTGGAGGTGCAAAGTAACAGGCATCAACTTAAGCAAAACTACGACGGCGCTTTAGCTAATGCGCGCAAACGTGTACTTAGAAACTATAAGACGGCCATCCCTCAATTTCACAAAGGACAGCTGCAACTGTTACTCCCGTTGTGCATGAGGCACTCAAATATTGCGGATCTTGCTCTTGTCGTTTCAAAGGAGGGCCAAACATATATCGCATCCACCGTCTTGGAACTGGACGACGCCTATAACAACGCGCGGTTAATAGCGCGACCTGATAGAGAATGGCTGTAGGCGCCGCTAGAAAGCTGTCAATCTCGGCAGCCTTCGCAAGATGGATGGGAGGAATCGGCTCGTCGCCATTGGAGCCGTGCAATAGGCTCGTCAGAAGCTCGGCACGCAGTTGGGCCTCAAGAGCTTAACTCGTCATCCTCATTGCCATCGATGTATTCGGCCTGGATGGCTCGAATGGCATCCATGATCTTCTGCTGCACTTCTGGTGGCCAGTCGGCGACGAGTTGGAAAAGTTGTTCGAGTTCGTCCAACATGGTGCGCTAGTCGTTATAAAAATGAGGGTGTAGTTCGGCCTGCGGGACATATCTGCAAGCTTGATTGTAGATCGCCCGGAGAGTGCCTCGTGCGATGGGCGAGTGGACCGGGACGACGAGGGTTTCGCGTCCGTCAATGCCGATGCGTCGCAACTTCAGATGGCTGCTGTTGGTGCTGTGGAGGACGAAGCCGAACTTCCCGAGGATATCCGCAACCTGTTTGCCCGAAAGGACCCTAAGCCCTCCCTTCATGTAGGGCGGGGGCTAGCTCAAAGTTGGTAAGGATTGCGGGGGATGTACTGAAGCCAAGAGACGCGGCGTTTTCGTCCTCAAAGTACAGAGCTACGGCCTCGCGGATATTGGCCTGCAGCTCCTCAAATGTGCTGCCTTCGGTGACGACAGGCACGTTGACGCCGTCAGCGGTGTAGACGCCTTGCTCTTTGGTCACCATGAATTGGATGATGTTTTTCACAGGCCCATTGTATCACAGCCACGCAAACAATGGCACAACGTCGGCTCGTGGCCCGTTTGAGACAAGCCGACGGACCCCGAGAATGTCTGTTCATAGGGATATACCGGAAGTCGTGGGCCGACGGTCAAAACGGCGCTTTTGACCCGAAGCGGACATTCGAATCGACGTTATGGAAATCGTCTCCGGAAATTGTCGAGAATGAGCAGTTCCGCTGTGGTGGCCTCAGACAAGAGCTGTAGCCCCGGCGGAGGCGGGATCAGGCTTCGTGAAGACGTGATGCGGGTTATCAGCCATGGCAGCCGGGCTTCGATCCCCGTCGTTGGCGGATCATCGGTGATTTCAACAAATGCGCGCTGCAGCCTTACCCCCGGTCCGAAACTCCCAGCCAAGTCAGAAGCACTCACCTGCACCACGCTGCTCGGATCGGACAGATCCCGAAATCGCACGAGCACGGGCAGATCCGCGAATGGCAACTCAGCCCGGGGTTTTCGTCGATTCAACTCCTCAAGATAAGCAGTGTAATCATCCTTCGCCCATATTCCTTCGCCGACCTCTCCGTGAAATTTCGTCTGCGGAAATGGCACTCGGGCTGCATTGTACATACCCGATCCACCGCTCCGTAGAGCTCGTTCATCCGCGAGTGTAGCGAACAGAACGCCACGCGCTCCCAGATCGACAACAACGGCCTCACCTTGCTCACCCGTCGTGCTCAGCGAAGAAAATCCTATTGCGCGGTTCAAGCGTCCGGGGGCGAGGATTGTCAATTGACTCACGCTCGAACCGGATCGTTCACCTTCCGGGGTTTCAACCACAAGCGTCAGCCGTGACCTAAGTGTGGTCGTCTCGCCACGAAATCCCCACCAGCCAAACGCCAAGATCGCCAAAAGCACCACGAACCCGACCAAACATCCCTTAGCGCCGCCGCTCATCGTGACTCCGCCTGCGTTAGTCGACACCACAGGCGCAGGACCATAGCGAACGACAATTAAAGTTCGGCAATGGCACTACGTTGAGTTGTGAGGGATCGGTTACCGCTGGTTAAGGATCAGTTGCCGCTTATAAGACGCGCCTGCGCTTTGGCTTGCTTGACCGCTGTTGGCCCTTTTCGGAAGTGCGGCCTGGGCCGCGCAAGGTCCGTTGACGGGACCTAAACCGACATTCGCAACGCAAGGATTACGGAGAATGGAATGGCTCAACAGAGCCATATAAAATACGTCGCACAAGATCTCTTTTGCGACCCTATGCGTGTTTGGTGGCTCAACAGAGCCATATTTTGATTTTCAGCCGGGGCATTTCTTACCGGGAGTTCTGGGTGAGCTGCAGACTTTGAATAGGCGCGTCATTGACAACTTTGCAAATGTGTTGTGTCGCGCTGGTTTTTCCATTCAAAAGAATGAGCTAAAGCACACGTGTGTTTATTGAGCTGATTATTAAATATAATTGAGCGATCGACCGAGTGGGACAAAGTGGCTTGAAGTATGGGTATTTTGCCATTTGCGGCCCAAGAAATTTGTGTCAGACCCCCCACTAATTTGTGTCAGACCCCCATGCAGTTTGTGCCAAACCCCCCACTAATTTGTGCCAAACCCCCACCCGAGCTTTGGTTTTAGCACTCTGAGGGGCAGGGCCGGCTGGCTGGTTCCGCCCGGATCGATCAGTCTCACTTCCCTGTTGGACCTCGTTAGTTAAATTTTTTGGTGCGCCACTCTCCAAGGGTTGGAATACTAAAGCGCTTATCGATGATTTTATCGCGTTCTAGGCGGACTACGATAGATCCCGCGGAGCTGCCCAAAAAGCCGCCCCTCGCCTTGGCCTGGGCAATAGAGTCAGCTTCGATGGTTTGCCGAACTTCAGCCCGCGCGGCGGCAAATAGTCGGTCCGCCTCGGAACGCCGGAAGGCTTCATATTCCTCGGCCTCGGCCTTCGCCTGTTCTACGCGGACGCGATTTGCGGCTGCCGCCTGTGCCTTGGCCAGCGTATCTCGTTCTCTGAGAAAGTCGCCGCAATAGGTTTTGAGCCCGGACAGTGTATTGACCGCGTAATTGCCGGCCCGGGCTCGGTTAACCCCATAGTCGACGAAAGCGAGAGCACCCTCGAACGTAAGTTCCTGTATCAAAGTAAGCGCGTACTGCTGTTCGGCTTGGGTCACATGCGAAGCAGTAATTTTCTCACCGGTACGTTGCTCATGAAAACGGCGAACCAATTCCAGCGGATGACCTATGCTTTGTTGCTCTTCGAAGAATTTGAACTGCAATTCATTTTGAAAGCGGTTTTTGTAAAAGCGATTGTAGTCGTCGTGGAAGCCAGTGCCGGGCAAAAAGGTGATGTTGAAGCCGTCGCCAGCAGCGGTCTTGTCGATCGAATACGAACGCAAAAATTTGTTTGCAACGAGGGCATCAAGATGCACACCGAGTTGGTCGCGGACGATGTGGGATTTATGAGTTCTCACGGCTATGCCGCCAAGCCATTCTTTGCAAATGTCGTCGTAGCGTTTGCGTATCTGCACAGAGTTGCGCGTACCGCGCTCAGCGAGATTTGCGAAGTGATGAAACAAACGAATATAAAG
Organism: Bradyrhizobium sp. LTSP885; assembly: GCF_000938305.1. GTDB lineage: Bacteria > Pseudomonadota > Alphaproteobacteria > Rhizobiales > Xanthobacteraceae > Bradyrhizobium. The sequence goes on from NZ_JYMT01000011.1 coordinate 47,923, forward strand.
GGCGGCTTGTATAGTTGGTATTCCCCGGATGCGATTGTAGTTTAGGCAGGAAAAAAAACGATCGTCGAGACTTCGCTGAATGAACTCGGGAATAACAACTTCGCACGCTTCGATGTTGCTCCCGCGCGGTTGAATGGTGAACTCTGACGGAACGCTGAAGTTGGCAATCGTGGGTTCGTCTTTGCCGTTGCGGTAAAACGGCATGGTGACGCGGGTATGTGCGAGCGTGTACAGCGAATGAATAAATTCTTTGCCGGTTTTGCCACCCCATGCCCGATCGGTAAGACGCGCTAGTTCTTGTTGAGAGAAATATACCTTGTTCGGAACTGGCCGTCCGTAGTCCGAAAGTTTTTTTAGAATCGCTAAGAAAATTTTGAAATCTGCGGGACCGGGTTGACCATAACTTGGGTGAGGTTCGATAGTCACCTGTCGCTTTGCAATTTTGTCGAGGTCTGTTATCGGTTCAACATGTGTTGCTGCTGCGCGTGGATCATGACAGAAAAGGTAACCCATGACGCGTAGTAAATTGTTTTCCATAAACAATCGTTCAACGCGTTCGGGCGCCAAATTGTTCGCGATTGTAGCAGGCGTTTGTTCAGCATCTTTCATGCCCCTAAAGTATATCCCCTCCGCAAGCTGTTACGGGTCGGAGCTGTGGAGAGCCGGTTGAGTGCAGCCTCAGTTCGGCGTGTTTGAGTTTTCTTCTTCAGATTTCTCCGGCGAGCGCAGTAATGGCGAAAGCAATCGTTGCAAGCCTTGCGTAAGCACATTCGTCTCCTTTACTCGTTCAAGCAGAACTACACTTTGATCGCGCAGGAAGGCATTCTCTTTTTCAAGTTGCTGAATATATAAATCTTGGAAGTTGCGCCCGGCCGCGTCTGGACGCGCCGGGGCGTCAGTGGGCATGCCTTCTTCTTTTTTGGAAAGATCATTTGTTTCTAACGAACGCTCGGGCGCGTCGGGGCGCGGCTGAGCGCGCCCGGCCGCGTCCTGGGCGTCCCTTGTTTGTGCGATATGGCGTTCAATTGATTCTTCGGAAATGAAATATTTCTCGCCGAAATTAGTTTCGACTTTTTTGCAGTCCAGATCTCCACGAGCACAGTATTTTTGAATGCGGCGGATTGTGCGGGGGACGCCGGCTTTGTCGTACCGGTCTGCGGCTTCTTCTACCGTGAGCGTGTAATGGGGGGCGTCACTGGGCGCGGCGGGGCGCGCCTCTGTTATGTTGTCCATGAGTTGATGATAACGCGGGGCCAAAGTGTCGGCCTCCCGTTATCCCCAGGCGCTCATTCGGTCGCGTGATTAGTTCTGGCGCGGTCCGCTGCGATTGGGACGTGTTGTCCGAATAGGTGCTGGCTTGGGGTTGTGGACGAATTTCAGATGAGCCGCAGCTTTTTCGATTGCCTCAACTGCGACGCGGCCACCAATTCCGTGTTCTTCGTAGAACGCATGGCGACGGCAGCGTCGCGTGTATTCGAAGCGAACGTGGTCGCTAAGAATCTTCATGATCTTCTGCTTCGTCGCTACCTGAAGGTCTGGCCGGTGATCCTGACCGGCCCACAACTGACCGATGTCGTTGGCAACTTCGCGGGACGCGAATTGCAAATTTGTCGTCAGGCCGATCAGGTACTCGTTCCGTTCTAAGAAAAAACGCATATGGATGAAACCGGATGCGTGCATCCTGATCGCGTCGTCTTCTGACAATTTGTCAACGACCAAACTCTCGGGTTCGATGAGTCCCCATTTCACTACTGTCTCAATGGCTTTGAAGGCGTCTTCCTCATCGTAGCCCAGTTGGCTCATTTTTTTCAGGACAGTGCCGATCGTGGCATATCCTTCTTGGGTGAAATCGATCTTCGCCTTCCGGTTTCGGATTAAGTATTCCAGGATGTCTGGGATCAGCAAGTTGCTGGGACGATTGTAATCCGTGTCGGCGAAGAGGATGTTGTGAATGTATAGCGATCGGCCGTTATAATATTTTTGACGTCCTCGCATTAGGGAACGAATGATGCGGTTCTCTTGAATGCGCATTTCGCCGCCCGTCAAAACAGAGCCTGTAATTTGGCCTGTCGGGATATGGGGCGACACGATGATATCGCCAAACATTCCAAGTGCTCGTCTCACATCCTTCGCGACAAGCGCCTCCAGCGCGGAGGCAACTTTCACAGACCTATCGTCGAACATCGACAGATAGATACCGAGAAGGAATTCGCCGAGCCGTGTTGCGGGATATTTGATCTTGAGGCCAGATGCGAGAGCATATTCTTGCTGCGGGTCTACCTCACTCTGAAGCGTCTCCATGACCAATTCCAGGCGTTTGCGAATTACTTGCGCAAACCGCGGCGGCCGGATGTAGAAGTTGATTGCGTTTATGAACGCATCAAGGGGAGGTTCGTCGCGATGAGCCTCAAATGTGGAGTCGCGGAGATTGATGAGAACGAGTGATTTGGTCAGTTCCTTGAACCACTGCGCAGCTTCGAAGATTGCTAGCTGCTGATCCCGCGACCGCTTATCGACGTTGTCGAATACTATGACGATGCCAAGATTCATTTCGCCGGAAAAATGCCTGGCGATGCATTCTGCTAGCTTCGCGGGATCTTTTGTCAATTCATCGAGCAAGTCCGTGCGGCGTCGCACGTACTCAGTTCGATCATTGTTCTTGAGGGCCTTGGCCGGGCTTCGTTCGAAGCGGCGAAGCTCAGAACCGAATATTTTCTCGATTTGGTCGGCCTCATAGAGATCTACATTATTGATCTCAGCGAACGAATTGGCGAACTGCTCGGCGATCCATGTCCTGAGGCCGTCAAGCCCAGGAGGCATGACGTTGAAGTTGAGAAAGGCCCACCGAGTTTTCTTGCTGACTTCATGTGTCATTAATCGTCGGTAGAAGCGGCGGATAAACGTGCTCTTACCAGCACCGACTGAACCAATAATGAGCTGAACGCGGGCATTCGAGGACGGGCTTAAAGAATATTTCTGGATTTCGGAGGAAATGCCAGTGGCTGTGTTTTTGCTCGTGACAATTGCCTTGAGCTGATTTCCCGCGATTTTGTCGGTGCGGTCCTTGAGATAGGTTTCGAGTACACCCTCGTAGTTGCCGAGTTCATCTGAGGTGACGTATGCCCGGTCGATTACCTCGTCAGGCGTTTCATCGGAGTTGCTGCCGAAGTATTTCGTGATGGTGCTGAAGAGGGGTTCCGCAAAATCGTTGACGCCAAGCTGCTGCGCTAGCCTGGATGGGCCGCCCATAAACGACGCAACGCTGTAGAAAGTGCGCGCTTGGAAATGCGAACCAAGCTTTTCGACGCGGGCTTGGAGGGCGGCAAGACCGATCGCGCCTTGAAAAGCAGCGAGGAGGGCGGTTCCGGGTTGTACGTCGGCACACGGCGCGATGAGTCCACCAACCTCGCTATCCCACGCCGAAAGACCGAATTGCAAACCATTGCAAGCAAGCACGAAGCCTATTGGGTTTACTTCGGGCGGATAGCGTTTGTTGATCTCGGACGCATACAGGCGCGCCTCCCGCATCCCCAATTCAATCGCGACATCGGTGGCTTTTGCCTCGACGATCACCAGTGGAATGCTATTGAGCCAAATGGAATAATCCGGGAAATAGCCATACCGTTTCCCGGCCGCTTTATCGATCTCAGTCGGCGTCATGTACTCTTTGGTACGTATCCAAGCGGTCCTGAGGCCGAGATAACTGGGATTGATCAGAAAGGGCAGAATGACCTTGTGTTCAACGTCACTCTCCGTGCGGAGGTCGCCCGGTTTGACGATGGGTACAACTGACGATGGCTTGCTGGGTAGGCGAGTGACCACGGGTTCACCTCAGGTGATTCGGCATTGTATCCGGAACCTGGGCAGAGTCAGCCGTAACCCATGAAAATAATGGCGGAAATCCCGCCTTTAATATTGAGCGAAGCGGTTGTTGGAATCCTTCTGTGCCGCGCGAGCCTTTTGTTCGTTAGGCCGCGAGGGATGCCGGCTCGTCAATACATACGCTCTGCACGAACGCTTCCCACTTTTCCATCGCTTCACGCATTTCGGGAAGGTACGTCCACAGGTCGTAAGTGTCTTCCATGTCGGTGCGAGCGGAAATGTGATTGACTAGGCGCTCGGCAATGTCGGTCGAATTTTCAACTGGCCAAGGTTAAGTGCGGAGGTTCGCCGTCAATCGTGCGGCGTCCAGGTTGGAATGCACCCGCTACATCACTCGAGAGACCGTTCGGCTGGGCCGCGGCATGGGCCGGAAGGGTTGCCCCCAAATTACACCACGACGAATTCTACCGTCTCGGCAAGAAGCCGTTGGAGGCGAAGTAGGGGGAGCAGATGGACCACGTGGACAGGGTCCGGGCGATCCTGACGATGTCGCGGTACGAGAGGGCAATCTTCGGCCGGTAACGGTGGATGAACAGATTTTATTTTTAGGTGCGCGCTCTCGAGGTAACACCGCGGCCCTTTGATTTTGCTAGGAAATGTCAGCGGTCGTCGTGTTCCCTGGTAAGGGACATGGTGCGAAAAATAATCGCAAAAAGATCAACAACTGAAAGATATTAGCGGGATAGGGAGGAGGGGTTCGCTATTGTGTGTCAATGGTGTGCCAGCAAGTTTGAAATAGGTGAGCAATTTCAGTGCTGGCATGTCGGTCATTTGACACGATTTGGCGAATACCCACTTCTGACAAAACCCCCTGAGAAAGCCGATTCGCTCTTCATGTTTTTCAAATGGAGAGCTGTGTCATGTCAGACAAACTTCTGGTCAACCTCTGGGGCGCCACCATCAGCGCCGACGGTGTCTGGGCTATCGGAGCCGCGGTGGTCATCGTCGTGATTATCGCAATAGCCCGACGGGTGCGTCCGTAATCTTGGTAAAAACAAACCCGCAGATCATTAGGCTGGCGGGTGCTTCTAATCGGCGCGTTCGCGTTTTTCGCTCGCTGCGGTTACGAGATGCGCGAGAACAAGTTGATGATGCCGATGAAGAGGCCTTAGGGCTTTTAGGCTTTTCGGATGAAGGGGTGTCCAGGGTGGATTAGAGAAAGCCGCCCGTTGTTGCACATAATTGCCCACTCCTCCCGTTTTGAAAAACCCGGCGACTGAACATTCGTCTCCAGATAGAAGATGCTGCTGACTCTGGAACTTTCCGGTACCTGGAGGGCGATCTGCCCAAAATGCGATTCATGAATTGCCTCTTGGAATATCGGCACATCAGGCGGGGATGAGATCGTGCGACGGAACACCGTTAGTTTTGTATTTGGGCGATCGACGGTCGTGGATTTTTTGAAAGGGTTGACCTGAAAAGGATTTGTGAGCGCAACATCAACGAGAACGTCAATAATGGCGTGATAGGCAGGAGCAGGCGACTCGTTGGTGATAATACAACCGAGCAGGAATGACTTAGAAAGGTTGATTCCCGCAGTGAAGTCGGCAATGAGGATGTCTTTACCCGCCAAATCCAGGCCAACATGCAGGTCTGGCGTGGATGATCGCCGCATGATGTCCTTGATCTGGTAATCGTCCATCGCGACCGCTTCTAGCTCATAGCGTTTGTAGTATTTCTTATCGGGTGCCTGGTGTGGGCCGGTTTGGGTCGGTTCGACCGTGATGACGAAACCAAAACCCGTTGCGCTTAGCGGAATGCGCTGGACGGTCAGGCCGTCCATTCGAGGGTGGACGTTAGAACCAAGGATCTGATGCATCCATTCACGGGTGATTTTCTCATCGGTAACCCCATCATCGACGGCCGTGGGCTTATGGGTTTTCTTATCTTCCTCTATCCCGTAGATGATTTGGCCGCCCGCCGAATTGGCCATCGCAGACACGTCTTTGCAAAGCTCCAGGACATTTTTGCTGTCCCGCGTCAGGGCAGGGGATGCCTTGTATTCGATGGTAAGGGTTTCCTCGACTTGAGCATCAACCATCTTCTGGAAGTCGGCGCGATCGGCAATCGTGAAATCGGGCATGGGTGAACTCAGGTTGGAACGTCGAAGGCCAGGATGGTAACAATCACCTCGCGACGCGGGTCTTTGGAATTGCCAAAGGTGCACCGGAAACGGCTCGCGCCTTCCTTCTTGGGACCGTGTTTCAAATTCGGATGGCTAGTAAGAGAAGTCTCTATCGTTTTAAGCACGCCCGAGAAGTCCTTGTTTCGGTTGAACACCAAAACGGCCGTCTTCGTGTCACGCCAACTCAGATAATCTAGGAGCTGAGTTATCGTTGCGAGGAAGCTTTTCTCGCCTCCCCAGAATTTGCACTCAGCTATAAAAATGTTCCGGTCTTTGACCCGGATAAGAATGTCGGTCTTGCCTGTAAAGTTGAAGGTCTCGCCCGAAGCCGCACCTTCGAAGTGACCGTTCAACTGAACAAGGAAATGCTGGCGCAGGTTCTCTTCGCCCATAGTTTCAAATGCGGAAGGGCTACGTTCCATCACAAGCGCCATTGATTGGACAATATTCAGAATGGCCTGGTAGTTCGCCTCTTCGAGAACGGGCTCTGGTTCAAACGGTGCCGAGGTTGCGGGCAGCGCGGCCACGATCTTCTTTCGGACGAGCGGAGCAACGTACGTCTTTGGAGTGTCCGCCCTGGTGCGAATCGGAAAGGCTAACCCCGCCACCATTTTCCGAGCATCAAGCAATTTCTGTTTGCGCGCTTCGATTTCGGGCCGTAGCCGATTTGGGAGACTTTGGCGGTGCTCGTCTGTCATTGCGCGTTGGTAGCCAAGATATTCCTCGATCTCGTCGGATCTAACCTTAAATTGCTCATTGACGTGAGCGGGCTGCAGATTTTCGCCTCGCACGACGAGTATGATGTTGTTGTTGTGAAGATTAGCGCGGATTGCGCCGCCCCACCTTCCCGGGTTGATGTAGAGCATGCTTCCTTCGCCATCGAAGGGGATAATGAGCGCCAAGAGCGTACCCCGTAAACGCACCTCCCGTCCGTAATCCGGGTATTTGATTTCGACCTCATGCGGGCCATCAACGTACGCATCCGCTATCCGAAGGGTGGGCGGAGTGAGGCTGTATTTGTTCGACAGGTCGCTGACGATGTCCTCGGTAGGCGTATTCAGGAACGTGTCAGCAGGAATCTGCTGCACGGCTTGCAGTGCCTGCTGCACCTGGTAGGAAACCACATTGTGCATGTCCTGATTATTGAACAGCGCAACTGGTTCACCTAGGGCAAGGACGCTAACAATCACGGGATATGCTCCACAGAATCAGCTCGCCCAAGAGTCGCAGCCGCTGGGTCGATTGCAATAGGCTTTGCCAACCTGAGAAGGGTTGTACCGTGGCCAAGAAAAACTGCCCCTGTAGAGAATTAGGGCGGGGGCTCACACTGCTTTCACGGATGAGCAGATAGTTCAGTTCAAGGCCAAGCTCCTCGACTTCATCCGGGTACTGGCCAATCAACTAACGTCAATCAAGCTGCGAGCGATGTCGAAGCGTCCACGCAAACGCTTTGCACGAATGCCTCCCACTTTTCCATCGCTTCCCGCATTTTGGGGAGGTAGGTGTAGAGATCGTATGTTTCTTCCATAACCGTTCGGTTCGTCATTCTCCTCAACCTCAACCCATACCTTGCGGCGATAGGTGGCGGTGCCTAAGACTTTTTCATTGATGATGGGCGAGTTGCGAAAGACGAAACGATAATCCCGATGGCCGCTGAAACCAGCGCCCGGCTCAGAACCAATTCGAGTGACCGGTCATAATCAGCGGTCGCATAGGTAAATGAGAAGTCGTTGACAACTGAGAGCAGTATTGAAGCTCCGGTTCCGCAAGCAACTGCGACAGCCCGACTTCTAGTACGCTTAGCTCGCCTGGCCACAAAGACGGTCAGTGAGACAGTGACTACAAAGCTTACGAGCTGAGATATCGTATCGAGCATAAGGCCACATGATGGAAGTGTTTCACCAACTCTTAACACCTCAGCCTCGCCGATTTCGCGCTACCCCGATTCGTTCTTTGAGAACGGAATAGAGTCAGAGCGTGAACTCTATCCGTAAAGCTGCAACAGAACGGCATGAAGTTCGGATTGAAGCGCTGAGATGCGCGCTATTGCGTCTTTGAAAATCTGCTTAAACGTTTCCTCCTTGTAAACTGGAGATACGCGCGCGGCCATGATTTGTGGTTTGTAACCCAGAGCCAGAAAAAACGTATTCACAACCGTGCAATTGGGCTCGAAATAGTAGGCAACCGCATTGAGATCGTGTTGGAAAGATTGATCCTCGAACTGGAGCTGACCTAAAAGCTTTCGAAATTTGAAGAATACGGCGGGATCGGTTTTAGGTTGTGGCCCGGGCAGCTGAGATTTGTCGAAATTCTCAGATATTTTATTCTGTTTCGCGATGTTGAACTCAATCCATTTGGCTCTCGCCTTGGCAATGAAGTCATCTGGTAGGTCATCGTAAGCTACGCGGCCATTGAGAAGGCCGAATTCCTGCAGGACTTGTAAGTATTGTAACTTTGCAAGCTCGGGCCAAATCGAACCATCACTGCCGGGCAAGAACGGAATCTTCTGAACCGTCTTCGCGTCGTCTACTGTTGTCTTAAATGCAAGCTCGCGCCCATATAGTTCTTGGATGAACATGCTTTGGCGGTTTATGAGCTGTTCGGCCTCTTTCATACATTGCGCGTGGTTTGTGACGTACCCGCCGCCGACAGACAGCAGCAGCGCCGAGAGAAGCCATAGGACGATCCCGCTATTGATAAACGCCCAAAGCTTACTTTTCTTTGGCTCAACCGGCTTGGCCAGCCTCTCTCGAAGCATCCTGTTTCGGATCTTCTCGTATTTCGGCATTCTGGCCACGACGGGCTCCAATCGTTCGCTCGCCACGGTCCAATATGCATAACACAACTTGCACGATAAGGTCTGTCTTGCGATAAGCCAATTGCTCCCCGTGCGTTGGGGAGAAATATAGTTTGATGTCGGCGGCGATTAGAGACGCAATTTCGAAGCGATCGCGAGCAACTGGCCGAAGGTGAAGGGACGGGGCCTCAATGCGCGCCAGAGACATCGTTTAATGCTTGTCAGGTTCGTCGGTCCAAACGCAGAAGTTTGTGCGGGTCACGCGGCAAGTGATGTCGGAACGTCGATGCAAACGCCTTGGACGAATGCTTCCCACTTTTCCATCGCTTCGCGCATTTCGGGGAGGTACGTCCAGAGGTCGTAGGTGTCTTCCATGTCCGTGCGAGCGGAGATGTGGTTGACCAACCGCTCCGCGATATCGGGGCGGACTTTCAGGCGGCCGAGGTTTGTTCGAAACGTTCGGCGTAGGTCGTGCAATGTCCAGGGCGCAATGTTGGCGGTCTTGTCGAGAGCCTTCTTGCATTTGCTCCAACCGCTGAAAGGTCGGTCGCCCTCACGCACCGGCCCGCGAGCGGGGAAGAGCAGGGGACTATCGCGGTTCTCCTGAACTTTCTTGTGAATAATTGCCGAGGCCATTGGCCCGACTGGGAAGGTGTGCACCCGGTTGTTTTTGGTAAGTTCGCCGGGAAGCGTCACGGTTTGCTGATTGTGAGAGTAGTGGAGTTTAGCCAACGCTCCGGTCTCGCTGCGGCGTTGACCCATCAAGATGAGCAACCGGACGATTTCTCCAAACTCTCCTTCAGTCTGGCCGGCGGCATGCCAAACGGTTCGCAGCTCCTCGTCCGTCAGGATGCGCTTGCGCTTCTTAGACTTCGCAATCTGCATCCCTTCAAGCGGGTTGACGGTGATGTATCGCCGCTGTGGCCGGATAGCCCAGCGGAAGAATATCCGGCAGACGGCCAAGGCGTGGGCCTGCTCGCTGGGGGTATCGATCAAGGGGTCTGTGATGGCCGAAAGCATAAACGGGGTAACCGCGTCCATACGCTTCGGCTTGAGCGTTGGGAGGAAGTGCGTTTCGATCATCCTGCGGTAGTCCCGCTGGGTACGCGCCTTCCGGCGGGCGATGTAGTCCGTTTTGAAGATCTCGTAGGCCTCGCCGAAGGTCACCCGCTGACCGCTTAGGGGCGTCGCAGCAAGGAGCCGCTTGGCCTCCTTCCGGGCGTCGGCAAGACTGACGGCAGGGTAGTGGCCAATCCGGATGCGCCGTCGCTCCTGGCCTCGCATGACAATCCACGTGCGGCGATGCTTGCCGACTCGGATGCCAAAGGCAGGTGTCGTCTCGTCAAAATGCGTGCCCGCGGGAAGCGAACGCACGGTCAAATCGGTGAGGCGCGCGGTAGGCATTTGGCTCTTTTTGGCTCAGCAATCGCGCGTGCTGTGGTGTTACGCGCGTGAGCACTATGAGCGAGTTATGCCTGCAAATAAAGGATAACTTGCATTTCGACGTGCGCCATGTAGCACCATGAATCGGTGCAAAAAATAAATCGAAATCCGATGCTCTATCCAGCTGAGCTACGAGCGCGTGTGGGTCGATTATCAGACTTGGCTTGCGAGGGCCAGCAGCCCCGGCGCGTGTCCACCGATGCGGTGTCCGCGCCGTCTCCCGCCGCTTTTCCGCCCTCAGAAGCAGGGATGCCGGCGGCGGTCCTGGCCGATATAGGCGGCCGAGCTCTGGTAGCATTTGCTGGTCGAGGGGCCGTCGTAAAAGGCGAAGGTGCCCGCGTCCGGGCCGGGGCCGTAATTGTGCAGATAGCTGATGTGGTAGGGCAGGCCCCAATAGGCGTGCCGATAGTGGTGATGCCGGTGGTGCGGGTAGGCGGAGAGGTCGGCCGCGACGGCCGGGGTGAAGGCCACGGCGGCAGAGGCTGCCATGGCAACGGCGAACGCGGCAAAAAGCTGGATCTTGGTCATTGGCGGCCTCCGGGCATCACGCTGGAATCGGCCATTTGGGCCGCTCCATGGTTCATTTAACCCGGAATTGGGCGGAAAGCTGCGGGAAATCAGTCACAGCGCGCCAAAATTCGCCTTTTTGCGGATGCTTAACCGATTGCCAACACAGTCCGGCCAGAGTCTTGGGGTGAGGTCCGTCCGGGCCGACCCATCCTGACCAGGCATTTCGGTTTCGAACGTTCCATGCGCATCACGCCCCTTGCCTTGCTGTTTCTCGTTCTGGCTGCCGCGCCTGCGCGGGCGGATCTGCACATCACGCGCGACCATGGCGGCTATGTCGAGGAGTACAAGGCCAAGTACAAGCGCATCAAGGAGCGCGGCGAGCGCGTCGTCATCGACGGCATCTGCAATTCCGCCTGCACGCTGGTGTTCGGCATCGTGCCGATGAACAAGATCTGCGTGACGCCGAAGGCCAGCCTCGGGTTTCACCAGGCCTATTACGACAAGGCCTTCACCTTCGGCATCAAGGTCACCAGCATGGAAGGCACTTCCGACCTGATGTCCTATTACCCGGACACGGTGAAGGACTGGATCCGCCGCAATGGCGGCCTCACCACCGAGATGAAGAAGATCAAGAACGGCGTCGATCTCTGGAAGATCGTCGATCCCTGTCCAGACGAGTGGTAGGGCGAGCCGTCTCGCGCGTCGCGTCTTTCATGAGACTGTTGCTTGGACGCTCGGTGGATGGCAGGCTAAACGCCGATATCATCCCATCTTGGTGAAGTTCTCTCGTGAGTGGCAGGCAAAACAATCTTCTTGCTCAGGCCTTGCAACAAGGCGCGCAGGCGCTGCGAACGCAGCAGTTCGGTCTGGCGGAGAAGATTGCAACCGAGATCCTGAAATCGAGCCGCACCGACCGGAATGCGGCGCTGATCCTGGCTCACGCCCTGAGGGGCCAGAATCGGGCAGGCGAGGCGATTGCGCCGCTCGAAAGGGTTGCACGCCGCGGCAATGACGGGGAAATCGAGACCCTGCTTGGTGCATCGCTCTGCGATTCCGGGCGGGCGCCTGACGGCATCGAGCAACTCCGGCGCACCGCTGCGCGGCGCCCACTTTATTTGCCCGCCTTTCAGGAACTCGCAGGTCAGCTTGCCAAAGCCGGACGCTTCGATGAAGCCATCCAGACCATGCAAGACGGCGTCGAATTGGCCCCTGAGAGCGTCGACCTGAAGCTCGACCTCGGACGCCTGCTGCAGCAGAACGGCGAGCGTGCCAAGGCTCGCGACATCCTGACTGTCGCGCGTGACGCTGCGCCCGGACGCACCGATATCCTGAGCGAACTTGGCCGGGTGCTGCTCCTTGAGGGAGACTATACCGCTGCTGCGGATGCCTACCGGCACGCACTCGCGCTGCGTCCGGACGACGGCTTGACCCGTGCCAACCTCGCCACCTGTCTCATGGAGAAGGGAGAGCGCGACGCCGCCGAGGCGGCGCTCCGCGTAGTCATGAAGGGCCGACCCCATTTGCTTGGCCGTGCCGCCTACGTGCTTGCCGCGTCATCGCATGGCCGCTTCTTTTTCGATATGAGCGCGGTTGCGAAATTCCTTGGGGGAGAATCGTCTTGAACAGCTCAAGCACGATCCCGAGAAGCGGCTTCCTTGCGAGCAAGGCGAAACGCGTCAGCGCAAGAATCTAGGGTCTGAAATTCTTCCGGTAGAGATCGTGCTGCCGCCCCAGCTCATTTCGGAATTCGTGAACCCGCTTGGTTTCTTCCGCCGTGAAGACAGACGTCTGCGCGGTCCAGCTGTCTCGTTTGACGGGAATACACTGCGCGATCGGCGTGCCCTTCGGGAGGACGCCGCTGAAATTCCTGTCATGCCAGTGCGCAGGGAAGTGCACCCAGGTATCGGTATAAACGTCGCAATTGACCAACCCGGTGAGCGTGGTGAAGGGCAGATCGAAGCGATTGGCAGGGTGCGTGAAGTAGACCGCATACCCTTCCGGGGCTTCGATGGCCCACAGATTGTGGAATTTCATGAAGAAGCGCCCGGCGTCGAAAATCGGCGTGCCGGTGACCTGACCTGGATCGTGGAATCCGATTGGCGAGCGCGGAAAATCGAGTTCTCCTCCCGGAGGGATATCATTGTCCCAGGTGATCTCTCCGTTCTCGACCTTCAAGTCGCAGATCAGCGGTAGCAGAAACCCGTGGGTCATGGCGTCGACGAACGGCGGGCACCGCTTGACGGTTTCCTCGTCGCGCAGGTTGATCGAGCTGAAGGCTTTCGCCGGCATCGCCTTGAGCCAGTCGGGAACGCCCTGGGCGGCCGGCACCGGCCGCGGAAGATATCCTTCGAGTTCTCGCGGACAGCGAAATTTCAGGGTCAGTTTGTCGTTGGTGGGCATTGGGCGATTCCGTGGCCTGACTGGCGGCGTGACAATGTCACAGACTAAAGCGTTTTCAAGCGAAGTGGATACCGGTTCGCGCTAGGAAAACGCGTCGCGATCAATCGATCGTAGCGCACCGGGCGGATGGTTCAGGCACGGTCATCTCGCGGGCACTTCACGCAGCTCTGTCGACTTTTGGAGAAGGGCGGGGCGATAGGGCGGGTGAGGGTCGTCGTCATCGGGGATGGCGCAATACCCAAGTTCCTGGTGGATACGCTGGATCTCCATGACGCGATCGTTCAACCGCTGCAGATGCTCCAGCGACCTCGCCTTCCAGTAGCGGAACGTATCGTGCGTAATCGGCACGAAGGCGGTACCGAACAGCGTTGGATCGGGGACGATGGTCCGCCCAAGCATGAGGTATTTGTCGGAGCCAACGATGACGAGGGTGGCGTAATTGCGGGATGCGTTCGCCTTGAGGCCATTGAGCGACAATTCGCACAATTTGCTGAAGTAGGGCTCCTCGCGCCAGCGGTCGGGATGGTCGAGATCGACCTGGATGTTGAGCGCATCCAGGCTGAAATGCGGGACGATGCCAGTCGTCTCGGGGAACCAATCGTCATCGAAATGCCCTTGCAGCCAGGCGCAGCTGAACGACCGGCACTGTCGCGGACGCTGATCGTAGATCTCGCAGCCTCCGCCGGTCCGAATATGGTTGCAGACCGTGTTCACCGGTTTCCCGAGATCGGTCACTTCGAGCACCTTGCAGCACAGCGTGCATGTTCCACACTGCCGGACGCTCGGTGTCGACGGCGGTATCCCAATGGCCCATGCGCCCTGGCCCTCGCGAAACAGCAGCTTCTGCTTTTCCAGCGCGCTCAATGCACGCTCGACCTTGAGTCGGGACAGTCCGGTCGCGTCAATAATGCGTTTCGTCGTCGTCGCGCCACTTTCGACCGCCCGAACGACCACCAATGTCACTTGATCCATGTTTCCAGCCGGCTTCTTGTGCCTTGTTGTGGGCCGTCGGCATCGGCGGCGACAGATCGCCCGCACGTGGTATCGGGATAGCCGCAGCCGATGTTCGCGAGATACCACGAGCCTATCCGGGCAAACAAGATGCCGCAATGTGCAAGGGTTCCTCGGAAGGGTTCTTCGGAGCAACGTTGCCGTGACTGGCGGAGCGAGCCCTCGCTTTCGCGAAGCGGCTCTGCAGGGTCTGTTTGAAGTCCACCCGCCAATCACTGAGTTGCCCGACGGCGCAAGCCCTTGTGCGAAAATATTTCGCTTTATCAGAAGCGCAACTCAGTGTATGAATCTCCCCGTCCCACCCGATTGAGGGGCGAGCGCACGTCACGAACGCGCGGTGGGATGCGGTGGACGCTGATTGCGCAACTGACGAGAGCGCGTGAAGCGGACAGCGAAGTCGTGCAGGCCTGACGCCCCCAGTGGTAGGTGTCCTATCAGCAAGAGGCTACGCCCCGTGCTGATGGCGGTGACAAGCAAGCCTAGTCTCGCCGGGGAGAGCACGTATAAGCCGTAACCCATCGCGCAGGGAAAGCCGGAGTGCCTCCGCTGGACCTGTATGCTCGTGTGCGTTTCCTTTTCTACTCTTGCACACGAGACCGCGGGTGCAGCGTGCACCCGGCTTTCCCTGCGCCCTCTGCTTAGAGAGGGCGGAACGAAGAGCAAAGCTCGGGCGAATCATGTCGCGAGAATGCGGAGCTGCGTCCCCATCCACAGTGTCATCGCCCGGCCTGTGCGCAATTGCGCACATGGACCGGGCGACCCAGTACGCCGCGGCGCATCGACTCAATCACTGACGTCTCTGGAATACTGGATCGCCCGGACAAGCCGGGCGACGACAGCACCAACCTGGTCAGAGCATCGCCTCGCATCACGCCCCGCAAAAAATCGCGATTGCCCGCCGCCACATCTTCAGGCAATGACGGCCGCAAATGAACAAAAGCTTCGAGGAAACTGCCGCTCGTCTGGCACCGGCGATTTTTGTCGTGCTGTGGAGCACGGGATTCATCGCCACCAAATACGTCATCAACAATGCCGAGCCGCTGACCTATCTGGCGATCCGGATGGCGCTCGTGGTGGTGGTGATGGCTGTTATCGCCGCGGTCGCGCGGCCGAAATGGCCTGATTGGACCGGCGTGATGCACAGCGCGGTGGCTGGCATCCTGGTGCATGGCATCTATCTCGGCGGCACCGCAATCGCGATCGCGCATTCGATACCGGCCGGGCTGTCGGCGCTGATCCCGGGCCTGCAGCCGATCCTGACCTCGACGATTGCCAACCGCTGGTTAGGGGAGCGCGTCACGCCGCTGCAATGGGGCGGGCTTGTGCTCGGTCTCGCCGGTGTCGTCTTGATCCTGCACAACCGGCCGATGACGGGCGAGGCGGGCTGGGGCTGGTTCGCTTCCGGCGTCTCGCTGATCAGCATCACGCTCGGCACGCTCTATCAGCGGCGCTACTGCAACGCGATCGACTGGCGCGCCGGCAATCTCGTGCAGTACATCGCGGTCACGATCTTCTTTGCGATCGGCGCATGGCTGTTCGAAGCCAATGTCGTGCACTGGACCGGCGAATTCATCCTGGGCCTGGCGTGGCTGGTGTTTGCGCTGTCGATCGGTTCGATCGGGCTGTTGTACTGGCTGATCCGCCACCATGCCGCGACCTCGGTCGCGAGCCTGTTCTATCTGGTGCCGGCGGTGACCGCGCTGATGGCCTATGTGCTGTTCGGCGAGCGGCTCGACACTGTCGCGATCGTGGGCATGGCCGCTTGCGCAGGGGCGGTGCTGCTGGTCAATCGTCGCGCTTAGTCCTTGCCGCGGATCTTGGCGTAGGCGGCCAGCGCGCGCTCGCGGCCCTGCTTGTGATCGACGATCGGCTGCGGATAGGTCTTGCCGAGTTCGATGCCGGCGCTTGCGAGTTCGATCGGCGTCGCGGTCCAGGGCTGATGGATCAGGTTGTCGGGCAGGCGAGTGAGCTCCGGCACCCAGCGCCTGACATAGCCACCGTCAGGATCGAACTTCTCGCCCTGCAGGATCGGATTGAAGACGCGGAAATAGGGCGCGGCATCGGCGCCAGAACCCGCGACCCATTGCCAGTTGGCGGGATTGGAGCCGGCATCGGCATCAACCAGCGTGTCCCAGAACCATTGTTCGCCGGCGCGCCAGTCGATCAGGAGATGCTTGACCAGGAACGAGGCCACCACCATCCGCACCCGGTTGTGCATCACGCCGGTGTGCCAGAGCTGACGCATGCCGGCGTCGACGATCGGATAGCC
This sequence comes from Bradyrhizobium sp. LTSP885, assembly GCF_000938305.1. Classification (GTDB taxonomy): domain Bacteria; phylum Pseudomonadota; class Alphaproteobacteria; order Rhizobiales; family Xanthobacteraceae; genus Bradyrhizobium. Next base: position 64,360 of record NZ_JYMT01000011.1, read on the forward strand.
GGTCCGGCCGCGCTGCCAGGCCTTGAGCGCCTTGGCGTCGCGCTTCCACGGAAAGCCGTCGAAATGCGCCTGCAGGTTCCGATCGGCCAGATCGGGGACGTCGAACAGCAGATGGCGGCAGAATTCGCGCCAGCCGAGTTCGCTGAGGAATTTGTCGACGTTGCCGACAAGGCGAGGGTGCTCGGCGGCGGCGAAGCGGGCGGCGTGCCAGACCTGGCGCGGGCTGATCTCGCCGAAGCGCAGATGCGGCGACAGGCGCGAGGTGCCGTCGCGGTCAGGCCGGTCACGGTCGCCGCTGTAGCCGCTGATACCATCATCGAGGAATGCCTTGAGCTGCGCCTGCGCCGCGGCCTCGCCGGGACGCCAGCTCTCGCGGAGGCCGCCGGCCCAATCGGGCCGCGTCGGCTCGAGCGCCCAGTCGCTGACGGCCTCGCTCGCGATGCCGGGAACGGATATGAGCTTCTTCGGCGCCGGCAACGGCTTGGGTGGATCGCCGAGCCCTTGCACGCGCCGCCAGAAAGGCGTGAACACGCGAAGGCCGCGGTTCTCCTTGTTCCGGATCGCCTTGGGTTCGACGAGCAGGTCGCCCGGGAGGATTTGCGAAGAGATGCCGTTACTTGCGAGCGCGGCCTCAACATCCCCGGCAACGGCTTGATGCGGCGCCTGCGCGATGTCGTTCCAGAACACGGCGTTGGCATTGGCTTCGCGCGCCAGCGCGGCGATCGCGCTCGCCGCCGGTCCCTTGCGCAGCACCAGCGATCCGCCGATCGTTGCGAGATCGTTGCCGAGTGCGCGCAGCGATTGCGCGAGCCACCAGCGCGCCGCGCCCCCGAGGGGGCGCGCGGCCGGTGGTTTCAGTGCGCGGCTTTCTTCGTCCAGCACATAGAGACAAGTTACCGGCACACCGCGGCTGGCTGCTTCGTGCAGGGCCGGGTGATCCGACAGCCGCAGGTCGTCGCGGAACCAGACGATGATCGGCTGAGTGGGTGTCACCCCTACGTTACGTGCCTGCCGTTACTTCGGTTGCGGCACGATCCGGATATAAGGCTTCGGCGACTTCCAGCCGTCCGGATAGATCGTCTTGGCCTCGTCGTCGCTGACCGAGCCCGCGATGATCACGTCCTCGCCCTGCTTCCAGTCGGCGGGGGTGGCGACGCGATGCTTGGCGGTCAGCTGCAGCGAGTCGATCACGCGCAGGATCTCCTGAAAGTTCCGGCCAGTGGTCATCGGATAGACCAGCACCAGCTTGATCTTCTTGTCCGGGCCGATGACGAAGACATTGCGAACGGTCAAATTGTCGGCGGCGGTGCGGGTGAGGGGGTCGCCGGAGGTCGAGGCCGGCAGCATGTCATAGAGTTTCGACACATTGAAATCGGTGTCGCCGATCATCGGATAGTTCGGTGCGGCGCCCTGGCTCTCCTTGATGTCCTCGGCCCATTTGGCGTGGCGGTCGACCGGGTCGACCGACAGGCCGAGCAGCTTGACGCCGCGCTTGTCGAATTCAGGCTTGAGATGGGCGAGCGCCCCGAGCTCGGTGGTGCAGACCGGGGTGAAGTCCTTCGGGTGGGAGAACAGCAGTGCCCAGCTGCTGCCGATCCAGTCGTGGAACTTAATTTTGCCCTCGGTGGTCTGGGCTTCGAAGTCAGGGGCCGTCGCGCCAATCTGAAGTGCCATGATCTTACCTCATGCTATTGAAGTTGCTGATTAATCTGATTTCGAAGCGTCGCCGTCACTATACGAGGCAGCGAGGCACAAGTGAACCGGGCGACGAAAAAGGCGAAATCCTTCCCCGTGGAGAGGAATACGGAGCAACTTGTTTTGATCCTTGCCCCTGCGACGAAATAACAACTGCGACAGTAAAAGCTTGGAAATGCCCAGATAATGCCTTTTATGACCGCCATCTCACCGGTGCCGGCTGCTATACGACCGAACCGTGACAGTGATCACAGCGACCAAATAGCAACCATCTAAAAATCTCGGAACACAAGTTCCGAATCATTAACCACTCGTTTACGCCCGCATGGAAAAGCTGGCCTAAGAATAGGAATTGAAAGTCACACTATGTCCGCCCCAAGTACCAAGACCGCTGAGGCTCTCAGCGGTGCGTTGCAACCCTCCTGCCGCAGCACCGCCGCCCATGCACTGACCATCGTGCGCGACGGCGTCATTACCGGCGAAGGCCCGACCACCAAGGGCCGTATCCATTTCTCCCGGTCGCTCGATGCCGATGACGCCAAATGGTGCGCGCGCATCCTGACGGCTGACGCCGTCGCGGATCAGCCGATCAGCCGGGCCGAGGTCGAGGCGCTGTTCCAGATCGACGAGGCCGCCGCCGAGCGTAGCGATGACGGCCGGTTCGACGACCTGCTCGCCAAGGCGGTCGCGCATCATGCCGCGTCCGAGTCCGGCCTGCCGGTGCCGCCCCGCGCGGTGGCGCTGTCACCCGACACCGACATCGAGGGCTGGGCGCCGGCGCGGGCGACCAAGATCGACACCAAGGTTTTGGAGTGGATCGCAAGCCAGATGCGCGGCAAGCGCCGCGCCGGTCATGCGCTGGCGGCCATGGTTGCGACGCTGGTCGGCGCGACCGCGCTGCCGCTCGCGACGCAGCTGCCCAACGTGTTCGATATCGGGATGATGTAAGCCATCATCCCGATCGCAAGATCTTCTTGAGAGCGGCGGGGGTTACTTCCCCGCCGTTTTCTGTTTGTCGTCGGCCTCGAGCCCGAGCGTCCGCCCCGGGAACCCGGCGACGTCGAAATAGCGGGTCGAGAGCACGCGCTGGAACTTGATCACGGTCCGCAAGCCGTTGGCCGAAGGCTTCGAGGTGAGGGTGCCGTCCGCCATCTTCGGGACGATGCCGTTCGGCAGCGCCTCCGACATCACCCGGCCGGTCAGCCCGCCATTGTTCGGGGCGCGCAGGCCGAGCAGCTGGGCCGCGGTGATGCCGACATCGGCGTTGCTGACCGGAAGCGGATCGACATAGCCGGACTTGAAGTCCGGGCCGATCGCCGCGGTGAAGTTGTAGGTGTCGCCGCGGCTGAAGCTGCCATGCATGCCCTGGCCCTGGCGCAGCACGGTGTCGGCGATCTGCACCGAGCAGTTGGTCGGGATCTCGCAGCCGCTCGACCACGAGCGGAAATTGACCACGATCGACGGGTTCGGCGTCGTCGCCTTGCCCTTCAGATTGAGGTTCGACATCGGCAGCGTGCCGGGGAATTTGCCGAGCTTGTCGTCGACAAACAGCCCGCTGATATAGTCCTGCTCGAGCAGCGCCTTGACGACGCGGTCGGTGAGCTTCTTGTCCCGGTTCGGCAGATAGATCAGGTCCGAGCCCCCATTGGTCGCGATCACGACATCAGGCTTGGCCGGATCCTGGCCGAGCACGCCATTGCCGGCCTTGGGGTGGGCATTGTCGGCGACCTTCGCGTTCTTGTCGTTCGGATCGTATAGCGGCAGGTTCAGCGCCTTGGCGAGATCGATCGCCAGGAATCCCATGGGCAGGAAATCCTTCGGCGTGTCGTCGTAGGCGATCCTGGCCGAGGGGCTGGTCTTGCTCTCCTTCGATATGGTCGAGAAGCCGTGGTCGGAGGAGACGATGATGTTGGTGGTGGCGGAAAGCCCGAGCTCGTCGAGCGCCTTGCGCAGCTGCGCCAGATTGTTGTCGGCGTTCCTGATGCCGGCCAGCGAGGTCGGGCCGTTGATGCCGGGGGTGATGGTGTTGAGGCTGTCGCCGGTGTTGTGCTGGCTGCCGTCGGGATCGCGCGACCAGAACACCAGCACGAACGGCTTGTTGCGCGTTTTGAACATCGGCAGCACGACCTTGGTCGCGACGTCGGCCGTGTAGGCCTGCTGCGCAACGTTGGCGACCGTCGTGCCGGGTGTCACGGCATCGCCGGCCTTGGCATTGTCGCCGCGGCCGGGGGTGGCCAGCGGCAAATTGGCTTTGGTCAGCGCGTCCTTCATCTCGTCGGAGATCGGAACGCCGGTCTTGCCGCCGGTGGAATCGTCGATCACGATGGTGTTCTTGCCGCGATCGGTGTGGTCGAACAGCAGCGTCGGGCCGACCTTGCCGATCGCTGCCGTGCTGAAGCCCTCGCGGCGGGCCATCTTCAGCAGCGTCTCTTCGTTGAGATAGTCGCCGTTGAAATGATCGTCGATGTCGGCAAGCACAGCATCATTCTCGATGAAGGGAACGACCGTGTCGCCGGCCGGCACCGAGCTGTAGCCGGTATAGATCGTATTGGAGAAGGTGCCGGTGTCGCCGAGATAATGCCCGGTCGACAGCGCCGAGCTGTTCGCCATCGTGAAGGTCGGAAACAGTGAATGCGAATTCTTGAAATGCACACCCTTGTCGCGGATCGCGGCCATCGCAGGTGCGGTTTCCGGCGTCACGATGCCGCCGCGCAGGCCGTCCGGAACGAACAGGATGAGGTTGCGGGGTTTGGCGTTCTGCGCCGAGGCGGCCCCCGCCGACAACGCGATCATGCTGGCGGACAACAGTGCAATGGCGCGACGCATTTATGATTTCCCCATGAAAAGCAGCCCGCGGCTGGTCGCCGCCGTCCTCGTTTAGTTTTGTCACATGACAGAATTGTTACAGTGCCTTCCCGGCGCGCCAATAGCCCCAGTTTTTCCAACCGAGCGCCGCCCAACAAGCCGTCATTCCGCGGGCTGAACAGCCGTGCTCTCATTGCGCGCACCATGACCGGCATGACCGTACCGCGCATACAGCGCCGGCAGCACGGCGAGCGTCAGCAGGGTTGCGCTGATCAGGCCGCCGATCACGACGGTGGCGAGCGGTTTCTGCACCTCGGCGCCGGTGCCGGTGGCGAACGCCATCGGGACGAAGCCCAGCGAAGCAACCAGCGCGGTCATCACGACGGGCCGGAAGCGGGTCAGGGCGCCTTGCTCGATCGCTGACAGCATCGGCACGCCTTGCTCGCGCAATTGGCGGATGTAGCTCAACATCACCAGCCCGTTCAGCACGGCGACGCCCGACAGCGCGATGAAGCCGACCGCAGCCGAGATCGAGAACGGCATGCCGCGCAGCCAAAGCGCGGCGACGCCGCCGGTCAGCGCCAGCGGCACGGCGCTGAACACCAGGAGCGCGTCGCGCGCCGAGCCCATGGCCGCAAGCAGCAACAGGAAGATCATCGCAAAGCAGGCTGGCACGACGATGCCGAGGCGTTGGCGGGCCGCGGCCAGGTTTTCGGACTGGCCGCCCCAAATCATCCAGTAGCCCGGCGGCAGCTTCACCGATTGCGCCACTTTGGCTTGTGCATCCTCGACCACCGAGCCGAGGTCGCGGCCGCGGACATTGGCCGTGACCACGATGCGGCGCTTGCCGTTCTCGCGGCTGATCTGGTTCGGTCCTTCGGTGAAGGAAAATTTCGCCACGCGGTTGAGCGGCAGGCTCTGCACGGCTGAGTTCGGCGTCGCCTTCGGCAACGCGACCGGCAGGTTGCTCAGCGCCTCGAGATCGGAGCGCACGCTTTCCGGCAGCCGAACCACGATGTCGAAGCTGCGGTCGCCCTCGTACACGACGCCGGCGTCCTGGCCGCCGACTGCGGCGCCGATCACATCCTGCACGGCCGAGACGCTGAGGCCACGGCGGGCGATTGCCGCCTTGTCGACCTTGATCTCGAGCACGGGGAGGCCACCGGCCTGCTCGACCTTGACGTCGGTCGCGTCCCGCACCGTGCGTAGCGCAGACGCAACCTCGTTGGCGGCCTTCAGCATCGGTTCGAACTCGTCGCCGAACACCTTGACCGCGATATCGCCGCGAACTCCGGCGATCAGTTCGTTGAAGCGCATCTGGATCGGCTGGGTGAATTCGTAGACGTTCCCCGGCAACCGGCCGACCGCTTTGGATATCTCCTCGATCAGCCGCTCCTTGGTCATCGACGGATCCGGCCATTGCGCGCGCGGCTTCAGGATGATGAAGGTGTCGGATGCGTTGGGTGGCATCGGATCGCTCGCCACTTCCGCAGTGCCGGTCTTGGAGAAGACGAACGACACCTGCGGAAAGCGGCTAACGGTCTTCTCGACGGACAATTGCATCGCCTGCGATTGCGACAACGCGGTGCTGGGAATCCGCAGCGCGTGCATGGCAATGTTCTTCTCGTCGAGCGAGGGGATGAACTCCTGGCCCAGGCGACTGAAGCCGAACAAAGCGGCCGCGAACAGCACGACCGCAACCGCAATCACCGGCACGGGCGTTGCGACCGCGCGTAGCAGCAACGGATGGTACCGGCCCTTCAACGCCGCAACGAGGCGGTTTTCCTTCTCCTGCACGCGGCCGGTGATGGCGAGTGCGATCAGCGCTGGAACCAGCGTCAGCGACAGCACGAAGGCGGCGGCGAGCGCGAGGATCACGGTCAGCGCCATCGGCTCGAACATCTTGCCTTCGACGCCGGTGAAGGTGAGCAGCGGCACATAGACCAGCAGGATGATGGCCTGTCCATAAAGGGTTGGCTGGACCATTTCTACGGCTGAGGCACGCACCGTGGCGAGCCGCTCGTCACGGGTGAGGACGCGGCCGAGCGCCTGCTGCTTGTCGGCGAGGTGGCGCAGGCTGTTCTCGGTGATGATGACGGCGCCGTCGACGATCAGGCCGAAGTCCAGCGCGCCGAGGCTCATCAGATTGGCGCTGATCCGCCCCTGCCACATGCCGATGGCGGTCATCAGCATGGCGACCGGGATCACCAGCGCCGTGATCAGCGCCGCTCGGAAATTGCCCAGTAGCACGAACAGCACCGCGATGACGAGGAGTGCGCCTTCGGTCAGGTTTCGGGCCACCGTGCCGATGGTCGCATCGACCAGCTGGGTGCGATCCAGCACCGTCTTGACCTCGACACCCGCGGGCAATGACGGCGCGATGGCACGCAGCCGCCGCTCGACGGCGGCTGAGATTGTCCGGCTGTTGGCGCCGATCAGCATCAGTGCCGTGCCGATCACAACCTCGCGGCCGTTCTCGCTGGCGCTGCCGGTGCGGGTCTCGCCGCCGATCGACACCGTCGCGATATCGCGGATCCGGACCGGGACGCCGCCGCGGGTGGTGACGACGACGGCACCGAGTTCGTCGACGGTCTCGATGCGGCCGCCGGACCGCACCACAAATCCTTCGCCGTTGCGCTCGATATAGCGCGCGCCGCGGCTGACATTGTTGCCCTCGATGGCCTTGGCGACGTCGGCAAAGGTCAGGCCGAGCGCGATCAGCTTCGCCGCATCAGGCTGGACCTGGTACTGCTTGAGATAGCCGCCGATCGAATCGATACCGGCAACGCCCGGCACCATCTTGATCTGCGGCTTGATGATCCAATCCTGCACCGTGCGCAGATAGGCGTCCTTCTCGACATCGCTTCGCAGGACCTGGCCATCCGCCGTGAGGAAACGGCCGTCGCTTTGCAGGCCCGGCATGCCGTCGGTTGGCACGGGTTGCCCGGAGAAGTGGACGGTCCACATGGTGATTTCGCCAAGGCCGGTCGAGGTCGGACCGATCCGCGGCTCGATGCCTTGCGGCAGACGCGTGCGGACCTCGGTCAGACGCTCACCGACCTGCTGGCGGGCGAAATAGATGTCGGTCGCCTCGCTGAATACAGCCGTGATCTGCGAGAAGCCGTTGCGCGACAACGACCGCGTGCTCTCCAGTCCCGGCGCTCCGGCCAGCGCGGTCTCGATCGGGAAGGTGACCTGTTTCTCGATCTCCGTCGGCGACAGTGCCGGCGCCGTGGTGTTGATCTGGACCTGCTTGTTTGTGATGTCAGGCACCGCGTCGATCGGCAGCCTGGTCAGCGCGATGCCGCCGAGCAGCATCAGGATGGCGGCGAGGGTGACGACGACCCAGCGACGCTCGATCGCAAGGGCGATGATGCGCTCAATCATGATCGTGCTCCGCATCGTCCTTCTCGAGTTCGGCCTTCAGGGTGAAGGTGTTTTCCAGCGCGATGGTCTCGCCGGCGGCAAGACCGGCCAGGACCTCGACATCATCGTCGTCTTCCCGGCCGGTGCGCACCGACCTCGCTTCGAAGCCGTCGGCTTGGCGCACGAAGACGGTCGGCGTGCCCTTGATGGTCTGCAGCGCCTTTTTCGGCACGATCACCAGCGATGGCGCACCTGTGAGGGGGACCTCCGCCGTGACGAACGTGCCGGGCTTCCAGCGATGCTCCCTGTTCGACATGGTCGCGATGACGCGCGCGTTGCGGGTCTCGCGATCAAGCAGGGGGCTGACGAAGATCACGTCTGCGACGGCTTCATCCTCGCTGCCGATGGCGCGGATCCTGACCGGAACGCCTTCGCGAACCGAGCCGATGTCTTCTGGTGAGACGGCAAGATCGACCCAGATGTCGTCGAGATTGACGATGACGAAGAGCTCACTCTCCTGGCCCTCGCGGCCAATCAATCCGCCGAGATCGACGCGCCGCTCCGAGACGCGGCCCGAGATCGGCGAGCGCAGGAACTGCTTGCGCAGGCTTTCAGGGGGCTGGCTCGGCAGGTCGGCGATCTCGCCTTCCGACAGGCCCAGCGCAAACAATTTCTGCCGCGCGCCGTCCAGCTTGATCTGGGCATCGTTCGCGGTCAGCCGCGTGCGCAGGAACTCGTTCTCCGACACAATGCGGCTCTCGACCAGCGTCTTCTGCCTGGCATAGAGCGTCTGCTGCAGGTCATTGGTTAGCCGTGCGGCGAGGTATTCGCTCTTGGCATCGGCCACCTCGCGACTCTCGATGGTGGCGACGATCTCGCCCTTCTCGACGCTGTCGCCGAGCCGCTTGCGCAGTTCCGCGACCGTCGCCAGCACGCGCACCGACACGCGGCCGATGTGATCGGCATCGGGGATCAGCGATCCCGGCGCAAGGAAATGCCGTTTCAGCATGCCGCCGCTGGCTAGCGCGAGCGTAATGCCGGCTTCCCGAATCTGGTCTTCGTTCAGCTCAATGTGTCCTGATTCAATGTGTCCCGGCGCCTGATGCCCGGCCTCGACCTTCCGCGACTTCGCCGTGGCCGTCTGCTGCGTCGTAGCCGGGACGGGCATTGGCCATCCGGCCCATGCCTCTGCCAGAACGACGAGCCCAATGCCGGCGACGACACCGGCGGAAAATAGAACAATCCGTTTCATCTGCGTCTCTCCGCGAGCGCAGGCCAATGGCCTTGCGCTGTCGCAACATCGATATGTGCGGAAACCTGCTCGCTGCCTGATGGCAGCGAGACGCGACCGGTGATGCCGATCAGATCAGGCGCGTGGCGGCTTGAATGGAGAGAGGTGGTCGGCCGATGCCGGCAGGCCCATGCTGACGTCGCCATAGGCATGCGGCGCATACGCGATGGCAACCACGGTGTCCTGCGGCGCGACGGAGGCAACGTGGGTCAGGCAGTGATCGCCGTGCAGCGATGCCGGGTGGGTTGGAGCCTTGCCACCGGTGTCGTCGATCGACTGCGCGATGGACACGGCAAATCCTGCGTCGTCGTCGCCGTCGGACATCCAGCCATGGAAGAAGGACAGCACCAGTGCCAGCGAAATCAATCCCGCGAGCAGACCGCGCCATCGGCGCGATGCTGCTTTGTGTGAGGAAGACTGAGTCGTGGCCGATGAAGCGCCCATGCGCCCTAGTTAGCGCCGCACTCCCGCGCATTCAAGCGCAAGCGCACGACAGAATTGTCGCGAATACTATAACGTTACATGCTGGCTGTGCCGCGACGCATCAGCCATCGGCGCGCGGCGACGACGGCCCAGACCGCTTCGACCAGGCCGAATGGCCAAGCACCCTGCAGGAATCCGTAGATCGAGCCAAGCGCACACGCGACCGCGAATGCGAGGATGAACCACGGGCTGCGCTCTTCGGCCGCATAGCAGACGAGCATCATGCTCACGGCGAACAATCCGAACAGGGTGAGTGCATCCATCGAACGGCAAGACCCCGGTCACATCAGCGTTGGCATCTGACCATGCCATGGGTGGAATATCCATCTGGCCCCGTGCGCGGGCGCCCCGCGTCAAGCGACCGGCAGAGGGCGCGCGGATGAATCGACGCACCCGACTACCGCCGTAAGCAAAAGTTTAAGGCCTGCGACATAAGATCGCTTGATAAACGTATTCGCGCTAACCGCCGGTTAACCATGCGGCTTCTGCCAATCAAGGATCCCGAGCGGTCCTGGCGCAACATCAAGGCACAGTGGAAGAAGGACGCTGAAGGCGTCGGGGAGGAATTTGCCACCTTCGGCGGCTTCGCCGCCCTGGAGGCGCTGACCTCCAAGGAAGAGGATAGTCAGGGCCTGTATTATCTGACCGACGGTGAGCGCGTTCACGCGGTCTGCCAGGTCAGGCGTCTGCTGATGAGCAAATATCCGACGCCTGCCTTGCGCGCGCGCTTCGTCAACGTCTCGCCGATCTATGACCTCGGCCTTGCCGCTACCAGCGACTACGCCCAGATGCTCGTCGCGCTGTTCTCCGGCGTCGTCTGGCTGTCGCGGGATGCGCTGTCGGCCAGCCACATCCGCTTCTTCCTGAAGAGCCCGGGCGACTCGCAATTCTTCGCGCCACTTCAGGTCGCGACGCCGCTTTCACCGTTCTCGAAGTTCACCATCGAGGGGGCGCTGATCGAGTGCAGCCTGAAAGAGGCGAGGGCGGCGCCCGGAGCGGTGAGGGCGGCTTCCTGACGACGTATTGCCGGGGCGGGCCGCCGTTGGGTGTGTGGACACCTTAACCGACCGATAACTGACTTTCCTAACCGCGCCTTGGGTTGTGGTCCCGTACAAGGGCACCCGCAGGGTCAGGAAAATGTCAACGAACGACGATATGCCGGAACACCGATGGCTGTCGATAGCAGGTGTGCTGCGCGCCACAAGGCTCGGCGCCATTCAATGGCTCGTGCTGAGTGCTGCGCTGCTGGTGCTCGCGATCACGCTCGGCACCGGCTACCTTGCCTTGCAGTACCGCCAACGCGCGTTGCAGGTTTCCGAGCGCGAGCTCGACAACACGGCGCTGCTGCTGTCGCGGCATTTCGATCAGCAGCTCAGCGATCTCCAGCATGTCCACGATGACATCGTGAGCTATATGCAGACGGGGCAGATCGAGACCGCCGATCAATTCGAAAAGAACATGTCGTTGTTGAGCGCGCACGAAATGCTGCGCACCCGCCTGGCGACGCTGCCGCACGTCGGCGGCCTCAGTCTCTTCAATGCCAAGGGATGGCTGATCAACTCGTCCGAGATGTGGCCGGTGCCTGATGTGAGCATCGCGGAGCGGCGCTATTTTCGAGAATTCACCTCGGGAAAGCCGACACCCGACGTCATCGTCGAACCGGCGATGAGCAAGGTGACGGGAAACTGGACCACGATCTTCGCGCGCAAGATCACGGGGCGTAACGGCGAGATTATCGGGTTTGCCAGCCGCGGCGTCGAACCTAGCCATTTCGAGGACTTCGTCGCCTCGCTGGCCCTGAATGGCGACACCGTGATCTCGATGATTCATCGGGACGGCACCATCATCGCGCGCTACCCGCAGGATACCAGTGTCGTCGGCCGCAACATCATCGACCAGCCGCAGTTCCGGAAGGTCCTGAGCCAGGGCGGCAACAGTTCGGGCCGCTTCTTCAACTCGCAGGGCGAGGAGAACGTCGGGGCCGTCAAAGCGCTGTCCCACTTTCCGATCCTGATTCTTGCGACGACCAGAGTGTCGAGCGCGCTGGATGACTGGCGCGCGCAGACCAAGCTGGAGTTCTTCGCCGCGGTTCTCGCCGTGGTCGTCGTCATCATCATGATCTTCCTGATCGTACGCCAGCTGAGACAACAGCACGATGCCGCGCAGCGCCGGCTGTCCGAGAAGAGCCAGCACCTCGACACCGCCATCAACAACATGACCCAGGGGCTCCTGCTGTTCGACGCCTCGTCACGGCTCGTGATCTGCAATCAGCGATATATCGACATGTTCGGCATCTCGCCCGAGGTCGCCAAGCCCGGATGTCACCTGCGCGATCTGATCCTGCATCGGCAGGCGACCGGCTCCTTCGTCGGCGACGTCGACGAATATTGCGCTCGGTTCACGAATCGGGACGGCGACAACGTCCAGGACACCACGGTCACGACGCCCGACGGCCGCAACATCCGCCTGATCTACAAGCGCTCGCCCGATGGCGGCTGGGCCACCACGCTCGAGGATGTCACCGAGGGGCGGCGGGTGCAGGCGCGGATCGAACATCTCGCACATTACGATGTCCTGACCAATTTGCCCAACCGCACGCTGTTCCAGCGCCATGCAGAAGGGCTGCTGCTCGAGTCCGCTGCGCGCGCGTTCGCGATCCACTATATCGATATCGACGAGTTCAAGCGCATCAACGACACGCTCGGTCATCTGATCGGCGACGAATTCCTCAGAGGCGTTGCGGAGAAATTGCGCCAATCGATCGGACCGAACGACTTCATCGCGCGCCTCGGCGGCGATGAATTCGCCATCGTCCAGCACGACATCAATTCGGACGACGATGTCAGCGACCTGGTTGCGCGGATCTATCAGTCGCTGCGCGCGCCGTTCGACTGCTGCGGCCATCGCCTGTCGAGCGATGCGAGCATCGGGATCGCGGTCGCGCCGCGCCATGGCTCCGACCTGTTCGACCTGCTCAAGAGCGCCGATCTTGCGATGTACGCCGCCAAGGCGGCTGGCCGCAGGACCTATCGCTTCTTCGATCCCGCCATGGAGAAGCAGGCCAATCTGCGCCGCGAGCTGGAGGCGGACCTGCGAACCGCGCTGGCCGAGGCCAGCTTCGAACTTTACTACCAGCCGCTGGTCGACCTGCGCAGCAACGAGGTGACCGGCTGCGAGGCGCTGTTGCGCTGGCGCCACCCTGTCCGCGGCATGATCTCGCCGATGGAGTTTGTGCCGGTGGCCGAGGAGACCGGCCTGATCGAGGAGATCGGGCTGTGGGTGCTGCGCACCGCCTGCATCGAGGCGGCCGCCTGGCCGGCGCATGTGCGCGTCGCGGTCAACGTCTCGCCGGTCCAGTTCAAGTCGGAAACGCTGGCGCTGAAGGTCGCAGGCGTGCTCGCCGAGAGCGGGCTCGACCCGCGACGGCTCGAGCTCGAGATCACCGAGGCGGTGCTGATCGCCGACGACGATGCGGCGCTTGTCACGCTCGGCCAGCTCCGCGCGCTCGGCGTCCACATCGCGCTCGACGATTTCGGAACCGGATACTCGTCGCTGCAATATCTGCAGCGCTTCCCGTTCGACAAAATCAAGATCGATCGCTCTTTCGTCAAGGAAGTGGCCGGCAACTCCGGCTCGGCCTCGATCATCCGTGCGGTGGTCTCGATCGCCGCCGACCGCAACATGATCACGACCGCTGAAGGCGTCGAGACCGATCAGCAGCGCGACACCGTGCAGATGCTCGGGTGCACGCAGATGCAGGGCTATCTGTTCAGCAGGCCGGTTCCGGCGCAGGAAGTCCGGACGCTGCTGGCCGCCGCTGGTGTCGAGGACGCGGCGTAGCGGCTGCTGACTGCCATCATCGCATAGGACATCTGCTGGAACGGCATCGCCGGAACCGGGAACCCTTCTGCCGGAACCGAGTTCCCTTGCAGGGCTCGACCGGTAGGTAACCATGAAAGCCGCAGTAGCGTCAGCGGCTGTGCTGCTGTTTGCCTCTTGCACGGCAAACGCAGAGAGCGGCCTTGCGTCCTATTATCGTGGCATCGGCAGGAGTGGCGAAATGACCTGCGCACATCGCAGCAGACCTTTCGGCAGCATGGTCACGGTGTCCTACCGGGGGCGATCGATCCAGTGTCGTGTCAACGATCGCGGCCCGTTCATCCGCGGACGGATCATTGACGTCTCAACCGCGGCAGCCCGCGCGCTCGGCATTCTCGAACTCGGCGTCGCGCATGTGATGATCGAATAGGCTGCGATCGCGCGCAGCGTCATTACGCCTTCGAGGCGGTTGTCCGTTGCTCGACGATCGCCTTCCTGAGCGTGCGCGACAGCGCTTCGACCGAATAGGGCTTCTGGATCAATTCGAAGCCCGAATGGGCGTTCTCGGCGAGCACGTTGCTGTAGCCGCTGGTCAGCACCACGGGCAGGCCGGGAAACCGATCGCGGATGATTCCGGCGAGTTCGACGCCGTTCATGCCGGGCATGATCACGTCGGAGAACACGAGGTCGGCAGAGAACTCGTTCTCCGACAGGACTGCCAGCGCAGCATTGGCATTGGCGGCGCGCTTCACGGAATAGCCGAGGTCTTCAAGCAGCTCGGTGGAGAAGCGGCCGACATCGTCGTTGTCCTCCACGACGAGGACGCGATAGCCGCGGCCGATCGAGGTTTGCTCGTTGCCGGCGGAGGCGGCGACCTTCGCATCCGCGGGCCGCATCGCCTGCGGCAAATAGATGGTGAAGCTCGCGCCGTGTCCGGGCGTGCTGGTGACCTCGATGTCGCCGTCGGACTGCTTGACGAAGCCGAAGGCCTGGCTCAATCCGAGACCGGTTCCCTTGCCGACCTCCTTGGTCGTGAAGAACGGTTCGAAGATCGCGTCGAGATTTTCGGGCGAGATGCCGCTGCCGGTATCCTGGATCGAGATCGCGACGAAATCGCCGCTGCGCGAAGCCTGGGCGCGCAGCGCGGGGATGGTGTGGACCTTGCTGACTGCGATCGTCAGCTGGCCCTCGTTATCCATGGCATCGCGGCCGTTGACGGCCAGGTTGATCAGCGCGGTCTCGAACTGGCCGATATCCGCGATCGCAAAGCAGTCGGGATCGTCGATCCTGACCTCGATGTGGATCCGCCCGCCGACCAGCGGCCGGATCAATTGCGCCACGCTGTCGACCTGCGCACCGACGTTGAACACTTCGGGATTGAGCGGCTGCCGGCGCGCAAACGCGAGCAACTGGGCCGTCAGCTTGGAGGCGCGCTCCACGGTCTCCGAGATCGCATCGATGTAGCGGCGGCGGCGTTCGTCGGGGAGCTCGCGGCGGCGCAGGAAGTCGGTCGCGGAGCGGATGATGGTCAGGAGATTGTTGAAGTCGTGTGCGACGCCGCCGGTGAGCTGGCCGACCGCTTCCATCTTCTGCGACTGCCGCAAGGCTTCCTCGCCACGGCGGCGCTCGGTGATATCGATGGCTTCTGGCACCGCGCCGACAATCGTGCCGTGCCGGTCGTGCAGCGGCCGCATCTCGAAATCGAAGTAGCGCTCGCCGATCGGCAGCCGCAGCAGCATTTCGAGCTTGACGTCCTCGCCGCGCATCACCGTGGCGAAGGCGCCTTTGACCGCCTCGGGAATGCCTTCGGTCGCACTGAACCACGGCGTGTCCCAGAACGGCTTGCCGACGACGTCGGCTGGATCGGCACGGATGCCGGCCAGCGCGGTCCTGTTGGCGTACAGCAGGTCGCCATCCTGGTTGAGCAGCCCCTGGTATTGATGGCTGGTCTCGAAGATCGCGCGCAACTGCGCTTCGTTGGATTCGAGCTGCGCGGTACGCTCGGAGATCCGCCGCTCCAGCGACTCGTTGAGCTTCCGCAGCTCGATTTCGGCCTCCTTGGCGGCCGTGATGTCATGGGCGACGCCGATGAAGCCGATATGCTTGCCGTTCGGATCCCAGCGCGGCTGCGACTCAGAGCGCAGCCAGCGCCAATCGTCCGCGGCGTCCCTGTAGCGTGCCTCGAGCACGAATGGCTTGAGCGAGAGCTCACCCGTGATCTGCTCCTGCAGCATGCGGGGCAGATCGTCCGGATGCAGCGCCTTGCGCCAGTCGAACACGATCGCCTCCTCGAACGACAGGCCGAGAAAGTCGAGATAGGCCTGGTTGGCAAAGGAGCGCGTGCGGTCGAGCTTGGTCACCCAGATCGGAACCGGCGCGCTGTCGGCGATCAGGCGGAAGCGCTCCTCACTCTCGCGCAACGTCTCCTGCGCCAGCATCTGGTCGGTGACGTCGAGATCGGCGCCGACCAGGCGCAGCGCGCGGCCGCTGCGGTCGCGTTCGATCTTGGCGACGACGCGGATCCACTGGCTCTCGCCGTCGTTCGGGCGGATGATCCGGTACTCCGCCGTATAGTCCTCGCTTCGGCCCTTGAGCACGCCGAACAGGTGCTCGACCGTCCGCTCGCGGTCCTCGGGGTGAATTCGTCCGACCCAGTTCTCGTAGGTTTCATTGATTTCATCGGGCGGCAGCCCGTGCACCAGCAGATATTCGGGGGAGCGGCGGTTCCGCACGCCGTCGCGGAAATCGATCTCGAGCCCGCCGACCCGCGCGATGCGCTGGATTCGCGCGAGTTCGGCTTCGCGATCCTGCAATGCACGATGGGCTCGATCGCGTTCGCGCGCGATCTCCTCGAGATGCTGCCGCAGCCGTTCCGCGGCCGCGGCCTCGGGGAGCACATCGGAGGGATCGGGAGGGGTCATTCGTGCCGGCAACCTCGTGGGCTTAGTCTCACACAGGACGAGGCGGTTTTGCCAGCGGTGATTTTCTGCCGCTCACTTGCTCTTCGCACTGGGGCGGCAATTATAGGCCCTGCGGAACCCGGCGGCCTGCGCGTCCTCCTCCGAGCAGAACCAGCGATCCGGATTGGTTAAGCCCGGGTAACTGCGGCATGCCTGGAGGTGATAGATGCCGACATTGCCGGTGACGCGGGCGCGCACCGCGTACTTGCCCTTGATGTTGCAACTGGCCGGCATTGCGAGGTCGTCGGGAAACAGCGCCGCGCGGATCTGCGTGTCGCGGTCGGCCGGGCAGGAGTTGCCGAGCAGCGCGCCGTCTTTCTTGCCGCTGCGAAATTCGTGCGGCGCGACGAAGCAGCCTTTCCAAAGTCCCTGGCGGTCGTCCTTTGCAGCCGCTTCGTCCGGCTTGAAGCGGCCGGTGGCGGATGCCTCGACATTCAACGCATAGCCCTGGCGGACCAGCACCTGGCTCAGGCTGGTCGGATCGCCCTCGATCTTGCAGACGCCGAGGCGGCGCTTCTTTGCGGTGGGATCGACGCCGATATCGTCGCAATGAATGGGCTTGCCACCGATCAGCTTGGTCAACCGGTCGCGCGCTTCGACGCCGCAAGCCCAGGGATCGGCGTGCTCGTCGATGCAGGGCTGATCGACGGCCGGCGCGTCGATGCCGTCGAGGCGATAGGTCACATTGCCGAGCTGGATCGAGCTGCCGTCCTTGACGACCGCCGACGCGGCGAGGCCGGGATTCACAGGCAGCCATCCAAGCAGAAGTGCGATGGCGACGGGATTTCGGAACCGCATATTTTCACTTCAGGTCTTTGGCGGGCAGTCGAACTTCTAGCACAGGCTGGCGTGATCGAACCAAGGCCTGTTTGCAAGACGAGCATGCGAGACATCACATCCGGCGGTTGGTGCCGACCTGAAGCGCGAGGCATTGCAATTGAAGGATGCGCGCATGGCCGGTGGACCATTGGTGTCATCGTCGAGGTCATTGCTGACATCTGGACCCCGCGATGCCTCGCATGCTGGCGGAAGAAAGCTGGCGGAAGAAAAAGGCGCCCCAGAAGGCGACACCCGGCCAAAGATCCGATTGACTTGATGAGAACAAAATAGGAACATACGATCGCAATCGATCCCGGATACCCCCATGACGTCTGCACGGCCCGAATCTGACGACGATGACGGGCTGGAAGCGGCTGTCGATCAGGCCATCTCAGCTTGCGGCGGGGACATGCGCTCCACCATCCGCGCGCTGATCGTTGCCAACGAATTCCTGGAAAATGAGGTCGGCGAGCTGATGAAAGCGGTCGCGCGCGCCCATTCGCGTGGTCGCTTCCAGACCTATTCGGGCTGAAGCACCCCTCAGACTACCGCCAGACACCGGGCCGGCTCCCACGAGACCGTTGCCTCCGGTTCGTTTTGCTGTACCACGGGCTGGTGACGTCCAATCGCCCGTGCCAGATTGCGCGGGAGGGATCCTGCCCAAGTCGAAATCCAAGTCGAAAATCAAGTCGAAAAACCAAGCCAAAAGCCCAAGCAACAAAAGCATGTTCAAACGAATCCTGATCGCCAACCGCGGCGAGATTGCCTGCCGGGTCATCAAGACCGCTCGCCGTATGGGGATTGAGACGGTCGCCGTCTATTCCGAGGCCGACCGCGACGCGCTGCACGTCGAAATGGCCGATGAGGCCGTGCTGATCGGCCCGCCGGCCGCGGCCGAGAGCTACCTTCTGATCGACAAGATCGTCGAGGCCAGCCGCAAGACGGGCGCCGAGGCCGTGCATCCCGGCTACGGCTTCTTGTCCGAGCGCGAGGCGTTTCCGCGCGCGCTGGAGGCCGCCGGCATCGTGTTCATCGGCCCGAACCCCGGCGCGATCGCCGCGATGGGCGACAAGATCGAATCCAAGAAGGCCGCCGCCAAGGCCAATGTCTCGACCGTGCCGGGACATCTCGGCGTTATCGAGGACGACAAGCACGCGGTGCTGATCGCCGACGAGATCGGCTACCCCGTGATGATCAAGGCCTCCGCCGGCGGCGGCGGCAAGGGCATGCGCATCGCGCATTCGAAGGCGGAGGTCGCCGAGGGTTTTAGCCTTGCGAAGGCCGAGGCGAAATCCTCGTTCGGCGACGATCGCGTCTTCATCGAGAAATTCATCGTCAACCCGCGCCACATCGAAATCCAGGTGCTCGGCGACAAGCATGGCAACGTGATCTATCTCGGCGAGCGCGAATGCTCGATCCAGCGCCGCAACCAGAAGGTCATCGAGGAGGCGCCGTCGCCGCTGCTCGACGAGCAGACCCGCCGCAAGATGGGTGAGCAGGCGGTCGCGCTGGCCAAGGCCGTGAATTACGATTCGGCGGGCACGGTGGAATTCGTCGCCGGCCAGGACAAGAGCTTCTTCTTCCTGGAGATGAACACGCGCCTGCAGGTCGAGCATCCCGTGACCGAACTGATCACCGGCGTCGACCTCGTCGAGCAGATGATCCGCGTCGCCGCAGGCGAGAAGCTTGGTCTCGCGCAGAAGGACGTGACGCTGACCGGCTGGGCGGTGGAATCGCGCGTCTATGCCGAGGATCCGTTCCGCAACTTCCTGCCGTCGATCGGGCGCCTGGTGAAGTATCGCCCGCCGGCGGAAGCAAGCCATGACGGCATCACCATCCGCAACGACACCGGCGTGCAGGAAGGCGGCGAGATCTCGATCTATTACGATCCGATGATCGCCAAGCTCGTCACCCACGCCCCGTCGCGTGCGGCCGCGATCGAGGCGCAGGCGACCGCGCTCGATGCGTTCTATATCGACGGCATCAGGCACAACATCCCGTTCCTGTCGGCCTTGATGAACCATCCGCGTTGGCGCGAGGGTCGGCTCTCGACTGGCTTCATCGCGGAGGAATTCCCGAAGGGATTTTCGGCGCGATCACCGGAGGGCGAGATCGCGCGCCGGCTGGCCGCGGTCGGCGCCGCGATCGATCACGTGCTCGGCGAACGCAAGCGGCAGATTTCCGGCCAGATGGGCGGCCGCGTGGTCCAGCGCGAGCGCCGCCGCGCGGTGTGGCTCGATCGCGCCGAGATCGCGCTCGACGTCGCGCGTGAGGGTGATGCGATCGCAGTGCGCTTCGTCGGCGCTGACGGCTTGCCGGGCAACCCGCACAATTTGGTGTCGACCTGGGCACCGGGCGAACCGGTCTGGCAGGGCACGATCGACGGCAATCTGGTCGCCTTGCAGGTGCGTGCAATCAACAACGGCTTCCGCCTGGCCCACCAGGGCTTCGAGGTTCCGGTCTATGTCTTTACCGAGGCCGAGGCGGCATCAGCGCGGCTGATGCCGGTGACCACGGCGGCCGACACCGGCAAGAAGCTGCTATGTCCGATGCCCGGGCTCGTGGTGTCGATCGCGGTGACCGAGGGGCAGGAGGTCAAGGCCGGCGAGACGCTGGCCGTGATCGAAGCGATGAAGATGCAGAACGTGCTGCGCGCCGAGCGCGACGGCACGGTCAAGAAGGTCCACGCCGCGGCCGGTGCCACGCTCGCGGTCGACGCACTGATTTTGGAGTTCGCGTAGACTTCGTCATTTCGGGATGGTGAGGTAGCACCAGACCGCAGGTGAGCAATCGCGCACCGGGGAATCTCGAGATTCCGGGTTCGATGCTTCGCATCGCCCCGGAATGACGGAGAAGGGGAATAGCAAATGGCCTTCCGTCAACGCCGAGAGAAATTACGTTCTATCCTCAACGGTTCGACCTGCATCCGTCCGGGCTCGGTCTATGACGCGACCTCAATCCGGATCGCCGAGGATCTCGGCTTTGAGCTCGGCATGTTCGGCGGCTCGGTGGCGTCGCTCGCGGTGCTCGGCGACCCCGACATCGCGCTGATCACGCTGACCGAGCTTGCCGAGCAGATGCGGCGGCTGTCGCGCGCATCGGCCTTGCCCGTGCTCGTCGATGCCGACCATGGCTACGGCAACGCGCTCAATGTTCGCCGCACCGTGCAGGAGCTCGAAACCGCCGGCGCCGCCGGCCTCACCATCGAGGATACGCTGCTGCCGCAGGCGTTCGGGGAGGCGAAGACGCAACTGATCTCGCTGGAGGAGGGCGTCGGCAAGATGAAGGCCGCGCTCGACGGCCGCGGCGATCCCTCGCTCGTCGTCATTGGACGTACCGGTGCCGTCTCGATCACCAATCTCGACGATGCGATCGCGCGTGCCAGGGCCTATGAAGCCGTCGGCGTCGATGCGCTGTTCTTCACCGGCATCAAGGCGCGCGGCGAACTGGAGGCGATCTCGGCTGCGACGACGCTGCCGATCGTGCTCGGTGGCGCGCCGGAGGAGATGACCGCGCTGGACTATCTGGCAGGCCAACGCGTCCGGATCGCGCTGCAGGGCCACGCACCGTTCGCGGCCGCGACCCAGGCCGTGTACGAAACCTTGAAGGCGCTGCGCGAGGGCGCCTCGCCGAAGACTCTCAAGGGCATCGCCTCGTCCGAGCTGACCGGCCGCGTGATGCGCGAGGCTGAGACCAAGGCGCGTAGCGGCGAGTTCCTTGGCCTGAAAAAATGAACGGCGTGATCCATCACGTCATGGTTCGCGGCCGCGTGCAGGGCGTCGGCTATCGTGCCTGGGTCGCGGAGCTGGCGACGTCGCGCGGCCTCGACGGCTGGGTCCGCAATCGCCGCGACGGTAGCGTGGAGGCGGTGTTTTCGGGCGCCGAAGATGTCGTCTCCGGGATGGTCGCGACGTGTCGGCGCGGTCCGGTCTCGGCGCGCGTGGATGCCGTGCAGGTGGAGACAGGCAATTCCGATCTGTTGAACCTGCGCCGGGCAGGGGAGCGGTTCTCGTTCCTGCCCACGGTCTGACCGCCACGACCCGTTCACCGTCAGCGTTGGAGACGACAGCAGCCGGGCCCGACCTGGCTCTTGACTTCCGCTCCGAACTATCTGATATTTCTGTTATGACAGAAATAACCGCCAAGAAGAAACTTCCCGCCGCCGTCGAGCGCTTCATCCTGCATTGGGGCGACATGGGCGACGAGTGGGGGGTGAACCGCTCGGTCAGCCAGATCCACGGGCTGCTCTATCTGGCGGAAACGCCGATGACCGCCGAGGACATCGCCGAGACGCTCGGCATGGCGCGCTCCAATGTCTCCAACTCGATCAAGGAATTGCTGTCCTGGGGATTGATCCGGCGCGTGCCGATCCTCGGCGACCGCCGCGATCACTTCGAGGCCGAGACCGACATCTGGGAGGTCGCGGCGCGGATCGCGGCCGGGCGCAAGGAACGCGAGATCGATCCCGCAGTCGACGCCTTGCGGGCCTGCGTCTCCGATGCCGCCGACGATCCGACCATCAGCCCGGTCGCCAGCAAGCGTCTGAAGGAGATGTTGGCTTTCACCGAGCTGGTCGACCGTTGGTACGCCCAGATGCTGAATGTGCCGCGTCCGCGCCTGGTCGCGCTGATCAAGCTCGGCGAGAAGATCGTGAGTTTCCTCCCCATGGGCAAAGCCAAATAGGGACAGCGCGGTACGGGAGTGTGCGATGGCGTCCGCAAGAAGATCCAGCCTCAGAACATCGCCGGTCTCCGATCCAAAGCTGCTCGACGATCGTCGTTTCCATGCACTGCTGCCGGACGAGGATTGGGGCCGCCTGCCGCTGGCGATCTGGCGGCGATTTTCAAAGCGTGTCGCGGACGGCAACAGCGTCGTCTATGTCGGCGAGGTCGAAGAGGCCTGGTCGAACCGGCTTGGCTGGTGGCTGGCGCAGGCCGCGCGTTTGATCGGTGGACCGCTGCCGACGGGCACCGAGACGCGCGTGCCGATGATCGTCACAGTGACCGAGGACGCGGCAAGCGGCGGCCAGATATGGACCCGCATCTGCGCGCGCCGCGACGGCTTTCCGCAGGTCATTCATTCCGCAAAACGTTTCGCCGGTCCGACCGGGCTCGAGGAATATGTCGGCTTCGGCATCAGCATGGCGCTGCGCATTGCGGTCGAGCATGAGGCGCTGGTGTTCCACAGTGTCAGTTACGCGCTGCAGGTCGGCCGCCTGCTGCGGCTGTCGCTGCCGGTCTGGCTGACGCCCGGCGATCTCACCGTCACCCACTCCGATCTCGGTGGCGGCGACTTCCGCTTCACGCTCGAGATCATCCACCCTCGTTTTGGCCGGCTGATCCGTCAGTCCGCCGTGTTCAGGGAGGCCTCGTCATGACGCCGTTGCTGTGGACCCTGGTTACGATCCAGATCGCGATGGGTGCGTTCGATACCTTCTATCACCATGAATTCACCGAGCGGCTGGCCTGGCGCCCCTCGCAGCGTCACGAGCTGAAGCTGCACAGCCTCCGCAACATGCTCTATGCGCTGTTGTTCCTGGTGCTCGGATGGCTGGAGGTGCACGGCATCTTTGCGATCGCAATCATCGCAGTGCTGGTGGTCGAGGTCGTCATCACGCTGATGGATTTCGTCGAGGAGGATCTGAGCCGAAAGCTGCCGCCGAGCGAGCGGATCAATCACACGCTGCTCGCGATCAATTACGGCGCCATTCTCCTGCTGTTGCTGCCGGTCCTGATCGACTGGGCGATGCGGCCGACTGCGATTGAACCCGCCTATGTTGGGCTACTGAGCGTCTTCGCGACCGCCTCGGCGATCGGCGCAGCTGTCTTTGGCGTGAGGGATATTGCCGCTGCCAGGCGGCTCGGGCGGATGACCAGCGTGCCTGCAGCAACTCTCGTCGACAAATGGCCGGCACGGCAGACCGTGCTTGTCACCGGCGCGACCGGCTTCATCGGCAGCCGGCTTGTCGCAAGCCTCACGTCATCAGGCCATCAGGTGATTGCGCTGATCCGCAATCCGGCCAAGGCCGAGATGCTGCGGCCGCCGATCACGCTGATCACCAGCCTTGACCAGTTGCCGGCGGAGACGAGGATCGATGCAATCGTCAACCTCGCGGGCGAGCCGATCGGCAATGGGCTGTGGACCGAGACCAAGCGCCGCGAAATCCTGACGTCACGCGTCAACATGACCACGGATATCGTCAGGCTGATCGCGCGGCTCGATCGCAAACCATCCGTGCTGGTGAGTGGATCCGCGATCGGCTGGTACGGGCTCTGGCAGGACCAGGTGCTGACCGAATCGGCGAAATCACACGCCTGCTTCAGCCACGAGCTGTGCGAAGCTTGGGAGAGTGCGGCCAAGCCCGCCGGCGATCTCGGCGTGCGTGTGGTGTATCTGCGCGTCGGTCTCGTGATCGGAACCGATGGCGGCTTTATCACGCGGATGCTGACGCCGTTTGAATTCGGTCTCGGTGGTCCGATCGGTTCGGGCAAGCAATGGATGTCATGGATCGAGCGCGACGATCTCGTGCGTCTGATCGCGCACCTGATCGCCAAGCCCGAACTGTCCGGGCCGATCAATGCGACCGCACCGATCCCCGTCACCAACACGACGTTCACGGAGGAGTTGGGACGCTGCCTGCACCGACCCGCGATTGTCCGGATTCCCGCCGCGCTGCTCCGTTCCGTCGGTGGCGACTTTGCAGAAGAGCTCCTGCTCGGCGGCCAGCGCGTGCTGCCGAACAAGGCACTGAGCAACGGCTTTGTGTTCCGACACGAAACGCTCCGCAGCGCATTCGAGGCGATTTTGTAGCACGCATGTTAGGCTGCCGCGGCGACGCTCCTGAACGTCGCCGCCAGCGTGCGCAATGCCGCCAGTTTGGCGGGATCGCTGACCTTTGAATGCAGCATCACCTTTGACGCGCCGAGCCGAGGCAATTTGTGCGCCGGCCCGATATCGACCAACCCCGGCGGCGCGATGCGACGGGCGAGGGGGGCGACGGCAAGACCTGCGAGCGCGGCGGCGACTACTGCGGTGACGCCGCCGCCGACGAAGCTTTCGGTCCAGGCGATGCCGGCCTTGTCGAGCGCGCGGACCGCCAAAGCGCGCACCCCGCAGGGCGGCGCCAATGTTGCGACCGGCAGCGCGTCGCCGCGCGGCCACACGAAGCGCCTGGTCGCGAACCAGCCGAACTCGTCCTCGGCCAGTTTCTCGCCGCCACGCCGGCTGCCTTCCTGGCGCACGATCACCGCGTCGAGCGCACCGGCATCGTAGGCGTCGAGCATCTCGCGCGAGAAGCCGATGGTCACCGCGAGCGCAAGCTGTGAGGCCGTCGCATGCAGCCGTTCCAGCAGCGGCACCAGCTCGGGACCGGCGGCATGATCGCTGATCCCGAGCGTGAGTTGTTGCCGCGCCGGCGTCTCGCCTGACAGCGCGCGATCATGCGCCTCCATCAGGGCGCGGGCGTGGTGCAGGAAGGCCGAGCCGTCGGCAGTCAGCCGCACCGCGCGCGGTGAGCGCTCGACCAGCCGCTTGCCAAGCACCGCTTCGAGCCGCTGCAGCTTCATGCTGATCGCGGCCTGCGTGATGCCGAGCGCTTCGGCGGCACGGGTGAAGCCTTGCAGTTCGGCGACGAGGAGGAAGGCCTGCACGGTATCGATGTCGAGCGTTGTCATGGATGATCAACAATCGTTATCATTGATATTGACATAGATAAGATACCAAGATGATGCGGAAAGGTCTAGTTGGAAGAGGCGCGGTTCACTCGCGCCAGCGGATTTCAAGGAGACCGATCATGCCCCTCATCACTGTCACCTACACAACCTCCCGCCAAACGCCCACGCTGAAGGCGGATATCGCCGCGGCCGTGTCCGAACTCACGGCCAGGATCCTGCACAAGGATCCCAGGGTCACCGCAATCATCGTGAAATCCGCCGATGCCGCCGGCTGGTTCGCGGGCGGAAAGTCGCTCGCCGAACAGAAGCTCGCGAGCTATTGGCTCGACATCCATGTGACCGAAGGCACCAATACCAAGGATGAGAAGGCGGCCTATCTCGCGGCCCTCTTCCAGCGGATGGAAGACCTGCTCGGTCCGCTCCACAACGAGACCTACGCGCATGTCGACGAGGTCAAGGGCGACGCCTATGGCTTCGGCGGCTTGACCCAGGAGCGTCGTTACATCGCCGGCAAGCTCGACGTCTCGCCGCAGAAGGCCGCTGCGTGATCGTGGCGGGCGCGTCGCTCCAGATTCTTGTTTTGACGCGTTTTCTTCACGCGAACCGGCATCCACTTCGCTCGAAAACGCTCTAGGGACACTGCGCGTTGATGGCGCTCTCGATCGTGGCAGTCCAGGCGGCGTATCCATCGGCACTGAGATGGACGCCGTCTGCGACCACCGGGCTTGTCTTTGTCTGCAGTGAGCCGACATCGATCAGCGGGATCGAACGATCGCGCGCGGTCTGCCGGATCGCCCGGTCGATCTCCGACAGGAGCGCTCGATCGATCTCGTCGGCCATCACGCCTGATGCTGCGACCGGCGTCAGCGACACCACAAAAACCTTGCCGGCGAGCGCGCCGGCCCGCTGCACGATCTCACGATAGGTTTCGGCAAACGGACGCCGGTCGACCCGAATGCTGTTGTTGATGCCGACCGAAATCACCAGCACGGCCGGAGCAAGCCGGATGCGGTCGAACGCCTCGACCAGCCGTAGCACGCCGCTGGCGACCGCGCCGCCATAGGCGGCATTGATCACGGGCCGGCCGCAGAGGGTCGGCGCGAAGTGTGCATCCTGCACGATGCTGTCGCCGACGAAGACGACTGCTTTCTCGCCGCCGTGCTGCGCCATGAAATCCTGGATATGCTGCAGGATCTCGTTTTCGCGGCGTTCGGCAATTGATGTGTCCAGCATGTGAAACGACAATCCGGCTACGACGAGAACGATAAAGGCGACCAGGAAGCGCTTGCGCATCGGATCACAGCGCGGCCGCTTCGCTGCCGGCTTTTGCAGCGGCACCGAACACCTCGGAAAACGCCTGCCGGAGTGCGACGTCGACATCGGCCATGGTGACGGGAAGCCCGAGATCGACCAGCGAGGTGACGCCGTAGCGGGGATCGACCACGCCGCATGGCACGATCGCCTGGAAATGCGACAGGTCCGGCTCGACATTGATGGCGATGCCGTGGAACGAGACCCAGCGGCGCAGGCGGACGCCGATCGCGGCAATCTTGTCCTCGAAGCCCAAGCCCTTGTCGGGGCGCCTGACCCAGACCCCGACGCGGTCCTCGCGGCGCTCGCCGCGGATGTTGAAGGCCGCGAGCGTGCGGATGATCCATTCCTCGAGCGAGGCGACATAGGCGCGCACGTCCGGCCGCCGCCGCTTCAGGTCGAGCATCACATAGCCGACCCGCTGGCCGGGGCCGTGATAGGTGAGCTGGCCGCCACGGCCGCTCTGAAACAGCGGAAAACGGGGATTCAGCAGGTCATCGTCCCTGCCGCTGGTTCCCGAGGTGTAGAGCGGCGGGTGCTCCAGCAGCCACACCAGCTCCGGCGCGCTCCCAGCGGCAATATCCGCCACCCTTGCGTCCATTTCGGCAAGGGAATCGGGATAGGGGACGGGACGGTCCGAAACCTGCCATTCGACCGCGCCGCTGCCCGGGGGCAGGGCAAAAGTCGTCAAATCAAGGCTTTGGCGGTCGTTAACCATTGGCTAACCCTAACGTGATCAGTTGAACTCACAATTTAGTTCCAGTTCGGCGGTTCAGAAGTGCCCACGCTCGATAAAGTCAGCGTTGATCTCATGGTGGTCCTCGGCACGACCACCATGCCTATCCACCAGGTGATGCGGCTGTCCCGCGGCGCCATCATCGAACTGGACGCCACCGAGGCTGACGAGGTCAAGATCCTCGCCAACAACCTTCCGGTGGCCAGCGGCGTGGTCCTGGTCGACCGCAACCGGATCGCGGTCGAGGTCAAGCAAATGCTGCCGAAATTGCCCGGTGTTCGGTAGTTAATTCCGTCACCAACCGCCTTGTCCCTGCATCTCTGATTTGTTAAATGGCCCCGTCGATCCGGCTGATCCCCATGGGGTCCAAGCCGGAATCCCCAGCGCTCGTGGCGGAATTGGTAGACGCGCTGCCTTGAGGTGGCAGTGAGTAAAATCGTGGGGGTTCGAGTCCCTCCGAGCGCACCAACAATATCAGCATAATTTCGGCTTGCCCGACCGTGTCGGGGAGCAGGATGCACCATGCCCGCCTGCTTGCACCCGGAATTTGGGCGCGGCCGGGGCCAGCCGATGCCGTCCTGTAACAGCGATCGCGTAGTTTCGCGGGCGCATTGCCTGCGGGTTCGGCGCTGCCGGCCCGAGAGGCCTGATTCTGCTGGCAGCGTGGGCTGGGAAACAAGTTTCACCAGGAGCGCCAAATGACGTTTTTGAGCTACGCCTACCGTGCCCTCTCCAATTTCGTGTTCCTGGGGCTGGTCTATTTCAGCCTGAACTACCTGGAGAAGTACGAGCAGCGCGCGATTGTGGCGATCCTGGTCTTCATCTATGCGGCGATGCATGCGTTCTCCGCCCTGCGCTCCTTCTCCTTCTTCCAGCGCATCGAGCGGCTGGAAGGCGAGACGCGCCGGCTGTTCGCATCCTCGGGCGAGGGGCCCAATTCGGCGGCCTCGCGCAAGCAGATCGTCAGTGACGTCACCGCGCTCCGGCACGCCGGCGAGATCAAGGCCTATATCGATCTGTTCTTTCTCGCGCTGGTGATTCTGCTCTGCATCGCGAAAATCGTCACGAATTAGTCCGCGACCCGCTTGGCGATCGCCGTCGCTTCCGCGCGCGGCGCGCGCTTCTTCAGGCTGGCGACGCGGACCGAGCCTAGCTTCTTGGTCTGCTCGGCATGCTCAGGCGCGACACGACCTTTGCCATGAACCGCACCATGGGCCGCAGCCGGCGGCAGATGCGCGGTCCGTTTGGCCGCGCGAGCGGAGAGGGCCTGCGATCGGGGCGCAGCCGGCGTGGCCGCGCTCGCCACGCGAGCGGCTCGAGATCGCGCTGCGAGCAGGGTCGGGCGCTCTCCTTCGGGGATTCTGAAGACGCCCGCTGCCGGGATCGCCAAGGTCGGGGCTGAATTCAGCTGCGCGAGCTGCGGCTGCGGCCAGAGCGCCCGCCGGGACTCGCCGATGTGGGCGTGTTGCGCGTGATCGAGCGCCTCGGCGTCGCGCCAATCCAGGTTCGAAAACACCGGTGCGGGCAGCGTCCTCGTCTCGGCGAAGATGAAATTCGGAACGCTCGGCCAGCGCTTGACCGCCACCCTCTCTGACGGCGGATTCATATACCATTGCTGCGGCTCTGTCGGCGTCGCCGGTAGATCCGGGGTCGTGGGCACGACATGGACGATGCGGTAGCCGCGTTCCTTCAGCGTGGCCAGGATTCGTGGCAGCGCCGCGACAGTGCGCGGCTGAATGTCGTGCAGCAGCAGGATGCCCTTGCCCTTGGCCTCGATCCGCTGGATCGCGAGGTCGTAGACCCGCTGCGGCGAGACGTGGCGCCAGTCATCGGCCGGGAAATCCGCGCTCCAGACCTGGATGCCCTGCAAGGCCAGATATTGCTCGACGCCCGTGGCGCGCAGCAATCCGGGAATCCGGAAGAACGGCGCAAGCTTGCTCTTGTCGCCATTCAGCGCGGCCAGTGTCGAGGCGATACCGTCGTCGATTTCCTGCCGGGCTTTTTCGATCGGCATCTTGTTCATGGTCAGCGGATGGTGCTGGGTGTGCGTGCCGACGGTATGCCCGGCCGCGATCAGCTTGCGCACACCTTCCGGATTGGCGTTGGCCTGGCTGCCGATGGTGAAGAAGGTCGCCTTGACGCATTGGCTGGCGAGAATGGCCAGGATCTGGTTGCTGTATTTCGGCAGCGGGCCATCGTCGAAGGTCAGCACCACCTCGTGATCGGCGAGCGGCAGCGTCTCCGGATACTGCATGGTGCCGATCCGCGGATGTTCCCGGGGATCGACCACGAGGGTCCGGGATGTGCCAAGCGCGTTGGGGTTGCCCGGGCAGTCCGCGGCAAGCGCCGTTTGGGCCATGAAACAACCCAGTAACGCACCGCCAATGGCGGTCCATGACCGCTCCCGGATACCCATCAGGACACCAGCTAACATAGATCCTCGGCCGCATTCCAAACGCACTGCGAAGTCCTTAACGGCGGCGCCATGAACGCGGCCTTAATGATCTGTAATCCAGCCGATCTGTAGTCCAACTCCTGGCTCGGGTTCAATGTGTCCGATCGGACACGACTTTGGCGGCGGCCGGGACGATATGGACGATGCGGTAATCATGCTCGCGCAGGTACCGCAGAAAGGCCGGCAGCATGTCGTCCGTTCGCTGCTGCGGGTCATGCAGCAGGATAATTCCCTTGCGGTGGGCTTCGAGCCGCGCGGTGAGCAGTTTCAGTTCCTCTTCGGGCGTCATCTTGACCCAGTCGCTGGCCCAGAAATCGGCTCCAAACACCGCGATACCGCGCTTTTCCAGCACGTCCAGCAGCTCGGGCGTCGATTCGAAATAGGGGAACCGGAAAAACAGCGTCCTCGGGGTCGTGCTCGCCGTCCCGTGCAGCGCCTTATCGACTGCTGCGATGCCACGGTCGATATTGGCCTCGGCTTCGTCCGTCGACGGCTTGTTGAGATGCGGATGGTCCCAGCTGTGATAGCCGACGGTGTGGCCGAGGCGGGCGACCTTGCGGACCATATCGGGATGATCGGTCGCGTTGCGGCCGACCATGAAGAAGGTAGCGCGCACGCATTCGGCTGCCAGCGCCTCCAGCACCTTGTCGGTGGTCCCCGGCGTCGGCCCGTCGTCGAAGGTCAGCACGATCTCGTGGTCTTGCAGCGGCAGGGTCTGCGGAAAGCTCTTCAGCCCGACGCGCGGATAGGTCGCGGGATCGACCTCGAGCACCCGGGAGGTGCCGAGCGCGTCCTCGCGCGGGCAATCGGCGGCGCGCGCGGAGGTGATCAGAGAGATGGGCGCAAGGGCGATCGCGACGAGCAGCGCGAGGGCATGCCGTTTTGATCGTGTTCCGTTGGACACATTTCTCATTGCACAGGTCACCACCGATTAGGTAATCCGTTCCGCACAACTCAGACCAATTCTCCATTCCTGTCAAACCGGCGAGACGCGGCATGGCCGAGGACATCGACGCTGCCCAACCCGTCGGCACGGACGTGCTCGATCGCACGCCAATGCGCGACGAGGAGGGGCAGCTCCGCCACGAATTCGTCGAAGGGATCACGCGCGCCATCCACGCCGCCGACCGGCCGCTGTTGTGTGAGGTGGTGGCGGAACTGCACGAGGCCGATCTCGGCGATCTGATCGAGGCGCTTGCGCCCGAGGACCGCGTCTCCCTCGTCGAGATCACCGGTGCGGATTTCGACTTCTCGGCGCTCAACGAGGTCGACGAGACCGTCCGCGAGGAGATTCTCGAAGAGCTCGAGCCGGAGACGGTCGCCGAAGGCGTCCGCGAACTCGAATCCGACGATGCCGTCGAGCTGCTGGAAAGCCTCGACGAGGAGGACCAGGAAGAGATCCTGGAAAAGCTGCCGGCGGCCGAACGCGAGGACATCGAGCGCAGCCTGCTGTATCCGGAAAACTCCGCCGGCCGGCGGATGCAGACCGAGTTCATCGCGGTGCCGCCAAGTTGGACCGTCGGCCAGGCGATCGACTACATGCGCGACACGCCCGACCTGCCGGAGCGGTTCTACGAAATCTACGTGGTCGACGCCGACAAGCATTGGCTTGGTGCGGTCTCGCTGGATGCGCTGTTGCGCGCGCGCCGTCCGGTGCCGATCACCGAACTGGTCGATGAAGACCGCCGCCGGGTCTCCGCACTGGAGGACCAGGAGGAGGTCGCGCGGATGTTCGGCAAGTACAATCTGGTCGCAGCCCCCGTGGTCGACACGACAGATCATCTGGTCGGCGTGATCACCATCGACGACGTCGTCGACGTGATCGAGGAGGAGGCCGACGAAGACCTCAAGGCGCTCGGCGGCGTCACCAGCGACGAAGAGCTCTCCGACACGGTCTGGACCATCGCCCGCGGCCGCTTCAACTGGCTGCTGGTCAACCTTGCCACCGCTTTCCTGGCGTCGTCGGTGCTCGGTCTGTTCGAGGGCCAGCTCGAGAAGATGGTGGCGCTCGCGGTGCTGGCGCCGATCGTGGCGAGCCAGGGTGGCAATGCTGCGACCCAGACCATGACGGTGGCCGTACGCGCGCTCGCCACCCGCGAGCTCGGCTCCTTCAATGCCATGCGCGTGGTGCTGCGCGAGACCACGGTCGGGCTCGTCAACGGCCTCGCGTTCGCCATCATCACCGGCATTGCCGCGGTGGCCTGGTTCAAGATCCCCGGCCTCGGGATCGTGATTGGCCTCGCCATCGTCTGCAATCTCGTTGCCGGCGCGCTCGGGGGCATTTTGATCCCGATCGTGCTGGACCGGGTGCGGGTCGACCCCGCAGTCGCTTCCGGCACATTTGTCACGACGGTCACCGACGTGGTCGGGTTCTTCTCGTTTCTCGGCATCGCCACTTTGTGGTTTGGCCTGAATTAGATCAGCCCTTATCGTTAATCGGACCTTAAGCGGCTTTGCGGATGATGTGTCCATGCCCAAGGGGGACATCATGCAGCGCTTGCGGCTCAAGGCGGACGGACGGATCGTCGAATTGCGCGACGGCAAGGAATTTCCGTTGGCTCCTGCGATGCCGGCTTCCGCGATGCCGGCACCCGCGCCATGCGCGTCACAGCCTGCGGTCCGTGACTTGCGCCGCCGTGCGCAACTGACCCAACTCGAATTCGCCGCCAAGCTCGGCGTCCCCGTGGAAACCATCCGCAACTGGGAGCAGGGCAAGCGCGCACCGCGCGGCTCCGCCCGCGCACTGCTCGCCGTGATCGCGCATTCGCCCGAGACGGTGTTCGCGGCGCTGTCGAGCGAGCCTGCGCCGGCTTGAGTTGGCGCGGCGCGTTCTCGCGATCTGAGCGAATGTCTCAGCCCCATCTTCGGTGTCATCGCCCGGCTTGACCGGGCGACCAAGTACGCCGCGGCCTATCGCTTCAATCACGACTGTCTCTGGAATACTGGGTCGCCCGGTCCATGTGCGCAATTGCGCACAGGCCGGGCGATGACAACTGTGGATGGGGACGCAACTCCGCATTCTCGCGACATGATTTGTCCGAGCTCTGCATCTCGTTCCGCCCTCTCGTTGAAGAGGGCGCAGGAAAAGCCGGGTGCACGCTGCACCCGCGGTCTCGTGTGCAAAGGTAGAAAAGAAAGCGCACACGAGCATACAGGTTCAGCGGAGGCACTCCGGCTTTCCCTGCGCGATGGGTTACGGCTTATACGTGCTCTCCCCGGTGAGCGCTTTGTTGCCACCGTTGTCTCTGAGAAGCGTCAGCTTCTCAAAAACTTTCAGCCTGCATTGCAGCGTCAGGACCACACGACTTCGCCGTCCGCTTCATGCGCACTCGTCTGTTGCGCATTCGGCGTCCACCGCATCCCACCGCGCGTTCGTGACGTGCGCACGCCCCTCAATCGGGTGAGACGGGTGCATTAAACGGTTGAGTTGGGGTTGGTGTCAAGAAAAACTTCCGAAAAAACGAAATTACTTCTTTCGCGAGGCCTTGCCAAGACCTGACACGCAAAAACACGCTCGCTACGCGCCTTGGGAACACATTGGCATTGGCGAGTGTGGGGGTCTGTTGGTGGAAGCCCCATTCCGCGACCGGCGGAATGGGGACGCACTCTACCGCGCCGGCGCGCGCATGGACGCCGGCTGGCCCGGCAGCTTCAGCCTGGGTCCTACCTCGGTCAGCTTGCCGTTGGCGAGGTGAAACACCTGCAGGTCCTTGTCGAAATAGTTGCCGACATAGAGGTAGTCGCCGTTCGGGCTGTAAGCGATGCCTTCCGGCAGGCCGCCGAGCGGCGCACGCGCAGTCACCGTCAGCTTACCGCCGGTGCCGATCGACATCAGGACGAGTTCGCCGGTTTTGGTCTTGAACCAGTCGCTGTCCTTGGCCGAGGTGCCGAGCAGCAGTGGGGCGGCTGCGGTCTTCCCGTTGGGCGCGATGGCGAAGCCTTCCGGTCCCGTACCGGGGGTCATCACATCGACCACGTGGGGATGTGGGCCGGTGGCTTCGATGATCACCTCGGCATCGGCGTTGTTCTTTTGTGCACCGGTATTCGAGGCGATGACGTATTTGCCGTCTGGTGTGATGTCGATGTTGTAGGGAGTGAACGCCGATGAAATGTCCATCGACTTGTCGTAGGTCACGTTCTGTCCATCGATCGCCAACACGCCGATTTTGTTCGCGAGGTTCAGGCAGACAAAGGCGCGCTTGCCGTCGGGTGCGATGACGACGGCGGCCGCCTGCTGCTCCACCGGTACCTCGCCCACGGCCTTGACCGTCGAGCCCTGGATCGAGACAACAGAGACACTCTTGCCGTCCCGGTTGGCGATCAACGCGAGGTCGCCCTTTCTGGAGATCGACAGACCAGATGGCTGCCGTCCCACGGTCACCGTGTCGATCAACTTCGGCGGGTTGGCCGTGAGATCGATCACGTACAGTTTGTTATCGGGGACCGATTTCCAGGAGTTGCCCTCCTGGACGTGGACTACGGAATTGGCGACCAGGCCCAGTCTGCCGTCCGGTGTGATCTGCAGGTTGGTGGGCGGGCCCAGCAGGGAGTTCGTCAGCGGCAGGTTGGCGCGGATCTTGGGTTTGGCCGGGTTGGAAATGTCCACGACCAGCACGGCGTCGTTACCGGGAGCGCCGTTGATCTGGCCTTCGGGACCGTAGGTGACCTTGTTGTCAAGGCCGATCAGGATGTCGTTGGTTCCGGCTTGCGCCAGGCCGCTGCCGATGAGGCCGGCCAAGCCGATGGCACAAAGAGCAGGGCGTAAAGTCATCATGCGTTTTCTCCCGGTCCGGCCCATTCTGAGATGAGCTTGTTCCGTCACCGTACTTCGCGGCCTTTGGGGCTGGCAAGAACGATGCTGGCATCGATCCTAATTTGGCCGCACGCCTAGGAAGCGGACGGCGGACGCCGGCGGTGAATAACGGGCTCCGCTTTCGGCGGCGCGCATGAGCTTTTTTCCGCGTCTTCTCTCGTGGACTCGGAGCGCCGCGCCGTCAAGCTTATGCGAATTGACCTCCGTATGCAGTCGCGCGTGTTGCAACCGTCGCGAGAAATACGCGCGTCATTTTTTCACAGATATTCATCGACTGCATAAAACCGACACAGACCTGTTACGGGACGTGGCTAACGTGTCGCACGCTAACGTCATAAATTTGCAATAGCTGGGGGCACTACGGTGAAAGCCAAACTTCTTTCGACGGTCGGACTCTGTGTGATTGCTGCTGCGCTCGTGGGCAGCGCTACCGCTCAGGACGAATGGGAGCGGGATCATCGTCATCCGCACGAGATCGACACCGATACGCCGATCAAACATCTCGTGGTGATCTTCAACGAGAACCGCTCGTTCGATCATTATTTTGCGACGTATCCGAACGCAGCCAACCCGACGGGCTCGATTCCCTTCACCGCGAAGCCGCATACGCCGAAGGTGAACAACCTCGCCAATGCGAACCTCTTGACCAATAATCCCAACCTCAACCCGGCTAACGGCACCGGCGCGGCCAATCCGTTCCGTCTCGACCGCACCCAGGCCAACACGAAATCGCAGAACCACGCCTACACACCCGAGCAGCAGGCCTATGACAACGGCAAGGCCGACCTGTTTCCGGAATTCACCGGGCGTGGCACGGCCGGCGGCGTCGGCGCCTTCGGCACCAACGCGCAGGTGCTGGGCTATTTCGACGGCAACACCGTCACCGCGTTCTGGAACTACGCCCAGAACTTCGCCATGAACGACAACACCTACACCGGCACCTACGGTCCGTCGACACAAGGCGCGCTCGAGGTGATCTCCGGCCAGACCAACGGCGCGCAGAACATCATCGGCAGCTCCTCGTCGATCGCTGACGGCCAGGGCGGGTTGACGTTGATCGGCGATACCGATCCCGCCTACGACCAGTGTTCGAGCGCGACCAGCACCGTGCTGATGACCAGCAAGAATATCGGCGACCTGCTCAACGCCGAACATATCAGCTGGGGCGGCTTCATGGGCGGCTTCGACCTGACGCTCAAGAACGCCAACGGGACGACCGGCTGCACCCGCAGCACGTTCTCGAGCAATGTCAGCGGCACCATCGTGGACTATATCCCGCACCACGCCTGGTTCCAGTACTACAAGTCGACGGGCAACCCGACCCATGCGCGGCCGAGTTCGGTCGATGCGATCGGCCACACCTATGTCGAGGGCAGCAAGACCGTCGATCCGGCCAATCACAACTACGACCTCGAAGATTTCTACGCCGCGGTCAAAGCCGGCAATTTCCCGGCGGTCTCCTACATCAAGATGCCCGCCTATCAGGACGGCCATCCCGGCAATTCCGATCCGCTCGACGAGCAGGCCGGAAATGTCGAGCTGATCAACTTCCTGCAGAAGCAGCCGGAATGGCATGACACCGCCGTCATCGTCACCTACGACGATTCCGACGGCTGGTACGACCACGCCTATGCCGTGCCGACCAGCGCCTCCTACGATCCGACCGCCGATCAGGTCAACGGTCCCGGCAAGTGCGGCCTCGGTGCCGCCAAGCAGCCGCAGTCGAAGGGTCTGAGCGGCAAGCCCGTGAACGGCCGCTGCGGTCCGGGTACGCGCATTCCCTTCATCGTGATTTCGCCCTACGCCAAGCGGAATTTCGTCAGCCACGACCGCCTGACGCAGGCGTCCGTGGTGCGCTTCATCGAGGACAACTGGCTGCACGGCCAGCGCCTGGGTGGCGGCTCGTTCGACGAGAGCGCCGAATCGATCATGGACCTGTTTGACTTCGATCGCGATCGCTTCCGCGACGATCGTCAGAGCCAGCTGTTCCTCGATCCGACGTCCGGCACCGTGATCGTCAGCCCGCCTGATCATCACCGCTAATCGTCGGACGTGACATGAACGGCCGCACTTTGTGGCTCCTCGGCGCCGGCCTGCTCTGCATGGCCGGCGCTGTCGCAGCGGTGGAGACGTCCGGACTTCCGGACGCAAAGGCGGTTATGGGCACAAACCCGAATCCGATCCATCTGATGCGTCCATCCGTTGCGCCGCTGTCTTCGATGGCGCAACTCGGCAAGCAGATCTTCTACGACGCGTCGCTCTCGTCGTCAGGCCAGCTGTCCTGCGCGTCCTGCCATAGCCCGGATCACGCCTATGGCCCGCCGAATGACGGGCCGGTCATGCTCGGCGGCGCCACGCTCAAGCGGCAGGGCGCGCGCGCCGTTCCCTCGCTGACCTATCTCGAGCGCCAGCCGAATTTCAGCATCGGGCCCGAGAAGGATGAAGACGACAATGTCGTCGACCTCGCGCAGATGGCGGCGCTCGGCCAGCAGAGCGCGCGCGCGAAGAAGGTCGCGACCGCGACTGCAGCTGCTGCGGCGAACATCGTGCCGCAAGGCGGCCTGTTCTGGGATGGCCGCGCCGACACGCTGCAGGATCAGGCGCTTTTCCCGCTGCTCGATCCCAACGAGATGGATGGCGGCAGTCTCGAGGTGGTGGCGGACAAGCTGCGCCGCGCGCCCTACGCCGGGCGCTTCGCCGAGCTGTTCGGCGCCGGTATATTCGACAACGGGCGGTTGCTGATCGCGGAGGCGATGTTCGCGGTAGCGCGCTATCAGGTCGAAGAGGTGAGCTTCCATCCCTATACCAGCAAGTACGACTACTGGCTGGAGGGCAGGGCGCGGCTCAGCGAGAGCGAGCTGCGCGGCCTGCAATTGTTCGGCGACCCTGACAAGGCGAATTGCGCCGGCTGTCATACGTCGGCGCCGACGCGCGACAGCCTGCCGCCGCTGTTCACCGACCATCAGTACGAGGCGCTCGGCGCGCCGCGCAATGCCGCGCTCGCTGAAAACGGCGACCCCGATCGTTTCGATCTCGGGGTTTGCGGCCCGCAGCGCACCGACGTCGCCGAGCAGACGCAATATTGCGGCATGTTCCTGACGCCGACCTTGCGCAACACCGCGACCCGCCGCTCCTTCTTCCACAACGGCACCTTCCGCAGCCTCGAGCAGGTGCTCGACTTCTACAATTTCCGCGACACCAATCCGGAGAAGGTTTTTCCGCGCGCAGCAGACGGGAGGTTACGGAAGTACGATGATCTGCCGGAAAAGTATCACGCCAATGTCGACGTCAGCGATCCGCCGTTCGACCGCCATGCCGGCGATGCGCCGGCGATGACGGCGCAGGATGAAGCCGACATCATCGCCTTCCTGAAGACGCTGACCGACGGATATCAGCCGGAACCTTGAGCCGGCACATTCGCGCCATCCGCTGGCACGAGGCTATCTGCTAACGGACGACGTCACCACGGCAGCGTTCCGCGTATTGCGTGGGTGAACGTTCCTGTCGGACCATCCGGGCCGAGCAGGGCAACGCGCACCGCCTCGCGGGCGCCTTCCTCGACGGTCTCAGTACCCGCATATCCGTTGAGATTTGTCCTGGTGAAGCCAGGAGAGACTGCGTTGACCTTGATCCCCTCTGGCTCCAGCTCGATCGCCATCGCGACCGTCAAGGCGTTGAGAGCCGTTTTGGACGCAGGGTAGACCGGGCCGAAGACTGCGCGGTGGGAAAAGGCCGGGTCCGAATTCGCCGTCAACGACCCAGCGCCGCTCGACACGTTGACGATGCGGGCGCCTGGCGTTCCGCGCAGCAGCGGCAGCATCGCCTGATAGACGGCGAGGACGCCGAATACGTTGGTCTCCCACACCGCGCGCATTTCATCGAGAGAGACGTTGCTCGGGCGGGTCGTCTTTGCGTAATCCTCAACGGACTGGCCGGGCAGTTTCCTCGTATTCGAGATCGCCGCGTTCTGGATCAGCACGTCGAGGCGGCCGAACTCGTGGCGAACGCGCTTCGCCGCAGCGATGATCGAGGCCTGATCCGTGACGTCGAGTTGGAGCGCATGGGCGTCCGGTCCAACCTCCTTTCCAATTTCCCTGGCCGCCGCCACCCCGCGCTCGAAATTGCGCGAGCCGACCAGCACAATGAGGCCGTGCGCGACGAGATCCTTTGCGATCTGGAGGCCGATTCCTTGATTGGCCCCGGTGACCAGGGCGACGCATCTATTTTGCATATGAGGCTCCGTTCGAGAATTGAGAAACAGACTGGCTGGGGCTCAGCTCGACGCGGCCCAGATCACGGCGTCGGCGCCGGCGGGGATACGCATGGGGCTCGACGGATCGTTCACCGCGCGCCACACCGCTTCGGCCACGTCCTGCGCGTGCGTGATCGGTCCCGGCTCGCCAAAGCGCGCGAAGACGCTCTTGACGAGGTCGGCATAGGCCTCATGGTCGAGACCGTGCATGCGGGCGCGCGCGTTATCGCCGAAACGGGTCTCGGGCGAGCGTCCCGGCAGCACGAGGCAGGCGCGCACGCCGAACTGCGCAAGCTCCAGCGCCATCGACTCGGTGAATGCGTTCACCGCTGCCTTGCTTGCAGTGTACGACGCGATCAAGGGGATCGACTTCAAGGTCACGCTCGATGTGACATTGACGACGACACCGGCCCTGCGCTGCCTGAACTGCGGCAGCACCGCCTGCGTCAGGGCCATGGTGCCGAAGGTGTTGGTCTCGAACAGTTCGCGCACCGTCGCCATCGGGGTGGTCTCGAAGGGCGAGGCTGCGCCGAAGCCGGCGTTGTTGACGAGCGCGTCGATCGGCCGCGCGGCCTCGACGGCTTGGCGGATGCTCTCGGGATCAGTGACGTCGAGGGCGAGCACGCGCAGATGCTCGGAACGGGGCAGGGCGTCCTCGCGCGGACTGCGCATCGTGGCGACGACCTTCCAGTCGCGATCGAGGAAGTATTTGGCGGTTTCAAGTCCGAAGCCGGACGAGCATCCGGTGATCAGGATATTTTTCATGGAGGACTCTTGGGTGGTTGACCGTATCGAGGAGATAGGCCACCGCAGCCGGACGCTCTATATTCGAAAGTCCATGATGCGTTTGCAGGAGTCCAGATATGGTCGATCCGCTCGCGGAGGTCGTCACGCTGCTGCAGCCCGGCGCCCGGTTCTCGAAGGCGATTGTCGGCGCCGGGCCGTGGCAGGTCCGCCGCTCGGACGCCGGGCAGCCCTTCTACTGCGTGGTGCTCGAGGGCGGCTGTCGCCTCGTGATCGACGGGCACGAAGCGATCACGCTCTGCTCGGGCGACTTCGTCTTGATCCCTGCGGCTTACGGCGTCGCGATGTCCAGCCTCGCGCCTCCCTCGGAAGCGGCTCCCGAAAACCTGCCGGTCGCGCTGGCCACCGGCGAGTTCAGGATCGGGGATCAGGACGGCCCGACCGACCTGCGGATGCTGGTGGGCCACTGCAGCTTCGGCTCCCCCGACGCGGGCTTGCTGCTGTCGCTGCTTCCCCAACTCGTGCATGTGCGCGGCGAGCCGCGGCTTGCGACCCTGGTGCAGTTCGTGAGAGACGAATTCCGCGAACGGCGTCCGGCGCGCGAGGTCATCCTCGCCCACCTCCTCGAAGTGCTTCTGATCGAAGCGCTGCGTTCGACAGCGGGCACCCCGGCGTCGCCTGGCCTGGTGCGCGGGCTCGCCGACGAGCGCCTTGCCGTCGCGATACGACGGATGCATGAGAGCCCGGCCAGCGCGTGGACGGTGGCACAGTTGGCGAAGGACGCCGCGCTCTCCCGTTCAGCGTTCTTCGACCGGTTCAGCCGCGCGGTGGGCGTCGCGCCGATGGAGTATTTGCTCGCCTGGCGCATGGCGGTGGCCAAGAACATGCTCCGGCAGAATGAAAGCGGCATCGCCGAAATTGCCGAACGCGTCGGCTACGGTTCCGCAAGCGCGTTCAGCGTCGCGTTCACCCGCCATGTCGGAGTGTCGCCGACGCACTATGCGCGGGAGCAGGCGCCGTCGTGACGCGCGTAGCCTTCGTGCGTGCTTGATCGGTCAGATGACTTTGTACGCCAGATCGTAGAGCGCTCCGGACCCTCGGAACTGCTGCGTCAGTTCTCCGCGGCCCTGTTCGTCGGCTCGGATGATGACCGGCCCGAGGTTCGCGGGCTGCTGACCTGGATGCTCCGCGATCAGATCAAGTTGCAGTTGCCCTGAGAAGGGTACGAGGTCCTGATCGTCGAAGTCGAATACGTCACCGGCGTTCATTGGAAACGGGCCTTCAAACTCGATTCCACCGCTGGCAATGACAAGCCTGTCTGTCTCGCCCGGAGTCTGAGTTAGGCGCGCCGTCAGCGTGATCAGCTTGGCAAGAGGATCGCTCATAATATTCTCCCACGGAAATTCGCTTGCGGGTTGATTCAACAGCAATTCGCCACCGTAACCCGGCCTTTGGCAGAAAAAAGATGTGAAGCAGTTCACCTCGTCCGGCGAATCTGGCGATCGCCCGGGTGAGCCGCGCTCGCGCGACGAAATTTGCCGGATGCGGTTTGCACGCGAAGGCGGTGGCGATCCTCAACTTCCCACGCCGGCGTGAGTTGGCAGCGCAGGCCTGGCGGCCCATAATGGCCGCATGATCTTCATCGAAGGCAATGGTGCCAAAATCCCGGCGATCGGGCTCGGCACCTGGGAATTACGCGGCCGAACCTGCGCGCGCATCGTCGAGCAGGCGCTGCGGCTCGGCTATCGTCATATCGACACCGCCCAGATCTACGAGAACGAGCGCGAGGTCGGGGAGGGGCTGCGCGCTTCCGGGATCAAGCGCGACGACGTCTTCGTCACGTCAAAGGTCTGGACCAGCCATTTCCTGCCCAAGGACCTCGAGCGATCGGCCAAGGAGAGCCTGGCGCGGCTGCGCCTGACCGAGGTCGATTTGCTGCTGCTGCACTGGCCCAACCCGCAGGTGCCGCTGGCCGAGACGCTCGGTGCGCTGGCGCGAGTCAAGCAAGCGGGACTGGCGCGGCATATCGGCGTCTCGAACTTCACGGTGGCGCTGATCGAAGAGGCAGTGGCGGCCTGTCCGGAGCCGCTCGCCTGCGACCAGGTCGAGTACCATCCCTATCTCGACCAGGCCAAGGTGATGGAGGCCTGCGCGCGCCACGGCCTGGCGCTCGTCGCCTACAGCCCGATCGCGAAGGGCCGCATCAAGGGCGACCGCGCGCTGGCGCGGATCGGCGACCGCTATCGCAAGACCGCGGCCCAAATCTGCCTGCGCTGGCTGGTGCAACAAAATGTTTCCGCGATCCCGCGCACCTCGAAGCTCGAGCGGTTGCAGGAGAACATCAATATCTTCGATTTCGAGCTGTCCGAGGCGGATATGCGGGAGATCTCCGCGATGGGCAGCGCGGATGGCCGGCTGACCGATTTCGGTTTTGCGCCGAAATGGGATTGAGGCAGGTCGGCCCCAACCGCTATGCTAAAGGGCGGGGAGACATCACGATTTGATCGAGTGGGATGAAGTTCCGGCCAAACACTGACATGATCGCGTCGGTGCTCGTGCACCTGTCGCTGCTTGGGCTGATTTTCCTGTATTCGGAAGTCCATCAGTTCGATCCCGTCGCCGCCGACACGGTGCCGGTCGAGGTCGTGACGCAGCAGGAGGCTGCCGAGATCAAGCCTGATCCCGTGCCGAGCCCGTCACCGACGCCCGAGTTTCAGTTGCCGTCACTGGACAAGCCGACGGACCAGGCCACGCCGCAACCTGCCGCTCAGCAACCGCCACAGAAGCAGGCGACGCCGCCGCAACAGCAGCCTCAGCAGAAACAGGCGACGCCGCCTACGCCGCAGCCCCAGCAGAAACAGGCCACGCCGCCAGCGCCACAGCCCAGTCCCACCCCACAACAGGCGGCGAAGGCCGAGCCGCCTCCGGCGCCACAGCTACCTCCGCCGGTTGCCCAGCAGCCTGCGCCGCCGTCACCGCCGGCCTATACGCCGCCCGAGCCTGATGTGTCCGTCAAATACGGTGTCATCCTCGGCCTGCCGCCCGATCTGCCGGCTGCGCCTGCCGGCAGCGCGCCTGGAAAGGACAATTTCGACGCGGCGGCCTCCGAGAAGGCCGACGTCGGCACCGGCATCGTCGCGGAATTCCGCCGCCATCTGAAAACCTGCATGAAACTTCCGGCCGACCTGAACACCGGCGACGACGTCAGGGTCAAGCTGCGGGTGCTGATGACGCCGGACGGCAAGCTCGCAGTCGCCCCCCAGCTGATCGAGGGCACCGCATCAGCGAAAGGCGTGCTCCTGATGAAGAGCGCGACGACTGGGCTGCAGGCCTGCCAGCCTTACGGGATGCTGCCCAGGGAGCGCTACGGCGAATGGAAGGTGCTCGATCTCGATTTCACGCCGCGCGATTTTGGGTCGTAGCGGCGTGGTGCGAAGCGGGCTTCGGTCGGGAATACTGAGCAAGGCAGGCGATTCAGTCCCGGCATGATCATTTTTTGCGCATGAAGTGGCCAAGAGACGGTCAACCGCCGACCTAACCGGTAGCTCCCAATCCCGCATGATCCTGTTCCAAATCAGTTTCTAGAACTGGCATATTTCTTGCTGAAAACCTTTGCAGATCGTCTGAAAAGGTTTGCAGTTGTTTTTGCAAAGGTTTTCAGGCAAAATGGGAGATGAGCTCCAATGCGCTGTCTACGTGAGAATTGTTTCCTATTGCTTTTATCATTACTAGTGGTGGGGACGCCCCTGTCCTGTCTGGCCGAAGCAAAGAAACCGCGACACGTCGTGCTCGCCGTCGGGACGTCGGTGCTTAATGTCGGCTACCCGATGGTCACGCTCCCGCTCTCCCTCGGCTACTGGACTGAGGAAGGCTACGATGTCGACGTGCAGCCGGTCGGCTCTTCGTTGCAGGCGATCCAACTCCTTGTCGCCGGTAACGCCGACTTCGTGCAGGCGAATGCCTCCGCCATCATTCAATCCGCTGTCACCAACAAGCTCCCGGTTCGTGTCGTCATGGCAAACGGCGTCACCGACTGGTCGATCGCAGTGCCGGTCGATTCGAAGATACGGACTATTGCCGACCTCAGAGGCCGGACCATTGGCGTGTTCAGCGTGGTCAGTGCCGGGGTGTCGCTGCTGCAGCACTCGCTGAAGCAACAGGGGATTACGGTCGAGTCGGCTGGAATCAGCTTCCTGCCGCTGGGCCTTGGGGCGCCGCCGGTGCAGGCCATGCGACGCGGTCAGGTCGATGCGCTCATCTATTGGGCTCCCGGCGTTGCCAGTTTTCGCAACGCCGGGCTGGAGCTGCGCGAAATCGTTCCGGCGGAATGGCGAACCTATCCCGACTATTCACTTGGGACGTTGCAGCGCTCGATATCTTCCGATCCCGACAAGGTCGTCGCGATCGCCCGGGGCATCGCCAAAGCAACTGTCTATGCCTTGGCCAATCCGGAATGCGCAGTGCGGCTTCACTGGCGCCGGTTTCCGGACACGAAGCCCTCCGGTGTCGATGATGAAACCGCCATGCGCATGGACCTGAACACGATCAACGCGCAACTCAGCACCTTGGCTGATGGCTTCAGGCTGAACGGCGGGCGCCAGTGGGGTGCGACCGATCCCGCAGGTCTCGCACGACTCCAGAACTTCCTGAATGAGGCTGGCATCATCAACGGATCGCTGCCGGCTGACAGCTATCTGACCGCGATTCCCAACTTCTACGATCGCGTCAATGACTTCGACGCCGAAAAGATTCGTGCTGCCGCTCGGACGTGCGAGGTCGCGCAATGACCGGCGTTGCGATCGCTCAGCTTGAGAAGCGCTACCGCTCGCATGGGTACGACGAGATCGTGGCCCTCGAGAACGTCGACGTAACGATCGAGCATGGGTCGTTCGTCACCATTGTCGGCCCCAGCGGCTGCGGCAAGAGTACGCTGCTGCGCATCCTGGCCGGCACCCTCGAGCGTACGTCCGGCCAGGTGTTGATCAACGGGCGCAGCGTGAACGGACCGACACGCGAAATGGGCGTCGTGTTTCAATCGCCAGTCCTGCTGCCATGGCGGAGCGTTCTGGCCAATGTGACCGTACCTGCCGAGATTCAGGGCATGGAGAAGAAAGCCGCGGTGCAGCGAGCTCGGGCGCTGCTCGCGACCGTAGGATTGTCGGGCTTCGAGGATCGTTATCCGGCGGAACTGTCCGGCGGCATGGCGCAACGCGCCGGGATCTGCCGGGCTTTGGTGCACCAGCCTGACTTCCTGCTGATGGACGAGCCGTTCGGTGCGCTCGACGCCATGACAAGAGAAACCATGAATCTGGAGCTGCTTCGGATTTGGCGGGAGCAGGGGATCACCGTCGTGCTGGTGACACACAGCATTCCGGAGGCGGTGTTCCTCGCGGACCGGGTGATCGTGATGACGCCACGGCCGGGACGGATCGCCGAAATACTGCCTGTCGAGCTGCCTCGTCCCCGAACGCTGGCCATGTTCAACACGCCCGAGTTCGGCCGCCACGTGACGGCCATTCGGCGCCACTTCAGCACAG
The DNA here is from genome assembly GCF_000938305.1 of Bradyrhizobium sp. LTSP885. GTDB lineage: Bacteria > Pseudomonadota > Alphaproteobacteria > Rhizobiales > Xanthobacteraceae > Bradyrhizobium. The sequence continues at coordinate 109,119 of NZ_JYMT01000011.1, forward strand.
AAGCGGAGTTGGATTGATGGACGGAAGCATATCTGCGCGGGCTCACAGCGTGACCATCAAGCCCGAAAAAACTGCGAGACGGGTTCGATCCGCCTCCTTGAAGGAGAACGGTCTGGTCGCACCGATCTTGTTCGTCATCCTGATGGCGACCTGGGAAGTCGCGGTCCGCGTGCTCGAAATTCCGGCGATCGTCCTGCCACCCCCCAGCAGTGTGGCGATGGCACTGGTGCGAGAGGTGATGTCGCCGTCATTCCTGTACCATTTCGGCGTCACCTTCACCGAGATCGTCGCGGGCTTCGCCGCGGGCGCCGTATTGGGAATTGTCCTCGGCGTCGCGATCGGCCAATCGGAATTCTTGGAACGGGTGGTCTATCCCTATGTCGTGGCGTTCCAGACCGTGCCGAAAGTGGCGATCGCGCCGATCATCGTCATCTGGTTCGGTTACGGCCTGTCGTCCAAGGTCGTGATCACCGCGACGATCGTTTTCTTCCCGCTGCTGGCGAACACCATCGCAGGCCTGCGCTCCGCGCCGCGCGACCAGATCGAAATGCTCCGGGCCCATACGGCGAACGATTGGCAGGTGTTCCACATGGTTCGCCTGCCTCATGCACTGCCGTACATTTTCGCCGGGCTGGACATCGCAATCGTACTCGCCGTGATCGGCGCTGTCGTCGGCGAATTCGTCGGCGCGAGGGCCGGTCTCGGATTTCTGATCCTGCAGAAGAACTTCACTTTCGATATGGCAGGCAGCTTCGCCATTCTGATCGTGCTGTCACTGATCGGGGTCGGGCTGCACGGCATCATCGTCACTGTTCAGCGCCGGCTCCTGTTCTGGACCAGCGTCAATGACAGAGGCCGGATCGCGACCTTCTAATCCCATTCGCCAATCCCATTCGAACCTGGAAATGTGAGGACCAATCATGATTGAACCGACCCGTGTCGCAGACCGCAGTGAAGTCCCCGTGCTTGACCTTGCGCCGCTGCTCCGGGGAGAGCCGATCGACGAGCTCGCCCGAGATCTGGATCGTGCCTGCCGGGAGACAGGCTTTTTCTATGTCTCCAACCATGGCATCTCCGAGAACATCCTCAACGCGGTGTTTGGCGCGACCCGACGGTATTTCGCTCTGCCCGAGGAAATGCGGCAACGCCATGTGATGCATCCGTACTTCCGTCGCGGATTCATGCCCCAAGGGGTTACCAAGCAGCCGGGCTTCGAAGCCGATCTGAAGGAAAGCTATGAGGTCGGCCTCGACCTGGCGCTGGACGACCCGGATGTGATTGCCCGGCGTCCCTTGCACGCGCCAAACCAGTGGCCCGAAGAGTTGCCGTGGCTGCGCGAAGCCGCCGAGGCTTACTTCGCACAAGCCAAGACCCTTGGCGAGAATCTGCTCCGATTGATCGCACGCGCGCTGGATTTGGACGAGGGCTACTTCCTTCAATACGCCAAAAAGCCAATGGTGCAGATGAGGATGTTCCACTATCCGCCCCAGCCGCCGACGGCCACGGCCACGGCACTGGGTGCCGCACCGCATACCGACTTTGGCATGATCACCTTGCTGGCCCAGGATCCGATCGGAGGTCTTGAACTCAAGAAGCGTGACGGCGGGTGGATTGCTGCGCCATACATTGACGGCACGCTCGTCGTGAATATCGGCGACCTTTTCCAGCGTTGGACCAACGACCGCTACGTGTCCAATTTCCACCGCGTTACCAATCGCACCGGACGGGAGCGCTATTCGATCCCGATGTTCTTCAATTTGGACTACGACGCACCGGTGGTTTGCTTGCCGACGTGCTGCTCGGAGCAGAATCCGCCGCGGCACGACCCGGTGGCGTTCGGCGACTACATTGTCAGCCGATTCAAGGCAGTGCAGAAATTCCGCACCGAAGACGTGACCGCTGCATGAAGATTGGAAACCGCAACCGTTCCGGAATTTTTGGCCGCCCGCCCAGGAAGCGGGCGGGCCCGGGCGGCGGAGATGCCAGGCATGACGACTGAAAATACGTTGCGGAACGCCCCCTCGTCGCAACCCGAGGGCGAGGTAACGCTCAAGCAGATTGCCCGGCTGGCGGGCGTCTCGATCGCGACGGTGTCTCGTGCCCTCAATCAGCCGGACATGGTCGCGGCCTCGAAGTTGAAGGCCATCGAGGAAGTCCTTCAGAAGCTGTCCTATATCCCGAACAATGCCGCGCGTATTCTGCTCAATGGTCGCTCGAAGACGATCGGATTGATCGTTCCCACGATGTCGAATCCGGTTTTTGCGCCGACAATTGAAGCGGCGGAGGAAACTTTGCGGGCGGCCGGTTACGGAGTGCTCGTCGCTTGTTCCAACCGAGACGTCGACCGCGAACTGGAACAAGTCAGGACCATGCTCAGCCGAGGCGTAGATGGTCTGATACTCACTGGCTCCCGCCGTCATCCCGACATCTTGCGCATTCTGGGATCCCGCAACGTGCCTGTGGTGTTTCAGGACTGCGCGGAGATTTATCCCGACTCGTTCTCGGTCGCCATGCCGGACGCAGCAGCTATGGCTCTCGCGATCGACACCCTGGTCGATGCGGGGCACCGCCGGATCGCGGTGCTGACCGGCCCGACCGGCAATACGCCGCCGGTTGCCGACCGCCTACGCGGAGCCCTCAAACAACTCGCGGCGCGTGGCATCGAACTTCCTCCGCTTGGTGTTGCCGAAACCGAAGACTATGACGCGGCTACGGCGCGGGCGGCTGTTCGGGGCTTCCTCGATCAGTCACCCGGCTACACCGCGATCGCGTGCACGGGCGATATTCTGGCGCTCGGCGCGATCATGGCCATCCGGGAAGCGGGTCTGTCGGTACCCGACGATATTTCGATCGTGGGCTGCAGCGATTCGGTGATGGCTCAATACGTCGATCCACCGCTCTCCACCATCCACCTGCCTTTCAAGGAAATGGGCGCGGTCGCGGCGGAGAGGCTGCTCTCCATCCTGAAGAACGAACCCGCGAGCGGGTTGAGCTTCATGCCTTTCCACCTTGAACGGCGTCAATCAATCAAGGTCTTGTCGCGTGACGGCAAGGGTGCCCCACCAACCGTCAATAGGAAATAGTCAATGCTTGACATCGAGTCCTTCGTTCGCGGCCTGCCCAAGGCCGATCTACATATGCATCTTGAAGGCAGCATCGAGCCGCAATTGATGCTCGACATCGCGACCCGTAACGGTTTGCGGCTGCGATGGGACAGCGCCGATGCGCTGCGCGCAGCCTATCAATTCACCAGCCTGCAATCGTTCCTCGATCTCTATTATGAGGGCTGCAAAGTCCTGGTGACGGAGCGGGATTTTTACGACGTGACCCGCGCCTATCTGCGACGGGCTCACGAAGATGGTGTGATCCGTTCGGAACTTTTCATCGGGCCGCAGAGCTTCACGACACGCGACGTCGCGATCGAAACCCTGATGTCGGGCGTGCTCCGGGCCATGGATGATGCGAGCAGGGAACAGGGCACGAGTGTCGGACTGCTCATCAGCGTCCAGCGGCACCGGACTGAAGCGGATGCGCTCGCGGTGCTCGACCAGATCATGCCATGGGCGGATCGGATCATCGGCATCGGCATGGGCGGCGCGGAAGTAGGCAACCCGCCGTCGAAGTTCGCCAGATTTTTCAAGGAATGCCGCAAGCGAGGTTTCCGCACGACCGTTCACGCCGGCGAGGAGGGCCCGGCTTCTTATGTGCGTCAGGCGCTGTCGCTCTTGCAGGTCGACCGGATCGACCATGGCAATGCCTGTCTGGCCGATCCTGATTTGGTTCGCGAACTGGCCGACAAGCGCATCGCCCTCACAATATGCCCGCTGTCCAACGTCCGGCTGCATGTGGTGCCGTCGATGGACAAGCATCCACTGAAGGAGCTCATGGCGCGGGGTCTGCACGTCACCATCAACTCGGACGATCCGCCGTACTTCGATGGTTACGTCACGGAGAATCTGCTCGCTTGCCGGTCAGCTCTCGGCCTCTCCTTGAGCGAGATCGTGGGCTTGGCCCGCAATGGCCTTTGCGCGGCTTTTGTATCCGAGCAAGAACGGCAGGACCTCTTGTGCAAGCTGGATGCTTATCTCGTGCAACATGATAGCGCCCTGCAGAACGTTCCGGCGAGGACGCACTGAGGGCATCCAATCGCGCTCCAGGCGTCAACTTCCCATCGCCTCCCAGGCGTTCGATGTGAATTGCCGGCGCCAGATCACGATCACGACCGCAGCCGTGGTGACGAACAGCACCCAGGGACTGACGAACCAGCCGAGATAGGCGAGCGCGAAGAAGAACGCGCGCTGGCCGCGATTGAAGTGCTGGCCGGCGCTTTCGAACAGTCGTGTGGTGCGGATCACGTGCGCTTCGGCCGCGGGCGTGCCGCGTTGTGTCGCCGGCGGCATCGCGCCGAACAGGATCGCGACGTAATTGAACAGGCGATAGGCCCAGGCGAATTTGAAGAACGTGTAGATGAAGATCAGGATCAGGCCGACGCACTTGACCTCCCACAGCGCAGGCGAGGGGCTCAAGCCGAACGGCAGGGTGCCGAGCACCGTCAATGCATCGTTGGTCTCACGCAGCAGCGCCAAGGCGCCGCCGATCGCGATCAGGCTGGTGGAGGCGAAGAACGCCGTGCCGTTCTGCAAGCTGGCCATGATCTGCATGTCGACCATCCGCGACTCGCGATCCAGCAGGTTCCTGACCCAGATCTCGCGATAGACATGCATGCGCGCCGACAGGCTGTCGCGTCCGTAGACGGTGTGCTCCAGCGTGATGGCATAGACCGTCCATTCCAGAGCGAAGAAGCCGACCGCAAAGACATCGACCCAATAGCCAGTCATGTTGCTTTCCCTCGAGCCCGCGCCGCTGCGCTGCGCCTTTGCAGCCAGCATTCTTGTAGCAAGTCTTCTTGTAACAAGGCTTGCGGCATCCGCGTCATGTACAGGTTGAACGCGTGCAATGCACTATGGCAAGATGCGATCTACAACAGGATTCTCCGGACAATGCTGAAGCTCGTCATCGGCAACAAGAACTATTCGTCGTGGTCGATGCGGCCGTGGCTGGCGCTGCGCGCCAACGACATCCCGTTCGAGGAAGTCTTCATTCCGATCTACACCGACCAGGCCGACAAGGATCGCATCCTCAGCGTCAGCGATTCCGGCAAGGTGCCGGCGCTGATCGACGGCAACCTCACGGTCTGGGATTCGCTTGCGATCATCGAATATCTCGCCGAGACAGTCCCGGACGTGAAGTTGTGGCCGGCGGATCGCGCCGCCCGCGCGCACGCCCGTGCGATCTCGGCGGAGATGCATTCCGGATTCATGGCGCTGCGCAACGAATGCGGCATGAACCTGCACCGCCCGATCCGCGCCGTGGCGCTGTCGGACGATGCGCGGGCCAATGTCGCGCGCATCCAGGAGATCTGGGCCGATTGCCATGCGCGCTACGGCAGGCAGGGGCCGTTCCTGTTCGGTGCGTTCTCCGGCGCGGACGCAATGTACGCGCCGGTGGTGCATCGCTTTCGGACCTACGCGATCCCGGTCCAGGGCGCGGCGCAGCATTATGTCGACGCCATGCTGTCGCTTCCGGCGTTCCAGCAATGGACCCGCGAGGGCCTGGCCGAGACGCTGCTGATCGACCGATTCGAGCATGTCTGAGCGCGCGTTGGCCTTTTGGAATTGTGACAGCGGCCGCAAACAACGCGGCTTGACGTCGCAGCGCCGAAAGCGTCTGAATCCGGAACCGGCCTTTGCCACCAGCGAAAGGACTTTCGACCATGGGCATTCTCGATTCTCTGGAAAACTCGCCTGAGCTGAGGGGGATGCTGGGCCAGCTGGGTGCGGCGGTGCTTCCCGCGGTGCTCGGCGAGGTGCTGGGCAGTGGCAGCGGCCAGGGCGGTTTGTCGGCGATCGTCGCCAAGCTCCAGCAGGGCGGCCTCGGCGACCAGGTCAAATCGTGGATCGGCACCGGCCAGAACCTGCCGATCACGGCCGAACAGCTCCAGCAGGTGCTCGGCAGCGACACGGTCAAGCAATTGGCCGCCCGGTTCAACATCCCGGTCGACCAGCTCTCCCAGGTGCTGGCCCACCAGCTTCCGGCTGCGGTCGACCATGCCAGCCCCGACGGCAAGCTGCCGCACACCGCCTGAGCGCCCGGAACCCGGTTCGGCGCCAGCGTGGCGGTCAATCTCCGCGGAACCGCCATTGGCCGCCTATCGCGCTGAAAAAGCTGCAAAATTGCGCAATGCCCATGCCTCAATCCTGCTGGATTTGGGGCGGCGCCGTGTGCTAAGTTGCCACAGGGTTCTCAATTGTTGTGCCGGCGCTAGCGGGACCGTGAGCGCGGCCAGCAATCTCTAGAAAATGGAGAGGGCGTTGAAGCACAAGTACTCGATTGGCGAGACCGTCTATTTTACGGCCAGCAACGTCGCCCGTCCCGCCGCGACCGGTACCTATCAGGTGATCCGCCTGCTGCCGACCGATGGCGACGACTGCCAGTACCGCATCAAGAGTTCGACCGAAGCTTTCGAACGGGTAGCCAAGGAGAGCCAGCTCGCGCTGTCCTAGACCTCTTTAGTTTAAGCATGATCTTTCGGAAAGCCGGTTTCCACTTTTCCGGATCATGCTCCAGGGAGATGTGCGCAAGCCTGCGGTTTGGGCGGTTTCGTCCTCACTGCCGTTAAAAGGCCCTGTTCGCAGACCCATTCTGCCGAAGGTTGGACACCGGGGTGGCGTCCAACCTTCGTCGATCGTGCTTATGCTGCGTTGAGGGACATCGCGCATGAATTGGGCTTGGACGTCTTCGCTGGATCAGATCTGGCGTTCACCGACCTTTCCGATGTGGCTGACACTGGCCGCTGCGGGGTTTTTCGGAATTGTCGTGCTGGTCACGCTGCTGCGGGCGGAGAAGTCCGTCGCCAACGGCGCCTTGACCGTCATCACGCTGCTGTCGATCGCGGTTGCGGTCGCCGCCACCATCCGTGGCTTCGGTCCGGGCGGGCAGGCGGGGCCGACCGAGAGCCGCGTGACGCAGGCGACCGGCCCGACGCTGCCGGCGCTGTCCTGCATCGACGACCTGGCCGGTGATGCCGTTCTCAATGCTTGCGAGAAGGCGGTGTTCGGCTCGGCCGACGCGGCCGCAGCCGCCGTCAGCTATGCCGCGGCCCAGATCTCGCACCTGACCTCCTACGGCGATCTCGCGACCGCCGAACGCAGTACGACCACCGAGTTGCAGGCGCTGCGCCGCGCGGTCGAGCGCGATCGCTACGGCTTGATGGCCTACGCGCTGATGGCGCGCGACCACTGCTCGCCGACCGCGTGCCCGGCGTTCCGTTCATTGGGCGACAACCACCAGATCATCTCCAACATGAACGACCGCGTCTACGAGAACACGGTCACTCGCTACGCGGCGGCCTGGAATGCGCCGGCCGGTGCATCGCCGTCGGTTCCGCAGGGTCTTGTCGCGGCGCTGCCGTCGTCGATGCCCACGGGCAGGCCGACCAATGCCGAGTTCCCGAGCGCGGCGTCGACGCCGCCGGT
>NZ_JYMT01000012.1 GCF_000938305.1 Bradyrhizobium sp. LTSP885
CGTGTGATTCCAAGAAGAGATGAGAAACGAATCGCTTGTGAACGAAGACTGGGCGCGTGTTGTTTCGCGGCTGGGCGGAGCTGAGGCTCTGGAGGCTGGCGCGCGGGAGACGAAGGCGTTTGTTCGCCCGCGCGAGATCAGCAATGCAGTCGATCTGCTGCGGCTGATCCTTGCGTATTGCCTGGGCACGAGAGGTCTGCGGTTGACGGCGGCATGGGCGACTTCGGTGGGCCTTGTCGATATCTCCAACGTGGCTCTGTTATACCGGCTGCGTCAGTCCGGGGATTGGCTTGCACAGCTGATAGGCCGGGCACTTGCGAGCGGTGCGCCGAAGGCAAGCCGCGGTCGACTGATCCGCATCGTTGACGCCACGACGGTCCCAAAAGCTGGAACCGGCGGCAGGCAGAAGAATGCGGTGTGGCGCATCCACAGTGCGTTCGATCTTCCGCAAGAACGTTTTGGTCACTTCGAGCTGACCGACGAACGCGCGGGCGAGACGCTGGACCGGATCCCGCTGATTGCCGGCGAGATCCGTCTTGCCGACCGCGCCTATCTGCAGCCGGAGCGCATGGCGTATCTGGTCGAGGCCGGTGCGGACTTCGTGATCCGCTCGGGCTGGAAGAGCGCTTGTTGGCTGGATCGCAAAGGCAATCTGATCGATCTCGTCGCCGAACTGCGCAAGGCCGCGGCACGCGGCATCATCGACCGGCCGATCTGGGTAAAACGCAAGTCTGGTGGAGCACCGCTTGCTGTGCGTTTGGTTGCCGTCAAGAAACCTGCAGATGCGGCTCAGGCTGCACGGCGCAAGGCACGCAGGACGGCTCAGAAGGGAGGCCATCGTCTCTCCAGGCAAACGCTTGATGCTGCGGATTGGGTGATCCTGGTGACCTCGCTCAAGCCCGAGGACTTCACAACCGCTGATCTGCTTGCCCTTTACCGGCTGCGATGGCGGATCGAACTCGGCTTCAAGCGGCTGAAGAGCCTGATTGGCTTGAAAGGACCTCCAGGAACTGACGAGCGGTCTGCCAGACCCCATATCCTCGCTCACCTGCTGATCATTCTTCTGCTCGAGCCGCTTGTCGACGAACTCGAGGACTCTCCCCGCTTGGCCGAAGCCGCCTAACCAGACCTGCAGCATGGCGCCTGCTCCGTCAGCTCATCGCCTCCCTGCTCCAAGCCATCATTCCCCAGCCCACAATCGCGCGTCTGCGCAGAGCCAGCCTCGCTCTCCAACGACATCTGCGCGAGCCTCCCAGACGTAAACGCCGCTATCAGGCCATGATCAAACTATCTTAGCGCCTATGGGCCTTCGCCGGGACGACAGCGAGTGTGTTGCGCCACTCGTGAGTCATACTTCCGCATTCTCGCGACATGATCTGCCCGAGCTTTGCATTTCGTTCCGCCCTCTCTCGAAACAGAGGGCGCAGGGAAAGCCGGGTGCGCGCTGCACCCGCGGTCTCGTGTGCAAGAGTAGAAAGAGAAGCGCACACGAGCATACAGGTCCAGCGGAGGCACTCCGGCTTTCCCTGCGCGATGGTTTTACGGCTTATACGTGCTCTCCCCGGCGAGACTAGGCTTTGTTGTCACCGCCCTCGCAAAGACGCTGTCGCGCACTTCACGAGAGGACACCTGCCACTGGGGCGTCAGGTCCACACGATTTCACCGTCCACGTCATGCGCCCTCGTCAGTTGCGCATTCCGCGTCCACCGCATCCCACCGCGCGTTCGTGACGTGCGCACGCCCCTCTTGTCGGGTGGGACGGCGGTATTAAACGGCTGAGTTGGGGTGCGCGTCATACGAAATTACTTCTGTCGCGATGGCTTGACCCGCCGGGCAACTCAGTGATTGGCGATTTGACGATGACTGGAGCCAAATCACTTCAGCACTTCGCCGGTGCGATCGGTCAGCGTCAGAACCGCCGCAAAGCTGATGACGGCCGCGCCCATCAGATAGAACGCCACCGTGACCGGCTGTCCGGTCCAGCTGATCAGGGCCGTAATGATGGCTGGCGTGAACCCGCCGAAGATCGCGACGCCAAGGCTGTAGGTGAGCGAGATCCCGGTGGCACGCACCTGGGTCGGAAACAGTTCGGCCAGCACCGCCGAGGCCGGTGCCGTATAGATCAACATGAACATGGCAACGACGATCTGAGTCGAAACCAGACGCTGCGGCGTCGGCGACGCAATCAGATAGGAGAACGCCGGATAGGCAACGACCGCAAGCCCGGCCGCGCCAGCGAGCATGATGCGGCGGCGGCCGTAGCGATCCGCCAGCGCGCCGATCAGCGGACAGAACAGCAGCACCGTGCCGATCACCAGCGGGCCGAGATACGACTGCGACAGCGACACTTTCAGCTCGCGCACCGCGAAGGTCGGAAAATAATTCGCGAGGTATTGCGCGACGGTCCACAGCATCACGATCAGAATGCCCGTCAGCACCGTGCGCCAATGCTCACGCAGCACCAGCCGGATCGGCGCCTCGGCCGCATGGTCTGATGCCTTGAACAGCGGCGCGTCCTCGAGCTCGCGGCGGATATAGAGTCCGACCGGCGCGATCAGGAGACCGACGACGAAAGCCAGACGCCACCCCCATTCGGTCACGGCATCGGCCGGCAACAGCAGCGCGATGGTGATCGCGACCAGTCCCGACAGCATGGTCGATCCACCCTGCGACATCTGCTGAAACGATGCAAAGAGCGCGCGGCGCTGCGGTGGCGCGTGTTCGACCAGCGTCGAGAGGGCACCGCCGATCTCGCCGCCCGCTGAAAATCCCTGGATCAGGCGCGCGACCAGGATGATAATCGGCGCCGCAAGTCCGATAGAGTTGTAACCGGGGCACAGCGCGATGATGCCGGTGCCGAGCGCCATCAGCAGGATCGTCAGACTCAGCGCGTCACGCCGGCCGCGCCGGTCGGCAAAGCCGCCGAGCACGATTGCGCCGAACGGCCGCGCAACAAAGCCGAGGCCGAAGGTCACGAAGCCAAGCAGCAGCGACACCACCTCGCTGTCAGCCGGAAAGAAGGCCTTCGAGATCGGGACTGCAAAGGCCGCATAGATCGCGAAGTCGTACCATTCGAGCATATTGCCGACTGTCGCCGCAACGACGGCGCGCACCGCCGACTGACGTTCATTCGCCGTCCCACCTTCCGCAATTGCGCTCACTCTGTGCCCCCTCCCAGTTGCAATCCCGTCGATGCCGCGCCAACCGGCGTCGGCTCGTCGTGTGGGGCAAAAAGCTTGCACGCAGCATCATGCTATGCAAATATTTATTTCCTTTCCGAATTTCTATGCGGTTGATGAATAGAAAACCCAACATCGTGGATTTGGCAGGCGACAGCAAGATTCGTCCCTCGCTGCGCGAGATCGAGGCGCTGCGTGCCATGATCGCGACGGGAAAGACGACACATGCGGCGCGCCAGCTCGGCATGTCGCAGCCGTCGGTGTCGCGCGCGATCGCAAGCCTCGAGGCGCGCCTCGGGCAGCCGCTGTTCGCGCGCCGCAACGGCCGTCTCGCGCCGACTGCGGAAGCTCTTGCGCTCGAAGCGCGGGCCGCCGTCGTCTTCGACCTGCTCGATCAGCTTGCGGCCCCGCGCGGCGACGTCGCGACCACGATCCGCGTCGTGGCACCGCCGACGCTCGCCCATCTGTTTCTCGCGCCGCTGCTGGCGCGCTTCATCGCCCGCGAGCCGGGCACGCGCGTTCATCTGGAAGTCGGCAAGTCGACCGACTGTCTCGGGGCTGTTGCTGACGGCAGCGCCGACCTCGGGCTGGTGGACCAGGCAACGTCCCATAACGGTGTCCGGCTGGAGATTTTCCGGCGGGCGCGCCCGCATGCGCTGCTGCCAAAGCGGCATCGCCTGGCCATCAGATCCGAACTGACGATCGGTGATCTCGTCGGCGAGCGCATGATCGCATTGAGCCGGCGCTTTCCCCTGCGCAACAAGATCGACGCGGCTTTTGCGGCGGTTCGTTCCGAACCGCTGATCGTCGCGGAGGCCTCCACCTCGGTGGTTCTGGTCGAGATGGTCCGCGCCGGCCTCGGGATCGCGATCCTCAATCCCTTCCCGCTCGAACTGCGTCCCGAAAAGTCCATGGTGTTCCGTCCGCTGGACCTCAAAATGACGCTCGAAACCGCTGTCGTCGTTCCAGCGCAGGGATCGCTGGCGCCGGCGGCGCGCTCGCTCGCCAATTTCATCCGGACCGGACACCCGGCCAGCCAGTTTTCCAACGCCATCGAGTAGACCAAAACATGCAAACCCCACGCCCCGAACGTATCCGCAAGATCCTCGCCGACCTCGTCGCCTTCGACACGATCAGCGATCGCTCCAACCTGCCGCTGATCGCCTATATCGAAAACTACCTCGCCTCGCTCGGCGTGACCGGGCAACGGATCGTGGACGACACCGGGCAGAAGGCCTCGCTGTGGGTCACCATCGGCCCCGAGGACAAGGCTGGCCTGGTACTGTCGGGGCATACCGATGTCGTGCCGGTTGCCGGACAGGAATGGACCCACAATCCATTCGAACTCGTCGAGCGCGATGGGCGGTATTACGGCCGCGGCACCACCGACATGAAGGGGTTTGTCGCCGTCTGCCTCGCCATGGTGCCGGAGATGATCGAGGCTGATCTGAAGACCCCGATCAACCTTGCGATTTCCTATGACGAGGAGATCGGCTGCGTCGGCGTACGCCCGATGCTACACGAGGTTTCCCAAAAACCGGTCAAGCCGCTCGGCTGCTTCGTCGGCGAACCGACGCAGATGCAGGTGATCATCGGACACAAGGGCAAGCACGGCGTCCGCGCCACCTTCCGCGGACTGGCGCGCCACTCCTCGATTGCGCCTGATGGCGTCAACGCCATCGAATATGCGGCCGACCTGATCACCGAAATTCGTCGCCGCGCCGTGCTGCTTGCCCAGGAGGCCGAACAGAACAGCATCTACGACGTCCCGCACTCCACGCTGCTCACCAGCATCGTGCATGGCGGCGCGGCGCTGAACATCGTGCCTGACCATTGCACCGTGGAATTCGAATGCCGAGGCATCGGCATCACCGAGTCCCGGCAGGTGACGGACGCGATCGTGGCCTGGGCCAAGGCCGAGATCGAGCCCGCCATGCGCAAGCGTCATCCGGATTGCGGCATCGATTTCGAGGAGATCCTCGACTATCCGGCGCTGGACACGCCGGCGGAGAATCCCATCGTCACGCTGGCGAAGCAACTCGCGGGCCGCAACGACCACGCCAAGGTCGCCTTCGGCACCGAGGCCAGCCTGTTCGTCGACATGGCTGGCGTGCCGTCGGTCGTGGTCGGCCCCGGCGGAATCGCGCAGGCCCACACGCCGGATGAGTTCGTCGAGATATCGCAGCTCGAGAGCTGCGGAAACTTCGTCGCGCGGTTGATCGCGCATTGTGCGAAGTCGGCGTAATTGCGTAGCCCGCATGAGCGCAAGCGATATGCGGGACCCCTGCCCCGGGTATCGCTTCGCTCACCCGGGCTACATCCTTGCTATTCCGGATACCCCAGAATCGTCTTCAGCAATTTGGGAAAGCGCGCATTGATATCGGCTTCGCGCACCACATTCCGATGCTCGACGCCTTTTTTCGAGGTTTGAATCAGACCCGCTTCGCGCAGAACGCGAAAATGGTTCGACAAGGTCGATTTGGCCATGCCAGGGCACGGCGCGGCTTCCGCGCAGGACATGCAATCGCCCTGCGCAAGCAGGCTTTTGACGATCCGCAGCCGCATCGGGTCCGCGAGCGCTGCCAGCACTCCGGCCAATGTGATGTCCTCGCGCGAGGGGTGAACGAATTGCACCATGCCCAAATATATAGCGCGGCCCTTGAACCTGTTCAATAGTTCACTATTACTGAACTATTGAACAAGCCGCGCGTCCGCGCGGTCATGGAGAGCAAGATGACCAAGAGACTTGAAGGCAAAGTGGCGCTGGTAACCGGCGCGTCAAAGGGTATCGGCGCCGAAATCGCGGTCCGCCTCGCCGCGGAGGGTGCCGCGGTTGCCGTCAACTACAGCGCCAGCAAAGGGGCGGCCGAGCGCGTGGTGGGTGCGATCACCGAAAAGGGCGGCAAAGCTATCGCCGTCCATGGCAATCTCACCGACGCCAGCCATGTGAAGTCGGTGGTATCAGAGACCGTCAAGGCGTTCGGCCCGATCGATATCCTGGTCAACAATGCCGGCCTCTACGAGTTCGCGCCGCTGGATGGCATTACGCCTGAGCACTTCCACAAGCATTTCGATCTCAATGTGCTCGGCCTGCTGCTGGTTTCGCAGGAAGCCGCGCGGCACTTCAATGCGGCCGGTGGCAGCATCATCAATATCAGCTCCGGCGTATCGACGATCGCGCCGCCAAACGCCGCCGTCTATACCGCGACCAAAGCCGCGGTGGACGCGATCTCCTCGGTGCTGTCGAAGGAGTTGGCGCCGCGCAAGATCCGCGTCAATACCGTCAACCCCGGCATGATCGCGACCGAAGGCGTCGTTTCCGCCGGCCTTGCCGAGGGCGACATGCGCAAGTGGATCGAGTCAGTCACGCCGCTGGCGCGGATCGGCAAGGTCGAGGAGATCGCAGCAGCCGTGGCTTTCTTCGCCTCGAACGATGCCTCCTACATCACCGGCGAAACACTGCACGTGACCGGCGGTCTGCACTGAGGCGCTTGTTCTCGTGACGTCACAACCCGTCCGGTGGCAAGCCTGATGCGCTTGCCGCCGGACGCAACCGGTCACGGATGCGCTCGCGATAGAGCGTGTAGAGGCCGGACGCCACGATCATTGCGGCACCCGCGATCATCGGGACATCGGGCCGGTCGCCGAATACGAAATAGCCCGTCACAATCGCCCAGAGCAGCGCGAGATAGCGGAACGGCGCCACCGCGGAGATATCGCCCGATCGCAACGAGATGATGGTGCACTGATAGCCGATCAGCACGAACACCGCCGCCAGCGCCAGCAGCCCGAGCGCGCTTGCGGATGGCGGGGTCCAGCCGCCGAGCGGAAACAGCACGATGGCGCCGGCGGTCGTCACCGCGAGCGTCGTCACCAGCGTGATGAACAGCGATGGCAGCTCCGCCGGGATCCGCCGGGTGACGAGATCGCGCACGGCGCAGAACGCGACCGAGAGCAATGCCAGCAGCGAGAACTGGCTGAAACCGGCCATGCCGGGACGGACGATGATGAGCACGCCGAGAAAGCCGGCCGAGATCGCAAACAAGCGCCGCCAGCCCACGGGCTCGCCGAACAGCAATGCGGCGCCGAGCGTGATCACCAGCGGCAGCGCCTGGAAGATCGCCGAGGCATTGGCGAGCGGCATATGCGCAATCGCCAGCAGATAGGTCAGTGTTCCCCCGATCTCGCCAAACACCCGCAGGCTCAGCGGCCCGACCGCCAACGCGGTCACCGGCCGCAGCGCCTGCCGATGCAGCGCCAGCGCGCCGATCAGCAGCATCGCGAACCCGCCTCGCACCAGCATGATCTGCCCGATGTTCATCTCGGACGAGACCGCCTTGGTGATGGTGTCGTTGGTGGTGAAACTGGCCATCGCGACCGCCATGAACAAGCCGCCGCGGACATTCGGGGAGAGCTTCAAGATGGTGCGTCCGATCAGGACAAGAGCTATTCCGTTCCGATGGAATCGGAACGGAGCTCTCGATTCTTGTTTTGACGCGTTTTCTTCACGCGAACCGGTATCCACTTCGCTCGAAAACGCTCCAGGGCAGGTTATCTGACCAATTCCCTTGCCAAAACAGCGCCGCAAACTCAAGCCGCCGTGGCGCATTTTGTCGCTCCGTGAGGGCTTTGGTGTCCGGTTTCGGGACCGTCGCCTCACCTGACGTGTGATCGGCTTCACTTGCGGGAACATTCTATCAATGGTTGAATGCCCTCATATTCGACGTTTGAAATTGAATGCAAGTCCATTGCCGGGAAGTTTCTTGAAGCTCCCCTCGACGCATAACCGGTTCAGCGTCAGCGCATAGGCACCAATCGCGTGCTTGAATCCTCAAGGCACGATTGATGCACGAGCAGAAAGCCGTTGCACGCTGCCGGATGCCTGCCGAGGGCCACAGATGTCTCTGACGCCCGCTCAGCAAAGGCGAATTGGATCATGTCTTATCTTAATCAGATTCTGAATGACGAGAGCGTGCTTCGCATGATGGCGATAGCCACCTTCAGCCTTCTTGTTCCACTGGGAGTTTATGTCGGTCGCATGAATGTGCGTGCCTCCCGGCACGAGATCGTGCTCGACCTCGAAAGACTGTTCCAGTTTGCAAAATCCGACGGCCGGCCGATCATCCTGCCGTCCTTCGAGCTCGTCAAATACAAGTACGATCCCAAGTCCAACCCTAAGCGGAGCGGATCGACCAATGCCAACTCGATCCGCTACTACGTGTTTCCGGTCGCGATCTATGTCCTGCTGACTTATCTCTGCTTCGAATTCGCTTTCACACCGCGTAATTCCAGCGGCCTCTATGATCCCCATGGCCTGAGCTTTTACGCGCAACCCAAAGGGTGGCCGGGAATGGTCACCTACACATTCCTCAGCAGCTACATCTGGACGCTGCAATATCTGGTGCGGCGGATCGCGAATTTCGACCTGTCTCCGATCTCGTTCTTCACCTCCTTCATGCACATCACGCTGGCACTGTTCGTCAGCGCCGCGGTGGCGCAGAGCGGTGTCTTCGACCTGCTGGGCGACAAGCCGAAGATTGCTGCGGCGTTCGTCATCGGGTTCGTCCCCGACCTGTTCATCAGCGTGCTGATCGCGAAGTTTCCCTGGATTCGGCTGCGGCGCGTCTCACCGGCCAGCAAGGCGCTGCAGGAGGAGCTGCCACTCGACATGATCCTGGGCATCGACCCGTTTATGAAGCTTCGCCTCGGCGAGTTCGAGATCGAGGACGTGCAGAACCTCGCGACGATGAATCCGATCCAGATATTCGTGGAGACGCCCTATGGACTCTACGAGGTAATCGACTGGGTCGCGCAGGCGCAACTCATCCTTGCCGTCGGGCCGCTACGCACAATCGCGCTGCGCGAGATCCACATCCGCACCATCTTCGATCTCGAGCGCTGCCTCGACAATCCGCTCCTGAAGGAGCGCGTTGCCCGCATCCTGCTAGGACTGGACATCAGCGGCTTTACGGACAAGGCCGTCCCGGTCCCGCAGGACGGCGCAGTTGGGACCGAACGCATCCTCGACCCAACCGACATCCTCGCCGCCGTCATCTCCTACATCCGCGACGATCTTCATGTCAGGCGGCTGCGGCAGATCTGGGATGTGATCAACAGCAGCCTGGACGGCCGCTACCATGAACCCAAGGGGCAGGCCGCGAAGGCCCGCGATGCAAAGACGGCGTCGCGGAAGCTTCCCTCCGAGCCGCCGCGCCCCCCGCACAAGCCGAAAAACGGCGGCATCGATAAAGCGCCCCCCCAACCGTCCGGCGGCCCACATTGAAGCGCGATTTCGCCCGTCAGCGACGCGTGGACGCAAAGCAAAGGCCCCGGTGGAACGCGAAGCATCGCGTTCACACCAGGGCCTTGATCATTGAACCATGGAACGCGGCGTTGCCTGCGTCAGACCGCGCCGGCCTTCTGCGCGTAGTCCCATGACGCCTGCGACAGCGGCACGGTGCGCTTGGCCGATTCGAGGGCCTTGGCATTCGCGGCGGTGCCGTCGCGGACCCGCCCCGCAATACCCTGGGTGATGCCGGCAAGGCGGAACAGATTGTAGGAGAAGTACCAGTTCAAATCCGGCACCGTCATGCCGGTGACGTTGCAATAGATCTGCGCGGCTTCGTCCTGGCTCGGAATGTTCAGCGCCTTGAGGTCGGCGCCCGCCAGGCCCGGCATGGTCCACTGCATCAGCAGATAGGTGAAGTCGGCCATGGGATCGCCGAGCGTCGACAACTCCCAGTCCAGCACCGCCTGCACCCGCGGCTCGGTGGCATGGAAGATCATATTGTCGAGGCGGTAGTCGCCGTGCACGACCGAGACCCGCTCCTGCGGCGGCACGGTCTTCGGCAGCCACTCGGCGAGCTTCTCGAATTCCGGAATGTGCTGCGTTTCCGACGCGCGATACTGCTTGGTCCAGCGATCGACCTGGCGCGCGAAATAATTGCCGGGCTTGCCGAAGTCGCCGAGCCCGATCTTCTGGGGCTCGAGCATGTGCAGATGCGCCAGCGTCTCGATCTTGCTGATGAAGATCTTTCGGCGCGCCTCCGGCTCCTGGCTCGGCAGCGCCGGATCCCAGAACACCCGCCCCTCTTCCATCGACATGATGTAGAAGGCGGAACCGACCACGGCGTCGTCGGTGCACAGCGCGTAGGCTTTGGCGACCGGAAAATTCTGCTTGCCGAGGGCGGCGATGACGCGGAACTCGCGATCGACCGCATGCGCCGACGGCAACAATTTACCGAACGGACGACGGCGCATCACGTAGGAACGGCCGGGCGTCTCGATCTGGTAGGTCGGGTTGGACTGACCGCCCTTGAATTGCAGGACCTTCAGCGGGCCCTGATAGCCTTCGACGTGTTCCCGCATCCAGGCGTCGAGGTTCGCCTCGTTGATACGATGGCGCTCCTCGACTTCCCTTGTGCCGGAAAATTCTTCGTCTTTCCTGACGCCGTCCGCCACGATGACGCTCCCTCAACTGTTCTTGGAGAGCGCCATCTGAGGCCAGCTCCCTAAATCAGGCTGGCTCGCCAGCCCGATTTTTTCTACGTTTTGAGCATGATCTTCCGGAAAACCGGTGTCCACTTTTCCGGATCATGCTCTAGTGCGTCTTGTTTGCATACTTCCGAAGTTCAAGTCTGGCAATGGCACGATTGTGCACCTCGTCCGGACCATCCGCCAAGCGAAGCGTGCGGATGTGGGCATAGTCCTTGGCGAGGCCAGCCTCGTCGGAGACGCCGCCGCCACCATAGGCCTGGATCGCGTTGTCGATGATCTTCAGCGCCATATTGGGGGCCGCGACCTTGATCATCGCGATCTCGGCCTGCGCACTCTTGTTGCCGACCTTGTCCATCATGTCGGCGGCCTTGAGGCACAGCAGGCGGTTCATCTCGATATCGGCGCGGGCTTCGCCGATGCGCTGCTCCCACACCGAGTGCTCGATGATCTTCTTGCCGAACGCGGTGCGCGACGCCAGCCGCTTCACCATCTTCTCCAGCGCTTCCTCCGCCTTGCCGATGGTGCGCATGCAGTGATGGATGCGGCCCGGACCGAGCCGGCCCTGCGCGATCTCGAAGCCGCGGCCCTCGCCGAGCAGGATATTCTCCTTCGGCACGCGCACGTTCTCCAGCAGCACCTGGGCATGGCCGTGCGGCGCGTCGTCGAAGCCGAACACCGGCAGCATCTTCTCGACCTTGATGCCGGGAGTGTCGAGCGGCACCAGGATCTGCGACTGTTGCTGATGCTTGGCAGCGTTGAAATCGGTCTTGCCCATCAGGATCGCGATCTTGCAGCGGGGGTCGCCGACGCCCGACGACCACCATTTGCGGCCGTTGATGACGTAATGATCGCCGTCCTTCTCGATCCGGGTCTCGATGTTGGTGGCGTCAGACGAGGCCACCGCCGGCTCGGTCATCAGGAAGGCGGAACGTATCTCGCCGTCCATCAGCGGGCGCAGCCATTTGCGCTTCTGCTCCTTGGAGCCGTAGCGGATGAACACTTCCATGTTGCCGGTATCGGGTGCCGAGCAGTTGAAAACTTCCGACGCCCAGGAGATGTGGCCCATCTCTTCCGACAGCAGCGCATATTCGAGGTTGCTCAATCCCGCGCCGTGGAATTCATCGTCCTCATGCGAGGACGGCGGCATGAACATGTTCCAGAGGCCTTCGGCCTTCGCCTTCTTCTTCAGGTCCTCCAGGATCGGGATCACCTTCCAGCGCGGGCCTTCGGCGTCCTGCTTGTCGTAGATCGGCACTGCGGGACGGACATGCGCCTTCATGAAGGCCTGAACGCGCTCGAGCCATTCCTTCTGCCGTGCCGACAAAGTGAAATCCATGGGACGCTCCTCGTTTTTCTAGACTTGGGCCGTACTGTCCACCCCGCGCCCGCGCGCCGCAAGGGCGTTCGCCGGAACACGCTGAGTTGGCGTGCCAGAACGCCGCCCCGCGAGATGCAGATTGACATTTCCGGCTGTTCAAACGATAGTTTCATACATATGTTTGAAATGCAACCGCAGCATCGGGGGTAACCCATGCCGAGCGACCAGACCCGATCCGCCATTCTTGCCGCCGCCGAACGCCTCTATGCCGACCGTGGCTTCGGCGACGTCACGCTGCGCGACATCGTCGCGGAGGCGAACGTCAACCTCGCGGCCGTGAACTACCATTTCGGCTCCAAGGACGAGTTGATCGCGGAGCTGTTCGTCACCCGCAGCATCCAGACCAATCGCGAACGCCTCAATGAATTGAAGGCGGCTGAGGAAAAGGGCGGCGGCCGCGCTTCGATCGAGGATATCATGCGCGCTTTGGTCGGCCCAACCTTGCGCGGCTGCCTCGGCCCCGACCGCGAAGGCTCCACGGCGGCGCGCTTCATGATCCGCGCCTCGATCGAATCGGTGCCGCCGATCCGCCGCATCAAGAACCGCGAGGTCGATCATTTGCGCAAATTCGCAGCCGCGATGCGCCGCGCGATGCCTGGCCGCGACGACACCGAACTCTATTGGGGCCTGAACTTTGCGCTTGCGATGGCGCACCACACCATCCGCGAGAAGGAACGGCTGATCCGGCTCTCGGAAGGCAAATGCGATCTCGACGACGTCGCAGGGATCATCGACCGTGTGGTCGCTGTGTCGGTGATGGCGCTGACGACGGGAGATGCCGCAAGCAAATCACCGCCCGCGCGGCCGGCCGTGGTGCACGGGCGGCTGACGCGGCAGGATTTGTGAAACGCCCCTGACCTCACACCATCGCGATGCAGTCAACCTCGACGTCGAACGGCCCGGTCCATTCCGGGATACAGACGAAGATACGCGCCGGCGGTTCGTGCGGGAAATACTTTGCATAGACCGCGTTGAACGTGGCGAAGTGCTTGGCGGACGTGCAGAACACGTTGCACTTCATGACATTGTCGAGCGTGGCGCCGGCGGCTTCGAGACACTGCTTGAGCTGTGCCATGACCAGTTCGCTCTGCCGTTCGATCGACGCGCCGGCGGCGAACTCGCCGGTTGCGGGATCGAATGGCGGCAAACCGGAGACAAAGATCATGTTCCCGGCCCGGGTCACGGCCGACGCCGGCGCCTTCCAGCGCTCCAGCCAGCTGGAGATCGGCTCGACGCGAACGACTTCTCGTTTCATGGGTGCCACCTGCGATGGGATGATCGATGGCGCCAAACTAGCAGGCTTGTGTCAACAATGATTCGATACCGGTCGAAGTGTGGATGATGATCGCGACGGTCTCATGCCCCGCGATAGATCGCAACAGCCGCCGCAGCCAGCTCCGCATTGTCGGCTGCCTCGGTCCCGTCGGGTAACGCCTTGCCATCTTCGAGGCCGATCCGCGTCGACCAGCGCCGCCGGCGCGCCTCCGCGACGAACGGCCAGACGGTGGCGTCGAAGCCATGCAGCAATATCTGACGCCGGACATTGGCGCGATCGAGCACCGAGGCGACGTCATCCGCGATCCGCAGCGCCTTACCGAGGTCCTGCACGTCGATTTCGATCAGGACCCGAAACACGTCCTGATGCCCGGGAAGCCGGACAAAGCGCTCGGCGTCGGCGGCCGATGCGAGGCCGGCTTCGATCCCGACATGGCGGCCGCGCAGCAGCTCCATCACCGCCGGCGCGTCGGGCTCGGACAGATTGACCGACGCATAGTCAGGCAACTGTCGCCAAGCAGCGATCGCAGCCCGCGTCCGCTCCACATCGTTCTCGATCCACGCCCCGGTGGAGACGCCGATCAGGGTGCCGGGACAGCTTTGCCGGACGGCCAGAACCGCCTCATCGACGGCATTCAGGCTTTCGCGGCGTTCGACGCCGCGCGGATGGATATGCAGTTCGGCGGCACCTGCCGCGACACAGGTTGCCCCATCGCCCGCCATCGCGTCCGCCGACAGCGGAAGGTGCGGGTGAAAATCAGTGGGACGCGCGCCGTTGAGGCAGGCCTGAACAATCATCTGCGGTCACGCCCCAGCTTTGCTTGACGCGGCGATCAATCGCATCACGGTAGTTCAGCGGCGATGGAATGTCACCGCCGCTCTACCCTGCCCGCTATACGATCCCTTGCGCCTTCAGCCCGTCGACCTTGGCCTCGTCGTAGCCGATCGTCGCCAGCACGTCCTTGGTGTCGGCGCCGAGCAGCGGCGGGGCGCGGTAGTCGGTGATCGGGGTGCCAGAAAAGGTCAGCGCATTGCGGATCAGCGACAAATCAGGTTCGTAGGGATGATCGACCTTGACCCGCATGCCGTGCGATTGCACGTGCGGGTCGTTGAACACCTGCTCGAAATTGTTGATCGGACCTGATGGCACGCCGGCCTCCTCCAGCTTGTCCAGCCAGTACGCGACCGGTTGCTTCAGGAACAGCCCGGCGAAGATCGCCATGATCTCCTTGCCGTGCACGACACGGTCGTTGTTCTTGACGAAGCGCTTGTCGTTGGCGAGCTCGGGCTCGCCGAGCACCGCGCAGGTGCGCTGGAACTGGCCGTCATTGCCGACCACCAGCATCAGCTCGCCGTCGGTGCAGCGGAACACACCTGCCGGCATGCCGCCATTGCCCCAGGTGCCGCGGCGCGGCGGCATCTTGCCGTTGACGAGGTAGATCTGGAGCCAATGCGACAGCGAGGCGATCACGGTGTCGAACAGGCAGACGTCGACATGCTGCCCTTCGCCATTGTTGGCGTCGCGATGGTAGAGCGCCGAGAGAATCCCGATCGAGGTGTTCATGCCGGTCATGTAATCGACGATCGAGGGGCCGACCTTCATCGGACCCTCGCCAGGCTCGCCGTCGATATGGCCGGTGACGCTCATCAACCCGCCCATCGCCTGCAGGATCGCGTCATAGCCGGCGCGCCCAGCATAGGGACCGGTCTGGCCGAAGCCGGTCACCGAGCAATAGATGATGCCGGGGTTGAGCTGCTTGATGGTTTCGTAATCGAGGCCATAGCGCTTGAGGTCGCCGACCTTGTAGTTCTCCATCATCACGTCGACCGACTTGGCCAGCTCACGGATGATCGCCTGCCCTTCGGGCTTTGCGATGTTGACGGTGACCGACTTCTTGTTGCGGTTGGCGCAGAGGTAGAACGAGTTGTTGTTGTTCTGCTTGCCGTCCGGGTCCGTCAGGTAAGGCGGGCCAAAGGCGCGGGCGTCGTCGCCGCCACCGGGGCGCTCGATCTTGATCACCTCGGCGCCGAGATCCGCCAGCATCTGGGCCGACAGCGGGCCCGCAAGCACCCGCGTCAGGTCGAGAATTTTGATGCCCGAGAGTGGCAGAGCCGACATGAACCTTCCTCCGATATTTTGCAAAATCTTGATTATGCGGCGCCGGGGCATGTC
The DNA here is from genome assembly GCF_000938305.1 of Bradyrhizobium sp. LTSP885. Classification (GTDB taxonomy): domain Bacteria; phylum Pseudomonadota; class Alphaproteobacteria; order Rhizobiales; family Xanthobacteraceae; genus Bradyrhizobium. Next base: position 15,503 of record NZ_JYMT01000012.1, read on the forward strand.
CCGGCGCGGCAGAGCTTGCCGATACACCATTTTGGCAGCGCGAGCACTGCGTTGTCGGCATGACACCATCCGCCTGCGGCCTATGTGCGGTGCGCCCGCGGGTTTTTGCCGGAGCCAGCCGGACCGTTCCCCCGCGCGATTGTGAAGCGGCCGACATCAATTTGACGCCGCGGCAACGGTAGCGTGGCGCGATCAGGAGGCCAGAACATGCGCGAGGATATGCGGACGATATTTGCGGCGGGAATAGCTCTCGCCATAATCGCTGCCACCATGGCGGCAGCAGACGCCCGTGGCGGACACGGCGGGCATGGCGGCTTCCATATGCACGGTATGCGCACCGGCGGCGCAGACGGCGCCGGCGGATTGGCCGCCGACAAGCGTCACGCCGACGATCCCTACACCAAGGCGGCCTCCGAGGAGGAAGACCGCCTGCTCAACAGCAAGCTGAAAAGCATCTGCCGCGGCTGCTAGGCCTTGAGTTCAGCGGCGACCAGCGGCGCAGTCGGTCGCTGCGCGCCTGCGGGCTTGCGCAGCCGGCGGCTGAAGAACCGCAGCATCGGCCGCTCGATGGCATAGTGGATGGCGCAGCCGACCACGACCGCGACCAGAACGCCACTCAGGAAGAACCCTACCGGCGACCACGCGCCGGTGACCAGCCGTGCCCAGACGTCGCGGAACGGCCGCAGCACCATCGTGTGGCTGAGATAGATGCTGTAGGACGCATCGCCCAGGATCGTCAGCCAGAACGTTGCGCGGGACTCCTTCAGCGGCGGGCAAAGCACGAGACCTCCGACGATCAGCATCGCGGGAAGCCCCGCCGAGAACACCGCGGGCCAGTTGAATTCGGGATAGCCGAGCGCCACGCCGGCGAGCACAAGAGCGATGGCGGCGATCCGGCTGACGCGAAAACCGCTCTGGTAGATCAAGCCGAGATAAATGCCGAGGACGAATTCCAGGATCAGGCCGTCGGTCCAGGTGAACAGCATTGGCGTGGAGATATCGAGGTTGCGCCCGAGGATCGCGAGCGTGAGGAAGCCTGTGGTCAGGATCGCGATGCCGATGCGCCGTGGCCACAGGATGGCGAACGCGAAGGCGGCGTAGAAGAACATCTCGTAATCGAGCGTCCAGCCCTGCCCCAGGATCGGGCGCAAATCATCGGCCGCGCGGAGCACCGGAATGAAGAGATATGAGCTGGCGATATAGTGCCATTTGTCGGCGGGGAGTTCGAGCGAATGCGGCGCCATCAGCACGCCTGCAACCATCACCGTCGTCAGCACCCAGTAGAGCGGCACGATGCGGATGATGCGGCGGACCAGGAACGCTTTCCACGCGCCCGGCTCGCCGAAACTCTTCGTGGTCAGGATCATGATGAAGCCCGAGATCACGAAGAAGATGTGGATCCCGAACGACCACGGAATGTGCGCAAACCACGACGGCGCGAGGCCTGCCTTCTCGCGCAGAAACTCGGTATGGAAATTGAGATGATGGATCACGACCATCATAGCCGCGATGCCGCGCAGCCACTGGACCGAAGGCAGCATCTCGGTTGTTGACCCGGCGATGCGGACCGCACTCGCACCCTTCACAAGCCGCTTCTCCCTGCCAAGACGCAATTCAGAAGGCCAAAATGCGCCTTCGATCGACTGCAAATTAGCGTCGCAGCAGCAATTGACAACGAACGCTGTCGCTTAATCTAACCAATCAACTTTAATGCGGCCGGCATCTCGAAACGGGGCGCTTCGCCGTCACGGCGATGCCGCGTTCTCGGACATGTGCGTCCCGAACCGAGTCACGTCGCGCCCACGGCGATCCGCTCAGACACGCAAGGACGGCGTCACTCGATCACGCCGCTCCATCTTCAAGCGCAACGCCCGTTCAGCGCGTTCCGAGTGACGACGTCGAACAGCAGCTTGAAATTCAACAGCAGGATGATGGCGGCCACGATCCAAGCCGCGATCGCAATCGGCCTCGTGCGCGGGCCTTCGTCTGCCGCTCCGGATTCCACCGTCATGATCGCTGTCCTCGCGTCGCAATTGACAATCAATTGCAACTAGCTTGACAGCCCGCCGCGCGCCGGGCAACCTTGTTGCAATTGACTTGCAATAGCGAAATGGGGCGAACGATGGTGCGGATCTACTGCGTGGTGGGCTGCCTGGCGGCATTTACGGCGGCCAAAGCGGCAAACGCTGCCGATTTGCCCAAGGCGGCGATCGGACCAGGCACGCCGTTCGATTGGTCAGGCTGGTACGTCGGGGGACATGTCGGTTACGCGGCAGGCCAATCCGACTGGTCGGCCGATCCGGCCGGCGGAATCCCGTCGTCCGGCACCACCGTTCTCACCAACGGTTTTGACCTATTCAAAGGCTCCGGCAGTTTCTTCGGCGGATTTCAGGGTGGCGCCAATCTGACGTTGCCGTCCCGTGTCCTGCTGGGTTTTGAAACGGACGTCTCGTTTCCCAACCTGATTGCGGGCACAACGAGTACGGGCACCGTGAGTTACGGCGACACCCAGCTCTATTCCGGCACGGTGCGCGGACGCCTCGGCTACGTCTTCGACAACAATTGGCTGGCATACGGAACGGGCGGATTTGCCTGGAGCTACGACCAACTGTCCCGCACGCAACTTGCCGGCGGCGTGCTGCCATCAGATACCAATGAAGGCGCCTTCCTGTGGCGGTTTGGCTGGGCCGCCGGCGCCGGTGTCGAAATTCCGGTTGCGCCGAACTGGAGCGCACGCGGCGAGTATCTCTACACCGGCTTCGGGAGAAACAGCCGAGCGTTCGCCGGCACACAAGAGCTATTCAATTCCGACATGTCGCTGCATCAGGTCAGGTTCGGCCTGAACTACAGGCTGTTTGGAGACGACGCGGTGACGAATCCGGCGCTCGTCACCAAGGTGCCCGCCGCGGCCACGGAAGATATCTGGGCCGTCCATGGCCAGACCACCTTCGTCAGACAATATGCGGCTCCGTTTCGTGCGCCCTACAGCGGCCCAAACAGCCTTGCCGCCAACGCCGGGCGAGAGACCTGGGACGCCACCGCCTATGTCGGCCTGCGTCTGTGGAAAGGCGCCGAGGCCTGGTTCAATCCGGAGATCGATCAGGGCTACGGCCTCAGCGGAACGCTCGGCGTCGCCGGCTTCACCAGCGGCGAAGCCTACAAGAAGGGTGCAGACTATCCCTACACACGCCTGCATCGCGCCTTCATCCGCCAGACCATCGATCTCGGCGGTGAAACCCAGACGGTGGACGCCGGAATCAATCAGTTCGCAGCCACCCAGACCGCCGACCGGCTGGTGTTCACGGTCGGAAAGTTCGGGGTCGGCGATGTCTTCGACACCAACAAATACGCGCACGATCCGCGCAGCGATTTCCTGAACTGGTCGATCATCGGCGCCGGCACTTTCGACTACGCCGCGGAAGCCTGGGGCTATTCGCTGGGCGGCGCCGTCGAGTGGTACCAGGGCGACTGGGCCTTCCGCGGCGGCCTGTTCGACATGTCGATCGTGCCGAACAGCACCGATCTCGATCCGCAGTTCGGACAGTTCCAGTGGATCGGAGAGATCGAGCATCGCCACGAATTGTGGGGCCAGCCGGGCAAAATTGCAGTGACCGGTTTTCTGTCGCGCGGCCGGATGGGCACATTCCAGGATGCCCTCGCGCTTGCGGCGTCGACCGGCGATCCCATCAATATCAGCGCGGTGCGCGAATATCGCAGCCGCGGCGGGGTCAGCCTCAATGTCGAGCAGCAGATCGCCGATGGGGTCGGATTGTTCGGCCGCGCCGGCTGGGCCAATGGCGACGTCGAGCCCTATGAATTCACCGACATCGACCGCACCGTATCGGCGGGCCTTTCGGTGCAGGGCAAGCGATGGGGACGGCCCGACGATACGTTCGGAATTGCCGGGGTCATCAACGGTATCAGCAAGGTCCACCAGGAGTATCTCAACGCCGGCGGCCTCGGTATCCTCGTCGGCGACGGTCAGCTTCCGCATCCGGGATCGGAACAAATCCTCGAGACCTATTACAGTTTCCCGGTGTCCTTTGCGCGGGTGACGCTCGACTATCAGCTCATCGTCAATCCCGGATACAACCGGGATCGTGGACCGGTGTCGGTCTTCGCAACACGGTTGCACACACAGTTCTGAGCCCGGCATGGCGGACGCCCCCTCCCCGGATTCGACGTCACGGTCTGAGGCTTGTCCGCCCGCGGCGTTCCCTCAATGAGGGATCGGGTGCAGCGTTGCCAGTTGGTCGATCGACAATCCCGCTTCTCGATCCGTCAGCGGGAAGCGGACAATCACGTCCTGTCGGGCGAGCTGCCCCCACAGCGCGTCCGACGACCATTTCTGCGGTTCAGGTCCGCGGAGCCCTTCGACCCAGATGAAATACCATTCCGCCATGACACGCGTCCGAAGACCACCACACCGGACAATTGGTGCTTCGCCGGCACATCCGCAACATCAGAGACCCGTGGGGAGTCACGCGCGCCCAACCAGATCCTTCGCCATCAGGATATCGTCGTAGTAGCGGCCGTCGATCTTCAGCGCGTGCCGCTCCAGGCCGTACTCCACGAAGCCTGCGCTTTGGTAGAGTCGCAGCGCCGGGTCGTTGCCATCAACCACGATCAGCTGGACCAGTTCGACGGACTGTGCCGCCAGATCGAGCGCGGCACCAAGCAGCCGGCGGCCGGCGCCGACGCGCCGCGCGGCCTGCCGCACATACATTCCCACAAGCGTGCCCTTGTGCTGGCGCTTCGGTCCGTCGGCCACGATCAATCCCACTATTCCGACAAGTTCGCCGCCGCGAAATGCCCCGAGCATCACCGTGCCGCCGTCGAGCCATCGCGCAAACCAACCGATGGGCTGGACGCTTTCAGTCTCGAACGCACTGCCGAATGCCTCGGGACTCAATCGCAGCGCCTCGAGCCTGACATCGCGAAACACGGCGGCGTCTGCAACCGTCAGGCGCCGGATCTCGATCGAAGACGCGGTCATTGGGTATCCTTCAGGCACGTTCAACTGGACAGGACGCATAATGCATCCCGGACACTTCGTCACTGATAAAGGATACGCTGCCCGCCGGCCGCTGGTGACTGCCGTATCAGCTACTTGATGAAGTAGTACGGATTCGGCACCTTGAAGCGGCATCCGGAATTATCGCCGTCGATGTCGCTCATCTGGTCGCCGATATTGACGATGATTGTATAGCCCTCGCCCGTGACCTTGGCGCGTTCTTTCGTCTTGAACTCCTGCACGGTCCCATCGTCCCTGTCGGGACGGGTGTGGAGTTCGGTCCAAGCGAAACCGGCGTGGTCGAGATTGATCACAGTTGCGTCACGCTGCGAATCGCGACGCCCGGTAATGAAGATCACCGCGATCCGCTTGAACTTGGCCGCCTTGAACAAATCCTGCGCCGGCTTGAATGGCTCGGCCTGCGCCAGCGCGATCCACTTGTTGAAGCCGCAAGGCCCCGCGGGCAGCACATCGCAGGCACCGCCCGCAATGAATCCGAAATTATCCGCAGCTAAATTCGGCCAGTTGGTCAGCGACGTCTCGTCGATGTCGAACACGATCGCGGGCAACGGCGCCGGCCCCGAATAGTTTTCGACGAACTTCTGAGCCAGGCCGAACACCGCTGCGATGTCGGCGAGGTAGAAGTTCTCGTGATAGTCGGTCAGCCGATCCTTGATCTTGTCGATATTGAGCGGCGGCGGTGGAGCGTCCGGAATATGATTGGGTGGCATCACCGGGCAATCGTCCGCGGCGGCGCATGGCGAAATCGCCAGCATGCCGAGAACGGCTGCAACGGCCAGCCGTTTGCGCCTGTTACCCCAACGCCTCATGTCCGCCCTCCGGGTTGATCGAGCGACGCGAACAGCGGCGCGGTCCATCACAAGACCCGCTTGATCAGGTGGTCAGCCGTCCGCAGGCTCAGCGCCGCAATCGTCAGCGTCGGATTGGCAGTGGCACCCGTCGGGAACGTGCCGCTGCCGACGAGATAGAGATTCGCATGGTCCCATGACTGCTGCATGTCGTTGACGACAGAATGGCTCTTGTCGGCGCCCATCCGGTAGGTCCCCATGATGTGTCCCGCGCCGGTGTAGTTGAGCTTCACCGTCTCGCCGTCGACGACCTCGTCGAAACGCATCGGATTGTCGTCGCCGACATTGGTGAATTCGTTCTCCCTGATGATGCCCATCTTGCTGAACATCAGCTTCTTCATACGGTACGATGCGACGATCCCCTTCTTGGTGTAGTCGGAGAGCGAATAGGAAACCTCCGGCCGCGGCAGGCCCAATCCGTCGGTCAAGTTTTTGTGCAAGGTCACCTTGTTGCCGGGCTCCGGCGTCTGCTCGACCAGGAAACCGACGCGGAACTGACGGGTGAATATGTTGTTGAGTTTCGTCGCGAGTTCCTTGCCAAACAAGGCGTCCGCGGACGGGTTCGTTCCGGTCCTGTTCAAGCCGTTGACGAAGTCGACGGTGCTGATGTTGGGGTCGCCACCGACGACGAAGTTCCAGCCCTCATTGCCGATGTCGACGCGAAACGCGCCGCGCTCGCGCCGGAACGGTCCGTCGCAAAGGTCGCCGATTCCGGAGGTGATCAAGGGGCCGCGATAAGGATAAATCGGCTTAGGCACGAGGCCCCAGGAGACATAATAGGGATGGTCCATCAGATGCTGGCCGACCATGCCGCTGCTGTTGGCGATGCCCTTCCGGTCGCGGGACATCAAGAGCAGCCGCGCGGTCTCGATCGCGTTGGCGGCAATCACGAAGGCCTTGGCCCTCACCGACCCCGGCTTGGCCTCGCTCTTTGGTCCCCGCTCGTGCTGATAGCGGAGGAAGTTGATCTGCGTGATGCGTCCGTTCTCGCCGACCACGATGTCGTTCGCCACCGTGCGATCCATCATCTTGACGAAACCGGTGCTCAGCGCATCGTTCAGCGACACCGTGGGATCATATTTGGCCTGGATCGGGCAAATCGGAATGCAGTTGGTGTTGCCGGCGCAGGCGCGGCGGTTGCGATAAGGCTCCGAATTGCGCGCCGCCGGCAAGCTGCGGACGGGGATATTCGCGACCGGCTTGCCCATGCCGAGAAACCCGGTCTCCGCGTCGGTCAGGGGCGTGCCGTTCAGCGAAGCGTCGACATATTGGTCGACCATCGATTGCGGGATCGGCTGCATCGGGTAGTCCTTGCCGATCTTGATGCCGAGATATTCCTGATCGGCGACAGCGCCGGACACCCCGATCTCCGCCTCTGCGGCATCGTACCAGCATGCGAGGTCCTGATAGCCGATCGGCCAGTCGACGAACTGACCATAGGCCGACCGCATCCTGAAATCGTTTGGCACAAATCGCAGACTGGTGCCGAGCCAGTGCTGAGTGCCGCCGGCGACGCGGTCATAGGTGCTGGCGAACGGCGTTTTGCCGACCTGAACGAGATAGCTCGTTTTCGGATCGGTCCAGTCGCCGAACTTGCCCTTGGCGCCGAGACTCAGCACCGTGGGACGGCCGGCGTTGACGGTTGCCGGATCGATCAGTCCTTTGTCGTCAAAAATCTCAGGTGTGTACGGGCTCTCCGGCACCTTCGCAGATGCCTTGTAGAAGCGCGTCATGTAGTCGTTGATGTTGGTCGGAATGCGGGCGCCGGCTTCCAGGATCAGCACCTGCTTCCTCGCCTTGCCAAGCTCGTTGGCGATCAGCGCGCCGGCAAACCCCGACCCGACGATGACGACGTCCCAAACCTTGTCTGCATCGTGAGCTGTTGCGTCGACCATGAGCGCGCCTCCTGGACATCAAAGCCATTAACCGACGAAGTCGCCGAGATCCCTGGGGGGATGCGACCAGTAGCCGAACTGAAAGCGGCTAAAGCCCATCGGATGCGCCTGGGCCACGTACAGCGCCCAGCCCTGCGTGTAGGCCGCCGGCGAGATGACGCTGAAATTGGGCTCGGCGCCGCCGGGATCCCGGCTGGTGGTCTGCAGATCGTCCGGCGCGAACCAGGCCCCGAGGTACCACATCAGCACGATGCTGCGCGCAAGGTATTTGGTGTCGTCGCTGGTGGAAACCTTCTGGATGATCGCAGCGTCGCGGTCGGATGCGCCGATACTGTCCTTGGCGATCTGCAGCAGTTTCGGAAACGCCTTGCGATTGTCATGACCCGGGTCCGAGACCCATCTGAAATAGGTCTGCTTGATGCTGACAGGATCCGAGCCCTCATTCATCTTTAGCGGATCGGTCGGTTGCGGCTGCGGCGGTGGATCGGCGAAACCGGGCGCGAGCTTGTCTCCGGCAATTCCGGTGAGCGCCGACGACAGATAGATGAAGGCGACCATGTCGTCCGGCATGATCGCAGCCGGCGCCTGCGCTGCGGCGGGAAGCTCCATCCCCACAACGCCCGCGGCCACCGTGGTCGCCGCCACACCGGCTAGCACCGTGCGCCGGGTCAGTTCGCCGCCGTGCTCGGCGTGATGACCGTCCTGCGGAAGATGCGGATGCTCGCTCATGACAGAAGTTTCCCGTTGTTCGAAGTGGGGCATGGAAGCCGCACGCCTTGCCGGCACCCGCTCATTGCGCCTTCTCTAGCGTGAACGTGAAATCGGACTGATTGAAACCCTTGATATCTTTTGGATCGATGGGGCGTGCGTGCTGGAAACTCACCGCGTTGCCGTGACAAGCCATGCAGCTTGACGACGCCAGCGGCACCCTGCCCTGACTGAAGGTCTCCAGTGTCGAATTGGCAAGATAAGTCGGCGCCGGCGCACCGAGCGGATCGACCTTGCTGTCGAACTCGCTTGGCCATTGCGTGGCGAGCAGCATGTAGTTCTCCCAGACCGTTCCCTTGAGGATCGCGCGGAACGATGTGTTGAACTGCTCGACTTCCTTGAGGACGGGTGCTGGAAGCATGGTCTTCCTGACCACCTGGCTTCGGAACGCGGTCGAAAACTTCAGCGACACTGACGGATCCCAGGGCTTGGGCGGTGTCGCGTTATCGGCACAGCCGACGCATTTGGCGCTGAAGAAATTGTAACGCTTCAGGAGATTTCCGCTCTTGATCTCGGTCTCGTCCGGCACGTTGCTGACATGCTCGAAGGAGGTCCATACCCATTGCGGCGCAAAGTTCGTCTTGTGTCCAACGTGGAAACCAACCAAGCCAAGCTTCTTCTCGACACAGGCCGGCCCCTCCTTGGTGGCCGGCGGGCCGGGGAAATAGATCAGTGCATCGGAGGTGTGAAACTGGCTGATGATGTCTTTGTTCTTCACCGGGTCGAGGATGCGGTAGGAGACCTTGAGCATGATCGCGCCCATCTGCCCGGGAACGGCTTTGCCGTCCTTGGTGGTGGGGTTGCTACCGTGCGGAAACTCGACTCCCTCATTGAACGCCTGCTGGCCCTTCTTGCTGTAGAGACCTTTGCTCTGGACATAGGAGAACATCGGCCTGTTCATCAGAATGTCGAACAGCGCGTAATTGCCGTCCTGATCGATCAGCGGTCCTGTCTTGAAGGGTTGGTTGAACGCCTCCTCGCCGAGCTGGAAGATAAATTTCTGTCCCTCCGGCTTGTCCAGCGGCTTGCATGCGTCGGGCACTATGCGCGTGCCCCAATCCGGCCGCATGCCGTCCTTGAGCATGACATTGGCAAGCGGCCGGTAGTTCTGCAGGTCCTCCCATATTGTCTTCGCATCGCCGCCCGGCATGGTACCTTTGCCAATCGTCGTCATGCCGTCGGCCGGAGAGTTCATGGCGATGAACGTCAGCCAGGAATAGAAATCGAAACCGCGCTGGCGATTGGCGAGCGAATTGTTCCCGAACAGACCCGTGATGTTGACCACCTGCTGGCACGGCTGGCCGGACGTCAGAAGGGCTGAGGTGATCGGGGTTGGCGTGGCCGATCCCCTGGGCGTCGTATCGGGCGTGACGTTGCAATTCGCGACCGGTGGATTGATCTCGTCGAGAGAAGGCGGGGCGCCTTGCGCTATTGCCGACCGAGCGAGTCCGGCAGCAGCGACAACCACAAGCAAGCCCGGCACGCCGACGGAGATGAAATATCCACTTCGCATCGCCGTTTCCTCCAGAAGCGGTCCCGACACCTTGCAACAACGTCTCGGTATCGAAACTCGAGCGGGACGCAAAAATTCTTGTCGTCCACCCTTGGGAAAATCGCAATCGACAGGCTCAGACGATGACTTCAACCGTATCGTAGGGTTCGAGAACCTGATCCTTGGGATTCTGCGAAGTGCCATGTTCGGCCTCCGCTCGTGAAATGAATGGCGGATCGCCAGTCAGAAATGTGCTCGCAAAAAACCAACTAACGGAAAATGTTCAAATGCGGACCAATGCGCGGATAATTGCACGTCGTTCGCAGGAATGCAACCAGAGGTTTTTCCGCTGAATCGCGTGGCGGCGCCGACGAGCTGTTGCTCAGCGCAGCAGCACGCCGCACAGGATCATACACTAAAGTGATCCGCCAAGCCTCTGAACGGGAACGATTTTGCCGCCGAAGCCGGCGACGATCGCAATTCAGCCCGGACATACCGTATGGCGCGAAACCTGAAGAGGGCAGCATGGCTGCCGGCCTAATCGACGATCTTTGCGCGCGCGGTGGGGTACCCTTCCGTTACCAGCAGGTGTATCCGCCATCGACCAGGAGAATGGATCCCGTCACATAGCTCGTGGCGTCGCTGGCGAGGAACAGCATCGTGTAGGCGATTTCGGAAGGCTCGGCGAAACGACGCATCGGCGTCATCTCTTCCCACTGCTTCACCCATTCCGATGTGCTGAGACCGCGTTTCGTCATCTCCGTCAAAACGTAGCCCGGCGCAACCGCGTTGACGCGGATGTTGCGCGGCGCGAGCTCCACGGCGAGCGACTTCACCATCTGATGAACGGCCGCCTTGCTTGTGTTGTAGTGGGCCTGCGGCTGGGGCTTGTCGACGATGACCCCGGAGTTCGAGCCGATCGCGACGATGCTGCCGCCGCCATGGCGCGCCATCTGCCTGCCGAATGCCTGAGCCGCGAAGAACTGCCCGTTCACGTTGACGTCAATCACGTTCCGCCATTCCTCGGCGGGAATCTCGAGAACGGGCGTGTTGGGGTTGATGCCGATGCAATTGAAGAGAACCTGAACGCGTCCGAAATCCGCTTCGACCGCTGTCGCCGCCTCCTCGACGTTGCGCGGCTGCCGCAAATCGGCCCTGTAGAACCGGACCTTGCGGCCCGACGATGCCGCAAGCCGCTGAGCGGCATCGGCACCGGCCTCTTCCAGGATATCAATGATCGCGACATCAGCCCCGACGGACGCACTGAGTTCGGCGACGGCATAGCCGATGCCGCGAGCTCCGCCGGTCACGACAACGGTTTTGCCATCGAGCTTGAATCTGTCGATCGCCGTCATAATCTTCTCCGATGAAGATAGCTCAAGGTGGATTGCACGAATGTTTAGCGATCTGATCGCTACCGGGCGAAGAGATAGGCCCTATCAGGGTCGAAGGTCAGCGCGATCTTCTCCCCGACGGACAGGTTCACGTCCGGCGTCGTCAGAATTCGCATGGAGCCGCCGTCAATCGTCTGGACGATGACAACATTTTCCTTGCCATGGCGCTCGACCGCCCAGACTTCGCTCGGGATCGCATGCTCCACGGCTGGGTCCGATATCCGCATGTGCTGGGGGCGAATGCCCAGCCAATGGGTTGCGCCATGTTCCCCTGCCCAATCGCGCAGCCGTTGCGGCAACAGGACGCAGGAATTCTTCGCCTTCAACTGCAGCGAACCGTCACCCTCCCCGAGGACTCCCTCGATGAAGTTCATCGCCGGTGATCCGATGAAACCCGCTACAAAACGGGTGTTCGGCTTGTTGTAGATCTCATCCGGAGAGCCGACCTGCTCGACCTTTCCCTTGTTCATCACCACGATGACATCGCCCATCGTCATCGCCTCGATCTGATCGTGCGTGACGAAAACGGTCGTGACCCCAAGCGTCTTCTGAAGATGGACCAGCTCCGCCCGCAGCGAATTCCGCAGCGCTGCGTCCAACGCCGAGAACGGTTCGTCCATCAGGAACACCGATGGTTGCCGGACGATGGCCTTCGCCAGTGCCACCCGCTGCCGCTCCCCGCCGGAAAGCGCGCTCGGCTTCTTTGCCAGCAGCTGATCGACCTTCAGGAATTGTGCTGCCGACAATATCCGTGCCTTGATTTCGTCCGCGGACAACCCCGCATGCCTGAGGCTCATCTGAATATTGGCGAGCGCCGTCAGATGCGGATAGAGCAGCGCCGATTGAAACACCATTGCGACGTTGCGCGCATGCGGAGGAAGGTCGTTCACGGTCCGGCCGTCGAGCAGCACCCGCCCTTCGGTCGGCGTCTCGAATCCAGCGATCATGTTCAACGTCGTCGTCTTGCCGCAGCCGGACGGCCCGAGGAAGACGACGAAGTTGCCGCTTTCGAATTCGAGATTGGTATTGTCCACGACCGTCTCGGAGCCGTAGACCTTCCGCAATCCTTCGAGCTTGATCGTGGTCATGCGCAATCCTGGCGAACGTGCTGATCAGTGAATCGCATCGACCATGCCGAGCGATGCGATGTGCCGCTGCAGATAGTAGGCAACGAGGGCTGCAGGGACGATTGATATCCACAGCGAGGCCGAGAGCAGTCCCGGCTGCGGCTGGAGGAACAGGAAGCCGGAGACCGCCGTCGGCAGCGTCGCCGCATCAGTGCCATTCACCAGCTGGGTCGCGAACACGAATTCATTCCAGGCGAACAGGAACGAAACCACCGCCGCGACCGCGATGCCGCTTCGCGCCATCGGAATCACCACGAGGAGAAGCGTTCCGAACCGCGAAAACCCGTCGATCTGCGCCAGCCGTTCGACCGGGGGCAGATTGCGGAAGTATCCGATCAGCATCCACGTCACGAACGGCACCGTCACGGTGAGGTTGACGATGACCAATCCGAACCGCGTACCGGTCAAGCCGAGCTGAATAAACAGGATGTAGAACGGGATCAGCGTGGATACCGGAGGTACCGCGACAGAAAACAGGATCGCCATCAGCAGTGCGGTCTTGCCGCGGAACGAAAACCGCCCGAACGCATAAGCCAGGGGAACCACGATCACCAGGGTGATCGCCGTCACGGCCGCGGCCACGATCAGACTGTTGACCAGACCGTGGATGATCTGCGGCGCCTGGCGCTGCCCGGCGTCATCGAGGTCCGCCGCGCCGAGGACGGCATCCGGACCTGGATGGCCGAGCCAGGCGAATATCATCATTCCTTCACCGGCGAGCTCGGCGGATTGTGGCGCCGCATCGGGCGTCCGCCGAACCTGATCTGCGGCGTCGGGTTCATCGCGCAAGGCTTCGACGTCTCCGGCTTCTACCGTCGCGCGCCCGATGCCGCCGATCCGCGCGCCGCCTTCATCTTCGAGGGCGTCGAGGACGAGATCATCGGGGATTTCGGCTTGATCGGCGGCGGCACCGCGGGCATCGAGCTGGACTGCCTCACGACCGAGCTCGGCTCCCCGCCCAACATGCTGCGGCTTGCCTCGTCCGACGGCCATTCCCCGATGATGCTGCTCGTCAACGAGGAGTTCGGCGTCGTGCCGCCCAACCTCGGCGCCGACGTCAACCCGCGCGTCAAGGCCGACCTCGCCTTCGGCGAAACCGCGTCGGGCGGGGCCTTGTTCTGCACCTCGTCGATCGCCTGGTGCGGGTCGCTGTCGCACAATGGGTATGACAACAACATTTCCAGGATCACCTGGAACGTGCTGTCTCGCTTTCTGAAGGACCAGGATTTCTCAACGTGACGCCTTTCGGCGGCTCTCATTTCTCGCTCAGCGTCCCGTCAATGGCAGAGCCAAACCTCACCCAGTTCTGGCCATCGAACTTCTGCAATTGCATCTGTTCGATCGGGTAGTGGTCGGCTGGCGATGTGCGCAACGTGACGTCCGGAAGCAGCATATCGAGATGAACCTGGTTCAACGCCTCGGCCTGCCTCATGATGTTGGCGCGTGTCAGGTCATCCTTGCACTGCTTGAGTACTCCGACCAGCGCCTGGGCGGCGTTGTATCCATAGACCACATAGAAATTGTCTTTGTCTTCTCCCGGCATGTATTTGACGATGAATTCGGAGAATCGCTTCAAACCAGGGTCGTCTTTCCAGGCCGCATCGGCAGGATCCTTGCTGTAACTCGCCGTGATGATGTCCTTGGCGTTCTCGAGGCCGGCGGGTTTTAGGACGGCGCTGATCGATTGCGAGTTGCCATGCAAGATATGCACCGGCTTCCAACCGATCTCCGCCGCTTTCTTGATAGCTTGCGCCGCAAACTTCGCCGAGGCGAAATTGACGAAGATGCTGGCGCCCGAGAATTTCAGCTTCACAAGTTCGGAGTCGATCGTCGGCGCGCTCGTCCCATACGTGACTTCGGCGACAATATTACCGACCGCATCACCGAGACCGTCCTTCAAGCCCTTGATATTGTCCCGTCCGAAGTCGTCATTGGACGAGAGAACGGCAATCTTTCCGCCGGGATAATTTTCGCGCAAGTACCTGCCATAGATGCGCGTCTCGCTCTGGTAGCTTGGCTGCAAGCCCATCGACCAGGGATATGTCCTGTGATCGCCGAAGATCGTTCCTCCGGCCGCGATAAACAGCTGCGGCACCTTTTTGGCGTTGACATATTTGATGACCGACATGGTCGTCGGCGTGCCTAGTTGATTGAAGAGAAGCAACACCTCGTCGCTTTCGATCAACTTGCGCGTCTGCTCCACCGTCTTGGGAGGGCTATACGCGTCATCGTAGGAAATGAACTCGATCTTGCGTCCGTTAACGCCACCCTGTTCGTTGATCATCTTGAAGTAGGCGCTTTCCGCTCTGGCGATAATGCCATTCGAGGAGAGCGGCCCGCTGTAGGGAGCCGTATTGCCAATCTTGATGATCGTATCGGATGCGCCGGGATCGTACCGCTTCTCTTGGGCGGTGCCAGGCGCTGTAAGGGCCAATCCGATAAAGATCGTCAGCGCGATAGCGTGCGCGTGTCTGGACATCTCTCGCCTCGCAGTTTTTGACGTTCGATCGACAATCGGCCAGGCCGTTAAGCCGTCTTCAAGTCGAAGTCGAAACGAGTTCCCCAGGTCGTCAACTGCTCGATCGTCCACACCCGAGGACGTTGGGGATACGCCTCATGCCAGGGCCGCGGCTCGAAAATGTTGAGCTCCGGAACGAGTACGTCCATGTCGGAATAGAGCTCGATCAGAAAACGGCTCGGGTCGTAGTGATAGGAAGCGAGGTTGTGGCCCGCAGTGTGCCGCGACGGCCCCCAGAGGATGGGATGGTTTTCCTTTGCAAGAAAATCGGCCACATCATGATGCGCGGCGCGGCTGCGCAGCTCAAACGCAAGGTGATGAAGCCGGGTTTCTGGCGCACCGATCACGTTAAGGACGTGGTGATCGTGATTACAGGTCAGGAATGTCGCTATCCCCTCGAACCAATCGGTGGTGCGGAACCCGATCGCCGAGCAGAATTCCACGAATTTGTCGGCCTCCGGCGTGATCAGGGCAACGTGTCCAAGACGCGTTGGAACGACGCCCGAGGTACGGAAGCCGGGGCCGGGCATGGCCATCTCCGGCAACAAATGGAGTGTGTGCCCCGCAACGACGACCTCGACCAGGGCAGGAACGCCCGGCCGCGCGTCGCTCTTCTTGTCCGGAGAGAGACCGAGGCCGCGCAGTGACCGGACCGTCTCGTCGGCCGCTTCTTGTTCGATCCTCAGGCCAAGCGCCGTGAGGCGCTTCTCGGGCGCCGGCTTGATGGTGATGTTGTGGTGATCGAGACCGAGGCTGAAATACGCGCGGCCGTCGGATCCGCGCTCGGCAGGCGTCGCTCCGAGCACGCGGTCGTAATATGCGACCTCCTGCTCCGCGTCAGGCGTATCGAGATCGACATAGGCGATTTGGAAAGCGCGGGTCATGGTTTTTCCTCCAGCGTCGCCGCGACGGCTTCTGCGTCGTAGCCATAAAGTCGGTTCATAGCCTCAGAACTGCCGCGCACACCTCGCGTGGCGAACAGGTGGTCCCTCTCGAGCTGTTGTGGTCCGTCCTGCAGGTGGAAGCTCGTGGAATTGGCGCGAGACCTTTCCTGCACCTCGGTCGCGCGCGGCTTGCGCAATGTGACGTAAGCCCGAAACGCCGACGGAATGTCGAAGGCTGTGTGTTTCAGGCAGGCCGCCAGCGCCGCGCCGTCCTCGATGGCCTGCGCCGCGCCCTGCGCCATGTAAGGCAGCATGGGATGGCAGGCGTCCCCCAGCAGCGCGACACGCCCCTGCGTCCATTCCGGGAGCGGATCGCGATCGAACAACGCCCATTTGAACGTCTCGTCGACTGCGTTGACGATCGTCGCGATCTGTGGGTGCCACCCCTCATACTTCCTTGCCGCATCGGAGACCGAACCGCGGTCGGACCATTGTTCCCGCGTCCAGGTCGCCTCTTCGCTAACAGCCACAAAGTTCAGGAATCGACCTGAGGAAACGAAGTAGTGGACAAAGTGTCCGCCCGGACCCACCCAGTTCGTGACATCGAGCGGAAGGCCGAGATGCGCGACACGTTCGGCAGGCGCGAGCCCCCGGTACGCGATCTGCCCCGAGAACCGCGGCTTTTCCACGCCGAACAGCCGCTCGCGAACCTGGGAGTGGATTCCGTCCGCCCCGATGAGGAGATCGCCGCGCTCGGACGTGCCATCCTCGAAGCGGGCGGTCACGCCCGCTTCGTCTTGCTCGACATCGACCAAACGTCGTCCAAGCTTGATCTCCTTGCGACCGAATGCGTCCGCCAGAAGGGCGATGAGGTCAGCTCGGTGGAAATGGTAGTAAGGCGATCCGTAACGGTTCTCCATGGCATCGCCCAGTTCTTCGCGCCCCAGGACACGACCGTCCTGCCAGCGACGAAACACGACCGAGGAAGGACGAACGGCGGCCCGCGCCATGGCGTCGCCGAGCCCGTAGCGCCCCAGCAGCCGGGAGACGTTGGGGCTGATCTGAATGCCCGCGCCAACCTCGCGTTGCGCCATCGTCTGCTCGAACAGGGAAACGTCGAGGCCCGCCCGACGCAACGCGATGGCAGCGGCCGTACCGCCGATACCAGCGCCGATCACCAGGGCATGAGGCGGCTTCACCGTTCCGTCCCCCAGCCGAGAGCCGCCGCGAGGATCGCGTCGGCGTTTGGCGTCTTGCCCGTTCCGCGCCAGGCAATGTGATGGTCGGGCCGCACGAGCAGCATGTCCTGTCCATAGACACCCTTCAGATCGGGTTCGTCGAGTTGCAAGACCGACAGCGGTATCCGTCGTCGCGCCGCAGCATCGATAAAGGGCGACAGATCGCCCCCGCGCAAATCGATCAGCGTGAAATATGTGCCGAGTCGATCGTAGAGCGCCGTCCCGTCCTTCAGGAACGTGCTGGGCAAGCGGGCGCCAGGCGTGGTCGTCGGCTTGTAGACAGCCGGATCAAACGCAAAGGGTGTCGCCGACTCGTCCGCGACGATCGGCGATCCCTGATAGATAAAGCCGTGTTCGATCCCGAACCATTCGTTCTCCGCGTTGCCAAGCTTGGCGATCCCTTCACCGACTTCCGCCCGGCGCCCGGGATCTTCGCTGTTATCGCCTTCCAACAGGCCTCCATAGGCTTCGGCAATCTGCATTCGCACCTGCATGTGGCGGCCGGATGCGTCGCGATTTCGTGCCGCGACGGGACGCCGCTCGATTTCATACGACGCGAGGAGGCCGGGTCCGCCGAAGGCCTGGAGCGTCGCCGCCAGTTTCCAACCGAGGTCAACGGCATCGCCGACCCCGGAATTCATCCCATAGCCGCCCGTCGGGATGAACTGATGCGCGGAGTCGCCTGCGAGCAGGACGCGTCCCTTGCCATAGCTTTCGGCGACCACCAGGTGCGGCGTCCACACGTTCGCGACCAGAATCTCAAAGGGGAATGGCCGGCCGGCATAGGCCTCGACGAGAGCGCGTGGATCGAGCTTGGTCGCGTCCTGGCCGGGAAATACAGGCACGTGAACGGTCCAGATATCATCGTCGTTCTGGGCGATCATCGTTCCGAGCGGCGACTGGTAGTGCCAGGCAACGCCCCAGCGCTGCAGCAGATCCCGCTCGGTCGATCGAAAGTGGATCATGTAGAGTTCGCCGACGCGCGCCTGCCCCTCCAGCTGGATGCCCAGCCCCGCCCGAACGCGGCTGGTACCGCCGTCACAACCGATGAGATATTGACAGCTGACCTGCTCCTGGGCGCCACTTCCCTGCTCCCGCAGATGAGCGACGACACGACCATCCTTCTCCTCGAAGCTTTCGAAGGCGACGCCGAACCTCACCTCGACTTCCGGACGAGCATCGATGGATTTTTTCAGAACGGGCTCGATCTCGATCTGTGAGACGCGCATCGGAGGCTCGAGCGGTTGAGTGCCGTCGTTCTTGATGCGGATTTGCTTTCGAAACTCGCTCGGTGCCATGTATCGAAAACGATGCAGCTCATGTCCCGCGAGACTTGTGATCCAGGAAACGTCGAACGGATGATCTTCCGGCACCGCGACTTTTCGCAATGCCTCTGACAGGCCGAACCGACGGAAAAGCTCCATGCTGCGGCTGTTGGTGATGTCCATCTTCGGGTGACGGGTCGTCGTCGCGTTCTTCTCGACCAGCATCGAGCGGATTCCGAAATGGGCCAGGACGCTCGCAAGCGTCATCCCGACAGGACCGCCCCCTGCAATCAGAACCGGAACTGATTTCATTCTTTCCTCCCACTACGACCGGCGAACGATCTATGTCGTGCTGCCGCCTTCGAATAACGCCGATCAGAACCTGGCCTGCTCAGCTCCCTCAAAACTAATCATTTCGCGACATCGCTCGCCGATGCGACTTCGGCCATGATTTCGTTCTCCCGGACAGCCGGCATGATATCCGCCCGAGCCTACGGGTAACAACGTCGACAGGGAATCAGGCCGCCGCACGGACTGCATCTTCGCCCTCCTGCGCAATCGGATTGCGAAGAACACCCAATCCTTCGATCTCGATCTCACATACGTCGCCGGGCTTCATATAGAGAGGCGGCTTGCGTGCGGCACCGACGCCGGACGGCGTGCCGGTCACGATAATGTCTCCCGGGAACAACGTGATACCGACGCTGATCAGCGCGACCAACGTTGCGACATCGAAGATCAGATCGGAGGTCGACGCCTTCTGCATCACGGTTCCGTTCAATCTCGTCTCGAGTTTCAGGCCGCTGGCACCCGACGGAAGTTCGTCGGCAGTGACAAATGCCGGCCCGAACGCGCCGGTGCCGTCGAAATTCTTGCCGATGGTCCATTGCGGCGTACGGAACTGATAGTCGCGGATCGTACCATCATTGAAGATCGAATATCCGGCGACATGGTCGAGGGCCGCGGACTGCGGGATATGGCGGCCGCCGCGCCCGATCACTGCGACAAGCTCTCCTTCGTAGTCGAGCGCCTCCGAGACATTCGGTCGCACGATCGGCGCGCCGTGCCCGATGAGGCTCGACGAGAACCGGGCAAAAAGTGTGGGGTAGTCAGGCTGCTGGATGCTGCTCTCGGCCGTGTGGTCCGCGTAGTTCAATCCCACACAGATGATCTTGCCGGGTGAGGACAGCGGCGGAAGGAACGTCACCGCTTCCGGATCGATCGGCTGCCCCTTGAGAAGAGCGGTCGCGAGATCCTTAAGTCCATCCCGTCCGCTGCCAAGCGCGCTATCGAGCCGGCTACGTGCTCCGCCATCATCAAGCCCCCAATGCCGGCCGGCCTGATCGGCCACCGCGAGGCCGCGCGTTCCGTTTCTCTCATAGGCGATGAAGCGCATGGGGCGTTTTCCTCCGTGTGCGATTCTCTATATCGTACAAAATGCATATTACAATATAAAATGCATTATTTCTAAAGTATGCATATTTACAAGTGACTCCCGTCATTCCGTCCGCTATGGCTATGAGCACCATGGAATCACCCACGAGCCTCACCCACGGAGCCTATGCGGAGCTTCGCTCCGAACTGCTCGCGTGCAACTTCGCGCCCGGAGAGAAGCTGAAGATCGACGATCTGTGCCGTCGCTTTGAGGTCGGCTCGAGCGCCGTGCGTGAGGCGCTGTCGCGCCTCGCATCGGAGGGGTTTGTCGTCAGCGAACCGCAGCGAGGCTTCCGTGTCGCGCCGCTATCGGTCGATGCCCTTCGCGATCTCACCGACGTCAGGTGCAGCATTGAGGCGCTGTGCCTTCGAGGTGCGATCGAGAAAGGTGGACTCGAGTGGCAATCGCAGGTCGTCGCCGCCCTGCACCGTCTGACGCATACGCCGGTATGGGCCGACAAGGCTGCGCGTCGCTATAGCAACGAATATGCCAAGGCTCACGAGACCTTTCACGAAGTCCTCGCGGCAGGATGCGGCAGCCCCTGGCTTCTTCATTTGCGAGCGGTCCTGTTCAATCACTCTGCACGCTACCGGTGGTTTACCGGTCCCTTGTCCAAGGTGGATCGAGACCTCGATAAGGAACATCGCGAGATTGCGGAGGCGGCTTTGTCGCGGGACAGCGAACGCGCGGTCGCACTGATGAACGCACACTTGCAACTGACCGCAAAAATCGTCCTCGACGCTGTATCGTCCGAGCGCGAGCCGACTGCGAAATCCGCAAAGGCAAAACCAGGCAAGGCTCACCCGCCTGAAAGCCTGCGTCGGAAACGCATGCGCGGCGCATCATCCGCCTGAGGATGTACGGCCGGGTCGCCAGGTCCTGATGGCACCGCGCCGGGGCGTCACTCCGCCTTGGCCTGCTCCCGCGGCACGGCGTCGACGCTCGTCTGAGGCCGTCCCCTGCCCGTCATTGGGCGGCGGCTGCGCTGTGCGAGGTACTGGTCGGCGAGCACGCCGATCAGGATCACCGTCCCCATCACCGCGAAGTTGAGCGAACTCGGGATGCCGAGCAGGTTGACGAGGTTTTGCAGCACCTGGAGCAGCACGGTGCCGAGTACGACGCCGATGATCGATCCCTCGCCGCCGCGTAGCGAGCAGCCGCCGAGCACCGCGGCGGCGATGGCGTAGAGCTCATAGAAGGAACCGTGGACCGCCGGCGAGATGGACCGCGTGTACATCGCGATCAGGATCGCCGAGAACGCGGTCAGTCCGCCGCAGATGATGTAGGCGGAGATCACGACGCGGTTGGCGCGGATGCCGGAATAGCGGGCCGCCTCCTCGTTCTTGCCGACCGCATAGAGGTAACGCCCGAACACGGAGCGGTGCAGCACCACCCAGGCAACCACCGTGACGATGATCAGCGCGACCACGCTGTGCGGCAGCGGAAAGCCCAGCACGTTGGTGCGGCCCGCGGCCAGCCATTCCAGGGTCGGAAAGCTCGCGCCGAAGCCAAAGCCGGCCGTGGCATCCTCGGTGTAGTAGCGCGCGGCGCCGCGGTAGATCAGCAAGCCGCACAGCGTCACGACGAACGGCTGAATGCGCGCCTTGGTGACGAGCAGGCCGTGCACCACGCCAATCGCAAGCCCGCCGGCGACGACAATGGCCGCGGCTGCAATCCAGTTGACATCGCGATTGACGATCAGGTCGATGAACAGAACGCCAAGCAGCGCAATCACCGATCCGACCGACAGCTCGATTCCGCCGGTGATGATGACAAAGGCCTCGGCGATCGAGAAAATGCCGAACAGCCCGACCTGGTTGGCGGTGTTGGAGAGATTGCCAACCATCACGAACCGCGGATTGATCAGGGCGACGACGGTGCCGACCACCAGGATCAGGATCAGGAGGCTCAGATCTTTCTTACGCAAAATTCCCTCGCCTAGACTGTGTGGCCGACGGCAAGCTGCAGCACATTGTGCTCGCTGAACTGGCTGCGATCAAGAAACCCCGAAATCGCGCCCTCGCGCATCACAGCGATGCGGTCGCTGATCCCGATGACCTCCTCCATATCGCTCGAGATCATCAGGATCGCGACGCCTGCATCGGCAAGACGGCGCAGTATGTCGTAGATCTCCTGCTTGGCCCCGACGTCGACACCGCGCGTCGGCTCGTCGAAGATCAGGACCTTCGGCCGCATCGAGAGCCATTTGGCGAGCACGATCTTCTGCTGATTGCCGCCGGACAGCGAGCCCGCGAAATTGGCCACACCGGGCGTGCGGATCCTGAGGCGCTCGCACTGGCGCTGCGCGTTCTCGGCCTCACGCGCGGTGTTGACCAACCAGAAGCGCTGGTAGGATTCGAGATCCGGCAACGAGATGTTTTCGGTAATCGAGACGTCGAGCAGCAGCCCCGAGCGCTTGCGGTCTTCCGGAACCAGATAGATCCCGCGCTGGATCGCCGCGCGCGGCTCGGCGATGCGGATCGGCTCACCGTTGAGCTTGATGGCGCCGCTGCGGAGCGGATCGATCCCGAAAATGGCGCGGGCAAGCTCGGTGCGTCCGGAGCCAACCAGCCCCGCCAGACCGAGGATCTCGCCGCGGCGGACCGACAGGCTGACCGCACGGCCCGGGTAGGTGTCAGTCACGGCATCGACGATTTCGAGCACGCTGTCGCCAGGCGGGGCCGCCGGTGGGACGTACAGGGATTTGAGGTCACGCCCGATCATCAGGCGGATCATCGCGGCCGGCGCGAGTTCGGCACGGGTGAGCGCGCCGACCATGCGGCCATCGCGTAACACCACCGCGCGTTCGGCGCATTGCATCACCTCGTTCAGCCGGTGCGTGATGAAGATGACGCTGACGCCGTCGGCCCGGAGCCCGGCGATGACCTGCATCAGACGGTCGGTCTCGGTCAGGGTCAGGCTGGAGGTCGGTTCGTCCATGATAACCAGGCGCGCATCGAGCGAGAGCGCCTTGATGATCTCGACGAGCTGGCGCTGGGCCAGCGACAATTCGGCGAGCGGTGCATCCGGCTTGAAATCGACCTCAAGACGATCGAGCAGCGGCTGCACCTGGGCATGCAACCGTTTGCGATCGATCAACTTCAGCGGCCCACCATGCAGCGGCTCGCGGCCGATATACACGTTGCCCGCGACATCGAGATTGTCGAACAGATTGAGTTCCTGATGGACGAAGGCAATACCCGCCTTGATCGCGTCGGCCACGGTGAGCGACCGCCGTTCGACGCCGTCGACCCGGATGACACCACTGCTCGGCTCGACCACGCCGCCAAGAACGCGCATCAGCGTCGACTTGCCGGCGCCGTTCTCGCCGATCAGGGCAATCACCTCACCGTGCGACACCGACAGGCTGACGTGGTCGAGCGCGGCCACGCCGGGAAAGATCTGGCTGATGTCGACCAGTTCGAGGAACGGCTCCGGCATTGGCGGCTGCACCGGCAGCAGCGCTGACATTCCCGACTTTACTTGTGAAGCATCTGCTTCATCTGGCCCATGAAGTCGTCGACGTTCGACTTGTCGATGACCTTGCCGGGAACGATGATGATGCCACCAGCTGGAATGCCCGACTTGTCGCCTTCGAGATATTTCGCCATCAGCTTCATGCCCTGATAGCCCCACTCGAACGGCTGCTGCACGACGGTGCCGACGATGCTGCCTTCCTTGACGCCGCCGAGCGTGATCGGATCCTCGTCAAATCCGATGATCTTGATCTTGTCGAGCTTGCCGGCCTCCTTCAACGCCTCGTAGATGCGCGGCGTGTTGTAGGAATAGAAGCCGACCAGGCAGCTCACGTCGGGCATCGCGGCGATGATATCTTCGACATTGCGCTTGGCGCGGGTCTGATCGATCTCGTCACCTCTGACATCGACGAGCTCGACTTTCGAACCCTTGATCGTTTCCTTGACGCCTTCGATGCGCTCACGCGCGTTGTCAGCCCCGGGCAGGCCGACGAAGCCGACGCATTTGCCGCCGTTCGGCAACGCCTTCAGCATCATCTTGCCGGCTTCCTTGCCGAGATCGGTGTTCGACGAACCGATATAGGCGACGCGCTTCGACTGCGGGGCGTCGCTGTCGGTGGTGAACAGCACGGTCTGGGAGGCGACCTTGTTCAACTGCTCGGTCTGGTTCTTTGGA
Source organism: Bradyrhizobium sp. LTSP885 (assembly GCF_000938305.1). Taxonomy (GTDB): domain Bacteria; phylum Pseudomonadota; class Alphaproteobacteria; order Rhizobiales; family Xanthobacteraceae; genus Bradyrhizobium. The sequence continues at coordinate 39,554 of NZ_JYMT01000012.1, forward strand.
TCAACCGAGCTGACCATGATTCCGGCGGCGCCTGCCGCCACCAAATCGTCCATCACCCGCTGCTGCACCGCAGCGGCCGCCTGTTCCGGATATTTGAACTGAAGGTCGTATTTGGGCAACTCGCCCTGCGCCTTCTTCACGCCGGCTTCGGCGATCTTCCAGAAATCGGAGGCGCCGTTGACGACGAAGGCCAGAACCTTCTTGTCGGCCGCATTCGCGGAACCCAAACCAAACGCCATTACCAACGCAACCGACGCCGCCGAGAGCAGAAGACGCTGCATCACATTCCTCCCTGTGGTTAGCCGTCTATGCGGCCAACTCGTCATCCTTAGCGAATGCCCATCTCTGCAACCCGCAAGGCGTAGCTGCCATCCGCATTCGCGGAAAAGGCGCAGCGTCGTCAGCTCGGCCCGAGGGAAGAGAAATGAGGCACGCAGCTTAAGGTAGCTGAAGCGCAGTAGGCGCGCAACAGCAAGCGCGTCGCCCGTACAGCACGACCGGTCGACATTCTTGATCCACACCACGGAACTGCAAAGTCGTTGCTCAGCCCCGCGTTGCGCGTGTGCCTGCCTTCGGCGTCTCGCGGTCGTTCGCAAGGCCGCTCGCGAACCCCTGCGTCGCCGCAATCAGCGCCTCGATCCCTCGCGATGACCTCGCCTTGTTGGGCTTCGCCAGCTCCTGCAGCAATAGCCCGTCGATGCCGGCCAGCATGAAGCGCGCGACATCGGCGCATCCGGCGGCATCGAGTTCGCCGGTTCGCGCGGCGACGCCTTGCAGGATGTCCTGATAGAGCTTGATGTAGGCGTCATACTGATAGGCGGCGAGTCCGGCCGCATCATCGCGCCGCAGCGCATACAGCGTGAGCTCATACTGCACGATTTGCAGCTCGAGGGTCAGCGTCAGATAACGCCAGCCGGCGTGCAAGGATTCACGGATGCACGCGGCAATGTCGGCGGTGTCGCCGGTTTCCTCGCGGAGCGCCGAGGTGGTCTCGTCGATCAGATGTTCGAGGACGGCCAGCAGCAGCGCGCTCTTGCTGTCGAAATGATAGTGCAGCGTGGCGAGGCGGACGCCGGCACCGGCCGCGATGTCGCGCGTCGTCGTCGCGGCAACGCCCCCGGTTCCGAGCGCCTGCAAGGCCCCCTCGATGATCTGGCGGCGGGTGCGTTCGCCCTTGGCGCCGACCTGCTCACGTCCTGCAGTTGTCATCATCCACTCCGATGCGCGCAACAATTGTCGATCCCGTGCCGCACAAATTTGCATGTTGCACAAAATTGGTCATTTGACCAATTTTGGTTCTTGGGTCTAGGATGTCCTCCCTGAGCGCCGCGCCCCCGAGGGAACAAGGAACAGAGGAACAGAAAATGTCCGTAGCAGCCGCTCGAAACAACGACACGCTGACCCGTCACCTCGTCTACCCCTTCGCCAACGCCAACTTCCTCGCCGAGAACCCGCCAATCTGCATCGAAGGTGGTGAGGGTGTCTACGTCACGGACGGCCAGGGCGGCCGCTATCTCGACGGACAGGCCGGGCTCTGGAACGTCAATGTCGGGCATGGCCGGCCCGAGATCAAACAGGCGATCATCGAACAGCTGGACCGGCTGAGCTTCTATTCGACCTTCGGCAACACCACCAACAGTCCGTCGGTGGCGCTGGCGGAAGAACTCTGCCGGCTCGCCGCGCCGGAAGGCATGGTCCGCGCGTTCTTCTCGTCGGGCGGCTCGGAGGCGAACGAAGCCGCGATCAAGCTCGCCAAGCAATACTGGCGCCTCGCCGGCCAGCCGCTGCGCACCAAGATCATCTCGCTGCGCGGCGCCTATCACGGCGTGACGCTCGGCGCGCTGTCGGCCGGCGGCGTCAATGTCTACAAGGAGCAGTTCACGCCGCTGCTGCCGGGATTCTTCCAGGTCGAGACGCCGCATGTCTATCGTAATCCGTTCACGTCGGATCCGGAGGCGCTCGGCCGTCTCTGCGCCGAACTGCTCGAGCGCGAGATCATCTATCAGGGGCCGGACAGCGTTGCGGCCTTCATGGCCGAGCCGGTGCAGGGCGCCGGAGGCGTGATCGTGCCGCCGGCAAACTTCTGGCCGCTGCTGCGCGAGGTCTGCGACCGGCATGGCGTGCTCCTGATCGCGGACGAGGTCGTCACCGGTTTCGGTCGTTCCGGCAGCATGTTCGGCAGCCGCGCCTGGGGCGTGAAGCCCGACATCATGGTGTTCGCCAAGGGCATCAACAGCGGTTACGTCCCGCTCGGCGCCACGCTGATCAATGCCAAGGTGGCAGCCGCCTTCCAGTCGGACGACAAATCGCAATTCTCGCCACGCGCCTTCATGCACGGCAACACCTATGCCGGCCACCCCCTCGCCTGCGCCGCCGCGATCGCCAACCTGCGCATCGTCGAGCAGGAAGAGCTTCCGGCCAATGCCGGCAAGGTCGGTGCCTATCTGCTGGCGCGCCTGAAGGACATTCAGACGCGCCATCCCAACATCGGCGACGTGCGCGGCAAAGGCCTGATGGTCGGCATCGAGCTGGTCGCCGATCCCGAGACCAAGCGTCCGTTCGATCTCGCGGAAAATTTCGGCGCGCGGATTTGGGACCGCTGCGTCGCCAAGGGCATTCTGATCCGCAACCTTGCCGACACCTTCATCATCTCGCCGCCGCTGACCTTCACGACCGAGCATGCCGACAAGATCGCGGACACCTTCGACGAGGCGATCGGTGCGGTCGAATAGAGCAGCACAAGGTCGGCGCGCACTTTAGGAAGGGATAGCTCGCATGGTGACTGGGTTCGTCTGCCATGAACTTTACATGTGGCATAACACCGGCAACTGGGCGCAGGTGTTTCCTCCCGGATTGACGATCCAGCCCGGTACCCACGCCGAGAATCCGGAGACCAAGCGCCGTTTCCGGAACCTGGTCGAGGTGAGCGGCCTGCTCGATCATCTCGTGCAGTTCAAGCCGCGCGCGGCAACCGTGTCGGAGGTCGCCCGCGTCCACACGTCCGACCACATTGCGCATATCAAGCGCCTCAGCGACGCCGGCGGCGGCGATGCCAGCGAACTGACGCCGCTCGGCGCTGGCAGCTATGAGATCGCGCTGCTGGCAGCCGGTGGCGCTATCGTCGCCGGCGAAGCGGTGGCGTCGGGCGCGGTCGAGACCGCCTATGCGCTGATCCGGCCGCCGGGACATCATGCCAAGCCGGATCTCGGCATGGGCTTCTGCCTGTTCTCCAACGCCGGCATCGCGATCCGCCATCTGCAGGCGACCGGTCAGGTCTCGCGTGTGGTCGTCGTCGACTGGGACGTCCATCACGGCAACGGCACCCAGGCCGTGTTTTACGAAGACCCCAGCGTGCTGACGATCTCGCTGCATCAGGACAATCTGTTTCCGCCGAACTCCGGTTCGCTTGCCGAGACCGGTGCCGGAGCGGGCGAAGGCTACAACATCAATGTACCGCTGCCGCCGGGATCGGGCATTGGTGCCTATCGCAGCGCTTTCGAACGCGTGGTGCTCCCTGCCCTCCATCGCTTCCGGCCCGACATGATCGTGGTCGCCTCCGGCTTCGATGCGTCCGGGGTCGACCCGCTCGGCCGCATGATGCTGTCGTCGGCGGCCTATCGCGAGATGACACGCATGCTGCTCGCAGCCGCAAGGTCGCTGTGCGGCGGACGTATCCTGATGACGCATGAGGGCGGTTATTCGGAGATGTATGCCCCGTATTGCGGGCTCGCCGTTCTCGAGGAGCTCTCCGGCGTCAAGACACATATCGCAGACCCCTGGGAGCCACTGATGGCGGCGTGGGGCGGCAACGATCTGCAACCGCATCAGGCTGCAGTGATCGATGCGGCCACTGCGCTCGTGACTCGATTTCCTGCTGCCGGTTGAGTCAACGATGCGGTTCGCGGAATGAGTTTGTTCGATGCCAGTTTTCTCGATGCCGTGGCATAGTTCCTGCAACAACCGCCACGCATCGTTCGCTTTCGAGAGAGGCGCCGGATTGTCCGCGCCATAACGAGGGGTACTGACGATCATGCTTGACCGACGCTCACTTCTTGGCGGCGTTGCCGCTGGCGCAGGCTCGATTGCAATGCTGACGAGCCTCAACAATGGCGCCCGGGCCGCGGGCGGCCCGATCAAGATCGGCTCGGCGCTGCCGATGTCGGGATTTGCCGCCGCAGATGGCGTCGAGTTCAAGAACGGCCTCACTCTGGCCGCGGAAGAAATCAACGCCGCCGGCGGCATCCTCGGACGTCCGATCCAGATCGAGATCGAGGACACCAAGGAGATGGGCGCCGATATCGTGACCCAGGCCATGCAGCGCCTGATCGATCGCCACTCGGCAACCGCGATCATCAACGGCTACAACGTCGGCACCAACATGGTGGAGATGGACGTCGCGGCCGACAACGACGTCATCTTCGTTCACTACAATACGCTAATCTCGCACAACACCAAGTTTCTAAGCGATCCGCAGCGCTACTATTCCTGCTTCCAGGGCGACCCGCCCGAGTTCTACTACGGCCCGGGCTTCCTGTTGTTCCTGAAGTCGCTGATCGACAGCAAGCAGTGGAACCCGCCGAACAAGAAGATCGCAATCATCCCCTCCGCGAACGAGTATTCGATCGTGATCGCCAACGCGATCCGTGACCGCCTCAAGGAATTCGGTTTCGAGCTCGGACTCTACGAGACCGTCCCCTTCCCCACCAATCAATGGGGACCGACGCTTGCAAAACTTCGTCAGGATCCGCCGGCCGCGATCGCAGTGACGCACTTCCTGCCGCAGGATCTGGCGCAGTTCATGACCCAGTTCCTGCCGGAGCCGACGCAGAGCCTGGTCTACATGCAATACGGACCGTCGCTGCCCGCCTTCCGCGAGATCGGCAAGGAAGCGATCAACGGCGTGATCTATTCCACGGTGATCGGCTGCCTGCCCGATGACTTCTCCGCAACCTATCGCAAGACCTACCGCGAGAAGTTCGGTGCCAACTCGGCCTACATCACGGGATCGCAGACCTATGACGGTCTTTGGCACTACGCATTGTCGGCGTCGATCGCCGGCGGTGCGGGCGAGTCCGGCAACAAGGAGCAGACCCACAAGGTGTCGGAGGCGATGAAGCGGCTGATCTACCGCGGCGTCAACGGCATCTACCATGCCGATCCGAAGGGCCAGTCGGCCTATTGCTATCCGACCCAGATCAAGGACCCCTCGCTCGGCATGGCGCATCAGTTCCTGCAGCACCAGGACTACCGCACCGATCCCAAGCTGATCGCGCCGCCGCTCTACGCGACGGATACGATGAAGCTGCCGCCCTGGATCAAGGTGTAAGAGACAAGACGTGACTCCTTCTCAACAGACGAACGGTCCACTGCTCGTCTGCGAAGGCGTGACCAAGACCTTTGGCTCGCTTCGTGCGGTGGACGGTCTCTCGCTGACCGTTCACCCCGGCGAAGTGGTCGGTCTCGGCGGTCCGAACGGCGCCGGCAAGACGACGTTCTTCGACGTCGTCACCGCCGTCACCCCGATCACCGAAGGCCGTATCCTGTTCGGGGGGCGCGATATCACCGGCCTTGCGGCGCACGAAGTGTGCCGCGCCGGCATCGCCCGCACCTTCCAGCTCAACGCAGCCTTCGACAGCCTGTCGGTGCAGGAGAACATCGAGGTCGCCGCCCATTTCGGCCACGACGCCAGCCGTTTCCCCGGCTTTGCGATCAGCCGCGCTGCCCGGCAGCGCGCCGCCGCGGCGCTCGATCTCGTCGGCCTGGCGGGCCGCGAGCGCATCGCACGAGACCTGCCAGTGCTGGACCGCAAGCTCTTGATGATCGCAGGCGCGGTCGCGACATCGCCCCAGCTGCTCCTGCTCGACGAACCCGTCGGCGGTCTCAGCCCATCGGAGGTCGACCGGATCGCCGAGGTGGTCAAGCGGCTGTCGGCGTCGGGCATCGCGATCCTCTTGATCGAGCACGTGATGCGCTTCCTGCTCTCGCTCTCGACGCGCGTCGTGATCATGCACCACGGCAAATCGATCTTCGAAGGCGCGCCGTCGGCGGTCGCCGACGATCAGACCGTGGTGGAGACCTATCTCGGCGAGGCCGCGACCAAACGGCTCAAGGCCTTTTTCGTCAAACAGCCGGAGATGATCGCTCATGGCTGAGGCGCCGGATACACCCTGCCTGGCCGTCAACGGCCTGGTCACCGGTTACGATGCCCGCAACGTCCTCACTGGCGTGTCGCTGTCGCTCAAGTCAGGCGAACTCGTGACCGTCGTCGGCCCGAACGGACACGGCAAGTCGACGCTGCTGCGTGCGATCTCCGGCCTGCTTCCGGTTCGCAAGGGTTCGGTGTCGCTGAATGGCAACGTGATCTCCGGGCTGCCGGCACATCGCGTCGCGGCGAACGGCGTGATCCATGTACCGCAGGGCGATCTGCTGTTCGCCGGCATGAGCGTGCTCGAGAATCTGCTGATGGGCGCCTATCTCGATTCCGACCGCGCGGCCGTCACCCGCCGCCTCGACGAGGTTTTCACTTTGCTGCCGAAGCTCGCCGAACGGCAGACGCAGATCGCTGCCAGTCTCTCCGGCGGCGAACGGCGCATGGTCGGCATCGGCCGCGGCCTGATGATGAAGGGTACGGTGATGCTGATCGATGAGCCGTCGCTCGGCCTCGCCCCGATCATCATCGAGCAGATCTACGACGTCATCACGCGGCTGAAGGCGAGCGGCCGCACCATCCTGCTGGTCGAGGAAAATCCGGCGCGTGTCGCCGATATCGCCGATCGCATTCATTTGCTCGACAACGGCGCCTTCGTCTGGTCGGGCGAACCGGCCGTCCTGCTCGAGCGCGACGAGCTTCTTGCAACCTATCTCGGAGGCTGACGATTTGGAGATCATAGGACCGGTCCTCGTCTCCGGAATCACCACCGGCGCGCTCTACGCACTGGCGACCCTCGGCCTTTCGCTGGTCTGGGGATCGCTCGGCATGCTCAACATGGCGCACGGCACGCTGCTGACGATCGGTGGCTACGCGGCTTTCACGGCAGCCAGCCAGCTTGGTTTGCCGGTCCCGCTCGCGGTGCTCGCCGCCGTGATTGTCGGCGGCCTGATCGGCGCCTTGATCTTTGTGCTGGTCGCCTATCCGCTGTCGCGCCGCAGCCCCGAGACCTTCGAGACCACGATCATGATCGCGACATTCGGTGTCGCACTGACCTTGGAGAATACGGTATTGCGACTCTATGGCGGCCAGCCGCTGGGGCAGCCGCTCTCGGTCCCAGGTGCGATCAGCCTCGGTGCCTTCGTGCTGCCCTGGCAGAACCTCATCATCATCGTGAGCGCCATCGCCCTGATGGGCGCCACCGCCTTATTCCTCACCCGCACCAAGATGGGCCGGGCCATTCGCGCGACCGCGCAGAATCCGGATGCGGCGAAACTGATGGGCGTGCCGGTCGCGCAAGTCTATCTTCAGGTCCTGATCCTGTCGGGCATGCTGGCCGGCGTCTGCGGCGTGCTGGTGTCGTCGATCACCCAGCTCTCGCCTTCGCTCGGCGCCGACCCGATGCTGAAGGCCTTCATCATGTGCGTCGTGGCCGGGCTCGGCAATTTGCCCGGTGCGATTATCACGTCGTTCGGTCTCGCCATCGTCGAAGCGCTGGTCCAGTTCCTGGCCGGCGCGCGATGGGGTTTCCCGGCTCTGCTCGCCATCGTCATCCTGGTCCTCATTCGCCGGCCCGGCGGACTGTTCGGCCGGGTCGACGTGCGACGTCTGTGAGGTCAGTGTGAAACGCCAGGATATCGCCAACCTCCTGATCGGTCTCGTCGTCCTCGCCGCGGCGATCGCGCTTCCCTTCTACGTCGACAGCCGCTACGTGATCGGCCAGGTCACGCTCGGCCTGTTCTATGCGATCGTCGCCTCACAGTGGAATCTGCTGTTCGGCTTTTCCGGCGTCTTCTCGCTGGCGCAGATGGCGCTGTTCGGCTTCGGCGGCTATGCCACCGCGATGCTGTGCTTCTACTTCGGCATCAGCGTCTGGATCGCGATGCCGCTCGCAGGGATCGCAACCGTGCTGTTTAGCCTGGTGATCGGCGCGGCGTGCCTGCGCCTGACCGGCGCCTATACCGCGCTGCTGACGCTGGCCGTCGCGCAGGTGATGTATCTGCTGATCGTCACCGACACCGATTGTTTCGTCATGATCGGCACCCAGTGCCGGCAGCTCACCGGCGGCGCGGTGGGATTTGCGCGTTTCGGCGATCTCGGCACCCGCGCGATGTTCAAAGCCAAATTCCTCGTGGCCGACTATGCGCTCGTCGTCGCCCTGTTCACGGCGACGATGCTGTTCACCTGGGCCATTATCCGCAGCCCGATCGGGCTCGCGTTCCGCGCGTTGCGCGACAACCCCGGCTGCGCGATGGCCCGTGGCATCAGCCGCTTCCAGATGCAGTTGCTGGTGTTTGGCCTGTCGTCGTTCTTCACTGGCCTGGCCGGCGGACTCTATGCCGCGCATTTCAATGCGATCGGCCCCGGCGTCCTGTCGTTCTCGACGCTGTTCTTCATCATCGCGATGGTGGTCGTGGGCGGCATCGGTCGGCTCTGGGGACCACTGGTCGGCGCCATCGTGCTCATCGCCGCTGATGAAGCGATGCGCGAGATCGGCGAATTCCGCTCGCTCGGGCTTGGCATCATCATCGCCGCCGTGATGGTGCTGATGCCGAACGGCCTGATCGGCTTGTGCGAGAGCATTTTTGACCGACTGCGCCGGCTGCGCACGCGCAGCTCGACGATGACAGCAGAAGTATCCGGCGACACGCCGGCGTGACCAATGGAGTGAGTGATGTTTGACACGATCATCGTGGGCGCCGGCTCGGCCGGCTGCGTGCTGGCCAATCGGCTGTCCGCCGATCCCGGCCGCAAGGTGCTGGTGCTGGAGGCCGGCCGCGCCGCGCCACTGGCGTCGGATATTCCGTCGGACTGGCCGACGATGTTCAACACCGCGGTCGATTGGGGCTACTACACCGAACCGCAGGCGGGTTGCCGCGGCCGCCGCGTGTTCTGGCCACGCGGCAAGATGGTCGGCGGCTCCGGCGCGATGAATGCGATGATCTATATCCGCGGTCTGGCGTCCGACTATGACGGCTGGGAAAAGGCAGGCTGCGCCGGCTGGGGCTGGCGCGACGTGCTGCCGGACTTCATCGCATTCGAGAACAACGCCGACTTCACCGACAGCCCGCTGCACGGCACCAAGGGTCCGCTCCATGTCGCCAGTGTTCCCTTCATGGATCCCAACGAACATCTGTGGCTGCAAGCCGCGAAGGCTGCCGGGTTCTCGCACAATCTCGATTTCAACGGCGCTAGCCAGGAAGGCGCCGGCTTCTTCCAGTTCGTGATCAAGCAGGGCGAGCGGTTCGGAACCGGCAAGGCGTATCTGCGGCCCGCGCTGGAGCGAACCAACCTCACGGTCAAGACCGGCGTCCGCGTGATCCGCATCGTGATCGAAAAAGGACGCGCAACCGGCGTGGAATATCTCGAGAACGGCCAGTTGCAGACGGCGCAGGCGAGCAGCGACGTCGTGATGTCCTCCGGCGCGATCGGCTCAGCCCAGCAATTGCTGCTGTCCGGCATCGGTCCGGCCGGTGAGCTCAGGGCCGTCGGCGTGACGCCGGTGCATGACTTGCCCGGCGTCGGCAAGGACCTTCAGGACCACATCAATATTCCAATCACTTTCTACACCACGGAAAAGATCGGCGTCGGCGCCTGGACCGACGAGAGCCTTGAGGCTAGCCTGAAGGAATGGCAGGACAGCCGCAGCGGTCCCCGCTCCTCGCCGTGGGTTGCAGCCGGCGCCCATGTCCGCAGCCGTCCCGAGGTCGAGCCCGATCTGCAGCTCTACGGCGCGATCAGCCCGCACCGCGACTATGTGCGCTTCCTGTCGTCGAAACCGGGCATCACGCTGCACTCGACCTTGCAGCGGCCGAACAGCCGCGGCGAACTGACGTTGCGCTCGGCCGATCCACTGGAATATCCCTCGATCGATCCGCGCTATTTCTCATCCGACCCGACCGGCCAGGACATCCGGACCCTGGTGGAAGGCGTGCGGATCAACCGCCGCATCGCCGCACAGTCGCCGCTCAAAGAGCTGATCGAGGGCGAGATCACGCCGAGCGCGGAGGCCACCAGCGAAGCCGAGATCGCCGAGTATGTGCGTGGCCATTGCACGACGTTGTATCACGCTTCCTCGACCTGCCGCATGGGCACCGACAAGATGGCGGTGGTCGACCCCAAGAACTTCAAAGTGCGCGGCCTCGAAGGCCTTCGCGTCGCCGACGCCTCCGTGATCCCGATCATGATCTCCGGCAACATCCAGACGCCGACCATCCTGATCGCCGAGCGCGCCGCTGCGGCGATCATCGGCTAGCACTGCCCCCATCTTTCTCGCTAGAAGGGAGGGACGGCGGCAAGGATCGCTGATCGATGAATCGAAGCGGGCTGTCGAGATGACCGAGATCAAGTTAGTCAATGTCTTCACGCATAGGGGCGCCGGCGGCAATCCCTGTCCTGTTGTCACCAACGCCTCGGCGCTGCCGAGCGAGGCTATGCAGGGTATCGCCGGACATTTCGGGCACGAGTCCGGGTTCGTCCTGCCGGCCGCCAACGACGACGCCGACTACATCTTCCGGTTCTGGGTTCCCCGCCATGAGATGGAAATGTGCGGCCACGCCACGATCGGCGCGCTTTGGGCGCTGGCAACGACCGGACAGCTGCGAACCGAACAGGTTCGCATCGACACCCGCAGCGGACCGGTGACCGGTTTCGTCGACATGACCAGCCCCGAGGATCCCTATGTCGAGATCACGCAGCCGGTCGGGAAAGTGGTCGCTCTGTCACGTGAGGAGGAAGAAGCGGTGTTGGCGGCGCTTCACATCTCACGCGCCGACCTGCTCGACCTGCCGATCCAAAACGCGGTCACGTCGCGGGTGAAGACGCTCATTCCGATGAAAAGCGTCGATCTCCTGAACAGTCTGACCTCGAACATGGCGACGACCGAGCAGTGTTGCGAAAGCATTGGATCGACCGGACTCTATCCCTACGCGGTCGACGATCAGGACGGCCGTCGCTTCGAAGCCAGACAGTTCCCGAAGTCGTCAGGCTACCCCGAGGACGCAGCGACCGGAATTGCCGCAGCCGCGCTGGCATTCGGGTTGCTCAGGAATGGCCTCGTCAAGGCTGACAGCGAGCGCATCACCGTCCTGCAAGGGCGAGCCATGAATTCCTTGTCGGAGATCAGCATCCGGCTCGGTTTTGCCGGCGACAGACCGATCGGCTGCCTGCTTGGAGGATCGGTGCAACTCGTCGGCTCCCACAAGTGGTGACGTCGCGGACAAGGCAGCGATCTGGATCGGGTGAAGGGAATCGACCCCTCATATTCAGCCGGGAAGGCTGCGAATTCCCTCGGCGTTCAACCGGCGTTCCGACAATACACGGCTATTTCAGTCATTGAGATCGCCAGCGCTCGACTGGTTGCGGTCACGTTGATAAGCCCCCATGCCGCAGGGAATTTTTGAGTCGAGATATGACCGTTGCGATCGAGATGGGGAATACGACGGCAGGCGGCTCCGCGACCCTGGATCTCGAGGAACTGCTGGCAACCCGCCTGCTGGTGCAAGGCAATTCGGGCTCCGGCAAATCCCATCTGCTGCGCCGGCTGCTGGAACAGAGCGCCCAATGGGTGCAGCAGACCATCGTTGACCCCGAAGGTGACTTCGTAACGTTGGCCGAACGATTCGGCCATCTCGTGATCAATGCCGAGGACCATACCGAGCGCGGCCTGCAGGTCGCCGGCGAGCGGGCGCGCATCCATCGCGTCTCCACGGTGCTCAATCTCGAAGGGCTCGACGCCGAGAACCAGATGCGGCGCGCGGCCGCCTTTCTTGGCGGGCTGTTTGAGGTGGCCCGTGACCATTGGTACCCGGTGCTGGTGGTGGTGGACGAAGCGCAGCTCTTCGCGCCGGCGGTCGCCGGAGAGGTTTCCGACGAGGCACGCAAACTCTCTCTCGGAGCCATGACGAACCTGATGTGCCGTGGCCGCAAACGCGGACTTGCAGGGGTTATCGCAACCCAGCGGCTGGCAAAGCTTGCCAAGAACGTCGCGGCCGAGGCTTCCAATTTCCTGATGGGCCGAACCTTCCTCGACATCGACATGGCGCGCGCCGCCGATCTTCTCGGCATGGAGCGGCGACAGGCAGAGGCCTTCCGGGATCTCGAACGTGGTCAATTCATGGCGCTGGGCCCCGCCCTCTCCCGCCGTCCTCTCGGGTTGCGCATCGGTCCAACGGAGACCCAGCCACGCAGTGGGACGCCGCGACTGATGCCGCTACCTGGAAAGACACTCGAGGATGCACGCGCCATTATCCTGGCAGCTCCACCGCCCGAGAACATCCGGCCGCAGCGCAGGACGGCGCCAGACCTGCTGGGCCAGCTGATGGCGGCGACGCCGGCGCCAGCTGAGGCGGTGGAGCAGCCACTCAGCGCTGAGGAACTGGCGGAGCGGCGTGAGCGGCTGGACCGCATCCTCTGTGCCATCCTGGCTGAACCCGACGCCGGATTCCGGGCCATCGGCGTCCTCTACCAGGAGTTCGTGGTCCGCTGCCGAATCGAGGGCCTCGGTTTGACCGTGCCGGACCTCGGTGACTTCCGCCGCATGCTGACGCGGGCCCGCGCCGGGCTTGGCACCGACATGGCCGAGGATGACGGATGGCAGGATGTCTCGGTCCGTGCCGCCGTCCTGCCTGAGGACATGCAGGGCGTCTTCATGATGATCGCTCGCGCGGCGAAGGAGGGCCAGCCCTGCCCCAGCGATGCGGCGATTGCCCGCGCCTACGGCACACATTCGTTTCGCCGCGCGCGGCGCCTGCTGACCTATATCGAGGAGCAGGGCCTCATCGTTTGCCAGCTCGATGGTGCGGGTCGCCGCACCGTGACGCTGGTCGAACTGGCCTGGGCGACCGCACCGGGTGCCCCCGATGCGGAAGAATTGTCGGCATAACGACGTTTGAGCCTGGCCGACTGCGTCGGTTGCAGACATTCTGCCTTTTTGTCTGCACGCGGACTGTTCTCGACGCCGAAGTTCCAATTCTCGTTGGTTAGCCGTTCTCGTCAGCGGACGGCCCGTCAGGTCGTCGCCGACATTGAGCCCGCAGCACAAAGACCGCTGAACCAATCGACGAAGCTCGTAACCATCTTGCGCCGCGGCGTCCGTGAGATGATGTAGTAGCCCTTGTCCTCCAGCGTCGCGATGTCGGACATCACCACAAGATCGCCGCGCCGTATTTCTTGCGAAAAGACCTGCACCGGGCAAAGGGCAACACCATGTCCCGCAACCAGTGCAGTCGCGAGCATATTGAAGTCCTGAAAGACAGGACCCCTCAGCCGCTTCGGTGGCGTTACCTCCGCCTTCCTGAACCACTCGCTCCACGCATCGGTCGTCTCATCGTGCAACAAATCAGATCGTGCGATGCCTTCCTTGGCAAGCAGACCGCTATGCGTTGCCAGATAGTGAGGGCTCGTCACCGGTTTGTTGGCCCTGGAAAACAGCAGCCCGCAATTCAGACCGGCCGAATGATCCTCGCCGAGCGTTATTAACACGTCGAGGTTCTCCTCGTCGAAGCGCTCTTCGGCCCGGGCGTAGACGATCCGCACATTTGTTTCGGGATGAACCGCGAAGAAGTCTGGAAGCGCCGGGACGAGCCAACGCGCAGCGATCGAGGGGATACATCCGACGGTGATGGCGCGAGGATCGTGGTCCCGACGCAGATTCGTGGTCGCCGTAGCAATTGTCGCGAGCGCACCCGTCACGATCCGATAGTAGTCGAGGCCGGCAGGCGTGAGTGAAATGCCACGGCCCGAGCGCTGCATCAGACGACGTTCCAGCCAAGTCTCCAGATGACGGATCTGATGACTGATCGCCGCGTGTGTGACGTGCAATTCGTCGCCGGCGCGGGAGATGCTGGTGAGCCGCGCGGCCGCTTCGAACGCGCGCAAGGCATTCAGTGGCGGAAGCATCATTTGTAAGATTTTCTCACATATATGTCAGGTTTGATCATTTGTCCGGCGTCGTTTCGCGCAGCATAGTCCATATCAAATGCTTGGCGACCGACGACACCCGATTTTGCAGGCTGGATGCAAGAAGGCGCCGCCGCAAGTTAGCATTTCTCACATGTGGCAACAATCCTCGCTGTGAGGTTTGCCGCAAACCACAGACACGGGCGGAGGCAATATTGATCGTACGTACCTTTGAGGAGATCGCCGGAAGTGACTGCGACGTAGCGTGGGGAAACGGTCAAAGCCGTCGCTTGCTACTGGCCACGGACGGCATGGGTTTCGCCGTCGCGGACACGCTTGTGCTCGCCGGGACGGAGTCGCTCCTCGAGTATAAAAAACATTTCGAGGCCTGTTACTGCATGTCAGGCGAGGGCGAGATCGAGGACATGGAGGGCACGCGGCATGTCATTCGCCCCGGCGTGATGTACGCCCTCGACAAGCACGACAGGCATTACCTGCGGGCCAAGACCGATCTCCGGTTGGTCTCCGTATTCAACCCGCCGATCCAGGGTCACGAGCGACACGATCTGAAATCCGGCGCCAGCTCCGCCTACTAACCAGGCGAGCAAGCCCGCCGACAACCAAATGAGGACATCATGATCAAGACAATCGGTATCGTCGCAACGCTTCTTGCCTCGACGACCGCAGCTCTTCTGATGAGTGCGACTGCACGGGCCGGCACCATCGCCAGCGGGGTGCTGCTGGTGGGCTCCGACCAAACGTATCCGCCGTACGACTATGTCGACGGCGACAACAAGCCCGCCGGCTTCGACGTGGAGTTCATGACCGCCATCGCCAAGGCCGCTGGCCTGACAGCGAAGTTTCTCGATAGCAGGTTTGAAAACCTGATCATTGGAGTCGGCGGCGACAAGTTCGACGTGATCGCATCAACGCTCTATGTCAAACCCGCGCGCGCTCAGCAGATCGACTTCATCCCCTATATGAAGACCGGCGTTTCAATCGCGGTGTCAGCGAACGCCAAGCGCAAACCCGTCAGTCCGGAAGACCTTTGCGGACTGAAGGTGAGCTCCATCAAGTCCGCTGCATGGATCGCAAACCTGCAAGAGGTCTCGCAGACGACGTGCGCGACAAAGGGACTCGGTCAAATCGACGTGCGCGAGTTTCCGACGTCGCCCGAAGCCACACAGGCCGTACTCTCTGGAGGCGTTGATGCACAGATGGAAGACTCCGCTGTGCTCAAGCAGGCGGTCACTGCCACGAACGGCAAGATTGTGATTTCAAGCACTTCGACCCTTTATCCGGTCATCGTGGGTCTCGGCTTCAAAAAGGGAAATGCCGACGTCAAGAAAACCGTCACCGACGCCTTCGAAAAGATCAAGGCTAACGGCGAGTATGACGCGCTCTTGGCAAAGTACAACGTCTCGGGCGCGACCGACGGTGAATTCAAGCAGGCTGTGTCTGGGACAAATTAAGAAAGGCGGACGGCTGCAGAGAACGCCGGAGGGAGATGTGGACTGGCGCTATGTCGTCACGCTGTTTGGAAACAGGGACTTGTGGCTGGCGACGGGGACCGTCGTCATCCTGAGCATATCGACTTGGGGCCTCGGCAACGTGCTCGGACTCCTCGTTGCCCTGGCCAAGAACACGACGATCGCCCCGCTGCGAGCCGCGGCCTCGATCTACGTGTGGTTTTTCCGAAGCTTGCCTTTGCTCGTTCTGTTGATTTTCGTCTACAACCTTCCCCAATTGGTGCCGCAACTCTCGGGCGTTCTATCCGAGCCGTTCTGGGCGGGTCTCGTCGCGATGGTCGTGAGCGAAACGGCCTACATCGCCGAGATCCATCGTGGCGGACTGCTCGGGGTACCGCAAGGTCAACACGAGGCAGGGCGAGCGCTGGGGATACGCTACATAGGCCGACTTCGCCTGATCGTGGTTCCGCAGGCGTTGAGAATAGCTTTGCCTTCGCTCGCCAATGAATTCATTACGATCGTGAAGCTGACGTCGCTGGTATCGGTGATTTCGCTGGCAGAAATCCTGCTGGTCGGACAGCGATTGTACACCAGGAATTTCAAGGTCATCGACACGCTCTTGGCGGTCGCGGTGTACTATGTGCTGATCGTCAGCGTCTTTAGTCTCCTGATCCACTTCCTTGAAAGGCGCCTCGATGTGTCCCTTCGCAAGACGCCAGCCCCACGCCCGACCGACGACAAGGTCGTTCCTCTGGGTCGTACCGAGCGTCCGTTGCGCCGCTCGATCGATGCGACGGCCGAGCCCATTCTCGAGATCGTAGAGGTGACCAAAAGCTTCGGGCACCGGAGGGTGCTGGATCGCGTGTCGCTGGAAGTCCGCCGGGGGGAAGTCGTCAGTATCATTGGACCGTCCGGGTCCGGAAAAACCACTCTCATACGAACCATCAATGCCCTTCAGAATGTCGATGAAGGGACGATTTTGTTCGACCGAGAACCGTGGGTGGAAGCGAAAGGCGGTTCCTATCGATTGGCCCCTCATTTCAACGAGCGGGTCACGGCAATTGGAATGGTGTTCCAAAGCTTCAACCTGTTTCCGCACCTTTCAGTGCTGGACAACGTCAGGCTTGGACCTCGGTATCACCGCAGTGGTTCGCGCCAGAACATCGAGGCGACAGCTCTCGCGATGCTGGACAAGGTCGGCATGCTGGATCACGCGCACAAGTTTCCCTTCCAACTTTCGGGAGGGCAACAGCAGCGTGCGGCAATCGCCCGTGCCTTGGCGATGCAGCCGGACATCATGCTCTTTGACGAGCCGACGTCTGCCCTCGATCCGGATTGGTGAACGAGGTCCTGCGCGTCATTGAGGTGCTCGCGAACGAAGGCACGACCATGGTTATCGTCACGCACGAGATGCGCTTTGCACTCGGCATTTCGGATCGAGTAGCGTTCATCGACGACGGGCGCATTCAGACGATAGGCACGCCGACGGAACTACTGGCCGCCCCCGCAGAGAGTCGGATCGCGTCGTTTCTCACGCAGTCGCGGCACTAGCTGGGGCAGCGCGGGAATACGAGAACCCATCAGACACGCAAAACAGCCGACCGAAAAGCAAGCATCAGGGCGTGCAAGGCAGCCCACTTGTCGGAATGAAATCCGACCCTCTCGCTAAATCTATGAAAACGCTGGAGCGGGTGAAAGGAATCGAACGCTCGTACTCAGCTTGGAGGTCGGGAAATCTTGTTGTGTGTTCAATAGCCGTTTTGACGTTCTCGGCGTTTTTTGGCCATTGAGATCGTTACAGAATTTCTCGCGGGCGGAATGGCGGTTGCTACCTAGCGTTTTCCGCCCGGTCTCAGGGCGCCTATGTCCGTTTTGATGAGCCACCTGCATATCCTCGCGATGGGGAACTGAAACCTGCTTCAGTACTTATCAAACGACTTCGCGAACGCCTGGCATCGACACCGGCTCTTCGGCAGCATCGCCTACACGTCGCCTCCGGCCCAGTTGCTCCGAAAACGCGAAAATCAATCACTTGATCCCCAATGCTGCGCTGGTTGCGCGCACGCCCCAAGTCTTGGAAGACAAGACTTGGAACACAAGATTTGGAGCAGGAGAACAAGTGTTAAGCAAGAAATCAAACCGAGCCAAACTGGATCGCACGAGTTGCCTCCAGGAACTCTCGCGCGCGATCGAGGGATGCTCCGCCGGTCGACAACGAGCCGGACAGAACGTTCTTGACCGGCAAAGGTATTGAGTACGCGGCCCCTTCTGGGCGCGGCAACCCAAGACGAAACGTTGGTGCTTAGACCAGGCGGTTCCTGGACCGCCGCAAACGCGGCCACTCTCGAACATCTCGTCAATCGTGTCTCGCCCCAGGTGCGGGAGACACAGAAACTGAAGATCGACATGGCCGATGTCCGTGAACTGGACACCCTTGGCGCATGGTTGCTCGAGAGGATGTCACGCGGTGCATCCGAAGCCGGTCATGCCGCGTTAGTTGTTGGCGTTGCGGGACGATATGAGGGCCTTGTCGAGGATGTTCGGCAGGTCAACCGCCGCAAGCCTCCGAGCCTGCCGGTGCAAAATCCCGTCCTTGCGCGATTGGAGACCGTCGGCCGTTCCACGTTCGGGGCCGCAGAAGACGTATCGGTCTTTCTGCAAATGCTGGGGGCCCTGAGTTCGGCCTGCCTCGGCGTCCTGCAAAGGCCCCGCTCGCTTCGGTTCAAGTCTCTGGTCTATCACCTGTATCAGGTCGGATGGCGAGCCATACCGATCATCGCCCTGGTCACCTTTCTGATCGGCGCCATCATTGCCCAGCAAGGCATCTTTCATTTTCGCAAGTTCGGCGCGGAGTCCTACGTCGTCGACCTGGTCGGGATTCTCGTGCTCCGCGAAATTGGCGTGCTGATCGTCGCCATTATGGTCGCCGGTCGGTCCGGAAGCGCTTACACCGCCGAACTTGGCTCCATGAAAATGCGCGAGGAAATCGACGCTCTATCCACCATGGGGCTCGACCCCGTCGAAGTCCTGATCCTTCCACGCATCGTCGCGCTGGTCCTGGCGCTTCCGATCCTGGCCTTCATCGGATCGATGGCCGCCCTGTACGGCGGCGGTCTGGTCGCGTGGTTCTATGGCGGAATGAGTCCGGCGATATTTCTTGCTCGGCTTCACGAAGCGGTTTCCGTGACGCATTTCGAGGTCGGAATCATCAAGGCGCCCTTTATGGCGCTGGTGATCGGCATCGTCGCCAGCAGCGAGGGTTTGAGGGTCAAGGGAAGCGCCGAATCTCTCGGAAAGCAGACGACAATATCGGTCGTCAAATCGATCTTTCTCGTCATCGTACTCGACGGCGCTTTCGCCGTTTTCTTTGCATCGATCGGAATGTGACGATGCAGGGATCACCGGAGCAATTTGCCATTCGCGTCAACGATCTTGTGGTCGGGTTCCGTCAGCAAACCGTAATCGACCATCTGTCGCTGGACGTACGAAAAGGCGAAATCCTCGGTCTGGTCGGCGCGTCCGGCGGTGGCAAATCCGTGCTGATGCGGACGATCATCGGGCTTATTCCAAAACGGAGCGGCCACATCGAAGTCATGGGCGTCGATATCGATGACAGCCACGGCCGGGACGTCCACACCGCCGCGATGTGGGGCATCCTGTTCCAACAGGGCGCGCTGTTTTCGTCCCTGACTGCACTGCAGAACATTCAGTTTCCGCTTCGCGAAAACCTCGTCCTCTCCGAATCGTTATTGAACGAGATCGCGACCGCCAAGCTCGAGATGGTCGGCTTGACGCCGGAGGACGGCGGCAAGTTTCCGTCCGAACTCTCGGGTGGCATGACCAAGCGCGTTGCGCTGGCGCGTGCGCTCGCGCTGGACCCGGCCATCGTTTTTCTCGACGAACCGACATCCGGGCTGGATCCGATAGCGGCGGGCGACTTCGACGATCTGATCAGGACGTTGCAGGAAACGCTCGGACTGACGGTCTTCATGGTGACCCATGACCTTGCCAGCCTCAATACCGTTTGCGACCGCGTCGCAGCGCTCGCGGACGGCAAGATCGTTGCGATCGGCCCGATGAGCGAACTGCTTCGCTCCGACCACCCATGGGTCAAGGCGTACTTCCATGGCAAGCGCTCCCTGATGCTGCAACCAGAATCGAGCTGAGACAATGGAAACCCGTGCTCCCTTCATCATCGTCGGCGCCTTCGTCCTGGCAGCCATCGGCGCTGTCTTTGGTTTCGTCTACTGGCTGCACAACACTGCCGGAACCGGTGCGCGGACGGTCCACCATGTCCAGTTTGAAGGTTCCGTCTCGGGGCTGCTTGTTGGTGCCGCGGTGCTCTTCAATGGAATCCGCGTTGGAGAAGTCACCAATCTGGGATTGGTCGCGGACAGCCCGCGGCAAGTAGATGCGACTATCGCCGTGGTAACAGGCA
This sequence comes from Bradyrhizobium sp. LTSP885, assembly GCF_000938305.1. Classification (GTDB taxonomy): domain Bacteria; phylum Pseudomonadota; class Alphaproteobacteria; order Rhizobiales; family Xanthobacteraceae; genus Bradyrhizobium. The sequence goes on from NZ_JYMT01000012.1 coordinate 59,508, forward strand.
CGCCAGTCCACGCTGACACAAAAGTTGGTCTCGACTTTCAGGGCCTCACGGGCGTTCCGGTGATCGCACTGGAAGGCGGCAAGGAGGTCGGTGCATCGATCGGTACGCAGACGCTCATCGCCGATCCGGAAGCGGGTCAAAGCATCACGCAAGCCGCGCGCAATGCACTGGGCAGGGTTGATTCCGTGCTGGCCGAAAACGCGGAGCCGTTGAAAAGCACGATCGCCAATCTGAAGACATTTGCGGAAGGGCTTGCCAAGAATACCGGCGGGCTGGACTCGATCGTGGCCGGCCTTGTCAAGATGACGGGAGGTGGAGAGCAAGCGGTCCCCAAGACGATCTACGACCTCGGCATTCCCTCAGAATTTGATTCGCCGAAGAAGCCGCTCAACGAGCAATTGGTGATGCCGACGCCGACGGCGATCCTGCTGCTCGACACGCAGCGGTTCCTGCTTGAGCCCAACAAGGAGCTTCCGGGATTCTCGAACGCCCAATGGGCCGACAGCATTCCGAAGATGCTGCAGATAAAGCTCATTCAGAGCTTCGAAAATTACGATGTCGCCCACGCCCCGCTTCGCTCGACGGACAACCCGGGGACAAATCCTCAGCTTCTCGTCGACGTCAGAAGCTTCCAGATCAACACGGATCCTGAACCGACCGCAGAGATCGAGTTTTCGGCAAGGATATTGAACAAGGACGGACAAGTCGTGGCTTCGCGGCTGTTTCAGCAACGCCGAAAGCTCGACAAGCCTGACCCCGCCTCCGCCGTCGCTGCCTTCAATGACGCTTTCGCAAGCATCGCGACAGAACTGATCACATGGACAGCCAATGCAATATGAAACTCCGATGGCCACGCCGCTGCAACCGACGTTCGGCAATGTAATTTCGGATCCATTGTCACCCGAACTGCTTCGCAAAATGCACGCCTACTGGCGCGCGGCGAATTATCTTTCCGTCGGTCAAATCTACCTGCAGGATAATCCGCTGCTGGAAACGCCCCTCAAGCTCGAACATATCAAGCCTCGCTTGCTCGGGCATTGGGGAACCACGACCGGACTGAATTTCCTGTACGTGCATCTGAACCGCCTGATCAAAGACAATGATCTGAATATGATCTACGTGATCGGTCCGGGCCACGGCGGTCCCGGCATCGTCGCGCACAGCTATCTCGAAGGTTCATACACGGAGCGGTATCCAGCCATCGAGCGCAGTCGCAACGGACTGCAACGGTTGTTTCGGCAATTCTCCTGGCCATATGGAATTCCCAGCCACGTCTCGCCGGAAACGCCCGGCTCGATTCATGAAGGTGGCGAACTCGGCTATTCGTTGGCCCACGCCTATGGCGCAGCCTTCGACAACCCCGATCTGATCGTCAGTTGCATTGTCGGCGACGGGGAAGCCGAAACCGGTGCTCTCGCGACCAGTTGGCACTCCAACAAATTCCTCAATCCCGCCCGCGATGGCGCGGTGCTTCCGATCCTTCATCTGAACGGGTTCAAGATCGCCAACCCGACCGTGCTGGCCCGCATTAGCCGGCAAGAGCTGACCGAGCTAGTGCGTGGCTACGGCTACGACCCGCATTTCGTCGAAGGTGACGATCCCGCCTTGGTGCACCAAGGCCTTGCGGGAACGCTCGACCGGGTTCTGCTCCAGATTCGGGATATCCAGAGCGCGGCCCGTACCCCTGGGAGGGAAACTCGCCTGGAGCGCCCACGCTGGCCAATGATCGTCTTTCGCACGCCCAAGGGTTGGACCGGGCCGAAATTCGTCGACGGCAAACCGGTCGAGGGTACGTGGCGGGCCCATCAGGTTCCAGTCGCTGACTTCAAAGCGCCTGAACATTTGAAGCAACTCGAAGACTGGATGAGGAGTTATCGGCCACAGGAGTTGTTCGACGAGCACGGAAAATTCCGCGAGGAGTTCGCTGACCTGGCGCCGACCGGTCATCGCCGCATGGGCTCCAACCCGCATGCCAATGGCGGCGAATTACTCCAGCCGTTATCGATGCCCCACTTCCACGACTACGCCGTGGCGGTGCCTCTGCCCGGCAGCGTGAGAGCCGAAGCAACGCGCGTGCTCGGAACATTCCTGCGCGACGTGATGAAGCTCAGCCTCGGCAAGCAGAATTTCCGGCTGTTTGGTCCGGACGAGACCGCATCGAACAGACTGGAAGCTGTTTACGAAGTCTCCGGGAAAGAGTGGATGGCTGACGTGGAGGCGGTCGATATCGATCTCAGCACCGATGGCCGCGTCATGGAAATGCTGAGCGAGCATATGTGCGAAGGCTGGCTCGAGGGGTATCTGCTCACCGGACGTCATGGCCTGTTCTCGTGCTATGAGGCCTTCATCCACATTATCGATTCCATGTTCAATCAGCATGCGAAATGGCTCAAGGTCAGCAAGCAAATACCGTGGCGCAGGCCGATCGCCTCGCTCAATTATCTGCTGACGTCGCATGTCTGGCGGCAGGATCACAACGGCTTCTCACATCAAGACCCCGGCTTCATGGATCACGTCGCCAACAAGAAGGCCGATGTGGTCCGCATCTATTTGCCGCCGGACGCCAACTGCCTGCTGTCGGTGGCCGATCATTGTCTGCGCAGCCGCAACTACATCAATCTGATCGTCGCCGGCAAACAGCCGGAGTGGCAGTGGCTCGATATCGATTCCGCAACGCGCCATTGCACGGCCGGTGCTGGAATCTGGCACTGGGCCAGCAATGAGGGTGGCGATCCGGATGTGGTGATGGCCTGTGCCGGGGATGTGCCGACCCTGGAAACAATGGCTGCTGTAACCCTCTTGCGCGAATATGTTCCGGACATTCGAATTCGCGTCGTCAACGTGGTCGATTTGATGGTGTTGGAGCCGCAGTCCGCCCACCCGCACGGGCTTGAAGATCGTGATTTCGACGACCTGTTCACGACCGACAAGCCGGTCATCTTCGCCTTTCATGGCTATCCTGCGCTGATTCACAAGCTGACCTACCGGCGGCATAATCACGACAACATTCACGTTCGCGGCTTCCGGGATGAGGGCACCACCACAACACCGTTCGATATGGTCGTGCTGAATAATCTCGACCGCTATCAGCTCGCATTAGACGCCATCCGGCGCATCCCAAGGTTCAGCGACCAGGTGAAAAAGGCGACAGAGCGCTACTGGACATCGATGGAACGTCACAAACTCTACATCAGCGAACACGGAGACGACATGCCAGAGATCCGCGACTGGTGTTGGCAGGCGTGAGCACGATCGGTCCCGGAGGCGCGGTGACGAATACCCGGTCCGAACTCACTATCCTGGCCCTGAACAGCGGCTCCTCTTCGCTGAAGTTCGGCCTGTACCGGGTTAGCGCCTCACGCACGGGGGCGCTGCTATCAGGCGTGGCGGAGTCGATCGGCGAGCCAGGCGGCAAATTTCACGTGCGGAATTCGCAGGGCGGTGCGCTGACCTGCGATACCGCCCCCATTCCCAGCCAGCGCGACGCGATTATCCGCATCGGAACGCTTCTCGAAGCCTCGCAAACGCCAACGCCGGCAGCTATCGGGCACCGCATCGTCCATGGCGGACCAGGGCTTCGGCAGCATTGCGTGATCGACGAACAGGTCATGCAGAAGTTGGACTCCGCTTCCGCGTTTGCGCCCCTGCATATCCCGGCCGCCCTGTCGGTCATCCGCTTCGCGCAAGAGCACTTTCCGGGTCTCCCGCAAATGGCATGTTTCGACACCACATTTCACGCCGGAATGCCCGATGTCGCCCGCCTACTCCCGATCCCCCAAGCGCTTCGGGCGGAAGGCATCGAACGCTACGGCTTTCACGGACTTTCCTGCGAGTCGATCGTGCATCAACTTGGCACCAACCTCCCCGACCGTCTCATTATTGCCCACCTCGGCAATGGTGCCAGCGTCACCGCAGTGAAGGACGGCAAGTCAGTCGATACCAGCATGGGATTGACCCCTAGCGGCGGGATCATCATGGGCACCCGGACCGGCGATCTGGACCCGGGGATCCTCGTCTATCTGATGCGCGAGAAGAAGTACGACGCAGTCGCGCTGGAGGAGATGATCGATCACCGATCGGGACTGATCGGCATTTCCGGGATCAGCAGCGACATGCGGCGCCTGCATGACGCAGCATCGACCAGTCCCGACGCACGATTGGCGATCGACATGTTCTGCTATTCCGTCCGCAAACAGATAGCCGCCATGATGGCCACTCTGGGTGGAGCTGACATGATCGTATTTACGGGCGGCATCGGTGAAAATGACAGCGAGGTACGGGCGGAGATCTGCGCCGGCCTATCTTGGTGCGGTATCCGCATCGGCGAAACCGTGGAATCGACGGCATCGCGAGTCCTGGTGAATATCCTCCCGTCGCAGGAAGACGAGCAAATCGCTCGTCATACATGGGCATTATCGCCTGTTAGCTAACGGCTTTCGAGCGTGAGCGTGACATCGCACAAGCCGCGATCCTCGGCATCCGTCTTGATCTCAAATCCCAATTCCCGACACATTTTCAGCATGACCGCATTTTCCTGGAGAATTTGGCCGGATATCCGCTTCAAGCTTTCCGATTTGGCGTACTCGATGATTAGCTGCATCAGGGACCAGCCCAATCCCCTGCCCTTGAGATCCGACCGCAGCACGATCGCGTATTCACCGGTCTCATGGGTCGCATCGGTGTAGAGCTGCACGACGCCAAGCGTCTCATTGCTGGCTTCATCGATAGCGATAAACGCCATCGCGCGAGCGTAATCGAGTTCGGTCATTCTGGCGATGAATTGGTGCGAGAATTCCCTGATGGAATCGAAGAAGCGAAGCCGCAAATCTTGCTTGTTCACGTGGACGAGAAGATCGCGGATCAAGTCCTCGTCATCCGGCCTGATCGGCCGGACAAATATGCGCCAGCTTTCTTCGAGGACGATATGTCGCTCCCATTGCGACGGATAAGGGCGAGCGGTCAAGGTCAATTCATTATCCAGCCTGGCCGGCAATTTTTATCAGTTTTCTGCTTTTCACGCCGACCGAAGATTGGTCGGCTACGGCACCATCCGGTCCGTCGCGGTGAGGTATTTCCTGGCATAGGCAACGAGTTGCGCGTCTGTCGGATGGTCGACCGCTTCCACGCCAGCGATCACCTTCATGAGCTTGGGCTCATGCAGGCGAATGTACTCCACCAACTCGGTCTTTGCGTTCGCGGGCCCGGTGATGAGAACGGCGCCGGCGTCGGAGACCGATTCAGCGACAGCACGAAGGTAGTCAGGGCTCGTCGATGCGTGCCCGGTGCCGATGGAATTTGCCTTGTGATGGATATGTTGTGTGGGATTGTCCGGGTGCAGGACGAGTGTGTCGACATCGGTCGGGCTGAAATGAAACACGCGCGCTTCACGGTGATCGATCCAGATCGCCGCATGATAATGATGTTCGGTCATGGAATGGGTCCCTTTTCTGCCGATCATGCGAACATAACGGTCCGAATGCCGCGCGAAGTCGAGATCAACTCAATTTGCCCTCAACAACGCCTCATCCTCCGGAGAGTTCAGGTACATTCCCGACATGGGCTCGACCCAGCAAAGGTGGTCGTGAACTTTCGTGACTCCCGAAACGTTCTCCGCAGCTACAATCGCAGCCTGGCGGGAACTCTCATTGGTAATAATCCCGCTAAGATGAACATTGCCGTTGCGCACGATGACGCCGAGCCCGAATGGCCCCCATTCGGCCTTCTCGATAGATGCAATGATATGGTGCCGAATGTGATCATCGTCGGCGGTCGGATCGGGCACTTCACGCGCCAGTTCGGCAACGGCCTGAAGCAGATTCGAGCGCGTTACGATGCCGACAAGCCGATCTCCACGCATAACCGGCAGCCGCTTGACGTTGTGGTGTTCCATCCGCTGCACGACATCTTCGAGCGTCGCGTCCTCTGACACGGTAAAGGGATCAAGTGTCATGATCTCACCAACCTTGTGTCCACTTTCACGGACGAAGTCGGCGGCCGCCTTGCTCGGACCAAGCAGGAATTTCAGCCACCGGCCACGCTTTCGCTGGGTCCCGATCTCTGCGCGGCGGATAAAATCGCCTTGCGAGACGATCCCGACCAATTTCCCCGCCTCGCCGATCACAGGGAGCCCACTCACATGGTTCTGCAGCATGATGTTGGCGGCATCAACGACGGAGTCAGCGGCACCCACCGTAATCACTTTTGTTGTCATTACTTGATGTGCTCGCACTCATGATCTCCCTGGTTTCACCGGCAGGACACAATACGTCAACCGCCGCATGTAGATCTCCACTCGTCAGATTTGGTGCCGCTTTGGCCTAGCGCGCTACAAGTCGCCAATACACGAACAGTTCCAACATCGATCGCGTTCGTTGCGACATTATTTCGGACGGCATGAGCAATAGTGATCAGAATGTCCGGATCTCGAAAGCGCATACTGACTCGATTGCCGGCCCACCTGTCACATCTTCGGTGACTGAGAGTTCGGTAGCGCAGCTGCCTCAAACCTACGAACTGGATTGGTATGTCCACGAACAAGATCTGGTTCACTACCGCAAACTATTGCCTGAGACGACCGACGCGACGACCCGGCAAACCGTATTGAAACTGCTTGCCAACGAGCGACAGCCAAGCGAGTTGAACCGATTTTGGTTGCGAGCCCCGTGGTCCCAGCTAAGACCCGTTTTGCGCCCTCCCTCGATTGATCTTTCTAAGACGAAGCGAAATGGCGATCGCTGGATCGGCATCGATTGCCCGGCTTCTCCGTGTTCGACATTTCGGATTCACTGCTGTCATGTGAAGAGATGACAGGCGACACGCCGATCAGGCCCGGATTCCCTGAGGATTGGCACCTCGACCCGGCACCGCTCGAATGCGAACGGGCAGCGCGGATGAAAGCAGCAGCCCGGCGGTGGATCGAGCAGGCTCGGCACTTCGCCTGACACCACCGGATGTCTGACATAGTTCGGATCAGCGCGCGGCACCGCGTCGAGCAGCGCGCGCGAATAGGGATGCTGCGGATCGCTGTAGATCTGCGATTTCGGCGCCGTCTCGACAATTGAACCGGCATACATCACCGCAACCCGCGTTGATACTGCCCGAACCACCGCGAGATCATGCGCGATAAACAAATAGCTCAGGCCGAGCCGGTCCTGCAGATCAAGCAGCAGGTTGACAACCTGGGCTTGCATGGAGACGTCGAGCGCAGACACCGGCTCGTCGCAGACCACAAACTGCGGATTGAGCGCCAACGCGCGGGCGATGACGATGCGCTGGCGTTGGCCGCCTGAGAACTCGTGCGGATAGCGATCGATGCTGGTCTTGGGCAACCCGACCAGATCGAGCAGTTCGGCGACGCGACCATTGCGATCCTTTCGCGACCACCCGCCAGCGATATCCAGCGGCTCGGCGATAGCGCTGCCGATCCGCATTCGCGGATTGAGCGAAGCATAAGGATCCTGAAACACGAATTGGAGCCGCGCGCGCACCTTTGCAAGCTGCGCCTTGCCATCGGCGCCGGTGATGTCGTGGCCGAACAGGCGCACGCTGCCGCTGCCGGCCGGGACCAGCCCGACCAGGATGCGGCCGGCGGTGGTCTTGCCGGAGCCGGATTCGCCGACCAGCCCCAAGGTCTCGCCGCGCATGATCTCGAAATTGACACCGCTCAACGCGTGCAGCGTCGAGACGCCGCCGGCATGCTTGACGGAAAAGGTCTTTCTAAGGTCGCGGACCTCAACGATGGGCTGGTCAACCATGACGCACACCCAGAACCTGGATGCGCGGCGGGCAGCGCGCCGACTGGCCGTCACCGACCGTCTGCATGGATGGCGGCTCGTCGAGGCAGCTCGGCTGCACCAGCGCACAGCGCGGGCTGAAACGGCAACCGGGGATGATCTCCTGCGGGCCGGGAATGCGCCCTGCGATCGTGGTCAGCCTTGGTGCCTCACTGTCGAGCGCAGGCACCGCAGCGATCAGACCCATGGTGTAGGGATGTACCGGTCGGCGAAAAAGCTGTGTTACCGGCGCGGCCTCGACGACGCGGCCGGCATACATCACCACGACGCGCTGGGCGAATTCGGCGATCACGCCGAGATCGTGGGAGATCAGCATCACCGACATGCCCAATTCGCGGCGCAGGTCGCGCAGCAATTCGAGGATCTGCGCCTGGATGGTGACGTCCAGCGCGGTGGTCGGCTCATCGGCGATCAGCAGCCGCGGCTTGCAGGCGATGGCCATGGCGATCATCACGCGCTGCCGCATGCCGCCGGACAAGCGGTGCGGATAGTCGTCAGCGCGACGCGCGGCGTCGGGAATCCGCACCAGGCCGAGCAGCTCGACCACGCGCCTACGCGCGGCGGCGCCGGTGAGGCCCTGATGCTGGCGCAACGTCTCGGAAATCTGGTCTGCAATGGTCAGCACAGGATTGAGCGACGACATCGGGTCCTGGAAGATCATCGCGATCTCGCTGCCGCGGATCCGCCGCATGGTCGAACCCTTGGCACGTAGCAGGTCGTCGTCCTGGTACAGAATCGAGCCTGACGGCATCCGCGTGCTGACGCGATCGTGCAGCTGCAGGACCGACAGCGCGGTGACGCTCTTGCCGCTGCCGGATTCGCCGACAACGCCGACGCAATCGCCGGCACCAACATCCAGCGAGACGTCGTCGATGGCCGTGACCCAGCCGGTATCGACGCGAAACTGGACGGTAAGATTGCGAATGGAGAGCAGCGGCGCGGCCATCACTCGCCTCCCTTGAGGCGGGGGTCGAGCATGTCGCCCAACGCGTCGCCGAGCAAGTTGAGGCTGAGCGCGGCGAGGCTGATAGCGATGCCGGGAAACAACATCACCCACCAGGCCTGGGTGGCGTAGTCGCGGCCCTCGGCGATGATGTTGCCCCAGCTGGCGATAGGCGGCTGGATGCCGACGCCGAGAAAGCTGAGCGCCGCCTCTGCCAGCATCGCATAGGCGAAGATGAAGGTGAGGTGCACCAAGAGCGGGCTGAGGCAGTTCGGCAGGATGTGGCGCAGCACGATGCGCAGCGACGACGCGCCGGACACCTGCGCAGCCTGCACGAAATCCATCTCGCGCACGGTCAGCGCGGCGGCGCGGACAATGCGCACGCCAGCGGGAATGTAGGCAACGGTCAGAGCGATAATGACACTGGAGACGCGCGGGCCCAGCGCCGCGGCGATACCCAGCGCCAGCAGGATGGCGGGGAACGACATCAGCGCATCCATCAACCGCATGATGGCGCTGTCCAGCCGGCGCAGCTGCGCCGCGATCACGCCAAGAACGGCGCTGCACAGGCCCGAGACCACGCAGACCGCGAAGCCGACGAACAGCGAAATACGCGCGCCGTACAATACGCGAGTGAAGACATCGCGGCCGAACTGGTCGGTGCCGAACCAGAACGCAGCCTGCGGGGGCCGGAAGCGGAGGCGCACCCGCATCGCAGAAGGATCGATCGGCGTAATCAGCGGAGCCAGTACGGCGAGAATCGCCAGCAGCGCGATGATGGTGAAGCCGATCAGGAACGAGCGATGCCGCAGCAGCCGGCGCAGCGTGCCGTAGCCGCGCGGTGCGGCGATCGCTGCCGCCGTCGCCCGAGTTCCGATACCGACGTCAGTCATGGCGCACACGCGGATCGGCGAGAGTGTAGAGGATGTCGACGATCAGATTGATCATCACGAAGGTGAAGCCGAGAATGAGCATGGTGCCCTGCACCAGCGGATAATCACGTGCCATGATCGCCTGCACCACCATGCGGCCGATGCCCGGCAGTGCGAACACCTGCTCGATGATCACCGAACCGCCGATAGCCGCACTCAGCAGAATGCCGGTGGCGGTGATGATCAGGATCAGCGCATTGCGCAGGGCGTGCTTGCCGACGGTGCGCCACTCGCTGAGCCCCTTGGCGCGTGCGGTTCGGATGTAGTCCTGGCTGAGCACATCGAGCATCGCTGAACGGGTCATGCGGGCGAGGAAGCCGATCTGGAACAACGACAATGTCAACGCCGGCAGCGCCATGGACGCGAACCACCCGCCGAGACCCTGCGAGATCGGCGCAAAACCGCTCGAGGGTACCCAGCCCAGTTGCACGCTGAACAGGATCACGCCGAGGATCGCAATCCAGAATGCCGGGATGGAAACGCCGAGCAGCGCCACGGTCATCACCGCGGAGTCAATCCAGGTGCGCCGGTAATATGCCGCCAGAGATCCGAGAAATACGCCCACCGGAATCGTAAAGCCGATGGACAATGCCGCCAGCGATAAGGTCACCGGCAGGCGTTCCCCCACCGCCGATAAAACGCTCTGGTTGAGGATCAGCGATGAGCCAAAGTTGCCGCGCGCCAGATTGAATAGCCAGATGCCGAGCTGCTCCAGGAACGAGCGATCGAGACCGAGTTGCCGTCGCACCTGTTCGATCGCCGCAGGCGAGGCCTGTTCGCCGGCAATGATCATCGCCGGATCGCCAGGCAGCAGGCTAAGCAGCAGAAACGCCAGGATCGAGATGATCAGGATGACCGGCACGGCCTGAAGGAATTTGACGGAAATGATGCGTATCAGAGCGACCTCCTCCGACCGATCATCGGGAGCCGGCCGATGCTACGCATCAATTGAGCCACAGGTCCCATAGCTGCAGGATGCCGGCGTAGTCGTTCTGGCCCTGCAGTTTCCTCGAATAGCCGCTCAGCCGGCCGGTATCCGCGATCTTGACGAGATAGCCGCCACCCAACACTTCTTTCTGGATCGTCAGCCAGCTGGCGCGTCGCGCTTCCAGCGTCGGACCCTGGAAGAACTCGGCATAGGCCTTGTCGATGACGTCGTTGCCGGTGATGTGCGGGAACGTGTAGAGCATCGGCCGCCACTGCTGCGGCCCGAGAATGTGATCGGGGCCGAACGCCGTGGTCGACAGGTTCCAGTCACCGGTGCCTTGCTGCATGTGCGACGCGTTTGTGGTCCAGTCGGTGACCTGAACATCGACGGTCATGCCGGCGGCCTTCAGCTGCTCGGCGACGATCAGCATGGTGTCGCGCATCCACTGATAGTTGCTGTTGGTCTCGATGATGATCTTTTCACCCTTGTAGCCGGCCTGATTCAGCAATTCCTTGGCCTTGGCCGGATTCTTGATGTCGTACCAGGGGGTGGGCGCGGTATCACCGAGGAAGTAAGGCGTGCCGGGAAACGACATCCAGGGATTGCGCTTGTTGAGCCCACCGGCGCCTTCGATGATCTCATCGACATTGATCGCCGCGGCAATCGCCTGGCGAATCAGCACATTCGCGGTGAGGCCCTTCTGCGAATTGACGACGATGTAGCTGCCGAGTGTCGGAAATACCTCGCGGATCGCCAGATCCTTGCGCTCGGTGATCTTGGCGCTGAGGTCGGGCGGGACGCTGGAGATCAGCTGCGCCTCGCCGTTCTGCAAAGCGGCGATACGCGTCGTGATCTCCGGCATGAAGCGGTAGCGCACCGCATCGAGATAGACGGTCTTGCGGCCGGCATAGCCGTCGCGGCCCGGCGCGCTGGTGTCGGCGGTGTAGTCGTCAAAGCGGGTGATGATGAGGTGGCTGTCCTTGACCCATTCGCCGAGCTTGTAGGGGCCAGTTCCGATCACCTCGATATCGCGGGCCGGCTTGTCCTTCTGCGACGCCGGCAGGATCATCAACGGATAGATCGGCGACTTGATGATGTCGAGCAGCACGACATTGGGCTCCTTCAGCACGATCACGAAGCTGTAGGGATCCGGCGTGTCGAAATGATCGACGGCATCGAGATTCTTGGCGTTGGGACTGATGCGCTTGTAGCGCTCGAACGACGCCTTGACGTCGGCCGACGTCATCTCCTGGCCGTTGTGAAATTTGACCCCTTTTCGCAGTTCGAACGAGTAGGTCTTGAAATCGGCGGAGGCAGTGGCTTTCGACGCCAGCATCGGTTTGGTGGCGTTGGCGTTGTCGAGCGTCACCAGGCCTTCGAAGATGTTGTTGATGACTTCGAGCTCGACAGCGCTGGAGGCCATATAGGGATCCAGCGTGCCCGGACCGGATACGCTGGCATAGACCAGCGTGCCGCCCTTCTTGGGCGTTTGCGCGTTGGCGGCGCCGAGTGAAACTCCGAGGACCAGGGCCAGGGCCACTGCAACGCCGCGTCGAGCGAGTTTCTGCTTCATTCGCCTGCTCCCGAGTGTTCGCCGCAAATTCCGTTTACGCCTGCAATCTAGAGCCCCGCCACGATCTTGAAGGCATCGTCGGTCACCGACAACGCATGATCGATATCCGCTGCGGTATGGGCGACGGAAAGAAACATGTTGTGCTTGGGGTGCATATAGACGCCACGCTTCAGCGTCTCCTGGGTGAAGCGGTTGCCTCTGGCGTAATCGGCATCGTCCTCGAACAGGATGGTCGGCATCTGCACCGGACCGCTCTGGCGGACGCCGAGATTGTAGCGCCGTGCCTGCTCGGCGATCCCGTCGCGCAGCCGCTGTCCCATCGCGCGCATGTGCTCGGGGCCGTTCTCCGCTTCCAGCACATCCAGGGTCGCCAGTGACGCGGCCATCGAGACGGCACCGCACCAGAACGAGCCGGTCGCGAACAGCGCCGCCGCCGCGTCGCGAAACCGGTCGTTGCCCATCACTGCAGAAAGCGCGTAACCGTTGGCGATCGCCTTGCTCCAGGCACTGAGATCCGGTTGCACACCGATCTGGTCCCAACTGCCATGCAGCGTTAGCCGGAAGCCGGCGCGAACGTCATCGAGGATCAAAGCCGCATCGTTGGCATCGCACAACGCCCGTGCACGCTGCGCGAACGCCAGATCCGGCAATTCCTGATGCTGGCCGTAGTCATGTTTGAACGCCGACACCACGATGGCCGCGAGATCATCGCCCGCCTGCGTCACCGCGGCCTCAAGGCTGGCCACGTCGTTGTAGTCGAAATACAGGATGTGGGCACGATCCTCGGACATCACGCCGTAGGGATGCGGCGAGCACCACGGAACGGCGCCGTGATAGGCGCCCTTGGCCAGCAACACCTTGCGCTTGCCGGTCGCTCCCCGCGCCAGCGTCACGCAGGTGGTTGTGGCGTCGGTGCCGTTCTTGGAAAATAGTGCCCAGTCGGCATGGGTGACGAGGCCAACCACGCGCTCCGCCAGTTCGACCATGCGCTCGGATGGTCCGTTGAGGACGTCGCCCTGCTCCATCTGCCTGCGCGCCGCAGCGTCCACCACCGGATGATGGTGCCCGAGCACGATCGGGCCCCAGCTACACATGAAGTCGAGGTATTTGCGACCGTCCACATCCCAGATATGGCAGCCCTCGCCGCGGGCGAAGAACTGCGGATAGCCGTCCGGGAGACCGCTGGCGCGCATATGGCCATACATGCCACCGGGCACGACGCGGCTGGCGCGGTCACGAAGGCTCTTGTCGATCGGGCGGAGGTCACTCGTCATCAGCTACCATGCTCCATCGTCAGCACGAGGATATATGATATATTCTTGGCGGCAAGCATTACCCTGACGTCATTGGCGGCAGAACCAGATGAAAAGACGCTCAAGCTGCGCTTGTTTTGCCCGAAGACGCCGCGCGCTGGCTAAATTGCAATTCGACGACGCCCTGCGCGGTCTCCACCATGACGGCACGGCCGTCTTCGATCTGCTCGAGCAGATCGACCATCGCTTTGCCGCCCTCGATAATGTCGGCGAGGATCGCATGACGCGCCAGCGCCGCGTCGTTGCTGCGCAGCGCGTCCATCAAATTCAAATGCTGGTGCCGCACCGGATAGGCGGGCGGCGCGTGCGGATACAACAGCTTGAGCATCGGCCCGTGCCGCAGCCAGATGCTTTCCAGAATCGAGACCAAGTCCTCGATGCCCGAGGCGCGGTACACCAGAAAATGGAACTGGTAGTTGGTGAGCGTCGCTGCTTCATAGTCCGCCGTCTGCTCAGCCTCGATCAGCTGCGCGTGCAGGATCTCCAGTTGCGCGATCATGGCCGGGGTCATCCGCGGCGTCGCCTTCTCGGTCGCCATGCCTTCCAGCAGGAAGCGGATTTCGCGCAGTTCGAGATAGCGCGCGCACGACAGCTTGACGACGTTGATGGTCGCGCCCGACCGCATTTCCAGTCCGCCTTCGCGGACCAGCTGCATCATCGCCTCGCGCACCGGCGTGTCGCTGACCTGCATGGCCGCCGCCACCTCACGCACCCGCAGGCGCTGGCCAGGCCAGAAATTGCCAGACATCAACCCGATCCGCATCTGGTCATAGACCCGCGAAGTGAGGTTATCCCGGTTGCTGACTTTCAGGCCTTTGAGCATCGTGCCTCAGGAAGTAAATCGCGACTCGTCCACAAGCCGTCGCCCACCAAATCATCTCCGGCCGTCACGCCGGGCGCAATTGCTGATGCGACGTGGCCGACGACTCGATCTGCTTCCAGTCATATAGCATCGGGACCATTTTTCCTTCTGCCCAAGCGGCATTCTGGTTGTCGTAGCTCGGGCTGGCCGTATGGCCGGACGCGCCGTGGAACACGATCCACTGGCAATTGTCCCAGGCGCCGACGTCGAACACGTAGCGCGACAATGCCGCATAGGTCGCCTTGGCGCCAAGCCGAGCAATGTAGCCGGTGGCGAACGGCGTATCATTGTCGCCGCCGAGCAATCCGCAGGGCTTGTCGAGCGACGCGGCATACTCCGGATAGATCGCCGACAGCGGATGACGCAGGATCGGCCGGTGAACCGCGGCCCAGTCTTCCGCGGGGCAATCCCTCGCCGCGTCAACCAGCGCCTGTGCCAGCAACTCGTCCCATGAGGCGCCCTTCAGCAGGCCGGTATCGTTCGCGCGCAAAAGCTGCGGCACGGTCCACCATATCTGGCTCTCGCCAAAGATCCCCGGCGGCACCTTGGTGTACGGACTCTCGGACACGGCACGGACGCCGCTTACGTCCGCGACCAGTTTGGTCAGCGCGGTGCGCAGGGCCACATAGGCGACCGCGGCCTTGGACTGTGCGTCCATCGCGCCGTCCCAGTCGAGAATGCGGTCGCGCAGGACCAGAGCTTCTCCAGTGACTGCGACGTCGCGGATCCGGTCGCGAAACTCGATCGCCACCACGCTGACCGTATCGCGATGAATCGACGCCATGTCCTCCACCGTCGCTTTCGTCAGCCCGGCGAGGCGCTGCCAGATCCGCCGCGTGCGGTGCGGCGGCATGGCGTCGGTGCAAAAATAATGAGTACCATTCTCGATCACACGGTTGTTCGCGGTGACGATGGCCTGCTCGACCGGATCGATGGTGCACGGCATGTCTGCGAACGGGATTATCCCCTTCCACTCGTGCTCGCCGGTCCAGCCCGGCACAGGCAGCCAGCCATTGGCGCGCGGGCGCACAGGCACCTTGGCGCGAACGCGGTTACCGATCTGACCCTTGATATCGGCGGCGACCAGATTGTGATCCATCAGGCCCCATTCAGCGCCGGCCTCGTACAGCTCTTCGACCGTGTTAGAACGCAGCACTTTCAATGTGCAGTCGAACGAGGTGTCGGGTTCTGCGAATTGCATGGAACGCAGCACTAAAGCGGTGCCGGCCTTGGGGTCGCCGACTATGACCGGACCGTGCATTGTCTCCACCACGTCGATCACCACATCAGTCTCGCCGCGCACAGAAATGGTCTCCGCACGATGAGTGACCGGCGACCAGCCGCCCTTGAAGGCGGTGTTTTCGACCGCAGCATCGAAGCGCTCGATATAGAGATCATGAATGTCGACAAAGGCATGGGTGACGCACCACGCCACCTTGCCGTTATGACCGAAATTGGGAAAGCCTGGCGCGCCCGGCACGGAAAGGCCGATGGCGTCGAACTCGCCGCAGGCCAGATGCGCCTGGTAGTACATGCTCGGCATTTCCAGCACGCGGTGCGGATCGCCCGCCAACAGCGGACGACCGGTGGCGGTGCGCTGCGACGACAGCACCCAGTTGTTGCTGCCGCCGGCGACTTCAGCTTCCGCCTGATAGTTGCCGGTGGCCAGCATCGCCTCCAGTCCGGGCTTGAGGTCGGCCAAGGCCGCGAGATACCGCTCGCCTTCCGCACCCGGCGGAATGCACAACATGTCGTCGCCGCCGTCGTCAAAACGCAGCTTTCCGATTTCGCCGGCGCCGACGATCGGCAGTGCAGCCGCTCGCCACAATTTCCACCACACCGACCCCATCAGGAAGCCGATCTGGCGCATAACCGCCATCGAATGCCACGGCTCCCAAGCCGAGGGCTTCGCGCCAAGAAGAGCGTATTCCGCAGGCCAAGTGCCAAGCGCGATGAAGGCATTAACACCGCGCGCATAGGCCTCAAGCATTGCCTTTGTTTCGGCATTGAGCAGGGTGAAATCGCGCTTCGAGGCACCCGTGGTGTTGAGCTGGCGCGCCAGGATATCAGCGGCAATGGCGGGCTTTCCGACCCACTCCGCATAGCGCCCGGTACCTCGACGCAGCAGCGCTTCCATCTGCCAGAGCCGGTCCTGCGCATGAGCGAAGCCGAGCCCAGCGAAACCGTCGGTGGCGGAGGCGGCGCGGATATGCGGTATGCCCCAGGCGTCGCGGCGGAGATCAACAGCCGCGGAGAGCCCGGGCACAACAGCCGCGCTATCCAGATCCGGCAAATAATCCTTCGAGCTGAAATCGATCGTGTTTGCCATTAATCCCTTCCGGGCTCGTATGCGTCAGCGTGCCATCGGCACGGCCGGTGGACTCCAATATATCATATATTATCCCTAGTAGCTTCTTGAATTGCTGCTCTGGCCCGTTCGGTGAGACTTATGCGTGGGCGGGCGCTCTACATCGCGAGCGAGCCTCTCGAGGCGGCGATCTCACGCGACATCTGATCATGCGATCCGGGCGCGCGGTCACCCCGGCGACGTCGATCTTTGCGCGTTTCCTGCAAAAGGCCGTCAGAGCGACCCGACAGGGACGAAGTCAGCTGCGCCGCCCCAAGGGTTGGTAGCCGCTAGCGCCGGATCATTGATCGTCGCCGTCGTGTTGTTGACTATCCCACGTTGTCGCCAGCGACGTCGCCGTTGACGACATCCGCGTTGCCGTTAGCTGCGCGAATGCACGGCAAAAAGCGGCGCTTTCCGCGACCGCCCCCGCTCACTTCAGAAAGCTTGCTCACGTTGGATGTCGCAAGATTTTTCCTGATCTCCCGGTGCACACGTTGTGCACGCGTGACCCTCTGACCAATTGAAAAACCTAAACTCTCGGTCCAATCCATCATTGGACCAATGGCGGGCAGATCGCGACCGATCGTCTGACCACTTCATCTGCGCAAATTTTTGCAAGCCCTGTGTTCGACCTATCCTAGTTCTACACCACCGTCGCCGATTTACACACGCGCGTTCAGCACCTCTTCTCCAAACGGAAAGCGAGTATCAGAACGTGTAAAAGCAACCCATTTGTCAGAATGAAGCCCGACCCCTGCGCTAAGTTCTTTGTGAGCGGCCCGAGACATAGGTGAAAAGGCTGGAGCGGGTGAAGGGAATCGAACCCTCGTATTCAGCTTGGAAGTCTCCAAATTTCCGCAGTGTTTTCAACATCCATTCCGACATTTTTCAGCTTTTCGGGCGATTGAGATCACTACAGAATTTCTCTTTGTCGGAACGGTCTTGCGAGCCTCATGAGCGATCTCCGGGTCTATGGAAATCCGTGAAGTATGGGCGGCAACGCCTGTATCAGCAAAACGGCGCTTCCGCCCAACACGCTCGCCCCCACCACAAGCAGGGACAGAACGCGCTCCCAAAGCTTCTCATTGCTGGCGACGTCATTCGAGTTTGGCATCTGTGTGTACCCGCATTTTTCGTGCGACGATGATGTCATAGACCGAGTCGCGGGCTCGCCGAGCGGCGAAATTTTCTAGAGAATTAACTCATGATTCACCGACTCGGCCCCCCTGCCCGATTGGTGTTGGTGTCGGATTGGACCGCCGCGATTCGCTCCTGATCCGGCGTCCCAAAGGGACGCTATCGAGCGACATCCAAGATAGAGAAGATCACAACAAATCCCTAGTTCGAGATCGGCTTCCAGGCCACCCGCATCAGCTCACCCCGAAACTGAATACCATTTCAGGTTCACCGCCCTGTCGGAAGTCGTGGCTCAACCCGTGTTTAGCGTCTCAGCTTTGTTGCGGGGAGACGCAACCACCGATGCGACGTACAACGACGGCAACTCGGATCCAGGCCGCAATCCCGCCCACTCATAGCGACCGTCTCCTGGAACCGGCATCAGCCCGTCCCAGTTCGGCCGGATCGGCGCGTGTCCGCCCACCACCCATCCGATATTTCCCTTTACGTCGGCATATACCTGGTTCTCCGAGGGGGAGCCCCAAGTCTCCATTGCCCTGCGAAATTCCGGGAAGGACTTCGATTTCATGTAATTTGCCGAACCGAAATAGGCCGACGCCCCCGGCTCGAACCACGTGGATCGCATGGCAAACGCCCGGTGGTTCGATTCATCGACGTAGATCACCGGACCATGGCGGGTGAATTTCAGTTCCGCACGACGTGCCGCCTCACCCTTCACAGGGATTTCCTCGACGACAGTGCGCATCGTCTCGAAGCCGTCCTTGTAGCGATAACGGTCGTGATTCGCAGGATCCAGCTCGTATACGTAGAGATCTTCCTGATCAGTTCTGAAGATCGTCAGACCGAACGCAATCGTTCCATTATGGCCGATCGAAATGCCTGGAAGCGCAGGCTCTCCGGCTCCGATGACATCAAAGCCGGGGGCCGAGAGATGAGCGATGTAACGCAACGACGGCATCTCGATATCGCGATGGGGATCGTTCGCGAGAATGGGACGTCCGGTCGTGGTGCGCGACGGCGAAATAGCCCAGTTATTCGAGCCAGAATTCTGGAGTCTCTCCTCCAGCTCCGCCAGGCGGGTTTGATAGTCTTCCATGCTGTCCATGGAGATCTTCGTCTTGTCTTTCGAGAAGACGACCGGCTGGGTCGCAAGAACGTAGTTGCGCAGAACGTCGGCCGGAATTGAACACGGATCGAGACCCTCGGGAATCGTAGGCTTGGTCGCCGGTTCAAGTTTCTTGCGCAAGGCATCGGCATCAAGACCCGCCACGCAGGCGACACGCGCCCGCGCAACCTCGGAGGTAATATTGCGGGTGAGCCCGTGCGAACGGATGCGCACGACGTCCTCAGACGACCATGTTTCCGGCTCAGATTCGGAAATGCGAAATTCGATCGGTAGCATCTTGAGGTCTGCCTTTACTCGCGCCACGTAGGCGTTGACCCCAGCCACAAAGGCATCCATAGACGCTCTTGAGCCTTTGCCATAGGCAGCCCATTCTGCAGCCATGTCGCCGCGATAGAGAAAGGATCGGAGCGCTCGATCTTGCTCGACATATGCCGGACCGAATGAGGCCGACAGCAGTCCCAACCCGCGTTTCCGCCAGAGATCGATCTGCCACAGCCGATCTCGCGCGGCATTCCAACCCTGGAGAAAGAACGCGTCCCGCTCGCTATTGGCATAGATGTGAGGAATACCCCATTGATCGACAATGATCTCTCCAGGCGACTGCAGCCCGGGAACAGATACCGTCTCCACCAACGTTTTTTCCGCGTCATGCGCCGACGCCGTATCGCAAGCCGCCATCCACACTCCCCCTATCAGGCCGACCGTCAACACCGAGAGACACCGACGATGCCTCAAGCTCATTATTCCCTCCGAAAACAGTTCTTGTTATTTGACAGCAAGCCAACCAGGAGGACCTGCGCCCCCCACGAGAACGATCGAAGACGTGGAATGAGACTCCCGGATCGACCCGCAGGAGATGCGCTTTTTCCAAATTTCAAATGTCCACTTTGCGGACTTGGGCAAGACCACCGGTGATGCGCATTCGGCTCGAACAGGCACGGTGCTTCTATGTGCAATGATTGCTGAAAGAATCCTCCATTGCCGAGATGAAGCGTAGCGTGTGGCCCTCCGCCATCGCTCAAAGTGGTACTTTGATGCCTAGGCATAGGGCGTTTGGCTTCTCAACTCCGCTCGAAAGAGCAGACACGAGGGACTGCTATGATCAACCGCCGGACGTATCTAAAATCCATTGCAGTCAGCGCCCTTCCCTTGCCCGGCCTTCGCGTTGCGAACTGAAACTCAGCGCAGTTCGCATCGAAAGGACCACTTGAGATCGAGCGCCACGTCCACATTTGCAGGTGCTGCCAAGAACGTTGCAGCGGGCGCTTACTTTGCGTGCACCGGCAAGAAGGCACCGCTCCATTGCAGCCGAGGAAACACCCGACCGCTTCCGCCGCACCACAGCGCATCAAGCTGTTTGCGACAGAAGGGCGCGTAGTTCATTAGCTGCTTCTTTTAAGGATCAGTCCGCGGCTGGCGATCCGAAGGTGCGACGGTAAGTTTTGCTCATCACCTGATCGAGCGGCGCGCCAGGTTCGAAATCGACCATATCGTCCGGGCGCGAAAGCCCGGGGAGTTGGCGTACGCAGTCGGACGGAGCACCCAGAACCTGGGTGATCGGATAAAGTGCGGACCAAGCCGGCACTCCCGCGTAATCCTCTTCCTCGTCGTCCACATGCTTGTCGCGGATCTTCGCCGAAGCAGTCTCGATCACCATGCTCATCATGGTGGTCGCCTTGAACTCCTGCGGAGTGGGCTGACGGATCAGCTTGGAGCGGCCCGGGTAAATGCGATCCACGAAGCTGTCCATCAATTTCAACTTCTCGTCCTTATCCTCGACGATGTGCGCATGTCCAAAAACCATGGCGGCACGGTAGTTGATCG
Organism: Bradyrhizobium sp. LTSP885; assembly: GCF_000938305.1. GTDB lineage: Bacteria > Pseudomonadota > Alphaproteobacteria > Rhizobiales > Xanthobacteraceae > Bradyrhizobium. Next base: position 80,289 of record NZ_JYMT01000012.1, read on the forward strand.
AGTGGTGAAAGCCCGAACGCGCCATCACCAGCGAGTCCACGTGTGTCACGGTGAGACACACTTCGAGGCCCTTGCCCTGTGTGCGGATCATCCGGCTCGCGGATGAGCCATGCCAGTACAGATGGTCGCCTTCCCTCCAGAAGCCGGTCGGCGTGCAATACGGCCGTCCATCGATCACATACGCAATGTGACAGACGAGTGCGGCATCCAGAATCTCGTAGACCGTCTTCTTGTCATACCGCCCCCGGTCGGGAACGCGCTTGACCCGGTTGACCTCCGTGATCGGGAAGGTCGAGGTCTTTTCGTCCGAATTCAGAGTGTCAGCGCTCATTGCGGTTCCTTGCCAAAATCGCTATCGGGATGGCGTGGACAGTCGGCATTAGGTGGCCTGAAAGAAAGAACCACTCGGATAGAAAGAGATAACCAGTTTGGGAGAGCCCCTTGGGCACCCCGTCACTCCGGTAGCCCTCTGGCGTTGCAGGATAGCGTCGGTAGAACTCAGCTCCCTGCTCGTATCGTCGCTCTGACAACCTCCGCCAGTTGCCGTGAAGCGGAACGCAGCTTGCGAAGGTCGAATCCCGAGTACCCCAGGAGAAGGCCTTGGCGGGCCGGCTGATTCAGACATAACGAACTGACGGGCTTCACGACGATGCCCTTCGCCCGCGCGTTATTGGCTACCTCCACATCCGAGATGTCTTTCTTGAAGCGGACAATCAGCTGAATGCCGCAATCTGGAACTTCGACCTCGACGAGATCCCCCATGTGCTGCGTGATGGCCTTCACGACGACGTCGCGCGCTTCGCGATATTGGAGACGCATGCGACGGATATGACCGGTCAAATAGCCCGACCGCATGAAATCGGCGACCATCGCCTGCTGGAGACTAGGCGGCTGCCGATCGGTGACAAACTTGGCACCGGTGAAAACGTCTATCAGATCCTTAGGCACGACGGCGAAACCGATGCGAACGCCCGGAAACAGCATCTTGCTGAGAGTACCGACGTAGATCACCCGAGAATCGTCGTCGATGCCCTGCAACGCCGCTAACGGGCGACCAACGTATCTAAACTCGCTGTCGTAATCATCCTCGATAATCCAGGCATCATGGTCTCGTGCCCACGCCAGAACCTCCAGGCGCCGCCGCATCGACATCACTGCGCCCGTTGGATATTGGTGCGAAGGTGTGATGTAGGCTGCCCTAGCATTGGCTTCCGCAAGAATGCCCGCGCTGACCACCAGACCATTTTCGTCAACCGGGACCGGAATCACGTTCGCGCCGACGGCATGCAGGGCTGCACGCGCGCCCAGGTAGCCGGGGTCCTCGATCCAGACGGAATCGCCAGGGTTGACCAGGACCCGCAGGGATAGATCGAGTGCCTGCTGCGCGCCTGAAACGATAATGATCTGTTCCGGTTCGCAGCGTACGGCCCTCGCCGCCCGTAAATATTGCGCGACTTCGATCCGCAGGGACAGCTCTCCGATCGGATCTGCATAGTGCAGATTTACTCTTTCGAAGGTTTTCATCTGCTTCGAACCGACCCGTCGCCATGACTCGATCGTTGTGGCGTCGACCGAGCAACATCCCGGGTTAAACGGAATATCCTCGGGGGCGCTTAGATTTTGCGCCAGCTTGCGAAACCGTGTTCCCGCACTCGAGAGGCGCCGCACGGTTGGCTTACTGCCGGGTATCTTAAGAACGGCAGGTGAGATGGGCGGCTGAGGAATGTCTTCAGTGACATACGTACCCGATCCCGCTCGCCCTTCGACATACCCCTCCGCGAGAAGCTGGTCATAAGCAGACAACACCGAGGTCCGAGAGACACCGAGTCGATCGGCGAGCTGACGCGTAGATGGGAGCCGGCTTCCAGGCATCAAAGCGTGGGAGAGAATGGCACCGCGCAGCAGCTGATAGACTTGCTGGAGCAGCGGGGTCGTGCTCGTCGCATCCACGGTAAGATCAAGAAAGTCTGCCCATCTCGACCGCGAACGGGCAGTCCGGGGCTTGCCTTCCTTCTCTTCACTTACGGTGTGAACGGCCATAGTACCCCGATCTCGATTCTTCGTTCAAAGCGAGGGTTTCGACGATCCACTTGATTGCTTACAAATTGGTCGGTCGATGCTCTAAAATTTACCAGAGTGACAATACCACTATCGGGATGACATTTCAATTGGATAGTGGCCGTGGCGTGATGCTGAAGTGGCTCTTCTCGACACACACTCTTTGCCGTTTCTGAGCGAGGACGATGCGAGGAGCTTCGATGACAAACGTTCACTACATGTCGGCTACGCAGCTTCTGGATGCTTACGCGAGGAAAGCGCTATCGCCTGTCGAGGTGACGCGGTCCGCACTCGACAGGATTCAAAAGCTGGATTCGAAACTGAACGCGTTTTGTTTCCTCGACGGCGATGCTGCGATGGCGAACGCGCGCGCGAGCGAAGCAAGATGGATGCGGAGCGCTCCGATCGGGCTCGTCGACGGAGTTACGACAACGATCAAGGACGTTGTTCTGACGAAAGGCTGGCCGACGCGCAAAGGATCGCGACTGATTTCAACTGACGGGCCCTGGAACGAGGATTCGCCCGCGACGGCGCGCTTGCGCGAGCATGGAGCGATCATACTGGGCAAGACGACGACGCCTGAATTTGGCTGGAAGGCCGTTGGCGATAGTCCACTCACGGGGATCACGCGAAATCCATGGTCGCTTGGCCATACTCCGGGTGGAAGCAGCGCCGGCGCGGCAGCGGCCCTTGCGGCCGGTATGAGCGCACTCGCGGTCGGCAGCGACGGAGGAGGCTCTATTCGGATTCCTGCCAGTTTTTGTGGTCTCGCTGGCATCAAGCCGACTCTCGGACGTGTGCCCTACTATCCGCCGAGTGCGATGGGCATTCTCGGCCATTGCGGGGCGATGGCCCGAACCAGCGAGGATGTGGCGCTGCTGCTGACAGTTCTCAGTGGATCCGATCCGCGCGACGCCTACTCGTTGCCCCCCATTGCGGGCGACTTCCGCGAAGGCATCCATTCCGGCGTCAAAGGTCTGCGCATGGCATTTAGCGCGACCCTGGGCTATGCTTCGGTGAACTTCGATGTCCGCGCACTTGTCGTCGACGCTGCCAGCCGGATGGAAGCGTTGGGCGCCGAGGTCGAGGAAATTGACCCGGGTTTCGAGTCGCCACGGGACATGTTCGACGTCCTCTGGAAGTCCGGCGCAGCCAATGCGATCGCGGGATTTCCCGCAGATAGGCTGGAACTGCTGGATCCAGGTTTCGTTGAGGCCGCGCGTGAAGGCGCGCGTTTTTCTGCTGTCGACTACGTCAAGGCCGATTTCGTCCGCACTCGGCTCGGCAAACATATGGCCGAATTTCACCAGCGCTTCGACCTCTTGCTCACCCCGACTGTGAGCACACCAGCCCTGCCTGTGGGCACCAATCTTTCAGACCCCGCACTTGAACGCGACTGGATCGACTGGGCTCCCTTCACCTATCCGTTCAATATGACCCGTCAGCCGGCCACGTCGGTCCATTGCGGGTTGACGCAAGCCGGCCTTCCGGTCGGCTTGCAAATCGTCGGCCCGTTATATTCAGAAGCAATGGTTCTGCGTGCGGCAGCGGCGCTGGAGGCGACGATCCCCGCCATCGTGTGGCCAGACCCCTTATCTGGCGAAGCCTCGTTCGCTTAAAATGACATTCGGTGCGACCGCAACAAGAGATTCTGCGGGCCACGGCCTGCGATATCGTCGATCGCCTGCGCCGCAACGACATTTCGCCTCATGATCTGCTCGACGCGCTGGAGAAGCGGATCAGCCTAGTGGATGGCAGCGTGAACGCGCGTCCCACGCTTTGCTTCGACCGGGCCCGCGCCCGTGCGGAGGCAATGGCGAAGAAATCAAGCGATCAACGCAGTTTGCAGGCCGGCCCCCCCCGGTTCCGATCAAGGACCTCACCGACGTCGAGGGTGTTCTCACCACCCATGGCTCACCGATTTTACGCGACGATATCGCGCCGCAGTCGGATATTCTGGTAGATCACCTCGAAGCCAACGGCGCGCTGGTCTACCCCAAATCGAACACGCCGGCATTCGGCGCCGGCGCCAATACTTTCAACGACCTGTTCGGCGCGACGCGAAATCCGTGGGATCTGTCGAGGTCAGATCGTCGCCGCCCCACGGGCCGAGGCGCAGCTTCTCTCCGGTGCGAAACGGCTCGAAGACATGCTCGGCATCGCCGGCACGACGCCAGTCAATCCGCGATAACAGAACTCAACGGCCAGGCAGGAGATGAGAGGGCTTCTTTTCTCATCCGCACACTTGCCCAAGTGGTATCTCGCAATCGCCAATCTGGCTCTTCGGCGAGACCGCCTTGTTCGGTACATACGGGTTCATAATCGCCGAAGATTCACCACCGAGCCCAGAAGTCGCGCTGAGGAGCGTTCGATGCCCGTCGTCGTCACCGACAATTGCTTGCGATGCCGCTTTACGGAGTGCGTTACGGTTTGTCCGGTCGCGTGCTTTCACGGTGACGAGACGATGCTTTACGTCGAGGCCGACGAATGTATCGAGTGCGCCGCTTGCGTTTCGGTTTGCCCGGTCCATGCGATCTACGACGTGATCGACCTGCCGGACGACAAAAAGCAATGGCAGGCGATCAATGCCGAACGCGCCCCTGCGCTTCCGGTGATCGATACAAAGCAAACCGAATTACCGACCGCCGAAGCACGGCGACTTGAGCTTGGCTTCCGTTGAAAGCAACTAAGTCGGAAGGCAAAAGAAATCCGAGATTCCATGCTGGAAGCTTCCGAATTTAGAGTCGCGATCGTCGGTAGCGGCCCGAGCGGCTTCTATGCCGCCGAAGCGCTATTCAAGTCCGGAGCAGTCGCTGTCGACATGTTTGATCGGCTCCCGACGCCTTTCGGTCTCGTCCGCGGGGGTGTTGCGCCTGATCATCCCAAGATCAAGACCGTCAGCGCCGTCTTTAATCGAATCGCAAAGTTGCCAGGCTTTCGCTTCTTCGGCAACGTCGAGATCGGAAGTTCGATCGGGGTCGATGATCTTCGCCAGCACTATCATGCCGTCATTTTCGCGTGCGGAGCTGAACGGGATTTGCGTCTGGGAGTTGCGGGAGAAGATCTCCCGGGATCGCACACGGCAACGGAATTCGTCGGCTGGTACAACGGTCACCCGGATTATCGTGAACGCTCGTTCGACCTTTCCAAGGAGGTCGCCGTCATTATCGGTCAAGGCAACGTGGCAGCCGATGTCTGCCGCATTCTCGCAACCCCCGTCGACGACTTAAAAAAAACGGATATTGCCGATCATGCGTTGGAACAGCTCGCGACAAGCCGCATCCGCGACATTTATCTGATCGGCCGGCGCGGACCCGCGCAAGCCAAATTCGCACTTGCTGAACTCCGCGAGTTGGGATCCATTCGCGATTGCAACGCGATTGTCGACCCTCGCGATCTCAAGCTAGGAGCCGTTTGCTCCGTTGAGTCCGTGGATCAAGCACATGAATCGATCGCGCGAAACCTTGCGATCTTCCGCGACTTTTCGAACCGTCCTCTTCTTCACCGGAAATCGATCTGGTTTCGATTTTTCCAGAGCCCTTCCGCGGTTTTAGGCGGCTCAAGGGTTCGTGCACTTCAGGTTACGCGTTGCCGACTTGATGGAGAGCCTTTCAAACAGTTAGCCATCGCCGACGGTACCGTGACCGACCTGGAATGCGGTATCGTCTTTCGCAGCATCGGGTATCGGGGCTCGCCGATCGAAGGCGTTCCGTTCGACCCGCATCGCGGCATCTTTCCGAACGTCGAAGGCCGCATTTGCGACGGCTATTCCGTACAACGCGGCCTTTACGCGGTCGGTTGGATCAAGCGAGGTCCTTCCGGGACAATCGGTGTCAATCGCGCCGATAGTTGTGCGACGGTTGCATCCCTTCTTGCCGACAAGGCTCATTTGGCCGCGCTGGAGAAACCGCATTCCCGCAATCTTCAGTACCTGCTGAACGAGCGTGGCTGTCGGCCTGTTTCTTATGATGAGTGGCTCAGGATCGATACCGCGGAAATTGACGCTGGGCGTGCACGCGGCAAGCCGAGAGAGAAATTCACCCGAATCGAGAATCTACTTTCTGCCGCCGGGATAGCCAGCCATGCGCGTTAGCTGGGTGGTGTTTCCCGAGCTGCAGGCGACACCCTCATGCAAGTCATAGCCGCAAAGGCCGGCCGCCGCGTCGCCCGTATGCAGCGGATCGCCGGTCGCCATTTCGGGCGGCCTAACCCGCGCGGGCGCGCGCTTCAGCGCCGGTTGATCACAACTTTACGCGAAGCCTGCGATACGGCCGGACGACTCGGAACAGCTCGTCCCGTGCAAGCGAATATGACGCGCATCCATATAAGGATTTTTCATCTTGATCGACCAACAGATGCACTCTCGATTCGGCCACCATCCGGAGCAGTTGTTTCGCGACAACCTTGAGCTTGTCGAACAGCGGATTGCTGCGGCTTGCGCCCGCGCGGGTAGATCCAGGTCTTCAGTCACGCTTCTTCCGGTCACGAAGACCGTGCCAAGTGCGATGCTGCGTCATGCAGCACACGCAGGCATTACGGTGATGGCCGAAAACAAAATTCAAGAAGGTCATCAAAAATCGCTAGATCTTGGCGATCTCGGCATCAAATGGACCGTTGTTGGACACTTACAGACCAACAAGGTCGAGAAAATGATCGAGTTCGCATCGGAATTCCAGGCGCTTGATAGCCTGAGACTAGCCCAGCTCATCAATGCCGAGCTCGTCTCAGTCGGGCGATCGTTGGACGTCTACGTGCAGGTGAACACCTCGGATGAGGAAAGCAAGTATGGTATCGGGCCAGATCAAGTTATCGACTTTGTCAAAGAACTCTCCCGGTTCCCCGCGCTCAAGCCGCGCGGTCTAATGACACTTGCCATTTTGAATGGCAATCCGGAGGACGTCCGGAGCTGCTTTCGCCGTCTACGGGCCGTGCGCGACGCCTTAACCGCAGCCCATCCGTATTGCGGGATCGAAAAACTGTCCATGGGCATGACGAGCGACTTCGAAATAGCGATCGAGGAAGGCGCGGACATTGTAAGAATTGGGCAGGCGATCTTCGGCAAGCGGCCGACCAAAGATGGTCATTTTTGGCCTGGCCTGCTTCCCTGAGATCGAGCGGCCACGCGCATCCTGTTGTTCCATACCTCGGCATTAAAGGCCGACAGTTAACCGCCTTTCGACTGGCGCGCAAACGGCTTGCACCCGCCCCGTATGGGATCGTGCGCGTCGCCCATTATCTGGCGAGTTCCGGCGCAGGCCCAGGTGAAGAATTCAAACCGGAGAAGGCAATTCCGATGAAGGCTGGTGGCTATATGATGCACCCGGCCGGGGCGATTCACTGGGACGGTACCCGAGAGGAAGGCGCTGTGATTCAAGTCACCGGGTATGGTCCCAGCGCCAATAACATGGTTGACCCGAATGCCCACAATTTGCCAAGTCGGACTGACCGCCGCTGACACAACGTCAGATCTCATGGCGGGTCAGCCCGCAAGCTTGCCTCCTGCTCACGAAGGCTGGAGTTCGAGGAGTAGACATTTCACTGTAAACGACGGGAATGGCCCGCGTCAGGGACTTGTCCAGACACCGACATCAGCGTTGGCTATGATTCGGTCGCGCGCTTGTTGTGCCTTTGATCCAAATACCAATCGAGGAGCCCATTCATGTAGGGGCACACCTCATGGACGAGGTCGGTACGCGAGTATTCTACGCGTGGCGGGATCTCGGCGAAAACCTTTCGCGATACTAATCCATCGTTTTCAAGTTCGCGTAACCGCTGCGTCAGCATGTGCTGCGTTATACCGGGGATCGCACGCTTCAACTCGCCAAATCGGAGTGCACCTTGGCTGAGTATCGACATGATTTCCAGCTTCCATTTTCCGGAGATCATAGCTAGAGCGCGGCGCATATTCCGATTTTTGTGATCGACCTGTGCGGATGTCAGCCCTGCAATGGTCTGAATTTCCATACTATCCATCGATAATCCATCCTACTTGTTGACGAATGCGGGGAGGTTTAGACGCAATTCGAATGAGGAGCCACAACCAACTGGAGAAATGATTATGGCCATGAGACGCATAGTGACGGCACACAACAAGGATGGCCGCGCGGTTGTCGTTAGCGATATGCAGTTGCCGAACAATCCGACTCCGAACAGGGCGGACTGGTCCGTGTATGACGTGTGGGCAGCGGAACACCCACACTTCCCCGACGGCGGCGAGCGCTCAAATGTCGACTGGTTTTTTCCTCCGATCGGTGGCTTCCGCTACCTGCATACGCTGATGGAACCCCAGACCAGGGTCGAACACGCCACGCCGGCGAGTGAGGAGAAATTCGAGGGAGCGGCAGGCATCATGACGAAGAACAGCGGCAAGCACCGCTCCGCCACGATCGACACGGTCTATGTCGTCAAGGGAAGCTGCGTGTGCGAGCTCGACGACGGCGCGACCTTCCAGTTGAACGCGGGTGACACGCTGATCCAATGCGGCGCGATCCACGCCTGGAGCAATCCTTTCGACGAGCAATGCCATGTCCTGGTGGTGATGATTGGTGCGCAACATGACCTGGTTGAACCGCCCGCCCCGGGCTGAGCGGGAATGCTGTCCCCAGATCCAGACTTCATCGATCGCCGTAACACTCATTTGCGCCGTGACGAGATTGCGGCTCAGGCGTCCGGTTCCCACGACAGTCAAGCAGGCGTGACGAGCAGGGTACGGTCGTCAGAACCGATATCGCAATGCTGCCGTGCTGGCGTTTCACGGCCCTCCGTGAAAATATCCTGAAGGGCAAGCGATAAATCGATCCCAAGGAAGCAAGGCGCTAACCTCTTCAGCATTGAGAACGAGCATGGCCGCATCTGACAGGGTGTCTCACATGGAAATTCCGGTATCGACGCAACACCGCCAGGTTGCGAGTTGAGCGACGGTAGGCTCAAATCTGGGATAGGATTTAAACCTGTGAGCTTCACGCTGTCAGGCAGAAGGTCCGGGCAGCAAGCTCCTTATGCAGCACCTCACTATCTGCGAGCCAGGGCAGCCGCCGCCCTCGCAGCTGATCTCAGATCTTCCGATATGATCTCCACCGCGGCCTTCATTGCGGCCGAAGCAATCCGGCGCGGGTTGTTGACCCAGGCAATCGACCGCGTCAGCGCCGGTCGCAGGCGGTGCGCCCGGATCGATCCTGCCTCCAGAGCTCCGCGGAGGGCGATCCCCGGCAGGATCGTTGCCATGTTGGTCGAGGCAACCACGTCGCAAATCGCCGGCAGGGTATCGATCTCAAGACGCGGCGATAGCGTAAGACCCGCATTGGCCGCGGCATCGTCAATAATCCGCCTCAGCCCATGCCGGCGCGATGGAATGACCAGTTCGAGCTTTCCAACGGCCGTGAACGACACAGCCTTCGGCAGCTTCGTCGCGGTCGATGCGTTATGGGCCACCATCATCTCCTCCTCGAGAATAGGCTGCATCGATGGCAGGCCGCCGCGTTGTCTCGCATTCACGATCGCGAGGTCGAGCTGGCCTGCCAGCACCCACTCCTGCATCGTCTCGCTGTAGCCCTCGCAAACCGAGAGCTCGATATCGGGATAGGTCATCGCAATCCGGCGCGTCGAGATCGGCAAGATGCTTTGCGCCGCGGAATTGACCATGCCAATGCTGACCCGCCCGGCTATCTTGCCGTCGAGGCCCGCCATCTGCTCTCGTGCCCGATCGACGTCTCTGACGATCGGCGCAACGAGCCGCTCCAACTCTGCGCCGGCCGGAGTCAGCAACACGCCCTGCGGCGTGCGAAAGAAGAGCTGCTTGCCGAAAGACGTCTCGAGCTTCGCAATCTGCATGCTCAGCGCGGGCTGAACGATGTTGAGCCGCCGTGCGGCGCGGGTAACGTTCCGCTCCTGCGCAAGGCATAGAAAATATTGTATCTGCCTGAAGTCCATCATGACCTCGCAATGCAATATCACTAAAAGTGATAACTTCTATTAGAAGCAATTATTTCTCCTGATGGCAAGACTGGCCTACGGTTCCGGCTTCAATCTCTCATTTGCGCACTTTCATGAATGAACTCTCGCCAGCCGACCGCCGGCTCATCATCGGCATTTCCGGTGCCTCCGGCGTGATCTATGGCATCAGGCTGCTGCAACTGCTGCGAAACGCCGGCGTCGAGACCCACCTGGTCCTGACAAAGACGGCCGAGGTGACCTTCGCCTACGAAAGCAGCATGAAGATTGCCGAGGTCAGGGCGCTCGCGAATTTCTGTCATGGCGTCGACGACATGGCCGCTCCGATCGCAAGCGGCTCGTTTCGCACCAGCGGCATGATCGTCGCCCCCTGCTCCATTCGGTCGATGTCGGAGATCGCGTCCGGCGTCACGTCAACGCTGCTGACCCGCAGCGCCGACGTCGTGCTGAAGGAACGTCGAAAGCTCGTGCTGATGGTACGTGAAACACCGTTGCACGCCGGCCACCTTCGCAGCATGATGTCCTTGGCTGAAATGGGAGCGATCATTGCCCCGCCGGTACCCGCCTTCTACGGCCGGCCTGATAGCATCGCCGAGATGATTGATCACACCGTCGGACGCGTGCTCGACCTGTTCGACATCGATGTTGGCGCCGTCTCGCGATGGGGTGAAACGGCCGGCCGCACAGCCGCCCGCCGCGTTCGACCCGGCCAGGACGATCCGTTGATTGCAACTGGCAAGGAGGCGCCTTGAACAGCCCAGCCCCCGCCCTGCGAAGCGACAATGCCGCGCCGCCTGATCTGCGCCAGTGGCTGCGGCAGCTTGCGGCGACGGGCCGGCTCGCGGTGGCGCGGAGCGGCGTGTCCTTGATCGACCAACTCGCCGCCATCTCCAAAAAACTCGAAAACGATTCTACAGTCGTGTTTCCCTCGCCCGATGGCCACGCGATTGCCGTTGTCGCCAATCTTTTCATCGATCGCCGGTCAGTCGCGGACGCGCTCGGCGTGCCGATCGGACAGTTGCTGTCGCGTTTGCAGGGTGCCGTGCGGAGCCCATTGCCGTGGGTGGAAGTGACGGATGCACCGGTCCAGCAACAGGTGCATCGCGAGGTCGATCTGCTCAAATTGCTGCCCATCCCCAAGCACAATGAGCACGACAGCGGTCCCTACATTACCGCCGCACTGTTGATCGCGCGCAACCCGAAGACCGGCATCCAGAACGTATCCATCCATCGCTGCCAGATCAGCGGCCCCAACCGCATTGGCGTGCTGCTGCTGCCGCGTCATACCCGTCACTACTTCTCCATGGCAGAGCGCGAAGGCACACCGCTTGAGATCGCACTCGTGATCGGCGTCCATCCGGCTTGCATCCTGGCTTCGCAGGCGATCGCGGCACTGGATCAAGACGAGATGCACATCGCGGGCGCATTGCTTGGCCGTCCGGTCGACATGGTGAAGTGCCTGAGCAATGAGGTGCGTGTGCCCGCTCATGCCGAAATCGTGCTCGAAGGCCGTATCTTGCCGAAAGTGCGCGAGCCCGAGGGGCCGTTCGGCGAGTTTCCCCAATATTATGGCGATCGAGCCGACCGCGAGGTCATCCAGATCGATGTCGTGACCCATCGCCACAACCCGATCTTCCACACCATCGTCGGTGGCGGCATGGAACATCTCATCCTAGGCGCAGTCCCGCGCGAGGCCACCCTGCTCGAGCATCTGCAGCGCAGTTTCCCCTCGGTGCGCGACGTCCGGCTGACGCGTGGCGGCACCTGCCGCTATCACCTCGCCGTGCAGACCGAGAAGGTGAGCGAGGGCGAGCCGAAAAATATCATCATGGGTGCGTTTGCAGGCCATTACGACGTCAAACAGGTGGTCGTGGTCGACACCGATGTTGATATCGACGATCCCAACGAGATCGAATGGGCGGTAGCAACCCGGTTCCAGGCCGACCGCGACCTCGTCGTCGTCGCGGGCGCGCAGGGTTCGAAACTTGACCCATCGTCGGACGACGGAATTAGCGCTAAGATGGGGCTGGACGCCACCAAGCCGGTCGTCACGGGCCCGCTGGAATTCAAACGCATCCATGTGAAGGGCATCGAGTCCGTCGATCTGGCGGCCGCTTTGCAGCCCGATCCGCAGGCCGCGCTTTTGCGGATCGTGGCGGATTAAAGAGACCAAGACTGGCATCAAGCCGGCATGTCGGGACGGAAATAAACACGATCGTGGCAGCACGATCGATCTTCGGGGAACGGTCGGCCGTAAGCCGCCACATCCCCGACGGAGGAGCAGATGTCGAAGGCATTGCGTATCGCGCATGGAGCGTTTGGACGGGTCGCACTCCTCGACATGGACTATTCGCTGGTGCGTCACGCCCATCCGCATTGCCACGTGCTGCTCAAGGTCGAGGGCGCCGACACGCAATTCGTTGTCGACGATGCGATTTACCCGCTGACCGACGAGAGCGCCGTGCTGGTCAACGGCTGGCAGCCACACAGCTATGTTCACGTGCCCGAACGCCCGCGCACGCTGATCCTGGCGCTCTATATCGAACCCGAATGGCTACAGATCTTCAGGCCGGGATGGGTTGCAAGCGGCGGCCCAGGCTTCTTCGGCCAGCCGACCGGCGAAATATCGCCGCGGATTCGCAGCCTCGCGATGAATCTGGCGACCGACATGATGACCCGGCCGGATTCCAGGACCGCACACGAGGAGACGCTGTCCGACCTCATGATCGCCGTGATCGAGCGCTTCACGCCCTGGAAGAGCTTTCCAGCTTCGATCCGTGCGCTACGTGCGGGCTCGGGAGATTGGCGTATCCGGCGCGTGGTCGCGGCGATGCGCCGCGAGATGACCGAGCCTGAAAGTATCGGCGGATGGGCGAAGCAAGCCGGATTGTCGCGCGCGCATTTCTTCCGGCTCTTCGAGTCCTCCGTCGGCGTTCCACCGAAGGTCTATATGAATGTGTTGCGAATGGAGCGGGCGGTCGAACTCGTGCTGAACCGCCCGGACTCGCTGTGCGACATCAGCTCCGAATTGGGTTTTGCCGAGCCGGCGCATTTCACCCGCTTTTTCCGCAACCACGCCGGCGTCAGCCCGCGGGAATTCCGTAACGTGTCCCGCCTCGCCAACTGACATTGCGGCGCACCGCAAAATGAGACGCGTTGGTAAGCTTCGAGACCCCCCGGCATGGTGGGCCAATTCCGCGGCTGACTAGGTTTCTCCCAAGCGCAGGAAAGCGCAGTGGGAGAGTTCCCCGGGATGAACGTCAATGCCGCGGCCGGCGCTTCAACGGCCAAACCCTGGGTCGGCCAGTCGATCCCGCGCGTCGAAGATCCGGCGCTGCTGTCGGGCCGTGGGCGCTTCATCGACGACATCGGCGTGCGGCCGGGAACGCTGCATGCCGCTATCCTTCGCTCGCCGCATGCCCATGCCACGATCGTTGCGATCGATACCGCTGCCGCAAAGCAGGCGCGCGGCGTTGCTGCCGTCCTGACCGGCGAGGATATCAAGGCGCTCACGGCGAGCCTTGTCGTCGGGGTCAAGGCACCGGTCGAGTGCTGGCCGATCGCGGTCGGCCGCGTGCGCTACGCCGGCGAGCCCGTCGCCATGGTCGTCGCCGAAAGCCGCTACCTCGCCGAAGACGCGATCGACCTCATCGACGCCCAATATGAGGCGTTGCCCGCGGTCATCGATCCCGTCCGTGCGATGGATCCCGGTGCAGCACTGCTGCACAACGGTTTTCCGCGCAACACCGCAAGCGACCGCTCATTCAAATACGGCGATCCAGAGCCCATCTTCGCGGATGCGAAGCGGACCATTGCGATCACGATCCGCTACCCCCGTAATTCCTGCACCCCGATCGAGACCTACGGCGTTATCGCCGAATATGATCCGGGCGAGCAGGCTTATGACGTGCTCGCCAATTTCCAGGGGCCGTTCAGTATCCATGCGGTGCTGTCGCGTGCCCTGAAGGTTCCCGGCAACCGGCTCCGGTTGCGGACACCGCCGGATTCGGGCGGTAGCTTCGGCGTCAAGCAAGGCGTCTTTCCCTACATCGTGCTGATGGCAGCGGCCGCGCGTGCAACGGGCCGCCCGGTGAAATGGATCGAGGACCGGCTCGAGCACTTGACCGCGTCGGTATCCGCGACCAACCGCGTGACGACGCTGCGCGCGGCCGTTGCCGATGACGGCAAAGTCCTCGCGCTCGACTGGGATCAGGTGGAAGATTGTGGCGCGCATCTTCGGGCACCGGAGCCGGCCACGCTCTATCGCATGCACGGCAACCTCACCGGCGCCTACGACATCCGTCATGTCGCCGTGCGCAACCGCGTCGTCGTCACCAACAAGACCCCAACGGGCCTCAACCGCGGCTTTGGCGGCCCACAGGTCTATTTCGCGCTCGAACGGTTGATGCAACGGATAGCCGTCGAACTGAAGCGCGATCCGGTCGAGATCATCTCCCGCAACCTTGTTCCCGCCGATGCCTTCCCCTATCGCACCGCGACCGGGGCGTTGCTCGATTCCGGAAACTACCAGCAGGCACTCGCGCGCGCCGTCAGCGAAGGCGGATTGGAGGCGTTGAATGCGCGGCGCGACCAGGCGCGCGCCGAGGGGCGAATCTACGGCATCGGCTTCACCGCCGTGGTCGAGCCGAGCGTCTCGAACATGGGCTACATCACCACCGTGCTGACCGCCGCCGAACGGCGCAAGGCCGGCCCCAAGAACGGCGCACAGGCAACCGCGACGATCACGATCGATCCGCTCGGCGGCGTTTCCGTGCAAGTCGCCTCGGTACCGCAGGGCCAGGGGCATCGCACCGTGCTCGCCCAGGTCGTCGCCGACGTGCTGGGACTGACGCCCGCCGACATCAGGGTGAACGCGGAACTCGACACAGCAAAAGACGCCTGGTCGATCGCGTCGGGAAATTACGCCAGCCGTTTCGCGCCGGCAGTTGCCGGAACCGCCAAGATCGCTGCCGAGCGCCTGGCCGGACGGCTGGCGCGCGCCGCTGCGGCAGGGCTGAACACCGAGAGCGACGACATCGCCTTTGCCGGCGGCTTCGTGTTCTCCAAGCGCAACCCCGACAACAAGTCGCCCTTTTCGCGGATCGCCGCGCTCAGCCACTGGTCGCCAGGCGCCCTGCCGGAGGGCATCGGACAGACCATCCGCGAGACGGCGTTCTGGACTCCGCCGGAGCTGACGCCGCCGGATGACCAGGACCACGTCAACTCTTCGCTCTGCTACGGCTTCATCTTCGACTTCTGCGGCGTAGAGATCGACCGTGTCACATTGCAGCCGCGCATCGATCATTACGTCACCATGCACGACTGCGGCACCATCCTGCATCCGGCGATGGTCGATGGTCAGGTCCGCGGCGGCTACGCCCAGGCGATCGGGGCTGCACTCTACGAGGAATATGCCTATGCGCCGGACGGATCGTTCCTGAGCGGGACCTTCGCCGACTATCTGCTGCCGACCGTGGCGGAGGTGCCCGAACCGCTGATCCTGCACATGCAGACGCCTTCACCCTTCACGCCGCTGGGCTCCAAGGGCGTCGGCGAAGGCAATTGCATGTCGACCCCGGTCTGCATCGCCAATGCCGTGGCCGACGCACTTGGCGTAGCCGACATCGAATTGCCGCTGCTGCCGGCGCGCCTCGCCGAAGCCGTGCGTGGCGCCGAAATGGCGGCACCATCCGGCACGAAGGCACCCGAGACGCGGCACGGTGATCGAAGGCTGTCCGGCGAGGGCAGCGCGAAGGTCGCCGCTTCCCCGCAGCAGGTATGGGCCATGCTGCTCGATCCAACGACCCTCGCCGCGGTGATCCCGGGGTGTCACAGCGTGAAGAAGCTCTCACACACGGATTTCACGGCGATCGTGACCATCGGAATAGGCCCGGTCAAGGGCCGCTATCGCGCGCGGATCGTGCTTTCCGATCTCGACAAGCCGGCCGGTGTCACGCTCGCAGGAAACGTCGACGGAGCCCTCGGATTCGGCTCGGGCAAGGGCCGGATCACGCTCGCCCCGGAGACCGATGGCGTAACAGCCGTGCATTACCGGTACGACGCCGAGATCGGCGGCAAGATTGCCAGCATCGGCGGCCGCCTGCTTGATGGCGCGGCCCGTCTCATCATCGGACAAGTCTTCGCGGGGCTGGCGCGGCAAGCCGGCGGCGATACGCCTGCCAAAGGCGGCGTGATCGCCTCGGCGCTGTCGAAACTGCGCAGCCTGTTCGGAGGCGGACGATGAAACCGGCCGCCTTCGACTACGTGCGTGCGGAAAGCCTTGATGAGGCACTCGACGTGCTCCGCAACGAGGGTGGCGATGCGCGCATCATCGCCGGCGGCCAGTCGCTGATGCCGATGCTGAACATGCGCCTCGCCAGGCCCCGCATCCTCGTCGATATCATGCGGCTGGCGGAGCTACGTAGGGTCGAGCCGCGCCAGGGCAACATCGCCGTCGGCGCTGCGGTTCGCCAGGCCGAGCTTCTGGAGTGGCCCGCGCTTGATCGCGACCTGACGCTACTGTCACTCGCGCTGCCCTGGACCGGCCACGCGCAGACGCGAAGCCGCGGCACCGTCTGCGGCTCCATCGCGCACGCCGATCCAAGCGCAGAGATGCCGCTGGCGCTTGTGGCGCTCGGCGGCGAGGTCGTGCTGCGCAGTGCAAGAAAGCGGCGGCGCGTTGCCGCACACGACTTTTTTCTCGGCGTGATGGCTACTGACCGCAACGACGACGAGATGATCGAGGCGGTGGAATTCCCCGCAACCAACGGACGGCGTTGCGCCTTCCGCGAAGTGGCGCGCCGGCACGGCGATTTTGCCATCGTTGCCTGCGCGGCTGTCGCAACCGAACGCGGCGTTCGGTTGGCCGTCGGCGGCGTCGCCGACATGCCGGTCGCGCGCGAGTTCGATATACTTCCAGCGAGCGCGCTCGACGGCGCACTCAACGCATTCGCCTGGGACCTCGACGCCCGCGACGATTTCCACGCTACCGCGCGTTACCGGCGCGACCTGGTACGGATGATCGGGCACGAATTGATCGCGGAGGTGACGCGATGACGCGCATGGCGGCGGAGCAGCGTCACCGGATCCGTTTCACGCTCAACGGCGAGGCGGTCGACCGCGCCTGCGAGCCGCGGATGCTCTTGACCGACTTCCTCCGCCACGAGATCGGCGCCACCGGAACCCATGTCGGCTGCGAGCATGGCGTTTGCGGCGCCTGCACCGTGAACGTCGATGGCCGGCCCGCGCGCGCCTGCCTCACCCTCACCCTCCAGGTCGAGGGCTCCGAGGTGCGAACCGTCGAAAGCCTCGCGGACAGGCAAGGTCGTCTCGGCCTGCTGCAATCCGCCTTCCGCCGGCACCACGCCTTGCAATGCGGGTTTTGCACTCCGGGCATCCTGATGTCGCTCGACGCGCTGTTCGCGCGCCGCGCGAATGCGGACGAGGCCGAAATCCGCGACGTGCTCACCGGACACCTGTGCCGGTGCACCGGCTATGCCCCGATCGTGAGGGCCGCGCTGGAGGCCGCGGCCGAGTTGCGAGGAGAAACCAATCGAGAGGCGGTCGATGCTTGACCTCGGAACCAGCTTCCTGGCCAGTGTGGCGCGCGATCCGGACGCCCTGGCGCTGGTCGATGGCGATGTCCGCCTGAGTTATGCCCAGTGGCTGAAACGGATATCTTCACTGGTCGCGGCCTTCGATCGGATCGGGCTGAAGCCCGGCGACCATCTCATCACCGCGCTCCAGAACAACTGGCAGGCAGCGACCGCACATTGGGCCTGCCAACTGGCTGGTCTCATCGTTACGCCGGTCAACTGGCGGGTGAAGGTCGACGAACTCGATTTCTACATCGAGAACTCGGAGAGCCGGGCGCTGATCTATCAGGACGTTTCCGAAGGCGCGGCGGCCGGTTCGACCCGCGCCGCAGGCCTGATCGTGATTCGCGCGGGCTCGGCGCCATTCAAAAGCGGGGAGCTCTCGCTCGACGCACTTTGCCACGGGGAGACGCCTGAGGCGACCGCGCGCGTGTCGGCCGAGTCGTGGTCGATCATGCTCTACACCTCCGGAACCACCTCGCGGCCGAAGGGCGTGCCGCGGCGTCACCATGCCGAGCGCGCGGCCGGGATCGCCCATGTCGCGCAAAATCTTTATCGCCGCGGCGAACGGACGCTCGGCGTCATGCCGCTCTATCACACCATGGGCGTGCGCTCCCTGATCGCGATGTCGCTGATCGGCGGCACTTTCGTCTGCCTGCCGCGGTTCGACGCACAGCGCGCGCTGGCGCTGATTGTATCCGAAGGGATCACCAATCTCTACCTGGTGCCGACCCTGTACCACGATCTCGTGCATTGCGAGGCCTTCGCCAGGTCCGACATTTCGCGCGTGCGCAAGCTGGGCTTTGCCGGCGCATCGATGACGGACGGGCTGCTGCGCAAGCTCGCCGACGCCTTCCGGCCCGATCTCTTCGTCAACCATTACGGCAGTTCCGAAATCTACACGTTTACGATCGACCAGGACGCGCCAGCCAAACCGGGCTCGGCCGGCAAGGCCGGCATCAACCAGCGAGTCAAGGTGATGAAGCTCAACGCGGCGTCGGTCAACGACGCCGCCGACGTCGGCGAGGAAGGCGAGATCGTGGCGCTGCTCGCCGGCGACGAATCCTTCGAAGGTTACTGGCGCCGGCCCGACGCCGATGTCCGCGCATTGCGCGACGGATGGTATTGCACCGGCGATACCGGCTATGTCGACCGCGACGGCGATATCTTCGTCACCGGCCGCGTCGACGACATGATCATCACCGGCGGCGAGAATGTCTCGCCGGTCGAGATCGAGAGCTGCCTGTCACTGCATCCCGCGGTGCTCGAAGTTGCGGTCGTGGGCCTGCCGGACGAGCGCTGGGGCAAGGCCGTCACCGCTTTCGTCAAGCGTTCGAGGCTGGTCACCGAGCCGGATCTCGACGAATTCTGCCGTGACTCCGGCCTTGCCGCCTTCAAGCGCCCGCGTCGCTTCGTGTTCGTCGACGCGATCCCGAAATCCCCGGTCGGCAAGCTGCTGCGGCGGCTGCTGGTCGCCGGCGAGTACCAGATTGAACCGATGCCGCCGTCGAACGCCGCATGACCCTCCCCCCCAAAAACAGGAACAAGACATGGCTGCTTACGAATTTGTCGACCCCTGCCTCTCGAAGCTGGACGGATTCCAGGTCGAGATCGATCCGGCACATGAGCGCGCCGATATCATCCTCAACCGGCCGCCCTACAACATCGTTTCGATGCCGCAGCGCGACCAGTTCCGTCTGGTGTTCGAGACACTGGACCAGGACGAGCGGGTCCGCATCATTGTCGTGCGGGCCATCGGCGAACACTTCTCCAGCGGCGGCAATATCGGCGGCTTCATGGAGGCGACCCCTGAGACGGTCTCCAAGCTCGCCTGGAACATTGCTTCGCCTGCTCGCTGCGCAAAGCCCGTGATCGTGGCCAACCGCGGCTACTGCTTCGGCGTCGGCTTCGAGCTGTCGCTGGCCTGCGATTTCCGCATCGCCTCGGATACCGCGCAATACGCATTGCCCGAACAGAAGCTCGGCCAGATTCCGGGATCGGGCGGATCCGCGCGGCTGCAGAAGATGATCGGCATCACCCGGACCAAGGACATCGTGATGCGCTCCAAGCGCATCCCGGCGCGCCAGGCGCTCGAATGGGGCATCGTTACCGAATGCGTCGCGGACAAGGATCTGGAGACCGCAACCGACAAGCTGGTCGATGAACTGCGGACGTTCGCGCCGCTCGCCCAGCGCACGGCCAAGAAGCTTCTCAACGACACCGAGGACTCGACGCTGGCGATCGCGATCGAGCTCGAAGGCCATTGCTACAGCCGGCTGCGCCAGTCGGAGGATTTCAAGGAGGGCGTCGAGGCTTTCAACGCCAAGCGGCCACCGAAATTCATCGGTCGCTGACCGGACCAGATCATTACACGACAACATATTGGGGGGAGATTTCGAAATGACCATTGCCGAAGTGCAAGACAACGGCGTAACGTCGGTCGCGCAAAAACGCCAGGCGACGAATGCGATCATCGCGTCCCTGCTCGGATGGTCGCTCGATCTCTTTGATCTGTTCATCCTGCTCTATGTCGCGCCCGTCGTTGGCAAATTGTTCTTTCCAACCAGTAGTCCGACGCTGTCGCTGGCCGCCGTTTACGCCTCATTCGCCGTGACCTTGATGATGCGCCCGGTCGGCGCCGCGATCTTCGGCAACTACGCCGATCTGCATGGCCGCAAGGGCGCCATGCTGATCGCCATTGTCGGCGTCGGCGTCAGCACCGCCGCGTTCGGCCTGCTCCCGACCATCGAGCAAGCGGGCCTGATCGCGCCCGCGATCTTCCTTCTGCTGCGGCTGGTGCAGGGTGTCTTCGTCGGAGGTGTGGTCGCTTCCACCCACACCATCGGCACAGAATCGGTATCGGCAAAATGGCGCGGCGCGATGTCGGGATTGATCGGCGGCGGCGGCGCCGGAATCGGCGCGCTGCTCTCTTCGTTGGTCTTTCTCATCACCTCGTCGATCTTCCCCGGCGACGAGTTCGCGGTCTGGGGCTGGCGCTGCATGTTCTTCTCGGGCTTGTTGAGCTCGCTGCTCGGCTGGTTCATCTTCCGCGGGCTGGAGGAGTCGCCCTTCTTCAAGGAACAGCAAAGGATCAAGGCCGCCGCGAAGACATCGGTTGTCACCTCGCCGGTGAAGACGCTGTTCAGCGGGCCTTACCGCAACGTGCTTCTGCTCAACCTCTTGATCACCTTCGGCGGCGGTGCCGGCTACTACCTCACGTCGGGTTATCTTCCGACCTTCCTCAAGGTCGTGAACGGTTTGCCGAATAACGTCACCTCAGTGGTCCTGATGGGGGCAAGCGTTTCGGCGATGGTTTCGGCCGTCGCTATAGGCGCGCTCAGCGACCTGATCGGGCGCAAGAAAGTGTTCCTGATCGTCGGCATCTGCACCATGGTGCTATTGCCCGTCTGTTATCTCTCGCTCGCGAAGGCAACCGACGTAACCACAGCGAGCTTCTACGCGCTGGCGATCGCCTTCATCGGCAATGCCGGCTATGCGCCGGTGCTGATCTTCCTGAACGAGCGTTTCCCGACCGCCATGCGAGCTACTGGCACGGGGTTGTCCTGGAATATCGGTTTCGCGCTCGGCGGAATGATGCCGACTTTCGTGTCGCTGGCGAGTTCGGGGACGGCGCAAATCCCGATGTCGCTCGCCGTCTTCGCGGTCGGCGTTTTCGCGATCTACACGCTGGGGGCCATCCTGAGCCCGGAAACCAAAGGCGAATTCCGCTAAAGAAGATCGGGCCAAGATGCCGCTGTTGAAATCAGGTCCGCCTGACAGGTCGCCAGAGCCGAACTCTGCCAGACGTCGCTGTTTCATGACCACACTCCATCTTTGAACAAGGACTAGAGTGTTGCGTTGATCAGTTGAACCCGCCGCCATGGGCGGTCATTGCGAGAAGTTGATCCGCGAGACGGCAGTGTCGTACCTGACGCGGATCCCCGCGATCGACTGAGAGAAGGCGGCTCCCATTCGAGAACCGCCTATCCTCACGCAGGCTGGCGAAGACCGCTTCGCCTTGCGGCCGAACTGCGCCAAACTATCGGCAGGCCATTACCAGGGCTGACCTTTGCCAAACGACCAGTCCTCTTTGTTGACGAACACCATGTTGATCATGATGTCGTCAGGACGTACGCCGAGCTTGCTGTTGAGTTCGTCGGCAATCTGCCGGTAGAAGGCAAATTTCAGTTCCTTGGTGTTGCCGACGGTGCTGGTCACCTGGATCAAGATGAAGTCGGGCGACCGATCCATACCCAGGAAGTGACGGTCGTAGATGAGGTTCTCGGGCGCGTGCTCATTGACGACAATGAAGCGGTCGCCATCCGGAGCCTTGAGGACGTTAACGATCCCCGCATACACAATGTCGGCGACTTTGGCGCGATAGTCCGCATGTTTTCCCTTGATCAGATCGATACGTGCAAACGGCATGACACTTTCCTTTGTTGAGGTGGGTTGAGAGACGGGTCGTTGCGGTGGTTGAGTTAGGGCCGGTTATCCAGTTCGGGAACGCCGCTGCTGCGATCGGCGTAAGCGGCCAGGAAGGTCGGCCGGCGCTGCCAGCGCTGCCAGAACGCATCGATATGTTCGAAGCGCTCGTCGAGCGGCGTCGCGTTGACCGGGAACTTTGAGAAGGCGATCGCGGTCGCCATGGTGATGTCCGAGAAGGTCGGTTGCTCGCCGCCGAGCAGCCACTCTCGGCCGTCCGACAGATGCTGGTTGACGAGGGCCGCATGGGCCAACGCCTCTTTGCGGCAATGCTCGCCCCAGGCGTGATTGGTCGTGAGTTCGAGCTTCGGCCCCAGTCCCTGATGGAGCACATGAAACGCGGTGACGATCCGGTAGAGGATGTGCACCCAGATGCGGTTATCCCACATGTTGTCGAGACCCTGGTGCTCCGGGGTTTCACCCAGGATTCGCCGACCGGGGAAAGCCTGGTCGAGATAGCGGACGACGGCGGCGGTTTCGGAAATGAAGGTGCCGTCGGGCAGTTGAAGCGTGGGAGTTTCACCCCATGGGTTCATCTTCAAATGACGCCACTGCCGTTGTTCGCCAACAGGCGACATGTCGTAGACGCGTTCGTTGAACTGATCGGCGATGCCTTTCTCGTGCAGGAAAATTCGCAAGCGCTGGGGGTTCGGAAAGGCTGAGGGCGACGTGAAGAGGTTGAGTATCGTCGTCATGGTCATGGTTCCCTGCTTAGAGCGATCTGCGTGACTCTTACCTGTCGTCAGGTAGGTATCTCTTGATCAGAGCTTTAGAGCTTCCCTTTTTCGATGTCAACACCTATCTATCGTCAGGTAAGAAAGGGAGACGGTGATGGTTGCGGACACGAATACCAAGGAGCGGATCATGGAGGCGGCGCGGCTCACCGTGCAGGATCTTGGCTATAGCGGCCTTAGTTTCCGCGAGTTGGCGAAGGACGTCGGAATCAAGAGTGCCAGCATTCACTATTATTTTCCGAGCAAGGGCGAACTGGGAGCGGCATTGGCCAGTCGCTACACGAAACACTACGCTGAATATTTCGATGGGCTACTTGAGCAAGGGCTCGATGCCCAAACCTGCATGGCGCGCTACACGGATGTCTTCGCTGACACTTTGCGCAACGAAAACCGCATGTGTCTCGCCGGGATATTATCGGCCGAGCGCAACGAACTTCCGGATGAAGTTAGAACCGAGGTCGTCAAGTGGGGTGATATGAACGAGCGTTGGATCGCACGGGTGTTGGCAATGCGCAATTCCCCGAAATCCGAGGAGATCCCGCGTCGCGCACGTGCTATTTTCGCGGCAGTCTCCGGAGCGCAGTTGATTGCCCATAGCCGCGGCGATGTCTCGATCTACGAAGAGATCATCGCCGCATATGGAGCAAGCGGCTTAATTCCCTGATCGTGCTTCCACCAACAGACGCCCGAGCGCAGCGCACGGAACGAGCCACCGAAGCCTATACTCAAGATTGAATGTCGCGTTTGCGCCAAGAGCGGCCCTCCTTGGATCGACGCCTAAAAGGAAGGTGTGCCCGCCAACGTGTGTCGGTCACAACGGCTGCGCAGAACGGATACTGGGTGATGTCCGCGCATTGCCTACGTCACATTTTTAACAGTGGGCCCGGTGACGGACATCCCCTCCTCTGCACGATGTTGATATTGATGCCGTTCGTGATGGTTAGCTGAAAAGCTACGGTCTAAATCCACGGCATCAGCTGAGCGCGATGTTGTCCGGCAGCTAGTTGCGCTCCTTGAACGTCGCGATCTGTGTGGGGGTACCCGCTGCGATCCAGCGTAAGAAACCGCTGCGCCGATCCTCAACCCGGCGCGGCGGCTTTTACTCAGTCACGCCTCGCTCAATGGCTTGCCTTCGGACGTGGACTTCAAGATTGAGCCGCGCTGCGCGCATGATACGCGCTCGTGTCGCGTCGCCGTCCAGCTCATTGACCATTCGCCGGAAGCGAGCCCGTCGCCACGCCTCGACGCGGCGGATTCGAACGATAATCACCTCGGCCGCGATCTGAGTTCTTGCCGTTTGCTGGGACATTGTATCGCCTGCACGTGTGCACGAGACGTACAACAACTGAAATCAGTTGTCCGGCTACCATTTCCGCCCACCTAGGACCGTTCCTTCGGCACAGGCAGTGCGGCTTTGAGCCGATCACGCCCAAGAGCAGCGTCGATCTTGTCGCTCATCCGTTGGAGCAAGGCTTCTGCCGAGCCGGTTCGAATGCCAGCTCGCGCCGGCGTCAAAATCTCCTTTCGCTGGCGTCCGACCTCTACGCGCATGCGCCCGATTTCGCCTCGGATGGCTGCCTTTCCCAATTCTACATTTCGGGCCAGCGAGGCTGCTGGAGCCAACTCCACGGCCAGCTGTTCAGGTTACATTGGTGGCTTGATACCCTCAGCGCCGATCACGACCGCTGCGGCTTCAGGGCTGTCCTTTTTCATAACGACGAAGACCTTTCGCCCAATCGCAAGCTCGCCGGCCGATGGCGCCTTAACGAAGGCAACAACTTCCGTGCCGTCTGGGACTGTAATTGTTTGTTCTCCGTTTTTGTAGTTGAGCTTGAGCACACGGTCGGTCCCGACGTTATCGACCTTAGCGATATTTGCGTTCGTCATTGCGTTCGGTTTGGAATCGAGATCCCATGGATAATGACCCTCGGCCAGACCTCGCAAGGATTCATCGAAAACATGAACCTCGCGTGCGACACGTTTACCGTCTTGCTCGACGGACGTGACACCGACAAACCTACCGGTCTGTATGGCATTCATATCAGTTTTTGTTACCAGGAAGAGTCCCGCGTCGCCAGCGAGCTTGATCGACACTGTCTCTCCTTTGGCGTTTTGAACGCCGATCGTTCCGTCCTTGACGTCGGTCAAGGTGCCGCGGATATGCGCCTGCGCGAAGGCTGGCGCGGACACCAGCAAACCGGCAACAGCCGCTGCAGCCGCAATCGATACCCTCAGAGCCCGAGATATTGGCATTTGATCGGCCTCCCTCGTTACGCTCCGCATTGGTGCGGAGGCCGCGCATCCGACGCTCCGGGCCGCAGTTAGTCAATTGCCCCAGCGCGAAAGATCAGGATTGACTCTCAAACAACCAAATCGCCAATTTGTCCTTTTTCAGCCCGATCTCAACTAGGCGACGGATGGCGTCGCCGACCGCCGACGAACAGACACAACTTCAAATGTTGATTTCGAGGGTCGGACAAAGATGTTCATCTCGCTATTCCAGATACGGCGTCAGCACCCCTTCGATCCATTTCATTAATGCGCGGACTCGGCGCGACAGATTGCTCCGATGTGCGACGACGAGGGACACGGCGAGCGCACGCCGACGAAAATCGGGTATGATGTCCACAAGCGTTCCACTCTCCAGGTATCGGCCAATCCCCAAGAGTGGCGCCTGAATCAGGCCAAGGCCGGCAAGGGCAGCGGCTTCGTAGGTCTGCGCGCTGTTGACGTGTAGCGCACCCGGCAACTGAAGCGTCGCGTAGCCGTCGCCGTCCGGATATTCCCATCCATAGGGTCTTGCGCCCAGCAGCGTCGAAAAATGAATTGTCCGATGCTCCTGAAGCTGGAGATCTTCCAGCGATCGGGGGACGCCATAGCGCGCCAGGTAGGCAGGACTGGCGGCGTTAACCATCCGCAACAGGCCCAGTGGGCGGGCAATCAGCGTCTCATCCCCGATGGGACCAAGCCGCAATACGCAGTCGAACCCCTCTTGAACCAGATCGACCTGCCGATCCGTACTCGACACCTCCAGTTCCAACTCCGGATGAGCCGCCATGAAATCCGGTAAGGCCGGCACGATCGTTGTCCGTGCCACCTCGGTCGGAAGATCGACGCGTAGGCGCCCGCGAAGTGCCACGCGATCGCCAGCGAACATTGAGTGCAGATCATCAACGTCAGCAAGCAGATCGCGGGCACGGGCATGAAATACCCGTCCGTCTTCCGTCAACTGCACGCTAACTCAGTGCCATCGCAAGACAACTCAATGAAAGGCCGAGAAAGACCTTGCTCTATCAGACGCCGGCTGAGATTTTCGCAGAATGTGTTGCAGCGATCGGGTGAACTCGCCGCCAAAACCTGCCGTTGCTCGAAACTGGAGCTTTGGACATCCCGCCCTTTTGCACGATTAGCTGCGCTGCAATTCTCCTTTAGCGAACCGCGGTGGATTACAGACCTCGATCAGGGTAAGCAAAACTCACTACCTCGGTGCACGCCTCAATGCGAGAGGAGCGAAAACAATTCCACCAGACTACGCTAAAATGCGCGATCGCAGCCGGGCCCCCTACTCCCACTCGATTGTTCAAATCACGCATAGCATATTGAATTTCCTCTGAAATTTTTTCCGCGGCCGAACATATTCCGACGGTCGGTCCGCCAAAAAGTTACGCTTTTGATTTCAAAGGGAAAATCATCGCAAAGATATTCTTGTGGTTTCGCTAGCTATCGGCATCATTCGGTCGATTGTAGCACTTCGAAGCGGCCGGCGCCGTGTTCGATCTCCGTCCGCAAAGTGCCGTCACCAAACGATTCCAATTAGAAAACGCGGCGCGATGTCCAGTTCGAATCTGCAGTTCGCCGGATAGCGGACATGTGTCAAGGGGAGTATCGTGGAGTAGTATCGGAAAGCGGAGGACACTCGAGCGAATCCTAGGCTGTGAATAAGCTTTCAACGTTGCCCCCTCCACAGCTACGCGGATCAATAGCTTAGCGCGCGGATCGGCGGCGGGACCCCACGCCGATTCACAGGTTTGGGCCGCGCCTGCGATTCGCTCCTGATCCGTCGTCTCATTTGGAAGCAACCGAGCGGCATCCAAGATGGTGAGGATCAGAACAGACCCCTAGTCCAAGGTCGGCTTCGAGGCCACCCGCATCAGCTCACGACCCGACTCGATACCATTTCAGGTTCACCCTCCCGCTCGTGGCTCAATCCGTGTTTGGCGTTTCAACCTTGTTGCGAGGAGACGCAACCACCGATACCGACATTCGCTGATGGTCGTTATTTAACACTTCTGGTGTGCCGACGCCGCGAGCAAACGCGCTCGCATTTCAAGGCTAACAGTTACGGGGTTCCAAATACCAGTTCCCCGCCGAACAAGACGACACTCTTTCAAAGCATTGATGCTTGTGCCGCCGCATGGTCGAGCGGTTGTCGTTCAAAAACGAGAGCCGCTCTCGTGAGCGGCTCAAGTCAGGGAGGAACGAAGTCGTTCGGAATTCGCAATTTAAGCGGCAGGTTCATCCTCGATCAGCGAAAACGCAAATCAAAAATTTTCGGCCACGTACAGCCGCAGGCTTTCAGACCCTTTGCCTGCTCGGGATCCGGAGCCAGATGTAGGCAGGTAAAACAAATTTGGTCTTCGCGCAATTGGGGCCATTCGACCGGCTGAGGCTCCTTGACCTTCACGATCATATCGGCGGTCGCAAAACCTCCGCGGCCGTATCGACGACCGCGGCGGTTTTGCCATACGGTACATCTCGTCGCCCGCGCCGGCACCGCTCTCGACGTTATGTCCTGCCCGCACATACACGCGAACCGTGCCGGGCGTGAGACCGACACGATACTCGTGGATTTTGATTTCCCTGGGAACGCCGACGCGCATGAACCCAGCCTTCTTTGAAGATGTTGCTTCGATAGTCCTCAATGGGGTCCAATACCCTGCAATCTGGCGCAGATGGCGACCGCACTGAGATCCCCGACAATCGGCTCTACCGAGATCATTCGCAATCCTGAGCAGCAGGGCGATTGGATGAAAACGCTTGCGTCTCGATGTTTGCCGGTACCAAAATGAGCATCGCAGCGATACCCACTGTCAGCAGGGCGATCATGAAGTAGAGCCCGTATGCGAGATCCCCAGTCCACGCCTGGATGTATCCCAGCGCAAAGGGACTGACGAAGCCGCCCATAACCCCACCCGTGTTGATGAGGGCGATCCCAGCGGCAGCAGCGGTCGCGGAGAGATAGGCCGATGGGATTGGCCAGAACACAACCGCGCATACCTGACCTCCACTAATGATCAACGTAAGTGCAATCAGGCTGGCGACCAAGCTACCCTTCATCGTGATGAGCAGGATAAAGCCAATGATCATCGCGAAGGCCGCCGCCGAGAAGTGCCAGCGACGTTCCCGCTTCGCATCAGAATTTTTTCCGCCGAACCAAATTGCAAACGCAGAAACCAGGAACGGTATGGCTGAGTACAGTCCAGTCTGAAGGATTGTCGCCCCGCTTGCTTTGATGATCATTGGCATCCAGAAGGTGCCCGCATAGATAGCGCAGAGCACAGTGAAGTAGATCAGCGTCAGTACCCACGTGCGCTTGTCGGCGAGCATCGCGCGGAATGTCGTCGGTTTTTCCGTCGTTGATCCATCGACTGTCTGCAGTTGGGAGATGACGGCCGACTTTTCGGCATCGGAAAGCCATGCGACTCGGTCAGGTTTGTCCTCGAGTAAGAAGAGAATACCGATCGCGAATAGGCAGCTTGGAATTCCCTCGAGAATGAACATCCACTGCCATCCCATGAGACCATAAGCGCCATCCATGGTAGAAATAATCCACGCTGATAGCGGGCCCGCAATGATGCCCGCCACGACCGGCCCGAGTTGCATCAAAGCAAGCAACTTCGCCCTGTGACGAGGGGGATACCAATAAGTCAGGTAAAGAATAAAGCCAGGCACAAGACCTGCTTCGAATATCCCAAGCAGAAAACGCGCCGCATAAAAATGACCAGGCGTTTGTATCAACGACGTGAGCGCCGCAACAACGCCCCACAGAAACATGATACGAAAAACCGTTAGGCGCGCGCCAATCTTCTCGAGAAGCAGATTACTCGGAACTTCACAGAACAAGTAACCAAGAAAGAAGATTGCCGCAGCGGTGCCATAAACTGCGTCGTTGAAGCCCAAATCTGTCTTGATCTGCAACTGGGCGAAGCCAATATTAATGCGGTCCAAGAAGGCCAATGCGTATCCGATGAGCAGAATCGGCGCGATACGGCGAGTTATCTTGCGGTAAGTCGGATCCAAGCCACCGTTCGCGGACGACAGCGTCGCCGAAGGATTTACCTGAATCGCGTCGAAGCTCATGTTATGTGGCCCTGTCTCGGAATTGCTCGGCATTTTGCGCCGATAAATCTATCGTTCATCTTTGCGCTGGGCGCAGTTCTCCAAACACTAAAGCCAGGTGCTGATAGACCTTCGTCCACAGTTTCTCATTTTCCAGATCAGCGGGGATTGAGCGCGAGGAAACGCGAGCAATAACAACCTGGGATTCATGATCGATGTAGAGGCCCTGGCCGTGTATGCCGAGGGCAAAAAGGACCGACTTGCCTACATTGAACCACTTGTTGCGATAAACTGCAGTCGGAAAGAGTTCGGAGAGAGGATTTGGTCCACCCCTGCTCCAGGCAACCGAATTTCCGTTCTTTCTTGTTTCGTCAATCCACCACTTCGGAACAACCTGATCGCGCTCGACCAAGCCGCCGTTACGTATCATCTCGCCAAATCGCGCAAGGTCGCGGACGGACAAACTGATTCCACCAGCGGCACGACTGATCCCCTCACCGTCTACGGTTACAGAGGCGCCATGCTCGGCGCCCATCGGTGTCCAAAGATATTGACTCAACACCTCCCCATAGGAAAGCCCCGTAACGCGCTCGCAGAGCCACCCGAGAAGATCCGTGTTCGGCGATACATAGTGAAATGTCTCGCCATGACGATCGCCATTCGACCTAAGTGCTGTCAGAAGGCTTTTCGTGCTGCGCTCATGGAAAAACTCAGTGGCGGGGTCCCATCCACTCGCAACACGATAGCGGGCGCAATCGCCTCTAGGATCACTGTAATCCTCATCAAACGCGACAGCGACACTCATGTCGAGCGCATGTTGGATTAGACAATCACTGTATGCCGAGCCGCGCAACTCCGGCAGATAGTCCGTTACCGCATCAGAAGAGCTGAAATAGCCTTGATCTTCAAGGATCCCACAGACCGCTCCGCAGATCGACTTGCTCACGGAGAATGCAAGATGAGGCATTCCAGGTCCAAATCCGCCGTCATACCATTCAAATACAGTGCGCCCTTCGCGCAATACGACGATGCCATCGACATCCGACGACAACAAAAACTCCTCCAGGTTGATGGAGCTGTCACCGTCGAGTGGAAACGAACGTTCCAGCGAGGATAGTCGGTGGGATGCAGGGGAAGGCATCGGCGCGCCAGCCTTCACCTCGACCGTTGGGACAATCTCGCGGACGTGCCTGAAGGCCCACCGATTGAACGGTGGATGTCGCCAATTGGCCAATGTCAACTCGGCCGGACGACTGGAAAACCGATGAGTGCTGCGCATCGCTTGGCGATTCATGCGTTTTGATTGACCTTCCATTGGATAGCTTTCGACTTTCTCGAACATACCTCGCGGCGCGTTCACCCGTTATCCGAATTTGGCAGCGGCTGCCCTTAGAACGGTACTGCTGACAAGCTTTGCGTTACTCCCAACGCCATCGCCAAAATGCGAAGTTGCGCACCTTTATTTCGAGGCCGTCGCTTGGCGCAACATATCTGCCCGGGCGACCGGAGCAGTCCCACTCGCTACTTGCTATCTCTCGGCCTCTCAGCCGAGCACACGGCAGCGTTGCGACGTCATAGCCGTGACTAATGCTGCGCTTTAGGATCGTTCTTCGATTTCATGGTCGAAGCGGGCCGCGGGGCGGATACCGCCCTCGGCGGCGAACGTGCCGCTGAACATGGCGAGCCCGTTGGGCAAGCATTGTGCGATATCGACTGCCCGCCAAAGGCGGGCTGCTTCTTTCCGGTACCGGGAACGCGCGGCTGTGGAGACAGGATTTAAACCTGTGACCTTCGGGTTATGAGCCAGAATTGAGGGGGGCGGATGAATCGCCCATCCCGCAGACAACTGATTGTGTTGCCATCAATCTGGAATAGCGACGCGGCCCCTCTCAACTTTGATCACGTCACTATGCGAAGGATGCTGCGAAATTGGGGGTACGTTCGGCATTTGCAAAGGAGGAGCTTTGCCGGGTTCTCCACCGCGAGGTGTTGTCCTGACGACCTGGCTTGGCGGGAGCTCGGACTTGTTCGTAAGATGCGCCCACATCAGGTCGAGTGCGCGGAGGTGATAGAGGGTAAGCGGTACCATGCGGGAGTCGAAGCCCGGTAGGTCTGTCCCGAAATGCTCCGCATTGGTCACCTCTATGTAACTGAGTTGAGACTTCTCGCCATCCATCAAGCTGCTGAGGCCGACATAGGGGCGCGATGAGAAACTTACGGGAACGCGATCGTCATTGCGTCCGTGAACGATGATCGTCGGCTTCCCATCCAGCTTACCCGACGCGAGGAATTCGCCGATACCGGCCTGCACCCGCTGCGCGCTGGAAGAATGACCCGTAACAAGGTCACGGATGCAGATCGCTCCGTCGAGATTGAAATCCTGCCTCCCGGTACTTCGCGACATCGAGAGCCAGCTCCGCCGCGGTCCTGTCGGATCATCGTCATTGATGACGTCGATTGCGCCAGCCGGTGCTCCGCCCGGCGCGATAGCGAAGTTCTGAGCCGCCTGCGCTTCGGGAACAGGGATCGGCCGACCGTCCTTGTCGACCGCGCCATAGCTGTAGCCGCAGAGTCGGTCACGCACGTCGAAACGACCGTGATCGTTGGAGTACTTCGTTGCCGTCGCATCAGGCGCGACGAAGTAACCAAAGGCGTGTCCGACATCTGTTTCCGGATCCCAGCCGTAATCGTGCATCCTGTCGAGCGCTTCTTTGGCTTGGCCTTCTAGCGTATCGGCAGTGAGGAGAGCCTTATCACGGAGCGACTGGCAGCGATTGGCTGCGTACGGCACCCGTTCCTTAAGCGGAATGTCGCGAACCGCGAGCACCGCACAAGGCTGATATAGGTTACCGAAGCTGAAATAGTCGAGAAGCGTTCGGCCGCTGCCGCGCCGTTCTACGCTGCCGCGTGCGACGACGACCCGATCATCCTTTCTTGACTGAACCTGCGGCTCGCGCGCCACCACGCCATCAATCAGATGTTCCGTGTCTTTTTCTGCCGCGTACAAGATCGCACCGCCGCCATTCGAGCTACCTGTGCCGATGACGATCGTGTTCTCCCGCGTAAATGCCGGATCTCGCCCTTGGAGCTCTACGAACGCAAACCGGATCGCGTGGAGAACGTCCTCGCCCCAGTCTTTTTCCGGGTTTTGTTTTGAGTGGGCCGCTTTGAACGCTACGCGATTTGGCCGCTCGGCAAGAAACGCTCGGCGTGCGGCGTCATCGAAGTCCGCCCTGAACTGCGCGGTCTTGCCGGCTTCAGACGCCGGCACCTGTCGTCCATCGAGCAGGTTCACAGTGTCCGGCTCAAGAAGATGAAAGCCGTTGCCGTGCCCCTTGTCGGTGTAAACCACCGCGCAGCGATGGCGGAGCCCCCAGAACCCGAAATCGACGATATCCCTGAAGAGACCCGAGGATCCAGCGAGGGGAACGGCCACGAGGCAGCGGCGCTCGACGGACAAATTCACGGGAATTTGAAGCAACATGGCTACGTTCTGCCGGCCCGAGCCGTCATCATCGAACGCCAGGATTTCGGCTCCCGCGATTTTTCCACCGTCCGAATATACTTCGCCTGTTTCTGCGTTGATGTTGGGCCCGAATAGCCGCCCGAAACCCTGCCCCGAGCTGCCTTTGTAGAATAACGCTGCACGCCTCAGCTCAGCGGCGGTCGGATGAACCGGGTCGGCATACGCCGGTGGAGAGCCCAGCATTGCCTCGGCGCCAAGCCCTCCCGTTACCAAGTCATCACTTTGGCCGTCGACATGCGTACGGGCTCCCTCATGCAACCAGCTCGGGGCAAGGCCTTCGGCCCGGCACGACGCTACTTCAAAGACGAGCGCAAGCAGCAAGGCGGGCAATGAAAGACCAAGGTTCATGGTGCGAGCTCCGAATGAGTTTTGACGATGTCGGACGGGGTTGCTCTACGCGAACGTCGACCGCATTATTTCGAAGAATTTTTTGCCATCTGCATTGAATGCGACGTCGCAGTTCGGCTCTCGCTTGGTTAAATGTCTGTGGTCCACAACGGTACATCCAACGGTGTAGTCGCCGGTGGTTTCAACAACGACATTCACGCGCCGCGTCTCTATCACCGATTGATCGACAAGCGCGGCGATACAAAGAGCATCGTGCACAGGAGCGTTGTCCGGCACCGGACCGATGGTAGTAGTCTTGTAGCCATTGATGCGAAATTCGATCAGCTCGGCCGCGGCATTGGCCGCACGTGTTTTCAACATTCGAAATTCTGCACACTGATCTTCAGATATGGTTGCCTGATGTGTTGCATCTAGCGGGACCATGGTAATTTTCTTGAAACCTGCGGAAAATACCACCGCGGCCGCTTCAGGATCCGCCCAGATGTTGAATTCGGCCGAAGCGGTCATGTTGGAGCGCGTAATACCGCCGCCCATGATCATCAGTTCGGATACATTCTCGACGAAAGACGAGTCGAGGGCGATCGCGGTCGCGATGTTTGAAAGCGGTGCGACAGCCACCAACGTTAAGCCGGGATCCGCGGCGAACGCCTCGATCAAGAATTGAGGTGCCGACTTATGCTGCCTCTTGCCCGTGGGCGCGGGCAGCGGCAAGATGGGCATGTGAACCTTTGAATCCCGTTTCGACGCCCTCGGCGTGGGAAAGTCCTGGCGGGCAACCTGCTTGTTGAGACCCGCATAGACCGGAATATCGCCACGGCCGATCCACTCCAGCACCCTGAGTGTATTATCGGTGGTCTGCTCGAGCGGCACGTTGCCGTTGACTGTCGTAACAGCAACGAGATCCAGATCCCGATGCAGCGCCGCCAGCATGATCGCAACCGCGTCGTCGGTTCCGGTGTCGACGTCCATGATGATTTTCTTGGCCATCAGCGTTCCTTCACATAGGGGATACCGCCAGCTTTGGGCGGAGTTGCGACGCCGACGAAGCCGGCGAGCAGACCGCAAGTGAACACGTAAGGCAGCGCCTGGAAAATCTGCACCGGCACCTCGCCGATCAGCGGCACCTGCCGGCCCTGCATGAAGTTGGAAAGTGCGTCGAGGAAGCCAAATAGCAGGCATGCAAACATCACCGGCACCGGCTTCCACTTCGCAAAAATCAGGGCCGCCAGTGCGATATAGCCCTTGCCGGCCGACATATCCTGAATGAAAGCTGCCGATTGGACGATCGACAGATAGGCCCCGGCAAACCCACAGAGCAGACCAGCGCAGATGACGGCCCGATAGCGCAGCCAGCTCACCGAGATTCCTGCCGTATCGACAGCACCCGGATTTTCGCCGACGGCACGCAGACGCAGGCCGAAGCGCGTCCGGTAGAGGATCCACCAGGACAGCGGTACAGCGGCGAACGCGAGATAGGTCAAAAGGCTGTTTCCAGAGATCACGTTGGCATAAAGCGAACCGATCACCGGGACGCCCCTAACCGCATCGGTGCCCGGGAGGATAATCGGCGCAAAGCGGCCAGCGCTGGTCAATTGCGGCGTGCGCGCGCCTTGCCCAAACCAAGCCTGGCCGAGCACGATCGTAATGCCCGAGACAAAGAAATTGATGGCAACGCCTGAAACGATTTGATTGCCACGATTGGTGATCGAAGAAAAACCATGAACGAGACCAAGTGCTACCGACGCGCCAATGCCGGCGAGCAGACCCAACCATGCTGAATCGGCGGTATAGGCGATGCAAGCCGCGGCGAATGCCGACGCCAACATCTTTCCCTCGAGCCCGATGTCGAACACGCCGGCACTCTCCGAGAAGAGACCGGCCAACGCCGCGAAAATCAGCGGGATCGACAACCGGATGGACGAACCGAGGATGCTGATGAGGATATCAAAATAATCCAATTCGGGCCCTCACCTTCGCGCAAGATTTTGATAGATCCGCACCAGCGCGGGACGGAACATGTATTCGAGGGCTCCCGCAAAAAGGATGACGAGGCCCTGAATCACCAGAACCATCTCGTGTGAGATGCCCGGCATGTCGAAGGAGAGCGCGTTTCCTCCCTGATAGAGAATGCCGAATAACAAGGAGGCAAGAAGAATTCCGAATGGATGGTTGCGTCCCATCAGGGAAACCGCAATACCCACAAAGCCCGCGCCGCCGACGAACTCCACCTGCAGACGCGCGGCAGAACCCAGCACCGGGTTCAGCGCCATCATGCCAGCGAGACCGCCGGAGATCAGCATGGAGACGACGACCGTGCGCACATAGCGTACGCCGGCATAGACGGCCGCAGATGGGCTGGCGCCAAGCGTGCGCATCTCGTAGCCAAGCTTGCTGCGCCAGATCAGCAACCACACGAGAAAACACATGACGAGCGCAATGAGAAAGGAGACGTTGAAGGGTGCCGGCCCCAGCCTCAGCCCGAACATCGCCATCAGCCAATCGAGCCTCGGAAGCCGGCCGCCATCCAGAAAAATGCGGGTCTCGGGCGCCATCATACGCGGAACAATCAACACGTTCACCAGCAGGTACACCATGAGCGCGGCGCCGATGAAATTGAACATGATCGTGGTGATGACGATATGGCTACCACGCTTGGCCTGCAGCCAGGCGGGAATCAAAGCCCAAGCGGCACCGAATATGGCGGAACCAACGACGGCAAAGGGCGCTGTGACGTACCACGGAACGTATTGGTCGAGCGCCAGCGCAACCAGCGCGCAGCCGAGGCCACCGAGATAAGCCTGCCCTTCCGAGCCGATGTTGAACAGGCCGGCATGAAAGGCTACCGCTACCGATAGGCCTGTGAAGATGAAGCTGGTGGCATAGAAAAGCGTGAAGCCGACGCCTTCGCCATTACCGAGCGCGCCCCGCAGAAGAAGTACCAGCGCATTGATCGGACTTTCGCCGATCAGCCAGATCAGGAGACCAGAAATAACGAAGGCGAGGGTCAGGTTGAGGATCGGCATCAACCCATAGGTGATCCAGTTCGGGAGTTGTACCGAAGCTGCGCTCATGAGCTTCTCACGCGGCAATTCCGGCCATCATCAGGCCTAGGGTCTGCTCATCGGCATCGCGCGTCTTCTCGCCGACGACATGGCCCGCAAACATCACCAGGATACGGTCTGAAAGGGACCTGATCTCATCGAGTTCGACAGAGACCAGCAGGATCGCCTTGCCCGCATCGCGCATCTCGATGATCCGGCGGTGGATAAATTCGATGGCGCCGATGTCGACACCGCGGGTTGGCTGCCCGATGATCAGCATCTTCGGGTCCCGCTCGATCTCGCGGGCGACAACGATTTTCTGCTGGTTGCCCCCGGAAAAATTCGCAGTCTTCAGCCGCGGATTCGGCGGACGTATGTCGTATTTCTCAATCTTCTCCGTCGCATCCTTGCGGATCGCCTCAAGATCGAGCAGCGGGCCTTTGCTGTAGGCCGGGCTACGGTGATAACCGAGGACGGAGTTCTCGTATTCCTCGAATTTCAGCACGAGGCCCATATGGTGGCGGTCTTCCGGAATATGCGCGAGGCCCATTTCTCGCAGTCCTGCCGGATCAGTCTGGTCGACGGTCTTGCCGTCGAGGACGATTTCGCCCGAGGTCGGCTTTCGGATCCCGGCAATAGCTTCGAGCAGCTCCGACTGACCATTGCCCGCTACGCCCGCAATGCCGACTATCTCGCCAGCACGCACATCGAAGGAAACGTTATCGACCATGGTGACACCGCGATTGTCCCTGACCGACAGATTGCGGACCGACAATACGATATCACCCGGACTGGCCTCGCCTTTCTGCACGCGCAGAAGCACGCGGCGGCCGACCATCAGTTCCGCCAGTTCCTCGACCGTCGTCTCGGCGGTCCTTAGGGTAGCGACCATTTCACCGCGGCGCATGACGGATACCGTATCGGTGATCGCCATGATCTCCCGTAGCTTGTGGGTGATCAGGATCACCGTCTTGCCCTGGTCGCGCAGCACCTTGAGAATGCGGAAGAGGTGATCAGCTTCAGCAGGCGTCAATACGCCCGTCGGCTCGTCGAGGATCAGGATTTCCGCGCCGCGATACATGGCTTTGAGTATTTCAACGCGCTGCTGCAGACCTACCGGGAGTTGCTCGATCATCGCGTCCGGATCGATCACCAGGCCGTACTCGTCTTCAAGACGCTTCAGTTCAGCCCGCGCCGACGCAATGCCCTTGGCCAGAAGCGCGCCACCTTCGGCGCCAAGCATGACGTTTTCCAGCACCGTGAAGTTTTCTACCAGCATGAAGTGCTGATGCACCATGCCGATACCGGCTTCGATCGCTGCCTGGCTGTCGCGGACAGTCACAGGCTTGCCGTTGACGCGGATCTCGCCGCGGTCGGCATGATAGAAACCGTAGATGATCGACATCAGGGTCGATTTACCTGCACCGTTTTCCCCAACGATGCCGTGGATCGTGCCCTTGGCGACGGTCAGATTGATGTCTTTGTTGGCGTGGACCGTGCCGAATTTCTTGTCGATGCCAACAAGCTCGATCGCAGGATCTTGGTTCACTCTTCGGCCTTCTCCAATGAAGGATGCATGACGACTTTACCTCATCATGCGCGTCCGTTGCGCGATCAGTCCGGGCAGGAATTGTCTGACATATAGTCGTGGACAGTGACCACTCCGGAGATGATGTTGGCCTTCGCTTTCTCGACGGCTGCGGTCATCTCAGGCGTTATGAGGTTCTTGTTGTTGTCATCGAC
This sequence comes from Bradyrhizobium sp. LTSP885, assembly GCF_000938305.1. Lineage (GTDB taxonomy): Bacteria > Pseudomonadota > Alphaproteobacteria > Rhizobiales > Xanthobacteraceae > Bradyrhizobium. The sequence goes on from NZ_JYMT01000012.1 coordinate 118,108, forward strand.
GGCATAGCCGACACCGCCCTCCGCGACGCCGAGGGTTTGCTTACCCGCCGTAAACGCTTCCTTCCGGAAATCGGCGTAGGCATTGTAGACCGTCAAATCCACGCGCTTGATCATCGAGGTTAAAACAGAGCCCGGATGAACGAAATTCTGGTTGGAATCGACGCCGATTGACAGCTTGCCATTGTCAGCGGCAGCCTGCAACACGCCGAGGCCCGTGGCGCCCGCCGCCGCAAAGATCACGTCGACACCCTGGTCGATCTGGTTCTTGGCGAGTTCGCCGCCGCGCACCGGATCCCGCCAGGCCGTACGGGTCGTGCCGGTCATATTCTGCAACACCTTGATGTCGGCATTGGCGGCACGGGCGCCCTGCTTGTAACCGCAGCCGAACTTGCGGATCAGCGGGATATCCATGCCGCCAACGAAGCCAACCTTGCCTGTCTTGGAGGCCATGCCCGCGAGAAGCCCAACGAGATAAGAGCCCTCCTGCTCCTTGTAGAGCACCGAGCGCACGTTCGGCAGATCGACGACGGCATCGACAATCACGAACTTTGTATCCGGATATTCGGCAGCGACCTTCTGCACGGCAGATGTCCACGAGAACGACACCACGACAACCGGATTGAAGCCCCGGCTGGCGAAGTTGCGGATGGCCTGCTCGCCTTGCGCCTCTGCTGTCGGCTCGAAGTCGCGATATTCGATGCCGGTCTCGTTCTTGAACTTCTCAGCGCCGCCGTAAGCAGCCTCATTCATGGACTTGTCGAATTTTCCGCCATTGGCATAAACGAGCGCCGGCTTCATTTCCGCTGCCAATGTCGGCGGAATCGATGCCGCCACCGTCGCCAATGCAACAGCACCGACTATGGCTTCAAACTTCTTCGCCGCTGATCGACCGCCCACCATTGCCGCGTCTCCATCGTTTGAAGAGTGTGCCGTTGAGATGCATCGCTTCTTCCGTCGGTCGGACAATTCGGGTGATCGCAAGCGTCCTGCACGGGCCGGAATTGAGAAGAGAAGGTATACGCCAATTCACTTGTATGCAAGTGATCTTGCCAACCGGACTTTTTGCAGCAATGGAGTGGATGCCAGGCGCTCCCCTACGGAACAAGCACCAAAAACAAGACCGCCGGATTACAGTCCAGCGGCCAGTCTTCGGGAGAAACCCTTCATGGATTTCTTGCGTGCTTGAGAAGGACGCTTTCCAAACGATCCTTCAGATCGAAGCACAAACGGAACCAGGTCGAGACGGGCAAAGCCCTCGCGCCAAGACCGTATCCGCCGTCAAGACGTTCGGCGCGAGCGAGGGTTCTTCATTTTTTTACGAGTGAGCACTCGGACTCGCTTAGCGGTCGAAAGATCTCATCACCCGGTAGCGTATCCAGGACGCGCTCGAGATCCCAAGGGTCCTGCGTGTCACCCTTACGCGGCACCTCTACCAGATACATGTCATGTACCAAGCGTCCGTCATCCCGAATCTTACCGTGCCGAATGACCGCGTCGCTAACAGGCATTTCTCTCATCTTCGCGGCGACGAGGTCCGCGTCTACCGTTTTGGCCTCGGCAACCGCACGGAGATAGTGGCGAACTGCCGAGTACACGCCGGCCTGCCCCATCGTCGGCATAGCCTTGTGGCGTTCGAAAAACTTCCTTGCAAAAGCGCGACTCTCGTCGTCGTAGTTCCACGTAAAGCCGGTGATGTAAGTCAGGCCCTGTCCGATATCGAGGCCCATGCTTTTTACGTCCGTGAGAAACGTCGCGGGTGCCACGAACGTAACGCCTGATTTCTGCAGACCGAACTCGTTGGCGGTCTTGAGCGTGTTGACGATGTCGTTACCGCCGCTTGCCACAACGACCGCACGGGCGTTCGATGCCTGGGCGAACAGTATCTGCGAGCTAAAGTCCTGCATTCCCACCGGATGCTTCACAGCTCCCAACGTCTTGCCACCTGTCTGATCGATCGCTTTCCGGAAGTCTGATTCGAGCGCGAGGCCGAATGCGTAGTCGGCAGTGATGAAGAACCAGGTATCGAGCTTCTTGCGTGCCAGCGCCTTCACCAAACCGTAGGAGTTGGAATAGGTATCCCACATCCAATGAAAGGACGTTGGAGAGCAGCTCTTGTTGGTAAGAGCCAACGAGCCGGCTGTTGTCGTGATGTTGATCCGCTTCAAATTCCTTGCGATCTCCTGCACGGCGAGCGCCGTTCCGGAATTCGGCATGTCGACAATCACCTGGACACCTTCGCGGTCGTACCAACGCCGAGCAAGACTGGAGGCGATATCGGGCTTGTTCTGGTGATCGCCTCCGAGAACCTTGATCGGCTTGCCTAACACCGTTCCACCGACTTCATCGATCGCCATTTGGGCGGCAACAAGGGAGCCCGGACCACTCTGGTCGGCAAAATTGCCTGACATGTCGTTGAGGACCCCGATCACTATCGATGATGGCTCACTCTGAGCTACCGCCGCAGAGATCGAGCAAACGAGGAGGCTAACCGCGAGAATGGTTGAGCGCAGCGGCATGAAATGGCCTCCGTTCAGATCGACATTAATCGCTTGTATACTAGTGATATTGCGAGGCTTGTCAACTCGCGAACATTTTGTGAGGCGGCTTTGCCTGAGCGCGAATCCCAATCTTGCCGCTACGAACGGATCAGCGAAGACCGTTCGGCTATCGTGCGTTCGTTCGTCAACCACCGGATCTGCGCAGCAATCTTCTCCACAGGCGAGCAGCTTGCCATCGCAGCAAGCCACTTAGACTCAGGCCGTCCGCACTGATTTTTCTGACATTGCCGCGACTTTGTAGACGGCGCGCCAGATTTTCAGAAAACTGTTCGATGATGAAGCTTGCGAAATCATTGACGATGGCCGGCCGTGAGAACTGCGCCAACATACCCTGCAGTGTAAACGTCAGCTGGATGTCCAGCACGGTCGATTCTTGCTTACCCGACGACATCTTGAATTGGAGTTCGCCAGATGCGCGAGAGTTCGAAAGCGAGTCCCTGCCCCCGCCGATCACCGACCCAGTCTTGTTCAGCTCGTGCCGCGTGTACGAAGCCTCACCTACGAAATGTGCTTTGATGGGCCCCATCTTGATCCCGACGCGGCCATGCAGCCGGTCTCCATCTGTTTCAGTCAGTTCGGCTCCTGGCAAGCACGCTGCGATAGCATACGGATCTTCGAATTCCTTCCAGACTTGTTTGACCGGGTATGCGATTTCTATGGTCCTATTCACGGAAAACCCGCCGGCCGCGGATTTGGCGACCGCGCCAGCGGGCACCGCAACGGCGGCGGCTACCGATCTCTCGACCGGCCTCGCGTCGATCGGCGGAGCCACCAAGTTCGGCGTGATTGCCGCGGTCGCAGGAGGCGTCAGGTTGGTCTTGGCCGGCCCTTCCATCTGAATGGCCACATCCTGAATTGCCTTCACAATGCCTACGTAACCGGTGCAGCGGCAAAGATTGCCCGCAAGTTCCTCCCTGATGCGGTCTTCATCCACCACACCCAACCGTATGATGATATCCCGACCCGTGATCAACATCCCCGCCGTGCAGAAGCCGCACTGCAGGGCATGATGGACCGAGAAGGCCTTGCGAAGGCGCGCCATCACCTCGTCGTCGTCGAAGCCTTCGATGGTTCGAACTTTACGGCCGTCGGTCTGGATAGCGTAGAGAATGCATGAGCGCACCGGCGCATCGTCGACGATCACCGTGCAGGCGCCGCAAACGCCGTGCTCGCACCCAAGATGCGTACCGGTCAGTCCACAGTCGTCTCGGAGAAAGTCACCGAGACTCGTACGCGGATCGACGTCCCCGCCGGTCTGCGCCCCATTGATCGAGGTGGAAATGTTTTGGGTCATTGAAGGACCAATTTCTCGATGGCACGGGCAAGGACCGTAGTCTGAAGCTGAATATCGAAGGAATCGGCGGCAGTGCCAGCCGTCTGGACAGCCGAGTAGATAGCATCGAGCGGCAGCCGTCGTTTCGAATCCGACAAAAGCGCTTCCGCCAAGGACCGCATAACGACCGGCGGCGCATCGGGAGTGCCCAGAACGATACGGCAGAAACCGCTTGTGTCATCCAGGACCACCACCGCGGCCGCATCGGCGAACTTTCCGACCTTCCGGCTGAATTTCTGGTGCGACCAGACCGCCGTGGACGACAACTTGTCCGTCTCGATACCGACGATCAGTTCGTCTTCCGCGAGGACCGTCGTGAACGGCGCGCGCATCAGCGATTGCACCGGAACTGAACGCTTTCCGTTCGGGCCTCGAACGGAAACTGCCGCGTCCAGAGCGGTCAACGCCAGTATCCAGTCCGCAGCCGGATCCGCATGCGCGAGGCTGCCGCCGATCGTTCCGCGGTTTCTGACCGCCCGATAGGCGATGCGTCGGGCGACGGCCTGCATGAGCCCTGCGGCCGACGCAGGCAGGACTCCGTCCTCGATCGCCGCGTGGGTCGTACCGGCGCCGATGAAGAGTTTACCGCCAACATCCTGCACGCGCTTGAGTTCGGTGACGCCGGCGATATCGATCAAAACGCTCGGGCGGGCGAGGCGCAAGTTCAACATCGGACCGAGCGATTGTCCCCCGGCTATGATCTTGGCCGTCCCGGCACTCGCCGCGAGCCCCTGCACGGCCTCATCGATCGAAGTTGCACGCCAATATTCGAACGGAGCCGGCTTCACGCGCCTGCTCCCCGGCGCCCGAGTTCCCATCGTTCAATCGCGCCGTATAGCCGCCGGGGCGTCAGCGGTGTCGTGTTAACTTCCACCCCAGTGCCGGCAAACGCGTCGTTGACTGCGTTGAAGATGGCCGCCGGTGGAGGAATGGCTCCGCCCTCGCCGACGCCCTTGATGCCGTAGGCCGTGTTCGGAGACAGGGTCTCGATGTGATGGAGCCGGATATTCGGCATTTCCGCGGCGCCCGGCATCAGATAGTCGGCCAGCGTCGATGCAAGCGGCTGACCGTTGGTGTCGAACTGCATCTCCTCCAGCAGGGCGGTACCGATGCCTTGCGCGGCCCCTCCATAGGTCTGCCCGGCCACGATCAGAGGGTTAACGCGACGGCCGCAATCTTCGACGATGACGTAATCGAGAATCCGGAGCGCGCCGGTCAAACGGTCGATCGAAACGACCGCCGCATGCGTCCCGTAGCTGTATTGCCCGGTGTCGACCTTCGGCCTGTAAAGGCCCAGCACTTCCAGGCCGCAGACCGACAATTCTCCCGAAAGCTGTTCGGGCCGCATGTACCAGGTACGGGCTACTTCCGGCACCGAGATATTGCCCGACGGCCCGTAGAACGTCCCCGCTCGCAGCACGACCGAGTCGGCGCCGCACTGCAGCAGGTGGGCCGCGATCGGGCGCATCCGCTCTGCCAGGATCCTGCACCCTTCCGCGACGGCGCCGCCCGCCATCGTGATCGAACGCGACGCGTAGGTCCCGGTGGAGAACGGTGTCAGCTCGGTATCTCCGTGAACGACGGCGATCTTGCCAAGATCGATGCCGAGCACCTCATGCGCGATCTGCGCAAGCGACGTCTCCATGCCCTGTCCGTGCGACTGCACGCCGACGCGGATTTCCAATCCGCCGTCTGGCGTGAAGCGCAACGTCGCCGGTTCCGCACCGGGCACGAACGGAAGGCCCACGGCCGCAAACAGCTTGGTGCCGTGTGCCGTCATCTCGATGTAGTTCGCGAATCCCACTCCGATCAGATGCCCACCGTCTGCCATAGCGGCCTGCTTTCGGCGCACCGCGGGGAGATCGATCTCCTTGACCGCGATGTCGAGGCTTCGACGATAGTCTCCGCTGTCGTAGACCTTGCCGGTCGGATTCACGTAGGGCATCGCGTCTTCCGGAACGAGATTCTCGCGACGCACCTCCCAGGGTTCACGGCCGACGGCCCTCGCCACGGCATCGATCGTCAACTCCATCGCGAAGCAGATGCCGGTTCGAGCAACCCCACGATACGGCAGGATCGCCGGTTTGTTGGTGGCGACGGACCAGGACTTCGAACGATAGCCCTTGAACGCATAAGGGCCAGGGAAATGGCCGGCGGCCATCGTCGCCTCGAGACACGCCGTAAACGGCCATACCGAATAAGCGCCGGCATCGACGGTGATCTCCGCATCGATGCCAAGCAGCTTGCCCCGGACGTCGGCATAGGCGGTCACCGAATAGAAATGTTCGCGGCAGTTGGCGCCTGACGTCAGGTGCTCGCGCCGGTCTTCGGTCCAACGAAATGGCTTCCGAAAAGTCATTGCAAGCCACGCGATGCAGAGCTCTTCCGCCTGCAGCACGCACTTGTAGCCAAAGCCGCCACCCACATCCGGCGCAACGACACGGACCGCACCCTGATCCAGTCCCAGATGCTCAGCGATGCCAGTACGGATCATGTGGGGCACCTGGGTCGAAGTGTAGACGACCAGCTGGCTCTTGAGATCGTCCCAATAAGCCAGGATCGCCTTGCCCTCCATGGAGTTCACCACTTGGCGGGACATATGGAATTCGCGTTTGACCGTCACGGCGGCGGCCTTCGCGATCTCCTCGATACCGTTATCACTCGAGGTCTCGAGAAAGGTGTGCGCACCCCATTCGTCGTGCACGTAGGGACCGCCATTCACGGCTTTGGCGTCGACCACGGCCGTCAGCTCTTCCAGATGGACATCGACGGATTCTGCCAGATCTTCGGCCAGCGCTCTCGACGGCGCGACGCACATAGCGATGGGCTCGCCGACGAAGCGGACTTTGCCGTGAGCAAGCGGATGGTGGTCGGACGCCCGGAAGCCCGGGGCACGCATGACCGAGCGTATCGGTTTCACGCCCGCGAGATCGTCGCGAATGAATACCCACCCGGCGGCTCCCGCAGGTTTGGCAATCGACACGATGAGCGCGTGGGCCAGCGGGCTGCGGACGAACGCAACCTCGCTGAGGCCGTCCATTTTGAAGTCGGGAATAAACCGCCCCCGGCCCCGCATATGCCGGTCATCTTCCTTGCGTAGGACGCTTGAACCGATGCCCTGCCCTGCCGCGTCGATCGCGTCGTCCATCGTCGCTTCCTCAAGATCCAGGAGTCTTCAGCGGCCGAGATACGCTGACCGCACCTCGGCATTTTCAATCCCGCCCACCGTATTCACCCTGTCGAAGACGACCTCGATTCAGTTCAGAGGAATCCTGCCGAACAGATATTCCGGAGCCGCGGTGTCGGTAACTCCGGTATTTTCCGAGGCATTTTTCGACAATGAGAAGGGTGCGACGTCGATAGTTGCAGCGGAGCTTGAAGATATCTGCAGTCAAATTCTAAGCACTAAGTCTGCCATGCATCAATCGCATTTATAGGATACATTCTATTCAATAAGTGTATACTTGGCGGAAACTGGAGCCGGCGACGATGGACAGTCGAAAGATTGAGTTCTTCTTCTCTGTGATCGAGAACGGAAACCTCAGCAGCGCGGCGCAATCGCTTCGGGTGTCGCAACCGACGCTCAGCCGTCAAATCCAGGCGATCGAAGAGGAATTCAATACGCCGTTGTTTGTACGCGGCGGTCGCAAAATGATGCTCACCGACGCCGGCAAACAACTGCATGAGGGGTTACAAAGCATCGAACGGCAAATGCGGCTGCTGAAGCACGACGTCGCGGCAGTTTCCGTTGAACCATCGGGCGAAGTAGCGTTTGGAATTCCGCCCTCGCCGCGCGGTCTGATTGCGATTCCGCTCATCAGGGGCTTTAGCGTAGTTTATCCACGGATCGCAGTCCGTATCGTTGAGGAGACCAGCGGCCAGCTCCGCGATCTCATTGCCAACGGAATGCTGGATGTCGCCATCATAAATACGAATGAGCCTCTGCATAGCGTCGACGCAAAACCTCTCGGTCGCGAACCAATGCTGCTCGTTGGCCCTCCCGATGCCAAATTATCGATGCGCAAGCAGATAGCGGTCAAGACGTTGGCGGAGCTGCCGTTGATTTTGACCACGCGTCCAAATAGCCTCCGACTGGTGGTCGAAAACAGCCTGGGCGTTCACGGATTACACCCCAACGTAAGGTTCGAATCCAACACCCTTCCCTTGATGACCGACCTGGTGATCGCAGGGCTTGGCTATACGATCCTGCCGTTATGCGGGGTCCGCACTTTACTTCAACAGCACAAGGTGTCGGCGAGCCCAATCGCGGAAATGTCGATTACCTGGATGGTTGCGCGGCCCAAGACACGCTCCCTCAGCGTCGCCGCTGAACGATTCTACGACATGCTGTGCGATATCGGCCGAAAGCAGGTCAGTGACGGTATCTGGCAGGCCGCCGCATAGATTGCTGCTTCGGAATACGCGCGCGACTCGCTTTTGCCCGCCGACGATGCGCACGGTAACAAGCTGCAGGGCCGAGCAGCTGATGCAAATCCGAAATAACCGTGGGGCCGCAGTGAGGCCTGCAAGGCGAACGCATGTCGGCGAGCCTCTTCTGCACCTGAAGCGTCGCCGCCAGAACGCGTATGAAGTGGTTGAATCGACGCTCTTCCAATTTTCACTTGTGTACAAGCGACTTTTATGATGACCTTAGCCGTGCTCAGGCAAGATCTGGAGGTCGCAAGTGGTGGAAGTCCTCACGGAAGACGGAATTCGGCTTTACTGTGAAGAGGCCGGCTCCGGCGTTCCGGTGATCTTCGTGCACGAATTTGCGGGTGATCACCGCGCATGGGAACCGCAGGTAAGACATTTATCGCGCACGCATCGCTGCGTGACTTTCGCTTCGCGCGGTTATCTGCCGTCAGACGTACCCACGTCGCCAGAGTCCTACAGCCAGGACCTCGCGCGTTCCGACGTCATCGCCGTTCTCGATGCGCTAGGCATCGAAAAGGCGCATATCGTGGGCCATTCGATGGGAGCCTATACAGCGCTGCACGTCGGTATTCATCACCCCGACCGCTGCCTGTCCATCGCGGCAATCGGATGCGGCTGGGGATCCAAACCGGAGGATCGCGAGCAATCGGCGCTGGCATGCGAGCAGATCGCGCAGATGTTTGAACGCGAGCCAATCGCCGAGGCCGCCGCCAAATATGCGCGCTTCCCGATGCGGGCGACGTTTGAAGCAAAAGACCCCAGAGGGTTCGCCGACTTCGAGGCCATGCTGGCTCAGCATTCCCCGTTGGGATCGGCGCTCACCATGCGCAATCTCCAGCAGAAACGCCCCACTCTCTGGGACTTAAAGCCGCTTCTGGAAGCGTTCACTCTGCCGCTCCTCGTGCTGGTTGGCGACGAAGACCATCCCTGCCTGGATGGAAGCCTGTTTCTGAAACGAACCGTGCCGCAGGCTGCGCTGGTCGTGGTGCCTCGAACCGGCCACACGACCACGTTGGAGGAGCCGCACGCCGTAAACTCCGCACTTTCCGAACTCTTCTCGGCTGTTGCGCTGAACGCCTGGACGTCGCACAGGACACGGAACACCCAGCCGTGACGACCGCCAACATCCGCATCAGGCGCACGGACGGGAAAGCCGAAATTGTTCTCGACAATCCCGGTCGCCGCAACGCGATCTCCGCCGGCATGTGGGAGGAACTGCGATCGTTTGCGGACAGTGCCCAGGCAGACGCAACGCTTCGTACCTTAGTCATCCGTGGCGAAGGCTCGGTATTTTCCGCAGGAGCCGACATAGCCGGCTTCGACAGCGCGAGAAAGCGCAGCGACGCACAAAGTTACGACGACCTCGTCGAGTCCACTCTCCGCGCCCTGGAGCAGCTGCCACAGGTCGTCATTGCTGCCATCTCAGGTCCATGCGTCGGCGCAGGCGCGTCTCTCGCATGTGCATGCGATATTCGGGTTGCGGAGAGGGAGAGCTTTTTCGCCGTTCCGGCCGCGCGGCTTGGGTTAGGTTACGATCCGCGGGGCATCTCCCGCTTCGTTCGAATATTCGGCAAGGGCGCAACCAGCGAAATGCTCCTCCTTGCCGCGCGCATGGCCGGTCCCCGCGCCTTTGAACTCGGCGCTATCCATCGATTAGTGGCGCCCGGAGCGTCCGCGACGTGTGCGAACACACTGGCCGAACTAGCCTCCTCTCTCGCTCCTCTGACCCAAAGAGCCGCCAAAGCTTCGATCCAGGAGCATGCAAACGGAACAGGCATCTCATCGGCAGTCCTCGAACTTGCCGCCCGCGCCGACGCAAGCCTCGACTACGAGGAAGGTCGCGCGGCTTTCGCCCAAAAACGTCCTCCCATCTTCCGCGGCCGCTGAGCATGGGCAAGCTGCAGAACGTCATAGTGGATATCTATGAGGGTCGCGATCCCGACTCCGTGTTGTACGTCGAGCCCGATGGCAAGTCTCTGACGACCCGCGAGGCGCTCGATCGGATCAAGCGGTTCGCCGGGGCGGTCGCCTCGCTCGGTGTCGTACCGGGAGATCGCGTCTCCTTCAGGCTTGCAAAGAGCGTCGATGCCATTCTGCTCATCCATGGCTGTCTTTGGGCGGGAGCCATCGTCCATCCGCTGAACAACGCCTACACTGATCACGAGCTCGGCTCGCTCCTGACGGACGCCCAACCTAAACTGCTGTTCTGCGGACCGGACGAGCACAGTCGGCTGGAACCTTTGGCCCGGAACGCTGGCGTACGGCTTGAAGTAATCCCGTCGACGGCAAGCGACGTATCATCTGCTCGCCTCGAAACCGCGAGGATCACGTCGGTCCCGGAAGGAGCAGCCGCACTTCTCTACACTTCAGGCACCACCGGCAAGCCAAAAGGCGCCGTGATAACACACCACAATCTACTGCACAGCGCCCGATCGCTTGCGTCGGCGTGGCAACTCACGAAGGATGATGTGCTCGCTCATCCGCTTCCAATCTTTCACGCGCACGGCCTTCTTACGTCTATCAACACGATGATCGCCTCCGGTGGCTCCGTTCTTCTGCTGCCAGGCTTTGATGTCGCGGCGCTGCTGTCTGCGCTCACCCGATGCACGGTCCTGATGGGCGTGCCGACCCACTATTCCAGACTGCTGGATGAGCCTTCCGTCACAATCTCCTCAGTCGCAAAGCTTCGGTTGGCAATTTCGGGCTCGGCGCCGCTTCCGGTCGACCTGTCTCGAAAGTTCGCCGCCAAGACTGGCGTCGATATCATAGAACGATATGGTTCGACCGAGGCAGCGATCGTTGTCGCCGTTCCTCGGGACCATACCGAGCGCACTGGTTGGGTCGGATGGCCGCTACCTGAGGTCGAGATACGAATAACCGACCAGAGCGGACGCCGTGCGCCGCGCGGCATTGGGGTACTGGAGACGCGCGGCCCGCATGTTTTCGCCGGCTACTGGCGAAATCCGACCGCGACAGTCGATGCCTTTACCAATGACGGCTGGTTCATCACAGGCGACCTGGCCGAGATCGACGACACTGGCTGCGTTCGGATTCTCGGGCGCGAAAAGGACCTCGTCATATCGGGCGGGCTGAACGTCTACCCAGCGGAGGTAGAAGAAGAACTCCGCCGTGTCGGCGCCGTCAAGGACGCGGCGGTTTTCGGCGTACCGCATCCCGACTTCGGCGAAGCGGTCGTTGCAGCCGTCGAATTGTCGATGCCCGCTTCAGCGTTCGATGAACCCTCAATTATCGCGGCCGTCAGATCACGCCTGGCCGCGTACAAGACTCCAAAGCGTATCTTCGTGGTTGGCGAACTTCCACGAAACGCGATGGGAAAGCTTCTCAAGGCACGGCTTCGAGAAGACCACTCCGGCACTTTCCGCCGATAATTAGTCAGCAAACATAAGGGAAACTACGATGGACCTGCAACTCAAGGGCAAGAAGGCATTGGTCACGGGCGGCAGCGAGGGAATCGGTCGCGCGATCGCGACGGTGCTCGCCAACGAAGGCGTCGATGTCGCAATCTGCGCTCGGCGAAAGGAGCCGCTGGAAGCCGCTGCGGCCGAATTGACCAAGGCGACCGGTCGAAAGATTGTCGCCATTCCGGCCGACCTGACCAAGGACGCGGATGCCGCGAATTTCGTGAAGCAGGCGGCCGAGGCGCTTGGTCGTATCGACATCATGATCAACAATGCCGGGTCTGCGCCCGGTGGCGTGATCGAGACGCTTACGGAAGACGATTGGCATCAAGCTCTGCAGTTGAAGTTCATGGGCTATGTCCGGTGCCTGCGCTACGCCATTCCGATCATGGTCAAGCAGGGCGGCGGCCGCGTGGTCAATCTCATCGGAAACGATGGCATCAAACCGTCGTACTGGGAGATCGCTCCGGGCGCTGCCAACGCCGCTGGACAAAACCTCACCAAATCGCTGGCCGGTCAGTACGGCAAACACGGCATTTCGTTTGTTGCCGTGAATCCTGGCCCGGTCCGCACCGAACGCTGGGACGGCCTTGTCAAGGCCATGTCGCGTGACATGAAAATTTCCTACGAGGAAGCAGATAAGCTCGCGCCTTCGTCAATCCCCATGGGCAGGATCGCTGAAGCCGAGGAAGTCGCAAACCTCGTCGCGATGATGGCATCTCCGCTGACCCACTACGTCAACGGCACAATGATCGAGATCGATGGCGGCCAGGAAAAGTCGCTGATGGATCGGGTTCGCGACCGTTGATCGAACCCTGAGGCCGCCGAATGACCTCGTCCGACGGCTTTATGGAACGCCGGATCCTGGCCGGGGCAGACCATGGTCTGCTTCACGGAGCCAGGCTGGCGGTCAAAGACAACATTGCGGTGGAGAGCTTTCGCTTCACCGCCGGACATCCTCTGTTCCTGCACCGGCGGGCTCCCTACACGGCGCCCGCCGTCCAGCTTCTGCTGGACGCCGGGGCGGTCATCGTCGGCACGACTTGTACCGATGCTGGCGGTTTCGGCGTGACGACTCCCGGGGTGTCAAATCCCGTCTCTAAGGACCTCATCGTCGGCGGCTCGAGCGGCGGAGCCGCGGCCGCGGTGGCCTCGGGCGAAGCGGATTTCGCCATCGGAACCGACACCGCCGGTAGCATACGGATTCCCGCAGCGTGCACCGGCCTATACGCTTTTAAGCCGAGCTTTGACGCGGTCTCGCTTAGTCGCGTCTGGCCGCTGGCGCGGACGTTCGATCATCTTGGGCTCTTGGCGCGCTCGTCCGATCTGCTGGTTAACGCGTCCCAAGTGCTGTTGGGCTTCGCGCATGATATTCCCAAACACTCCAAGCGACAGTACCTTCGCGTCGGTGTTGAAGCGAAGCAGCCAATTTTCAGATGCGCTTCCGTGAGAAGCGGTCTCGCCCGTATTGCGGAATTGCTGCGGTCGCTGGGGCACACTGTAGTCCCGGTCGAACTGCCGGAGCGTGAAGCGGCGATCGAAGCCCACGGCATCATAACGATGATGGAGGCATCAAGGGTATACAAGGGCCTGACTGCCAGCGAGAGAAGCATGCTTGGCACGGCTGCCGTTCGCGCCTTGAACCTGGCGGACAAACTCCCTGAGTCCAGGCTCGAATACGCGCGTTACGTCCTTAGCGAGACCAGGAGACGGTTTTCGGACGTCTTTGCGCGCGTCGATGCATTGCTTTTGCCCACACTCCCGACCTGTCCTCCGGCAGTTCATGAGAAAACCGTGAAAGTCGGAGGATTGGAGCTTCCCGTGCTGCGTGCGATGATCTATGAAACGTTTCTGTTGAATATGTGTGGAGCGCCTGTCGTGGCCCTGCCCGATCTCCAGCCAGCGGACGGCTCGACGGAGCTCCTACCGTTCAGCTTTCAACTCGCCGGGCCTCACGGCTCCGATCTGGAGATTTTATGGTTCTCGTCGGTCATAGCCTCGTATCTGAGAGTGGCGCGCTCGGCGGATTCAACCCGCCTCGCTTAGCTCATTGACCAGCCAATCATATCGGACGCAATGAAAGTCAATCCAAAAGCAACCGTCCTGGCGTTCCCGGCAGACACTGGCTCGTCCTACGATCTGGACAAGCAGGTCGGCTTCCGCCTTCGCCTGGCGATGCAGAAGCACACGGACATATTCTTCAAGAATATGGACCTGGGGCTCACACAAGCTCAGTTCGCCACTATGGCTCGTCTCCGAACCACAGGGGCATGTTCGCAAAATCAGCTTGGCCGGTCAGTCGGCCTGGATACAGCTTCGATGGTAGGCGTGATCCGGCGGCTCAAGGCCAGAAAGCTGATCTCGATCGCCAAGAATAAGGAAGACCGACGGCGGGTGATCATCGACCTGACGGCTGCAGGCCATATGCTGATCGGGAACGCGATAGAAATGGGGACCCGGGCCAATGAACAAACCTTGGCGCCTCTGACAGCGACCCAGCGCAAGCAGTTGATCTCGCTTTTGAGCCTTTTGGTCGCCAGCGAGGACGACGCTCCCGAAGAGTGACCGACAGGCGACGGCTAGCCAGATGCGCGGACGATGTTCCGCCCGTCCTGGATCTGTGCCTATCTGGTGTTGCTCAACCAGCAACGGCGCGCTTTCCGGGTGGAAGCATCAAATTCAGCAGGACCGCAACAAGAATGCCGACCACAATTCCATCAGCGGCCAATATGCGGAGTGCTGCCGGAAAGACCTCGAACACCTGAGCAGGGGCCAGATTTACGACCATGCTGAGGCCGACGGAGGCCGCGAGTATCAGCACGTCACGCTGCTCCTCCAACGCCTGTGACACGATTTTGATACCTACTACGGCAATCATCCCGAACATGAAGACAAGTGTTCCGCCCAGCATGAAGGGAGGGATCATGCCGACCACCGCACCTATCTTTGGCAAAAACGCCATGCAGACGAGCATTGCCCCCGATATCGCGACAACGTAACGGCTGGCTACACCGGTCAAGGAGATAGCGCCGACGTTCTGATCGTAGGAGATCAGAGGCACGCCTCCGAAAACGACGGCGATCATCGACCCCAAGCCATCTCCCGCCACCGCACCACGGATGCGGCGTTCGGTCGGCTCCACCTGGATCATCACGCATAGCGCGATGGTTATGCTCATGGTGTAGATCGCAGCGACCACCTGGTAAATGATGATCGTTGTCAGGCCGCCGACGCCCGGCCAGGCGATGCCGTAGGGCAGGAAGCTGGGTACTCGGAACCAAGGCGCGGCAGCCACATTGGCGAAATTACCCAACCCAATCAGAAGACCGACGATGTAAATCGCGACCAGGGCAATCAAAATAGATAGTGACCTCACTAACTGACTACCCAGCGCCGCGATTACTGTGATCAGGACGATGCTTGCCAGCAGACATATGACCGTTATTGGCTGTCCGAAGTAGGACGTATTGACTCCGAAAGCGACGTTCATCGCGATCTTTATCAATGTAAGGCCCGTAATAATCAGCAGCGATCCGACGACAATCGGCGGAAAAAGCCCGCGGATCTTGCCGATGATCGGGCTGATTGCCAGCAGCACAACTCCGCCGATCAGCAGAGCCCCTGCAGCTGCGCCCAGACTCTCTGTCTTGGCGATTTGAACGACCGGACCGATATAAACGGTGTAGGCACCAAGCAGCAACGGCAGGCGCGCTCCAACCCAGCCAACGCCCAAAGCCGAAATCAGGGTCCCTACCCCGCATCCCAGCATCACGCCCGTGATAAGTGCGGCACGCAACTCCGCCGGAAGACCGAGAAGCTGCCCGATGACCAATGGCGAGGCCACCATGGCGGAGAACATGATGAGCACATGTTGTGCTCCAAACAGGATTGCCGCGGTCGGAGACGGTTTGTCTTCCAGACCGTAGCGCAGGGTTATGGTGTGAGCCAGCGGCGCGCTGCCTTCCCCGGCAAGCAACTGACCAACGTCCGCGGATATCGACTTTTCCATCATGCCCCCGCTCAACAGCCAGACCGAGCCTGTCATCAAACTCACTTGTATGCAAGCGACTTTATTGACCCTGCTGCCGCTGCCTGAGCGGCGCCGCCCTTGATGGACGCGATGACAATCTTTGCGGCACCGGAAATGTCTCATCGCGACTCACCCCGGCGTCCGGAATCTCTTCAGATGGCTGACGATGAGGCAGGCACACGGCGTTATCGCCGTCCACGCGACGCGGCTCTCGCCAGCGGCGTAGCCTTCAGCTCGAGCTGGTTGAAAACGTCGCGAGGTTTAGGAATCTGCCAGATCCCCGAAATCCGCCGCGGTTTGCCACGAGGTCAACGCAAAATCTTCGCTAGAAATTCTTTTGCCCGATCGGATTTCGGCTTCTCAAAGAACTCCTCCTTCGCCACATCTTCCACGATCGCGCCCTGGTCCATGAAGACCACGCGATGCGCGACCTTCCTGGCAAACCCCATTTCGTGTGTGACGCACATCATCGTCATGCCCTCCTGCGCGAGCTCGACCACCACGTCGAGAACTTCATTGATCATTTCCGGATCAAGCGCCGAGGTCGGCTCGTCGAACAGCATAGCAATCGGGTCCATCGACAACGCGCGGGCTATCGCCACGCGTTGCTGTTGACCGCCCGACAACTGCCCCGGGAATTTGTCTGCGTGGGCCGTCAGGCCCACCAGATCGAAACCGCGGCGTTCGCTTGGCGCCATCTCGCTGAGATAGGTGGCGCTGGTGCCATATTCTCCGCCCATGCTAAGACCTTGGAGCGCCTACCAGCTCGTGACTGCCGATGCTGCCGTTACCAAAACGAAGCCATAACGAAGCGTTGTGGCGGCATTCCGTCGTACCGAACATTCAACGGGTCCCGACGTTTTAACGCGCATTCTTGCCGGCATTTCGGCCGAAACCCTTGATCGCCGGAGACGCCCTCGCCGGCCGCGCTTCGTTCTCGACGGAATTGACGCTCGCCATATTGCCGAGAATTCGACTGAGAAATTCGAGGAGAACATCAACCTCTTTGTCGGTAAAGCCGGACAGCAGGCGTCTCTCGCGTTCGAGAGCAAGATTGATGATGCGGTTATGAAGCTTGTACCCCGCCGCGGTGAGTTCCAGATTTTTTCGTCGCTCATCGACTTCATCGACGATTTCACGCAAGTATCCCTGCTTATGCAGGGACGTCACCGCGCGGCTGACGGAACCTTTGTCGATTGCAATGACCTGGGTGATTCTCATCGCCGGAATGCGGGGCTCGATACACAGCATCGCGATCACGCGCCATTCGACGACACCAATCTGAAACTCCTTGAGATAGAGCCTGGAGGCACCATTCGACAGCTTGTTGGTGATTGTCGTGAAAAAGTAAGTGGCATAGCGATCCAGATTGAGCGCTTTTTTGGCCGGCCCTTCAGCTGGAGTGAAATGATTTAATTTCCCCTTTTGCCTGGGGCGCTCGGTAGAACACATGCCATTCGTCCTTTTGGGGGAAATCTACGCTCAACGTCACGGGAGCGGAGCATAATTTTTCATAAATCGCCTAAGTTCGGCCGCAAGCAGGTCGGGGACCTCCAAAGCTGGGAAATGTCCTCCGCTGTCCTTAACCGACCAATCCACGACATTATAGACCTTCTCAACCAGACCTCGGGGCGTGATCGGAAAAGCCTTGTCGGCAAACGCCGTCACCGCCACCGGCACATTAACTCGCTCTCCCGGGGGAAGCGCCACCGGATTTTCGCGTGCGAAGCCACGATAGATCCATGTCGACGTCGCAACGCTATCAGTAGCCAGAAACAACATGATACTCGTCAACAATTCGTCGCGGCTGATCGCGCTGAACAGGTCGGGCCTGCCGGCCGCATCACGGGCCACATCCGCCCAGGCGGCATACTTTTCGACCAGCCAGGCTGCAAACCCGACCGGACTGTCCTGCAGCGCGTATCCGATCGTTTGCGGCCGGGTGGACTGCAGTCGAAAATATCCCCCGTCGTCCTCGAAGCGAGTCATAAAGGCTGAAAGCCAGGCCTTGTCCTCTTCGCTTGCAGCATGAGCCGCAACAAGACGCGCACTCACCATCGTGAGGTGAATGCCCGCGCAATGATCCGCATGTTCATGACCGAGCCGTGTCGCGATAATACTTCCCCAATCGCCGCCGTGCGCCAGGTAACGTTGATAGCCCAATCCCTGCACCATCAACTTGTCGATCAGATTGGCGATGAGACGCGGCCCGATCGGAGCGGGGGGCCTTCCCGAAAACGGGAATCCCGGGATTGAGATGATAACGACCTCCCCGTCATCATCTCCGAGACGATCGGCAATCTTCAGGAAATCGAAGAATGAGCCAGGCCAACCGTGAATCAGCACCAGCGGGACCTGAGAGGTTCTAGCCGTTTTGCTTCTGATGAAATGGAGGTCGATGCCGTCGATTGTCGCAAGCTGATGATGGAAACGACCGATGTCCTTGATGGACGCGCGCCAATCGTAAGTCTCAACCCAGTACTGCGTCAGGTCCCTCAGGAACGCGACGTCTGTTCCGTTACTCCAACCCTCGGCCGCGGCCATGCCGGCCCAGTCGAAGCTGCGGATACGTCGAAAGATATCGTCGATCTTTGCCTGGGGAAAATCGATTATCAGCGGTCGGATTTTCATGGTTTACCCTCATTTTAAACGACGGGAGAATGTCGGGCTGCTGGTGTCGAAGAGCAGCGCGTATCTGAAGTCACGAGGACAGAAGTTCTTTCCAGCCAATTGAAGGATTGGTGAGGCGATCGACGGACACGGCGCGCCCTGAAGTCATGAGCCGGCGGCCACCGCTGATTTCGCGGCCAGCGTCAAATGCGATCATTCCGGTCATCTGATTCTTGTCATTCAAGGCAATAACGCATTTTCTCGGCCCGTCCGCCTCGCCCCGGAACACCAGCCGATCGTTCGCATGCGGAAGGCCCAAAACCTGGATGTTGCGACCAAACTGGTCCGACCAGAACCAGGGGATCGCGTTGTACTGCGTCGCCACGCCAGCCGCGCTCGCACCCGCTGCAAAGGCCTGTTCTTCCGCGATTTGCCAACATTCCAGACGAACCTTGTGGCCGGTTCCAGGTGAGGGATGCCGGGTGACTTCTCCCGCGGCATAAATGCGGGGGTCCGACGTCTTGCCAGTTTGGTCGACGACAATTCCATCATCCACGACGAGGCCTGCCTGCTCGGCAAGCCCGGCATTGGGGCTCACGCCGATCCCCACCACCACGAGATCGAACAGATCACTGCTCTTCGGCGTCACAATCCGAACGCCTGGCGAAGCAAGTTGAATGTCCGAGATCGCCTCCGACAGGCGAAGCACGACGCCGTGGCTGGTGTGAAGCTCTTCGACTATTGAGGACAGCTCGGCCGGCAAGACCCGGCCCAGAACATGCGGCGCAGCTTCATAGACAATAACCTCACAGCCGAGATCACGGGCGACCGCAGCCACCTCCAATCCGATGAACCCGGCACCGACGATCGCCACCCTTTTCCCAGCCCCCAAACGAGCCGAGATTAGCCGTGCATCATCCAGCGTCCGCAAATAGCGGACGCGATCTGAAGCTGTTGCGGGCACCTTGAGGCGTTTATTGCTAGACCCCGTCGCCAGAACCAGCGATCCGAAACCGACAACATCTCCATTGGACAAGACAATGCGGCAACAGCTTCTGTCTATTTGCGCGACACGGGTGTTGAGCAGCAAATCAATGCGTTGTGCCGAATAGAACGTCGCATCACGCTTAATACACAGCGTTTCGAAATCAGATTGACGAAGACCAGCCTTCGAGAGCGCCGGCCGATCGTAAGGCAGGTGCGGTTCGTCGCCCACGATCAGAATGCCGAGACTCGGGTTCGCGGCACGGGCCCCTTCCGCAGCGCGCCGACCCGCCTGCCCCCCGCCAACGATAACGATGTCGTATGGCCTCATGGTTTGGTCCACACGCTCCTGCCCGCTTCTTCCATAGGCGCCCCTAAATGGCGACGTAGACGTCGCCGCCCTCGACCTTCACCGGAAACTTGTGAAGGTCTCGGTCGGCCAGAGGTCCATGGCATTTTCCGGATCGAATCTCGAAACGTGCCTGGTGCAACGGGCACTCGATCTCTCCATCTTCCACAAACCCCTTCGACAGCAACGCAAACTCGTGAGGACACACATCGTCCAGCGCTGAAAGCTCACCGTCCGGTAGCCGGTAAACAGCAATGCGCTTGTTCCCGATTTTGACCGCAACCGGATCGGATTCGGTCACGCGCGCGGCTGCGCAGACGGGATGCCACACGATGCTCTCTTGATCTCTGCAGGACTGAACCGCGCTCATTCGGCGGCGACCGCGGTTGGGGCAGTCGCGGCCTCTTTTTCGATCAGCCGTTGAATGATGCGCCGCGCCTGGATGCCGCCGATATCGGCGTTGATGTCCACAATGCTCTTCATCGGGTCATCATTGAGCCGCTTTTGCTGAAGCTCCAGCACACAGCGGTCTTCATTGAAAGTATACGCAATCTCTTCAAAAATTTGATTAGTGACATCCGGCTGATCAATCTTGAAGTTGTGTGCGGACGACCAGAAGTAGAGCGCCGTATCTTCGGTCTCGGGGGTAATGCCGTCAAAAATTCGAAGCTGGAAGCCGCCGTCGCGTTTGCCTTCATAGGCTCCGCTATCGACTTCGGTCGCGCCAGTCCAGATGCGCAGAGTTCCGGGCCAGAATTCAATTTCCTGCCACCGGTCCACGCGCCCCGTGAAGCCGACGGCATTGACGTAGGTTGGAGGCGGAACGGAATCGCGCATCCAGCGAACAACACGAACGTTGTTATCGACCCGCGTCGTTTTCATCTCAGCATTGACGTGGGTATTCGGATCGCCGCCGATGGTTTTCTGGTGAACGTAACCGAGGTGTGACAAATCGAGGAGATTGTCGTGCAACAGCTCATAATGGCAGTTGATCAGGTAAGTGTCGCTCTTCCAGGCCCAGCCTGAATTCGGTCGATGCCAGGGATATTCGACAATGCTTGACGGGTCGGCCAAAGCCGGATCGCCCATCCAGATCCACACCACCGCATCCTGCTCGACCAATGGATAGCTTCGCACTTTGCACGAGGACGGAATCAAGTCCTGGCCTGGAACCTTCACACAGGCCCCATCAACGGCAAATTCCAGTCCATGATATCCGCAGCGAATGACCTCACCATCGACCTCCCCGGCCGACAACGGCAGGCCGCGATGCCTGCAGCGGTCTTCCAGAGCACCGGCCTTTCCGGAGGCTGTCCTGAACATCACCACCGGCTCGTTGAGTATCTTGCGAGCAACAGGAGTGTCCTGCGAGAGCTCCGTGCTCCATGCGGCAACATACCAGCAATTTCTGACGAACATGATGTTTCCTTCCCTGTTTCGACGGTCACGCTGCGGGGCGTCGCTTGATTCCAACCTCACTTTTAGGCAGATCGGTTTGGCTTCGAATATTAGTTGACATCCCAACCAATGGGATGTCAACGTATTTTATCCAAGCTGCGTTGCAGCATTGCGGGCCTGTCACTCAAAGGAGAAAAAAATGGAGGGAACAACATCCAACCGCCCGCGCGTATTGCATACGATGATGCGCGTTCGGGACCTGGATAAGTCGTTGAGTTTTTATACGAAAGACCTCGGAATGAGGCTGCTGCGACAGAAGAGTTACGAAGATGGCCGCTTCACGCTCGCTTATCTCGGCTATGCAGGCGAAGACGAAACCGCCGTCGTCGAACTGACCCATAACTGGGATCAGAATGAAAATTACCAGATCGGCAACGGCTATGGCCACGTCGCGATTGGTGTCGAGGATATCTATGAATTTTGTGCGTCGCTCGAGACGCGTGGCGTGAAACTGGTTCGCAAACCCGGGCCAATGAAAGTCGATCCTCTCGAGATCGCCTTCGTTGAAGACCCGGATGGATACAAGGTCGAGATCATCGGCCTTCCATCGTTTCGCAATGCAATCGTCGCGGCTTGAACGCGCTCATCTGCCCGCAACCCAATACAGGAAGATACAATGCTAACGTTCTACACGTATCCCGGCCCCAACGCGCGAAAAGCCAAAATCATGCTTGAAGAGTCCGGCCTTCCCTATCAAAGCAAACTTGTCGATATCGAAAAGCGAGAGCAGTTTGAACCTGCATTTCTGGCCATTTCGCCCGGCAATAAAATCCCCGCGATTGTCGATACCGATGCGAACGGACAATCGACCGCAGTTTTCGAGACCGGCGCCATTATGATTCACCTTGCCGAAAAATGCGGTCGCTTCCTGCCGACATTCTATCCCGATCGATCAAGAACGCTGGCGTGGCTGGTCTGGTCCGTTACGGGGCTCGGGTCCACCCTTCCACAGGTGCACTATTTTGGCGATCGCGCCGACGAAACTCCGCCCGCCGTGCTTGACAGATTTGTCAGCGAAGCTGTCAGGCTTTTTCATCTGCTCGAAAAGCGGCTTGGCGAATCCGAATATTTGATGAAGGACTACACGATTGCCGATATTCCGACCTTCACATCCACGGCGGGCATGCTGGCCGACGTTAAGAGGCTCTCGAACGGACAACTGACGGAGACTCCCTCCATCGACCGTTGGATCGACGCGATCAATGCCCGGCCTGCCGTACAACGCGCTCTCGCGAATTGATCCCTACTCCACAAATCGTGCAGGTTCCACCGGAGCAATTCGGCGGAAGGTGCCTATTGTCAAACGCGGCGATGATTTTGGGCTCGGAATAAACTGGCATCACTCGAACCTGACCGTCAGTTTCACGGGCTCCTTTTGCAGCCCTTCCCAGGTCGTATCAAATATTAGCCCCGGCGCCGGTCGGACGCGCGAGAGCGCACCCAGCCCCAACCGGTCACCCGCCCTGAGACGTACGCCGCGGGCGTTCTGGTCGTGGATGATCCACAACACGGCCTGAAGCGGATCACCCATGATGGACGTGCCGCGTTCGACTTCGAGGATCTTTCCAGTGCCGTCACGTGTCGTTACGACCAGCTCTCGAAGTGCATCGGCATGTGACATGGTATCAAACGCAATCGGCGGACCGTTCAGCATCGCGCGTGCACCGACATTGTAGAGCGTCAAGATCGCCCCGGTCAGTTTCTGCGACGGTTGTACCAGGCTGTCCCCAAGCTCAATTGACGGCAGGACGTAAGCTAGGTGTCGTGCCACTTGGGCCGGGGTGCGCGCATCATTGATCCCCTCGTCGCGCACGGTGACGACGAGCTTGGCTTCGACGATTGGCCGCGTCCCATAAGCCGCTGCCACGACTGCGTCGTTGCCATCGAGCATGCGGAACATACCCGCAAGATACGCACCGCCAAGCGGCTCATGAATGCCGAGATCGCGTTGGGCGGGCGGTGTGATCGCTGCAGCCTTATACCCAAGTGGCGCTCCAAGCAGTGGCTGCAAACAGCTCAGGAATTCGGACCTTGCGCACTCAGCTTGTTCCATCGTCAAGGTCGTATCGATCAGAGGCAAGGGCGTATGGGCAAGCCAGTGCGCGGCAACGCTTCGGCCCAAGGCGCGACAGTCCTCGACAGATGCGACCGTCAGCGCTGAATCGGACAATGAAAGGGGAACAAGATTGCCAGTCAGTTTCATGAGCCGGCCTCCTCACAACAGAAATTTCCGATACATCGTATCAACTCTTCCTTCGATCACTGCAAGGCCGGTCTGGACCAGCCTTTGACCAAGCTTTCAGCACTGGCAACAATGGCCTCCTCTTTCGAACGTGGCGCCCAGTCCAGCATGCGCTCGGCTTTTTCGCTGGTCGCGTTTCTTACAACGCCAAGATGGGGAATGGCCTCTTTCACGCGCGGATCCAGCAGCGCGGCGAGGCGCACCAGCCAGTCCGGTAGTTGAAAGCGTGGCAGGTTCCGGGCGTGCGCGTCCATGCGCGACTTCAATAGCTTGGCGACGTCATACAGCGATATGCAATCGCCGGCGGAGGCGATAAAGCGTTCGCCCTTGGCAAAGGGATGGGTCATCGCACGAATATGCAGATCGACGACATCCCGAACGTCCACCGCGCCGAAATAGATCCGTGGGCAGCCGGGCATTGCACCGTCCAACATCGACTTGACGATGCCGAGTGAGGTCGAAACGTTCGGGCCCAAGGCCGGACCGAACACGGCTACCGGATTGATGACAGAGAGCTCGAGGCCGTCGCCTTCTTTGGAGACGAAATCCCAAGCGGCATGTTCGGCAAGAATCTTCGACTTGGCATATGGATCAACGTCGCCGCTGCTGACGTCAGCCCAGTTGGTCTCGTCGAACGCCTCCTTTCGTGACTTGTGGCCATGGCAGACCGTGGCGAAGGAGGACGTCACCACCACGCGTCTGACGCCAGCGTTGCGCGAGGCGCGCAGCACCCTGAGCGTCCCGTCACGGGCCGGTACGATCAATTCGTCTTGGTGCTTGGGTGCGCCAGACGGAAAGGGCGAGGCCACGTGCAGTACGTAATCGCAGCCGACGACGGCTTCCGGCCACCCCGCATCGCTCTCGAGATCCGCTGCGATAAAGGACAAGCGGTCACCCGGTTCGGCACCGCCTTCCTTCAGCATGGCGCGTACGCCACCCTCACGCGCCAAGCTTCGTACGGTGGCACGCACCTCATGACCCGCTGACAAAAGCTGCAGGATGGAATGGCTGCCTACGAAGCCCGATCCTCCGGTGACCAGAACTGTGCTCATCGTGGCTCCATAAAATCCATTTGTCGGTCTCCCAATGAGCGCACGGCAAGTTAGGGAAGAATGGTCGCCGGCGGAGCCGCGCGCCCTGGAAACTCGTATGGCCCGAGCACGCAGCCCGTTTTAATCCGCATGTGCGTCTGTCCATTCGGGAGGCAAGGCGAGAGCGGCTCCGAACAACCCTAACGCCCCCGGACCTCGGCCGAATACCTTACAGGCGGCCTCCTCAGGCTCTTTACCGAAGGCTAAATCAATCCGCCCCTTCGCAGGCAGAGACGCGTGTCCATCAAATGGATTTGCCGCCGAGACGAGAAGCTTGCCGAAGTCGTCGCCAAAATCGCTGGCAAGATCGTAGGCATCTCTCGCTTCCGAGATGCGCGGCTGGTTCGTAAAGGAATTTGCCCCGCGCGCCCAGACGATGGCTGCCTTCTGTTCGCCAGCGGGCCCACGCGCTTCGGCTTCAACGGATAGGCTGCCCAGACCCAACGGAATCCGCGGAACCATGACGTGCGCGCCGGGAAAGGCGACGGCCGGAACGATGGAAGCTACCTTCGACGCAGCGGCTGCCGTTTTATCGGTCAGGTTGAAGTGGGTCACGACAGCATGAATACTGAGGTCAGCTTGTTGACCGGCCGGAACCACCCTAAAGCGCTCGGTCAGATCGGCGCACAGCGTTCTATCGATGACGTTTGCGACAAGCGTGCGCTGCTTCTCCGTCAACCCTCTCTGCTCGGCTTCTGCGGAGAACGTTGTCGGCACGATGGTCACGCTTCGCGCGGCGAGGACTTTGTCCCTATCAATGTGCACCTGTGCCTTCGTCAGTACGCCATCAGCTGGGGAAAGATCGGCATAGGATGACAGGCCGCCAGATTTCTCGAGCGGCGCAACGGCGCAGCCGGTCAGCAGCAGCATCGACAACAACGTCATTAGCTGCCGGGCCGCCCGCCTATCCCTGTTCGCTCGCAGAGAAGGGCTGAGAATTTTAAGGCCGTCGCGTTCAGAAGCTTTCATCGCTCTTTCCCGAAAAATGAATATTCATTCTCAGCCTAGCTATTGAAGGACACAGGTGAGACTGCTCGCTAGCTTCAGTCAGAAGACATGAACGAGATCGCGCTTAGGCCGGAGAGACCCGGAAACTGCTTACAGAGCTCGGCTGATCAACATGACTAGCTACTTCGATTTCGATATTGCAGCGGCTGACGGCCTCGCACCGGATGCAATCGTGCCTGTCCCGTCGTTAGCCCATTCCCTGTCCGGTCTCGGCCCTTTGGGACTGCCTGTGGGTCCTGAGAGCTGGCCTGGTGCTACGTCAGTTACGAGCGTCCAAGTCTGCGAGCCACACAATATGGCCAACATGCAGCCTTTCACCCGCAGTTCAGAGGGCCCTGCCCGCCATAACGAAATGTCGTAGCTCTTGCCGTTGTCGGCATTGTAGAGCGGGCCTTCGAATCGCGCGTTCGCGTTGGGCTTCAGACCGAGGATCATCTGGTGCCCAAGCGTTGGCCGGGATCGCTTCTCGCGATCCGGGTTCTCCGTATCAATGAACGGACGGCCGCTCGCGTCGCTCGGCTGCTGCACCCAGACGAGATATCCACAAACTTGCTGCTGCTGTGGGCCACAATATTCGACGCGCACCCTGGCGCGGCCATCTTCGGTAAGCCAGGTCCCGCTGGGATCGATCGTTGATGCGGCGGAGACTGCTCCAGCGAAGAGGAGCATTGCCGCGAGGACTGCGCACTGGATCAGGCGTGGAGAGAATTTGCTACGCTGCATCTGTACTCTTTTAGTAGTTCGGAATGATGAGCTGACGGCGAACTCGCCTTACAGCGGCGACCGTCAGGCTTCCGTACCGAAATCTCCGGTCAAGTTTCCTGGCCCGACAAGCGCCGGTCGATGATTGTGAGGAGCTGTTCGTAAGCCGGCTCCGGATCGTAGTCTGGCATGGTTGCCCTGTTGACCAGGATGCCCTTCATCAGCGGATCAATCGCTGCGTAGAGAGCTTCCGCGTCCACGTTTGGCGCCGAAGCCAATGTCGAGAGAATGCGGACGAAAAAAGCGCGGCTCGTGGCTCGCTGGGCACGATAGGAGGCAGCGAGATGCGGATTGCGGGTGCTCTCCGCCCAAATATCGAGCCACAACACCGCCTTCCCGGGGTTGATTGTGACGTGATACTCTCGGATGACGTGTAACATCGCCGCCCGCAGGTCGCCCATCTCCTTTAGCGGGACGACGAACTGTTCACCCCGCTCACGCTCGCGCTGTGCAAGGCCGAGAACGATCGCCTCCTTGGACGCGAAGTATCGGTAAACGTTGCCCGCGCTCATCCTCGCGGCCGCGGCAAGATCCTGCATCGTCGTGCGGTGGAAACCGTTGCGCATAAAGCAACGCTCAGCCGCAGCGAGGATGTGCTCCCGACGTGCCGCGGCTGCATCACTCTGCTGGTTATGCCGAGCGACAGCTGTCGCTGTTCCTGATACCGCCATGCTTCAGATCCAAAATTCACTCGAATGAATGTTCATTCTCATGTATTGATGGCGACTTTATGGCAGCTGGCTCGCGTTCGCGGCGCATTGGGTCAGAATCTCGCGACGACGCCGATCAAATTTGAGGGCCGTAGCGTTTTCCAGCGACACGAAGCGGAGGCCCGTTCGTGTGCAGAAAACGCGTCAAGCCAGAGTCCCGTTTCGATTCCTATCGAATCGGAAAGGACCCTGGCGCAGACAACAGAACGCCCGCATGGAGCGATGCCACTACAGACGTTCGCTGCGCGCGCTATTGGTGACCTCAGGAAATCGAAGCCCATTTTGGAGCGCGTTTCTCAACGAACGCGCGCCTGCCTTCTGCCCTGTCATCACTGACCATGAGAGCCTTGACAGCCGGACACGATCGCTCGACCTCAAATGCGCGCTGCAAGTCGGACTCCTTTGAACCGGCCCGGACCGCTTGTTTCGATGCGCGAATTGCCAGTGGGGAGCAACCGATAATTTCGTCCGCCCAGCGTCTGGCCACCGTCAACGTCTCACCTCGAGGTACGATCTCGTTAACGAACCCCATCCGCAACCCCTCTGCAGCGGTCACTTTTCTGCCGGTCAGAATCAGCCCCATAGCATTCTTGGTACCGATTTGGCGCGGCAAGCGCTGCATGCCGCCAGCCAGAGCCGCCAAACCAACACGCGGCTCGGGCAGAGAGAATGTCGAATGCTCGGCTGCAATCAGCAGGTCGCAAGCCAGCGCCAATTCAAATCCGCCTCCTACCGCAAGTCCATTCACAGCTGCGATGATCGGCTTATCGATATCGGTGCGCCTGGAAAGCCCTGCAAAACCGCGTTCAGGCAGACCCCAGGACTTCTCGGGTCCGTCATATCTCATGTCGTTTCCGGCCGAAAACGCGGTATCACCCGCGCCGGTGACGATAGCAACATGCAACCCCGGATCGCGGTTGAAATCGTCGAACACCAATTCAAGTTCCCGGTTAGCCATCCAGTGCAACGAATTGAGAACCTCGGGGCGGTTCATCGTAACCACCAGCACGCCTTCTTCTCTATCGACCTTGCAAAATTCCATGATCATAACTTAGCCCTCTGCTTCAGTTGACTGTCTCTGCGCGCGTGGCGGCCTGGCTCCGCCGAAGCCAGCGCGACCATTGACGACCGACAGTCAGGACGGTCTCAAAAATCCTCCACATCCAACCATGGTCTCGACGCTTTTTAATCTCAGAAATCGCCAAGGACATCCCACCGTTCTCCGTTGAACTGCGCCATGACTTCCTTTCCGAACAGATTCCGCTTTTCGGGAGTGGTGTTGATCGTTACGCCCGGCATCAGCAGGTCACGTATCCTGAGATCCGTAAGTGACGTAGCGATTCTCATGACGTTCGCTCTGGTGACGTCGTCGCCAGCCAACCTGATGACATGAGCCATTGCTTGAGCAGTGACGTATGAACTCAGGCTCGTGCGATTATACATGCTGACGTCCGGCATATATTTCTTCATGAATTCGAAATACTCGACCATGCCAGAATCTTCGAACCACGTCGGGTCGGCAGGATCCTTTACGAACGCGCTCGAATAGATGTCCTTGGTCTTTTCGAGACCCGCAGGCCGGAAGACCTCAAATATCGTCCCGAACGCCCCGTTGACGATGTGGACCGGCTTCCAACCGATCTCGAACACCCTCTTGATAGACTGAACCGTCGCCCTGCCGGTCGACAGGTTTATGAATAGGTCTGCCCCAGATGATTTCAGCGTGACGATCTGCGAGTCGATCGTCGGTTCGGTCGATTCATAGCTAACTTCCTTGATCACCATGTTTGCATTCTGCGATCCGAGCCCCTGCTTGAGGCCTCTCATCATGTCTTTCCCGAAGTCGTCATTCTGAAACAGAATTGCGATTTTCGCGCCGGGAAATTTATTGAGGATAAAGCGGGCATACAGAGCCCCGACGTCCTGAAGATCGGGAAGGGCTGGACAGCTCCACGGCGACGAAACTGGATCGTTGAAGCGCGCGGCCCCGCTCGATACGAAGAGTTGGGGTACCTTCTTGATATTCAGATAGCGCTGGACGGCCGCGCTGGTCGGAGTGCCGAACGAATTGAATATCGCGAAGACCTCGTCGCTCTCGACCAGTTTTCGCGTGACTTCAACGGTTTTCGGCGGGCTGTAGCCGTCATCGAGGGATATGAGCGATACCTTGCGGCCGTTGATACCGCCCTCGGCACTCAGCTTGTCGAAATACGCGACCTGCACGCGCTTCATCGAGGCGGCACCGGATACGGGTCCACTGTACGCTGTTGTCTGACCGAGCTTGATTTCGGTAGCGCTGACACCCTGATCGTAGGTCCGACCGGAGGCTGCTCCCGGCTGCAGAAACGGGGCCGTCAGGGCGGACGCTATCACTGTCCGACGGTTGATCGTCACTAAGCCCTCCCATCCTATTTTGCGGCGCAGCGCGCTTTGCCAAGGCTGCTTGGCTTGATCTCTTGGCATCGGTAATATGAGTTGGGAGCTGCCGGTCCAATGCCCGGGCTGCTCCGAGCGGATATCTATTCTGCTCATTCTTTCTCCGGGAAATCCGCTACGTTCCGGATGGAGCAGGCGAAGGGCGATCGGTAATGAAGGTTCTCGCGTCGAACGCGACCATTCCAGTCGAACGGGCGCTGAACTTGCTCGAGATATGGCGCACTCGGAACTTCGACGCTGACCGGCTGCTGAAGCGATCTCGAATTTCGAAGGTCCTTTTGTCGTCCTCCAAGGCGCGCTTGTCGCAATCGCAATTTTCCAGCTTCTTCAATTCTGCCGCGCTGCTGGGCCGTGACGAATCGTGGGGTCTCTGCCCGGTACCAATCCCGATCGGCAGTTTCGCGCTGATGTGCCGCTCCGTGGCTCGGCAGCCGACGCTTGGTGCCGCCTTACGGACCGGTCTTAATTGTTACCATGTGACCGCGAGGGACTTCGAAGCGCGGCTGACCTTGACGGATGAAAGGCTCGCTCGCATCAGACTCACCGATAGAATTTCAGATCCTGAATGCAGACGGCAATTTCACGCAACATTCGTGTTCTTTCTTTATGGCATGATGTGCTGGGTCACGGGACGGCGTCTGCCTCTGGCAGGCGTAGACTTCGTTTTCCCGCGGGCCAGCGCCAGCGCCGAACCCGCCAGGGTCTATCGAACGCGGGTTTCGTACTCCTCCGGGTACACTGAACTACGCTTTGATGCCGGACTGCTTCAACTCGCGAATACCCAGGATGCGGTGTCCGCGGAAGATTTCCTGAGAAAGTCACCTGGCAATCTTGCCGTTGCATTCAGGGACACCGCAAGCGCGGCGGAGCGGGTTCGCCGCTACCTGAGGCGCAACTTAGGGGAAGGTAGCTCTCTCGAAAATATGGCCGGTGTTCTTCAATTGTCGGTGGCAACACTTCGCCGCCGTCTACTGGACGACAATACGAGCTTTCAGCGCCTCAAGGACGAAGTGCGCCGGGACGTATCGATCGAATATCTTGTCAGCACCAATCTGCCGCTTGAAGAACTTGCGATGCGAACCGGCTTTGTCGAGGTGAGCGCTTTTCACCGAGCCTTCAAACGATGGACTGGATGCGCGCCGGGCGACTACCGCAAACGCTCCGCCGTCTGACAACAGTCCAGCGGAGAAGTGTTTGCGTCAACGATCGCCCGAAACCGACGACGCCAGATCAAGCCGCGGTCGGCTCCAGCCTCTCGAAGTAGGAAGCATCGGAGGATTCCGCCTTGCCCCATCCGCCCAACACACCGCGCGCGACAGTCAGTTTCATAGCCTCTTCGCTGCCTTCTGCCACGCACAAGATGCGCTGCAGAAAATAGACGTCGCGAAGCCGGGAATCAGCGATCAGCCCCAAGCCGCCCAGTATCTGGATGGTGCGGTCGATGACGCGACACGCCATGCGAGGACAGTAGGCCTTTGCCATCGCCGCCTCGACCCGCGCATCTCCGCCTTTGTCCATCTTGTCGGCGGACTGGTAGGCAAGCAGGCGGCCTGCATTGATCTCAATTGCCGATTCCGCCAGCATCCACTGGATGGCCTGCCGCTCGGCGAGCGGCGCGCCAAACGTCACCCGGCTCTTCGCATATTGCGAGGCGATGTCGAGACACCTGTTGGCAATGCCGACAGCCCCCGCCGAAATCACGGTACGGTTGCGGTTTAACTGCTCATTGAAGTTCGCAAAACCACGACCTTCCTCTCCGAGCAGATTTTCCGCCGGGATCCGACAGTTGCGAAACTCGAGATCCACGACTTTGCCGAGGGTCGTCCCCGGCGCAGCGGTCTCCATCCTTCGGACCACGTGGATGTCGTCCGAAGGATAGTCGACAAGAAACGACGTGATGCCGTGATAGCCCTTTCCTGGAGAAGTAACCGCGTAAACGACGAAATAATCCGGCTTGATATAGGGCTCGGAGGGATCCTGCGTCCAACGCTTGATGCCGTTAATGACGTAGTGGTCGCCCTCGCGATGCGCCGTCGTCCGTATGCCCGCGGCGTCGGAACCGGCGCCCGGCTCCGAAATCGCAATGTGATAGGCTTTCCTGCCCTCGAGAATCGGACGTAGATACTTCTCGCGCTGGGCCTCCGGCGCGCGAAACAATGCCGGCGGCGGGTCGATATAACCGGGCCAAAGCGCCGTATTTCCGTGCGTCACAAATGACGACTTGAGCTGTTCGTACACCAGGCACTTGGCGAGCATCCCCTGCCCCTTGCCGCCGCTTTCGACAGGTATCGCGATTCCGCGGAAGCCATATTCCTCAAATTTGTCGCGAAGGTACTGAATCTGCTGTGGCGTTGCGTCGTAATCGCTCAACGGCCAGTCCTTTTCCATCGGACCGCAAACGGTTCGGACGTAGTCGACAGCCTTGTCCTTGATCGCCTGCTGGGCGGGCGTGAGTTGAAAGTCCATGGAACCTCCCTGTTCTATTTTATTTCGGTGGCCTGATGCGAGTACTTTGCCCGGAGGTCGGCCTTGTAGAGTTTACCGTTTTCCTCACGCGGCAACCGGGCTTCAAACGATATCGATCTGGGGCGTTTGATCGACGACAGCGTCTCTCGACAATGCTCCATCAGCCGCAAGGCCATCTCGTCCCCGGCCTGAAACCCCGGCTGCAGCTCGATCACGGCTTTGACCTCTTCTCCGTATTCGACGTTCGGGACACCGAACACAGCTGCGTCCGCCACGGCTGGATGTGAACAAAGCGCGTTTTCGATCTCCGTCGGATAAACGTTCACTCCGCCCGATATGATCGTGAAGGCCTTGCGATCCGACAGATACAGGTAGCCATCTTCATCCAGGTGGCCAACGTCGCCGACGGTCGTCCGCCCGCGCGCATCGCGGGACTTCGCGGTCTTGTCGGGGTCACCATGATAGTGGAATTTTGGGCCGCCTTCGAAATACACGTCGCCGTCGACGCCAACCGGCAATTCCTCCCCGTCAGGTCCGAGAATGCGGATGGTACCTAATACGGCCTTGCCGACCGACCCGGGGCGGCTCAGCGACTCATGCGAGGAGATTTTGGTCGCTCCGTTACCCTCGGAAGCCGCGTAATATTCCCATATGACAGGCCCCCACCATTCGATCATACGCCTCTTCAGATCGGGCGCGCACGGCGCACCAGAATGCACTGCACACTTCATCGAGCCGACGCTGTGGGAGTTACGCACCGCCTCGGGAAGCGCGAGCATCCGGTAGAACATCGTGGGCACCCACAGACTGTGCGTGACCTTGTTGCTCTCAATCGTCGCCAGCGCGCTTTGAGCGTCAAATTTCGACATGCCAATCAAGGTGCCGCCGTGCTGCAGCGAGCGCATCGCAAACCGCAGCGGCGCTGCGTGATAGAGGGGAGCGCCAATCAGGCAGACTGATTCCGCATCATGTTTGGAGAAGGCTTGTATCCACTGCGAAAGTCGGGCTTCCTGCATCAGGTCGACAGACAGGCTTCGCTTGATGCCTTTTGGACGCCCGGTCGTTCCCGACGAATAAACAAAGTCCTTCCCAACCGGAGACGGCGGTAACGAGACGTTAGAATCAAACGCGTCGCGACAAGTTGCGTAATCGTTGCCTGCGCCTCGATCCGAGCCGACCTCGTACATATGCCCAGGAAACTCGAAATCAGTTTGAGCCTCGGTGAAGAAGGCTCTCGCCCCACTGTCGCGCAGGATGTATTCAAGTTCGACGGGAGTAAGCCGGGCGCTGACGGGCGTATAGTACAAGCCCAGCCTACGTGCGGCCCAGCATAGTTCAAGGAACTCAGCACAGTTAGGGAGCCTGAGAGCGATCGTGTCCCGCGATCGCAGCCCAATCGAAAGCAGCAGCTGCGCCGTCCGATTGGCCCTCGCGTCAAGTTCTCGGTAACTGATGACGTCCCTACCGCCCGACAACATCCATGCCGTCTTACCTCCGAATGCAGAGGCCCATTGTTGCAATTCATCACGCGTGTTGTTGGCGGGCATCATCGCGACAACAGGCACCGACTGCCTGACATATCGATGGCGAGCTTTCCCAACGCCGACCTCTGAGATATCTGACGAATGGCCTGAGCCGCTTGATCGAGCGAAAAGATCTGGGATACCGCCGGTGCAATCTGTCCCTTCTCATACATCTCAATGATCCGGCGCGAATTATTGGCGCTTCGCTTGGGTTCGTGGATGTTGAAACTGCGCCAATCGACTCCGACGATGGCACACGATTTTAACAGCGGCAGATTCATGGGAACCTTCGCAATCCCGGCGGGAAATCCGACAATCAGAAGCCTACCATTGCGCCCCATCGCTCGAAGCGCGGCTTCGGTGTAGGCGCCACCCACCGGATCGATCACAACGTCGATGCCTTCGGGACCAGCCGCCGACTTGATGGCCGCCGCAAAATTCTTGGAACCGCTCTCGTCCAGTGCGGCCGGATAGAGGATGGCCTGGTCCGCACCGCGCTCTTGCGCAAAATCGAGCTTTTCCTTGCTGGAGGCCGCGGCAAACACCTTTGCTCCAAAAGCCTTTCCTAGTTCGACCGCCGCGATCCCAATTCCTCCGGCAGCTCCGAGCACCAGCAGTCTCTCTCCCTCGCGGAGAGCTGCCCGATCGTGCAACGCATGGAATGCCGTTGCATAGGTAAATTGTAATGTTGCCAATTCAACCGCGGGCAACTCGGTGGGTACTCGTAGACACCGCTCCGCACTCACCTTCAATTTTTCCGCCATCCCGCCCCACGGGCAACGAGCGATAACGCGCTCGCCGACTTTCAGCGTGGTGACGGAGGCGCCCGTCGCGCTGACGAAGCCACAAACCTCCGAGCCAGGCGAAAATGGCCGCGGCGGTAATACCTGATACTTGTCCATGATAAGCAAGGCATCGGGAAAGTTCACCCCGCAGGCTTCAACGTCGATCACAACCTCATCGGCCGCGGGCGACGGATCGTCCACATGATCTACCGTCAGCGTTTCGGGCCCACCCACCGTTCTGCTCAGAAGGGCCCTCATGAAGCTTCTCGTGAAGAAGCCGAAATTGACGGCTTGTGGGTGGCCGCACAGTTTGTATCGAGAACCGCTTCCAATATCGACCACATAGACCCACCCGATCACAGTTCAATTGGAGGACATGTTGTCGATAAGCTTCACGACATCAAGTTCCGATCTGTTCACTTTCATTGACGCATTTGCTCAAGTTTATTCGTCTTGAAGCTTGGCTATGCCTCCGTTGGCCCAATTGGGCAGAAGAATTCCGTTTCCACGGATCGCTTGCTTTTGCAGCGTGCTGGTTGGCCGTTTCAAGAAACGACTTCGGGCGACCTCATCGAGGTCGCGCATATTATCGGTCCAGCGTACCGTGACGACTGATCGCTCACTGAGCGGAAATTCGTTCCTGCCTCAGCTTCGATCGCCGCAGTTTTCCGACCTCGTCGCGAACCGGCGTCGTAACGAATTCAAAGGTACGTGGAATTTTGTAGCGAACCAAACGGTCGCCGAGCCATTCTCTCAGGGCGGTCTCGTTAATCGGCTCCAACGATTCGACGATCGCATGGACGCGATGTCCCAAATCTTCATCTGGAAGACCGATCACGGCTGATGCCCGGATCGACGGATGCTCATCGAGCGCACCCTCGACTTCAGCGGGAAAAATGTTCGCGCCACCGCTCACTATCATGTCCAGTCGGCGGTCTGCGATGTAGAGATAGCCATCCTGATCCAGGCTTCCCATATCGCCAACCGTTTCCCAACCGTTACGTTGAAACAGAGGGTCGGCGCCGACATAGCGGTAAGTCGTCCCGGACCCGGAATTATGCAGCATGAATATCTGGCCGACCTCCCCGACGGGAACATCGTTCCCGTCCTCATCCAGAATTCGGATCTTGCAATCGATGGGGCGACCAACGGATCCCCGATGGGCAAGCCACTCCGATCCGTTTATCCAGGTAAATCCAATTCTTTCCGACGTACCGTAAAACTCATCGACCCTCTCGGGACCTAGCCATTCGATCCATTGTTGCTTGAGCCAGGCCGAACAGCTCGCGCCGTAATGGACAACCATACGGACGGAGGAGAGATCGTAGCGATTTCGAAGGTCCACATCCAAACGCCAGATTCGGTTCATCATCGTCGGCACCAGAGGAACCGTATCGATCCGATATTTCTCGATCAGCGCCAAAGTTTCTTCGGCCTCAAAGCGCGTCATGATCACGACATGGGCGCCGAACAGGAGCGATCGATAGGCGTAGGCAAAGGGGCCTCCGTGATAAAGCGGACCAGGAATCAAAACTGGCTTGTTCGGTTCGATTTTCATGCCAGGGGGACCATCCGTCTCGACGGTGCCTTCATCGGTCGTGAAGATGATCTTAGGACGGCCGGTGCTCCCCCCCGACGTCAGCCCTCTCGTCGGCCGAGAGATCGCATCTGGCAGCGGAGCGTTGGAGAGGGTTTCGGGAACGACAAAGTCTGGCACCAGGGCCGCGTAAGACTCGCTCTCGAGCCCGACCACTAACGCCGGCTTCGCGAGGTCAAGAATGCCATCCCGCTCCGCCTTTGGCAGCCTCGACGATACCGGAAGAAGCGTTGCCCCAAGTTTGAGCGAGGCGAACACCGTCTCAAGGAACCGCATTCCGTTTGGCAATGCGACCACGACAAGGCCACCAGCTTTGACACCGATGGACTCCATGTATCGAGCGAGCTGATTGGTCCGCTTCTCGAACTGGATGCGCGTCAGCGTTTCTCCCTCGCACGTAAGCGCAGGCAGATTCGGCTCCAGGGCTGCCAGCGCAGCCATTCTTTTACCTACCGACAGCACGGTCATCGGGAACACTCTCGCCGGTCGGAAATCTTTGGGTATGACAACAAAGCCTCCATCTTCGTATGAGCTTCAGAACGGGCCGAGTGCGTCGCAGCACCCAACCTGTCAAAGAACGTGACTTGAGTTTTCTTGATCAAACCGGCGCCCAGATAAAGGCCCGCAATATGCGGTCGCCTCTCCGAACTTGATTTCAGTGTCACTGACACCCAGATCCTGAGCCAAGGCTGAAGCAAACTTCGCGCTAAGGAATGCGATGCTTAGGGCAGATACAATAACCGCCCGTCTATTGATCGGCATCGGCCCTCCCAGGCGCCCGTTCAGCTCATTTGGTGCAATGGCAGCACCCGCGATCCCTCGGATCGTCTTGGACCCCACCAAAATATGTGATGGCAGAGGGAGCATCCATGCCCGCTTTGCTCTCCCAAATGTCCGTTTTGCTCATTTTGAGGCCCAAGTTCTGCACCGTCGGAGCGCAACACGCGGACGGGCGACGGCGCGTCTTGATCGACCGTGGCGCTGCAGAACTGCGTATTTCGCTTCAGCGGACGTCTTGAGCGCGGATGCCGAAGACGAAGGAAGTACATCGCTAACATCAACACGAGGGCCGCACATCGTCCAAGATGCGGACTTCGAGAAATTGACCGATACGTTCGGAACGTATCTGGCCTGGTAAACGCTGCGTACCAAGAATGCATGAGCGAAACCGACAACAAAATGAGCAAATCGGTGCTTGTTGCCGCGCTTCACCCGGTCTTAACGTTTCAATCAACATTTCCGGGCGGTCGCCCGTAACGGAAGAGGAGAACGACAATGACGGTTTCGCGGGCAGAAAGCGTTAGTCAGTCGGGCGACAGTGATCAGGAGCACAAGCAGTCTCGATCAGAGCTTTTCAAAGAATTGCTTGTCGAGCGATATAGCTGCCGTGCATTTCTGCCGCAACCGGTGTCGCGTGAAACCATTACCAAAATCTTGCGTATGGCTCAACGAACTGCCTCGTGGTGCAATTCTCAGCCGTGGCAAGTGACTATCACAAGTGGCGCGGCCACTGATCGTTTTCGCAAAGCCTTTCATAGTCACGTGATCGAGAAAAAAGGTGAGCGCGGGGACACTGATCTGGAGTTTCCGCGCGAGTACAAAGGAATATATTTGGACCGCAAACGCGAATGCGGATTCCAGCTCTACGAGAGCGTTGGCATCAAACGCGGAGATCGTGAAGCGTCAAGAGTTCAGGCGCTTAAAAACTTCAGCTTTTTCGACGCGCCACACGTAGCCGTCATCACCACCGAAGACGATCTGGGAACGTATGGCGCCATCGATTGCGGCGCCTATGTTAGCAATTTTTCGCTAGCCGCCCGAAGTCTGGGAATCGCCACGATTGCACAGGCCGCCCTGGCTTCGCAGTCGGTGTTCGTTCGATCTTTCCTTGGATTGCCGCAGAACCGTTTGGTTGTTTGTGGGATTTCGTTCGGACTTGAGGATCCGTCGCATCCGGCCAATGCCTTCCGCACCAAACGTGCAACGGTGGAAGACGCCGTCAACTGGATTGATAACTAGTTGGCTGACCGACCGCGCACGCCGGCTTCGTGTGTCGGCTCGGGTTCGGCACGGAACTGAATTAGCGCAGCGTCACCTTAGCCGCAGGCAAGAGCCAGATGACGGTAAATATGCATCACAACATCGATGATTTCTTGATGAGCATGACGACAGGAACGTTGCGTTCCCTCGAACGAGCACAATCGCGCAGATGGCCGATTTTTGGCACGGTAGGCGATGGTGAAAAGCCCGAGCTTGCGCAGGTTCAAGCGGCGAACTACACTGAACCCTGGCATAAATCTTGCGTGCTGGAAGATTGCAAGTCTTGCTGGAAGCCGAATGAACCCTTCTCTAGAACATAGGCCCAGCGCGACCGAAGACGTGCGCCTAGTGGAAGACTGCCCGGTGCTGAGCGTCAGCACGTTTGTGGACGTCGCACTGCAAAGCGATTCGATCGAAGGCTGGGATCTGAACTACGCACAGATGGAGCCGGGACAGTTCCGCGGCACCTTGCGTGCGCTCCGACTGCCTGGCTTGCAGATCCTCCTCGAGACGAACAACCTGCTGCTGAACGAGTACGGTTCCGCTTGGCCCAAATGCTATGTATTTGGGATCCCGCTGAGCATGGCAGGCGAAGGCTCATTCAACGGTATGGCCTGGGGGTCGGCCAGCGCGGTCGTGTTCAGGGGCGACAAGGAGCACGATGCAGTGGTTCCACCAATGGAAATGCTCGTGCTGGCGATCGACCGCGAGTTGATGCAGGATTACATGTGGACGGTGGAGCACGTGAGCACTCGAAGCTGGCTTGACCACGGGCCGCTCATCGTGAACGACGCTGATGCCACCCGGCGCACCGGTTCCCAGTTGCTTAGCGTGCTCCGGACCTGCTTTGACGATGCCTCCGTCGCTCTAGATCCGCGAAGCGCGATCACGCACCAAACGCTGGCTTGTCTAGCGCCGCTGGTCTGCGCCAACCAGCCGTCTCCCCGCCAATCGCTATCGTCCTTCGGACGTTCCCAAGTGGTGAAGCGCGCACGTGAGTACATCATCGAGCACATCGACGATCCGTTGCAGATCATCGATGTATGTCGTGCACTCAAGGTGTCGCGTCGCACCCTTCAATACAGCTTCACGGACGTTCTTGGGGTGAACCCGGCAACCTATTTGCGCGTACTGCGGCTCAATGGTGCGCGGAGAGACCTGCTGTCCGCGGACTACGACCGGCCGATGCAAATCAAAGAGGTGGTCGCTCGCTGGGGCTTCTGGCACCTTAGCCGATTCAGTGCAGAGTATCGCCAACTCTTTGGCGAGTTGCCCTCAGCGACGCTGCGCTCGCGCCCGTCCTGAGATTTCCTGCGCCAGCTCGAGACGACAAGCGCTGGCAACGAGATCGGTGCGGTTTACACGACGCCGGCCCGCAGATAGTCGCTCGGCGCCTGCGCACTTGTCCGCCGTCGTGGTGCACAACCGCAGCCGATCGATGCGAATCCATCGGCAAGCCCCAGCCAAACTCTCGCCACCGCGCCTCGTAATCACAGGCGGTTGAAATTGGCCAGCGAAGCGGCAGGCTGGACGAGCGGCGGCGCAGTTCGATGTGGCTGAAGGCTCGGCGTCGATGGGCACGTACATCTCGACGGGTACGAACCACATGCGTGTAGCGAGCTAGAAGGAATGTCGATGCACAGGACGGCTGCGGATGTGACGCCCGAGTTGCCGTTCCCGAGTTCCTTGCCAAGATTGGCTAACGAAGTCATCGTTTGCGTCCTAGCCTGTGAGGCACAGATCTTCCGACGCGAAAACACGTCGGCCCCGCTACTTCTGTCCTTCGAAAGTCGCTATGAGCAAAGAAAGCCAACTCAGAGAACGGGCTGCCGCCGTCATTCCCGGTGGCATGTACGGGCACCAGAGTGCGTCGTTTCTGCCGCCCTCGTATCCCCAATACTTTTCCCGGGCGAAAGGCTCCCGCCTTTGGGACGCTGATGGCCGCGAGTACATCGACTACATTGGCGGATATGGGACGAATCTGCTCGGCTATGCCCACCCTGACATCGATGCGGCAGCCGTTCAGCAGCTGAGTTCCGGCGACACGATGACCGGGCCCGCGCCAGTTATCGTTGACCTCGCCGAGAAACTGGTCGGGATGGTGACCCATGCGGATTGGGCCGTTTTTTGCAAGAACGGCACGGATGCGACCTCGATGGCAGTCGTCTGCGCTCGTGCCTACAAGAATCGACGAAAGATCCTGATGGCGACGGGTGCCTACCACGGCGCTGCCATCTGGTGCACGCCCGTCGATGTTGGGATCACGCGCGAGGACCGGGCGCACAATGTCTATTTTGAATACAACAACGCTGAGAGCCTGGAGCAAGTATTGCGTTCCCACGCGGGCGATGTGGCCGCCGTGCTCGCTTCACCGATACGGCATGATGTCCACACTGACCACCTAGTACCGACCGAAGCATATGCCAAAGCTGTACGGCGCCTGTGCGACGAGCACGACGCGCTCCTAGTGGTCGACGAGGTGCGCACTGGGTTTCGGCTCGCTCGCGGCAGCAGCTGGGACGCACTTGGCGTCAACCCCGACCTCAGTGCCTGGGGCAAGGCCATGGGAAATGGCTACCCGATTTCCGCTCTCCTTGGCAACAACAAGACCCGCCAAGCCTTCCAACGCATCTTCGTGACCGGGTCCTATTGGTGCTCGGCCGTGCCTTTGGCGGCCTCCCTGCGAACGCTAGAACTCATCGAATCAACGGACTACCTCGAGCGCAGCTTAGCAATAGGCCAGATGCTCCGAGATGGCATTGAAGAACAGGTGCGACGTCACGGACTAGAATTACGCCAGACAGGGCCGGTACAGATGCCCCAAATGCTCTTTGCCGGCGATGTGGAAGAAAAGCTTGGGAACATCTGGACCAACGCCGCGATCGAACTAGGCGTCTATCTGCACCCCTTCCACAACATGTTTGTTTGCGCCGCGCTCACCGACGAAGACATCTCCCGAACGCTCGAGGTGACGGATAGGGCTTTCGTGGCATTCAAGCAGCATCGTAAGCTGACGCCGCTTTCATCAACTGAACTTAGATGACTAGACTTTCACGCGCCGCTTCGGCGGAGGTCCCGATGCCTGCCAATGAGCTGCGCGGCAACTTGGGCGCGACTCAGGTTACTCTGCTGGTGATTGCGGCTGCCGCACCACTAGGCGCGATCGTGGGCACAGCGCCGATCGCTTTCATGAAAGGCAACGGTGCCGGCCTAGCCGGCACCTACCTCGCCGCGGGATTGCTGATGTCCTTCTTTGTCGTCGGCTACACAGCGCTCATCCGCTCTGTTCCTGGTGCCGGAGCGTTCTATCGGTACCTTTCAGAGGTGTTCGGTGAGCGCATCGGCACCGGTGCCGCGTGGGTAGCCCTGACTGCGTACCTGGCCATGTCGGCGGCGTTGGCGATCTTCTGCGGCTACTTTGCCGACCTCACACTGAAGGATTTCGGCGTCGACCTCGGTTGGCAAGCGCTGACGGTGGCCTTCGTCATCCTGGTCGGTCTTCTCGGTCGATCCAGCGTCGATTTCGCGGCGCGCATCCTCGTGCCGATGGTCGTCGCCGGCTTTGCCATGTTGCTCATCCTGGTGGCGGGTATAGTCCTCAGCAAGGGCTCAGCCGCATTCCCCATCACCGCCATCGAGCCGAGCAGCGTTTTCGCGGAAGGGCTGGGGATTGCGGTCATGACCACCCTGGCATCGTTCATCGGGATCGAATCCTCGGCGCTCTATGTCCAGGAAGCCCGGGATGCCAAGCGTGTCGTACCACGCGCCACGCTGGCCGCAGTCGTCCTCGTCGCGTTGCTCTACTTCCTCTCCATCTGGGTGATCGTCGGGGACCTTGGACCGCAGAACGTGAAGGCGATGGCCGAACGGCTGCAGGGCGATCTCGTGCTGCAGTCATTCCGGCAGAACACCGGATCAACGATCACGGCGATCACCTCACTGATGCTATGCCTTAGCAATTTCGCTTGTTACCTGGCGCTGCACAATGCTGCTGCCCGCTACGTGTTCACACTGAGCGGTCAGGGCCAGCTACCGCTCCCTCTGTCCTTCGTTCACCCCGTTCATGGTGCTCCGTCCAACGCCAGTCTCACAACTTCCGCGGTCGTCGCCGTCAGCATTGCAGTGCCGATGGCGATGGGACTCGTTCCGTATGCTGTCCTCATGCCCAGTTCGCTGGCGCTCGGAACAATCGGAATCGTAAGCCTGCAGGCGGCAGTTGCGTATGCGATCGTCGTCTTTTTCCGACGCGAGCGCGATCCCCGCCGGTTCACAACCTTGCTGATGCCGCTACTCGCCGGTTTGGGGCTGACGGCGGCGGTGGTCTTGATCGTCCGGAACTACGATCTGCTCACAGGCAGCGACTCGCGCTGGGTGAATAGCGCGCCTATCGTTTTGTTGGCCATCTTTGTGACCGGCGTTCTTGCCCATCGGCAGGATCCACGGCTGTTACCCGGCGGCAGAGCCGACTGAGCGACTCTCGCTGATTTCTTCTCCCACCGTTTTCCCGCCGCGTCGGGTCCCTCCTAGCGAAGTTGAGGACCGGGTGTGGGTCCTGTCTTGCACCTGTGGTTCTCGCGGACATCCAAGGAGCATACGCTGAAACGCCCGGTTGGCGTGGCGGTAGTGGACAAAACGCGTGGCCGAGGATCGATACCGGCACTGCGGGCGCGCGTGTCGCATCCAATCGCGACGTCAGGGGGACACCATTTGCAGAGTGAAGCGCTGATGTGTCGACTCGAAATGTTAATCTCCCTGCTCCAAAGAACGTGAGGCGACAAGCTTTCTCGTCGACCTCGCCGCTGTGGGCGACCGCATCATCGAGAATTGAAGCGATCCGTCCCAAGGTGGGCACAGGAACTAACCGAAGGCGAATATATCGCGACGCAATTGGACGTCGTGGCGGCGAATCAAGCAGACGTCTCTGCGGATTCTTAGAGACCGTTTGCAGTGGCAGCCGGTCCGAGCAAGCGAGCGACCTAGCCCAGACTGTAAAGCTAGGACGGGCGGGCGCGCGACGCATGCGTTGCTGAAAGTGGATAACTCTCCAGCTCACGCAACAGGCACAATGGCGCCTTTCATAGCTCACTAAGGAGGACACCGTGAACGCCCTAGTCCAAACCCAAGACTCCCACGCCTCTTACATCCGCTCCGCGGACGATCCCTGGCTCCTGTTGGATCCCGAAAGCGGCGCCGAAATCAAGGTATGCCGGCTCACACCCTCCACCGGCGAGATCGTATGCTTGATCCGTGTGCCGGCTGGCCAAACCTTGGCCAAGCACTACCACTCCGGAACAGTTGCCGTCTACACGATCGAAGGCAGCTGGAGTTACGGCGAAGGCTGGATCGCCGACGCTGGCGATGTCGTCTATGAGCCGGCAGGTTCCACGCACGC
This sequence comes from Bradyrhizobium sp. LTSP885, assembly GCF_000938305.1. GTDB lineage: Bacteria > Pseudomonadota > Alphaproteobacteria > Rhizobiales > Xanthobacteraceae > Bradyrhizobium. The sequence goes on from NZ_JYMT01000012.1 coordinate 161,335, forward strand.
ACCGACGATGACTGGCAAGGGTCCCACGACCATCTTTGCGATTATCCAGGGTGCATTTGAGTTCGTCGACGATGCAGGGCAGATCCTGGCCCGCTGCACCTGGAAGGCCTTGAACGACGTCTACATCGAACACTGCAAGAAGCACGGTCTGAAGATGCGCGACCTGACCGCTTAGAAAACGGCGACCTCGGACTGCTACACGCACAATTGCAGGCTATGGAAGGAAATTGACATGTTAGTCGGCGTTCCCAAGGAAATCAAAACTCACGAGTATCGCTCTGGGCTTACGCCCGGCGCCGTGCGTGAATACGTGGCTGCTGGTCATAGCGTTATAGTGGAGAAGAACGCGGGAACCGGGACCGGCGCGTCGAGCGCACCACTACTAGTCGCCGACGTCCGATCGTTGTCGTGACGATACGCCGAGCTCCTATCAACTCGTAAAGCTTCGTGCGTCCCAAGCCGGTCACTTCGCACGCGTCGTCAATCGTGCAGGTGAGCCGCTGGGCGAATGGCATCGTGCCCGGTTTTGCGGCTTTCGGAGCGGATAGACTGACTCGTGACTGTTGTCCGCTAGTTTCTACTCGTCGATTGTATCTCACGTGGCCCTCCTATTCGCACAAAGCTCGACAGGAGAAGAGTTGATTGTGCTACGAGCAACGTCAATGCGAACATCCGAGGGCGCTCGCGTACGACAACGCACGTCATCGGCAGCAAACTCCCCAATCGTTCGCCACTGTTCACCAGCGTCTTATTCAGCCAATGCGGCTGATGGCTACCTAAGTACCCGATTTTGCTGACGCGCCCGAAGAGACTCGCACTCCTGCTCCAGGCGCGAGAGAGGACTTCTCTGGATGTACTGTCGAGAGCAGTCGTCCGCCCGTCGCTCTGGATAAGGTCACGGCGCCCGTAGCGGGACCTGGCCCATCGCCCAGCCGCCTACATTCTTCAAAAACATAAATCCGTTCCGGCGGTTAGACCGGGACGGTGAGTGAATTATAATGAAAGTGGTTGCGGGGACTCGCAACCACCGATACCGACATTCGCTAGTAGTGGCCATTTGAACTGTGATCGGTCCCATCCGCCGGGATCGGCGTGATCGGGGAGCCAATGGTCTGGACTCCTAGTGAATACCAACCCCGACAAGGCGATCCACCAGTGCCCGATCCGCGATCAGCACCTCCGGTCTACCCGCCCAACTGGTGCGGCCGCGTTCCATCACCATGACGCTGTCGGCGAAATCCAGGGCGCGCTCGATCTGCTGTTCGACCAGGATGATGGTGACCTCTTTGCTTGCGGCGAGTTGGACGAGCAGCGCCATCAACTCGTCGCAGATTACCGGCGCCAGGCCCTCGAGCGGCTCGTCGAGCAGCAGGATCGACGGCTTGCCGAGCAGCGTGCGGGCCATGGACAGCATCTGCTGCTCGCCGCCGGACAGTTGCATGCCGTAATTGCGGCGACGCTCGCGCAGCCGCGGGAACATCTCATAGGCTTCGTGCAGCGCCGCGACCGGGCGGCCCTTCAAGCCGGTTCGCAGGTTTTCCTCAACCGTCAGCGACGCGAAGATGTCGCGGGTCTGCGGCACATAGCCGATGCCGAGATCGGCGCGCGTCGAGGTGCGCCGGTCGGTGATATCCTGCTCGCCGATTTTGATCTGGCCGTCATGGCGCGTCGAAAGGCCCATCAGCGTCGCCAGCAGCGTGGTCTTGCCCATGCCGTTGCGGCCGAGCACCGCAAGGCGATCGCCCGCCTTTACCGAAAATGAGATATCTTCGATGATCAGGGTCGGGCCATAGCCGGCGCAGAGGCCGTTGATTTCAAGGGGCGCGGCGGGCATCGGCATAGCTCCCGAGATAGGCGCGGCGGACTTCGTGGTCGGCGGTGACATCCTTGGGTGAGCCTTCGAAGATCAGCCGCCCGGCCGCCAGCACCAGCACGCGGGTGGCGAATTTGAACACCAGGTCCATGTCGTGCTCGATCATCAGCACCGCGATGTCGGCAGACAGCTGGTTGATGGCGTCTAGAATTCGTGGCGCCTCGTCGCGGGGAACGCCGGCGGCCGGCTCGTCGAGCAACAGCACTTTCGGCTTCAGCGCAATGCCAATGGCCAGTTCGATCAGCCGCTGCTGGCCGTAAGCGAGTTCGGATACCTTGCGGTAGGCCAGTCGGGCAAGGCCGAGACGGGCGAGTAAGCTGCTCCATTCGGCGCGCACGTCGGGGCGTTCGGTGGCGCCGGAAAAGAATCGCCTGGTGATACGCCGGCGCTGCATGATCGCCAGCGCGACATTGTCGGCCACAGTGAGATTCTGGAACAGCCGCGTGGTCTGGAATGTGCGCACCAACCCGCGCTGCACGCGGGCGGGAATGCTCTCCCCGGTGATGTCCTCGCCGCCCATCAGGAACTGGCCCGAACTCGGTGCTATGTCGCCGGTGATCAAATTCACCAGCGTGGTCTTGCCGGCGCCGTTGGGCCCGATCAAGGCGACGCGGTCGCCGGGCCGCAGCGTGAAGCTGACCTTGTCGGTGACGTGCAGGCCGCCGAACGCGCGGGAGATGCTGCGTGCTTCGAGCAGGTCAGTCATGACGGCCTGCCCTTCCCCGCCCTGCGCCGGACCAGCATGAGTACGGGTTCGATCAGTCCACGCGGCGCGAACACCACGATCAGGATCAGCAACAGCCCTACCAGCGTCATCCAGTGAAACGGATTGGCGGCTGAGACAATGTGCTCGAAAATCTGGAAGATCAGCGCGCCGGCCAGCGCGCCCCACAGATGTCCCGCGCCGCCCAGCACCAGCATCACCAGCACCTCGGCGGAGCGCTCGAAGCCGACGCTGTCGAGTCCGACCACGCCGGTGCTGATCGCGGTCAGCGCGCCGCCGACGCCGGCCACCGCGCCGGCAACGCCATACATGATGACCAGACGCGGATAGACCGCGACGCCGATCATTTTGGCGCGCAGGTCATCATCCTTGATGCCGCGACACAACAGGCCGAACGGCGAGCGCACGAAACGAGACAGGGCCACGAACACCACGACCAGCGTGGCAAGCGAGAACAGGAACGCGGTCCGGCTGTACATGTCGAAACTGTAGATGCCGAACACCTTGCCGGGCAAGATTCCGGATAGGCCGTCGCTGCCGCCGGTCAGCCATTGCAACTTGTTGGCCAGCGCCGCCACCAGTTGACCGACGGCGATGGACAGCACCAGTTGCGGCAAACCTCGAAACCGGGCGATCAACGCGCCGGAGATCAGGCCCATCAGCGTACCGGCGACGATGCCGATCGCCAGCAGTGCGACAGGATCGGTCACGCCGCGCACGCAGGCGATGCCGACGGCATAGGCGGCGACGCCGAACTGCGCCGCATGTCCCAGCGTGGCGATGCCGCAATAGCCAGTGACCAGATCGAGCGACAGCACCAGGAAGGAGATGCCGATCAACCGCGTGAGCAAAGCGAGATCATCGGGAAATAGGAAACAGCCCACAGCGCCGAGCGCGATGATCGTCAGCGCGCCAAGCCCTTCCTGCACGAAGGGAATGCTGCGCTTGCCCGGCACGTGATCGATGGCGATGTCAGTCATGCGTGCGACCTGCCGAACAGACCATGCGGGAACAGGAACACGATGACGATCACGGTGAGATAGAAGAAGAACTCGCCGAATTCCGGCGCGAGATATTTGCCGGTGGTATCGGCAAGGCCCAGAAGCAGCGACGCCGACAGCGCACCCATGATCGAACCGGCACCGCCGACCGACACTACGACGAGGAACGTCACCATGTAGCGCAGCGCGTAGAACGGCTCGATGGGCAGGATTTCAGCGCCGACCACGCCGCCGAAAGCGCCGAGGCCAATGGCCAGCGCGAAGGTCACTGCATAGATAATCTCGGTGCGAATCCCCAGCGCATCCGCCATGCCGCTGTGATCGACGGAGGCACGCAGCTTGATGCCGAATTCGGTCTTCTCGATCAGGAGCCACAGCGCCAGCGCGGTGGCGACGCCGCAGGCGATCACGAACAGCCGATGCGTCGGCACCGAGCGGAAGCCGATGTCGAGCGGACCGCTCAGCAGCGCCGGCAGGGGGATCGTCTTCAGCGACGGTCCAAAGACAAAGTTGACCACGCCGATAATGAAGAAGGTGATGCCGATGGTCATCAGCACCTGGATCAAGGGATCGGACTTGCGGTAAATCCGGCGATACAGCAGCAGCTCGAACGGAATCGAGACGATGATGGTGCCGACCACCGCGATCAAGATCGCCAAACTGTAATGCACGTGCAGATCGCGGATTGCGTAGGAGGCGAGATAGCCGCCGATCATGGCGAAGGCGCCATGGGCCAGATTCACCACGCGCATCAGACCCATCATGATAGACAAGCCGATGGAGATGATGAACAGCACCATGCCATACGCCAGGGTGTCCGTCGCGATGTTGAGAGCCGTGCGCATGATTTATCCTGCGCCGAAGCCGTGGCCGAGCGCCCACTCCGGTCGCAACACGTTGTGGACGACCTCGCCGCGCAACATTGTCATCAAAACCTTGGTCTGCCGCAGTGACGCAGCATCCTGGACGAAGGGATCACGGTCGAGCGCAATCAAGTCGGCCGCCATGCCTCGCATGAGCGTGCCGCGCCAGCTTTCGTGCTTCATCGCAAACGCGCCGCCGACGGTATAGGATTGGATCGCCTCGCGAACGGTGATGGCCTCGTCGGGACCGATCGGCGTGCCGCTGTCGGCGGCGCGGCCCACCGCATCGGCGATGCCGTCCCACGGCGACCATGAGCCGGTCGGCGCGTCGGAGGTGGCGACATAAGTGACGCCGGCGGCGATAACGCTGCGGCCGGGATAGCAGCTATCGGCACGCGGGCCGAAAGCGCCAGCGATGGAGCGCCGCATCCGAGTGAGAAAGCTTGGCTGCATCACCACCAGCGCGCCGAGTTTCTGCATCCGCGCCAGGCCGCCGGCCGGCGGAACGAAGAAGTGCTCGATGCGATGCCGGGCGTTTTCCCGCGGCTGCGCGGCCTGCGCCGTCTCATAGGCGGCGATGACGCAATTCGTGGCGCGGTCGCCGACGCTATGCACGGCGACCTGCCAGCCGGCGCCATGCGCCGCGACGATCGTGCGCTGCAATTCCGCCTCGTCGCGCATGAAGAAGCCACGCGTCGGCGTGTCATAAAACTCTTCGCTCACTGCGGCGGTGCGCGCGCCAACGATGCCATCGGCAAAATATTTCAGCGTCATGCACTGCCAGTCGGCATCGACCGTCGGGGTCAGGCCGCGCGCCGTAGCCTCATGGGGATCGAGCTGATGCATGAAGCCGAGCCGCAGCGGCAAGGCTGCGCGCCCGCGGATCTCGTTCCAGATCGTGAACTCGGCGTCGAAGCCGGTGGTGAAGCCGACCGCGGCCTCGACTGCCGCAACTATGCCGAGCTGCGCGCTATCGTCGATGGTCAGGCGCAGTGCCTTGATCAGCTCGGCGCGGTCCATCGGCGGCGCGGCGCGGAAAAACAGTTCTGCCGCGGCCTCCTTGGCGCTACCGTCCAGGCCGCCATCGGCAGCACGACCAAAGGCGCCGCCTTCGGGATCGCCGATCGGATCATCGATGCCTAACAGCCGCAGGGCGGCGCTGTTGGCGACCGCCACATGGCCGCAGAAGCGGCGGATCAGAACTGGATGATCGGGAATTGCCGCGTCGAGTTCGCGGCGTGTCGGCAAGCGGCACTCGGCCAGGCCATTCTCGTCGAGCCCGGCGGCATAGACCCATTTGCCCGGCGCAATGGTCTGCGCACGGGCAACTAGCAGCTTCAGCACGCTGCCGATATCGGCCGCGTCGCGCGGTGACACCGGAATCTGCAGCCGGGCATGAGCAATGGCGAACAGATGGATGTGGGCATCGGTGAGACCTGGGATGACCGTGGCGCCCTGAAGATCAATGATGTCGGCGGCGGCCGGTGCGTCCGCGCGCGCGCCGGTCCACACGACCTTGCCGCCGGCGACGATCATGCTGTCGGCGGGGGTCTCATCCCAGGCCGAGCGATAGATGCGGCCGTTGATCAGGCCGGTGGAATGCGCGATCGAATTCATGGTCGATACGATCTTCTCCATCGAGCAATGATGTCGCCAAACAATCGGGATTCCGCGCAGCGCGGAATCCCCGGTCATTTGTTACTGCTTGCTCAGCGCCCAGTCCGGCTGATCCAGGAAGACGGTATCGCCTTCCTTGTTGATCAACTTGCCGTCGACCTTGGTGACGGTGCGCAGGTAGACGTTCTGGCGAATGTGGCGGGTTTCCGGATCGATCGACACCGGACCGCGTGGGCTGATCCATTTCATGCCCTTGACCGTCGCGATCGCTTTCTCCGGATCACGCTGGCCGTCGGTGGCCTCGATCATTTTGTAGATCACGCGGGCGCCGTCATAGGCGGCGACGCCGGTCATGGCAACGTCCTCGATCTTGCCGCCATTCTTGACGATCGAGGCCAGAAATGCCTTGTTTTCCGGGGAGTTATGCGACAGCGCATAGTGATAGGTCGAGAGCATGCCGATGGCGCTATCGCCGATGCCCGGCAGATCGATCTCGGTAACGACGTCGCCGGTCGACATAAGCTTGACACCGTCGGCCTTCAGTCCGTTGTCAACATAGGCCTTGATGAAGCCGAGTGCCGGCGGCCCTGCCGGCAGGAAGGTGAAGATGGTGTCGGCGCCGGACGACTTGATCCGCTGCATGATCGGGCTGAAATCAGTGGTGTTCAGCGGAATCCGAATGGCCTCGACCACAGCGCCGCCGTCGGCCTCGAACGTCTTCTTGAAGGCGGCTTCGGCATCGATGCCGGGCCCGTAATCGCTGACCGCGATGGCGACCTTCCTGGCGCCGTTCTTGAAAGCGATGTTAGCGGCCGGCACAGTGTTCTGCCACATGGTGAACGAGGTGCGGACGATATAGGGGCTCTTCTCGACGATCGACGAGGTCGCCGCGTTGAGCACCACCAGCGGCGTCTTGGATTCTTCGAGCAACGGCGCGATAGCCATGGCGTTGGGCGTAAAATAGATGCCAGCCAGATATTGCACCTTGTCCTTGACGATCAGTTCCTGCGCCAGCGCCTTGGACTTGGCGGGGTTCGGGCCTTCCTCGTCCCTGTATATGAATTCGATCTCATGGCTGCCCACTTTGTTGCCATGCTCGGCGACCCAGGCATCGATGCCCATCTTGTAATTCGCGCCGAACAGCGCGTAGGGCCCGGACATGGTGCCGATCACGCCGACCTTGATCACGTCAGCGGAGGCCGTGCCCGTCATCAAGCCAAGGATAGCCAGTGTCAGAATGGATTTAGCGCGCTCGTTCATTACCGTTGTCCTTTACAAAACTGAAGCTTGATTCGACTGCAAACGTGTTGCGAAAGCTGTATTCAATAAACGTGCCGATCGTCGGTCAGAACATCTCGAAATATTCGCGCTGCTCCCAGTCGGAGACTTCGGCCTGGAAACGATCGATCTCGGCATTCTTGATGTGGGTGTAGTAGTCCACCATGATCGCCCCCATGGCCTCGCGGAAGAACGGATCATCTTTCAAGGCGAACACCGCTTCGCGTAGCGACTTCGGCAACAGGACGGCGTCGCTCTCGTAGGGGGTATCGGCGGAGGGGCCGGGGTCGAGCGCGCGATCGACGCCATCGAGACCGGCGAGAATCTGCGACGACATATAGAGGTAGGGATTGGCGGCGGGCTCGCCTACGCGGTTTTCCAGCCGCGTCGCGGAATCGCCGGGACCACCGAGCACGCGGATCATGGCGCCGCGGTTGTCGCGGCCCCAGATCGCACGGTCCGGCGCCAGCGAATAGGAGCGGTAGCGCTTGTAGCCGTTGATGGTCGGCGTCGTGAACACCGTGGCGGCGCGGGCATGCGCCAGCAGCCCGGCGAGATAGCCGCGGCCGAACAGCGACAGCGTCTCGTTTGGGTCTGAGGACATGAAGGCGTTCTGGCCGGTGTCACGCGACACGATGGACTGATGCAGATGCCAGCCCGATGACACCACATTGGGAATCTTCGGGCGGCACATGAAGGTGGCGTGGTAGCCGCGGCGATGGCAGATCTGCTTCACGGCGCTGCGGAATAGCACCATGCCGTCCGCCGGCATCAGGCCTACGGTGGGCTGGAAGGTGAATTCGCACTGGCTCGGGCCGTATTCGACCTCCACCGAACGCAGCGGCAGACCGAGCGCCAGCACGTCGCGGCGGATGAATTCAAGAACCGGCTCCATCTGGTCGTAGCGTTGCTCGGTGAGATACTGGTAGCCGTGCGACAGCAGGCTGACGTCCGGCGGGCGGCCGGGCTGGCCAGCATCTTCCGGCGCCATGCGGGTTTCTTCGAGCTTGAAGATGTGGCACTCGACCTCGAGCCCGGCGACGAAGTCATAGCCGCGCGCGTTGAGTTTGGCGAGCACGCCCTTGTAGAGGTTACGGGTGGCGAACGGCACCGGACGGCCGTCGGCGAAATGCACATCGCACAGCACCCAGCCGGTGCCCGCCGACCACGGCAGCACGCGAAAGGTGGAAGGATCGGGGATCATCAGCACGTCGGCGGCGCCCTCCATTTCCGGGATGCCGAAACCGCCGCCGGCGGTGAACACCGGAAACACCGTCTTGTGCGAGGTGTCCTTGGCGAACATGGTGGTGGTAATGGTGCAGCCGCTTTCGAGGCAGCGCATCGCCTCGCTGGCGACCAGCGTCTTGCCGCGCAGGATGCCGTGCTGGTCCGGAAACGACAACCGGATCACTTCGAGCTTCTGCTCCTCGACGAGACGCCGGAGCCTGACGGCGGCGTCCTTCTGTTCTGGGGACCACAGACCGTGGCGTTCGACGAAACTCAACGCACTCTCCTCGAAAAGTTTTGACGAAGGACGATCACTCGGCGGCCGACAGACGCGGCGCGGTCGCGGGGGTTTCATTCGGCACCGTTGCGGCCCAGGGCGCGCCGCGGCGGCGGGCGACGTCGACTTCCATCCAATAGGTTTCCCAGCCGCGGGTCGGGCCGATGCCGTCCATAGTGCCGGGCCCCTGGATGCTGCGCGCGTTCTCGGCGTTGAGGAACATCAGCGGCTTGATGCCGCCGGCGACCTTTTCGATTTCCTGCCGCAGCAGTTTTCGGTAGGCGATGATCGCCTTGTCCGACGAGCCGAGATGCTCGCGGGTGCGGTCCTGGATCTTGCCCATGGATTCCACCGCCCACTGATCGTGGACGTTGATGTCGGCGCCCATGCCGGTATAGGTCTCGTGGGCCTGCTCATGCGGATCGAAGCCGTAGTCATTGCTGCGATTCTTTCGCGATTTGTAGTCGGGCAGCTCGTAGAGCTCGAGGCGCTGGTCGCGCATCTTCTGCTTGTCGACCGGCTTGGTGTAGCTGGTGAAGATCGCGTACCAGTAGCAGTTCTCGTCATCCACCGGCACATGCCACTGCGAGATGGTCATCTCGGTGCTCATGGGAATGACGAAACCGTGCGGGAACACCTGGTTGGTGACGCGCACATGGGTGCGCCCATCATCGAGCTCGCGCAGCGCGACCAGACGCAGGCCGTATTCGGTGCTCTCGACATTGATGATCGGGCGATCGTATTCGCGCAGAATCTTGGTCATCGGCAACTCGCTGCCGGCCGAGGCGCCGCGAAACTGCTTGCCATAGGCGGCCGACGTATCCTCGTCCTCGAAGAAGCGGTGCAGGAACGAGGCGTGGGCAGGATCGATACCGACCTCCAGCGCCTGCAGCCAGTTGCATTCGAACAGGCCCTTGAAGGCAAAGGTGTAGGCGCCGGGCGCCGCGAAACAGTCGAGTTCGGGAAATGCCGGCGCTTCGCCCTCGCCGAGATACGCCCAGAGAATGCCGCCCTTCTCGACCACGGGATAAGCGCGCTGCTTGACGCCGGCGCAGAGTTTGGAGGATTTCGGTTCGGCTGGCGTCTCCAGGCACTTGCCGTTGACGTCGAACAGCCAGCCATGAAAGGCGCAGCGCAAGCCGCCGCCTTCGAGCCGCCCGAAGGCGAGATCGGCGCCGCGATGCGGGCAGTCGCGATCGAGCAAGCCGTAGCCCTGTTCGCCGCGGAACAGGACAAAATCTTCGCCGAGCAACTTGACCGGCTTGATCGGGCGCTCGCCGGCGAGTTCGTCCACCAGCGCCGCCGGCTGCCAATACATCCGCATCAATTTACCAGCCGGTGTCTTCGGCCCGACACGGGTGATCAGGTCATTTTGCTCTTGGCTCATCATGGTGAGTTCTCCTTTCGGGCACGATCGCTGGCGACGTCACGGCTCAGCGTTGAAATACGACTTTGCCGCCGACCACCGTCATATCGGCCTTGATATCCTTGATCTGGTCTTCCGGGACGGTCATGAAATCCGCCGAGAGAACGACGAGATCGGCGAGTTTTCCGACCTCCAGCGTGCCCTTCCGCGTTTCCTCGAACATGTATCGGGACGCCGCGCTCGTATAGAGCCGCAGCGCCTGCTCGCGGCTGATCGCTTCCGATGCACCATAGATGTGTCCGGCCGGATCCTTCCGCGTCACCATGATGAACATGTTGAGGAATGGATTGATCGGGTTGACTGGAAAATCCGTGCCGGCGCCGAGACTGTCGAGCCCCATCTTGTCGATCAGGGTCCGGGTAGGAACGGCGCGGTCCGCGGTCGCCTTGCCGAGGAAGCGCTCGACAGTGGCGGCCTTGTCCCACATGAACACGTTCTGGAAATCGACCCGCACGCCGAGCTGCCGCGCCCGTTCCATCTGCTCGGGCCTGATCAGGCTGGCATGGATTAGGATGAAGCGGCGATCCTTGATGGACTTTTCCTTGTCGGCGGCCTCGAACGCGTCGAGTACCTGATCGACGCCGAGATCGCCTACCACATGGACGCCGACGCGCCAGTTGTACTTGTTGGCAATCGACACCAACTGCTTCAGCCGCTCCGGCGTCTGCTGGGCGATGCCGTGATAATCGTCATGGGAATCCGGATAGACGTCGCGCATCATCGCGGTCTTCAGGGTCATGCCGCCGTCGTAGAAAATCTTGATGCCGCCGAGCTTGAGCCAGTCGTCGCCAAAGCCCGACGTGGCCCCATTGCCGCTCATGATCGCCTCCCAGGCCGACAGCTCCGCCGGCGGCTCCGGCCGGAACATGGTGCCGACACGCAAGGTCGCGGCTCCGGCCAGGGCGATCTTCTCAAGGATCCGCGTGTCGCGCGCGCTGGTGGCGCCTTCGACCACGCTGGTGATTCCGAAACTGTTCAGCGCCGCCTCGGCGATCGTGTACTGCCGGATCTCATCCTCCTCGGTATAGGGCGGCACGACGTTCTCGATCCGCGAGATCGCCGTTTCAACGAGAACGCCGGTCAGATCACCGGAAGCATCCCTCTCGAACGACCCGCCGCTCGGATCGGGCGTGGTCCGATCGATCCCGGCGGCCTTCAATGCGAGGGAGTTGGCCATCGAAAAATGACCGACGGTCCGCAGATAGACCGGATTTTCAGGCGAGACGCTGTCGAGCTCCTGCCGGGTGAGATAGCGCTTTTCGACGAGTTGGGACGGCGGATGCCATCCGCCGGTGGTGATCCACGCACCAGGTTTTTTCCCGGCTACGAACTCCTTGATCATCTGCAGCGCGCCCGCGACGTTCCTGGCAGCGCCGAGGTTGACCACGTAGTCCCCGAGACCTGCCGCCTTGAAATGCGCGTGGGTGTCGATCAGTCCGGGCACCACGGTTTTGCCTGCAAGATCGATGACGCGGGTTTGCGGCCCGACCAGCGGCTTGATCGCCGCATCGCTGCCTACCGCGAGGATCCTGCCGTCCCGGACGGCGAGCGCTTCGGCCACGGTCGCGTGGCCATCCATGGTCAGGATTTTTCCGCCAGTCAGCACCAACCGCGGCACGTCGGCATCCGGCTGCTGCGCGACCGCCGACTCCGCGAAGGCACAGCCGGCGATGAATCCGGCGATCAGCAGTCTCGCGGTAGGCTTCATGGCGCCCTCTAAAGTGTTCAATAGACGAACATATGTGCGAATATGCCTATGATGCCTTCAACTTTGTTTTGTCGCAAGCCCTTTTTTAATGCTGCAGTGCCGGTGAAAGCGGCATTGACGTCTGCAGCGCAGCGATGCAAGGAGATCTGCTTGCTTCGTTCTTATATCGAACTTATGTTCGTTTATTGAACTTAGCGGCGCGTGACAGCGTCAAATTGATGCCTCAGCGCAACGGCACGGAGTGATGATCTTGAGCGGGTTGCTGATCATTGGCGCGTCCTATGCCGGCGTACAGGCGGCGATCAGTGCGCGCGAGAGCGGCTATCAAGCCGCCATCCGCATCGTTGCCGACGAGGCCGACCTGCCCTATCAGCGGCCGCCGCTGTCGAAGGGTTTTCTCGCCGGCACCGTCGCCCACAGCAACCTGATCCTACGCGGCGCGGACTTCTTCGCCGCCCATCGGATCGACATGCAACTGGGCGCGCGCGTCGTGCAGATCGATCGCGATGCCCGTCGTGTTGAACGGCAGGGCGGTGAACAACTCGGCTATGACACGCTGTTGATCGCTACCGGCTCGCGCGCGCGCAAACTCACCGTTCCCGGCTGCGACCGCGAAGGCATTGCCCATCTGCGGACCCTCGACGACGCGGTGAATCTGAAACAGCGCCTCGAAGCGGCCCAGTCGGTGGTCATCGTCGGCGGCGGCTTCATCGGGCTCGAAGTGGCGGCCACGGCGGCCAAGGCTGGCAAGACGGTAACTCTGGTCGAAGCGGGATCGCGGCTGCTGGAACGCGCGGTATCGCCGCTGATCTCAGGCTACCTGCTCGATCTGCATCGCGGCCATGGCGTCGATATCCGGTTCAACGAAACCGTGACGCGCATCGACGACGGCCCGGGCGGCGCGCATGACTTGCTCTGCGCCGACGGTACCCGCGTCCACTGCGACCTGATCGTCGCGGGCATCGGCGGCATCGCCAATGACGAGCTTGCCTCGGCGGCCGGCCTTCGCTGCAGCAACGGCATCGACGTCGATGAATTCGGCCGCACCGACGCGCCGGAGATCTTTGCGGCGGGCGACTGCAGCAATCATTATAACCGCATCGCTGGGCGGCGGGTGCGACTGGAATCGGTTCAGAACGCCACCGACCAAGGCAAGGCGGCCGGCGCTGCCATCGCCGGCAAGTTCGACCCCTATGACAGCGTACCGCGGTTCTGGTCCGACCAGTACGACGCCAAGCTACAGATCGTGGGCCTCTCAGCGCCGCAGGATGTCGCAGTGATCCGTGGCCCCCTCGATCAGGGCAGGTTCTCGGTATTCTACTATCGCGACGCCACGCTGACCGCAGTGGACAGCATCAACCGGCCGGGCGACCAGATGATCGCGCGCCGGCTCATCGCGGCGTCGATCTCGCCACTGCCCGATCAGGCCGCCGACGCGTCGTTTGACCTGAAAAAGTTGGAAGCCGTCGGTTGACGCGCAGGAGGGCACGATGCCGAAGCTGAAACGCAGTCCGGACGACACCCGCGGCGGCACCGATTTCATCGAAAGCCTCGACCGTGGCTTGCGGGTATTCGAACTGTTCGGCGCCGATCCGCGGCCGTTGACTGCCAGCGATCTCGCCAAGGCCGCCGATCTGCCCCGCGCCACCGCGCGCCGGATCCTGTTCACGCTGGAGCGCGCCGGCTATGTCGCCAGCGACGGCAAGCTGTTCACACTAACGCCGCGCGTGCTGACGCTCGCGGCGTCGTATCTGTCGTCCAACCAGGTAGTGACGATTCTGCAGCCGGTACTCGACCGGCTCTCGAGCGCCGCCCAAGAGATCAGCTCGCTCGCCGTTCTCGATGGCAAAGACGTGATCTTCATCGCCCGCAGCAGTCCGGCCCGGGTGTTCTCGTCTGGCATCGACCTCGGCTATCGCCTGCCGGCGTTTTGTAGTTCGGTCGGCCGCGTCTTGCTGGGCCGGTTCTCGAACGACGAAATTGAAGCGGCCATCAATGCTGCCAGTCTGACGCCAATGACGCCGTACACCGTTACCGACAAGGTGCTGCTGCTCGCGACCATCGTTACCGATCGCGAGAAGGGCTACTCCCTGGTGGATCGGGAAGCCGAACCCGGCTTCCGTTCCATCGCCGTCCCAATCCGACGTTACGACGGCACCATCGCTGCCGCCATCAACATGGGCGCGCATGTCGATCGTGTCTCGACCGGTGAAATGATCGACCGCTTTCTGCCACTTCTGAAACAGGCTGCCGATTCCGTAAAGTCGCAGCTGCTGTGACCAGAACTCAGACGGCAGAGCAATAACGAGCAATGACATGCCGCATCTGGTGATCGAATATTCTAGCGAAGGACATGAGCGCTTCGATGCGGCGGAGCTTATGCGCGCCTTGCACGCCGCAGCAGCGTCGACAGGCGTGATGCAAGCGCGGGATATCAAAATCAGAGCGATCTCATACAACGATTATCTGGTTGCGGGAATTCGAGATGGCTTCTGCCATGTCTCCGTCTTTCTGCTGGAGGGACGTGCGCCGGAGGAAAAGCTGAAATTGAGCGAGAGCTTACGCGCAAGTTTGTCGAAGACGTTGCCTGGAACAAAAAGCCTGAGTGTCGATATTCGCGACATGGACTCGTCCGCGTATAAGAAGCGATTGATTCCCAATTAGGCTCTATTGACAACAGATGGAAAGCAAAGCTTGCAGCAGGGAGGCATAAGAGGGCGAACAACGAGATGATAGCCTTGCTGGATGGTCCTAGTGGATCGAATCTAACACTTGGTGCCCGCGCCTGACGGCGGCGATGATTTTACGCGGGTCGGCGGTCCAAACAAACGGCTTGGGCGCTTGGTTTGTCTGCTCGATGAAGCGATCGATCGCGGTTTCAAGCTCGACGACGGAATGGAAGACGCCGCGTTGCAGACGCTGCTTGGACAATTTCGCAAAGTATCCCTCCACTGCGTTAAGCCAGGAACAGGACGTGGGCGTGAAGTGCAAGAAGAACCGTTTGTGGCGTGCCAGCCACGCCACAACGGCTGGATGCTTGTGAGCGGCGTAGTTGTCGAGAATGACATGGACCGTCTTTCCAGCCGGAAGCTCGGCGTTGATGGTGTTGAGAAAGCGTATGAACTCCCCGTGGCGGTAGCGCTGCATGCAGCGGCCGATCACCTTGCCCTCCAGCACGTCCAGCGCCGCAAAGAGTGTGGTCGTTCCGTTGCGCTTGTAATCGTGGGTCATGGTGCCAGCGCGGCCCTTCTTCATGGGAAGGCCGGGCTGGGTGCGGTCCAGCGCCTGGATTTGGCTCTTCTCGTCGAACGAAAGAACGATGGCATGGGCCGGCGGATCGACGTAGAGCCCTACCACATCGCGCAGCTTCTCCACGAACCTCGGGTCATTGGAGAGCTTGAACTGTTTGACCCTGTGAGGCTGAAGGCCATGCGCGCGCCAGATGCGGGAGACGGCGCTGGCGCTGATGCTGCAAGCCGCCGCCATCAGCGCTGCGGTCCACTGGGTTCTCTCTCCCGGCGGCGGGCTCGAGGTCAATGCCACGACGCGCTCGGCCACGTCCGGGCCAAGCGGAGCTATGCGCGAAGGCCGCGTCTTGTCGCGCAGCAAGCCCACGACGCCCTCCTGCATGAACCGCTCCTGCCAGCGCCAGACGCAGGTCTTGGACTTGCGCGTCCGGCGCATGATCTCGTTGGTCCCCAGACCCTGAGCCGAAAGCAGCACGATCTCCGCTCGCCAGACGTGCTTCTGCGCCGCGTTGCGGTCCTTCAAAATAACCTTCAGCCGCCTGCGCTCCGAAGGCTTCAACGTGATGGATATTCCCGTTCGCATGCGTCAGACTCGCACGTCCGGTGTCGCGTGGGAATCCCGGATGGGATTCAAATGTCAGACTGGAACCACTAGGTTGGCACCTTCTGGACCTGAGCCGCCGCGCTGAAGATGCCATCGCGGCAACAGCATCGCGACGACGCGCCAGTACATCTAGGCAGCGTTGGTCAGGCCATCGGCCGAGTTCTTACTGAATTGCACGCGCAATGCGTCGACGCGGGCTTCCGCTCGCTTCACCGATTCATCTTTCACCGGGCCGTAGCCTCGGATCTCGTCCGGATAAGAAGCCAGAGCCACGGCAGCTTCGAGGTTCGCGCCGTCGAGGTAGACCACGATTTCATCCACCAAGGCGAAGTACCGATCGCGCAACATCCGCTCCATGCGGCGCTCGCGCATCCAACCAAATGGATCCAGTAGGGAGCCGCGCAGAACTCTTCCTCGCGCCAACAAACGCAACATCGGCAACAGATACTTCGCCGAAAACGCCCTCTTGCGCGGGCGTCCGCTGGCCGGATCACGGCCAAAGAGGATGGGCGGAGCCAGATGCAGCTTGAGCGCGCCGCCATCGAACCGGCGCCGCAGGCCGTCCCAGAAGGATGGATCGGCCAGCAAGCGGGCGACTTCGTACTCGTCTTTGTAAGCCATGAGCCTGAAGGTGTTCCTGGCCACCGCTTCGGTCAGCCGGGTCGAGCCCGCGGCCACCTTGTCTTCCGCTTCTCGCACCCGTTCGACTAGGTGACGAAAACGTTCGGCGTAGGCGGCGTCCTGATAGGCCCGCAACGCGCTGACTCGAACGGCGATGCGCTCCTGCAGCGTGTCGACAGGCTTGGGCGCCATTGTCGTCGCCTGCTCTTCCGGAGCCAGCAGGCTCTCCGCCGCGTCGGGATCCGCGAAGTACAATCTTCCGAGGCGGAAGGCCCGTAGCGTTCCGACGACATCCGCGCCGTTCAATTGGATCGCCTGCTCCATCGCCTCGGGCGACAGCGGCAGCACGCCCATCTGCAACGCGTATCCCAGCATGATCATGTTGGCAGAGATGGAATCACCGAACGCGCGCCGGGCAAGGTCGTTCGCCGGCACGCGAACCGGCTCTCGTCCTGCTCGCCGTTCGAGGCGACGGACGAGACGCTCGGCATCGAGATCGATATTGCCGTTCTCATGGAACGTCTGGGTCGCCGTCACCTGATCGTCGACGAGAATCGTTGTCGAGCACCCCACCGTCTTCAACGCTTCGAGTTGGGTAGCCGCGATGGCGTCGGACGCGACCATTAGACGGGCATCCTCCAGACCGAGGCGCAGCGGCGCCACGCTCTGCAGTGTGGGAAGGATCCGCAGGTGGCTGTACACCGCCCCGCCCTTCTGGGCGAGGCCGGTCATGTCGTAGATGCCGACGCCCCGGCCCTCCAGATGAGCCGCCATTCCGACGATCGCGGAGGCCGTCACCACCCCGGTCCCGCCGATGCCGGCCAGCAGTATGCCGAACCCTCCATCGCCGAGGTCGGCGGCTTCCGGCCTGGGCAGACCGGCGAGTACCGCGTCGAGATCGAGGGGTTTAGGCTTCATGAGCCTGCCGCCTTCGATGGTTACGAATGAAGGGCAAAACCCTTCGAGGCAGGACATGTCGCTGTTACAGCTCGCCTGGTCGATGCGACGCTTGCGGCCGAATTCCGTTTCCAGCGGCTATACCGACATGCAGTTCGAGGCCCGGGAGCAGTCACCGCATCCCTCGCAGACCGCGGGGTTGATGACGACGCGCTTCGAGGCGGCGGCGACCTGCCCTCGCTTACGCCTCTTGCGCTTCTCGGTCGCGCAGACCTGCACGTAGACGATCACGGTCGTTCCTGGGACCTTACGCAGTTCGCGCTGCACATTCTCCATGTGCGTGCGGTGAAGGACCGCGACCTCGGCCGGCATCGACTGTCCGGATCGCACCGCGTCCGGATCTTCGGCCACGACCACGACGCGCTTTGCCCCCTCCAAGAGGACCTGTCGCACGATAGCTTCGACCGATAGACCGCTCTCGACGGTCTGACCGCCCGTCATCGCGACCACGTCGTTGACGAGTATCTTGAAAGTCACGTTGGCATCGGAAGCGGCTGCCGCTCGGATCGCCAGCGATCCCGAATGGGAGAATGTGCCGTCACCGAGATTCACGAACACGTGCTTGGTGTCCGTGAAATGCGACAACCCGATCCAATTCACTCCTTCCGCCCCCATGTGGGTGCAGGGCAACGGGTTGCGGTCCATGAACTGCACCAGGCCGTGGCAGCCGATCCCGGCCACGCCGAACGACCCGTCCGGCAGCTTGGTCGACCGGTTGTGGGGGCAGCCGGAACAGAAGACAGGACGGCGCGCCAACGGCCCGACGTCAACCTGCTTGAACGATTCCATACGACCGAAGAGACCCTCGATCGCTGAGCGCAGCGCCGCGGCTTCTGCGAGGTCGGCGGGAATAACGGCGAGAATACGAAGACCGATGGCCAACGCGACAGTGGCGGCATCCAACGGCTCGTCCGCCGGGAGGAGCTCCTCTCCATCCGGGGTCCGCTTCCCCGAGATGTTCGGCCGCCGGGCCCAATGGTACATGAGCGCGGCCGCCTGGAACTCCATGTGCGGGCGCTTCTCTTCGACGAACAGCAGCTCCGCAGCGTCCCGCGCGAATGTATTCAAAGGCTCTGGATCGAGCGGGTAGATCAGGCCCACTTTCAGAACGCCGATGCCCAGCCGCCGCGCGACGGCATCATCGACACCTATAAGCCGCAGTCCGTCGACAACGTCCTGGAAAGCCTTGCCGGCCGTCACGATGCCGAGGCGAGAAGGGTTCACCGCTCCGAACGCAACGCGATCGATTCCATTCCGTCGCGTGAACGCGTGCACGCGCGGGAGCTTGTTCCGGACTATCCTCTGGTCCTGCGCCGTTACCGCCAGCATTTCCACGCGGATGCTGACCTCGTTGCGGACCGTCGACTTCTCTTCGAGGACGGGAGCGAGTTCGTCGAGCGAAAAATCCACAGCCTGGGTGCAGTCCGCCGTCTCGTTGACGAGCTTCAATCCAGCGAGAAGTCCGCATTCCCGCGACATCGCGAACCCGGCAAGGCCAAACTTGAAGATGTCGTGCACGTCCGATGGATAGAGGATCGGCACTTCATGGGCGGCAAGCGCGAGGTCGCTCTGGTGCGCCAGAGACGATGACTTGCCGGCATGGTCGTCGCCGAATACCAGCAGCACGCCGCCGTTGGGATGGGTGCCCGACATGTTGGCGTGTTTGATCGCGTCGCCGGATCGATCGACGCCGGGTCCCTTGCCATACCACATGCCAAACACGCCATCGACGCGGCGCCCGGGTACGAAGTCGATCTGCTGACTGCCCCACACGGCGGTCATCGCCAGATCTTCGTTCAGCCCCGGCTCGAAGACGATGTCCGCGGCCTTCAGCCGGTCGGCGATCTTCAGGAGCTCGTTGTCTACGGTGCCGAGTGGCGAGCCCCGATAGCCCGAGATGTAGCCCGCCGTGCGCAAGCCACGCCTGCTATCCAGTTCTCGCTGCAGTAGCGGCACCCTCGACAAGGCCTGCTTTCCGGTGATGAAGATCGCACCGTCCGTTAGGTCGAATTTGTCTGAAAGCAATACTTCGCGCATGACCGGAGCCTTCAGCAATTTGTCGTTCATTGTTCCGGAATCGCCGCAGTGCAGTCGATCTCCACCCGGACATCCGGACGCACGAATTTCGAGACTTCGACCAGCGTGCTTGCCGGCGGATCGATCCCTGCGAAGAACTCCTCACGGATCTTATTCGTCACGGGGTAATCGCGGATATCGAGCACAAATACGTTCATCTTCAGGACGTGCTGGAATCCCCCGCCCTCCTCCTTAAGGACAGATCGGATGCGCTCATAGATGACACGCGTCTGCGCCTCCGCATCCTGCGCGCCCGATTCCCGCGCCGTCACGCCCGAGACGAACACCAGCTTGGTTCCCGCAAGCGGGAGCACTGTCGCGTGGGCGAACTTTCCGAACGGAGCAGGCAAGGCATCGTAAGTCCGCGATCTTGTGGCCGTCATTTCAACTCTCTATGTGATGATCGCCGCGGAAGCGCGCGCGAGATGCGCCAGCGCTCGCTCGCGAAAGTCTTCGTCAGCGAGCGCAGAAGCGTGATTGACGTCCGGCATAGTCTGCCCGACACCTCCGGGAAAAAGCGCCGCAACACGATATGGAGCACCAGCCAGCTTGTCCTGCTCGCCGACTATGACCATTGTGGGCGCGGTCACGGCCGATAGGCGTTCTAGATCGAAGACGCCGGACTGCCCACGCAGGCATGCTGCGAGAACTGCGAGGTCGTTGAACGGCCGCGATGCTGCATGCTGTCTGAAACGAACGGCGTAGGACGGGGGTTCTCGTCGATTCGGCGGCCGATCGTCCTCTGGATCAAGAACGTCGGCGAATTCCGGTGCGAGCCCGACGGTCGCGGCGATCCGATCGCCCATGCCGCCCAGAACCAGACTCACGACACGATCGCCCAACTCGAGCGCCACAGACATCGCGACGTGCGCCCCCATCGAATAGCCGACAACGCTGAACCGAAGGTCTCCCCAGCAGTGGTCGCACAGCGCGGCAACGTCGCCGGCAAACGCGTCCAGTCGGTAGTCCGCGGGTTCGCGGGATTTCACACTCCGGCCGTGCCCGCGCAGGTCCGGCGCAATCACGTCGAATCCCGCCGCCACCAGAGCATCGAACCATCCGGTCTCGACCCAATCGTCGCTCGCATCGGAAGCAAAACCGTGCAGCAGGAGAACTGGCGTTCCTCGACCCGCCCTCAGAAACGAAACATAGGCCGAGCCGCCCGTGGCCAAGCCACCGACGTCCAGCACATGTCGCATTGCTCGATCAACCGACATGGGCGCAAGCCTGTGGTCGCGCCGGATGCCTGCGATCATCGAGGGCCTCGATCATCGCCGCCGCGGCGATGGCTACGCCATCCCTCCCCGGGGCGCCCCCGACCTGCAACCCGATGGGGAAAGCGCCCGCCTTGCTGTGCCAAGGCACCGAGACGGCCGGACCATGCGAGAGATTAAACAGCGGCGTGAACGGACACCATCTAAACCAGTCGGCCGCTTCGGCAGCCGGCGCGTCAGTACGCAACGGCAGGCAGGGCATGGTAGGCGTGAGCAGCACGTCGATGTCATTGATCAGAATGGCGGACAGTCGGCTCGCGATCTCTTCGCGCCGTCGTTGCAGCTTAAGCAAGTCCTCCGCCGTCAAGCTCTGCACCGGTGCAATGAACTCGAGAAGAGCGGCGTGCAGCCCGGTGCGTTTCTCATCGGGAACCAGCGATACGGCATGGCTGCAACCGAGACGGTAGAGCGCGCCGACGATGTCTCGGGACTCCTCGATCGGAACTTCCACGGTCGTGATCGGCGCCTCCTCGGCGATGACAGACAGCGCGTCTTCCCACGCCGTTTTCACGACGGGATCGAGGTAGCTGGACAGTCCGGCAGGCACGCCGATGCGGATCTTCGACAGCCACTTCCGTTCAGACCGGGGGAAATCGAGCGAAGTCCGAGCGAGCGACGTCCAATCCGCGCCGACCGGGCCGCTCATTACGGAGGCGGCGACCGCCGCGTCCGCGACGTTCCGCGTGATCGGTCCGATATGCGGAAGCTGCCAGAACGCCGCCGGATACGGATCCAGCGGTATCGTCCCGAAGGTCGGCTTGTATCCGACCACACCGCAGAATGCGGCCGGAATACGGACCGACCCCGCGGCATCGGTTCCGATCCCGACGACGCCCAACCCCAACGCCGTCGCTGCTGCAGCGCCGCCGCTACTGCCACCCGCATGACGAACCGGATCCAACGGATTCAATGTCACGCCGTTGAGCGGACTTTCGGTCAGCCCCTTCCAGGCAAATTCGGGCGTCGTCGTCTTGCCCAGGAAGACGGCGCCGCTCGCGCGAAGGCGCGCGATGGAGACGGCATCTCTCGGCGCGGCCGCGTTCGACGTCGTACGGGATCCCCGACGCGTCGGCCAGCCGGCGACGTTGAGCGTATCCTTGATGGTAATCGGGACGCCATCCAGCGAACCCAGCGCCTCGCCCTTGCGATATCGCGCTTCGGACGCTCGAGCCATTTCCAAAGTGAATGAGTCGTCGACCAGAACGAAGGCGTTGACGCCTGGATTCAAACGGCCGATCGCCTCGAGTTGCGCCCGCGCGACGCCCACCGGCGACACATCGCCCCGCTTGTAGCGTTCGTGCAGGCGTAAGGCTTCTCCCTCAATCGACATAAACTTGATCCCGCACAGCGGCATAGTCCGGTACGCGCCGGAGATAGGCCTGGCTGTTTGCACCATAATTCAACCGCGGAATCAGCACTCGCTGCATTTCGACCCCTCCAACCAGACGCGCCACACATTTTCAGCCATTCGCAGAACAGCGCCGTGTCAGATGGTCGTCCTCCCTTTCTTCAGAATCGTGTCGGCAACGTCGCTCCACAAGCGGGTGTACGTAATACAATCGCCGCTGATGTCGAACTTGTAGATGAATCTAATTCCTTCGAAGGTCGTATCATCCATCCAGGTGCCGCGAAGTATGCCGTCGACATAGGCGACGGCGTCTTTACCGCTTGCAATGATGCGAATGTCCTCGATCATGTGTCGAATGCCTTTGTGGCGGGTCTTCGACCACTCAAGTAGCCTCTCGACGCTCGGAAACTTTAACCCACCCGGGTATTCGAGGGTTGCCGGATCGCGACTCAGCCGCTTCACTCCTTCAACGTCGTCGGTTTCCATGGCGCTGATGTATTGGCGCACCAGCATTTGCATCAAAGTAGCGTCGTGCGGTGCGGTCATTTGGCAATCTCAAAGCGGCCATTATGAACGACGGCCACGAACATGCCGCGAATGTCTAGGCCGAGATGATCCGTGGCGGAATAATTGTAGACCCCAGTTGCAGCGGGGAATTCCTTGATGGTTTCGATGGCGTCGCGCGTCTTAGCCCGAAACGCATCGATATCCTTCGGCGATATACCCGCTGCCATAGCCCGTTTCATCGCCTCGATCGAAACCAGGACGGAATCCCAGCCACTCACCGTGAACATGTCCGGCTTCGCTCCTCCGAACTTCAATTCGTACTTCTCTACCAAATTGTCGAGAACGGGCTTCAACACGTTTTCCGCTGGAATCCGATCATAGACCATCACGGCGCCGACTCCCGCAAGGCCTCCCTCGATCGACGACGGGTTGATCCCGAGAAATGTCCAATTCGCCACTCCGGCGCCGTGATAGATCGCCTTGCGAAAGCCAACTCGACTGAGCGCTTGATGGACAAGGTTTGCTGACGGCGGAATAGCGTGAAGATAGACGGCGTCGGAATCAGCTTGGCTTAGCCGTAACGCTTGCGGAGTGAAATTAGTATCCGTTCGCGAGAACCGTTCTGACGCGACGACTTGGATGCCATACTCCTTCGCGGCACGCTCGAACTCGACCTTGCCTGATTCGCCATAAGAATCGTCTAAACCTGCAAATGCGACCTTCTTGATGCCATGCGCCTTCATGTGATCAAAGATGCGCTTGAACATCAAACTTTCGGTAGGGACTGTTTTGAAAGTCCAGAAGCGTTCGTTGACAGGCTCAACTATCGTGGCCGCTGATCCCAGGGCCATGTTCGGCGTTTTTCCGTTCTTGACGACGTCGAGAATAGCCATCGACGACGGCGTCGTCGTGCAACAGATCACGATGTGCGCTTTGTCGTCCTCGATAAGTTTTCGCACGTTTATGACTGATCGGGTTGGGTCAGAACTGTCGTCGTAGGTGACAAAGCGAACCCTGAAGGGCAGATCTGTGCGCTTGGCGAGATCGTCTTCGAAGAGATTAATTGCATTCCGCTCTGGAATGCCGAGTCCTGATGCGGGACCAGTCGATGCTACTACACTACCGATCACGACTTCTGGCTTTTCCTCTGCAGGAGCGGACGCAGTTATCGAAGTCAGTATTAGAACTGCTGCGACAGCCGCGAACCTATCAAAGCTCATGTTGTTCTATCCCTTCGTAGCATAAGTCGATGTGCGTAGGAGAGCATCTCATGTAGTCTGCCTAGCCGCCGTATCTGGCGATACAATTGGCCGGTCAACCTTGTAGTCGATGTTTGAAAACGCATTCGCCGCGAACGAACGTCGCACTTATCTGCGTCTCAAGGATCGAGCCCGATCTTGAGCTGCGAGGATCGCGGTCAACAACGACCAGATCGGCGACTGCCCCAGCCTGCAGCACTCCGCGCTTCCCTTCTTGACCAAGTACGCGAGCTCCGCCAACCGTATAAGCGTGTAGAGCCTGTTGCGCCGTCAGGCATTCGCTTCGATCAAATTGATGTCCACCTGCCGACCGCCGCTCGACTGCCGCCGCCATGCCTACAAACGGCGATAGAGGCGTAGCCGGTGCATCGGAACTTCCGGCAATCGGGACCCCGGCATCGAGCAGCGACTTCGCCGGATAGAGCCGATCGGCCCGTTCAAGTCCGAGCTTTTCGACAAAGCCGTCACCCATCGCGTTGAGGAAAGCGTATTGGGGGACAACCGTGACGCCTGTCTGTGGAAGACGCGCCTTTGCCGTGATCGACGGAAACGCAAGATGCTCAATACGATGGCGGCGCAAGCTGCCTTCTTTCGCGATCGCGGAAAACGAGCCAACGACCAGATCAATTGCTCTGTCTCCTATCGCATGTACCGCTACATTCCAGCCGGCGCGGTGTGCAGCGACCATGCTGTCATGCAAGGTCCGAACCGGCAGCATTAGCAGGCCTCGATTCGCATTTGTGTCTGGATACGGCTCGCAGAGTGCGGCCGTTCTGCTTCCGATGGTGCCATCGGCAAAGAACTTGAGCGTGTCGACCTGCCAGTCCAAGTTGACACCCGAGGGGTGCAATTCCCGTGCCCGTGCTTCCCTCTCATCCAAACCTAGCATGAACGCCATGCGCAGCTGGTAAGGGCCGCGCCGCCGCAACGACTGCCAGACGTTCCACTCGGCATCGAAGCCGCTCGAAAATCCAACCGCGGCCTCGGTTGCGCCGGTGACACCGAACCGGTGATATATTGCCGCAACCTCATTGAGGGAGTCGACGAGTGCGATCTCCGGTGGCAGCGGCCACATCGCAAAGACACCATCCGTCGCGCGTTCGCGTAACACTCCGGTCGCTCTGCCAGATGCCCGCTCAATGATCCCACCGAACGGGCTCTCGGTGCCGTCTTTAATACCCAATATCTCTAGAGCCTTCGAGTTCACTACTGCGGCATGGCCGCAGACACGCTTGAACGCCACTGGTTGTGCCATAGAGATCCGGTCGAGATCCTCCCGCGTCGGGAGCCGGCGTTCTTTTAAAGCAAATTCGTTAAGCCCAACGGCCGTGATCCATTGTCCCGCCGGCACTTCGCGAGATGCCTCCCTCACCTTTTCAACAGCGTCGTCAACAGTGGACACTTCATCGGGAGCGAGCCGGGTTTCCAACCTGTCAAGCGCCATCCAGAACAGATGGCTATGAGCATCGATCAAGCCCGGAAGTACAGTTCTCCCTTCCAGATCAATTTCAATATCCGCCGGCGGAGCGTCTTCAGCCGCACCAATCCAGGTAATTTTCCCTTCCGAGAACGCGACGGCGGACACCTCAGGCTGCTCCGCGCGCATCGTTACGACGGTCGCATTCTTCAGGAGATATGATGGCATCGGCGCACGCCCTGGTGACAGCTATACTCTTCGTACGACGAAGGCCTTCTTGAGAAGTGACGTCACTTCCCATGTTCCACAAAGTCCGGGCTCGCATACGAAGGTATCGCCTGGGCCAAACTCTTGGGGAAGACCGCCATCCGGCGTGATCACGCAGGTCCCTTCAAGAATCTGGCAGAACTCCCAAACCTTGTAGTCCATTCGCCACTTCGCGGGAGTTGCCGACCAGAAACCCGAAGAAACCTGCCCATCATCGGTTTTCGCAAGTCTCCAGGCTGTCGTCGTCGGGTCACCCGACAGCAACTCAGCAAAGAACGGGGTGTTGATAGCGGGCTCGACCTGGCAGTCGCGGAACGCAATAAGACGATTCATTTCACCTCTCGCCGATCATAGCGTGGCTCGTCTCACTGCCTTGCCTCGCGAACTGGTCGCCCATGATGACCTTCGCTGCGTTGTACCCTGGCAAGCCGGTAATGTTGCCGCCTGGGTGCGAGGACGACCCGCACAGATAGAGACCGCCCAGGAAAGTCCGATAGTCTTCTGCACCGGCGAAAGGTCGACCGGCTCCGACTTGCCCATTCCTGAATGCGCCGATCAGCAAGTCCGCCTCGCGCATGTTAGGATGACGAATTGCCGTTTCGTGAGGACTCTGAGCGAAACTATCGATCGTCGCCGCACGCAGATTGGGAGCGTACTCGCACCAGAGGTCAAACATGCGCTGAGCATGCTTCGACTTCTCATCGACCCAGTTCAGAGAATTTCCTCGCAGCGCGTATGGAGTCTTTTCCCACATGAACGCGGTGTGATAGCCGGCAGGCGCTTGAGATGGATCGATCGCGGTGGGCGTTCCGCCCCATAGCACCGACGGTCCGATCGTTCCTTCGTCGTGACTACGAACGAGTTCGAGAAATGTGTCGATTTTATCGATGCCCATGATCACCATCAGCGACTTCTGGACTTCGGGATATCGATCCGCAGCCTTGTAAACCGGCGCTTCTTTGAGATTTAGATGCAGCGTAAACAACGGCCCCAGCGTGTTATATTCGAAGCCCTCGGCCTTCCCTGCCCATCCCGGAGGTAGCTCCGAGCGCTGCATCAGATCGAGAAAGGTGATGTGCGGATTGACGCTCGATACGACGAACTTGCTCGCTTTCAGCACTTCGCCGTTCTGAAGCTCGACGCCGGTTGCGCGGCCTTCGAACGAGAGGATGCGCTTGACCGGCGCATTGGTGCGCACGGTTCCGCCTGAAGCCTCGATCGAACGAACCAAGGCGCGCGCAAGCGACGCGGCGCCGCCTCGGCAAGTCTGGACCTGCGCCGATGACGCAAACAGCGACGGCAAATGGTGCCCGAAGCCTTTGGCTCGCAGATCCACCTCACGCATCCCGTTTATGAAAAGCAGCGCTCCCTTGATTGCCGGGTGATTGAATTCCCGCGAGACAAATTCGTAGGGGCTGAGTTCGCTGACTTGCAGCAACAGACGACCATCCTCGGACTTCTGCAGCCGCTCGCGACGTACCGCCGCCGGCTCTGGCGGCGTCGCCGCCTCCGGACGGATGATATCGCGGGTAATCGGAATGAACCGATCACGCCAGTAGCGCAGGTTGTCGGCATCATCGCGATCAATCGCGGCAAACGACCGGTAAGTCTGCTCGAAGTCGTTCCACCACTGCAGCACATTCCCGTCCCGCTGCAGGACCGATACGTACAGATCGTTTTGGAGATACTCCACACCGTAGCGCGCGAGCTCAAGATCGGTGAACCAGGGCATGCTGGTGATGCCACGGTGAAAGTAGGAATGAAGGTTATGGAAGAAGCCGGGATGTTTTTCGTCTTCGACGGTCGACAGGCCGCCCCCCGCAACAGGACCGGCATCGAGTGAGATCACCTTGAGACCCGCCTTCGCCAGGTAGGCCTGCGTGATCAAGCCGTTGTGACCGGCTCCAATGATTATTCCGTCGTACGTCGTCATAGCTCGACCTCATGCCGCACAGCCACAATCGTCCGGCAAACAATAGAGAACAGGGGACTGAAAATTAGTATCCCGCGATACCGGTCGTAGTTCTTTGAATGCGTTCTGTGTGACTGCTCTCTCAATCGACATAGACTTGATCTCGCGCGGCAGCATAATCCGCAGCACCTCCGAGATAGGCTTGGCTCAGGCGTGGATCCGCCGAAAGCTCGGCGCTGGAGCCTTCGAGCACGATGCGACCGACCTCGAGCACGTAACCTCGGTCCGCTACCGAGAGCGCCAGCCGCGCATTCTGTTCGACCAGGATGATCGTCAGCCCCTCGGACTTGAGCTGCCCGATGACGCGCAATATTTCCTGAACGATCAGCGGGGCCAGACCGATCGAGGGTTCATCGAGCATCAGCAGGCGGGGTTCGGCCATCAACGCCCTGCCGACCGCGAGCATCTGCTGCTCGCCTCCCGACAGCGTCGCGGCCTTCTGGCGACGGCGCTCGGCCAGGATCGGAAACAGCCCGTAGATCCTTTCCAGCGATTTGGCGGGTGCGCCGGTCCGATAGCCGCCGAGCCGGAGGTTGACCTCGACGGGGAGACTGCCGAAAAGCTCGCGCCTTTCCGGAACAAGGACCACGCCTCGGGCGACCAGTTGCTCCGGACGAAGGCCGGCGAGGTCCACGCCGTCGAGCGTGACCGATCCGGCCCGCGGCGGGCGGAGGCCCATAATACCATTTAAAAGGGTCGACTTGCCGGCGCCGTTGGCGCCGAGGACCGTCACCAGTTCTCCGGACTTCACATCGAGGTCGAGGGATTCGATGACCGTGGCCCGGCCGTATCCCACATTCAATCCACTGATGCACAGATCCGGCATGCTCACGTCCCCAGATAGGCTGCGATAACGCGTTCGTCACGGCGGACCTCGTCCGGATGGCCGGTCATCAACCCCCGCCCGCGATCCAGAACGACGACCCGATCGACGCAGTTCATGACCAAGTCCATGTCGTGCTCGACAAGCAGCACCGACATTCCCGCGCGCTTGAGACGGTGCAGCAGCGTGACGAGCTTGAGCTTCTCGCCGGTACGCAAGCCCGCTGCGGGCTCGTCCAGCAGCAGCAGTCGCGGGCGGCTGATCAGTGCGCGCGCGACCTCCACCAACCTGGCCTGGCCCATCGCGAGGCGCGACGCGGGTTCATGGGCAAGTCCGTCCAGTTCGACGATCTCGAGCGCGCGCCAGGCCTTCGCGAACGTCGCGGCTTCCTCGGCCTGGTCCAGACCAAACATGCCGGCGATCATGCCGGACCGCCCCTGCGCATAGGCGCCGAACGCGACGTTCTCCAGAACCGTACGCTCCAGAACGATACGCACGTGCTGGAAAGTGCGGGAAACGCCGCGGTGGACGAGATCCGACGCCCGCGACGGCGGCGGCGCTCCCATGAGGAGCACGCTTCCCTCGGACGGCTCGGTGAGACCCGTTGCGATGTTGAACGTCGTGGATTTGCCCGCACCGTTGGGGCCGATGAGACCGACGATCTGATCGGCGCCGACCGAGAACGACACGTCGCGCAACGCCGTCAGACCGCCGAACTTCTTCCCTATTCCGCTGACCGACAGAAGATCTTCGCCGTCCACGCCGCGCTTGGACGGCGTGAGTTCGATGTTGCGGGCGGGCCTAGACGTCGAGAACACCGGCCAGGCACGGTGTAGCGCGGACCAGATGCCGCCCGGCCATCTCAGGAGGACTCCGATCAACACGACGCCGAACACGATCATCTCGACGTTCCCGGAAAGTCCGAGCATGCGTGCGACGGTGTTCTGCAGGAGCATTTCGAGCGCGGTGACGGCCGATGCGCCGAGCACGGCACCGAACGGGTGCGACATCCCTCCGAAGATGCAGGCGATCAGAAGATTGATGCTTGAGGTCAGACCGAAGGGGGCCGGGCTGATGAATTTGAAGTAGAAAGCGAAGAGCCCTCCAGACAAGCCCGCCAACGTGGCGGCGACGACGAACACCAGAAGCCGCAGACGCGTGGCGTTGACACCGAACACTTCCGCCATCTCGATGTCGGTCTTCAGGGCCGCGATGGCGCGGCCGGTCCGGGTGTTGAGCAACCGCGAGAATCCGCCAGCGGCAACCGCCACAATCGACCAGACCACGATCGCAAACGCGCGATCGTCTACCAGTTCGAAACCACCAATGGACAACGGGGGAATCTGGCCGAATCCGGAGGCGCCGCCCGTCACGGGACCGGCGGCCACGATCGCGGCGCTGCAGGCCATGCCCATCGCGAGCGTCGCGAGCGGCAGGAAGTGTCCCTTCAATCTCAAGGTGATCCCACCCACGATCACTCCGCAGACCGCAGATGCGGCGACGCCGGCGAGCAGCGCAAAAATCGCGGGAAAACCGTGATCGCGGGCAAGTATCGCGGAAACGTAGGCGCCGACGGCCATGAATGCCGCCTGGCCCAGCGAGACCTGTCCCGCGATCAACAGGAGTGTGAGTCCCATCGCGGCAACGGCCGAGAGCCCCACCGTCACCAGAAGAGTGACGTTGTACTGAGGAGCGAAAATGGCGATGGCGGAGGCCACGACGATCAGCCCGACAGCGACTGCGATCGAAGCGACGTTTGGCGTACGCCAGGATCCTTGGACCTTCGACGGAGACGACATGCTCAATTCCCATGCGTTTCGGGAGGGCGCACCGCGTTCCGCCAGAGCAGGATCGGTATCACCATCAGGTAGACGACGACGTCGCGATAGGCGCTCACCTGGTACGCGGAAAAGGACTCGGTCAGTCCCACCAACAGGACGCCGACCAGCGCCGTTGGATATTCAACGATCCCGCCCAAGGCCGCGGCGACGAAGCCCTTCAGGCCGATCGGAAGACCCATGTCGTAGTTGGCCGTGATGAGCGGCGCCAACAGAAGGCCAGACAGCGCGCTGAAGCCGGCTCCGATCGCGAAACTTAACTGGCCGGCGACGCCGACCGGGATGCCGCAAAGCTGCGCACCGGTCCTGTTGACGGCCGTGGCCTGCAGCGCCTGGCCGGTCAACGTCCTCTCTGAAAAAAGATACAGCGCGATCATCGCAACCAACGAAGCACCGCAGATCCATAGGCTCTGATAGGTGACGAAAACGGGACCGAGCTGGACGCCTCCTTCGACCACCGGAGGAACGGACCGCGGTTCCGCGCCCCAGATCAACACTGCCGTCCCGTGGAGCACCATGTAGACGCCGACGCTGACGATCAGCAGTACGATCGGCGAAGCGCCGGAAACCGGCTCCACCGTCAGGCGATAAATCAGCGCGCCAAGCGAAGCGATTGCCACAAGCGATGCGAGAACGGCGAGCCAATAGGATCCCGGCAGGAGATTGGCGAGCCATGCCGTCGCGAGCACGATAAAGATCCACAGCGCCCGCGAGAGTACGATGCGAATCCTCATCGCGCCAGTCAAGTGCCGGTCCGCGATGTCCTTCAGAGCGAACGCGGCCAGGCCACCGGCCACGATGGCGCTCAGCACGCTGAATGTGCCCGACAGCGCACTCGCGAACGAGAGCGCTCCCAGCGTCACGTACTCGCCTTGCGCGATGTTGACGACGCGCGTCACCGTGTAGATCACGATGAGGCTCAGCGCGAGCAGCCCATAGACGGCGCCGTTCGTGACGCCGTCGGCGATCAGGAAGAGCAGCGTGTCAAGCAACGGTCACTCCTCGATCAGGACGAACTTGCCGCCCTTGATCTGCGACAGGAAGGTCGAGCGCTTGTCGAGGCCGAGATGATCGGTCGGCGTTATGTTGAACACGCCGTTCACGCCGGGCCAGTCGTTGGTGTGTTCCATCGCATCCTTAATCGCGACACGCATTGCGGCGAGATCGTCGGCCTTCGCTCCCGAAGCGGTGGCACTCTGATAGGCGTTGACAGCCAGCATCATCGCGTCCCAGGACTGACCGGCGAAAAGATCCACCTTCCCCTTCCCGTACACACCATCAAAAAGCTCGGCGAACTTCGCGAGCACCGGCCGGAGCGGATTTTCCTGCTTGATCTGATCGTAGACGTTTAGCGCACCCACACCGACGATGGCGCCCTCGACGTTCGCCTTGCCAATGTCGACGAACGCATTAATCGAGGAGCCACCGCCATGATAGATCGGCCCGGCGTAACCGACCCGCTTTAACGCCTCATGAGCAAGGTCGGCCGACGGCGGGATGGCGTGGATGTACACCGCATCCAGCCCAGCCTGCTTCAGGCGCAAAGCCTGGGGAGTGAAGTTGGTATCCTGGCGGGCAAAGCGCTCGGTTGCCGCGAGTTCTGCGCCAGTATCTTTGGCGACGTTTTGAAGCTCCTTCAGTCCGCCTTCGCCATAGGCGTCCTCCAGGCCGAAGAATCCGATCTTCTTGATTCCTTGTCGCTTCATGTAATCCAGCGTGCGCTGGAGCATCAGCTTGTCCGACGTCGGCGTTTTGAAGGTGAACGGGCGTGCGCTCGCCGGCTCGACGATGGACAACGACGAAGCCATCGAGATCATCGTGACCTTGGCGGCGCTCACGGTGTCGATGATGGCCATGGAGCCCGGCGTCGTCGTGCAGCAGACCACGACGTGAACCTTGTCTTCCTCGATCGCCTTGCGCGTAAGGCTAACGGACTTGGTCGGGTCCGAACCGTCGTCGTACGAAATGACCTTGATCTTGAACGGCAAATCGGTCCGGCTCGACCAGGTCTTGTCGAACAGCTCGACCGCGTTGCGCTCCGGCGCACCGAGCGCAGACGCCGGCCCGGTGACGGCGATGATCGCGGCAATGCGTAGTTCGGGCTTGTCCTGTGCCGCTGCCGAGCTCGACCCTAGGAATGCGATGGATGCGGCGGCCAGTAACGACGATACGCCGAGTGCGATGAAGCCGGGCTTCGTGGTCGTTCTCATGTGTCCCTCACGGTTGCCGTTGTTGGCGCAATGGTGGCACTGCCGCGCCGCGGATGCTGTATCTGCGGATACATCCGCGATGTTGTGCTGCTGGATACAGCCGGCGCCGGCTCCGAAGCGGTAAATGTTGATCCAGTGAACAAGCCGACAGAGGGAGAGCCGCGGCATGAACGGATGCACCACTCAGGATTTTCGAACGCTATTCCGCAGGCTGACAACTGGTGTGACTCTGATCGCTGTAGCTGGAGATGCAGGACCTATAGGCATGACCGTGAACTCGCTGACTCCGGTAAGCCTCGATCCGCCGCTGCTGTTGTTTTGTGCATCGCTGACCAGCGCGACGGCAAAGCGGATTGCCGCGGTCGGAGCCTTCTCAGTCAATGTGCTTTCGGCGGACCAACAGGATGTCTCGACGCATCATGCCGGCCGACCTCTGCCGGAGCCGACATGGCGCTGGCAGGAGAGCGAACGCATACCGTGGATCGAGGGAGCGAACGCGACGTTCCGCTGCCGGCTCGTCGCGGAACATCCCGGCGGCGATCACCGCATCCTCATAGGTGGCATCGACGAGATGTTCGGCCCGGCGACCGCGGCGACGCCGCTGCTCTATCACGGCGGCAAATACGCACGCCTGCCCTACGACGACATCGAGCCACCCGGGCGCATCGACGAACTCTGGTGGACGGGATGACGGCTCTCAAACATCAAGATCTTTGGCCAGGATCGTGTAACCATCCTCGACGGACAACATCCCCTTGTCGCGCAGCCGACCGAGCGTCCGGGTGACGGTTACGCGCGAAGTACCGGTCATCGACGCGATCTGTTCGTGAGTGAGATGAGTTAGAATCTTCCGGCCTCGTTCGTGATCTACGGCAAACATCCGGCTCAACCGGCTGAGCAGTTCGAGTATGCGCTCTTCCGGATCGTTGGAGACGAGGTGTTCCAACCGTAGCGCAAGAATCCGCTGCTTGAGACTGGTCAGCCTCAGCAAGGCGAGCGCGAATTCGGGATCTTCGCGCATCAGCGCTTCGATGTGGGCGGTATCGAATTCTAGGGCTTCAGTCGCTTCGACGGCGGTCGCTGTCGAGAACCGCGGCAAGCCATCAAAGGCCGCGCCCTCCCCGCAGAGGGCGTTCGCACCCATGTTTTCCAGCACCACCTCGGTGCCGTCCCGCCTAAAGATCGATACCTGCACGAGACCGGACTTCACGAAGTAGAAGTGGGTATTGACCTCGGCCTGACGGTACAACTGTTCGCCTTCGGCGAAACGGCGCAGCCGCACCTTCCCTTCGAACGATTGTAGCTTGGCCGCGAGCGCGTCCGTCATGCGCCAGGTCGCAGCGGGCTTCTTCACCATCCGTGCCCCTTCCACCGATTCCTCGAAAGGAACGACCAGCACGTATCCGGCGATACAGCAAAGATGCCGCCCCCGCGATACTCCATTGGAATGATAACGCGAGAGGAGGCAATCGCAATGGGCTTGGCGCAGCGGACCGCAGTCCCCACTTCGATGGAAGCCGAGGCAGAAAAGGTGCTCGAACGGACGGCCGAGCTTGTACCGTGGCTCAGCGAGCAGGCCGCGCGGGTCGAAGAGGCGCGACGGATACCGGACGATGTGGCGGAACGCCTGTTCGGTACGGGGTTCTTTAACCTAACCCGCCCCTCCCGTTTTGGTGGCCTCGGCGTATCGCCTCGCTTCGCCTGGGAAGCGACGTTTAACGTCGCCCTCGCCTGCTCCTCCTCCGCGTGGCTGGCCGGACTGACGAGTGCCAACATCATCATGCTCGGCAAATTCTCGGCCGAGGCGCAACGCGAGATCTTCGCGCCCGGCGTCTCACCGATCGTTCCCATGCTGACGGGCGGCGTAGGTCAGGACATCCAGATCGAGACTGTCGACGGCGGCATCTCGTTGAGCGGGCGGTGGCGGTATGCATCTGGAGTCGACGTATCGGATTGGCTTGGTCTCCTGATCAACATTCCCGGCGGAACCGGCGCGCCTACGGCCCATGTGGTCCTGGTTCCCCGGTCGGAATTCGTCATCGACCATCAAAGCTGGCGCGTGATGGGCATGCGCGGTACGGGAAGCAAGAACATCGCGCTCGGCAAGACATTCGTCCCGGCGCACCGGTTCATGAACTGGTCGGAGCTGCAGGCCGGCAACAAGCACCCGACGTGCCCGAACACCGAGCCGCTTTACGACTTTCCACTCAACACCGCGAACGCGATGTCCGTCCTGGCGCCGACGCTCGGCGTGGCGAGCGCGTGCAGCGACGAATGCGTCAAGATCATGCGCGCCCGTGTCAGTTCAGGCAACCAGCAGGCCCAGATCAACGACAAGATCGCGCAGGTCGATGCGGGCGGCAGCGCAGCGACCATGAGTCTTCTGCGCGATTTCCTGATTTCCGAAACCGCCATGATCGAGGAGCGGATTGGCCAGGTCGGCGTACTCACGCCGGAAGAGCGCGGGCTTAGCCGCACGAAGATCGCTATCGCTTCGCGACAGGCGCTCTCTTCGACGCAGCGGCTGTTCGCAGCGCTTGGCGGCTCCCTACTGCCGGAAGGCACGCGGATCGAGCGTCTGTTTCGCGACATCCACGCGATGAGTTCCCATTTTCTCCTTCAGCCCGAACCGATCTCGGAGGCCTATGGCCGCCTCCTGCTCGGTCTGGAACTGGCACCTGGGACGCGCCTCTAACACCCCCCCCACCGGAAACCCGTAAGGACTCTGAATGACCAAGACAGTATACAGCTCGACAAATCCGATTTTTGCCGCCGCCGACGGCGGAACGATCTTCGACAAGTTCCAGTACTCTTCAGCCGCAAAAGCTGGAGGTCTCGTTTTTGTTGCTGGACAAATTGGGCTCAACCCCGACGGATCATTCCCGGAAACGCCCGAGCAGCAGTTTGTGAATGCCTTCGAACGTTTGAAGCTGGTTCTGGAAGAGGCCGGGTGCCAAATGAGTGACTTGGTCGAACTGGTTTCCTACCACGTCGGTCTCAACACGCATCTCGCCGAGTTCGCGAAGGTCAAGGCGCGGTACGTTCCTGCCCCTTACCCGACTTGGACGATTCTTGACATCGCCGGATTGGCCCGCCCAGGCCTGATCATTGAGATCAAGGCGGTTGCCGCCGCCAAGAGCTGAACGGAATCCGTATTCTCCCAGACTGGGTCGGGATCGATTTCGATCCCGACCGCTTTTCTTTGCTGCGCTCCTGCTCGATCAGAAAATATGGTCTGCTCTCAAAGACGAGCGCGACCTGCACCGCTTATCGGCCAACGCAATTCGCTCCCGCGGCCTCGCCCGCGCTGCCTTCAAATCATACTTGTGGCAGGCAACCATCAATATCTGTCCGGCGGAAAAGCCAAGGTAGTCGACGGCGAGTTGGTACACACTTGGTGACGGCTTGTAGCTACGAGTGAGTTCCGCCGTGAGCACAGCACCAAACGGAAGATTTGCATGCTTGACCACGGACACCACCGCGGCCAAGCCGGCATTCGATAAGGTAGACAAGACGAAACGATCTCTCAGGCGCGTAAGACCTGCGACGCTATCCGGCCACGCATCCAATTTACTCCAAACCGAATTAAGCTTGTCCCTTTCGTATTTACTGAAAGCACCAGAAAAACTGTTTTGGTCGAATAGTTGGTCGAGCGCTTCGCGATAAACCTGATCAAACGGATCCAAGGGCGCCGTCCCGCAATGACGTCATCAAGAGCCGCACGGTAGATGTCTCGCCACTCGCCCGACAGCTTTGCCCAGTCAAGATCAAGGCCTTGCGCAGTTGATCATATCGCCTTCGCGCAGGATCGGCTACGCACGTGCCTTGGACGTCGAACGTGACCGCCCGGACTCCGTTCGCCCAGGTATCTGCCCTTGATCTGCTCGTTCCTGCTATTGCAGTCCTAATCGATGCTCCACCAGCGGCCGGGACACTTCTTCTCGAGAAATCAAGCATCTTCGAGCCCCACAGATTCTGCGAGTCTGGATCTGACAACTCGCTCTGTTTGAGGTTCATCGAAAATCGAAATTTGCTCGGACGGGAAACTCCGAACCCCGACACAAACACTCGTAAAGAAGTATGCTCGGTGTCGGCATTTGCGCAACACACTTGCCGCGGGTCTTAAGTACATCCATGCCGCGTGAGGCCATCTCAGTTTCGCTCATATGAAACTACCGCTATGTCAAGCATCTCTTTGGCGCCAGCTAGGTGCCCTCGACGCTCCGCCAGGCGAACGTTTTCTCCCGCAATATCAACAATTGTAGTTTCGATCATCCTTCGGACTGACGAGGGCGCGGGGCCCCCAACGCCATCCCGGCTAGCGACGCTGCGTACTGGATCGAGTGCCTCTTTTAGCGCGCGCGCGGACAGTGTGATGGGATGGCCGAGTTCGGCCTGGGCCGCCTGTTGAATCATGCCGAGCGTGATCTGATCGGCGGTCGCGTGCCGGTCCAAGGCGGCGATCACCACATGGGCCACGATCTCATGGGCGTCACGGAACGCGATATTGCCTTCGCGCACCAGCGTATCTGCCAAATCCGTCATCGTCGAATAATTTTCGGTTGCATATTTAAGCATTCTGGCCTTGTCCGGTTGCATCGTGCGTACGACACCAGTCATTGCATGCGTCGCGGCCATCATCGCGTCGATGGCGCGTGGATCAAGTGCGACACGCACGAGGCTGAACTGATATTCGATCGAATTTAGCGAAGTCACGATGGAGACCAGCGGACCCACTGCCGCCGCCGCTATCTGGCGAGAGCGCTCGAGAGAATCGGGGTTTTTCTTCTGCGGCATAATACTGCTAGTGCCGGCGAAGGAGGGATCGAGGTCGACAACCGCGTACTCGTCAGTCGACCAGAGTTGTATCTCGGAGGCCAGCCGGCCCAACGTGCTTAAATAGATCGCATCGTCCGCGGCAAACTCCGCGATATGCTCCCAGCTCGCAACCCCTTCGACCGTATCGATGACCATGCCGTCGAAACCGAGCAGTTCGGTCGTGCGCCCGCGATTAAGCGGCCAGCTGGAACCCGCCGAAGCGGCCGCGCCAAGCGGGTTCAAGTTCATGCGCGCGTAGAGCTGTTCGTAACGTTCAATACTCTTTCCGACGCTCTCGGAGATAGCCATCAGATAGTGGCCGAGCGTAACCGGTTGCGCTTCCTTTCGGTGAGTGTAGACTACCATCACCGTATCGAGATTGGCCGCCGCCTTTGTAACTAGCGCCTCGCGTAG
Organism: Bradyrhizobium sp. LTSP885; assembly: GCF_000938305.1. Classification (GTDB taxonomy): domain Bacteria; phylum Pseudomonadota; class Alphaproteobacteria; order Rhizobiales; family Xanthobacteraceae; genus Bradyrhizobium. The sequence continues at coordinate 198,982 of NZ_JYMT01000012.1, forward strand.
GGCGATCAGCCCCTCGATCACACGGTTGATCTGGTCGCGATAGAACATCCGGGTGACGGTGGCGAAAATGTCGTCCCTGCTGCGTCCGGTGTGCATTTTTCCGGCGTCATGGCCGATCTCTTTAATGAGCGCCTTCTCATAGGGCAGGTAGGCACGCAGCGAAGGATCGGTCTCGGCTTGCTTTTCTATTACTGACAAACCTAGTAATATAGTATGCACCTCATCACGGGTGATGATGTGTTGCTCGGCAAGCATCACGACATGGGCGCGGTGCTGTTGTACCTCGTAGGGAAAGGTAGCATTCGTAAGCGACAACGCGCGCGCATCATATTCATAGAGTTCTTGGTATTCAGGGGCTTTAGGGACGGCACTCCGCCCAATGCGCGATCCGTCATTCAACTTCGCAGCCTCGGATGTAGATGGCGAGGCGGGCCCGGCCGATGTCTGCCCCGAGACTAGAGCCCAACACGCAGCGCCCGCTCCTAGCGTACGACAGATCCTCCAACACATCGTTTTGAGTTTGCCGTTCGGCGCCATCTAACCCTCCTTCTCGAAAACGTCTGACCAAAAGCGCGTACTCATCGAAACACCGAGCCACTAGAGCCATCTCCGTTCCGATGGAATCGGAACGGAGCTTTAACAGCAGAGCGCGAATGCCCCGGCGGCAAGAACCACGGACATACCCCTGGCGCTGGACGCGCATTTCCTGGTCGTGGTCATGAATCCCCCGCAGCTGCTGTTGACGCAGCAAGGTGACATCGATTGGCGCATCACCGCTGTATCTGGGGATACGTCTGCGGCGATGTATTCCAGGATACAGCCCAAGCTTGGTTGAAGGCGATACCAGAGACGAATAAAGGACGAAGTCAAGGAGCCGAGGAAATGCCCGGCGATACGGCGCAACATTTCGAACTTTATTTTCGGAGACTGACGATCGGTGTCGCACTGATCGCAGTCGCGAGCGAACAAGGGCCGACTGGTATGACTGTCAATTCGCTCACTGTGGTCAGCAACGATGAGCAGCATGACGGCAAAGCGAATCTGCGCAGTGGGCGGATTTCCCGTCAATATACTGGCACTGAGCCAGCAAGATATCTCCATCCATCACGCAGGGGCGACCGGTCGTCGTCCCGAACTGGAGCTAGCGGGAACGGACGGCGTACCTTCGCTGGACGGTGCGAACGCAGTGTTCCTCTGCCGGCTTGAAGCGAAACATCTGGGTGGCGACCATCGCATCTTGATGGGCAAAATCGAAGAGAAGTTCGATCCGGAGACAGCCGCGACCCCTTTGCTGTCATTCGGCCTGCAATATTGACCCCCTAAGCCGGGGGATCGGCGTCCAAAATTGACCCCCTACAGGTTGGTCTGTTGCGCTGCCTGCTTTGTAATGAAGCAGGTGGTCGGGGATGCTGGTCGTGGAGACAATTGCCCGGATACGGCGCGAACACTTCATCAAGGGCAAGACGATCAAGGAGATCGCCCGGGACCTGAAGGTGTCGCGGAACACGGTCCGGAAGGTGCTGAGGTCGGGAGAGACCTCATTCGAGTACGAGCGTGTTGTCCAACCGCGGCCGAAGCTGGGACGATGGGCAGCGGAGCTCGACGGATTGCTTGCGGGGAACGCAGCTAAGGCTGCTCGCGAACAGTTGACGTTGATCCGGATCTTCGAAGAGCTGCGCGGGCGCGGCTATGATGGCGGTTACGATACCGTTCGGCGTTACGCCAGGCGGTGGAGCCAAGAGCGTGGGCAATCGACGGCTGCAGCCTATGTCCCGCTGAGCTTTGCGCCTGGGGAAGCCTATCAGTTCGACTGGAGCCACGAGGTCGTCCTGCTCAATGGCGTAACGGTGATCGTGAAGGCCGCCCATGTCCGGCTCTGTCACAGCCGGATGCTGTTTGTGCGGTGCTATCCGCGCGAGACACAGGAGATGGTGTTCGACGCCCACGACCGGGCATTTGCTCTGTTCAAGGGCACCTGCGGACGCGGCATCTACGACAACATGAAGACGGCGGTGGAGACCATCTTCGTCGGCAAAGGGCGTCTCTACAATCGCCGCTTCATGCAGATGTGCAGCCACTACCTGGTCGATCCGGTTGCCTGCACGCCAGCGTCGGGCTGGGAGAAGGGTCAGGTCGAGAACCAGGTCGGACTTGTCCGGGAGCGCTTCTTCACGCCACGGCTGCGGTTCAAAACCCTCAACGAGTTGAACGCGTGGCTGTTGGACAAGTGCATCGCCTACGCCAAAGCGCACCGGCATCCGGAACTGATCGAACAGACGGTCTGGGAGGTGTTCGAAGCTGAGCGACCGAAGCTCGTTCCCTATGCCGGCCGGTTCGACGGATTCCACGCGGTGCCGGCGTCGGTCTCGAAGACCTGTCTGGTGCGTTTCGACAACAACAAATACTCGGTCACGGCCAGCGCTGTCGGGCGGCCTGTCGAGGTTCACGCCTACGCCGACCGCATTGTGATCCGCCAGGACGGGCGCATCGTTGCCGAGCATGCTCGCTCGTTCGGCCGCGGCGATACCGTCTACGATCCCTGGCATTACGTGCCGGTGCTGGCTCGCAAACCCGGTGCCTTGCGCAACGGCGCTCCCTTCAAGGACTGGGTACTGCCGGCCGCGATCGAACGTGTACGGCGCAAGCTCGCCAGCGCCGACGATGGCAATCGGCAGATGGTCGACATCCTCAACGCAGTTCTGACCGACGGCTTGCCGGCCGTCGAAGCCGCCTGCGCCGAGGCGATCACTCACGGCGTTCATTCCGCCGATGTCGTGCTCAACATCCTGGCCCGCCAGCGTGATCCTGCGCCACCGGCCAACATCCTCACCCCGGCTGCGCTGACATTGCGCCATGCCCCGATCGCCGACTGTGCCCGTTACGACAACCTCAGGAGAACCATCTGATGGAACGTACTCAACTGTTCGACCTCATGAGCGAGCTCAAGCTCTACGGCATGAAGGCCGCCTTCGATGAGATCATGGCGACCGCTGTCAAACGCCAGCACGAACCTCAACGCATTGTCGGCGACCTGCTCAACGCCGAGATCAACGAGAAGCAGGCGCGCTCGATCAAGTACCAGCTCACCATCGCCAAACTGCCGCTGGCCAAGGACCTTGAGGACTTCCAGTTCGAGGGCACTCCTATCAACCAGACGCTGGTCAATGATCTCGCCGGCGGCGGCTTCATCGCCCAGCAACGTAACGCCGTCCTGGTCGGCGGTACCGGCACCGGCAAAACACATATGGCCATCGCCATCGCCAGAAGCTGCATCCGATCTGGTGCCCGCGGCCGCTTCTACAACGTAGTCGACCTCGTCAATCGCCTGGAGATCGAGACCCGCAATGGACGGCAGGGTCGCATCGCCGAGCATCTGACCCGGATGGACTTCATTGTCCTCGACGAACTCGGCTACCTTCCGTTTGCTCAATCCGGCGGCCAGCTACTGTTCCATCTCGTCAGCCGGCTCTACGAGCGCACGTCGATCGTCGTCACCACCAACCTATCCTTCGGGGAATGGCCCAGCGTATTTGGCGACGCAAAGATGACCACCGCGCTGCTCGATCGTCTGACTCACCATTGCGATATCGTCGAGACCGGCAACGACAGTTGGCGCTTCAAGAGCCGCGACGACGATCACGCAACCCGCGCTCGCACCGTCTCCGCAACCCCGACCAGCTCCGACGGCGCGAGCGCTACCGCCAAAACCCGTCGCCCAAAGGGGTCAAAATTGGACGCCGATGCGGGGTCAAATTTGAACGCCGATTGACA
>NZ_JYMT01000013.1:0-2587 GCF_000938305.1 Bradyrhizobium sp. LTSP885
CGTGTGATTCCAAGAAGAGATGAGAAACGAATCGCTTGTGAACGAAGACTGGGCGCGTGTTGTTTCGCGGCTGGGCGGAGCTGAGGCTCTGGAGGCTGGCGCGCGGGAGACGAAGGCGTTTGTTCGCCCGCGCGAGATCAGCAATGCAGTCGATCTGCTGCGGCTGATCCTTGCGTATTGCCTGGGCACGAGAGGTCTGCGGTTGACGGCGGCATGGGCGACTTCGGTGGGCCTTGTCGATATCTCCAACGTGGCTCTGTTATACCGGCTGCGTCAGTCCGGGGATTGGCTTGCACAGCTGATAGGCCGGGCACTTGCGAGCGGTGCGCCGAAGGCAAGCCGCGGTCGACTGATCCGCATCGTTGACGCCACGACGGTCCCAAAAGCTGGAACCGGCGGCAGGCAGAAGAATGCGGTGTGGCGCATCCACAGTGCGTTCGATCTTCCGCAAGAACGTTTTGGTCACTTCGAGCTGACCGACGAACGCGCGGGCGAGACGCTGGACCGGATCCCGCTGATTGCCGGCGAGATCCGTCTTGCCGACCGCGCCTATCTGCAGCCGGAGCGCATGGCGTATCTGGTCGAGGCCGGTGCGGACTTCGTGATCCGCTCGGGCTGGAAGAGCGCTTGTTGGCTGGATCGCAAAGGCAATCTGATCGATCTCGTCGCCGAACTGCGCAAGGCCGCGGCACGCGGCATCATCGACCGGCCGATCTGGGTAAAACGCAAGTCTGGTGGAGCACCGCTTGCTGTGCGTTTGGTTGCCGTCAAGAAACCTGCAGATGCGGCTCAGGCTGCACGGCGCAAGGCACGCAGGACGGCTCAGAAGGGAGGCCATCGTCTCTCCAGGCAAACGCTTGATGCTGCGGATTGGGTGATCCTGGTGACCTCGCTCAAGCCCGAGGACTTCACAACCGCTGATCTGCTTGCCCTTTACCGGCTGCGATGGCGGATCGAACTCGGCTTCAAGCGGCTGAAGAGCCTGATTGGCTTGAAAGGACCTCCAGGAACTGACGAGCGGTCTGCCAGACCCCATATCCTCGCTCACCTGCTGATCATTCTTCTGCTCGAGCCGCTTGTCGACGAACTCGAGGACTCTCCCCGCTTGGCCGAAGCCGCCTAACCAGACCTGCAGCATGGCGCCTGCTCCGTCAGCTCATCGCCTCCCTGCTCCAAGCCATCATTCCCCAGCCCACAATCGCGCGTCTGCGCAGAGCCAGCCTCGCTCTCCAACGACATCTGCGCGAGCCTCCCAGACGTAAACGCCGCTATCAGGCCATGATCAAACTATCTTAGCGCCTATGGGCGAAAGCCGGGACCCATAACCACCGAAGGTCATTGTTGCGCGACGCTGGGGCCACAGCCTTCTTCAACAACTCAACCCTGTGGTCATGGGTCCCGGCTTCGCCGGGACGACGAGGGGAGAGATTCGCTGCTTCTGCTCGAATTGTGCGGCTTGCTGGCGCCGGGCCGAACGTGATAGGCCGCAGCCGTTCGTGACAACAGGGCAGGTCAATGGCTGACGCAAAATATGACGTTCTCGGGATCGGCAACGCGATCTTCGACGTGCTGGTGCAGACCGACGAGGCGTTCCTCGCCCGGCACGGCATGACCAAGGGCTCGATGCAGCTGATCGACGAAGCCAGGGCCACCGCGATCTATGGCGACATGGGTCCGGCGACCGAGATCTCGGGCGGCTCGGCCGCCAACACCATCGTCGGCGTCGGCAGTTTCGGGGCGCGCGCGGCCTATGTCGGCAAGGTCAAGGACGACCAGATCGGCGGGCTCTACACCCACGACATTCGTGCCGCCGGCGTGACCTTCGACACCAAGCCGGCCACCAGCGGCCCCGCCACCGGCTGCTCCTACATCCTGGTGACGCCGGACGGCGAGCGCACCATGAACACCTATCTCGGCGCCGCGCAGGATCTGACGCCCGACGATATCGATCCCGCCCAGATCGAAGCCGCCGGCATCATCTATCTCGAGGGTTATCTCTGGGACCCGAAGAACGCCAAGGATGCCTTCGTGAAGGCGGCGACGATCGCCCACGGCGCCGGCCGCCAGGTCGCGCTGACGCTGTCGGATTCATTCTGCGTCGATCGCTACCGCGACGAGTTCCTCGACCTGATGCGCAAGGGCATCGTGGACCTGGTATTCTCGAATGAATCCGAGCTGCACTCGCTGTACCAGACCTCGGATTTCGACACTGCGCTGAAGCAGTTCGGCAAGGACACCAAACTCGGCGTCGTCACCCGCAGCGAAAAGGGCTGCGTGGTGATCTCCGGGGATGGCGTGGTCGCTGCGCCGGCCTATCCGATCGACAAGCTAGTCGACACCACCGGCGCCGGCGATCTGTTCGCCGCCGGCTTCCTGGTCGGTCTGGTGTGCAATGCCGGTTATGAGAATGCCGGGAGACTAGGTGCGCTCGCTGCAGCAGAAGTGATCCAGCACATCGGCGCGCGGCCGCTGGTGTCGTTGAAGGAGTTGGCGAAGAAGCAGGGGTTGTTGGTGTAGGGCACTTCTCACCTCGCCCCGCTTGCGGGGAGAGGTCGGATCGCATCGCCAGATGCGATCCGGGTGAGGG
>NZ_JYMT01000013.1:2632-51281 GCF_000938305.1 Bradyrhizobium sp. LTSP885
CCCTCACCCCAACCCTCTCCCCGTGAAGAACGGGGAGAGGGAGAAGTAAGGAGCGATCATCACGCCGTCTTCGCCGCTTTCAGCCCAAGCCGCTCCTCAACCGCGTCGCGCATCACGAATTTCTGGATCTTGCCGGTCACCGTCATCGGGAATTCCTCGACGAACTCGACATAGCGCGGGATCTTGTTGTGGGCGATCTGGCCGTGGCAAAAGGCGCGCACCTCGTCCTGTGTCAGCGTCTCGCCCGCCCGCACCCGGACCCAGGCGCACAGCTCCTCGCCATAGCGCTCGTCGGCGACGCCAAAAATCTGCACGTCCTGGATTTTTGGATGGCGGTAGAGGAATTCCTCGATCTCGCGGGGATAGAGGTTCTCGCCGCCGCGGATGACCATGTCCTTGATGCGGCCGACGATGTTGCAATAGCCCTCGTCGTCGATCACGGCGAGATCGCCGGTGTGCATCCAGCCATTGGCATCGAGCACATCCGATGTCTTCTCACGCTCGTCCCAATAGCCCAGCATGATGCTGTAGCCGCGGGTGCAGAGTTCGCCGCGTTCGCCGCGCGAGACCACCTTGCCGTCGAGATCGACCACCTTGACCTCGACATGCGGATGGATGCGTCCGACGGTGGAGACGCGCCGTTCCAGCGGATCGTCGGTCGCGCTCTGAAAGCTCACCGGGCTGGTCTCGGTCATGCCATAGGCGATCGTCACCTCGCCCATGTTCATCTCGGTGTTGACGCGCTTCATCACCTCGATCGGGCAGGGCGCGCCGGCCATAATGCCGGTGCGCAGCGATGACAGGTCGAAGCGCGCAAACTCGGGATGATCGAGTTCGGCGATGAACATGGTCGGCACGCCATACAGCGTCGTGCATTTCTCCTGGGCGATCGTCGTCAGCGTCGCCAGCGGATCGAAGCCCTCGCCCGGATAGACCATCGTAGTGCCGAGCGTGACCGAAGCGAGGTTGCCCATCACCATGCCGAAGCAGTGATAGAGCGGCACCGGAATGCAGATGCGGTCCTGCTCGGTCCGCTTCATGGCGAGGCCGGTGAAGTAGCCGTTGTTGAGGATGTTGTGATGGGTCAGCGTCACGCCCTTCGGCGAGCCCGTCGTGCCGCTGGTGAACTGAATGTTGACGGGATCGTCGAATTGCAGACTCTCGGCGAGCGCCGCAAGCTGCTCATGATGCCGCGGCCCGCCCATCCGCGCGACCTCGTCGAATGGAATCGTGCCGGGCGCAGTCGGTCCACCGATCTGGATCACGGCGCGCAATTGCGGCAGCCGTGCCGAATGCAAATGGCCGGGCTCGCTGCTCGCAAGCTCGGGCAGCAGCGTGTTCAGCATCTCCATATAGGCCGAGGTCTTGAACGCGGTCGCCGTCACGATCGCGGCGCAGCCGACCTTGCGAAGCGCGAATTCGAGCTCGGTCAGGCGATAGGCCGGATTGATGGTGACGAGAATCAGCCCGGCTTTCGCGGCGGCAAATTGCGTCAGCGTCCATTCGGGGCGGTTCAGCGACCAGATCCCGATCCGCTCGCCGCGTTGAAGCCCAAGTGCGAGGAAGCCGGCCGCCAGCGCCTCGACGTGACAGGCGAGTTCATTCCAGGTCCAGCGCACATTGTGGCTGGGCGACACCAGCGCCTCGCGATCGCCCCAGCGCGCACGCGCGCGGTCGAGGGCGCGGCCGATGGTTTCCCCGAGCAGCGGCGTATCGGAAATGCCGCAAACGTAGCTGTCCGCCTTTGATACCAAGACTGTCTTCTCCATGTTTAGTATGTTTCTCGAAGCGAGTAACGCTCTCCGCTTCACCTCGCCCCGCCTGCGGGGAGAGGTCGGATCGCATCGTGAGATGCGATCCGGGTGAGGGGGTACAGGTCTCACCGCTCTCACAACTCGCGGAAGCAGCCCCTCACCCCAACCCTCTCCCCGTGAAGAACGGGGAGAGGGAGCGGTGTCCCGTCGCGGTCGCTATGCGACCTATGTCATTCGCGCCTCAAGCCGCCTTCTGCCCGCTGCCGGCATCGAGGCCGGCATAGATGCCGCGCTCGAAGCCCGCGAAGGCTTCCAGGCTGTGCTTGTCTGCGAATGGCAGCAACTGCGTCAGGATCACGCCGCAGACATCGCGCGACGGATCAATCCAGTAATAGGTGTTGGCGAGACCGGCCCAGGCGAGGCTGCCGGCGCTGCGGCCTTCCGGCGTCTTGGCGGTGTTGATCAGGAAGCTCAGTCCCCACTTCTTGATCATGTCCGGATAGAGGTCGACGTCGTTGGTGAACGGCGGCGCCGCTGAGGTCAGCTTGCCGACAGTGAGATCGCCCATCTGGTTCTGCCCCATGGCCGCGACGGTCTCGGGCTTCAGCACCTGGTTGCCGTTGCCTTTGCCCTTGTTGAGGATCATCTGGCAGAACTTGATGTAGTCGGCCGCGGTCGAATAGAGGCCGCCGCCGCCCATGTGGAATTCCGGATTCTGCTCGAGCTCGAACGGGATCGCGGCCAATGCTCCGTCCTCGCCGCGCGCGTGCATGCCGACCAGCCGCTTGCGCATGTTGTCCATGATCTTGAAGCCGGTGTCGTTCATGCCGAGCGGTGCGAACATGTGGTCATGCAAATACGCATCGAGCTTCTTGCCGCTCGCGGCCTCTACGGCCTTGCCGACGAAGTCGATATTGATGCCGTATTCCCAGCGCGTGCCAGGATCGCTCGCGAGCGGCGTCTTCAGCGCAGCATTCGAGCAGGAGATGATCCCGGGCGTGCCGGTCTTCTCCATATACTTCCCCATGTCGGCGTTCCACAAATCGTAGCAGAAGCCGGCAGTGTGGGTCATGAGCTTGCGCAGGGTGATCGGCGACTTGGCCGGCCGCAGCTTCGGCTCGCCCTTGGCGTCGAAGCCGTCGAGCACCTGCGGCGCGGCGAGGTCGGGCAACAGCTTGCCGATCGGCTCATCGAGCGACAGCTTGCCCTGTTCGACCAGCTGCATCGCGCCCGCCGATGTCACCGCCTTGGTCATCGAGGCGATCCAGAACACGCTGTCCGCGGTCATGGCGTCGTCCTTGGACAAGTCGCGTTTGCCGAACGCGCCCTGGTAGATGATGTCCTTGCCGGTTGCCGCGATCGCGACGACGCCGGGAATCTCCTTGGCCTCGCTCTTCTGACGCAGCACCTGATCGATCTGGGCCTTACTTTGCATGGGGTTGTCCTCCGGATTTATTTATTTTGGAAGGCGGCGATCATCCTCCCGCTTTCGGGGTCCCGCAAGGAGGGCGCGGAATGATGATGTCGCGATCTCGTGAAGCCGAGGCACGCGGGAGCGGCCTTGCACAAGGCCCGCGCGCAACCGAAATTCACCACGCGCGGAGATTTGCGGTGGACTTTGCTGCAATCCCGGGTGACCGTTGTGAATAACCACGGTAACGTGATTGGCAGATTGATTTCCGTACCTGATTTTTTTCATTAACGCATTCAGATCGCTGCACAAACGGTGCGGCAAATCGAGTTCATTTGACGAAAATTGATCGTCTTTCTTGAGGGTTGCGGGGACGCGGCAATGATTTCGACCTGGAGTGAATGGAAGCGCTATCCGCGGCTAGGGCGTGGCGAGAACATCGAAGCGCCGATCAGCCCCGGCCTCTACGAAGTCCGCTACGCAGGTACCGGCGCGCTGCACTCTTTCGAGGCGGTCGACAATGTCGCGCAGGCCTTGGCGCTGCTGCAGACCGGCTCGAAATCCTGGTTCGGCCGCCGCGATACCAAGGCGCAGGCCGACCTCGAATACCGGACCTGCGCAACCTCGACCAAGGCCGATGCCAAGGCCGCGGCCCAGCGCATGATCGGCCGCCGCGAGACCTATATGAGCGGCGCCGCCTGATATGAGACTGTCATTCCGGGATGGTGCGTTAGCACCAGACCCGGAATCTCGAGATTCCGGGCTCGTCCTTCGGACGCCCCGGAATGACAAGTAACCTGATCTCAAATTTACTTAGAGCAGGGCCGCGTTTGCGGACAATGCATCCGGCTGCGTTTCGGCCTATATAGGCGGCGAAAACCGCTTCCAAAGAGCCGAGGAGTACGCCATGAACCCGCCCGTCGCCGCACGCGCTTCGCAATCCGCAGCATCCTCCCTCCATGACCGCCTGAAGGATCCGTCGCTGCTGCGCGACCGCTGCTATATCGATGGCGCCTGGGTCGGCACGCCGTCGCGGGCGGTGACCAATCCGGTCAACGGGGTGGAACTGGCAAAAATCCCGGTCATGAGCACCACGGAGACGACGCAGGCGGTGGAAGCCGCCGAACGCGCGTTCCCGGCCTGGGCCAAGCTCACCGCAAAGCAGCGCTCCAACATCTTGCGCAAATGGTTCGACCTGATCGCGGCCAACCGCGAGGATCTCGCGCTGATCCTGACCTCCGAGCAGGGCAAGCCGCTCACGGAAGCGCTCGGCGAGATCGATATCGGCGGCGCCTATGTCGAATTCTTTGCCGAAGAGGCGCGCCGCGTCTACGGCGAGACCATTCCGACGCAGCGGCCCGATGCGCGGCTGCTTGTGATCCGGCAGCCGATCGGCGTCTGCGGCGCGATCACGCCGTGGAATTTCCCGTGTTCGATGATCACCCGAAAGGTGTCGCCGGCGCTGGCAGCCGGCTGCACCGTGGTGCTGAAGCCCGCCAACGAAACCCCGCTGACGGCGCTCGCGCTGGTCGCGCTTGCGGAAAAGGCCGGCGTGCCGAAGGGCGTCTTCAATATCCTAACCGGCAATTCGTCGGCGATCGGCAAGGTGCTGTGCGAGCATCCCGCCGTGCGCTTCGTCGGCTTCACCGGCTCCACTGAAGTGGGCAAGATCCTCTACGAGCAGGCCGCGGTCGGCGTGAAGAAGCTCGGCCTCGAGCTCGGCGGCAACGCGCCCTTCGTGGTGTTCGACGATGCCGATATCGACGCGGCCGTCGAAGGCGCGATGGTCTCGAAGTATCGCAACATGGGCCAGACCTGCGTCTGTGCCAATCGCCTTTACGCGCAGGACAAGATCTACGACCAGTTCGTCGAGAAGCTGTCGAAGAAGGTCGCGGCGATGAAAGTCGGCGACGGTACGGAAGCCGGCGTGACACAGGGGCCGCTGATCAACATGGACGCCGTGCTGAAGGTCGAGAAGCACATCGAGGATGCCGTGAAGGGTGGTGCGAAGATTGTCACCGGCGGCAAACGCCACGCGCTCGGCGGCTCGTTCTTCGAGCCGACCGTGCTCGCCAATGTGAGGCCGGATGCGCTGGTCGCGCATGAAGAGACGTTCGGCCCGCTGGCGCCGGTGTTCCGCTTCAAGGACGAGGCCGAGGTGATCGCGATGTGCAACAACTCGCCGTTCGGTCTAGCCTCCTACTTCTATTCCCGTGACGTCGGCCGCGTCTGGCGCGTCGCCGAAGCGCTGGAGTCGGGCATGGTCGGCGTCAACACCGGCCTGATCACCACCGAAGTCGCACCGTTCGGTGGCGTCAAGGAAAGCGGCCTCGGCCGCGAAGGCTCGCGTCACGGCATGGATGAATATGTCGAGATCAAATACGTGATGATGGCGGGGGTGTAGCTCGCTCCATCTCGTCGTCCGGCCTTTGCCGGGCGGCGGGATGCCGATCGTCCGCGGCCGGGAATACGCCACAGGCCTATGCGTCGGGATGTCGATCGAGCTTGGCGAAGACGTCACGGCATGCGGCGACGCCATTGATCGCGGTTGCAACGCCGGCATAGGGCACAAGCTGCACCATGATCTCGACCAACTCCTCGCGGGTCACCCCGCACTTTAACGCGCCTCCGATGTGGGTCCGCAATTGTGGTCCCGCCGTGCCAAGTGTTGCGAGGCTTGCCACGGTGACGATCTGGCGTGTCCGGCTATCGAGCGTCGGCGACTGATAGATCTGCCCATAGATCGTCTCCAGCACATAGGTCGCCAGCGCTGGCGCGAGTTCGCCCAGGGAGTTTTCGACGTCGGCGGCGGTTTGCCCGAGGATCTCCCCGATCTTCTGCTCGCCGCGCTGGCGAAGATGTTGATTTGTTTCCATGACGCTCTCCTGACGGATGCACGGGTTAAGCAGGCTCGCTGCGATCGCTGAGTCACATGACCTAGTGACAGACGGGCAGGATAGCCGGAGAATGCTACGTCATGAACAGTGATCGCGGCCGCGGGCAAGGCTGGCCGCTGCGGCTCTGGGCCGCGCGGAGCAACCGAAATGAATGGGACGATCAGCCTGCGTCTGGCCTTCATTTTCCTGGTGCTTGCTCAGGCGTCCGGATTCGCGCCCGCGAACGCTGCACCCTATCAGGCAGGACCGGTTCGTCTGGTCGTCGGTTTCGGCCCGGCATCGCCCGCCGACATCGTCGCTAGATTGGTCGCAAGGCACCTGGAGGAGGCCCTCGGCAAGCCGGTGATTGTCGAGAACCGTCCAGGCAACAGCAGCATGCTCGCGGCGGAAGCGGTGGCGCGTGCGCCGAATGACGGCCGAACCCTGTTCGTAGCGACGGTGGCCAACACCATCAATCCAGCGCGCATGAAGAGCGGCTTTGACCTCGGCAAGGAGCTCGCGCCGATTGCGCTGCTGGGTGTCGTCCCTAACGTCCTCGTGGCCAACCCGTCTTTGCCGGTGAAGACAGTGGGCGATCTGATCGCGCTCGCGAAACAGCAGACGGGCCAGCTGACCTTCGGGACATCCGGACTGTGGACGGCGAGCCACATGGCGGTCGCGATGTTCAACATGAAGGCGGGGACCGACATCGTGGCGGTGCCCTATCAGGGCGGAGCCAGCCAGGCGGTGACGGACCTGCTGGCCGGGCGCATCAATCTGATGTTCAACGTCGCGGCCCCGCTCGCGCCCTTTGTGGCATCCGGCCAATTGACCGCGCTGGCCGTCGGCCAGCCGAAACGTACGGCCATCCTGCCGGATGTTCCGACCATGGAGGAGGCGGGCTTGACCGGTTTCGACGTCGGCGTCTGGATCGGCCTGCTGGCGCCGGCCGGAACGGCGCCCGAGATCATCGACACCCTGGCCAAGGCGTCGAACGAAGCGCTGCAACAGCCATCGATCCGGGAGGCGTTGAAGGCGCAGGGCATCGAGGTGCTGGGCGGCACGCCTGCCGAGTTCGCCAGCTTCATCGCCCGCGATATCGAAAAATGGAGAAGCCTGATTGAGGCGGCAGGGTTGAAGGAGTGAGGGCGGCCGCGAAGGCTCGCGTCACGGCATATGAGTATGTCGAGATCAAGTACGTGATGATGGCCGGCGTGTAGGCCAATCCATCTTATGCCGACACTTTAAGTACGAGTGGATCATGCTCTAAGAACGAGTCGGCGGGTGTCGGGGGGTCTGGCTGCCGTCTTCTTGGTCTGCCTATGCAGCATTGATCATTGGAGTTGCCCTGGAGCTTTCCCTACCGGGGCGCCCCAGAACGAAGGGACCTTGCTTGCCCTGGCGTTATCCCAAACAACTCGCGGAATGCTGCCCCGAAAGCAGGGACACTGTTGAACCCGGCGATTGCGGCGGCCTTCGCAGGAGGGACCCCCAATGTCAACGCGCTCAATGCCTCGGTCAATCGCGCCTGCTGACGCCATTGGCGGAAGCTTAGCCCGGTTTCGGCTCGAAATACTCTAGCCAGTGTTCGACTGGACGCATTGGCGATCTCGCTCCATTCTTCCAGGCTCCTCGCGTCACCGGGATGCGAACGAAGCGCAGAAATTACACGGCGTAGGCGCGGATCTCTTGGAAGAGGCAAGCCGAGCGGCAACGGCGACGATTTGGCGATCTCGTCAAGCGCCAACGCCGCCAGATGCTGGCCTCGGCCATCCGGCGACCATTCGACAGGTTCAGCGCAGGCAGCCACAACAACTTCGCGGAGCAATCCGGATACGGCGATTACTTTTGATTTCGAGCCCACGTGGGTGGCCGCGTCTTCCCGCAAAAATAACGCGCGCATCGTTACAGGGCCATCCATGTTGATGGCATGTTCCGCATTTGCCGGCACAAATAGCGCGGTCGTCGGCGGCACGACATAGTTGGAATCTGGCGTCTCCACGCGCATGACGCCCGAAGTCGCGTAGAGCAATTGCGCTCGTGGATGCGTGTGGAATCCAGTCGCCAGGCCCGAGGGGTAATCGCAAGCGAACCCTACGATCGGCCGCGGGGCGGTCTCGAAAGGCAGTATCTCGGCCTGTCTTGTTGGCGACAGAAATTGGCAGTTCATCTGCATCCGAACAGCCTAGGCTAACTGCGGCATCTTTCAAGAGGTGCATTATCGCCAATGTCGCAAGGAAAAAATCGTGAGCACAGGCCTTTTTCAAGAGATCGGATATATCACCGCAGACAAGCTCGTTGATGGTCCATTGACCCCGGGTCAGAACCGCAAGAAAGCACTTGAGGTTGGCGACCTATGGGTCGGGGAGTGTCACGTCACAGCCCTCGATCAGCCTAGCCAGTGGCATCACCACGAGCAATTCGACAGCGTGATGTACATGCTCTCCGGCCGAATCCGTGTCGACTTCGGCGAGAATGGTGCCCGGTCATTCGAGATGGGCAAGGGCGATTACGCCTACTTTCCGCGCCGCGCGGTCCACCGCTGTCAGATCCTCCAAGGAGGTGATGACGTCCGCTACGTATTCGTTCGCCTTGGGAAGGGCGAGACCGTCGTCAACGTTGATGGTCCCGAAGCATCCGAACGCAAACCGATGCGGGCAGTTCGCGCATAATTTTCGGCGCCCGAAGCGCTCCTGAAAATTCCAACATTGCAGGTTGGGTCGGTAATCGGCTGCGGCCGATTACCCCCTATTGCAATGCAATTGAGGCGCAAAAGTCCGCGCATCGCAGGCTCGGTGTGCGGCATATCAGGCAGGGAAAAATATGGCAGAAATGACGGCTGAACTACCGCGCGTGCAAGAGCATCCGGGTAAGACCATCGTTGCCGCGTCACTCGGCAACATGTTCGAGTGCTTCGATTTGATCATCTACGGCACAATGGCTGGGACGATCGCAAAGCTTTTCTTCCCTGCGGCCAATGAGACCTCATCGCTTCTGCTCTTTCTGGGTACGTTCGGCGTCACGTACTTCGTGAGGCCACTTGGTGCTGTCTATCTCGGTAATTTGGGCGACAAGATCGGTAGAAAGGAGGTGATGAGCCTTTCGCTTCTGTTGATGACAGCGGGTATGCTCATCATCGCTTTGGCGCCAAGTTACGCCTCCATAGGCGTGTTCGCGCCAATCGCGGTCGTGGCAGGGCGAACTTTGCAGGGCTTCTCGGCCGGAGGTGAGTTTGGCAGCGCTACTGCGCTCCTTGCCGAACACGACCCCCATCGCAGAGGTTACATCGCAAGCTGGCAAACCGCCACGCAAGGTTTTGCGCTGGGGCTGGCATCTGCGTTTGGCGCGCTGCTTACGTGGGGCCTTTCACCCGATCAATTCGAAACCTGGGGTTGGCGTGTGCCTTTCCTGTTCGGCGCGGCGCTAGGGCCGATAGGGATTTACATTCGCCGGGCCGTGACCGAGTCCTCTGAGTTCTCTGAGCCAACGGAAGCCAAACAGCCGATACTGGAGATGTTCCGATCGGAAAAGGTGCGCGTTCTGGTCGCTTCCGGCCTGATTGTCCTGGCGACGATCACCATCTGGGTAGCTGTCTTCATGCCCACCTATGCAACAAGGCAATTCCAAATGGAGCCGGCATCCGCCTTTGTTGGCACGATCGTCACCGGCCTCGTGATCTTCGTTCTCTCGCCGGTTATTGGCTCGTTGTCTGACTCTATCGGACGGACTGCGACCATGATGATCGGCACTGTTGCGACGCTCGTATTGGCCTATCCGGCCTTCGCCGTAGTGAAACAATCTCCGACACTCGGCACATTGGTGATTGTGCAAGGCCTGCTCGGACTTGTCATTGCGCTCTATTTTGCGCCATTGCCCGCGCTCATGGCCGAGATCTTTCCGGCCAGGATGCGTACGAGCGGTCTTTCGCTCAGCTACAATCTCGGCGTGACCATCTTTGGGGGATTTACGCCCTTCGTGCTCACGGGCCTGAGTTCGATAAGCGGTGATCCGCTTTCGCCAAGCTACTACGTCATGTTTGGCGCGCTGGTCAGCGGAGCCGCGCTCTGGGCTGTACGCGTTCGCTTCGCGTTGCGATAGTTTTCCGAAGCAACCACAGCAGTACGCGGCAAGCGGTGATCGCCGCAGCCGAAGCTGCTTGACGGGGTCGCGTGGTTCGGCGATCCACCGCCGGCGCAAAGCGGTCGATACCCTACTCCGCGGCCAGCCTCGCCGGCGCTGGCGGCGACCAGTTCACGCAGCAGTTCCGGCCCTGCGCTTTCGCCTGATAGAGCGCCTGGTCGGCGGCGCTCATCAGGGCCTCTATGCCGGACATGCTGACGGAGGCCTCGGCGACGCCGATGCTCGCCGTGATGTGGAAAGATGCATCGCGTGCGCTCAGCTTATGCGCGGCGATACGCTTGCGGATGCGCTCCGCGACGATTTTCGCTCGCGACAGGCTTGTCTCCGGCAACACGATGGCGAATTCCTCGCCGCCGACCCGGCCGACAATGTCGGATTTCCGCTTGCCGTGAAGGCAGGCCTCGGTCATGGCCTTGATCGCCTCGTCGCCGACAGCGTGTCCGTAGCGGTCGTTGACGTCCTTGAAGTGATCGATATCGACCATCAGCACCGACACCGAGCGGTAGTAACGTTGGAAGCGGCTCCACTCGGCGTCCAGCGCTTCCAGGAAGTGCCGCCGATTGTAGAGACCGGTGAGCGGGTCGGTGGTCGCGAGCCGTTCGAGCTGCTCGGCGTTGCGGATCAGATCGGTGACATCGTAGTAGGTGATCATGCGGCCGCCGCCGGCCATGGTGGTGCAATGCGCCCGCAGGCGTCGACTATCAGGGGTCTGCAACTCGCGGACATGATCGCCTGCCTTGACCTCGGCGAGACGCTTGGTCGCAAAGCTGGCAAGCTCCTTCGGCGACATGTGCGGATCGATGGCCCGCCGCGCGCGGGTAATCAATGCGGCATAGGACGGGTGTTTCGCCGCCTCCTGTTCGTCGATCTCCCAGAATTTTCGCACTTTCTGGTTCATGAAGGTCGCCTTGAGGTCGGCATCGAGCAGCAGCACGCCATCCTGGACATTTTCCAGCGCGTCGCGCAGCACGCGCAGCTCGTCCGACTGACGGACGATATCGGTGACCTCCATGTAGCTCAGCATGCGGCCGCCATCGGGCAGCGGCGTGCACTGCACGCGGATGACATCGCCTTTGGTGCGGCGCAGGTCTTGCTGGAAGCTCTCATTTCTGGCGACGCGCTCGATGCGCTCGGCGACATAGGCTTCGAGCCGGTCCGCGGGAATTTCATAGGCGCCGGTGTCGCGACCGTGGAACATCAGCGCGGCAAACGATGGATGTCGATCGGCGACCGCGTCTGATAGCGCCCACATCCGCCGAAAGGCCTGGTTGATGAAGCGGGCGTTCAGTCGCGAGTCGAGCAGGACGATGCCGAGCGGCACCTGATCGAGCGCTGCACGCAGCGCAAGCATCTGGCTTCGCACGACATGGTCCCCGCCGCGTTCCTCTGACGCATCCTGCTTGGCTGTCGCCGCGTCGGCGGCCTGTTGCGTCTCGAAGGTGACGCCGATCTGCTTTTCCGATTGCCATACCAGTTTGCACGGAAGCACCGCGGCTTCGCTAGCGATCGAGAGCTGAAAGTGCTCCGGGATACCGAGCCCGCTTTCAAGTTCGATCGTCGCGCCTTCGTCGGTGATCCGTCGCACCACGCAGTCGATGATGGACTGGCCGAAATTGAAGATGACCTTGGCGGCCAGCAGCGTACGGCCGCGGACCTTGAGACTGGGTACAGACATATGGGGTACTGACATGGCGGCGTTTCCCAATGAGCACGCGCCAATCGAACCCCTTCGGGGCTACAAAGGCCTGAAATTTCTCTTGTGATCTCGGTTCCTGCTTAACAGGCCGTTGACGGGAACCGGCTGTTTTGCCCCACAGCCGTGCATTCTCTCGCGGGTCGGTCCGTCAGACGCCCTTGTCGTTCGGATTGGCGACCGCGTCTTTCAACGGCGCCGTCATCGGGAAGTTCAGGTTCACGTTCCTCGGCGGAATCGGGGTCATGAACCATTTTGCGTAGAGTTCCCCGAACGCGTTGCTCTTCATCATGGCGGCCAGCGTCGTGTCCACGAGTGCCTTGAACTCCGGATCGCCCTTGCGAATGATCAACCCGTAGGGCTCGGTGCGCAGGCTGTCGTCGATGATGCGCCAGTCGGAGGGCTTGGCGCTATTGGCGATCAGGCTCGCGAGCAGGATGTCATCCATGATGAAGGCCTCGCTGCGGCCGGTCGTCAGCGCGAGGAACGATGCCCCATGATCCGGGGTCAGGATGTTCCTGGTCTGGAAATTCTTCTCCTGGCCGCGCGCGGCCAAGAGCCCGATCGATGTTGAGCCCGAGGTCAGCGACACCGGCCGACCGCTCAAATCCTCGAATGTCCTGATCGGCGCATCCTTCTGCACCACGGCGCGAATGCTCGAGACGAAGATGGTGTCGCTGAAGGCCACCACCTTCTGCCGCTCCAGCGTGTTGGTCGCGGGACCGCAGACGATGTCGATGGTGCCGTTCTCGATCAGCGGAATCTGGGTCGAGAGCTGGATCGGCTGCAGTCTGGTCTGCAGCGATGGCAATTTGAGTTCGCTCTTCACGGCGTCGACGATCCGTGCGCAGAGGTCCATCGCGAAGCCGACCGGCTTCTGATTGTCGTCGAGATAGGAGAATGGCACCGACACATCGCGGTGCCCGAGCCGGATTTCGCCGGTGTCCCTGATCTTGGCCAGCGTGCCGCCAAGCGACTGGGCCTGGGCGGGGACGACGATCGCCGCGGCCAGAATGAACGAGCAGAACAATGCTTTTGCGGCCATGTGCTTCGGCTGAATCATCGTGATCCCCTTGGATAAGACGGACTGAAATCGACCCCGCCTTGTACAGAGTATTGCATAATCAGCAAATCGATTTTATACAATCTGGTAGGCGGCCGCGACATCACGGGCCGCCGCAACACCGAGGAACCGGATGGGACCGGGAGCCACTACAGGACAGCGAGCCGCTGGAGCGCATGGGTCGACGCCGGATACGGTGCGTGAGGCGCTGCGTCGCGCGATCAGCTCGGGCGAGCTCGCGCCTGGCCTCCAGCTGCGGCAGGACGAACTGGCCGAACGGTTCGGCACCAGCCGCATCCCGGTTCGCGAAGCGTTGCGGCAACTCGAGGCCGAGGGTTTTGTGACGATCCTGCCCAATCGCGGCGCTGTGGTCTCGGACCTGTCGATCGACGAGGTCGTGGAGCTGCTCGAAATACGCATCGCGCTCGAATGCCATGCGCTGCGGCTGGCGATCCCGGCGATGGGCGAGATGGATCTCGATGAGGCGACGAAGATCCTCCGCTCCTACGATCGCGAGCCCGATCCGGCGCAATGGGGCGCCTTCAACTGGACATTCCATGCGACGCTCTACGCGCCGTGCAACCGCCCGCGGCTGCTGACGATGATCGAAGCGAATTACGGTCACGTCGGTCGCTTCACGCGAGCCTTGGTATCGCGCGCGACCGGCAAGGAGCGTCCGCAGCGCGAGCATTACCGGCTGCTGGAATTGTGCCGCGAGGGCGAGACCGAGAAGGCGATCCGCCTGCTGCGCGAGCACATCGAGCAGACCCAGAAGACGCTGCGGTCTGCGCAGCGTCAGGCCACGCGGGACGCGGGCGCCGAGGGTTGATCGCCATTTCCGAATCAACATCGTTGGCCTCGCCGCGAGGCCCTGGGAGAGTGCGTGTGAAGACTGACGACGTTGAAATCCTGGTGATCGGCGCTGGAATCGTCGGCATCGCCACGGCCTATTATCTCGCCGTCCAGCATAAACGGTCGCGCCTGCTGATCGTCGACGAAGGCCAGCCGATGGCGCTGACGTCGGCGCAGTCGGGCGAGAACTACCGCAATTGGTGGCCGCATCCGACGATGGCCGATTTCACCAACCGCTCTACCGATCTGATGGAAGACATCGCGCGCCGCAGCGACAATCGCATCCACATGACGCGCCGCGGCTACTTCCTCGTCACCCGCGAAGAGAAGCCGGACGAGCTGCTCCAGCAATTGTTCGCCGGCTATGGCGCTTCAGCGTCAAAGCTGATCCGCCTGCACGAAGGGTCTGGCGGCACCTATGCGCCGGCGCTATCGGCGGATTGGCAGAGCGCGCCCGACGGCGTCGACGTGCTGTTCGGTCGCGATCTGATCCAGACCTACTATCCGAAATTCGACCGGGAGGTCGCCACCGGCCTGCATATCCGCAGGGCGGGCGACATCAGCGGCCAACAGCTTGGCCAGTACATGCTGGAGACCATGCGGCTGTCAGGCGCGCAGTTTCAGCAGGCGAAAGTTCTCGGCATCGCCAAGGCCGACCGGTTCGCGGTCGACGTGCTGGCGGATGGTGCGAGGCAGACCATCAAGGCCGATATCATCGTCAATGCCGCGGGCCCGTTCGCGGCGCACGTGTCGGCGATGCACGGTGAGCAACTTCCGATCATCAACGTGCTGCAGCAAAAGATCGCCTTCGCCGATCGCAATCATGCGGTCGACCGCCGGATGCCGTTCGCGATCGATCTCGATGGCCAGACGCTGGCCTGGTCCGACGACGAGCGCGAGGCGCTCGCATCCGCGCCTGAGTTTGCGGGCCTGCTCGAACCGATGCCCGGCAGCATCCATTGTCGGCCCGATGGTGGCGATCACGGCGAATGGATCAAGCTCGGCTGGGCCTTCAATGAAGAAACAACAACCGAGCCGGTTCGTGAGCCGGAGCTGAACCCTTATTTCCCCGAAGTGGTGTTGCGCGCGGCGAGCCGGTTGCAGCCGGCGCTTGCGCATTATCTCGGCGCCTTGCCGCGCGACCGCGTGCATTACGGCGGCTACTATCCGATGACGAAGGAAAACTGGCCGCTGATCGGCGCTGCGAAAACCGCAGGTGTGTTCCTGGCCACCGCGCTCTCCGGCTACGGCACGATGGGCGCGTGCGCCGCCGGCGATCTCTGCGCCCGCGCCGTCGTCGGCGCGCCAGCGCCGGAATTTGCCCGCAGCCTCTCGCTAGCGCGCTACGAGGACAAGACGCTGATGGCCGAGCTGGAGGCGACTAACAGCCGCGGTTTGCTGTAGCTACCGCCGCAGCACCGCGATGGTGCGGTTCGCGAAGGTCAGCCGCTCGGCCATCACGGAGACGAAATAGGTCAACAGCTTGTGGCTGAGCTCGGGGTCTTCGTCCTTGATCGCTGCGAACTGGAGCGCGTTCAGCACGTAGAGCACGCTTGCGACCTCGGCCTGGATCGTGGCGCTGCGCGGGGCGTGCGAGACGAGGCCCATCTCACCGATCGTGGTGGTGGGGCCGAGGCTGCGCACCCGCGTGGTGCGGCCGTCGTCGGCGGGCACCATGATGCCGACGCGGCCGTCGAGGATGAAGTGCATGGAATCGGCGGCGTCGCCGGCGCGTACGATGATCTCGCCGGCGTCGACTTCGATGCGCTGGCAGCGTCGGATCAGCTCGTCGGCGTCGCGCTCGCTGTCGAGAATCTGCGTGAACCAGTCGCGCAGACTGGCGGCTTCCTGCGTAAGCCCTTGATGCTGCGCGATGAGCTCGTTCTCGCACCATTCCAGCGCATGATCGAGCTCGGCGATGATGGTGACGCCTTCGGTGATGAAATCGCTGGAGCGCAGCACCTTCTCGGCTGTGGCCGGCAGGTGCACGAGCGCCAGCTCGACGCCGACATTGTGCGCACTGCGCTTGATATGCGCGAAACTATAGGCCGCGGACGAATCGATGCCGGTGACGAGCTTGAAGTCGAACAGCAGGTAGCGGCACTCCGGATGCTCATGCAGCAACGCCTTGACGTGCTGGTAGAGCCGGTTGGCGGAGCCGAAGAACAAATAGCTTTGCAGGTTGAGCCCGCGGATCTTGCCGCCATGGGCCAGCAGCACCTCCTGGTCGTCGCGCGAGCGGTCCAGGGAACTGCGATATTCCGAGCCGTCGAAGCTGTACTTGACCGCCTCGATGCGCGCCGCGCTGAACGCGAACGTCGCGCAGCCGATGATGATGCCGATCAGGATGCCGGGGACGAATCCCCAGGCGACGATGATGGCGATGATCGCGAGCAGCGATGCGTATTCGGCCTTCGACAGCCGCTTGCGCGATTCGATGATCCATTTGTGCAACTGGTCGGCGCCGAGATAGATCAGCAGCCCGCCGAGCACGAATTTCGGCATGTAGCCGAGTAGTTCCGGCGCAACCGCCAGCATCAGGAGCGACGTCGCGGCGACGGTGAAGCCGGACAGCCGGCCGCGCCCGCCGCTGGAGAAATTGAGGACCGTACGGCTGACCGAAATGCAGCCGGCATAGCCGGCCAGCGCACCGGTCATGATATTGGCGAAACCGGTGATGTTGAGCTCGCGCTCCAGATTGGCTTCGCGATGCGCGGCAACCTCGATGCCGGTGGTGTTGAACAGTGTCGAGGCCGCGGTGACGAACACGACCGCGATCAGATTGCCGAGCAGGTCCGGGACCGCCGACCAGGGGTAATGCGCCAGCTCGTCGACGTGCCAGGGCAGCATGAAGCTCGAGGGCGGCGGCGGCTGGAAGGTCCAACCGGCGGCGCGGGCTTCCTCGGGCGAGATGCCGACGATCCAGAACGCCAGATGCGCGACGAGTACGCCGCCGATCAGGATGATCGGCAAGCCAAGCGGCGTCCGCGAGCGGTGCCAGGTCAGATACAGCACCAGCGCCATCGCGCCGGCCGCGCAAAGCTCCGAGACGGTGATGAGGTTGGTGAAGCGGAACAGGGTGCCGAACTGCACGGGGTGATCGGTGATGACCCTGATCGCGCCCAGCACGATCAACAGTCCGGTCGCGCCGAGAAAGCCGCCGACCACGGGATAGGGCACATAGCGGATCGCGCGGCCCATCCGCGTCAGGCCAAGGCCGCACAGCACGAGGCCGGTGACGACGGTCGACAGGCCGAGCGTGATCAGCACCGGCGCGAGCAGCGGCGCCGACGGATTCGCGGCACTGATGCGCTCGACCAGCGAGGTCGCCAGGATTCCCGTCACGGCGGCGGTGGAACTTTCAGGCCCGGCAATCGCAAATGGCAGCGAGCTGCCCAACGCGATGAATGTCGCAAGCACCGCCGAACTGATGAAGGCCGCGGCGACGCCGTAGGACAGATAGGGCGACAACGGGCCGGCAAAGATCAACAGCGCGTAGGACAGGCCGAACGTGATGCTGAGGACGCTGGCTGCGCTCCCACCAAGAATATCATTGAAGGCCCGCCGCGCGCGCGAGCCGAAATAAAGCGATCGGCTGATCACGAAGAATATCCCGAAATCTAGCCGTCAGTCGTAGACGAGCGCGGCGCAGGACCACAACAGGATTTTTGTGACAGCACCTCTCAACGCGCGCACGTGAACCCTTGTCCTCCTGGCGAAAGCCAGGACCCATCACCACAGGAGGTTCGGGCGCGGTCAGGTTGAGCCGCAGCGTGCTCACCAAATTGCGGCGGTAATTATGGATCCTGGCTTTCGCCGGGATGACAGGAGATTCAACCGCCTCCGCTCTCGCCACCGAATGCGCCATGACGGCCGATGCCCGAGGCGAAGCGGGTCGCGCCGGATAATGTCTCGCCCGAGGCGATCACCTCGAGGCCACCACGCATCTCATTCTTGATCGCGTCCTCTTCCTCGAGGTCCCATTGCCGCAATGCTGAGAGGCGGTCGGCGCGCAGGCATTTTTGCGGGAATTGCGCGATCTCTTTGGCGAGCGCGATCGCGTGCGCGCGGGCTTCGCCTTTTGGCACCAGCCGGTTCGCCAGTCCCATGCGCAGTGCCTCCGGTCCGCCGACGGGGCGTCCGGTGAGGATCAGGTCGATCGCCTGCGAATGGCCGATCAGTCGTGGCAGGCGGATGGTGCCGAGATCGATCAGCGGCACGCCGAAGCGGCGGCAGAAGATGCCGAAGGTGGCATCCTCCGCGACGACGCGCATGTCGGCCCACAGCGCGAGCTCCATGCCGCCGGCGACGGCAAAACCTTCGACCGCGGCAATGACAGGCTTCGACAGTCGCAACCGGCTCGGCCCCATCGGCGCGATCGTGTTGTGGCCGCCGATCTCGCGCTTCTTGTTGGGATCGCCTGATGCCACCGCCTTGAGGTCCGCGCCCGCGCAAAAATAACCGCCGGTGCCGGTGAAGACGGCGACCGATGCGTCTTGATCGGCATCGAACGCCAAGAATGCGTCATACAATTTGCGTGCGGTCGCACCGTCGACGGCGTTGCGGCAATGTGGACGGTTGATGGAGATGATGGTGATGGGACCATCGTGCTCGACGAGCACGGCATCGGATTCGGACATGGGCGCTCCCTGGGTGTTTTTCTTGTCGTCATTCCGGGGCGCGCGAAGCGCGAACCCGGAATCCATTTCGCCACACGGCGTGCGCGGATGAATGGATTCCGGGCCCGCTCCTTCGGAGCGTCCCGGAATGACGGAGAGGGAATTTGCGCTGTCGCTGCGCGATCCGCAATGGCGCTGGAGCTAGACCTTCAACTCCGTCCCCGTCACGCGGCTGTAAGCCTCGAGATAGCGCTTGCTCGTCGCGTCCACAACGCTCGCTGGCAGCGGCGGCGCGGGGGCGTCGCCGTTCCAGCGGCCGGCGCGGCGCTCGATGTCGAGATAGTCGCGCAAGGGCTGCTTGTCGAAGCTCGGCTGCGGCTGGCCGGGCTTGTAGGCGTCGACCGCCCAGAAGCGCGAGGAATCCGGCGTCATCACCTCGTCGATCAGGATGATGCGGCCGTCTCTGTCGCGGCCGAACTCGAATTTGGTATCCGCAATGATGATGCCGCGGGCGCGGCTGGTCTTTTCGCCATAGCCGTAGACATCGCGCGCCATCTTTTCCAGCGTCGCCGCCACGTCGGGACCGAGGATCTCGCGCACCCGGGCCACGGTGATGTTCTCGTCATGGCCGGCCTCGGCCTTGGTCGCCGGGCTGAAGATCGCGGGCTCCAGCTTTTGACTTTCGACCAGGCCCGCGGGCAGCTTCTCGCCGGCAAGCGTGCCCTCGGCCGCGTATTCCTTCCACGCCGAGCCGGAGATGTAGCCGCGGATCACGCATTCGATCGGAAACACCGTCGTGCGCTTGCACAGCATCGCGCGTCCGACGATGTCGGCGCGATGGTTCTTCAGATCAGGCACCGCGCGGATGATCTCGTCGGCATCGGCGCTGATCATGTGGTGCGGCACGGTGCCCTCGAGCTGCCGGAACCACCAGGCGCTGATTTGCGTCAGCACCGCGCCCTTCATCGGGATGGTCTCCGCCATCACCACGTCGAAGGCCGAGATGCGGTCCGTGGTCAGCAGCAGCACACGGTCGTCGCCGACGGCATAGATATCGCGCACCTTGCCACGGCCGATCCGGGGCAGGGGCAAATCGCTTGATAGCATCGCAGTCATGGCGTGATCTTTCGAAAGCCGCGCGCCCGCGCGAGCGTCGCGCGGGCGGCAAGGGAGCCTACGACAGGAGATAGCTCACTCCGGCAGTGGAATGAACTCATGTTCCTGCGGAACTTGCGTGAATCGGCCGGTTTTCCAGTCCTGTTTGGCCTGCTCGATCCGCTGCTTCGAGGAAGAAACGAAATTCCACCAGATGTGGCG
This sequence comes from Bradyrhizobium sp. LTSP885, assembly GCF_000938305.1. Lineage (GTDB taxonomy): Bacteria > Pseudomonadota > Alphaproteobacteria > Rhizobiales > Xanthobacteraceae > Bradyrhizobium. Next base: position 22,358 of record NZ_JYMT01000013.1, read on the forward strand.
CGGCCCCTCCAGCGCGTCGCCGCCGAGGAACATCATGCGCGTTGGCTTCGTCGTCTTCACGGTGATGCGATCGCCGGGCCGGAAGATCAGCAGCCGCGGCCCCTCATAGCGCTCGTTCGTGATCTCGACCTCGCCGTCGACGAGATAGATCGCGCGCTCCTCATGGTCGGGGTCGAGCGGCAAGCTCGTCCCCGCCTGCGCGGTGACCTCAGCATAGAACCACGGCGACACCATGCTGACCGGCGAGGTGACGCCGAACGCCGAGCCTGCGATGACGCGCGCAGTGAAGTCGCGCTCATTGATAACAGGCAATTCGCCGGCAGCGTAATGCTGGAACGACGGGGCGATTTCTTCCTTGCCCGCGGGCAATGCGATCCAGCTCTGCAGGCCGAGCATTTTCTGGCCATCGCGGCGCTGCACGTCGGGGGTGCGCTCGGAATGTGCGATGCCGCGGCCCGCGGTCATCAGGTTCATCGCGCCGGGTTGGATCTCCCGGATATTGCCCTCGCTGTCGCGATGCATGATGCTGCCGTCGAACAGATAGGTGACGGTGGCAAGGCCGATATGCGGATGCGGCCGCACGTCCATGCCCTTGCCGGCGAGATATTGCACCGGCCCGAAATGATCGAAGAAGATGAAGGGCCCGACCATCTGCCGCTTGCCGTGCGGCAGCGCGCGACGCACCGCAAACCCATCGCCGAGATCGCGGGTGCGCGGCACGATGACGAGGTCGATCGCATCGCAGGTCCGGGGATCGCCGAATTCGGGATCAAGGTCGGGTGTCCAGCTCATCGCAAAACTCCTTCTGACTTTGCCGCATCATACTCTCTATCCGTCGTCCCGGCCAAGCGAAGCGCGAGCCGGGACCCATAACCACAAATGCTTGTGTTACGAAGGCTGGGGCCCCAGCCTGCTTCAACAACTCGATTTCGTGGTTATGGGTCCCTGCTTTCGCAGGGACGACAGGGGAGTTTGGCGCTGGCGTACCTTTGATGGCAGCGGCATAATTCCGGAAACAGGAGGGCGTCATGGTTTCTCTGATCAAGCCCGGCGCGAAGCTGCTGCAGGTCGATGGTCCCGTGATCGAAACCGCGCGCCTCATCCTGCGGCCGTGGCGCGCGTCCGATATTGCAGCGAATACGGCGATGCTGTCCGATCCTGAAACCGCGCGCTTCATCGTGCCCGATCGCAAGCCGGTGACCTCAGAAATCAACGGCTGGCGCAACGCAGCCGTAATCTCCGGACACTGGGCACTCCATGGCTTCGGCATGTTCGCGGTCGAGGAGAAATCCTCCGGCCGCTACATCGGGCGTGTTGGTCCCTGGTATCCGCCGGGCTGGCCGGGCTTCGAGGTCGGCTGGGGCATCGCCAAAGAGTGCCGCGGTAAGGGCTATGCGGTGGAGGCGGCGCGCGCCGCGATCGACTGGGTGTTCGCCAATCTTACGGTCGATCGCATCATCCATTGCATCGATCCGGCCAACGTGGCCTCGCAGGGCGTGGCGCGACGGTTGAGCGCCGCAATCGACGGTCAGGCCAACCTCAACGGAGATACGGTCGATCTCTGGGTGACGACACGCGAACGCTGGCCGCGCGATGGTTCTTGAAAAAGCAGGTGTGAGGACCGATGTTCGTGCCGCTGCTGTTTCCAACTTGAAGCCAACGGATCGATGACCTTTGCCGCGACAGAACTGTGCCTGCGCGCCGCCGCCGTGACGCTGCTGCTGGTGCTTGCGGCCTCGATGTTCGCGGATTTCCGCCAGGTACTGGCCGGGCGGCTCACGATCGCCTTCGCGCTCGGCACGGCTGCGCATGCGGTGACCGCGTCGATCGGTGCCGGGTCGCCGGTCTCGGCCGGGCAAGCGCCACTGATCGCGCTCGCGACCGGCGACATCGTGGTGTTCTGGTTGTTCACCCGCGCGCTGTTTGATGACGCCTTTCGGCTACGCTGGTGGCATGGCCTGATCTGGGCCGCGGTCGTGGCCTTCAGCTACGTCAGTTGCATGTGGATCGCACCCGGCGGCAACGCGCGGATCGCGATCACCATGGTCAATTCGCTCGTGCTCGTCTTCATCGCGCTCGCGGTGGCGCAGACCATCGCCTCGTGGTCGGCGGATCTGGTCGAACGCCGCCGCCGCGTCCGCGTCTTCATCGTCGTCGCGTCTGCGCTCTACGGCGGAATGAACGCGCTGCTGCAGATCGCGTATGCCGGCAGCCGCGTGACGGTGGAATGGGCCAATCTGCTCAACGCGGGCGTACTCACCGGCATCGTGGCCGCGATCACCTGGGCGATGATGCGGGTCGACGGTGCCGACCTGTTCACCGCGCCGCCCGAGGCCATCGCGCTGGCAAAGCCGGTCGCGGCCGAGGAGGCGGCGGATCAGAAGCTGGTCGACGCCCTGATGCGGCTGATGGCGGACGAGCGCATCTACCGCCATGACAACATCACGATCGGGACGCTGGCGAGCCGGCTGAAGATCCCTGAATACCGCCTGCGCCGGCTGATCAATCAGCGGCTCGGCTACCGCAACTTCAGCGTCTTCCTCAACAACCACCGGATCGAGGAGGCCAAGGCCGCGCTGGCTGATCCGACCCAGGCCGAAGTCCCGGTTATCACGATCGCCATGGACGCCGGCTTCCAGTCGCTCGGGCCTTTCAATCGCGCCTTCAAGGCGACGACGGGCGTGACGCCGACGGAGTACCGGCGGCTCAAGGCGAGCGCGGCGTGAGGGCTCTTTTCCCTCTCCTGCTTGCGGGGAGGTAAAGCGAGCGAGCGGCTCTAGTCATTGTAATCACAAGATAATTCTAGAATCGGCCACCCGCTTTCAGCTTTCGCCCAGCCCGATTTCCAAATCCGGCGAGCGCTCGGCCGTCCGGCGCTGCTTGATCCGGCCACGCACCCATTGCGCCATGCCGGAGGATATCGTGACCCGTCGAAAGCTGCTTCTCATCCTTGCCGCCACCACCGCGCTCAGCGGGCTTGTCTGGTCCGCCGCCCGCGCCCATGACGTGCCGAAAGTCGCGACCGGCTTTGTCGCCAACATCATCTGCTCCGAAACCTTCGTGACAGGCCTCGAACCGGGCCGGATTTTCTCCGAGACCATGGAAGCGATGCCGGGCACCAGCCTGATCACCTGGGCGATGCACACCCAGGTCGACCGCGCGCACAAGGACGTCAACGTGACGCTGTTCGGCCTTGGCCGCAGCCACGCCGTCTATCGCGATGGCCTCGGCTGCACCCTCGATCATGGCGAAGCTCCGGCCGATGTCGCGCTGCCGCCTGCGAGCCCGCAGCCAGCCTTGCTGCCTGACATCACGGGTCCATCAATCGTCACGCCGCAAAACCCGCAGCTCGCCGCTGCCCTCGACCGCGCCTTCGCCGAGCCCGCCCAACCGCCGTTCCGCCATACCCGGGCGATCGTGGTGATGAAGGACGGCCACATCGTCGCCGAGCGCTATGCCGACGGTATCGGCATCGATACACCGCTGCTCGGCTTCTCCGCGACCAAATCGGTGGTTTCGGCGCTGGTCGGAATTCTGGTGCGCGACGGCAAGTTGACGGTCGATCAGCCGGTCCCGATCGCGGCCTGGCAGAATCAAAGCGATCCGCGCCACGCGATATCGGTCGACCAATTGCTGCGTCACACCGCGGGACTCGCGCTCGGCAGCTCGCTGCAGGCCTCACTGGCGTCAGTGCTCGAGCCGGTCAACCGGATGAAGTTCATGGAATCGGACATGGCCGCGTATGCCGAGAGCATTCCGCTGGAGAGCGCACCCGGCCGGGTCTGGAATTATCACGACGGCAATTTCATTATTCTCTCGCATTTGCTCCGCAATGCGGCCGGCGGTCACGCGGCGGACGTGATGCGCTTTGCGCGTCGCGAATTGTTCGGCCCGCTCGGCATGCGTAATGTCGTTCTGGAGTTCGATGCCGCGGGAACGCCGGAAGGATCGAGCCAGATGCTGGCGAGTGCGCGCGACTGGGCGCGGTTCGGCCAGCTCTATCTCAATGACGGCATGGCCGGCGGAAAACACATCCTGCCGGAAGGCTGGGTGAAATACTCCGCGTCAGCGACGCCGAACGCCTGGGTCGGCTACGGTGCCGGCTTCTGGACCAATCACGGCGACAGCCATGGCGCCAACTACCGCATCACACACGGCTGGCCGCGCGATGCCTTCTTCGCCAAGGGCACGATCGGGCAATACGTGATCGTCATTCCGTCGGAGCGGCTCTTCATCGTCCGTCTCGGCCGTTCGCCGAACTGGCCGGTGGAGGCGGATGGCGTGTTCGATCTCGTCCGCGATGTCGTAGCGGCAACGTCAAGCAAGGCGACGCTTGCGGGCGGCAATTGACAGATGCGTGCTCTCTCCATCGTCATTCCGGGGCGTGCGAAGCACGAGCCCGGAATCCATTCCGACACGAGTGATGCGGTTCGATGGATTCCGGGCTCTCGCTATGCGAGCCCCGGAATGACAGCAAGGGGCTACTGCCGCCCCAACTGCGTCGCGGTCGCCACACGATCGAACTGCTCCAGCGAGAGAATCGCATCCGCGAGCTGATCCGCGCGCTTGTTGAGCACCGGCCTCGCCAGCGTCAGAAACTTCTGCTGCATCGCCTGCGCATCGGGAAACGAGGCCGGCTCGCCCGAGGGATCGGCGTAGAGCCGCTCATGCACACCGTCGTCGGTGGTGATGGAGACGCGGGCGCCGAACGGGTGGGTGCGGCCGACCTCGAGGCGGTCGTCCTGCACCACGTCGAATTTGTCGGCGAGCGCGTCGATCGCCTTGTCGCCCAGCCGCTCGTAATCGTCCCAGCCGAAGCGTCCTTGATCCAGCGCGATGGCGCCGGTGAAGAACATCGAGAACTGGCCGCCGACGATCGAGGTCGGGTGCCGCTTGGTGGCGGCGTCGCCCGTCAGCGTGATGCCGTTGCGGTGCAGGCCGATCTCGACCTTTTTGATCTGGTCGGGGGTCAGATTGTGCTCCCTGCGCATCGCGATCAGCGCGTCGATCGCGGCATGGGTGTAGCGGCAGCTCGGATAGGGTTTTACGCCGATCTTCATGGTCTCGTAGGTGTGGCCCAAGCCGGCCACCGCCTTGTCCGGATGCGCATTGTCGCTGTAGCCGACCAGCAGGCCGTGCTTGCCCTCGACCGATTCGGACGAGCCGACGAAATCGTTGCGCGCCAGCGTCGCTGCGATCACGCCGTTCATCGCGGCAGCACCGACCTGGTAGCGCTTGTTCCAGGCGCCGTTGACCAAAAACTGCAGCGAACCGGCGGCCTGGCTGCCGGAGACGCCGAAGGCGGAGGCGATCTGCTGCTTAGATAGGCCGAACAGTTTTGCCGCGGCGGCGGCGGCGCCATAGGTGCCGGCGGTCGCGGTCGGGTGGAAGCCGCGGGCGTAATGCGAGGTCGGGTCGAGCGCGTTGCCGAGGCGGCAGCACACTTCATAGCCGGCGACGATCGCGGTCAGCACGTCGCGGCCAGAGGCGCCGACCATCTCGCCGACCGCGAATGCGGCAGGCACCACGGGCGCGCTCGGATGCAGCGAGGAATCCGCATGGGTGTCGTCGAAATCAAGCGAATGGCCGAGCGCGCCATTGAGCAGCGCCGCCACGGCCGGCGTCCAGGTCTTCCCGTCGCCGAACACAGTGGCCTCGCCCTTGCCGTCCAGCGCCAGCGCCTCCAGCATCTTCATCAGCGAGGGCGTCGATTCCGCGTCGCGGCGGGCGCGGATGGCGCTACCGAGGAAATCCAGCGTCAGTACCTTGGCGCGCTCCAGCACCTCCGGCGGGATGTCCTGATATTTCAGGTCGGCGACATAGGCGGCAAGCGTTGCGGTTTCGTGAGCCATCGTGTTTCCTCAATTTTGCGGCGCAGGGTAGGCGGGGCTGTCAGGCCTTTCAAGCCGCCTTGCCGCCGCGGGCAGCAGCCATGCTCCAAGTGGCTTAACTCGAATTCACCTATCAAGGACCTTTCCATTGATTCCGGATCAGGCTGCATGAGGACCTTCGCAAAACGCATGTTCGACCCGTTCTGGGCCCGCAGGACGCAATTGGCGCTGGCAATCCGGATCGCGGCGTCGGGGGTGGCGGCCTATGCCATCGCGGTCGCGTTTCACCTGATGCTGCCGCTGTGGGCCGTGCTGACGTCTTTGATCGTCACCCAGATGAGCGTCGGCCGCTCGCTGAAGGCGACCCGCGACTACATGCTCGGCACCATCGGTGGCGCTATCTATGGCGGGGCAATCGCGGTGCTGATCCCGCATTCCGGTGAGGGCAGTCTGCTGGCGCTGCTGGTGCTGGCGATCGTGCCGCTGGCCTTCATCGCGTCGCTTAATCCGAGCCTGAACTCGGCGACGGTGACGGCCGTGATCGTGCTGCTGCTGCCAACGATACATCAGACCAATCCACTGGACTCCGCGATCGACCGCGTCCTCGAGGTCACGGTCGGCGCGCTGACCGGGCTTGTGATCTCGTTCCTGGTGCTGCCGTCGCGCGCGGTCAGCCAGATACGGATCAATGCGGCGAAGCTGCTGGAACTGCTCTCGGCCGCGTTCGCGGAATTGCTGGCCGGCCTGACCCGCGGTCTCGACAACGATGCGCTGCACCGGATCCAGGACGGGATTGGCACGGCGGTGACCAACCTCAACGCAACAGGCGCGGAAGCCGAGCGCGAGCGCGCCGTGCATTTGTCCTCCGGGCCGGAGACCGGCCCGCTATTGCGCACGGTCCAGCGGCTGCGGCACGATGTCGTGATGATCGGGCGCGCCAGCGGCACTCCGCTGCCGGCTGACATCCAGGCGCGGCTGGCGCGGCCGTTGTCCGACGTGAGCAACGCGATCGTCACCTACATGACGTCCGTCGCCGTGACCCTTCGTGCAGGCGTCGGCGCCGTGGACATCGCTCCGGTCGACGCGGCGCTACACGCCTACAGCGACGAGGTCGCCGCGATACGCCATGATGGTTTGATCCGCGGCCTGCCGGTCGACGCTGCCGAGCGCTTCTACGCGCTCGGATTTTCGCTGGAGCAGATGCGGCAGAACCTGACGGATCTCAAGCGCTGCCACGGGAATTGGTGTGTGGACGAGGACGCCGCGGAAGAACGCGTGGCCTGACCTCGGGCAACGCGTTGCGACGTGTTATGACCTAGTCCGCGACCTTGCGCAGCATCGCGGGCACGATCAGGCGATGGCGTTTGGCGCGACCTCGTCAACCTTCATCCGGAACCTTCATTCAGCCAGTCTGCGTGCCAGCAGGCGGAAACGCAAGATCAGCAGGATCGCATAAACGGCAGTCCCGAGCGAGAGTCCGATCCAGACACCTTTGGCGCCGAGCGCGGCCCAGAACGCCAGCGCGTAGGCCGACGTGAATCCGACCAGCCAGTAGCTGATGGTGGCGAACAGGAGCGGCACCTTTGTGTCGTTCATGCCGCGCAGCGCGCCGGCGGTGGTGGTCTGGACGCCGTCGGCGATGAAGAAGGTCGCGCCGATCAGCAGCAGCGTCGCGGTGAGCTGTGCCGTGGTGTCGGTCGCTTCGCCAAGGAAGATCGCCGCGATCTCGAATCGCGCCAGGATCACCGCGAGCGTCATGATGCTCATGAAGACGCCGCTGAGTGCGACTGCGACATAGCCGGCGCGCCGGAGTGCGCCCGGGTCGCGCCGGCCGACCGCGTGGCCGACCCGCACCGTCGCGGCCATGCTGATGCCGAACGGCACCATGAACAGGATTGCGGCGATCTGCAGTGCGATCTGATGCGCCGCCAGCGCGGTGGTGCTGATCAGGCCCATCAAGAGGCCGGCGGCACCGAACATACCGTACTCCAGCAGGAACGACAGCGAGATCGGCGCACCGACGGCCACCAGCTTGCCCATCAGCGGCCAGTCGATCCGCCAGATCCGGCTGAACACGTGGTATTTCCGGAACGGACGCCGGCGCGCGGCGAACCACGCGCCGGCGAGGAACATGCCGAAATTGACCAGCGTGGTCGCAAGTCCCGCGCCAAACAGGCCGAGCTCGGGCATGCCGGCTTTGCCGTAGAGCAGCAAATAGACCAGCACGGCATTGGCCGGGATCGCCACCAGCGTGATCCACAACACCGGCTCCGGCCGGGTCACCGCGCTCATGAAGCCGCGCAGCGCGATGAACCACAGCGCCGGCAGGATACCCCAGGCCAGCCCAAACAGATATTGCTGGGCCAGATGCGCAGCCGCGGGCGCCTGGCCGAGCGCGAGCAGCACGGTTTCGCCATGGAACGGCAGCGCCATCAACGGCAGTGCGATGAACAGCGCCGCCCACAGCCCGACACGCAGCGCGCGCCGCATCACGCGCGGGTCGCGCGCCCCGAACGCCTGCGCCGCCAATGGCGAGACCGCCGACACCAGCCCCATGCCGAAGGTAAAGCTGACGAAGAACACGGTGTGCGCCAGCGCCGCCGCGGCCACGGTATCACTGCCCAGCCGTCCGATGAAGGCGAGGTCGGTTGTCATCATCGCGATCTGGCCGAGTTGCGTCAGCGCAAGCGGCACCGCGAGCTTCAGCGTTTGCGCAAGCTCGGCCGTAACCAGGTTGCCCGGGACGGCGAGGGCCGCCCTGGTGACGTTAACGGCCGCGCGCGGCGCGGCCGGTTCGATCTTGTCGATGGAGGTCATGGCGGCACGCTTAGCACGGCAAGCAGGCTAAAAGCATGGCCAAGCTGCCGCAGGCGATCAAGCTGCCGCAGGAGGACTAGGTCCGCGCCGGAATTCGCTTGATCCTGGCGCCAAGCGCGTTCAGCCGTTCGTCGATCCGCTCATAGCCACGCTCGATCTGGTCAGCGTTGTTGATCCTGGAGGTGCCCTCGGCAAATCGCATGCGGACGATGATCGAGTTGCCGGATCGACGGGTCCAACGCTGGTTGGGCTCGAGATAACAAATGCGTCGCGGCGATCACCTCAAGATATTCCACCAGCCACTGATCGATGTGAAACCGCTAATGATATCTTTACATGGGCTGCGCGAGTTCAAATTGAGCATATACTCACCATCGATGTCGGCATAATTGGATGTACCCGCGGTCCGGATAAAGAGGCAGTCGTACCCATTCGCATTCACAGTAAACGTCGGAAGAGCGTTACTCGCTCCTCCGGATGAACGGGCTTTGTAGCCGATCAGATAGTTCTGGGTTGCGAGGCTTATCTGCTTCTTGCGCAACGCATCCAGTAGCTCATCCTTCGTCACGAACGTCGTGCGATAGTTCCAGGTCTGAAATCGGAGAGCTGGAGTGGTTTCCGTGTCGACGCTGTCGTTCCAGGTGCGGCCAGTGTCATCGACGTAGCGCTTGTCGAATTCCGACTGCTCTCCGTTCAAGTCTCTATTGAAGTCTTCGTGAGTTCGTTGATGGAGAGATCGATAGGCGATGCCACTTTTGTCTCGATTCCAGTAGCCGGGGCTTCGAAATAGATACTGCTTATCCGGGACGTTACCTCCGACCCTTACGAGCGCAACGTGGACCGACACGAAGCTGGGCTGTGAATCGGTGGCGCCCACGTGGTTCACCGCAAAGGTCAATGCGGATGTGTCTAGATTCGTGCATCGGTTGCGGGAGAGCACAAAATAGTTTGGCCCCCTCACGAACGCTAACGTACCAAATGGCTCTGCCGCAAACTGCTGATCGCGCTCGTTTCGTTCCCATCTACCGCACTCAGAGGCGGCCGCCGCTGTCACAAGACAGCTCAGTGTTGCAACTGAACAAATCGCCAAGTGTAAGATGCGCATGCCCCTATCCCTTTGGTTGCACGGTGGCGCTCTCTATTGTCCAGGCGGAGCGGGAGATGGCGCTTCGGGTGCCGGGGTGCCGCCGCCAGTGGCTGATTTTGGCTTTGTGAAGAAGGGAAGTGCGAATTGAAAAACCAGCGCAACCGCGGCGAACGTTGTGATGTTATTTTTGAAGGATAGGGTGCTCGCGAAAACGTTCATAAGCACATGATCGACTTCGTCCGGGATGAGCAGGAAAAACCAGGCCAAGTAGCTTACCATCATGAGCGCAATCTGCGGCCATGACGCGATGCCGAGTATTCGCTTTGCATATACCGGTAAAAGAGCCGTGAGCAGGATACCTAAAACGACAAGAGAATTTGGACTGCTTGCGAGGAAGGCCTTAAGCAGAACGACGAAGCTCACAAATTCGCCAGGAACCGTCTTAGCTATAGTTTCGATTGGCGTGTCATTGGATTTTTGTTGCTGATCCAAAGCAATCTCCCGCGTCGATCGGGCAGAAAAATAGATAAAGTAAACCAGTGAACCGTACAACGAGAGATTGTGGAGTGTCCAGCCCGAAAAGGGCTGTCGCAGGGGTCAGGATCGCGCCGGAATCCGCTTGATCCTGGCGCCGAGCGCGTTCAGCCGCTCGTCGATCCGCTCATAGCCGCGCTCGATCTGGTCGGCGTTGTTGATCGTGGAGGTGCCCTCGGCGCAAACAGCGGCGAGCAGCATCGCCATGCCGGCGCGGATATCGGGCGAGCTCATCGGCGCGCCGCGCAGCCGGCTGGGACCTGCGACGACCGCGCGATGCGGGTCGCACAGCACGATGCGGCCGCCCATCGCGATCAGATTGTCGACGAAGAACATTCGCGATTCGAACATCTTCTCGTGCATCAGGATGATGCCGTCGCACTGGGTGGCAGTGACGATTGCGATCGACATCAGGTCCGCCGGGAAGGCCGGCCAGGGCTGATCCTCAAGCTTCGGCACATGGCCGCCGAAATCGTCCTGGATTTTCATGGTCTGGCCCGACGGCACCACGAGATCGTCGTCCTCGACGCCGCAGACGATGCCGAGCCGTTCAAAACCCATCCGGATCGAGCGCAGATGCTCGACGCCGGCCCGCGCGATGCGCAGCGGCGAGCGCGTCACCGCGGCGAGTCCGATCAGCGAACCGACCTCGATATGATCGGGCTGGATTGCGTAGGTCGCGCCGCCGAGCGTCGCTGGCCCGTGCACGATGATGGTGTTGGTACCGATGCCCTCGATCTTGGCGCCAAGCGCGACCAGGAAATGCGCGAGGTCCTGCACATGCGGCTCGGAGGCCGCGTTGCGCAAGTAAGTGGTGCCGCGAGCGGCCACGGCGGCCACCAGCGCATTCTCGGTCGCGGTGACACTGGGCTCGTCGAGGAACACGTCGGCGCCCTTCAGGCGCGAGGCGCGGAATTCGAGCCGGTGCGTCGCGGTGACGGTAGCGCCGAGCTGTTCGAAGGCCAAAAAGTGCGTGTCGAGACGCCGGCGGCCGATCACGTCGCCGCCGGGCGGCGGCAGCGCCACCTCGCCGCAGCGGGCGAGCAGCGGGCCCGCGAGCAGGATCGAGGCGCGGATGCGTGCACACAGCTCGGGATCGAGATCGGCGGCGCGGATCTCCTTGGCATGGATCACAAGCGTGTTGCGCTCGGTCCATTCGGCCGAGGCGCCGACCGAGCGGCACAGCTCGACCAGTGTTTCGGTATCGCGGATCCGCGGGACGTTGGTCAGCGTGACCGGATGTTCGGTGAGAAGCGCCGCGGCGATGATCGGCAGCGCGGCGTTCTTGTTGCCGGACGGCTCGATGGTACCGGACAGCCGGCGGCCGCCCTCTACGATGTACTGGATAGGCGCCACGCGGAAATGTCCCCTGACAGATAAAGTCTGACTGAGCTACCCGAAATTCAACAATAGAATCAAGGGTTGCTGGCCAACCGTAACACAAATCCATGACTCGAATAACGCAAATCCGGACTCTGCAAACCGCCTCTCATGAGCCCCGCTCGGCGCCGCGGGCCAGCGCCGAGCGTCTCCGTTCAAGAAACAGCCGACGTGCCGGTCAGCCTTATATGCGCCTCGGTCGGCTTGCGGCCGGCACCGTTGATCGGCGTGATATCCTGCGGACAGGCTGAGAAAACCACATAGCAATCCCGTGTCGCGCGCAGGGTGACGTGGTCGCCCGGCCGGCTCAGCGGCTCGCCCTGGGTCAGGCTGAGGTCGGCATTGACCGGGATGTTCATAAACAGATTGAGCGGCTGGGGCACATGGCCGGCGGTCAGGCCGATTTCTGCCATGGCCTCGATCATGTTGTCGGCGCAGTTGCGGTGATAGTGCGTGCAGCCCAGATGTTCGTAGCGCCAGCGGTCGCACGCCGCCATCAGCGTGTCGTGGATGCCGGGCGAGGTGTCTTCCTCCAGCACCAGGATCGGTTCGCGCTTGTTTGTGAACAGGGTCTGGCCCGCAGCCGGCATCAACCTGCCGTTCTCGACCCTTGTGTGCTCCATCGACATGTGATGTCCGAGGTCCTCTGCGCAGAACGCCCAGGTGTCCACCACCTGCGAGCCATGGGTATTGATAATCTGCACGGCTTGTCCCTTGCTTAGCCGTACCGCCTTGCCGCGCGTGGCTGGAATGGTGTCGTGTGGCTCGGTCATGATTTCCTCCTTCAGGTGGCGTGACGGTTGGCGCGGTGCGCCGCCCAGCGGGGCTGGGCGCAGATATGACCCAGGAATTCGATGACGGTCAGCGCGCCCAGATAGGCGGTGACGCCGGTGCCGACATCAAGCGGCGGGTTGACCTCGACGAAATCGAAGCCAGCGATATCGTGCCGCTCGGCAATGGCCTTCAGGCTGTCGCGAAGCTCGGCGTAACTCATCCCGTTGGGCTCGGCCGAGACACAGCCCGGTACCAGCGACATGTCCATGGCGTCGACATCGATGCTGACATAGACCCGCGAGTTCTCGGGCAGCAGGTCGGCGACGCCTTGCGGGCCGATCCGGCGGAACTCGCCCATCGGAATCACCCGGTTGCCGGCGTTGATGATGTCCTCCACCTGCGCGGGCGAATGGCGCAGACTGCGAATCCCGACCTGGGTCAGGCTCAGCGTGTTGTCCATGCCGGCGATATGGCGAAAGGCATGGCTGTTGGTGATGGTCAGGTCATTCTCGAACGGCGCGTAGTCGGTGTGCGCATCGAAATGGATGACGTGCAGCTTCTCGTCGAAGGCCCGGAACACCGGATAGGTGATGGCATGATCGCCGCCGAGCACCACCGGCAATGCGCCGCGATCGATAATGCCGCGCACCATGGCGGTGATGTTGTCAAAGGTGCGGGGCGCGTTGGCCGGATGGATGTCGACGTCGCCGGCATCGGCGATCAGTCCCCGCGACATTTCCTCGACCAGATATTCGCGCCGGGTCTCCGGATCGTAATAGCCCCGGCCGCTGCCGTAGAACCGCAGCGAATGCTCACGCAATGCGCGCGGCGCAAAGCGGCTACCGGGCAGGAACGGCGAACCTTCGTCGAACGGCACGCCGAGTACGGCGATGGCCGCGTCAAGCGTGGACAGGTCCTCGCAGATTGGTGCACGCAGGAAGGACGGGATGCCGACATAGGGCCGGTTGACGCGGGACATGGCTTACTCCGTGATGTTGCTCGGGGTCAGGGGATGGATCGGGCGGCGGTCCGCCTGCACCAGATCGAGAAAACTGCGCAGGCGCGGCTCTTTCGGTGCGGAAATGATTTCGCGCGCCGGCCCTTGTTCCAGGATGCGGCCATGGTCCATGAAGGCGATGCGGTCGGCGACGTTGGCCGCGAAGCCGATCTCGTGGGTGACGACCAGCATGGTCATGCCGATCTCGGCCAATGATCGCAGCACGGTGAGCACCTCGCCCACCAGCTCGGGATCCAGCGCGGAGGTCGGCTCGTCGAACAGCATCAGCGCCGGATCCATCGCCAGTGCCCGCGCGATCGCCACCCGCTGCTTCTGCCCGCCGGAGAGCGCATGCGGATAACGGTCCATGCGGTCGGCGAGCCCGAGCCGCTCCAGCAGTTCCTCGCCGCGCCGAATCGCCTCCACGCGCGGGCGGCGCCGCACGACAATCTGCGCGCGCACCACGTTCTCCAGCGCAGTCATGTGCGGCCAGAGATTGAACTGCTGGAAGACGATGCCGATTTTTGGGCGCAACGCATCGATCTGGCGGCGGCTTTGCCGGCGGACCACGCCACCCGGCGTCAGTTCACGCCCGAACGGCTTGCCGGTCACTTCGATGAAGCCGTCGTCGGGCTGTTCGAGCCAGGTCAGGCAGCGCAGCAGCGTGCTCTTGCCGCAGCCGCTTGGGCCGATCAATGCGACAATCTCGCCTTCGCGCACATCGAGATAGACCTGATCAAGCGCGGTGACGCCGAAAAAGCGCTTGGTCAAGGCCGAGACCCGCAGGATGGGCGCACTCATGAGGCCCTCCGCGCGACGAGCGAGAGATAGCGCTCGGCGATCGGGTTGCGGCTGACGCTCTCGGCCTGCGCTGTACCGACCCGGCGCTCCAGGCGTCGCGAGGCTTCCGCGATCACGCTCGCGATCAGCCAGTAGATCGATGCCACCGCCGCGAACACCTCGAAGGGCGCGAATGTGTTCCCCTGCACCACCAGGCTCTGGTAGGTGAGCTCCGGCACCGTGATGGAGGAGAGCACGGCCGACTCCTTCATCATGGTCAGCGTCATGTTGGTGGACGGTGGCACCAGCGCGCGCAGGATCTGCGGCGCCACCACGTGCCACATGGCGCTGGCGGGTGACATGCCGATGGCGCGAGCGCTTTCGAACTGGCCGCGCGGCAGGGCAAGGATCGCAGCACGCACGATCTCGGCGTAATAGGCGCTGGCGAAAAGCGCCAGCGCCACGGTCCCGACCAGCGTCGCCGGCAGGCGGATGCCCGCAAACGGCAAGCCGTAATAGACCACGAACAGAAGGATGATGAAGGGGATGTTGCGCAGCGTCTCGACATAGGAGGCGGTGACAAGCCGCAGCGGCCAACCCGGCATCAGTGCGATCAACGCCACCACGATTCCCGCCGCATAGCCGATCGCCATCGCCGCTACCGAGACCTGGATGGTCAGCCAGGCGCCCTGCAGCAGCAGCGGCCAGTAGTCGGCGAGCACGGTGGGATCAAAGTGCATTGCTCAGATCCGTGCCGTGGCGAAGCGCGCCTCCGTCATCCTGCCGGACAGGCTGATGACGAGATTGATGACCAGGAACACCAGGGCCGATCCGATCATGGTTTCGAACGGCCGGTAGTTCGCGCTGGCGATCTGCTGCGCGGTACGCAGCACGTCGACGACCGTGATGACCGACAACAGCGCGGTGCCCTTCACCACGATGGTCGCCTCGTTGATCAGCACCGGAACGATGCGGCGGAACAGTTGCGGCAGCACGACCTTCAGCCAGATCGCACGCGGCGGCAGGCCGAGCGCCGTCGCCGCCTCGATCTGGCCGGTCTCGATGGTGGCGAGGCCGCCGCGCATGCTCTCGCTGACAAAGACCATGCTGTTGAACACAATGGCGGAGACGCCGGCCACCTCCGGCGAGAGATCGAGACCGATGGCCGGCAGCACATAATAGACGATGAAGATCTGGATCAGCAGCGGCGTGCCGCGCACGAAGCTGATGATGACGGCGATGATCATGTTCACCGCGGTGATTTTCAGCGACCGCACGATCGTGAACGCAGTGCCCAGCACAACCGACAGCAGCATGATGATGGCGGCCAGTCGGATATTGACCAGCGCCGCGTTCATGAGACTTGGCAGGATCGAAAACAGGTAATCGAGCTTGAAGCCCATGGAGGGTGCCCTTCATGTCGCGTGAAACGAACGTTGCCGGGCCTCCTGCTGCCTCGCCGCCGCGCGGCCTACATCGCGCCGGGCGGCAGATAGCCCTGATCGGGGACCGTCATTTCGAAGCCGAACCACTTTTTCTGCAGGGCCGCGAGGCGGCCGTCGTCGCGCATCTTGCGGATCACGGCGGAAATGGCGTCCCGCAGATCCTTGTCGTCGGGCCGTGTCACCCAGGCGAGATAGTTGTAACCGCCGTCCTGCGGCGTCGGCGCGAGCAGTTCGAAGACGTCAGGCTTCTCCTTGACCAGGGCTGCGAGGCTTGGCAGCGACTGGATCACCGCATCGACTTCGCCGCTTGCGAGCGCCACATAGCTTTCAGGGAACGCGGTGAAGAGTTTCAGTTCCTTGAAGCCCGGCCCGCCGGCGGCCTTCAGTTTGGCGTCGAGCGCACGGGCAACCGGCTCGGTCGATGACGCAAGCTGGGTTGCCACCACCTTGCCGTTGAGGTCCTCCGGCTTGGTGAGGTTGTCGCCCTTGCGTTTCATGGCATAGGGCACGCCATCGGCGATCGGCATGGTGTAGGCGTATCGCCTGGCGCGCTCTGGATTGATGCCGACCGTGGTGGCGACAAAGTCGAACTTGCCGGCCAGCACGCCCGGCAGGATGCCCTGCCACGGCAGGTCGAGCTGGTTCAGCTTCTTGACACCGAGCTCCTTGACCACTTCGGCCAGGATATCGGAGCCGTAGCCGACGATCTTGCCGTCCTTGACGAACTCGAAGGGTGGAAAGGCCGCTTCGGTGCCGACCGTCAATTCGCCGGTCCGCTTGATCTTTTCCAGTGTCGTCTCGGCGAACGCCTGCTGGCTCGCCACGAGTGCTAAACAGATACCGCCGGCGAGAGAGCCCAGCGTCTTGCGGTCCATCCTCAACATCGCACTATCCTTTCCCGGGTCCGAAAACCGCTGCCGCCTCACACGGGCGGCGCGTCGAAATAGTTCGCCCTCACCGCCGCGCCGATCAGATTCACGATCAGACGTCCGGCAGTGATGCAGCTGATCATGTTGACGTCGATGGACGGCGTGATCTCCACGATGTCCATCCCGACCACGCGGCCCTTGCCGACCAGGCCGTGGATGAGCTTGCGGACCTGATGAAAGGTGAGCCCGCCCGGCGCCGGGCCCTCGACAGCGGGCATCACGCTCGGATCAAGGCCGTCAGCGTCGATGGTGATGTAGTATTGGCCGCCATCCGGAATCCGCTCGAGCACCGCGTCCATGCCCTTGTCGTGCACTTCGAAGGCCGGAATGATGTTGGACCCGTAGGCAGCCGCCGCCGCAACCTCTTCGGGCCGCGCGCTGCCTTGGGCGCGAATCCCGATCTGGAAGATTTCGCCGACGTGTGGCATCTCGGAGGCCCGGCGGATCGGGCTGGACAGGCCGTCGCGGACGCCATTGACCTCGTCGCGCCAGTCGATGTGGGCGTCGACCTGGATCAGCGTGATCGGGCCATGTCCCTTGTAGGCCCGCAGGATCGGGATCGGGATGCCATGGTCGCCGCCGAGGGTGATCGGCATGGCACCGGCGGCAAGAATCTTGCTTACCGCTTCTTCAGCGCGGATGGAGTGGCTGCGAAGATCGGTCATGTCGGCTGGAACATTGCCGACATCGACCACTTTCAGCGCCCGTCCGCCATAGATCGGGCCGCCGACGTCGAAATCGTAGCGTTCCAGGCTGCGGCAGATGCGATCGGTGACCGAGCGGACAGCGTCGGGCGCTTTCGACTGATCGTTGGTGATCGCGGAGGCATGATAGGCGCTGCCAAACGGGATACCGAGGATGGCGATGTGCGCGTCGAGGGTGTCGAGGTCAGTGCAGATGGGCGACCAGAGCAGGCTCTGGTGCCCCAGCGAAGGCGGCACCGTCAGGGGTAGAGCCATACGTCCTCCAAGTCAGCTTGAGATAAGTCAGCTTGAGATAAGTCGGATCGAGGTCACAGCGGGTGGTGTGCCGAACTTATCGGCAGCTGCCCCACCGTAGCCCGGGCGGGAGAACGCCTGGAATGACAGTCTGCGAAACCATGCTTGTAGGGAGTGCAACATGAAGCACGTCGCGCACGCGCCAGTTCCACATCTCACCGAAGCCGACCTGCGGCTGTTGCGGATCTTTCGCGCCGTTGCCGAAGCCGGCGGCCTGACCGCCGCCGAAACTCAGCTCGGCATGGAACGATCGACTATCAGCCGTCATCTGCTGGCGTTGGAAACGCGGCTCGGCAGCCGGCTCTGCTTTCGCGGCCCGTCCGGCTTTGAACTGACCGATTTCGGCCACCGCGCCCTGCACGCCAGCATTGCCGCCTGCGACGCGCTTGAAATGGTGCATCATGAGCTCAACCTGGCCCGCAACATTGTCTCCGGCGAGTTGAAGATCGGCATCGCCGACAACTGCCTGTCCAACCCGCGGTGCCGCTTCGCGGACACCCTCGCCCGGTTTCGCGCCGCTGCGCCCGATGTCACGCTCAATATCGCGATCGGCATGCCGAGCGCGCTTGTCGAGGACGTGCTGGAGCGACGCCTGCATCTCGCCATCAGCGGACAGCCCACCGGCAACAGCAAACTCGATTACGTCTCGTTATTCACCGAAGAGTTCCGGCTTTACACGGCGGCCGCGGCACCGCTGACGCTCAGGGACTTGCGCGACAGCAACGTCGCTCTGGTGACGCGTACCAACGATCGGCGCACGCAAAATCTCGCGCGGCGCCTGCACATCAAGCAGCATGCCGTCGCCATTGGGCTGGAGGCTGTCGCAACGATACTGGTCGGCGGCGGGTTTGTCGGCTTTTTGCCGACACACTACGTCGAGATGCTGGGCCCGATCCATCATCTGGAGGAGGTCTCGGGAGCCGAGGCGTTCCGCTATACGACCCAGTTCTCGCTGATCTCGTCGATTGATCGGCCGCTGCCGCCGAGTGGCCGGCTGCTGGCTAAACTGCTGACCCGGCCGCAGTCCGCGGATTGAACGAGAGCTGTTGCCCGACGGGAAACAGGCCGCCTAGCTAGTCGCCATCGAGGTCCGCCAACGACTGCTCAGCTTCCAGAGATTGCGTCACGGACGAGCGCGATGACCTCGTCCGCCTCCTGTTCGGTGCTGTCAAATCGGGCGACGAACCGGATCACATCGTGGCCCCGCCGCGCGAAGTGCAGCCCGGTTGCCGCGAGCCGGTTGATGGCCACAGCCGGCAGGTTGAGGAAAACCAGATTGGCTTCCACTGGCGCCACGAGCCGAACGCCGGGCAACGCAGCGAGACCCGCGCCGAGCCGGGCTGCCACGGCATTGGCCTTCGCCGCGAGCCGCAGATAGAGCCGATCATCTACATAAGCGAGCAGCTGTGCAGCCGCATAGCGCATCTTCGAGAAGGTCTGGCCGGCGCGGCGCAGCCGATAGGACAGGGACTCGACGAGTTTCTGGTCGAACACCACGATCGCATCCGCCGACATCGCGCCGTTCTTGGTCGCCCCGAAGGACAAGATGTCGACGCCGGCCCGCCAGGTCATGTCGGCCGGGCTGCAGCCGAGTCGCGCCAGCGCATTAGCGAACCGCGCGCCATCCATGTGCAGCGACAGATGCCTGTCGTGAGCAATCGCCCCGATCTCGGCGATCTCGGCGAGCGGGTAGACGGTGCCATATTCGCTGGCCTGCGTGATCGACACCGCGTCGGGCTGGGAGCGATTGCGGACGCCCCAGGCGGCGCCAGCGAGCGCCTCGCGTAGCATCGACGGCTCGATCCGAAAGTGCCGGCCGGGCAAAGGGAGCAGCTTCGCGCCGCCGGTGAAGGCTTCTGCCGCGCCGCCCTCTGCCGTGTGAATATGCGCCTCTTCGTGACAATAGATCGCGCCATAGGGCCGTACGCAGCTCGCGAGCGACAAGGCGTTGGCCGCTGTGCCGGTCGAGACCGGGAACACCGTGACCTCGGTCTCGAACAGCGTCGAGAAGCGCCGATTGAGCAGCTTCGAACAATCGTCGTCGCCATAAGCGGCGGCGGGGCCGCGATTGGCCTCCTCGATCGCCCGCAATATCTCGGGGCTGACCGGCGCGACATTGTCGCTGCGAAAATTCGGGAGCGTCCGAGTTGCTTCGTTCATGCCGTTCCGTCCTGCCGTCATATCACGGTTGTTTCCTGCTTGCCGGTGCGCCGGTTGATCAGCAGCAACGGAATTGCGGTGACGAGGATAAGCACCGCGGCAGCGGCGGCCGCGAGCCCCGCGCCGGTGCCCTCGATGGCATGGTACATGACAACGGTCGTGGTGACCCAGCCGCTCGCATAGAGGACGATGGTCGCGCTTAACTCGGATGCCGCGGTGATCCAGACCAGCACCAGCCCGCCGACAAGACCACTCGCCATCAAGGGCACCGTCAGGGTCGCGAAGGTTTTGGCTGGCGAGACCCCGAGATTGATCGAGGCTTCCTCGAGCGAAGGATCGAGCTGATGCACGATTGCCGAAGATGACCGGATCGCGAACGGCAGCTTACGGACGACATAGGCGATGACCAGGATCAACCAGCCTCCGGTCAAAATCACAGGACCGCTGTTGAACGCGATGATGAGCCCGATCGCCAGGATCGTGCCCGAGACCGCAAACGGCACCATGCCGACGAAGTCGAGCAGTCCAGACAAGCGGGAGCGGTGCCGGGCGACGACATAGCCGATCGGGGCACCGATCAGCATGGTGGCGACGGCGGCGATGCTGGCGAGGGTGAGCGTGTTGAGCAGCGGCCGATAGGAGCCCGACAGCAGGGTGGCGTAGTTGCCCAATCCCAGCTCCCAGGTCAGGACGGGGCCGCGGAAGCGCAGAAATGAGACCATCAACACGGCCGCGAACGGCAGCAACGAGACGATCACGATGCCCCAACTCACGATGGTGGCCACCAGGCGCAGTCCCGGCGTCAGCGGCAATTTCGCCGGCGCGCTGCGGGCACTCGTCGAGAAACGGCGCTTGCCGAGATAGTGCCGTTGAACCAGCAGCGCGAGCGCGGTGCAGGCGATCAGTAGCACGCTGAGCGCTCCCGCCGCGGCCGGGTTGGCGTCGGATTCGCCGGCGAATAGCTTGAAGATGTCGACGGCCAGGAATGGCCGGTCTTCAGCCAGCACCGCCGGCACGCCGAAATTCTCGAGTGCCTCAATGAAGACCAGCAATCCGCCGGCGAGGATCGCCGGCATCACGATCGGCAGCAACACGGTGCGGATTACATAGGGTCGCGAACCGCCGAGATTGCGCGCCGCTTCCTCCATCGAGGCGTCGACGGCCCGGAAGCCAGCCAGCACCGGCATGACGACGTAGGGATAGAGTGTCAACGTGAACACGATGACGATGCCGGGCAGGCCGTAGATCGAACCGATAGGAATGCCGATCCCGCGCAACGCCGTGGTGACGACGCCGGCATGGCCGAACAGCAGCACCAGCGCGTAGGCGCTGACGAACGAGGGCAGGACCAGCGGCAGGGTCGCAAGCGTCAGCAAGAGCGCGCGGCCTGGGATGTCGATGCGGGCGAGACAGAAGGCGAGCGGGATGCCGATGGCGCATGCGAACGTCGTCGCGAGCGCGGCGCAGAGCAGACTGTTGCCGATCGAGCCGAGATAATAGCGGCTCTTCACAATCGCCGCGTAGTTGCCAAGTGTCAGGCCGCCCGTGCCGTCGATCCGTATGCTCGCATCCAGAACGAGCGCCAGCGGATAGAGCAGAAACACCGCGAGCAGCACCAGCGCCGCCAGTGTCACGATGGTGGCGAAGCGTTTCATGGCGCCGGAAACGCCTTGATCTGGGCGGGGTCGTAGGTGAGGGCGAGCGGCGCGCCCGGCGAAACATCGAACACCTGTCCGCCGAGCGCCGCGATCCGAATCTGGGTACCGTCCGGCAGGGTTGCGTGAAGTCGCTGCACCGGGCCGAGAAATTCGCGCAACGCCAGCCGGGCTTGAACCAGTGGGCCGGTGGAATCGTTCCCCAGCCGCAAGGCCTCCGGCCGCAGCGACAGCAGCACCGGCACCCCCGGCGCGGCGATCTCGCCCCTGACCGTGAACTCCGTTCCGGCTGCCGCGACAACGGTGTTGTTGCCGTCGAAAGCTCCCGCGATGCCCGGCACCATATTGGTCGAGCCGAGGAACTCGGCCACGAAGGCGGTTTGCGGCAGCCGGTAGATGCGTTCGGGTGTGTCGACTTGCTCGACCCTGCCGTGACGCAAGACGGCGATGCGGTCGGAAATGGCGAGTGCCTCCTCCTGATCATGCGTGACGTAGATCGCGGTCAGGCCGAGTGCCTGCTGCAGCTGCCGGACCTCGATCCGCATTTCGGTGCGCAGCTGCGCGTCGAGATTGGATAAGGGCTCGTCGAACAGGAGCACAGCGGGTTCGATCACGAGCGCGCGGGCGATCGCCACGCGCTGCAGCTGACCGCCCGAGAGCTGGTGTGGCGAGCGTTGACCGTAGCCAACGAGACGCACCCGCTCGAGTGCCTTCTCGACACGCGCCCCGATCTCGGCAGCCGGGACCTTCCTGGCCTTCAGCCCGTAAGCCACGTTTTCGGCCACGGTATGGTTGGGGAAGATCGCATAGTTTTGAAACACCATGCCGGTGTCGCGGCGATGCGCAGGCAGGCTATCGATGCGCCGGTCGTCGAAGGAAATCGAGCCGGATTCGACATCGACGAAGCCGGCGATCATGCGCAGCAGGGTCGTCTTTCCGCAGCCTGAAGGCCCAAGCAGCGTGAATAGCTCGCCATGCCTGATATCGAGCGAGATGTCATCCACGGCCCGCACCGCGCCGAAGCTGCGGGTCAGGTTTTCAATCCGGATCGTGGTCATCGGATCAGCGTGTGTTCTGGATCGTGGTCTTCAGCCGCGCGAGGATGTCGCGCCGCGCCGCTTCCCATTTGCCTTCGTCGTAGGGCAACACCTTGATCGCCGAGAACGGCGCCATGCCGGACGCCAATGCGTCGAGTTCGATATCCTGGCGGGCAGGGCGCCTGAAGGTCGCCTTCAGGAGCATCTCCTGGACCTCCTTGCTGGCCAGATAGTCGACGAGCTTTTTGGCCGTCTCGGGGTTCGGTCCGCCTTTCAGGACCGCGGCGCCCTCGACGCCTGCATATGTGCCCTCGGCCGGATAGACGACGCTCACCGGCGCGCCATTATGGGCCCACAGGAAGCCGGCATATTCGAGGGTGATGCCGAGCGGATACTCGCCGCTGCCGATGCCGTCGAAGACCTGGGTCGAGCGGTTGAGCACCTTCGCATTCGCAAGCAGCTCGCCGATCTTGGTCCAGGCCGCGTCTCCGTCGCCCCACAGCGAGAGAAGCGTGGTGGCAGCGGCATAAGAGAATCCGGAATTGGACGGGTCGGTATAAGCGAGCCTGCCCTTCCATTTCGGGTCGAGGAGGTCGGCCCAGGATTTGGGTCCGCTGGCCTTGTCGATCGCCTTGGTGTTCTGGCCGATCACAACGACCTGGATGTTGGTGCCCAGCCAAAGGTCGTTCGGATCGCGAAACTGGTCCGGCACGGCTTCGCGGCCCTTGGCCGGGTAGGGCTGAAGGTGCGGGCTGGCCAATCGCAGGAGCGTCGCACTGACGCCCCAGATCACGTCGCCCTGCGGATTGGCGGCCTCGGAGGCGATGCGGCGCACAAGAACACCTGAGCCGGTCGAGACCACGTCGACCCTGATTCCGGTCGCCTTGGCGAAGCCGTCGGCGACAAGCTTGTTCACGGTGTCGTCGTTGGACGAATAGAGCACGACGTTCTCCTGGGCCGACGCCAACCCGGCCGCGAACAGCGATGCGGCGAGCGTCACGACGCGGGCGAGGACGGAGGCAGGAGATCTCATCGTGGTTCGCCCTTGTAAGTTTAGCCGTTGCTCATGTGGTTGCGGCGAGGTGCTCGGTGGCGGCCTTGAGTCCGGCACCGGGTTCGATCGGGAGGCCAAGCTTCGTCAGTGCGTCTTCGAGATGCAGAAGGTCGGTCAGAATGGTCCCGGCATTCAAAGCGCCCATCGTGCCAAACCGGATGACACGGCCGGAGAGACGGTTGCGGGCGCCGGCGATCACCGTGCGATGATCCTGGTAGAGCTGCCGCACGATGGCGCCGCCCTCGAGCCCGTCCGGGACTTTGAAAACCACGACCGTGCTCGAGCGCGGCCCATCGTTGCAAAAATCTGCAAGTCCGAGCGCCGCGCCGCCGGCGCGCAGCGCGCCGGATAGCCGCTTGTGGCGCGCGAGCACATTGGAGAATCCCTCCTCGTGCATCATCGTCAGGGCTTCACGCAGGCCATAGATATGGCTCACCGGCGCCGTGAACGCCGTCTCGTTCTGCTCCGCGGATTTCAGCGCGCGGCGAAAATCCCAATAGAACACCGATCGTCCCTCGTCCTGACCGATCACGCGCCACGCCTTGGCGCTTACGCTGGCAAGCGCGAGGCCCGGCGGGCACATCAAGGCCTTCTGCGAGGCCGAGACCACGATGTCGACGCCCCATTCGTCCTGCCGCATCTCGATGCCGCCGAGACCGCTCACCGAATCCGCGACGAGCAGCGTCGGCCGGTCGCGCACAAGCGCGCCCAGGGCTGCGAGATCGGCCACGATCCCGGTCGAGCTCTCATTGTGAACGACGACGACGGCTCGATAATCTTGCTCGCGCAACCGGGCCTCCACCGCGCCAACATCGATCGCCTGGCCCCACGTGATCGCGACCGTGTCGACTGTGATGTTCATGGCCTTGGCGATCGCGGTGAAACGCTCACCGAACTGACCATGCTCGATCACGAGGATCCGGCTGCCGGGTCCGGCCACGTTGACGAGCGCGGCCTCCATGACGCCGGTTCCGGAGGCGGCAAAGAACAGGATGTGGTTCGTTGTGCCCAAAATCGGGCGGACCATCTCCTCCGCCTGGCCGATCGCAGTCCGGCACTCGGGACCGCGATGGCTGACCATCACCCGGGCCATCGCGTGCCGCACTCGCTCGGGCACTTCCGTGGGGCCGGGAAGCCGAAGACGGTATCCCGTCGCGGCGATGGCGGATGGCGTTTCGGTGCGGGTCATAGCTTGAAATCACGATTCTGGCGCAGGTAGGGGGCGGCGGCTCCGATCTCAGCATTTCGCTGGTGTGGCGAGCCAAGGTCAACCGAAAATCGCCAAGACAGGGATTTCGATGCTGAAGACGCAAGGGGTCGTCGCTGCCCAGCACGCGCTGGCGATCCTGGACAGTTTCGTGGGAGCCGGTGCACGCAGCGCCTCGCATCAGCTCTCGCTTGTGCTCGGCGCGCAACTGCCCCGGGAGGTCGGCGCGCCGCGGATCATCAGCCTGCCATCGGCCGAAACAGGCGCTTCCTGACGCCGCCCGGTTTGGGTGTCGACGGACCGACGTCTTCGCCGTCCGGCGCCGTATCGACGGCGAAGTAGCGCGATCCGAGATGTGGAGATGCCAACCTCTCGACGTCGCGTCCTCGACGTGCGCCTCGGCGCTCAGATGTCGATGTTGGCGCTGAGCGAGTTTTCCTGGATGAAGTCGCGGCGCGGTTCGACCACGTCGCCCATCAATTTGGTGAAGATATCGTCGGCCTCGTCGACCTCCTTGACCTTCACCTGCAGCAGCGAGCGTGCGTTGGTATCGAGCGTGGTCTCCCAGAGCTGGCCCGGATTCATTTCGCCGAGACCTTTGTAGCGCTGCAACGAAACGCCCTTGCGGGCGGCGTCGGTGACGGCCTCGAACAGGCCGACCGGGCCGTGGATGGCTTGCTCTGAATCTTTCCGGCGCAGCTTGCCTGCACGCACGTAGGTCTCTTGCAGCCTGGTCGCGTATTCGTCGAGCTTGCGCGCATCCGCTGAGCCGAGAAACGCGTCGTCGATAACAGCCGCCTCCTTGACCCCGCGCACGGTGCGCTCGAACTGGAAACCCTGCCCTTCGGTGAAAGTGCCGATCCAGCCGCGCTCGACTTCGTCAGCAACGGCGTCCAGCCGCTTGGCGATGTAGTCGGCCGCCGAGTTCGCGGTATCGACATCGCTGGTGATCTTGGGGGTCAGCACACCCGCGATAGCGGCCTGCTCGATCACCGCGCGACTATAGCGGCTGTGCAGATTGCGCAGCACGGAGCGGATGATTCGGGCGTCCTCAACCAGTGACAACAGGTCGCGGCCCGAGCGGTCGTCGCCGGAGGCCGGCTTGAACACGCATTCGTCGAGCCCGGTCGAGATCAGATAATCCTCCAGTGCGCGCTCGTCCTTCAAATACTGCTCGGACTTGCCGCGCGAGACCTTGTAGAGCGGCGGCTGGGCGATATAGAGAAAGCCGCCATCGATGATCGCGCGCATCTGACGATAGAAGAAGGTCAAGAGCAGCGTGCGGATGTGAGCGCCGTCGACATCGGCGTCGGTCATCACGATGATCTTGTGATAGCGCAGCTTCTCGACCGAGAAATCGTCGCTGATGCCGGTGCCAAGCGCCGTGATCAGCGTGCCGATCTGCTCGCTCGACAGCATCTTGTCGGGGCGAACGCGCTCGACATTGAGGATCTTGCCGCGCAGCGGCAGCACCGCCTGGAACTCGCGGTTGCGGCCCTGCTTGGCGCTGCCGCCGGCCGAGTCGCCCTCGACGATGAAGAGTTCGGACTTGGCGGGATCCTTTTCCTGGCAGTCGGCGAGCTTGCCCGGCAGCGAGGAGACGCTGAGCGGGTTCTTGCGGGTCAGCTCGCGCGCCTTGCGGGCGGCTTCACGGGCCGCCGCCGCCTGGATCACCTTGCCGACGATCTCCTTGGCTTCCTTCGGATGCTCCTCGAACCAGGCCGCGAGCGCCTCGTTCAGGACGTTCTCGACCACCGGGCGAACTTCCGAGGACACCAGTTTGTCCTTGGTCTGCGACGAGAATTTCGGATCAGGCACCTTCACCGACAGCACCGCGGTGAGACCTTCGCGGCAGTCATCGCCGGTCAGCGCGATCTTTTCCTTCTTCGCATTGGCCTCGGCATAGCCGTTGACCTGGCGCGTCAGCGCGCCGCGGAAGCCGGCCAGATGGGTGCCGCCGTCGCGCTGTGGGATGTTGTTGGTGAAGCACAGCACGTTCTCGTGGTAGCTGTCGTTCCACCACAGCGCCGCCTCGACGCCGATGCCGTTGGCCTCCGCGCGCACCATGATCGGAGCCGGCACGATCGCCTTCTTGTTTCGGTCGAGATATTTGACGAACTCCTCGACGCCGCCGTCGTAACGCATCGCCTCGCGCTTCTCGACCGCGTGGCGCATGTCGGAGAGTACAATGTTGACGCCCGAATTGAGAAACGCGAGCTCGCGCAGGCGATGCTCCAGCGTCGCGAAATCATATTCGACATTGGTGAAGGTTTGCGTCGAGGCGAGGAACGTCACCTCGGTGCCGCGCTTGCCGTTGGCGTCGCCCAAGGTCTCGAGCGGAGCCACCGCGTCGCCATGGGCGAACTCGATGAAATGCTCCTTGCCGTCGCGC
This sequence comes from Bradyrhizobium sp. LTSP885, assembly GCF_000938305.1. GTDB lineage: Bacteria > Pseudomonadota > Alphaproteobacteria > Rhizobiales > Xanthobacteraceae > Bradyrhizobium. Next base: position 49,435 of record NZ_JYMT01000013.1, read on the forward strand.
CAGACCCGCAATTGCAGCTTGCTCGACAGCGCGTTGACGACGGAGACGCCGACGCCGTGCAGGCCGCCGGAAACCTTGTAGGAATTCTGGTCGAATTTTCCGCCGGCGTGCAGCTGGGTCATGATGACCTCGGCCGCCGAAATGCCTTCGCCCTTGTGGATGTCGACGGGAATGCCGCGGCCGTCGTCGCGCACGGTGACGGAGTTGTCGGCGTTGAGCACGACTTCGACCGCGGTGGCATGGCCGGCCAGCGCTTCGTCGATGGCGTTGTCGACGACTTCGTAGACCATGTGGTGCAGGCCGGAGCCGTCGTCGGTGTCGCCGATATACATGCCGGGCCGCTTGCGCACGGCATCGAGGCCCTTCAGCACCCGGATCGATTCCGCACCATATTCGATCGGAATGGGATGCTCAGATTCGGCAGGGGTCTGCCGGGCAGGTTCTGTCATGTGAGGCCTTCGAGGAGTGTCCCGAATCAGCGGCGCAAGAGGGGGCGCTGATTCCACTATTTGTGCCACGAAAGAGGTATTGCGCCTAGCGCAAAGTCTCTGTCCACAAGTTATTGAATAAATGGGATTTTTTCACTGTCTTTCAAGACCGTCAGAGGTCGATTCCGAAGGCTCTGAAAAGCCCGATTTGGAGGCAGATTCGAGGGCTTTTCGGAGTGCGATCCCGCATCCCTCAGCCGCGACGGGTGACGCAGCCGGACTCGACGTCGAAGATCTCGCCCGTGGGGCCGATGTCGATGAAAGCTGCGGGATCGGCGCCGGTCATCCAGACCTGCGCGCCGAGCTTTGCCAGCTCCTCGAACAGCGCCTTGCGTCTGTTGGGATCGAGATGGGCGACGACCTCGTCGAGCAGCAGCAGCGGCACGATGCCGGTCATCTCCGCAACCATCGTCGCGTGGGCCAGCACCAGCCCGATCAGCAGCGCCTTCTGCTCGCCGGTCGAGGCATCGCGCGCCGGCATGTTCTTCGGCGCATAGACCACCTGCAGGTCGGTCAGATGCGGGCCATCCAGCGTGCGTCCGGCGGCGGCGTCGCGCGGGCGGCTGGCGCGCAGGATCTCGCGGTAGCGGTCCTCCACCGCAGTGGCGGGTTCCTGCAGCAGCGCATTCTCCATCCAGCCGTCGAGCATGATCTCGGCCGAAGGGAAGGCCGACGCCGCGCCGCGCTCGCGCAGCATCACGGCGAGTTTGGCGGCGGTCTGGCCGCGCGATGCGGCGACCGCGACCGCAAGCTCCGCGGTCTCGCGCTCGATCGCGTCACACCAATGATCGTCATAGTTGCGCACTTCGAGCAGCCGGTTGCGCGAGCGCAGCGAGCGTTCGAGCGCCGAAACGCGGCTGGAATGGTCGGAATCGATCGCGAGCACCAGGCGGTCGAAGAAGCGCCGTCGTTCGGACGCGGCGCCGAGGAACAGCCCATCCATCGTCGGCGTCAGCCACACCATGCGCAAATGATCGCCGAAGGCGGTCGCCGAACTCACCGGCTCACGGTCGATGCGGCAGCGCCGGCTGCTGGCGGTTGCGTCGGCGGTCGGCGGATCGATGCCGGTGCCGAGCGTTGCGAGGCCGAGCGCGCCCTCGACCTCTGATGACACCGCCCACGAGCCGTCGCCCTGGTTGTCGGCGATATCCTCCAGCGTGGCGCGGCGCAGGCCGCGGCCCGGCGACAGCAGCGAGATCGCCTCCAGGCAATTGGTCTTGCCGGCACCGTTCGGCCCGACCAGCACCACCATGTCGCCCCGCGCCGACAGCGTCGCCGCCCGGTAATTCCGGAAATGCGTCAGCGACAGCCGATGAATGCGGGACGGGGTCATGTCTGTCCTTCGTCATGGCCGGGCTT
>NZ_JYMT01000013.1:51298-65641 GCF_000938305.1 Bradyrhizobium sp. LTSP885
AGACGCAGCAAAGACGTGGATGCCCGGGACAAGCCCGGGCATGACGTAATCTAGTAACAAGTCGAGCGGAGAGAAAGCACGTCACACCCGCATCGGCATCAGCACGTAGAGCGCGCCCTTGTTGTCCTTGTCCTGGACCAGCGTCGGCGAGCCGGGGTCGGCGAGCCTGAGCACGGCGACTTCGCCCTCGATCTGGGCGGCAATGTCGAGCAGATAACGCGAGTTGAAGCCGATATCGAGCGCGTCGGAGGCGTATTCGACCTCGAGCTCTTCGGTGGCGCTGCCGGAATCCGGGTTGGTGACCGAGAGCACGAGCTTGCCCGGCGACAGCGCGAGCTTCACCGCGCGGCCGCGTTCGCTGGAGATGGTCGAGACACGGTCGACGGCGGCCTCGAAATCCTTCTTGTCGACGACGAGTTCCTTGTCGTTGTTCTGCGGAATGACGCGGCCATAGTCAGGGAAGGTGCCGTCGATCAGCTTCGAGGTCAGCACCACATTGCCGAGCGAGAAGCGGATCTTGCCCTGGGACAGCTCGATCGCGATCTCGGCCTCGCCGTCCTCGATCAGCCGTTGCACCTCGCCGACCGTCTTGCGCGGCACGATCACCCCGGGCATGCCGGTCGCGCCTTTCGGCAGCACCAGATCGATCTGCGCCAGGCGATGGCCATCGGTGGCGACGCCACGGAGCGTCGCTGCCTTGGCGCTGCCGGCGGCGTGCAGATAGATGCCGTTGAGATAGTAGCGGGTCTCCTCGGTCGAGATCGCAAACTGCGTGCGGTCGATCAGGCGCTTGAGGTCGGCGGCCGGCAGCGAGAACGAATGCGTCATGTCGCCGGCGGCGAGATCGGGGAAATCGCTCTCGGGCAGCGTCTGCAGCGTGAAACGCGAGCGGCCGGCGCGCACCGCCAGGATCGAGCGGTCGCCGTCGGCCTCCAGCACGATCTGCGAGCCGTCGGGCAGCTTGCGGACGATGTCGTAGAACATGTGCGCGGGCACAGTGGTCGAGCCGGCGGTTCCGGTCTCGGCGGCCAGCGTCTCCGTCACCTCGAGGTCGAGGTCGGTCGCCTTCAGCGACAATTTGGTGCCCTCGGCGCGGATCAGCACATTGCCGAGGATCGGGATGGTGTTGCGACGCTCGACCACGCGATGGACGTGGCCCAGCGATTTCAGGAGTTGCGCGCGCTCGACGGTGACCTTCATTGCAATACCCGCCAGATCCCTCAGATGGAAAAGCCGGGCGGCCGTTCATGGCAGCACCGCGGCGTTGAAACCCGAAAAGCCGGATCAATATCGGAGTTGATCAAACCCACGGGGGGACCGCAAGGTGGCGCGGATGGCGGGCGGGCGCAAGGGAAACGGAGACCGTTCCCCCACGTTTTGAGCCGGAAATAACATTCGCCCTTCCCCTTGCGAACAGGGAAAGGGCGACGGGGCAGGCAGCCTTACTCCTGCAGCTGGCGCTTCAGCGATTCGACCTCTTCCGAGAGGGCCGTATCCTTGGTGACCAGTGCCTCAATCTTGCGCACGGCGTGCAGCACGGTGGTGTGGTCGCGGCCGCCGAAGCGCCGGCCGATCTCCGGCAGCGAGCGCAAGGTCAACGTCTTGGCCAGATACATCGCAACCTGACGCGGGCGCACCACATTGGCGGTACGGCGGGACGACAGCAAGTCGGAGCGGCTGACATTGTACTGCCGGGCGACCACGCGCTGGATGTCCTCGATCTTGATCCGCTTCGGTTCCTGCGGCCGGATCAGGTCGCGCACCTCGCGTTCGGCCATCTCCAGCGTCACCGGCTGGTTGTTGAGCTTGGAATGCGCCAGCAGCCGGTTGATCGCGCCTTCGAGGTCGCGGCCATTATGGGTGATGGTGCGCGCCAGATAATCCAGCACCGGTTCCGGTACTTCGAAAGTTGCATGATGCGCGCGGGCCGCGGCGACGCGCGATTTCAGAATGCCGAGCCGCAGTTCCTCGCCGAGCGACCCCATCTCGACCACCAGCCCGCCGGCGAGCCGCGAGCGCACGCGGTCGTCGAGGCTCTCCAGATCCGACGGCGGACGATCGGCCGCGATCACGACCTGGCGGCCGGCATCGATCAGCGCGTTCAGCGTGTGGCAGAACTCGGCCTGCGTCGACTTGCCCTGCAGGAACTGCAAATCGTCGATGACCAGCACGTCGATGCCGCGCAGTGCCTCCTTGAACGCCAGCGCCGTCTGCGTCTTCAGCGCCGCGACGAAGCCGTACATGAACTTCTCGGCGGTGAGATACAGCACCTTGCGCTCGCTGCCGGAGTTGCCGGCCCAAGTCACCGCCTGCAGCAGATGGGTTTTGCCGAGGCCGACGCCGGCATGGATGTAGAGCGGGTTGAACATCACGGGATCGCCGCGGCGTCCTTCGGCGACCTGCCGCGCGGCGGCGTGCGCCAGCGTGTTGGAGCGGCCGACGACGAAGCTCGCAAAGGTCAGGCGCGGATCGAGCGGCGAGCCGCCGAGCGCGTCATGGCTTGCGGACACCGGCGCGGTCGCGAACGAACGCAATTCCGGCGCAGGGCGGCCATCGGTGCGCTCGACGCGGCGCGCCTCGACGGGGGCTGCGGCTTCCTTGACCGGCGCCGCCGCACGGATCGCGGAGCGCACGGTGAGGTCGATGCGATGCACCTCGGGCATTTCGGCCTGCCAGCAGGTGAGCACGCGCTCGGCGTAGTGCGCCTGGATCCAGCTCTTCAGGAACCGGGTCGGAACCGACAAATGCACGCTCTCATCACGCACGCTTTCCAGGTCCATCCGAGCAAACCAGCTCGAATAGACGTCCTCGCCAACGGTCGTCCGCAACCGTCCCTTTACCCGCGACCAGCGATCTTGTTCCGTGTTCGTCATTGCCTTCGTACTTCCAGACTGAGAGATGGATATTGTTGCGAAACCGCCGTGCAGGTTTCCTGCCACGGCGTGACCTCCAGCGGGCGCGGTCTGCTCCGGACATAGATCTCCCGCTCGGCGACAATGCGCCGTCGGCCAGATCAGTCGTTTGGAGAAGAAGTGTCCCGCGAGGTCAGCGCGTACTCGACGGTCTCTGCGGGTAAGAGCCGATGTCCGAGGGGTTGATTACGGTGCCACTAGAAATCTGCGTTCCAGCTGTCGTGGCGTCGACTGCAGTGATGCTACCGTAAATCATACGTCCTCCCCCTCTCACCGCGACGTGTCGCGGCAAGCTATCAGCTTGCTTGTGTCTTCGAATTCAGTTGCCGCTACCGAACACCGAAATGTCCGTCGCTGCGCCGCCGCGTGTCTTCCTCGTCAACCCGTCCACTCGCTTCGCGTACCGCACTGCCAGACTCTGACAATCGCTCCTGGTCTCTCTTGTTCGAAGCACCCGAAGAGCTGGGCACACCGCCGGAGAAATTTAGACACAGGTCAACCGTCCTCATATCGCTATGAGTTGTCAATCTAGCTTCGCTTGGAGAGCGTCGCTAACGCGCATACCGCCGCCGATTTGCACGTCCGCCCCTGGGTCTCAAACCGCGCTGATCTGGAGAGCCGAGGGCGTCGCGGACAAGCAATTAAATACACCAAGAGGATTTTCTGACAATCCGTGGATTCGACGGATGCGGAGAGTCTTCGCGACTGTTGCGTCGCTGCAGAGGCGCAATCGCGAAAGCAAGGTTTTGAATCCGTGCACAGAATCGCCGATGTCACAAATGACGGTGCAATACCAAAAATATTTCATAAATTATTTACGTTTGCTCTCGCGACGGTCGATATTCCAATCGCTGTCGAGCGCTATGTGCATAAGTAACTCGCGAAGCGTGATTTTTCACGATTACTTTTGCAGGGTAACTCCTCGCCGCTGGCGAAGCTCCGCGCTATTCCATTTGCGTTGCTTAGCGCGAGATCATCGACGCACGCGTCACGCGAAACGGCGTCCGGTAGAACTACGGACAAGCGAAGCATGACACGCAGTTCGTCGCGCAGCAACGACGCGAGTCTTGCGAGATAAAACTATTCCACCGCTAAAAAACAAAAAGCCCGGCTTGCGCCGGGCTTCGTGACGAGTGTTCTTTTCCGTCAGCTTACTTCGCGAGCTTCGCGATCGCTGCCGACAGTCGCGATACCTTCCGGCTCGCGTGGTTCTTGTGAACGATGTTGCGCTGCGCTGCCTTCATCAGTTCGGGTTCCGCGTGCGTCATCGCCTTCAACGCCGCAGCGCGGTCGCCGGTCTTGATCGCTTCTTCGACGGTGCGGACCGCGCCACGCATCTGGGTGCGGCGCGACTTGTTGACGATGGTGCGGCGGGCAATCTTGCGGGTCGCCTTCTTGGCGGAAGTGGTATTGGCCATGGTCTCAACTGTCCTTCGGCGGTGATCGCTCGGTGGTCGGGCTCGCGCGCACCGGCCGGTTCAAATCTCTACGCGTGTGTATTGTCCAAGGGTGTTCCGAGGCGGCCATGCCAGGGAGCAAATCCATGCTCCCACCTGCAGCACTGTCCAAAGAACAGCGGCGGCAGGATTGCGCCCGCCGCCATTGGCCGGTCTTATAGATGGCGCAGGGTGCAGCGTCAACGCTTTCCAGGCCCAAAAACGGCCCGAAATTGGGCCCGCGACGGCCAGATAAGGTGCTGAAGAGGTTGAATTTCCCGGGAGCGCCCGGTAAGGGCTGGCGGCGCGTGGGGCGCGACAGGGAATTTGCAGGGAATTTGGGTGACGCATGATCCGCGGTTTTTTCCGTCTGATTGGCCTTCTGCTGCTGGCCGGCGGATTCATCTTCATGGTCTATGACGGCGCCCGCTACGTGGCCGACCAGAGCCTGCGGTTCACCCGGTTCGGTCAGTTCTGGAATGACATCCACCAGTCCAGCCAGCAGGCGTTCCGCATTTGGGTGGAGGGCCACGCGCCGTGGCTCTGGAACAGTGTGATCAGGATCATCCTGGATCAGCCGGTGTTCGCCGTGCTCGGGATCGCCGGCATTTTGCTGATGCTGCTGTTCCGGCCGCGGAAGCCGCTGATCGGCTACGCCCGCGACTGAGCGGCGTTCCGGATTGTTGTTTTGACGCGAACCGGTATCCACCCCGCATCGAGTGCGGGGCAGGCTTTCGCTCGAAAACGCGCCCGCAGCCGTCCGTAACGGGGCTGCCAATGCTCGCGTAAAGACATATATAGGTGACAACTGGCCCGCAGGCTGTTGCCGCGTTGGCCGATGTTCCGCCTGGAGGGTGTCCATGTTGTTCATGCGCAAGACCACCGCGTTGCCGAGCGCCGCCGAGGCGCTGCCGGGCCGCGCGACGCCACTTCCGACCGCGACCACGCATTTCGTCAATGGCAGCAAGTTGCAGCCGCCCTATCCGCAAGGCCTCGAGCAGGCGGTGTTCGGGCTCGGTTGCTTCTGGGGCGCGGAGCGCAAGTTCTGGGAGCTCGGCGACGGCATCACCACGACCGCGGTCGGCTATGCCGGCGGCCACACGCCGAATCCGACTTATGAAGAGACCTGTTCTGGACGCACCGGCCACACCGAGGCGGTGCTGGTCGTGTTTGATCCGAAGAAGATCTCCTATGAGGCGCTGCTGAAGACGTTCTGGGAGAACCACAACCCGACCCAGGGCATGCGCCAGGGCAACGACATCGGCACGCAGTATCGTTCCGCGATCTACACGTTCAACGATGCGCAGCGCAAAGCCGCAGATAGCTCGAAGGCTGCCTATCAGAAGGCGCTCGCCGCCAAGGGCCTTGGCGCCATCACCACCGAGATCGCGCCAGCCGGCGAGTTCTACTTCGCCGAGGACTACCACCAGCAATACCTCGCCAAGAATCCGGCAGGCTATTGCGGGCTCGGCGGCACCGGCGTGTCCTGCCCGATCGGCGTTGGCGTCACCGCCTAGCCTTCTCTCTTACCTCTCCCTGCTCTCTTACCTCTCCCCGCGAGAGCGGGGCGAGGGGGTTCTCCTTCCCGAAAACCGTTTGTTAACCATAACCGGTGCAAGACTAGGACTGTCTCGCTTTGAGGGATGGTCCGGTGCGGGTTGTGCACGCGTTACGATTGCCGATCACTGCCGTCATGATGGCGCTCGCACTGTCGGGCTGCATGAGCACGACCGGTCCGGTTGCGGTCGCGCCGCAAGGTGATCTCGATTCCGTCGCTTATGGTCAGACCTACGCGCCAGGAACCTACGCGCCAGGAACCTACGCACCAGGAACCTACGGACCAGGTCCGGTCGCGGATGCAGGCGGCGGCGGTGCGATCAGCGCGCTGCGCTCGGCCTTTGCCGGTTCCCCTCGCGGTTATTATGCCGGGCCTGCCGCCGCCCCGGTGGTCTATGCCGCGCCGGTCGAAGCGGCCCGTTACGACAATGCCTATCATCTCGACGCCGGCGACAAGCTGCGCGTCGTGGTCTATGGCCAGGAAGGCCTCACCAACACCTACGCGATCGATGCCGCCGGCTCGATCACCATGCCGCTGATCGGCTCGGTGCCGGCGCGCGGCCGCACGCCGGCCGGGCTCGCCGGCGAAATCGCGGCAAAGTTGCGCAACGGCTTCATCCGCGAACCATCGGTAGCGGTCGAGATCGAGTCCTATCGCCCGTTCTTCATCCTCGGCGAGGTCGCAGCCCCCGGCCAATATCCCTATGTGCCCAACATGACGGTCGAGAGCGCGGTCGCGATTGCCGGCGGCTTCTCGCCGCGCGCCCGGCGCGACAGCGTCACGCTGACGCACACCGATGCCGGCGGCGCCGGCCGCTTCGTGGTGCCACTGGGCACGCCAATGAGTCCTGGCGACACCGTGTTCGTCGGCGAGCGCTGGTTTTAAGCGACATCTCTCCACGCGTCATTCCGGGGCGCGCGAAGCGCGAGCCCGGAATCCATTTGTCCACGCATCCTGCGGCGAAATGGATTCCGGGCCTGCGCCTCGCCGCGCATCCCCAGGTGCGCAATTGCGCACCGGGGAATGACGAGACGGAGAGGGCTGCGCGCTATCTCCGCAAATGCTTCGCAAAGAATGCCAGGCTGCGCGGCCAGGCGATGTCGGCGCTGGCCTTGTCGTAGCTGGCGCGCTCGTCGCAATGGAAGCCGTGCTGGGCATTGGGATAGATGAAGACCTCGACCTCGGGCCGCTTCGACTTGATGGTCTCGACATCGCTTAAGGGAATGCCGGAATCCTTCTCGCCGAAATGCAGCTGCGTCGGCACGGTCGGCTTGTCGTCGGCGAAGCGCACCACCGCGCCACCGTAATAGCCGACCGCGGCCGAAAGTCCGGTCAGCTTGGTGGCGGCCGCATAGGCGATGCTGCCGCCGAGGCAGAAGCCGATGATGCCGATCGGCCCGACCGATTTCACCGCCTCGATCGCCGCCTGGGTGTCGCGCAGCATCGCAGCCCAGTCCGGATTGGCGACGAATTTTCGCGCGTTGGCGATTTCATCCGCTGAATAGCCGCACTGGAAGTGCGGTTCGATGCGGTCGAAGATCGATGGTGCGATGGCGACGTAGCCTTCCGTCGCCAGCCGGTCGCACACCGAGCGGATGTGGTGATTGACGCCAAAAATCTCCTGGATCACGACAACAGCGCCGTTGGGCGCACCTGCAGGATCGGCGCGATAGGCGCCGAGTTCAAAACCGTCCGAAGCGGTGAGCTTGATATCTTGTCCCATGGGTCTTCCCATTCTTGCCATTCTTGGTGGTGGTTGCATGAAGAATATTCGCGAAGGGAAACGTCTATCGCCACATCCAGTTCTCGCCCCAATCGCCCTTCCAGCCGGCCAACCGGCCCTTGCGAAACTGCAGATAGAGCCGGTCATGATGCGGGAACAGCCCGCTGCCGCCGAGGTCGCGGAAGGTCAGGAAGACCTCCTCGCCGGACCGTCCGCTGACATAGGTAAGGGGCGTGCCGAGCGCGTGCTGGGCATCGTCGATGCCCATGCCGAACACCAGCGGCGTCGAGTTCGACAATGTCGCGGTGAACGGACGCGTGGCCGTGCCGCCAAACGGCGGCAGCCTCTCGGCGTGAGCGGCTGCCGTTGCGCCTGCGGCCAGCAACAAGGCAATGACACCAGTCTTCATGATGCAGTCTTTCCCGGCGCGCTGGCTTCAAGAGTATCAAGGAACGGCAGCACGGCATCGATAAAGGCCTGCGGCTGGTCGATATTGACGGCGTGACCGGCGTTCGGGATCACCACCTTCTGCGCGCCGGGAATCTTTGCAGCCATGTAGTCGGAGGCAGCCAGGAACGGGGTGTCGTCGGCGCCGACCACGACCAGCGACGGCACCCTGATGTCGGGCAGCGATTCGATTACCCGCGCGTCGCGCTGCGCGAGCATGCCGCGGGCGGCGAGCGCCAGTCCCTTGGCATTGCGATGCGTGACCGAGGCGCGTTCCGCGCTCGACGTCTTCAGCACCTCCAGCCCTTCGCGGTCGAACCGGTCGCCGGTGTCGCGGGCACGCTTGTTCCAGATATCGCGGGCATCGTCCTTCTTGAATCCCGGGCCGGTGTCGATGATCAAGAGCGCGCGCACCCGCTCCGGATGGGCGCGATGGAAGGCCAGCGACATATAACCGCCAAGCGACAAGCCGCCGACGATCGCTGTCTCAGCGCCTTCAGCGTCGAGCAGCGCTGCGATATCGCCGACCGTCAGGGCCTCGCTGTAGGCTTCGGGATCGTCGGGATAGTCGGATAGGCCGTGGCCGCGCATGTCCCACAGCACAAGCTTGTGGTGCTTCGAGAGCGCGGCGATCTGGCCCTGCCACATCGCCGAGGTCGATGAATAGCCGTGGGTGAGAATCAGCGGCGGGCCGCTGCCGTGCACCTCGTAGTGGATATTGACGCCGCCACGGTCGAGCTTGGCCATTCGCGGGCTCCTTGTTGTGTCGATGTCCGGTTCGGCAGCGCTACCGACCTTGGTAGGAGCTACCGATAAGGCATCAATACAGGCATTTCAAAAGCTTCATGCAATTGCCGCAGCGCACAACAGGCATGTCGGGAGATTTATTCTTTTCGAACGGTTCCAAATTGAATTGCCTCCAAGCGGTAACCGGATCATTGTCTTGGCAACTGTCGCTTGCCCGGTGGGTGGCAGCCATATCCCAACAGTGAGTTGCCGCCGTAAGCGGCTTCATACACCGGAAGGGGAGAGAGATGACGAATCTCAATATCAACGGACGGAATATGTCCGTCGAAGCGGCCAACGACACGCCGCTGCTTTGGGTCATCCGCGAGCAATTGCAGATGACCGGCACCAAGTTCGGTTGCGGCGCGGGTCTCTGCGGCGCCTGCACGGTCCACCTCAACGGCGAAGCGGTGCGGTCCTGTCAGACCTCGGTTTCCGACGCCGTCGGCAAGAAGATCACCACCATCGAAGGGCTTTCCGCCAAGGGCGATCATCCCTTGCAGAAGGCGTGGATCGCCGAGCAGGTCCCGCAATGCGGCTACTGCCAGTCCGGCCAGATCATGCAGGCGGCTTCGCTGCTGTCGAAGAATTCCAACCCGACCAAGGAGGAAGTGGTCGCGCACATGGACGGCAATCTCTGTCGTTGCATGACCTATTCGCGAATTCAAAAGGCGATCATGCGCGCCGCCGCCGACATGCGCACGGCATCAGCCACCGGCAGCGAGCGGAGACCCACATGAATACGCACGTGAAAACCCCTCACGGCATACAAGCCGATCTCAGCCGCCGTTCCTTCCTGGTCGGCACCGCTGCAACCGGTCTCGTGCTCGGCTACGCCGCCGTTCCCGGCATCGATCAGGCGCTCGCCGCACCCTCCAACTTCGAGCCGAGCGTCTGGTACGCGATCGCCCCCGATGGTCTCGTCACCGTGACCTGCGGCAAGGCGGACATGGGCCAGCATATCGCGTCGACCATGGCGCAGATCGTGGCCGAAGAGCTCGGCGCGTCCTGGAAGGACATGCGGGTTCAGCTCGCCTCCAACGATCCGAAGTTCAACGACCCTGTCCTCGGTGCGCAGATCACCGGCGGCAGCTGGTCGACGATGATGAATTTCGATGCGATGGGCCGCGCTGGCGCGGCCGGCCGCTTGGCACTGACCGAAGCGGCAGCCGCCGCGATGGGCGTGCCGGCCGCCGAACTGGTGGTCCGCGATTCCACCATCAGCCATCCGAAGTCGAAGAAGTCGATGTCGTTCGCCGACGTGGTGAAGAGCGGCAAGGCGACCAAGACCTTCACACCGGATGACCTCAAGGCGATCAAGCTCAAGACGCCAGATCAATACACCATGATCGGCGTCTCGGTGCCGCAGCTCGACATCCCCTCCAAGACCAACGGCACCGCGAAATACGGCATCGACGTCATGCTGCCCGGCATGCTGTACGGCGCCTTGGTGACCCCGCCGGTGCGCTACGGCGCCACGGTGAAATCGGTCGATGACAGCGCGGCCAAGAAGGTGCCGGGCTTCGTCAAGGCCGTGACGCTGGACGACAAGACCGCAACCACGACGGGTTGGGTGGTCGCGGTCGCGAACACCTACTCCAATGCCCGCAAGGCGGCGGACGCGCTGAAGATCGCCTATGACGGCGGTCCGAACGCGAAGCTGTCGAGCGAGTCGCTACAGACCGAAGCCAGGCGGCTTCAAGCCCTCAGCGATTCCGGCGAGTACTTCGTCAAGGACGGCGATCCGAACGCGGCGTTCGGCACGGCGGCCAAGGTATTGGAGGCGGAGTACACCACCAGCATCAACATCCACGCGCCGATGGAGCCGATGAACGCCACCGCGGAGTTCAAGGGCGACATCCTGCACATCTATTCCGGCAACCAGTTCGCGACGCGCTCCGGCGCGATCGCAGCCGGTGCCGCCGGGCTCGACCCGAAATATGTTGTGATGCACCAGATGTGGCTGGGCGGCGGTTTCGGCCGGCGTCTCGACGCCGACATGATGGTGCCGGCGGTGCAGGCGGCGAAAGCCACAGGCAAGCCGGTCAAGGTGATCTACACGCGCGAGAATGACATGACGATGGATTTCTCGCGTCCGCTCACCTTGCAGAAAGTGAAGGCCGGCCTGGACGGCGACGGCAAGCTCGTCGCGCTCAGTCACGACGTGGTTTCGGCCTGGCCGACCCAGCGCTGGGGAATCCCCGATTTCCTGTCGCCCTCGGTCGACAAGAAGGGACCGCTCGACGCCTTCACGGTCAATGGTGCGGACTTCTTCTACACCGTGCCCAACCACTATGTGCGGGCGATCAAGAACGAGATGGCGCACAATGCCACCCCGTCGGGTCAGCTTCGTTCGGTGGCCCCGGGTTGGACCTTCTGGGCGATCGAAAGCATGGTCGACGAGATCGCGCATGCGACTGGCAAGGATCCGGCCTTGTTCCGCGTCGAACTGCTCGATGGCAAGGGCAAGAACGACGGCGGCGCGCAGCGGCTGCGTAACACGCTGCTCGCCGCGATGGGTCTCGCCGGCTACGGCACCAAGAAGCTGCCGAAGGGTGAAGCCATGGGCGTCGCCTGCGTATCGTCGCAGGAGCGTGCCACCGCCAGCTGGACCGCCTGCGTTGCTCATGTCGCTGTCGCGCCATCGGGCGAGGTGACGGTGAAGAAGCTGACGGTTGCGACCGATGTCGGCACCCAGGTGCATCCCGACAACATCCGTGCCCAGGTCGAGGGCGCGGCGCTGTGGGGCATGTCGCTGGCACTGTTCGAGAAGGCGACGTTGAAGGACGGCGGCATTGAGCAGACCAACTTCGACACCTACACGCCGTTGCGGATGAGCCAGATGCCGGAAGTCACGGTCAACATCATCGCCAATGGCGAGAAGGCGACCGGCGTCGGCGAGCCCGCGGTGACGGTGGTGGCGCCGGCGATCGGCAACGCCGTCTTCAACGCGGTCGGCGCTCGCGTCCGCGCGCTGCCGATCACGGCGGATGCGGTGAAGGCGGCGATGAAGGCATAACCGCCTTTCGCCTCATCAAAAATAGTGATCCGCCGGAGATTTTCTCCGGCGGATTTTTTTCGACCGGGCCTGATTTTGCTGCAGGATTCCACGGTTCCTCAAATTGTATCCATTCCGCTCAACCGCCGTTCAGCATCCCCATTAAGCCCGAGGGAACGCATCGTCCGGTAGCGTCCGGCTGTCGGGCGTTACCGCGACGGGGATTTCATGACAGCCTTAGCCAACAACAAGACTTCGAAGCGCCGCTTGTTGCTGGCGTCGGACCGAAGCGATCAGAGCAACGAGCTCGCCAGCATCCTGCGGTCGGTGGGCGAGGTCGATACCATCCTGACGTCGGAAATTCCCGAGCAGCCCGCCCGCGATCTCTCGGGTATCGTGGTCGACATCAATCTGCGCTCCCCCGAAAGCGTGCAACTGGTCCGCTCCAAGCTGCAGGCCGAGGCTTATCGCGAGATGCCGCGGCTGTTCGTGCTGGCGGACGCGCTGCACCACGCCTCGATGCAGGCCTGGGCGCTCGGCGCCACCGACACCATTTCGCGGCCGTTCGACGCGCGCGGCATCCTGCAGCGCATCCGCGCCGCATTCCCCGACGACAGCGGCTATGACGAGACCGACCGCGGCAAGGCGCTCAACCGCGGCGTCGAGGCTGCACACGCAGTGATGGTCAAGATGTTCGAGCGGATACCGGCCGGCGAACCGCTGACCTTCGATGATATCATCGCGGCCGAAAACAAGATCCTCAAGGCGATCAGGCACAATTCTCTGCGCGAATGGCTGACCGCCGTCGGCTGTCATCACGTCGAAACCTATCGCCATTGCCTGTTCGTGACCGGCTTTGCGGTGGCATTTTCGCAGCACCTTGGCATGCGCGACGACGACCAACGCCGGCTCGCCCGCGCCGCACTGCTGCACGACGTCGGCAAGGCCTTCGTTCCGGTCGCGTTGCTCGACAAGCCCGGCGAGCTGACGGTCGAGGAAATGGACGAGATGCGCGAGCATCCCCGCCGCGGCTACGAGGCGCTGTCGGCGCAGGGTGGCTTTCCGCCGGAAATGCTCGACGTGATCCTGCATCACCACGAATTCCTTGACGGCACCGGCTATCCCAACGGTCTCAGCGGTGACGAGATCAGCGACATCGTTCGCGTCACTACCATCGTCGACGTCTATGCCGCGCTGGTGGAGAAGCGCGCCTACCGGCTGCAGTTCACCCATGCCAAGTCGTTCACGATGATGGAAGAAATGAGCGGCAAGCTCGACCAGCAATTGCTGCAGGCCTTCCGCCCGGTGGCGTTCGGGCATTATTGAGGCTGTCGCAGCCCGCGCCGTCATTGCGAGCGGAGCGAAGCAATCCATTTAGCCACTTGCTGAGGCATGGATTGCTTCGTCGCTGTCGCTCCTCGCAATTGTGCAAGTTCACTAATTCGCTGATTGAATGGGTTCAGTTTTGGTCGCAGCGAAGTCCTTTGGTGTCTGGCCGCCAAGGGCCTGATGAGGCCTGTGGTTGTTGTAGTAGATCAGGTACTCGAAGAGTTCATTGGCGAAGTGATCGAGGTTATCGAAGGTTGCCCCATCGATGACGTCGTCGTCGAGGGTACGCCAGAACCGTTCGATCTTGCCGTTGGTCTGCGGCCGATAGGGTCTGGTGTAGCGATGCTTGATGCCGAGTTCGAGGAGCATGGCTTCGAAGGGATGCTCTTCACGGTTGTTTCGGGATGCGAACTCGGCGCCGTTGTCGGACATGATTTCGGCGAAGACCAGCCCATAGGTGACGTTGAGGGTGTTGATCATCTTCAGCGTCCTGAACATGACCGGCAAGGCTTTCTTGGAGGTGATGACCTCGGCCCAGGCCAGGCGCGAGCAGCTGTCGATCAGGCTGACGATATAGGCCGTGGCCGGGGGTGGCGCCAGGAACACGTCGCGTGGCAGCTGATGCAGATCGACATGGCCAAGTTCGCCGAGCTTGTCCTTGATAATGCGGCGTTTCTCCTCGCGCATCGCCGGCGTGCGCCGGTTCAGATGATAGCGTTTCAGGACCCGGTAGATCGTCGACGGCGAGGGTAGCGTATCGCGCCGCTCGCGCAAGACAGCATGGATCTCGTAGCGGTTCATCCCCCTCTGGCGGCAAGCAACGATCTCGGCCTCGATGCCTTCCGGTTCGCGCCGTTCCTTCCACTTCGGTCCGCGCCGCCGCGGCAAGAGGTCGGCCTCCTCGCCGCTTTGCAAATAGCGGTTGTAACACTTCCGGAAGGTTTGCGAGCAGGTGCCGTGATGCCGATAAAAATCTCCGACCCGGCGGAACGTTGCCGACCGCCCGGCTTTCACCGCCTCGTATTCCGGGATCAGGAACCGCCACTTCTGCAGGTAGTTCCGCTCAATCGTCCGGTCGTAGCTGTTGTCGCGCATCGAATCCTCCCGCAAGAGAATTCAATCAGCGAATTAGTGAACTTGCACAGCAATGACGG
>NZ_JYMT01000014.1 GCF_000938305.1 Bradyrhizobium sp. LTSP885
TTACGTCTGGGAGGCTCGCGCAGATGTCGTTGGAGAGCGAGGCTGGCTCTGCGCAGACGCGCGATTGTGGGCTGGGGAATGATGGCTTGGAGCAGGGAGGCGATGAGCTGACGGAGCAGGCGCCATGCTGCAGGTCTGGTTAGGCGGCTTCGGCCAAGCGGGGAGAGTCCTCGAGTTCGTCGACAAGCGGCTCGAGCAGAAGAATGATCAGCAGGTGAGCGAGGATATGGGGTCTGGCAGACCGCTCGTCAGTTCCTGGAGGTCCTTTCAAGCCAATCAGGCTCTTCAGCCGCTTGAAGCCGAGTTCGATCCGCCATCGCAGCCGGTAAAGGGCAAGCAGATCAGCGGTTGTGAAGTCCTCGGGCTTGAGCGAGGTCACCAGGATCACCCAATCCGCAGCATCAAGCGTTTGCCTGGAGAGACGATGGCCTCCCTTCTGAGCCGTCCTGCGTGCCTTGCGCCGTGCAGCCTGAGCCGCATCTGCAGGTTTCTTGACGGCAACCAAACGCACAGCAAGCGGTGCTCCACCAGACTTGCGTTTTACCCAGATCGGCCGGTCGATGATGCCGCGTGCCGCGGCCTTGCGCAGTTCGGCGACGAGATCGATCAGATTGCCTTTGCGATCCAGCCAACAAGCGCTCTTCCAGCCCGAGCGGATCACGAAGTCCGCACCGGCCTCGACCAGATACGCCATGCGCTCCGGCTGCAGATAGGCGCGGTCGGCAAGACGGATCTCGCCGGCAATCAGCGGGATCCGGTCCAGCGTCTCGCCCGCGCGTTCGTCGGTCAGCTCGAAGTGACCAAAACGTTCTTGCGGAAGATCGAACGCACTGTGGATGCGCCACACCGCATTCTTCTGCCTGCCGCCGGTTCCAGCTTTTGGGACCGTCGTGGCGTCAACGATGCGGATCAGTCGACCGCGGCTTGCCTTCGGCGCACCGCTCGCAAGTGCCCGGCCTATCAGCTGTGCAAGCCAATCCCCGGACTGACGCAGCCGGTATAACAGAGCCACGTTGGAGATATCGACAAGGCCCACCGAAGTCGCCCATGCCGCCGTCAACCGCAGACCTCTCGTGCCCAGGCAATACGCAAGGATCAGCCGCAGCAGATCGACTGCATTGCTGATCTCGCGCGGGCGAACAAACGCCTTCGTCTCCCGCGCGCCAGCCTCCAGAGCCTCAGCTCCGCCCAGCCGCGAAACAACACGCGCCCAGTCTTCGTTCACAAGCGATTCGTTTCTCATCTCTTCTTGGAATCACACGTAAATCCAACGCGCAAATCCTATTTTAGCGCCTATGGGCGAAAGCCGGGACCCATAACCACCGTTGCGCGTGGTTGGCAGAGCTGTGGCCCCAGCATTTTGCAACACGGACACTCGTGGTTATGGGTCCCGGCTCGCGCTTCGCTTGGCCGGGACGACGACAGCTACTTCGTCAACAGCGCAAACGCGCCGTTCCAGTCGTCGGGCGGCGGCTCCTTCTGGAAAGCGCGGATGCGCGCCTCGTAGAGGGTGTAGAGATATTGCAGCGAATGCGCCTCGTCGGTCTTGCGGCCGCGCTCGATCGCGGCGAGCGCGCCGTCCCAGTCGCGGCTGCGATAGCAGGCGAGCATCTCGATCGTCAGGTTGCGCAGCCGCTGGAAACGGCCGGAGCTTGCGACGTCCTCGCGGCCGGCGATCGCATAGATCACCTCCGGCTCCTTCTTGCCCTTCACCATGATGAAGTCGAGTTCGAGGATCGCGAACTTCTCCTTCACCGCGAGCGCAGTCTTCGACCCCACGATGATCGGGAAGCCGTACTCCTTGGACTGCCCCTCCAGGCGTGACGCCAGATTGACGCTGTCGCCGAACACCGAATAGTCGAAACGCACGTCGGATCCCATATTGCCGACCACGCAGGTGCCGGTGTTGAGCCCGACGCCGATATTGAGCGGCACATAGACGTGGCCGCCCTCCTCCGCTTCTTCTGCGCGCTCCTGATTCAATTCGTCAACGCGCTCCAGCATGTCGAGCGCGGCCTCGCACGCATTAAGGTGGTGATCCCTGTCGTCGAGCGGCGCATTCCAGAACGCCATGATGGCGTCGCCCATATATTTATCGATAGTGCCCTTGCGGGACAGGATCGCATTGGAGAGCGGTGTCAGAAAACGATTCATCAGCGCCGTGAGGCCCTGCGGATCGCTTTTGTAGGTCTCCGAGATCGAGGTGAAGCCGCGCATGTCCGAGAACATGATGGTCATCTCGCGCTCCTCGCCGCCGAGCACGAGCCGTTCCGGCGAATGCGCAAGTTGCTCGACCAGCGCCGGAGACATGTACTGCACGAACTGCGACCGGATCTGCCGGCGCTGCTGCTGCTCGCGCACAAAGCTGGAGAAGATCAGCGTCAGATAGATCGCCGTGGTCGACATCAGCGGATAGGTGAAATCGATCAGCAGTCGGTGCTGGCTGTAGAAGTACCAGGAGATGCCGAGCAGCACCGACGCGAACAGGCCGCCGACCGCAACCAGCGTCACCGGCCCGAACTTCGGCGCGAAGGCGAGGACCAGCAGCCCCATGATCAGCGCGGCAAAGAATTCAATGCCGATGCCGTAGCCCGGCTGTGAAATCACATCGCCGGTCAGCACGCTCTCCAGCACCTGGGCATGGACCTCGACCCCGGGCATCGCCGCCGCCACCGGCGTTGTCTTGATGTCGTTGAGCCCGACCGACGATGTCCCGATCAGCACAAGCTTGCCGGCGATCTTGTCCGGCGCTACGCGCCCTTGCAGTACGTCGATGGCCGAGACATAGATCGAAGGATCGAGACGCGCATAACGAACCCAGAGCTGGCCGTTGCGGTCGGTCGGGATCGCAAAGCCCTTGACGCCGATGCTCTGGATGCCGGCCTGGTCGGTCTTGATCAAAATGGTGTCCGAGCCGCTCGCGACCCTGAGGATTTCGAAACTCAACGACGGCATCATCACACCCTGCGCCAGCATGATCATCGGCACGCGCCGGACGATGCCGTCGCGCTCCGGCCGGATCGTGAACAGGCCGCGTCCGGCCGCGGCTTCCTCCAGCACCGGCACATTGCGCAGCAGTCCGGGGAATTGGTACATGAAGGGCTGCGGGTCCTCACCGAGCGTTGCAAGGCCGGTCACAGGAAGTTTCTCGTTGAGATCGGCGCGGACGTTGATGCCTCCGGATTCACCGAGCACCACGCGCGAGTTGCGGATGGCCTCGGCAAGGATGCTGTCATTGCTCGGTAACTGTCGCAGCCGCGTGCGCATCTCCTCGTCGAGATTGCCGAACGTATCGGCCGCGATATCCGGGTTGAGGCGGTCCGGCTCGGAGAACACCTCGTCGAATGCGATCACGACGGCGCCGAGCCTGGTGAGATTGGTGACGATGTCGGCGATCCGCGTCCGTGGCCACGGCCACTGTCCCAACCGGGGATCAGCGAGGCTCCTCTCGTCGATATCCACGATGGTGACAGGCCGCATGGTCTTCTTGCGGGGTTCGAGCACCTGGAAGGTGTCGAACGTCCTGATGCGCATCTCCTGAACCGGCGGCGGATCCCAGACGCGGAGCGCGGCAACGCCGATCAGCAGCCCCACGCACGCCAGTCGCGCGTAGCCGAAGCGCCGCGCGAACCATCGTCGTATCGCCCTCAGCCGTCTCATGTCATTCAGGTATCATGGCGCGGCGGCTTGATCACGTTCTTGTTTCTGCGAGGCCCGCGAGCGCCGCATGCGTCGGGCAGACGTTTAGGCGAAATGGAAGTCGGCGGCGTGTAACTGCGCCTTGGCAACCCCCGACAGGATAATCGCATCGCTGGCATCCAGGGTAATGACCGTGTTGCCGTGACCGTCATCCTGCGCCGCGTTCAAGGCTGCCTGCGCATTTGCAAATATTCCGCCACCGAACTGCAGCGTGTCGGCGGCCGGATGGAAGTTTGTCACCGTGTCGTGGCCGATACCGGTGAAATCGAACGCAAAATTATTGCTCGCGCCGGTGCCGGTCAGCGTCTGGTTCGAGGCATCGGCAACGATCGTCTGGCTGGTCGTCGGCCCGGGATTAGCCGCGGCCGTGCCGCCTACCGCCGCGACTGCGCCGCCTGCCGGTGGGTCGACGATGTCGACGCCGCCGCGATGGTCGTCGGAAACCGTCCAGCTCGAGCCCGACAAATCTCCGGCCAGTTTGAACGTCTCGGTTTTGCCGTCGGACGAGTCCGCTACCGTCAACGTCGTCGTGTTGGATTCGCCGTCATAGCTGTTGCTACCCGTGAAGGCTGTCGTCGTGCCGGCCGAGAAACCGTTGATATCAAGCACATTGCCGCTTCCCGTGATCCCGGCGATCTTGCCGCTGAAGCTCTGGGGGTCATCGAGTTGCAGCGTGCCGCTGCTGCCGGCGAACGTGATGGTCTCGGAATTTTCGCCGGCGATTTCCAACGAAACCATCGCCGGGATGTCCGGGCTGGCGTTGCCCGGGTCGCTGACATGCATCAGGAAGCTCGGCACGGTGGCGGTGCCGTTCTGGACGAATTCGACATCGTGGGCTGCGATCTGCGCCGTGGTAAAGCCGCCTGATGGCGCCGATACCCAATTGTCGCCGTTGAAAACCTCGAAATGCCCGCCGGCGACGTCGCTCACCGTATAGGTGAGGTTCGCGTAACCGGGATCGCTGACGTTGAAATCGCTGCTGGACAGCACCGTCGTGCCGCCCTCGCCGACGGTCAGCACAAAACTGTTGAGGACCGGACCGACTTCAACGGTCGTGGTCACGGTGGGGCTGTGGAGGACATTGTCGTACGCCGCCCATGTCACCGTGCGGGCGCCGTCGATGGCTCCGGGGGCGAACTGGATCAATTGCAGCGCGGCGTCGAAATCGCTGGACGACGGCGTGCCTGCGATCCCCGACAGGAAAATCGAAGTTTGATCGGAATGTATGGCGTCGTCGAAATGGTAGTGGATCGTGCCGTCCGAATAGACGAGATCGCCATCGAGGCTCCCGTTGATCGAGAGCGTATCGCCGTTTTGGACGCCGGACGAAATCCAGACATTGACGCTGCTGACCGTGCCGGTGTCGTCAGTGACGGTGACCGACGGATCCAGCAGGACCGGCGTTCCCGCAAAGGTGACGGTATTGCCGGCACCGGCGATCACCGGCCCGCCATTGCTATTGCCGCCACCGCCGTTACCGCCGCTCGTGAACTCCGAGCCGCTAAGATTTTGATATTGCGTCTGGCTGACATTGAGCAGCGTAATGACGTCGCCATTGCCAAAATCCAGAAGGGCATTGCCGTCGGCGTAGCTGACGCTCAGCGGCGCTGAAAGCCCGTTCAGCTGGATGTGATCGGCTTGGTTCGGATCAAATGTGCCGTTGGCCTGATCGAAATTCGTGATCGTCAGCGCGCCATAGCCCGCTCCAAACATGAATGTGCTGCCGGCGCCGCCGGTCAGCGTGTCGTGGCTGCCGGCGGGAGCGCCGCCTCCGTCGAAGACATCCTGGCCGGTGCCAGTCAGCGTATCGGCATGGCCCGCGGAGCCGAAATTGTCGGCCCCTGCGCCGCCGTTGAAAATGTAGGAGTAGTTGCTGGTCAAGGCTTCCACGGCCGTCTTGTCGCCGGCCGCGGCCTGTTGGACAGCGCTCATCCAGGCCGGAGCGTCGACCGATAGGCCGGAGAAATCCGCCAGCGCCACCGGCGTATCGCCGGTCGCGAACTCGTGGAACGAGGTGATGATGCCGCCGGTCACCGCGCCATCGGCGTATGTGAAGCTGGTGCCGTCGACCACGAACTCGTGGTGACTGGCCGGATCGACCACTGTGAACGTCGTCGAACTGCCGCCGGACTGCACCGTTCCTGCGCCCATCTCCTTCAGCGGACTGTCGTTCTGGAAATCCAGGCCGTCGGACGTCAGCACCGTGATCGTCAGCGTCGGAGTCGCGACCGGCTCCGTGAGCGTCACCGACACCGTCTGGGTGACGGTGCCGCCATGGCCGTCGCTGATCACGACGTCGAAGGTCTCGATCTTGCTATGCGACGCGATGCCGTCGAGCGCGCTGCGGACGGCCGCGGAACTGGCGTCGTAGGTCCAGGTGAATTCACCGCCGGTTCCGCTGCCGGTGGTGTCCGAGACCTGGGCAAGCGTCAGGGTTCCGAGCGCGGTGCCGCTGCCGGTATACGTCACGCTCTGGATCGTGTGCGTGTCCAGGAGATCGGGATCAGCGAAATCGATCGTCCCGTTCGTGGTCAACGTCGTCGGGTCGACCTCGCCGTTATGGACATTGAAAACATCGACGCCGTCGATCCCGGTGTTGCCGGCAGTCTGAGGCAGGGTCAGCAACGCATTCTGGTTTCCGGACTGCGGCACCTCGTAGTAATGCGAACCGTCGCCTGAGGTATAGCCGATCCGCGCCGGCGTTCCGCCAAGACCATCAGACCCGCCGCTGGCGCTGCCGGTGGTCCACTGGATCTGGCCGTAGCGGTACTCGATGTCGAAATTGCCGCCGCCCTCGTTGATCAGCACGACCTGGAACGAATTCAGCTTGTCGGTGGCCTCCGAATAGTAACCGACGTCGTCCCAGGTGATGGTCATGATGCCGTCGGCCTGGTCGAGGTCGTAGAAGACCTGACCGTGGCCGCGCGTGTCGACGTCCGCCCAGAACGGCGCCATGATCGGGCTGTCGAAGCCTGCGCCGATCGCCTCCGGCGTGTACGCGCTCAGCGGCGAGGAGAAGGTGATGTTGCCGTTGTTGTTGATGTAGAGCGAGGTGTAGTGGTGGCCGAAGAAGTTGATGCCATCAGAGCCGAACACAGAGGTGATGTCGACGGCGCCGCTGGAGCCGTCGTCGTTCGGGCCCATCGCCAGCGTGCCAAATCCCGTCCCGCTCGGCAGGTTGCTGGCGGCGTCGTTCGAGCCCGTCGCCAGCGGGCCAAATCCGGTCCCGTTCGGCAGGTTGCTGATCAGTCCGGACGTCGCGAGCTCCGACGCAACCCCTGCGCTCACCGTGCTGTGGCCGCCGTCCCCGGTGACAAGCGTGATCGATCCCGTCGCGACCGTCCCCTCGGTGATGACGGGTGCGTCATTGCTGCCGGTCACGGTGACGTCGATGACCTGCTGCGCAGTGCCGTCCACGGAGGCGACGGTCAACTGGTCGTGGACCACCTGTCCGTCCGACAGACCATTCGCGCGTGCGTGATCCAGCGTATAGGTCCATGCGCCGTCCGCCGAATCGAAAGTGAAATTACCGTAGGCGCCGGCGAGTGCCGCGCTCGCGACCGGCTTGAACGCGGCTTCGCCGGCATCGATGTCGTGCACCGTCAGCGTCCCGTTCGCCGTAACGGAGGTATCCTCCACCACGTTGCCGGACGCCTGACCCGTGATCGTCGCGGGATCGTTCTGAACACTGAGACTTGCCGTCGAGGTCGCCGTCAGCGTGCCGTCGGAGGCCGTGTAGTCGAATACGACCTCACCATGGAAGCCGGCCGCCGGCGTGTAGGTCCAGCTGCCGTCACCATTGTGCACCAGCGTGCCGCCGCCGGTCTTGATCGAGACGTCCGTGATCGACAACGACGAACTGTCGATATCGGCAACGGCCTTCAGCAGCGTGTCAGGCGCGATGGTATAGGAACCGTCTCCATGGGCATCCGCGAGCGTCACGGGGCTTGCGACCGGCGCGTCATCGCTGCCGGTCACGGTGACGTCGATGACCTGCTGCGCAGTGCCGTCCACGGAGGCGACGGTCAACTGCTCGTGGACCACCTGTCCGCCTGACAGGCCATCCGCGCGTGCGTGATCCAGCGTATAAGTCCAGGCGCCGGTCGTCGCATCGAAAGTGAAGTTGCCGTAGGCGCCGGTGAGTGCCGCGCTCGCGACCGGCATGAATGCGGCTTCGCCGGCATCGATGTCGTGCACCGTCAGCGTCCCGCTCGCCGTGACCGAGGTATCCTCAACCACGCTGCCGTTTGCTTGCCCGGTAATCGTCGCGGGATCGTTCACAACACTGAGACTTGCCGTCGAGGCCGCGGTCAGCGTGCCATCGGAGGCCGTGTAGTTGAAGACGACTTCTCCGTGGAACCCGGCCGCCGGCGTGTAGGTCCAACTGCCGTCCTCATTGTGCACCAACGTGCCGCCGCCCGCCTTGATCGAGACGTTGGTGATCGACAGCGACGGACTGTCGATATCGGCAACCGCCTTCAGCAGCGTGTCCGGCGTGATCGTATAGGAACCGTCTCCATGGGCATCCGCGAGCGTCACTGGATGCGCGACCGGCGCCACGTCGGCAGGCACAACGACGGGCTGCACAAGGTCTTGCACCGCCACCGTAACAGGGACGGTCGTGGTGCCGCCGTTGTAGCTCAGCACGATGTTGAAGACCTTGGCGAGGTCGTCGCCATAATGCAGCGCGGCGAAATCGGACTTCGCCTCGCTGAAACTCCACTGCACGTTCCCGTTGCTGTCGAAGGCCGCAGTCAGGAGATCGGTCGGATTGCCGGACGCGTCCGTGACGCTGAGCGAAACCCCGGTGGTGCCACCGGTGATCTGGATCTCGCCAGACGCCGTCAGATGATCCGGCGAACTCGCCGTTTCCTGGATGATCGCGCCGTGGCCCGACGTCGGATCGACGAAGTAGACGTTGTTGGCCCCTGACGGGCCGCCCGAGAAGGACGAGTTGCTCGCGAAGGCGAAATAGAGACCGCCCGCGCTGATCGCGACACCGCCGTCGGACGACGCGTTGCTGCCGGCGCTGACCAGCTTGAAGACAGGATGCGCAGGATCGGTGACGTTGACGACATAGGTGTCGGCGTAATTGTTTGTGTCGTCCGGCGTGAGCTGCGCCGTGCTGGTGAAGATGATGAAATGGCCGTCCGGGCTGATGACCGGATTGTGGCTGTCGCCGGCCAGCGTCTCGGAGGCATTCGCGGTCGTGAACACGACATGGCCGGTGGTGAGATCATACATGCTGATCTCGGTGTGACCGGACGCGGCTTGGGACTGATAGACCACATAGTGGCCGTCGGCGCTGATGGAGGCCGCGGTGGTGCCGGCACCGGTCGACGTGCTCGCGATCTCGCTGACTACGCCAGTCGACACATTGTAGGTAAAGAGATGACCGGAGCCGCCAAGTGCCGAGTCCGCGCTCCAGAACGCGATGATGTGGCCGTCGGCACTGATCGCCGGCTTCAGAAGCGCGCCGGTGGCGCCGACCACGGCCGGCGTAATCGTGCCCTTGGAATTGCCTTGCAGGTCGAGGATGCCGATTCCGCCGTTGGCCAGTTGCACCAGGATCGTGCTGCCGTCGCCGCTGACGGCGGGCGAAGAACCGGCCGCGATCTCGATCTGCTTGTGAAAGTGCGCCGGATCGGATGGATCGGTACCCCAGACGAAGACATAAGTGTGGGTGCCGTCAGTGCCCTGATAGACGACGTAGCGGCCATCCGAGCTGATCGTCTGGCCGGAATAGGTGAAGCCGTCATTGGCCGGCGTCACCTGCGTCGTGGTGCCGGTCGCGCGGTCGTAGAAATAGATGACGCCGTCGGGGTCGTACACGACGTTGCCCGAGGCGCTCATCACCGGGCCGGTATGATCGATCGCCCCTGTGGTAATCGGGGCCACCGGTGATGGTGTCACCGGGAAGGGGATCGACGGCAGCGGCACTCCGGTCCCGGCCGGCGTCACCACAAAGGTCGGCGGGCCCGGCGTTGTCCCTGTCGGAATTCCGCCATCGGTGAATAAGTGGGGGTCCGTCGGCGTCCCGGAGCCGCCGTTCTGGTTCGGACTGCCGCCATTGTCGGTCGACGGCTGCTGGGTCACCGCGTATGGCGAGCTGCTTCCGACACTCGCGTACCTGGTCTGCGGATTGGCATTGTCAGTATGCTGCGGCAGGTTCGGATCAATCGCCTTCTGCAGGTCGTAGGTATTCAGCGCTCCCTGGAAGGCGTTGAACTCCGCGGCGACCTGCGCGGGCGTCTTGTCGCTCATCTGCGCGATCACGTTGAAGCTCGCAGTCGGCGTCAGCGTCAGCGAGCCGCCGCTGCTTGTGACCATGCCGACCAGATTGCCCTGGGAGTCGAACACCTCGACGGAGTGGAGCACGTTGTCGTGCTGATCGATGACCGAGATCGACACCTTGCCGTCGGTCGAATCGATATCCAGCGTCACCGCGGTGCCGCGAATACCCATGGTGGCGACCGGTGTGCCGACCTTCATGTCGCCGGTCTTGGCGACCTGGCCGGCGACGAAGGTCGCTGCGCCCTGCACCAAAGTGAACAACGACGTGTTGTGCGTGCTGGTCGCGTCGTAGGTCAGGTCATTCAGCATCAGCCGCGCATTGGCGCTGAGGTTGAAGGTCGTGCCGTCGTTCAGCACAAGGCCGAGGGTCGAGTTGCTGCCGGTCTGCACCACGTCGGTCTGGTAGACCGCATCGCCGTTTTGCAGATCGACCGTGACACCGTTGCGGACGATGCTGGCGCTGCCCGACATCTTGGCGACATGCCCGATCAGCTTGGCGGGGGCGGCGGCGCCGGCTTGCGCGTATTCCGTGTGGCCGGTCAGCGCATCGACGACCCGGGGGTCCATCGGCGCGCCGTCAGGCGAGAACAGCCCCGGACGCTTGTCGCCGTGGAAGTAATTCGGCACCACAACGCGGTGCGTCTCATCGGAGATGACGAGGTCCTGACCGGATTTGTGGTAGTCGCCGGAAAACAGCAGATGAGCGTCGGGAATCGTGACGCCTTCCGCGTGGCCCTGATGGGCCAGTGAATCGAGATCGACGCGGCTATGACTCAAGGAGTCGAGCCCGCTCGATCCGAATTTACCGGCGTAATTCAATGCGCCACCATAAATAGTTAATCGAAATTAGGTATTCCTTACCGTCCCCTCATACCATCGCGGTTCCTCAGGCGAAAGCACGCAAACGATGTGCTCAGCTGATAGGCAGCGTATTCGCGAAGACTTCGTGTCGCTAGATCGATGCAATTATCAATGGATTCCATTGTTTTATTCGCGCCTCTCGCTGCCGTTACAAGTTCTTTTGAAGTATTGTGAGGTAGAGCTGTCATTCTACCTGTACGCGGGAAGATTTTAGTCTTGATCGCATGCATTCATTCTCGCTCATTCCGAGCTCTTGGGACCATTTGACCCCAATTTCCCGTTCAAGACTATGATCTGGCTAACAGATCGCGCAAAAGCTGCGCACGTCGACCGGTTAACCACCAATCAAGGATAAGGCTTCCCTTTCGGCAAAAGGTTCGGCCGCCCCCGATCACGAAATCGATAAACTTTTCGAAGAATCGGCGAGATGGCCTTCAGCCTGCTGCGTGACTTTCGCCGTTCTGCGGGGCCCCTTAAGCAGTTCGGAAGCAATCCGGCCGATCCTGTCGCATCAAATGATCCGGTCACGTGCGGGTGAATTTCACCTGCCGACGCCCGGACAGGGGGTGTCAGATGGGGATGTTCTGTTACGCGCGCACGCTGCGTGCGCTCCTGCTTGCCTGCGGCCTGCCCTTGGTTGCGCCCGCCAGCGTCCTGGCGGCCAACCTGCTCTCGCCGGCCGGCGCGGTGCTGATCAAACAATCCGCCGAGCCGTTCGGCATAGCAACCGCCATCCTCGACGGCGGCGGGGTGCACGACAAATGGCTCGGCCTGCAGAGCCGCCTCGACGACGACATGGTGCAGCTCGCGCTTTGTGACGGCGACCGCGAGCGTTGCGCCTCGCCCGCCGCCCTGCAGTTGCTTGCCATCGTAGATACCGCGCGGGCCCGCGACGGCCGCGCTCGGCTCGGCGAGATCAACCGCGCGGTCAACCTCGCCATCCACCCCGCCAGCGACATCGTGCAATATGGAGCGATCGACGTCTGGGCCTCACCGCTCGCGACCTTCAACCATCACGCCGGCGACTGTGAGGATTATGCGATCGCCAAGCTTGCAGCACTGCGCCTTGCCGGCATCTCCGCCGACGACCTTCGCCTCGTGATCGCGCGCGACACGCGGCTCGGCGAGGACCACGCGGTCGCCACCGTCCGACTCGACGGTCACTGGCTTACCCTCGACAATCGCCGCATGGCAATGGTGGAGGATTCCGATGTGCGCAACTATCGGCCAACCTTCGTGATGGGCCAGCAAGGCGCGATGAAATATGCATACGCGCCAGCGATATCAGCGACGGTCCGCCTGTCCGTCGCTCAGGCTGATTGACGCAACAGGTCGCTGCAAGCAACGGCCGCGACTGGGCAATCTCTTTCGGTCGCTCGTTGCAACAAGAGATTGCTTCGCTTGGCTTGTCATTACTCATGCGCGCGACCCGCCGCTCGCAATGACTGCGTGGCCGTGAGAGCGGCTCAGAACATCAGATTGTCCTTCACCAGAACCCAGCGGCCGCTCTTGATCTGCTGCACCTGGGTGATGGTGTTGGCGAGATGATCGGTCTTGGAAAACCTGGTCGGCGGCGAGTTGAAAATGTCGAGGAACTTGTCACCCGACTCCAGCGCGTCGAGCATCTTCTGGCCCGTCAGCTCCTTGCCCGCCTTCTGCGCATAGAAGGCGAAGGTCGTCACGGCGTTGTAGCCGATGATCGCCTGGGTGTTGGCGTCGGTGTTGAACATCTTCTTGTAGTTGGCGAGCCAGTCCTTCACTTTGCCCTTCGCGGTGTCCTCATACGGAATCTCGAAGCCGCTCGCAGCATAGAGCCCTTCCACCGCTTCCTTGCCCAGCGCAGGCACCTCGAGCACGTTGGTCGGGGTGGCGCCGAGGAAGGTCACGTCCCAGCCAAGCTTCCTCGCCTCGTTCATCGCGCCGATGGTCTCGCGGATGACTGTACCCAGCACGACGAGATCGCAGCCATCGGATTTCATCTTGGCGACCTGCGCCGAGAAGTCTGAAGCGCCGCGCTTGTAGCTCGTGACCGAGGCCGGCTGCAGCTTCATCGCCTCGAGCTGCTGGGTGAAGCCGTCGAGCACGTTTTTGCCGTACTCATCGTCCTGATGCATGATGCAGGGCTTCTTGAAGTTCTTCCAATCGACCATGTATTTGAGCGCGGCCCGCGTGCTCTCGACATAAGGCAGGAGGTTGTTGAACTTCAGCCGCTCCTGCGGCTTGTTGGGATCGAACTTGAAGGTGAATTCGGCCGCGGTCAGCGGGAAAAGCTGCAGCACGCCGGCATCGAACAGGATGTCCTGGGCGGCAAGCGTCGGCGCCGACCCCATCGAGCCGATCATCACGAAGATCTTGTCGCGCTCGACCATTTTCTGCGTTGCCAGCACGCCCTTTTTCGGGTCGTAGCCATTGTCTTCGAGGATCATCCGGAGCTTGCGGCCGTTGATGCCGCCGCTGGCATTGATCTCCTCCACCGCCATCTTCATGCCGTTGGAGACCGGAACACCCCAGACCTTGATCGGTCCTGACAGATCCTGATGGGTCCCGATCACGATCTCGGTCGGCGAGACGCCTTCGTTGGTGACCTTGGTTTGGGCGGCGGCCGGCAGACAGGTCAGCGCCAGCGCGCTGACCGCAAGGCCCAGCACCTTCAGCGATTTCGACATTGCAGTCTCCTCCTCCAGTGGCCCTTGTTGAGCGAAGGGTCGGGCCTTCTCAGGCCTTCGCCATTTTCCGTTCATTGCGCGAAGAGCGAGCGCTTAGGCGACCGCCCGCTCGCCATACATGGCGTCAATCTCGGCCGCGTAGCGCTTGTTCACGAAATTCCGCTTCAGCTTCATGGTCGGCGTCAGCTCCTCATCTTCCGGCGTGAGCTGGCGCTCGATCAGATAGAACCGCTTGATGGTCTCGACGCGCGCGAAGTTGACGTTGACCGTTTCGACCTCGCGCTCGATCAGATCCTGAATCTCCCTGGCGCGGCACAGGCTGGCGTAATTGGTGAAGGGGATGTCGTGATCCTGGGCGTATTTCTCGACATTCTCCTGATCGATCATGATCAGGCAGGTGAGATACGGCCGCTTGTCACCGACCACGACCGCATCCGAGACATAGGGCGAGAATTTGAGCTGGTTCTCGATCTCCGACGGCGTGATGTTCTTGCCGCCGGAGGTGATGATGATGTCCTTCATCCGGTCGGTGATCTTGACATAGCCTTCATTGTCGATCGCGCCGACGTCGCCGGTGTGCAGCCAGCCCTTCGCGTCGATCGTCTCGGCGGTCCGCTCCGGCTGGTTGAGATAGCCCATGAACAGGAAATCGCCCTTGATCAGGATTTCGCCCTTCGGACAGATCATCACCTCGCCCCAGGGTGCTGCCTTGCCGACCGAACCGAGCTTGATGCGGTCGACCGGCATCAGGGTGGCGACGCCGCAATTCTCGGTTTGGCCGTAGACCTCGCGCATGTCGATGCCGAGCGCGAGATACCAGCGGATCAGGTCCGGCGAGATCGGCGCGGCGCCGGTGAAGGCGATCCGGCAGCGATCGAGCCCGAGCATGCGGCGGATGTTGCGGAACACCAGCCAGTAGGCGACGCGGTTGGCGATCCGCAGCGACAGCGGCGGCGTCTCGCCCTCGAGCCGGCATTCGGTCATGCGATGGCCGACCGCGAGCGCGCGGGCGTACATCCAATTCTGGAACGGGGTCGCGTCCTTCAGCGCGATGGTGATGCCCGAGTAGAACTTCTCCCAGATCCTGGGCACCGCAAGGAACGCGGTCGGCTGCACCTCGCGCAGATTGTCCGGCACCGTCTCCGGACTCTCGGCAAAGTTCATCACCGAGCCGAGCGCCAGCGAGGTGTAGTAACCGCCGACCCGCTCGGCGACATGGCAGAGCGGCAGGAACACCAGCCGCTCCTCGCTGTCGGTCGACGGATAGAGATCGTTGGCGTGGCGCATCTGATGCGTCACGCTACGATTGGAGTGCATCGCGCCCTTGGGCGGGCCTGTGGTGCCTGAGGTATAGACCAGGATCGCGAGATCGGAGGCCGTGCGGCTGCCGGTCATCTCGTCCCACAGCGCCGCGTTGCCTTGCGCATGATTGCGGCCGAGCGCCATGAATTCGGCAAGCGACAGCACGGTCGGATCCGAGAAGCCGCTCAGGCCCTCCATGTCGAACACGACGATGTTTTCCAGCGTCGGACAACGCGCGCGGCAGGCGAGCAGCTTGTCGAGCTGCTCCTCATCCTCGGCGAACACGATTTTCGTGCGGGAATCGTTGATGAGGTATTCGACCTGCGCGGCCGAATCGGTCGGATAGATGCCGGAAGATACGCCGCCGGCGCACAGGATGCCTATGTCGGCATAGACCCACTCCGGCACCGCGTTGGCGATGATCGAGGCGACGTCACCGGGGCGGAACCCGATCGCATGCAGGCCGTAGGCGACGTCTTTCGAAATTTGCAGCCATTGGCGCCAGCTGGTCGGCTGCCAGATGCCGAACGTCTTCTCGCGGATCGCGGGCCTGTCGCCACGCGTTTCTACGGCGCGCAGAAAACTTGTCGCGATCGTGTCGGCGACCGTCAGCACCGCTGGTCTTGCCATGCGCGCTTCCTTCCTGTGCCGCCTGCCTCGCGTTGCCGGTCTTGTTCGCGAAACAGGCCTGAAACCTAGCTCCAAGTCGCTCCTAACGCCAAGTTTTCTTCAACGCCAAGTCTTCCTCAGCGCCACGTCTTCTTCTTTTTCCAGCGCCGCTCGCCCCGCGCGCCGGCTTCCTTGGCGCCGAGATAGAACTCCTGGATATCCGGTGAACTCATCAGCCGCTCGCAGGTGTCGTTCATGACGACGCGGCCGATCTCCAGCACATAGCCGTAATGCGCGGTCTCCAGCGCGATCTTGGCATTCTGCTCGACCAACAGGATCGACATGCCCTGCTCCTCATTGACGCGGCGGATGATGGTGAAAATCTCCTTCACCAGGATCGGCGACAGACCGAGCGACGGCTCGTCGAGCAGCAGCAGCGTCGGGCGGTTCATCAGCGCGCGCCCGATCGCAAGCATCTGCTGCTCGCCGCCCGAAAGCTGCCCGGCCGGTTGATCGATCCGTTCCTTCAGCCGCGGAAAATAGCCATAGACGCGTTCGAGGTCATCAGCCACAGCGTCGCGGTCCTTCCGCGGATAGGCGCCCATCATCAGGTTCTCGCGCACCGACAGGAACGGAAACACCTCGCGTCCCTCCGGCACATGGCTCAGGCCCAGCCGCACGATCTTGTCGGCCTCCATGCGCTGGATCGGCTTACCCAGAAATTCGATCGTGCCCTTCTGCGGATCGAGGATGCCGGAGATCGTCTTCAGCACCGTCGTCTTGCCGGCGCCGTTGGCGCCCAAAAGCGTCACGATCCGGCCGCGCGGCACCTCGAGGCTGATGCCGCGGATGGCCATGATCGGCCCGTAATAGCTCTCGATGTTGCTGAGCTTGAGGATGATGTCTGATATGCTCATGCCATCATCCTCATGCGCCGAGATACGCTGCAACGACGTCGGGATGGTGCTGCACCTCGGACGGCGAGCCCATCGCCAGCACACGGCCGTAATTCAGCGCGATCACGCGATCAGAGACGCGGTTGACGAGCGTCATGTCGTGCTCGACCATCAGCACGGTGATGCCGAGCTCGCTCTTCATGTCGCGGATCCAGAACGACATGTCGTCGGTCTCCTCGACATTGAGGCCCGACGACGGCTCGTCGAGCAAAATCAGCTTTGGCTCCGAGCACAGCGCACGCGCCAGCTCGATCACCTTGCGAACGCCGTAGGGCAGACCCGAGATCAGTTTGTCGCGGTACGGTTCGAGATCGAGGAACTCGATCACCTGCTCGACCCGGCGGCGATGCAGCTTCTCGGTCGCCCGGACGCTCGGCAGGAACAGCAATTCCTGCCAGAGCTGCGTGGTGGAATGGCGATGGCGGCCGACCAGGAGATTGCTCAGCACGGTCGCGTTCTCGAACAGCTCGATGTTCTGGAAGGTGCGGGCGATGCCGAGCCGCGCAATATCGTAGGCAGGCTCCCGCGTGATGTCCTGGTCCTCGAAAAAGATCCTGCCCGAGGTCGGCGAATAAATGCGCGATATCAGGTTGAAGATCGAGCTTTTTCCCGCGCCATTGGGCCCGATGATCGAGAGGATCTCGCCCTTCTCGACCGCGAAGCTGACGGCATCGACCGCTTTCAGGCCGCCGAAATGCAGCGACAAATTCTCGGCGCGGAAATAACTCATCGGTTCCGCTCCGATTTCACATAGATCTTCTGCCGCTTGAAGGTCGCGCGCTTGTAGAGCGGGAAGAGCTGGAAGAACAATTTGATCTTGAGCCAGCGGCCATAGAGTCCCAGCGGTTCGAACAGCACGAACGCCACGATGATGATGCCGTAGATCGCGCCCTTGAGACCGTTGGCGGAGGCAAAGGCTGCGACCGCATCCTGGATATGACCGGCGCGCTCCGGGCCGGCGCCGAGCGTCGCAGCCGCGCCTGATATCACACCGGGCATGTCGTCCTTCAGGTAGGTCAGGAATGGATCGATCATCACCAGGAAGATCGCCCCCAGCACCGCGCCATGCAGGCTGAAGGTGCCGCCGATCAGGATCACGATGATGAACTCGATCGAGAGCTGCAACGTGAACATCTCCGGCGAGATAAAGGACAGCTTGTGGGCGAACAGCACGCCGGCGAAACCGGTAATGGCCGCCGAGATTGCGAACGACTTCACCTTGTACAGCGAGACGTTGATGCCCATGCTGCGCGCCGCGGTCTCGCTGTCGCGGATCGCGACAAAGGCGCGGCCGGTCGGCGAACGCAACAGATTGAGCGTGCCGACGATGGTGAGCACCAGCACCGCGAGGCAGATATAATAGAAGATCGGGCCGTCGCGCGACACGGTCGTACCGAGCAACTGAATGGTCTTGACCCGCATCCCCTCATTGCCATGGGTCACGCTTTCCCAGCGTGCCAGGATCTCCTCGACGATGAAGGCAAACGAGATCGTCGCGATCACGAGATAGATGCCCTGCAGCCGCAGCGCCGGGAATCCGACCAGCGCGCCGACCACGCCGGTCAGCAGCCCGGCCGCGAGGAAGTAGACCGGGAACGGCACGTTGAACTGCTGCAGATATGCCGCGGTGTAGGCGCCGATGGCGAGAAAGGCGGCGTGACCGAGCGAGGCCTGTCCCGTGAAGCCGGTCAGGATCATCAGCCCGACGCCGACGATCGCATAGATGCAGACGAAGACGAGTTGGCTCATCAAATAGCTGGAGAGCAAATAGGGCGCGATCAGCAGCACCGCCAGCAGCAGGCCATAGGAGACGACATAGCCCGAATGCGGGAACAGCCTGATGTCGTCGTCATAGTCGGTCTTGAAGAGAAACCGCATGCGTCCTCCTCAAACCTTCTTGCGCGCATGAAGGCCGAACAGGCCTTCGGGTTTGAGCAGCAGCACCGCGAGCAGTACGATGTAGGGCGCGACGTCCTTCCATCCCTGCGGCAGATAGAACCCGGCCATGCTCTCGATCACACCGATCAGGACACCGCCGACCACGGCGCCGGGGATCGAGCCGAAGCCACCGAGCACTGCGGCCGGAAACGCCTTCAGCCCCAGCACCAGCCCGACGTTGGAATGGATGAAGGTGATCGGCGCCAGCAGGACGCCGGCGCAAGTCGCAACCGCCGCCGAGATCGCCCAGACGATCGACACCACGCGCTTGACCGGGATGCCCATGTAGTAGGCAGCGAGCATGTTCTCGGAACTCGCGCGCATCGCGGTGCCGAGCGTGGTGCGGTTGAAGAACAGATAGAGCAGCGCGCACAGGATGATGGTCGCCGCGATCACCGAGAGCTTGTCATAAGCCAGCACGAGGCTGCCGATCCGCAACACGCCCTGGCTGAACGGCGTCTCGATCTTGAAGTCGTCGGTGCCCCAGATCATGCCGGCGACCGAGCGCAGGAAATAGCCGAGCCCGATGGTCGCCATGATGATGGAAAACTGCGGATAGCCGAGGATCGGCCGCACCACCAGCCGCTCGGCCAGCATCCCGAACAGCGCCATGCATATGACGGCGCCGGCAAAGCCGACCCAGTAATTCAGCCCGAGGATACCAATGAACGTGAAGGCAAAGAAGCCGCCCAGCATCATCAGGTCGCCCTGGGCGAAATTGACGACCTCGGTTGCCTTGTAGACCAGCACAAAACCAAGCGCGATCAGGCCGTAAACGCAGCCAAGCGCAACGCCGCTGACGAGCTGCTGAACAAAGTCCAGCATCGTTCCCTCCCCGATGCACCGGCGGCTCGTGCCGACCGCCTTGGTGCATCCCGCCTTCGCGCCCTTGTGCCGGAAACGCTGAAAGCCGCCTATGTCCGGTTCCAATTGAGCCCAAAGGCCCAATCGCTGTCAACAAAGCGCTGGTTGCCGGGCGTTATCACAATTGCGGAGAAATGCCGCAGCACGGACTAATACGGATATCGCTTTCGATTTGCCTGACACGATTCACCGCACCGAAACGGTTTTGTCCCACTGTGCGCAACCGAAGAGTGAAATCCGGGATCGCCACGACATCATGACAACTGAACGATCCGCACTCGAGGTGCGAGGGTTAACGAAGCGTTTTGACCGCCCGGCGGTCGACGCGCTCGATCTCACTGTGCATGTCGGCGAGTATTACGCGCTGCTCGGGCCGAACGGTGCCGGCAAGACCACGACGCTGCGCATGGTGGCAGGCCTGCTGCGGCCCGATGCCGGCTCGGTTTCGGTCTTCGGCATCGATGCGCTCCGCGATCCGGTTGCCGCCAAGCAGGTAGTGGCCTGGGTGTCGGACGAGCCGATGATCTACGACAAGCTGACACCGCTGGAGTATCTCGAATTCGTCGCCGGCCTGTGGGGCGTCGATTCCAAGGTCTCTGAGACGTCGGCGCACGATCTGCTGGTGTCACTCGGGCTCGAGCCGCATCTCAACGAGCGCTGCGAGGGATTCTCCAAGGGCATGCGCCAGAAGGTGGCGCTCGCCGGCGCGCTGGTTCACGATCCCCGCCTGATCATTCTCGACGAACCCCTGACCGGCCTCGACGCGTTATCGGCGCGTCACGTCAAGGGACTGCTGCAGGATCGCGTGCGCGCGGGCTGCACCGTGATCATGACCACACATATTCTTGAGGTCGCCGAACGCATGGCCGACCGGATCGGCGTGATCGCGGCCGGAAAACTCATTGCCGAAGGCACGCTGGCCGAGCTGCGCCAGCAGAACGGCCGCAACGACACCAGCCTCGAGGACATGTTCATCGCGCTGGTCGACACCGAAGCGGCCGCCGCGTGAACTCGGTCGCGCATCTCTCCTGGTTCGCCCGCCACGAATTTCGCCTGGCCTGGCGCGAATGGCTGGCAATGATGACCGGCGGCCGGCGCCGCCGCAACCGCGCGGTGATCGGACTGCTGATCTTCGCCGCGATCATGCATCTGCCGGCCTATGCCGTGGTCGGCCGCTTCGCCGATTTGCGGTTCCCGCTCGATCCGTCATCGCTGATCGTGCTGACCGCGACGATCTTCCTGTCCTGGGCACTGATCCTGTCGCAGGCGATCGAATCCGTGACGCGCGTGTTCTATGCCCGCGCCGATCTCGACCTGATCATGTCGTCGCCGGTGCAACTCACCAATATCTTTTCGGTCCGCATTGCCGCGATTGCGCTGTCGGTGACCTCTATGGCGCTGTTGCTGTCGACGCCGTTCATCGACGTGCTGGTGATCCTCGGCGGGCCGCGCTGGCTCGCCGGTTTCGGTGTTGTGGTCGCGATCGGCCTGTCCGGCGCAGCGGCCGCGATCGCCATCACCGTATTCCTGTTCCGCCTGATCGGACCGAGCCGGACGCGTCTCGTGGCGCAGATCGTCTCCGCCATCATCGGTGCGGGCTTTGTGATCGCGCTGCAGATCGTTGCGATCCTGTCTTACGGCACCCTGTCGCGCTTCGCCGTGCTGACCTCGAACACCGCGGCGCGCCTGGCTCCCGCCATCGACAGCATCGTCTGGTGGCCGGCACGTGCCGCGCTGGGGGATATCGAAGTGATGCTGCTGCTGGTCGCTGGCGGGCTGATGATGCTCGGCGTGGTCATGGCCGCATTCGCGCCGCGGTTCGCCGACACGGTCGTGAGCGTCGCGGCCAATCCGGCTGCGGCGACCCGCGGGCGCGCCCATGCGTTCCGATCAGGCTCGCGGCAACAGGCGCTGCGCTGGAAGGAATTCCTGCTGCTGCGCCGGGATCCCTGGCTGCTGTCGCAGAGCCTGATGCAGATGCTGTATCTGGTGCCGCCGGCGCTGATGCTGTGGCGGAGCTTTTCCGACTCGTCGACCGCGATCGTGCTGATCACGCCCGTGATCGTAATGGCCGCGGGCCAGTTGGCCGGCGGGCTCGCCTGGCTGACGATCTCGGGCGAGGACGCCGCCGATCTGGTGGCGACCGCGCCGCTGCCGCCGTCCCGCGTCATCCGCACCAAGATCGAGGTGGTGTTGATCGCGATCACCGCCGTCTTCACACCGCTGGTGGTCGCGCTGGCGTTCGCCTCGCCCCCGCAGGCCGCAGTGACCGCGATCGCAGTGCTCGTTGCGACCGCGTCCGCCGCCGCGATCCAGCTCTGGTTCCGTGCACAGGCGAAGCGCAGCCAGTTCCGCCGGCGCCAGACCTCGTCGCGCGTCGCGACCTTCGCAGAGGCCTTCTGCTCGATCGGCTGGGCCGCGACATCGGCGCTGGCGCTGACGATTCCCGTTGCCGCCATCGTCAGCGGCGTGTTGACGGCGGCGATCCTGTTCGCAACATGGAAGATCAGCCCGAAACGGACGTAAATCCGCCCTACCCTTTCATCACCTCCATCACCGCCGCGACAAAGACCTCCGGTGCTTCCTGCGGCACATTGTGTCCGACGCCCGGCACGATGTGATGGATGCGGCGACCGGTGAATTTCGACGCGCTGGCGCGGCCGTCGCTGGCCGGAAGCACGCCGTCGGAATCGCCATCCAGCGTGACCGCCGGCACTGATATCGCAGGCATCGCGGCCAGCCGCCGCTGCAGATCGGTATATTGCGGATCGCCGGCGGCAAGGCCGAAGCGATGACGGTAGCTGTGGATCACCACGTCGACATAGTCAGGGTTGTCCTGCGCCGCGGCGCTGCGATCGAAGGTTTCGTCATCAAAATCCCAGTCGGGCGACCAGTCCTCCCACAGAATCCGCGCGATCTCGCGGCGGTTGGCGGCAAGGCCGGCACGGCCGCGCTCGATCTGGAAGTAATATTCGTACCAGAGCGCGACTTCAAAACCCGGCTCGATCGGCGTCATCGCGCGCGACAGGTCCTGGATCAGATAGCTGTTCACGGTCACGAGACCCACGCAACGCTCCGGCCATAACGCCGCCGCGACGCACGCCGCGCGGCCACCCCAATTGTGCCCCGCCAGCACGGCGCGCCTGATGCCGAGCGCATCCAGCAGCGCAACCACGTCGGCGCCGAGTGCCGCCTGCTCGCCTGAGCGCAACGTGGATGCATCGCGAAAGCGCGTGTCGCCGAAGCCCCGCAGATGGGGAACAATGACGCGGCACCCCTGTGAGGCCAGTTGCGGCGCGACATCGACGAAGGAATGAATGTCGTAGGGAAATCCATGCAGCAGGATCACGGCCGGTCCATCCGCGGGACCGGCTTCGTGAAAGGCGACATTCAGGACCCCGGCGTCGACACGACGGAGCGGCTCAAGCCGTGCCGACGACGCTGCGTGGGCGGACTTTTCGGGCGAGCCGGCTTGCGCAATCGCCTTGCCGGCCAGGCCCGACAAGGCCGCGGCAACGATAAGGCGACGCTTGCGATCGACAGAGTCCGGCATCGCCTCAAGCCTTGATCAGTTTCATCACCGCCGCAGCAAAAGCTTCCGGTTCTTCCTGCGGCAAATTGTGGCCGGCGTGCGGAATCACCCGATAAGCTTGGCGAGCGCTGTACTTCGCCGCGCTGGCGCTGCCGTCGGTGGCGGCCGTGACGCCGTCCTCGGCACCGTCGAGCGTGATGGTGGGGACCGCAATTACCGGCAGTGTGACGAGCTTTCGCTGCACCTCGGCATATTGCGGATCACCGTTGGCGAGGCCGAAACGGTGGCGATAGCTGTGGATCACCACATCGACATAGTCGGGGTTGTCAAACGCGACCGCGGTACGTTCGAAGCAGGCGTCGTCGAATTGCCACCTCGGCGACCATTGCGACCACAATAATTTGGCGATGCCGTGCCGGTTGGCGGCGAGCCCGGCGCGCCCGCGCTCGATCTGAAAGTAATATTGATACCAGAGCGGCACCTCGCGCTCCGGCCGCGCCGGCGCCATCGCATGCCCGATATCCTGGATCATGTAACCGTTGGTGCAGACGAGCCCGATGCAGCGTTCCGGCCAGAGCGCTGCCCCGATCGAAGCGGCCCGGCCACCCCAATCGTAGCCGACGAACACCGCGCGCGTGATGCCGAGTGCATCCATCAGCGCCATCATATCGGCACCGATCGCCGCCTGTTCACCCGAGCGCGGCGTCGCCTTGTCGCGAAATGTCGTCGGCCCGTAGCCGCGCAGATAAGGCACGATAACACGGCAGCCCTGCGCCGCCAGCAAGGGCGCGACGTCCACATAGGAATGGATGTCATAGGGAAAGCCATGCATCAGCATCGCAACCGGGCCGTCGGCGGGACCGGCCTCGTAATAGGCGATATTGAGCACGCCGGCATCGACGTGACGCAGCGGCTCCAGCCGCTTTGTCGAAGGCGCGCGTAAGACGGAGGCTTTGTCAGTCACGATGGTCTCCCGGATCTCGATGGCTTGCGCGGCATGGTAGCGCTTCCCGTCGGATTAATCGCCTGGATCGCATTGCGGTCCACGCCATGGAGCGATGCGTCGGCGTCATCATGACGGCGGGCCAATTCGGCGATAGTCTCGCGGCGGCGCTACGGACGGAACATGTCATGATGAGATTGCTCGCCGCGCTTGCCCTGTTGGGGTCACTCGCCACCCACGCCGCGGCGCAGGACGCCCAGCGCAGCGAATGCCTGGCGATGGCGAATGCGCCGCCGCGTGCCGCACCGGTCAGCCTCCGACGCGTGGCGGCAAAGGCTGACGAGGTTGCGATCACCTATGCGGGCCATTCGACCTACTACATCGACACGCCGGGCGGCATCCGGATCGCGACCGATTACAGTGGCGCCTACCAGATCGGACGGCTGCCCGACATCGTCACCATGAACCGGGCGCACGACACCCACTACACGCTGTTCCCCGATCCCGGGATTCCTCACGTGCTGCACGGCTGGGGCGAAAAGGGGCAGGCCGCGCACTACGCGGAGCGGATCGGCGATGTCTATATCCGCAACGTCACCACCGATATCCGTCGCTATTGGGGCGAAGGTACCGGCGGCGAGATGATCGAGGATGGCAATTCGATCTTCATTTTCGAGGTCGCCGGCCTTTGCATCGGCCATCTCGGCCACCTCCACGTCAAGCTCGACGACAGCCAGTTCGCGGCGATCGGCCGGCTCGACATCGTGATGGTGCCGATCGACGGCACCTATACGATGTCGCTCGACGGCGTCTCCGAGATCACCAAGCGGCTGCGCGCCGCCGTGGTGCTGCCAATGCACCGCTTCGCCACGCCGCTCGACGAATTCATGCGCCTGATCGGCCAGCAGTTCGAGATCGACCGTCGCGGCGGCGAGCGCACGCTGAAG
Organism: Bradyrhizobium sp. LTSP885; assembly: GCF_000938305.1. Lineage (GTDB taxonomy): Bacteria > Pseudomonadota > Alphaproteobacteria > Rhizobiales > Xanthobacteraceae > Bradyrhizobium. Next base: position 24,612 of record NZ_JYMT01000014.1, read on the forward strand.
ATTTCACGGGACACGCTGCCGGCAATGCCGACGGTGATCATCCTGGACGGTGTGTGAGACGCGACGCCTTCAGTCTTCCGCCTGCGTGCGCTGGGAGTGCCGGCGCGATTTGGCCAGATTGCCGCAGTCGCCCATCGAGCACCATCGCCTGTTCTGCGCACGGCTCTCGTCGACGAACAACCACCCGCAGCCACGTGCGTCCTGACACTGCTTGACCTTTTGCGCACGCGGACCGGTCAGAAGGCTCACCGCCGACCATGCAATCGGCTTCAGCAGCATCACGGGCGCAATTGTCTCCGCGGTCGGTTGCCACCGCAGGGCCTCGCCGGCGGGACCAAGCGCAAGCCCGCCCAGCGACGCTGCGAGACAGCGATTAAGGTCGGCCAGCGCCGCCGGATCGATCCTGCCGCCGCCGATGCGGGCGACAAAGACCTTGTAGATCGCTTCGCGGAGGCCATGCATCGCCTGGAGGAAATCCTCACCCTCGCGAGGCGAGGATTTCCATCGCGCCTTGACCTGCGCCACAATCCGGCGATCCGCGAGCTCCGCGTCGGCAAGCCATTTCAGCGCGGCGTCCGGCGTGGCGATCCGGTCTTCAACCGGGTCGCGCAGGCGCCAGGCGACGGTGTTGACGAACTTGATGCTGAGTTCTTCGCGAGCCAACACCTCGGGCGAGACGGTAGGCGGCATGATCGGCGGTTCCTCAGGAACGGGCAACCTGTTAACGGGTTAAGTTGGATAACCCCTTAAGGGGTTACAAACCTAACGCGGGAGCTTGCGATGTCCAAGCGCCTTTTGATCGTCGGCGCGTTCGCCGCCATCTATCTGCTCTGGGGTTCCACCTACCTCGCGATCGCGCTCGGCCTGAAGACGATCCCGCCATTCCTTCTGATGGGGATACGTTCGCTCGGCGGCGGCCTGATCCTGATCGGGCTGAACGGCCGGGGCCTGATGCGCCCGTCGCGATGGAACTGGCTCACTGCATCGATCTGCGGCGTGCTGTTTTTCGTCGGCTGCCACGGCGTTCTCGCCTATGCCCAGCAATCGGTTCCGTCCGGCATCGCGGCGATCATGCTGGCCACGATCCCGTTCTGGATCCTGCTCATCGATTTTCTCTACCCGCAGACGCAGCGTCCCAAGGCTATGATGCTCGCCGGGCTGCTCCCCGGTCTTGCCGGTGTCGCAATCCTGGCCTGGCAGGATGCCGGACAGGGTCACCTCAACATCACCCCGATCATCCTGCTGCTCGGTGCCGCGCTCTCCTGGGCGGCCGGCACCGTGCTGTCGCGGCGAACGTCGAACCATGATTCGTCAACCTTGTCCTCGGGCATGCAATTATCGATCGGGGGTGTGGTGCTGCTTGCGATCAGCCTTGCGTCGGGTGAGCTGCACGGATTTTCACTGCGCAACGTTTCGGCGCTGTCGCTCGCGGCCACAGCCTATCTGGTCGTCGCCGGAAGCGTGATCGGTTTCACGGCCTATCGCTGGCTGCTCGACAACGTCTCGACATCAATGGTTTCGACCTACATCTTCATCAACCCGATCATCGCGGTGCTGCTGGGTACGCTGGTGCTGGGCGAGCCGTTTTCGATTTCGATGTTGTTCGGTGCAGCTCTCGTAATCGTCTCGATCGTCATCACTTCGCGCGCGGAACAGGCTCGCTCGTCGCCACCGGAGCGGCCGCTCATGCGGTCCAGTTGACGGCCAGGCTCCCATCGGGGGCCCCTGCCGACGGGCCATCCCGCGACCCAACGCCCACACGATTTCGTCAGCGGGCCGTTTTCGCGCTTGACCTAGAGTATGCTCTAGCATGTTGACTTGGGCTGTCCGGCGACCACCCGTAACGAGGACCAATCCCATGACGACCATCAGCAAGCTCCCGCACCGCAAGCTCGGCAATGACGGCCCGCAGGTTTCTGCGATCGGGCTGGGCTGCATGTCGCTATCAGGCGTCTATGGCGCCAATGACGATACGGCGACGCCCGACTTCATCCGCTTTGCCATCGATCAGGGTATCGACTTCCTCGACAGTGCCGACATGTATGGCTGGGGCCACAACGAGGAATTGCTGGGCCGCTCGCTGAAGGGCCTGCGCGACCACGTCGTGATCGCCACCAAGTTCGGCCAGGTGAAGACCGCCACCGGGCAGGGCGTGGATGGCAAGCCGGCCTACGTCCAACAGGCCTGTGAGGCGAGCCTGAAACGGCTCGGCATCGAGACCATCGACCTCTATTACCAGCACCGCATCGATCCGAACGTGCCGATCGAGGACACTGTCGGCGCGATGGCGCGCCTCGTCGAGCAAGGCAAGGTCCGCTATCTCGGCCTCTGCGAAGCGCGGCCCGAAACCATCCGCCGCGCGCACAAGGTCCACAAGCTGGCGGCGGTGCAGACCGAATATTCCCTGCTCTACCGCAGCGAGGCCGAGGAGACCTTGCAGACGACGCGGGCGCTTGGCATCGCCTTCGTCGCCTATTCGCCGCTCGGCCGCGGCTTCCTGACCGGGCAGATCCAGTCGCTGGCCGATGTCGCAGGCGATCGCCGCGGCGACCATCCGCGCTTTGCCGGGGACAATTTTGCCCGCAACCGCGATCTGGTCGGCGGCATCGAGGCGATCGCCCGCGACAAGGGCTGCACGCCATCGCAGCTCGTGCTCGCCTGGCTGCTGGCGCAGGGAGAGGATATCGTGCCGATCCCAGGCACCAAGCAGCGCGGCCGGCTGGACGAGAATATCGGCGCGCTCAAGGTGACGCTTTCGCCTGAAGACCTCGCGCGGATGTCGGCGGCGATCCCGCCTGGCGCGGTGGCAGGTGAGCGCTATCCGGCCGGTGCGATGAAGGCGGTCTATCTGTGATGGACGCCCGAACACCCCCGCAGGCGATGCCGAGCGCGCTCCACATCGGCGACATCGCGCGCCGCTCCGGGCGGAGCGTGCACACCATCCGCTGGTACGAGGCGCAGGGCCTGATGCCCGGCGTTACCAGAGACCGCGGCCGCCGCAGGGTTTACAGCGACTATCACATCGGCTGGCTCGACCTGATGGAACGGCTGCGCCTGACCGGCATGTCGATCAAGCAATTGCGGGAATACACCGCGCTGGTGAAACAGGGCAGCGCGACCTTGCGCAAGCGCCGCGCACTGCTTGCCCAACACCAGCTCCGCGTCCAGGCCATGATCGCCAAATGGACCGAGGCGCTCACGCTGGTCGATGCCAAGATCGAGTTCTACGACGAATGGGTCGCGGGAGGCACGCGGCCCATGGTCTCGCCGCAGCAGCGCGCCCGCGCCAAGCGGACTGCGACCAAGGCCTGAGCGCCTAATCCCAGAACAGGATACGCGATGAACAATATGCTTCGGCGTAAACCCTTTGCCATGCGCGCATCGCAACGGTTCACGCTGCTGACGCTCTGCCTGACCGTCATGATCGCGCATCTCGATACATTCATCGTCAATCTCGGCGCGCGCGCGATCGGCGATCATTTCGACGCTGGTGTCGACGAATTGCAATGGATCGTGGACAGCTACAATCTAGTCTATGCGGTGTCGCTGCTGACGGGCGGGATGCTCGCCGACATCTATGGCAGACGCCGGATCCTGATGGCCGGCGCGCTGATCTTCACCTTCGCATCGTTGATATGCGCGGCCGCGCCGTCGGCGCTGGTCCTGATCTGTGGACGCGCGCTCACCGGCGTCGGCGGCGCGCTGATGATTCCGGCCTCGCTTGCGATCATTCGGGTGGTCTGGGATCAACCGGGCGAGCGCGCACGCGCACTCGGCGTCTGGGCCGCATGCAACGGCGTCGCCATGGCGCTGGGGCCGAGTCTCGGCGGGATGCTGATTCCCTGGTTCGGCTGGCGCAGCATCTTCCTGGTCGTCGTGCCGTTCGGCCTGCTGGCCGTGATCATGGCCGGATACGCGATCCCGGAATCATCGGATCCACGGCGGCGCCCATTCGACGCCGCAGCGCAGGTCCTCGGCGCGCTGGCGCTTGGGAGCTTCACTTATGCCGCTATCAGCGCGCAATCGGCGCCTCGCGCAATGACCGCGGCCCTGATCGTTGCCGTGCTGTCGGCGGTGCTGTTCATCGTGGTTGAGCGGAGGAAGGGCTCCGAGGCGCTGGTATCGCCCGACATCTTGACGGTCCGCCAATTCCGCGGCGCCATGATCGCCACCATGGGCATGACGTTTGGTGGATACGGGATGGTCTTCGTGCTGCCGCTGGCGTGGCAGTCGAGCGGCCGGCTTGACGCCGCGGCAAGCGCCGCAGCCCTGCTGCCGATGTCGCTGGTGTTCGTTCTGGTCTCGCCCTTGTCAGGCGCGCTGTCGGAGAAGCTCGGCATCCGCGTGGTCACATCGGGCGGCGTGACGTTGATGGGCATCGGCCTCCTGCTGATTGGCCTCGGCGGGCTGCAACCGAACCTCACTCTAGCTGAACTCGGATTGGCCGTGACCGGCCTCGGTCTCGGCCTCGGGTCGGGACCGCTCTCGGCGATGGCCGTCGGCCACGTCAGCGCCGCGCGCGCCGGCACGGCAGCGGCGCTCATCAACGTCGCCCGCATCAGTGGTGCGACGATTGGGGTTGCGATCCTCGGCGCGTGCTACGCCGCAACCGGCGGTGGTCAGGACGGGCTGTTGGTGTCGATGATTGCGGGCAGCCTGGTTCAGTTCGCAGGCGCCGGCGTGGCCTGGATGGTGACACGACAGGAGGCGCGAGGGCCGGCGCGCATTTGACGCATTGATGCGCGTCTCGCTATCCTCCGCCGAGCCGGCATCGGATCGGCGGCCGACAAGAGCAAGAACAGGGAGCATCATCCATGGCCAGCACTCTGCCCGCGTCCGCGAGCGGGCTTTTCGCCAATCCGCGTGAAGACTGGCTTGCTCAATATACCGAGGAGATCATCGATCCTATCAGGCCGATCGTCGACCCGCATCATCATCTCTGGGACCGCGGCGGATTGCGCTATCTGATCGAGGAGATGCGTGACGACATCGCCTCCGGCCACAACATCGTCGCGACCGTCTATGTCGATTGCCGGTCGATGTATCGCGCCGACGGCCCGGAGGCATTTCGCCCCGTGGGCGAGGTCGAGTTCGCCAATGGCGTCGCCGCAATGTCGGCCAGCGGCGGCTACGGCAAGGCGGCGATCTGCGCCGGCATCGTCAGCCACGTCAATCTCCTGATCGGCGATCAGGCCAAGGCGGTGCTGGAGGCGGAGATATCAGCCGGCAATGGCCGGTTCCGCGGCATCCGCCACTCCTCAGCCTGGGACGAGGACCCCAATGTGGCCCACATGTATGCGAACCGGCCGAAGGGCATCTTGCTCGATACCACCTTCCGCAAGGGCTTCGCCTGCCTGGGGCCACTTGGCCTCAGCTTCGATGCCTGGCTGTTCCATCCGCAGATTGGCGAGCTCACCGACCTCGCCAGTGCCTACCCCGACACCAGGATTGTGCTGGACCATTGCGGCGGCCCGGTCGGCACCGGCCGGTTCGCCGGCAAGCGCGACGAGACGTTTCCGGTCTGGAAGGCGTCGATCCAGGAAATAGCCAGATGTCCAAATGTCGTGGTCAAGCTCGGCGGTCTGGCGATGTGCCTGCTCGGCTACGATTTCCATCTCCGGCCGAAGCCGCCGTCGTCGGAGGAACTCGCGGCCGCATGGCGGCCTTATGTCGAAACCTGCATCGAGGCTTTCGGCCCCACCCGTTGCATGTTCGAAAGCAACTTCCCACCTGATAAGGGTCAGTGCAGCTATCAGGTGATCTTCAACGCCTTCAAACGGCTAGCTTCACAATATAGCGAAGTCGAGAAGACCGCGTTATTTTCGAAGACGGCACAGGATGTTTATCGGCTCGATATCGGGTAATCTTGCGACTCATGGATGACGGCATCACCATCCGGCCGCTTCAAGAGGCTGATGCGGAAGCGGTTGTTGCACTTTACGCCAGGGCGGGCGCGGTCGAACCGCGGCTCGGTCCGGTCACGCTGCCGCAATGGAACCAGTTCCTGAAGCTGCCGCAGAACCGCGGCGGGCGCGACTTTCGCGTTGCCGAGCGGAACGGCCGGATCATTGGCCTTGCCGAATCCTCGCTGCGCGATCAGGGCGCGCACCATTCCCGGTTCCTCAAGATCGTCGTGGCGCCCGAGGTGCGGCGTCGCCGGATCGGTCTTGCGCTGCTTGATGACGTGCTGGTGATCGACACCGATGCTGATCTGGCCGTGCAGACGAAGGTCAGCCCCGACTGGCCGGCCGGAATGGCCTTCGTGACCGCATTCCGCTTTGTTCATATCGAATCCGAGATCGGAATGAAGTGCGTCGAGCCGCTGCAGCCGGCTCGCACACTTGCCGCCGCCCGTGCCACCATCGAGCGGGTCAGCGATGTAACGACCTGCGCGGCCGAGGTCGCGCGCATCCACAATGCGGCCTTTGCCTCCGACGCCGCGTTCCGCCTGTATTCACCGGAGGAGATGGCGCAGGTGCTGACGGACAGCGAAGTCTGGATCGCCTCGGAGGAGGGACAGGCGTCGGGCTTCTGCCTGACCGAGCCGGAGCAGAATTCGATGTGGATCGAGTCGGCCGCCGTCGATCCCGAGCGGCAGGGGCGCGGGCTCGGCCAGGTGCTGATTTACCACGTGCTGACCGCCCACGACGTTTCCGTCGAGCATCCCTGCTGGCTGAACGTCTCGAGCCGGAATCCAGCCGCTCTGAAGATCTATCGCCGGCTCGGTTTCCGGCCGCAGCATGAAACCTGCCGCTTCAGCGCCACGCGGGGCGAACTGATCGCCTCGCGCAACCGGCGCTTTCACTAACGCTTACGCCCATTCGCCCTTCCGGAACACCGGCACGCTGCGGCCGTCGGCATGGATGCCGTCGATATCGGTGTGGGCGGAGCCGATCATCCAATCGATATGGATCAGGCTCTTGTTGCCGCCCTGCTCGGCGATCTGCTGCGGCGTCAGTTTGTCGCCGTTGACGAAGCATTTCGAGTAGCACTGGCCGAGCGCGATGTGCGAGGCGGCGTTCTCGTCGAACAGCGTATTGAAGAACAACAGTCCGCTCTTGGAGATCGGCGAGGAATGCGGCACCAGCGCGACCTCGCCGAGCCGGCGCGCGCCCTCGTCGGTGTCGAGCACCTTGTTCAGCACCTCCTCGCCACGCGAGGCTTTTGCCTCGACGATGCGGCCGTCCTCGAACTTGACGGAAATATTGTCGATCAAGGTTCCCTGGTAGGACAGCGGCTTCGAGCTGACGACATGGCCGCTGACGCGCCGGCAATGCGGCGTGGTGAAGACCTCCTCGGTCGGGATGTTGGCATTGCAGACGATGCCGTTCCTGGCGGTCGACGCGCCGCCTTCCCATTCATGGCCGTCGGCAAGCCCGATCGTGAGGTCCATGCCGGGGCCGGAATATTTCAGCGCGTGGAAGCGCTGGCCGTTCAGCCATTCTGTACGCTCGCGCAGTTTTGCATTGTGTTTGTCCCAGGCGTCGACGGCGCCGTCCTGATCGACCCGCGAGGCCGCGAAGATCGCGTCCGCAAGCTTGGCAACCGCAACGTCGTCGGCATCATCAGGGAACACCTGCTTCGCCCATGACGCGCTCGGATAGGCGATGATGTTCCAGTTGGTCTCAAACGTGACGATCTTCTCCAGCGCCGGCTGGTAGGCGATTGAATTGGCCTTGCTGGCGCGCGCCACCTTGGCCGGGTCCTCACCCGACAACAGCATCGGATTGTCGCCGACGACGGCGAGCCGCGCCGTGTTGGCGCCGAACGCCTTCGCCATGCCCTCATAGAGCCAGCTCGCGGCGCGATCGAAGCTCGCATCATTGGCGTAACGATAACGTGCCAGCGTGACCTCCTCGTCCGAATAGAACGGGGTCACCAGCCCGGCGCCGGCCTTGTACGCATGTTCCGCGATCCGCCGCACCAGCGGCATCGCCACCGCGGGCGCGGTCAACAGCAGATCCTGCCCCGGCTGCAGCCCCAATCCGACTTTCACCGCGACTTCGGCGAGCCGATCGAGTTTTACGGGATCGATCGAGGCGGAAAGGTTGCGTTGATGTGCGGTCATGAAGCATCCAGCGATGTCGGTTGAGGTTGACGATTCGTAGTCCAATTCGATCCTTATTCGCAAGGTTCCCGCTGTCACCGCCAATCACGCCAAGGCGAGCGGACGGCCCGAATTTACCGCTTTACTGACGCCAGCACCCGATCGACCATTTGAGGCGCGAGCCCGAGATAATTCTTCGGCACGGTGAGCCGGTCGATCGTCGCGCGATCGATGCGATCAGCCACGCGCGCATCCGCCGCCAGTGCCTCGGCCAGCGTCAGGCCCTTGTCATTGGCGACGCGGCAGGCGTCGTAGACGACATCATGCGCCTCCTGCCGGCCGATCGCCGGCGCAAGGCCCATCATCACGGCCTCGGCGACGATCAGCCCGCGGCTGATGTCGAGATTGACGGCCATTCTCTTCTCATCGACGATGAGGCCGCCGAGCGCGAATTTCGCCTGGTGCAGCGCGCCTGCGCTCAGCACAAAGCTCTCGGGGATCGCCATCCATTCGGCGTGCCACGGGCCGGTGGCGCGCTCGAAATCCTGCACCATCGCATCCAGCATCAGGCCGGCATGCTGGCGCACCGCCTTCGAGGCCGCGAGCATCAGCTCCGCCGAAATCGGATTGCGCTTCTGCGGCATGGTCGACGACGCCCCGCGTCCTTTCACGAACGGCTCATACACTTCGCCAAACTCGGTCGACGCCATGATCATGATGTCGAACGCGATCTTGCCGAGCGAGCCCGTGACCAGCGCAAGGAAGTTCACCGTTTCCGCGAACCCGTCGCGCGCGACATGCCAGGTCGAGACGGGAACGCCGAGGCCAAGCTCCTCGCACAGCGCCTGCTGCACCTCGAATCCGTTGTCGCCGAGCGAGGCCAGCGTGCCGGCGGCGCCGGCGAACTGGCCGACCAGCACCCTCGGCTTGAGCTCGGCCAGCCGTTCCGCATGACGGTCGAACATCGCAAGCCAGATCGCAACCTTGTAGCCGAAGGTCACAGGCAGCGCCTGCTGCAGATGGGTGCGGCCAGCCATCGGCGTGTTGCGGTGACGCTTGGCGAGATCGGCGAGGATGCCGCGCAGCGCGGCGAGATCGTCTTCGATGATCTTGAGGCCGTCGCGCAATTGCAGCACCACGGCGGTGTCCATAATGTCCTGCGTGGTGGCGCCCCAATGCACGTAACGGCCGGCCTCGCCGCATTGCTTCGCCATCTGGTGCACCAGCGGCAGGATCGGATAGCCGACGTTGTCGGTTTCCTGCCGCAGCAGATCGAAATCGAGCGCAGCGACGTCGGTGCGTTTTGCGATTTCCTCGGCCGCCTCGGCCGGAATGACGCCGCAGCGGGCTTCGGCCTTTGCCAGCGCGACCTCAACTTCGGCATAGCGCGATATCAGCCGCAGGTCGGAAAATACCTCGCGCATCTCGCGCGTGCCGAAGGCGTCGCGGAACAGCACGGAATCGAAAACGGTGGTCGAGGTCGGGAAGGCGGACATGAGCGCATCCTGTTGCCGGTCACAGCACGGCAACGTCCCTATCACGACCCGCGCGGATGCCCTACCCTTCCGCAGGTACCTCGCCGAACACCTCCGCCGCGATCTTGCTGGTTTCGATCGCGGCCGGGACGCCGCAATACATCGCGACCAGCAGCAGCACGTCCTGCACCTGCGCGGCGGTGCAGCCATTGGCCATCGCGCCCTTGGCGTGTACCTTGAATTCGGCGGACTTGCCGCTCGCCGCGGTGATGCCGAGCATGACGAGGCTGCGGATCGGGTCGGTGAGGCCGCTGCGCTCCCAGACGTCGCCATAGACATAGGCGTTGATGATGTTCTGAAGGGGGGCACCGAAATCGCCGGCGGCCGCCATTCGCTTGGCGACATCGGCCTCGCCGAACATCTTCTGACGCCGGCGCAGGCCGCGCGCGTGGAGATCGCTGACATCCACCATCTGGTGTCTGGCTCCTTGTTTCGAATATTTATACGGACAAATTGTCTCGGCCTCAATCCAGATAACGATCCTTCGCTTGCGTCCTCGATCCATTTGTCCGTATAAATCTGATCAAAATCGCCACGGGAGGGATCGGGATGAATTTGCGCCTGGGCTTGCTTGTTGCCCTGTTGCTCTCCGGCCTCGCCACGCTGCCCGCCGCTGCCGACGATTTCCCGCAGCGGCCGATCAAGATCATCGTGCCCTTCCCGCCCGGCGCCGGTCCCGACAACGTCGCGCGGCTGGTCGCCCAGCATCTGCAGGACGCGTTCGGCCAGACCGTGGTGGTCGAGAACCGCGCCGGCGCACTCGGCAGCATCGGCGCCCTGGAAGTCGCGCGCAGCGCGCCCGACGGCTACACGCTGCTGATGGGCACCAACACCACGCAGGCCAGCAACGTCGCGACGTTCAAGAAGCTGCCCTATGACCCGGTGAAGGATTTCGCGCCGGTCATCCGCACTACCACGACGGCGATGGTGCTGCTGGTCAACCCGGCATCTACCGCCAAGGACCTGCCGCAGTTCCTCGATTACGCCAAGGCGCATCCCAACCTGACCGCGGGTTACGGTTCGGGCGCGTCGCAGATCTCGGTCGCACAATTGCAGTCGCGCGGCGGGGTATCGTTGGTCGCCGCATCCTATCGCGGCGTGCCGCAGGCGATGACCGACGTGATGGCCGGCGTCATCGACCTGACCTTCGGTGACTTCTCGGTCGCGATCCCGCAGATTCAGGGCGGCACGCTGCGCGGCATCGGCGTGACCTCGGCGACCCGCAATGAGCTCCTCCCCAACCTGCCGGCGCTGTCGGAAGCGCTGCCCGGCTTCGAGGCCACAATCTGGTACGGGCTGTTTGCGCCGGCCGGCACGCCGGAACCGATCGTCAACAAGATCTATGCCGAGTGCGCGAAATACCTCTCGATGCCGAAGACCCGCGCGACGTTTGCCGACGTCGGGGTGATCGTGGCACCGCTGGCACCGGCCGAGTTCGGCGCCTTCGTCAAGAGCGAGGTCATGCGCTGGTCGGCGGAGGTGAAGGCGGCCGGCATTGAGCCGCAGTAACCGGGACTGGCGAGGCCGCGCCATGGACCGCAAGACACCGATCGGAATGATTGGCCTGGGGTTGATGGGATCAGCGCTGTCCGCGCGCCTGGTTGACGCCGGAGTCGCGGTGATCGGCTTCGATATCGATGCGGCCAAGAACGACGCATTGAAAGCCAGCGGCACCGAATTCGCGGCTTTCGCGGCTGACGTCGCGGCGCGATGCCGCATCATCGTCGTCGCGGTGTATGACGGCGCCGAGGTCAAGGCGTTGCTGCCCGATATTGCGAACGCGAAGCCGCCGCCGCTGGTGATCTGCACCACGACATGCGCGCCCGGCGAGATCGCGGCCATCGCCGAATTCGCCGCCCGGTCGCACCTCGCCTTTGTCGAGGCACCGATCTCTGGCACCAGCGTGGAAGCGCGCGCGGGAACCGCCACCGCACTGGTCGCGGGCGACGCAGACATCATCGCAACAGCTGCGGAGACGCTCGATATCCTGTGTCCGCAGCGGATCCATGTCGGTGCGATCGGCAATGCCAGCCGCACCAAGCTTGCGATCAATTTGATCCTGCAGAACAACCGCGCCGCGCTGGCCGAGGGCATCGTCTTTGCGGAGAGCCTCGGCCTCGACGGCGCGAGCTTCCTTGCGACTGCACGACAGTCGGCGGCATATTCGGCCGTGATGGACAGCAAGGGCGAGAGGATGCTGGCGCGGGATTTCTCGCCACAATCGCACATCGCGCAGACCCTGAAAGATGCCGAATTGATCCTGCGCGAGGCCAACCAACGTGGCTTGCCTTTGCCGATGACGGCGGCGCAGGCTGAGTTGCTGCGCGCGGCGATCGCGCTGGAAGGCCCGGACAGCGACAGCGCCGCCGTGATCGAGGCCATCCGTGCCAAGCGCGGCCAAAGCGGGGGACGTGGATGATCAACTGTGCGATCGCAGGCCTCGGACGCTGGGGCCGCGCGCTGGTCGAGGCAGCGCGCCACGAACCACGGCTGAGGATCGCAAGCGCGGTGGAACCCGACATCGCGCACGCCGAGGATTTTTGCGCGGCGCATGGCCTCAGCCCCGCGACGTCCCTGGATGCCGTCCTCGCCGACGACGATATCGACGCCGTGCTGCTGGCGACACCGCATTCGCTGCACAAGGCTCAGGTGATCGCGGCGGCCGCTGCCGGCAAGCAGGTATTCTGCGAGAAGCCGCTCGCGCTCGGGCGCGACGATGCAGCCGAGATGTTCGCGGCCTGCCGCAAGGCCGGCGTGGTGCTTGCGGTCGGGCACAATAGGCGATTCTGGCCCGCGATGCGGGCGCTGCGCGCGATCGTCGCAAGCGGCGAACTCGGCACCATCCTGCATGTCGAGGGCCACAACAGCAACGAGAACTCCCAGGGCATCACCCAGGGCTGGCGGCTGTCGCCCGAGGAATCGCCGGGCGGCGGGCTGACCGGCGCCGGCCTGCATGTGCTCGACGGCTTCGTCAGCCTGCTCGGTCCGGCGCGCCAGGTCTATGCCCGGTTGAATGCACGCGAGGCCGGCCCGCCGCCACTCGATACAGCAATACTCGCAATTGAATTTGTGAATGGCGTCAGTGCAACCCTTGCGACGGTGCGCGCAACACCGTTCTATTGGCGGGTGCATGTGTTCGGGACGAAGGGATCGGCTGAGGTGCTCGACGAGGTGACCATGGTGCTGCGCAAGTCCGGCGCGCTGCCCGCGACGACGCGCTATCCGGCACGCGACGCGCTCGCGGCGGAACTGTCGGCCTTTGCCGACGCGGTCGAGGGCAGACAGCCGTTCCCGGTGCCGGAAGCGGACGTGTTGGCCACCTTGGCCGCCTTCGAGGCGGCGCTGCAGTCGATGCTGACAGGGTATCCGGTGGCATGCCAGTGACCTCGCATGGCTGATACTCCGGGCAAGGCCAGATCGTCCCGCTACCGCGACATCGCCGCCAGGCTGCAAAAGGACATCCGGCTCGGCACCTACGCGGTCGGTAATCTGCTGCCGACCGAAACCGAGCTGATGGCGAGCTACAAGGCGAGCCGCCAGACCGTGCGCGAGGCGCTGCGCATCCTGATCGAGCAGGGCCTGATCGTGCGCCGTGCCGGCCTCGGCTCGGTGGTGATCGCCGCCGAGCCGCCGGTGCTGTTCACCCACAGCGTCAAATCGCTCGGCGAGTGGCTGCGCTATTCCAACGAGACCTATCGCGACGTGGTGCAGAGTGGCGACATCGTCGCCGACCGCAAGCTCGCAGCGCACTTGAAATGCGAACCCGGCAAGAGCTGGTTCCTGATCGAGGCGGTCCGCCGCTCGGATCAGTTCGCAGCACCGCTCGGCTGGACCGAGATCTACGTGCTGCGCAAATTCGCCGACGTCGTGAAGCGGAGCGACCACGGTCGCACCCCGGTACACGAGCAGATCACCAAGATGTACGGCCAGGTCACCGAGCACGCGCAGATGGAGATATTCGTGCGGGGCATGCCGGCGCCGATCGCGAAGGCGCTCGGTGTCAAGACCGGCTCGCCGGCGTTGACCGTGGTGCGCCGCTACTACGGCCAGCGCGAGGAGCTGTTCGAGGTCACCATCACCACGCACCCCGAAGGGCGCTACACCTATACGATGGACATGCAGCGCTCGCAGCGCCCGCGGCTCTAATGCGCGCGAGCCAGATGCGTGTTGGCGGATGTATGCGCCATCTGCGGGGTGCCGGACACGCCCCAAATCGCGACCGCGATCAGCGCAGCCGCCCAGACGTAAGGCACAGCATTCGGCTTCTTCATTTCCAACATCACCCCAAGATGTGGCTAACCGGACGACCCTCACGACCGGCATGGTCAGGGTGTCATCAGCCACGTGTCCTTCGCAAGATCGACTAAGGTTAGACCTTGTCGGTTTCAGGACGCCTTCGTGCGAATCCGGAAATGATTTCGTCGGAACCGGCTCTCTTAGCCAAATTGATGAGATCGCGGCGCCTGCGAATTTTTTGATCCTTTTGAGGCAGCACCGGGAGAATTTTTTGCCTAAATCTGAATCAGATGCACATCGATCATTCCCCAGAGCCGTTTCCGTTCCGATGAAATCGGAGCGGGGCTCTGGATTCCTGGTTTGACGAGTTTTCCGAGCGCGAACCGGTATCCACTTCGCTCGAAAACGTTCCGGCGGACCCACTGAATTCTTTTTGATTGTCGCCTCGAGTCCGGCCGTGCCAAGACGCGCTGTGACGGTTCGATGACAAGGTTTCCCCCGTGACTGCCTCCCCTGCCAAACCGCGCGGCGCCCAGCGCCGCAGTTCCAAGGAATCACAGGAGCAGGTTGCGCGATCATTGGAACGGGAATTGAGCCTGTTGGCGGAAGAACGCCGGGAACGCGCGCTCCAACTTGGCCTTGATCTCGGGACCGGGACGAAGGCGCCCAACTAGGGCCGTGGCCGTGACTCCGCCCGCGAATCAGATGCGCGGTTTCTAAGTCTTTGGTCGCAGACCGCGACTTCAACCTCCGTAGTTCTGCTGAATGACGCGACGGTTCGCAATGGCCGCCGCGCCTCTTGGCGTGCACCGATCGCGGCCTCGGGCTATCAGCATTAGGGTGGCTTTTATCAATTGCGGTTAAGCCTTTCGGAATCATCGGCGCCCGCTGCGGCTGCCGTGTTCCCGAAGAAGGCATCCCATGCTCGGCAATCTGCGAATCTCGTCCAAGCTCATGATCATGGTCGGCGTGGCGGTGCTCGGCATCGTCGCGGTCGCTTGCGTCGGGTTGGCCACGCTGCGCAACAGCCTGCTCGAGGACCGCAAGGCCAAGCTGCAGGACGTCGTGCAGCTCGCCCGGCAAGCCGTCGACCTCAACTACCAGGCCTCGAAGGCCGCCGGGCTGTCCGACGCGGAAGCCTTCGAGCGCAGCCGGACGCTGTTGCGCACGCTGCGCTTCGGCATGGGCGATTATTTCTATGCATTCAGTTCGCAGGGCCTGGTGCAGTCGCATCCCAATCCCAAAGTCGAGGGCCAGAATCTCTACAACTCGCCTGACCCGGACGGCGTGCTGTTCACCAAGCGGCAGATCGAGCTCGCGGGCCAGGGCGGCGGCTTCGTGAATTACCGTTTCCAGAAGCCCGGCGGCACCGAACCGATGCCGAAGATCTCCTATGCGGTCGAGTTCAAGCCCTATGGCTGGACCATCGGCGGCGGCATCTATCTCGACGACATCGACGCAATCTTCTGGACCCAGGCCGAGTGGATCGGCGCGCTGGTCGCCGGCGCCCTGCTGCTGGTGGTCGCGATGTGCCTCTTGCTCGGACGCAGTATCGTTCGACCGATCACCGGCATGACCGCGGCGATGCGCAAGATCGCCGCCGGCGATACCGCGACCGTGATCCCGGCGCAGGACCGCCGCGACGAAGTCGGCGCCATGGCGCAATCGGTCCAGGTGTTCAAGGACAGCATGATCGAGGCGGTGCGGCTGCGCGGCGAGCAGGACGCGATGAAGAAGCGCACTGAAGCCGACAAGCACGGCCTGCTCGGCCGGATGGCCGACGATTTCGAGAACGGCGTGCGTGCCTCGCTCGATGCGCTGGCGGGTGCAGCCGTCGAGCTGCGCACGACCTCCAGCAGCATGTCCGATGCGGCCGACACCGCAAGCCAGCAGGCCACCTCGGTGGCCGCGGTGGCGCAGCAAGCCTCCGCCAATGTGCAGACGGTAGCCGCGGCGACCGAGGAACTGTCGTCGTCGGTCTCCGAGATCGGCCGCCAGGTCGCGCAATCGACCGCGATCGCCCACAAGGCGGTCGAGGAGGCCAACCGCACCAACACCACGGTGCAGGGCCTGTCCGCCGCCGCGCAGAAGATCGGCGATGTGATCAATTTGATCAGCGACATCGCAAGCCAGACCAATTTGCTGGCGCTGAACGCCACGATCGAGGCCGCGCGCGCCGGCGAGGCCGGACGCGGCTTTGCCGTGGTGGCGAGCGAGGTGAAGTCGCTGGCGAGCCAGACCGCCAAGGCGACCGAGGAAATCTCGGCCCAGGTCGCGGCGATGCAGGAAGCCACTACCGAGGCGGTGCAGGCGATCGAGCATATCGGCGGCACGATCGGCGGCATCAACGAGATCACGGTCGCGATCGCGTCCGCCGTCGAGGAGCAGGGCTCGGCGACGCGGGAGATCGCGCGTAACGTCCAGGAAGCCGCACGCGGCACCAGCGAAGTGTCCGGTAATATCGGCATCGTCACCCGCGCCGCCGGCGAGACCGGCACCGCCGCCGGCCAGGTGCGGACCTCCGCGGAAGGGCTCAACGCGCAGGCCGCGATGCTGCGTGACAAGGTCGACAGCTTCCTCGCCAAGATTCGCGCGGCGTGAGGCGGAATGCGCACGAATTGGCACGCGACGCGCCACACCCACAATGTCGTCCCGGCGAAGGGCGGGACCCATAACCACCGGGTTGCGTTGTTGAAGTGAGATGGGGCTCCAGCGTCGCAAGACAATTCGCATTTGTGGTTATGGGTCCCGGGTCAAGCCCGGGACGACAGCGAATTTGTTGCGCGATTTGTGAGTCATACGTCCGCATTCTCGCGACATGATTTGCCCGAGCTTTGCATTTCGTTGCCCTCTTCTTGAGTAGAGGGCACTTCCTTCGATCATCTCGCCCGGGGCCACCCCTCTCCCCACCCTCTCCCACAAGGGGAGAAGGTGCCTGAGCTGCGTGCTCACCTCACTTATGCGTGCTCACGTCGCGTGATACAGCGCGTGCGGCCACGGCCGCGCGACGCAGCAGCAGATCGCGCTCGCGCGTGTTGCCGGCAAGCGCGGCGGCGTCCTCGAATGCGGCGCGCGCTTCGTCAAAACGACTGAGTTTCTGCAGCAGATCGCCGCGCACGCTTGGCAGCAGATGATAGGATTTCAGCGCCGGCTCATCCGCGAGGCCGTCGACGATCGCGAGCGCGGCCTGCGGGCCTTCTGCCATGCCGATTGCGACCGCGCGATTGAGCTCGATCACGGGCGAATGCACCAGCGCGGCAAGATCGCCATAGAGCGCAGCGATGCGCGGCCAGTCGGTCGCGTCAGCCGTCTCGGCGCCAGCGTGGCAGGCGACGATCGCGGCCTGCAGCGCGTAGAATCCACCGCCACCGCCGAGCTCACAGGCGCGCGCCAGCGCCAGTTGCCCGCGGCGGATCTGCAGGAGGTCCCACAGCGCGCGGTTCTGGTCCATCAGCAGGATCGGCTCGCCATCGGCATCGGTGCGCGCCGCGATCCGCGAGCCGTTGAGCTCCATCAGCGCGAGCAGCCCGTGCGCCTCCGGCTCCTGCGATGCGATCGAGGTCAGCACCCGGCCCATCCGGAGCGCCTCGTTGCAGAGCTGCGGCCGCAGCCATTCGTCGCCGCGCGCCGCGGTATAGCCCTCGTTGAAGATGAGATAGACGACCTCGAGCACCGAGGCGAGCCGCTCCGACAGCTCCTCGCCGCGCGGCGTCTCGTAGGCGAGGCCGGAGTCCGACAGCGTGCGCTTGGCGCGCACGATGCGCTGGGCGATGGTCGCCTCGGCGACCAGGAATGCGCGGGCAATCTCCTCGGTGGTGAGGCCGCAGATCATCCGGAGCGCCAGCGCCGCGCGGGCCTCGCGCGACAGGCGCGGATGGCAGGCGGTGAAGATCAGCCGCAGCAATTCGTCGCCAATGTCGTCGTCGAGCGCGGAATCGAAATCGGGCATGGTCTGCTGCTCCTGCGCCAGATCGTGCGCCAGCATGCCGTGCTTCTGGCTGAGCATGCGGTTGCGGCGCAAATGGTCGAGCGCGCGCCGCTTGGCGGTCGCCATCAGCCAGGCGCCCGGCTTGTCCGGCACGCCAGCGACCGGCCAGTGCTCCAGCGCCGCGATCAGGGCTTCCTGGGTCAGATCCTCGGCGAGCGGCACGTCGCGCAGCATCCGCGACAGGCTGGTGATCAGCCGCGGCTGCTCGATGCGCCAGACACCGAGGATGGTGCGCTGGACGTCGTCGTCCGTCACGGCCGCCACCGGCATGCGGCGAATGCGCCGGTCAGGGGCCGATAAAAGGGCGAACCTCGCATGACAGGTCCCAATCCGGCTGGTGGTCGATATGGAGCTGCATGAACTCGACCGCGCGCGCCACCGCCTCCTCCTTGTCCTTCAGCTCGAAGACGGCGTAGCCGCCGACGACTTCCTTGGTTTCCAGGAACGGACCGTCGATGACACTGAGCTTGCCATCCTTGATCCGCACCTCGGCACCGGCGGTGCGCGGCAGCAACGCACCGGTGTCGAGCATGCGGCCGGCCTGGACCTCACGCTCGGCCATCTTCTGGATCGCCTCCCGCAATGCAGGATTCGGCATCATCGGTTTCTCGGCCACCAGGACATACATGAAGCGCATTATCTGTCCTCCCTTGCTATTCCGGAAACTGACCGGCGAAGCCGGCGAACGCGCGAACCTCGCAGGTGCCTACCCAGCCTGGCATGTGGTCCTTGTGGAGCTGCATGAACTCGACCGCGAGCGCCACCGCCTCTTCCTTGCTGCGCAGCTCGAAGATCGCGTAGCCGCCGATCACTTCCTTGGCCTCGACAAAGGGGCCGTCGACGACGCTGAGATTGCCGTCGGCAACGCGCACCTGCGCGCCGGTCGCGAGCGGCATCAGGCCTCCGGTATCGACCATGCGGCCGGCCTTGATCTCGCGGTCGGCGAGCTTGTGCATGGCCTCCAGCAGCGCCGGGGTCGGCTGCGCCGCCGGCTGCGGCGAGGTGACAATCGACATAAAACGCATGAAAAGCTCCTGTTTGGGCGAGCTGCGGCGATCATAGCCGCAAAATCGGCTCGCTATGGGAGACGACGATCCGGGAATTGCCGGATCGACAGGCGCGAGGGGATTATTTAGGCGTCCCCTCCCCATCGTCGTCCCTGCGAAAGCAGGGACCCATAACCACAGGGTCGAGTTGTTGAAGCGGGCTGTGGCCACAGCGGTGCAAGACCAATTGGCAATCGTGGCTATGGGTCCCTGCTTTCGCAGGGACGACACCGGCTTTTTGGCGGGGGCTACGGGACCACCCCTACTGATCCCGCAGCATCATCAGCGGATCGGCGCTATCCGGAACCCGGCGCCACTGGGCGTTGTCGTCGGCCTCGAACTGCCAGGTCTCGCCCTTGGCGGACATCAGCAGCATTTGGCCGTGCTCGAGCCGCCACAGCGCCGGGTTGAAGGCTGCGATCGCGGGGTCGCATTTCGGCTTCAGGAAGACCTGGAAATTGTCGTTGCCGGCGTCGGTGTTGGTCAGCGTCAGGCCGCAGATCACCTGGCCGTTGCCGCGGACCATCGACCAGTCGCCGATCATCTGGTCCATCGACTTGGCGAGCGAGCGGGCCGCAGCGAGGTTTTGCAGGATGTAGACGCCCTCATTGGTGCGCAGCCCCTCGAAGATGCCGCTCTCGACCTCGGTGAAGTCGATCACCGCGTCGCCTCCGGCGTTCTGCAGCCGCACGATGTCGCCGAGGCCCTTGATGCTCCAGGCCGCGATGTCCTTGGTGTAGGGCAAGGCTGTGGCGCAAGACGGCTCGAGCTCGAGCTTGAAACCCTGCGGCGTCGCATCGCCCTTCAGCGTCACGACGCAGGTCTTGCTGCGGTCGGTGGTGGCGAGCTCCCACTGCCCGATCATGTCCTTCTGCAACGTCCTGACGTCCTGCGCCACCGCCGGCAGGCCGCCGGCGAGCAGCAGCGCAAGTGCGACGATGCAGCGGGACAATTGCATCAGCGGTCCTTCACCGGGGTTTCTGCGACCGGCGTCAGCGGCGGCTTGCCGGCGAACCAGGTCCTGATGTTGTCGACCACGAGCTGATCCATCGCGTTGCGCGTCACCACGGACGCCGAACCGATATGCGGCAGCAGCACGACATTCTGCATCGCCTTCAATTCGTCCGGCACGTTCGGCTCGGCCGCGAACACGTCGAGGCCGGCGGCCAGAATCGTGCCCGACTTCAGCGCCGCGACCAGCGCCGGCTCATCGACCACGGAGCCGCGCGCGACATTGATCAGCACGCCGCGGGGCCCAAGCGCCTTGAACACCTCGGCGTTGATCATCTTCGCCGTCGAGGCGCCGCCCGGCACGATGACGATCAAGGTATCGACCGCCTTCGCCATCTCGATCAGATCGGGATAATGCTTGTAGGAGACGTCCTTGGATGGATTGCGCGAGTGGTACGACACCGGAACGCGCGAGGCTTCCAGCCGCCGCCCGATCGCCTGGCCGATCCGGCCCATGCCGACGATGCCGACCTTGCGGTCGCGCAGCGAGCCGACGCTGAGCGGATAGTTCTGGGTCTGCCACAGGCCGGAGCGCACGTAACGGTCGGCCTTGACGAATTCGCGCAAGGTCGCGATCAGGAGCCCCATCGCGACGTCGGCGACCTCCTCGGTCAGCACGTCGGGCGTGTTGGTCACCACGATATTGTGATCGCGCGCGTAGGCGGAATCGACGTGGTCGTAGCCAACGCCGAAGCTCGCAACGATCTCGAGCTTGGGGAATTGCGCCAGCGCGGTCTTGTCGGTCGCCATCGTGTGGTAGGTGACGGCGATGCCGCGGATCTTGCCGAGGATTTCAGGCGTCAGGCGTTCGAGGTCGCCACGGCTTTCCGCCCGGTGCAGAACGTATTGATCGGGAAAGCCGTTCTCGATAATTGGCCGGATCGGTCCGTAAACCAGCAGATCGATCTTTTCGGAAGAAATCGGGGCCATCAGCTTTCCTTTCCAAACGCACTTTCGTGCCAGCGTCGTAACATGAGGTGCGAAATTAGCGCCAGCACCCCATAGATGACAATCCCGGCCAGCGAGAGCAGCAGCAGCGCTGCGAACATGCGGGGAATATTGAGGCGGTAGCCGGATTCCGCGATCCGGAAGGCAAGGCCCGAGCCGGCGCCGGCACTGCCAGCCGCGATCTCAGCGACCACGGCGCCGATCAGCGACAGCCCGCCGGCGATGCGCAATCCGCCAAGGATATAGGGCAGCGCGGCAGGCAGCTTCAGGAACAACAGCGACTGCAGCCGTGATGCGCCATAGAGCTGGAACAGACCGGCCAGATTGCGATCGACCGAGCTGAGCCCGAGCGTCGTGTTCGAGAGCACCGGGAAGAACGCGACGATCCAGGCGCAGACAATGACGGCGGTCTGCTGCTGCAGATAAATCAAAAGCAACGGCGCGATCGCGATCACGGGCGTGACCTGCAGGATGACCGCGTAGGGGAACAGTGAGTATTCCAGCCATTTCGACTGGTTGAACAGCAGCGCCAGCGCGACGCCGCCGATCGCGGCCGCCACAAAGCCCTCGAGCGTGGTCAAGAGCGTGACGCCGAGCGATTGCGCAAGGATCGGCCAATCCGCGACCAGCGTCTTCAGCACCAATAGCGGGCTCGGCAGCACATAGGGCTGGATGCCATAGGCCCGGACGGTCAGTTCCCAGACCAGGAGCCCGGCGGCAAACACCACGACGGGGAGCAGGATGCGGACGATGTCTTGCGGAGACCTCATGCGCCCGCCTGCCCTGCATAGGACGGCGCCAGCGCGGTCGAGACCTCGCGGCAGTGGGCTGCGTATTGCGCCGAGGTGCGGAATTCCTCGCCGCGCGGCTCCGATGCGGTGATGCGAAACTCGGCACCGATCCGGCCCGGGCGCGCGGTCATCACGATCACGCGCTGCGAGAGATAGACCGACTCGAACACCGAATGGGTCACGAAGATCACGGTCTTGTTCAGATTGCGCCACAGCGACAACAGATCATTGTTGAGGCGGAAACGCGTGATCTCGTCCAGCGCGGCGAACGGTTCGTCCATCAGCAGGATGTCGGGGTCAGTGACCAGCGCGCGCGCCAGCGACACCCGCATCTTCATGCCGCCGGACAATTCGCGCGGATAGGCCTTGGCGAATTCCGTGAGCCCGACCTGATCGAGCGCATCGCCGATACGTGCGTCGGCGTCACGCGCAGGCGTATGCGCGAGCTTCAGCGGCAGGCGGACATTGTCGCGCACGCTGGCCCACGGCATCAGCGTCGGCTCCTGGAACACGAAGCCGATTCCGTGGCTGCCGTGCTGCCGTGCACCATGGCGGGACACGTCGACCGAGCCGGCGCTCGGCGCTGATAGGCCTGCGATCAACCGCAGCGCGGTCGATTTCCCGCAGCCCGACGGCCCGAGCAGCGAGACGAACTCGCCACGCCTCACCTCGAGGTCGAGCGGCCCGAGCGCCGTCACGCCGTTGTCATAGATCTTGGTGACGCCGCGCAGGCGGACGGCGAGGCCGGCGGCATCCGCCTCGGCTCCCGGCAACGCAGGCTCCGCCATCACGCGCGTCCCGGCCGTCAGTTCTTCGGCCTGAGCTCGACGCCGACCGCCTTGTTGACGAAGCGCAGCGTATATCCCTGCCGATAATCGATGGTGCTCTTGACCACGCCGGCGCTCACCATCTTGTCGAAGAAGTTCGCCATCCGTTCATCGGTCATGGCGCCGATGCCGTTCTTGGCGGTGTCGCCGGAATCGACGATGCCGTATTCCTTCATCTTGGTGACCGAATAGGCCAGCAGTTCGTCGGTCATGTCGGGATTGAGCTTCTTGATCATCGCATTGCCGGCCGAGTTGTCGCCGTAGAGATAATGATACCAGCCGACAACAGAGGCATCGACGAAGCGCTGCACGAGGTCCGGCTTCTTGTCGACGAGATCGCGGCGGGTTTCGATCAGGGTCGAATAGGCGTTGAAGCCGTAATCGGCGATCAGGACGACATTCGGCTTGAAGCCGGCTGCCTTCTCCACCGCGTAAGGCTCCGAGGTGACGTAACCTTCCATCGCGATATCCTTGTTCACGATGAAGGGCTGCGCGTTGAAGGTGTACGGCTTCACCTTGCTCTCGCTGAAGCCGTATTTGGATTTCATCCATTGGAAATAGGTGACGATGCCCTCTTTCGAGACCAGCAGCGTCAGTGGCTTCAAGTCCTCGATCTTGGTGACCTTGACCTCGGGGTGGGTCAGGAAGACCTGCGGGTCCTTCTGGAACATGGCGGCGACCGCGACCAGCGGCACGTTGTTGGTGACGGCGTCGAAGGTCTGCAGCGAGTTCGCGCTCATGAAGAAGTCGAGCTTGCCCGCGATCAGCAGCATGCGGTTGTTCTCGTTGGGGCCGCCGGGCACGATTGACACGTCGAGGCCGTATTGCTTGTAGGTGCCGTCGGCGACCGCCTGGAAGAACCCGCCATGCTCGGCTTCGGCGACCCAATTGGTCCCGAACGAGACCTTGTCCAGGGTCTGCGCGTGCGCGGGCGCGGGCGCCAAGGCAGCCAGGGCTGCCAAGGCGGATATCAAGGCGGACATAGCGACGGCCAGCAGGCCTGTGGTTAACGCTCGCGGCAAAAAGGCCCGGTTCATGGTTGGACTCCGTCGATCATTCTGGCCCATGATGGAAGCTGGGGGACGTGGAACGCCCTCGAAATGGACCAACAAACTACCCTGCAAATTCATCCAATGAAACGCCTGTATTGAAACGTCTGGCTTGATGACTTCTCAACTTCCACCCCGTGACTGGACCGCCATCCACTGGCCCGACATCGCCCAAGATGCGGACCTGGGTGCGGCTACGCGCTGGATCGCGGTGCTGCCGCTGGCCGCGACCGAACAGCACGGGCCGCATCTGCCACTCGGAACCGACGTCATGATCGGCGAGGCGTACCTCGCACAGGTCCGCGAACGGCTCGCCGCCACAGTGCCGGTGACCTTTCTGCCGCTGCAACCGGTCGGCATCTCGACCGAGCATGTCGACTTTCCCGGCACGCTGACGCTGCCGACGGAGATTGCACTGCGGAGCTGGATGTCGCTCGGCGAAAGCGTGGCGCTCGCCGGCGTGAAGAAGCTCGTGATCGTGACCAGCCATGGCGGCAACTCGGCCGCGATGTCGCTGGTGGCACAGGATTTGCGCGCACAGCAGGGGATGCTTGTCGTCACCACGAGCTGGTCGCGGTTTGGCGTTCCGGACGGATTGTTCGACGCCGAGGAGCTGCGCCACGGCATCCATGGCGGCGCCGTCGAAACCTCGATCATGCTGGCGAAATATCCGCAGCATGTCCGGCGGGATGCGATCGCGGATTTTCGACCGGCGAGCGTCGCGATCGAGAAAAAACACCGCTGGCTGTCGACGCAGCGGCCGGCGCCATTCGCCTGGCAGGCCCAGGACCTCCATCCGAGCGGCGCGATCGGCGATGCGACCAAGGCCTCGGCCGACAAGGGCGAGGCGCTGCTCGAGCACGGCGCGCGCGCCTTCTGCGAGCTGCTCGACGAGCTCGACCGCGTCGATCCCGAAACATTTCTGGGCCATCGATAGACCCTGAATTGTTGCGTTCGGCGGCCACGACGAAACAATTCACGAAACCGTATTTCCTGGACCCGCTTCGAACCGGAATTGAGCAGCCCCCGTCCAACGGGCATGCGGACCACACCGGCGCCGCGCCCACACAGGATGGAGTTTCTCAATGTCGATCAAGTCCAGGATTGCCGCCATCGCCCTCACCGCGCTCGCCGTGACCGGCACCATCGCGTCCACCACCTCGCAAGCTGATGCCAAGCCGTTCGGCCTGGGTTGGGGCATCGGCGCGGGCATCGTCGGCGCCGCCGTCGTCGGCAGCGCGATCGCCGCCCAGAACAGCTACAATGACGGCTACTACAATGACGGCTATCGCCGCTGCGGCTGGGTTCGCCAGTTCGACGCCTACGGCAACTACATCGGCCGCGTGCGCTCCTGCTATTGATCAGGTGACATCTTAAGGCTGCGGATACTGCGTACGGCGCGGGGCCTCATCCACCCCGTGTCGCACACCGACCCGCCCGGTCGTCCCCCCGGGCGGGTCAACCTTTTCCGAGACTCTCGTTTTGACGCGTTTTCTTCACGCGAACCGGTATCCACTTCGCTCGAAAACGCTCTGCGATCACAGATATTTTGCGATCAGCCTGAAGTCCCGCAGCACCGCCCGGCCCTTCGAGCCTGAGGCTCGAAGCGTATCTTCCAGGCTGTGGCCGATGTGATCGTGGATCAGCGCCTTCTTGGCGCTCTCGATCGCGCTCTCCACGGCCTGCAATTGCTGGGCGATCTGGGCGCACGGACGCCCCTGCTCGATCATCTCGACGATGGTCTCGAGATGGCCGTTGGCACGCTTCAGGCGACGGGCGATCGCAGCATGCGGGTGGTCGTCGGACATACGGTTCTCCTATCCTCCCGGGAGGATAATCGCGATCCTCCCGGGAGGATAGCGGAATCAACTTGACAGCATTCTGAGCCGGGCGTAGTGCCCGATCGTCGGAACATTCCGTTCCACACCGGGGCTTTCGCCCCGGCCACGCGCCAGAAGAAGGCAAATGGGCAGTAGCAACTCAGGCGACAGTACCCCGACGATGACGGGACTCCTGCCGCCGCAGGATATCAGCACTGATCGCGCAGGCTGTTGCCGCGTGGATGGGCGGCAGCACTTCGGCTGACCATCCGATCCTCACCGGCCTGCCGCGACCAGCGGACGTGGAGGTGAGCGATGTCACGAAACTCGCAAAATTCCGGCCGTTCAAGCCGCGGTGTATGACGCCGTCGACTGTCGCGGCCACGCATTGCAATGACAACCTCCCGGGCTTTCGCCGCCCGGAGGGCCGCCGCCGGCGTCCAACCCCGGCCTGTCATTGGATCCTGATCGACGGCCGCCTGGAATGCCGGTGGTCCGTCGAGGACAATAACCCCGATCAACAGCGACGCGCGGGCCGGCTTGTCGGCCCGCGGTCGATCACCATGCGTCGGGCCGTGATGACCGCGGCGCGCGCTTAGGAGGCGATCATGGACGAAGGACCTAGTTGTCCCGTTGCGCGCCATCGCGGCACAGCAACGGGACTCCAAACCGACATGACATCTGGAAATGCCGCTGCTCACGGCAGCGGAGGTCGCGTGAGCGCATAAAGCGCGTCCCGCGTTCCTCGCGCCGTGCCCGACGGGCGGCGAGGAGACGCTGACATGACCGAGACCAACACCACCCCAACGGCCATTCTTGATACGGCCCATGCCGGCGACATCCACGGCGCACTCGGCAGCATCGCGCAAGATGATATCGCGCCGCGCACGACATTCCTCGCGCGGCTGAAGACCCTGCTGGCGATCGTCGGCCCCGGCCTGATCGTCATGGTCGGCGACAACGATGCCGGCGCGTTCGGCACCTACACCCAGGCCGGACAGAACTACGGCACCACCTTGCTGTGGACGCTGATGCTCCTGATCCCGGTGCTCTACGTCAACCAGGAGATGGTGGTGCGGCTCGGCGCGGTCACCGGCGTCGGCCACGCCCGGCTGATCTTCGAACGCTTCGGCAAGTTCTGGGGCGCCTTCAGCGTCATCGACCTCCTGCTGTTGAACGCGCTGACGATCGTGACCGAATTCATCGGCATCACGCTCGCGCTCAACTATCTCGGCCTGTCGCAGTTCTGGGGCGTGCTGGCCTCCGCTGCGATCGTCATGATCGCGGTGTCGACCGGCAATTTCCGCCGCTTCGAACGCTTCGGCATCGTGCTGGTCGCCGGCAGCCTGTTGCTGGTGCCCATCATCCTGATGGTGCATCCACCGATCGGCCAGATCGCCACCGACTTCCTGGTGCCGAAGATGCCGAAGGATGCCAAGCTGAGCGAGGTCATGCTGCTGATCGTCGCCATCGTCGGCACCACGGTGGCGCCATGGCAATTGTTCTTCCAGCAGAGCTACATCGTCGACAAGCGGATCACGCCGCGCTTCATCCGTTACGAGCGGCTGGATCTCTGCTTCGGAATCGTCCTTGTCGTCGTCGGTGCTGTCGCGATGATCGCTTTCTGCGCGGAAATCTTCGGCGGACGGCCCGAATTCGGCAACTACACCGACGCGCTGGGGACCGCCAAGGGCCTCGAGACATATGCCGGCCGGCTTCCGGCGGTGCTGTTTGCCCTCGCGCTGCTCGATGCCTGCATCATCGGCGCGGCGGCGGTCTCGCTGGCGACGGCCTACGCGATCGGCGACGTGTTTGCGGTCAAGCACTCGCTGCATCGCAAGCCGTGGGATGCGAAGGGCTTCTACGCCGTCTATTGCGGCCTGATCGTGCTCGCTGCCGTGCTGGTGCTGACACCGGGCACGCCGCTTGGGCTCTTGACCAACGCGGTGCAGACGCTGGCCGGCGTGCTGTTGCCGAGCGCGACCGTGTTCCTGCTGCTGCTCTGCAACGACCGCCACATCCTCGGCCCTTGGGTCAACTCGGTCGGGCTGAACCTGTTCACCGGCGCGGTGGTCGCGGCACTGGTGATGCTCTCGGTGATCCTGACCGCCGCGGTGCTGTTCCCCGATCTCAGCGAGCAATGGATCATCGGCATCCTCGCAGGCGGCAGCGGGCTGGCTCTGGCGGTCACGGCGGCTGTCAAGCTCACCGGGATGTCGTCGCGCCGGAACGCAGCCTTCCGTTTCACGCGCACCCGGCCGCAGCTCGATCGCGACACATGGCGGATGCCTCCGCTTAGCCAGCTTCCGCCGGCGCGCCTCAGCCCGCTGAGCCGGATATGGATGATCGTGCTGCGCGGTTATCTGATCGTCGCCGCCGGCCTCGTGCTGCTCCGCATCGTCCAGTTGGCGACGGTGGGGGCGTGACCAGAGGCCGGCGATCGGGCGCGATCCTGCTGCTCAGGCTGGCCTGCGTCATCCTGCGCAGCGCGACCGCGCTGTATCAGCGGCGCATCATCTCGGGCACCGAGCTGCGGGCGGCGCTGGCGGCGGCAGGATTTTTCGAACGCGCCGGTGCGGCGGTCGCACTGGGGACAAAATCAGGACCGGAGCCCGAAAGGGCGAAGAAGGATGACGACGGTGATCGGATTGAGTGATCGGAAGGCAATCGGCCGGGTCGCCGAAGCCAAGCGGCCGGTGCTGTTGCACGGTTGTCATAGTTGCGTGCAAATCGAGGAGGTAAGGGGCGGCGTTCAATTGCTATTGCGAATTATTTGCAATACGAAATTGGAGGCGGTGGTTGCTGATCTGACTTCGAGTGGACCTACCCAGATCAGACCGGGGACGGCGGGCGATGACTTCAAATCTTGGGTGGCAAGCGGCCGCCAAATCTGCAGTGATGGCAGGCGGTATCGCCACCTCGCCGGACAACGCCGCGTCATGACCTGCGTCCGCCTTTTCCGGGTCCAGATCGCCGCCGGCGCCGCGCTCGGCGCGGCCGCATTCGGCACGCCGGCAGCAGCGGCCGATATCGCCGTCAAGTCTCCTGCCACCAGCGCGGTCTACGGCTGGACCGGCTTTTACATCGGCGGTCATATCGGCTACGGCGACGGCAGCCTCGGCCCCGGCACCAATCCGCTTCCCGAGCAGAGCGTCTTCCTTCCGTCGACCATCACAGGCGGGATCGGCGGCTTCCAGGCCGGCTATAACAGGCAGTTCGCCAACCGCTTCGTGCTCGGTGTCGAGGCCGACGCGACCTTCACAAGCCCCGTCGACCTGCCGCGGCGTGCGCTGGCGCCCTTCAACGCATCGATCGACTATGTCGGCACGGTACGCGGCCGCATCGGCTATGCCTTTGGCACCTGGATGCCCTATCTCACCGGCGGCTTCGCCTGGGGACACAGCGAGGTCAGGGTCAACGACGCGACCGGCAACGTCCTGTCGGAGCCGGGCCAGTATCAAACCGGGTGGACGGCTGGCGCCGGCGCCGAGTTCGCGGTGGGCGGCCATTGGACCGCCAAGCTCGAATACGACTACATCGACCTGTCGCGCCGGACGATGGGCCTGGCCGACTTCGGCATGCCCGGCGTCACCATCGACCCGCGCATCCATCTGCTGAAATTCGGCCTGAACTATCAGTTGGGCGATGCGCCATGGTCGGCGACGCCGACGCAAAGCGTCCCGCCGGAGTCCAACGACTGGAACCTGCACGGACAGACCACGTTCATCGGACAAGGCTACCCGGCGTTTCGTTCGCCCTATGCCGGCACCGACAGCCTTCCGGGCGGGGGCCAGGTGCAGCAGACCTGGACCACGACGGCGTTCCTCGGCGTGCGGCTCTGGGAGGGCGGCGAGTTCTACTTCAACGCCGAGACCGCGCAGGGCTTTGGCCTCAACGGCACGCTCGGCATCGCCGGCTTCCCCAACGGCGAAGCCCAGAAGGCCGGCGCGGAGTATCCGAAGATCCGGCCGCAGCGCTACTACTTCAAGCAGACCTTCGGCTTCGGCGGCGAGCAGGAGGACGTGGCCGATGGCGCCAACCAACTGGCGGGCAAGCGTGACATCGATCGCCTCACCGTCGTCGTCGGCCGTTTCGCGGTCGGTGATTTCTTCGACGGCAATTCCTACGCCAAGGATCCGCGCGCCGACTTCATGAACTGGGCGATGTGGTCGTCCGCGGCCTACGACTTCCCCGCCGACCTGCCCGGCTATACGCGCGGCGCGGTGGTCGAGTTGAACCGCAAGGACTGGGCGGTGCGTGCCGGCCTGTTCCAGGTGCCGAATGCGCCGAACAGCGACACGCTGGTGTTCAGCACCGGTGGCGCCGTGGTGGAGTTCGAGGGCCGCTATGCGATCTTCGACCAGCCCGGCAAATTGCGCGTCGGCGTATTCGGCAATCGCGGCAACACCGGCAATTACAATCAGGCGCTGGCGATCGAAGGCGCGGATCCGGCGCTCGACATCAACGCCGTGATGGCCGGCATCCGCAAGGACAATCTGAAATACGGCTTCTACATCAATGCCGAGCAGCAGATCGCAACCGACGTCGGATTGTTCGGTCGCCTGAGCTGGAACGACGGACAGACCGAAATCCTGTCGTTCACCGACATCGACCGCAGCGTCTCGGGCGGCGTGTCTGTGAAGGGCAGCTACTGGGGACGGCCGAACGACACGATCGGCGTCGGCGGCGCGATCAACGGGCTATCCGCCGCGCATCGCGATTTCCTCGCCGCCGGCGGCCTTGGTCTCTTGATCGGCGACGGCGCGCTCAACTACCGCAACGAAGGCATCTTCGAGACCTATTACGCGTACCAAGTGAACAAGAACCTGACGCTGACCGCGGATTACCAGTTCATCGCCAATCCCGCCTACAACGCCGACCGCGGCCCGGCGCACGTCATCTCGGGGCGGGTGCACGGCGAGTTTTAGCGGCGAGGAGCGTAGCCCGGATGGAGCGCAGCGCAATCCGGGTTTTCACTCATGCGAGCGAACCCGGATTTCGCTTCGCTTCATCCGGGCTACAGGCTCTTGCATGACGGTCGCGACCGTATCCCGAAGCGATGTCACTCCATGTGATAGTGCGAGGACGCTAACAACACTGACGCCGAACCATAGTGCGAGTGTCGTCAATATGATTACGATGCCAGGCCATTTCCCTACAGCGCTTACGACATGTCCCGTTTCCCTTAGGATTTTCTGCGGACCAAAATCAATTCCGCGCCGCTGTGTGTAAAGCCGCCTAGAAAGAGTCTTTCTAGTCAAGTCAGCCTCCTAACCCGACATGAGGTCCATCGGGCAGTTAGAGCGCCGCGATCGCCCGCGCTAAGGTGAGCCTAGGACATGCTTCGGCCCGTCAACCGTAGGAACGCAACGCGGCGTGACGCTTACTGCGGAAGCAGTAAGCTGCAACGCACCGACTCTAGGGGGAAGGAGTTGCCTAAAAGTTGTTAACTACAACTGAGCCATTTTATGAAGCAATTTCAGTTGCTTACAGGGACGATGCGAGACTTCGTTAACGATTGCAGGGACGGTTCCACCGCCTATTCGTTCGAAACTCCAGACATCGATACGGCTTGCGTCGGTTGTTGCGGTGGCTTCGGCCACAGCGAGTGAAATCCCAACGTCCTGTGGTTGGGTCCCGGCGAAAGCCCATAGGCGCTAAGATAGTTTGATCATGGCCTGATAGCGGCGTTTACGTCTGGGAGGCTCGCGCAGATGTCGTTGGAGAGCGAGGCTGGCTCTGCGCAGACGCGCGATTGTGGGCTGGGGAATGATGGCTTGGAGCAGGGAGGCGATGAGCTGACGGAGCAGGCGCCATGCTGCAGGTCTGGTTAGGCGGCTTCGGCCAAGCGGGGAGAGTCCTCGAGTTCGTCGACAAGCGGCTCGAGCAGAAGAATGATCAGCAGGTGAGCGAGGATATGGGGTCTGGCAGACCGCTCGTCAGTTCCTGGAGGTCCTTTCAAGCCAATCAGGCTCTTCAGCCGCTTGAAGCCGAGTTCGATCCGCCATCGCAGCCGGTAAAGGGCAAGCAGATCAGCGGTTGTGAAGTCCTCGGGCTTGAGCGAGGTCACCAGGATCACCCAATCCGCAGCATCAAGCGTTTGCCTGGAGAGACGATGGCCTCCCTTCTGAGCCGTCCTGCGTGCCTTGCGCCGTGCAGCCTGAGCCGCATCTGCAGGTTTCTTGACGGCAACCAAACGCACAGCAAGCGGTGCTCCACCAGACTTGCGTTTTACCCAGATCGGCCGGTCGATGATGCCGCGTGCCGCGGCCTTGCGCAGTTCGGCGACGAGATCGATCAGATTGCCTTTGCGATCCAGCCAACAAGCGCTCTTCCAGCCCGAGCGGATCACGAAGTCCGCACCGGCCTCGACCAGATACGCCATGCGCTCCGGCTGCAGATAGGCGCGGTCGGCAAGACGGATCTCGCCGGCAATCAGCGGGATCCGGTCCAGCGTCTCGCCCGCGCGTTCGTCGGTCAGCTCGAAGTGACCAAAACGTTCTTGCGGAAGATCGAACGCACTGTGGATGCGCCACACCGCATTCTTCTGCCTGCCGCCGGTTCCAGCTTTTGGGACCGTCGTGGCGTCAACGATGCGGATCAGTCGACCGCGGCTTGCCTTCGGCGCACCGCTCGCAAGTGCCCGGCCTATCAGCTGTGCAAGCCAATCCCCGGACTGACGCAGCCGGTATAACAGAGCCACGTTGGAGATATCGACAAGGCCCACCGAAGTCGCCCATGCCGCCGTCAACCGCAGACCTCTCGTGCCCAGGCAATACGCAAGGATCAGCCGCAGCAGATCGACTGCATTGCTGATCTCGCGCGGGCGAACAAACGCCTTCGTCTCCCGCGCGCCAGCCTCCAGAGCCTCAGCTCCGCCCAGCCGCGAAACAACACGCGCCCAGTCTTCGTTCACAAGCGATTCGTTTCTCATCTCTTCTTGGAATCACACG
>NZ_JYMT01000015.1 GCF_000938305.1 Bradyrhizobium sp. LTSP885
TTACGTCTGGGAGGCTCGCGCAGATGTCGTTGGAGAGCGAGGCTGGCTCTGCGCAGACGCGCGATTGTGGGCTGGGGAATGATGGCTTGGAGCAGGGAGGCGATGAGCTGACGGAGCAGGCGCCATGCTGCAGGTCTGGTTAGGCGGCTTCGGCCAAGCGGGGAGAGTCCTCGAGTTCGTCGACAAGCGGCTCGAGCAGAAGAATGATCAGCAGGTGAGCGAGGATATGGGGTCTGGCAGACCGCTCGTCAGTTCCTGGAGGTCCTTTCAAGCCAATCAGGCTCTTCAGCCGCTTGAAGCCGAGTTCGATCCGCCATCGCAGCCGGTAAAGGGCAAGCAGATCAGCGGTTGTGAAGTCCTCGGGCTTGAGCGAGGTCACCAGGATCACCCAATCCGCAGCATCAAGCGTTTGCCTGGAGAGACGATGGCCTCCCTTCTGAGCCGTCCTGCGTGCCTTGCGCCGTGCAGCCTGAGCCGCATCTGCAGGTTTCTTGACGGCAACCAAACGCACAGCAAGCGGTGCTCCACCAGACTTGCGTTTTACCCAGATCGGCCGGTCGATGATGCCGCGTGCCGCGGCCTTGCGCAGTTCGGCGACGAGATCGATCAGATTGCCTTTGCGATCCAGCCAACAAGCGCTCTTCCAGCCCGAGCGGATCACGAAGTCCGCACCGGCCTCGACCAGATACGCCATGCGCTCCGGCTGCAGATAGGCGCGGTCGGCAAGACGGATCTCGCCGGCAATCAGCGGGATCCGGTCCAGCGTCTCGCCCGCGCGTTCGTCGGTCAGCTCGAAGTGACCAAAACGTTCTTGCGGAAGATCGAACGCACTGTGGATGCGCCACACCGCATTCTTCTGCCTGCCGCCGGTTCCAGCTTTTGGGACCGTCGTGGCGTCAACGATGCGGATCAGTCGACCGCGGCTTGCCTTCGGCGCACCGCTCGCAAGTGCCCGGCCTATCAGCTGTGCAAGCCAATCCCCGGACTGACGCAGCCGGTATAACAGAGCCACGTTGGAGATATCGACAAGGCCCACCGAAGTCGCCCATGCCGCCGTCAACCGCAGACCTCTCGTGCCCAGGCAATACGCAAGGATCAGCCGCAGCAGATCGACTGCATTGCTGATCTCGCGCGGGCGAACAAACGCCTTCGTCTCCCGCGCGCCAGCCTCCAGAGCCTCAGCTCCGCCCAGCCGCGAAACAACACGCGCCCAGTCTTCGTTCACAAGCGATTCGTTTCTCATCTCTTCTTGGAATCACACGTAAATCCAACGCGCAAATCCTATTTTAGCGCCTATGGGCTTTCGCCGGGACGACATCGAGTATGTTGCGTCATCGAGAGTCATACATTCACATCCTCTCAGGATGACGGGTCAGAGAGAGTGCCTGCTGGCAGCAACGCATCCTGCTGCTATACAGCCCAAATGATCCGCTCCTTTCTCACCGTCTCCTCGGGAACACTGGCCTCGCGGCTGCTCGGCTTCGTGCGCGATTCCGTGATTGCGGCGCTGCTCGGCGCGGGCCCCGTGGCGGATGCCTTCCTGGCGGCGTTTCAGCTGGTCAACGTGGTGCGGCGGCTGCTGTCCGAGGGTGGGCTGAACGCCGCGCTGGTACCGGCCTGGCTCAGGGTGCGCGACAGCGATGGCGCGGAAGTGGCGCGCGCCTTTGCCGGCCGTGTGCTCGGCACCGTCAGCGCTGCCGTGATCGCGGCCGCGCTCGTGCTCGGCGTGCTGATGCCGCTGGTGATCGCAGCGATCGCGCCGGGCTTCATCGGCCGCGACACGCTGCAATTCGCGGTCGACGACGCGCGGCTGATGCTGCCCTATCTCGCCTTCGCCGGTCCCGTCACCGTGATGATGGCGCTGCTCAATGCGCAGGGCCGCTTCGCCCTGACGGCGTTCTCGCCGTTGCTGTTCAACATCGCGCTGATCGCTGTGATGGCCGTGCTGCTGGCGCGACGGCAGGATCCGGTTCAGGCCGCCTTGGTCATGGCGGCAACGATCGGCGTCGCCGGCTTCCTGCAGCTCTCGATGCTGGTGCTGCGCAGCGGCAAGGTCGCCTCTCCGCTGCGGGTCTCCTTCGATCGCGAGATGCGCGGGTTCCTTGATCGCGCGATCCCCGGCATGGTCGCCAGCAGCGCGCCGCAATGGCTAATGGTCGCCGGCGCGATCATCGCATCCACCTCGCCGTCGGCGGTGTCCTGGCTCTATTTCGCCAACCGCCTGCTCGAACTGCCGCTCGGCATCGTCGGCGTCGCGATGGGCACCGTGCTGATCCCTGAGATGACGCGCGCGGTGCGCAGCGATGACCGCACCGCGATCGCGCATGCCGAATCGCGTGGCCTCGAACTCGCGGTCGGGCTGGCCTTTCCCGCCACGCTCGGCCTGATCGTGCTGAGCGAACCGATCGCGCGCGTCCTGTTCGAGCACGGCGCGTTCGCGACTGCGGACACCGCGGCGACTGCGCAAGCGCTGATCTGGCTGACGCTCGCGCTGCCGGCGCATGTGCTGGTGAAGGCATTGTCGCCGGCGTTCTTCGCGCGCGAGGATACGCTGACGCCGCTGCTGGCGACACTGAAGGCCATCGTGGTCACGATCGTGACCGCCTTCCTGCTCGGCCATTATTTCGGCACCAACGGGATCGCCGCCGGCATTG
This sequence comes from Bradyrhizobium sp. LTSP885, assembly GCF_000938305.1. Lineage (GTDB taxonomy): Bacteria > Pseudomonadota > Alphaproteobacteria > Rhizobiales > Xanthobacteraceae > Bradyrhizobium. The sequence continues at coordinate 2,655 of NZ_JYMT01000015.1, forward strand.
CGCTGGGCGCCTGGAGCAACGCGCTGTCGCTGATCCGAAAAGGTGCGGCGGGCTTCGGTTTCTCGATCGATGCCGACGCCCGCCGCCGGCTGCCGCGGATCCTCGCCGCAGCAGCCGTAATGGGCGTGTTGCTGTGGCNGGCAGGCGCCTTGCCGGCCGCAAGCGCACACGGTTTCGTGCAGGCCGCAGGCTTGCTGCTGCTGATCTCCGCCGGCATGGCGAGCTACGGGCTGTTTTTGCAGCTTTTCGGCGTCACCGGCTGGCGCGAGGCGGTGAGCGCGATCAGGCAAAAGCGCCCTGCCTGACTTGCGCGCCGGGGGCTTAAGTGGCAAACGACGCGGCCAAAGCGGCCATTTCCGGGAATTAAGACCATGGCGTTCGTTGAACGGGTTTTCTCAGGCGTCCAGCCGACGGGCAATCTGCACCTCGGCAACTATCTCGGCGCCATCGTCAACTTCGTGAAGATGCAGGAGACTCACAACTGCATCTATTGCGTCGTCGACATGCACGCGATCACCCAAGGCGTCGACGTCTGGGGCGGCCCGGCCGAGCTCGCGCGCAACACCCGCGAGGTGACAGCTGCGTTCATCGCCGCGGGCATCGACCCGAAGAAGCATATCGTCTTCAACCAGAGCCAGGTCGCCGGCCATTCCGAGCTGACCTGGATCTTCAACTGCGTCGCGCGCGTCGGCTGGCTCAGCCGGATGACCCAGTTCAAGGAGAAGGCGGGCAAGGACCGCGAAAACGCCTCGGTCGGTCTCTACGACTATCCGGTGCTGATGGCGGCTGACATTCTCTTGTACCGCGCCACCCACGTGCCGGTCGGCGAGGATCAGAAGCAGCATCTCGAGCTGTCCCGCGACATCGCGCAGAAGTTCAACAACGACTTCGGCGATTCGATCCGCGGCCTCGGCTTGAATGAGGGCCTGTTTTTCCCGCAGCCGGAGCCGTTCATCACCGGACCGGCGACGCGGGTGATGAGCCTGCGCGACGGCACCAAGAAGATGTCGAAGTCGGATCCGTCTGACAATTCGCGCATCAACCTCACCGACGACGCCGAGACCATCGCGCAGAAGATCCGCAAGGCAAAGACCGATCCGGAGCCGCTGCCGTCGGAGGAGAAGGGCCTGGAGCCGCGCCCCGAAGCCGACAACCTCGTCGGCATCTATGCGGCGCTTGCCGACGTCAGCAAACAGGATGTGCTGACGCAGTTCGGCGGCGGGCAATTCTCCAGCTTCAAGAACGCGCTGGTCGAACTTTGCGTCGCAAAATTGTCGCCGATCGCCGGCGAGATGAAGCGGCTGGTCGCCGATCCGGGCCATGTGGATTCGATCCTGATCGACGGCGCCAACCGCGCCCGCATGATCGCCGACGAGACCATGCGCACCACCAAGGACATCGTCGGCTTCATCCGCCAGCGCTGACGCGGCGAACCGGAACTGCGGCACTCCCTCTCCCAAACAGGGAGGGAGTGTGGCACCATGCATCGGTTTGGCTCAGCACCGGGACATGCATGACCACCCAGCGACGCAGCTACGAGACCGGCCACAAGCCAAAATGCCTCGTCATCGTTGACGACACCGCGGAATGGGACCGCGCGGTCTATTACGCCAGCCGGTGGGCAATCCGGGTCGGCGGCGGCGTGGTGATGCTGCGGGTGATCGAGACCGAGGACCAGAACCAGCAATGGCTGGGTGTTGCCGACATCATGCGCGCGGAGGCCGAGGAAGCCGCCAATGAGGCGCTCGACCGCGCCGCCGGCCGTGCCAACGGGATCGCCGCGATCACCCCGGAGCGGGTGATTCGCGAGGGCGACCCGACCGAGCAGATCCTCGACGTGATCGACAAGGACGCCGACATCGCTGTCCTGGTGCTGGCCGCCAATCCGGGCGCCGAGGGGCCCGGGCCGATCATCACCACCATGGCCAACGCCATGGGCGAATTCCCGATTCCGGTCACCATCGTGCCCGGCGGCCTGACCGACGCCGAAATCGACGCGTTGTCCTAATGCAGGCCTGGAACTGCTGACCTGCACCTTGATCGGTGCTTTTCGGGTCGCCATCTGTTAAGGGAACCCCAACGCGCCGGCCTTGAACCGGCGACGCCGGAGACAGCAGATGTTCATTCAGACCGAAGCCACGCCCAACCCCGCGACCCTGAAGTTCATTCCGGGCCGCACGGTGCTCGACAGCGGCACCCTGGAATTCTCGACCCCCGAATCCGCCACGCGCTCGCCGCTCGCCGAACGGCTGTTCGCCGTATCAGGCGTCACCGGCGTGTTCTACGGCGCCGATTTCGTCACGGTGACCAAGGCGGACGGCGACTGGCAGCACCTCAAGCCCGCGATCCTCGGCGCCATCATGGAGCATTACATGTCCGGCGCGCCGCTGCTCGCCGACGGTACCGCTGGCAGCGATGACGCCCGCGATGAGGAAGACGAATTCTTCAACGAGGAAGACGCCGAGACTGTCGCGCAGATCAAGGACCTGATCGAGACCCGCGTGCGTCCGGCGGTTGCCAACGACGGCGGCGACATCACCTTCCGCGGCTTCAAGGACGGCATCGTCTATCTCAACATGAAGGGCTCCTGCGCCGGCTGCCCGTCATCGACGGCCACACTGCAACACGGCATCCAGAACCTGCTGCGGCACTATGTGCCCGACGTGCAGGAAGTCCGGCCGATGTGATTTACGTCAGGTAGGCAAAGACGCACTTGCGCCGTGCCCACCATCAATAGTCGAGCAAGAAGTGGTGGGCACGCTTCGCTTTGCCCACCCACCAAGGGGGAACGAACAGTGAGCCGGCGAACCGGAATTAGCCTTGTAAGTAGCCTTGGCATTCCTTTCGCCATAATGTTCGTCCCGTGCTGATCCTCGCCATCGACACCGCGCTCGACGCCTGCTCCGCTGCCGTGCTCGACACATCAGCGGGCAATACCATCGCCCTTGAGTCGCAGCCGATGCAGCGCGGCCACGCCGAGGCGCTGATGCCGCTGATCGCGCGGGTGATGAAGCAGAGCGGCGTCGCCTTTGCCGCGCTCGACCGCATCGCCGTCACCACCGGCCCCGGCAGTTTCACCGGTCTGCGCGTCGGCCTCTCGGCCGCACGCGGCATCGCGCTCGCCGCTGACAAGCCTGTGGTCGGACTGACGACGCTCGCCGCCTACGCTGCGCCCATTGTCGCCGAGAATGGCGCGCATCCGATCCTGTCGGCGATCGATGCGCGGCACGATCATGTCTACTTCCAGGTGGTCGGCGGCGACGGCAGTCCGCTGGTGAAGCCGAAGGTGGCGCCGATCGCGGAAGCCCTCGGCGCCGCGCAATTCGGCGCGCTACACTTGGTCGGCAATGCCGCAAAAATCCTCGCCGAGCGCTGGCCCGCGAACGCAACGCCGCCGGTCCAGGTCGATCCCCAGGCCGCGCCCGACATCAACTGGGTCGCCTGGGTCGGCGCCGCCGTGACCCCGGAGAGCGCGCCGGCGCGCCCGTTCTATCTGCGCGCCCCGGATGCGAAGCCGCCGAAAGATCAACTCCAGACCAGCGCGCAGCTCTCAGGCACATGATCGGCTGGTTGTCACGGTGGCGGGGCGGCGGCAGCACGCCCGCGGTCGAGCCGGCATCGTTGCGCGACGCGGCGCGGCTGGCGCAATTGCACGGCGCCTCGTTCCATCGCGGCTGGGGCGAAGGCGAGTTCGAGACGATGCTGACCGAGCACAACACGCTGGTGCATCGCCTCAGGCAGGGCCGCAAGGTGATCGGCTTCGCGGTGTCGCGGTTGGCCGCGGATGAAGCCGAAATTCTCTCGATCGCGATCGACACCGATGAGCGCGGGCGCGGCCTGTCGCGCAACCTGCTCTTGACCCATCTCGGCCACCTTGCCGGCCGCGGCGTCCGCACCATCTTTCTGGAAGTGGAAGAAAACAATCAGCCGGCGCGCAGGCTGTATGAATGGGCCGGATTCGGCGTCATCGGCCGCCGTGAGCGCTATTACAAGCAGCCCGGCGGGGAACATTTGAACGCGCTTCTGATGCGCCGCGACTTGTCGTAACATCGGCGCAATGGCAGAAAGGCCCCTGTTCTGCCAGCTAAGGCCTCGACCCCATGACCACGGTAAGAATCCCGCCTGCGCACAAAAATACTGGCATCGAGGCGCGCTGCGCCGCGACCGGCATGCGCATGACCGAACAGCGCCGCGTCATTGCGCGCGTGCTGGCGGAAGCCCTGGATCACCCTGACGTCGAGGAACTGTACCGGCGCTGCGTCGCGGTCGACGACAAGATCTCGATCTCGACGGTGTACCGCACCGTCAAGCTGTTCGAGGACGCCGGCATCATCGAGCGTCACGATTTCCGCGAGGGCCGCGCGCGCTACGAGCAGATGCCCGAGAGCCACCATGACCATCTGATCAATCTGCGTGACGGCAAGGTAATCGAGTTCACCTCCGAGGAGATCGAGAAGCTGCAGGCCGAGATCGCGCGCAAGCTCGGCTACAAGCTGGTCGATCACCGGCTCGAGCTCTATTGCGTTCCGCTCGACGACGAAAAGTCATAGCGCAAAGCGTTTTCAAGCGAAGTGGAGACCGGTTCGCGTGAAGAAAACGCGTAAATTTAAAATCGTGGGGTTTGATCTCATCATCTTCGATTGCGACGGCGTATTGGTCGACAGCGAAGTGATTTCCTCTCGCGCGCATGCAGAGACGCTGACCCGTCACGGCTACCCCATCACGCCGGACGGCGTGCTGAAGCGCTTCCTCGGCGTATCCGACCGCGAAGCGCGGCAGATCGTCGAAGCCGAGATCGGCCGCAAGCTGCCCGATGATTTCGAGGCCCAGGTCAAGCACGCGACGCTCAGCTTCTATGCCGACGATCTCAACGCGATCGCGCATGTCGGCGAGGCAATCGCGGCGCTTGATATGCCCAAATGCGTGGCCTCGAGCGGCACGCCGGAGAAGATCCGCCACGGCCTCACCTGCGCCGGGCTCTACGATCAGCTCGCGCCGCATATTTTCTCCGCCATCCAGGTCAAGCGCGGCAAGCCGGCGCCCGACATCTTCCTGTTCGCGGCCGAGCAGATGGGAGCCGACCCTGCGCGCTGCGTCGTGATCGAGGACAGCATGCACGGCGTCACCGGCGCCCGCGCCGCCGGGATGACGGTGCTGGGTTTCCATGGCGGCAGCCACTGCGCGCCGGGGCACGAGGACGTGCTCCGCAAGGCGGGAGCGGCGGTCACGTTCGCCGATATGCGCCAATTGCCCGATTTGATCGCCCGGATTGGGGCCGCAGCCCCGGTAGCGTGAGCTATTAAACGCCGTCATTCCGGGATGGTGCGTTAGCACCAGACCCGGAATCTCGAGATTCCGGGTCTGGTCCTTCGGACCATCCCGGAATGACGGCCTCAGAAGCTGGATTTTCGCCCCTTTAGGCTATATCTGAGCCCCGGCGCCCTGATGGCGCCGCTTCCATTCTCCGCAACCCGGGTTCCATGACGACGCCGCGCAAGCTGCACATCAAGTCCTATGGCTGCCAGATGAACGTCTACGATGCGCAACGCATGGTGGACACGCTGGCTGGCGAAGGCTTTGTCGAGACGGCGAGCGCGGAGGACGCGGATCTCGTCATCCTCAACACCTGCCATATCCGCGAGAAGGCCTCGGAAAAGGTCTATTCCGAGCTCGGCCGGCTGCGCGTCGCCAAGGACGAGGCTGCGCGGCAGGGCCGCGAGATGAAGATCGCGGTCGCCGGCTGCGTCGCGCAGGCCGAGGGCGCGGAGATCATCCACCGCGCCCCGACCGTCGACATCGTGGTCGGGCCGCAGAGCTATCATCATCTGCCGGAGCTGTTGAAGCGCGCGAAAGCCAACGGCCGCGCGCTGGAAACCGAATTCCCGGTCGACGACAAGTTCGGTTTCCTGCCGCAGCCGAAGCCGGCCGCAATCCGCGCGCGCGGCATCTCCGCTTTCGTCACGGTGCAGGAAGGTTGCGACAAGTTCTGCACCTTCTGCGTGGTGCCCTATACGCGTGGCGCGGAAGTCTCGCGCCCGGTGGCGAAGATCATCGACGACGTCACCCAGCTCACCGACAACGGCGTGCGGGAGATCACGCTGATCGGACAGAACGTCAACGCTTATCATGGCGAAGGCCCCGACGGCCGCGCCTGGCCGCTCGGCAAGCTCTTGCAGCGGCTGGCGGAGATCCCCGGCGTGGCGCGGCTGCGCTATTCGACCAGCCATCCGCGCGACGTCGACGACTCACTGATCGCGGCGCATCGCGATTTGCCCGAGCTGATGCCGTTCGTGCATCTGCCGGTGCAATCGGGCGCGGACCGGATCCTTGCAGCCATGAACCGCAAACATACCGCCGATGATTACCGGCGCGTCATCGACCGGTTCCGTGCTGCGCGGCAAGACATTGCTTTCTCATCAGATTTTATCGTCGGCTTCCCTGGGGAGAGCGCGGAAGAATTTTCCGCCACCCTCGCGCTTGTCACGCAAATCGGCTACGCTGGGGCATATTCATTCAAATATTCGCCTCGGCCAGGCACGCCGGCGGCGGAGATGCGGGAGACGGTGTCAGCAGCAGAGATGGACGAGCGCTTGGGGCGGCTTCAGGAATTGATCGACAGCCAGCAATCGGCCTTCAATCGGGCCGCGATCGGCACAACGGTCGATGTGCTGTTCGAGCGCGCCGCGCGCAATCCCGGCCAGATCGTCGGCCGCACCGCCTATCTGCAGCCCGCCCATGTGATGGCCTCGCCCGACATCATCGGCAAGGTCCTTCCCGTGCGGATCGACAGCCTCGAACGCTACAGCCTGATCGGCGAGCTTGCGGCGCCACAAGCGCCATCCCCCAATTTGCAGATGACCATTGGAGCCTGAAATCCTTGCCCAAAAGCGCATCGGATTCGCCTGCCCTCGCTCCCAGCCGCAAACCAGACCGCGACATGCAAACCCCACCTGAGACCCAGGTCGTCATCGATTTCGACGACAACCGCGCCGCTTCGGCGCTGGTCGGCCCCTACGGGCAGAACCTCGCACTGATCGAGCGACGGCTCGGCGTCGTGGTCGATTCCCGCGGCAACCACGTCACCATCGCAGGCTCGCGCGACGGCTGCGACGCGGCGCGGCGCGTGCTCGAGACGCTCTACGCGCAGGCCGTCGAAGGCCACGACCTCGATCAGGGCGAAGTGGAAGGCGCGATCCGCGTCGTGATCGCGCAGGGCTCGCTGTTCGAGTTCGACAACAAGACCGCCAAGACGGCCTTCGAGACCATCAATTTGCGCAAGCGCCCGGTCCGCGCCCGCACCGCGGCGCAGGATTCCTACATCCGCGCGCTGAAGCGGCATGAGATGGTGTTCGGCGTCGGCCCGGCCGGCACCGGCAAGACCTGGCTCGCGGTCGCGCACGCCGCGCAACTGTTCGAACGCAAGGAAGTCGACCGCATCATCCTGACGCGTCCCGCGGTCGAAGCCGGCGAGCGGCTCGGCTTCCTGCCCGGCGACCTCAAGGAGAAGGTCGATCCGTATCTGCGCCCGATCTATGACGCGCTGTACGATCTGATGGACTCGCGCGTGGTCGAGCGCGCGATGCAGGGTGGCGAGATCGAGATCGCGCCGCTCGCCTTCATGCGCGGCCGCACGCTGACCAATGCCGTCGTCATCCTCGACGAAGCCCAGAACACCACGTCGATGCAGATGAAGATGTTCCTGACCCGGCTTGGCGAGAACTCCAGGATGATCATCACCGGCGATCCGACGCAGGTCGACCTGCCGCACGGCCAGGCCTCGGGGCTTGCGGAAGCCGTGAAGCTGCTCGACGGTGTCGAGGGCATCGCCCAGGTGCGGTTCACCGCCGAGGACGTCATCCGGCACGAACTGGTGGCGCGCATCGTGGCCGCCTATGAGGGATTGCCGCAAAAGCCGGCAAACGCCAGATCTTGAGATTTTCAGCTTCGACCGGGAGCCCGCGTGCTGCGGGTTCCGGCCCCAACGCAGATTTTGGAACGACCGTGTCCGCCTTTCCCGCCACCGAGGTTCTCGTCACGGCCGAATGCTGGCAGACCGAGCCCGATGCCGAGGCGGTGATCCATCGCGCCATTGAAGCCGCCGCCGAGATCGCCGACGCCGATGTCGCCGACGCCGAGCTTGCGGTGATGCTGACCGACGACACCGGCATCCGCACCCTGAACAACAATTGGCGCAGCATCGACAAGCCGACCAACGTGCTGTCGTTTCCGGCGCTGCAGCCGACCGGCAACGAGCCCGCCGATGCCCCGCGCATGCTCGGCGACATCGCGATCGCCTATGAGACGACGCGGCGCGAAGCCGACGAGGAACAGAAGCCGTTCGACCATCATTTGAGCCATCTTGCGGTGCATGGCTTCCTGCATCTGATCGGCTACGACCACGAGAATGACGACGATGCCGAAGACATGGAGGCTCTCGAGCGCGAGATCCTCAGCCAGCTCGGCATTCCCGACCCCTATGCGGATCGGATCGCCTGAGATGCCGGATTCCGACCCAATCCATGACAATCCGCGCAGCGTGAATAACCTGCCTGCCATCGTGCATGACGGCGAGGTGCAGCGGCCGGCGGCCGAGGGCTGGCTGGTGCGCGCGATCCGCACGTTGTTTGGCTGGAAGGCCGGATCGGTGCGCGACGATTTGCAGGTCGTGCTCGACGCCTCGACGCCCGACGATGTCGGCTTCTCGGCGATCGAGCGCACCATGCTGCGCAACATCCTGTCGCTGAACGAGCGGCGGATCGCCGACGTCATGATCCACCGCGCCGACATTGTCGCGGTCAAGCGCGACATTCCGCTCGGCGAGCTGATGAGCCTGTTCGAGAGCGCGGCGCATTCGCGGCTCGTGGTCTACAACGAGACCCTCGACGACCCCGAGGGCATGGTGCACATCCGCGACCTGCTCGCCTTCATGACGGCGAAGGCACGGATCGGCGACACCACCAAGGCGAAGCGCAAGAAGCCGTTCCCGGCCGGGCTCGATCTGCGCGCGGTCGACCTCGCGCTGCCGCTGTCGGAGACGCAAATCATCCGCAAGCTGCTCTATATCCCGCCGTCGATGCGCGCGATCGACCTGTTGGCGCAGATGCAGGCCTCGCGCATGCATCTGGCGCTGGTGGTCGACGAATATGGCGGCACCGACGGGCTGGTGTCGATCGAGGACATCGTCGAGGAGATCGTCGGCGAGATCGACGACGAGCACGATTCCGACGAGCCGCCGGCGATCGTGCGGCAGGCCGACAATTCCTTCATCGCCGACGCCCGCGCCAGCCTCGACGACGTCCGCACGGTGATCGGCGAGGACTTCGTCACCGGCGAGGCCGGCGAAGAGGTCGAGACGCTGGGCGGCTATCTGGTCTCGTTCGTCGGCCGCCTGCCGGTGCGCGGCGAGGTGATTTCGGGACCGGGCCATTTCGAGGTCGAGGTGCTCGACGCCGATCCACGGCGGGTGAAGCGGCTACGCGTCACCACCCGCAAGGAGCGCCCGGCACCGCGCAAGGACCGCGAGAAGGAGCGCGAGCGGCGCCGCGAGCAACCGCCGGAATCAGACGCGCCGCAGGCCAACGACAATTCTCCGCCGCCATCCGGCGATGGAGCCGGACAGCCGTGAGGCCCTCCGACAAACTCCGCGCGGCAGGGCTTGCGATCATCCTGACCTGGGGATGGAAGCGCGCCGCCATCGCGCTCATAGCGGGCGCAGCGTCGGCGCTGGCGATGGCGCCGTTCAACGCCTGGCCGGTTTTGTTTCTGACCTTTTCCGTCGCGGTCTGGCTGATCGACGGCGCGGCAGCCGGCCGCTGGCGCGGCGTGCCCGCGGCGGCGCTGTCCGGCTTCTGGTTCGGCCTCGGCTATTTCGTGCCGGGACTGTACTGGATCGGCTACGCCTTCTTTGTCGACGCGGACACTTTCGCGTGGCTGACGCCGTTCGCGGTGCTCGGCCTGCCGGCCTATCTTGCGCTGTTCACCGCGTTCGGTTTCGCGCTGGCGCGGCTGATCTGGCCGCGCGACGTCTCACGCGTGCTGGCGCTCGCGGTCAGCCTGACGATCTCGGAATGGCTGCGCGGCCATGTCCTGACCGGCTTTCCCTGGAACACGTTCGGCTATGCGCTGAGCGAACCGCTGGCGCTGGCACAAACTGCATGTCTTGTCGGGTTGTGGGGCATGACGTTCCTCAGCGTTGCGATCTTCGCGAGCCCGGCCGTGCTGATCGACGGCTCCTCGCGCGGCCGCAAGCCGTGGCGGACGCCGGTCGCGGCATTGGTGGCGCTGGCGGCGATGCTGGTGTTCGGCACGGTCCGGCTGTCGCGTGAGCCGACCCGGCTGGTCGCCAACGTCAAGCTGCGCATCATGCAGCCCAACCTGCAACAGGATGTCAGGTTCAACTACTCCGCCAAGGCGGCGGTGATGCAGAAGTATCTCACATTGTCGGATCGGGCTTCCGGGCCGCACTCCACCGGCGTGAGCGATGCAAACATCCTGATCTGGCCGGAATCCGCGTTTCCGTTCTTCCTGACCCGGGAAGCCGACGCGATGGCGCAGATCGCCGATCTGCTGCCCAAGGGCACCGTGCTGATCACCGGCTCGGTGCGCGCGCCCGAACTGCCGCCCGGCGTCCGCATCACGCGTGCCTACAATTCGATCTATCTCATTGACCATGACGGCAGCGTGCTGGCCGTCTACGACAAGCTGCATCTGGTGCCGTTCGGCGAGTATCTGCCGTTCCAGGACCTGATGGAAAAGCTCGGCTTCGTGCAGCTCACCAAGGTGCAGGGCGGCTTCATTCCGGGCACCGTCAGGCGAACGATCGACGTGCCGAACGCGCCGCGCGCGCTGCCCTTGATCTGCTACGAGGCGATCTTCCCCGGCAATGTCGTCAGCCGCGACGACCGTCCGGGCTGGATCATCAACGTTACCAATGATGGCTGGTTCGGATTCTCGACCGGTCCCTACCAGCATCTGCAGCAGGCCCGGATGCGATCGATCGAGGAAGGGTTGCCGCTGGTGCGTGCCGCAAATACGGGCATCTCCGCGGTGATCGATCCTGTGGGCCGAATTGTGGCGCAACTCGGGCTCGGCATCGAAGGCGTGCTCGACGCCAATTTACCGCAGGCCATCGCGCCGACGATCTACGCGCGCATCGGGAATGGTCCCGCCGCTGTGATTGTGATCGTTGCCTTGGCAATCGTGTTGCGGCGGCGTTTTGCCAGACGAAAAGCCTGACATCTGCGTATTGGCGGTGCCGGCAGGTCTCAAAAAGTCTCTAAATTCATTGCTGCGCGAATCCACCAGTTGACAGATTGACCGTGCACTTCGCATTGTACGTTTCCGTACGAAATCAGAAGTCCAGTCAGCCACTTTGCGCAAATTGTCCGCATTTCGTCCCGATCCTCCTTGCAGGATTTGACGGCCCCCGCGCCTGAGGCAGACTGCGCTTCCAACTTGCCTCATCGACGGGCGCGCTATCCCTAGGAGAAGTTGGTGATGTCGATCAAAGCGCCCAACCCTGTTGACAAATATGTCGGCAGCCGCGTCCGAATGCGACGCATCATGCTCGGCATGAGTCAGGAAAAACTGGGCGAGGCGCTCGGCCTGACGTTCCAGCAGGTGCAGAAATACGAGAAGGGAACCAACCGCGTCGGCGCGAGCCGGCTGCAGCAGATCTCCGAGATCCTGCAGGTGCCGGTCTCATTCCTGTTCGACGGCGGGCCGAGCGGCATCAAGACCGCCGACGGCTTTAGCGAAGGCTCCTCGCCGGCCTATGTCTCCGACTTTCTTGCGACCGCCGAAGGCCTCGCGCTGACCCGTGCCTTCACCCGCATCAGCGACGGCAAGCTCCGCCGCAGCATCGTCGAGCTGGTCGAGCAGATCGCCGCACGCGAGGCCTCCGAGCAGGCCTGAGCCAGGTCATATCGGTTCGTCATATCCGTTTGAGGGATCGGCAAATCTGGACTATGCCATTCCGGCGCGCTTCAGCGTGCACGCGATGAGAAGTCAACGTCGCCTGAAAATTCACGGCAGCTATGTCCAACCCGTTTGATGCAGCAAATATCCTCGACGGCATCCGCCGCTGGGTCGAGATCGAGTCTCCGACGGAGCGTCCCGATCAGGTCAACAAGGTTGCCGACCTCGTCGCTTCAGGCTATCGCGACCTGCCGGCCAGTATTGAACGTGTCCCGGGACGCGACGGCTGCGGCGACCATCTGGTGGTGCGCTCGTCATGGGGCCAGGACGCGCCGGGCATTCTGGTGCTCAGCCATCTCGACACCGTTCATCCGATGGGATTCATCGAACGCCTGCCGTTCAAGGTCGAGGGCGACAGCGCGTTCGGTCCCGGCATCTACGACATGAAGGGCGGCGCCTATCTCGCCTATCACGCCTTCCGGCAGATCTGCGCCGACGGCGCACGCGCCCCGCTCGGCATCACCCAGCTCTACGTCTCCGACGAGGAGATCGGCAGCCCGACCTCGCGGGCGCTGATCGAGGCCGAGGGCCGCAAGGCCAAATATGTGCTGGTCACCGAACCCGCCCGCGACGGCGGCAAGATCGTCACCGGCCGCAAGGGCGTCGCGCGCTTCGAGGTGTTCATCAAGGGCGTGCCGTCGCATGCCGGCACCCGTCCCGAGGACGGCCGCAGCGCGATCCGCGAACTCGGCAACGTGATCCAGGCGCTGGAGGCGATGAACGACCTCAAGCGCGGCGTCACCGTCAATGTCGGCGTCGTCAAAGGCGGCACCAAGCCCAACGTGATCGCGGAAGAGGCTTACGCCGAAGTCGACATGCGGGTGCCGACCATCGCCGATGCCGACGAGCTCGTGCCGAAGATCCTCGGACTGACGTCGCGCACCGACGGCGTCAGCGTCAAGGTGACGGGCGAGCTGAACCGCCCGCCCTATGAGAAGAGCAACGCCGGCGCGGCGCTCTATGAACACGCCAAGACGCTTGCGACCGAACTCGGCTTCGATCTCGTCGACGTCTTCACCGGCGGCGGCTCCGACGGCAATTTCACCGCGCCGCATACCGCGACGCTGGATGGCCTCGGTGTCGACGGCAAGGGCGCGCATACCCATTACGAGCAGCTCTACGTCTCGTCGATCGAACCGCGCGCGCGGCTGCTGCACCGGCTCTATCAGACGCTGCGATGATCTCGGCACCGCACGAGACCGGCGATCGCGACGCGCCGTCGGACGATGGCGGGATTGCGCATTCGCGCGGCTCGTTCTTCGGGCGGCGCAAGGGCCACAAACTGCGCTCGCATCAGGCCGACCTGATCGACAATCTGCTGCCGCACCTTGCGCTCGATATCGGCATGCCCGCGCCGGACAGGCTCGTCGAGCTGTTCGATGACGGCATCGAACAGGTCCGGCTCGAGATCGGCTTCGGCGGCGGCGAGCATCTGATCGCGGAAGCGCAGGCGTTTCCGCTTACAGGCTTCATCGGCTGCGAGCCCTACGTCAACGGCATGGCCAAGATCCTGGCGCAGATCGAGGCGCACAATATCGGCAATATCAGGCTGTTTGCCGGCGACGCCGCCGAACTGCTGGCCTGGGCGCCGGCGCGATCGCTTGCACGCATCGACCTGATCCATCCCGATCCGTGGCCGAAGCGGCGGCACTGGAAGCGGCGCTTCGTGCAGGATGCAACTGTGACCGCGATGGCGCGGATCCTCAACGCGAGCGGCGAATTCCGTTTCGTCAGCGACATCGACGATTATTGCGCATGGACGCTGGCGCATCTGATGCGCGCGCCGGATTTCGCCTGGCTCGCCGAGCGCGCAACCGACTGGCAATTGCCTTGGCCCGGCTACACGATGACACGCTACGGCGCCAAGGCCGCGCGCGAAGGCCGCAAGGCGGCGTATCTGCGGTTCCAGCGTTCGCTTTAGCTGGTCGCCGTCGGATGGGTAGAGCGAAGCGAAACCCATCGCCTCTCCGCGTGGACCCAGTTGATGGGTTTCGCTGCGCTCTACCCATCCGACGATGTCGGTCATTGTGCCAATGAGTGTTGCCGATGCGACACGACGGGCAAATCAGCAAAACCTGTCAATCTCCCGCAGCAAAAATATTTCGCTTTATCCGAATGGCAGCTCAGTGTATGAATCCACCCGTCCCACCCGATTGAAGGGCGAGCGCACGTCACGAACGCGCGGCGGGATGCGGTGGACGCGGATTGCGCAACAGGCGAGTACGCATGAGAATGCAAAGCTCGGGCAAATCATGTCGCGAGCGCGCGGATGTATGACTCACTGACAGCGCAACACATTCGGTGTCGTCCCGGCCTTGAGCCGGGACCCATAACCACAAATGCGAATTGCGTTACGACGCTGGGGCTACAGCCTTCCGCAACAACGAAACCCTGTGGTTATGGGTCCCGGCCTTCGCCGGGACGACGGCGGGAGAGAGTTGTGCGCAGTCGTTCGGTTCGCGCAACGACGCCGCGACTATCGCGACTTCCAGAAATCCACGACGCGCTGTGCAGTGGACGGCATCAGGCGGGCGAAATTGGCCCGCGCGCCTTCGATGTCGGCTGGCGATACAGTCCGGTTCGGCCCGAGCCGCATCAGGATCAACGCGCGCACCGTCGACCATTCCAGGCCGATGGTTTTGCTCGCGATCAGGATCGGATCGTAGCGTTCGCCGCCGATCAGGCGGTCGAGGGTTGCGATCTTCACGCCAGTCATCGCAGCAAGCGCCGCAACGGCCTCCTCGTACTTGAATACCTTGGCGAAGTTGAGCAACGCGCCTTCGGTCAATTGACCGGCGCGATGCAACGCCATCACCGTGCGTTGTGCCTGCGCATAGTCGCGGCGGCTTTCGGCCTGCTCGGTCGCGCCGGTTATTTCGTTCATCGCCTGACTGATCGCAGCCTGCCGCTCCGGCTTGGCCACGGTGAACAGACGGCGGCGAACCACATCGATCGAACCGGCCAGCAGGCTCTTCAGATGTTCCGGCGGAAGGTCGTCGCGGCGGCCGATCTTCAGCGTCAGCACGCCGTCCTGGCCGGCACGCTGGATCAGCGTGGAGAACCCATCATCCGAGAAGGCGGCGCCGGCATTGCCGGCGGCACATCTGATCACATCACGATCGCCACGGCGGACGATGACGTCAGTCAGTGCGATCGAGAGCTTTGGCCGCTCGGCCATTGCAAGCAAATGGCCCTGGCCCTTGGCATTGGCGATTTCGACCAGCGCGGAATCGTCGATGACGGGCGATCGGCGCAGCAGCGGACCTGCGATCGCGATATCGTCCTCGTGCGCGAGCTGGCCGACGAGGTGCCGCGGCGCGTTGGCGAGCAGCGAGAGTCGTTCGGCCAGATCGACCCGTGCGGCGGGTTCGGCATGCGGCACCAGGCTGGTCAGCACGCCATCGAACAGATTGATATGGTCGGGACGGAAATTCGCCGCACCCTGCAGGAACAGCTCGCTGATCCGCCGCGCGGCCTCGGCGCGGCGCCTGGGGTCGCCGCGGCGAACGATCTCATCGAGTTCCGTGATCAGCGCGGGGGCTGTCGTCATGATCCTGTCCAAACCAGCCGGTTCGGCGGGTTTGCGGGCAATCTAGGTGCCGTTCGTAAACGGAGCGTTAGGTCGAGCCTGCCCCGGGAAACCCGCAAAATCACCCGTTCCAAAGCCGGGAGGCCTTGCCGGATCGTGGCAAAAGCGCTATATCGGCCGCAACTTATGGTTCTCATACGATCGCGTATTGAGAGTGGGCCCCTCGGGACCCGCTCTTTTTTATTACCTGAAGGGACCCGGCAGGGCCGGGCCTCGTTTGGGTAGCGTTAGCGGCCCCTTAAGGCCCACCGAGCAACACGACAGACCAGACCGCCTTTGACATTCGATATGACCGATCCGACCGCCACGTCCGTGGACGCCGAACTGCTCTCCGAGCCGCGGCTCGTCATCGAGCCGGGTGTGGCAGCGCGCGTGGCTGCCGTCGCGGCTCCCGTGCTGCAAGGCATGGGCTATCGTCTGGTGCGCATCTCGGTGTCGGGCGGCGCCGGCTGCACGGTGCAGATCATGGCGGAACGGCCCGACGGCACGATACAGCTCGAGGATTGCGAGGCGATCTCGCACGCATTGTCACCGGTGCTCGATATCGCCGACCCGATCGAGCGCGCTTACCGCCTCGAAATCTCCTCGCCCGGCATCGACCGCCCGCTGGTACGCCGCTCCGACTTCGAGCGCTACAGCGGCAATCTGGTGAAGATCGAGATGGCGGTCGCGCATCAGGGCCGCAAGCGGTTCCGCGGCATGCTCGGCGGCATCGAAGGCAATGCGGTGCACTTGCGGCGCGACGACGCGCGCCCTGCCGAAGACCCTGAGGTCCTTCTGGTGATGGAGGACATTTCGGAAGCGCGGCTGGTGCTGACCGACGAATTGATCGCGGAATCGATGCGCCGCGGCAGGGCCGCAGAGCGCGAATTGCACCGCAAGCTTGGCCTCATGCCGCCGCAACCGGCCCACGCCAAGAACAGCGATCCGTCGATAAATTTCAAGCCGAAGCCGAAGCCAAAGCCCGGCAAGAAACCGGCCCCGACCAACACCAAAGAACACCGTCTGGCCGCCGTGCGTGCGCGCCGAGGCGAGACCGATCCATTCGAAGGAGACTAAGCCATGGCAGTCAGCGCCAACAAACTCGAACTGCTGCAGATCGCAGACGCAGTTGCGCGCGAAAAGTCGATCGACCGCTCCATCGTGATCGCGGCGATGGAAGACGCCATCGCGAAAGCGGCCCGCGCCCGCTACGGCAGCGAGACCGACGTCCATGCCGAGATCGACGCCAAGAAGGGCGAGCTTCGGCTATCGCGCCACATGCTGGTGGTCGACATCGTCGAGAACTCGTCGAACCAGATTTCGCTGGCCGACGCGCAGCGCGCCAATCCGGGCGCCCAGGTCGGCGACACCATCGCCGACACCCTGCCGCCGCTGGAATATGGCCGCATCGCCGCGCAATCCGCCAAGCAGGTGATCGTGCAGAAGGTGCGCGAGGCCGAGCGTGACCGGCAGTATCAGGAATTCAAGGACCGCATCGGCGACATCGTCAACGGCATCGTCAAGCGCGTCGAATATGGCAGCGTGATCGTCGACCTCGGCCGCGGCGAAGCGATCGTCCGTCGTGACGAGATGCTGCCGCGCGAGGTGTTCCGCAACGGCGACCGCGTCCGCGCCTATATTTTCGACGTCCGCCGCGAGACCCGCGGGCCGCAGATATTCCTGTCCCGCACCCATCCGCAGTTCATGGCAAAGCTGTTCGCGCAGGAAGTGCCTGAAATCTACGACGGTATCGTCGAGATCAAGGCGGTTGCCCGCGATCCCGGCTCGCGCGCCAAGATCGGCGTGATCTCCCGCGACTCATCGGTCGACCCGGTCGGCGCCTGCGTCGGCATGCGCGGTTCGCGCGTGCAGGCCGTGGTGAACGAGCTGCAGGGCGAAAAGATCGACATCATTCCGTGGTCGCCCGATATCGCGACCTTCGTCGTCAACGCGCTGGCGCCGGCCGAGGTCGCCAAGGTCGTGATCGACGAGGACCGCGAACGCATCGAAGTCGTGGTTCCCGACACCAACAACCAGCTCTCGCTGGCGATCGGCCGCCGCGGCCAGAACGTCCGTCTTGCCTCGCAGCTCACCGGCTGGGACATCGACATCCTGACCGAGCAGGAGGAGTCGGAGCGCCGTCAGGCCGATTTCGAGAATTCGACGCGGGTGTTCATGGAAGCGCTCAATGTCGACGAAGTGGTCGGCCAATTGCTGGCCTCCGAAGGCTTCACCTCGGTCGAGGAACTCGCGCTGGTCGACATCAAGGAGCTCGCCGGCATCGAGGGCTTCGACGAGGAGACCGCCACCGAACTGCAGACCCGCGCCCGGGAATATCTTGAGCAGCTCGAGGCCGAGCTGGAGTCCAAGCGCAAGGAACTCGGCGTCGACGACGACATGAAGACGGTTCCCGGCGTCACCTCGAAGATGCTGGTGAAGCTCGGCGAGAACGACGTGAAGACGGTCGAGGACCTCGCCGGCTGCGCCACCGACGATTTGGTCGGCTGGACCGAGCGCAAGGAAGGCGCCGAGCCGACCAAGCATGCCGGGTTCCTCGACGGCATCGAGATTTCGCGCGACGAGGCCGAGGCGATCATCATGCAGGCCCGTGTCAAGGCCGGCTGGATCACCGAGGCCGACCTCGCCAAGCCTGCTGCTGCAGAGGCTGAGGCTGAGGCCGACGCCGACGCAACGGCTTAAAGGAGATGCCGAACGGATGCTCGCATCAGCTGACCCCGATCTCGACGATGGGCCGCGGACCGGTAGGTCCGCGACCACGCGGATGTGCGCGGTCAGCCGCGAGGTGCATCCGATCGACGAACTGATCCGGTTTGTCGTAGCCCCCACGGGCGAGGTGATCCCGGATCTCAAGCGCAAGCTGCCGGGCCGCGGAATGTGGGTTTCCGCATCGCGGCGAAGCGTTGCGGAAGCCGTCCGTCGTCACCAATTTAGCAAGGGATTCAAGCGCGATGTCCGCGTCGCGCCGACCCTCCCCACTGACACCGACGCACTCCTGGTGCGCAGCCTCACCGAGGCACTGGCGATGGCCGCCAAGGCCGGCCAGGTCGTTTCGGGCTTCAGCAAGGTCGAGGACGCGCTCAAGGCGGGCCAAACCGCAGCCCTGATCCACGCTTCCGACGGCGCTGCCGACGGAATCCGCAAATTGGACGCGATCGCCCGGCAAAGGGACGAAAAACGTGGTGAATCGCCGGTAATCGCCGCCGTCAATGTTTTGACGTCGGAAGAATTGGATTTGGCACTTGGGCGGTCAAATGTGATACATGCTGCCCTGCTCGCGGGCCCGGCGAGCAAGACGTTCCTGTCGCGCTGCCAGATGCTGGTTCGATACCGGATGGCCGACGACGACAAGACCGCCGAAGCGGCCAGAAATTCCAGAGCTTGATCCAGGAAGGCGGAGATCGCCTTTCCGACTGGATCACGCTCAATAAAAGACGACGCGTTGAAGGATTTGTGCGGGAAACGCACAGTGAAACGAGATTAGGACTGCTGAATGGTTGATACCAAATCCCCTGGCGACAAGACTCTGAGTGTTCCGACCAAGACGTTGTCGCTGAAGCCGCGCGTCGAGACGGGCACCGTGCGCCAGAGCTTCAGCCATGGCCGGACCAAGCAGGTCGTGGTCGAGAAGCGCGGCAAGCGCCGCGTCGGTGGCGATGGCCCCGGCGAGACGCACGCTCCGGAACCCGTGGTTGCAAAGCCTGCACCGCCCCCGCCCGCCAGGCCACCGGCCGGCCGGCCCGGTGGCGCGTCAGGTCAGCCGCAGCGCAATGCCGGATCGGGCGTCGTGCTGCGCACGCTGACCGAGGATGAGCGCTCCGCACGCGCCAGCGCGCTGGCCGACGCCAGGCAGCGCGACGTCGAGGAACGCCACCTTGCCGAAGAAGAAGCCAAGCGCCGCGCTATCCGCGACGTCGCCGAAAAGGCCGAGCGCGAGGCCGCCGAAGTCCGCCGCAAGGCGGAAGACGAGCGCCATCGCCACGAAGAGGAGGCCAAGCGCAAGGCCGAGGTCGAAGCCAAGCGCCGCTTTGGCGAAGGCGAGGCCAAGCCCGGAGCGTCGGCCACCACCAGCACCGCGCCCCGACCGACAACCAGTTCTACGCCGGCCCGCACCACGACGTCTGCGCCGGGCCGCACCACGACATCCGCGCCCGTGCGCACCACGGCCGCCGCGCCGGGAAGGCCGCCGGCGGTTGCCGCCGAGGCGGAGGAAGATGAAGCTCCGCGTCTGGTGCGCCGGCCCGGCGGCGCCGTGCGCCCCGTCGTTGCGCCCAAGCCCACCCAGAAGCCCGCCCCGCAGAAGCAGCGCGGCCGCCTCACCGTCGTCACCGCGCTCACCGCCGACGACGTGCGCGAGCGCTCGATCGCCTCGTTCCGCCGCCGTACCCAGCGTCTGAAGGGTCATGCCGCGAACGAACCGAAGGAAAAGCTGATCCGCGAGGTGGTGATCCCCGAAGCGATCACGATTCAGGAACTCGCCAACCGCATGGCGGAACGCGCGGTCGAGGTCATCCGCATGCTGATGAAGCAGGGCGCGATGCACAAGATCACCGACGTGATCGACGCCGACACCGCGCAGCTGATCGCCGAAGAATTGGGCCACAGCGTCAGGCGCGTCGCCGCCTCCGACGTGGAAGAAGGCCTGTTCGACGTCGTCGACAATTCCACCGATACCGAGCCGCGTTCGCCCGTGGTCACCGTCATGGGCCACGTCGACCACGGCAAGACCTCGCTGCTCGACGCGCTGCGCCACGCCAACGTGGTCTCAGGCGAAGCCGGCGGCATCACCCAGCATATCGGTGCCTACCAGGTGACTTCGCCAGAAAGCGGCAAGAAGATCACCTTCATCGATACGCCGGGCCACGCCGCGTTCACCGCGATGCGCGCCCGCGGCGCCAAGGTCACCGACATCGTGATCCTGGTGGTCGCGGCCGATGACGGCGTCATGCCGCAGACCATCGAGGCGATCAATCACGCCAAGGCGGCGAAGGTGCCGATGATCATCGCCATCAACAAGATCGACAAGCCCGACGCGAAGCCCGAGCGGGTGCGCACCGAGCTGCTGCAGTACGAGGTGCAGGTCGAATCGCTCGGCGGCGACGTCGTCGACGTCGAGGTGTCCGCCAAGAACAAGACCAATCTCGACAAGCTCTTGGAAATGATCGCGCTGCAGGCCGAAATCCTCGACCTGAAGACCAATTCGGAGCGTCCGGCGGAAGGCACCGTGATCGAAGCCAAGCTCGATCGCGGCCGCGGTCCGGTCGCGACCGTGCTGGTCCAGCGCGGCACGCTGCGGGTCGGCGACATCGTCGTCGCCGGCGCCGAGATGGGCCGGGTCCGCGCTTTGATCAACGATCAAGGTGAAACCATCGACGAAGCCGGACCGTCGGTGCCGGTCGAGGTGCTCGGCTTCAACGGCCCGCCGGAAGCCGGCGATCGTCTGGCTGTCGTCGAGAACGAAGCCCGCGCCCGCCAGGTCACGAGCTATCGCGCCCACCAGAAGCGCGAAAACGCCGCGGCCTCGATTTCCGGCATGCGCGGCTCGCTCGAACAGATGATGTCGCAGCTCAAGACTTCGGGCCGCAAGGACTTCCCGCTGATCATCAAGGCCGACGTGCAGGGCTCGCTGGAAGCGATCCTGGGCTCGCTGGAGAAGCTCGGCACCGACGAAGTCGCAGCCCGCATCCTGCATGCAGGCGTCGGCGGCATCTCGGAATCCGACGTCACGCTGGCGGAAGGCTTCAACGCCGCCATCATCGGCTTCTCGGTCCGCGCCAACAAGGAAGCGGCGGCCGCGGCCAAGCGCAACGGCATCGAGATCCGCTACTACAACATCATCTACGATCTGGTGGATGACATCAAAAAGGCGATGTCCGGCCTGCTCGCGCCGACGCTGCGCGAAACCATGCTGGGCAACGCACTGATCCTGGAAGTGTTCAACATTTCCAAGGTCGGCAAGGTCGCGGGTTGCCGCGTCACCGACGGCACTGTGGAGCGCGGCGCCAATGTTCGCCTGATACGCGACAACGTCGTGGTGCACGAGGGCAAGCTTTCGACGCTGAAGCGCTTCAAGGATGAAGTGAAGGAAGTGGTTTCCGGCCAGGAATGCGGCATGGCGTTCGAGAACTACGGCGACATGCGTGCCGGCGACGTGATCGAATGCTACCGCGTCGAGACGATCCAGCGCTCTCTGTAAGTCCAAATCTTACGAAGCGCCTGGTTCATTAGCTGAAAATGCCGCGGCGTGGCCGGACCTGGTCCGGCCTCCCGCGCATTGCCTGATTTGAAAATTTGGGAATCGATGCCCGTGGTCGGCCGCGGGCATCACGATTTTGGAAGAAGATCATGCCCCGCCAAACCAAGAGCACCGCCTCCGGCGGCTCGCAACGACAATTACGCGTCGGCGAAACGGTTCGCCATGCGGTTGCCGATATTCTGTCGCAAGGTGACGTTCACGATCCGGATCTCGAAGGCCACATCATCACCGTTCCCGAGGTGCGTATGTCGCCGGACCTGAAGCTCGCCACAGTCTATGTGATGCCGCTCGGCGGACGCGACACCGACGTCGTGATCGCCGCGCTCGAGCGCAACAAGAAATTCCTGCGCGGCGAGATCGCGCATCGCGTTAACCTGAAATTCGCACCTGACATTCGCTTTCGCGTCGATGAACGATTCGACGAAGCGGAACGTATCGAGAAATTACTGCGAACACCTGCGGTGCAGAGAGACCTCGCACCCGATTCGGACGACGAGTGATGACTGTGACGACGACCAGCAGCGCGATCGACGCTGATGATGCCGACAAGCGCGACGCCGAGCGGAATATTTTTTCCGAAGCGCGCGGCGACGAGCAGCGCCGGGTGAACAACGATCCGCGCCCGAGGCAGGGCAAGCAGAACCAGCAGCCGCGCCGCGACAAGCGTGACGTGCACGGCTGGGTCGTGCTCGACAAGCCGATCGGCATGACCTCGACGCACGCGGTCGCGGTGCTCAAGCGGCTGTTCTCCGCCAAGCGCGCGGGCCATGCCGGCACGCTCGATCCGCTCGCCTCCGGCGGCTTGCCGATTGCCCTGGGTGAAGCCACCAAGACGGTGCCGTTCGTGATGGACGGCCGCAAACGCTACCGCTTCACGGTGTCGTGGGGCGAGGAGCGCGACACCGACGACACCGAGGGACGCGCCGTCAAGACCAGCGAGGTCAGGCCGACCGCCGATTCGATCCGCGATCTGCTGCCCCGCTTCACCGGGGTGATCGAGCAGATCCCGCCGCAATATTCGGCGATCAAGGTGCAGGGCGAGCGCGCCTATGATCTGGCGCGTGACGGCGAGACCGTGGAACTGAAGCCCCGCCCGGTCGAGATTCACGAATTAATCCTTGTGGAACATGGAGATAACGGCCAATCCGTGTTCGAGGCCGAGTGCGGCAAGGGAACCTATGTGCGGGCACTGGCCCGCGATATGGGCCGGATTCTTGGCTGTTTCGGCCATATCTGCGCGCTGCGGCGGACCCTTGTCGGCCCGTTCACGGAAGCGGACATGATTCCGCTGGAACAGTTAGAGGCTTTATGCAATAGAGCCGCGTCGGGCGAGGGCAGCCTCGCCGACGCGCTTTTGCCCGTTGAGACCGCGCTGGACGACATCCCGGCACTGGCCGTCACACGGGCTGATGCGGCAAGGCTCCATAGGGGCCAGGCCGTTTTGTTGCGCGGACGGGATGCGCCCAATACTAGCGGCACAGTCTATGTCACGGTGGCAGGCCGGCTTCTGGCCCTCGCCGAAATTGGCAATGGCGAACTCATCCCCAAGCGCGTGTTCAACCTGAACGGACTGACTGCCAGTCCGGTTCGCAACAATGAAAGTGTTTGACGATGTCGATTACCGCCGAACGCAAAGCGGAAGTCATCAAGACCAATGCCAACAAGACCGGCGACACCGGTTCGCCCGAGGTCCAGGTCGCGATCCTGACGGAACGCATCACCAACCTCACCGAGCACTTCAAGACCCACGTGAAGGACAATCATTCACGCCGCGGCCTCCTGAAGCTCGTGTCGACGCGTCGTTCCCTGCTCGACTACATCAAGAAGAAGGACGAGGCGCGCTACAAGGCGCTGCTCGAAAAGCACAACATCCGTCGTTGATGTTGAGAAGCACGCGCGCGCGGTTCGCGCGCGTTTTCGTATGATCTTCCGGAAAAGCGGACTTTCGAATTGTCGAAAGATGATCATGCGCACTAGCGTCCAGCAGCAATCCGGCCGCCGGACGGGGCAAGATGCCCAGATGACCGAAGGGATGGAAGCCATCCGAAATCCAAAGACCATGGCAGGATCGCCGGATACTGATCGCCAGATCGCGTCAGTATCTAGCCGTCTTGCGCATGGTCTTTGCGTTTCAGGCTCCGTGCCTTCGTGAAACCATGAAAGAAGACCAAAATGTTCAACAAGCATTCTGTCGAGATCGACTGGGGTGGACGTCCCCTCAAGCTTGAAACCGGCAAGATCGCCCGCCAGGCCGACGGCGCCGTGGTGGCGACCTATGGCGAGACCGTGGTGCTCGCCACCGTCGTGGCGGCGAAGACGCCGCGCGAAGGCGTCGACTTCCTGCCGCTCACGGTCGACTACCAGGAGAAGACCTATGCCGCGGGCCGCATCCCCGGCGGCTATTTCAAGCGCGAAGGACGCCCGACCGAAAAGGAGACGCTGGTCTCCCGCCTGATCGATCGCCCGATCCGCCCGCTGTTCGTCGACGGCTGGCGCAACGAGACCCAGGTGATCGTCACCGTTCTCTCCCACGACATGGAGAACGATCCTGACATCGTGGCGCTGGTGGCTTCGTCCGCCGCGCTGACCCTGTCCGGCGCACCCTTCAAGGGCCCGATCGGTGCAGCACGCGTCGGCTTCGCCAATGACGAATACGTGCTCAACCCGACGCTGGACGAGATGACCGAAACCCAGCTCGACCTCGTCGTCGCCGGCACCGCCGACGCCGTGCTGATGGTCGAATCGGAAGCCAAGGAGCTCAACGAAGACGTGATGCTCGGCGCGGTCATGTTCGGCCATCGCCACTTCCAGCCGGTCATCAACGCGATCATCGAGCTCGCCGAGAAAGCCGCCAAGGAGCCGCGCGAGGTCATCACGATCGACAATTCGGCGATCGAGAAGGAAATGCTTGGTTTCGCCGAGCAGGACCTCCGCAAGGCCTATGCGCTCCCGGTGAAGCAGGAACGCTATGCCGCGGTCGGCAAGGTCAAGGAAAAGGTGCTCGCGCACTTCTTCCCGGAAGGCCAGGAGCCGAAATACGACAAGCTGCGCGTCGCCGGCGTGTTCAAGGAACTCGAAGCCAAGATCGTCCGCTGGAACATCCTCGACACCGGCAAGCGCATCGACGGCCGTGACGCCAAGACCGTGCGCAACATCGTCGCCGAAGCCGGCATCCTGCCGCGCGCCCATGGTTCGGCGCTGTTCACCCGCGGTGAGACCCAGGCGATGGTCGTGACCACGCTCGGCACCGGTGAGGACGAGCAGTACATCGACGCGCTGGCGGGAACCTACAAGGAAACGTTCCTGCTGCACTACAACTTCCCTCCCTACTCGGTCGGTGAAACCGGTCGCCTCGGCGGCACCAAGCGCCGCGAGATCGGCCACGGCAAGCTCGCCTGGCGCGCGATCCATCCGGTGCTGCCGCCGCATCACGAGTTCCCCTACACGGTGCGCGTCGTCTCGGAGGTCACCGAGTCGAACGGTTCGTCGTCAATGGCCTCGGTCTGCGGCGCCTCGCTGGCGTTGATGGATGCGGGCGTGCCGTTGAAGCGGCCGACCGCGGGTATCGCGATGGGCCTGATCCTCGAAGACAAGCGCTTCGCGGTGCTCTCGGACATCCTCGGTGACGAGGATCATCTCGGCGACATGGACTTCAAGGTCGCCGGCACCGAGCTGGGCATCACCTCGCTGCAGATGGACATCAAGATCGAGGGCATCACCGAGGAGATCATGAAGGTCGCGCTCGGACAGGCCAAGGACGGCCGCATCCATATCCTGGGTGAGATGTCCAAGGCACTGACCGCCGCGCGTGCCGAGCTCGGCGAATATGCGCCGCGCATCGAGACCTTCAAGATCGCCACCGACAAGATCCGTGAAGTGATCGGTACCGGCGGCAAGGTGATCCGCGAGATCGTCGAGAAGACCGGCGCCAAGGTCAACATCGAGGACGATGGCACCGTGAAGGTCGCCTCCAACGATGGCGAGGCGATGAAGGCTGCGATCAAGTGGATCAAGTCGATCGCATCGGATCCGGAGATCGGCCTGATCTATGACGGCACCGTCGTCAAGGTGATGGAGTTCGGCGCTTTCGTGAACTTCTTCGGCGCCAAGGACGGCCTGGTCCACATCAGCCAGCTCGCTTCGGCGCGCGTGCAGAAGACCTCGGACGTCGTCAAGGAAGGCGACAAGGTCAAGGTCAAGCTGCTCGGGTTCGACGATCGCGGCAAGACCCGGCTCTCGATGAAGGCGGTCGACCAGCAGACCGGCGAAGATCTCGAAGCCAAGCAGAAGACCGACGGACCGGCGCCCCGCGAAGCCGCCGGCGAGTAAAGTCTGATTGGAACGAAATGACCAAGGGCGGCCGAAAGGCCGCCCTTTTGTTTGTTACGATGCTCCGGCGATGCGCGATTCCGACGCAGCGTCACAATGACCGTCTTCGAAACTGCGTACGGTGTCTCGCGCGTATTTCGCTGCGCTCTGTCGACGACGGACCCATAGCTTCAGGTGAGGAGAGAAATGATGACATCCCTATCCCGGCGCCAGCTTGTGTTAGCAGCAACCACGGCGGCAGTGGCCGCCGCCGCTCCGCGCTTCGTGTTCGCGCAAGCAACGACGCCATCGGCGGCCGCGCCGTTCTCGGTCCCGCTGCTGACTTATCCGACGACCGCGTTCGAACCGCACATCGATGCCAAGACGATGGAGATCCATCACGACAAGCATCACCAAGCCTACGTCACCAATTTGAACAATTTCGTCAAGGACAATCCGCAGATCGCCGACAAGCCGATCACGGATGTGCTCGTCAATCTTGCTAATTTGCCGGAATCGGTCCGCACCGGCGTGCGCAACAATCTGGGCGGCCACGCCAACCACACGATGTTCTGGCAGATCATGGGACCGAACGGCGGCAAGCCGGATGGCGAGGTGCTCGCCGCGATCGAGCGCGACCTCGGCGGCATCGAGAAATTCCAGACCGACTTCAACGCAGCCGGCGGACGCGTGTTCGGCTCCGGTTGGGTCTTCGTCACGGTAACCAAGGACGGCAAGCTCGCGATCGAGACGCGGCCGAACCAGGACAACCCGATCATGGACGGCAAGCGCGCGTTGCTCGGCAACGACGTCTGGGAACACGCCTATTATCTGACCTACCAGAACCGCCGGCCGGACTATCTCAAGGCGTGGTGGAATACGGTGAACTGGAAGGCCGTCGGCGAGCGCTATGCGGCGGCAAAGGCCGGGACGCTCGGCGTCTGAGCCCGGCTGCGCGGCTCGCCAGCCGCGACGTCATCCGGTAAACTGAAAGCCACGATCAAGGCCTCGCGGGAGATCGCGGGGCCTTTCGCACCATGAGACATCCACGATGACGCTCCCCACCATTCGCCCCGCCCGGCCGGACGAATATGACGAAATCGCCCGCGTCTGGATGGAGAGCTGGGTCTCGACTGGCCTCGCCGAGGCCAGCGATGTCCTGCTGACCGCTCTGCGCGCACGCTTGCGCGAAGAGGTCGAAAGCGGCTGGAGCCTGTTCGTCGCCGAGGATCAGGCAACGCTTGCCGGCATGCTGGCGCTGCATCTCTCCGACAACTACCTCGACCAGCTCTTCGTCGCGCCGGCCTATCACGGCAGAAGCGTCGGGCGACAGCTGCTTGCCTTCACACGCCAGCTCTTGCCCGACGAAATCTGGCTGCGCTGCGCGGTCGGAAACGAAAAGGCGTGGCGCTGGTATGAGCGCGAAGGTTTTGTGTTTGAGGGGGAGAAGCTCAATCCGCTGAACGGTCTGATGATGAAGTACTATCGGTGGAAGAGGCGATAAGCGCTGCGGCTCGCCTTGCGGTGCCGGGGCGCACGCTCTAGTTTAGCAGCCAGTCGCATCAACTTTCATTCGTCAATCATGTTCCGTCGTTTCGTCGCCACCGCCGTCCTCGCCTCATGTTTTGCCGCCGCGGGATGGGCCCAGTCTCCTCCGGCATCGCCTACACCGTCCGCCCCGGTCAAACCGGCCGCCAAGAAGGCGGCGCCGAAGGCCACGGCGGCAGCGAAGCCACCGGTTGTCGCGGAGACCGGTCCGTGCCGGCTCGGCGTGATCTCGGTGCTCGGAAATCAATTCGCCGTGCAAAAATACGGCGTGACCATCTTCGGGAACGAATCGATCATCGTTCCGATCGACTGGGGGCTCGACGACCTCGTCTTCGCGCGGGTTCGCGCGGCGACCGGCAATGATCCCGCTGTCCGCAGGATCAGCTATCCGAGGGGCGCCTTCGACCCGTTCTACCATCCGAAGCCGCATTTGCTGCCGGATCCAAGCGAGGGCATCCCGGCGATCGTGCAAAGCTTTACAGCCAGTGCGAACTGCGAACGCTATCTCGTCGTGACCAAATTCAGGTTGCATCCGCGGGACACCAACCTCAGTCTCGACGGCATCGGCACCTATAATCAGGGCCTCGGCTCGATGCTCAGGCACTCGCATGTGTTCGCCAATGTGGCGCTGACACTGCTCGACGGCAGGAGCTATGCGAGGATCGACCGCACGCTGGCGACCATGGGCAACCGGTTCTCCGAAAGCATGAGAATGACGGAAAACCCGTTCAAGCATCTCGACAATTCGGACTTTCCCGAGCTTCCCGAGGCTGCGGCCTCCAGCGCGACGCTGCGCGAGAAGACCCGCGGCCTCGTTGCGGAACAGATCGACAAGGCGATGCCCGCCTATCTCAAGGATGAATAGATCGACATGATCAAGCTCTATTGGTCGCCGCGCTCGCGCTCGTTCTCCGCCATCTGGCTGCTGGAGGAATCAGGCCTAGCTTACGAGCGCGTGCTGACCGACATCAATACGGGCGCGCAGAAGGCGCCGGACTTCCTGAAGATCAACCCGATGGGCAAGGTGCCGGCGCTGACCGATGGCGACGCCGGGCTCGCCGAGGCGGCTGCAATCTGCGCCTACATCGCCGACCGCTATCCCGAGACCAAACTGGCGCCCGCCACGGATGATCCGAAGCGCGCGCGATACCTGCAATGGCTGTTCTTCGCGCCTGGTTGCATCGAGCCGGCATTGATCCAGCTCTTCAGCAAGCTCGAGGTGCCCGCGCGCATGGCGGCGTGGGGCAGTGCCGAGCAGGTGTTCGACGTGCTCGACAGCGAACTTCAGAAGGGGCCGTGGATCCTCGGCGACCAGTTCTCCGCCGCCGACATCACGATCGGCTCAGGGCTGAACTTCGCGGTGCGCGCCTTCAAGATGGTGCCACCACGGCCGTCATTCGACGCCTATATCGATAGGTGCGCGGCACGGCCCGCATTCCAACGCGCGGAGACAATCGCGGCAGGGTAGCCTCGCCCGGATGGAGCGAAGCGCAACCCGGGAGTCTTCGGTCGATTAAGATGCTCGGATTGCGCCTTATTTGGTCTGAATTACGAACGTGAGTCGAACGAATTGGATTTCAAATAGCTTCGGCTTTCGGCGAAAAGAACTCGAAGAACATTCGTATTTCCTCGATCTGCTTCTTGTTGAACAATTTCTTTGGTATGCCGTCTGGCGTGCCGAAGTGCTGTACCGCAAACTGGATACTGGCGTAATAGCTTGCCCTAAACGCCTGCTTGACTATCCGAGATTGAATATCAAAAAATCTGAGGAAGGACCAAAGTTCGAGCTGCCCCCACCGCGTCCGAATGTCGAATTTTTCGCTCGTTGTGAGACCGTGTACCAGCGCGTTCCTGTTCGCCAAAAAGAGTTGAAAATTGGCCTTGACCAAAGGTTCGATTTCCCAAGCTTCCTCTATGCAGCGCAGCATATTTCCTAGCGTCTTCTTCTTCCACCCATTCCTTAAATCATCGATCGTCGTGTACTGGCTTTTCTGCTTCCTTGAAATTCCCAAAAGGAACGATTTAGCAATGTAATCTTCGATCTGCTGGCAACGTACTAGAGACATTCCAAGGGCTGTAATGAGATGAATTTCAGATCCGGGCCACATATCCTCGTCGTGATACTCCAGCCCGGCAGTCGCCTCTAGCTCATCAAGCGCTTCTTGTCCGATATCCCTGACTCTCCTCATGCTGCACGGTACGTACTCGTCAACCTCGTAGACCACATCTGCAAGAAGCATCTCCTCTTGACCTTTAATCGTCCTGAAATTAGCTCCTAGGTGTTCGAAGAATCTCTTTCCGTATACGTACCAAGGCCACGGTCTTTCCTTGAATTCTTTCCCTCGCCGATAGGCTCGCACCGCGCGTTCAGTGACGCGCATGATCCTTGTGGCTTTGACCTCGTCCGGGTCAAAACCATTCATTTCGCATTCTACCGAGCAAGCACTTCGGCTGTTTCGCGCAACAACGAAACAATCTTCGTAGCCATCAGACTCGACCCAATAAAGGTGCCAGTGAATTGGGCGCTTAGTCATCGAGGAATGCTCGCTTGAATTTGCGCGGGATAGCATTCCTACTTAATAGACCTTCGGAGTAGCCTTGCCCCGTCTCCAATACCATGAAGATTGCTTCCGAGCGGTTTAGCCCGTGACGACGCGTGGATCCACGTCCTGCGTGTAGTCGACGCCGTCGATGCCGAATCCGAACAGGCGCAGGAACTGGCTCTTGTATTCGCCGAGGTCCGCCAATTCGCCGAGCGTTGCCGTGGACAGCAGCGGCCAGCGTCGCGACACTTCTGCCTGAACCTCGGGCGACAACTCCCAGTCGTCGACTCTGATGCGCTGCGCCTCGTCAAGTTCGACGTCAGCGCCAAGGCGGGTCCGGAACAGGCGATCGATCTGTTCGATACATCCTTCGTGGAGCCCGAGCTGCTTCATGACCTTGAACAGCACCGTGCCATAGAGCGGCACCACCGGAATGGCTGAACTGGCCTGGGTGACCACCGCCTTCAACGCCACTACGCGGGCCGCGTCGGGGCCAAGCCGGCCGCGAATCGCTTCGGCCTTGCTGTCGAGATCTACCTTGGCGCGACCGAGAGTGCCGTTCCAGTAGATCGGCCAGGTCAATTCGCTGCCGATATAGGTGTAGTTGAGCGTCCGGAAGCCCGGCGCCAGCACACCGGCGTCCGCGAGCTGATCGATCCAGCGCTTCCAGTCATCGCCGCCCATCACCACGACCGTGGCGGCCGTTTGATCTTCGCTTGCCGGCTCAAGGGTCATCTGGAAGACCTCGCCAGTCTCAGTGTCGAGGGTCTTGATCTCGACCGGAGCGCCGAGCGGCTTGATGACCGAGCGATGGGTCGTGCCGGTGTCCGGGTCGGTCCTGGCAGGAGCGGCCATACTGTAGACCAGCAGGTCGAGCTGCCCAAACTTCTCACGCACACTTGCGATGAAGGTCTTCTTCATCTCGTCGGAAAACGCATCACCCTCGAGCGTGAGCGGCGACCGTCCGATCTTCCGAGCCTCGATCTCGAAGGCGCGGTTGTTGTACCAGCCGGCGCTGGCCGTTCTCTTTTCCGAAGGCTCGCGCTCCAGCGATACGCCGATGGTGTCTGCGCCGCCGGCGAAGGTCGCGACAATGCGGCTCGCGAGGCCGTAGCCCGTTGAACAGCCCAGCACGGCGACACGCTTAGGGCAGTTCGCAATCGAACCGTTGCGGAGCACATAAGCGATCTGGTCGCGGACATTAGTGGCGCAGCCAACAGGGTGCGCCGTCGTGCAGATGAAACCTCGCACGCGCGGTTCGATAATCATGCCCACTCCGTTTCGGATCGTCGCAAAGTCGCCAAAGACGTCAGGACGACATCAAGCGTCCAGCCGCCTGAACACCAGCGTCGCGTTGGTGCCGCCGAAACCAAACGAGTTCGACAGCACGGTCGTGAGCTTGGCATTGTCGATGCGCTTACGCACGATCGGCATGTCGGCGAAGATAGGGTCGAGCTCGGTGATATGGGCGCTCTCGCAGACGAAGCCGTTGTTCATCATCATCAGCGAGTAGATAGCCTCCTGGACGCCGGTGGCGCCGAGCGAATGGCCGGTCAGCGCCTTGGTCGCCGAGATCGGCGGGCACTTGTCGCCGACGCCGAACACCTTGCGGATTGCCTCCATCTCAGGCGGATCGCCGGCCGGCGTCGAGGTCGCGTGCGGATTGATGTAGTCGATCGGTGTGTCCACCGTCGCGATCGCCATGCGCATGCAGCGCTCGGCGCCCTCACCCGACGGCGCTACCATGTCGTAACCGTCGGATGTCGCGCCATAGCCGACGATCTCGCCGTAGATCTTCGCGCCGCGCGCCTTGGCATGCTCGAGCTCTTCCAGCACCACGACACCCGCGCCGCCTGCGATCACAAAACCGTCGCGGCTGATGTCGTAGGGGCGCGACGCGGTGGCCGGCGTATCGTTGTATTTCGAGGACATCGCGCCCATGGCGTCGAACAGCACCGACAGCGTCCAGTCGAGTTCCTCGCAGCCGCCGGCGAAGATGATGTCCTGCTTGCCGATCTGGATCGTCTCATAGGCATTGCCGATGCAATGGTTCGACGTCGCACAGGCCGAGGAGATCGAATAGTTCACACCCTTGATCTTGAACCAGGTCGCGAGCGTTGCGGATGCGGTCGACGACATGCCCTTGGGCACCGCGAACGGGCCAACCCGCTTCGGCCCCTTGGTCCGCGCGATGTCGGCAGCTTCCACCAGGGTCCGTGTCGATGGTCCGCCCGATCCCATGATGATGCCGGTGCGGATATTGGAGACTTCGTTCGCCTCGAGGCCGGAGTCGCGGATCGCCTGTTCCATTGCGACGTGATTCCAGGCGGCGCCTTCGGCGAGGAACCGCATCGCGCGGCGATCGATCATCTCTGATGGATTGAGGGTCGGTGCTCCGTGCACCTGCGAACGGAAACCAAGCTCCGCGGCCTTTACCGCACGCGTGATGCCCGACTTCGCCTCGTGAAGGCTCGCAAGCACTTCCTGGGTGTTATTACCGATGGACGAGACAATCCCCATCCCCGTGACGACAACCCGCCTCATGTTCGCCTCGCCCTACCGTTATTCTCTCGCATGATGATCCCGCTCAAGATGGATCCGTGCCCTGCTTGAACAATCCGACCTTCAGATCCTTGGCGCGATAAATAATCTCACCGTCCATGGAAAGCCACCCGTCTGCGATTCCAAGCACAAGCTTTGACCGCATCACGCGCTTGATATCGATATTGTACACAACCTTGCGCACGTGCGGCAGCACCTGGCCGGAGAACTTCAACTCGCCAAGGCCGAGCGCGCGGCCGCGACCTTCACCACCGACCCAGCCGAGGTAAAAGCCGACCATTTGCCACATGGCATCGAGGCCAAGACAGCCTGGCATCACCGGATCGTTCTTGAAATGACAGCCGAAGAACCAGAGATCGGGCTTCACGTCGAGCTCGGCGCGCACCAGCCCCTTGCCGTACTCGCCGCCGGTTTCCGAGATCTCGCTGATGCGGTCAAACATCAGCATCGGCGGCAGCGGCAGCTGGGCGTTGCCGGGACCGAAAAGCTCGCCCCGGCCGCAAGCCAGCAAATCTTCGTATTCGTAACCGCCGCGCCGATCCAGCATCCTATTCAGCCTCTCAAATATCCCGATGAAGCGCTGTTGCCGGAGCCGGACCCCTCTTCCCACGGAACGGGGAACATCCCGTCCGTTGGCGCTACCTGGGTACGCTGCCGACCTTGGTCTCTCTGCCGTAAGCGCATATGTGGTCCGCGCGCTCTCTAACATAGGCCCAACAAGGCGGCAAAGCGCGATTCAAGGGAGAAATCATGGCCTCTCCATGGGTTTCGCCTTTACCTTGGATTCGTTCTAGTTGCGAAAAACTTGCATCTGATGGCCATCCTTTTTATATTTATCGGGAATATCGTCCGAGTTAGGTGCATAGAGTGGATATGAACGACGAAGTATCGGTTTTGAACGATGACGCCGTGCACCCGGCTGCGCGGAGCGCTGGGCATCACCCGGCCCTGACCGGCTGCCCCTGGCATGACGTCAACGAGATGCTGCAGGCCGCAGGCCTTCGGCCGACCCGGCAGCGCATGGCGCTGGGCTGGCTGCTGTTCGGCAAGGGCGCCCGGCATCTGACCGCTGAAATGCTGTACGAGGAAGCCACGCTTGCCAAGGTGCCGGTGTCATTGGCGACTGTCTACAACACGCTCAACCAGCTGACCGATGCCGGCCTTTTGCGCCAGGTCAGCGTCGACGGCACCAAGACCTATTTCGACACCAACGTGTCGGCGCACCACCACTTCTATCTCGAGCACAATCACGAGCTGGTCGACATTCCCGACCCGAACCTGATGCTCACCAAGATGCCCGAGGTGCCCGAAGGCTATGAGATCGCCCGCGTCGACATGGTCGTACGGCTGCGCAAAAAGCGCTGATCATCTCACCGCCGATTTGAAATGTTGATGGCCGGGCTCTGTCCCGGCCATTGTCGTTTTGGGAGGCATCGTCATTCCGGGATGGTGCGCAGGCACCAGACCCGGAATCTCGAGATTCCGGGTTCGATGCTCGCGCATCGCCCCGGAACGACGCTTCGCGTCATTCCACCTTCTCGTCGGCGTAGACGCCCCACAAGCGCTGCTGCTCGATCCAGCCATCGAACCCGGTGCCGGAGACCCGGCACCAGTTGTTGGCGCATTTCTTGACCTGCGTCACCACACCGGCCTGCAGCCGCGCCGCGATCGCACTGGTGGCGTCGGGGCGATCGTAGACCGATGCGAGATCGTCCTTGTTCTTCATCGTGACGACGGCCGTGCGGCGGCCGGACAGCAGGGAGTGATAGACCCAGCCTTCGGCGCCCTCGGAATCGCGCACCCGGCGCCAATTCTCGAATTCAGCGGTGATTTCGACCGGCAGGCCGGATCTTGTGTAGACCCAGGCGACATCATTGTCCTTGGTCGGGCCGGCCCTGACGTTCACATGATCGGATTTCAGGCTAACATAGCGCGGGATCGGCAGTCCGCTCGTGGTCGGGCTCGCCTCCTTGGCCGAATGGCCGGGCATCACCGACGCACCCAGCATGCACCCGACCAGTGCCGCCAACGAACCGAAACGCCAGAACGCCACCATCAACTCGTCTCCTGTCGAGATGACCAACCCGCATTCGGCGAGTTGCAACCCAAACCCAAGCCTGAAACCCAGACCCCGTCACCGCCCTGTCCGTTCCCCGACCTGCGATTTCCGAGGGGTTCTTGTCTTGGCCCGGCCTTCTGCTAGAGAGGACGGAACGCTTAAGAACCAGACGCCCGAACTTTCCCCGGCAATGCCAGGGCAAGTATCCGGGAACCCAAGGAAACGCGAAGGAAACGCCGGGACAGCGCGGCTATCTGCAGTGTCGAACAACCGGGTTAATGAGGTCTCAACGGCTTGAACTTTGGCAAGCCGCGCGCCTCATGAGAGCAGGACATGTCGGTAAAGAAAAAGCCTCTCGTCGTCGTCACCCGCAAGCTGCCGGACTCGATCGAGACCCGGATGCGCGAGCTGTTCGATGCCAGATTGAATCTCGACGACACGCCGATGACCGCGGAACAGATCGCGGAAGCCGCGCGCAGCGCCGACATATTGGTGCCGACGGTGACCGATCTGATCAGCGAGGACATGATCAGCCAGCCGGACTGCAAGCTGAAGATGATCGCCAATTTCGGCAACGGCGTCGACAATATCGACGTCGCGGCGGCGCATGCACGCGGCATCACCGTGACCAACACGCCGAAAGTGCTGACCGAGGACACCGCCGACATGACGATGGCGCTGATCCTCGCGGTGCCGCGGCGGATGATCGAGGGCGCCTCGATCCTGACTGAAGGCAAGCAGCACTGGGCGGGCTGGTCGCCGACCTGGATGCTCGGCCACCGCATCGGCGGAAAACGGCTCGGCATCATCGGCATGGGCCGGATCGGCCAGGCGGTGGCCCGNCCCGCCGCGCCCGCGCCTTCGGGCTGCAGATCCACTATCACAACCGCCGTCCGGTGGCGCCGAAGATCGCCGACGAGTTGGGGGCGACCTATTGGGAAAGCCTCGACCAGATGCTGGCGCGGATGGACATCATCTCGGTGAACTGTCCGCACACGCCGGCCACTTACCATCTGCTCTCGGCACGGCGGCTGAAACTGGTCCGGAAAGAGGCCTATATCGTCAACACCGCGCGCGGCGGAGTGATCGACGAGGACACGCTGATCAAGCTGATCGAAGCCGGCGAGGTCGGTGGCGCCGGCCTCGACGTCTATGAGCACGAGCCCGCGGTGAACCCGAAGCTGGTGCGGCTGGCGCGGGCCGGCAAGGTGACGCTGTTGCCGCATATGGGCTCGGCCACCATCGAAGGCCGCGTCGAGATGGGCGAGAAGGTCATCATCAATATCCGCACCTTCCTCGACAATCACAAACCGCCGGATCGCGTGCTGCCGAGCATGCTGTAACTCTCGTAGCCCGGATGAAGCCAACGGGTCGCGCGAACGCGCGCCCGATGACAGACTCCGCGAAATCCGGGACAGCGTCACCCGCGGATATGACGGCCCCGGATTGCGCTTCGCTGCATCCGGGCTACAGAAGCGCGCGTCCTGATGCCTAAGCGTGCCCGCTCAGATCGGTGATGCCTGGAGCATCACCGTTGAGCGGGTTCTCCGGATCGCGCGCGTAGCGCAGGGTTTCGAACCGCATCGCGCGCGCATCGACCATCAAAAGACGGCCGACCAGGCTCTCGCCAAAGCCGACGATCTCGCGGATCGCCTCCAGTGCCATCATCGACCCCAAAATGCCGGCGAGCGCGCCCATCACGCCGGCCTCGGCGCAGGCCGGCACCGTGCCCGGCGGCGGCGGCTCCGGAAACAGGCAGCGATAGGTCGGGTTGAGATCGCCTTGCGCGTTCCTCTCATGCGCGCGGATCGTGGTCAGCGAGCCATCGAACTGGCCCAGCGCCGCCGTGATCAGCGGCTTGCCGGCGAGAAAGCAGGCGTCGGAGACGAGATAGCGGGTCTCGAAATTATCGGAGCCGTCGAGCACGAGGTCGTAGCTCGCGATCAGCGGCAGCGCATTGTTCGCATCGAGCCGCACCGGATGGGCCTCGAACGCCACATGCGGATTCAGTGCATGGATCTGCGCGCCCGCGCTGTCGACCTTGCGCTTGCCGATGTCAGGCGTCGCGTGGATGATCTGGCGCTGCAAATTGGACAGCGACACGATGTCATCATCGACGACGCCGAGCCTGCCGACGCCGGCGGCAGCCAGATACATCAGCACCGGCGCGCCGAGACCGCCTGCACCGATCACCAGCACCGAGGCCTGCTTCAGCGCGTTCTGACCGGGGCCACCGACCTCGCGCAGCACGATGTGGCGGGCGT
The DNA here is from genome assembly GCF_000938305.1 of Bradyrhizobium sp. LTSP885. Taxonomy (GTDB): domain Bacteria; phylum Pseudomonadota; class Alphaproteobacteria; order Rhizobiales; family Xanthobacteraceae; genus Bradyrhizobium. Next base: position 39,760 of record NZ_JYMT01000015.1, read on the forward strand.
AGCGTTCGAGTTCGTCGGCACTCAGCATATGACTTCCTGGGGCGCCGTTCCCTGAACCGGGGCGCTGTTGTTGCCGACCAAGCAGATGTGCTTAATTGCGTGGACGTCAATGGTGTCAGTCTTTCCCTCCGGGTTTGTCATGAGATCGGTGCTTTCGGCAACATTGCTGGTCGCGACCATGGGCGCAGCGCATGCCCAGATGACACCGCCGTCGACCGCCGGCGCCAAGCCGAAGGTCGTGACGACCGTCCCGGTCCGTCCCGCGCTGCAGAAGCCGGAAGACACCGCGAACGCGATGGCGCAGGCCGAGCGGCTGGCGTTGCAATCGGACCTCGCCTGGGTCGGCGAATATAACGGCGCCATCACCGGCGACGTCAGCGACCGCATGGTCAATGCGATCAAGGAATTCCAGAAGAACCGCGGCGGCAAGCCGACCGGCGTGCTGAACCCGCAGGAACGCGGCCTGCTCGCCGACACCGCGCGGCGGCGGCAGGAGAATGTAGGCTGGAAGATCGTCACCGAGCCCGCCACCGGCGCGCGCCTCGGCATTCCGACAAAACTGGCGCCGCAGCTCACCAGCGATGCCTCCGGCGCCAAATGGACGTCGTCGACCGGTACCATCCAGATACAGCTGACGCGGCGCAAGGAGGCTAGCCCGACCACCGCGAAACTCGCCGAGCGCGAAAAGAAGGAACCAGCCGGCCGTACCATCGACTATACCGTGGTGAAGCCGGATTTCTTCGTGCTCTCAGGCATGCAAGGCCTGAAGAAGTTTTATCTGCGCGGCACCTTCAGGGGCGACGAGGTGCGCATCCTCACCATCCTCTACGACCAGGCGACCGAAAATACCGTCGAGCCTGTCGTGATCGCGATGTCGAGCGCGTTCAATGCGTTCCCGTCGGGCGTGCAGGCCGGTCCGCCGCCGCGCAAAACGGTGGACTACGGCACCGGCGTCGTGGTCAGCGACGACGGCGCCGTCGTCACCGATCGCGTGGTCACCGACGAGTGCATCGCGCTGACGATCCCGGGCTACGGCCATGCCGATCGGGTCGCCGAGGACAAGGAGCACGATCTCGCGCTGCTGCGCATCTATGGCGCGCGCGGGCTGAAGCCGCTCGATATCGCAGGCAATGCAACAAAGACGGCGCTCGACATCACCGGTATCGCCGATCCGCAGAACCAGGGCGGCGCCGCGGCGGCGACCAGCGTGAAGGCGTCCGTGGCGCAGATCGGCGGCGGCGGCGACGCGGCGTTGTCACCGGCGCCCGCGCTCGGCTTTTCCGGCGCGGTGGCGGTCGACAGCGATGGCAAGTTTGCCGGCATCGCATTGCTGAAGCCGGTACTCGTCGCGGGTCCCGCAAACGCGACACCGCCGGCGCAGGCCGCGCTGGTGCCGGCAGACACGGTGCGGGACTTCCTCAAGGCCAATGGCGTGACGCCGTCAGGCGGAACCGCTGACGCGAAGGCGGCTGTCGTCCGCGTGATCTGCGTCAGGAAATAAGTTCACCTCGCCCCGCTTGCGGGGAGAGGTCGGATTGCATCGACAGATGCAATCCGGGTGAGGGGGTACAGGTCTCACTGCCATCAGAACTCGTGGAAGCAGCCCCTCACCCCACCCTCTCCCCGCAAGAGCGGGGCGAGGGAGCCTAAGCAGCCTTCATCACCTCAACGCGAACCGCACACCGGCACGGGCAAGGCCGCCCGCGATGCCGATCGGGGTGCCGTCGGCGCGCCAGCAGGCTGCGCCGGACATGCGGCCATCATCGTGGAACTGGATCGCGTTCATGCCGCCGGCGACCGTCGACACCACCTGCACTCTGTGGCCCTTCGCGGTGAGCGCGGCGCGGACCGCCTCCGGCACCGCCTGCTCGACCTCGAGCGCATTGCCCTCGGTCCAGACCCGCGGCGCCTCGACCGCCTCCTGCAGGCTCATGCCGTGATCGATCAGATTGATCAGCGCCTGCATCGCGCTCGGGAAGATGCGCTTTCCTCCGGGCAGGCCGAGCGCGTAAACCAGCTTGCCGTCGCGTAGCGCCATCATTGGCGACATCGACGTCGTGACGCGCTTGCCTGAAGCCAGCGACAGCGCGTGTCCCGGCCGCGGATCGAACAGGTTCATGTAGTTGTTCGGCACGGTGCCGAGGCCCGGAATCAGGATCTTGGCGCCGAACAGATTGTTGATGGTCTGCGTAGTCGCGACCACATTGCCCATCGCATCCGCCGCGGTCATGTGCGTGGTATGCGCGCTTTCGAGCTGCGTCACGCCGGCGCTCCAGGCTTGCGCGCGATCAGGATCAATCGCGCGGCGCCGCTCGTCGGCATAGGCCTTTGAGGTCAGCCGCTCGACCGGCACGTTGACATAGGCCGGATCGCCGCTTGCGGCCGCGCGATCGGCAAAGGCGATCTTCAGCACCTCGGCGAGATAATGGATGGTCTGGGCCGAGCCAAAGCCGAGGCCTGCGATGTCGTAGCCTTCGAGGATGTTGAGCATCTCGGTGATATGCACGCCCGACGCGGCCGGCGGCGGCGGCCCGAGAATCTCCCAGCCGCGATAGTCGGCGCGGATCGGCTGCCGCTCGACGGTTCTGTAAGTCGTGAGATCTTCGCGGGTGATGAAGCCGCCGTTCTTTGTCATGTAATCGACGAGGATGTCACCGAGCGGGCCCTGATAGAGCGCATCCTCGCCATGCTCAGCGATATAGCGCAAGGTCTCCGCATATTCCGCCTGCACCACACGCTCGCCGGGTTTTAGTGGCGTGCCCTTGGGCAGATAGATCGCCGAGATCGGCTTGTCTTTCAGCATCTCCGCGGCACCATCGGTGATGCATTCGTGCAAATAAGGCGTCGCCGCATAGCCGCGCGACGCATGCTTGATCGCAGGCTGCATCACATCGGCGAGACTCATGGTGCCGAAGCGACGCAACGTTTCGCACCAGGCCTTCAGCGAGCCGGGAACCGCGACCGCCTTCGGTCCATTGAGGTTCTCATTGCCGACAGTGTCGAACACATCATGCGCCGAACCGGGCTTGGAGGTGTAGGTATCCGGCCGCACCGCCTTCGGCACGGTGCTCTGCCCGTCGATGAAACGGTGGCTGCCGTCGACCAAACGAACATGCGCCATGCCGCCGCCGATGATGCCGACCATCATCGGCTCGACCACGGTCAGCGTGAACAGAGTGGCAATCGCGGCATCGATGGCGTTGCCGCCGCCAGCGAGCATTTCGGCGCCTGCAGCTGACGCCAGCGGATGATTACTCACCACCATGCCACGACTGCCGCTGGCCGGCTGCTTCTGACATTGAAAGCTCGTCGCCGCGCGATCGCGCCAGTTGCCGCTCATGAGCTGTCCTCCGCTTGTTGTTATTTTTGACACTTCGGGCACCAGAATGTCGAGCGGCCGTTCTGGACGAAACGCCTGACGATGCCGCCGCAACCGGCGGTCCGGCACGTCTCGCCTTCGCGATCGTAGACCTGGAACGAGTGCTGGAAATAACCGAGCTCGCCATTGGTCAGGCGATGATCGCTGATCGAGGAGCCGCCGGCCTTGATCGCCTGGTTCAGCACGGAGTGGATGGCACTGACCACCCGCTTGGAATGATCCGTCGGCTCAGCCTTCTTGGTCGCAAGCGTCGCGGCCAATCGCCGCGGCGACAGATGCGAGCGAAACAGCACCTCGCAGACATAGATGTTGCCAAGTCCCGCCACCACGCGCTGGTCGAGCAACGCGGCCTTCAGGCTGGTCTTCTTGTTGTGGCAGGACCGCGCCAGCATCGCCGCATCGAATTCGTTGCCGAGCGGTTCGGGACCCAGCCCCTTCAGCAGCGGCTCATCCTCGATCGCGTTGCGGGCGATGATCTTCATGTAGCCAAAGCGACGCGGATCGTTGAAGACGACAGCCGCGCCCGACGACATATGGAACACGACATGATCGTGCGCGCGATCCTCGCTGCGCGGATGATGGAATTGGCCCGGCGTCGCGTTGACCTCCTCCTTCAGGACGCGGAACGAGCCCGACATGCCCAGATGCATCAGCAGCACATCGCCCGAGGCGAGGTCCGCCATCAGATATTTGGCGCGGCGGCCGAGCCCGGTGACGGTCTGGCCCTCGAGCCGGGCGATAAAGTCTTTTTGAAAGGGAAACCGCAAATCCTTGCGGCGGGCTTCGGCCTTGACAATTTTCGCCCCTTCCATAGCCGGCTGCAGGCCGCGGCGGACGGTCTCGACTTCGGGTAATTCCGGCATGGCAGGCATTCACCTTTTGGAAGTGACGTGATAGCGCCATTGCGGCGGGCGCGCTATGGTCCGGCTGGAGCGTTTTCGAGCGAAGCCTGTCCCGCACTTGATGCGGGATGGGTACCGGTTCGCGTGAAGAAAACGCGACAAAAAAAGAGTATGAGTTGATGGATCGGCCGGATCAAACCACCCATTTCGGCTTCAGGGACGTTCCCCTGGGCGAAAAGCAGACGCTGGTGAACGAGGTGTTTCACAGCGTGGCGTCCCGCTACGATCTGATGAACGATCTGATGTCGGCGGGCCTGCACCGGGTCTGGAAGGACATCATGATCACGTCGCTCGATCCGCCGAAGAGCGACAAGCCGTTCGCGCTGCTCGACGTCGCCGGCGGCACCGGTGATATCGCGTTCCGTGCTGCCAAGGCCGCCGGCGCAGGTTTTCGCGCCACCGTCTGCGACATCAATGGCGACATGCTCGCGGTCGGCCGCGAGCGCGCCGCCAAGCAGCATCTTGATGACCGGGTATCGTTCGTTGAAGGCAATGCGGAGGCGCTGAGCTTCGCCGACCGCTCGTTCGACGCCTACACGATTGCGTTTGGCATCCGCAACGTGCCGCAGATCGACCTCGCACTTCGCGAGGCCTATCGCGCGCTCAAGCCCGGCAGCCGATTCCTGTGCCTGGAATTCTCCACCGTCGACGTCCCCGGCCTCGACCGGATCTACGATTTGTTTTCATTCAAGGTGATCCCGCCGCTCGGCCGTGCCATCACCGGTGATGCCGAGTCCTATCAATATCTCGTCGAATCGATCCGCAAATTCCCGCGGCCGAACGCCTTCGCCGAGATGATCGGCGCCGCGGGCTTCTCGCGCGTGAAGTGGCAGAGCCTCTCCGGCGGCATCGTGGCGCTGCATTCAGGCTGGCGTTTGTGATCTCTGCACTGACCCACATTGCGCGCCTCGCTCGCGCCGGTTTCGTGTTTGCGCGCGAAGGCGTGTTCGGCGTGGTCGACCCATCACTGGTGCCGCCGCCCGGGCAACTCGCCCTGAGGCTGGCACGGCTGATCGAGCGGCCCGGCGCCAAATCCGGCCCACGACTGTCACGCGCGCTGACGCGGCTTGGCCCCGCCTACCTCAAGCTCGGGCAATTCCTCGCGACCCGTCCCGACGTGGTCGGCGTGATGATGGCCCGCGATCTCGAAGCCCTGCAGGACCGGCTGCCGCCGTTCTCGCAGGAAGAGGCCGAGGCTGTGATCGCGCAATCGCTGGAACGGCCCGTGGCGCAGGCTTTTGTCAGCCTCGGCCCCCCGGTGGCCGCGGCCTCGATCGCACAGGTGCATCACGCCGAGGTCGAGCGCAACGGCGAGCGGTACCAGGTCGCGGTCAAGGTGCTCCGGCCCAATGTCGCGTCGCGCTTCCGCCGAGACCTCGGCGATTTCTTTTTTGTCGCGAATAATGCGGAGGCCCATTCCGCCGACGCGCGCCGCCTGCGGCTGATCGAGGTCATCAACACGATGTCGCGGTCGGTCGCGATGGAGATGGATCTGCGGCTCGAGGCGGCCGCACTCTCCGAGATGGCTGAGAACACGCGCGACGATCCGGATTTCCGCGTGCCTTCGGTGGACTGGGACCGCACCGCTCACAACGTGCTGACGATGGAGTGGATCGACGGCATCGCGCTGAACGACCATGCGCGGCTTGCGCAAGCGCAGGTCGACCTGCCGGATCTCGGCCGCAAGGTGATCCAGAGTTTTCTGCGCCATGCGCTGCGCGACGGCTTCTTCCACGCCGACATGCATCCCGGCAATCTGTTCCTCGACGATGCCGGCCGCCTCGTCGCGGTGGATTTCGGCATCATGGGGCGGCTCGGGCTGAAGGAACGGCGCTTCCTCGCCGAGATCCTGCTCGGCTTCATCACCCGCGACTACCGCCGCGTCGCCGAGGTGCATTTCGAGGCCGGCTATGTGCCGGCCCACCATTCGGTGGAGAATTTCGCGCAAGCGATCCGCGCCATCGGCGAGCCGATCCACAACCGCACCGCCGAAGAAATCTCGATGGCGAAGCTGCTGACGCTTCTGCTCGAGGTCACCGGCCTGTTCGACATGCAGACTCGGCCCGAGCTGATCCTGCTGCAGAAGACCATGGTGGTGGTCGAGGGCGTGGCACGCGGCTTCGACCCGAAGTTCGACATCTGGAAGGTCGCCGATCCCGTGGTGCGCGAATGGATCGCAAACAATCTCGGCCCGCTCGGTCGCATCCAGGGCGCGATGTCGGGCGCCGGCGAACTCGGCCGCGTCATAGCCAGCCTGCCGACGATCGCCAGCCGCGCCGTGACGGTGCTCGAGCAGTTGGAGACCATGACCCGGGAGGGTCACATGATGTCACCGGAGACGATCGAGGCCATGGCCCGCGCCGAGGGCCGCAAGGCCCGGTGGCAGACCGTTGGCCTTTGGATCATTGCCCTCGCCCTGATCGGAATCCTGTTCACCATCCGGCGGATCTGATTGCAAAGATAGCATGATATGCTAGCATTGCTAGCATATCCGCCTGTGAGGGTGCGGCCGATGGCCAATCTGACAATCCGAAAACTCGACGACGCCATCCGCGACGAATTGCGGCTGCGGGCCGCCCGGAATGGCCGCTCGGTCGAGGACGAGGTGCGGGTGATCCTGCGCGAGGCAGCGGGCGAGCCCCCGCCTGCAGCCGCTCCCAGCGCCGCGGCGCGCCCGCAGCCCACCAGCGACGCCGCGGGCGGCGAACGGCGCGTCACCCTGATCATCGGCGGCGGGATCGCCGCCTACAAGGCGCTGGACCTGATCCGGCGGCTGAAGGATCGCCGCATCCACGTCCGCTGCGTGCTGACCAAAGCGGCCCAGCAATTCGTCACGCCGCTCGCCGCCAGCGCGCTGTCGCATGAGCGCGTCTATACCGACCTGTTCGATGCCGAGAGCGAGTTCGACGCCGGCCACATCCGGCTGGCGCGGGAATGCGACCTGATCGTGGTGGCGCCGGCGACCGCCGATTTGATGGCCAAGATGGCGCAGGGCCATGCCGACGATCTCGCCAGCGCCATCCTGCTCGCGGCCAACAGGCCGATCCTGCTGGCGCCGGCAATGAATCCGCTGATGTGGAACAATCCGGCCACCCGCCGCAACATGCTGCAGCTCCGCCGCGACGGCGTCCACACCGTCGGCCCCAATGCCGGCGAGATGGCCGAGGCCGGCGAGGCCGGTGTCGGCCGGATGGCAGAGCCGGCCGAGATCGCCGCCGCCGCCGACCACATGCTGCGGCCGCCGCAGCCGCGCCCGCTCGTCGGCAAGCGCGTGCTGATCACCGCCGGCCCAACCCATGAGGCGATCGATCCCGTCCGCTACATCGCCAACCGCTCCTCCGGCAAACAGGGTTTTGCGATTGCCGCTGCCGCGCAGGCAGCTGGCGCCGAGGTCGTGCTGGTGTCCGGCCCGGTCGAACTGCGCGACCCGGCTGGCGTGGCGGTGATGCGTGTGGAGTCCGCGCGCGACATGCTGCACCGGGTCGAAGCGGCGTTGCCGGTCGATATCGCGATCTTTGCCGCTGCTGTCGCCGATTGGCGGGTCGCGAGTGAGGGCGAGCAGAAGCTGAAGAAGACCGCCGCCGGCATGCCGCCGCTGCAGCTCGTCGAGAACCCCGACATCCTCGCGACGATCTCGAAGCTGACGGACAAGCGGCCGCCGCTGGTGATCGGCTTTGCCGCCGAGACCGAGCATCTGATCGACAATGCCAAGGCAAAGTTCGCCCGCAAGGGCTGCGACTGGATCGTCGCCAACGATGTCTCGGCCACGTCAGGGGTGATGGGCGGAGACCGCAATACCGTTCATCTGCTGTCGCGCGACGGCAATGACGTCAATGTCGACTCCTGGCCGGTTATGACCAAGGAAGAGGTCGCCGCCGAACTGGTGTCGCGTATCGCCAAATCGATTGAGAAGACCGTGGGGACGACATCGTGAATGCCATGATCAAGGTTGAGATCCACCAGCTGCCGCACGGCGCAGATCTCTTGCTGCCGGCCTATCAGACCGCCGACGCCGCCGGGCTCGACCTGCTGGCGGCGGTGCCGCAGACGGCGCCGGTCATGCTGTTGCCGGGACGATACGAGATGATTCCAACCGGGCTGACGATCGCGCTGCCGCCCGGCTTCGAGGCGCAGGTACGGCCGCGCTCCGGCCTCGCCGCCAAGCACGGCATCACCGTGCTGAACTCGCCCGGCACGATCGACGCCGACTATCGCGGCGAGATCAACGTGCTCCTGATCAATCACGGCCAGCAGGCGTTCCAGATCCGGCGCGGCGAGCGCATCGCGCAGATGGTGATCGCCGCCGTCACCCGGGCGGAGCTGGTTCCGGTCGATGTGCTGTCGGCGACCGAGCGCGGCAGCGGCGGCTTCGGCTCGACCGGGCGGTAGCTAGAGCATGATCCGGAAAAGTGGCCGCCGGTTTTCCGAAAAGATCATGCTCCAATAAGATTCCCGCGCAAATACGGAGTCAGTTCGCGTAAAATTCGCGGGATCCGTCGCTGGCGCGTGCATTTTTTCACAGCGGATATAGCGTTCACGGTCTGGACTCTTACTCGCCGACTCCCCTTGGGACTATTCTGGCTTGATTCGAGCACGACGGGGGGTCTTCGTCGGGCTTTCTGGTCCTGCTTGGGCATGACGCCCCGCGCAAACGCTACGCGTCTGTCGCGAGGGGAGACCGGTCTCCACTTTTCCGGATCATGCTTGGGAGTTGTGCGTTCTGGGGCAAACTATGACGGGCGTAGCCGCGGCCATGCGTCGAACCCTGCTGTCATGCACCTCACTGGCGCGCGACGGCATGCTGGGGCTCGCCATCAGCGCATTGCTGCCTGCGCGCGCGGCGTTCGCCGCCGAGACGCCGTTCGCCCAGGCGATTTCGGATCATTTCGGCTTCAATCATCAGGAGGTCGCGGTTCTCGCGACGTCGCTTGCGCTGGTCGGCTTTTCCGTCGTCGCTGCGATCCTGTTGATGCGTACCCGCGTCCGAGCGACCCGGAACGAGGAACGGCTGCGCTCAGACATCGTCGACCTGCAGGCGCAGTCGGACCGGCTGCGTGCATTGCTGTTCGCCGAGCCGCAGGTGCTGATCTCCTGGGCCGCGGGCGACAACCGCCCGCAGATCAGTGGCGACATCTCGCTCGTGATGTCGCAGGAGGGGTCTCCGCAGCGCATCCTCGCCTTCGGAACCTGGCTGCCGCCGGAGCCGGCGCTTCAAATCGATCACGCGGTCGATGCGCTGCGCGACAAGGGCGAAGCGTTCCTGCTCAACCTGTCGACCTCGGCCGGCCGCGCCGTCGAGGCGATGGGCCGCGCGATCGGCGGCCAGGCGATTGTCCGGATCCGCGAACTCGGCGGCCTCAGGCGGGAGCTCGCCGAATCGAACCTTCGCTACAAGACACTGCAGGAAGAGAGCGAACTGCTGCGCGACTTCGCCGCTGCCGCACCCTGGCCGATCTGGGGCAAGAGCGCGGAAGGCAATCTGCGCTACGCCAACGCGGCCTATGTTCACGCCACCGAGGGCAAGAGCGTCGCGGATGCGATCCAACGCAATCTGGAGCTGCTCGAAACCGATCAGCGCACCGAACTGAGCCGGGCGCTCAACGACAATGCGAGCTATGCCGCGCGCCTGCCGATCGTCGTCAGCGGCGAGCGGCGGATTTACGACATCCAGGCGCTCCGGCTCGGCAGCGGCAGCGCCGGCATCGCGATCGACGCCAGCGAGGCGGCAGCGCTGCGCGCAGCGATGACGCGGATGGTCGAAGCGCACCGGCGCACCCTCGACCAATTGTCGTCCGGCGTTGCCGTGTTCGACGCCGACCGGCGGCTCGCCTTCTACAATGAGTCCTACCGGCGGCTGTGGGGCCTCGATCAGGCTTTCCTCGACGGCAATCCTGATGATTCCAGCATCCTCGACCGGCTGCGCGCCAACCGCAAACTGCCGGAACAGCCGGATTTCCGCGCCTGGAAGGCCAAGCTGCATGAGGCCTATCGCGCGGTCGAATCCGAAACCTATACCTGGTTCCTGCCCGACGGCCGCGCGGTCAGCGTCGTCACCACGCCGAACCTCGAGGGCGGCATCACCTATCTGTTCGACAACGTCACCGAGAGCCTCGACCTCGCGCGCCGCTTCGACGGCCTGACGCGGGTCCAGCGCGAAACCCTCGACAACCTCGCCGAGGCGGTCGCGGTGTTCGGCAGCAACGGCCGCGCCCAACTGTTCAATCCGGCGTTCGGCAAGATGTGGAAGCTGTCGTCCGACGCGCTGCACGGGGAGCCGCATATCGAGGCGGTGGAAGCGCTGTGCAAGCCGCTCTACGATGATGCGCTGACCTGGCGCGCCTTGCGCGAGTCGGTCACCTCGATCGAAAACCGCGCGCAGGTCGCACTCAAGCTGGAGCGCAAGGACGGCAGCGTGCTGGACTGCATGACCATCCCGCTGCCCGACGGCGCGACGCTGCTCACCTTCCAGGACATCACCGACACCGAGAATATCGAGCGCGCGCTGCGCGAGCGCAACGAGGCGCTGGAGGCGGCCGACCAGATGAAGGTGGACTTCGTCCACCACGTCTCCTACGAGCTGCGCGCGCCGCTTACCACCATCATCGGCTTCGCGCATTTCCTCAGCGATCCCTCGACCGGGCCGCTGACGCCGAAGCAGGCCGAGTATCTCGACTACGTCACCAAATCGACCAACGCGCTGCTGGCGCTGACCAACAACATCCTCGATCTCGCCACCATCGACGCCGGCGCGATGCGGCTCGAGCTCGGCCCGGTCAATATCGGCCAGACGATCGAGGCGGCGGCCGAAGGCATCCAGGACCGGCTTGCGACCGATCGCATCGCGCTCAAGGTCGATGTCGATTCCGATATCGGCGGCTTCGTCGGCGACGAACGCCGCGTGGTCCAGGTGCTCTATAATTTGCTCGCCAACGCCGTCGGCTTCTCGCCGCACGACTCGACCGTCACGATCAGCGCGCAGCGGACCGAGCACAGCGTCGTGTTCGCCGTCACGGATTCCGGGCCGGGCATCGCGCCGGAGATGAAGGACAAGGTCTTCAACTGGTTCGAGAGCCATCCCCATGGCTCGCGGCACCGCGGCGCAGGGCTCGGCCTGTCGCTGGTGCGCTCCTTTGTCGAACTGCATGGCGGCCAGGTGCGCGTCGATTCGACCGTCGGCAAGGGCACCACCGTGACCTGCGACTTTCCGACCGCGCATCGCAACGCTGCGGAATGATCGCGGCCTCGACATTCTCGGTCGCGCTCGCGAACGAAACCGCGACATCAGAGCTGATGGCCGACCTCGCGCTGCTGATCGGCGCCGGCGACGTCATCACGCTCTCGGGCGATCTCGGCGCCGGCAAGACCGCAGCTGCCCGCGCGCTGATCCGTTACCTCGCCGACGACGAGACGCTCGAGGTACCGAGTCCGACCTTCACGCTGGCGCAAAGCTATGAGCTGCCGTCATTTCCGCTTGTCCACGCCGACCTCTACCGCATCAACGATCCAAGCGAGCTGGAAGAGATCGGGCTGGCACCGCTGCCGGACGACATCGTGGCGCTGATCGAATGGCCGGAGCGCGCGCCTGACGCACTCCCCGAGGACCGCATCGACATCACTTTCAGCCATCGCCCGGCATTGGGATCGACCGCGCGCGCGGCCGAGATCACCGGCCACGGCAAAGCTGCCGCGACAATCACGCGTCTGAAGCTGTTGCGACAATTCCTCGACAAATCGGGCTATCTCGCTGCCAGACGCGAGCGGATGCCCGGCGATGCCTCGACGCGCTCCTATGCGCGGCTGCGCGACGACAATGGCAGCGTCATCCTGATGAACTCGCCGCGGCGACCGGATGGCCCCGCGATCTATCACGGACAGTCCTACAGCGCGGCGGTGCATCTCGCCGAGGATGTCAGGCCCTTCGTCGCGATCGGAAATGGCCTGCGCAAGCACGGCTTCTCCGCGCCCGCGATCCGGCACACGGATCTCGAAGCCGGGTTTCTCATCACCGAGGATTTCGGCAGCGCCGGCGTGATCGAAGGCGATCCGCCGCGGCCGATCGCCGCGCGCTATGAGGCGGCGACCGACATGCTGGCGGCACTGCATCGCGAGACTCTGCCCGAGACGCTGCCGCTGACGGCCGAGGTGAACTACGACATTCCGGTCTTCGATGTCGACGCCTGGCTGATCGAAATCGGGCTGATGATCGAATGGTACATGCCCGATCGTGGCGTCCAGCCGAGCGAACAACTCCGCGCCGAATTTGTCGCGATGTGGCGCGCATTGCTGGAAAAGCCCGCCGCCGCACCACGGACCTGGGTGATCCGCGATTTCCATTCGCCGAACATCATCTGGCTCACTGAGCGCACGGGGATCCTGCGCGTCGGCATCATCGACTTCCAGGATGCGTTGCTGGGGCCCGCGGCCTACGATGTCGTGTCGCTGCTGCAGGACGCGCGGATCGACGTGCCGGAACAGCTCGAACTGTCGCTCCTGACCCGCTACATCAAGGCGCGGCGCACGACCGACGAGAGCTTCGATCCGGCCAGCTTCGCCGAGCTCTACGCGATCATGTCGGCGCAGCGGAACACCCGTCTGCTCGGCACCTTCGCCCGGCTCAACTGGCGCGACGGCAAGCCGCAATATCTCAAACACCAGCCGCGGATCTGGACCTACCTCAACCGGTCCCTGGCCCACCCCGCGCTCGCCGCGGTCCGTGACTGGTATGCGGTCAACGTCCCTCCTCCGGTACCGTAGTTTACCGATTGTTAGCCAAGGGCCGCCTAATCTGACGCCGGCTGTGCTCCATTCAGGGGCCGCCGGTTTGGAGCAGGACCACACGATGGCGGCGGAACGACGCAGGGGCGAGCGCGTCACATTTGAGCGCGGGTTTGCGGCTCACATGATGGGCATCGACGGCACCTGGCGGCGCGACTGCACCATGGAAGACGTGTCCGAGACCGGCGCCAAGCTCACCGTCGAGGGCTCGGTCGTAGGCCTGCATTTGAAAGAATTTTTCCTGCTGCTGTCGTCCACAGGATTGGCCTATCGCCGCTGCGAGCTGGCATGGGTCAATGGCGATCAGATCGGCGTCAATTTCCTGAAACAAGGCGACAAGAAGAAGAAAGCGGCCAAACGCGGCGCGCAGGTCGACGTTTGAACCTCTATCGCCGTTGCCGTCTTAAGGCCGTCATGTCCGATGACTATGGCGTCTGATCGATATGCTTGCCGAATCGCCGTGATATGATCGGCGTAGAGAAATTATGACCGAGACTGTCCGGAAGATGTCCGTCACCCCCCACAAAGCCATGGTGCTTGCCGCGGGCCTCGGCGTGCGCATGCGCCCTCTGACCAACACGATGCCGAAGCCGCTGGTGAGCGTGGCGGGCCAGCCGCTGCTCGACCACGTGCTCGACAAGCTCGCCAGCGCCGGCGTCAGCGAAGCCGTCGTCAATGTGCATTACCTGCCCGACCAGATCATCGAGCACGTCAAGACCCGCAGCCGCCCGCGCGTGATCATCTCCGACGAGCGCGACCAGGTGCTCGGCACCGGCGGCGCGGTCGTCAAGGCGCTGCCGCTGCTTGGCGAGGCGCCATTCTACCATCTCAACGCCGATACGATGTGGATCGACGGCGTACGCTCCAATTTGGCGCGGCTCGCCGAAGCCTTCGACCCCGCACGGATGGACATCCTGCTGCTGATGGCGCCGACCACCTCAAGCATCGGTTATAGCGGCCGCGGCGACTACGCGATGCTGCCCGACGGCGCGCTGCGCAAGCGGCGGGAGCACCAGGTGGTGCCGTTCGTCTACGCCGGCGCCGCGATCATGTCGCCGGCGCTGTTTGCCGATGCCCCCGCCGGCGAGTTCTCGCTGACGAAAATGTTCGACCGTGCCAACGACCAGGAGCGGCTGTTCGGCCTGCGCCTCGACGGCGTCTGGATGCATGTCGGAACCCCCGACGCAATCCAGGCCGCGGAAGAAGCCTTCCTGGAAAGCGTCGCGTAAGCCGTCGACCGCCCCAGCATCAACGATCGTCGTCGATGGCGAGGACAGCGAAGCTCGCCAACCAATGTTCGCCCATATAGTCGCCAGCAATATGCGGCAGGCCGACGTCGAGATGGCGTCGTGCGGCATCCTGCAGGATCGGGCGGCGAGCATCGCTTTCCGGCAACGCTTCGGCCAAAGCACGCCAGCACCACGCGCGGCTGAGATTGAGCCCATCGAGATGCGCAATCTTGCCGTCGGTGCGGTCGGTGACGGTCGCCGGCCGGAACAGCGTTGCGGGTTCGTGCCGCGCAAGTCGCGGCAGGAAACGGTCGAACCAGGGCAGGAACGCATCCGGCGCCAGCAGGCGGCGCATGCACTCCGCTTCGATGAGCGCAGAGGACTGGAAGTCGTCTCCGCTGGGTTCGCCCCAGGCGGGACAATCCACATCTGCTCCATACCAGCGCAGAGCCGTTTCAGTTAAGAGGGCGCTGAACGCGCTGTCCTGCGTCGCGGCGGCATAATCGGCGGCCATGCGCAGCCCGAAAGCCGTGTTGAAATGCGTGCCGACACGCACCGGATAGGTAGCGAGCGGCAGGAAATCGCGAAAGCGCTGCGCGAAGATGCCGGCGAGCGGGGCTACTCGCTCGCGCCAACGCGTCTCGTCGAGCAAAGAAATTTCTGCCGCCAGCTTCAGCAGCCAACCCCAGCCATAGGGCCGCTTGAAGCCGCGCGCCGTCGGCGCCGCGAGGTAGGCGCATTCGGCGGCGATCTTCTCGGTGACGAACTGTTCGTCGAACAGCGCGCGGATCTCGTCTGCGGCGTCAGATCGCGGGTGGCGGCGCAGCAGCCGGGCGAGCAGCCAGTAGCTGTGGACGCAGGAATGCCAGTCATAGCTGCCGTAGAAAACAGGATGCAGGTCGCGCGGCGTGCGCGCATCCTGCGGCCCGGCCAGCGTATGGTCCGGCTTGTTGGGATATTCCCGTTGCACATGGCCGAGGGCGATGCGGGCAAAGCCGACGGCAAGGTCTTCGGTGAGGATCGTGGCGCTCATGCTGCAGAATGTTCCTTTCGCGTGCGCCGAACAATGATCTCGATCAGGCGCGGTGTCATGTAGATCGGAAACTGCGTGGCCGCGAAGAACAGCGCCGTCATCGGCGACACCGTCGTGCCCATGGCGGACCAGACCAGTCCGACATTGCGGTTGCCGAGCACGAGACCGGTGGTCAGCCGCTCGGCCAGGCTGCCCGGGGTGAGCAGGGCACCAAGCACTTGCAGGGCGAGATTGCAGGCGAAGGCAAGGCCGATACAAATGAGCGCGGCTGCGGGCTGCGCCTCGATCTGCGCGCGCACCCCCGCCATCGTGGCGATTGCGAAAACAAGCAGCGCGGCAAGCACGGCGGCGTCAATAATGCGCGAATGCTGCATCAATAGTGCGCCGGCATGGTGGCGCAGCAGCAGTGCCGCCGCGCCCGCACCGCCGACCAGCAGCGCAAGCCGCGCCGCTAGGGCGATCGGATCGAGCGTGAGGCCCGCGAACGATGCCGCGATCAAGGGCACGGTGATCGGCGCCAAAGCCATCGACAGCAGCGTGACAGCAAGCGGGACGGTCGCATCGAAGCCCAACATTTTTGCAACCGCGGCCGTGCCGCTCGAAGGTGGGGCGCTCACCGAAAGCACCAGCGCAACAATCAACTCTGCGCTACATCCGGCGCCTCGCGCTGCAAGGCCGACCAGCAGCGGACAAGCCAGCATGGCCAGTGCCGGCAACAGCAGCCAAACCGTCGGCCGATGCAACGCTTGGCGGAAAGCCCCGCCGTCGACCTGAAGAAAGGTGCCGAGAACTAGAACGAAGATCGCGGCCACCATCAGCGGGCGCACGGCTTCCGCCAGGGAGGGGAAGGCCAGCCCGGCCAGGACCCCGAGGATCAGCAATGTCGGCCCGCGAGGCATCCACCCCGCGAACTCCCGCCTCAATTCGTTCCGCCGTGTCGTCATGCCCGGAGCGTAGGCGCGAACAAATCATTGTTGAAATTGATTATTACTATATCCATTATTACTCTTATGAATTTATCCGCCATCGACCTCAATCTGCTGGTCGCCTTCGAGGCGCTGATGGAGGAGCGCCACGTCACCCGCGCGGCCGAGCGCGTTGGGCTGGCCCAGCCGTCCATGAGCAGTGCGTTGAAAAGACTGCGCGCGCTGTTTGCGGATGAGTTGTTCCTGCGCGCCGGCGCGGGCATGCAGCCGACCGAGAAGGCGCTGGCACTCGCAGGGCCGATCGGGGAGGCGCTGCGGCAGATCCGGGGCGTGCTCGCACCCGATCAGGGCTTCGATCCGTCCACGGCGCGACGGCGCATCTCGATTGCCGTGACCGATTACGGCGATCTGGTCCTGGTGCCGGAGCTGATCCGTCTGTTGCGCCGGGAGGCACCGGGCATCGACCTTGCCGTGCGCCCGCTCACCGATGCGACGGCGGCGCTCGCGAAGCTCGAGCGCGGTGAACTCGATGCGCTGATCGGCGGTCACCTGCCGGACTCGCCGCGTTGCGTTCGGCATCGGCTGTTCGAGGAGCGCTTTGTCTGTATCCGCGACATGACACGCGCGAATGGCACAGAGAATCTGAGCCTCGAGGATTATGCGGCCTTGCCGCACGCATTGTTCTCGTCTGCCGGCGGCGACGGCCTGCCAAGCGTGATTGACGGGCTGCTGGCCCGCCACGGACTGAAGCGCCGGGTGGCGATGACGCTTGCGCACGTCGTAGCCGTCCCCTTTGCGGTCGCCGGCACCGATCTCGTCGCCACGATGGCCGAGCGCGTCGCACGACGCTTCACGCATGTCGCCGGCATTGCCGTCATCACGCCACCTTTCGAGATCCCCGCCTTTGCAATCGATCTCGTCCATAGCCAACGCGCCAGTGCAGATCCGGCGCTGCGATGGTTTCTGGATGCCGTTAGCCGCTGCACCGGTCGGCTCTCCGGCTGACGCAACGCCGACCCGATGCGGGTGACGACAGGGGTGGCTAATGGCGGCCGGCGCTCCCTATATTGGCGCCTGTTCCGAATCAGGCAGCTCATGCGCGTTTTCAGCGTTCCCGTCTCCGCGCCGTTCCTGCGCACCGTTATCTCGGCCCTGGTCGATGGCCGGCTGGTCACGGGATTCGAGGCGCGGAACGACCCGGCGAAACTCGCCAATGCCACCCTTTATCTGCCGACCCAGCGCGCCGGGCGGCTGGCGCGCGAGATTTTTCTCGACGTGCTCGATTCGGATGCCGCGGTGCTGCCGCGCATCGTCGCGCTCGGTGACATCGATGAAGACGAACTCGCCTTTGCGGACCCGTCCGAGGAGGTTGGCGGCACCGCGCCGCTCGACATTCCGCCAAAACTCGGCGAACTCGAACGCCGGCTGACGCTGGCGCATCTGGTCGCGGCCTGGGCGAAGACCCCGGTATCATCGCCACTGGTGGTCGGCGGCCCGGCCTCGACGCTGCAGCTTGCCGGCGACCTCGCGCGTCTCATGGACGACATGGTGACGCGTGGCGTCGACTGGCGCGCGCTCGACAAGCTCGTACCGGATCAGCTCGATAAATACTGGCAGCATTCGCTCGAATTCCTGCGTATCGCGCGCGATGCGTGGCCGAACTATCTGAAAGAGATAAGCCGGATCGAGCCGGCCGCACGGCGCGATCTCCTGATCGAGGCGGAGGCGGCGCGACTCACCGCGCATCACGTCGGCCCGGTGATCGCAGCAGGTTCGACCGGTTCGATGCCGGCGACCGCGAAATTCCTGCATGCGGTCGCAAAGCTTTCGAACGGCGCGGTGGTGCTGCCGGGACTCGACACCGACCTCGACGAAGAGTCCTGGCAAACGATCGGCGGCGAGCGCAATGCGGACGGCCGGTTCTCTACGCCGCCGTCGTCGAACCATCCGCAATTCGCGATGCATGCGCTGCTCGACCGCTTCGGCATCAAACGACGCGATGTCGAGAGCCTCGCGGCGTCAGCGCCGCTCGGCCGCGACGTGCTGGCGTCGGAAACGATGCGGCCGTCGACCGCCACCGCACAATGGCACGACCGACTGGAACGGCCGGAGATCGCCGAACGCATCTCCGCCGGGATGACCAACCTTGCGGTGGTCGAGGCGCCCAATCCCGAGATGGAGGCGCTGGCGATCGCGGTGGCGATGCGCGAGGCGCGGCACCTCGGCAAGTCGGCCGCGCTGGTGACGCCGGATCGCGCGCTGGCGCGTCGCGTGATGGCCTCGCTGACGCGCTGGAATCTGGAATTCGACGATTCCGGCGGTGACGCGCTGATGGAGACCTCACCCGGCGTATTCGCCCGCCTCACCGCGGAAGCCGCGGCCAGAGGACTTGAACCGCCGACATTGCTCGCGCTGCTCAAGCATCCGCTGTTTCGGCTCGGCGGCGCCCATGGCGCGTTGAAAGGCGCGATCGAAGTTCTGGAGCTGGCACTGTTGCGCGGCACAAGGCCACAGGCCGGCAGCGCCGGCCTTGCGCGCGATTTCCAACGCTTCCGTGCCGAACTCGTGAAGCTCAACAGCGGTGAAACCTCATCGTTGCACAAGCTGGAGCAGCGCGCGCGCCTGCGAGACGACGAACTCAATCAGGCACAGGCGCTGATCGCAAAACTGCAAGCGGCGCTGGCGCCGCTCGAGGGCATGGCGTCGTCAAAACCTTACGACTTCGCCGAGCTGGCATCGCGCCATCGCGAGGCGTTGCTGGCATTGTCCTCAGACCAGCACGGCGTCGCCATCGTGTTCGAGGAGCGGGCTGGCGCAGCGCTGGCGTCGGCATTCGACGACCTCCTCGCCAAGCAGCAGCCGAGCGGGCTGATGACGCCGCTGGCCGACTATCCCGAAGTGTTCCAGACGGCGTTTGCCGACCGCATGGTGCGACGGCCGGAGTCCGCTCGCGCGCAACTCAACATCTTCGGTCAGCTCGAAGCGCGTCTCACCGAATCCGATCGCGTCATTCTCGGCGGACTGGTCGAGGGCGTCTGGCCGCCGGCGCCGCGGATCGATCCCTGGCTGAGCCGGCCGATGCGGCACGAACTTGGACTCGATCTGCCGGAGCGACGCATCGGTCTCTCCGCGCACGACTTTGCGCAACTGCTCGGCCATGACGAGGTGATCCTCACCCACGCCGCCAAGGTCGGCGGCGCGCCCGCTGTCGCCTCGCGCTTCCTGCATCGGCTGGAAGCGGTCGCCGGCGAGGCGCGCTGGAAAACGGCGACAGCGGCCGGCGATATCTATGTGCAATATGCCGCTGAGCTCGATCGCCCCGACAAGGTCGAACCGGTCCCGCAGCCGGAGCCCCGGCCGCCGCGCGAAACCCGCCCGCTGAAAATGTCGGTCACCGCCATCGAGGACTGGTTGCGCGATCCCTATACGATCTATGCGCGCTTCATCCTGAAGCTCGATCCGCTCGATCCCGTCGACATGCCGCTGTCGGCCGCTGATCGCGGCTCGGCGATCCATGAGGCGCTCGGCGAATTCACGCAAGTTTATGCCGATGCGCTGCCACCAGACGCGATCCGGGCGCTGCGCGAGATCGGCAGCAAGTATTTCGCGCCGCTGATGGAGCGCCCCGAGGCGCGCGCGCTGTGGTGGCCGCGCTTCCAGCGCATCGCGGCATGGTTTGCGGAATGGGAGACCGCGCGGCGCGGTCAGATCGTTGCCATCAAGGCCGAGACAAGGGGCGAGATCGGCATTCCCCTCGATGCTATCAGGACCTTCACCCTCTCTGCACGCGCCGACCGCATCGAGCGGCGTGACGACGGCAGCTTTGCGATCCTCGATTACAAGACCGGCCAGCCGCCGACCGGAAAACAGGTGCGCATGGGCCTGTCGCCGCAGCTCACGCTGGAAGCCGCGATCCTGCGCGAGGGCGGTTTCACTGACATTCCCGCCAACTCCTCGGTCGGCGAACTCGTCTATGTCAGGCTGAGCGGCAACAATCCGCCGGGCGAGGAGCGCTCGCTGGAACTGAAGATACGCCCCAACGACACACCGCAGCCGCCGGATGAAGCTGCCGACAGCGCGCGGCGCAAGTTGGAGGCGCTGATTCGCGCATTCGACGACGAGCAGCAGGCCTACACCTCGCTGAACCTGTCGATGTGGGCCAACCGCTACGGCGCCTATGACGATCTCGCGCGCATCAAGGAATGGTCCGCCGCCGGCGGCCTGGGGATCGAGGAATGGTGAAGGCTATCAGACCGATTCCGCCGGCGGTGCGCGACGCCCAGGCGCGCGCCTCCGATCCGAAGGCGTCGACCTTCGTGTCGGCCAATGCCGGCTCGGGCAAGACGCATGTGCTGGTGCAGCGGGTGATCCGCTTGCTGCTCGACGGCGTGCCGCCGGAAAAGATTCTCTGCATTACCTTCACCAAGGCCGCAGCCGCCAACATGGCCGAACGCGTGTTCACAACGCTCGGCCACTGGGTGACGCTTGATGACGCTGCACTCGATGACGCGATCCGCGATGCCGGCATCGCCCACCCGAATCCAAAGCTCAGGCGCGATGCGCGAAAACTGTTCGCCTGCGCGCTGGAGACGCCGGGCGGCCTGAAGGTGCAAACCATCCATGCGCTGTGCACGCGGCTGCTGCAGCAATTTCCGTTCGAGGCCAACGTACCGGCGCGCTTCGCCGTGCTCGACGACCGCGACCAGAACGAAATGATGGAGCGGGCCAATCTCGCCGTGTTCCTCGACGCCGCGCGCAATCCCGACAGTCCAATCGGCCGTGCGCTGATGACCGCGATGGCGAACGCCGCCGACGTTACCTTCAAGGACGTGGTCCGCGAGGCCTGCCTCAGCCGCGACCATTTCATGGCCTGGACCGATGCCGCGGGCAGCGCGGCCGCGGCCGCCGCGCAGATGTCGGCCGCGCTCGGCGTCGAGCCCGACGATCGCATCGAGGACGTCGAGCGTGAGATCGTCGACGGACCAAACCTGCCAAGGTCGGGCTGGAAAGAAACGGCATCGATACTCGACACCAGCACCAAAGCGGATCAAAAGCAGGCAGACCGGCTGCGGAGTGCATTGACGTTCACCGGCGCAGCTCAGGTCGAAGAATACCTCGGTGTATTCCTTACGGATGACCGCGCGCCTCGTGCATCGGTCGTCACTAACAACTTCATCAAGAAGAATCCTGTCGCAGGCCGGCGGTTCGAATCGGAGGTCGATCGGCTCGGTCCCTTGATCGAGCGGCGCCGCGCCATGGTTGCCTGCGACCGCACCGAGGCCCTGATCTACATCGCCACGGCGGCAGCCGCGAACTATCGCCGCGAGAAGCTGGAACGCGGCCTGCTCGACTATGACGATTTGATCGACAAGACGCTCGACATGCTCGACCGCGTCTCCTCGGGCTGGGTCCATTACAAGCTCGATCGCGGCGTCGATCACGTGCTGATCGACGAGGCGCAGGATACCAGCCCGCGGCAGTGGGACATCGTTGCGCATATCATTTCGGAATTCACTTCGGGCGCCGGCGCGCGCGACGGCCTGATGCGCACGGTGTTTGCGGTAGGCGACGAGAAGCAGTCGATCTTCTCGTTCCAGGGCGCCGCGCCGCGCGAATTCGACCTGCGCCGCCGCGAGTTGCAAAGGCGGTTCGAGGATGCCGGGCTGAAATTCGATCCGGTCTCCTTCACCTATTCGTTCCGCTCGGGGCCGACGATCCTGCATTCGGTCGACAATGTGTTCCGCGAGCAGGAGATCTTTCGCAGCATCCACGCGGTCGAGAACGGCTATCCGATCCACAATGCAATGGCGGACGCCGGCCCGAGCCTGATCGAGCTCTGGGATCTCGCCGTGGCCGACGACCGCCAGGACATCGAAGGCTGGCGCGCGCCGTTCGACGGCGTCGCGATGACGAGCCCCGAGGTCAAGCTGGCAAAGCGGATCCAGGCCGAGATCAGGCGCCTGGTCGAGAGCGGCACCATGACCGGCAGCGAAGGTGCGCGCCGCCCCTTGCGCTATGGCGACATGCTGATCCTGGTGCGACGGCGCGGCAACGCCTTCGATGCGGTGATCCAGGCGTTGAAGCACGCCGGCGTTCCAGTCGCCGGCGCCGACCGACTGAAGCTGACCGAGCACATCGCGATCATCGATCTGATGAATCTCGCCGATGCATTGTTGCTGCCGCAGGACGATCTCGCGCTCGCGGTGGCGCTGAAGAGCCCGCTGTTCGGCCTTACCGACGACGATCTGTTCAAGCTGGCCTGGCAACGCCGCGGCTCGCTGCGCGACGCGCTCGCCAAGCACGCGCCGACCGACGATCGGTTCTCGGCGGTACTTCAGCGTCTCGAGCAATGCGAGCGCCGCTTTGCCGACGAGACGCCGTTCGCGTTCTACGCCTGGCTGCTGGGCGGCGACGGCGGCCGCGCGCGCATCCTGCGGCGACTCGGGCATGAGGCCAACGACGCGCTCGACGAATTTCTGGAGCTCGCACTGAACTATGAGCGCAAGGCGCCGGCCTCGCTGCAAGGCTTCGTGGCTTGGCTGCGCGCGGCCGACACCGAGGTGAAGCGCGACATGGAGATCTCGCGCGACGAGGTCCGTGTCATGACCGTGCACGGCGCCAAGGGCCTCGAATCCGCGGTGGTATTCCTCGTCGACACCACGACCTCCCCCTCCGACACCCAACGGCTGCGGCTGATCCATCTTCCCCAGGGCAACGCCGCGCCGCACGCGCCCGGCGTCGTGGTGTGGGCCGGCAAGAAGGCGGAGGATCCGCCCAGCGTGGCCGACGCGCGCAAGGCGATGCTCGGCGACACCGAGGATGAGTATCGCCGCCTGCTCTATGTCGCGATGACGCGCGCCGCGGATCGGCTGATCGTCGGCGGCTGCCTGCCCGGCAACATGAACAGTGTGCGGAAATCCTCCTGGTACGATTTGATCACCAAGGGCCTCGCCAATTCCGGGCTGAAGCTCGAGGAGCTGGAGACGCCCGCCGGCAAAGTGATGCGCTATTCGCGGCCGGAGGACGTCACGGATGCCACCGGCGCAGCCGCGGCGGCGGCGCCGGTGACATCCGCACTGCCGCCATGGCTGCGTGCCTCGGCCACGCCCGAAGCCTCCACGCCGGGCCTGCTGCGTCCCTCCGACCCCGCTGACCATGACGGCCATCAGGTGCGGACCGGCGAATCCATCCTGCTGCGCGCCCGCGCCCTGCAGCGCGGCACGCTGGTGCATCGCCTGCTGCAGTCGCTGCCCGACGTCGCCGCCGAGCGCCGCCAGGACGCCGCGCTGGCCTATCTCGCCCGCAATGCCGATAGCTGGAGCGACGAAGAACGCGCGGCGCTCGCAGCCCAGGTGCTTGGCCTGATCGACGATCCGCGCTTTGCGCCGGTGTTCGCGCCCGGCAGCCGCCCCGAGGTCTCGATCGTCGGCCGGCTGGAGCGGCCGGGTCAGCCGAAGGCGCTGGTCTCCGGCCAGATCGACCGGCTGGTGGTGACACCAGGCGAGGTTCTGATCGTGGATTTCAAGACCAACCACACCCCGCCGAAGACCGCCGCCGAGGCGCCCAGGGGCCATGTCAGGCAGCTCGCGCTGTACCGCGCGGTGCTGTCGAAGCTTTATCCCCAGCGCCCGGTGCGCGCCGCGCTGCTCTGGACCGAAACGCCTGAAATGATGGAGATTTCCGCCCCCGCGCTGGACGCCGGGCTGGCATAAGATCATCATGGCGTGACCGAGCTTGACCCGGCAAGGTCGCGTTCATACGTTTGCCCCATGCTCACCGGGCGCGATTCTCCTCCGCGCCCTTTTGTTTCAACCGAACGAGGTACTCCCATGGCCGTTGGCAAGGTTTCTGACGCCGATTTCGAAGCCGAAGTGCTCAAGGCGACCGGGCCGGTGGTCGTGGACTTCTGGGCCGAGTGGTGCGGGCCGTGCCGCATGATCGCGCCCGCCCTTGACGAGATTTCCGGCGCGATGGGCGACAAGGTCAAGATCGTGAAGCTCAACGTCGACGAGAGCCCGAAGACCGCGTCGAAATATGGCGTGATGTCGATCCCGACCCTGATGATCTTCAAGGGCGGCGAGATGGCCTCGCGTCAGGTCGGCGCTGCGCCGAAGGCGAAGCTGCAGCAGTGGATCACTGCTGCGGTCTGATCCGTTTCGAAGTTGCTGATTTGCGAAACGGCCGGCGCATTGCTGGCCGTTTTTGTTTGTGACGCGTCCGTAGCCCGGATGGAGCGAAGCGTAATCCGGGGTGCTGCGTCTGAGGATCGGTTTGTCCCGGATTTCGCTGCGCTTCATCCGGGCTACAGATTACCTGATCCATCCCGTCGCCAGCGCCGACGCCATCTCGGCCTTGCCGTGCTGCCGCGCCAGCGCCGCCATCGCCTCGTGGTCGTATGGGATATGGCGGAAGGTCACCTGCCAGTCGCCATCGACCTGTTCGAGGATCGCATAGCGCGCGTCGGGCGAGCCGGCCTCGACGACATGCGGGTGTGGATGGGTATCGCGATAGCCAGGCGAGCCGACGCTGCCGGGATTGACGATCAGCCGGCCGTCGCGAAGCCGGACCGCGCGGGCGATGTGGGTATGGGCGCAGAGGATCAGCTTCTGCGCCACGCCAACGGCCCTCGCCTCGATCGATTCCAACGACGACATGCAGACCTCGCCGCTCGGCAGCACCGTCTCCAGCCAATAGGTTTCGTCATCCGCGGGCGTCGCGTGGCAGAGAAAGACCTGGTCGCGATAGACTGAATTCGCCGGCAGCGTGCGCAGCCAGTCGAGATGCCGCGGCTCGAGTTGCGTATGGACCAACCGTTCCCATGAGCTCATTTTCTCGTGTGGGCGGTCGATCAGATAGCGGTCGTGATTGCCGAGCAAATGGACCGCGCCGAGCTCCATCAGGATATCCACCGTCGGCCGTGCGTCGAGCGGTCCGCTCAGCATGTCGCCGAGATCGACGATCTCGGAAATCCCCTGCGCGCGAATGTCCGATAGCACGGCCTGGAGCGCGAGGTGATTGCCGTGGATGTCGGCGATGGCCGCAAAACGCATTGTGTCTCTCATTCTTTCGTAGCCCGGATGCAGCGAAGCGTAATCCGGGGTTCATTGTCGGCGGAGTGAGACGCCCCCGGATTTCGCTTCGCTCCATCCGGGCTACGGGATCAATGTTGTCTCATGCAGGAGGCGTGCCGTTGGCGGCAAGCACCGGACCGGCGAGATAGAGCGAGCCGGTGATAAGGATCCGCGGCGGCACCTCGTAGGCCAGCGCGGCGAGCCGCTGCAGCGCGACGTCGACCCCGGTTGCATTCTCGACGCGCATGCCGAGCGCGCGCGCGGCATCGGCCAGTCGGTCCGGCGGCATGCCGTTGTCACGGCCAGGCACCGGGACTGCGATGATGTGCCGCGTCAGCCCGGCGAAGTTGGCGAGGAAGGCACCGGCGTCCTTGTTGCCCATCATGCCGGCGATGACGACCAGCGGCCGCGACACGCGCTCCTCGAGATCGCCGAGAGCTGCGGCCGCGACCCGGCCGCCTTCGGCATTGTGCCCGCCGTCGAGCCAGATCTCGCAGCCTCGCGGCCCCTGGCTGACGAGCGTTCCGGAGACCAGCCGCTGCATCCGCGCCGGCCATTCGGCATTGACGATGCCGGCCTCGTAGGCCGCGATATTGAGCTTGAACGCGTCGATTGAACGCAGTGTTGCGATCGCAAGTCCCGCATTGTCGAACTGGTGACGGCCGAACAGTTTTGGTGCCGCGAGATCCATCAAACCGCGTTCGTCCTGATAGACCAGCCGGCCGCGTTCGACGCTGACGTGCCATTGCTGCCCGGCCGCGTGCAGCGGCGCGCGCATGCGATTGGCCTCTGCCTCGACGACTGCCATCGCTTCAGGCGCCTGCTCGGCAGAAATCACCGGCACCTTGCGCTTGATGATCGCGGCCTTCTCGCCGGCGATCAATGGCAACGTATCACCGAGGAATTCCATGTGGTCCATGCTGACAGGCGCGATCACGCAAGCCAGCGGTGTCTCGACCACGTTGGTCGAATCCAGCCGGCCGCCGAGGCCGACCTCGAGCAGCGCGACGTCAGCCGGGTGCTTTGCGAACAGGCTGAAGGCAACAGCCGTTTCCATCTCGAAGATGGTGACGGGGTTGCCGGCGTTGAGGCGCTCGCAATGTTCGAACGTCGCGCGCAGCTCGTCGTCGCCAACGAGCTTACCGCCACCCACTGCGCCCAGCCGGTAGCATTCGTTGATCCGCACCAGATAGGGCGAGGTGAAGACGTGGACGCGCAGGCCGGCGGCCTCCAGGATCGCGCGCAAATAGGCGATCGTTGAGCCCTTGCCGTTGGTGCCGGCGACATGGATGACCGGCGGCAGCTTGCGCTCGGGATGGTCGAGCCGCTCCATCAGCGCGAGCATGCGATCCAGGCTGAGATCGATGCGCTTGGGATGCAGCGCCGACACCCGCGCGATCAGCGCCTCGAACGAGGGCTGCGATGAGGCGGCGCTCGCGGTCACGCGTGGGGCGCAGCCGGCACCGCCTCCGGCGCCGTGACGATCTGGGCCGGCTCGGTGACGACGACCGCAGGCTTCGACGGGGTGTCGAGCGCCGGCGACTTCGTGAACAGACGGCACAGTCGCGCCAGCGTGGCCCGCATCTCGTGGCGGTGCACGACCATGTCGACCATGCCGTGCTCGCGCAGATATTCGGCGCGCTGAAATCCCTCGGGAAGCTTTTCGCGGATGGTCTGCTCGATCACGCGCGCGCCGGCAAAGCCGATCAACGCGCCGGGCTCGGCGATCTGAACGTCGCCGAGCATCGCATAGGACGCGGTGACGCCGCCGGTGGTCGGATTGGTCAACACGACAATGTAGGGCTGCTTGGCCTCGCGCAGCATCTGCACGCCGACCGTGGTGCGGGGCATCTGCATCAGCGACAAAATGCCCTCCTGCATCCGCGCGCCGCCAGAGGCCGCGAACACGATGAAGGGCGACTTCTTCTCGACCGCGAGCTCGAGCCCGCGCACCATGGCCTCACCGGCGGCCATGCCGAGCGAGCCGCCCATGAAATCGAAATCCTGCACTGCGATCACGACGCCGGCGCCTTCGAGCTTGCCGTAACCGACCTTGATCGCGTCGTGCAGCCCGGTCTTGGTGCGGGCGTCCTTGATGCGGTCGACATATTTGCGTTCGTCGCGGAATTTTAGCGGATCGGCCGTGACCTCAGGCAACGCGACGTCGAACCAGGTCTCGTTGTCGAACGTCGACTTCAGCCGCGCCACCGCGCCCATGCGCATGTGGTAATTCGAACCGGGAATCACGAACTGGTTGGCCTCGACGTCCTTGTAGAACACGAGCTGCCCGGAATCCGGACATTTGATCCAGAGATTCTCCGGCGTCTCGCGGCGCAGGATGTTGCGGATCTTCGGCCGGACAACGTTGGTGAGCCAATTCATGGTTCGCTCCGACATGCGGGTCGGTCCCGCATCACATGGATATATGGCGGGCCGGCCGAAACCCGGCAAGCTGCCATCAGCGGCGTTGTTGCCGCAAATTGTGGCTTATTCTGCGGCCTGTTTGGCGCCCCGGACCCCCTGGGCCAGCGACGACACGAGGTCCGCCACCGCCGTCACAGTCCTGGACGTCGCGCGGCCCTCGGCATCCAGACTGTCCTTGAGGGCATCAACCAGGGCGGTGCCGACCACCGCGCCGTTGGCGCTTTCGGCAATCGCGCGCGCCGCCTCGGGGGTGCGGATGCCGAAGCCAACGCAGACCGGCAGCTTGGTATGCCGCTTGATGCGGGCGACAGCTTCCCCAACCGCATTCGTGTCGGCCGATGCGCTACCGGTGATGCCGGTGATCGAGACGTAATAGACGAAGCCCGAGGTGTTCGCGAGCACCGCCGGCAGGCGCTTGTCGTCCGTGGTCGGCGTCGCCAGCCGGATGAAGTTCAGCCCCGCCTTCATCGCGGGGATGCAGAGCTCCGTGTCTTCTTCCGGCGGCAGGTCGACGATGATCAGGCCGTCGACGCCTGCGGCCTTCGCGTCCACCAAAAATGTGTCGACGCCGTAGATGTAGATCGGATTGTAATAGCCCATCAGCACGATCGGCGTAGCATCGTCGTCCTTGCGGAAGCCGCGGACCATCTCCAGCGTCTTCCTGAGCGTCATGCCGGCTTTCAGCGCGCGCAGGCCCGCGGCCTGGATCGACGGGCCGTCGGCCATCGGATCGGTAAACGGCATGCCGATCTCGATGATGTCGGCACCAGCCTTCGGCAGCGCCTTGATGACGTCGAGCGCAGTCTTGGGGTCGGGATCGCCGGCCATCACGAAGGTGACGAAGGCGGAGCGGCCCTGCTTCTTGAGCTCGGCGAAGGTAGCATCGATACGGGTGGTCACGTCTTCCTGCCCTTCAAGATGTCGCCGACCTGCGGCACGTCCTTGTCGCCGCGGCCGGAGAGATTGACCACCATCAGATGATCCTTCGGCCGCTGTGGCGCGAGCTCCGGCAATTTCGCGATGGCGTGCGCCGATTCCAGCGCGGGGATGATGCCCTCCAGCCGCGACAGCAGCTGGAAGGCAGCCAAGGCCTCCTCGTCGGTCGCCGAGAGATACTTTACGCGGCCAGTCTCGTGCAGCCAGGCATGCTCGGGGCCGATGCCGGGATAATCGAGCCCGGCCGAGATCGAATGCGCTTCCTCGATCTGGCCGTCAGCATCCATCAGGAGGTAGGTGCGGTTGCCGTGCAGCACGCCCGGGCGGCCACCGGCGATGGAGGCAGCATGCAGCTGCGTCAGGCCGTGGCCAGCAGCCTCGACGCCAAAGATTTCCACGCTGGGATCGTCGAGGAACGGGTGGAACAGGCCCATCGCGTTCGAGCCGCCGCCGATACAGGCGATCAGCGAGTCCGGCAGGCGGCCCTCGGCCTCCTGCATCTGCGTGCGGGTCTCATGGCCGATGATCGACTGGAAGTCGCGCACCATCATCGGATAGGGGTGCGGACCCGCGACCGTGCCGATGCAATAGAACGTGTTGTGCACGTTGGTGACCCAATCGCGCAGCGCGTCGTTCATCGCATCCTTCAGCGTGCGCGCGCCTGACTGCACCGGGATCACCGTGGCGCCCAGCATCTCCATGCGGATCACATTGGGCTGCTGCCGCGCGACGTCGACCGCGCCCATATAGACCACGCATTCGAGCCCGAAGCGGGCGCACAGCGTCGCGGTCGCAACGCCATGCTGGCCGGCGCCGGTCTCGGCGATGATGCGCTTCTTGCCCATGCGGCGCGCAACCATGATCTGGCCGAGCACGTTATTGACCTTGTGCGAGCCGGTGTGGTTGAGCTCCTCGCGCTTCAGATAGATCTTGGCGCCGCCGAGATGCTCGGTGAGCCGTTCGGCGAAATAGAGCGGCGAGGGCCGGCCGACATAGTCCTTCAGGTAGCCGTTCATCTCGGCCTGGAACGCCGGATCGGCCTTGGCCTCGGCGTAGGCCTTTTCCAGCTCGAGGATCAGCGGCATCAGCGTTTCCGCGACGAAGCGTCCGCCGAAAATGCCGAAATGCCCGCGCTCGTCGGGCCCGCTGCGGAAGGAATTGGGCAGGTTTGGATTCATCGAACCATCAGTTCTTGGGTGGCGCGCGCGGCGCGGATGAAGGCGCGGATCAGCTCGGGATCCTTGATGCCAGGCGAGCGCTCGACGCCCGAAGACACATCGACGCCGCCGGCGCGAGTGACCCTGACAGCCTCGGCGACGTTGTCGGCGGAGAGCCCGCCCGAGACCATATACGGCAAAGCGAGATCGAGATTTTCCAGCACGTGCCAGTCGAAGGTGGCGCCGAGCCCGCCGGGCCGCGTGGCATCCTTCGGCGCGCGGGCATCGAACAGGATGCGGTCGGCGACACCGGCATAGCCCGGGAGCGGGGCGAGGTCGGCAACGGTCTCGACCGGCAGCGCCTTCATCACGGGCAAGCCGAATTTCTGCTTGATGTCGCGCAGCCGCGCCACCGTCTCCTTGCCGTGCAGTTGCAGGATATCCGGCCGCAGCGTCTCAATGATGTTTTCCAGCGTGGCATCGTCGGCATCGACTGTGAGCGCGACCTTCACCGCGCGGCCCTTGGCGCGGCTGCCGAGATCGCGCGCGACCTCGAGGCTGATGTGGCGGGGCGACGGGGAGAAGAACACGAACCCGACCATATCGGCGCCGGCCGCAAGCGCGACGTCGAGCGTCTCGCGCGTGGACAGGCCGCAGATTTTGACGAGCAGGGACATGATCTTGGAACGGGCGTCTCTCAAACGGGTTTTTTGGGGCCGGAACCAGGGTGCGGCCCCCGACGGGGCGGGTTCTACAACGTCGCGCCCTGCTTGTCTCGCCCGGCGGACCCGTAAAAGCCGATCTGGGCCGGCGCCGGAAGCCGCTGCGCGTCGCCCCGGGAGGGGACCGCCGCGGCCCTGAGATCGGTCAACTCGGCGCGGGCCTGGCGGGCGTCGGCTTCGTGCTGCCGGGCGGCGCGGCGCCAGCGCCGCTGCCGGACCCAGGTCGCGGCGCCGCCTGCGATCACGCCCAGGATTGCGGATGCGATGATGACGACAAACAGCGGCAGCGTGACTGCAATCGCCGGCGTGATGGAATTGAAGGGATCAAACGACACCGTCACCCAATGACGGTTGGCGACCGCGAAGATGATGAAGATCAGCCCGAGCGGGATGACGACCAGTGCCGTAATGAACTTTCGCATGACCATCTCTCAGTGCGATGGAGAACGCACGGGCGCACAGCCCGCAGCACGGCAACGCCAGACGTCGCGTTACGCGTCGGCCTTCGGCGCGTCGACCTCGGGCGCTTCAGCTTCGTCGCGATTGAGGCGCTCGCGCATCTCCTTGCCGGTCTTGAAGAACGGCACGCTCTTCTGATCGACCGGCACATGCTCGCCCGTCCGCGGATTGCGGCCTGCCCGCGCCGGGCGGTGCTTTACCGAAAACGCGCCAAAACCGCGCAGCTCGACGCGGTCGCCACGTGCCAGCGCAGCGACGATCTCATCGAGAATCGCGTTCACGATGTTCTCGACATCCCGCTGATAGAGGTGCGGGTTGTGCTCGGCGATACGCTGAACAAGTTCGGATTTGATCATTGACAGTGGGATCCGGGATCTTGCGGAAGTCCATTTCCGTGAAAATGCCTTGCACTGTCAAGACGCTAAATGAGTTTTGGGCGCCGTGAAATTACGTGACAAATAGCCCAAACAGGGCATGTGGCAATTCCCGCAGAGCGGGAAGCGCCTAAAGGCACGCCTCCGTGCAGATCAGTTGGTTCCGGCCGGGCTCCACAGAGCCAGCATGCCGTCGAGCCCAAACCGGTCGACCGCCTGCACCATCCCGCCCTGCTCGATCCGCCGCGCGATGGCGCCAAGACCAAGCGCATCTGCTGTCACGGACGCCGCGGTGCGCAGGAATGTCAGGTCGCCGAAGCGCGGATTGAGCTTGTAGTCGCGCACCGGCAGGTCGCTCTTGACCTTCTTTTCCGCAACAAGCCAGGCGATCGCAGTGTTCTCGTCGCCGAGCTGGTCGATCAGCTTGAGATCGACCGCCTGCCGGCCGGTGAAGACGCGTCCGTCCGCGACCTTTTGCAGCAGCGCGTCATCCATGCCGCGCCGCTCCTTCACCAATCCACGGAACCATGCATAAGAGTCCTTCACCAGCGCGTCGATCGCGTCATGCGCTTCCGGGCTGGTCGGCTCAAAGCCGTTCGGCGCCGCCTTCAGCGGCGAAGATTTGATCTCTTCCATCTTCACGCCGACTGTCTTCAGCAGTTCGGAGACGTTCGGGAACTGGAACAGCACGCCGATCGAACCGACCAGCGAGGTCTGTTGCGCGACGATGTGGTCGGCCGCGATCGCCGTGATGTAGCCGCCCGACGCGGCCAGTCCCTCGACGACGACAACGAGCGGCTTCTTGGCCTTCAGCTGCACCAGCGAGTCGTAGAGCTGCTCGGAGCCCGCGGTGGTGCCGCCGGGTGAATTGACGTGCACGACGACAGCCGCGTATTGCGACGTCTCGAGTCGCTTCAGCGCCTCGACGCGCTCCTGGTCGCTGCGGATCAGCCCCTCGATGGTGACGCGCGCGATCGCACCCGGTGCTGCGAACATGCCGCGCCCGCCACTGGCGATCACAGCCACACCCACAATGGCCGCAATCGCAACAAGAGCGGCGGTGACGCGCCAGAACGTCAGCTTGCGCCTGATACGGCGGCGATCGACGATCACGTCTGAATCCAGCGACATCGAATTTCTCCAAATACGTCCCGCGCGTTTTGCAGTCGCAGCGTCATTATAGCCCTAATCAAATACATCAATTGCGGTGCAATATGAAGAAAACAAGGCCCGCAGAACCGTAGCCGGGATGGGAGCCAACGGGACCCGCAAAACAAAAGGCCCCGGCGTGCGCCGGGGCCTCGTTGATCACTCGGATTGAGCGAATGCTTACTTGTCGCCGCCGCGGTTCTTCAGCGCGGTGCCGAGGATGTCGCCAAGCGTGGCTCCCGAATCGGAGGAGCCGTACTGCGCGATGGCTTCCTTCTCTTCGGCGACTTCCAGCGCCTTGATCGAGACCTGCACCTTGCGGGCCTTCTTGTCGAACTGGATGACGCGGGCATCGACCTTCTCACCGACGGCAAAGCGTTCGGCGCGTTGGTCGTTGCGGTCGCGGGCCAGCTCGGACCGCTTGATGAAGGTGGTGAACTCGGTGCCCGAGATCCGGACCTCGATGCCGCTTTCCTTGACCTCAAGGATTTCGCAGGTCACGACCGCGCCCTTCTTGACGTCGCCCGGCTCCGCGAAGGGGTCGCCTTCGAGTTGCTTGACGCCGAGGGAAATGCGCTCCTTCTCGACATCGACATCGAGCACCACGGCCTTGACCATGTCGCCCTTCTTGAAGTTGTCGATCACCTGCTCGCCCGGAAGCTTCCAGTCGAGGTCGGACAGATGCACCATGCCGTCCACGTCGCCGTCGAGGCCCAAGAAAAGTCCGAACTCGGTCTTGTTCTTGACTTCGCCTTCGACCGTGGAGCCGACCGGGAATTTCTCGACGAACACTTCCCAGGGGTTGCGCATGGTCTGCTTGAGGCCGAGCGAGATGCGGCGCTTGACCGAATCGACTTCGAGAACCTGCACTTCGACTTCCTGCGAGGTCGAAACGATCTTGCCGGGGTGCATGTTCTTCTTGGTCCACGACATCTCCGAGACGTGGATCAGGCCTTCGATGCCCGGCTCCAGCTCGACGAACGCGCCGTAGTCGGTGATGTTGGTGACGCGGCCGGTGAAGCGGGCGCCGAGCGGATACTTCGCCTCGATGCCCTGCCACGGATCGTCCAGCAGCTGCTTCATGCCGAGCGAGATGCGGTGGGTCTCGTGGTTGATCTTGATGATCTTGACCTTCACGGTCTGGCCGATCGTCAGCACCTCGGTCGGGTGGTTGACGCGCCGCCAGGCGATGTCGGTGACGTGCAGCAGGCCGTCGATGCCGCCGAGATCAACGAACGCACCGTAATCGGTGATGTTCTTGACCACGCCGTCGATCACCTGGCCCTCTTCGAGGTTCTGCACCAGCTCCTGGCGCTGCTCGGCGCGGGTCTCTTCGAGAACCGTGCGGCGCGACACCACGATGTTGCCGCGGCGGCGGTCCATCTTGAGGATCTGGAACGGCTGCGAGTTGTTCATCAGCGGCGCAACGTCGCGGATCGGACGGATGTCGACCTGCGAGCGCGGCAGGAAGGCGACCGCGCCGTCGAGGTCGACGGTGAAGCCGCCCTTGACCTGGTTGAAGATGACGCCGTTGACCTTTTCGTTGTTCTGGAAGGCCTTCTCGAGCTTGCCCCAGCTCTCCTCGCGGCGCGCCTTGTCGCGCGACAGCACGGCTTCGCCGAGCGCATTCTCGATCCGGTCGAGGAACACCTCGACGGTGTCGCCGACCTTCAGATCGCTTTCACGGCCGGGGCCGGCGAATTCGCGCAGCGCGACGCGGCCTTCGGTCTTCAGGCCGACGTCGATGACGGCCATGTCTTTCTCAATTGCAACCACCGTACCCTTGATGACGGAGCTTTCCTGCAGGTTACCGCCGGCAAAGGACTCATCGAGCATCGCGGCGAAATCGTCGCGGGTCGGACTATAGGAAGCAGCAGAATTCGAAGCCATTTGTTCTCCAGATGCGGAATCTCGCCGGCTGTTAGGGTTGTTGGGCGCACCGCGCGTGGAGTGTCAGGGTTCCGCAAACCCTGACGACCGCTCGTTGCGGGAGGCGCAACAGCGGGCCGGCAGCAAAACTGCACGTTCGGTACGTTTGATTTTATCCGGGACCTGAAACGAGAGTATCGACTTCAAGACCGGGAGCGGGCGTTCCTCCTGATGCGGCTGGGGCTAAAACCCGTCACCGGCCCGCTCGGACGCAGCCTCGACATGATCGATGGTGGCCCGGACGGCGCTGATATAGCCCCGAGGCCGCTTTTGGGCAAGCCGGAAATGGCCGATTTACGGGGCTTTAAGCGTGCTAGCGGCCTCAAATCCTGCATTTCAACGCGTTGTTGACCGCACCAGGTGAAATGACCGGCGCCGGACTTCGGTGAGGCTTGGGCCGGAACCCACCCTTAACCAGGCCCCCACAGGATGACACCGTTCAAAACAGGGGGGTTACCCAATGAAAAGCTTTGTGGTGCTGGCGGCGATTGCCGTCCTGACGCTTGGAAATGCCGTCGCCGCGATGCCTGGTGCCGTTTCGACCGAGCATGCTGCTTCGATCCAGGCCGATCAGCCGCTTCTGACGATGGCCGATCAGGAGCTGCCGTTCGACCGCTACTGGTCAAAGAACTGATCCATCAGGACGTTATGTAGCCAGGACGTTGTGTAACAAAGAGCGCGATGACCCTGTCATCGCGCTCTTTGCCGTGATGCACTGGCTGAATCAGCGCCTGGCGCGAACCGCCTCGACGATGGCGATGGCGGCACGGACACCGGCCTCGATGTCGAGATAGGAATTGTCCAGCGTGTGGGCGTCCGGCGCCGCACGTAACGGCGCTGTCGACCGGTTCTGGTCGCGCTCGTCGCGCTTGAGGATATCGGCCAGCACCGCGTCCTCGTCGGCCTCCTCGCCGCGCGAGCGGGCCTCCAGCGTGCGCCGTTTGGCGCGCACCCGCGGGTCGGCGATCACGAAAATCTTCACGTCGGCGTCCGGGCAGATCACCGTGCCGATGTCGCGGCCATCGAGCACCGCGCCGGGCGGATCGGCGGCGAACTGACGCTGGAAGCTGACCAGCGCCTCGCGCACCCGGGGAAACGCCGAGACCACGGATGCGGCATCGCCGACCTTCTGCGTCTTCAGCACCGGATTACCAAATCTCTCGGGATCAAGCTCGAGCGCCGCGGCCACCGCCAGCGCCTCATCGTTGAGGTCGGCGCCCGCCTCCATCAGCGTATAGGCGACGGCGCGATAGATCACGCCGGTGTCGAGATGGCGATAGCCGTAATGATGGGCGAGCCGCTTGCCGAGTGTGCCCTTGCCCGAGGCGGCGGGACCGTCGATGGCGATGATCATGAGAAATCCGCTCCGAGCGAACGCATCATCGGGATGAAATCCGGAAAGCTGGTGGCGATGAAGGCGGTGTCGTCGACCTTGACCGGCTTGTCGGAAGCGAGGCCCATCACCAGCGCCGACATCGCGATGCGATGATCCATGTGGGTCGCGACAAGGCCGCCGCCCTCGACATGGCCGCGGCCTTCGACGATCAGATCGTCGCCGGAGATCTCGACCTTGACGCCGTTGACCCGCAGCATGTCCGCGGTGGCCTCGAGCCGATCGGATTCCTTGACACGCAATTCCTGCAAGCCGCGCATGATCGTGGTGCCCTCGGCGAAGCTCGCCGCAACCGCCAGCACCAGGTATTCGTCGATCATCGAGGGCGCGCGCTCCGGCGGCACCTCGACGCCGCGCAGCTTCGAGGCCCGCACGCGCAGCTGCGCCATCGGCTCGCCGGCGTCGCCGCGCACCTCGCTCTCCTCGATGGACGCGCCCATCTCGCGCAGCGTTGTGAACAGGCCGGTGCGCAGCGGATTGGTCATGACGTCGGAGAATACGACGTCGGAGCCGCCGACGATCAGCGCCGCCACGATCGGGAATGCCGCCGAGGACGGATCGGCCGGCACCACGACCTCCGCGCCGTGCAGCTCGGGCTCGCCTGACAGCGTGATCCTGCGGCCGTGGCTGCCGGCCTTCTCCGATGAGATCTCGGCGCCGAAATGCTTGAGCATCAGCTCGGTATGGTCCCGGCTGGCTTCCTGCTCGATCACGGTCGTCATGCCGGGTGCAGATAGCCCCGCCAGCAGCACCGCGGACTTGATCTGGGCCGAGGCGACCGGCGTCTTGTAGACGATCGGCACCGGATAGCGCGCGCCGCTCAGCGTCAGCGGCAACCGGCCGCCTTCCCTTATATCGCTGGTCCTGGCGCCCATCAGCTCCAGCGGGTCGAGGATCCGGCGCATCGGGCGGGTGCGCAGCGAGGCGTCGCCGTCGAACACCGCCGTGATCGGGCATCCGGCGACCGCCCCCATCACCAGCCGGCAGCCGGTGCCGGAATTGCCAAAATCGAGCGCGGTGGCCGGCTGGGCGAAGCCACCGACGCCGACGCCCGAGACCGTCCAGGCGAACGGGCCGGTTCGCTCGACCCTGGCGCCCAGCGCCTGCATGGATTTGGCCGTATTGAGCACGTCCTCGCCTTCCAGAAGGCCGGAAATGCGGGTTTCGCCAACCGAAAGCGCTCCGAGGATCAGGGCGCGGTGGGAAATCGATTTGTCCCCGGGAACGCGGACTCTGCCGGCCAAGGGGCCGCTCGCGCGGGATTCCAGTGGAGTCGGGGTGTCAGAATGGGCCAATATTGTGTCCTCTCGCGCCGCGGCAGGTATCACATAGGCAACACCGCGTCACGCGCCCGTCGAATGCGCGCAAAGCGCTATTGACAGCAGCGCCTCAACTAGCCAAGTGAAGCACCGTTTTTCAGCAAAATTCCCAGGATCACCACGTGGCCAAGTCCGATCTCGGAACCAAACGCATTTGCCCGACGACGGGCAAGAAGTTCTACGACCTGAACAAGAGTCCGGTGATCTCGCCCTACACCGGCGAAGTCGTGCCGATCGCGCCAGTTGCCCCGCCGCGAGGCCGTGCCGCTGCTGCCGCGGCGGCGCCGACAGCCGCAGCCGACACGCCGGAGCCGGCGGAAGCCGAGGAATTGGTCTCGCTCGAGGAGGCCGATGCCGAGGAGAACACCGGCAAGGTCAAGGCCGTGGTTCCCGAATCCGAGGACGACATCGAGGCCGATGAGACCATCGACGACGATGATGACGACGATTCGACCTTCATCGCCGACGAGGAAGAGGGCGATGAGGACGTGACCGACATCATTGGTGACGTCGGAGGCGACGAAGAGACTTGAGATCGTCGCCGATCTGTGGTGAAGGGTGCTGCCTCACGAGTCGCCTAGGGCTCGGGGGCCGGGCAGGATCGAAGGGTCGCGCCTAAACTGAAAGACTTTAAGGGGCCATAGCTCAGCTGGGAGAGCGCTTGCATGGCATGCAAGAGGTCGGCGGTTCGATCCCGCCTGGCTCCACCAGCCTTCGCTGGCTTCGCCAGCTTCGGCTCGGCAAGCCCTCTCGTAGCGAAGGCTGCCGCGGCGTAGCCCGAAGGGCGAAGCCGGGCTCTCGCCCCCTACTCCTCCAGCACTGCATTCAGCCGGTCGCGCAGCGCGACGATCTCGTCCTTCATCGCCAGCAATTCGCCGACCGAGCAGGCCGACGCCGCCAGGATCGACTGCGGCACGGCCTTGGCCTTGTCGCGCAGCGCGTGGCCCTGCGGTGTCAGCGCGATCAGCACCTGGCGTTCGTCCACGGTGCTGCGGGTTCGCTTGATCAAATCCGCCGCCTCGAGCCGCTTCAGGAGCGGCGTCAGGGTGCCGGAGTCCAGAAACAGCCGCTCACCGATGTCCTTGAGCGGAACGCCGTCGCGCTCCCACAGCGTCAGCATCACCAGATATTGCGGATAGGTCAGACCGAGCCGGTCGAGCAGCGGCTTGTAGACGCGGTTGAACGCATGCGCGGTCGAATAGACCGCGAAGCAGATTTGGTTGTCGAGCCGCAGCGCCTGGTCCGCCGCGGTTTGTTTCCTGACCATGGGAGATCCCGTCAAAACCTGTCACATTCCAAATTCATTCTGGGCCGGCGCGAGCCGGGATTCAATTGCGAACAATTAAATGTGAGGCCATCTGTTTTATATTGTACACAATCTAATTGCGTGCAATACATGATCTATCGAAACCAAGCCCAAGGGAGACCACCATGTCTGTGAACGTGCTCTACAAGACCAGCGCCAAGGCCACCGGCGGCCGTGACGGCCATGCAGCGACCCTCGATGGCGCGCTCGACGTCAAGCTCACCACTCCGAAGGAGCTCGGTGGCGGCGGCGGCGCCGGCAACAATCCCGAGCAGCTGTTCGCGGCCGGCTACGCCGCCTGCTTCATCGGTGCCATGAAATTCGTCGCCTCGCAGGGCGGCCCCAAGGTTCCCGCCGACGCCGCGGTGACCTCGACCGTCGGCATCGGCCCGCGCGCGGCCGGCGGCTTTGGCCTGACCGTCGACCTCGCCGTCTCCCTGCCCGGCCTTCCCCACGCCGAGGCCGAGGCCCTGGTCGAGAAGGCCCACCAGGTGTGCCCCTACTCCAACGCGACCCGCGGCAATATCGACGTCAAGCTGACCGTCGTCTAAGTCCCGGCCGATCCGGGAAATCCATCACACGGAATGGCCCGCCCTCACGGCGGGCCATTTGCGTTGCGGCGGCATGTGCCCGTGCGCGCCAGGCCATTGCTGGCGCCGGCGAAGCCCGTTAGCTCTGGGACCCCTAATTGACGATCCCATCTGAGCGAAGGTTGCTTCCATGAATACCCCAGCGGCTTCGGGCGCGATGACCGGACTGCGCGTGATCGATCTGACGCGCGTGCTCGGCGGCCCCTACTGCACCCAGATCCTGGCCGACCACGGCGCCGACGTGATCAAGGTCGAACCGCCCGCCGGCGATGAAGTCCGCGACTGGGGCCCTCCCTTCCACGAGGAGGACGCGGCCTATTTCGTCGGCATCAACCGCAACAAGCGCTCGATCGGCCTCGATCTCGCCTCCGAGGGCGGCCGCGCCGTGCTGATGAAGATGCTCGAGACCGCCGACGTGCTGATCGAGAATTTCAAGCCGGGTACCCTCGACAAATGGGGCATCGGCAACGACGTACTGCGCGCCAAATTTCCGCGCCTCGTGCATTGCCGCATCTCCGGCTTCGGCGCCGACGGCCCGCGCGGCGGCAATCCGGGCTATGACGCCATCATCCAGGCGATGACGGGCATGATCGCCGCGACCGGCTCGCCCGAGAGCGGACCGATGCGGATCGGCGTGCCGCTGGTCGACATCACCACCGGGCTCTATGCGGCGATCGGCATCCTGATGGCGCTGTCGGAGCGGCAGCGCTCGGGTCTCGGCCAATTCCTCGAGACCACGCTGTATGAGACCGGCCTTGCGATCATGCATCCGCACACCGCGAACTATTTCATGCATGGCAAGCCGCCGTCGCTGACCGGCAACGAGCATCCCAACCTCGTGCCTTACGCGATCTTCCCGACCAGGACCGACAACATCTTCATCGGCGTCGGCAATGACGGCACCTTCCGCAAGCTCGCCAGGGAGATCGGCAAGCCCGAGCTCGGCACTGATCCGCGCTTTGCCCGCAACAAGGACCGCATCGCCAACCGCGACGCGCTGCGCGCCGAGTTGGCCGCCGTGTTCAGCCAGCACGAGGCCGAGCCGCTGTGCAATCGCCTGCTCGCCGCGGGCCTGCCGGCAGGGCCGGTGCAGAAGATCGACCAGGCGCTGACCAACCCGCACACCATCCATCGCGGCGACGTCATTGAAAAGGATTGGTACAAGGGCGTCGCCTCGCCGATCCGGCTCGAGCGCACCAAGCCGAGCCTGCGCCGCACGCCACCGAAATTCAGCCAGCACTCCGCGGAAGTGCTCGGCGAGTTCGGCTACTCCAGGGACGAGATCAACGCCCTGGTCGACAAGGGCGTGGTCTGCCCCACGCGCAAGCGCTGATCGCACCTCTGATGCGGCGCAGCGTCACCCCTGACGTTGCGCCGCACGCGCGCGGCTGCAAGCTCCACCTTTTTTACCGCTTCCCACCGGCCTCGCTTCCCCCCTACGATCGGCTGGCTTATACGGTCATTTGAACGTCATCCGGCGCTGCTAGGCGCAACGGCTTATCGATGACGGTCCCAAGGGAGGAATTTTTGATGGGTTTTCGGCAATTTGGCGCTGCCGCGGCAGTCGCGGTCACACTGGCATTCGGCGCCTCGCCCGCGCTGGCCGTCACGGAAATCCAGTGGTGGCATGCGATGACCGGCGCCAATAACGACGTCATCGTCAAGCTCGCCAACGATTTCAATGCCGCGCAGAGCGATTACAAGGTCGTCCCGACCTACAAGGGCAGCTATCCCGATACGATGAACGCCGGCATTGCCGCGTTTCGCGCCGGCAGCGCGCCGCACATCATGCAGGTGTTCGAGGTCGGCACCGCGACCATGATGGCCGCTACCGGCGCCGTCAAACCGGTCTACAAGCTGATGGCCGACGCCGGCGAGAAGTTCGATCCCGGCAATTATCTGCCCGCGATCACTGGCTATTACTCGACCTCGAAGGGCGAGATGCTGTCGTTCCCCTTCAACTCGTCGTCGACCGTGATGTGGATCAATCTCGACGCGCTGAAGAAGGCCAATATCGCGGAAATTCCGAAGACCTGGCCCGAAGTGTTCGACGATGCCAAGAAGCTGAAGGCGTCCGGCTACACCACCTGCGGCTTCTCCGGATCCTGGGTCACCTGGGTCAATCTCGAGCAGCTCTCCGCCTGGCACAACGTGCCGCTCGCCAGCAAGGCGAACGGTCTCGACGGCTTCGACACAGTGCTCGAATTCAACGGCCCGCTGCAGGTCAAGCATCTCGAGAACCTGATCGAGCTGCAAAAGGACAAGACCTACGACTACGCCGGCCGCACCAACACCGGCGAGGGCCGCTTCACTTCCGGTGAATGCCCGATCTACCTGACCTCGTCGTCCTTCTTCGGCAACGTCAAGGCGCAGGCCAAGTTCAACTTCACCGCGGCGCCGATGCCCATTTATCCCGACGTCAAGGGCGCGCCGCAGAACTCGATCATCGGCGGCGCCTCGCTCTGGGTGATGGGCGGCAAGTCGGCCGAGGAATACAAGGGCGTGGCGAAATTCCTGACCTTCCTGTCGGACACCGACCGTCAGGTCTGGATCCACAAGGCCTCGGGCTATCTGCCGATCACCAAGGCCGCCTATGCCAAGGCCAAGGAAGAGGGCTTCTACAAGGACCAGCCCTATCTCGAGACCCCGCTGCTCGAGCTGACCAACAAGGAGCCGACCGAGAATTCCCGCGGTCTGCGCCTCGGCAACATGGTGCAGCTGCGTGATATGTGGTCGGAGGAAATCGAGCAGGCGCTGGCTGGCAAGAAGACCGCCAAACAGGCGCTGGATGCCGCCGTCGAACGCGGCAACCAGATGCTGCGACAGTTTGAAAAGACCGCCGTCCACTGAGACGGCACTCTAGATTCTTCTCTTGACGCGTTTTCTTCACGCGAACCGGTATCCACTTCGCTCGAAAACGCTCTAGACCGGCAACCCGGCAGGCCGCATCATGCGGCCTGCCATTTTCAGGACATCATGGAAAAGCAGTCGGTTTTTCAGTCAAAGCTGTTGCCCTACGCGCTGGTTGCCCCGCAGCTCGCAATCGTCCTGATATTCTTCTACTGGCCGGCCGTGCAGGCCGTGATCCAGTCGTTCCTGCTGCAGGACGCATTCGGTCTTTCCACGACCTTCGTCTGGTTCGAGAACTATCTCGAACTGTTCAAGGACGCAGCCTATTTCGAAGCGATCGTTAGAACGTTCGCGTTCTCGTTTGCGATCGCCTTCTCGTCGCTGTCCTTTGCGCTGCTGCTCGCGGTCATGGCCGACAAGCCGCTGCGCGGCGTCACGCTCTACCGTACGCTCTTGATCTGGCCCTATGCGGTGGCGCCGCCGGTCGTCGGCGTGCTCTTCATCTTCATGCTGCATCCCTCGCTCGGCGTGCTCTCGCGCTATCTGCGCGCGCTCGGCGTCGACTGGAATCCGCTGCTCAACGGCGACCAGGCGGCGCTGCTAATCATCCTCGCCGCCGCCTGGAAGCA
Organism: Bradyrhizobium sp. LTSP885; assembly: GCF_000938305.1. Classification (GTDB taxonomy): domain Bacteria; phylum Pseudomonadota; class Alphaproteobacteria; order Rhizobiales; family Xanthobacteraceae; genus Bradyrhizobium. The sequence continues at coordinate 82,312 of NZ_JYMT01000015.1, forward strand.
GATCTCCTATAATTTCCTGTTCTTCCTCGCCGGCCTGCAGGCGATTCCGAAAAGCGTGTTCGAGGCCGCCGCGATCGACGGCGCCCGTCCGATGCGGCGGTTCTGGACCGTGACCTTCCCGTTGCTGTCACCGACCATCTTCTTCCTCCTTGTCATCAACATCGTCTACGCCTTCTTCGAGACCTTCGGTATCATCGACACGATGACCCGCGGCGGTCCCGGAAAATCAACTGAGACGCTGGTGTACAAGGTCTATTCCGACGGCCTGCTTGGCGGCAATCTCGGCTCCTCGGCCGCGCAGTCGGTCATCCTGATGGTCATCGTCATCGTGCTGACGGGAATCCAGTTCCGCTTCGTCGAACGCAAGGTGACCTACTGATGGTCGAGGAAGAAGGCATTCGCCGCTACGTCGCTCACATCATCCTGTGGATCGGCATCGCGATCGTCGCGTTCCCGGTCTATATCGCCATCATCGCCTCCACCCAGGACAACGCGGCGATCGCCAACGGCCAGATGTCGCTGTTGCCGGGCGGCCATTTCTTCGAGACCTACTACCAAACGCTGTTCGTGGGCACGAGCGGTTCGACCCGCGAGCCGGTCCTCAACATGATGCTGAATTCGCTGATCATGGCGATGATGATCGCGGTCGGAAAGATCGCGATCTCGATCATCTCGGCCTACGGAATCGTCTATTTCCGCTTCCCGTTCCGGATGCCTATCTTCTGGATCATCTTCATCACCTTGATGCTGCCGGTCGAGGTCCGTATCTATCCGACCTACAAGATCGTCGCCGACCTGCATCTGCTCGACAGCTACGCCGGCCTGTCGCTGCCGCTGATCGCCTCCGCCACCGCAACGCTTCTGTTCCGGCAGTTCTTCATGACGGTGCCGGACGAGTTGCTGGAGGCGTCGCGGATCGACGGCGCGGGCCCGTTCCGCTTCTTCTGGGATACGCTGCTGCCGCTGTCGCGCACCAACATGGCGGCGCTGTTCGTGATCCTGTTCATCCTGGGCTGGAATCAGTATCTCTGGCCGCTTTTGATCACCACCCGCGACGACATGCAGACCATCCAGGTCGGCATCCGCAAGATGATCACCACGACCGACGCGCTGACCGAATGGCCCGTGGTGATGGCGACCGCTTTGCTCGCGATGCTGCCGCCGATCTTCGTCGTCGTCGCGATGCAGAAATTGTTCGTGCGCGGATTGGTCGAGACGGAAAAGTAATTCCAAGAGAGAGTTCATGGCAAACGTCACGCTGCGCAACGTCCGCAAGACCTATCCCGGCGGCTTCGAAGCCATCAAGGGCGTCAACGTCGATGTCGGCGACGGCCAATTCTGCGTGCTGGTTGGCCCCTCCGGCTGCGGCAAGTCCACGCTCTTGCGCATGGTCGCAGGCCTTGAAACTATTTCCAGCGGCGAGATCGATATCGGCGGCCGCATCGTCAACCAGATCGAGCCCGCCGATCGCGACATCGCAATGGTGTTCCAGAATTACGCGCTCTATCCGCATATGAGCGTCTACAACAACATGGCCTACGGCCTGCGCAACCGCGGCATGGCGGAGGCCGAGGTCAAGACCCGGGTCGAGGAGGCCGCGCGCGTCCTCGAGCTGGCGCCGATGCTGGAGCGCAAGCCGCGACAGCTCTCCGGCGGCCAACGCCAGCGCGTCGCGATGGGCCGCGCCATCGTGCGGCAACCAAAAGTGTTCCTGTTCGACGAGCCGCTGTCGAACCTCGACGCCAAGCTGCGCATCGCGATGCGGGTCGAGATCCGGAAACTGCAACGCCGCCTCAACACCACGTCGATCTACGTCACCCACGACCAGCTGGAGGCGATGACACTCGCCGACATCCTCGTGGTCATGAACGGCGGCCAGGTCGAGCAGATCGGCAACCCGCTCGACATCTACCAGAAGCCGGCGACCACCTTCGTCGCCTCCTTCATCGGCGCACCGCCGATGAATTTGATGCCGCTCGGCTCGGACGAGCTGAAATCCCAGATCGCCGGCCCCGATGGCGCCGGCATCCTCGGGATCCGGCCGGAGGATTTTGTCCTCTCCAGCGAGACCGTATCCGGCGGCGTCGCGCTCGACCTGACGGTCGAGGCGATCGAACATGTCGGCGCCGAGACCTTCGTCTATGGCAGCCGCCAACGCGCGGAACAGGGGGTTGCCGCCAACCCGGGCGAACTGCCGCCCGGCGAGGTCATCGTCCGGGTTCCCGGCGCCACCGGACCCGCCATCGGCGAACGGATCCGGGCGCTTGCCCCCCGCGACAAATTGCACCTGTTCACGGCTGACGGCCGGAAACGGGTCGGCTGAGAGTCCCGCACGTGGTCATTCCGGGGCACCCGCGAGCGGGAACTCCCCTTGATTCCGGGTCAGGCGTTCGGCCGGCCGGCCTGCCATGACGGAAAAGCAATGTTCAAGAGCAATTAAGCCTGATTCCTGAGATGCTTGAACCCTGTCCAAATCACCCCCATATTGACGATTGACCGGAGGCCAAACGGGCCCGCCGGTTGCATGGGGTGCCGCAAGGGCCCCTCAAAGTCGCTTCGAGAGGACTTTGTAATGTCTCGTGTTCCATCGTTGTCCAGTCCGTTCCTTCTAGGGTTCGACGAAATCGAGCGTGCGCTCGATCGGGTCGTGAAGGGCGCTGACGGCTATCCTCCCTACAACATCGAACGGTGTGACCGGTCCAACGGTGCACCCGAACGCCTGCGCATCACGCTGGCGGTGGCCGGGTTTACCCGCGACCAACTCGATGTGACCATTGAGGAAAACCAGCTCGTCATCCGCGGCCGCCAGCAGGACGACAAGGCCCGGCAATACATCCATCGCGGCATCGCCGCGCGCCACTTCCAGCGCACCTTCGTGCTGGCGGAGGGGATGCATGTGCTGGGTGCGGATCTGAAGAACGGGCTGTTGTCGATCGACCTCGCCAGGCCAGAACCTGAACGGGTCGTTAAGACAATCGCTATCAATGAGCACGAATAATAGAAACCAGGAGCGGACTCGACCGCTTATCTGACTGAGGAGTCGAGACCATGAGTGACATGAGCACCACCACCATCGAATCCGACAGCGTCACGCCGGAAGCACTGGCCCATCTGGGCGAGGGTCATATCGCGTACGTGAAGCAGGTCCGTTCCGAGGATGTGCCGGGACTGTTTCCCGAGGCACCCAAGATTGCGCCGGGCCTCAAGCTGTTTGCGCTTCACGCCGCCGACGGCACCCCGATCATGCTGACCGACAGCCGCGAAGCCGCCGTCGCGAACGCCTGGAGCAACGAGCTACAGGCCGTCAGCGTCCACTGAGCGCCGGCTGACAGTTCATCCGCGAGTTCAAATGCGCGGGCATGCCTCGACACCGGTCGATGCGGCCCGCGCATTTTTTGTGGGTGACCTGCGACGCGACAGAGCATGATGCGATCTGCTTCGCGATTAGCCCAAACCGACACGCGTCCTCAGGTCCGGCCTCTCGGCGAGCACCTGGACCAGCCAGGACACACATCGTTCGGCGGTATCCAGGGCATCAGTTGCTGAAGCGTAGCTAACGCCCGAATAATACTGGACGGGCGTCCATTGCCCGGCATCTTCGATGTCCCGCCTGAATTCCTCGAATCCGTAGCTGCCATCCGATCTGGAAAACATATCCACGCATCTGTCGTGCTCGGCATTTTCGATGCTGACGAAGACGGTCCATGACTTGTCGATGCGCTTCGACATGAAGCTCTCTATCTTGGCCTTGTCGAAATGAGCCCGGGTCACTCCGGAATTCCGCCCTCCGATCGATCTCAAACGGAGTTCTCTCCGGCGATAGCGCGGTCGAGGGCGTCGATCAGCGTTTGAAGCTCGACGAACTTGTTGCGTGCTCGCTCGGCCTTTTCACGATCAAACGGAGCCGCCAGCACTTTCGCATGCGCGTCCCTGTCCTCGATCATGCGGCCACGGGCTTTCTTCAGTGTTTCAAGCCGCTCGTTCACCCGGGATCCTCCGCAATAGCTTGTCGCTCGCAACCTGGAGCATGATGACACGTCGAGGATAAGTCATCATGTCTTAACGACTCAATCGAAGGCAGCCGGGAGATCGCCCTTCCGGAAGAACACCGTAGGCTCATCGTCATAATCGCCAAACTCGGGATCGCCGGTGGACGAGAACGCGACGACGGCGAGCTTGCTCAAAGCCAGTCTCTCCGCCGTTCGCAGGGCTCCACTTGCCGACTTGCAGACGATTGGAGAGTCGGGCTTCAGATATCCGCCCTTGCCGGCATTGAATGCCTGCACGACGTAGGTTGTTTCGCGGGCCATCGTGGCTCCTATGACCTGTCGGGAAACGCGGTTGACGCCAACGACTGCCCGGCCGCGCTCAGCGGCTCATCGAGTCCATGAGCGCGGAAATCTTGATTGTTGCGAAACTGGAGTAGGTGTCCGACACGGCATAAGGCAAAACGATCAGGTCATTGTGCCTCATCGCACCGCAGGTATAGACGACGTTGGGAACGTATCCTTCGCGCTCGGATGGTTCGGGCCGCAACAGCGGCTCGCTCGAACGCGCCAGCACTTTCGATGGGTCCCGCTTGTCGAGCAGCGCCGCCCCGATCGAGTATTTGCGGACCGGACCAACGCCGTGCGTCAGCAGCAGCCAGCCTTCATCAAGCTCGATCGGCGACCCGCAATTGCCGATCTGGACGAACTCCCAGGGAAATTGCGGCTTCAGAATCGGCTGACCGTCCTCCCACGAGTAGAGGTCGTCCGAATAGATCAGATACAAGTTCTCGTTGTCCTGTCGTGCGATCATGGCATACTTGCCGTCGATCTTGCGCGGGAACAGCGCCATTCCCTTGTTGCGTGCTGCGGCCCCCCGCAAAGGCGACAGTCGAAACGACATGAAATCGCTGGTCTCGATCAACTCAGAACGGATCGCCCGTCCGCTGTAGGCCGTGTAGGTCGCGTAGTAGATCTTCCGATCGCCATCGACAAATTCAACAAAGCGTACATCTTCGATGCCGTTGGACTGGGATTCGGTCACTGGAAAGATCACGCGTTCGCTGAGATCTTCCTCAGGCTTGAAGATCAATTCGACGGACTCGCCGTCCGGCCCGGAGATGCGATTGGAAATCCGGGGAACCGAGGCGAGGCGAGCCGTCGGATCAACCGTCAGGCTGCCATCGGCCGCGATTGCTCCGGTTCGAAACGTCAGTGACGACACATGTCCTTCGCCGATCGCACGCAGGCTGATGATGACGCGCGTGCCGCCCTTCGGCGCATCAGATTGGTCGGGATGCGGCACGATGCTGGGATTGAACAAGGCGGAGGCTTCGAACGAATACTCGCTGAGAAAATAAGCGCCCACCAGCTGACGCTGGGTCTTCGAGAACAGGCCGTGGGTCGCAAGAGCGTCTTCCATCTCATCCGCGCGGGCTTCGAAGGTCTCCAACAAATTCCGATGTCGACCCAGGAAATTATCCAGGACATCGGCGAGCTGAGCGGCGACGGCCTCCGAATCGAGTGCGAGAACCCGGTCGACGATATGATTTGCGCGCATCTTGTCGGTCGGATTCAAATCGCGCGGTTCAGTCGTCGGCTTGAATGGCCGCACGATGACCCGCGCGGGATCGGGGCGCAAATGAAGCGCCTGCCGGTTCAGGAAGGTTGCTTGTGACACGGTATCCTCGGCTTGCTGGAATAGGGGGTGAAGTTCAGGCGCCCACGGCGCGCAAGGCAGCGGGCTTTGTCAGGCTGGTACTAACGCGCGCAAGCTGACGCATCTCCGCGAGTCCGAGGAGATAGCAAACAACCGACTCGCCTCCGCGGTTTTCATTGGCGCGATCGGGGTGCAATCCATCGCGGCAACTTCCGGTGTTCGGATCGACCAGCGCCACGGACAGATCGTTGCTGCCGAGAAACCAGCCGAAGGCGCGCGCTGCCATGGCCTTCCATTCGGAATCGCCGTTCGCGCGCCACGCCGCCAGGCAGGCAGCGATCGTCGCCGTCGCTTCGACGGGTTGCTGATCGAAGGCACGGGGATGTTGCCGCTGCTCGCCGAAGCCGGCGGTGCCGACCGGCCGGAAATGACCTGCCGGTGTCGTTTGTTGCGTCATGAGCCAGCGCAGAGACCGCAATCCGGCATCGAGGTACTTTGGCGTTTTCGTCGCCATGCCTGCAAGCATCAAGGCCTGCGGCAGTCGCGCATTGTCGTAAGCGAGCCCATCCTCAAACCACACCCAGTCCGGCGTCTCGACCGACGCCAGACAGGACATCAACCTGTCGGCGAGAGAGTGCCGGACTTCCCTGGCGTGGAGATCGTCCAGAGCGACGACGCAATAAGCGTCCAGACCCAGAAGTGCGAAAGCCCACGCTCGGGGCGAACGGAAGCTCTCCACGGTCGGCAATGCCTCGGCGAACAAGGCCGTGGCCCAGCGGCGCCGCGATGGACTTGCATCACTGCGCGCAGCCTCCCCTAAGGCCCATAGCGTTCGCCCGTGACTGTCTTCGGAGCCCCGGTCTTCAAGCCAGGTTCGATTGAAGCCCATGAAGTTGCGAAAATGCCTGGTGTCAGGGTTCCAAGCATGCTGCACGAAAGCCGCAAAGCGAGTCGTCAAGACATCCGGCAGCGGCTGTTCACCTGGATTGTTCAGCGCGCAGGCCAGCAGCAAGGCGCGAGCATTGTCGTCGACGCAATAGCCGTGCGCGCGGTCGGGCACCGAATGGACCGCATGCTGGTACAGCCCGGTATCGTCGCACATCGACAGGAAATGGCCGATCTGCATATCCGGCGGCGCGGGAGCGCGTGGTTCCGGCGCGCCCATGTCGGAGCGCGCGAAGATCTTGGGCCGGTTCGCTTGCCGTGCATTCTCGAAGACGGACATGTAGCGCTCGGCGGTGCGCTCCCACGTCATCGTTCGGCTCGCCGCATAGGCGCGCCTGGACATCGCCTGCCGGCGAGCGTCGTCGGTAAGCAATTTTGCGATTTCGCTGCCGATCGCCGAAGCGTCGCCAAAAGGCACCAGAACGCCGCATCCGTCAGCCAGCAGCTCGCGTGCATGCCAGTAGGGCGTCGAAACCACCGGCTTCCCCAGTCCGAAGCTGTAGGCCAGGGTTCCCGACGTCATCTGCGCCTCGTTGAGATAGGGCGTGACATAGACGTCGCACATCGAGATGAATTCGAGCAGCGTGGCCAGATCGACGAACCGGTCAAGGAACTCGACATGGCCCTCTATTCCAAGCTCACGCACCCGCGCCTTCAGGCCATCGCGATAGGCCTCGCCCTGGTTTCGAACCAAATTAGGGTGCGTTGCGCCGAGCACGACGTACACCGCATCCGCGCAGCGTTTCAGAATCGACGGCATGGCGTCGATCATGACTTCGATGCCCTTGTTCGGCGATAACAGGCCGAATGTCAGGATGACCGAATTTCGCTCGAAGCCGAGCCTGGCCTTCGCTGCATCAGGCTCGACAAAGGCGACGTCGGGAATGCCGTGGGCGATGACCTCGATCTTATCGTCGGGTACCTGGTAGACATCGCGCAACAGCTCGCGGCCCTTGTTGGCCATCACCACGACCTTCGACGACGCATCGACGATGCGCTCCATGACCGTACGTTGCCTGACCGTCGGATCGGCCAGCACGGTATGGAACGTCGTCACGACAGGCATGGTGAGGCGCGACAACAGCACGAGGATATGGGCGCCGGCTTCACCGCCGAAAATCCCGAATTCATGCTGCAGGCACACGGTGTCGAACTGGCCGGCATTGAGGAAATCTGCGGCGCGCGTGTATTCTTCGATATTGCCGTCTCTGATCTGAAAAGCGACCGCAGGGGGATAATCATAGGCTTGGCCGCGATCGGTCATCGCAACGATGCAAGTCTCAAGATCCGGGCGCGAAACCGATAGCGCGTTACGGAGATCGGTCGTGAAGGTTGCAATTCCGCATCGACGAGGCAACGAGTTGCCGATAATGGCGATACGGCGGAGCGGCGTCATGCGGGCGATCTGTACCGAGGCATGCTCGATGGTCATGAATTGTCCTGACGTGTAACGTGCACGCCAACGCGACATGCCGTTGGTCGGTTCCATTCGGAGGATCTGGCGTGGCTAAGACGTCGCGCTTCGCGACAGGCGCTGCCGCAACGATTCGACGACGTCATCTCATCAAGTGGCTACTCGGGTACCCGATAGCAACCTTTGCGCAGGGCGGTACCCTCTCCGTCTCCCGCTTCCGCGCAGACCTCAACAACCGCGACAGATATTCTTGAGCTTCGCCGCGATCCGGGCGTCTTCTGCGATCAACGGATCATTGTATGCGGCACGCGGCGCGCTGTTATTGGCCGCTGGTGGCTCCTTCGGCTTCGGAGGATACGCAACGTCGTAACAGGCGAGACGCGGGCCCGTGCCTTCGATCGTGCGACAGTTCGGTTCTGCGGCGAGCGCGTCTTGCGCGAATGTACCGAGCGCGAATGCGACGACAAGCGTATTCATGTCGGCCAGACGAAATCGCGGCACGCACGCTCCTCCTCTTTGGCGGGAGCGTTTCGTTACCCTCAGTCACCGATCGAAGCCGTGGGAAGGACGGTGATGGAGCGACATTACGCTTACGCTCGGCGAATAGCGAGCTTTAAACGCAGTGCGATATCGAATGCGATTTCGGCGTAACGGACCTGGTTTTCGTTTTCACGCGTTTTCTTTACGCGAACCGATATCCACTCCGGCCGAAAACGCTCTAACCGCTCAAAAGGGCGGCGAGCCGCGCGCGGATGTCCGGCTTCAGCACCTTGCCGACCTTGGAGCGCGGAAGGTCGTCCCAGACCTCGATCTGCTTCGGCGCCTTGACGCTGCCGATCCGCTGCTTGACGAAGCCGGCGAGCTCCGTCGCATCGATGCTGTGACCGGCGCGGGGTTGCACCACGGCGACGATCCGTTCGCCCCATTTATCGTCGGGCAGACCGATCACGGCGCAATCCTGTACCGACTGATGGGCGCGCAGCGCATTCTCGACCTCGATCGAATAGACGTTGAAGCCGCCGGTGATGATCATGTCCTTGGCGCGGTCGACAATGAAGAGATAGCCGTCCTCGTCGAGGTAGCCGATGTCGCCGGTGTGGTGCCAACCATGTGTCGAGGCCTCGGCCGTGGCTTCGGGGTTTTTGTAATAGCCGTCCATCACCAGCGAGCCGCGCACCACGATCTCGCCGCGCTCACCCGTCGGCATCAGATGGCCATCGCCATTGATGATGCCGGCCTGGACCAGCGGGCTGATCCGCCCGGCCGAGGCGAGGCGCTCGATCGCGATCGTGCCGTCGGGGTGATAATGCTCGTCGGGCGCCATGGTCGAGATCATCATCGGCGCTTCGGTCTGGCCAAACAGCTGCGCCATCGGCCCGATCCGTCGCAGCGCCTCCGCAAGCCGCGTCGCCGAAATCGGCGCCGCGCCGTACCAGAAGCATTGCAAGGAGGTGAGATCAGCCGAATCGAGCTTCGGATGGTCGAGCAGCATGTAGATTACCGTCGGCGGCAGGAAGGTGTGCGTGACGCTGTAACGCGCGATCAGCGTGAGGAACTCGCCGATGTCGGGGTGATGCATGATCACGATGCGGCCGCCGCGCGTCATGATCGGGAAACACAGCACACCGGCAGCGTGGGTCAGGGGCGCCAGCGCGAGATAGACCGGGCGGCCCTTGAATGGATAGCCGATCAGCGTCAGCGCGGTCATCGTCTCGATGTTGCGGCCGGACAACATCACGCCCTTGGGCTTGCCGGTGGTGCCCCCGGTGCCCGGGATCATCGCGAGATCGTCGACCGGCGCGCGCTGATAGTGATCGTTGGCGAGGCCGTTGAGCCAACTTTCGAACGATGGCGCGAACGGCAGCTCGGCATCGAGGCAGACCAGCGCGCGCAGCTTCGGCAGGTCGGACCGCACCGCCTCGACCATGGCGGCGAAGCTGGAATGAAACAGCAGCAGGCTGCAATCGAACGCATCGAGGATGAATTTGTTCTCGGCCGCCTCATTGCGCGGATTGATCGGGCACCACACAGCAGCAGCGCGCGAGATGCCGAACACGCAGGCAAAGGCGATCGGATCGTTGCCGGAGAGGATCGCGATTTTCTCGCCGGGCGCAACGCCCGAACGGTCGAGCCCGCGCGCGATCCGGTAGCTCAGCTGCTGGACTTCGCGATAGCTGAGGTCGCGGCCATCCATCGTCAGGCATGGCGCATCGGCGCCGAGCGAGGCGCCTTTGTCGAGATAGTCGATGAAGCGCATGATCAATCCCCGCGGGACGGAAGCAGGTGGCGCGTGTGATCGCGCCGCCCGCTTTGATGCTTCAGTCGTGCACGGTCAGGATCGGCTTGCTGACCAGGCCGAAGCTGCGCAACTGCCCGAGCAGCTCATGATGGCCGAACGCCTGGCAGCCGGAGGCGAAGCCCACGCGCTTGGGCGGCTGCTGCAGCAGGTGTGCCGCGGCATAGGCCTGCAGCAGGCCGGTCTGCTTGTAGTTGCTGTTGCCGTAGATGATGCAGTGCGCGCGCCCCAGCGGGCCGGAGGCATGCACCGAATCCATCGACTTGTTGACGCGCGGATTCTCGCGCGGCGGCATGCTGTTCATCACGCCGGCGGCGGTCTGCGCCAACGCGGCGTAGCGTTCGTCAGGCTTCATGTCCTTGGTCGCATCCAGCGCGGCAGCGACGATCTGCGGCACGGCCTGCATCAGCCCGCGGTTGAAGACGCCGCCCAGCACCTTCACGTTGGCCACGCGCGGATCGCGCTTGAACCACACCGGGTGCGAGGTGCCGCCCCAGGGCAGCGCCAGAGCCAGCTCGTGCTGGCCGGGGATGGCGAGGCTGTAGAGGCCGGCATCGGGCTGATGCTCGACATACTTGTTCTGCTCCAGGTAGTAGGCCTTGGCCATCGCGGCGTTGACCAGGATGGTCGCCGTCGAGGCGATGGTCGGGCTGCCGCCCCAGAACACGGCGATGTCAAGCGTGTCGAGGCCGGGCGTTTCCAGGCACAGCTGGGCTGCGATCTCGCCGGTGGTGTACATCTGCGCGATGCCCGGCGCCAGCAGGAGGCCGGCATTTGCGAATTTCGCGCCCCACTCCTGTTCGAGCGTGATCAGCCAGTCCTGCTCGCCGGTGGTGTCGGTGTAGTGGCATCTGGAAGCCCAACAGGCCTGCACCACCTCGCCGCCGAACTTGGCGAAGGGGCCCACTGTGTTGAGTACCACGGAGGCGCCGTTGAACAATTCGGTCAGCGCGGCCACGGTGTGCGGCACCTCAACAACCTCGTAGTCCGCGGTCTCGATGCCGGCCACGTTCGCCTTCATTGCGCCGTTGAGCTTCTCGGCGCTGCGGCCGGCGGCGATGAAGGGGATGTTGTACTCGCGCAGATATTCGCAGACCAGGCGGCCGGTGTAGCCGGAAGCGCCATAGACGATGACGGGCTTCTTGTCGCTCATTGCGATCCTCCAGAATGATTGTTGTCGCGTTGGTTGTTTAGATGCCCAGCTACATACCCATGCCGCCGTCGACCGGCAGTCCGATGCCGGTGATGAAGCGCGCCTCGTTCGAGCAGAGGAACACTGCGGCGTCGCCGATATCGGTGACCTCGGCGAGCCGGCCAAGCGGTGTCTGCTCGACGACGGAGCCCACCGCCGCGTTGATGTCGGCCGCGAGCCCGACCTGAACGATGTCGTTGGCGAGCTGCATGCCCATGTCGGTCGGAATCAGACCCGGATAGATGCAGTTGACGCGCACGCCGAAGCCGAGCTTGCCAGCTTCCATCGCCGCGACCCGGGTCATGCGATCGACCGCGGATTTGGTGCCCGAATAGACTGCGATGCTCGGGAAGGCGATGGTTGCCGCGACCGAGGAGATGTTGACGACGGCGCCGCCCTTGCCTGCCGGCCCGCCCGGCCGCATCGCGCGCAGTGCGTGTTTCATGCCGAGCACGGTGCCGACGATGTTGACGTTGCACATCCGCAGCGCGTCCTCCGCCTTGACCTCGCTGACCAGCGAGGTGATCTCGATGCCGGCGTTGTTGATCAGGATGTCGAAGCCGCCGAGCGTTGCGACCGTCGCGGCCACGGCCCTTTCCCATTGCGCGTCGTCGGTGACGTCGAGCTTGACGAAGCCGGTCTTCACGCCGGTTTTCGCGATTTCGCCGGCTGTGGTCTTGCCGACATCGTCGAGAATGTCGCCGATCATGACCGCCGCGCCAGCCTTTGCCAGCGCCTGCGCGATGGCCGCGCCGATACCCCGGGCGCCGCCGGTGATCAGGGCTGTCCTGCCTTCAAGACTCTTTCCGCTCATGACGTAGTCCTCCCTTTGCTGGTTGTTGATTGGTGCTGTGGTGATTGGCGGCATGTGCCGGCGGGCTGACGTGATCGCAGCCGAGCGCGGTGTCGGCGGAGCGCAGCATTGGCGCTTCCCGCGACGGATTTCCTCCCTGTTTTCGACGTCTTGACGACTGTCCAAATTATTGAACCAAACCTCGTCCAGAAGCTTGACACTTGTCAAGCGCGAATTTGACAAGTGTCCAAGAGAATGGTTGTGAGAGGATGGAGCGCGCCGCACTTGGCGCGGTATAAGTCGTTGCAAGAACGGCCGAGAGGGAATGCATTAGATGGCGCGGCAAGCGACGCGAGTGGCTCAACGGGTGGCGGTGGCGACCGAAGTGCTGCGCGATGAAAAATTCAACGCGCGACGGATCGAGCTTGCTGAAGCCGCGCTGGAAACGCTCGGGGAGCTCGGCTTCGCACGCACCAGCCTGCGCGAGATCGCGCAGAACTCGGCGTTCACGCACGGCGTGTTTCATTATTACTTCAGCGACAAGCTCGACCTGATCTGCTGCTGCGTCCGCCACTACAAGGCCAAATGCGTGACGCGGTATGACGAGGTGGTGACGTCAGCGCAGAGCCGCGACGAATTGACCGAAGGCTTCCTCGCCAAGCTCGCGGCAACCTTGCAGGACGAAGCCCGCATGCACCGTCTCTGGTACGATCTGCGCTCGCAGGCGATGTTCGAGGCCGCGTTCCGCAAGGACGTGCTCGAGATCGACAAGAGCCTGGAGGCAATGATCTGGCGGATCGCCTCGCGCTATGCCGAACTGGGCGGCACACGGCCCGCGTCATCTCCGGCCGCGCTCTATGCATTGTTCGACGGCCTGTTCCAGAGCGCGCTGCTCAAGCACCTCGCCAATGACGACCGCGCGATTCCCGAACTGCTCGACGAAGTGCGGCGCCTGCTGCCGACGATCTGCTGAGCATTGCAACCTGCAACGAGCGACCGTGCTGTGTGTGCTACCCCCAAAGGCACAGCGGCTCTGGGTGCGCGCTATCTCAAGGATTCCCTGAGAACGAGCAACGCCGCCTTGAGCGGCGGCAGATCGTCCTTCACTGCCTTCCAGATGATCGTGGCATCAACGCGCTGGTAGTCGTGGCGCAGAATATTGCCAATGCCGGCAATGTCCATCCAGCGGACATCCTTATGTTGCGCTTTCAGATCGCCGCTGAGATGGCGGCTCGCTTCCAAAATGATTTCTATTCCGCGCTCGACTGCGGAACGCAGCAGCCATGAGCGCTCGTAGTCGCGGATTGTCTTGCCTACAAGCGCCTTATCGATCCCACGAATTGCTTCGAGCATATCGTGGATGCGCAGCAACGGCGTTCGCGCGATCATTCAGAAAACCCGCGTCGCCTCGGCCTCGATCTGCTTGCGTAGCAGCGGATGGAGCCCCTTGCGGGTGGTCAGATCGACCGGAACACCCAGGTTTTCCTCGAGCATTCGCTTGGCCGCGACCAGATCCAGGACGTTGAAACGTCCGCGAGGATCATAGTCGACGAAAAGATCGAGATCGCTCTTCGCCGTGGCCTTGTTGCGAGCCGTTGAACCGAACAGGTAAAGCGAGGTGGCTCCGAGCGCCTTGATGGCGTCGGCCTGTCCGCGCAACCTTCTGAGTGCTTCGGTTCTCGTCATACCGCTGTTCTATCACGGCCGGCGCAATGCGAGCAAAAGGCCGTTAAGCTGGACCTGCGAGAGCTACGCCGCGCTCGCCGGCGGCAGCGCCAGCACCGAGTAGATCGCCTGCGCGTCGCGGGAGGCGCGCAGCTTCTTGGCGACGTCCTGGTCGCGCAGCAGGCGGGCGATCCGTGCCAGCGCCTTGAGGTGGTCGGCGCCGGCGCCTTCGGGCGCCAGCAACAGGAAGATCAGGTCGACCGGCTGGCCGTCCATGGCTTCGAAATCGATCGGGCGCTCGAGGCGAGCAAACAGCCCGAACAGCTTTTCGAGCTTGGGCAGCTTGCCGTGCGGAATCGCGACGCCGTAGCCGACGGCGGTGGTGCCGAGCTTCTCGCGCTGCAGCAGCACCTCGAAAACGGCGCGCTCATTCTGCCCGGTCAGGCTAGATGCGCGCGCGGCAAGTTCCTGCAGCGCCTGCTTCTTGCTGATGACTTTCAAAGTCGGGAGAATCGCCTCGGGTGCGACCAGATCGGTAATCGGCATGGGACGTTCCGAGGTGAATGAAACCGTCAGGTTGCGAAATAGGCGTTACAGCGGTGGTGTCAAGAATGTGTGGTGGGAGATGGCCTTAGCCCGGGTCCCGGTTGGCAGGGCTTCTACTCCAACGCATTGGCAGTGCCAACACCTGCAAATCCCACCTGCAAACCCTGTTCCACCCCTTATCCCTTGGGGCGGCGGACCATAAGCAGGGCTGGCTTCCGCCGTCAATGCCATGCGTCATATATCTCAGGGGTTAACCGCCGGGGGGTCGACCCAGCCGACATTGCCGTCGGTGCGGCGGTAGATGATGTTCACCCGGCCGCTGCCGCCGTGCTGGAAAACCAGGCAGGCGGCGCCGCTCAGGTCGAGCTCCATGACGGCTTCGCTGACCGACAGCCGCTTCAGCGCGGTGGTCGCCTCGGCAATGATCACCGGGCTGTACTCGGTGACCTCGTCGTCGCTCTCGGGCGCCTCGATGACATAGCTCGGCGCGTCGAGCTCGACCCCGTTCAGTTCGGCGAACGCGGTGGCGGCAGCATAGGTCTTGCGGGCCGAGCGGTCCTTCAACCGGCTCTTGTAGCGGCGCAGGCGCTTTTCGATCATCAACAGCGCCGCGTCGGCGCTGGCATAGGCGTCGGCCGCGTTGGATTCCGCTTCCAGCGAGATGCCGGAATCCAGATGCAGCGCGCAATCGGTCCGGAAGCCGAAGCCGTCCTTGCTCAGCGTGATGTGACCGGAATAGTTGCCATCAAAATACTTTCGCAGGACCTCGTCGGTGCGGTCGCCGACGCGCGCGCGAAGCGCTTCGCCGATGCTGATGCTCTTTCCCGAGATTCGAAGGGTCATTTGATGCCTCGATTGCTGGATGCCTCGATCACTCGCTTGCTGGAGCATGATGCTTTCGGAATGCGACGACCTGCCTTTCTGGATCACGCTGCAAGGAGAACAAGGGGAGTTGAGAGTATCGCGATTTGACGCGAACGCAACGAGCCGATGATCCGGATCGGATCATGCTCAAAAAGTAACCTAAACTGCAGCCGTATCGCGCGACCGGTCCGGAGCGGAGGCAGGGGCCGAAAGGGCATTACCGAGCATGCTCTGTTTGTCACGGCGGCGCTGCACCGAGGACGGTATCCGCATCGCTTCGCGGTACTTCGCGACGGTGCGGCGGGCAATATCAATGCCGGACACCCGCAAACGTTCCACGATCGTGTCGTCGGACAGGATCGCCACCGGCGCTTCGCCGTCGATCAGCTGCTTGATGTGGTGCCGCACCGCTTCCGCCGAATGCGCTTCGCCGCCGTCGGCGGATGCGATCGACGCGGTGAAAAAATACTTCAATTCAAAACTGCCGCGATTGGTCGCCATGTACTTGTTGGCGGTGACGCGCGACACCGTCGATTCATGCATCTGGATCGCGTCAGCGACCGCCTTCAGATTGAGCGGCCGCAGATGCGCGACGCCGTGGGTGAAGAAGCCATCCTGCTGGCGAACGATTTCGGTCGCGACCTTCAGGATGGTGCGGGCACGCTGGTCGAGCGCGCGCACCAGCCAGGTCGCGTTCTGCAGGCAATCGGTGAAGTACGATTTGTCACCGTCCTTGCGGATCGTCTTCGACAGCTCAGTGTAATAGGTCTGGTTGACCAGCACGCGCGGCAGAGTGTCGCTGTTGAGTTCGACATGCCAGCCGCCGTCGGGACCCGGACGCACATAGACGTCGGGCACCATGGTTTGCGTCTTCGCGGCGCCGAACTTCAGGCCGGGCTTCGGATTGAGCCGGCGGATCTCCGCGATCATGTCAGTGATGTCGTCGTCATCGACGCCGCAGAGCTTTCGCAGACTGGCGATGTCGCGCTTGGCGAGCAGGTCGAGATGCTCGACCAGCGCCTGCATCGCGGGATCATAGCGGTTGAGCTCGCGCAGCTGGATCGCGAGGCACTCGCTCAGGTTTCGCGCGCAGACGCCCGGCGGATCGAACTTCTGCAGCGTCGCGACGACCTCGTCGACCGCCTGCTGCGACGCGCCGAGCCGTTCGGCGGCCTGGCCGAGATCGGAAGGCAGGTAACCGGCGTCGTCGACCAGGTCGATCAGATACTGCCCGATCATGCGCTGCGCCGGCGCCGAGAAGGCGACCGCGAGCTGCTCGGCGAGATGGTCGCCCAGCGTCATCTCGGCGGCGACGAAGGCTTCGAGATTGTAATCGTCGTCGCTGGAGGCGCCGCCACCCCATTCGGTGTAGACCGACGGCGGCGCATCCTGCGCGGCGCGCGCGGCGGCTTCGGCGGGCTCTTCGGTGAAGACGTTGTCGAGGCCGGTATCCAGCGTCTGTTCGATCTCGGTGCGGGTCCCGAGGTCGCGGTTCATCCACTCCTCCTGGCCGGGCTCGAAGGCGTCGCCACTGGCACCGCCGGCCAGGTCACCACCGTCATCGCCGTAGCTCGTGGAACCGTCGCCATCGGCGTAGTCGGACCGCTCCATGGCGGGTTCCCCCGCCACCGGCGCCTCGGGGCCGTCAGCCCCCCGGTCGAGCAGCGGATTGCGTTCCAGCTCCTCCTCGACGAAGGCCGACAGATCGAGGTTCGACAGCTGCAGCAGCTTGATCGCCTGCATCAGCTGCGGCGTCATCACCAGCGACTGCGATTGTCGGAACTCTAGTCTCTGTGTCAGTGCCATGGAGGCAAGAACGGTCCCAAAATTGGCTCGATTCTTGCTTATCCTACTCTTCAGCCGATGTACACGGCTTGACGGACCAGAAAGTTGCGCCTAGAGGCGGAATTCCTCGCCAAGGTAAAGGCGACGTACGTCCGGATCATTCACGATCTCATCCGGGCTGCCCTCCGTCAAGATTTCCCCGGCATAGACGATATACGCACGGTCGGTGAGGCCGAGCGTCTCGCGGACATTGTGGTCGGTGATGAGCACGCCGATGCCGCGATTGGTCAAATGGCGCACCAGATCCTGGATGTCGCCGACCGCGATCGGGTCGATGCCGGCGAACGGTTCGTCGAGCAGCATGTAATTGGGGCGCGTCGCCAGCGCGCGGGCAATTTCGACGCGGCGGCGCTCGCCGCCGGACAGCGCGATCGATGGGCTTTTGCGCAGGCGCGTGATGTTGAATTCGTCGAGCAGCGAATCCAGCTCGTGCTCGCGCTTCTTCGCCGAGGTCTCGACGACCTCGAGCACCGCGCGGATGTTCTGCTCGACGGTCAGACCGCGGAAGATCGAAGCTTCCTGCGGCAGATAGCCGATGCCGAGACGGGCGCGCTGGTACATCGGCAGCTTGGTGACGTCATGGCCGTCGAGTTCGATCGCACCGCGATCGGCCTTGATCAGGCCGGTGATCATGTAGAACACGGTGGTCTTGCCGGCGCCGTTGGGCCCGAGCAGGCCGACCGCTTCGCCGCGGCGCACATAGATGCTGACGCCGCGCACGACCTGGCGGCTGCCAAAGCTCTTTTCCACGCTATGCACAGCCAGGTAGCCCGGCTTTTTGATCAGGCGCGGCGCGGTGGCGCCGTTGCTCTTCGCACGCGGCTTGTCGGCGCGGGTCGGCTCAGGTGACGGCTGGGCTCGCAACTCGACGCCGGGAACGGCGGCGGCGCGCGCCATCGGCGGCGCATCACGCACCGGGCTCGCCAGCATGTCGCCGAACGAATCGCCGAGCGCTGTGATGTCGTCGTGCGAGCGCGCAAATCCGGCACTGCGTTTCGCAGGGCGCCGCCGGAACATGCCGAGTAAATCCACCATCCCCGCTTCGCTTTAGCCCTCTTAAGGTGATCCCGCGACCTTGCCTGCGGTCGAATTGATTCGCACGCGCGCCTCGCCAGCATGATCCGGAAAAGTGGATACCGGCTTTCCCCCGACAAACGCGAAACGCATTTGCGCGGCGATCATGCTCAAACAACGGCAAAGCGCGATATCAGCGCTTTGAATGACTGGATGCCCCTTGCTCCGGCTGACGCCACGATCCCCTCAGATGCGCCTCACAGCCGAGCCGCCACAGTAGATACAGGCTCACGGGGCGAGCTTCAACCTCGCGGCTGCGAGATATTATATAACATGCTGATATATATTGGTTTATTTTGATTTCCCAGGATTCGGCGAAGGCAGCGCGGATCCCGCCGCATTGCCACAATCCTGTCCCTGACCGACCAATGCCTGCACCTTGCCGCTGTCGGATTCCACGCGCGAGACGCCGGTGGTCATGTCGACCAGCAGCCGATCGCCGCGCACCACATTCTTGCACTGGGTCAGCACTACGCCGCCGAGCATGGTGATCAAATTGGCCTTGGTATCGAAGATCGCGGTCTCGCCGGTCACAACCTGATCCTTCTGGGTGACGACGACATTGCCCTTCGCCACCAGCCGCTTGATCGACGAGGCACCACCGGGACCGGGGGTCGCCGACTGCATCGGGGCGCCGCCCTTTGCGGCCTTGGTGTCCGCTGGGGGCGCCGACGGCTGGGTGGATTTGTCCTCGTAGAACGCGACCAATGTTTTCGAGATCATGGTGGTGTCGCCCTGCACCACTTTCACATTGCCGGCAAAGGTGGCCTCCTTCTTCTTGTCGCGCATTTCGAGCGAGGCCGCTTCGATCCGGACCGGCTGGTCGCGATTCTGCGCGAAGCCTTGCATGGCGTTCGGCAGGGAGGCTGCGCCCTGCGCACGCGCCTCGTCGAACGCGATCACCGCGAGGACGCAGATGGCGGCGGCAAGAATGCGCAGAAAAGCCTCCTGATCTACTTGGGCTTACTTTGGCTTCCCGGGAGCAGGGACGGGAGCGCCGGGGCAGCACCAGGAGCGCCGGGCGTCCCGCAGCCCTGGTTGGGCTGGCCGGCCTGGTTCTGGATGAACAGCCCCTGCACCTTGCCGCTGTCGGATTCGACCCGCGAGACGCCCGTGGTCATGTCGACCAGCAGGCGGTCGCCGCGCAGCACGTTCTTGCACTGGGTCAGCACCACCTGACCACCGCTGCCGCCGAGCATGGTGATCAGGTTGGTCTTGGTGTCGAAGATCGCGGTCTCGCCGGTGACGACCTGATCCTTCTGGGTGACGACGACATTGCCCTTCGCCTCCAGCCGCTTGATCGACGAAGCGCCGCCGGGACCGGGGGCCGCCGCCGGCATCGGGGCAGCGGCGCCCTTCGCGGCCTTGGCGGGCGCGGCCGGCGCCGCCGGCTGGGTGGATTTGTCCTCGTAGAACACGACCAGGATCTTCGAGGTCATGGTGGTGTCGCCCTGCACCACCTTCACATTGCCGGAGAAGGTCGCTTCCTTCTTCTTGTCGCGCATTTCAAGCGCCGCGGCCTCGATCTGGATCGGCTGGTCGCGGTTCTGCGAAAAGCCCTGCATCGCGTTGGGTACGCCCGTCATCGTCGAGCTCTGCGCGGATGCAGCGCTCGCCGCGATGAGCGCGAGCAGGAAGGCCGCGATGGCCGTGACGCGCGGAGAAAATCTCATCATCAGGATCATTTCGGGTTGGCTGATTTGCGCGTCTTCGGCGCCGGCGGAGGAGGCGGTGCCGGCTCGGCGGCGGGTGGATTGTTGTCGCCGAGCTTATCCAGGTTCATCACGACGTTGCCCTCGAACCGGACCAGCTCGCCGCTGTTATAGATCCGCAATCTGTCTGACGTCAGCGTGCCGTCGAGCAGCTTGACGTCGACATGCTCGTCCGAACTCACGTCACCCTTGTTGATGTCGACCAGCGCCGACGTCAGCTTCGCCTCATAGCCGGTGGACGATTGCAGGAAGATATCCTGGCGAAGGTCGAGCATCTGCTTCTTTTGGTCGAAGAAACCGGTGCGCGCGTCCATGATCACCGTCGACTGATCCTGTTGCGCCACCTTGGCGCGGATGGTTTTCAACTCGAGATGATCGGGATCGGTGACGTCCTGGATCGCGGCCTTGGCCCACATTTCGTAGGGCCGCCCGTCGGCCGAGAAGCCGGCCAGATGCGGCGCTTCCATCGTAATCTTGGTGCCGGAGACCACGAGATTGTCCATCTCGACCGGCAGGTTGGGCATCAAGGCGCGGAACGGATTGACGACCGAGACGAAGACGATCGCCGCCATCGACACCACCACCGCGGCGGGAACGGCGACGCGCAGGATCCGCACCATACGGCTGTGGCGCGCGGCCGCGGCAAAGCGCGCCTCGAGACCGACGACGTCATAGGCTGGATTCTGGACCGAACTCACACATGCTCCCGAGGCGCGAAATCGCACCCCATTCTACCCGCAGCTGTCCAAATATGCAGCTAACGCCTTGCGTCGCGCCCCGGAGTGGGACCTCGCGGGAACAGTTTGGCCGAAACGGGGCGGAAATCGCCCCTCGCTCCCAAAATCGCCATTCAGGAATGGGCGAAGATGTCCTCGGCTTCCCAGCCGTCGAGATCGAGCCGGGCGCGGGAGGGGAGGAATTCGAAGCAGGCCTTGGCGAGGTCGGTCCGCCCCTCGCGCGCCAGCATGACGTTGAGCCGCTCCCGCAGCGCATGCAGATGCAGCACGTCGGAGGCCGCGTAAGCCAGCTGGGCCTCGGACAGGCTCGGCGCGCCCCAGTCGCTCGACTGCTGCTGCTTTGACAGGTCGACGTTCAGGACTTCCCGCACCAGGTCCTTGAGGCCATGGCGGTCGGTATAGGTGCGGGTCAGGCGCGAGGCGATCTTGGTGCAGTAAACGGGGGTCGGCATCACGCCCAAGGCGTTATAGAGCACAGCGACGTCGAACCGCGCGAAATGGAAGATCTTGGTGATGCCAGGGTTGGCCAGCAGCGCCTTCAGGTTCGGCGAATCGGTGTGGCCCTTCGGAATCTGGATCACGTCGGCGGTGCCGTCGCCGTTCGACATCTGCACCACGCAGAGCCGGTCGCGATGCGGGTGCAGCCCCATGGTCTCGGTGTCGATCGCGACCGAATCGGTGTAGCGGGACAGATCGGGCAGGTCGCCGCGATGCAGGCGGATAGTCATGAAAAACAACCTCGGGTTCCAAATGTCGATTCGGGCGAAACACTAGCGTCCTAAGGCTCGAAGGGCGAGCGGGTAGACGGCCCCAAGGCGGGTCAGACCAAGCTTTTCGCCGCGATTTTTGCCGTTGGCCCCCGCATTTCGGCATACGGCTTTGCTTCCCTTTGCCGATGAAATCGGCCCGCACCCACCCTATCTGTTGCCAGCCCCTCGCCCGCCCGCCTCCAATGAAATGAGCCACATGTCCGAACAGACCATCGCTGCGCCGATCGACGACCCGCAAGAGCTGGAGCGCGGCTTTACGCGCTACCAGTCGGTCCTGATTGCGCTGCTCGCATTCACCCAATTCACGATCATTCTCGACTTCATCATCATGTCGCCGCTCGGCGCCATCCTGATGCCCGCGCTCAACATCACGGCCGCGCAATTCGGCGTCGCGGTGTCGGCCTACGCCTTCAGCGCGGGACTGGCGGGCATCCTTGCCGCCGGCTTTGCCGACCGCTTCGACCGCAAACGCCTGCTGCTGTTCTTCTATGCCGGTTTCACGCTTGGCACCCTGCTCTGCGCGCTGGCGCCGAACTACCATGTGCTGCTGATGGGGCGGATCGTGACCGGCTTGTTCGGCGGCGTGATCGGCTCGGTCGTGCTCGCCATCGTCACCGATTTGTTCGCGCTGCATCTGCGCGGCCGCGTGATGGGCTTCGTTCAAACTGCGTTTGCCGCAAGCCAGGTCCTCGGCATTCCGGCCGGCCTGTTTCTCGCCAATCACTGGAACTGGCACATTGCCTTCTTCGCGATCGTCGGCCTGTCGATCGCGGCGATGGTCGTCATCGCGTTCATGATGCAACCGGTCGACGCGCATCTGCGGCTGAAGCCGGACCACAATCCCTTTCATCATCTGATCGCGACCATCGGACAGCCGCGCTACACGCTGGCCTTCCTGGTCACGACGCTGCTGGCGACCGGCGGATTCATGCTGATGCCGTTCGGCAGCGCCTTCACCGTGCATAACCTCGGCATCGATATCGTGCACCTTCCGACCATCTATCTGGTCACTGGCCTGTTCACGATCGCCATCGGGCCGCTGGTCGGCCGTGCGAGCGATGCGTTCGGCAAATATCCGACTTTCGTGTTCGGCAGCGCCGTGTCCGTGACCATGGTGCTGATCTACACGCATCTCGGTCAGGTCTCGTTGACGACCGCGATCGTCGTCAACGTACTGATGTTCGTCGGCATCTTTTCGCGCATGATCCCGTCGCAGGCGCTGATGTCGGCGATTCCCGATCCGAGCCAGCGCGGCTCGTTCAGCGCGATCAGCGCATCCGTGCAGCAACTCTCCGGCGGACTCGGCTCGGTGTTCGCCGCCGCGATCATCGCGGAGAATGCGGACGGCTCGCTGTTGCATTTCGAGCGGATCGGATACGTCGTCGTGACGACGTCGATCATCTCTGTCATCGCGATGTATTTTGTGCAGCGATCAGTCGCGAAGCGGGCCGGCAGGCGGGTGGTATGAGGGCAGGCGCCGGGCAGGTACGTCGATCCCGCCTGAGACGGTCAACATCAACGCGATCACACCGGTGCTCGTGGCCGTCTGCGTCCGGCTTTATGGCGCGAGGCCTGGCAAGCGAACCGGCGGCCGACTGAGCCGCCATTCCTTATCGTTGCACTCAAGCAACACCCCACGGAAAAGCAAATCCAGTGGCACGCCAAACTGTCGCACCCAGAGGTTTCATGACAGAAATCGGGCGGCAATATTTTGGGAATGCTGGGGAATGGGAATGCATCGTTTTGCGATCTTCGGACTTGGGCTGCTTTCGATTGTGGACGTGTCAGGCACGGCATCGGCCGCCGACCTTGCGGCGCGGCCCTATACCAAGGCGCCCGCTCTCGCCTCGGTCTATGACTGGAGCGGCTTTTACATCGGTCTCAATGGCGGCGGCGGGTCGGCCCATGGCTGCTGGGACCTCACCAGCGTGGCCGGTGTCGCGATCGCGCCCGCCGCGAGGGAAGGCTGCAACACCGGGACCGGCGCGTTGGCCGGCGGTCAGATCGGATATCGCTGGCAGTCCGCGAATTGGGTGTTCGGCCTCGAAGCCCAGGGCGATTGGGCCGACCTGAAGGGAACGAACGCCAGCCTGACGGCACTGATTCCCTACAACAACCAGACCAAGGTCGACGCCATCGGCCTGTTCACCGGCCAGATCGGTTACGCCTGGAACAACGTCCTCCTCTATCTGAAGGGCGGCGCTGCGGTCACCGACAACAAGTACTCGAGCTACTTCCCCGTCGGCAACATCTTCGCCGCGGCCGGCGTCCCCTGGAATTCGGCAAGCGACACCCGTTGGGGCGGCACGGTGGGAGCCGGACTCGAATTCGGCTTTGCGCCGAACTGGTCGGTGGCGCTCGAATACGACCACCTGTTCATGGACAAGCCGAACGTCACGTTCCCGATCAGCACCATCGCAGTCGGACGCACCGACAATATCAGCCAGAACGTCGACATCGGAACGATCCGCCTGAACTACCGCTTTGGCGGTCCGGTCGTTGCGAAATACTGATCGACGTTTCGGCGTCCGATCTGTCGCAACAATCGAAGCCCCGGCAATGCCGGGGCTTTCTTCTTTGGCATCGAATCGATGACGATGCGAAGCGAATGTCCCAACGACATGGAGATCGAGCAGCAACGCGTAGGGTAGATTAGCCGAAGGCGTAATCCGCCTTAGCTGATTCCGTGATACGTTGATTACGGAATGAGCATTGGTGGATCAGGCGATGACAGTGCCTTGGCTTATCGAAATTGCCATCGAACCCAAGTTGAAAGCAGAAAGCGTGAAGCTTGATGCTGCCCTCGCCGAACTCACCGCTGAGGATCCGTCCTTCCGCGTGTCCATCGATCACGAGTCCGGCCAGCTCATCATGAAGGGCGTGAGCGAACTGCATCTCGACGGCAAGATCGATCTCCTGAAGCGCATCTACAAGGTCGACGCCCGTATCGGCGCGCCGCAGGTCGCGTTCCGCGAGCGTGTCACCAAGCGCGTCGAGCACAGCTACATCTACAAGAGGCCGCTCGGCCCCATGAGCCAGTTCGCTTCCGTCACCCTCGTGGTCGAGCCGAACGAGCCCGACAAGGGCTATGAGTTCATGATCGTCGGCGACGCGGTGCCGAAGGAATACATCCCCGGCGTCGAAAAGGGCCTTGCGAGCGTGCTGTCCTCGGGCGTGGTCGCCGGTTTCCCGGTGGTCGACGTCAAGGTACAGCTGATCGACGGCAAGTTCCACGACGTCGACTCGTCGGTGATGGCCTTCGAAATCGCCACCCGCGCCTGCTTCCGCGAGGCGCTACAGATGGCGAAGTCCGTGCTGCTCGAGCCGATCATGAAGGTCGAGGTGGTAACCTCAGGAGAGCGCCTAGCTCCAGTCATGCACGACCTGAGGCTTCGTCGCGCCAGGATTCAGGATCAAAGCGTCCGCGGCGACGGCATCGTTATCACTGCGATGGTGCCACTGATGAATATGTTTGGCTACACGAACGGCCTGTACGCGGCGAGCCAAGGGCGCGCGACCTTCGCGATGCAGTTCGATCACTATGCGATAGCACCACCCAACGATGATGACCCGCCCTTTGGACCTGCGATAGGAATGCGCGCCTGAAACTGCGGCGCCACGAGCGCCCGAATCCCGCTCGGGCGCAATGACCGCCGGCGGGTTACGGCTTCCGCCTTCGCTCCTTGAGCTACGGCGGACGCGGGCGCCTCACCCGCCCTACGGATGCTCAGCGATCTCAATCGCTTAAAAAGGGGGGTGGTGCCCAGGAAAGGACTCGAACCTTCACGGCCGTTAAGCCACTGGCACCTGAAGCCAGCGCGTCTACCAATTCCACCACCTGGGCGTGGGCGCGTTACTAAAGTTCGGTCGCGCGCTTGTCAAATTCGCGAATGGGAATTCTTATACGCTGTACAGGATGGGGCCGATGGCGTATCGCCAAACGGCTAAGTGCCCTCAATAACTCTCGAATCCGGCAGGAATGGACCTCATGGCATCGAACCTGGAAACAACAGTCACGGTCTTCGGCGGATCGGGTTTTCTGGGGCGGAACGTGGTCCGGGCGCTGTGCAAGCGCAATTATCGGGTCCGTGTCGCGGTGCGGCGGCCCGAACTCGCCGGCCATTTGCAGCCGCTCGGCCTGGTCGGCCAGATCCACGCCGTGCAGGCCAATGTGCGCTACCCGGCCTCGGTCGAGGCGGCGATGCGCGATTCGGACATCGCGATCAATCTGGTGGGCATCCTGAGCGAGGGCGGCGGGCAGACCTTCGACGCCGTGCAAGTGAAGGGGGCCGAGACCATTGCCAAGGCGGCGGCCGCGGCGGGCGCCCGGATGATCCATGTCTCGGCTGTGGGCGCCGACGAGAATTCGCTCTCCAGCTATTACCGTTCCAAGGCCGCCGGCGAGGCGGCGGTGAAAGCGGCAGCGCCGTCGGCCACCATCGTGCGGCCGTCGCTGATGTTCGGACCCGAGGACCAGTTCACCAACCGCTTTGCGGCGCTGGCGCGGATGTCGCCGGTGCTGCCGCTGGTCGGCGGCGGGGTCAACAAATTGCAGCCCGCCTATGTCGCCGACGTCGGGCGGGCGGTGGCTGATATCGTGGACAGCAATGCCAAGGCCGGCGCGACTTACGAGCTCGGCGGGCCGGAAGTGCTGACCATGCGCGAGGTGATGGAGATCATCCTCGAGATCACGCAGCGCGATCGCATGCTGGCGCCGCTGCCGTTCGGCCTCGCCAAGCTGCAAGCGCTGGTGCTGCAATTCGCGCCGGGTGCGTTCAAGCTGACGCCCGACCAGGTGACGATGCTGCGCTCGGACAATGTGGTGTCGGAGGCCGCGAAGACAGCCGGGCTGACATTCGAAGGTCTCGGCATCACGCCCGACTCGATGGAAGCGATCGCCCCGCAATATCTCTGGCGCTTCCGCGCGACGGGGCAGTTCCAGAAGAAGAGCGCGTAGCTCTTTCGTCGTCCCGGCCAAGCGAAGCGCGAGCCGGGACCCATAACCACGACTGTCCGAGTTCTGTAAAGCTGGGGCCACAGCTCTACGTAACCAACAGAGAGCTGTGGTTATGGGTCCCTGCTTTCGCAGGGACGACAGCGGAATTCTTGATTACTTCCCCATCGCCAGCGCGATCAGGCCGAGGGTGCCGACGATCACGCGCCACCAGGCGAAGAAGGTGAAGCCGCGGCGGGTGACGAAGTTGAGGAATGCGCGCACCACGACCAGCGCGGTGATGAACGAGACCACGAAGCCGACTGCGATCAGGCTGAGATTGTCGGTCGTGAAGTCGCCGCGGTTTTTGTAGAAATCATAGGCGAACGCGCCGATCATGGTCGGGATCGCGAGGAAGAACGAGAACTCCGCCGCGGCGCGCTTTTCCGCGCCCAGCAGCATCGCGGCGACGATGCTGGCGCCGGAGCGCGACACGCCGGGGATCATGGCGAGGCACTGCGCAAGGCCGATCCAGAAATACATCAGCAGCGGAAACCGCGTGGCCTCGTCCTCGTGCGGATGCAGATCGAGCTGATCGACCCACATCAGCACAGCGCCGCCGACGATCAGGGAGAAGCAGACCACCCACGGATTGAACAGGTATTCCTTGATGTACTTGCCGGCAATCAGGCCGATCACCACCGCCGGCAGGAACGCCACCAGCACGCCGATGACGAAGCGCCGGTCGTCGGGGTTGGAGAACATGCCGAGCGCGACCCGCCACAATTTGGCGAAGTAGAGCACGACGATCGCGAGGATCGCGCCGAGCTGGATCAGGATCGCAAAGCTCTTCCAGAAGTTGCCTTCGCCGAGATCGAAGAAGCGCTCCGCAAGCAGCAGGTGGCCCGTCGAAGAAACCGGCAGGAACTCGGTGACGCCCTCGACAATGCCGAGAATCACCGCCCGCACCATATCCGTCATCATGATCTGGCCTGCCCCATGTCTGGAGAGAAGTCTGCAAAAACCGCGCCCTTCTCGCCTATTCCCCCATTTGCTGCAATCGCAAAAAAACGCCAAACAGGGTTGCCTGATCGGTTTGCTGGGCTATAGCGTTTTTGTGACCCGCATCCTGTGCGGGGGTGGCTATCCGTTCGTGTGACGACGCGACATAGAGATGACCGAGTCTTGTGCGGCCACGTCACACAGGCTCAGGCCACACAGGTTGATGGTTTCTTAAGCGCCGCGACACTACCAAGGACTCCATGTACACGCTGTATCACCACCCGTTCTGCCCGCATTCGCGCTTCATTCGCCTGGTGCTCGGCGAGTATGGCCTCGATCTGCGCCTGGTGGAGGAACGGGTCTGGGAGCGGCGCGAGGCGTTCCTTGCGCTCAATCCGGCGGCGACCACGCCGGTGCTGATCGCCGAGGGTTTTCCGCCGATCCCCAGCGCGCCGATCATCGCCGAATATGTCGACGAGGCGCATGGGCTGGAGGCCGGCGAGCGGCGGCTGCTGCCGGCGTCGATCGCCGAGCGCGTCGAGGTGCGCCGGCTGATGGCGTGGTTCAACGAGAAATTCTTCGAGGAGGCCTCCAACCCGCTGGTGACCGAGCGGATCTACAAGCGCTTCATGAGCGAGGAGAACGGCGGCGGCGCGCCGGCCGCCGACGTGATGCGCGCGGCCAAGGTCAATGTGCGCTATCATCTGAGCTATATCGGCTGGCTGGCGAAGACGCGGAACTATCTGGCCGGCGACCGGCTGACCTACGCGGACCTCGCCGCCGCGGCGCATCTTTCGGCGATCGACTATCTGGGCGACGTGCCATGGAGCGAGGACGACGCGGCAAAGGCATGGTACGCGCGGGTGAAATCCCGGCCGTCGTTCCGCCCGCTGCTCAGCGAATGGCTGGCGGGGGTGCCGGCGTCGCGGACCTATGTGGACCTCGACTTCTGAGCCAGGCGGTCAGGCTTTCTCCCGATGATCTCAAGGCGGCGCTGACGCGCGAAGCGCGCGCGCTCGGCTTCGACCAGATTGGTGTCACCGACCCCGGCGCCACCGCGCAGGCCGGAAAGTATTTCCTCGAATTCCTCGACTCTGGCGGCCATGGCGACATGGATTGGCTGGCCGCCAATCCGGAGCGCCGCGCCGATCCGCGCGTGCTGTGGCCCGGCGTGCGCTCGATCATCATGCTCGGCGTCAATTACGGACCCGACGCCAATCCGCTTGAGAGCCTCAAGCGCCGCAGCTCGGGCACGATCTCGGCCTATGCGCAGGGCGACGATTATCACGACGTGATCAAGAAGCGGCTGAAGACGCTGGCGCGCTGGCTCGCTGCAATCAGCGGCGACGAGGTGAAGGTGTTCGTCGACACCGCGGCCGTGATGGAGAAGCCGCTGGCGCAGGCCGCGGGGATCGGCTGGCAGGGCAAGCACACCAACCTGGTCTCGCGCGAATTCGGCTCGTGGCTGTTTCTCGGCGCGATCTTCAGCGCATCCGACCTGCCGCGTGATAGCAGCGACACCGATCATTGCGGCAGCTGCACCGCCTGCCAGGACATCTGCCCGACCGCGGCGTTTCCCGCGCCGTTCAAGCTCGATGCGCGACGCTGCATCTCCTATCTCACCATCGAGAACAAGGGACCGATCCCGCGCGAGTTTCGCAAAGCTATCGGCAACCGCATCTATGGCTGCGACGATTGCCTTGCCGTGTGCCCGTGGAACAAGTTCGCGCAAGAGGGGCGCGAAGCCAAACTCGCTGCGCGTGATGCGTTGCGTGCGCCCGCGCTTGTCGATCTCGCGCGGCTCGACGACGCCGCGTTCCGCGCGCTGTTCTCGAAATCGCCGGTCAAGCGCATCGGCCGCGACCGTTTTGTTCGCAATGTGCTGATCGCGATCGGCAATTCCGGCGATGCTGATCTCGCCGACGAGGCGCGGCGTCTGCTCGACGATACGAGCCCGCTGGTGCGGGGTGCTGCGGTGTGGGCGTTGTCGCAGTTGATCGAGCGGGATGCGTTCGCGGCGCTGGCGTTACAGGCTGACGGCGAGCAGGACAGCACTGTGCAGCAGGAATGGCAGGCGGCGGCCTCTTGATTTCACCAAAACATTTCCGTCATGGTCGCAGGCCATGACAAACCAGCCCTTCTTCACCAGGCGCGGCGACGGCTTCATGCCGACGGCTGTTGCGAACGGACCGTGGAGTCCGGAATCCCTGCACGGCCGCGTCGTGATCGGCCTGCTTGCTTTCGTCATCGAGGAGCGCCACGGCGCCGACGATTTCGTCCCGGCACGGCTCACGGTCGACATGTTTCGCCTGCCCAACATCACGACGCCGATCGAGGTGACGACAAAGCTCGTGCGCGACGGCATGCGCATCAAGGCGATCGAGGCGGAGTTCGTCTCCGGCGGCACCAGCATGGCGCGCGCCTCCTGCCAGTTATTGCGCAAGACGGAAAATGCCCCGGGCAATGTGTGGTCGCCGCCGAACTGGGAGGTGCCGGCGCCATCAGACATTCCGAAGCCGACCGATCCGAGGCTCGGCATGAACGGCAAATGGGAAACGCGGCCGATTGTCGGCCATATGGGCTCGCTCGGTCCGCGCCGGCTCTGGATGAGCGAGCTGCGCGAGCTGGTCGAGGGCACGCCGATGACGCCGTTCGTCCATGTCGCCACGGGTGCGGATTTCGCCAGCCCGTTCGCCAATGCCGGCGACCAGGGGCTCGGCTACATCAACAGCGATGTGACGATCTATCTGCATCGGCTGCCGGTGACCAACTGGATCGGCTTCGAGGTGGTGAACCATCACGCCACCGACGGCGTCGCGATCGGCGAGTGCTGGCTCTACGATGAGAAGGGCCCGATCGGCACGTCGACGGTCGCAGCGCTGGCGCAGCGCAAGCCGATGACAAACCCGCCGCCGCCGTAACCATTCGTCATTCCGGGGCGCGCGAAGCGCGAACCCGGAATCTCGCGCCGCAACCTCTGGATTCCGGGTTCATCGCTGCGCGATGCCCCGGAATGACAGCTAGGCCAGATGCCGCGCCATCTCCGGCCGCGCCTTCAGCGCGGCGCCCTGCCGGGCCATGATCTTGGCGATGCGCTCAGCTGCGAAGTTGAGGTCGACGAAGGCCGGCGCGGTGTTGGCGACCTCGTGGTACTCCGTGATCTTGCCATCGCGCAGCCGCATGATCGCGACGCCCTCGAACATCGCCCGCGCGCCCTTGGCTTCCGGCAGGATCGAGCGATAGCTGAACGTGTAGCGCGCATAGAGCGTCTCGCCGTCGCTGACGGGCGCGTGCATATCCCAGCGGAAATCGGTCGCGGTGCGGTAGAACCAGTCGTCGATCATCTCGGCGATTTTGGCGTGGCCCGCGAACGCGCCATAGAACACGTCGTGGTAGACGCCATCCTCGGTGAACAGGCTTGCGAAGGCGTTGCCGTTGCGCTGCTCGACCGCGTCGCAGAACGCACGCAGCATTTGTGTCGTATCCATTGGCGTTGCTCCCTTTGCGGGAAGCCTAACCGATCTCCGCCACCGCGGCGATGATGCGCGCGATGTCCTGCGGGCGCGACAGGCGGTGATCGCCGTCCTGGATCATGGTCAGCACCACGTCATCGGCCGGCAGCCGATGCACCAGCGCGAAGGCGTGCTTCCACGGCACGTCTGGATCCTGCGCGCCCTGCAGGATGCGCACCGGGCAGCCGACATCGATCTGGCTACCGAGCAGCAAATGGTTGCGGCCCTCCTCGATCAGGTTGCGGGTGATCGGATAGGGCGTGCCGTCGCCATATTCCGACGGGCGGAGCCAGACGCCGTTGGTCTCGATCTCGGCGCGGATCTCGGGCGAAAATCCCTTCCACATCAGTTCCTCGGTGAAATCGGGCGCCGGCGCGATCAGCACCAGGCCTGCGAGCGAGGCGCGCCCGCCAGCATCGTCCCGTTTGGCGATCTCGCGCGCCAGCAGCAGCGCCATCCAGCCGCCCATCGAGGAACCGACCACGACCTGCGGCCCGCGGCAGAACTGCGTAAATACCGCCACGCTCTCCTCGAGCCAGCGGCCGATCGTGCCGTCGGCGAATTGCCCGCCGGATTCGCCATGGCCGGAATAGTCGAACCTGATGCAGGCGCGGCCGTGCTCGGCGGCCCAGCCGTCCAGCGCGATCGCCTTGGTGCCCGTCATGTCGGAATTGAACCCACCGAGCCAGAAGAGGCCGGGATCATTGCCGTTTCGGGCACGCACCGCGATTCGGCGCGCCCCACCGCCCTCGCCGACCTCGATAAAGGCGGGTTCCTCAGTGGATGCGGCAGCTTGGCTCATGGTTCGGTCACTCGCGCGTCAGATACTCGCTTTTCAATGAGCTGATGGCATCGGTCAACGGCCGTGGCCTTTGCGCCTT
Source organism: Bradyrhizobium sp. LTSP885 (assembly GCF_000938305.1). Classification (GTDB taxonomy): domain Bacteria; phylum Pseudomonadota; class Alphaproteobacteria; order Rhizobiales; family Xanthobacteraceae; genus Bradyrhizobium. The sequence continues at coordinate 114,139 of NZ_JYMT01000015.1, forward strand.
GCGCAGCGCGCAGCAGCGCTATATCTGCCGGGCGTGACCAAAATGCCTCGCATTTGACGGTTTTGCGGCGTAACTAGCGAGTTCGCTTGCCCCTTGCAGCGTCTTGCTTCAAAATATCCGCCTTCCCTTTCACAACCTTGGAGAGCTACCCATTCGCCGTCCCAATAGAGCCCCGCCGACAGTCGCCAAAGACGGGCCGCGCACCAATGATGAGATTCGCAACGCACAGATCCAGCTGATCGATGTGGATGGTGTCAACAAAGGCACCATCGAAACCGTGGTGGCCATCAAGATGGCCATGGATGCCGGTATGGATCTCGTGGAGATTTCGCCGAACACCAGTCCGCCGGTCTGCAAGATCATGGACTACGGCAAGTACAAATATTCTGCGCAGAAGAAAGCCGCCGAAGCCCGCAAGAAACAGAAGGTCGTCGAGATCAAGGAGATCAAGCTCCGCCCGATGATCGACGATCACGACTATGACGTGAAGATGCGCGCGATGCAGCGCTTCTTCGAGGAAGGCGACAAGGTCAAGATCACCTTGCGCTACCGCGGTCGTGAGATGGCGCACCAGGAGATCGGCACCAAGCTGCTGGACAAGGTGAAGGCCGACGTTGCCGAATTCGCCAAGGTCGAGCAGGACGCAAGGTTCGAGGGCCGCCAGGTCGTGATGGTGCTGGCGCCGCGCTAATTCGAATTTGTTCGATTGCCGATAGAAAGCGGCCCGTCAGATCATCTGGCGGGCCGTTTCTTTTTCGTAGCCCGGATGGAGCGAAGCGAAATCCGGGGCAGGTCGATCCGCGTATGCACCTGCCCCGGATTGCGCTGCGCTTCATCCGGGTTACCCGCTACGTCCGTGTCGCCTGCCAGGTGCCGCTGCAGCGGTCGCCGGAGATTTCGCCGCGCCAGGTCCCGGCACCGTTGCCGGCAGCCAGCCGACCGCCGCCCGTGGCGTGGGAGCGGCCGACCGAGACGTTGACCGCGACGCTGCCGGTGCGGTTGACCGCGCCCGAGACCCGTCCGCCACCGGCCGACGACACCCGGCTGCCGGTCACCGTGAACGGGACGCTGTAACCGGAGCTGCAGGTGCCTTGTGTCGTGGCAAAGACCACGTTCCAGACACCGTCATAGGCGCCACCACGCGCGGGCCTCGCCTTGGCCTCGGTGGGGCCTGACATCATCCCGACCGCAAGGCAGGCCAGCAAAGGGAGCGCCCGCAGGGCGCGAGAGGGCCGCAAAACAGCAAAAGGGGAACTTGCAAAGGAACTTGATGGGGAGGAATGGGTCATGATTATCGCACCTTGGGTGACTGCAATGCCCCTCAGTCACATCAGCCGGCTGCCCGGTTCATCGTTGCAAAACTGCTTTTCCTCTGTCATAAGCCCGGCTTCGTCGACCGGCTGATCAAGGGCTGCCGTGGCGACGTCTGTGCGGGTTCTTTCAATTCGGGAAAAACCTTAGCACTTCCAACGCTCTAACGAGCATTTTAGCCGACCGAACGCCTTTTGGGCGATATTCGTGTTGGCCATAGGAGAGCCAAATGCCCAAGCTGAAGACCAAGTCGGGCGCTAAAAAGCGCTTCAAAGTGACTGCCACCGGCAAAGTAATGCACGCCCAGAGCGGCAAGCGCCACGGCATGATCAAGCGGACAAAGAAGCAGATCCGTCAGCTCCGCGGCACCCGCGTGCTGTTCAAGACCGACGGCGACAACGTCAAGAAGTACTTCTTGCCGAACGCCTGATCGCGTCCATCCGCTTGAACCCGGCCGCGTCCGCGCAGGCCAACCAGTCACCTCTTTAGAATCCAAGGATTTCCGTCATGTCACGCGTCAAACGCGGTGTGACCTCTCACGCCAAGCACAAGAAAGTCTACAAGGCCGCCAAGGGCTTTCGCGGCCGCCGCAAGAACACCATCCGCGCCGCCAAGCAGGCCGTCGAAAAGGCCGGCCAGTACGCCTTCCGCGATCGCAAGCGCAAGAAGCGCACCTTCCGCGCGCTCTGGATCCAGCGCATCAATGCCGCGGTTCGTCCGTTCGGCATGACCTACAGCGTCTTTATCAACGGCCTCTCGAAGTCGGGCGTCATGGTCGACCGCAAGGTGCTGTCGGATCTCGCGATCACCGAACCGGCGGCGTTCCAGGCGATCGCCGAGAAGGCCAAGGCCGCGCTGGCCGCCTGATATCTAGCGGGCCTTCGGGCCCGCCTTCAGCGCCTTCTGAGAATAACGCTGCGACACCTCTGCCCGGCAAAACGCCGTGAACGAGCGGTACATGGTGCCGCTGTCGTTCGCGTATTTGGCGTCACAACGGCTGAGTTGGCTCGCATAAGCCTTTTTCTGCGATGCTCCGAGGCGAGGCAGAAAATCCGCCTCGCATTTTTGCTCGACGATGGCGCCGAACTGCACGTCAGGGCTGGCGCCATATTCACATGCTCGAAAAATCTTCATCGCGCGGTCGCAGTTTGGCGCTGCCTGCAGCGCCGCGATGATGACGTCCCCCTCGGTCGATTGGGCGGGACACTCCTCGGTGGCGGCCCGTGCCTCACTGAGGGCACACAGCACCGCCAAAGCGGCCAGGCAAGATCGCAACACCATCGCGTGGGCCTCCCAAAGCTCCCCTTGATCCCACGTCGCGACCAGGGGTTCAACAGCCGATCATCCGCCCGAAATGACCGGCTTTTTGCTTGACGTTACGGCCTTTGGGCGGCGACAACCCAGCGGCTTTTGCAAACAGAGAACGCCAGTGTCCGACCTCGCAACGCTCGAAACATCCATCCTCGACCAGATCGCCGCCGCCGGCGACGAAGCCGCCCTTGAGGCGGTCCGCGTCGCCGCCCTCGGCAAGAAGGGCTCGATCTCCGCTCTGCTCGCGACCCTTGGAAAAATGTCGCCGGACGAGCGCAAGACGGAAGGCGCGAAAATCAATCTCGCCAAGGATGCGGTAACGCAGGCGCTGACCGCGCGGCGCGACGTGCTGAAGTCCGCCGCACTCGATGCGCGCCTCACGTCGGAGACCATCGACGTCACGCTGCCGCTGCGCGAGACGCCGGCGGAGGCCGGCCGTATCCACCCGCTGACCCAGGTCTGGGACGAAGTCACCACGATCTTCGCCGACATGGGATTTTCGGTCGCCGAAGGTCCTGACATCGAGACCGACGACTACAACTTCACCAAGCTGAATTTCCCGGAAGGCCATCCGGCGCGGGAGATGCACGACACCTTCTTCTTCAACCCGAAGGAAGACGGTTCGCGCATGCTGCTGCGGACCCACACCTCGCCGGTGCAGGTGCGCACCATGCTGACCCAGAAGCCGCCGATCCGCATCATCTGCCCCGGCCGCACCTATCGCATCGACTCCGACGCAACCCATACGCCCCAGTTCCATCAGGTCGAAGGCCTCGTGATCGACAAGGGCTCGCATCTCGGTCACCTCAAATGGATCCTGCACGAGTTCTGCAAGGCGTTCTTCGAAGTCGACCACATCAACATGCGGTTCCGGCCGTCGTTCTTCCCGTTCACCGAGCCGTCGCTCGAAGTCGACATCCAGTGCCGCCGCGACAAGGGCGAGATCCGCTTCGGCGAAGGCGAGGACTGGATGGAGATCCTCGGCTGCGGCATGGTGCACCCGAACGTGCTGCGCGCCTGCGGCATCGATCCTGATGTCTACCAGGGTTTCGCCTGGGGCATGGGCATCGACCGCATCGCGATGTTGAAATACGGCATCGCCGATTTGCGCCAGATGTTCGAGAACGACGTCCGCTGGCTCAACCATTACGGCTTCAAGCCCCAGGACATCCCGACACTGGCGGGGGGATTGAGCTCGTGAGTCTCACCCTCGCTGCCATCGCGGAGAGAGCCCCCACCCTAACCCTCTCAGCGCGAGCGAAGCTCGTCGCGACCCGCAAGCGGGAGAGGGGACAAGAGAAGCCAACGTCATGAAATTCACCCTCTCCTGGCTGAAGGATCATCTCGAGACCGACGAGCCGCTGGAAAAACTCGCCGACAAGCTCACCATGATCGGGCTCGAGGTCGAGAGCATCGAGGACAAGGCGAAGGCGCTGGCGCCGTTCACCATCGCGCGCGTCATCTCGGCCGAGCAGCATCCGAACGCCGACCGCTTGCGCGTCTGCATGGTCGACACCGGCGACGGCGGGGCGCCGGTGCAGGTGGTGTGCGGGGCGCCGAATGCGCGGGCGGGGCTGATCAGCGTGTTCTCACCGCCCGGCACTTACATCCCCGGCAAGGACATCACGCTTGGCGTCGGCACCATCAGGGGTGTCGAGAGCCGCGGCATGCTGTGCTCGGCGGCCGAGCTGCAAATCTCCGAAGACCATGACGGCATCATGGAGCTGCCCGCTGATGCACCCATCGGCAAGGGTTATGCCGCCTGGGCCGCGCTTGGCGATCCCGTGATCGAGATCAATCTGACACCCAACCGGCAGGACTGCACCGGCGTGCATGGCATCGCGCGCGATCTCTCCGCCGCCGACATGGGCAAGTTTAAGGATCCCGGCATCAAGCCGATCAAGGGTGAATTCCCCTGCCCGGTGCAGGTGACGGTGGAAGACGCCACGCTGTGCCCGGGCTTCGCGCTGCGCCTGGTGCGCGGGGTGAAGAACGGCCCGTCGCCGGACTGGCTGCAGAAGCGCCTGACTTCGATCGGGCTCCGTCCGATCAACGCGCTGGTCGACATCACCAATTTCATGACCTACGACCGCGCGCGTCCGCTGCATGTGTTCGACGCCAAGAAGGTGAAGGGCAATCTGACCGTCCGTCGTGCGAAAGACGGCGAGACGCTGCTCGCGCTCGATGGCCGTACCTACACGCTCGACAGCAAGGTCTGCGTGATTGCAGACGAGCACGGCGTCGAATCGCTCGCCGGCATCATGGGCGGCGAGGCCTCGGGCTGCGACGAAGCGACCACCGACGTGCTGATCGAATCGGCGCTGTGGAACGAGATCAATATCGCGCAGAGCGGCCGCAAGCTCGGCATCAATTCCGACGCGCGCTACCGCTTCGAGCGCGGCGTCGATCCCGCCTTCATAGTGCCCGGGCTCGAGCTCGCGACCAAAATGGTGCTGGAGCTCTGCGGCGGCACACCGTCCGAGAATGTCGTGGTGGGAAAACGCTTCGGCGAGGGTCGCGTGATCGATTTTCCGGTCAGCGAAGTCAAGCGCCCAGCCAGTAGCTACGGGCTCCTAGCCAAGATAAAGCGCCTCTTTGCCGGCCTCTTCATGGTCAACGGCAGCGACCCGGCGGTGAAAGTCGCGGCTCCCTCTTGGCGCACTGACGCGGATGGCAAGGCTGATGGCGTGGTGGCCGGCAACCGCCTTGGCGACGACCGCGCGATCGATTTTCCGTTGTCTGAGGTGAAGCGGCTCGCCGGCATAGAGGTGCCTCTGCCGCAGATGCGGGGCATCCTCAAGCGCCTCGGCTTCGTTATGGCCGGCAACGGCCCGGTGGTGAAGGTCGCGATCCCGTCCTGGCGCACCGACGTGCAGGGCAAGGCTGATATCGTCGAAGAGATCGTGCGCATCGTTGGCGTCGACAAGGTGCCGATGACGCCGTTCGAGCGTGGCGACGCGCCGCGCAAGCCGGTGCTGACGCCACTGCAGAATCGCACCCGCCGCGCCAAGCGGTCGCTGGCCGCGCGCGGCATGGTGGAGGCCGTGACTTACTCGTTCATCACCAGGCCTGCCGCCGAACTGTTTGGCGGCGGACAGGCCGAGTTGGTGCTTGCCAACCCGATCGCGGCTGATTTGTCCGACATGCGGCCGAGCCTGCTGGCGGGCCTCGTCGCCGCCGCGCAGGCCAACATCAACCGCGGCTATCCCGATGTCGCACTGTTCGAGGTCGGCCAGGTGTTCCGCGGCGACAAGCCCGAGAACCAGTTCGTTGCCGCCGCCGGCGTGCGCCACGGCTATGCGTCGTCCAGCGGACTCGGCCGCAACTGGTCGGGCTCGGCAACAGCAAATGTAATGGACGCCAAGGCCGACGCCTTCGCCGTGCTTGCTGCGGCCGGCGCGCCGATGCAGGCGCTGCAGATCGTATCGGGCGGCCCGGCCTGGCTGCATCCGGGACGCTCCGGCACCATCCAGATCGGTCCGCAGAACGTGCTCGGCAGTTTCGGCGAGCTGCATCCGCGCGCACTGGAAGCGCTCGGCGCCGACGGCCCGATGATCGCCTTCGAGGTGATCCTCGAGCGCATCCCGGACGGCAAGCAGAAGCCGACCCGCGCCAAGCCGCTGCTCGACTTGTCCGCATTCCAGCCGGTGTCGCGCGACTTCGCCTTCATCGTCGACCGCAGCGTCAAGGCGGGCGACATCGTCCGCTCCGCGCAGAATGTCGACAAGAAGCTGATCACAGGCGTCACCGTGTTCGACGTCTATGAAGGCAAGGGCATCGACCCCGACAAGAAGTCGATCGCCATCGCGGTGACGATCCAGCCGCGCGAAAAGACCATGACCGACCAGGAGATCGACGCAGTCGCGGCGAAGGTGGTCGCCGAAGTGACCAAGAAGACCGGCGGCACGCTGCGGGGATGATGTTCTTCTCCCTCTCCCCGTTCTTACAGAGAGAGGGTTGGGGTGAGGGGCTCTCTCCCCGTACGGACTGGTAGACGTACTCGCGGAGACTCCCCCTCACCCGGAATTCAAGCTCTGCTTGAATTCCGACCTCTCCCCGCAAGCAGGGCGAGGTGCAGCTGAGATTGCGGCCCATAACAAGAAAAGCCATTACGCCCATCGCATGACCCCACTCAGCCTCATCCCCTCCGACATCTCAACCAACGTCGCGCTCGCGATCTGTGCGATCGCCTTCGTCTCGGGCACCGCGCGCGGATTTTCCGGCTTCGGCTCGGCGCTGATCTTCATGCCCTTGGCGAGCAGCATCGCGGGGCCGCGGCTGGTCGCAGCGCTGCTGCTGCTGATCGATTTCGTTGCGGCAACCCCGCTGCTGCCGAACGCCTGGGCCCACGCCGATCGCAAGGCGACCGCGATCATGGTCGCCGGCGCGTTCGTCGGCGTTCCCATCGGCACCTATTTCCTCACCGTGCTCGATCCCGTCACCACGCGCTGGATCATCTCCTGCTTTGTCGCCGCCCTCCTGCTGCTGCTGCTGTCGGGCTGGCGTTACCACGGCAAGGATCACATCGCGCTGTCGGTCGGCGTTGGCGGCCTCTCCGGCTTCTGCAGCGGTTTGGCGCAGACCGGTGGGCCGCCGATCGTCGCCTACTGGCTCGGCCGCCCGGTCTCATCGATCATTTCCCGCGCCAATATCGTGCTGTTCTTCGGCGCCTCCGACTTCTTTTCGCTGGTGAGCTACTGGTTCACCGGATTGATTACGATCGACTCGATTAAGTTCTCGCTGATCGTCGGTCCGGTCTATGCCATCGGCGTCTGGTTCGGCGCCTCGCTGTTCGGCAAAGCGAGCGAGAACGTGTTTCGCGCGATCTGCTACGCGTTGATTGCCGCCGCCGTCATCGCCGGCCTACCCGCGCTTGATGGCATTTTGCGCGGCGGCTAGGCTGCGTCGCCATAACGAGAAAACGACGGGGAGAGACCCATGATCGACCGCCGCAATGCATTGAAACTGGCGCTCGGCAGCGCCGCAGTGCTCGCCGCTTCCCCCGTGCTTGCCCAGACCGCAAAACCGCGCACCCGCATCGTGTTCCTCGGCACCAAGGGCGGCCCGCGGGTCGGCGTCGGTCCGTCCAATCCTGCCAACCTTGTCGTCGTCAACGGCACCCCGTTCGTGATCGATTGCGGCATGGGCGTCAGCCACCAGCTCGTCAGCGCCGGCGTGCCGCTGGAATCGGTGAAGTACATCTTCATCAGCCATCATCACTCCGACCACAATCTCGAATACGGCAACCTTGTCTACAACGCCTGGGCAACCGGGCTGTCGACCCCGATTCACTCGTTCGGGCCGAACGGCATCGAGGCGATGACGAAGACCTATTGGGAGCTGAACAAATTCGACATCGAGACCCGCATCGAAGATGAAGGCCGCCCCGATCTCCGCAAACTTCTGATCGCGAAGGACATCACCGAGGACGGCGTGGTGCTGCAGACCGATGATGTGAAGGTGACGGCATTCCGGACCCCGCATCCTCCGATCACTGACAATTTCGCCTACAAGTTCGAGACGCCGGACGGCACCATCGTGTTCTCCAGCGACACCGCCTACAATCCCAAGCTCGCGGAGTTCGCGCATGGCGCCGACGTCCTCGTGCACGAGGCGATTTATCTCCCCTGGGTCGACAAACTGGTGGCGCGCGTCAAGAACGGCGCCACGTTGAAAAAACATCTGCTCGAGAGCCACACCGCCGCCGAGGACGTCGGCCGCATTGCGGATGCTGCCGATGTCAAGGTGCTGGTGATGAGCCACCTCGTACCCGGCGAGCTTGACGTGACGGACGAGGACTGGAGCAGCGAGGCCAGGAAGCATTTCAAAGGCCGCCTCATCGTCGCCCGCGACCTGATGGAACTGAGGCTGCCGGTGTGAGGCGGCGAGCGCTATCGTCTCGCGTAGTCCGTGAACAGAGCAAGACTCTTTTGAGGTCAGCAGGCTCCCTCCCTCCTTGCGGGCAGGGGCGCACTGCCAAAATATCGAAAACAACCCCATGCAAAGTAGGCGCTCGACACGACAACTCGACATGTCGGGCAAATCGGCGGCATTATTCCATTATACCGAAATCGTGCAAGCGCCCCTCGCCCGGACTCACAGATCACGCCACAAATTCGCTGTCGTCCCGGGCTTGACCCGGGACCCATAACCACAAATGCGAATTGCCTTGCGACGCTGGAACGACGAGTCCCATTCACAACATCGGCCGCGGAGGTTGGGTCCCTGCTTCCGCAGGGACGAAAGCGGTTATGTGGCAGGCGCCATCACCAAATCGCAATACGCATAGCCGTCGCGTTCGACGCGCTCTCCGGTTGTGACTGCAAGCCGATGCTTGAACATCGGCCCCGCCACGACGCAGGTGTGGAACTCGCCGTTCTCGCCGCAGGGATCGACGCTCGCGGGCAGGTCGGCCAGCAAACGCGCATCGAACTTGCGGCCGGCGAACTCGGCCGGAATTTTTTTCAGATCCACCGTGGCGAGCCAGGCTTCGAGCCCGCTTGCGAGCATCGCAGCCGCCAGCGCCTCGGTCGGCCGCTCCCACAATGGAAACACCGGCGCGATGCCGGTGCCGGCGAGCTTCTGCTCGCGATAGGCGCGGATATCGGTCAAGAACAGATCGCCGAAGATCATGTGGGTGACGCCGTCACGAACGGCCTGCGCCACTGCTTCTCCCATCCGCGCCTCGTAGACCTCGTTCGGGCAGGGATAGGGTATCGGCACGATCCGCTGCGGCAATCCCGCCGCTTCGCACTGTGCGTGCAGGATCTCCTGACGGACGCCGTGGATCGAGACCCGGCCGAAGGTCTCGGTGACGGTCGTCAGCGCACCGACGACTTCGAACTCGCCGGCACGCCGCACCTCGTGCAGCGCGAACGCGCTGTCCTTGCCGCTCGACCAGGAGATCAGTGCCTTTGGCGGTGACATCAGTTCATCGGCGAGGCTGTGTGAGAGCGCGCACGGTGCGGCCGCGGCTTCGCGGCCGGTGCGGCGGCTTCGGGCGCCGCGTCCTTCAGCGCACCGATCCGCCGCAGCGCGGCCTCGGCAGCGCGCTCGCCGCTCTCCCAGGCGCCATCGACGGTGCCCCACAGCGTCTCATGCGTGGCTTCACCTGCGAGATACAGGCAGCCGATCGGCTCGGTCAGGATCTTTCGCGAGAGCTGCGCGCCCGGAGCGGCGGCCGACATCGCGCCGAGGATGAAGGGCTGCGCATTCCAGCGGGTGGCGGTCGTCTTCTTCACGGCGGCACCGATTTCGCTGCCATAGAGCTTGCTCAGCCATTCGACCGCGAACGCACCCATCGCCTGCTCGCCCTGCGCAGAGAGATCGCGCCCGAAAGAGCCGGCGACATCGATCGTGCACAGCGACGAGCCGCCGATATTGCCGTAAAGGAGCGCCGTCCGGGTCGAATTGCTCTGCTCGATGATGACGTCGTCGCGCGAGAGTCCGAGCGGATTGCCGGGAAGTTGCAGCGCGATGCGATCGTAACTGCCGAGGCTCAGTTTCGCCGCAGCATCGAGCGTGCGCTTCGGAATGTCGGGGCCGAATTTGATGTTGCCGCTCGTGAGCACATTGCTCGACACGGTGACGATGGCGGCGCGGGCGCTGATCTTGCCGGAAGGTGTCTCGACCACCACGTCGCGATTGCTCCACAGAATCCGCTGCGCGGGCGTCGAGAGCGCCAGCGGAAGCTGCTCGCCGAGCTTGGCGATCAGGGCCCCCAAGCCCTGCCGGCAGGCGATCGCGCCGTTGCGGTCCTGCGCACGGACCTTGTCGACGGCGGAGACGTCCTTCAGATCCTTGCCGCTGAAGCTGGCGCCGAGCAGAAACTCGGCCGTGCCAGCCCAATCGCCGAGATCCTTCGGCAACGCCGGCGCGCAGGCGATATCGGCCCTGCGCGAGGCATCGTCGATGGCGCGGTTGGTGCGCACCAGCGCGGCCAGAAACTCCTCGGTCTCGCCGGGACGGGCATAGCGCCGGCCGATGCGGATTTTCTGGCCCGCGGGTGCCGTGACGATCTCGAAGCCGGCGGCGCGGGCCAGCCGGATCATCGGATTGGTCTCGGGATTATGCATCCAGCGCGCGCCGCGATCGAACGGCACGTCGAAGCTCGACGCGTCGGTCTGGCAGCGCCCGCCGATCTGGCCTGCGGCCTCCACCACAATCACCTTGCGGTTCGCGGCTGCAATCCGGCGCGCCGCGGCAATGCCTGCGGCGCCCGCGCCGATCACGACAATGTCAGCCTCGCGCGGCAACGGCGCAGCCAGGACCCGGCCACTGAGCGCTGGCGCAGACGCCAGTACTGCAGACGCCGACAGGAAATCGCGGCGGGTCATTGTCATGGCGAGATCACTGGCAAGATTACTGGCATGGTTTCCGGGGACTTGCAGCAAAGGGGAACGCTTCGCGAACTTAGCCGTATCTCACCGATCGCAGCAACCGTCATGGTAAATCAATCATGATTGATCCGCGTCATGCATGAACTAAATTGAAACGGCTTGCGACCATGCTAAGGGAACACAAGCGGTCGTAGAACCGCTGGGGGAGATTCCAATGGGGGTCGTGCTTGATACCGTCGGCCAATGGATCGCGGGGTACCTGCAAAAGGAAGTCCCGGGTTACGAGCCGTTTACGCCGAGCGATCCGGAACATCTGCGCGGCATCATCCAGCCGGGCGACGTTCTGCTGGTCGAAGGCAACAACCGGATTTCCGGCATCATCAAGTACCTGACGCAGTCGACCTGGTCGCACGCCGCGCTCTATGTTGGACCGATCGACGGTGCGTTCGAAGCCGACGGCGAGCAGCATATGCTGATCGAGGCCAATATCGGCGAGGGCGTGACCTCAGCGCCGCTGTCGAAATATTTCCCCTACCACACAAGGATGTGCCGTCCGGTCGGACTGTCCTACGAGGACCGCACCACGGTGTGCCGCTATGCGATCAACCGCATCGGTTTCGGCTACGACACCAAGAACATCGTCGACCTGGCACGTTTCCTGTTCCCGCTGCCGATCCCGCAGCGCTGGCGGCGGCGCATGATCGCGTTCGGCTCCGGCGATCCGACCAAGATCATCTGCTCGGCGCTGATCGCGCAGGCCTTCGATGCCGTTCGCTATCCGATCCTGCCCAAGATCACGCGCGCCGCCAGCCGCAAGGCGCGCCGCGAGATCCTGCATATCCGCGATTCCTCGCTCTACATGCCGCGCGACTTCGACATCTCGCCCTATTTCGAAGTCGTCAAACCCACCATCGTGCACGGATTCGATTACACGGCCCTGCACTGGGCCGACAAGCAAAAGCCGCTCCAGGAGGTAGCGGGCGAATTCGGCGTGTTTCCAGAATGCAAATCGCCGCCGCTTGCTCCTGAAGAGATTGACGAGGAGGCACCGGTTCCGGTTGCGGAAGTGACGCGCGTCGCCGCGGAGCCGGCACTGGTCTAGCGCATCGCGCGTCCGCTATGGCCGCGTGGTGATGATCCCGACCGCGTCAGGAAAGAAGCCGCGCAAGCGAGGGCATCACCACGATTAGACGGTCACGCCGCCCGTGCCTTGGCCCCAGATGGCAGCCCGGCACGCGCGAGACCGCCATACAGCGCCTCGTTCGGCATCTCCGACTTCAGGATCGCCCGCACCGCGATCAGCCGGTCGAGATCGACGCCGGTCGGAAATCCCTTGCTCTCGCAGAGGAACACGAGATCCTCGAACACCACATTGCCGGTCGCGCCCGGTGCGAACGGGCAGCCGCCGAGGCCACCCAGCGAGCCGTCGAGCACGCGGGCGCCTTCATCGAGCGCGGCGGAGGCATTCGCAATGCCCATGCCGCGGGTGTCGTGCAGGTGAACGCAGACCGGCTTCGAGCCTGCGATCCTCACGGCGCCCCGCGTCAGTTCACCAACCTGCTTCGGCCCGGCATAGCCGACGGTATCGGCGATCGCGACCATGTCGACACCGGCCTCGTAAAGCTGCTCGGTGAGGCGCAGCACTTCGGTCGGATCGACAGGACCGACGATCGAGCAGCCGAGCGCCATCGAGATCGCCGCATTGACCAGCGGCTTGTGCGCGCTGGCGTCACGCAACTCGCAGAGCCGCTTGATGTTCGCGATCGCGGACTCGCGCGAACGATTGGCGTTGGCCTGGCTGTGCTCCTCGGTTGCCGAAACGACAGAGGCGATCTCGGCGACACCGGAGGCCAGCGCCTCATTGACGCCGCGCTCGTTCAGCGCCAGCGCGACGCCGTGCGCGCCGGGCAACGAGGCAACGGTTGCGACGACGTCCCTGACATCGACGAACTGCGGAAAGGTCTTGGCCGGCAGGAACGAACCGACCTCGAAATGCCTGACGCCGGCGGCGTATTCATCGCGCACCCAGCGCTGCTTGGCCGATGTCGACGGCAATGTCTTCACCAGCTGCAGGCCGTCGCGCAGGCCGACCTCGCGCAGGCTCACTCGGTCGTTAGGATAGATATCATGGACGCGGGTCATGGCAGCCTCACGCAGCGTTTCCGGTTGAAGAGCATTTTTGTTGTTCGAGCTCGGCACGGACATCGTCGGTATCGGCACCAAGCGCCGGCACTTTCAGGCCCTCACCGATATTGCAGCCGTTCCACTCGACCGGCAGTGCCGGCACGCGGAACGGCTTGCCGTCGGCGTTGACATTGTTGACGAGGCCGCCCGGGCGCAACACATGCGGGTCCTGCAGCAGATCCTCGGGCCGGTTGATCGGCGAGAAGCAGATGTTGAGCGCGTCAAGCCTGGCCGACAGCTCCGCCACATTCCAGCGTTTGATCACCTCGGCCACGCGGGGGATGATCCGATCGCGCGCCATAATGCGGTCCGTGGTGGTGCGCAACGTGGGATCCTCGGCAAATTCCTGCAAGCCGAATTCGCGGCAAAAACTCTGCCAATGACCTTCGGTGACGACGCCGATGAAGATGCGATCGCCGCCGGCGGCGTTGAAAATATCGTAGATCGGCCAGGCATGCTCGCGCTCAGGCATCGAGCGCGGCTTGCGACCGGTCATCTCGTACTCGACCATGTGCTGGGCGACCAGGAACAGGCAGTTCTCGAACAGCCCGATACGAATATCGGCGCCGCCCCTGTTGCCGCCGCGCTTCTGATAGAGCGCGGCCAGGATCGCGATGGCGCCGAACATGCCGCCCATAATGTCGTTGGCGGAGGAGCCGACGCGCTGCGGCTTGTCGCGCGTGCCGGTCATCGCCGCGAGCCCCGACATCATCTGCACGACCTCGTCGAGCGCCGGGCGGTGGTCGTAGGGGCCGGACAGAAAGCCCTTGTGGCCGGCGACGATCAAATCCGGATATGTCTTGCGCAGCTCCTCGACACCGAGTCCCTGCTTCTCGAGCTGGCCGTCGCGAAAATTCTCCAGGAACACATCGGCGCTGGCGAGCAGCCGGTGCATCGTCTCGCGGTCTTCAGGTTTCGCGAGATCGAGCACGACGCTGCGCTTGCCGCGGTTGAACAGCGGGAAGAACGAGACACCCATGCCGCCGAGCGAGCGGGTCTTGTCGCCGGCCGGGGGCTCGACCTTGATCACCTCGGCGCCCAGTTGCGCCAGGACCATGCCGCAGGTCGGACCCATCACCATGTGGGTCATCTCCACGACCCTCACGCCTTCCAGCGGCAACCCGCTCCCGGTCATCGGCTTCTCCGTGCTCACTCTTCCCTGAGATTAGGCTTCCGCACGCTATCTGAAAAATATAATCTGTCGAATAGTGCATTCGCGGTTCTAGAACGCTTTGGTCCCATGGATTCGCGCCAGCTTCGCTATTTCATCGCGGTTTACGAGCAGCGCAACCTGTCGCGGGCGGCGGATCAGGTCAATGTCGCGCAATCGGCGCTGAGCCACCATATCGCGAACCTCGAGGCTGAATTCGCCACGCCGCTGTTCGAGCGCAAGCCGCGCGGCATGGAACCGACCGCGGCCGGGGAACGGCTCTATGAGCATGCCCGCATCATCCTGCGCGCGATGGCCGCGGCCGAACGCGAGATCAAGGAAGGTGGCGGCGCGATTGCCGGCGACATCTCGATCGGCATGGCCAATTCCGGGATGAAGGCGATCGGCGTGCCGCTGATGCGGACCGTGCTGACGAAATATCCGAACCTGAAGCTGTCGCTGACCGAGAGTCTCTCGGGTGCGACGCTGCTGCATCTGATGAGTTCGGAGGTCGACCTCGCGCTGGTCTACAACCCGCCGTCGGAGAAGGACCTGATCGCCGAGCCCGTGCTGGAAGAGCAGATGTTCTGTGTCGGCACCGAGACGCTGATCGGCAAGACCAAGGCGCCGATCCGCCTGGAGGAGGTGGCTCGGCTGCCGCTGATCCTGCTGCGGCAAGGGTTGTCGGCCCGCGCGCTGCTCGACGACCCCGTGCCGCTGAAGCGGCTGGAGGCCAACGCCATCATGCATCTCAATTCGACCAGCGGCATGATCGGCGCGCTCACTGCTAGCTTGGGCTGCACGATCGCAACCACTCATTTCGTGAGCGAGCCATTGAAGGCCGGGAAACTGGTGGCGCGCGAGGTGATCGACCCGCAGCTGACCCGCACGCTCTATCTGTGCCGGCTGCGCAACCGCCCGATGACCTATGCGATGGAGGAAATGTGCCGGCTGATCCGCGCCCTGATCGCCGAACAGGTCGGCCGCGGCGCCTGGGAGGCGACTCTCCTCATCTGAGTTCGAAAATATCGAACGATTGCTTCGATATGTTCGTCTGGATTTCTGGCTCCCGGTTGCCAAACATGGTCCGATTGGACCGCCTTCGGAAAGAAAGGCGGCCATTGGGCGATTCGGGGAGGATCATGATGAGCGCCGTCGAACTCGGCTCGGTTGCCGACCTTGCCAGCACCACAAGCGAGCCCGACGAGATTTCGCGGCGGCTCGAGGCATTGCCGGCCTCGCCCCATGTCTGGCGGCTGGTGATCCTGCTCTCGCTCGGTGGCTCCTTCGAGATGTATGACCTCTTCTTCACCGGCTATATCGCGCCTGGGCTCAGCCGCAGCGGGCTGATGACCGCGACGACCCAGGCGTTCTTCGGCTTCTCCGGCATCGGCGCCTTCGTCGCCGCGACCTTCGCCGGCCTGTTCGTCGGCACCTTCTTCCTCGGCTTCCTCGCCGACCGGTTCGGGCGACGGGCCATCTTCACCTTCGCGCTGCTCGGCTACAGCGCGGCATCGGTGGTGATGGCGTTTCAGACGACGTCAGAGGGGTTGCTGCTGTGGCGATTCATCGCTGGTATCGGCATCGGTGTCGAGATCATCACCATCGATGCCTACATCACCGAACTGGTGCCGAGCTGGATGCGCGGCCGGGCCTTTGCGATCAACCAGTCCGTGATGTTCATATCGATCCCGATCGTGGCGTTCCTGTCATGGTGGCTGGTGCCGCTGCAACCTTACGGTCTCGATGGCTGGCGCTGGGTGGTGTTGATAGGTGCCGCCGGCAGCATGGTGATCTGGGTGTTGCGGCTATTTGTTCCGGAAAGCCCGCTCTGGCTGGCACGCCACGGCCGGACCGAACAAGCCCTGAAAATCCTGGCGTCGCTTGAAGCCTCCGCGGGCGTCGGCAACACGCAGCTAGGTGCAATCGCCAACAGAGGGCCGGCACGCACGCCGACCAAGGTTGGTTTCGCCGAGTTATTCCGGCCGCCTTATCTTTCGCTCGTCGTGATGTTCATGGTGTTCAATTTCTGCCAGGCGTTCGGCTTCTATGGCTTTGCCAATTGGGTGCCGACGCTGCTGGTCGAAAAGGGCATCACGGTCACCAAGAGCCTGGAATATTCCTTCATCGTCGCATTCGCCTATCCGATCGCGCCCTTGCTGGCGTCAAGCTTCGCCGATCGGCTCGAACGCAAATGGATCATCTGCGGGGCGTGCGTGGCGATCATCGCGTTCGGTGCAGCCTTCTCGCAATTCACCGCACCTGCCCTGCTGATCCTGAGCGGCGTTCTGCTGACAGCGGCGAACACGACGATGTCGTATGCCTATCACGCCTATCAGACCGAGGTGTTTCCGACCGCAATTCGCGCCCGCGCCTCGGGCCTCGTCTATTCGATGAGCAGGATCAGCGCGATGTTCTCAGGCTTCATCGTCGCTTACATGCTGCGCATCGGCGGCGTCGGCGGCGTGTTCGGCCTGATCACCTCGGCCATGATCCTCGTGATCATCGTCGTGGCGACGTTCGGCCCGAATGTGCGCGGCAAGCCGCTCGACGTGTGATCGCGACACAAACGGCACTTGCCGAAGCCATATTGGGTGTCTACCTCTCGCCGGGAACTTTTACAGAGGTCGACCCATCATGCTGAACGCCGCCGTCAAGGCGATTTCGCAAATCCTGTCGCCGCCGATGCGCTCGATCCTGTGGCGCTCCATCGGGCTTGCGCTCGTGCTGATCACCGTGCTGGCAATCGGATTGCAGCGGCTGCTGAGCTGGTTTGCCGAGTACGGCGAGGTTTGGGCCGAGGCCATGCTCGGCCCCAACTTCCATACCACGCTAAATGTCGTGTCCTGGATCGTCTCGATCGCCGCGGGCCTTGGCGTCGTGCTCGGCGCCGTCTTCCTGATGCCCGCAATCACCTCGCTGGTGGCGAGCCTGTTTGTCGACGACGTCGCCGACCATGTCGAGCGCGAGCACTATCCGGCCGAGCAGCCCGGTGTGGCGCTGCCATTGGCGATCGCAATGACTGAAGGCGTCAGGACGGCGTTGCTGACCATCCTCGTCTATCTGGTGGCACTCCCATTCGTACTGTTCGCCGGCGCCGGCTTCATCGTCTTCTTCATCGCAACCGCTTGGCTGTTGGGGCGGGAATATTTCGAGCTCGCGGCGATGCGCTTCCGTTCGCCTGAGGATGCCAAGGCGATGCGCAAGGACAACGCCGCGACCGTGTTCACCGCTGGCCTGTTCATTGCAGCCTTCGTCTCGATCCCGATCGTCAATTTGGCGACCCCGCTGTTCGGCATGGCCTTCATGGTCCACATGCACAAGCGGCTGTCCGGACCGCGGCCGGAGCTGTTGGAGCCAGCGCGGCGGAGTGATGTCTCGGTCGTCTAGGCCGTCTCTGGCGGCATCGAAGCCGCCCGATCGTGCGCGAACGGCACCAGCAGCAATCCAACGATCGCCACGCAGGCGAGCATCGCCCATGCCTCGTTGACGGTAAGCGCCAGCGACGCCCTCTCAACCAGCGGACGGACAAATGCCACGGCGGCTTCGGTGGGTGGTCCGAGCGGGCGGTCGATGAGCATCTTCGGATCGAGCCCGATAGCCTGCGCCGCGGTGATATCTCCTGCCAGCAGCCGGACGCGAAAATCTTCCGCGTAAACCGGGCTTCGGCCGTAGAGTATCGTATCGATCAGGGCGATCCCGATCGCTCCCCCCAGATTGCGCGCCAGATTGAACAATCCGCTGGCGTCAGCGACCTCGGCTTCCGGCAACGCGCCCAGCGCAATTCGCGTCGGCGGCAGCAAGCAGAACATGATCGCGACCCCGCGTATGAGCTGCGGCCAGAACATCTCGTCGAAATCAGTGGTCCGCGGCTGAAAGGCGCTCAGGCTCAAGCCGAGCGCGAACAGGCCAAAGCCGATGCCGGTCAACAGACGCGCGCCGATGCGGCCTTCGAGGAACGCGGCAAGTGGCGCCGCGACGAGTTGCGCAATCCCCGTTACCAGCATGATGGCGCCGATCTCAAAGGCATCGCGCCGCCGGACGAAGCCGAGAAAGACCGGCATCAGATAGACCGAGCCATAGAGGCCGACACCAAGGCAAAGGCTCAGGGCGCAGCCGATTGCGAACGAACGCCGCGTGAACGTCGACAACCGTGCGATCGGATGCGCTGCACGCAACGTGCGCCGGATCAGGACCGCCATCCCGACAATGCTTCCCGTCAGCAGGCTCACGCAAAGCAGCGAGGCCCAGCCAAGCTGCGGTGCTTCCTTGAGCCCGATCTCGAAACTTGCGAGCGCCGTCGCAAGCAGGACAAGCGACCACCTGTCCAGCTTCGACAATTCGTGGAGATCTCCGGCCGCACGCGGAAGCAGAAATGGAGCCACGGAGGCCGCGATGATCCCCGGAACGACGTTTATCAGGAACAACCACGGCCACGACCAGGTCTGCGTGATCCAGCCGCCAACGACAGGTCCGACGGTTGGGGCAAGCACCGCAACGACGCCGCCGATTGTGGTGGCCACCGCGTGGAGACGCGGCGGAAACAGCGTGAACACCGCGGAGAACACTGCCGGGATCAAGACACCGCCGGAGAATCCCTGCAACACACGAAATATCAGCAGCAAGGCAAGGCTGCCACTGAAGGCACAGCCGATCGACGCGACGGTGAACAGGCCCACGGCCGTCACGAACAGCCAACGCAGCGACAGCGCGCGCGTGAACAGCCCGGTCAGCGGGATCGCGATCACCTCCGCAATCAAATAGGCGGTCTGGATCCAGCTCATCGCCGCTGGCGAGATCGCGAGCGCGCGCTGGATCGTCGGCAGCGAGGTCGCGACGACCTGGATATCCAGGATGGCCATGAACATGCCGAGGCACATCAGGAGGAATCCGGCCCACGTCGCGACGGATGGGCTGTCGGCTCGATGCTCGGCCCGCTCGCTCATGGCGTACCGGTGCGCGGCTGGCCGGGACCGGAAAGCGCACGCGTCTCGGCGCTGATCCGGACCGAGAGCACCGCGAGATTGAGGATCGTGAAGATGAGCGCCAGCCGCGGCAGATGCAGCGCGAGCGGAAGCAGCGCGATCTCTGCGACGACGACGGCATAGTTCGGATGCGAGAAGTACCGGTAAGGCCCCGATGCGACCAGCGGCTCGCCTGGCAGCACGATGATCCGCGTGGTCCATCGCCGCCCGAGTGTGGCGAGGATCCATAGCCGCAAGCCCTGCAGCGCCAGGTAGATCGCGAGCGCCGCCAGGTTGACGTCCTGGTCGCGACCCCATACCCACAGAGTGACCAGCCAGGCAGCGTGAACCGACACGACGAGCGGGTAGTGGTTTACGCCGACTTCGATGGCGCCGCGCGCCAGAAGCCGCTCCGTATTGTGCCGTGACAGCACGAGCTCGCCCAGACGCTGCAGCGTGACCAGCGCGAGAATGATCGACGCCAGGCTCACGCCGCGTGCCGTAGCGCGACGCAGCTCAACGTGAAGCCGGGTCCGAGTGCCGTCAACAATGAGCGTGGTGGCAGGCCCTTCGCGCGCGCCCGTTCGAGGACGAAGAGAACGGTCGGGGCCGACATGTTGCCGCAATCGGCAATGATGTCGCGCTCGTGATCGAGCGTGCCCTGATCGAGCGCCAGCGCCCGCTCCAGCGCCACGATGACCTTCGTGCCGCCAGGGTGGCAAAGGAAGCGGTCGATATCGTCGACCGAAAGCTCCATCCGCGCGAGGATTTCGGCGACCGCCGGCCCTAGATGCTGGCGGACAAAGTCGGGAATCGTCCGCTGAAAGACCACGCCGAATCCTTCCGGATCGACCGTCCACCCCATGACGTCGACCGTATCGGGCCAAAGCTTTTCGCCGGACGTCTCGATCCGCGTCGTCCCGCCGTCGCCGGCGCGCAGCACGATCGCCGCGGCACCATCGCCGAACAGGCTGGCGGCGACGATGTTCGCCTTGGTGAGCTCATCATGCCGGACTGCGAGCGTGCAGAGCTCGAGCGCGACCAGCAACACATTGGCGCCAGGCCGCGCTTCCGCGAGCCGCGATGCGATCGACAAGCCCGAAACACCGCCAGCGCATCCGAGACCGAACACCGGCACACGTGACACGTCGGACCGCAGGCCGAGCTTGCCGGCCACGCGCGCCTCCAAGGTCGGCGTCGCAATCCCTGTCGAGCACACCGTGACCACGACATCGATGTCGCCGCCGGTGAGGTCGGCCTGGGCGATCGCCTTGCGCGCGACGTCGACGAACAGTGATTCCGCGCCTTCCAGGAAAGCCTGCGTCCGCTCGGGCCAGCCGCGCCGCTCAAGATACCATTCGATCGGCTTCACGCCGTAGCGATGCTGGATGCCGGTATTGGCGAAGAGGCTTGAGAGGGTTTCGAATTCCGGATAGCGGTCGGCCAGCAGGCCGCGCGCCGCCTGCAGGATCTGCCCTTGATGGAATAGATGCGGCGGAACCGCGGTTGCCACGGAAACAAGGGCGGCCGTCTGCTTCATGATGCTTGTCCTGGATTGGTCCCCGCTACGTGAAACCACCGGGCAAGCCGAATATTTCAGGAGTTGCCAACATCGGGCCCGAGCCCGCATTCAACATAAATTGAATGCTTCAACTGCGAGCCGCAGCGATCTTTACGCCGCATTTGCGCAGCGCGTTCTTCGCAAAACCAAACGGCGCCGGCGTAAACGGACCCGGCGGTGCGCGCGCGATCAGCGCAACCACGAAGAGGGCCGTCATCGCCAGCCAGAAGCACAGCCAGAACCCGTCGATATAGGCCAGCACATTCGCCTCGCGCTGCACCAGCGCAGCAAGCGTGCCGACGGCCCTCCCCATGGCGGCCCCGGCGCCATGACCGGAAAAGCCCTCCGCCAACTCTTGCAGCAAGCGCCTGACGTCGACATCGCCGCTCTGGACATGCTGTCCGAGATAGTTCGAGTGAATCTGCTCGCGGACCCGCAGCCACGTGCCCATCAGTGCGACGCCGATCTCGGCACCGCCGAGCCGCATGATCTGGATGTAGGCCGCGAACGAGGTGGCGCGCGACGGATCGGAGTTGGACAATGCGAGGATGATGATCGACAGCAACGTGAACGCCTGCCCAACCGACTGCAGCAGCACGATGCCGATGAAATCCTCCCGCGCCCAGACGTGGGTCAACTGCGTGCCCCAGAGATTGGCGGCGGCAAACGCCGAGAATCCAAGCACGAGGACGGTGCGTGCATCGAAGTGCCGGAGCAGATAGATCGAGATCGGCACCAGCACGAACATCGGCAGTGCGCCATAGATTAACAGTAACGCGCCCGACTGCTCCGGCCGCAGCGCCGGGATGGCGCCGAGGAAATTCGGCACCAGCGACGAGTTGGAAAGGCTGGTCAGCGTGTACAGCAGGATCGCGACCAGCGAGAGCCCGATATTGCGCGAGAACAAGATGTTGAAATGCGCCCATGGGCGGTCCACCAGGGTCTCATTGATCATGAAGCAGACGATCAACACGCCGCCGCTGATCAGGAGCGCCGTCACCGTGCCCGATCCCAGCCAATCCAGCCGATTGCCCTGATCGAGACCGGCATAGACCATCGACAGGCCCGCACCGAGCAGCAGCATGCCGCCCCAATCGGCATGGCGCACCAGGTCGCGATTGACCGGATCATTGGGGGTGCCGAGATACACCATCAGGCCCATCAGCGGCGCAACGATCACGCTCTGCCAGTAGATCCACTGCCAGCCGAGATGCTCGACATAGAAGCCGACCAGCGAGCTCGACGTATCCAACGCGAATCCGACACGGATCGAATACAGCGAAATCCCCAGCAGCCACCAGCGGATCGGCAGGTTGCGGAGAATGATCATCAACGACGCCGGCACGAAGGTGCCGAGCAGCATGCCGTGGACGATGCTCAGCGCGATCAGCGTCGTGAAATCGTGGACGAACGGAATGATCAGCGAGATCACCGCATAGACGAGGCTCGGGATCCCAAGCACGCGCCGCAGCCCGAACGCGGTGGCGAGCCAGGCCACCGCGGGCGCGACCAGGATCTGCGAGCCGATGCCGGCAGTCGAGAGCCAGGCGCCCTCGTCGAACGAGAGCAAGAACGCGCCGCGCAGATCGGGCAGGCCGACCGAGGTCAGGCGGCTGTCGAAATTCGTGAGAAATGATCCGAGCAGAACCGCAACGACGGCAAATATCGGCTGCGGCGCGACGCCGCCGCGCGAGATCGGGCCGCGATCGCGATCGTCACTTTCCGCCATCCGTAACCGCCTCGCTGGTGTTGATGTCGGTGACGACGGACATGCCCGGCAGCAGGCGCTCGAGCAGCGGCTGGTTCTTGTCGAACTGGATCCGCACCGGAATGCGCTGCACCACCTTGGTGAAATTGCCGGTGGCGTTGTCGGGCGGCAGCAGCGCGAATTGCGAGCCGCTCGCCGGCGCAATGCGCTCGATGCGGCCGCGCAGCCTCTCGCCCGGGAACGAATCCACCATGATCTCAACCGGCTGACCCGGCCTGACGCGCGTCAGCTGCGTTTCCTTGTAATTGGCGATCACGTAAACATTCGGCAGCGGCACCACATTGACCAGATTGGTGCCGATGTTGACGTAGTCGCCCGGCTGTACCTGACGCTCGCCGGTGACGCCGTCGAATGGCGCGGCGATCTTGGTGTAGCCGAGCTTGAGCTTGACCGCGGCGAGTTGCGCCTTAGCGCCATCGATATCGGCGGCGCGCTGCTTCTTGGTCCCTTGCAGCACCTCGATCTGATGACGCTGGGCTGCGATCACCGCGCGGCTTGCACTGACATCGGCCTGCGCCTTGGCATAGGCGGCGGTGGCCTGCTCGAACTTTTGTCGCGTGCCGGCTTCGGTTTGCGACAGCGACTGCTGGCGCTCCTGCTCCTGGCGCGCCTCGATCGCCTGTGCCTCCGCGGACAGCCGCGCGGCCTCCGCCTGCGCGATGGTCGCGTATTGCAGCTCGACCTGGTTGCTGAGGTTGTCGAGCGCGGCCTGCGCGCCGACCACACCGGCCTCGGCCTGCGCGACCTGCGCCTGATAGTCGGCCGGATCGATCTGCACCAGCAGATCGCCGGCCTTGACGCGCTGGAAATCGGTGACGGCGACGGTGAGAACCTCGCCCGCGACCCGGCTGGAGAGCTGGGTCAGATCGGCGCGAACATAGGCGTCATTGGTGCTCTGGATCGTGGCGCTGCCGACCCAGGCGTCCCACCGCACCGTTGCCAGCACAATGAACGCCAGTGCAACCAGCACCGCGAACAATGGAATCGCGAAGCGACCCCAGAACCCGCTTGTCGTGGCTTGCGGCTTTGCGGTTGGCGCGGCCTGGCTGGCCGGTGGCGGGGTGGTTTGAACCTGCTCTGTCACGACACTCCCCTCACTCACGCTCCGGACCGCCGGACGAGGTTACAAGCACATGATGTCAATCATGCCTCAGACGGTCTTCTCCGGCCAACGGCAAAGATCGTTGATCAGGCATACCTCGCAACGCGGCTTGCGCGCGAGGCAGGTGTAGCGGCCATGCAGGATCAGCCAGTGATGGGCATGCAGCATGAACTCCGGCGGGATCACCTTCTCCAGCCCGAGTTCGACCTCGAGCGGAGTCTTGCCGGGTGCCAATCCAGTGCGGTTGCCGACGCGAAACACATGGGTGTCGACCGCCATCGTGTGCTCGCCGAACGCCATGTTGAGCACGACATTCGCGGTCTTGCGGCCGGCGCCGGGCAGCGACTCGATCTCGGCGCGGGTGCGCGGCACTACGCCGCCGAATTCGGCGATCAGCTTCTCCGAGAGCGCGATGACGTTCTTGGCCTTGTTGCGATAGAGCCCGATGGTCTTGATGTGGTCGCGCACCTTGTCCTCGCCGAGCGCGAGCATCTTTTCCGGTGTGTCGGCGATCGCGAACAGCGCGCGGGTCGCTTTGTTGACGCCGGCGTCGGTCGCCTGTGCCGACAGCACGACTGCAACCAGCAGCGTGTACGGATTGAGATGCTCCAGCTCGCCCTTCGGCTCGGGATTGGCTTTGCGGAACCGGCTGAAGGCCTCAAAGACCTCCGCCGCCGTCCACGGCTTCGGTTTTGCGACCCTCTTTGCCGCGGGTTTTGGCAGCGGCTTTGCCGCCTTCGCGGTCTTCTTCGGCACGGACCGAACGCTTGATGTCTTGGTGCGTTGAGAGCGGGTGATTTTGGCCATGATCGGGATATACTGATACGCCATGACCGCAGGCAACGATTTTGATCCCAAGAGTAATCTTGAGGGCGATCTTGAGAATGGTCTCGAGGCCGACAACCTCGAGCCGAAACTGTTCTCGGCATTGCTGACGCCGCACCGTTCGCTCAACCGCACCGGCTTCGTGGTGCTGATGTCAGCGGTGACTGCGATCAGCTTCATTGCCGGCGCGGTGTTCTGGTGGCTGGGCGCCTGGCCGATCTTCGGCTTCTTCGGCCTCGACGTGCTGGTGATCTATTGGGCGTTCAAGGTCAATTTCCGCACCGCGAAGGCGAGCGAGGAGATCACCGTGACGCCGTCGGAATTGCGGGTACGCCGGATCAGCCACCGCGGCCACGTCATGGAATGGGTGCTCAACCCGCTCTGGGTGCAGTTCGAGCAGATCTCGCACGAAGAGTTCGGCGTCGAGCGGCTTTTTCTGGTCTCCAGGGGCCGCCGGGTCAGCGTCGGCAGCTTCCTTGGACCGGACGAAAAGGCCAGTTTTTCCAAAGCCTTGATGGCCGCGCTGAATGCCGCCAAGCGCGGTCCGACCTACAACCCTATCAATTAGGCTTTTTTGTTTGAGCATGATCTTGTTGGAAAACCGGTTCCCACTTTGCGCTAACGCGGCCGTACCGGTCCGGATCATGCTCTTTGTCGGAAACCGGGTGGTTTGGACGCGCGATGGCTCCTAAATCAGGTCCCATGATGACACTCGCCATACATGACCAGCGCCTGACCAAGCCGGGCCCGCAGAACGCCGCGCTACGCGACTATGATTCGGTGCGGCGTGCGATCGCCTTCATCTCGGACCACTGGCGCGCGCAGCCGACCATCGAGGCGATGGCCGACGCCGCAGCCGTGACCCCGGATGAGCTCCACCATCTGTTCCGCCGTTGGGCCGGGCTGACGCCAAAGGCCTTCATGCAGGCGCTGACCCTTGACCACGCCAAGGGCCTGTTGCGCGATTCCGCCAGCGTGCTCGACGCGGCGCTCGACTCGGGCTTGTCAGGCCCGGGCCGGCTGCACGATCTGTTCGTCACGCACGAGGCAATGTCGCCCGGCGAATGGAAGCATGGCGGCGCCGGCATGACGCTGCGCTACGGCTTCCATCCCTCGCCGTTCGGCACTGCGATCGTGATCGCGACGGACCGTGGACTGGCGGGGCTTGCCTTCGCCGACCCCGGCGACGAACAGACGGCGTTCGCCGACATGACGCGGCGCTGGGCGAACGCGACCTTTGTCGAGGACACCGACGGCACCGCCGCGTTGGCGCAGCGCGTCTTCGACAAGCAGCTGTGGCGGCCGGACCAGCCGTTGCGCGTGGTGCTGATCGGCACCGATTTCGAGGTGCGGGTGTGGGAAACGC
This sequence comes from Bradyrhizobium sp. LTSP885, assembly GCF_000938305.1. GTDB lineage: Bacteria > Pseudomonadota > Alphaproteobacteria > Rhizobiales > Xanthobacteraceae > Bradyrhizobium. Next base: position 140,020 of record NZ_JYMT01000015.1, read on the forward strand.
TGCTGAAGGTCCCGATGGGCCACGCAGTCAGCTATTCCGACATCGCCACCAAGATCAGCAATCCGAAGGCGTCGCGCGCCGTCGGCGCCGCGGTCGGCCGCAATCCGGTGTCATTCGTGGTGCCCTGCCATCGCGCACTCGGCAAGAGCGGCGCGCTGACCGGCTATCACTGGGGCATCACCCGCAAGCAAGCGATGCTCGGCTGGGAAGCCGGCCAGGTGGGATTGCATTAAGGCGAACGGTTCTCTTTCCCCGTCACCCTGAGGAGCGCGTAGCGCGTCTCGAAGGGTCGACGGCCACCAGCCGGGCCATGCATCCTTCGAGACGCGCGCAAGGGCGCGCTCCTCAGGATGACGGATCGAGAATCTTGATCGCTTCGCTTACCCCGCCAAATCAACCTTGGACGCAACGGTGGAATCGGCATTGAGCCGATAGACCACCGGCGCGCCGGTCGCGAGTTCACGCTTGAGGATCTGCTCGGGCGTCAGCTTTTCCAGCACCATGATCAGCGCGCGCAGCGAATTGCCGTGGGCGGCGACCAGCGTGCGCTGGCCGCGCAACACGCCGGGCAGGATCTCCTGCACATAATAGGGCAACGTGCGTGCCAGCGTGTCCTTCAGGCTTTCGCCGCCGGGTGGTGGCACGTCGTAGGAGCGGCGCCAGATCAGCACCTGGTCCTCGCCCCATTTCTTGCGGGCGTCATCCTTGTTAAGACCGGAGAGATCGCCATAGTCGCGTTCGTTGAGCGCGAGATCTTGGGTCGTCGGCAATCCGGTCTGGCCGATCTCGGCCAGCATCAGCTTCAACGTGTGCTGGGCGCGCGTGAGATCGGAGGTGAAGGCGACGTCGAACGACAGACCCTGCGCCTTCAGCTTGCGTCCCGCTTCCTTGGCCTCGTTGATGCCCTGTTCGGTGAGATCAGGATCCTTCCACCCGGTGAAGAGATTCTTCAGGTTCCATTCGCTCTGGCCGTGCCGGACCAGCACAAGAAGACGATCGCTCATTCCACGGTTTCCGTTCTCAGCTTGATTTATTCACCCAGTCCCAGCACGTCGGCCATCGAGTACTGGCCCGGCTTCTTGCCATGCGCCCACAACGCCGCCTTCAGCGCGCCTTGCGCGAACAGCGCGCGATCCTCGGCATGGTGCGACAGCGTGAGGCGCTCGGACGGACCGGCAAAGATCACGCTGTGATCGCCGGCCGCGGTACCGCCGCGCAGTGACGCAAAGCCGATGTCCCCGGCGCGCCGCGCGCCGGTCAGGCCATCGCGGCCGCGCGCCGAGCGTTCCGCCAACGCGATCTGGCGTCCGGCCGCGGCGGCTTCGCCGAGCATCAAGGCGGTGCCCGACGGTGCATCGATCTTGGACTTGTGATGCATTTCAAGAATTTCGATGTCAAAGCTCTGGTCGAGCGACTGCGCAACGCGCTTGACCAGTGCGGCGAGCAGATTGACGCCGAGGCTCATATTGCCCGACTTCACCACGATGGCGCGATTGGTAACGCTCTTGATCACGGCATCGTCCGATGACGACAGGCCGGTGGTGCCGATGACATGAACGAGACCGCGCTCGGCTGCGATCGCGACATTGGCGATGGTCGCGGCCGGTACCGTGAAATCCAGGATGCCGTCGGCGTTGGCCGACATCGTCCACAGGTCGGCCGACAGCGCGACGCCATTGGCCGGCAGGCCGGCGAGCACGCCGGCGTCTTTGCCCAGCAATTCGGAGCCCGGCGCTTCCAGCGCGCCGACCTGAACTGCCCCGGGGGTTTCGGAAATCACCCGCGCCAGCGTGCGGCCCATCCGGCCGCCGGCTCCCGCAACAATCAGACGCATGTCAGCCATGGCATCACCTCTGATGGCCGTATAGCGGGCGGAGGCTGTTCCGGCAACCGGACCGGCGGCCTACGGACTGTCGTAGCCTTCGATGATAATGAGATCGGCCATCGAATGCGGCTGCCGTACCTTGATGTTGGCCTGGTATTCCGGCGAGTTGTAGCAGGCCAGCGCCGTCTCGTAGTCGGCGAATTCGATCACGACATTGCGCGAGCGCTTCTCCCCTTCGGGATTGGTGAATCTGCCGCCGCGAACAATGAACTTGCCGCCGAATTTCTGGAAGATGGCCGGGTTGGCCGCCATGTAGGGCTTGTAGCCCTCCTCATTGTGAACGTCGACGCGTGCAACCCAGTATCCCTTCGCCATATTCTTCTCCTTTGTCGTTCAGGTGAGCGCCTGTGCGATTTCGGCCTGGATGGCCTCCGCCGCGGCCTTCGGATCCGATGCTTCCGTCACCGGCCGTCCAACAACCAGATAGTCAGCGCCGGCTGCAATCGCACGGGCCGGCGTCATGATGCGCTTCTGGTCGCCGGTGGCCGATCCCGCGGGCCGGATGCCCGGCGTCACCAAGTTGATCTGGTCGCCGACGATCTTGCGCAGGGCGGAAGCCTCTTCGGGCGAGCTGACAATGCCGTCGACGCCGAGCGCCTGCGCCTGCTGGCCGCGCGCTGCGACGAGATCGGCGACGTTGAGACGATAGCCCGCGGCATGGAGATCGCTGTCGTCGTACGAGGTCAGCACGGTGACTGCGAGGATCTTCAAGGTAGAGCCTGCGCGCGCGTCGACCGCGGCTTTCATGGTCTGCGGATAGGCATGCACGGTGAGAAAGGTCGCGCCGAGCTTTGCGACGCTTTCGACGCCGCGCGCGACCGTGTTGCCGATGTCGTGCAGCTTGAGATCGAGGAAGACCTTCTTGCCACTGCCCGCGAGCTGCTTCGCTAGCGGCAGGCCGCCGGCATAGCCGAGCTGATAGCCGATCTTGTAGAAGGTCACGCTGTCGCCAAGCCGTTCGATTATCGCCTCCGCCGCTGCCACGGAGGGCAGATCGAGCGCCACAATCAACCGGTCTTTTGGAGCGATCCTGGCTGGCTGCATGTCACCTCACATCATGCGTTGGGAATGGTCGATCAACTGCCGCACCAGCGCCCGCATCGCTTCGATGTCGGCGTGGTGTTTCAGACGATCCATATCGTCATAGGCCTGTTCGGCAAATGACAGCGCGAGCTGGTTCGGGATCACGGTCGCCTGGCACGCCGACAGGATCAGCCGCAGCGCCGCCAACGCGCGCGTGCCGCCGAGCCGGTTGCCGGACGCCGCTGCGATCGCGAAGACGCGGTCGCGGAACACCTGGCCGCGGGCCTCATGCGGATCCTGCACGCGGCTCACCCAGTCGATCGTGTTCTTCACCAGCGCCGGTACCGAGGAATTGTATTCCGGGGTCACGATCAGCACGCCGTGATGGGCGCCGATCATTCGCTTGAGGTTGACGGCATTCTGCGGCACGCCCGATTTGGCCTGCAGGTCGCCGTCATAGATCGGCAGCGGAAAATCGGCGAGCGAGATGCGGGTGACGTCGGCGCCGAGCTGCACCAATTCCCGCGCCACGACGGCCGCCAGCTTCGCATTGAGCGAGCCTGATCGAAGCGATCCCGGGATCACGAGGATTTTCAGCGCGGACATTTTGAAATCGCGGGTTCAGTCGAGCCCACGCGACGGCGCAGGGCAAATTAACCCTTGCGATACACCCAGACCCGGGCGGGCGGAAGGTTCATCCAGATCCGCTCGGAAGCTTCTGTGGACACGCCCGGCAACGATTTCGGAATCGGGGGCACGACCGAATAGGTGAACTGAACGAAGGGAGCGCCGGGCGCCAGCGCCACGAAGGCATCGCGGATCAGCCTCAGGCGCGTCAGCATCGGCTTGGTGACCAGCGGCAGGCCGGAGACCACGGCCGAGGCGGGAGACTTCAGGACGTCCCACAGCGCATCGCGGAGCGCATAGGCATCACCTTGCACGACCTTGGCCTGCGGATAGCGCTCACGCAGCAGCGCGCAGAAGCCGGGATTGTATTCGACCAGGACCAGCCGCTTCTGATCGACGCCATGCTCGATCAGCGCGTTGGTGATCGCACCGGTCCCGGGTCCGAGTTCGACGACCGGCCCTTCCGCTTTCGGGTCGACATATTGTGCCATGGTGCGGGCGAGCAGTCGCCCCGAGGGCATCACCGCGCCCATGTGCAGCGGCTTCTCGATCCATGAACGGAGAAAACGAACCTCGTCGTCAAGACGGAGGGGTTTCTTCAACGCACGCACGGACGATTGGGGCATGTCGCTTCCAGGCGGGACCGCACAACCGAGCGGTTGTCAGAAAACAGTCACAAAGACGTATATGTCAGAGCCGTTACGGTCAAGCATAACGACTACTGCGGCGCGGCGCGGTTTCCGAAGAAGTCCTTGACCTTAGAGAAGAAACCTGCGGCCTCGGGTTGGGTTGCACCGGACGACAGTTTTTCGAACTCCATCAGCAATTCTTGCTGTTTCTTGGTCAGATTCTGCGGCGTTTCGACCATAACCTGGACATACATGTCGCCGGTCTGGCGGGACCGCAGCACCGGCATACCCTTTGATGCAATGCGGAATCGCCGGCCGGACTGCGTGCCGGACGGCACTTTCACCTTGGTCTTGCCCTTGTCGATGGTCGGCACCTCGAATTCGCCGCCGAGCGCGGCTGCGACCATCGAGATCGGCACGCGACAATGCAGGTCGGCGCCGTCACGTTGGAAGAACTGGTGCGTGGTCAGCGACAGGAAGATGTAGAGGTCGCCGGGCGGGCCGCCGCGAACGCCGGCCTCGCCTTCGCCGGCCAGGCGAATCCGCGTGCCGTCCTCGACGCCCTGGGGAATGTTGACCGACAGCGTCCGGTCGCGCGTCACCCGGCCGGAACCGACGCAGGAGGCGCAGGCGTCCTCGATCATCTGGCCGCGGCCCTGGCAGCCGGGGCAGGTGCGCTCCAGCGTGAAGAAGCCCTGCGCCTGCCTGATCCGTCCAGCCCCGCCGCAATGCGAGCAGGTCTTCGGCTTGGTGCCGGCCTTGGCGCCGATTCCCGAACAGGATTCGCAGGTGACCGAGACCGGAATCTCGATCTGCGCGGTCTTGCCCAGGAAGGCTTCCTCGAGCGTGATCTCCATGTTGTAGCGCAGGTCGGCGCCGCGCTCGCGGCCACCGCTGCCACGGCGCTGCCCGGCCATGCCGAACAGGTCTTCGAAGATGTCGGAGAAGGAGGAGGCGAAGCCGGCGCCGAAGCCCGGACCGCCGCCACCCATGCCCTGCTCGAAGGCCGCATGACCGAAGCGGTCATAGGCGGCGCGCTTGTCGCCGTCCTTCAGCACTTCATAGGCTTCGTTGATTTCCTTGAAGCGGACCTCGCTGGAGGCATCGCCCGGATTCTTGTCCGGATGCCACTTCATTGCGAGCTTGCGGAAAGCCGCTTTCAGCTTGGGCTCGTCCGCGTTCCGCTCGACCTCGAGGGTCTCGTAATAGCAGCGCTTGGTGGTGGACATCCTTCAATTCCGTCCGAAGTTCGGAGCCATCGCCGAGGATCGCGATAAGGATCGCACCTGTCTGCAAGATGCAGCGATCGCCTTAAAAAAAAATGACCCCCACTCCTCCGAGACGCGTCGCGTGCTCATTGGCGTGAGGGTCATGATCTCAAGCCCGCTTAAGCAGACTTCTTGTTGTTCTTGTCGTCGTCGACCTCGGTGAACTCCGCGTCGACGACGTCATCCTTTGCAGCGTCCTTGGCCGCATCGGCCTCGGCCTGCTGCTTGTACATGGCCTCGCCGAGCTTCATCGAAGCCTGCGCCAGCGTCGCGCTCTTGGCCTTGATCGCCTCGGCGTCGTCGCCCTTCAGCGCTTCCTTGAGGTCGCTGACGGCGTCCTCGATGGCGCGGCGCTCGTTCTCCGGGATCTTCGACCCGTGCTCGGCTAACGCCTTCTCGGTCGAATGCACCAGGCCATCGGCATGGTTCTTGGCGTCGACCGCCTCGCGGCGCTTCTTGTCCTCGACCGCATTGGCTTCGGCGTCCTTGACCATCTTGTCGATGTCGGCCTCGGACAGACCGCCGGATGCCTGGATCCGGATCTGCTGTTCCTTGCTGGTCGCCTTGTCCTTGGCCGAGACGTTGACGATGCCGTTGGCGTCGATGTCGAAGGTCACCTCGATCTGCGGCATGCCGCGCGGCGCCGGCGGAATACCCATCAGGTCGAACTGGCCGAGCATCTTGTTGTCGGCCGCCATTTCACGCTCGCCCTGGAAGACGCGGATGGTGACGGCGCTCTGGCTGTCCTCGGCCGTCGAGAACACCTGGCTCTTCTTGGTCGGGATCGTGGTGTTGCGGTCGATGATGCGGGTGAACACGCCGCCCAGCGTCTCGATGCCCAGCGACAGCGGGGTCACGTCGAGCAGCAGCACGTCCTTGACGTCGCCCTGCAGCACGCCGGCCTGGATCGCAGCGCCGATCGCAACGACTTCGTCGGGATTGACGCCCTTGTGCGGCTCCTTGCCGAACAACTGCTTCACCACTTCCTGAACCTTCGGCATGCGCGTCATGCCGCCGACCAGCACCACTTCGCCGATTTCGGCGGCGGTGAGGCCCGCGTCCTTCAGCGCCTTGCGGCACGGCTCGATGGTCTTCTGGACGAGATCGTCGACCAGCGCCTCGAACTTGGCGCGGGTCAGCTTCATCGTCAGATGCTTCGGACCGGTCTGGTCAGCCGTGATGAACGGCAGATTGATTTCGGTCTGCGTGGTCGAGGACAGCTCGATCTTGGCCTTTTCGGCGGCCTCCTTCAGGCGCTGCAGCGCCAGCTTGTCGTTGCGCAGGTTGATGCCCTGTTCCTTCTGGAACTCGTCGGCGAGATAGCCGACCAGGCGCATGTCGAAGTCCTCACCACCGAGGAAGGTGTCACCGTTGGTCGACTTCACCTCGAACACGCCGTCACCGATCTCGAGGATCGAGACGTCGAAGGTGCCGCCGCCGAGGTCGTACACGGCGATCGTGCCGGTCTTCGTCTTGTCGAGACCGTAAGCGAGCGCGGCAGCCGTCGGCTCGTTGATGATGCGCAGCACTTCGAGGCCGGCGATCTTGCCGGCGTCCTTGGTGGCCTGACGCTGTGCGTCGTTGAAATAGGCGGGAACCGTGATGACGGCCTGATCGACCTTCTGGCCGAGATGCGCCTCAGCGGTCTCCTTCATCTTCTGCAGAATGAAGGCCGAGACCTGCGAGGGCGAATAGGTTTTGCCGTCGGCTTCGACCCATGCGTCGCCGTTCGATGCCTTGACGATCTTGTAGGGAACGAGCTTCTTGTCCTTCTCGACCATCGGGTCGTCATAGCGGCGGCCGATCAGGCGCTTCACCGCAAAGAACGTACGCTCGGGATTGGTTACTGCCTGGCGCTTCGCCGGCTGGCCGACAAGGCGTTCGCCATCGTCGGTGAAAGCAACGATCGACGGCGTGGTGCGCATGCCCTCGGCGTTTTCGATGACCTTCGGTGTTTTGCCATCCATTACGGCGACGCACGAATTCGTGGTGCCGAGGTCGATCCCAATGACCTTACCCATGGTTTTTCATATCCTTGTTGCTACGGCAGGCTGGTTGGGCCCTGACGGCACCCCGAACCGAACCCCCAGACGTTCACATACTCGCGATATTGCGACGGTGAGCCTGATATAGGAGAGAGGGTCCTGCCCGCAAGGACTGGACGCAACGTTGAGGCCTGAAAAGACTGACGTTTGAAAGATTGTGTCAGCTTGGGGCCCGCGCCGGCTCAACCTCTAATCAAGTTAACAAATAGGCAATGTTGCCGGGCGCGATCAAGCGCGATCCACACCACGCGCACAGGTCATGCGTGTTGAGTGAACGCTCACAACGGGCCCGACACGCAACCGGCTCGCCGGTTGACCGGGCGCGCTATTTGGCCGCCGGCCGTTGTGCTGCCAGCGCGATTGTTTCACCGAGAAATGTCGGGAAACCCTGGAAAGGACCGCCTTGTCTGGCGAAAAGCCCGTGGAATCGTGACGACAGAGCGGAAACGAAGATCAGGCGGACCTGTTGCAGAGCCATCAAAACCGCTAAAAGCGGGCCGACTGATGCGGCCCACCCAGCCCTGCACCGGCCCTTTGAGCGGCCTCCAAGCAAACCCGGTAGATCCTTCATGACGCCCTTTCGAGTTCTCGCTGCGGTTGCCGTGCTGATTGCCACCACCTGGTCTGCTTTCGCTGATGACGTGGTGTTTCCGCCGGGTGCCCATGTCGGCATGAAGCCGCTGGTCGGCCTCGTTCGCGCAAAGTCCTTCATCGGCTTCGAGACCGAGGACCAGGGCGTCAAGGTCCTGATCGCCGATCTGCCCCCGGATGCCTATGGCGAGGTCGTCAACGCCTTCAAGGCCAATCCCGCCGGCAGCGGCGGCATCAAGCCCGAGAGCCTCGAGACCCCGGCCGGACTCGCCTATTATACCGTCGAGAGCGCACGGGACGGCGCGACCAATGTGCGCCGCTACTCCATGATTTTGCCCGGCCCGACCTTCTCTGGCTACATCGCGGTGCAGGTGCCCGAGAACGCCGCGAGGATCTACACCGACGACGCCGTACGGCAGATGTTCGCCACCGCCTTCATCCGCAACGAGGTGCCGGTCGACGAGCAGCTCGGCATGATGCCGTTCAAGATCACCGAGCTGAGCAATTTCAAGACCGTCCGCATGGTGGCGCCCGGCGCAGCGCTGATGCTGGCCGACGGCGACGAGAAGACCGGCTTCGAAACCAAGCCCTTCATCCTCCTCGGCATCATCGGCTCGACCGCGGCCTCTCCCGACGATCGCGGTCGCTTCGCCCAGCAGATTGCCACCACGATTCCCGGCGTGCGCGATGGGCACATCACCATGTCGGAGCCGATCCGTATCGACGGCCAGGCCGGCTACGAGACACGGATCGACGCGATCAGCGGCAAGGACAACACGCCTGTCACCATCGTGCAGTGGCTGCGATTTGGCTCGCAGTCGTCGATGCGCATCATCGGAAGTTCGCCGCGCACCGACTGGGAGAAGGCATTCCCGCGCTTCCGCGCGGTGCGTGACGGCATCCAGCCGCGCGGCTAAAGCCGTTTCCGTTCCGATGGAATCCGAACGGGGCTCTCGAGCCTTGATTTGAAGCGCTTTCTATACGCGAACCGGAATCCATCCCGGATCAGGTCCGGGACAGGCTTCGCTCGAAAACGCTCTGATCGAAGTTTCCGCAGCGCCCGCCGAAAAATCGGACTTTCGTTTGTACGCAAACGGAACTAGCCTCCTCGCACGGTTCACCCCAGCGAGGAGAGGCACGATGTTGGATCGACGGCAGGTTGTTGCAGGTCTTGTTACAGGTCTTGGCGCGACGGCTCTTGCAACCCTGGCTCCGGGCGAGCTTTGGGCAGCAGCGGTCAAACCTGACGACGGCTCGGCGCTGCTGGTGATCGACGTCCAGAACTGCTTCCTGCCCGGCGGCAGCCTGGCGGTGAAGGACGGCGAGCAGGTGGTGCCGATCATCAACAAGATGGCCAAGAGCTTTGCCAATGTGGTGATGACGCAGGACTGGCACACGCCCGGACACATCTCCTTCGCCTCGGTCCATTCCGGCAAGAAGCCGTTCGAGACGATCGATCTCGCCTATGGCAAGCAGGTGCTGTGGCCCGACCATTGCGTGCAGGGCACCGACGGCGCCTCGCTGTCGAAGGATCTCGCGATCCCGCAGGCCGAACTGATCATCCGCAAGGGTTTCCACAAGGACGTCGACAGCTATTCCGCCTTCACCGAGGCCGATGGCAAGACCAGCACCGGTCTTGCCGCCTATCTGAAGGCGCGCAACGTCAAGCGCGTGTTCGTCGCCGGGCTCGCCACTGATTTCTGCGTGGCCTGGACCGCGCTGGACGCGCGCAAGACCGGCTTCGAAACCTATGTGGTGGAAGACGCCTGCCGCGGCATAGACACGCAAGGATCGCTTGCGAAGGCCTGGACCGACATGGCCAAGGCCGGCGTCAAGCGGATCCAGTCATCGGACATCGCCTAAGGTTTCTTGACTTAAGGTGTCTTGGCGCAGGATTTCCTCGCGTGACGTCGAAACGATCAGGCCGTGAAATCGGCCGCCGGGGCGGCTTTGGCGCCGCCCTTGGAGACACCCACCAGGGCCGGGCGCAAGATGCGCTCGCCGATCATGTAGCCGGCCTGCATGACCTGCACCACGGTGCCTGACGGCACCGACACATCGGGCACCTCAAACATCGCCTGCTGGAAATTCGGATCGAATTTCTCGCCGATCGGATCGAACTTTTTCACGCCGTTCTTTTCCAGCGCGTTGAGCAGCGAGCGCTCGGTCAGCTCGACGCCTTCGATCAATGCCTTCAGGCCGGGATCGGCGGCTTCCTTGGCCTCGGCCGGAACCGCATCGAGCGCGCGCTGCATATTGTCGGCGATATCGAGCACGTCGCGGGCGAAGCCGGTGATCCCGTAGGTCTTGGCATCAGCGACCTCGCGGCGGGTGCGTTGACGAAGATTCTCCATCTCGGCCAGCGTACGCAGCATCTTGTCGCGCGTCTCGGCCAGTTCCTTGCTCAAGGCCTCCGTCGATCCGACCTCGGGATCGTCGGGCATGATGTAAGGCTTGGAGACCACAGGCTCGCCCGTCGGCGCCGGATTCTCGGTATTGTCATTGGTCCGGTTCGGATCGATCATGGCTTGCCTTCTCGAAAAAACGCGCGTCGTTCAAATCTTGGGGATTGGCTGGCCCGGATATCGTGCTTTAAGCGACGAAAATCAAGCGCCACATAGCGTTTTCGAGCGAAAGCCTGTCCCGAACTTGACCCGGGATGGCCCCCCGGCTCGCGTGAAAAAACGCGTCAAATGAAAGGCAACTTCCGTCCGGTCAGCCGCCCAGGATCTGGCTGACGATACGCGCGGCGTAATCGACGGTCGGGATCACCCTGGCATAGTTCAGCCGCGTCGGGCCGATCACGCCGAGGACACCGACGATCCGGCCATGGGCATCGCTGTAAGGCGCGATGATGGTCGAGGAACCCGACAGCGAGAACAGCTTGCTCTCCGAGCCGATGAAAATCCGCACCCCCTCGCCACGTTCGGCGCGGCCGAGCAGGTCGATCACGCCGCGCTTGGTCTCGAGATCATCGAACAGCGACTTGACGCGCTCGAGATCATCGAGCGCATGCAGATCCTCCAGCAAATTGGCGTGGCCGCGCACGATCAGCTGCCGGTCTTCGTTCTCGCCGCCGGACCAGCTCGCGATGCCGGCCGCCACCACCTTCTGCGTCAGCTGGTCGAGCTCGGCGCGGTTCTGCGTCAAGGCGGTCTCGAGCTCGAGGCGCGCTTCGGCCAGGGTCCGGCCACGGATCCGCGCGTTGAGGAAGTTGGTCGCTTCCGTTAGCGCCGAAGAGGGAACCCCGGGCGGCAGTGCCAACACCCGGTTTTCGACCTGGCCGTCTTCGCTGACCAGCACGACCAGCGCCTTCTCCGGTTCCAGCCGCACGAATTCGATGTGCTTCAGCCGCGCGTTCGATTTCGGCGTCAACACCACGGCCGCGGCGCGGGTCAGCCCCGACAGCCGGGTCAGCGCTTCCCCGAGCGCCGCCTCGACCGATTGCGCGCGGCCGACGGAGGCGAGCTGGGTCTGGATCGATTGGCGCTCCGCCTCGGTGAGGTCGCCGACCTGCATCAGGGCGTCGACGAAGAAGCGCAGGCCGAGTTCGGTCGGCAACCGGCCGGCGGAGGTATGCGGCGCGTAGATCAGGCCGAGCTGCTCGAGATCCGACATCACGTTGCGGACCGACGCCGGCGACAGCGGCAACGCAATCAGGCGCGAGATATTGCGCGAGCCGACGGGCTCGCCGGTCGCAAGATAGCTTTCGACAATTTGACGAAAAATGTCGCGCGAGCGCTCGTTGAGCTGGGCAAGCCCCGCATGCGGCGTGATCAGGCTGATCGGATCGTGGTGAGCCACGCACTACTCCCTCACAATTGCCCCTAATCTGTCGATCCGCGAGGTCCGTGACAAGCAGGCATTCAGACCAAATAGCCTGGCCGAAAACCCTTGCCGCTGCCCGTTCCCCCTCCTACAAGCACGGCTTGAGCACGATCCGGAAGAATTGCAACCGGTTTTCCGAAAAGGTCGTGCTCAAACAAAACGTTAGAGCGCGATGACGATTCGAGACAAGTCGTCACGCTCCGGCACCTTCTCGGATTTTTCGGAGGATTCCCCATGCGGCCAAGCCGCCGTGCGCCCGATGAACTGCGTCCCGTGTCGCTGGACCGCGGCGTCGTCAAATATGCCGAGGGCTCCTGCATGGTGAAATTCGGCGACACCCATGTGCTGGTGACCGCCACGCTGGAGGAACGGCTGCCGCCGTGGCTGAAGGGCCAGGGCCGCGGTTGGGTCACCGCCGAATATGGCATGCTGCCGCGCGCCACGCTGGAACGCACCCGCCGCGAGGCGTCCGCCGGCAAGCAGGGCGGCCGTACCGTCGAAATCCAGCGGCTGATTGGCCGCTCCCTCCGCGCCGCGGTCGACCTGGAAGCGCTGGGCGAACGCCAGATCACCGTCGATTGCGACGTCATCCAGGCCGATGGCGGCACCCGTACCGCCTCGATCACCGGCGCATGGGTCGCGCTTGCGGATTGCATCAACTGGATGAAGACCCGCAACATGTTGAAGGCCAACGTGCTGCGCGACAACGTGGCGGCGATCTCCTGCGGCATCTACAAGGGCACGCCGGTGCTCGACCTCGATTATGCCGAGGACTCCGAAGCCGATACCGACGCCAATTTCGTCATGACCGGTGACGGCCGCATCATCGAGGTGCAGGGCACCGCCGAGAAGACGCCGTTCTCGCAAGACGAATTCCTGGCGCTGATGGCGCTGGCGCGCAAAGGTGTCGCGCGTCTGGTCGACTTGCAAAAGCTCGCGGTGGCGTAGTCAGATTGGCCATGCACCGCCGAATCACCGGAAAGCTCGTGATCGCCACCCATAATCCCGGCAAGCTCGCCGAGATGCGGGAGCTGCTGGCGCCGCACGGGGTGGAAGCGGTGTCGGCCGGCGAGCTTGGCCTCGCCGAGCCCGAGGAGACCGGCGACAGCTTTCGCGCCAATGCGGCGATCAAGGCGATCGCTGCGGCGAAGGCTGTGGGATTGCCCGCCTTTGCCGACGATTCCGGCCTCGTGGTCGACGCGCTCGACGGCGCACCCGGTATCTATTCGGCGCGCTGGGCCGGCGAAACCAAAGATTTCATGGCGGCGATGACCCGGATCGAGCGCCTGCTGCAAGAGCGCGGCGCCACCACGCCGGACAAGCGCAAGGCGCACTTCGTCTCCGCGCTATGCGTGGCCTGGCCCGACGATCATCTCGAAGAGGTCGAGGCCCGGGTCGATGGAACCTTGGTCTGGCCGCCGCGCGGCACCGCCGGCTTCGGCTACGATCCGGCCTTCCTGCCTGACGGACACGGGCGTACCTTCGGCGAGATGACCAGCATCGAGAAGCACGGCCTGCCGCCGATCGGGCTCGGCCTGTCGCATCGCGCCCGCGCCTTCGTCAAGCTCGCGGAGATCTGTCTTGAGCCACGCTGAACGAAGAGCCTTCGGCGTCTACGTGCACTGGCCGTTCTGCCTGTCGAAATGCCCTTATTGCGATTTCAACAGCCACGTCCGGCATGCGCCGATTGACGAAGATCGCTTCGTGCGCGCCTTTGCCCGCGAGATCGAGACCACCGCCGCGCGCGTGCCGGGGCGCGAAGTCTCCTCGATCTTCCTCGGCGGCGGCACCCCATCGCTGATGCAGCCGCAGACCGTCGGCGCCGTGCTCGATGCGATCGGCAAGCACTGGTCGGTCGCGCCTGACGTCGAAGTCACGCTCGAGGCCAATCCGACCAGCGTCGAGGCGACACGCTTTCGCGGCTATCGTGCAGCCGGCGTCAACCGCGTCTCGCTCGGCGTGCAGGCACTTGACGATGGCTCGCTGAAGGCGCTTGGACGCCTGCACACCGCGCGCGAGGCGCTCGATGCGGTTGCGATCGCGCGCACCGCGTTCGACCGTTACTCCTTCGACCTGATCTACGCTCGCCCCGACCAGACCCCGCAGATGTGGGCAGGCGAATTGAAGCAGGCGATCTCGGAGGCGGCCGAGCATTTGTCGCTCTACCAGCTGACGATCGAGGAAGGCACGCCGTTCTTCGGGCTGCACGCCGCGGGCAAACTGAAGACGCCCGATGAGGCGATGGCGCGCGCGCTCTACGACGTCACCCAGGAGGTCTGTGGGCGCGAGGGATTGCCGGCTTACGAGATTTCCAACCACGCGCGCGCCGGCGCCGAGTGCAAGCACAACCTCGTCTATTGGCGCGGCGATGAATATGCCGGCGTCGGACCGGGCGCGCATGGCCGTCTCGATATCGATGGCATCAGGCACGCGACCGCGACGGACAAGCGCCCCGAGGCCTGGCTATCGAAGGTCGAGGAGCGCGGCCACGGTGTCATGACCGACGACTCGCTCAACAGCGAAGAGCGCGCCGACGAATTCCTGCTGATGGGGCTGCGGCTCGCGGAAGGGATCGATCCCAAGCGCTATGCGGCGCTGTCCGGCCGCCAGCTCGATCCGCACCGGATCGCCACGCTGCGCGAGGAAGGCGCGATCGCCGTCGATCCTGATGGGCGGCTGCGCGTGACCAAGTCGGGATTCCCGGTGCTCGACGCCGTCGTCGCGGATTTGGCTGCCTAGCTAGCTCTCATGTCGTCAAGCCTTGGGCCGTGTCTCAGCTTGAAGTCTGAGCGCTTGTGCTTGTCGGCTTTTTGTCAGGTCTGGCCACAAGCCAAAAAATCAGGGCTGTGAAGGTGCCCAGGAGGCCAAAGTACCAGGTCAAGAAAACTGTTCCGATGATGTTGTTTTTCAGATCCGACGCGGTCACGAGGCTCCCGACGACTGGAACGGCAGTTGTGAGGAACCCTATCAACAAATAGGGCCAGAGCCGCTGACTTCCTCTCCGGGAAAAAATTAGAAAAGCCGGGACGCCAACGAGGCCTTGCAACAAATAGATCAGACAGCAAACGAAAATGTATGCCGATGGTCCGGTTCTATTTGGAGCTTGAGCCATGTACCAAGCTGGCAATATGGCAGGCAGCAATGGGGCAACCAGGAATGCGACAAGGATTCGCATGAAATACGTTCCTCCGAAGTGCCGGGATGGCGGACGTAGTCATGGGCCCCGGCGCTCGCTGGCGTGACAAAGAACTACGCTCCAAAACTCTTCGGCGAGCCGGCGACCGGCGTGCCGCCGCCCGATGCCACCTTCATGACCGCAAGGCCGCGCTCGTTGGTGCCGTCAGCGCGAAAGCGGAACAGGCCGTCGATGCCGGCAAATCCGGATGGATTGGTCAGGGTTTCGGCCGAAAAGCGCTGCGCACCTTGTGTGCGCGCGAGTGCTGCAACGAGGGCCACCGCGTCATAGGCAAGCGTCGCGGTGCGCACCGGCTCAGCCCCAAACTTGGTGCGGTAGCGGTTGGCGAAGCTGCGGAAACCGGCCGGATCGGGCGCGGCATAGAGCCCGCCCTGCAAAACCGGGCTCGCAAACACCCGCGGATTGTCCCACAGCCCGGTTCCGAGCAGCTGGATGTTGCGCAGGTTGGAGCCCGCGGCGGTCAGCGCATCCGCGGTCGCGACGACCGAATCACCGTCATCGGCGAGCAGCAGCGCGTCGGCCGAGCCGAGCGCCTGCGCCACTGTGCGTGCCGGCGTGGCGCGATCGGCGCCGTATTTCTCGAAGGCGACGACGCGTCCGTTCTTGCGGCCGACGGCCTGCTTGAACGCGGCCTCGACCACGTTGCCATAGGCATTGTCGGGCACCATCGCCGCAAACGAGCGTTTTCCGGTGCCGGCGGCATAATCGACAATGCGATTGATGTCGGATTCCGGCAGAAAGCTCAGAAGAAACACGCCGCGCGAAGCCACGCTCGAATCGGTCGAGAATGCGATCACGGACGTGCCGCGCGTGCGTGTCAGCTGCGCCGTGGGCGGCACCGAGCCGGCAAACAACGGCCCCAGAATGATCTCGGCCCCTTCGGACAGCGCCTGCTGGGTGCCCTGCGCCGCGCCCTGCGGGCTGCCGCCATCGTCCTTGATCAGGAGCTGGATGTTCGGGTTCTGGAATTCCGCCAGCGCCATTTCGGCAGCGTTCCGCATCGACTGTGCGGCGACCGCGGCATTGCCGGACGCCGACAGCGGCAGGATCAGGCCGACCTTGACCTGCCCGGTTCCGACCGCCTGCGGCTGCTGCTGGGGACCGGCGGGCCCGGCATCCTGACCGCCAAACTGGCTCAGACTCTGCTGGATACCGGAGCAAGCCGACAGCAGCGGCGCACCAATGATGAGGCCAAGCGCTGTCCGCCGGGTCGCGCCCGACGGCGGGGACTTGCGGTTATGCGGGCCTGCCATCGTCTCTCTTCTCTTGACCGACCGTGATCGGCCGGGATTCCATCCAGCCCTGATAAAGGGGGGGTGGATTTGGGCATATTGTCGGCGAATAGTTAACCAAAACAAAAGGATTATGGCCTTGCGGCGCCGTTGCCGGGGCTTGCCATTCTCGGCGTTTCAGCGGGCTTTCGACCGGCCCTGTCGGGATGTTGGCGAAAGCGCCGCCATCCCTTTAGATTGGTATTATGCGCGCAAAAACCAGCACCCTCCACAGCTCCGATGCCACGACGCCGCCTGCGGACCGAACCTTTTCCGTGGCCGGCCAGGTGCTGACCGCGCCAAAAGCTGTGCCCGGGCTACACCTGGTCGCGACACCGATCGGCAATCTCGGCGATATCACCCTGCGCGCCTTGGAGACGCTGGCCGGCGTCGACGTCGTCGCCTGCGAGGACACAAGGATCACCCGCCGCCTGACCGAGCGCTATGCAATCACGGCCGAGCTGAAGCCCTATCACGAACACAACGCTGCGCAGGCGCGGCCAAAAATCCTGGAACGGCTGGCGCAGGGCGCCTCGGTCGCGCTCGTCTCGGATGCCGGCACGCCGCTGATATCGGACCCCGGCTTCAAGCTGGTGCGCGAGGTCTGCGCCGCCGGGCATCAGGTGATCGCGCTGCCCGGACCGTCATCGGTCCTGACCGCGCTGTCCGTTGCGGCGCTGCCGACCGACCGGTTCTTCTTCGAAGGGTTCTTGCCGTCAAAGGAGCATGCGCGGCGTGCGCGGCTCACCGAGCTCGCCAGGATCGATGCGACGCTCGTGATGTTCGAATCCGGCAATCGCGTTCAGGACAGCTTACGCGATCTCGCCGCGATCATGGGCACGCGCGACGCCGCGATCTGCCGCGAGCTGACCAAGCTGCACGAGGAGGTCCAGCGCGCGCCGGTCGCCGAACTAGCGGCGCGCGCAGATACGCTGGAGACCCGCGGCGAATTCGTGCTCGTCGTCGGGCCGCCTGCGGAGGATGCCGGAATGATGGGTGAGGCAGCGCTGGACGATCTGCTGCGAACATCGCTCGCGCGCGGCAGCGTCAAGGATGCGGTGGCGCATGCGGTCGAACTGTCGGGGCGGCCGCGCCGCGAGGTCTATGCCCGCGCCCTCGAGCTTGCCAGGGCCACCGGGGACGGCGATGGCGAAGACTGATAACGCCTCCCCCGAACGCGTCGCAGCCTTTCGCACCGGCCTCTCCGCCGAGATTCGCGCCGCCGCTTTTCTGATGGCCAAGGGCTATCGCATCCTGGCAAAACGTTTCCGTACGCCCTATGGCGAGATCGACCTGGTGGCGCGCCGGCGCAATCTGATCGCCTTCATCGAGGTCAAGGCCCGCGCCAGCCTCGATGACGCCGCCTATGCGGTGACGCCGCGCCAGCAGCAGCGCATCATCAATGCCGCCCAGGTCTGGCTGATGACGCATCCCGAGCATGCGGAATTTGATCTCAGATTCGACGCCGTTCTGATTGCGCCGCGCAGCCTGCCGCGCCATCTGTTAGCGGCATTCGACGCAAGCACTTAAAGATACCCCTCCAGACCTCCCGGGACACGCCCCATGAAATTGAACGTCGCCGTCCAGATGGACCCCATCGCGCGCATCAACATCCGCGGCGATTCGACTTTTGCGTTGCTGCTCGAGGCGCAGAAGCGCGGCCACGGCCTTTCCTATTACACGCCGGACAAGCTATCACTGCGCGGCGAGGAGCTGGTGGCGCCACTGCAGTCTCTCACCGTGCGCGACGAGGTCGGCAATCATTTCACGCTGGGCGAGCCGAAGCGCGAGCCGCTCAATGCCTTCGACGTCGTGCTGCTGCGGCAGGACCCGCCCTTCGATCTCGCATACATCACCTCGACGCATCTCCTCGAACGCATCCATCCGAAGACCCTGGTCGTCAACGACCCGGCCAGCGTGCGCAACGCGCCGGAGAAGCTGTTCGTGATGAATTTCCCGCAGCTGATGCCGCCGACCCTGATCTCGCGCGACCTCGACGAGATCAACGCGTTCCGCGATCAGCATGGCGCCGTTGTCATGAAACCATTGCACGGCCACGGCGGCGCCGCGGTGTTCCGCGTGATGCCGCAGGACATGAATTTCGGCTCGCTGTTCGACATGTTCTCGGTCACGTTCAAAGAGCAATGGGTGATCCAGCGCTTCCTTCCCGAGGTCAAGCATGGCGACAAGCGCATCATCCTGGTCGACGGCGAATTCGCCGGCGCCGTCAACCGCGTGCCCGCCCCCGATGATCTGCGCTCCAACATGGTGCGCGGCGGCGCCGCCAAGGCGACCGAGCTGTCCGACCGCGAGCGCGAGATTTGCGCGACCCTCGGCCCGGCGCTGCGCGAGCGTGGGCTGCTGTTCGTCGGCATCGACGTGATCGACGGCAATCTCACCGAGATCAATGTCACCTCTCCGACGGGTATCCGCGCGATCCAGCGGCTCAACGGCCCGGATGTCGCAGCGATGATCTGGGATACCATCGAGGCCAAGCGCACTGCAAAATAAGCGTTCCTTATGCGGTGCGCATCGCGGTTGCAGTCAATCTAGAATTCTACCGCGCGCTCTTTGACCTGATTCTGCTTGCCTGCTTTCGCGGGCGAGCGCAGCATCCTCGTGCCTGCGTCAGGTCATAGCGGCCGATTGTCGCAGGCGACAAAAATCATAAAGCTACAGGGAGGAAGACGTATGACGCTCAATGTCTCACGACGATCCTTGCTTGCGCTCGGTGCCGGTCTCGGCGCCAGCACCATGCTCGGCGGCACCGCCGTCGCACGCGCCCCGAAACTCGGCACGCAAACGCCCTATTGGCACCGCTTCATTCTCGGCGACGCTGAGGTCACCGTCGTGTCCGACGGTCCGCTGCCGCTTGGTCCGCCCAAGGGCACCTTTGTCGGCATACCCGATGAAGATGTGCGGAAGATGCTCTCCGATAACTTCCTCAATCCCGACAATGTCGTGCTCGAGCAGAACTCGCCGATCGTGAACACCGGCGACAAGTTGATCCTGTTCGATACCGGCATGGGCACCTCGAAGGCGTTTGGGCCAACCACGGGCCGGCAGCAGAAGAGCATGGCGGAAGCCGGCATCAAGCCTGATGACATCGACGCCGTGGTGTTGTCGCACGCGCATATCGACCACATCGGCGGCATCGTCGACGCCGGCGACAAGCCGCTGTTCCCGAACGCGCAATACTACATCGCCCAGAGCGATTTCGATTTCTGGACTGATGAAGGCAAGCTTGGCAGCCCGCTGAAGGATTTCGTGGTTCACGCCCGCAAGAACCTGCTGCCGGTGCGCGACCGCCTGGTGTTCTTCAAGGACGGCCAGGAATTCCTGCCCGGCGTGCAGGCGATGGCGGCCCCCGGCCACACCGTGGGCCACCACATGTTCATGGTGACATCAGCCGGCAAATCCTTCGCCTTCCTCGGCGATCTCACCCATCATGCGGTGCTGCTGCTCGAAAAGCCGCTGATGGAATTCTCCTACGACACCGATCCGAAGCAGGCGGCGCAGTCGCGGGTGAAGATGCTGACCATGCTGGCGGCCAACAAGACGCCGATCATGTCCTACCACTTCGCCTGGCCCGGCTACGGCCATGTCGCCAAGACCGGCGAGGGGTTCCATTACTATCCCGAGCCGATGCAGATGACGCTGTAACGGAATCGACGTTCGGGGGCGGCGCATGTCGCCCCCGACTGTTCCCGTAATGTTCTTGCGCTTCGGACCCGGTTCCGCTACCTTCTGACGGGGAAGATAGGGGCAGCATGGTCCAGCGCGTTTCCACCGTCGCTTTCGAGGGAATTGAGGCCCGCGCGGTCGATGTGCAGGTGCAGGTCGCGCCCGGATTGCCGGCCTTTGCCATCGTCGGACTACCCGACAAGGCGGTGTCGGAGGCGCGGGAGCGGGTTCGTTCGGCGCTGATCGCCTCGGGGCTGGCGTTGCCCGCCCGCCGGATCATCGTCAACCTTGCCCCGGCCGACCTGCCCAAGGAGGGCAGCCATTACGACCTGCCGATCGCGCTCGGGCTGATGGCGGCGATCGGGGCGATCCCGCCGGATGCCCTCAGCGGCTTCACTGTGCTTGGCGAGCTCGGGCTCGACGGCTCGATCGCACCGGTCGCGGGCGTGCTGCCGGCGGCGATCGGCGCCAATTCGCGTGACGAGGGGCTGATCTGCCCGGCGGCCTGCGGCTCGGAGGCCGCGTGGGCCAGCCCCGACATCCAGATCATCGCGGCGCAGTCGCTGATCCAGATCGCCAACCACTTCAAGGGCACGCAGGTTCTGTCGCGCCCCTCGCCGAAGGTGCATGAGCGCGAAGAGACGCTCCTGGACCTCCGCGACATCAAGGGCCAGGAGAGTGCAAAACGCGCGCTCGAGATCGCGGCCGCCGGCGGACATCATCTGCTGATGATCGGCTCGCCCGGCGCCGGCAAGTCGATGCTGGCGGCGCGCCTGCCCTCGATCCTGCCGCCGCTGTCGCCGTCGGAATTGCTCGAGGTCTCGATGATCGGTTCTGTCGCCGGCGAAATCCGCGACGGCGCGTTGACCGCGCGGCGGCCGTTCCGCAGCCCGCATCATTCCGCCAGCATGGCCGCGCTGACCGGCGGCGGCATGCGCGCCAAGCCGGGCGAGATCTCGCTCGCGCATCAGGGCGTGCTCTTCCTCGACGAGTTGCCGGAATTCGATCCGCGGGTGCTGGATTCGCTGCGCCAACCGCTGGAGAACGGCGAGGTCGCGGTGAGCAGAGCCAACCATCGCGTCACCTATCCGGCGCGCTTCATGCTGATCGCCGCGATGAACCCGTGCCGCTGCGGCCGTGCCTATGAGCCCGGCTATTCCTGCAAGCGCGGACCGATCGACCGCTGCACCGGCGACTATCAGATGCGGATCTCGGGCCCGCTGATGGATCGTATCGACCTGCGGATCGAGGTGCCGGCCGTGACCGCGGCCGATTTGATCCTCCCGCCGCCGTCGGAAGGATCGGCCGAGGTCGCCGCCCGCGTCGCGGCCGCGCGCGACATCCAGCTCGCGCGTTACGCCGCGGCGGGCATGCCGCATATTCGCACCAACGCCGAAGCCCCGAGCGCGCTGCTCGAAACCATCGCGCAACCGGATGCTCAGGGCCAGAAATTGCTGCGTGAAGCTGCCGAGAGCATGCATCTCACCGCGCGCGGCTATCATCGCGTGTTGCGGGTCGCACGTACGCTTGCCGATCTGGACGGCGCGGAGAAGATCGGGCGACTGCACCTGGCCGAGGCGCTGTCCTATCGCGCGTTGGCCGACGATCTGCGCCGCGCCGCCTGATCTGTCCCGTTTCGTGCCGGACTCATTCCGCGTCAACGCGATGGTAACGAGTTTTGTTTACGCTCCGCAAACCATAAGCCCGGCGATGCGCGGGGTTTGGGTCGAGCGAGTAGCGTCATGTTGCGTTTCAAGGTTCTGGCCTCGGTGGTCCCTCTCGCCGTGGCCGCGGTGTTTGCCCGCGCCGAGTTCCTGCCCGGCCCCCGGCCGTGCATCGAGGTTGGCGGGTCTGCGATGCAGATCGCGTCGATGCCCTGGCAAGCCCAGCTTCACGTCAGCTTCACCGACGATCCCCGCCTTGCCACCGTCAGGGTGCAAGTCACCGACAGCGCCGAGGCCGCGGACTTCACCGTGATCGACGATGTCGACGACAACGAAGCCGGCGCCTGCGAGAGCAACGCCGTGCCACAACTGATCGCGATTTCCGGCGCTCCGTCCGCAACCGATCCCGTGATCTACCTTTCGCATGACGGCCCGTTCGACTACCGCGTCTTCGTGCAGTCGAAGACCTTTTCGGTCCGCGAGGCCGCGGCCCTGATCGTCAGCGCCCGTGGCGGACATCGCCGCCTCGAAGCGGCGGCGCTTTAACCGTTCGCTAACCCTGTTCTCAGCGCCGCGCCAAACGGTCATCAACCTCAAGCACTTTGCAAGGTGGACGACGCATCGTCGTGGGCAGATCAAGCTATCTCAGGGCCACCATTGATGGGGCGTTTCTTCCGGATCAAGTTGCGCTTTCGTCGTTTGCTGCGGCGCCATCCCTGGATCACGTTGATCATCCGATCCTTCATGATTTTCTCCGCCGCGTTCGGCGGCGCCTTTGGATTCATTACAGGCGCTCTTTCGCAGAGAAATCAGTACGACCCCAATCTCTTCGCGATCGGGGTCAGTTTCCTGTTCGCGCTCGCCTGTCTCTGGATCGTGACATTGGGCATCCGTTTGCGGCTGATGCGCACGAAGCTGCGCACGATCGCCACGCACAATGAAGCGATGGCGGACCGCAACTGGGAACTGCAGGAGGCGGAGCAGCGTGTCCGCAACCTGTTCGAAGCGCAGGGCGACCTGATCGTGCTGCGCGACGCCGAGGGCCGCATCACCTATGCCAACGACGCCTATTGCGAGCTGGCGCAGGTTCCATGCGACGATCTGATCGGCAGCAACGCCGTGCTGAAGGTCCTCGAACAGGGCGACACCGCGCTCGACGCCAACGGCATGCGCGTCCACGACCAGAAAATCGAGGGACCGCAAGGGCCGCGCTGGATCGCCTGGCGCGAGGGACTCGTCCGCAACGACGCCGGCGGCCCGGCCGAGATGCAGAGCGTCGGCCACGACGTCACCGACCGCACCGAGAGCGAGCGCGCGGTGGCCGAAGCGCGCGATCAGGCCAACGCCGCCAACCGCGCCAAGTCGCGCTTCCTCGCGATGGCCAGCCACGAAATCCGCACGCCGCTGAACGGCATCATCGGCATGAGCGGACTGTTGATGGATACATCGCTGACGCCTGAGCAGACGACGTACGTCAAGGCGGTCAAGACATCCGGCGACGCACTGCTGTCGCTGATCGAGGAGCTGCTCGACTATTCCAAGATCGAGGCCGGCAAGATCGACCTCGAGCACCGCGCCTTCGCGCTATCAGGCCTGATCGAGGACGTCACCGAGTTGCTGGCGCCGCGCGCGCAGGCCAAGGGCATCGAGATCGCCGCCTATGTCGACGAACGGCTGCCGATGCAAGTGGCCGGCGACGCCGCGCGGCTGCGGCAGGTGCTGCTCAATCTCGCCGGCAATGCCATCAAGTTCACCGCAACCGGCGGCGTTGCGCTGATCGTCGAGCCCGGCATCTGGCCGAACGAGATCAGCTTCCTGGTCCGAGACACCGGGATCGGCATCGCGCCGGAAGCCCAGCAGCGGATTTTCCGCGAGTTCGAGCAGGCCGACGAGCGCATCGCACGCAGCTATGGCGGCACCGGCCTCGGCCTCTCGATCAGCGACCGCATCGTCAAACGGATGGGCGGGCGGATCGCGCTCGCGAGCACGCCCGGCTCAGGATCGACCTTCGAAGTCTCGATCCCGCTCACCGCCGCCGACACCGGCAACGCCAACAGCTTCACCGCGCCCGACCTCTCCGGCCAGTCGATCATGCTGGTCGCGCCGCAGAGCATCGAGACCTCGCTGATCTCGCGTCGGCTGCAGCGCTGGGGCGCGCAGACCTGCATGGTGGCGGACACCGAGGTGGCCAAGGCGTTGCTGCCGGAGCGGACCTGGCACGCGGTCCTGATCGACCATGCGCTCGGCACGTCGGCGATGGAGACGCTGGCCAATGCCGCCCGCACCCACGCGACCCACCGGATCGTGATGTTCACGCCGGCAACGCGGCAGGACCTCCTGGCGTCCGAAACGCCGACCTTCACCGGATATCTGGTCAAGCCGCTGCGGGCGTCCTCGCTCGCCGCACGTCTGACCGCGGCGCCCGAAATCGCGGCCCCAAGTCTCGCGATCGAGGCGCTGGCCGAGCCTGCGCCCACAGCACCTGAAGCCACGCCGAAGAACACGGCGCTCTCGATCCTGGTCGCCGAAGACAATGAGATCAATGCGCTCCTGATGCGCTCGCTGCTCGCGCGGCTGGGCCATCATGCAGTCATCACCACCAACGGTGAACAGGCCATGGAGTCCTGGCAGTCGGCGAAGTCCGCCGGCGCTCCCTATGATCTCGTGCTGATGGACATCCAGATGCCGCGGCTCAACGGCATCGAAACCACCAAGCAGATCCGCGCGCTCGAGGCCGGCCAGTCCGGCCGTCAGACGCCGATCCTCGCGCTGACCGCCAACACGCTGGTGGAGGACCGCTATGCCTGCTTCGAAGCCGGTATGGACGGCTTCCTGATCAAGCCGCTCGATCGCGAAAAGCTGGAAGAAGCGCTCGCGGGCCTGGCCGCATCGCGGCACATCGCGGCGTAGGCCCGAAGCAGCGAGGGCTACAGCCGCCGCAGCGCGACCGATTGCACCACGTGGTCGGCGCCCTTTTTCAGGATCAGCGTCGCGCGCGGCCGGGTCGGCAGGATGTTGTCCTCGAGATTGGCGAGGTTGGTGCGTTCCCAGATCGCGATCGCGGTCGCAGTCGCTTCCTCGTCCGACAGCAGCGCATAGCGATGGAAATAGGACCTGGGATCGGTGAACGCGGTGTCGCGCAACGCCAGGAAGCGCTTGATGTACCACTGCCGCAACGCGGATTCGTCGGCGTCGATGTAGACCGAGCAGTCGAAGAAGTCGGAGACGAACGGGACCGCCTTGCCGTCGCGCGGCAGCCGTCCGGTCTGCAGCACATTGACGCCTTCGACGATCAGGATGTCGGGCTGGTCGATCTCAACCGATTTGTTCGGCACGATGTCGTAGGTGAGATGCGAATAGACCGGCGCGCGCACACGACGCCGTCCCGCCTTGATGTCGCTGAGGAACGACAGCAGCGTCGGCAGATCGTAGCTTTCCGGAAAGCCCTTCTTCTGCATGATGCCCTGCCGGTCGAGCACGGCATTCGGAAACAGGAAGCCGTCCGTCGTGATCAGGTCGACCTTCGGCCGCGGCGACCAGCGCGCCAGAAGGGCCTGCAACACGCGAGCGGTGGTGGATTTGCCGACAGCGACCGAGCCGGCTACACCGATGATGTAGGGCATCTTGCGGTCGCGGATCGCCAGGAACTGGCGTTGCGCGTAATAGAGCCGCTGGGTCGAATCGACATAGATCGACAACAGCCGCGACAGCGGCAGATAGATGTCCTCGACCTCCTGCAAGTCGAGGCGGTCGTGCATCGAACGCAGGCGGTCGAACTCGCCCGGCTCCAGCGTCATCGGTGTGTCGTCGCGCAGATGCGACCATTGCTGGCGCGTGAAGACGCGGTAGGGGTTGTATTGCTGATCTGGTGCCCGGATGTCCATGAGGCGGCCCTCTCAATGCGCTCGATCGTGCGCGCTAGTTACCCTTGCTAGTTAACCTTTGCGCGATGCTTTCTCTTCCAGTCCGGACATCGACGTGCGCTTCTCCAGCGCCGCCTCGACGTCTTCCAGCTTCACGTCACGTGACTTCAACAGAACCAGCAGGTGAAACACCAGATCGGCGCTCTCGGCGATGAGGTGATCGCGGTCATTCTCGACCGCGGCGATCACGGTTTCGACCGCTTCCTCGCCCAGCTTCTTGGCGCAGTGCTCCGCGCCTTTGTCGAGCAGCTTCCGGGTATAGGACGCCTCCCCGCCCGCGGCAGCGCGGGCATCGATGGTGGCGGCCAGATCGTGAATCGTGAAACGCGACATCAACTCAACTCAAGCACATGCGCCGGCACCGCCCGGGTGCCATCCCCAAGATGGGGCTTAGCATTTTTGTGACAAGGAGTCCCAAGTGGTATGGACTCTAGGGATCAAGGCGCATCGGCAACCCGGCGCGCACCATGTGATCCTTGGCTTGGCGGATGGTAAATTCCCCGAAGTGGAAGATCGAGGCGGCCAGCACACCCGTGGCGTGGCCCTCGCGGACGCCGTCGACCAGGTGATCCAGATTGCCGACGCCGCCGGACGCAATGACCGGTACGGGAACACTGTCAGCGATCGCCCGGGTCAACGGCAGGTCAAAGCCTTGCCGGGTGCCGTCCCGGTCCATCGAGGTCAGCAGGATTTCGCCGGCGCCGAGCGCGACCACTTCCTGGGCATATTCGATAGCGTCGATCCCGGTCGAATTGCGGCCGCCATGGGTGAAGATCTCCCAGCGCTCCCCGCCGCCGCCGCGCTTGACCCGCTTGGCGTCGATCGCGACCACGATGCATTGCTCGCCGAATTTCTCGGCCGCTTCCTTGACGAATTCGCGCCGGCTGACCGCCGCGGAATTGATCGAGACCTTGTCGGCGCCGTAGCGCAGCAGGGTCTTGATATCGTCGACGGTGCGGACGCCGCCGCCGACGGTCAGCGGCATGAAGCAGGCTTCCGCCGTCCGCCGCACCACGTCCAGAATGGTGCCGCGGTTTTCATGGGTGGCGGTGATGTCGAGGAAGGTGAGCTCGTCGGCACCGGCGGCGTCATAGGCGATCGCCGCCTCGACCGGATCGCCGGCGTCGCGCAGGTCGACGAAATTGACGCCCTTGACCACGCGCCCGTCTTTGACGTCGAGACAGGGGATCACGCGAACCTTGAACATACTGGTCTCCTAGGCTGCGTTGCGGATCAGTTGAAGGGCGGCGGCGGGATCAAGCCTACCGTCATAGAGCGCGCGACCGACGATGGCGCCGGCGAGCTTTTTCGCGCGCGGCTCGAGCAGCGCCTTCACATCCTCAATCGACGCAAAGCCGCCGGAAGCGATGACGGGAATCGAGATACGCTCGGCCAGCGCAATCGTCGCGTCGAGGTTGAGGCCCTTGAGCAGGCCGTCGCGGGCGATGTCGGTAAAGATGATCGCAGCGACGCCGGCATCCTCGAAGCGCTGCGCGATGTCGAGCGCGGTGACTTGCGACGTTTCGGCCCAGCCTTCGACCGCGACCTTGCCGTCGCGCGCATCGAGACCCACAGCGACACGGCCGGGGAACTGCTTCGCCGCGCCCTTCACGAGCTCGGGATCGCGCACCGCCGCGGTGCCGATGATCACGCGCGTGATGCCCTTGCCGAGCCAGGCTTCGATCGTCTTGAGATCGCGGATGCCGCCGCCGAGCTGCACCGGCATGGTGACGGCCTTCAGCATCGCCTCCACCGCCTGGGCGTTCATCGGCTTGCCGGCGAACGCACCGTCCAGATCGACGACGTGGAGATATTCGAATCCCTGCGCGGCGAAGGCACGGGCCTGCGCCGCCGGATCGAGATTGAACACGGTGGCGCGCGCCATGTCGCCCTGCTCCAGGCGCACGCACTGGCCGTTCTTCAGGTCTACCGCGGGAAAGAGGATCACGGCTTCCACTTCAAGAAGTTCGAGATCAGGGCCAATCCAAAACGCTGGCTCTTCTCGGGGTGAAACTGGGTGCCGATCGCTGTGTCCTTGCCGACGATCGCGGTCACCGGTCCGCCATAGTCGGCGGTTGCCAGCACGTCGGCCTCGTTGGCGGCATTGAGGTGATAGGAGTGCACGAAATAGGCGTGGCGGCCCTTCGGCCCAAGCGGCAGCCGCTCCAGCACCGGGTGCTCGCGAACCATATCGAGCGTGTTCCAGCCCATATGGGGCACCTTCAGGTTTTCTTCCCGCGGCTCGATCTTCTCGACGTCGCCGGCGATCCAGTTGAACCCTTCGGTCGTGACGTGCTCCTTGCCGCGCGTCGCCATCAGCTGCATGCCGACGCAGATGCCCAGGAACGGCCGCGCCTTGACCCTAACAGCCTCGGTGAGCGCCTCCAGCAGGCCATCGACCGCGTCGACACCACGGCGGCAATCGGCGAAAGCGCCGACGCCGGGCAGCACGATGCGATCGGCGCGATACACCGTGTCGGGATCACGCGTCACGATGATCTTCTGCGGATCGTGCGTGCCGCGCGTGGCGCGCTCGAAGGCCTTTGCCGCCGAATGCAGATTGCCGGAGCCGTAGTCGATGATGGCAACGCTCATCGCGATCCTCCTGGCTCTGGAAACAATCCAATAATGCCGCCTTGCGGCAGCGGCGGGGCTTTTGAGAACGGCTGGCCCGGAACATTTCGGGTCGGGGGCGGCGCGCCGCGATCGATCGATCGTTGGTCGTTGACGACGCCGCGATGGCGCGCCGTCCAGCGTTCGAAGAAGCGGCGCTCGGCTGCCTCCTCATCGTCGGCCACGACGACGTCGAGCTGGCGCCATTTGCGTCGCGACAGCGTCCAGCGTTGCAGGCTCGCGGCCTCGAACCCCATCAGCAGCGCCAGCACCAGGTCGACGGAAAAGATCGCGCCCGCCCCGACGCCGAGCTTGGCCAGTCCGAAGTCGACGACAAAGGTCAGAACGATCCAGCCGATCAGCGCCAGCCAGAGCCGATGCCAGGCAAGCCAGAACACGCTCGCGACCGCGGCCCAGAAATGGAAGCCGTCGCGCACGAAGGCGAACTTGTCCGTCGCCGCAAGATCGGCGCTATCAGCCACGGGGGCATGCACTGTGTAGACCGGCATTGGAAGCTCCGCCGAAAAGAAGAAAGGTCAGCCGCCGAGCTGGCCTTTTGTCGAGGGCACCTCGCCCGCGTTGCGCGGATCGATCGCGATCGCCGTGCGGAGCGCCCTCGCCAAACCCTTGAAACAGGATTCGGCGATATGATGGCTGTTATCGCCATATAGGGTCTCGACGTGGAGAGTCACGCCTGCGTTCATCGCGAACGCGTTGAACCATTCGCGCACCAGTTCGGTGTCGAATTCGCCGATCTTGTCGCGCGGGAATTCGACCTTGAACACCAGCACCGGGCGGCCCGAGATGTCGATCACGACGCGCGACAGCGTCTCGTCCATCGGCATGTGGATCGAGGCGTAGCGGGTGATGCCGGCCATATTGCCGAGCGCCTGTTTCACGGCTTGCCCGAGCGCGATCCCGACGTCTTCGGTGGTGTGGTGGTAATCGACATGGAGATCGCCATCCGCTTTCACGGTGATGTCGATGCGCGAATGCCGGGCCAGGAGGTCGAGCATATGGTCGAAGAAGCCGATCCCGGTCGAAACCGTGGATACGCCTGCTCCGTCGAGGTTGACCGTCACCTCGATGTCGGTCTCCTTGGTCTTGCGCTTGATGGTTGCGGTGCGCATGAAGATTAAGCTTTCCCGTGCCGAAAACGTGGGCCTTTTAACAGGCTGATGTCACCTTCGCTACTGCGGGATGACGCCGAAATGCCCCAACTTCGGGCCATGGTGACCGGAATTCGTGCCCATTTCCTCAAGAGGCGCTTTCTTCCCCATCCCGGATCAAGTGCCGGACCGAAAACGCTTCGAATGGCCCGATTGTAACCCCCTGCCTGACCGCCTAAATCAGCCCGGAAGAGAGGTCATCTATGCAAGCATCCCAAAATGAGCTCCCGGTCTGGCATGGCACCACGATTTGCACGGTCCGCAAGGGCGGCAGGGTGGTGATCGGCGGCGACGGGCAGGTCTCGATCGGCCAGACCGTGATCAAATCCAACGCCAAGAAGGTCCGCCGGATCGGCAAGGGAGACGTGATCGGCGGCTTTGCCGGCGCCACCGCCGACGCCTTCACCCTGTTCGAGCGTCTCGAAAGCAAGCTGGAGCAATATCCGGGGCAGTTGACCCGGGCGGCCGTCGAACTCGCCAAGAATTGGCGCACCGACCGCTATCTGCGGCGGCTGGAGGCGATGATGATCGTCGCCGACAAGGATGTTTCCCTGGTGCTGACCGGCACCGGCGACGTGCTGGAGCCTGAGTCCGGCGTGATCGCAATCGGCTCGGGCGGCAATTATGCGCTCGCGGCGGCCCGCGCGCTGATCGACACCGACAAGGACGCCGAAACCATCGTGCGCCGCGCGCTCGATATCGCGGCCGACATC
Organism: Bradyrhizobium sp. LTSP885; assembly: GCF_000938305.1. Taxonomy (GTDB): domain Bacteria; phylum Pseudomonadota; class Alphaproteobacteria; order Rhizobiales; family Xanthobacteraceae; genus Bradyrhizobium. The sequence goes on from NZ_JYMT01000015.1 coordinate 170,149, forward strand.
TGCGTCTACACCAACCGGAACGTCACGATCGAATCGCTGGGCGGCTGAATATGGCCGGCCCCTACCGCTTCCGCCCGATGACATCAGCCGACCTGCCGCAGATCAGGCGGTGGCTGGCGCTGCCGCATGTCCGGGAGTGGTGGGGCGATCCGGCCGAGCAATATGCGCTGGTCAGCGGCGACCTCGATGCGCCGGCAATGGACCAGTTCATCGTCGCGACAGCGGACGGCGATTTCGGCTACATCCAGTGCTACGACGTGACCGCGTGGGATTCAGGCTTCGGCAGCCAACCAGAGGGCACGCGCGGCATCGATCTGTTCATCGGCGACCCCGGCATGGTCGAGCACGGCCACGGCGCAGCGCTGGTCCGCGCCTTCGTCGACGAGCGGCTGGCGCAAACCGCACCGCGCGTCGTCACTGACCCCGATCCGACCAACGGGCGCGCGGTGCGCGCCTATGAGAAAGCGGGCTTCCGGAAGGCGCACATGGTCGACACGCCTGACGGAGCGGCACTGCTGATGATCCGCGAGACCTGACTCCAAAGTCGCAGGCGCGGAACAGCGCTTGCCGATCGAGTTCCTTCAACCTAGCTAGAGCCAATGACCGACTTCTCCCCCCGTGAAATTGTTTCCGAACTCGACCGCTTCATCGTCGGCCAGGCCGATGCCAAGCGCGCCGTATCGATCGCGCTGCGCAACCGCTGGCGACGGCTGCAGCTCGCCGGTTCCCTGCGCGAGGAGGTTCTGCCCAAGAACATCCTGATGATCGGGCCGACCGGCGTCGGCAAGACCGAGATCGCACGGCGGCTGGCCAAGCTTGCGGCCGCCCCCTTCCTCAAGGTCGAAGCCACCAAGTTCACCGAGGTCGGCTATGTCGGCCGCGACGTCGAGCAGATCATCCGCGATCTCGTCGAGGTCGCGATCGCACAAGTGCGCGAGCGCAAGCGCAAGGACGTGCAGGCCCGTGCCCAGCTCGCCGCCGAGGAGCGCGTGCTGGATGCGCTGGTCGGCGCGAGCTCAAGCGCCGCGACGCGCGACTCGTTCCGCAAGAAGCTGCGCGCCGGCGAACTCAACGACAAGGAAATCGAAATCGAGACCCAGTCATCCGGCGGCGGCTTCCCGATGTTCGAAATTCCCGGCATGCCCGGCGCCCAGATGGGTGCGGTCTCGCTCGGCGATATCTTCGGCAAGATGGGCGGGCGCAGCAAGACCCGCCGCCTGACGGTCGAAAGCTCGCACGAGATCCTCATCAACGAGGAATCCGACAAGATGCTCGACACCGAGCAGCTGGTGCAGGAAGCGATCAGCGCGGTCGAGAACAACGGCATCGTGTTCCTCGACGAGATCGACAAGATCTGCGTCGGCGAGAACCGCCAGGGCGGCGACGTCTCGCGCGAAGGCGTGCAGCGCGATTTGCTGCCGCTGATCGAGGGCACCACTGTTACCACCAAGCACGGCGCAGTGAAAACCGACCACATCCTGTTCATCGCCTCGGGCGCGTTCCATATCGCAAAGCCGTCGGACCTGTTGCCCGAGCTGCAGGGCCGGCTGCCGATCCGCGTCGAGCTGCAGGCGCTGACCCGCGACGACATGCGCCGGATCCTGACCGAGCCCGAGGCGTCGCTGATCAAGCAATATGTCGCGCTGCTGCAGACCGAGGGCGTAACCCTCGACATCACCGACGGCGCGATCGACGCACTGGCCGACGTCGCGGTCGCCGTCAATTCAACGGTCGAGAACATCGGCGCGCGACGGCTGCAAACGGTGATGGAGCGCGTGCTGGACGAAATCTCCTTCACGGCTCCCGACCGCAATGGCGAGACCATCCAGGTCGACGCTGACTATGTGACCAAGCATGTCGGCGATCTCGCCAAGAACGCGGATCTGAGCCGGTTTATTTTGTAGGCGTTTTAGCTAAGATTGTCGTCCCTGCGAAAGCAGGGACCCATAACCACCGGCGACCATTGTTGAAGCAAGTAGCAGCCCCAGCCTTCGCCAAACGGAAGCCGGTGGTTATGGGTCCCGGCTCGCGCGGAGTTTATCATCGGGCGGCGCTTCGCGCCGACCCGGTGGCTTGGCCGGGACGACGATGAACTTGAATTCGCGATTCTGGCAAAACCCCTGGCGCTTGATGCTTGTCGTCAATGCCGCCGTGCTGGTCGGGGTGTTGCTCGTCAAGATCAGACTGCCGCCCTACGTTCCCTACATCCACCTGCTGGTCGACTATCACTATGGCTTCACCAAGCGCGCGCTGATCGGCGCGATCGTCTCGCTGTTCACCGACAAGGTGCCGGTGTGGCTGGTGTTCGCGCTGGCCGGCGCGATCTGGCTGATCACGCTCGGCCTGTTCATCAAGCTGTTTCGCCGCACGTTCGGATTCGACGACGCGCATTGGCCGCTGTTCGTCTTCATTGCGGGATCGCCGTTCTTCCTGAAGAATTTCATGCACACGCTCGGCCATTTCGACATCTATGGCTGCGCGCTGGCGATCGTGCTGCTGCTGATCCCGGCGCGTTCAATCGCTTACGTGTTCGTGGCCGCGGTTTTCTCGATCGTGCTGATCCTGATCCACCACATCTTTGTTCTGATGTACGTGCCGACCATTGCGGCTATCGTCGTACTGCGGTTCTACCTGGTGCGAGGCGTAACGCCGCGGAATGCGGTCGCCGGGATCGCGGCGCTTGCCGCGGTCGGCCTCCTCTTCCTGGTCGCGCAATTCGCCGGCACGGTGGATGTGCCCTATGACGAATTCCTTCGTCATCTGCAGAGCCGGATGGCCGATCCGTCGCGGACCGATCTGCTTCAGTTCGGCTACATCTGGTACCAACCGTTGTCGAAGGAGATCGCCGACACCTGGGCTCGCATGCCCTCGAATATCCTGGGCATCCCGGTATTCGCGCTGCTGATCTGGCTGCACACGCCGCTCTGGCGCTATTTTGCGCGGCTGATCGGCGCGCTCGGAAGCGAGCTGCACCGCCGGATCGTGATATCAGCAATCATCATGATCAGCGCCGGCTATCTCGTCATGTTCGCGATCGTGTTCGACTACTCGCGCTGGATTTCGAACTGGGCCGTCTGCATGTTCCTGATGCTGCACGCGGTGAAGATGCTGCCGGCGTCGAAGGATGTCCCGCTGATTCCGTCGGATGATCGCAAGACGACGATATCAGGCTGGATCGTCACGCTGATCCCGCGCGTCGGGATCGTGCGGCCATTCTAACGGCGAACGCGCCGGACCCGCACATAGAGCGCGCCCTCGCCGCCATGGCCGATATGGGCCTGCTCGAAGCCCACGACCAGCGAGCGGAATTCCGGGAGGCTGAGCCATTCCGGCACCTGGCGCCGCAACACGCCGCGCTCGGACTCCGGACCGGCAACTTTGCCCTTGCCGGTGATGACGAGCACAAAGGTCAGTCCGTCGCTATGGGCGCGTTGCAGGAAGGTGAACAGCACCCGATGCGCGCGTATTTGCGTCATGCCGTGCAGATCGAGCCGCGCATCGATCTCCTGCTTTCCCCGCGACAGTTTGGCGCGATCGCGGCGACCGATCGGCGCCAGCGGTGGCATTTGCGGCCGCGGTGCCGGCGCGGCCTTCACAGGCGCTGCGGGCTTGATTGGAACAGGCTTGATCGGTCCAGGCTTGGCCGCAATGTGAGGCGTGCCCGGATCGTGAGCGGTCGCGTGCGCTTTCGCCACTGTCGGCTTCTTGCGTAGCGGCTTGACCTGCTTCGCTACGCTTTCCCACAGCGCGCGCTCCTCCTCGCTCAGCGCGCGCTTGCGCCGCGACGGTGCGGTAAGATCTGGAAGCGGCGCGGGGCGTTTCATTTGTAGCGGTGATGCCGATAGCGCCGGGTGCGCCGCTGCTCCGGTGGTTGCGGGATGTTGGGCCGGGCCTCCGGCAGCGGCACCGCTTGTGCCACAGGCGCGGCTTGCGCGACCGGAGCCGTCGCAGCAGGCGCCGGGGGCGTGGCGGGCGCGGTGTCCTTGGTGGCACTCTTGGCTGCCGGCGCAACCGGCACATCGGCAGGCTTCGCCGTCGGCTGCGGATCGGTCTGTGGAAATAGCTTTGCGATTTTGGCCGACGGCCGCTCGTCCGGCACCGGCAGCTTGCGGCCGCGGGCGATGGGATCGAGGCCCTTCGGCACCAGCATGACGAACTGCATATTGTGCCGCAGCCGGCCCGACACCTTTCCGGCGTCCGCGCCTGCGCCGAAATAGAGATCGGCGCGTGCCGGGCCGACGATCGCAGAGCCGGTGTCCTGTGCGATCATCAGCCGGTGGAACGGCGTTTTCGACTGCTCGGATTCGATCGGCAGCTCGCCTTCGATGAAGAACGGCGTGCCATAGACATGCAGCGCCTTGTCGACGGCGATCGAGCGCCCCGGCGTCAGCGGCACGCCCTGCGCGCCGACGGCTTCGTCCTTGTCGGATAGCGGAACTTCGCGGAAGAAAACGTAGGAGCGGTTCTGCCGCCGCAGCTCCTTCGCGCCATCAGGGTTCTGGTCCATCCACTCCCTGATCTTCTGCATCGACATCTGGTCCTTCGGGATGATGCCGCGATCGATCAGGACGCGTCCGACCGCCGTATAGGGATAGCCGTTATGTGCGTCGTAATTGATGCGCAGCGTGGCGCCGTCCGGAAGCTTGATCCGCGCCGAGCCCTGGATCTGCGCGAACAGCAGATCGGTCGAGCTCTTCAGCCATGCGATCTCCAGCCCGCGGCCGGCGATCGCACCATCCTCGATCGCGGCACGGTCGTAATAGGGCACGAGCTTGCGCCGTCCGATCTTGCGGAACACCTGGCCGCCGTTGGGCAGGCCGGTCGAATTCTGCGTCTTGCCGCGCACGAACAGGTTGGACGGGCGGCGATAGACCGGGACGTTGTAGACGTCGGTCTGCGTCCTGGAGCCGTCGAGTACCGGCTCGTAATAGCCGGTGACGAAGCCCGCATCCTCGCCGAGCCGCGAGATGCGCAAGGGAACGAAGTTCTGCTCGAAGAAATCCTTCGCCTTGGCGGTGTCGGCGAGCTCGAGGCCCTTGGCGATCCGGCAGGGGTCACGCAGCGAGCTGCCGAGCGCCTTGGAGTCCGGCGGCACGCCCTGCTGGGCCGCGATCGGCTTGCAGCTCGTTCGAAACGCCTTGTAGGCAGCAAGATGGTCGTCGTCGTTCCAGCCGGGGATACTGGCCCAGGTCAGCGGCTCATACTGGCTGCCGTTGACCTGCAACGGCAATTCCAGATTGGGATAGGGAATCTGTCGCGCATGGTCGTGTGGCGGTGGCGCGTGCCGGTGAAATCTGTAGCGCGCGGCTATAGCCGCCGTCGAACATAGAATCGCCAATGCGCAACACGCTATGGCGAGGCGCCCATAACTGAGATGTTTAGTGAGCGCTTCCAGTACCAACCAGCTTCCAGTTCGGATCGCGGGACGTCGCGTCGCGGGCGAATGACCAGACGTCGGTGATATCGGCCACCTTGTCCGGACTGCCGTCGACGATCGTGCCCGCCTTGTCGCGCGTGACCGAGATCATCTGCGACACGAAGCGGACGGTCAGCTGGGCCGAACGGTCGCGCGTCTCCGCATTGACGATCTCAGCCTTGTCGATCGAGACGAACCGCGTCTCGGTCTTCTGCTCATGCTTTTCGCGATCCTTGATCGCGGTATCGAAGCTTTCATAGACCTCGGGCGACAACAAATCCTTCAACGCGCGGCGATCGCCATTGGCAAAGGCCAGCACGATCATTTCGTAGGCTGAGCGCGCGCCGGACAGGAAATGCCGCGGATCGAAAGACGTGTCCTGGGCGACCAACGCATCGAGGCCCTGCGCCAGCGGCGTGCCCGGCTCGGCAAGACCCTTCCAGCGATCCGACGGTTCGGTCGGCCCGGCGGGCGGCGCCACGGTCGGCTGATCGATCACCGAGCCCGGAATCGGGACAACATTATTATCCTGACTGCGCTGCAAGACACTGGGTGCAGCGCGATCATAGGGCGGCCGCTCGCTTCCGGTGCGCTGTCCGAGGACGCTGCGCAGACGCAGGAAAATGAACACAGCCAGCGCCAGGAAGATGATGGTGTAGATATCCACGTGGAATTCGCTTTCTGGTCTCTGCCGGCAACGGGCCGGCCGTACAAAGCGTTCCCGGTCGGGAACGGCAGAGATTACATCACGGATTAGGTCCGCTGCATCTAGGCACGAAACTATGCCCGGCCAATGGCGCTTTTTGGCACGGGCAATTGTAGCGCGTTTTGCCGGCGGGGGGAAACCCGTTCCTGCCCGGAAATCGCGCATATTCAATAATTTAGGAACCCGTTAAGGGATAAGGCAGATGCGCTCGCCAGCTGCCATATGGCAATAATCTGCGGCGCGCCGTCCTTGTGGACCGAGCCGAGCCTATGATAGCCACTCGGCCGGCATTCCAACACCCTAACGCGTGGCTTCGGACATTAGCCCGTCCATCGAGCGCCGCTTGTGGAGATATTTCATGACCAATGGCAACGGCGTACCCGTCGAACCGGCCCCGCCCCAGCTCAACGTGCTGGCGCAATACACCAAGGATCTTTCGTTCGAGAACCCGAACGCGCCCGCCTCGCTCGGCCAGCAGCAGCAGCAGCCGGCGATCAACATCCAGATCAACGTCTCGGCCAACAACCTCTCGGAAAACGAGTTCGAGGTGATCTTGTCGATCGAGGGCAAGGCTGAAAGCGCCGGCAAGGTGATCTTCAGCTTCGACCTCGCCTATGCCGGCGTGTTCCGGATCGCCAATGTTCCGAAGGAACACCTGCACCAGCTGGTCATGATCGAGTGCCCGCGGCTGCTGTTCCCGTTCGCGCGCGAGATCGTGGCGACCGCAGTCCGCGACGGCGGCTTCCCGCCCCTGATGCTCGATCCGGTCGATTTCGTCGGTCTCTACCGGCAAAACATGGAGCGGCAGGCTGCCGCGCAGGCCGCCTCCGGCATCAAGCCGAGCTGATCCGAGCAATTCCAGGAAAAGCGACCAGAGCACTTTCGGTTCTGATTGAATCAGAACCGAAGCTCTGGATTCTGGTTTTGACGCGTTTTCTTGACGCGAACCGGTGTCCACTTCGCTCGAAAACGCTCTAGGTCAACGAATTCGGCTCTGATCCAATCAGGGCCGAAACGCTTCTAGGCGGCCGGTGCCGCCGCCGGCGTCGGCGGCAAATAGTCGTTCCAGATCGGTTTGTCACCCAGGGTCGCGACAAAGGCCCGGTGCTCCCCGCGATCCACGTCGCTGACACGCGCATCCAGCGGAGTCTCGCGCTGCCGCCGCGGCGTGTCGCCAAAGCTGCCCGCACGTGTATCCGATGTCTCCGAAGCCAGGATGAGCTGCGACTGCCGCGCCCCGATCAGGTCGATATAGACCTCGGCGAGCAGCTCGGCGTCGAGCAGCGCGCCGTGCTTGGTCCGGCGCGAATTATCGATCGAATAGCGCGAGCAGAGATCGTCGAGCCGGTTCGACACGCCGGGATGCTTGCGGCGCGCCAGGAGCAGCGTATCGACCAGGCGGTCCTTTGGAACGACCGGCCGCTTGATGCGATCGAGCTCGGCATTGATGAAGCCGATGTCGAACGACGCGTTGTGGATCACCAGCGGCGTGTCGCCGATGAAGGCCAGGAACTCGTCGACCACCTCGCGAAACAGCGGCTTGCTGGCCAGGAACTCGGTCGACAGGCCGTGCACGGCAAACGCCTCGGCCGGCATGTCGCGCTCGGGATTGATGTAGACGTGATAGGTCTGCCCGGTCGCCATGCGGTTGAACATCTCGACGCAGCCGATCTCGACCAGCCGGTCGCCGCGCAGCGGATCAAGGCCGGTGGTTTCGGTATCGAGAACGATTTCACGCATGAGGCAAGGGACCGGAAAAGCGGCGAATCAGGTGCGCCGCTTCGGCATCTTAACGACCTCGCCCAGAATGTCGTGGATACGCGTGCGCACCGGATCAAGTCCGTACGAGGTATCCACTATGAAATCCGCCCGCTTGCGCTTTTCGGCGTCCGGCATCTGCCGCGCGATAATGGCATCGAGTTTCTCGGCATCCATGGTACCTCGCGCCAGCACGCGCTCGCGCTGCAGTTCCGGCGATGTGGTGACGACGACGACCGCATCGACACGTTTTTCCCCGCCGGTCTCGAACAATAGCGGCACGTCGACGACGACGACCGGCGCACCTGCGGCCTCCGCATCGGCGAAGAATGTCTGGCGTGACGCTCCGAGCATCGGATGCACGATCTGCTCGAGCTGCTTCATTGCAGCCGCATCGTGCACCACCCGCGCGGAAAGTTTCGCGCGGTCGACCTTGCCGTTTTCAGTGGTGCCAGGGAAGGCGGCCTCGATCGCTGGAGCCGCTTCGCCCTCATACAATTGATGCACGGCTGCATCGGCGTCATAGACCGGCACGCCGGCTTCCGCGAACAGTTTCGCGGTGGTGGATTTCCCCATCCCGATCGAGCCGGTCAGTCCCAGAATCAACATCGGATCAACATCGGATCAGCATCTTTCCGTCGCCAAATCTTTCTTAAGACTTGCCTTTCAGCGGTGTCTCACACTGCGAGCAGTTTCTCGCTTCGCAGGAACGCGAGCAGTGACAATAGCGGCAGGCCGAGAATGGTGAAATGGTCGCCCTCGATCCGCGCGAACAAATGCACCCCCGGGCCCTCGAGCTGATAAGCTCCAACGCTGGTCGTAACAACATCGCCGGCCTGGTCGAGATAGGCCTTGATCTGGTTTTCGGTCAACGGCCGCATCGTCATGCGCGCGACGCCGACATCCGAGAACAGGATCTTGCCATCCCGCGCCACCGCTACGGCCGAATGCAGCTCATGGACCTGGCCTGCAAGCAAGCCCAGTTGCTCGGCGGCCTGAGCGCGTCCCGCTGGCTTGCTGAACATCCGTTGCCCCAACGCCAGCGTTTGGTCGGCCCCGACAACATATTGGCCTGGCTTCTGCCTGGATATGAACAGCGCCTTTTCGCACGCCAACAGCGATGCGATCTCGCCCGGTGCCGTGCGACCCGAGCTCTGTTGCACCGCGCGCTCGTCGATGTCGGCCGGCAGCGCCTCGACATCGAAGCCGGCATTCTCGAGCAGCATTTTTCGCGCCCGGCTTTGCGACGCCAGGATCAGTTTCTGTTGTCCACGCCAAATACTCATGAAGCGATCATTCCAGCGGCCGCGCGCGCTGGCGATCGGCATAGAGCTTCATGATCGCCGCCGCCGTCTCTTCGATCGAGCGTCGTGTCACGTCGAGCAGCGCCCAATTGAATTTCGCGCTTAATCGCCGCGCAAAGGCGACTTCGTCGGCCACTGCCTTCTTGTCGATATAGGTGTCGTTGTCGCGGTCACCCATGCTCAGCAGACGGTTCTGCCGGACCTGGATCAATCGCTCCGGCGTCGCATGCAGGCTGACGACCAGCGGCTTCTTCAACGTCTCGAGCTGATGCGGCAGCGGAATGCCTGGCACCAACGGTACGTTCGCGGTGCGGATGCCGCGGTTGGCGAGATAGATCGAGGTCGGCGTCTTCGACGTGCGGGACACGCCGACCAGGACGACATCCGCTTCCTCGAGGCCTTCGACCTGCTGGCCGTCGTCATGCATCATCGTGAAGTTCAGTGCGTCGATGCGGCGGAAATATTCCGCGTTGAGCACGTGCTGCGCACCAACGCGCCCCGTAGTCCCGGACCCCAGATACGCCTCGAACAATTGCATCACCGGTCCGATGATCGACAGGCTCGGAACATTGATTTGCTTGCACTTGTCCTCGAGCCTGCCGACGAGGTCCTTTTCCAGCAGGGTGAACAGCACGATGCCAGGTGATTCCTCGATCTCGTCCAGCACGCGATCGAGCTGCTTCTGGCTGCGCACCAGAGGATAGACGTGCTCGACTGCGGTGACGTTGGCGTACTGCGCAGCGACCGCGCGCGCGACGGTGATCAGCGTCTCGCCGGTCGAATCCGACACCAGATGCAGATGGAAATAGTTGGAGTTCGTGGGCACCAAAACCCCTGTGTATCCTGTGAGTCGCTGTGGAGGCCGGGGAGGAAATTCCGGGGCCGGGAGCCGGCTCCTGTATATCTCATCCTTTTCTGCACAGCGCCTCCTAAGAGGATAAGTCAAAATCATCTGGGACGATGATAGTGAACATGTGTGGATTTGTCTCTTGATAAGCTGGCCACAGCGCAGCGCAAGCAATTGAGTCAAACGGTTGAATCCGGATCACCGGACGTCCCGGCCTGGATGTTGAGAGATGTGAAGAAGTCGCCGCGAACGGCTGAATAGTTTCTTATGAGTCCAATCCACCGTCACTTAGACTCAAACCTAAGATTCTAAAATTAATAGGTTTAGATAAGCCGAGCTTGCGGATAAGTATCCGTCCCTCGCTCGAAGAGCTTCGCTTGCAACGCTGAGAGCGCCCGAGCTGTTCCCTGGAAGGCACCTGCGATGTACGAGTGGATCAAGGCGCTGCACATCATCGCCGTCATCTCGTGGATGGCGGGCATGCTCTATTTGCCGCGGTTGTTCGTCTATCATTGCGAGGTGGAAGCCGGCTCGAAGCAATCGGAGACCTTCAAGGTCATGGAACGTCGGCTTTTGAAGGCGATCATCAATCCTGCGATGATCGTCACCTGGCTTGCCGGGCTCTATTTGGTCTGGGCCGGACACTGGTACCTTTCGGGCTGGTTTCACGCCAAATTGGCGCTGGTGCTCGTCCTGTCCGGTGTCCACGGCTTTTTTTCACGCTGGGTGAAGGACTTCGCCGCTGACCGGAATCAGCGTAGCCAGAAATTCTACCGTATTATCAACGAGATACCGACGATTCTGATGATCCTGATCGTGATTCTTGTGGTCGTGAAGCCGTTCTAGCAGGCCACCATGCTCAAGAAGCGGGCTTCAGTCCTTCTTGCGAAGTATCGATCGATTTTCTATATAGGCCCTACCCCACCCCACGCAGGCGGATGTGGCTGCGTCTCGGTCTTTTTCTTGGACCGGCCGCCGCATCAGGTTTGAAGCCTCATCGGCACTTTCCTGGCTGAGACCTGCGGACCTTCCCTCTGCGTCCGCTTTTTCCAAAGCCACCTCGCATCCCTTCCCAACCTACTTCCTCACAGGACGACCCCAATGCGGGAAATCAAACTCCAGGACCTCAAATCTAAAACGCCGGCTGAGCTCGTCTCGTTTGCGGAAGAGAATGGGGTCGAAAACGCCAGCACCATGCGCAAGCAGGAGCTGATGTTCGCTATCCTCAAGCAACTCGCGATCGCCGAGACCGATATTATCGGCGAAGGCGTCGTCGAGGTTTTGTCCGACGGCTTCGGCTTCCTTCGCTCACCTGACGCGAACTACCTGCCCGGCCCCGACGACATCTACGTTTCGCCATCGCAGATCCGCCGATTCGGCCTGCGCACCGGCGATACGATCGAAGGCCACATTCGCAGCCCGAAGGAAGGCGAACGCTATTTCGCACTGCTGAAGGTCAACACGCTCAATTTCGAAGACCCGGAAAAGTCCAAGCACAAGGTCAATTTCGACAACCTCACGCCGCTGTTTCCCAATCAGCGCTTCCGCATGGAGCTTGAGGATTCGACCAAGAAAGACCTTTCTGCAAGGGTGATCGACATCGTTGCGCCGATCGGCAAGGGCCAGCGCGCGCTGATCGTGGCCCCGCCGCGCACCGGCAAGACGGTGCTGATGCAGAACATCGCGCACTCGATCACCGCCAATCATCCCGAATGCTATCTGATCGTGCTCTTGATCGACGAACGTCCGGAAGAAGTCACGGACATGCAGCGCTCGGTGAAGGGCGAGGTGGTGTCGTCCACCTTCGACGAACCCGCCGTGCGTCACGTCCAGGTCGCCGAGATGGTGATCGAGAAGGCCAAGCGGCTCGTCGAACACGGCCGCGACGTCGTGATCCTGCTCGATTCGATTACGCGCCTCGGCCGCGCCTACAACACGGTGGTGCCGTCATCCGGCAAGGTCTTGACCGGCGGTGTCGACGCCAACGCCCTGCAGCGCCCGAAGCGGTTCTTCGGCGCCGCGCGCAACATCGAGGAGGGCGGCTCGCTGACCATCATCGCGACCGCGCTGGTCGATACCGGCAGCCGCATGGATGAAGTCATTTTCGAAGAGTTCAAGGGCACCGGTAACTCCGAACTGATCCTCGACCGCAAGGTCTCGGACAAGCGGACCTTCCCGGCGATCGATATCTCGCGCTCCGGAACCCGCAAGGAAGAGCTGATCACCGATCCCCAGGTGCTGAAGAAGATGTACGTCCTGCGCCGCATCCTCAACCCGATGGGCACCATGGACGCGATCGACTTCCTGCTCGACAAGCTCCGGAACACGAAGAGCAACTCGGAATTCTTCGACTCGATGAACACCTGAGGCTACGGCCTGAGATGGAAGGGGCGCTTCGTGGGAACGGAGCGCCCTTTTTCATGCTGCGGCTTTGCTGCAGCGGAGTGCAGCATAGGCTGGTCGACTCCATTCGACCGAGCCAGATGTAATATATTGATATCATTATCTTTTTATTGGAATGCCCGTGACTAGCGGTGACTAGCGGCCGCAACGGAGGTTTCCTGCAGCATTATTGCTGCGGCAATGCTGCAGTGAAATCCGGTTATATTGCATTGCAACATAGTCTGCGCGATACGCGAAGCGAAACGGCGTTGCGTTTGCCAAGGCGCTGGAACAAATAAGCGATGCATCCGCGCGACCAGACCATCTTTGCGCTTTCGTCCGGGCGGCCGCCGAGCGCCATTGCCATCATCAGGGTGTCTGGCCCAATGGCCGAGTCGGTGGTGCTGGCGCTGGCTGGCAAGATCCCGGTTCCGCGGATGGCAATCCGCGCGCTGCTTCGCGATTCGGATCGTCAGCCGATCGATGATGCCGTCGTCCTGTGGTTTCCCGGCCCGGCCAGCGCGACCGGCGAGGACGTTGCTGAATTTCATGTCCATGGCGGACGCGCGGTTCTGGCGGCAATGTTCAACGCGCTCGATGCGTTTGAAAGCGTGCGTGCCGCCGAGCCCGGCGAATTCACCCGCCGTGCCTTCGAGAACGGCAAGCTCGACCTGACCGAAGCCGAAGCCCTCGACGATCTCATCCACGCCGATACCGACCGCCAGCGGCGCCAGGCGCTGCGTCAGTTGAAAGGGCTGCTCGGCGATCGCGCGCGCGACTGGCGTGAGCGGATCATTGCGGCGTCGGCGCTGATCGAGGCCGGCATCGATTTTTCCGATGAGGGCGACGTGCCCGCCGAGTTGATTGCGCCGGCGTTGGCAAGGATCAAATCGCTTCACGATGAGATTCAAAAAGCCCTTGCGGCACAGGGCCAAAGTGAACGGCTGCGGGATGGCCTGGTGGTTGCGATCGCCGGGCCGCCGAATGTCGGCAAGTCGACCTTGATCAATCAGCTCGCGCGGCGCGAGGTCGCAATCGTCTCGCCGCATGCCGGCACGACGCGTGACGTGATCGAGGTGCAGCTCGACCTCGACGGCTATCCTGTCACCGTGATCGACACCGCCGGCATTCGCGAGACCGACGATCCGGTCGAGCAGGAAGGCGTCCGCCGCGCACGTGCGCGGGCCGCCGAGGCGGATCTCGTGCTGTGGCTTGCGGATCGTGCGGGCGGCAGCGCCGCGCATCAGGGGGCTGCGCCAGTCTGGCTGGTGCACAACAAGATCGATCTGGACGCTGGAGGACCGACTGAACCAGGCGAGGGCGGAGCACGGCCGGAGTTCAGGATCTCGGCCGCTCGCGGCGATGGACTCTCGGAACTGATCAGGGCCTTGGTCGACTTCGCTCAGGATTATTTTGGAACCAGCGAAGGTGCCTTGATCGGCCGGGCCCGGCAGCGCAAATTGCTGCAGGAGACGGTCGAGTCGCTGAGCCGCTGCATGCATGTGGTCGGGCAGGGCGAGGAACTCGCAGCGGAAGAGCTTCGCATCGCCGCCCATTCCCTCGGACGACTGCTCGGCCGGGTCGATGTCGAAGACATTCTCGACGTCATCTTTCGGGAATTCTGTGTAGGGAAGTAATATTACTTCGTTCAGAGCCTGGTGCCAGTGTTTCACGTGAAACAACGGCTGTCCCTGGATGCTCGGACAGGGTGTTTCACGTGAAACGGGCTGGGTTTAGGTCCGAACAACCCCTGTTTCACGTGAAACGGCTCTCGCTCCAACTTCCTTCTTCCGGCTTTCATCACTCCGATATAGAAGTCCCGCCATGACTTCACCGGCGGGCTCATTCGACGTCATCGTCATCGGCGGCGGCCATGCGGGCTGCGAGGCCGCGGCTGCGGCCGCCCGGATGGGTGCCGAGACGGCGCTGGTGACCCACCGTTTCTCGACCATCGGCGCGATGTCCTGCAATCCTGCGATCGGAGGGCTCGGCAAGGGTCATCTGGTGCGTGAGGTCGATGCCCTTGATGGTCTGATGGGCCGGGTTGCCGATGCCGGGGGCATCCAGTTCCGGATGCTCAACCGCCGGAAGGGACCCGCGGTCCGCGGGCCACGCGCCCAGGCCGACCGGAAGCTTTATGCGGCTGCGATGCAGGCCGCGATATCTGAGACCGCGAACCTCAGCGTCATCGAAGGCGAGGCTGACGAGCTGATTGTCACCGATGGACGCGTGACCGGCGTTCGCTTGGGCAATGGCCGGATTGTCTGCGCCGGTGCCGTCGTGATCACGACCGGGACCTTTCTGCGCGGTCTGATCCATCTCGGCGAGAAGAATTGGCCGGCGGGCCGGGTCGGCGAAGCGCCGGCCATGGGTCTTTCGACCTCCTTTGAACGGGCGGACTTCATCTTGGGCCGGCTCAAGACCGGGACCCCGCCGCGCCTCGACGGATCCACGATCGACTGGTCGGCAGTCGAAATGCAGCCGGGCGACGATCCGCCGGAGCCGTTTTCGGTGATGACGGACCGCATCACGACCCCCCAGATCCAGTGCGGCATCACCCGGACCACGCCGGCGACGCATGAGGTGATCCGGGCCAATGTGCATCGCTCGCCGATGTATTCCGGCCAGATCAAGAGCAGCGGACCGCGCTATTGCCCCTCGATCGAGGACAAGATCGTCCGCTTTGGTGATCGCGACGGCCATCAGATCTTCCTGGAGCCGGAAGGGCTCGACGATACCACTGTCTATCCGAACGGCATCTCGACCTCGCTGCCGGAGGAGGTTCAGCTCGCGATTCTGGCCAGCATTCCCGGCCTGGAGCGGGTGAGGATGGTCCGCCCGGGCTACGCCATCGAATACGACCACGTCGATCCCCGGGAGCTCGATCCGACCCTCCAGACCAAGCGCCTGCGGGGGCTTTTCCTGGCGGGCCAGATCAACGGTACCACGGGCTACGAAGAGGCGGCCGGGCAGGGCATTGTTGCGGGACTGAACGCAGCATTGACCGCGAGCGGCGCGGATCCGATCGTATTCGACCGCGCCGACGGCTATCTCGGTGTGATGATCGACGATCTCGTCACCCGCGGGATCACCGAGCCCTATCGTATGTTCACCTCACGTGCCGAATACCGGCTGACGCTGCGGGCCGACAATGCCGACCAGCGGCTCACCGACAAGGGAATTGCGCTCGGATGCGTCGGTGCGGCCCGCACGGAGCGCCACCGGACCAAGATGGCTGCACTTGAGGCGGCGAAGACCTTGGCGAAGTCGCTCTCGATCACCCCGAACGAGGCTACGAAGCACGGGCTGTCGCTCAACCGCGACGGCCACCGCCGCTCGGCCTTCGAGCTGCTGGCCTATCCCGAGATCGAGTGGCCCGCCGTCCAGGCGATCTGGCCGGAGTTGTCGGCCATTGACCCGGCGATTGCGGTCCATCTCGAGATCGACGCCAAATACGACGTCTACCTGAAGCGCCAGACCGCTGATGTCGATGCCTTCCGGCGCGACGAGGGTCTGGTATTGACCGACGTCGACTATGCCGATGTGCCCGGTCTTTCGAACGAAGCGCGCGCCAAGCTGGAGAAGGCGCAGCCGCGGACCGTTGGCCAGGCGGGCCGCATCGACGGCATGACGCCGGCGGCGCTCGGCATTCTGGCGGCCTATCTGCGGCGCGAGGCGCGGCGAAAGACCGCCAAGGTGACTGCGTAGCGTTTCACGTGAAACGAGACGGGACGGTCACCTCCGTCATTGCTGTGCAAGTTCACTAATTCGCTGATTGAATTCTCTTGCGGGAGGATTCGATGCGCGACAACAGCTACGACCGGACGATTGAGCGGAACTACCTGCAGAAGTGGCGGTTCCTGATCCCGGAATACGAGGCGGTGAAAGCCGGGCGGTCGGCAACGTTCCGCCGGGTCGGAGATTTTTATCGGCATCACGGCACCTGCTCGCAAACCTTCCGGAAGTGTTACAACCGCTATTTGCAAAGCGGCGAGGAGGCCGACCTCTTGCCGCGGCGGCGCGGACCGAAGTGGAAGGAACGGCGCGAACCGGAAGGCATCGAGGCCGAGATCGTTGCTTGCCGCCAGAGGGGGATGAACCGCTACGAGATCCATGCTGTCTTGCGCGAGCGGCGCGATACGCTACCCTCGCCGTCGACGATCTACCGGGTCCTGAAACGCTATCATCTGAACCGGCGCACGCCGGCGATGCGCGAGGAGAAACGCCGCATTATCAAGGACAAGCTCGGCGAACTTGGCCATGTCGATCTGCATCAGCTGCCACGCGACGTGTTCCTGGCGCCACCCCCGGCCACGGCCTATATCGTCAGCCTGATCGACAGCTGCTCGCGCCTGGCCTGGGCCGAGGTCATCACCTCCAAGAAAGCCTTGCCGGTCATGTTCAGGACGCTGAAGATGATCAACACCCTCAACGTCACCTATGGGCTGGTCTTCGCCGAAATCATGTCCGACAACGGCGCCGAGTTCGCATCCCGAAACAACCGTGAAGAGCATCCCTTCGAAGCCATGCTCCTCGAACTCGGCATCAAGCATCGCTACACCAGACCCTATCGGCCGCAGACCAACGGCAAGATCGAACGGTTCTGGCGTACCCTCGACGACGACGTCATCGATGGGGCAACCTTCGATAACCTCGATCACTTCGCCAATGAACTCTTCGAGTACCTGATCTACTACAACAACCACAGGCCTCATCAGGCCCTTGGCGGCCAGACACCAAAGGACTTCGCTGCGACCAAAACTGAACCCATTCAATCAGCGAATTAGTGAACTTGCACAATTGCGAG
>NZ_JYMT01000016.1 GCF_000938305.1 Bradyrhizobium sp. LTSP885
TTACGTCTGGGAGGCTCGCGCAGATGTCGTTGGAGAGCGAGGCTGGCTCTGCGCAGACGCGCGATTGTGGGCTGGGGAATGATGGCTTGGAGCAGGGAGGCGATGAGCTGACGGAGCAGGCGCCATGCTGCAGGTCTGGTTAGGCGGCTTCGGCCAAGCGGGGAGAGTCCTCGAGTTCGTCGACAAGCGGCTCGAGCAGAAGAATGATCAGCAGGTGAGCGAGGATATGGGGTCTGGCAGACCGCTCGTCAGTTCCTGGAGGTCCTTTCAAGCCAATCAGGCTCTTCAGCCGCTTGAAGCCGAGTTCGATCCGCCATCGCAGCCGGTAAAGGGCAAGCAGATCAGCGGTTGTGAAGTCCTCGGGCTTGAGCGAGGTCACCAGGATCACCCAATCCGCAGCATCAAGCGTTTGCCTGGAGAGACGATGGCCTCCCTTCTGAGCCGTCCTGCGTGCCTTGCGCCGTGCAGCCTGAGCCGCATCTGCAGGTTTCTTGACGGCAACCAAACGCACAGCAAGCGGTGCTCCACCAGACTTGCGTTTTACCCAGATCGGCCGGTCGATGATGCCGCGTGCCGCGGCCTTGCGCAGTTCGGCGACGAGATCGATCAGATTGCCTTTGCGATCCAGCCAACAAGCGCTCTTCCAGCCCGAGCGGATCACGAAGTCCGCACCGGCCTCGACCAGATACGCCATGCGCTCCGGCTGCAGATAGGCGCGGTCGGCAAGACGGATCTCGCCGGCAATCAGCGGGATCCGGTCCAGCGTCTCGCCCGCGCGTTCGTCGGTCAGCTCGAAGTGACCAAAACGTTCTTGCGGAAGATCGAACGCACTGTGGATGCGCCACACCGCATTCTTCTGCCTGCCGCCGGTTCCAGCTTTTGGGACCGTCGTGGCGTCAACGATGCGGATCAGTCGACCGCGGCTTGCCTTCGGCGCACCGCTCGCAAGTGCCCGGCCTATCAGCTGTGCAAGCCAATCCCCGGACTGACGCAGCCGGTATAACAGAGCCACGTTGGAGATATCGACAAGGCCCACCGAAGTCGCCCATGCCGCCGTCAACCGCAGACCTCTCGTGCCCAGGCAATACGCAAGGATCAGCCGCAGCAGATCGACTGCATTGCTGATCTCGCGCGGGCGAACAAACGCCTTCGTCTCCCGCGCGCCAGCCTCCAGAGCCTCAGCTCCGCCCAGCCGCGAAACAACACGCGCCCAGTCTTCGTTCACAAGCGATTCGTTTCTCATCTCTTCTTGGAATCACACGCAAATCCAACGCGCAAATCCTATTTTAGCGCCTATGGGCGCAGGCCGGGACGACGCCGTGTTTGTTGATACATCTACCCCGCCGGCTGGAACGTGTCCGCGCGCGCCATCGCCCAGGCCTCGCGGAAGCGGCGGTCCTGGGTGCCTTCGAGCAATTCGCCCGGACGCAGCGCCGGATAGAGCTCGGCAAAGGAACAGACCTCGGTGGTCGAGGTCCGCTGCGAGAAGTGGATCGACCGCAGGTCCTGGGTGTGTTCGAGGCCGGCGGCGGCGAGCAGCTCGGTGAGCGCATGCAGGGTCGAGTGATGGTAGTTGTAGACGCGCTCGCTCTTGTCGGGGACATAGAGTGCGCGGTTGCGCGACGGATCCTGGGTGGTGACCCCGGTCGGGCAGCGGTCGGTGTGGCAGCTCAGCGACTGAATGCAGCCGAGTGAGAACATGAAGCCGCGCGCCGAATTGCACCAGTCGGCCCCGATCGCCATCGCGCGCGCCATGTCGAAGGCGGTCGCGATCTTGCCGGAGGCGCCGATCTTGATGCGATCGCGCGCACCGATGCCGATCAGCGCATTGTGGACGAAGTTGACGCCCTCGCGCATCGGCATGCCCAGATGGTCCATGAACTCGAGCGGCGCCGCACCGGTGCCGCCTTCATTGCCGTCGACCACGATGAAATCAGGATAGATCCCGCTCTCCTTCATCGCCTTGCAGATCGCCAGGAACTCCCAGGGATGGCCGATGCACAGTTTGAAGCCGGCCGGCTTGCCGCCGGACAATTTTCGCATCTGGCCGACGAATTCCATCATCTGCAGCGGGGTGGAGAACGCCTTGTGATAGGCCGGCGAGATGCAGTCCTCGCCCATGGCCACGCCCCTGATCCTGGAAATCTCTTCGGAGACCTTTGCCGCTGGCAGCACACCGCCATGGCCGGGCTTGGCGCCCTGGCTGACCTTGAGCTCGACCATCTTGATCTGATCGTCGGCCGCGACACGGGCGAATTCATCCGGATTGAAGGTGCCATCGCGATTGCGGCAGCCGAAATAGCCGGAGCCGACCTCCCAGATGATGTCACCGCCCATTTCGCGGTGGTAGGGGCTGACGCCGCCCTCGCCGGTGTCGTGGGCAAAGCCGCCCTTCTTGGCGCCGGCGTTCAGCGCCCGCACCGCGTTCGGGCTCAGCGCGCCAAAGCTCATCGCCGAGATGTTGAACACCGAGGCCGAATACGGCCTGGTGCAGTCGGGACCGCCGATGGTGATGCGGAATTTCTCCTCGGCATGCGGCTTCGGCGCCATCGAATGGTGCATCCATTCATAGCCGTCGCGGTAGACGTCCTCCTGGGTGCCGAACGGCCGCTTGTCGAGCACCATTTTGGCGCGCTGATAGACCAGCGCGCGGGTATCGCGGGAGAACGGCATGCCGTCCTTCTCGCTCTCGAAGAAATACTGCCGCATCTCGGGGCGGATTTCCTCGAGCAGGAAGCGTATATGCGCCGAGATCGGGTAGTTGCGCAGCACCGCATGGCTCTTCTGGGTGAGGTCGCGGATGCCGAGCAAGGTCAGCGCGCCGAAGATGATCAGCGGGACCAGGATGATGTCGAAGATCTTGTGGTCAAAAATTCCAATTGCCAGCAGCAGCGCGGTGACGACGGAGCAGATCGTCAGCACGACGAAGCGCGGCGAGAACGGAAGCAGCATCGTTTCCATAGAACCCCTCAACCAATCGGCAGAACCAGCTTGCGCGTGAGCCTAATCCAACTCGCGGAACCAATTCTACACGGTTATACCGCCGAGCAGTCACAGATGTGACAACCACCCGAATGGGCAGTGTCCCCGTCACAACCGGTCAAATTGATTCGAAAGCGGCTATTGCGGTGCACCAGGGCGCGGGGCTCGACGTTGCTCCCTCGCCCCGCTCTTGCGGGGAGAGGGTTGGGGTGAGGGGCTGTCTCCGCATACACGGCGACAGACGAGTTCGCGGAGGCTCCCCCTCACCCGGATTTTTCGCTTCGCGTAAAATCCGACCTCTCCCCGCAAGCGGGGCGAGGTGACCAAGCTAATGGTCGTGCGGCCGCAATTCGTGGGGGATGAGGCCCTGCTTTACCGCATCGTCGGCGAGCCAGGCATCGGTGGCGTCGATGGCGCGGGCGATATGATCCGAGGTGCGGGAGAAATCGTAGGGCGATCCGACCAGCGGGCAGAGTGGCGGCACCACGAAATACTCGACGCCGGGGCCGATGTTTTCCAGCTCGTTGACGAGTTGCCGCGCGATCAGCAGCGTCAGCGCATGCAGCGCGTTGGCCAGCGCGCCGACCGGCGGCGCCTCGTTGGCGCAGGCATGCCCGGTCGGCAGCACGATCAGGCGCCTGGCGCCCTTCTTCACCGCGACGCGGACCGGCGTGTTGCTGGAGATCGCACCGTCAACCAGGAAATGGTCGCCATAATGCACCGGCGTGAAGGCGCCGGGTATCGCCGTCGACGCCACGATCGCCTCCGCGGTCGAGCCTTCCGACAGCACCACGCTGTCACCGGTGATGAGGTCGGTGGTGACGATATGGACAGGCAATTGTGCGTCCTGCAGGTTGCGGAACGGGATGTGATCCTCGATCAGTTTGCGGATGCCGTCGTGCGGAATCAGGAAATCCCGCCGCAGCAGGAAGCCGAGCAGCGTCCGCCAGTTCACCGGGAAGACGTCCTGCCGGTGCAGGCCGCGCCAGATCTCGGCCAGCCGCTCGACGCCCGGCAGCGTCGGATCGCCGGCAAAGAAGGCGCCGTTCAGCGCGCCGACGCTGGAGCCGACCACCATGTCCGCGGCGATGCCGTGGCTGACCAGCGAGTGCAGCATGCCGACCTGGATCGCGCCAAAACTGCCGCCGCCGGCAAACACAAAGGCGGTCTTCGGTGGATCGGAATCGGTGATGGACAAAGTGCAGCTCCCTGGCCGCCGCGTCGGTGAGGCCGCGCCGCGTTCGGGGCGTTATAGCAGCGGGGGGATGCGTGACGCCATCACTTCACCCGTCATTCCGGGACATCGCGAAGCGATGGGCCCGGAATCCATAACCACAAATGAAAATGGCTGGAGCCCGATGGGGCCCCAGCCTTCGTCAAACAAAAAGCGGTGGTTATGGATTCCGGGCTCCCGCTTCGCGCGCCCCGGAATGACGAAAAGAGGACGGCGTCAGCGCTCGACGAACGCCTTCTCGATCACGAAGTGACCGGGCGTGTTGCCGCTGCCTTCCTTGAAGTCGCGGCTCTCGAACAGCTGCTTCAGCTCGTCCAGCATGCCCGGGCTGCCGCACATCATGATGCGGTCGGTCTCGATGTCGAGCGGGCCCTGATGCAGGTCGCTGAACAGCTGGTTGGAGGAGATCAGATCGGTGATGCGGCCACGGTTGCGGAACGGCTCGCGCGTCACGGTCGGATAGTACGACAGCTTCTCGGAGAGCAACGGCCCGAACAATTCGTCGTCGCGCAGCTTTGCGACCAGCTCCTCGCCATAGGCGAGTTCGGAGACCTGGCGGCAGCCATGGACCAGCACGATCGAGTCGTACTGATCATAGACCTCGGGGTCCTTGATCAGGCTCGCGAACGGCGCAAGGCCGGTGCCGGTCGACAGCAGCATCAGCCGCTTGCCGGGAATCAGATTGTCGGTGATCAGCGTGCCGGTCGCCTTGCGGCCGACCAGGATGGTGTCACCCTCCTTGATCTTCTGCAGCTTGGAGGTGAGCGGGCCGTCCTGCACCTTGATCGAGAAGAACTCGAGCTCTTCCTCGTGATTGGCGCTCGCCATCGAATAGGCGCGCAGCAGCGGCCGTCCCTCGACCTCGAGGCCGATCATGGCAAACTGGCCATTCTGGAAGCGGAAACCGGAATCGCGGGTGGCTCGGAAGCTGAAAAGCGTATCGGTCCAGTGCTGAACGGAAAGAACCTTCTCTCGATAGAACGCGCTCATGTGTTTCGTTTTCTCGATTGACCAGATTTGGAATGATTTGATTTCTAGTTGGCTCGCGACCGCGCTGATGTGACCGAAATCATTGACGATCTCGCGTGTTCCTTGCGCCGATGCATGAGATAGTCAAGATCATCTGGCGTGCAATTGCGATCTTGGAATGGCAGTCGATTAATTGCGCAAAAAGGTTCGACCACGGCATCGTTAACGCGCCGGAAAGGGCGCAATTTACTTGCTGAGATCGCCGCCGATCTGGCAATTAATTGCTACGAAAACCGCTGCGAAGGGAAAATCATTCAGTGGTCCTGATCAGCCAGCGAATCTTCCTGGAAACCATCAAAAAATATTGTCTCGCGCACGAAATCGCGATCGAGGTGCGGTCGGGCGGCTGGCTGGTCATCATGCAGCGGGACGGCCAGCGGCGGCTCGCGATCGGCTACGATATCGGGCTGAACAGCGCGGTCGCGAATCAGGCCGCCAACGACAAGGCGGCCTGCGCCGAGGTGCTGGCATTGGCCGGAATCCCCGTCATCCCGCACACGCTGTTTCTTGGCGCGAAGCTCAGCGCGCATATTCCGGGATCGGATTCGTTCGACGCCATGCTGCGGCTTCTCGATGCGCATCCGCGCGGCCTTGTCGTCAAGCCGAACGAGGGCACATCGGGCGAGTTTGTCGTCCGCGTGACGACGAAGGCGCAACTGGAGACGGCCGTCGCGCGCATCCTTGGCGCCTATTCCAGTCTCGCGATCTCGCCCTATGTCGGCGTTGACGACGAGGTCCGCGTCGTGCTGCTCGATGACCGCGCGCTGATCGTCTACAGCAAGACGCGCCCCTTCGTGACGGGCGACGGCACGCATTCGCTGCGCGAGTTGGCGCAGCGCACCGTGCCTGCACAACAGCTCGAGATCATCACTGAGGATTTCTCTGCCGCCGAACTCGACGCCATTCTGCCGGTCGGCGAGCGACGCATCCTCAACTGGCGGCACAATCTCGACTCAGGCGCCGCGCCGATGTTGCTGACCGAGAGTCCCGATCGTGACGCCTGCGTCGCCCTCGCGATCGAGGCCGCACAGGCGCTTCGCATCCGCTTCGCCTCGATCGATGTGGTGCGCGCCGATGGAAGCTGGCAAATCCTCGAGGTGAATTCCGGGGTGAAGATGGAAGCACTGGGTAGGCTGCATCCGGAGCTGGTCGAAGCGGCGTACTACGCGGCGCTGGATGAGGTGTTCGCACAATCTCGTCGTCCCGGCGAAGGCCGAGACCCATAATCACAAATGTCAGTTGTTGCGGGAGGTAACTCCGACCGCGCCTCTCGATCGATCACGGCGTATGGTCCCGGCTCCCGTGCGCAATTGCGCACCAGGCCGGGACGACGTCGATGTTTGCGAGGCGACGCCGCTAGTTGCTCTGGGCGTCGTCCAGCACCTTGAAAGCCTCTTCGAGTTGCGGCGAGATCGGGACATTGAGTTTCTCGCCGGTCGGCAGCCGAGAGACAAACCATTTGTTGTAGAGCGGAACGATGTCGCGGTTGGAGGCGAGCTTGCGGAAGGCGCGCTCCACCACGTCCTTCATCTGCGGTTCGCCCTTGCGGTACATGATGCCGTAGGGATCGTAGGACAGATAATCGCCGGTGACGCGGAACTTGTCCTGCGACTTGTGCCGCGCGATCAGGCCGTAGAGCAGGATGTCGTCGGTCGCGAACGCATCCGCCTTGCCGTCCACCAGCATCTGGTAGGATTGCTCGTGGTCGCCGGCGACGACGATGTTGAGGCCAAGCGACTGCTTGGCGTCGACATTGTGCATCGCCTGCTCGTTGGTGGTGCCCTTGGTCACCACCACCGTCTTGCCCTTGAGATCGGCGACCTGGGTCACGCCAGATGCCTTCGGCACCATCAGCTTGGTGCCGGCCACGAACATCAGCGGCGAGAACGCCACCTGCTTGCCGCGCTCGGCGTTCGCCGTGGTCGATCCGCATTCGAGATCGATCTTCTTGTCGACGACCGCCGGAATACGGTCGTCGGAGGTGACCTTGACGTAGTCGATCTTCAGGCCGGTGTCGTCGACCTCGGCCCCGATCTCGTCGACGATTGCGTCGCACAGTTCGAGGCTGTAGCCGATCGGCCGGTTGGAATGGTCGACAAACGAGAACGGCGGCGAGCTCTCGCGATAGCCGACCCGCACGCTGTGGGTGGCCTTGATATTAGCGAGCGTGGGGCTGAGCCCCTCGCCGGCCGACTGCGCGACAGCCGGCGCTGCCAGCAGACAGGCTGACAGCAGACTTGCTGCCAGCAAGCATGCCGACAACGGCGGGCGCTCAGCCCGTAGCGGCCTCGATCGGGAGCGATGCATGCATCCCTCCCGTCAATGTGCCGGCACAGCGTCACCCGCAATGGCATCGGAAGGCACAGCCTCATCAGGCCCGAGCTCGTGCTCGGCCTTCAGCTCGCCTTCCCACTTCGCGACCACCGACGTCGCCAGCGAGTTGCCGATCACGTTGGTGGCGCTGCGGCCCATGTCGAGGAAGGTATCGATGCCCATGATCATCAACAGACCGGCCTCGGGAATGCCGAACTGGCCGAGCGTCGAGGCGATCACGACGAGGGAGGCGCGCGGCACGCCGGCGACGCCCTTCGAGGTGATCATCAGCGTCGCCAGCATCGCGAACTGCGTGCCGAGCGACATCTCGATGTGGTAGGTCTGCGCGATAAAGATACTCGCGAAAGTGCAGTACATCATCGTGCCGTCGAGATTGAACGAGTAACCGAGCGGCAGCACGAAGGCCGAGATCCGCGACGAGGCGCCGAACTTGTTCAGCCCCTCCAGCGTCTTCGGATAGGCCGCCTCCGACGAGGCGGTCGAGAACGCGATCATCAGCGGCTCGCGGATCAGCCGCAGCAAGTGACTGTACCGTGGCCCGATGACGATGAAGCCGACGATGACCAGGATGCCCCACAGGAGCATTAGCGAGACATAGAAGCCGCCCATGAAGACGATCAGCTTCCACAGCACCAGAAGGCCGTTCTTGGCCACGGTCGCCGTGATCGCGGCCCACACCGCGATCGGCGCGAACAGCATCACGTAGCTGGTGACCTTGAGCATGATGTGGCCGAGATCGTCGATCAGCGCCATCAGCGGCTTGGCACGCTCCGGCATGGCGCCGAGCGCCACCGCGAAGAACACCGCGAACACCACGATCTGCAGGATCTCATTCTGCGCCATCGCATCCGCGATCGA
This sequence comes from Bradyrhizobium sp. LTSP885, assembly GCF_000938305.1. GTDB lineage: Bacteria > Pseudomonadota > Alphaproteobacteria > Rhizobiales > Xanthobacteraceae > Bradyrhizobium. Next base: position 8,438 of record NZ_JYMT01000016.1, read on the forward strand.
GGTCGGGATGAGGTGGGTCAGGAATTTCTCGATCGAGAACGCCGACACCGGCAGGCCGGTCGACTGCGCCTTGTCGGGCAGCGTGCCGGGGAAGTTGGCGCCCGGCTGCAGCAGATTGACCATCACGAGGCCGAGCAGCAGCGAGATGAATGACGCGGAGACGAACCAGCCCATGGTCTTGGCGAAGATGCGCCCGAGCTTGGCACCCGAGCCCATATGGGCGATGCCGCCGACGAGGGTTGCGAACACCAGCGGCGCGATGATCATCTTGATCAGGCGCAGGAACAGCATCGCGATCAGATTGACATCAGCTGCGATCTCGGCGCGGCTGTCAGGAAGATAGTTGAAGATGATCGTCCCCATCGCGATGCCAAGGACCATCGCAATCAGGATGTACTGCGTAAACCTGTTCGACATTCTTACCCCCGTAAGTTCCAGCTGGGGCAAGTGTGGCAGATTTACGCACCTATGCAACACGCATCGCGTCCCGTTGACCTTTGCGGGACTTGGCCAAAACGTTCCCGTTGTGGAATGCCAGCACGCGGACTAGCCTTCATGCAGCGCACAATCTGTGCAAACACCGCCTGCGGCGCAGTCAAACTGCATCCGGAGAGATCAATCAGAGGGGAGATGTCACCATGAACGACACCGTCAATCGCCAGATCCTGCTTGTTGAGAAGCCGACCGGCAAGCTTGGCCCCGAGCATTTTCGCCTGACCAAGGGCGCGATCCCCGAACCGAAGGACGGCGAGGCGCTGCTGCGGACGCGCTACATTTCGCTTGACGCCGCCAACCGCGCCTGGATGCATGGCGCCACCTACCGCGCCGCGGTCGAGGCCAACACCGTGATGGCCGGCGGCGGCATCGCCGAAGTGGTGTCGTCGAAGGACCCGGGCCTGAAGGCCGGCGACATCGTGTTCGGCGACACCGGCTGGCAGGACTATGCCGCGGTGCCGGCAAAGCACCTTTCCAAGATGCCGAAGCTCGAACCGATGACGCATCTGCTGAGCGTCTACGGCATTGCCGGACTGACCGCTTATTTCGGCCTGCTCCATGTCGGCAAGCCGAAGGAGGGCGAGACCGTGGTGGTATCGGCCGCCGCCGGCTCGGTCGGCTCGATCGTCGGCCAGATCGCCAAGATCAAAGGCTGCCACGTCGTCGGCATTGCCGGCGGCAAGGACAAGTGCCACTGGCTGACCAGCGAACTCGGCTTCGATGCGGCGGTCGACTACAAGGATGGCGCCACCTACAAGGCGCTGCGCGCCGCGGCGCCCAAGGGTATCGACGTCTATTTCGACAATGTCGGCGGCGACATCCTTGAGGCTTGCCTCGCGCAGATGAACAACCGCGGCCGCATCTCCTGCTGCGGCGCGATCTCGCAATATGACGGCGCCCCCTCCGCGCACGGCCCGCGCGGCGTGCCCGGCCTGATCGTGGTGAAGCGGCTGATCATGCAAGGCTTCATCGTGATGGACTACATGGACCAGCGCGACGCCGCCCTCGCTGAGCTGCAGTCCTGGGTCGCCTCGGGCAAGCTGAAGGTGCAGGAGGACGTCATCGACGGCATCGAGAACACGCCGAGCGCGCTGATCGGGCTGCTCGCCGGCGAGAACCGCGGCAAGCGGATGGTGAAGGTGTAGCTCGCAGCGAGAGGCCGTTGGGTGGGCAAAGGCGCTCGCGCCGTGCCCACCCAACGCGCCTGCCAAAATATCGAAAACAACCCCATGCAAAGTAGCCGGCGGTTGCCGGCGCCCGACTCGGACGCTTGACACGTCGGGCAACTCACCGCTATTCTTCCATTATTCAGAAATCGTGCAGGCGAAGAACGGGCAGGGGAAGCTTCAGTGCACCGTGCCTGACGGCTGCGGCGCCACTTGCGGTCCGGCCGCCCTCCTCGCCTTGCGCCAGTTCTCAAAGTTCTGCACCACGACGAAGAACGCCGGTACGAACAGCACCGCGAGGCAGGTCGAGGCGATCATGCCTGAGAACACCGTGATGCCGATCGATTTGCGGGCGTTGGCGCCGGCGCCGGTCGCGATAACAAGCGGCAGCACACCGAGGATGAAGGCAAAGGACGTCATCAGGATCGGCCGGAATCGGGCGCGGGCGGCGTCGATGGCCGACTCCAGCACCGGCTTGCCGTCGCGCACATGATGCTCGAGCGCGACCTCGACGATCAGGATCGCGTTTTTCGCGGACAGCGCGATCAGCAGGATGATGCCGATCTGGGTGTAGAGGTTGTTGTCGATCCGCAACGACGTCAGCACCAGCGTCGGGCCGAGCAGCGACAGCGGCACGGCTAATATCACCGAGATCGGCGCGTACCAGCTCTCATATTGTCCAGCGAGCACGAGATAGACCAGCAGCAGCGCCAGGGCGAACGTGTAGTAGATTTGACCGCCGACCGCCTTCTCCTGGTACGACATCGCCGTCCACTCAAAGCCGGAGCCGGGCGGCAGGGTTTTTGCGGCGATCTCCTCCATCAGCGCCATCGACTGGCCAGATGCGTAGCCCTGCGCGGGCAGGCCGATGACGGTTGCCGACGGATAGAGATTGTAGAGGCTGATCAGCGACGGTCCGACCGACGGCGTGATTGTCGCGACCGTGCCGAGCGGGATCATGTCGCCCTGGCTGTTGCGCACCATCAGGTTCTCGATATCGCGCAAGGTCAGGCGGAACTGGGCGTCGGCCTGGGTGTAGACCTGGAAGGTGCGGCCGAACCTGGTGAACTGGTTGACGTAGCTCGCGCCGAGATAGGACGACAATGTCGAGAAGATCTGGTCGGTCGTGACGTGCAGGGTCTGCGTTTTGATGCGGTCGACCTCGACGTCGAATTGCGGCACCATCGAGCGGAACGACGATTGCACGCGCTGCAGCGCGCTCTGGGTCTGCGCATTGCGGACGATCGCGCCGGTCACCGCCTGCAGCTTGCCGTAATCGGCGTTGCCGTCGCGCAGCTCGACCTGCATGGCAAAGCCCGCGGCATTGCCGATACCCTGGATCGGCGGCGGCGGGATCACCAGGATGCGCGCCTCCGGGATCACCGCGAGCTTGTCGTTGAGACCATAGACCAGCGAGCGCAGGTCCTCGCCCTTCGCGCGCGCGCCCCAGTCCTTCAAGATGAGATAGGCGACGCCGGCATTGGCAAGGCTCGACGAATTGTCGAGCGCGGAGATGCCGGCAATGCTGACGACCTGCTCGACTCCAGGCGTCTTGCCGGCGATCTCGGTGACTCGGTCGAGCACGTGCTGGGTGCGGTCCAGCGCCGCGCCGTCGGGCAATTGTACGGCCGCCAGCAGATAGCCCTGGTCCTCGATCGGGATGAAGCCGGTCGGCACCCGCGACAGGCCGTAGCCGGCGAGCCCAATCAGGATCAGCGCAATTGCGACCGACACCTTGGCGTGCGCGGCAATGCGGCCGACCAGCCTTGCATAGCCGCGCTCCAGCCGGTCATAGACCGCGTTGAAGCCGCGGTAGAAGAAATTGCGCTGCTCTGGTGGCACCGGCGGACGCAGCCACAGCGCGCATTGCGTCGGCTTCAATGTCGCGGCATTGACCGCGCTGAGCAGCGCGGTCGCGGCGATCACCAGCGCGAATTGCGCGTACATCCGCCCGGTCAGCCCTGGCAGGAAGGCCGCCGGCAGGAACACCGAGATCAAGACCAGCGTGATGCCGACGATTGGTCCGAACAATTCGTCCATCGCCTTGATCGCGGCGTCGTGCCCATTCATGCCACGCTCGATATTGTGCGCGGCGCCCTCGACCACCACGATGGCGTCATCGACCACGATGCCGATCGCGAGCACGATCGCAAACAGCGTCGACAAATTGATCGTGAAACCGAGCGCGGCCATCGCGGCGAAGGCGCCGATGATGGTGACCGGCACGGTGGTCGCCGGCACCAGCATCGCGCGCCAGTCCTGCAGGAACACCAGGATCACGACCAGCACCAGCAGGCCGGCCTCGAGCAGCGTCTTGTAAACTTCTTCGATCGAGGCATTGACGAATTTGGTGGTGTCGAACGGCGTGTCGTATTTGATGTCCTGCGGGAACTGCTTGGCCAGCTCGGCCATCTTGCTCTGAATGGCCTTTTCGACCTGCAGCGCATTGGCGCCCGGCGACTGGAACACGCCGATGCCGGTGGCCGGCTTCTGGTTCAACGAGAATATCTGGCTGTAGGTCTGCGCGCCGAGTTCGACCCAGCCAACGTCGCGGACGCGGGTGACGTCGCCGACACTGCCTGTTTTGACGATGATATCCTCGAACTGGGCCTTGTCGTCGAGCCGGCCGTTGACATTCAGCGTGTACTGGAACGCCTGCCCCGCCGGCGTCGGCGGCGCGCCGACCTGGCCGGCCGTGACCTGCTGGCTCTGCTGCTGGATCGCCTGGATGACGTCCTGCGGCATCAACCCGCGCACCTGCAGCTTGTTCGGATCGAGCCAGACCCGCATCGAATATTGTCCGGCGCCGAACACCGTGACGTTGCCGACGCCTGATAGCCGCGACAGCTCGTCACGAATGTTGATGGTCGCGTAGTTCGACAGGAACAAGCTGTCGTAGGTCTCGTTCGGCGAGGTCAGCGTCACGAACAGCAGGATCGAGGTCGACTTCTTCTGGACCGTGACGCCCTGGTTCTGCACCGCCTGCGGCAGCTGCGACAGCGCGCTGGAGACGCGGTTCTGCACCAGCACCTGCGCGAAGTTGAGGTCGGTGCCGATCTTGAAGGTCACCGTCAGCGAATAGGTGCCGTCGGCGCCGCTGTAGGACTGCATGTAGAGCATGTCCTCGACGCCGTTGACCTGTTGCTCGATCGGCAGCGCCACGGTGTCGACGACGGTTTTCGCCGATGCACCGGGATAACGCGTCGTCACCTGAACGGCCGGCGGCACCACGTCGGGATATTGCGCGACCGCGAGATTATATAGCGCCACGCCGCCGAGCAGCACCATCAGGATCGCGATGACGTTGGAAAGAACCGGGCGCTCGATGAAGAATTTCGAAATCATGGCGCGCCCCTATTTGGCCGGTGCCGGCGCCGCGTCGCTCTTCTGAACCTGCGGATCGACCTTCTGCCCGGGGATCGCGCGCAGCAGCCCGGCGGTCACGACCCGATCGTCCGGCTTCAGGCCGCTCTCGATGACGCGCAAGCCATCATCGAGCGGGCCGGTCTGCACCTTGCGCTGCTCGACCACATTGTCGGCGTTGACCACCAGCACGTAGCGCCCGGCCTGGTCGCTGCCGATCGAGGTGTCGGGCACCAGCAGCGCATTCTCCTGCTTGTCGAAGGGCACGCGAACGCGGACGTAGAATCCCGGCAGCAGCACCCGATCCGGATTGGGCACCAGGCCACGCACCGGAAGCGTGCCGGTCGACTGATTGACCGTCGGCGAGATGTAGTCGAGCTTGCCCTTGTGCGGATAGCCGGTTTCGGTCTGCAGGCCGACCTCGATCGGCAATTGCCTGATCTCGTTTGTCGTCATGCCGCGCTTGCGCGCTTCGTCGCGCACGCGCTGCACATCCTGTTCGCTGACGTTGAAATTCACATAGATCGGGTCGAGCTGCACGATGGTGGCCAACTGGGTGGGCGACGCGACGCCGACCAATTCGCCGACCGAGACCAAATGATTGCTGACGATGCCGTCGAACGGCGCGGCCACATTTGTGTAGCCGTAATTGACCGCGGCGATCCTGGTGTTGACCTGGGCCTGCTGCAGACTGGCCTGCGCGTTGTCGCGCGAGGAGGTCGAGCTATCCAGCGTCGCCTGCGAGACCGCCTGCCGCTGCACCAGGTCCGACTGCCGCTTGAAGTCGGCCTCGGCCTGCTTCACCGTCGCCTGCGCACCGACTTCGGCGGCTTGCGCCTGCTCGAGCTTCAGCTTGTAGGTCTCCGGCTCGATCGTGAACAGGGTGGTCCCCTCCTTCACGAAGGTCCCGTCCTGATAATTGATCGCCTGCAGAAAGCCCTGCACGCGCGCGACCAGATCGACGCTCTTGATCGGCGCGGTATTCCCAGTGGCGTCGAGATAGCGCGTGATGGCGCGCTGCACCGGCGGCGCAACCTCGACCTTCGGGGCTGGGGGCGGAACAAAACTATTTTGTTCGCAGGCACTTAAACTGACGAAGGCTGCCGTGACGAAAGCAATGCGCATCACGCGCGGCGTTCGCAGTCGCACAAAATCGCTTAGCGTGGAATGTACCGGTATGCGCGCATGCCTCATGTCCAAGCCTCGATTCAGAATGCTTATCGAAGACGTCGTGTCGGGCGAAGGCCAGCTTGATGTAGTCCATAGCAACAATCTGCTTGCCGTGGAACTCGAAACCGAAAATGATGTCGCCCGCTGAGGTTGTTACAGCAAGACTTTTCATAAATTGACTTCGGTTGAAGCGGCGGCTTCCGGCGACAACAAAGGGATTGAGTGAAAATGACCATCACGTTGAGACGTGCGGCAACGCTTTCGGCTTTGTTCGCACTGGCCGCATTCGTGAACGCCGCACCGGCCCTGGCGCAGGCGCCCACCCAGGCCCAGCGCGACGCCATCAAGTCGCAATGCCGCAACGACTACATCGCGCATTGCTCCAGCATCCCGCCGGGCGGCGCGGCGTCGCTGCAATGCCTGCAGAAGAACATGGCGAGCCTCGCTCCGGGCTGCGCCGGTGCGGTGCGTGCGGTTGAAGCGCCGCCCGCCGAGTCCGCGCCGAAGGCCGACTCCGCTCCAGCGAAGACGGAAGCGGCTCCCGCCGCACCGGCCGCCAAGCCCGCCGCAGAGGCCGCAGCGCCGAAGGCAACGGCCAGGAAGCCGAGCAGCGCGCAGATCTCCGCGATCCGCAGCGCCTGCCGGTCCGATTATCCCAGCGTTTGCGCTGGTGTGCCGACCGGCGGCGCGCCGGCGCTACAGTGCCTGGAGAAGAACAAGGCAAGGCTCTCGCCGGGCTGCGAGCGGGCGGTTGCCGCCGCGAGCGGTGGAGGCTCCGCACCTGCCGCGGCGCCCCCGGCTGCGCCGACCGTGATCATGCTACGGCCGATGCGGCCACGCGAAGAGCTGTTCGTGCTGCGCTCGGCCTGCGGTGCCGATGTTCGCTCGATCTGCGGCGGCGTTCAACCCGGCGGCGGCCGGATCATGCAGTGCCTGGCGACCAATGCGGGCTCGCTCTCGCCGGAGTGTCGCGACGTGCTGGCGTCGTTCGCGGCGCAATAGGTTCAATTGCTCCGGAGAAGGAAGCAACCGATGCTGCGTATCATCCTGACCGCCGCGCTGCTCAGCGCATCAAGTGCCGCGTTGGCCCAGCAATTGACCGCCGCGCAGCGCGACGCCTGCATGGGCGACTACCAGAAATATTGCAAGGACGTGACGCCCGGCGGCGGACGCATCATCGCCTGCCTCGCCAAGGAGAGCGACAGGCTGACGCCGGCCTGCAAGAAGGTGCTGGGCGAGGCGGAGAAGAAGTAACGCTGCGCATTTTCCCTCTGGCGTTCCCACCGGAGGCGGATTAGTGTCGGCGAAATTGTAAGTACACTGTCAATCTGGGAGGCAGACGTTGCGGATCGCCGTGATCGGCGGAGGGCCCGGCGGGCTCTATTTCGCCTATCTCTGGAAGAAGCGTCATCCGGACGCCGAGATCGACCTGTTCGAACAGAACGCCGCCGGCGCCACCTGGGGCTTTGGCGTGGTGTTCTCCGAGCAGGCGCTGGACTTCCTGCGTGCCGACGACCCCGATACGGTCGACGCCATCGCGCCGCAGATGGAGAGCTGGCAGAACATCACGCTCAATTTACGCGGCGAAAGCGTCGAGATCGACGGCGTCGGCTTTGCCTCGATCGGCCGGCTGGCGTTGCTGACGCTCCTGCAAGGGCGCGTTCGCAGCGTCGGCGTCACGCCGCGCTTTGATACATCGGTGCAATCGGTCGACCAGCTCCGCGATTACGATTTGATCGTTGCCGCCGACGGGCTGAACTCGATGGTTCGCCGCGATTTCGAGACCGCGTTCGGCGCCTCGGTGTCGCATTCGAGCAACAAGTTCGCCTGGTATGGCACCACCAAGACCTTCGCGACGCTGTCGCAGACCTTCGTCGCGACCGAGCTCGGCAGCTTCAACGCGCATCATTACCGCTATGCCAAGGACATGAGCACATTCCTGGTCGAGTGCGACGCGGCGACCTGGGCGGCTTATGGCTTCGCCGACGGGAGCATCGAGGACTCGCAGGCGATCTGCGAACAAATGTTCGCGGCGACACTGGAGGGCCATCGGCTGATCTCGAACAAGTCGGTGTGGCGTAACTTCCCGTGGATCTGGAACGAGCGCTGGTCGCACGGCAACATGGTGCTGATCGGCGACGCGCTGCATTCGGCGCATTTCTCGATCGGCTCCGGCACGCGGCTTGCGATCGAGGATGCGATCGCGCTGACCAAGGCGCTTGAAGCGGAGAATGGCATTCCGGCTGCGCTGGCGCGCTATGAAAGCGAGCGCAAACCGATCGTGAAGAAGCTCGTCACCGCCGCGCGCACCAGCGCCGACTGGTACGAGCATTTCCCCACGCACATGACGCTCGACCTGATGGATTTCGCCTACAGCTACATCACCCGCTCCGGCCGGATCGACAATGCGCGGCTGCGCACGATGTCGCCGGCCTTCATGGCCCGCTATGAAGCCGCGAAGGGTAAGTCATGACTGCAATCGTCGATCAGGTCCCGCCGGACAACCTCGGTGCGCGCGAAATCGGCTTTGCCGTTCCCGAGCGCTACAATGCAAGCCGCATCCTGTTCGACAATCTCACCAACGGAAACGCCGAACGCACGGCGCTGATCGGCCCGGCCGGCAAGCACAGCTATCGCGAGCTCTGCGCCGAGGCCGCGCGCTGGGGCCACGGCTTTCGATCACTGGGGCTCAAGCGCGGCGACCGCATCCTGCTGTTCCTCGACGACACCCCGGCCTATCCGGCGGCGTTTTTTGGCGCGGTGCGCGCGGGCTTCGTGCCGCTCTTGATCAACACGCTGACCGCGCCGGACCTGCTGCAATTCTATCTGTCGGATGCCAGCGCGCAGGTCGCCGTCGCCGACGCCGAATTTTGTTCGCGCTTCAACACTGAAGCGTGCAAGGACACGCCGCTGCGCACGCTGGTCGTCGTCAACGGCTTAGTCGGCGATCACGCCGTGGCAGATGCGCGCGTTGCCGACGAATGGCTGCGAGGATTTGGCAGCGAGCTCGACGAGGCCGACACGGATCGCAACGAGATGGCGTTCTGGATGTATTCGTCGGGTTCGACCGGCCGCCCCAAGGGCATCGTGCATCTGCAGCACGATATGGCTTATAGCGAGCAGGCGTTCGCCCGCAGCGTTCTGACACTGACGCCCGACGACATCTGCTTCTCGGTCCCAAAGATCTTCTTCGCCTATGGCTTCGGCAATTCGATCACCTTCCCGTTCTCGGTCGGCGCCGCCACGCTGCTGCTGCCGGGCCAGCCGAAGCCGGCATCGATCTTCGCGGCGATCGAGCAATATCGCCCGACCGTGTTCTTCGGTCTGCCGACGCTCTACATCTCGCTGACCAAGGCCGAGGGTGCAGATGCCACCGACTTCTCCTCGCTGCGAATGGCGGTCTCCGCCGCCGAGGTTCTGTCGGCGGAAGTCTTCAACGGCTGGAAGGCGCTGACCGGGCTCGAGATCATCGAAGGCCTCGGCTCGACCGAGGTGCTGCACATCTATCTCTGCAACCGCGCGGACAACAAGAAGCTCGGCGCCGCCGGCCTGCGCGTCCCCGGCTACGAGATCATGCTGCGCGACAGTGACGGCCGCGAGGTCGCCGACGACGAGGAAGGCATTTTGTGGGTGCGCGGCGATTCCGCGACGCCGCTGTACTGGAACCGGCCCGACAAGACCGCCGAGACTGTGCGCGAACAGGGGTGGATCTACACCGGCGACCGCTTCGTGCGCGACAGCGACGGCTTCCACTTCTTCCGCGGCCGCGCCGACGATCTGATCAAGATCTCCGGCCAATGGGTCTATCCGCTCGAAGTCGAGCTCTGCCTTGCCGATCATCCCGACGTCCGCGAATGCGCCGTCTATGCCGCGGAACTGCCGGATCGCCGCATGACGCTGAAGGCGGTGGTGGTGATGAACCGCAGCGGTTTCGACAGCGGCGAAGCGACGCGGCGGCTGCAGGATTACGTCAAGGCGAAGCTGCTGCCGTATAAGTACCCGCGCGAGGTAAAATTCATCGACGAACTGCCGAAGACCGGAACGGGCAAGATCGACCGGCAGGCGGTGATGCGGATGTAGTTCCACCGTATCCGGACGCAACAACCACACATTCGACGTCGTCCCGGCGAAAGCCGGGACCCATAACCACAAATGCTTGTTGTTGCGGCGCGCCGTGGCCCCAGCGTCGCATAACCTTGACATCGGTGGTTATGGGTCCCGGGTCGCGCTTCGCTTGCCCGGGACGACAGTGGTTATGCCAGCAACCCAGTCCCGCCATACAGCCACGCGATATCGTCGCACCACTCCTCTTGCGACTTCGCACTCATCACCGCGTTGCGGATTCGGGCATGCTCGCCGGCGGGGTGATAGACGTGCTCGCCGATCGCGCGCGACATCAGTTGCACGCGCGCGGTACGCGGGAAGCGCCTGATACGGTAGGCTTCGAGTGCCGCCGCCGGGTCGTCGTGATGGGCCAGCATATGCGACAGGCACACCGCGTCCTCCATCGCCTGGCAGGCGCCTTGTGCGAAATATTGCAGCATCGGATGCGCGGCGTCGCCGAGCAGCACCACGCGGCCGTCGATCCAGTGCTCGGTGGGCTCGCGGTCGCACAGCACCCAGAGCTTCCAGTTGGTGCCGTGGCGGATGATGCTTTGGGCCCGCTCATGGACGTGGCGAAAACCCTTCATCACCTCCTCCTCCGATACCGGCTTGCCTGCAACCGGCTCCGGCGCGTCGTTGTGATAGGTGACGACGAGGTTGAACACCTTCCAGCCCGAAAGGGGATAATGCACGATGTGGCATTTCGGGCCGGCCCACAGCGTTGCTGCGTTCCAGCGCAGATCCTCCGGCATCTGCTCGGTCGGAATCACCGAGCGATAGGTGGTGTGGCCGGAGACGCGCGGCGGGCCATCTGCCGTGACCTGCTTGCGGATGTTCGACCAGAGGCCGTCAGCGCCGATCAGCAGCCGCCCGGTGATCCGCTCGCCGTCGCCTAGCTTTGCGGTCACGGATAAACCATCCTGCTCGTAGCCGACCACTTCGCTAGAGACGCGCAGCTCGACCAGCTCGTGGCTCTGGCAGGCGCGCAGGAACACGCCATGCAGGTCGCCGCGATGAACCACCGCATAGGGATTGCCGAAGCGCGTGCGGAAGCTGTCACCGAGATCGATATGGGTGATCTCTTCGGCGGTGAGCGCATCCATCAGCCGGAGCTGATCGATATAGACGGCCATGTTGCGCGCGGCTTCACCGACGCCGAGATAGTCGAAGGCGTGGAATGCATTCGGCCCGAGCTGGATACCGGCACCGATCTCGCCGAGCGTGGACGCCTTCTCCAGCAGGATCGAGCGGATGCCCCTTTGCGCGAGCCCCAGCGCCACGGCGAGCCCGCCGATGCCGCCGCCCGCGATCAGGACGGGTTTAGTCTCCGCCATCAGCCCGACTTCCCGAGATGTTCGAGCGCGTCCTCGGCGCGCAGCGGCACGCGCGAGGCCTCGTTGTTGAGATCGACCAGCTGGGTCAATAGCGCCAGCAGGGTCTTGCGGTCGGCCGGCTTCAGCGGCTGCAGCATCCGTGCCTGGGCCTTCTCGACCGAAGGCATGATGTTATCAAGCGCAGCGGCGCCAGCCTTGGTGAGGTAGAGCAGCTTGACGCGCCGGTCCTCAAGCGTCGGCTTGCGGGTGATGAACTCCTTGGCCTCCAGCCGCTCGATCACGTTGCCGAGCGTCGAACGGTCGAAGGCGATCACCGCCGAGAGCCGGGTGGCGTCGATGCCGGGATGGGTCGAGATCGCGACCAGCGCGGCATATTGCACCGGCGTCAAATCGAACGCCTTGCACTCCTCGACAAACAGCGCGACCGCGATCTGCTGCATGCGCCGGAACAGATAGCCGGGCGCGGCATAGACCGCGTCCATCGTCACTGACGTTGGCTTGCTACTCGGCATCGGGTTGCTTGTCCGGGGCCGCGTCCACGAATGCCTTCACCTGCTTCGCAGCGGCTTCTGCCTTGAGCAGGCGCGGATAGGCCGCGAGATCGACGCCAAAGCGCCGTGCATTGGCGAGCTGCGGCACCAGACAGAGATCAGCAAGCGTCGGTATGTCGCCGAAGCAGAACGGCCCGGCCTCCCCGGCGATCAGGGTCTCGCACGCCGATAATCCCTCGCGGTTGGCCCAGGCCGCCCATTCCGTCACCTTCTCTTCGGGCAAACCGAGCTGACGCAGCCGCGCCAGCACTTTCAAATTCTGCACCGGATGGGTGTCGCAGGCGATCGCCTGCGCGAAAGCCCGCACCTTGGCGCGACGCAGCGGATCCTTCGGCAGCAGCGGCGGATTGGGATTGGTCTCATCCAGCCACTCGATGATCGCGAGCGACTGGGTGAGGATCGCACCTGCATCGTCCTCCAGCGTCGGCACCAGCCCCTGCGGATTGATCGCGAGGTAGGCGGGCGCGCATTGTTCGCCCTTGCGCAGGTGATGCGGCAGATGCTCTGGCGTCAGGCCCTTCAGATTAAGCGCGATCCGGACCCGGTAGGACGCGCTGCTGCGGAAATAGCCATGCAGCTTCATCGGAACCTCCCTGCAATTTTCTCGTTTGGCTTGTTGCGTGACGTTGACGCTATCCATATTGTCAGTATGCTGTCAATCTCAACGATAATAACGGGAGGCCCCCATGGAAGCCGTGCAGAAGACCCCGGAGCGCGAGGCGTTCTACCAGAAGATCGACGGCGAAAACCTCTCGGCGCTGTGGAACGTGATGAACGATCTGATCACGCCGGAGCCGCGGAGCGCCTGCCGCCCGCATTTGTGGAAGTTCGACCAGATCCGCGATTACATGAACGAGGCCGGTCGACTGATCACGGCCAAGGAAGCCGAGCGCCGCGTGCTGGTATTGGAAAATCCCGGCCTGCGCGGCCAGTCGAAGATCACGACCTCGCTGTTTGCCGGCGTGCAGATGGTGATTCCGGGTGACGTCGCGCCGGCCCATCGCCATGCGCAATCGGCGCTGCGCTTCGTGCTCGAGGGCAAGGGCGCGTTTACCGCTGTTGATGGCGAGCGCACGGCGATGTCGCCGGGCGATTTCGTCATCACGCCGTCGATGACCTGGCACGACCATTCCAACGAAACCAACGAGCCGATGTTCTGGCTCGACGGGCTCGACATCCCGATGGTGCAGTTCTTCGATTGCTCGTTTGCCGAAGGCTCCAAGGAGGACCAACAGCAAATCTCCAGGCCCGCCGGCGACAGCTTTGCGCGCTACGGCCATAACCTCCTGCCCGTGGACCAGAAGCGGACCTCAAAAACCTCACCGATCTTCAACTACCCTTACGAGTACACCCGCGAGGCGCTGGAGCAGGCCAAGGCCAGCAATGAATGGGATGCCTGCCACGGCCTGAAGCTGAAATTCTCCAATCCCGAGACCGGCGACTTCGCAATGCCGACCATCGGCACCTTCATCCAGCTGCTGCCGAAAGGCTTCAAGACCGCGCGCTATCGGTCCACCGATGCGACCGTGTTCGCCGCGATCGAAGGCAAGGGCCGTACGAGGGTCGGCGACGAAACCTTCGAGTGGGGCCCGCGCGATCTGTTCGTGGTGCCGAGCTGGCGCTGGGTCACCCATGAGGCCGACGCCGATTCCGTGCTGTTCTCGTTCTCCGACCGCCCGGTGCAGCAGAAGCTCGATCTGTTCCGCGAGGATCGGGGCAACGCGTAAGGCCGTCGTCCCGGGCAAGCGCAGCGCGACCCGGGACCCATAACCACCGCCCGCTGTTTTTGAAGATGCTGTGGCCCCAGGTACTTCTAACAACCACTCCCTGTGGTTATGGGTCCCGGCTTTCGCCGGGACGACGTCGGTGTTGTGGCCAGCAGCGTGTCTTCACCGCCAGTGCAATAGCCGCACTTCCAGCAAATTGATCAACCTGCCCACCGCGAGCCCGAACAGCGACAGGATCACGACACCGGCGAGCAGCTGATCGGTCTGCATCAGATTGCCGGCCTGCAGCACGAAAGCACCGATGCCGTATTGCGCGCCGATCATCTCGGCGCTCACCACCAGCAGCAGCGCGACCGATGCGGTGATGCGGAAACCGGACAGGATCGAAGGCAGCGCGCCCGGCCAGATCACGCGGCGGACGATGGCGTGGAACGGCACGTTGAAGCTTTGCGCCATCCGAATGAGATTGCGCGGCACCGCATCGACGCCGCTATAGACCGAGATCGCGGTCGAGAAGAACACACCGAGCGCAATGGTCGCGATCTTCGGCTCCTCGCCGATTCCGAGCCACAGGATCAAAAGCGGCAGCAGCGCGATCTTCGGGATCGGAAACAGCGCCGAGATGAAGGTGATGCCGACGCCGCGCGCCATGGTCGACAACCCGATCGCAAAGCCGACGATGATGCCCGCGGCGGTGCCGATGATCCAGCCGGTGCCGATCCGCATGATCGACCATGAGAGGTGCTGCCACAGCGCCCCCGACATCGCGAGCCTGTAGATCGCAACCGCAATCGCCGACGGCGCGGGCAGGAACAGCGGATTGACCCAACCCGTGCTGCCGGCGAGTTGCCAGACCGCGATGACCAGCGCGAGCACGATCCAGCCGGCATAGCGGCTGCCCGCTGGCATAAAGCCGCCACCGCGAAACGCGACCGGTCGCGGCGTCTCCGCGGATTGCTGTTTGGTCTCAGGCGCCGCCCGGTCAAGCATGCTGGACCTCGCGCTCGGCATCGATCGCTTCTTTCCGGATCAACGACCACAGATCACCCTGCAACGACGCCAACTTGCCGCGCGCATCCGCTGCGCCACGCTCGGCGCGCGTCATCGTGACAGTCACGATCTCCTGGATACGGCCGGGACGGCGCGACAGCACGACAATGCGGTCGGCAAGCCGCACCGCTTCCTCGAGATTATGCGTGACATAGACCGCGCCCATCGCGCCATCGGCGAGCAGGCGGACGAAATCCTCCATCAGCAGCTCGCGGGTCTGCGAATCCAGCGCCGACAGCGGCTCGTCCATCAACAGGATCGCGGGCCGCACCGCGAGCGCGCGCGCGATGCCGACGCGCTGACGCATGCCGCCGGACAACTGCTTCGGATAGGTGGCACGGAAATCCGTCAGCCCGGTGCGGCGAAGCGCATCGTCGATCACGGCATTGCGCTCGCCGGCACTCAAACCCGTATGCAGCAGCGGAAACGCGACGTTCTCCTCCACTGTATTCCACGGCAGCAGGGCAAAATCCTGGAACACGAAGGTCAGCGGATTGAGGCTGCCGGCCGGCGGCGCACCGCGCAATTCAGCTCGGCCCTCTGTCGGCCGCAGCAGCCCTCCGAGGATCGACAGCAGCGTGCTCTTGCCACAGCCGGACGGACCGACGATCGCGACGACCTCGCCGGCGGCGACCTGGAACGAGACATCGTCGAGCACCTCGAGCGTGCCGAAGCGATGGCTGATATGGTCGGCGATCAGGTCCATGTCGTGCTCAGCCCGTCGCCGATGTCGTCATTGCGAGGAGCGGGAGCGACGAAGCAATCCATCCATCCACACATGCGGCGCGATGGATTGCTTCGCTTCGCTCGCAATGACGACTGGTTGCATATCCGCATCAATCCGCCTTCACATAATCCCTGGCGATGATCGCACTCGCATCAAAACCCTTGTCGACGAAACCCTGCTCCTGCAGCCACTTGATCTGATTGTCGACGTTCTTTACGTCCAGCTTCCCGCCCGGATCGACATAGGCGCAGTTGCCCACCACCTGCTCGACCGGCAGGTTGGTGTATTTGGCGATGATCTCGAGCAGCGGTTTTGTTGTCTCGTCGATCGGGGCCTTGCCGTCCTTGACCGCGGCGAGGATGACGTCGTGATATTCGCGATCGGCGCGGACCAGCGCGGCGAGCAGCTTGGTCACCAGCGGCGCATTGGTCAGCGTCTTCGGCGAGGCGAATACGGCGCCTAACTGCCACGGCGTCTCGTCGCCGACCCAACCTAAAAACTTCGCGCCGTTGGAATCCATCAACGTCCGCGCTGTCGAAATCGGCAATAGGGCTGCATCCACGGTCTCGCCCTTCAGCGCCGCGGCCGCATTCGACAGCGACTGCAGCGGTATGACCCTCACGTCCGACAGCTTGAAGCCGTATTTGTCGGCGAGCAGGCCGAGCGAATAATGGAAGCTGGAGCCGACCTGGGTCACCGCCACGCGCTTGCCCGCGAGATCCTTCGGCGACTTCAGCCCCGCGGCATAGGCGTTGTTGCTGGCGAAATAGCCGATCAGGGGATAGCCGGCCTTTTCGCGGCTCATGCCGCCGATCACCTTCAGCGTGCCCTTGCCGGCCAGATTATACAGACCAGCGGTGAATGCGGTGATGCCGACATCGATATCGCCGGAGGTGGTCGCAACCGCGATCGGCTGCGCCGCGTCGAAGAATTTCAGCTCGACATCGAGGCCGGCGTCGCGAAAATAGCCCTTGTCCTGCGCGATGAACACCGGCGCAGAGGACGACAGGCGCAGCACGCCAACCCGGGCCTTCAGGAGACCATCGGCTTGCGCGACGCCGCTCGCAGCCCACGCCAGCAGACCCNCCCGCCACTGCAAGCCGCGCCCAACTCCTCATTCCGCTTCCTCCGACCCGGCGCGGCCCGTAACAACGGACGCGCGCATTCTAAAGTCCCGCAGGCACAGCCTGATCGCGGCCGATGAAAGCCCCCTGCGCGTTGAGCTGTTGTTGCAACTTTTCGACGGAAATGTCGCGCGGAATCGTATTGCCCGACAGCGCCAGCGCGGCCGCGGTTCCCGCCGCCTCACCCATCACGAAACAGGCCCCTGAAACCCGCGCCGCCGATTGCCCCTCATGGGTCATCGAGGCGCAGCGGCCGGCCATCAAGAGATTGTCGACGCCCTCGGGCACCAGCATGCGATACGGCAATTCGTTGTAGCCGCGGGATTCCGGGATCGGCGGAAACTCGAAGATCACATCACCCGGGACATGGGATTCCTTCGGCCAGCCGTTGACGCCGATCGAATCCGTAAACGAGGCGCAGCCCAGCACGTCCTCGCCTGATAGCATGTAGCCGCCGATCACCCGCCGTGTTTCACGGATACCGAGCTGCGGCGGCAGGTCGACGATGTAGGAGTTTTCGAAACCCGGCACCGTGCGCAGGAACGCGAAGGCCTCGACCGCCTGGCGGCGGCCCTCGATCTCGCCGCGCGTCATGTCGTCAGGATCGATGCCGGAAATCGCGCCGCCGTCGCGTCGCGTCACTTGCGTGAAATTCACCCGCCATTCGATCTGCGATTTCTGCGGCCGCACGATCGCGGATTTGCGCGGGAATTTGTGGGTCCCCGCTGCCTCGGCCGCTGCCATCAGCGCCGGGATGGTCCGCCACGCGTCGCCTGCCTTCACCGGATCGATGCCGTTGAGGCGGAACATCATCGAGGGGTAGAGCATGCCGCCCGCGTTGTCGCCGACTTCGTAGGGCGCACCGGCCCAGACCGCGAGGTCGCCGTCGCCCGAGCAATCGATGAAGATGCTGGCCAATACGGCCTGCCGGCCGGCCTTGGTCTCGACCATCAGCGCGCGGATGCGCGGGCCATCCATCACGACACCCGCGCCGAGGGCGTGGAACAGAATGTCGACCTTGTGATGCGCCAGCAGGTCGTCAGCCGCGATCTTGTAGGCCGCGGTGTCATAGGCCTGCGCAAGGATTTTGCCGAGGATCAGATGCGGCGCGTTCAGTCCGCCGAGCCGGTCGATCCGCTCAAGCAACTCGGAGGCGATGCCCTGCACCACCCGATGCATCTCGCCGAAGAGGTTGGCGTGCAGCCCGCAGAAATTTGTCACCCCCGCCGCGGTGCCCATGCCGCCGAGGAATCCGTAACGCTCGATCAGCAGCGTCCGTCGTCCGGCGCGCGCCGCGGCGACAGCCGCCGTGATGCCGGCCGGCCCGCCGCCGAGCACGACCACGTCATATTCGCCGTAAAGGGGGACCTGCCGCGCAGGCTCTTCGATCGTGCTCGCCGCCATTCGCAATTTCCGCCCTGAACCAGTTTGATTGAGCCAACTATGAATTGATGCGAATTGGAGTACAATCCACCAAATTATGTAATCAGCTTTCTCGAATCGAGAAAGATCATGGACACGCTGGTCAACCTCGAAGCCTTCCTCACCACCGCCGATGCCGGCGGCTTCTCCGCTGCCGCGCGAAAACTCAACGTCGCGACATCGGTGGTCGCCAAGCGCGTCACGCAGTTGGAGGAGCGGATCGGCACCGCGCTGTTTCATCGCTCGACCCGCCAATTGCGGCTGACCGAAGCCGGCCAGCAATATGTTCATCGCGCACGGGGCGTCGTCGCCGACGTCGGCGATCTCTTGTCGCGGATGGGCGAGAAGGATCGCGATCTCACCGATCATCTGCGCGTCAAGGCACCGACATCGCTGACCGTCGCGCGGCTGGCGGAAGCCTTCACCACGTTCCAGACCCAGAACCCGAGCGTGAAGCTCGAAATCGTAATGGTCGATCGTCCGGTCGATCCGGTGACCGAAGGCTTCGACATTGCGATCGGTGCTTTCCCGCATTCCTTTGGCGGCGTGGTCGACGAGCCGCTGTGCCGGCTGCCGCGGTTGGTATGCGCCTCGCCGGCCTATCTCAAGACACACGGTACACCGAAGCATCCGCGCGACCTGGTCGATCATCGCTGCCTCAGCTTCCTGCCGACCGGGCCGGAATGGCCGTTCGAGGGGCCGCGCGGCCGCATCAACATCCAGGTGCGGCCGTATCTCTCTTCGAACGAGGGCCGGGTGCTGACGCAAAGCGCGATCGCCGGCAACGGCATCGCGCTGATCTCGCATTATCTGGTCGCGGACGCGCTGCGCGACGGCGCGTTGCGGCCGGTGCTCAAGGAATTTCCGATCCCGGAACTGTGGGTGAAGGCCGCCGTTCCCGAACGCCGCATCGATGCCGCCGCGGTGCAGGCGCTGCTCAAGACACTGAAGACGTCGCTGTCGCAATCGCTGTGACGCGACGCTGGTCTTGTGGCCTGGAACTCAGGCGGCCGAGCGGATGGTATGGAGGAAGTCGTCGACGTTCGACTTCATCGAATCCGCCTGCTGCTTCAGGGCCGCAGCCGCCGTAAGGGCGGCCTCGGCGCCAGCATCGGTCTCGCCCGCCACCGCGCGCACCTGACCGATTTCCTGAGTCACTGCCGAGGTGCCGTTGGCGGCCTCTTCGACGTTGCGCGCGATCTCGCCCGTTGCAGCGCCCTGCTGCTCGACCGCCGCGGCGATCGCGGTGGCGATGTCAGCCATTTCCCTGACGGTGGAGCCGAACTGCGTGATTGCCTCGACCGACTGGCCGGTCGCGCCCTGGATCGTCGCGATCTGGCTGGCGATCTGCTTGGTCGCCTCCGCCGTCTGGGTGGCGAGATTCTTCACCTCGCTGGCAACGATCGCGAAGCCCCTGCCGGCATCACCGGCCCGCGCCGCTTCGATGGTCGCGTTCAGCGCCAGCAGATTGGTCTGGCTAGCGATGGCCTGAATCAACGCAATGATGGTGCCGATCTTTTCCGCCGCATCCGACAGCCCGTGGATCAAATCGGACGTCCGGTTGGTCTCATCGGTCGCCCGGTTCGACACCGCGACGGAGCGCTGCACCTGGCTCGAGATTTCACGGATCGAGGCCGAGAGTTGCTGCGTGGCGGAGGCGACGGTCTGCACGTTCATCGACGCCTGCTCGGCGCGGGTCGCGACGGCTTCGGCGAGCCCGCGACCGCGCTCTGCGACCTTTGCCAACTCCTCGGCGCTGCGGCCCATCTCGTCGGCGCGGCCGCCGACGCCGGCAATGACCCCCTGCATGCCCTGCTCGAAGCGGCCGGCGAGATCCGACATCATGCGGGCGCGATCGGCCTCGGTGGCTTCGCGCTGCGCTGTGGCCTCGCGCTCCATGCGGCGAACCGCCAATGCGTTTTCGCGGAACACCTCGACGGCACGCGCCATGCGGCCGATCTCGTCGCGGGATTCACCGCCCGGGATCGGTTCATCGAGTTCGCCTGCCGCCAGCGATTGCATCCGGTCGGTCATGCCGCGAATCGGGCCGGATACGCTGGCGCCGATCAGCCATGCCAGGACCGCTCCGAGCAGCAGCGCGCCGGCCGCCGTCGCGAGTACGGTCTGCTTGGTCTGATCGACCGCTGCCGCGGTCTTGTTACCCTGCTCGGCGCGCACGGTCCCAAGCTTGGCATTGATCTTGTTGACCTGGTCGTCGATCGCAGCACTTGCCTGCTTCAGTTCGGCCTGCCTTGTGCGCAGATCGCCGGCGACCTTGATCACCTCATCCAGCGCCGCCGCATCGGCGGCGATTGCGATCTTGAGTGTTGTGACCAGCGCCTTCAGTTTGGCGTCGTCCGCCGCTGCAATCTCAGCCTCGGTGTCTGCGATGGCCATCTGGACGTAGGACAACGCCTGCTTGGCGTCGTCGGCATCGCTCGTCGACAAGGTGGCCCCATAGCGCATCACGGTGATCCGCAACATGTCGACAACGCCGGCCAGCCGCATCGGGTTGACAAGCCGTTCCGCATCATCGGACCGGTTGGCGAGGGCGACCTGAATGCCGCCGACATTGAGTCCCGCAATCGCGCCCTGGGCGTCTGTTTTCGTGGCGGCCGCGCGCAGACGATCCGCGGCATCCGCGGCCGCAGTGAACGACGAACGATAGGTCTCCAGCGCGGACTTGACCGGGCCGATGCCTTCCGCGATCGCTTGCAACTTGCCGAATTGCTGGTCGACCTGGTCGGCCAATTTGCCGACGCCGTCGATCGCCTTGGCTGCGGCATCCTTGTCGCCGACATTCCAGGTCCGGATGAACTTCTCGACCGCGGAGTTCGCACTCAAAAGCGCGGCGCGCGTCTGCGACATACCGGCGTCTCCAGCCGCGCTGGTGACGAGTTCGTTGACCGTTCCGCCGATCTGCTGGACCTGTACCGTGGCGAAGCCCGCCAGCAGGACCAGAAAGCTCAGGACCAGCGCGAAGCCGCCAAACACACGCGGACGGACACCGATCGAGGACATCAAGTGCGACAACTTCATGGGAATTCCAGCATTCTTTATTGAGTGGAGCGGATGGCGACCAGCAGATCCTTGCCAAATCGCTTCTCGAATTCAGGATCGAGCGTCTTGACCGCATCGATGAAGGGCTGGCGCTCGACTTTCTCGATGACGTCCATGCCGTTGCTGCGCACCTGTTCGAGCGAGGCAGCATCGAGCTGCGCCTGCCAGGTCACCTCCGCCCCCGCCTTGGCGCCCGCGATCAGCGCGGCCTGGTCGGCCGGAGCGAGTTGCTCGAACGTGGCGCGGTTGGCAATGAACACGATCGGCGCGAAGAAGTGACCGGTCATGGTGAGGTATTTTTGGACTTCATAAAGCCGGGAGCCGGCAATGGTCGGCACCGGATTTTCCTGACCATCGAGCCGACCATCCTTCAGCGCGTTATAGACCAGCGGAAATTCCATCGGGACCACTTCGGCGCCGAGCGCCTTGAACGTCATCTGATAGATCGGGTTCGGAATGACACGAATCTTCAGGCCCTTGATATCCTCGGGCGAGCGAATCGGCCGTTTGGAATTCGTGACGTTTCGAAAGCCCTGTCGGCCGATTGCCAGCAGCGTCAGTCCCTTGTCGGCGAATTTGGCGGCGATCGCCGCGCCGACCGGACCTTGAGCCACGGCCTTGGCGTGAGCCGCGTCGCGGAACAGGAAGGGAATGTCGAACACACCGAGTTCGGGGACCACCGCACTGACCACCGAACCCGACAGCACCGACACGTCGACGGCGCCGCTCTGGGTCGCCGCGAGGATGACGTTCTCGCTCCCGAGTGCGTTGGTGGCGCGTTCGTCCAGGACAATGCGCTTGCCGGCCGCCGCCGTCAGCTTCTGACGAAGCTCATCGGCCCCCATTTGCTGCGGGCTCTGCAACTGAGAGTTGAAGGCCAGTGAAACCAATCGAGGCGAAGCGGCAACTGGATGCAGGACCAGCAGCGCTGACGCCGCGACGATGGATCCGGCTTTCCAAAATCCCAAGACTTGTCTGTGCATTCAACACCATGGCGTGACAATTGTCGTAACCATAATGGCGGGTGGTGATTGAACTCTTAAGGGAACCTCCGTGGAAACCCGGAATTCGAGTCGACCCCGCCGGCGACGATATCCGGATCTCGGGCAAGATGGCGAGGGCATCGGGTTGGGCTGATCGCCGACCTTACCGTCGTCAAGGCGCATGGCGGGAGGCTATACAAGGGATCATGCGCGGTTCGCGGGAGTGACCATGGGATCAAGAATGCACGTACTTGTCGCCGTCGCGATCGGTGTGACAGGCGGCGCGGCCCCTGCTTTTGCAGAAGTCGAGCAATGCCGCTTCATCCAGGCGAAGACCGAACGCGAAGCCTGCTACCAGCGTCAGGAAGCCGCGCTGGCCGCCAAGCGCAAGCCGGAACCCATCTTCGATACCAGACCAATGGAATCGCTGCAGCAGATGCGGCGGGATGACGAAGAGGTCTACCGCAGCATGCACAGCATCTGCCGCGGCTGCTGAGCAGGTGCTGCAAGCCCTAAGCCGTGCCTGCCCATCGGCCGGCGCGCTTCTCGGCAAAGGAGGCAAGACCTTCAGCCGCCTCCGCGGTCTGCCGCTTGGCCGAATGCAGGCGGACGAGGCGCTTGTAGGCCTCATCGTCGACGGCCATGCCGCCGAACGAACTCTCCATCGCGAGCCGTTTTGTCTCCGTCAGCGCATCCGGCGCATTCGCCAGCAACTGCTCCACCACTTTCGCACCGGCGCTCTCGAGCTCAGCCAGCGGCACCACCTCGTGCACGAGGCCGATGCGGCGCGCGTCCTCGGCGCCGAAGCGCTCGCCGGTCAGCGCGTAACGGCGCACCTGACGCACGCCGATGGCGTCGCAAAGCTGCGGGATGATGATCGCCGCCGTTAACCCCCAACGCACCTCGGTGATCGAGAACAGCGCATTGTCGGCCGCGATCACCACATCGCAACCCGCGATCACGCCGGTGCCGCCGCCGAAGCAGCCGCCCTGCACCAGTGCGACGGTCGGAACCGGCAGTGTATTGAGCCGCTGCACGGCCTCGAAGGTCGCCCGCGACGCTGCCTCATTCTCCTCAGCCGACTGCGGCCGCACGCTGTTGATCCATTTCAGATCGGCGCCGGCCTGGAAATGCTTGCCGTTGCCCTTCAGCACCACGATTCGCAGCGGCTTGGTCGAGAGCTCATCGATCGCCGTCAGCACACCCTGGATCAGGGCGCCGTCATAGGCGTTGTTGACCTCCGGACGGTTCAGCGTGACGGTCGCGACCCCGCGCGCATCAAGGCTCCACAGGACTGGGCTGGCCGGCATGGACGTTTCTCCCTCATTCGGCATCTCGTAACGGCACTATGGCGGAGAGCATGTGGGGTGATCCATCACTTTCCGGCGCGCCGGGCCGCGCCACGCGCATGACCAGTTGCGCGAGACCGCGCGCCTGTGGAAACTAGCGTTCCACTTTCCAGGGAATTATTACATCCATGCGCATTTGCATTTTCGGCGCGGGCGCCGTCGGGAGCCATTTTGCGGTCCGGCTGGCGCGGGCCGGACACGACGTGGCTTGTGTGATGCGCGGGCCGCATCTCGACGCGGTCAGAGCTAATGGCCTGACGCTCAGGGTCGGCGACCGCGACTTCACGGCGAAGGTGAAGGCCTCCGCCGATCCGGCCGATCTCGGGCCGCAAGACGTCATCATCAGCACGTTGAAGGCCACCGGCATCGGCGCGCTCGCGACCGGCCTCGCGCCGCTGCTGCACGCCGACACGGCCATCGTGGTCGCGCAAAACGGTATCCCCTGGTGGTACGATCTCGGCCTGCCGACGCATCATCCTGCCATTCCCGACCTTGGCTTCCTCGATCCCGACGGACGCCTGCGCGCGGCGGTGCCGAAGGAGCGGATCATAGGCGGCGTGATCTTCTCGTCCAACGAGGTGATTGCGCCCGGCGTCGCCGCCAACCTCTCGCCGGAGCGCAACCGCCTCCTGATCGGCGAATGCGACGATCGCCAGAGCGAACGCATCGCCCGCTTGCGCGCAGCACTCAATGAGGCCTCCATCGAATCGCCCGAGGTGACGGAGATTCGCGAAACGATCTGGTCAAAGCTGCTCACCAACATGTCGATGTCGGTGCTGTGCCTGCTGACCGGGCTGACCGCACGCGCGGTGCGCGACGATCCGGCGATGCAGGCGGTGATCCCGCGCCTGCTCGACGAAGCCAATGCGGTTGCGACGCACTACATCCCCGCGGTCAAGCGCGTCACCCGCAGCGGCCCGGCGCCCGACCACAAGCCGTCGATCCTGCAGGATTTCGAGCTCGGCCGCGCCATGGAGATCGACGTGCTGGTCCGTGCGCCCGCCGCGTTCGCGCGCGCCGCCGCCCTCGCCACCCCGATGCTCGATGTGATGGCGGCGCTGGCGATCCAGAAGGCGCGTGACAAGGGACTCTATCAGGGCTGACAATTCACGTTCGACGATAACAAGCAGGACATTCGCACCATGCAAGTCAGGGACAAGGTCTGCGTCGTCACCGGCGGCGCAAGCGGCATCGGCGAAGCAGTGGCGCGGGCCTATGCCGAGGCCGGCGCGCGCGGCGTCGTGGTCGCCGACCTCAAGACCTCGCGCGATCGGCTCGCCGGCGTCGCCGGCGATATCGATGGGCTGGCGGTGACCGGGGATGTCGGGCTCGAGGAGGACGTCAAGGGACTGATCGCCGCCGCCGAAGATAAATATGGCCCGGTCGATATTTTCTTCTCCAATGCCGGATTGTCGCGCAAAGGGCAGGAAACGGCATCGGATGCCGACTGGGATGAGAGCTGGCGGGTGCATGTGATGAGCCACGTGTTCGCGGCACGCGCCCTGGTACCCGGCATGCTCGCGCGCGGCTCGGGGTACCTCCTCAACACCGCCTCGGCCGCGGGGCTTTTGGCCTCGCTGAACTCGATGCCCTACGGGGTGACCAAGAACGCCGCGGTCGCGCTCGCCGAACATCTCGCGATCCAGTACGGCGACCGCGGCATCCGCATCTCCGTGCTCTGCCCGCAATCGGTGCAGACCGGCATGACCACGCCGGGCCCGAGTGCGGCCCGCGTCGACGGCGTGCTGCAGGCAAGCGAGGTCGCGAGGATAGTGATCGAGGCGATGGACGAGGAACGCTTCCTGATCCTCTCGCATCCGCAGGTGCAGGACTACGTGCAACGCAAGGCCGCCAATCGCGACCGCTGGCTATCCGGCATGCGCCGGCTGCGCGACCGGATCTATGGCGGTGCGGCGTAGGGATTTCAATCGCCGTAGCCCGGATGGAGCGAAGCGTAATCCGGAACGGTGTCACAGCGGATAGCTACCCCGGATTGCGCTTCGCTCCATCCGGGCTACAAAGGTCTTGTCACCCACGCCGCGAAGGTATCCAGCACCTCGGCCAGCACCTCGCGGTCGTCGCGGCCGGAGCGCTTGAGCACATGGAAGGAATGGTCGGCCTCGCCAACCAGATGCAGCGTTGCCGGCGCTCCCAGCCCCTTCACCACGGGCTCGAGCAGATCGAGTTCCGCCAGCGCATCGCGCGTCCCCTGCAGGAACAGCATCGGAACCTCGACCTCGGCGAGATGCTTCGCCCGCTCGCGCGACGGCTTGCCGGCGGGATGCAGGGGAAAGCCGAGGAACACCAGCCCGCGCACATCAGCGAGCGGCGCCTTCGCCTGGGCCTGCGAGGTCATGCGGCCGCCAAACGATTTGCCGCCGGCGAACAGCGGCAGGTCACCGCAACGGCGCGCCGCCTCCGCGACCGCTGATCGCACGGTCGCCTGCGCGATGGCCGGGGGATCGGGCCGCTTGCTGCCTTTCTCCATGTAGGGGAACTGATAGCGCAGCGTCGCGATGCCGCGTCCGGCAAGACCCACGGCGATTTCCTCCATCGACGCATGCGTCATGCCGGCACCCGCGCCATGGGCAAAGACGTATGCCGCGCGCGCATGCGGTGGGCGCAGCAACAGCGCGGACACCGTGGTGTCGTCCGAGACTGCCATGGTGAGCTGTTGCGCGGCGGCGGCGTTCAAGCGGTGCCTCGGGAAAGACTGGTCGGCCATTTTAGCTTTGCGTCGCGATGCGCGCAAATGCCGCCGCGGCCGGGCCGCCAAGGGTGAACTCGTTCACACCCGGCCGACATTTCCGCTATTGGGCCAAACGCCGCGACTGTAGGATGGTGCGCGGCCCGATACACGCCAGACGCGAATCGATTTTTGGCGATTTTTAACATCTCGTGAATACTACGCGCTGTGACCGCGAATCAGGGGACGGGGCATGCGTCGCAAGACGATCGTTATCATCGGGCTGCTGGCTGTCGCGGGTCTCTTGTACTTCAAGGACGATCTGAAATTCCTCGCCGAAAGCTTCCAGGTCAAGGCCGTCGACTATCAGCCGCCGGCGAAGACCGTGTGGCTGGACCAGAAGGTCAGCACCGAGCGGCTGAGCTGGTTCTACCATGCCGATCAGGGAACCCGAACTTTCCTCATCCCCTATAAATGGTTCATGGCGCTGGAGCAGCCGACGATCCCCTGGCTGCTGTTCACCGCCGCGCCGCCCCTCAGCGACACCAACTATCTCGCCCGCTTCGGCTTCATTCCCGATACCGTGATCCCCGGCAAGCCGGATCCGCTGCCGATCGGCTTTGCGCAAAGTACCGCGATGCTGGACGCCAACGGAGCGCCCTGGCGCGATCCGCATAGCGGGGCTGATATGACCGGGATCGGGCTGACCTGCGCGGCCTGCCATACCGGAAGCTTCACCTATCGCGGCACCGAGATCGTGATCGACGGTGGGCCGGCCAACACCAATTTGTTCGAATTCCAGAAGGGCGTCGGTCTGTCGCTGCTGCTGACCCGGTTCTGGCCGGGCCGCTTCTCGCGCTTCGCCGATGAGATCCTCGGCAAGGACGTGAGCCTCGACGACCGCATGGCGCTACGCGGCCAGCTCGACCTGGTGCTCAAGCAATATGCCAACATCAACTCGCTGGAGACCAAGGTCGCTGCCAACAGCGTCGAGGAGGGCTATGCGCGGCTCGACGCGCTGAATCGGATCGGCAACCAGGTGTTCTCGATCGATCTGAACAACCCGAACAATTACGCCTCGCATTCAGCGCCGGTGCATTTCCCGCGGATCTGGAACGCGCCGTGGTTCAGCTGGGTGCAATATGACGGCTCGATCATGCAGCCGATGGTGCGCAATGCCGGCGAGTCGCTCGGCGTCAGCGCCGATCTCAATCTGCTCGACCCGGCCAAAGGCCTGTTCAAGTCGAGCGCGCGGATCGACGTGCTGTACGAGATGGAGCGGATGATCGCCGGCGATCCGCCCAGCGAGGAGAAGGGCTTTGGCGGCCTGGCGTCGCCGAAATGGCCGGAGAACATCCTGCCGCCGATCAACATGGATCTCGCGAAGAAGGGCGGCGATCTCTACAAGACGCATTGTCAGGGCTGCCACGGCCCGGCGATCGACAGCAAGGCGCTGCCGGCGAGCGAAGCCTTCGCGCTGTTCAAGGACACCAAGCGGTGGATCAAGAACAACGCGGGCCAGCCGCTGCTCGACGTCGCGATGATACCGATCAGCCAGATCGGCACCGACAGCGCGCAGGCCGACGGCCTTGCGGCGCGCACGGTCGAGACGCCGCCTAATCTCAACATCAAGGACAACAGCTTCGGATTTGCGCTGCGTGACGTGGTCGTGAGTACGGTCAACACTTGGTACGACCAGAACAGCGCGCCTCCAGCGGATCGCGACCGGATCAACGGCTACCGGCCGCCCGACATCCAGGCGCCGCTCGCCTACAAGGTCCGGCCGCTCAACGGCATCTGGGCGACGCCGCCCTATTTGCACAACGGCTCGGTGCCGACCATCTACGCGCTGCTGTCGCCGGTGAAGGATCGGCCGCAGCAGTTCTGGCTCGGAGGCCGGGAATACGACGCCAAGGATCTCGGCTATCTCTCGAAGGACAGCATCAAGAACGGCTTCCTGCTCGACACTTCCAAGCAAGGTAACACCAATATTGGGCACGAATTTTCCGACGAGAAGCGTCAAGGCGTGATCGGCCCGGAGTTGAAGGAAGACGAGCGGCGCGCGCTGATCGAGTTCATCAAGACGCTCTGAGCCTTACACGTCAGGGACACTCAGCGGCACGCTCTGGGCGTGGTGGAACAGATCGTCGGGATCGTATTGCTGTTTCACCGCGACCAGGCGGCCAAGGTTGTCGCCCCAATAGGCGGTCGCGTAGTCGTCGAGATCGAGATCGCAGTAATTGACATAGGACGCGCCGGGCATGAAGGGCCGCATCGCCGCATAGACCCTGGCGACCTGCGCCCGATGCGTCGCGGTGTCGGCGGCGCGGCTCCAGCTCGAGAAATACTGGATACAGTATTGCGTGCCGGCGCGGCGCGGAAACGCCGTCGCATCCGCCGCAACGTCGGCGATCTTGCCGCCATAGGAGTCGCACAACAGCGCGATGGCGCCCGGCGCGAGCGGCGCCACCGCGGCCATCATCGCGGCGATGCCGCTGGCCGGGAGCGGCGTCAGGACATAGTCCGACTTCGCCTTCATCAGGATCGACTCGTAGTCGAGCGGCCCGGCAAAATGCTTGATCGCATCGAGGAAGCCGAGCGACCGTACCGTCAGCGCCGATGACGGCGCCTGCAGCGAGGTCAAATGCTTGAGCTCGGTGCGCAACGCACTCTCGCTGCCGACCGATTGGCCGATGCAGCGCATGCTGATCAGGCCATTTCCGGCCGGCCCGACCTTCATGATCGAGGTGATGTCCGACGGCGCGTTCGGCGCCCAGTCCTGCCAGGCCGCGAACAATTGCGCGGCATGCGCCCGCGACAACGTCCAGGAGACGCCGAACACCAATGCGGTCTTCAGCGGAAAGACGCTGATCCTGAACTCGGTGGCGATGCCAAAACTGCCGCCGCCTCCGCCGCGGCAGGCCCAGTAGAGATCCGGCTCCGAACTGGCATCGGCTTGCAGCGTCCTCGCCTGCGCATCGACGATTGTCGCCTGCTGCAGGCCGTCGCAAGTCAGCCCGTGCGAGCGCGCCAGCAGGCCGTGGCCGCCGCCGGTGAGGTGACCGGAGATGCCGACGGTCGGACAACTGCCGGCCTGCAGCGCGAGCCCTTGGGCCGCAAGCGCCGAATACAGCTCGAACAGCGACACGCCGGAGCCAGCGGTCACGATGTTCGACGCCTTGTCGACCGTGATCTGCTGCAATCCGCGCACGTCGATCGCGACGTCGGTGGATTGCGACAGCCCTTCATAGGAATGCCCGCCGCAGCGCACGGCGAAGTTCAGGCCGTTGCTGCGCACCCAATCGACCATCACCGCAACGGCATGTTCGGTCTTGCAGACCGCGCGCAGCGCCGGCGCCAATTGCGTGAGCTTGTTGGCGGCGGGAAGGAGGTCGGCGTAGTGCGGATCCTGTGGCCGCAGGAACTGGACGTCGCTGGCCGGAAGATTGGGCAATGGCGGCAGCGACGTTGCCGCCACAGCAGGCGGCGCGGCCGCGGCCAGGGGCGCCGCAGCAGCAGATTGAGGTGTACCCGAAGGCGACAGCTCGTCGACACGCTGCGGATGTTCCATGGAAAAGCCTCCCGCTATTCCGGATCCCGTTCAGGAGCCACTTGCAGACATCTAGACCTCGGGAATCGCCGGATTGACGATCGGCGCGTGGTCGGGATTGTGGATATGGTTGTCGGGCAGCGGCTTGGCCGGCGCCTTGCCGAACAGTGAGGCGATGTGATCGACGAGGCCCTGACACACCGCTTTGTCCGGTGTCTCGTTATTGACGCCCGGCTCGAAGGTGCCGCCGATCACCACATGATCGCTGCGCGGGAACAAGTAGCCGTTCTGGCCGTAAAGATATTGCAACGCCGGCTGCGGCCGAAGCAGCGCCAGCTGCCCCTTGATCGGCATCATCTTGGTGTCGCTCCACAGCGTCATCGATCCGAGCCCGGTGCTATTGACGATGATCTTCTGCGGCACATTGGCCAGAATATCCGAGCGGCTGACGAACCGCTTCGGCACGAAGGTGACACCACGCAAATCGAGGTCCGCCTTCAGCTTGGCAAGCAGGGCCGGCGGCTCGATCAGCAGGGTCTGGTAGACGAAGCCGGGCTTGGTGTGGTGCGCGAACGGCAATCGCGGCAGTGATTGTCGCGGCGGGATCAGTCCCGGCGCGAGACTGATCACGATATCCAGATTGTGCGAGGGCGTGGCGGTGTAGTTCGGCCGCTCGAACACACCGAAGCCCTGCCCGATCCGGCTCTTGAACTCGCGGTAGGCCGCCTTGACGATGTCGGCAAGTTCACGCTCCTTGCCGGCGAATTCCACCACCGAGACGGCCCACTGGCCGCCGGCCTTGGCGGACGTGGTCTCCAGCGGCGCGCGATCCGAGTAGATCGTAACCTTCAGCCCGAGATCGAGCAGCAGCGTCGCAGCGGTCAGCCCCATCACGCCGGCGCCGAGCACGGCGACTTCGGTCACGCCGGGACTCGCGACCAGACGATCCTTGACGATGTCACGCACCTTGGTGGCGCAACCGAAGCTCAGCGTGATGCCGGCGCCACCGTGGCCATAATTGTGCACGATGAACTTCTGCGAGATGGTCTCCGCATCAAGCCGGTATGATCCGTTGCGATAGGGACGCACGCCGGCAATGCAGGCGCCTGCCTGATCGGGATCGAACGTGAAGTCGGGCGTCGGCAGGTTCGGCGTTGCCATGGCAAACCCTCGCAATGATTGCCGGATCCCCGGAATCAATTATCTAAGGTTGCCTATCCTACCATATGTCCTCTTTGATTGTGTGATCGGCTTCACAATGGCGATGACGAACCTGCCGACGCAACCGGCAGGTCCGGTCGTCACGATCAAACGGACATTTTCGGCGGCGAGCGCTGCTCCCTCACCCCTTCGGCGCCGGGCTCTGCCGGCGTGCCGGCCGTGTCATCGCTTCCAGCTCGAGCAGTTCGTTGAGTTGCTCCTCGGTGAGAAGCTTCTCCTCCAGCACGATCTCGGCAACCGAGCGGTTTTCCTGCAGCGCGCGGCGTGCGACGCGAGAGCTCGCTTCATAGCCGAGCGCCGGCGCCAGCGCCGTGATCAGGCCGATCGAGCCCTGCACCAGGCTGCGGCAGCGCTCGCGGTCGGCCTCGATGCCCTCGACGCAACGTTTGGTCAGCGTATCGATCGCAGCGGTCAGCATGCGAAGCGAGCTCAGCACGCAATAGCCGATGGTCGGCTCGAAGGCGTTGAGCTGGAGCTGGCCGCCCTCGGCGCACATCGTCACCGTGAGATCATGCCCGATCACCAGAAACGCGACCTGGTTGACCACTTCGGGGATCACCGGATTGACCTTGCCGGGCATGATCGAGGAGCCGGCCTGCACCGCCGGCAGCCTGATTTCACCGAAGCCGGTGCGCGGCCCCGATGACAGCAGCCGCAGATCGTTGCAAATCTTCGACAGCTTGACCGCGACGCGTTTCAGGACGCCGGAGAACAAGACGAACGCCCCGAGGTCGGAGGTCGCCTCGATCAAGTTCGAGGCCAGCACCATCGGCTGGCCGGACAGCCGCGACAGCTCCTCGACCGCGAGCGACGCATAGCGCGGATCGGCATTGATGCCGGTGCCGATCGCCGTCGCACCCAGATTGACCTCGCGAAACAGGCCGGAGATCTCGCCCAGCCGCGCGACGTCTTCCTTCACCGTGGCATGGAAGGCATCGAACTCCTGGCCGAGCGTCATCGGCACCGCATCCTGCAGCTGGGTGCGGCCCATCTTCAAGACGTCGGCGAACTCCACCGCCTTGCCCTTGAACGCATAGGCGAGATCGCTGAGCGCGCGCATCAGCGGCTGGGTCGCGAAGATCACCGCGAGCCGCAGCGCGGTCGGATAGGCATCATTGGTCGACTGCGCCATGTTGACGTCGTCGTTCGGATGCAGCACGTGGTAATCGCCCGGCTTGTGGCCCATCAGCCGCAGCGCGACATTGGCGATCACCTCGTTGGCGTTCATGTTGGTCGAGGTGCCGGCGCCACCCTGAATGGCATCGACGATGAAGGATTCGGCATAGACCTTATCGGTCGCGACAGCGATGCAGGCCTTGTCGATCGCATCGGCCTTTTCAGGCGAGAGATAGCCGAGCCGCTTGTTGGCGCGGGCGGCGGCCTGTTTCACCAGCGCCAGCGCGCGGACGAAATCCGGGAAATGGCCGACCGGCACGCCGGTGATCGGAAAGTTCACCACCGCGCGCTTGGTGTGGATGCCCCACAATGCATTGGCGGGCACCTCATCCTCGCCGAGCAGATCGTGCTCGGTACGGGACTGCGCCTGCTCGATCGGCACGGTGCGGACGGTCGCGACCGCAAGTTCGCTGGGGCCGTCGCCGGACGGCGACGCGGCGCCTGCAGTATTGGCGGTCTCAACCTTCGATTCGGTCATCAGTACTCTCCGTTGCCTCTTGCAAAACTCTCTCGTCGGCGACGCCGCACATGATGCGCCCGGCGTCGGTCGAAAGCCAATGCCTATCGGCAAAGTGTTGCATAGTCGCGAACGAAAAAAGGAGAATCGTGGCAGGATTCGGTCGCGAGATAGTAGAATCGGAGGATCGTTTTATCCGTCGCGATAACAACCACTTATCGAGATGTCGCTGTGATTGGGGGCGGGCGCGACTCTCGCTTCCGTCATCCTGAGGAGCGCGTAGCGCGTCTCGAAGGATGCGCGGCCCGGCTGGTGGCCGTCGATACTTCGAGACGCGCGCAAGAGCGCGCTCCTCAGGATGACGGGGTTGGTTCGGTTTCAATTGCAAAACAACGATGAGGATGTGCGTTCGCATTCTCGCGACATGATTTGTCCGAGCTTTGCATTTCGTTTGCCCTCTCACCTTGAAGAGGGCGCAGGGAAAGCCGGGTGCCGATCGCACCCATGGGTCCCGTGCAACAAAAAGCACGGGAGTAGGACCACAGGTGTAACCGGAAACAACCCGGCTTTCCCTGCGCGATGGGTTACGGCTTATACGTGCTCTCCCCGGCGAGACTGGGCTCTTTTGTCACCGCCATCAGCAGAGATTTGGCCTCTTACTGATGAGACACCTACCACTAGGGCGTCAGGCCTGCACGACTTCACCGTCCGCCTCATGCGCACTCGTCAGCTGCGCAATCGGCGTCCACCGCATCTCACACCACGTTCGTGATGATCGCGAGCTCGCCCCTCATCGGGTGAGACGGGTCAATTCATACACCGAGTTTATCTTCTGATAAAGCGAAATATTTTTGCCGCAGGCGCTTGCCACGTCGGGCAACTCAGTGGCATCCGGTCGCCCGGTGCCCGCGGCTCTCACATCCTATTCGCACTCCGCAGCCAGCTCTTGCCTGTCCTTTGGCACCGGAATTACGGTGACAATTAAGCGAGCGATGACCGCAGCTATGCTGCTTAAGCTCAGCTCGACCGCGACTGGAGAGCCCCGAATTGGAGCTCCTTAATTCAGACCGGCATCAGAGGCAGGCCACCTTGAGTGGACAGCGCAAGCTCGAGATTGCGCTTCGTGAGCATCGGCCTACCGTTCTTTGAAAAGCCTTCGTTGACGACCTTCGTGTACGGGGCGGCGTGAATAACGTCCCCACCCTCCTGATACAGCACGAACGAAATGTACGGGCCATCGTTGTCATGGATCATCAGGCGATGGATATTCTGCCAACCTTCCTTCTGCAGGTTTCCGGTAAGCGATCGACGAACCGCATTCGTCACGATGTCCGCGAACTCGAGCCCATACTGCGTGTCTGAGCAAAATTGGAGATCACTCAAGAGCAATTTGAGCGACGTGCCCTTCTCGCCCCTTTCATCTCCGCTGCTGAACTTCTCGTAACGAGAATAGCCCGCATGAAACGCTTCCGGAAGCATTAGCGGCGGCCGGCGCTGCGACATCGTTGCGACCGCGCCTTGTGCGTAATGCGCCCACCATTCTTCCCAGCGTGTTACCTTCGCAGGTTCCTTTCCGTCAACGATCCAGGAGAAAGAACCAAGTTCGTACGGCTTCCTTTGCGCGAAGAATGTCGTAGCCCGGCCGATAACATGGTGCAGTACGTCAAACGTCGTCAGTGCCTGGAGGAACAGATTCAAAGGCGACTTCAGAATGTACTCGCTGGCACCTTTGACTTCCGCCTGCACGCCCGCTCGGAAATTCGGTACCTTCGCCAACATCTGCTCACCGAGCTTCTTCTGATACTCCCGGGCGGCATTCTCGCTATGCAGCCCTAGATCGAGCGCGGTTATCTCGAACAGCGCTTCATTGCGGACCAGGAGCATTACGACTTTGTCCACTTGCTTCTCATTGAGAAGCCTTCCCTTCACCTCGCCGTTATCTTTCGGTAGGTTCGCCCTGATCTTCGCGTACTTCTTGGAAAGGTTGTCCATCACCACGTCGGGAATGATTAGCGCGCCCACCACGCTGACCGACCCGGCTGGAAAGCCGCTGAATGACCCGCTCTCGTCGATGAAGATGCGCATCTAGTTGCCCAAACACACCGATGCCTTCCAAGTCTAAGTTACGGTGATAGCGCACATAGTTGCCGTTTGGCGCCGCACCAGGAACTCTGCAAATCGTACAGGTAAAGACAATTAAGCGCACCATAACTCCCCAGTCTTCTCTTCGGAAGAAACCGGAGCAACAATGCCGGCGTTATCGACCGGATCGGAGGAGCCCCATGCGAAAGTGCGATGTCGCCGTGATCGGCCTCGGCCTGATGGGAAGCGCGGCGCTGGATGCCTTGCTCAGCTCCGGCGTCGATGCGCTGGGTTTCGACCCTGTGGGCGCAGGTGCGAATCGCGGCTCGTCGCACGGCTCCTGCCGGATATTTCGCCGCTTCAATTTCGAGAATCCCAA
Source organism: Bradyrhizobium sp. LTSP885 (assembly GCF_000938305.1). Lineage (GTDB taxonomy): Bacteria > Pseudomonadota > Alphaproteobacteria > Rhizobiales > Xanthobacteraceae > Bradyrhizobium. The sequence continues at coordinate 43,614 of NZ_JYMT01000016.1, forward strand.
TTACACCGCGCTGAGCGACGAGGCTCATGCCGGTTGGATCAGGCTTCAGGAGGCGCACGGGCAAACCATCCTGACACCGACCCCGGTGCTCGAGGCCGGCCGCCCCGGCTCCAAAATGGTCGCGGCTTCGCGCGCCGCCGCCATCGCCATGGGCCATCCGGATCCCGCTTTGGCGGCGGCCGAGGCGAACCGGAGATTTCCGGCGTTTGACCTGCCCGATGACTGGGACGTGGTCGTACAGGACGGTGGCGCCATCCTGAGGACGGAAGTCGTCATGGAGATCATGCGCGCGCGAGCCGGCAACCGCATCATCGCTCAATCGGCGCAGTTCGAGCCACGCCATGACGGCGTGTCGATCCGGACGGCGAACGACGCGTTTTTTGCCGAACGCGCCATCCTGGCGCTCGGTCCGTGGCTCGGTCGCGCGCTGCCGAAGCTCGGCGCTTTGCTAAAGGTGACCCGCCAGGCGGTCGGCTGGTTCAGACCCGCGAGGCCTGAGGCGGTGGCGCTCGGCCGGTTCCCGATTTTCATTGTCGAGCGCGGCGCCAACGATGTCGTCTACGGCTTTCCAAACTTCGAAGCGCGCGGCGTCAAGGCGGCGCCTCACAATCACGGCCCAGTGGTCGGCCCCGACGATTGGGATCCGCCGGCGACGGACGGCGAACTGGGCCTGGTCAGTGACGCTTTGGCCGCGCTGGTGCCGGGCGCAACGGGGCCGATCATCGATCGCGATATCTGCCTCTACACGAACTCTCTCGCCGCCGATCGCCGGCCGGATCAGGGCGAGGAGTTCATCATTGATCGATGGCCGGATTCCAGGCTGGTCGTCTGCTCGGCCTGCTCCGGACACGGTGCGAAGTTCGCGCCCGCGATCGGACGCAGGCTCGCGCGTCTGGCGACTGATCCAACCTTCGAAGCCGAACCGTTTTTCCGCCTATCGCGATATTCGGCCTTCGCCTGAGCGCCGCGACGAGCCTCAGAGTCCCATCCAGCCGATCAGGGCCCTTGCCGACGTCCAAACTGTCCATCCAAGACCAAGCAAGGACATCAGCGCGGCCGCGAGGCCTACGACCAACAGCAAACCATCTTCCTGCAGGTAAGCGATCGCGATCAAGACGACGACGATCCCGGGAATGACGTTCACAAGAGGCAACGGCCAACCCGCGGACAGGGCCAACAGAAAGACGACCAACCCGATGAGGCGGTCCGTCACGTCGCGGCGCGCGTTCCACCGAGGCCGGCTGACGCGCTCGATCGCCTGGAGCATTGGGAGGACGAGGACGGTAAATCGCTTGAAGCGCTTGAAATCGAACTGCCGCTTCGAGAGGAAGCGAGGAAACGATGGAGCGCTCCGGCCAAGCACCATCTGGACCGCGGGAAACAACAGCGCCAACGTCGCAATCGTTGCGACGCCGGGAATGATCACCAGCAGCCCCAGCAACAGCAGAAGAAGTCCGAACGAGCGCCTGTCCAGATGACCGAGCAGCCATTCGAGGTCGACGGGACCGTCCGGTGCTTGCGCGACGAGTTCTTCAAGGAGTTCGGAGGTACGCGTGGGCGCCAAAGGAGTTCCAGACGATGTAGGCATGGCGGACAAGGTGGCTAAGCTCGACATCGATTTGCAACGGCAGCCGAGGCGGCCCACGAAACGTCAATGAACAGCGAGTCTCAGGCGTTCGGGCATCACTGCAAATGCCGAATAGGTCGGAACTCAGCGAGGCGAGAGAATGGCGATCCCGGCATGACTCGAACATGCGACCTACGGTTTAGGAAACCGTCGCTCTATCCGGCTGAGCTACGGGACCGCGAACCAGCAGGGCTGGCGAGCATTCCCATAGCAGAGCTGACGCCGCATCGGAAGCCTTCGAAGCGGCGGTTTGATGCCGTTTCCGAATCGAAAACGGCTGACATTTTCACCGCGGCCGTGCATCCGGCGGGTTTTCCTCCAGGAACTGGTCGACTGCGCCGAACACCTGCCAGCGATTCGTTTCCAGGAACAGGGAATGGGTGGCTTCGCCGATCTCGACCCAGCGGCGGTAGGGCGCGGCGGTGAGTTGGCCGAACACGGCGCGCGACATCTCCAGCGGACAGTCGCGATCCCACTCGCCGTGCACGATCAGCACCGGGACCGTGAGCCCCGCCGGATCGTAGAGCGGCTTGCCGGCGGCCCAGAACTCGCGGCTGTCGATCACCGTGCCGTTCGGCGCCATCAATTGTGACAGACCGGGACCGGCCTGGCCGCAGGCGAACGTGGCATCCGCCCAGGCCTCGAACCAGGCATCCGGCAGCAGCGCGGCTTTCTTGTCGCCGGGCACGCCGTTGAGCCAGCGGCTTTTCGCGGCAGAGCGATCGACGATGCGATAGGCCCCAAGGGACCCGCCGGCATCGGCGAGGCTCGGCGTATCTCGCAACCATTGTGGCGCGATCAGCACCAGCTTGTTCACGGCCTCAGGGTTCTCATTGGTGTAGCGCGACATAATCGTCGTACCCCACGACCAGCCAATCAGATTGATATCAGCCAGATTGCGCCGCGCGCGGATGAAGGCTGCGACGCTGCCGATGTCGCGAACGGCAACCGGCGTCCGCACGATCGGCGGATTGTCGCTTGCCGGCTGCGCCATCTCCGGCGGACGCGTCGAATTGCCGTAGCCCCTGATGTCGACGAGGTAGACGTCGTGGCCGCGCGCGGCGAGATGGTCCATCCAGGACACGCCGTCAAGCCTGAGGTCGAACGAGGTCGAGGCCGGATAGGTCGAGCCGGCCACGAACAGGATCGTGTTGCCGGGCGTGAACCGCACCAAATCGGCGCGGCGCTTGTTGCGGACGAACAGGCTGATGCCGGCGGTATCGCTCGGCACCATCATCTCTTCGGTCACGATATCGGATAAACTCATGGCGTGGTCGTCCTTGTGATCTCGCAGAACTCAAACAAAGCGCCAGTCAAACCGGTCGCCGCGGCGCGTGACACGGCCGGCCGACGAGACGGCAAAATGCGCAGTGAAAACCGTGGCGCCGCTGTCCGCCGCCTGCTCCAGCAGCCAGCGCCGTGAGGCGCGCGCAAGCGCCGGATCTTCGCAGAAGGCGCTATTCCAGTCGGGCCGAAACACCTGCAGCGGCTGGTGCATGATATCGCCACTGAACAATCCGCAACAGCCCGCATTGGCAAGCTTGATCGCGACGTGACCGACGCTGTGGCCGGGCGTCGGATGGAAGGTGAGACCATCGCCGACCTCACCCTCGCCATCGACGATCTCGGCCTGCCCGCTCGCGACCACCGGCAGCACGCTGTCCTCGTAGACACCGGCGTTGAACCCCTCGCGCCCCGCCGGACCGCGCCAGTGATCGTATTCGGCTTTCGAGAACACATATTTCGCATTGGGAAAGGTCGGCACCCAGCGGCCGTCCACCAGCCGCGTGTTCCAGCCGCAATGATCGACATGAAGATGCGTGCACATCACATAGTCCACCGCGTCTGGCGAGACGCCGGCCTCCGCCAGCCGCTCCAGAAACGGCAGGTTCAACTGGTGGAAGCGCGGCAGGCCCGGACGATTTTTGTGATTGCCGGCGCAGGAGTCGATCAGGATGGTGTGGTACCGCGTCCGCAGCACCCAGGTGTGGATGCTGGCGATGAAGCGTCCCTCGGTCACATCGAAACAATCCGGGATCATCATCGCCTTGTGCTCGTCGAGCACGCGCGGGTCCCAGTCCGGAAACAGGAAATTTGGAGCAAATCCGGCGCCGCATTGCTCGGTCACCCGTTGGATCTTCACATCGCCGATCGCATAGGAATTCATGGCCTGCTTTCGTTTGACGTCCCCGGCTTGTCTAGATGCCCCGCGCCATGAGATAAGTGAAATCGATAGATAGGATAGCAGGCATAACCCTGATGGATATGAACGCGCATAATCTGCCATTGCTGGTCTCGCTCAGCGTGATGCTCGACGAGCGCAACGTGACCCGCGCAGCCGCCCGGCTCGGCCTCAGCCAGCCTGCGCTATCGGCGCAACTGGCGCGGCTGCGCGATGTGTTCGGCGATCAACTGCTGACGCCGGCGGCATCCGGAAAAGGCATGGTGCTGACGCCCTGCGCCCTCACACTGCGGGAGCCGCTGCGCGACGCACTCAAACGGCTCGACGACGTGGTGCGGACGCCGCCGGTCTTCGAGCCGAAACAGTCGGAGCGGACGTTCTCGATCGGCGCCAATGACAATGCCAGCGCCATGCTCGGCGCGCGGCTGGCGCAGCGGATGCGTCGCAGCGGGGCGGCCAAAACCCGTTTGGCGTTTCGCGCCGTCGACCTCACGCGGCTCACCGGCCAGCTCGAATCAGGCGAGATCGACATCGCGCTGGTCTCGAAGAACGGGCTGTCGAACGGCATGCCGCACAAGCCGCTGCTGGAAGAACGCTTCATGATGGCGCAGCGCAAGGCACATCCGCGCGGATTGCGCCGGCCGTCGCTGAAGGAATATGCTTCACTGGAGCACGTCATCATCTCCGGCGACGGCGGCGGCTTTCGCGGCTTTGTCGACGACATCCTGGCCGCCAAGGGCCTGACGCGGCGCGTCGGGGTGTCCGTGCAATATTACAGCATCGCGCCTGTGATCCTGCAGTCGACCGATCTGGTCTGCACGCTGCCGGCGCGGTTTCTCGCCCGCTATTCCAGCGTGCTCGCCGCCTGCACGCTGCCGTTCGACGCTGGGCGCTTCTCGCTCTACGCGACCTGGCACGCACGCTTCGACAACGATCCCGGCCACGTCTGGCTGCGGGAACTGCTCACGGCCTGCGCCGAGGATTAGTGCGAGGCCTCGGCGATATCTACGCGACCTGCCTCGCTGGCTTGGCGTCCGAACCGGCCGCCGCTGTGGCTTGACGTGCCGGCAGATACTCGATCGCCCCGTCTGTCATCGAGCCGAATTTCAGGCTGACGATGTCGAGCGCGTAGTTCTGGTAGAGCCGCCACGGCCGGCGCGAGCCCTGCTTGGGGAATTTTTCGACGGCGCGCTGCACGTAGCCGGAGGAGAAATCGACCCACGGCATTTCGGTGACGGTCGGATCGTTCTGCCGCGGCGTGCATTGCGCGTAGTTGTTGGCCTTCATGTAGTTGAGCGTGCGGCAGACATATTCGCAGGTCAGGTCGCATTTCAGCGTCCACGACGCATTGGTGTAGCCGAAGGCGGCGGCGAGGTTGGGCACGCCCGAGTACATCAGGCCCTTGTAGTTCATGGTCTTGGAGAGATCGACGGGGGCGCCGTCGACACTGAGCGCGAGGCCGCCGAGCACCTGCAAATCGAGGCCGGTCGCCGTCACCACGACGTCGGCGTCGAGCACCTGGCCTGACTTGAGCTTGATGCCGCCAGGCGTGAACGTCTCGATCTGGTCGGTGACCACAGACGATTTTCCGCTGCGGAGCGAGTCGAAGAGATCGCCGTTCGGCACCAGGCAAAGCCGCTGATCCCACGGCTTGTAGCGCGGCGTGAAGTGGGTGGCGATGTCGTAGTCGGGGCCGAGCGCCTGGCGCACGCCGCCAAGGATCAGGTTCTTGACGTGATCGGGTTTGCGCTTGCAGAGCCGATAGAAATACATGCCGAACAGCACGTTCTTCCAGCGCGTGATGCCGTAGGCGAGTTGCGACGGCAGCCGCGCGCGCAGCCAATCGGCGACCTTGTCCTTGTCGGGACGCGCGACGACATAGGTCGGCGATCGCTGCAGCATCGTGACATGTTCAGCGGTCTTGGCCATCTCCGGCACCAGCGTCACCGCGGTTGCGCCGCTGCCGATCACCACGACCTTCTTGCCGGCATAGGCAATGTCGTCGGTCCATTGCTGCGGATGGACGACGCGGCCGGCGAAATCGGCGAGGCCGGGGAAATCGGGCGTGTAGCCATGTTCGTATTTGTAGTAGCCGCTGCACATGAACAGGAAATTGCAGGTGAGCCGCTCGACCGCCTTCTCAGGTCCGCGCTCGATTTCGACCGTCCATTGCGAGTCTGCCGACGACCAGTCTGCGCGGATAACGCGGCTGTTGAAGCGGATCTTCTTGTCGATGCCGTAAAGGCTCGCGGTCTCGCGCACGTAATTGAGGATCGACGCGCCATCGGCGATCGCCTTGGCTTCGGTCCACGGCCGGAACGAATAGCCGAGCGTGTACATGTCGGAGTCGGAGCGGATGCCGGGATAACGAAACAGATCCCAGGTGCCGCCGATGCAATCGCGGCCTTCGAGGATGGCGTAGCTGCGATCCGGGCAATTGGTCTGCAAATGATAGCCGGCGCCGATGCCCGACAGCCCCGCGCCCACGATCAACACGTCGAAATCAGCGGACATGCAGCTTCTCTCCCGATTTGACAACATCTCTTGTCAGATACCTTGACATCTGACAACGCGTCATGTCAATACCCATGTCATGGCAAGCAGCCCGAAAGCCCGCCTCTATGGCGGCATGGACGCCGAGGAACGCCGCGCCGAGCGGCGGCTCAAGCTGATCGATGCGGCGGTCGAGGTCTATGGCGAGGTCGGCTATCGCGGCGCCACCGTAAAGGCGATCTGCGAGGCCGCCGAACTCACCGAGCGCTATTTCTACGAATCCTTCGCCAACAGCGAGGCGCTCCTGATCGCGGCCTACAGCCATGTCGTCGGCCATCTGCATGAGGAGATGGCGGCGGCAGCCGGCGCCGCGGGCGACGATTCCGAGGCAAGATTGCGCGCGGCGCTGACGCTCTACTTCACGCGGCTGAAGCAGCATCCAAAACCCGCGCGCGTGTTCCTGCTGGAGATCGCCGGCATCGGCCCGGCGGTCGACGCGGTCAAGCACGATGCGTTGCGCGCCTTCAGCGACATCCTGGTGCCGCCGGCGAGCGATCCGAAGCGGGGCGACAAGGGTTCGCTGCTCTCGATCGGCATGGTCGGCGCCGTGATCGGCATCGCGCTGCGCTGGGTGTCGAAGCAATACCCGCAAGCCATCGAGGACGTCGTCGCGGTCGCCGCCAGCTTCTGCCGCGTGGCGCTTGCCGAGGCCGACAAAAGCAAATTGCGTTCAGTGTAGGGAGACGACATGCGCGCAGCCGTGTTCAGGAACGGAAACATCGTCACCGACAGCATCCCCGACCCCGTGCCATCAGCCGGACAGGTGCTGGTCAGGACATTGGCTTGCGGCATCTGCGGCTCCGATCTGCATGCGCGCAAGCATGCCGGACACACCGCAAAACTGATGAAGCACTTTCCCGGCCGCAAGCCGATCGACCTGTCGCGCGACGTCGTGTTCGGTCACGAGTTCTGTTGCGAGGTACTCGACTACGGTCCAGGCACCCAGAAGCGCTTCAAGCAGGGCACGCGCGTCTGCTCGGTCCCGGTGCTGCTCGGTGCCGGCGGAATGCAGGGCATCGGCTATTCCAACGACATCGCCGGCGGCTATGCCGAGCGGATGGTGCTGAGCGAACCCTTGATGATCGAGGTGCCGAACGGCCTCGCGCCTGAATACGCCGCACTGACCGAGCCACTCGCGGTCGGCCTCCACGCGGTGGCGAAGGCCAATATCCGCGGCGACGAGGTGCCGCTGGTGATCGGCTGCGGACCGGTCGGGCTCGCCGTGATCGCCGGACTGAAGCTGCGTGGCCTGCATCCGATCGTGGCGTCGGATTATTCGCCGGCGCGGCGCGCGCTGGCCGCCAGGATGGGTGCCGACGTCGTGGTCAATCCAGCGGAGACCCAGCCATTCACGGCGTGGGCTGAGCATGCCGAGATGACGCCGGAGCAGAAGGCGGCACGGCCGCCGTTCCAGGCCTTCCTGCCGCCGCTCAAGCCCGGCCTGATCTTCGAATGCGTCGGCATTCCTGGACTGCTGCAGCAGCTGTTCGAGGGCGCACCGCGCGATGCGCGCATCGTCGTGGTCGGCGTCTGCATGGCGAGCGACACCTCCGAACCGCTGCTCGGCGTGCTCAAGGAATTGTCGCTGCAATATGTCTATGCCTACACGCCCGACGAATTCGCGCTGGCGCTGCGCCTGATCGCCGAGGGCAAGGTCGACGTAACAGCAATGGTCACCGCCACCACCGGCCTCGACGGCGTGGCGCAGGCGTTCAGTGATCTCGCCAATCCCGAACGTCACACAAAGATTATCATCCAGCCTGATCGTTGATGCGCGGCCAGGCCGCGCCAACTGGCTCGACCGCCAGATTTCGAGGACGTTTCCCGTGAATTCCCGGACGTCACCTCACCGTCCCGGAGCGCGTCGTCGATTTTGCTTGCAAGTCGCATGGCTCCTGCTTTCTTAAGCACGGTAGCGTGCGCAAGCCGGTGCGGCAGGTTTCGTGTCGCAAAACAACGAGCTATTGCATTGGGCGGAGGCTGAGCCGTGGTCGACCTGCGCAAGCTTGACGATGTGACTGCGCGCCTCGGAGACGTCGTTCTCGATCCGACGGGCTGGCCGTCCTTCATGGACGAGGTCTGCGCCGCCGTCGGTGCGACCGGGGCCGCGATGCTCCAGAGCGATATCCGCACCGAAGACATCCCGCGCACGGACTCGATCTCCGACTATTTCACCAAGACCTACTTCCCCAGCAACCTGCATCTCACCGACATCCGCGCCGCGCGTGGGGTGCCGCGCCTGCTTGCCGGCGCTGACGTCATCACCGACGCTGACCTGTTCGAGTCCGAAACCGAGATGCTGCGCGATCCGCTCTACGCGACGCTTGGCGAGTTCGGGCTGAAATGGTTTGCTGGCGTTGGCTTCCGTGCCGGCTCAGCCTTATGGGCGCTGACGATCCAGCGCTCGCCGAAGGAAGGCATGTTCGATGCCGACGAGGTCAAGGCGCTCTCACGCGTGTCGGCGCGGCTCACGGAGGCCGCGACGCTGTCCACCGTCGTCGGCCGCTCCGCACTCACAGGCGTTACCAATGCGCTCGACCTGATCCAGATCGCGGCCATCGCCGTCGGCCGCTTCGGCACCGTCATCGGCATGAACAGCCAGGCCGAAGCCTGCCTCGGCCCGGACCTTGCGATCCGCAACAATCGCCTCACGCTGCGCGACCGGCAGGCCAATGCCGACCTGACCAGACTGATCGATCAACTGGACCACACGTCGGATTTGCTGACAGTACCGTCATCACCGATCGTGATGCGACGGATCGACAAGCGGCCGATCGTGATCCAGATGCAGCCGGTACCACCCGCGGCGCGCTCGCCATTCCTCGGCGCGCGCGCCATCCTTTCGATCCGCGATCTCGAGGGGAGCACCGCCTTCGACCCAAATCTTCTGGCCACGATCTTCGAGCTGACACCGGCGCAAGCGCGCCTCGCCGCCATGCTGGCACGCGGCGATTCGGTCGAGGACGCCGCACGCGAGATCGGCGTCGCGGTGTCGACCGCACGCAATCAGCTCAAGACGATCTTCCAGAGAACCGGCACGCACCGGCAGGCGGAACTTGTGGCGCTGCTGCACAAGGTGAAATGAACGATTCGATGCGAATTGTTCGGGAATGCCACGCGGCCGACGGCATCAGCACAAGAATCCTTCAAATATTCCAGGCACACGCTGTGTTCCATCCGACACAGCGAATAAGATAGCCATCGCGAGGTTCCCGAAATCATCAGGTTCCGGGGTGACAAGCGCCGTCAAAATGGCAACAATCGGCTAAATCTGTGTCGTTCGAGTTTGTCTGAATGTCCGTGATATCGTCACGATCGTCGGTATTGGCTATTGCCGCATTTGTCGCCTGCGTCGTGCTGGCGCCCGTGAGCGCGTACGCGCAATGGTGGCGGAGTGCGCCGAAGGATTTTGAGGATTGCGCCGATCTCGCCGAGAAGGCGAAGACCAAGGAAGACAAGACCGCGCAACTTGCCGATTGCAACGCCAAGTTCGCCGGACGCCGCAAGCCCGGCGGCGGCTACGGCTATTACGACTTCATGCAGGACCGCACTTTCGACATCGCGGGTCCCAATCCGACGCCGGACGAGCAGAAGGCGATCGATCAGGAATATACCGTCTATCTCGAGAAGGAGCGCCGCTCCAGCATCGTGGCGGCGTTCAACGCCAAGCAGCTTCAGCAAAAGCAGCAAGAACCGCAGCAGCAACCGCCGCGGCAAATCGAGCAGGTCACGCTGCGCAGCGACACCGAGAAAGTCCCCGTTCCGGTCGCAAGCCCGGTCAAGCAGGCCGCGCGCATCAGGGCCGCGCAGTGCGCGAAGAACTCATTCTCATGCGAATGGCCGCGCCTGTCGCAGAGTCTCGACGATCTCAAGAAACTGTTCACCTCACAGCCGTCGACACCGGCCAAGACAGCGAAGCGCGGCTGATCTCTCCGCCTCAGTCGGTAATCACCATCGCCCAGAATCTGCGGTACGGCGACTTCGGATTGTCGACATAGGCCACGCCGACGCGCTTGGCGCCCGGCATCAACAGGTTCTCGCGATGACCGGCCGACTCCTCCCACTGCTTCAGCATCTCGGCGAAGGCGATGTAGCCGGCGCCGATATTCTCGGCCGCGCGCTGCTTCTTCAACGGCGCCACGCGCGTGAAGAAGCTGCCGCCCGCGGAGTGGCTGACCGATCCGGTCGCTGACATCGCCTGCGCCTGCGTCAACGCCGTCGCGTTCAGCTTCGCATCGAGCTTCACCGAAGGCATGCCGTGGGCGCGCCGATAGGCGCTGATGGCGCCGGCATAGTCGGCGGCGCTTGCCGTCGCGGCGAGGCCGAGCACAAGGGCGAATGCGAGGACAAACCGCTTCATGATGTCTCCCCCTATGTCGGTGAACGTTGATCGGCGATCGGCGCCATTTCAAGCCATCACGCCGCGCGGATCTGCTCCGGTGTCAGTCCGGGCGAGCCCTTGCCATCGGCTTCCGCCTGCCGGATCAGCTGAATGATACGCCGCGACAACGGCGCATCCAGTCCGCGCCGCTCGGCGATATCGGTGATCACGCCCTGCAGATAGTCGACCTCGGTGCGGCGGCCGCGCTGCAGATCCTCCCACATCGAGGAGCGCGCCTCGGGATCGATCTTCATGGTGCGGCCGAGCAGCAGCTCGAAGATCGCATCCGGCAGCCGCAGCAACGCCGGCATCCAGGTCGAGGGAAGCGGTGTCGGCGACACCGGCACGATGCCCTCGGCACGGATCGCAGCCAGCCCCTCCAGCATCTGGTCGGCGAACAATTTTCGCCAACCGCGCTGCGCGAGTTGTTGCCGCAACGGAATGTTCGACAGCGCATTGAGCGCGTTGTTGAGATTGACGATCAGCTTGCCCCACTGCACGCCGTCGATTTTGTCAGTCGCGCGCATCGCAAGGCCCGGGGCCGACAGCTTTGCGGCGGTGCCGGCATCGTCCTGCGCGATCACGATGTCGCCCGAGGTCGAGCGATGGAAGCGGCCGCCGCCGAGCGCGACCACGTTGAACGGCACCATGCCGCCGAGCACGGGCCTTCCCGGCAGCCGGTCGCGCAACAGCGGCACATTGCCGACGCCGTTCTGCAGGCTGACGACCACGACGTCAGGAGGCGCGTGGCGCGCGATGAGATCGGCCATCTCGCGCGTATCAGCGCTCTTCACCGTGACCAGCACCGTCTGCGCGTTGGCAAAGATCGACGGATCGTCCGACAGCGTGAGGTGATCAGCGGCAACCGTCTGCGCCGCGCCGTCGACATCGGTGACCCGCAGGCCGTTGGCGGTGATCTCCTGGATCAGCCGCGGCCGCGCCAGCAGCGCAACGCGGCGGCCGGAGGCGGCCAGCATGCCGCCGACGAAGCAGCCGATGCTGCCGGCCCCCGCAATGCCGATCAGCCGATCCTGGCTCATCTCGCCTGAATATCCGTTCATCAGAGTCCGATAGCAGACCTTGTGCCGGTTGCCCATTGAACGCGCCCGCGCCCCCGGGCGTGCCCCACGCCCCGGGCCACGCCTTGTAACCGTCATTTGCCGCAGCTATGTTTCTCCCGCGGGGCATGGTTGCGGTTGCGGCAGGAGACGATCATGGGACTACTCGACGTACTCAACGGCATGCAGAACGGCCCGCGCGGTCCGAGCTCGCCTAGCGCACAGTCCGGCAGCGGTAGCGGAATGTCGCCGATGACGATGGCGATCATGGCGCTGCTCGCCTGGAAAGCGGTCAAGCATTTCACCGGCGACCAGCCGGGTGCCCCAGCGCCGACACCGGCACAGGCGCCGCAGCTCCCGGGTAACGTGACCGCGGGCCTGCCCGGCGGTTTGAGCGGCGGCGGCCTCGGCGATCTCCTCAAGGGCGGCCTGGGCGGACTGCTCGCCGGCGGCGCAGCCGGCTCCGTGCTGAGCGGCGGCCTCGGCGATCTGCTCAACCAGCTCCAGCAGAAAGGCCATGGCGACGCGGCCAATTCCTGGGTCAGCAACGGTCCCAACAAGGCGATCGCGCCTGGTGATCTCGCCAACGCGCTCGGCGCCGACCAGATCAACTCGCTGGCCTCGCAGAGCGGCCTATCGCGCGACGATCTGCTGCAGGGCCTGAGCCAGTATCTGCCCGACGCTATCAATCATCTGACGCCGGACGGGCGGCTGCCCAGCGGCGATGAAGTGTCCGGCAGGCTTTGACTGCGGCGTTGGTTTTATCGGAGGAGGACAGACATGATCAGGGTCATCATCATCGGCTTTGTCGCCGGCATCATCGCGCGGCTGTTGTCGCCGGGACCGAACAATCCGAGCGGCTTCATCCTCACCACCATCATCGGCATCGTCGGCGCGTTCCTCGCGACCTTCATCGGCCAGGCGATCGGCCATTACGGACCCGAGCAGGGCGCCGGCTTCATCACCGCCACGGTCGGCGCGCTGGTGGTGCTGTTCATCTGGAACCGGCTGGTCGCAGCGCGGGTGATCCCGGATATGAACAAGTGACGGCGTAGGCCGTCATCCCGGGGCGATGCGTAAGCATCGAACCTCAGATGCGCAATTGCGCATCGGGGAATCTCGAGATTCCGGGTTCGATGCTTACGCCCCGGAATGACGCGGCCGAGTTCACTGAAGCAAGTGCATGCCAGCGTCCATGCGGACGAACTCGCCGGTCATGTTGCTCGACGCCGGGCTCGCCAGGAAGCAAACGAGGTTGGCGATATCTTCCGCCGTTGATGCGACCTTCAGCGGCACCCGCGCAACCACCGCATCGCGCACCTGCTTGGCGCCATCAACGCCGCGACCCTTGGTGAACCAGGGCGTATCGATATAGCCGGGGCACACGGTGTTGACGCGGATCAGCGGCGCCAGCGCGCGCGCCAAAGACTGCGTCATGGTGTTGAGCGCGCCCTTGCTCGCGGCATACGCAACCGACGAGCCGCCGCCGGAAATGCCTGCGACCGAGGAGATGTTCACCACCGCCGCCGGCCGCCCCGAGGCCTTCGCACCGGCCTCGAGCAGGTGACGCGCGGCGCGGACCATCTGGAACGGGCCGATGGTGTTGACGGCATAGATGCGCTGAAAATCTTCCGCGGTCAGACCGTCGAGATCGTGATGCGGCACATGCTTGGTGGTGCCGGCATTGTTGATGAGCACGTCGAGCCGGCCCCAGCCCGCTGCGGCTGCCGCGATCTTCTTGCAGTCCTCGTCGCGCGACACGTCACCCTGCACCACGACCACCTCGGCGCCCTGCTTGCGGAGAAGCTCGGCGGTCGCTTCGGCTTCCGCCTTGCTATTGGAATAGTTGACGATGATGCGCGAGCCCTCTTTGGCGAGGATTTGCGCGGTGGCGGCACCAAGACCCGATGCAGACCCCGTTACGATCGCGCACAAACCATCCTTCAACATCTGCGTTTCCTTTGTTCTTGTGAGCCAAATGAATTCCGGCGGTGGCATACCATATCGCGCAGATCCGTCCCTGAAAATCCGCGAAATCCGCACTGCGGAATTTATTGGCCGCAAGGCTGTTCGCATGATGGCTGCTTGCATGCCGCCGTCGCAGATCGCCCTGCGGGCCACGCTTGTCAGGGCTATGGCTTTTCCGCATCATTGAGCGCAAGAAAAGCCTGCATGCGGGGTCAGGCCGAACGGGCCGGCCCTAAGCCAATCAACAAAGGGAACGCCGTGGCGGAGAGTGAGAACATCGTCGCCGAGACTGCGGACAAGATTTTCGCCGATCTCGCCGATGCGCAAACCATCAATCACGACAAGCAGGGCACGTGGAAGGCGCCGCTGTGGCAGGCGCTGACCGAGGCCGGCCTGCCGCTCTCCTGGGTGCATGATGATCTCGGCGGCTCCGGCGCCAGCCTCGCCGAAGGTTTTGCCGTTCTCAACGTCGCCGGCCGCCACGCCATCGCTGTTCCCTTGGCCGAAACCATGCTGGCCGGCTGGCTGCTCGCGAAGGCGAAGATCGCCTCCCCCGGGGGCGAGATGACGGTGGTGCCGGCAAGTCCGAAGGACCGCATCACACTCAACGCCGACGGCAGCCTCTCCGGCCGCACCCGCGGCGTGCCGTTCGCGAAAGACGCCAAGCATTTCGCGGTGTTGGCGAGCGGCAATGGCGGCCTTTCGATCGCGCTGGTCGACGTGTCAAAATGCCGGATCGAAGCCGGCATCGGCCTCGGTGGCGATCATAGCGATACCGTGACGCTCGATCACGTGCAGCCGGCCGCGATCAGGCCGGCGCCTGACGGCTTCGATCAGACCGCGCTGATGCTGATGGGCGGCGTCGTGCGTTCGTTGCAGATCGCGGGCGCGCTGGAATCGATGCTGGATATTTCGGTGCGCTATTCCAATGAGCGCGTCGCCTTCGAGAAGAAGATCTCCAAATTCCAGGCGGTGCAGCACAACCTCGCCCGTCTCGCCGGCGAGTCCGCAGCGGCACTGGCCGCCGCCACCTCGGCCGCCGACGCCATCGTGCATGCAACATCGTTCAACGACGCGGTGTTCCTCGAAGCGGCGTCTGCAAAGATCCGTTGCGCGGAAGCCGCCGAAAAGGGCAGCGGAATCGCGCACCAGGTGCATGGCGCGATCGGCTTCACCAACGAGCACATCCTGCATCGCTACTCGCTGCGCGCGCTGGCCTGGCGCGACGATTACGGCTCCGAGAGCTACTGGGCGGTCGAGCTCGGCAAGCGCGTCGCCGAACGCGGCGCCGATGAATTGTGGCCCCTGGTAGCCTCGCGCTGAGATCAGGACAGAGACATCATGACCGCAGCCCTTCGTTTCGATCCGATCCGCCTGCCGGAGAAATGCGAGCAGCTCCGCAAGGAGGTGCGCGTCTTCCTCGCCGAGGAAATCGCCGCCGGCACCTTCGATCCCCATTCACCCAACCGCGAAGACAATGACGCGCCGGAGTTCTCGCGCCGTGTCGGTGCCAAGGGTTGGCTCGGCATGACCTGGCCGAAGAAATATGGCGGCCAGGAACGCTCGTTCCTCGAACGCTACGTGGTCACCGAGGAGATGCGGGTGGCGAACGCGCCGACCCGGCGCTTCTTCGTCGCCGACCGCCAGAGCGGGCCGGTGCTTTTGAAATACGCGCCCGAGCACATCAAGATGGACATCCTGCCGCGGATCTGTCGCGGCGAGGTCTGCTTTGCCATCGGCATGAGCGAGCCGAACTCCGGCTCCGACCTGTTCGCGGCGAAGACGCGCGCGACCAAGACCGACGGCGGCTATCTGATCAACGGCACCAAGATCTGGACCTCGTCGGCGCATATCGCCGACTACATGATCGCGATCTTCCGGACGTCGCCGCCGACCAAGGAAAATCGCCGCCACGGCTTGACCCAGTTCCTGGTCAAGATGAAGCAGCCCGGCATAAAGGTGAATCCGATCGGCCAGATCACCGGGCAGTTCGAGTTCAACGAAGTGGTGTTCACCGATTACTTCGTGCCCGACGATCACATGCTGGGTGAAATCGACGGCGCCTGGAAGCAGGCGACATCCGAGCTCGCCTATGAACGCTCCGGTCCCGAGCGCTTCCTCGAGACCTACTACGTGCTGACCGAGCTGGTCCGCGCCGTCGGCAAGAACCCGGACACCCGCAGCGCCGAGGGCATCGGCCGCCTGGTGGCGCAGGTCCACACCATGCGCCGCATGTCGGTGTCGGTGGCCGGCATGCTGCAGGCCGGCAAGGAGCCGGTGGTGGAGGCCTCGATCGTCAAGGACATCGGCACGGTGTGGGAGCAGCAGCTGCCGCATCGCGTCCGCGATCTCGCAGCCTTCGTCGAGGAGACCGCGACCAATCGCGAGACGCTGGAGAAGCAGCTCGATTTCGCCATCAAGACCGCACCCAAGCTGACGATCCAGGGCGGCACCACCGAGGTGCTGCGCGGCATCATCGCCCGCGGGTTGGGCCTGCGCTAATTCAACGAGGACACATCATGACCAAGTATACGGATATCGGCGTCGAGACCCACGGCCATGTCGGCCTGATCGAGCTTCGCAAGCCGCCGCTGAATTTCTTCGACGTCGCGCTGATCAACCAGATCGCCGACGCGCTGGAGGAGATCGACAACAATATCGAGATCCGCAGCTCCGTGCTCGCAGCGCAAGGCAAGGCGTTCTGCGCCGGCGCCAATTTCGGCGATCCAGCCCGCCAGGAGCAGGAAGACCGTGCCAAGACCGATCCGGCCTCGAACCTGCCGATCAATCATCTCTACGTTCAGGCGGTCCGCATCTTCCGCAACAAGAAGCCGATCGTCGCCGCGATCCATGGCGCCGCGATCGGTGGCGGTCTCGGTCTTGCGGTCTCCGCTGACTTCCGCGTCGCCTGCCCCGAGGCGCGCTTCGCGGCGAATTTTACAAAACTCGGCTTCCATCCGGGCTTTGGCCTCACCGCGACGCTGCCTGAGCTGATCGGCAAGAACAACGCCGAGCTGATGTTCTACACCAGCCGCCGAGTCACCGGCGAGGAAGCCTATCGCTGGGGCCTCGCCAATGTGCTGGTGCCGCAGGACCAGGTCCGCGCCGAAGCAATGAAGCTCGCGCAGGAGATCGCCGAATGCTCGCCGCTCGGCCTGGTCTCGACCCGCGCCACGATGCGCGCCGGCCTCGCCGACCGCGTGCTCGCCGCAACCAACCATGAGCTGGCCGAGCAGACCAAGCTGCGCGCGACCGAAGACTTCAAGGAAGGCGTCAAGGCGACCTCCGAGCGTCGCGTGGCGAATTTCAAGGGGCGGTAAGCGCTCTTCTCCCATTGTGGGAGAAGGTGGCGCGAAGCGCCGGATGAGGGGTATCTCTCCGCTTGCGAGATTTATCCGTGTGGAGAGACACCCCTCACCCGGCTTCGCTTTGCGAAGCCACCCTCTCCCACAAGGGGAGAGGGTTACTTCGGCACCACCAGCGCATCAACGATGGTGACGCCCTGCCCTTCAGCGTGCACCAGCACCGGATTGACCTCGATCTCGGCGATCTCGCGCGCGTGCCGCGCTGCGAGCACCGAGATATCCGAAATCAACTTGGCCAGCGCCGCAACATCCGCCTTCGGCGCGCCGCGGAAGCCCTGCAGCAACGGCGCGGCCTTCAGCGTCTCCAGCATCGCGGATGCCTCCGCAGCACTGACCGGCGCGGGACGATAGGCCACATCCCTAAACAGCTCCGTGGTGATGCCGCCGAGCCCCACCATCACCATCGGCCCGAACGTCTTGTCCGTCATTGTGCCGACAATGATCTCGACGCCCTTCTTCGCCATCGGCCCGACCAGCACGCCCTGGATCGTGGCCTGCGGCCGGCGCTTCTGTACGGCCTCCAGCATGTCCCGATAGGCCGTGAACGCCTCGCCCTTGGCCGTGATATTGACGCTGACGCCGCCGACCTCGCTCTTGTGCGCGATCTCGGGCGACTGGATCTTCATAACCAGCGGAAATCCGACCCGCGCGATCGCGGCATCGAGCCCGTTGCGGTCAGTGACCAGAACCTCGTCCGGCAGCGCGATGCCGGCAGTGCGCAGCAGCGACTTGCTGTCGAATTCGGACAACGTCTTTGACGTGAGATGCGCCGAGAGATCGCGCATCGGCGATGCCGCGCTCTCCGCCTCCGGCGCCAGCCTGAATTTTGCGTAATCGGCGATCCGCCGCATCGCGACGCCGACATGGGTCAGCCCCGAGAGCAACACCGCGCCGGATTTCGCGAACTCCTGCCGCGCGAATTGCGAGGGCAGCGTGTAGGAATAGAACACGACTGGCTTGTTCTGCGCGACGATCAGCGGCTTCAGCTCGGCCTCCTTGAACGGCATCCGCACCTCGCTCGACAGCGACAGCACGACGAGAACAGCATCGACCTCGTCCGACGCATCGAACAGCTCGATACTCTTCTGCAGACCGCCAGAGGAGACGCCCTGCGCGGTGACGTCGACCGGATTGCCCGCCGCGCCGTAGGACGGCATCCATTGCTTGATCTTGTCCTGGATCTGTGACGAGAGCTCCGGCACCCGCAGGCCCTGCATCGACACGGTGTCCGCGCCCCAGATGCCGGCGCCGCCGGAGACCGTCAGCACCGCGACGCGGTCGCCCTTCGGCAACGGATTAGTCGTCAACAGCGCCGCGATAGTCACCGCCTCGTCGAGATCATTCGAGACGATGAAACCGTATTTGGCGAACACCGCGTCATAGGCCGCCGACCAGCCGGCCATGCTGGCGGTGTGCGAGGCCGCGGCACGCTCGCCGGCGCCGGAGCGGCCGACCTTGATCACGATCACCGGCTTCTTGATCTCGGCGGCGCGCTTCGCTGCAGAGAGGAACTTGTCGACGTCCCTGATACCCTCGATGAACAGCAGGATCACGTCGGTCGACGGATCCTGCACCATGTAGTCAAGAAATTCGCCGGCGCCGAGATCGCTCTCATTGCCGGCACTGACGACGTAAGAGAGCGCGATACCGAGCGCCTTGGCGCGGTGGTAGATCGCAAAGCCGATGCCGCCGCTCTGCGCCACGATGCCGATCCGCCGTTTCGTGGCGATGAGCGGCACCGCGCCTGGCTTGACGTCGACGGTCGGGCTGAAGGTCGCGGCGACCTTCTGCACCTGGCTGTAAAACCCTTCCGCATTCGGCCCGGAGATCCGCATCCCCGTCCGTTTCGCCAGCGCCACGATCGCATCCTGCATGTCAGCGCTGTCGCCGCCCTCCTCGGCGAATCCGGACGAGATGATGACAGCATTCTTGACGCCGGCGGCCGCGCACTGCTCCAGCGCCGACAGCACCGCGCGAGCCGGAATCACGATCACCGCAAGGTCGATCGGCGCGCCGATATCGGCGACCGACTTGTGGCATGTGAGCCCGTCGATTTCGTCATAGTTTGGATTGATCGGATAGAGTCGTCCGGGATAGCCGTTCTTGCGCAGCATCGCGAGCAGCCGCCCGGGAATCTTCTCATGATCGCGCGAGGCGCCGATCAGCGCGATGCTTGCGGGCGCGAAGAAGGAATCGAGCGGATGCGGCATGGGCGCGTTCCCTTGTCTTTTCTTCTTGTAGCCCGGATGAAGCGAAGCGCAATCCGGGGGGCGATCTATCCGCGGAGAGCGCGGTCCCGGATTTCGCTGCGCTGCATCCGGGCTACGAAGTCACGCCGTCAGCTTAAACGTCACGCCGCAGAGAAAGAATTCATCGCCCGACACGGCGGCGCCCCTCGCCTTCGCCGCATCCAGCACCTTCGCCTTGTCGGCCACCTTGAACGTCAATCCGCTCATGATCTCGGCCTCGCCCTTGACGAAGCGGAAGCTGCTGTTCGGCAACTTCACGATAGCTCCATCGGCGGCAACGCCGAGTATCCTGCCCCAATGCGCCGCCAGCGCCAGCGGCTCGGGGCTCTGCATCTCGACCTCGGTCAGCGCCAGGGTCGTGTCCTTGCGGATTGAGTTCTGCCAGTCCGGACCGGCCGGCGGATACGGACCGAGGATGTCGTCGCTGCCATCGGTGTGGTTGAACTCAATGAAGGCGGCGCGGCAATCGCGCGGATGTAGTTGCACGCCGTGATACGGCGCATGCGTGATCACGTTCGCCGTGCGCACGCCGATGGCATTGGCCTTGGCGCCGCGCGCGTCAGGATCCTCGCAAGCGAAGATCGCCATGTAGCCGCCGCGGCCGCCGGTTTTCTCGATGAAGCGGCCAGCCGCGGTGCCCGGCCCCGGCTCGAACGGCGCGACCACTTCCAGCAGGATGGTGTCGACCGGGAGCAGCGCGTTCTCGAGGCCGTATTTCGCCACGTTGCCGTCGCGGTAGCAGACATCGAGGCCCATGATCGCTGACATGTCCGAGATCACGGGCGCGAGCTGCGGCGCCACCAGACAGATCTGCCGCAGCCGCATGTAATCGGCGATAGAATCGGCCATGGCCTACTGCCCCTGGAAGGTGGGCTTGCGCTTCTCGACAAAGGCCTTGGCCGCTTCCTTGTGGTCGGTGGTTTCGCCGGCGCGCGAGTGATGGATCGCCTCGCCGTCGAAGCAGGCTTCCAAGGTCATGGTCTCGGCGTTGTTGATGTTGCGCTTGATGTAACCGAGCGCCACTGACGGTCCGTTCGCCAGCGAGCGCGCCAGTTCGAGCGTCTCCGCCTCGATATCGGCATCCGGCACCACCTTGGACACCATGCCGAGAAGATAGGCTTCCTGCGCCGAGAGCACCGGCGACATCAGATAGAGCTCGCGCGCCTTGGCGCTGCCGAGCATTTTTGTGAGGAAGTAAGTCCCGCCGTAATCGCCGGAGAAGCCGACCTTGGCGAAGGCAGTCGTGATCTTGCAGGAGGCGCTGGCGACGCGCAGGTCGCAGGACAGCGCGATCGACAGTCCGGCGCCGGCCGCGGCGCCGTCGAGCTGCGCCACGACGGGCTTTGGCATCTGGTGCAGAATGCGCGAGACCTCCATGCCGCGGCGCAAATTCGCCGTCTTGGCTTCGAACGACATCGGAGCGCGCCCTTCCGCCATCGACTTGACGTCGCCGCCGACACAGAACGTGCCGCCGGCGCCCCTGATCAGCACCGCACGCACCTCGGTATCGTCCTGCGCGCGCCGCGCGGCATCGACGAGCCCGCGCGTCATGTCGGGATTCAGCGCGTTGCGCCGCTCGGGGCGGTTCATCGTGATGGTGAGCAGGCCCTGATCGAGGGATTGAAGGACCATCAGATTGTCGCTCATGGCGTTTTGCCTTTCGTTGTTGTTGTTGTTGGTTACTCGTCATTCCGGGGCGATGCGCCAGCATCGAACCCGGAATCTCGAGATTCCGGGCCTGGTCCTCCGGACCATCCCGGAATGACGCTTCGCGTCACTTCTTCACCAGCGGGCAGCGCGAGGCTTCCAGCGGCTGGAAGGCCTCCTCGCCCGGCACGGTCGCGAGCAGCTTGTAGTCGTCCCAGCGGCCTTTCGATTCCGACGGCTTCTTGACCTCGAACAGATACATGTCGTGCACCATGCGGCCGTCGTCGCGGATCCGGCCGTTCTTGGCGAACATGTCGTTGATCGGGGTATCCTTCATCGCCTTCATGACGGCGGCTGAGTCGGTCGTGCCCGCGGCCTTCACCGCCTTCAGATAATGCAGCACGGATGAGTAGACGCCGGCCTGTGCCGAAGTCGGCACTCGCTTGGTGCGCTCCATGAAGCGCTTCGAGAAGGCGCGGGTGTCGTCGTTGAGGTCCCAATAGAACGCTTCCGCCAGCAGCAGCCCCTGCGCGGTCTCCAGTCCGACACCGTCGATGTCACTCACAAAGGCGAGCAGCGGCGACAGCTTCTGGCCGCCCTTCATAATGCCGAACTCGGCGGCCTGCTTGATCGCATTGATGGTGTCGCCGCCGGCATTGGCGAGACCAATCACCTTGGCCTTGGAGGCCTGCGCCTGCAGCAGGAAGGACGAGAAATCCGAAGTGTTGAGCGGGTGCCGCACGCTGCCCAGCACCTTGCCGCCCGACTTCAGCACCACGGCGGTGGTGTCCTTTTCCAAATCCTGGCCAAAGGCGTAGTCCGCGGTCAGGAAGAACCAGCTGTCGAGGCCGGATTTCACCGCGGCGAGGCCGGTGACGTTGGCCTGCGCGAAGGTGTCGAACACGTAATGCACGGTATAGGGGCCGCAGGCCTCGTTGGAGAGGCGGATCGAGCCGGGGCCGTTGAAGATAATGATCTTGTTGCGCGCCTTCGCGATCTCGCCAGCGGCGAGCGCCGTCGCTGACGCCGCAACGTCGAAGATCATCTCGACGCCCTGGTTGTCGAACATGTCGCGCGCGATGTTGGCGGAAAGGTCGGCCTTGTTGAGATGGTCGGCGACCACGATTTCGACCTTGCGTCCGAGCACCTCGCCGCCAAAGTCCTCCACCGCCATCTTCGCCGCGGCCTCGCTGCCGGGACCGGTGATATCGGCATAGAGGCTCGACATGTCGAGGATGCCGCCGAGTTTCAGCGGAGGCTTGCTCTGCGCCAGCGCCGCAGTCGCCGACATCGCAAGCGCGCAGGCCAATACACCGGCCAAAACTCGTCTCATCAAAAGCCTCCCTTGAAGCCCGCGCCGTCGTCCATTGCGGCCGGTCCGTTTGTTTCGCGCGGGATCATGCCGCATGGCATCCACAGCGGCAAGCCACGGAGGCGCGAAGCGATTTCCGCTCAACGGAATGGCTGGGATGTGCGAAGATCGGCTGATGCAGATATTGTCGATAACAATCCGGATCGCCGTGATTCACTGCGTGCTGCTCGTGGCTGCGACGATTTTCGCTGACGACACCCACGCGGCCGGGTGCAGTTTCGACGAGCAGGGCGATGGCCGCGTCGCCGCTGTTATCGACGCGCGCAGCTTTCGGCTCGACGACGGGCGCGAGGTCAGGCTGGCCGGCATCGAGATGGCTGATCGGGCCAAGGCCAGTGCGGCGCTGTCGGCGCTGCTGGTCGGCCGCGACGTGACGCTGCGCGGGCGCGACGATGCGCCCGACCGCTACGGCCGCCAGCCGGCCTATGTCTTTCTCGCCGGTGCCGAGACACCCGTACAGGGCGACCTGCTGCGGCAGGGGCTCGCTCTGGTTTCATCCGAGATCGCCGACAAGGACTGCGCCGCGCTGCTGATGGCGGCCGAAGCTGAGGCGCGGCAGGCCAAATCGGGAACCTGGGCCGGGTCCACGGTCATAAAAAACGCTGAAAGTCCGGGCGATATTTTGGCCGGGATCGGGCGCTTTACGGTGGTCGAAGGCAGGGTTTTGTCGGTCCGGCAGGCAGGGGCAACGACCTATCTGAATTTCGGCCGAAACTGGACACGGGACTTTGCGGTGACTATTTCAAGGCGCATAGTTCCTGCGTTCGAGGCGGCCGGACTGGCGCCCAAGTCCCTCGAAAATCGAAGGATTCGTGTCCGAGGCTGGGTGGAAGAGCGACGTGGGCCACGAATCGAATTGCTCCGGGTGGGGCAGATTGAAGTGCTCGGCGGGAACTAGCGGCCATGGTGGCACGGATCATGCCCCGATCGGTTCGCTCGACAATTGTGAGTTTTGGACGTGATTGCGCGCGCAGGACGGCGTGAGGGAATGACAGGCCGCGGCCTTTCGGCTGCGCCGATGCTGATCTGCGCCGCGCTGATGCTGTCGGCCTGCGGCAATGCCGGCCGGTTCGAGCAGGCGTCGCCCACCGCATCGGCGGCGGCGCCGACGAAGCCAAACCGCGTGGTGCAGCAGACACCGGCGACCGAGCGCGAGCATGAGCGCATCCTGTCCTCCTATGGCGGCGCCTATGACGACCCGAAGCTCGAGGCGTTGATCGGCCAGACCGTCGACCGGCTGGTGGCGGCCTCCGACCGCCCCGACCAGGCCTACAAGGTCACGATCCTCAATTCCGGCGCGGTCAACGCTTTCGCGCTGCCGACCGGCCAGCTCTATGTCACGCGCGGGCTGATTGCGCTCGCCAGCGACACCTCCGAATTGTCCTCGGTGCTCAGCCACGAGATGGCGCATGTGCTGGCGAAGCACGCCTCGATCCGCGAGGACCAGGCACGACAGGCGGCGGTGGTGACGCGCGTCGTCACCGACATGAGCAGCGATCCCGATCTCACCGCGCTGGCGCTGGCCAAGACCAAGCTGACGATGGCGAGCTTCTCGCGGCAGCAGGAGTTCGAGGCCGACGGCATCGGCGTCGGGATCGCCGCCCGCGCGCATTTCGATCCCTACGGCGCGGCACGCTTCCTCACCGCGATGGAACGCAACGCGGCGCTCAAGGTCGGCAGGACCGCGCTCGACCCGCGCGCGCAGGACTTCCTCTCGTCGCATCCAGCCACCCCCGAGCGCGTCGCCAATGCGCAGGCGACCGCGCGGCAATACTCCTCGCCCGAAAGCAACGAGCGCGACCGCGAGACCTATCTCGCCGCGATCGACAACATCGTCTATGGCGAGGACCCCAGCGAAGGCTTCGTCCGCGGCCGCCGCTTCCTGCATCCCAAGCTCGGCTTCACCTTCACCGCGCCCGATACATTCACGCTCGATAACACCGCGCAGGCGGTGATCGGCGTGCGCGAGGGCGGCAACCAGGCGATGCGCTTCGACGTCGTGCGGGTGCCGGCCGAGCAGTCGCTCGGCGACTATCTCAATTCCGGCTGGATGGAAGGCGTCGAGAAGGCATCGACCGAAGACCTCAACATCAACGGCTTCCCGGCGTCGGCGGCGACCGCCCATGGCGACCAGTGGCAGTTCAAGGTCTACGCACTGCGCTTCGGCAGCGACGTCTACCGCTTCATCTTCGCCGCCAAGCAGAAGACCACCGAGAGCGAGCGCAACGCGCGCGAGACCGTCAACTCGTTCCGTCGCCTGACGCTCGAGGAGATCCAGTCCGCGCGTCCTTTGCGCATCAAGGTCATCAACGTGCAGCCCGGCGACACCGTGGAATCGCTCTCGCATCGCATGGCCGGCGTCGATCACCCGGCCGACCGCTTCCGCGTGCTCAACGGCCTCGACGTCCACGCCCAGGTCAAGCCGCGCGACCGCGTCAAGATCGTGGTGGATTGAGGCGCTGAAGCGGATTGGGTCCGGCCGCGCGCCCAATCACCGCCGTCGTCCCGGCGAAAGCCCATAGGCGCTAAGATAGTTTGATCATGGCCTGATAGCGGCGTTTACGTCTGGGAGGCTCGCGCAGATGTCGTTGGAGAGCGAGGCTGGCTCTGCGCAGACGCGCGATTGTGGGCTGGGGAATGATGGCTTGGAGCAGGGAGGCGATGAGCTGACGGAGCAGGCGCCATGCTGCAGGTCTGGTTAGGCGGCTTCGGCCAAGCGGGGAGAGTCCTCGAGTTCGTCGACAAGCGGCTCGAGCAGAAGAATGATCAGCAGGTGAGCGAGGATATGGGGTCTGGCAGACCGCTCGTCAGTTCCTGGAGGTCCTTTCAAGCCAATCAGGCTCTTCAGCCGCTTGAAGCCGAGTTCGATCCGCCATCGCAGCCGGTAAAGGGCAAGCAGATCAGCGGTTGTGAAGTCCTCGGGCTTGAGCGAGGTCACCAGGATCACCCAATCCGCAGCATCAAGCGTTTGCCTGGAGAGACGATGGCCTCCCTTCTGAGCCGTCCTGCGTGCCTTGCGCCGTGCAGCCTGAGCCGCATCTGCAGGTTTCTTGACGGCAACCAAACGCACAGCAAGCGGTGCTCCACCAGACTTGCGTTTTACCCAGATCGGCCGGTCGATGATGCCGCGTGCCGCGGCCTTGCGCAGTTCGGCGACGAGATCGATCAGATTGCCTTTGCGATCCAGCCAACAAGCGCTCTTCCAGCCCGAGCGGATCACGAAGTCCGCACCGGCCTCGACCAGATACGCCATGCGCTCCGGCTGCAGATAGGCGCGGTCGGCAAGACGGATCTCGCCGGCAATCAGCGGGATCCGGTCCAGCGTCTCGCCCGCGCGTTCGTCGGTCAGCTCGAAGTGACCAAAACGTTCTTGCGGAAGATCGAACGCACTGTGGATGCGCCACACCGCATTCTTCTGCCTGCCGCCGGTTCCAGCTTTTGGGACCGTCGTGGCGTCAACGATGCGGATCAGTCGACCGCGGCTTGCCTTCGGCGCACCGCTCGCAAGTGCCCGGCCTATCAGCTGTGCAAGCCAATCCCCGGACTGACGCAGCCGGTATAACAGAGCCACGTTGGAGATATCGACAAGGCCCACCGAAGTCGCCCATGCCGCCGTCAACCGCAGACCTCTCGTGCCCAGGCAATACGCAAGGATCAGCCGCAGCAGATCGACTGCATTGCTGATCTCGCGCGGGCGAACAAACGCCTTCGTCTCCCGCGCGCCAGCCTCCAGAGCCTCAGCTCCGCCCAGCCGCGAAACAACACGCGCCCAGTCTTCGTTCACAAGCGATTCGTTTCTCATCTCTTCTTGGAATCACACG
>NZ_JYMT01000017.1:0-13008 GCF_000938305.1 Bradyrhizobium sp. LTSP885
TTACGTCTGGGAGGCTCGCGCAGATGTCGTTGGAGAGCGAGGCTGGCTCTGCGCAGACGCGCGATTGTGGGCTGGGGAATGATGGCTTGGAGCAGGGAGGCGATGAGCTGACGGAGCAGGCGCCATGCTGCAGGTCTGGTTAGGCGGCTTCGGCCAAGCGGGGAGAGTCCTCGAGTTCGTCGACAAGCGGCTCGAGCAGAAGAATGATCAGCAGGTGAGCGAGGATATGGGGTCTGGCAGACCGCTCGTCAGTTCCTGGAGGTCCTTTCAAGCCAATCAGGCTCTTCAGCCGCTTGAAGCCGAGTTCGATCCGCCATCGCAGCCGGTAAAGGGCAAGCAGATCAGCGGTTGTGAAGTCCTCGGGCTTGAGCGAGGTCACCAGGATCACCCAATCCGCAGCATCAAGCGTTTGCCTGGAGAGACGATGGCCTCCCTTCTGAGCCGTCCTGCGTGCCTTGCGCCGTGCAGCCTGAGCCGCATCTGCAGGTTTCTTGACGGCAACCAAACGCACAGCAAGCGGTGCTCCACCAGACTTGCGTTTTACCCAGATCGGCCGGTCGATGATGCCGCGTGCCGCGGCCTTGCGCAGTTCGGCGACGAGATCGATCAGATTGCCTTTGCGATCCAGCCAACAAGCGCTCTTCCAGCCCGAGCGGATCACGAAGTCCGCACCGGCCTCGACCAGATACGCCATGCGCTCCGGCTGCAGATAGGCGCGGTCGGCAAGACGGATCTCGCCGGCAATCAGCGGGATCCGGTCCAGCGTCTCGCCCGCGCGTTCGTCGGTCAGCTCGAAGTGACCAAAACGTTCTTGCGGAAGATCGAACGCACTGTGGATGCGCCACACCGCATTCTTCTGCCTGCCGCCGGTTCCAGCTTTTGGGACCGTCGTGGCGTCAACGATGCGGATCAGTCGACCGCGGCTTGCCTTCGGCGCACCGCTCGCAAGTGCCCGGCCTATCAGCTGTGCAAGCCAATCCCCGGACTGACGCAGCCGGTATAACAGAGCCACGTTGGAGATATCGACAAGGCCCACCGAAGTCGCCCATGCCGCCGTCAACCGCAGACCTCTCGTGCCCAGGCAATACGCAAGGATCAGCCGCAGCAGATCGACTGCATTGCTGATCTCGCGCGGGCGAACAAACGCCTTCGTCTCCCGCGCGCCAGCCTCCAGAGCCTCAGCTCCGCCCAGCCGCGAAACAACACGCGCCCAGTCTTCGTTCACAAGCGATTCGTTTCTCATCTCTTCTTGGAATCACACGTAAATCCAACGCGCAAATCCTATTTTAGCGCCTATGGGCCTTCGCCGGGACGACAAGGGAATTACTCCGCCGCCTGCTGCGCCACCGTAGGCTGCGTGCCGGCCACCGTGGCGCGGCGCATGTCGCGGGGCTGCGATTGATCGTAGCGGCGCACCCGGTGCATGGTCTGGCGGTTGTCCCACATCACGAGGTCATGCACCGTCCATTTGTGCGTGTAGACGAACTCCGGCTGGGTGGCGTGCTCGGTGAGATCGCGCAGCAACAGCCGGCCCTCCGGCATGCTCGTGCCCCTGATGGCGCCGGCATGCGACGACAGATACAGCGACTTGCGGCCGTGCACCGGATGGGTTCGCACCAGGCGCTGCAGCACCGGCTTGAACATCTCCTTCTCCTCGTCGGTATAGTCGAGGAAGCCGAGCGAGCCGCGCGAACACATCAGCGAATGTTCGCAGATCATCTCCTCGATCTCGGCCTTGGTCTCGTCGTCGAGCGCATCATAGGCCGCGCGCATGTCGGCGAATTCCGTGTTGCCGCCCTTCGGGTTCACAATGCGTGCCGACAGCAGCGAGAATTTGGCCGGGATCGGGCGGAACGAACTGTCGGAGTGCCACAGGCAGTTACCGAGATTGAACAGATGGGTGCGATGATCCTTCGGCAGCGGCTTGCCGTCCTTGCCGAGATTGGAAACATCGTTCAGCCCGGAGGAGAGACGGTAGTCTTCCTTCTTGGTCACGGTGCCGCCGCGGGATTTTTCGCGCTCGCCGAAATTCAGCGCAAACGCCATTTGCTGCTCGTCCGTGATGTCCTGGCCGT
This sequence comes from Bradyrhizobium sp. LTSP885, assembly GCF_000938305.1. Classification (GTDB taxonomy): domain Bacteria; phylum Pseudomonadota; class Alphaproteobacteria; order Rhizobiales; family Xanthobacteraceae; genus Bradyrhizobium. The sequence goes on from NZ_JYMT01000017.1 coordinate 2,076, forward strand.
GGAATACCAGCACGGCGTATTTGTCCATGCCGGCCTCGATGTCTTCAGCTTCCTGCATGGTCAACGGCTTGCGCAGATCGACGCCGGAGACTTCGCCGACGAAATGTTTGTGAAGCTGCCGGATCAGGACCGTCATGGCATATCTCCCCGTAGCGCGGCGGGCGGTTTCTCCCGCTTCGTTTGAGGGAAGGCTACTCTCGACGCGCGGCCTGTCAACGCTCGAGCGCGGAACGCGGATCAGGCATTCCGTGCCATCAACCCGCCGTCCACCGGAATGACGGCCCCGGTCAGGAAGGATGCGGCGGGCAGGCACAGGCTGAGCGTCATATGCGCGACCTCTTCCGGATCGCCGTAACGTCCGAGCGCGGTGCGGCGCCTGGCGTAGATCGTCTTGTGCTCTTCCGAGATGCGATCGGTGATCGCGGTGCGGATCGGTCCCGGGCAGATGCAGTTCACGGTGATGCCGTCGCGGCCGAGCTCGACGGCGAGCGAGCGCGTCAGCCCGGCGACGCCGGCCTTCGCCGCGGAATAGGGGCTGTGCAATGCGGTCGCGCCGAGCGCCTCGGTGGAGGCGATGTTGACGATGCGCGGCGATTTCGACTTGCGCAAATAAGGGAGAGCGGCGCGGATGATGCGCGGATGCGCCGTCAGCATCACCGCGATGCCCTTCGCCCATGCGTCCTCATAACCGGGATCGTCGATCGGCACGCGCACCGAGATGCCGGCATTGTTGACGATGATGTCGAGCCCGCCGAAATGCGCGGCGACGCCGTTGACGACCTTGATGATGGCGTCGCGATCGGCGACATCAAGCACCCAGGCCTTTGCGGAGCCGCCGCTCGCAGCGATCTCCTTCGCCACCGCTTGCGTGCCCTCGACGCTCAGATCGGTGACGGCGACATTGGCGCCCTCATCGGCGAACACGCGCGCGGTGGCACGGCCCATGCCGCTGGCCGCGCCGGTGACGAGAACGGTGAGGCCCTTCACCGAGCGGCTGAGCTGTTTGAAATCGGTCATGACGGACCTCGCGGACGAATGCGTCGTTGTGAGACCGACAACGCTGGCACCGATCCGCGGACAGGTCAAACCGATGACCTGATTCGGGCGATCTTGCAGCGCATTAACGCAAGTTCGACGTTGGTTTTTTGGGAATGATCATGCTCAATCAGAAGAAGAGCAAACGAGAGGACCGCGCGATGAACGAGCTCGATTTCTCAGGCAAGCAAATGTTGGTGGTCGGCGGCTCCAGCGGCATCGGCAACGGCATCGCACAGGCATTTCGCGCCAAGGGTGCGCGCGTGAGCGTCTGCGGCACCCGCGCCAGCGCGAGCGATTATTCCGCCGAGGACGGCTCGCATCTCGATGGACTCGCTTATGCGCAACTCGACGTCAGCGATCAGCAGGCGATCGCGCAGTTCAAGCCGTCGTTCGACCGGCTTGATGTCCTGGTGCTGGCGCAAGGCGCGGTGATTTACCGCCGCGGGGAATTCGAGATGGATGGCTTCCGCAAGGTGATGGAGGTCAATCTGATGAGCCTGATGGCCTGTGCGACCAAATTCCATCCGATGCTGAGCGCCGCAAAAGGCTCGCTGATCATCGTCAGCTCGACTGCGGCCTATCATTCCACCATGGGCAATCCGGCCTACAACGCCTCGAAGACCGGTGCGGTAGGTCTAACCCGCACGCTCGGCGAGGCCTGGGCCGAGAACGGCATCCGCGTCAACGGCATCGCGCCCGGCCTCGTCGACACCAAGATGACCAGGGTGACGACATCAAATCCAAAACGCCTCGAGGGCGCGCTCGAGCGCATTCCGCTGAGGCGCCTCGGCACGCCCGCCGACATGGCCGGCGCCGCGCTGTTTCTGGCCTCGCCGCTGTCGTCCTACATCGTCGGCCAGACCATCGTCGTCGACGGCGGACTGATATTGTAACGCAGGAACTTGCGCGCCGTTCGCCGGTTACCTCACCGACAGTTCAGGGAGCAATCGTGATGGACAAGGATCGGATTTACGGTTCGGCGAAGGAATTCGCCGGCAAGGTCGAGGGTGCCGCGGGCGACGTGACAGGTGATGCCAATACACAGGCCTCGGGTCGCGTGCGCGAGGCGGCCGGCGCGGTGCAGGATCTCTACGGCCAGGCCAAGGATGCTGCGCGCGACGCGGCTGATACCGCAGTCAACTATGCGAAGGACGCCTACGACAATCGTGGCGAGAGCGTGCGCAGCGGGCAGAAGGCGATGGCCAAGACCGTGCAGGACAATCCGCTCGGCTCACTGCTGCTCGCCGGCGGCATCGGCTTCGCGCTTGCGTTGCTGATGACCCGCCAGCCGCGCCGCCCGCCGCAGCGCTGGCGCTATTACGGCTGAGACGGCTGCTGACAATTGTACGCCGTCATTGCGAGCCAACGGGGCGCGCATTCGCGCGACCCGTTGGCTCGCAATGACGTGGAGTAAGCGCCGCTTCCCTATTGCACGGCGTTACCCGGCACCGACGCGGCGCGGCCGACATTGGCCGGCGGGCGCGGCGGGCCCGGTGCTCGCGGCGGCGGGGTCACCAGCGGCCGTTGCTGCGGCGAACCGAATCCGAAGAAGTCACGGATCGACGGCTGCGACGGCGGCTGTGTCTGGGCCGGGCGGAACACCCGCTTCGGCGCCGGCTTTTGCGGCGCCGTGATGATGCTGCCGTCGGGTGCGATCGCCGTGGTCGAGGGCGGCGGATTCGCCGGCGCCGTTGGCGTGGTTGCGGCGACCGGCACGTCACCCTTGGCCTGTTCGCGGCCGATCTCGCGGCGTGGCCAGGCGAAATCGTCGGCGCGGCCGGCGGGCGGCGCCAGCGGCTCTCCCTTCACCAGCGTCCGCGCGGCGAGCGCATCGACCGCAGCGGGCCGCGAGCCCGGGCCGCCGAGCAGCTGATCGGTGCCGACCGAGGAGGCGACCAGCGGCAGGATAGGCCCGGCGAGTGGACGCGGCGCGGGTTTGCCGGGTTCGGCGCTGGCGTCGGGCGTTGCGGGTTCGCTCGGCAGCGCGATCGGGCCGGAGCGCGCCGCGAGCAGGCGCGATACTTCGCGCTCGACATAATGCGCAAGCTTGCGCGCGCCGTACTTGGTGAAGAACACGCCGTCCTTGGTTCGCAGCGGGCGGGGCTGGCCTTCGAAGTCCGGACCCTTCAGCACGAAGCGGCCGGCATCATCGACGAAGCCGTCCCAGACGTCGACATAGGTGATGCCGGCCTTGCGGGCGGCGTCGCGATACAGTGCATCCAGGAACAGCATGTCCGCCGTTCCCTTCTGTCCGTAGATCGCGGGAAGGCCGACCCACAGCACCGGCACGCCCTTGCTCTTCAGCACATTGATCATCTCCTCGATCTTCTTGCTGTAGAGTTCGACCCAGCGGTCGTCGCGGAACTCGTAGACGCCGTTCGGCGTGCGTGCGGCCTTGTCGGGCGAACCGAGCTGCGGCGTGTCGCTGTCGGCGGCATCGTCCGGCGACAGTTCGGTGTCGACCGGCTTATCGTCAGGCTTCGCCGCGGTATCGGGCTTGGCGTCACCGGGCTTCGCGTCCGGCTTGGTATCGGTCTTGGCATCGGGCTTGGCATCGGTTTTGGCGCGCGCGTCTTTTTTGTCGTCCTTCTTGTCGACCTTCTTTTCCACGACCGGTTCGCGCATCGCGATGCGGTCGTTGAGGCCGAGCATGACGACGATCGCATCGGGGGTCTCGGTGGCGAGAATGCCCTTGGCGGCCGCGGCCCAGTCCGCTGGATCGCCCTTGGGCTGATAGCGGATCAGGCCCGACACCGTCTTGCTCTTGCGGAGCACGCCCATGTCGGGCTGGTCGGAATAGGCATCCTCGAGGCCGTAGGCGAGCCAGTCGGCCATGGCGTCGCCGAGCACCAGCACGTTGCGCTCCGCCACGGTGTCGCGTTTTGCCGGCGCCGGTGCGCGCGAAAAATCCTCACGCGGCCGCTGCGGTTGCTGTTGCTGCTGCTGGAACGGCTGGAAGAAGTCGCCGCCGAACCAGCCGCCGCGCTCGCGCTGCGGCGCTTGTCGTTGCGGAGGCGGATTGCCGAAGCCCGGGAAGTTGAAGAACTGCGCCGAGGCAGGCCCTGCGATGCCAACCAGCAATACGACCGCAACCGTCAGCGCGATCAGCGGGCCGGTTTCGGTGAACACGCGCAGAAAGGATTTCGGCTTCGGCATTGGGTTCGGTCGCAATGGTCTGGAAGTGCCCAACATACTAGCGGAATCGGGCCGCACGCGGGCAGCTTTTCCACCATAAATCGGGCTCGCCCGGCCGTCGTCAAGGCGCCAGCCAGATTGCTGGTTTCAGGGTTACTTTCGGGGGGCGTTGTAGCCCGGATGGAGCGAAGCGCAATCCGGGAACAGATCAGCCGCTCGGCGAGAAACCCCGGATTTCGCTGCGCTTCATCCGGGCTACCGGGGCCACCTACCGCCCCCGCAACCGTTCCAGTACCTCGGCGGAGGCAAATCCGTCCGCTGGCGTCCCGATCGACGCCTGGAAGCCGCGCAGCGCCTCCCGGGTCTGGCCGCCGAGCTGGCCGTCGGGCGTGCCCTTGTAGAAGCCGCGCTGGACCAGCAGCTGCTGCAGTTCCAGCCGTTCGGCGCGCGACAGCACCCGTTCCTGGCGCGGCCAGGGCTGCACGAAGGGAGGCTCGCCGCGCAACCGGTCAGCGAAATGGCCGATCGCGAGCGCATAGGCCTCGGCCGGGTTGTATTTCATGATCACCCGGAAATTCTGCAGCATCAGGAAGCCCGGGCCTTGGGCCCCGGCCGGTGCCAGCAGATAGGCTTTCTCGGACGACCGCGGGAACGGCTGGTTGTTGGCGCGCTTGACGCCCAGATGCTCCCATTGCGACAGCGGCATCGCCTTGGCGCGGTCGGCCAGCATGTAGTCGAAGCCCTGGGGGACGACGACCTCGTAGCCCCAGCTCGCGCCGTTCTGCCAGCCGTCTTTCTTCAGATTGTTCGCGGTCGAGGCAATCAGGTCGCTCGCATTGTCGACCACGTCGCGGCGGCCGTCGCCGTCGCCATCGACAGCGTAGCGCTTGAACGCGGTCGGCATGAACTGGGTCGGGCCGAAGGCGCCGGCCCAGGAGCCGCGCATCTGTTCGGGCTGCAAATCGCCGCGGTTGAGGATCTCCAGCGCCGACAGGAACTCGTCCTTGAAATAGGCCTGGCGGCGGCCGACGCAGGCGAGTGTCGCGGTCGATTGCACCACGCTGCGGTCGCCCATCTGGGTCGAATAGTTCGACTCGATGCCCCAGATCGCCGCAATAATGTAACGGTCGACGCCATAGGCCTTCTCGGCGGCGTCGAATTGCGGCTTGTACTTGGCGAGGATCTCGCGGCCCTTGGCCAGGCGATTATCGTTCACGAGGATGTCGAGATAGTCCCAGATCGCCTTGGTGAATTCGGGCTGCGAATCCATCAGGTCCATGATGCGCAGGTCGGGCGTGAGGCCTGTGGTGAAGCGCTGGAAATTCTCCTGGCTGATGTTGCGCCGTGCGGCATCGGCCACATCGCCGCGACGCAGTTTTGAAAGTTCGCCGCCGCCTGACGGATCGCGTCGGCGGTCATCAGCGGATGGCCGGAGGCGCCGTCCTCGCCGCTCCAGGGCGGCGCCGCGCCGTCGGATCCGGTCGCAGCCTGCGGCGGCGGGCTCGACTTCGAAAAGATACTGTCGATCAGGTTGGTCAGCCCGTTGCCCGATGATTGGGCCAGGGCCTTGCCGGGCACCACAAGGGCCCCGCCTGACACCAGAAGTGCCAGCGCGAGAATGACCGTGCCGGCCCGGTTGGACGTCGCTGATGCCATCGTGTGCCCGCCTTGGAATGTCCGTGTCAGAAGGCCTCGTTACGGTTTCCAATAGCTTAACAAAGGCGGGATTTTGGAGGCGACAGCATCATGCGATCGGACCTCCATCACCCGAGTGCTCCCTCAGACTGGCCAACACGTCTTCGGCGTTTTCAAAACAGTCGCCGCCGGGCGGCAAGGCTTCAATCCGGGCGATCACTGCGCTGAGGCCGGAATGCGTCGCGGAGAGCCGCTGCTGGAGCGTTTCGATATCAATCATCTTGCCCTTGAGGGCGGCCAGCAGATTGTCGCGGCTCCAGTCTGCCTCGCCGTGGGGCGGTAGCAGGTTCCGGATCTCGTCGAGTGAAAATCCAGCCTGTTGGGCGACAACGATCATTTCCAGCAGTTGCCGGGTGCCGCGCGAGTACTGCCGATAGCCGTTCAAACCCCTGTCGATCGACCCAATCAGACCTTGCTGCTCGTAGTAGCGGATGCGCGAAGGTGCCAGGCCGGCCTCCTTGGCCAATTCTCCGATCCTCATGCTGACGCTCCGAGTTTATCCTTGACCTTAAAGTTAAGTTTAATCTTATGGTGCGGCCCGTCAACCGAAAGGCGCGGCCATGTCACCATTTGAATCGCTCACTTTGCCCAATGGAACCATTGTTCCCAATCGCATCGCCAAGGCGGCGATGGAGGAGAACATGGCTGACGCGGAGCATCTGCCCTCGGCGGAACTTCTCCGCCTCTATCAGGCATGGGCGGACGGCGGCGTCGGTCTGATCATCACCGGCAACGTCATGATCGATCGCCGCGCCATGACCGGTCCCGGCGGCGTCGTACTGGAGGACGGGGTCCGGCTCGAGGCCTTTCGCAACTGGGCGCGTACCGGCCGGGCCAGGGGCGCCCAAATGTGGCTGCAGCTCAATCACCCTGGCCGGCAGATGATGAAGAACCTTGGCCAGGAAGCCCGGGCGCCGTCGGCGGTGTCGCTCGACTTGGGCAAGCATTCGAAGCTGTTTGCGACACCAAAGGCGATGACCGAGCAGGACATCGACGAGGTCATCACGCGTTTCGCTGATGCGGCGAAGCTGGGAGAGCAAGCGGGTTTCTCCGGCGTCCAGATTCACGCGGCGCATGGCTATCTGATCAGCCAGTTCCTGTCGCCGCTCTCGAACCGGCGCACCGACCGCTGGGGCGGGTCGCTGGAGAACCGGGCGCGGATTTTGATCGAAACGGTGAAGGCCGTTCGTGCTGTCGTGTCGCCGGGCTTTTCGGTTGCGGTCAAGCTGAACTCGGCCGACTTCCAGCGCGGTGGCTTCGATGCAGCCGATGCGAAGAGTGTCGTCGCGATGCTGAATGCGCTGCCTGTCGATCTGGTGGAACTTTCCGGTGGCAGCTACGAGGCACCGGCGATGCAGGGCGTCACCCGCGACGGCCGCACGCTGGCGCGAGAGGCCTACTTCCTCGAATTCGCGCGCGACATCGCAGCGGTCGCGAGGATGCCGGTGATGGTTACCGGCGGCATCCGTCGCATCGGGATCGTGCAGCAGGTTCTCGACAGCGGCGTTGCGATCGCGGGCATCGGGACCGCACTGGCAATCAAGCCGGATTTGCCGATCGCCTGGCGTAATGGCGAGGACCCGCGGCCAGACGTCGCGCCGATCACCTGGAAGAGCAAGCCGCTCGCCTCGCTCGCCATGATGGCCGTCATCAAATTCCAGTTCAGGCGGTTGAGCCGGGGCCGCAAGCCTAATCCCGGCGTTTCGCCGCTCAGGGCGTTGCTGCTCACCCAGTTGCGGACTGCATCGCTCACCCGCAAGTACCGTCGCTGGATGGCGTCATCAGCCGTTGTTGCTATCCCTGAGGATTCGCCGGCCTCATCGCGAACTAACGCGCGTGTCGTTCGGACGTCATGATAGCGGCGGGCGGAACGCTGGCTACGAAATAGGCGTGTTTGCTGATCACACATCCGCCTTTGTTCTCGGCTGCAAAACGGTTACCAAGGTGCGGTTCATTCGCTCATTCGCACCGTCCCATCCGTTTTCAAGGCTTCCGATCATCCCATGAAAATCCGCAAAGCCGTTTTTCCCGTCGCCGGTCTCGGGACCCGCGTGCTGCCCGCCACCAAGGCGATGCCGAAGGAGATGCTGACCATCGTCGACAAGCCCTTGATCCAGTACGTGGTCGACGAAGCGAGGGAGGCCGGCATCGAGCACTTCGTGTTTGTCACCGGCCGCAACAAGGGCGTGATCGAGGATCATTTCGACCGCATGTTCGAGCTCGACGCCACGCTGGCGGCGCGTGGCAAGAAGGCCGAACAGGAGATCCTGGCGCAGAGCCAGCCCGAAGCCGGCGCGATGAGCTTCACCCGGCAGCAGGCGCCGCTCGGGCTCGGGCACGCGGTCTGGTGCGCGCGCGACATCATCGGCAACGAACCCTTCGCGGTGGTGCTGCCGGACGAGCTGGTGCTCAACACGCCGGGCTGTCTCAAGCAGATGATCGAGGCGGCAGCAAAGCTCGGCGACAAGTCGAATGTCATCGCCGTCGAGCCGGTGCCCGACCATCTCACCCATCAATATGGCATCTGCGGCGTCGGCAAGCGCACCGGCAAGATCTTCGAGGTCGACGGCATGGTGGAGAAGCCGCCAAAGGGCACCGCGCCCTCCAATCTCTCGATCACCGGCCGCTACATCCTGCAGCCGGAAATCTTCAAGATCCTGGAGACGCAGGAGCGCGGCGCCGGTGGCGAGATTCAGCTCACCGACGCGATGATCGGCCTGGCCAAGTCGCAGAAATTCCACGGCGTCGAGTTCGAAGGCGAGCGCCACGACTGCGGCTCCAAGGCCGGCTTCCTCCGCGCCAACATCGCCTTCGGCCTCAAGCGCCCCGAGCTGCGCGACGGGTTGATCGCGGAGATGAAGAAGTATCTGGGGGAGTGAGGCCTTCGCGGTAGTCATTGTTTCGGTTCGTTCGCAATGACGGCGTTTGGCGTTCGATCGCGCCACAAATTCGGGGTCGTCCCGGCGAAAGCCGGGATCCATAACCACCAAAATTTGTTGATGTGCGATGCTGGGGCCACAGCTCGCTTCAACTACGCAACCCTGTGGTTATGGGTCCCGGGTCAAGCCCGGGACGACAACGCGGTGAGAGCTGAGACCTAATCTCACGCCACCAGCGAAAACTTCGGCCCGCTTGCGAGCACCGACTGGTTGCGACCGTTGGCCTTGGCGGCGTAGAGCGCCCTGTCGGCGGCTAAGACGAGGTCGGCCCATGACTGGCCGAGACCCGGCCGCATGCTGGCGATGCCGACGCTTACCGTCGTGGTGATATCGCCCTCGCACCATTGCTCGACCTTGAGACGAATGGCCTCGGCGATGTTGAATGCGTCGACCGCGCTGGTTGCGGGCAGCAGCACAGCGAACTCCTCGCCGCCGAAACGTGCGGCACATTCGCCGGCGCGGCGCACCGCATCCGAAATGCAGATCGCAATCCCGACCAGCACCTGGTCGCCGGCCTGGTGGCCATAGGTGTCGTTGTAAGCCTTGAAATGATCGGCATCGATCATCAACAGCGCGACCGGCTGGCCCTGCCGCGCGGCGCGGCGCCACTCGACGTCGATCTCGGCGTCGAACTTGCGGCGGTTCCTCAGACCGGTGAGCGCGTCGGTCGTCGCCATCTCCTCGAGCCTTTCCTCCGCGGCGGCGCGGCGGCCGATCTCGCGGGCGAGGAACAGCGCCGTCGAGAGCACGAACATGATCAGCGCCGCCATGATGGCGCCGATCCGGATCGCTTCGGTGCGCCAGAGGTTGAAGATGTTCTCCAGCGGCTTGCCGACCACGACGAACAGCGGGCTCGCGCCGCCGCGCCTGACATAAAGCCGTGGCGTTGCGTCCACCGGACCCTTGCCGGCAAACGAGCCTCCTTCCTTGAGGTTCTCCGACCTCCAGGTGTTTTGCTCCGCGAGATTCTTGCCGATGACGTCGAGGTCGAACGGCGTCCGCATGATGATGGTGCGGTCGTGGCGCAGCACGGTGATGGTGTCGCCCGGCGCGAGGTTCAGCCGTCCGAACAAATCGTGGAAATAGCTGAATCGAATCGAGCCGACCACGACGCCGAGGAAGCGGCCGTCTTCGCCCGTGATGCGCCGGCTCAGCACGATGGCGTAGGCGCCGCGATGCAGCATCGGGCGGCTGATGAACAGGCCGACATTGGGATTGTCGCGGTGAACGGTGAAATAATCCTCGTCGCTGCGGTTTTCCGGGCGCGGATCGAGGCTGGCGGCGTCGATGGTCAAATTGCCGCCTGCGTCGAACACCTGGATCGCGCCGAAATGCTGGGCGGTCGCGGCGTGATCGAACAGGATCAGATGGAGCAGTTCCTTCTTGACGCTATTGAGTTCCGGCATCACCAGATTGCTGGTGACCGCACGCAGCGACAGGTCGTAGAGCTCGATGTTGCGGCTGATGTCGGCGTCGATGCCTGACGCCAGATTCTCCAGCGTCTGGCGGGCAAGCTCCTCCTCGCCGCGGCGCATGTCGAACATCACGCTGGCGCAGATTGCGGAGAAGCCGATGACGGTCGCGACCGACGAGGCGATCAGCAGCTTTGCCGATAGCCGCCAGCGCCGTCTTGTGTCTTTTCCCCGCCGAAGTGGCATGTCCCGCTCCAAAGCGCTGTCATGCATCGGGAAATCTTGTTGTCGCCTTAAGTGACGACAGCAGCCGCCGAATGGGTTAACGGGTGGTTGCCGGAATCCTGAATCTTGTCATCGAGGGCCCCCTTGAACGACTACGACCCGCTGCGGGACTATCTGAAGAAGCAGCATCTTCCCGAATTCGTGCTGACCTTCGAGGAGATCGAAGCGATTATCGATGCGGCGCTGCCGCGCGCCGCGCATCGCGCGTCGTGGTGGGAGACCCAGCGCAGCCCGCAGGAGAAGATGCCGCAACGCGAAGCCTGCCTCGACGGCGGCTACATCGCGACGCGCCAGGCGGACGGCAAGAGCGTCAAGTTCAAAAAAATGCCGCAGCCGCGCTAGCTCAAGCGTGATGAGGCAGGGATAGCAGCCGCTGCGAAAGTGCGCTCCCTCGCCCCGTTCTTACGGGGAGAGGGGTGGGGTGAGGGG
>NZ_JYMT01000017.1:13139-103139 GCF_000938305.1 Bradyrhizobium sp. LTSP885
CTCGAGCCGTTCCTCGGTGAGTAGCCGCGTCGCGGCGTCGGCGTCCATCGGCTCGCCGAAAGCAAAGCCTTGGGCGTATTCGCAGCCGAGCTGGTAGAGTTCGACCGCGTCCGAGTCCGTTTCGGCGCCTTCCGCCACCACGTCCATGCCGAGGTCGTGGGCCAGCGCGATGATCGATTTGAGGATCACCGGGCGGGTGCCGCGGCTGGTGGTGCGGACAAAGGACTGGTCGATCTTGATGGTGTCGAACGGGAAGCGCTGCAAATAGGACAGCGAGGAGTGGCCGGTGCCGAAATCATCCAGCGACAGCCCGGTGCCGAGCTCGCGGATCCGCGCCAGCATCTGGGCGGCGTGCTCCGGGTTCTCCATGACCAGCGATTCCGTCAATTCGAGCTTGAGCGTGCCGCGCGCCACCGAGGAGCGCGACAGCACCGTGCGGATATCGTGGATCAGATCGTGGCGCAGCAATTGCCGGGACGAGACGTTGACGGAGGCGAAGATCGGCTCGCGCGCGCGCATTGCGCGCTGCCACACCGCGAGCTGGCGGGCGGTCTGGTCCATCACGAACATGCCGAGATCGACGATCAGGCCGGTCTCCTCGGCGACGCCGATGAATTCCGACGGCGACATCCGCCCGAGCTTGGGATGGTCCCAGCGAACCAGCGCCTCGAAGCCGGCGATTGAGCGATCCTCCAGCCGCACGATCGGCTGGTACAGGATGGTGAGCTCCTGGCGCTCGATGGCGCGGCGCAGGTCGCTTTCCAGCGTCAGGCGGTCGGTCTTCCGCGCGCGCATCGCCGGCTTGTAGACGTCGATGCGGTCGCCGCCGATGCGCTTGGAATGATACATCGCAAGTTCGGCATCCTTGATGATCTCATCGGTGAGCGGCGCCTGCGGATCTGACAGTGCAAGGCCGATCGAGGCGGTCAGGAAGATCTCGCGGTCGTTGAACGCGATCGGGGCGCGGATGGTCTTGCGGATGGTCTCGGCGAAATTGGTGATCCGCGCCGAGTCCTGCTCGGACAGCAGGATCAGGCCGAACTGGTCGCCGGCGAGCCGCGCCAGCGTGTCCTGCGGTTTGAGGATGCGGGTCAGCCGTCGCGCCAGTGTCAGCAGGATCGAATCGCCGACCGCGATGCCGACGGAGTCGTTGACCTGCTTGAAGCGGTCGAGATCGATCACCATCAGCGTCGGCCGCAGCGTCGGCATGGTCTTGGCGAGGTTTGCGACCGCGCCGAGGCGATCCATGAACAGCCGGCGGTTCGGCAGGCCGGTCAGATTGTCATGCACGGAGTCATGAAGCATCCGCTCTTCGGCGTTCTTGGCCTCGGTGACGTCGGTCAGCGTGCCGACCACGCGCGAGACTTCGCCATCGGAGCCGACCACGGGCCGCGCCTTGAGCGCGAACCACATGAAATGGCCATCCGGGGTGCGCAGCCGGAAATCCTGCACCAGGCGGCCGCGGCGCTGGTCGAGCACGCTGTCGAGTGCGGCGCGGAAGCGGTCCTGATCGAGCGGATGCAGCACCTCGAGCCATTTGGCGGCGGGGCCTTCCAGCGTGCCGCGCTTGAGGCCGAGCAGGGCTTCGGTCTCAGGGCTGGTGAACACCTTGTCGGCGGAGACGTCCCAGTCCCAGATCAGGTCGCCCGAGCCGGTCAGCGCCAGCGCGCGGCGCTCGACGTCGGAGACGATTCCGGTGGTCGCGCCGCCGCCGGCGAAGGCGTGCTGCATCACCGTAAATCCGATCAGCATCACGATCAGCACGAGGCCGCCGAGCAAGGCCGGGCCGACGATGTCGTTGGTCACCGAGCCGGCGACCGTCATGCCGGCCGCGATCACCCAGATCACCAGCAGGAACCAGGTCGGGATCAGCAGCACCGCGCGGTCGAAGCCGTGGGTCGAGAGATAGACGATCAGCGCAAAGCCGGCGAACGCGATCATCACCAGCGACATCCGCGCGATGCCGGAGGCGACCGCAGGATCGAACAGCGCCAGCGCCACCAGCGAGCCGAGGAAGGCGAGCCAGCCGATCGTGATGTGCGAGTAGCGCACGTGCCATCGGCTGAGATTGAGATAGGCGAACAGGAACACCAGCAATGTCGCTGCCAGGATCGCCTCGCCTGCCGCGCGCCAGACGCGCTCGGCGTTGTTCGACATGTCGAGCACCTTGCCCCAGAAGCCGAAGTCGACGCCGATGTAAACCAGAACCGCCCAGGCCAGCGCGGCGGCGGCCGGGAACATGATCGAGCCCTTCACGACGAACAGAATGGTGAGCACGAGGGCTAGAAGTCCGGAGATGCCGATCACGATGCCCTGGTAGAGCGTGAACGAGTTGACCTTGTCCTTGTAGGCGTCGGGTTCCCACAGATAGAGCTGCGGCAGCTTGTCGGTGCGCAGTTCGGCGACGTAGGTGACGACAGCACCGGGATCGAGCGTGATGCGGAACACGTCGGCGGTCGGGCTCTCCTGCCGCTCCGGACGATCGCCGACCGAGGGCGTGATGGTGGCGATGCGGGACAGGCCGAGGTCGGGCCACAACAGGCCGGATGACACGATGCGATAGTGCGGCGCAACGATGAGGCGGTCGAGCTGGTCGTCGGTGTTGTTGGCGAGCGCGAACACCACCCAGTTCTGGCCGCCTTCGCGGGCGCGGACCTCGATGCGGCGGACGATGCCGTCGGTTCCGGGCGCGGTGGAAACCTGGATGCGGTCGGCCTCGGTGTGCTGATGGTCAAGCACGGCGGTCAGGTCGATCGCGGGCGCGTCACCGCGGACGCTGACGGCGTCGATCGCGTACGCGTCAGGCGCAGCGGCAAAAATCATGAGGCCCAGCGCCAACAGCGCAAGGCACCTGATCAGACGCAATGTCAGTACTCCGCGATCGACAATCTGTCCGAGCCCGGCGACCGGCTCGGTGGCGCGATAGATGACACGAAAGCGAAGGAAATCAAAGGGTTTCCACCCCTGCTTCGGTCGCGATCGTTAAGCGACCAACACAATTTTGCCAATATGTTCGCTGGTCTCCATGCGCCGGTGTGCGTCCGCGGCCTTTTCCAGCGGGAATGTGCTGTCCATCAGCGGCTTGATGCGGCCGTCGCGCAGCAGCGGCATCACCTTCGCCTCGATGGCCGCGACCATTGCCGCCTTATCCGCATTACTACGGGGACGCAGCGTCGAGCCGGTGTGATGGAGACGCTTGACCATCAGCTTGGCGAAATTGGCTGAGGCCTTTGGCGTTCCCGAGAGGAACGCGATCTGGACGATGCGTCCCTCGACGGCAGCGGCATCATAGTTCCGATCGATATAGTCGCCGCCGACCATGTCGAGGATGACGTTGGCGCCTGTGCCGCCGGTGATTGTCTTCACGGCCTCGACGAAATCCTCGGACTTGTAGTTGACGGCGTGATCGGCGCCGAGCTTGAGGCAGGCCTCGGCCTTGTCCTTGGAGCCGACAGTGACGATCACCTTGGCGCCGAATGCTTTCGCAAGCTGGATCGCCATGGTGCCGATGCCCGACGAGCCGCCATGGATCAGAAGCGTCTCACCGGCCTTCAGCGCGCCGCGCTCGAACACATTGTGCCAGACCGTCATCAGCGTTTCCGCGGTGGCGCCGGCTTCCTGCATCGACAGCGCCGGCGGCACGGTCATCGCCTCCGCGTCCTGCGCGATGCAATATTGCGCGTAACCGCCGCCGGCGACCAGCGACATCACCTTGTCGCCGAGCTTGTGCCTGGTAGCACCGTCGCCGAGCGCGACCACTTCGCCTGCGATCTCGAGGCCGGGCAGATCGCTCGCGCCGGGCGGCGGCGGATAGGAGCCGGAGCGCTGCGCGACATCAGGGCGATTGACGCCGGCGGCCGCGACCTTGACCAGGATTTCGCCCGGACCGGGCACCGGCACCGCGCGGGTCTCCGGCACTAGCACCTCCGGGCCACCCGGCTTGCTGATGGCGACGACGGTCATTTGCGTGGGGACCTGTGGCATGGTGTGTCCTTGGTCAGGGAAGGGGATCGGCGGATGGCATAACGCCTTTTCCGCCGAAGTGAAACGTCGTTAGGCCCCGAACCTTGCAGCCAGTTGGCCTGCTCGCTCAGGCGTGATTTTTTCAACCAGCGGGCCGAGTTGCACCACAGGCGTGCCGGCGCCGGCGTCGAGCAGGTCAGCGAGTGGGCCATTGGGCCAGCATGGCACGGCATCGTCGCGGCCGAAGGCGCTCAGCACGCGTTCCGACAAATGGGGCACGATGCTCCACGCCAGCACGGCGCAGATGCCGACCAGATTGAGCCCGGTCCGCGTCACGACAGCTGCGCGAAGGCGATCGTTCCTGATCGCCGTCCAAGGTGCTGTGTGCTGCAGATAGGCATTCGCGAGGTCCCAGATCGTGCGGGTCGCAGCCGCAGCGGCACGAAATTCCAGCGCGTCGTGATGGCGGCGCAGCGCTCCGATGCGCTGCTCCAAATCATCCGCAAGCCGCCGCTCGGCCTCGTCGGGCACGCCGCCTGCGGGGATGCGGCCCTCGAAAGCGTGATGGGCGAAGCTGATAATGCGGTTGACGAGGTTGCCGAAGATATCAGCGAGATCCTTGTTCACGTCACCGACGAATTTCGCGACGCTGAAATCGGTGTCGGCGCTCTCAGGCGCATTTGATATCAGCCACCAGCGCCAAAGGTCGGCAGGAAGTTCCTCCAGCGCCTGGTCGGTGAAGATGCCGCGATTGCGGCTGGTCGAGAACTTGCCGCCTTCGTAAGTCAGCCAGTGAAATCCCTTGATCACATCCGCCGTCGTCCAAGGTTCACCGGAGCCGATCAGCGTGGCCGGGAAGCTCACAGTGTGGAACGGGATGTTGTCCTTGCCGAGAAACTGGATGTAGCTGACGTCATCGGCCTGCCACCACCAGTCTTGCCAGTCGCGGCCCGGCCTGGCTGCCGCCCATTCCTGCGTGGCGGCGATGTAGCCGATCGGCGCATCGAACCAGACGTAGAACACCTTGCCGTCGAATCCGTCGCACGGCACCGGAATGCCCCAGGCCAGATCGCGCGTGATGCAGCGGTCTCTAAGTTCGGCGTTGAGCCAGCTCTTCGCCGTCGAGACCACGAAGGGCGGCCAGCCGGTGCGGCTGTCGATCCACGCACTCAGCTTTGCGACCAGCTGCGACTGGCGCAAAAACAGATGACGGCTTTGGCGGAGCTCGAGCGCATTGTCGCCCGACAGCGCGGATCGTGGCGCGATCAGCTCGGGCGGATCGAGCAGTGTGCCGCAATGGTCGCATTGATCGCCGCGCGCGGAAGCATCGCCGCAATGCGGGCAGGTGCCGAGCACGTAGCGGTCGGGCAGGAAGCGCCGGTCGGCGGGCGACCAGACCTGCAGGACTTCGCGCGCCTCGATCAGTCCGGCGGCGTCGAGCTTGCGATAGAAGTGCTGCGTCAGGGCGCGGTTCTGCGGCGAAGAGGTGCGCCCGAAATGATCGAAGGAGAGGCCGAACCGACGGTAGATGTCGGCCTGGACGGTGTGCTGGGTGTCGCAGAAGGTCTGGATGTCCTGGCCGGCCGCGATGGCGCCGAGCTCGGCGGGCGTGCCGTGCTCGTCGGTCGCGCAGATGAACAGCACATCGCAGCCGGTCTGCCGCCGGTAGCGGGCATGGACGTCGGCGGGTAGCAGGGAACCGACGAGATTGCCGAGGTGCTTGACGCCGTTCACATAGGGAAGGGCGCTGGTGACGAGAATCCTGGTCATGGGTGCGTTCTTTCGCGTTTGCCGATGCCGACCCGGAAAAATCAAACCGGAAAATCAAAAAGCCCTCCCGCATGATCGGAAGGGCTTGGGGTCGGCTCATGCCTCGCGCGCGTGGACGCGCACTATCCCGTCCGGTCAGACTCCTTGCGGTCGGGCCGGGGCATTCGCGTCAGATGTTGCGCGCACACGAAAGTCACTGCAAATTCTCCTTGCACGCGGATAGATATCATCTCGTGGTGCAAAATGCCAGATCAGGCTTCGGGAATCGCCGGGAGGACACATGCCGATTGAGGAAGACGACCGCCCGCGCAAGAAGATCACCCACGAGATCGGACAGGATCTCTCGCTGTTGTCGGTCGAGGAATTGACCGAGCGCATCGCGCTCTTGAATGCCGAGATCGATCGCCTGAACGAGGCGATGACGAAGAAGCGCGCGTCAAAGGATGCCGCGAACAGCATCTTCAAGTCGTAATTCAAGAGGCGACAGTGAGAACAAAGTGTCTGGTCGGCTTGATCGCGGCCGTGATGATTGCCGGTGCGGCCCGCCCGGCCTTGTCCGTCACGCCGGCAAATTGTTCGAAGGGCGAGAGAACCGCGCGCGAATGCAAGGAGCGCGACTGCCGGCGGCTGTTCGAATCGAACCTCGCCGCGTGCAACGAACTGCCTGCCAACAAAGCATGTGTTGATATGGCGAAGTCGCAAAAAGGCCGCTGCGATCAATATTGCGACGCCAACTATTCCGACGCCGGGGTTGGCTGTCCGGAGAAATAGTCGCGCGCGATTTCACGTAGCCCGGATGGAGCGCAGCGCAATCCGGGAATCCAACCACGCGGTCAGACCGACCCGGATTACGCTGAGCCTGTCATCGGGCGCGCGTTCGCGCGACCCGCTGGCTTCATCCGGGCTACGCGTCAGCACGGCTGTCCCAGACTGGGCCATTGGCCGACATGGCAAACAAAGTCTCAAGAAATCCGCTCATTTACGGTCGGTTAAGCTTTCTCGATTATGACTACATTGTCCTCGTTTGGACACCGAGTGGCTCCTGTCCACTCTGTTTGACGCCTCCCTGTTATCAACTTCAAAAGCCGCCGGAAACGGCGGCTCTTTTTTTTGCGCCCCACCAGCTGGAAACCATAACTATGGTTGCGGCTGGACTCTTGGCCACGCCCGCGCAATGATTTGTTCATCATAAGCCGGCGCGTGAGAAGCCGGCGGCGTTACGGTGGTGTGAGGGCGTTAACCATGGCGGATCGTTCCCTGAGCGAATCCGGTCTCGTGCTGTTCAGTGAACGGCTGACCAATTCTGCGGCCTTTGGCGTGCTGTTCCGGGAAGGTATGGACCTGGTCGAGCAGACCGCGGCCTATCTCGACGGCGACGGCCGCAACGAAGCCAAGGCGCTCGAACGCGCCGTCAGCCTGACCTATGCCACCGAGAGCATGCGCCTGACCACGCGGCTGATGCAGCTCGCGTCCTGGCTGCTGCTGCATCGCGCGGTCAAGGAAGGCGAGATGACGCTGACCCAGGCCAATCGCGAAAAGACCAAGGTCAAGTTGTCGGCCGCCGATCCCGGCGCATCCGACATGATCGAGAAACTGCCGCAGCAATTGCAGGACCTGATCTCCCGCTCGATGGACCTGCAGACGCGGGTCCGCCGGCTCGACACCACGATCCATGCGCCTGCACCCGATCACGCCTCGATCGGCAATCCGCTGGTGCCGCAGCTCAACCGGCTGAAGGCCGCGTTCGAGCGATAAGGTCAGCGCGAGACGGCGTTACGGCGTGCGGTGTGCCCGTCGCGCTGGCCGCAATCCGTCCTGGTCCATCACACGTCTCAATCGAAGTGCCGCGCTCTCCAGTTCATCCGGCGCAAATCCGCCGAAGCCGAGCATCAGGCCGGGCCGGGGCTTTCGCTTGTACATCGGTGAAATCGCCCGCGTGACGATCCCCTCGGCAAGCGCAGCCTTCGCCAGCTGAACATCGTCGACGCCCTGCGGCAGCCACAGCAGCAGATGCATGCCCTGGTCGCTCGGCTGCAGCGTGGCATCGCGGGGCATGTGGCGTTCGAGCGCCGTAATCAGCGTTGCGCGTCGCGCGGCGTAGACGCCGCGGATGCGCCGGATATGGGCTTCGAAAAAACCCTCCCGCATGTAGGCCGCGAGGACGTGCTGGTCGGCGGTCGGTGAATGCCGGTCGAGCAGGGCGCGTGCGCCGGCGAAGGCGTCGATCAGCGGCGCGGGTGCCACGATGTAACCAAGCCGCAGCGACGGGAACAGCACCTTGCTCAGCGTGCCCAGATAGACCACGCGCGACGGGTCGAGGCCTTGCAGCGACGGAAAGGGATGACCGGCGTAGCGCAGCTCGCTGTCGTAATCGTCCTCGACGATCCAGGCGTTGTGGCGCTGTGCCCATGCGACGAGAGCCTTGCGGCGCGCCATGCTGATCGGCATGCCCAGCGGATAGTGGTGCGAGGGCGTGACGAAGGCGGCGGCCGCGTTCGGGCAGGTGGCGATGCCGGCATCGACGTCGATACCCTGTGCGTCGACCGGGACGCGCGTCGTGACGACATCGAGATCGTCGAGCACGGCGGTCATGCCGGGATAGGCGGGATCCTCGGCCCAGACATGGTCGCCGCGTGAGAGCAGCACGCGGCCGGCAAGATAAAGCCCCTGCTGGGTGCCGGCGGTGATCATGACCTGTTCGGGTGCGCAATGCACCGCGCGCGATTTGCGGACATAGTCGGCGATCGCCTGCCGCAACTCCATCACGCCGCGTGGATCGCCATAGCTCGATGGCGCTGCCACGCGCGAGGCCCGCACCCGGTTGCCGAGGCGCCGCCAATTGTCGTCGGGCGCGACGGCGCCCGCGGGAACCGGAATCGCAAACGGCGCTTCCGGCATCGGCGTGAAGGCGGCGGCGACCGCGGCAAGCCGCCTGGCGCGCGGTGTCATCGGAAGCGGCGATGTCGGGGCATTCCGATCGAGCTTTGGACGAACAGGCCGCGGCTGATCCGCGAGCATCGCCGCCACCCGCGTGCCGGCGCCGATGTGCGAGTCCAGATAGCCCTCGGCCTGCAACTGCTCGAAGGCCTCCACGACGGTGCCGCGGGCGACGCCGAGCGAGACCGACAGCGCGCGGGTCGAGGGCAGCAATTCGCCGGCCTTCAACGCATTGCCGGCAATCGCCGCACGCAGCGCCCCGGCAATCTGGCGTCCGACCCGGCCTGCGGCGCGGTCGACCGTTCCGAGCCAAGGGATGCTGGTCGTGGCGCGCGGGCGGGGCATAGTGGTCTATCCAGAATGACAGCAAGTGGACCTTATCATAGACCACTTTCCCGCTAAGATGCGAGCCGATCACTTGACGAGGTCCCCGATGTACTTGCCGCCCCATTTCAAGATCGACGAACTCGGTGCGATCCACGCCGCGATGCGCGCCTCCCGGCTTGCGACGCTGGTCACCGCTACCGCCGACGGACTGATCGGAACACCGCTGCCGCTGATCCTTAGCGAGAGCGAGGGCGAGTACGGCACGCTGTATGGCCATGTCGCGCGGCCCAATCCGCAGTGGAAGCTGCCCGCAATCGGCGAGGCGATGGCTGTTTTCGCCGGGCCCGACGCCTATGTGACGCCGTCCTGGTATGTGACCAAGGCCGAGCACGGCAAGGTGGTGCCGACCTGGAATTACGTCGCCGTGCACGCCTATGGATCGGCGGAATTCTTCGAGGATGCGGATCGCCTGCTCGATGTCGTGACGCGGCTGACGCAGCTGCACGAGAATTCGCGCGACGAAGCCTGGCAGGTCAGCGACGCGCCGGCCGATTTCATCAAGGCTCAGCTCCGCGGCATCGTCGGCTTCCGGATGCCGATCACGCGGATCGATGCCAAGAAGAAGATGAGTCAAAACCGCAAGCTCGAGGATCGCGCCGGCGTCATCGCGGGTCTCGACGCCAGCGACAGGCCCAGCGATCGCGAGGTTGCCGCGTTGATCCCGACCATCTGAGGCCAGCGTCCGCGATGGAATTGTATCTCGCTTTCGCGATCACGACCGCGACGTTCGCATTGATGCCGGGGCCGGCCATGCTCTACGCCGCGGCCCGCACGCTGGCGGGCGGCAGGCGCGCTGGCCTGATGGCCTCGCTCGGCTTGCATCTCGGCGGCTATGTGCATGTGGTGGCCGCGGCCGCCGGCCTCGCCTTGCTGTTTCATGCGGTGCCGCCGCTGTTCGTGGCGATGAAACTCGCCGGCGCCGCCTATCTGGTCTGGCTTGGGCTGTCGCTGTTCCGCGATCGCGATAGTGCAAAGCGGCCGGAGCTTGCACCCGTCTCGGAGCAGCGCGCGTTCGCGCAAAGCGTCGCCGTCGAGGTGCTCAATCCGAAGACCGCGATCCTCTTCCTGGCGTTCCTGCCGCAATTCGTCGACGCGTCGGCAAGCCTGCCGGTCTGGAGCCAGCTTCTTGTGCTCGGCATCATAGTCAACCTGACATTCTCGCTGGTCGACATCGTCTGCGTGGTGTTCGCGAGTTCGGTGATGTCGAAGCTGCAACGCTCCCGCAGGTCGCAGCGGCTGATGCAGAGGATCGGCGGCAGCATCCTGATCGGACTCGGGGCAAGGTTGGCGTTCCAGGATCGGTAGCGCAGGGCGTAGCTAACGCGCGCATCGCTCTCGCAATTTCCTTCGAACGCGGATGTATGACTCACAAGCCGTGCAACATACTCGGTGTCGTCCCGGTGCAGGCCGGGACCCATAACCACCGATGTCAGTCGTTGTGCAACGCTGGAACGACGAGTCTCGCCTACAACACCCGCCGCGGAGTATGGGTCCCTGCTTCCGCAGGGACGACAGCGAATATCAGGCAGCGGCAGCGCATCGACCCACCCCACAAACAAAAACGCCCCCGCGATGGGGGCGTTTGCATCGGATCGCAGAGGCGATCTGATCAGGCTTAGTCCTTCTTGAGGAAGCCCGAAAACTTCTTCTGGAAGCGCGAGACACGGCCGCCACGGTCCATCAGCTGCTGGCTGCCGCCGGTCCAGGCCGGGTGCGACTTGGGGTCGATATCGAGGTTCAGCGTGTCGCCTTCCTTGCCCCAGGTGGTCCGGGTCAGGTACTCGGTGCCGTCGGTCATGACGACCTTAATCGTATGATAATTCGGGTGAATATCGGCTTTCATGACAGTTCCTTCGGCGCGCCGGCGCCCGTCTCAAGATCAATCGGATACGGGATTTGGGCGGCTCTATAACCCATGGGGCCTCCTAAAACAAGGCCAGGAAACCAGCCAAAACTATCACCGGATTGGGACTTTCCGCCCATTTGCCAGCCGGGGTGGACGGGCCTATCTGGGGGCGCAGAAACCGGTCCGGGATTCATGAGCGTAGCCGAACAGATTGAGCCCCCTCGCAGCACGCCGCAGCCCCCGCGCGACGCCCTGCTCGAGGAGGAAGCCTTCATCGAGAGCCAGCTCACGGAGCCGGCCAAAAACCGCGCCCGCTTGCGGCCGCTGCTGGCGCTCGCGCCCTATGTGGCGCGCTACAAGGGCCGCGCAATCCTCGCCTTCATCTCGCTGACGGTCGCGGCGATCACCACGCTGATCGTGCCGGTCGCGGTGCGGCGGATGATCGACATGGGCTTCACGCCCGAAGGCATCGCGATGATCAACAGCTATTTCAGCGTGATGATTGCGGTGGTCGCAGCTCTCGCCGCCGCCAGCGCCTCGCGCTACTATCTCGTGATGACGATCGGCGAGCGCATCGTCGCCGATCTCCGGCGCGACGTCTTTGCGCATCTCGTCGCGCTGTCGCCGGCCTTCTTCGATTCCTCGCGCTCCGGCGAATTGGTGTCGCGGCTCACCGCCGACACCACCCAGATCAAGTCGGCGGTCGGCGCGTCGGTGTCGATCGCGCTGCGCAACATGATGCTGTTCATCGGCGCCGCCGCGATGATGGTGATCACGAGTCCCCGATTGTCCGGCTTCGTGCTGCTGGCGATCCCGATCATCGTGATTCCGCTGGTGGCGTTCGGCCGCTGGGTCAGGCGGCTGTCGCGCAACGCGCAGGATACGCTGGCGGATGCCAGCGCCTACGCCTCGGAATTGATCGGCGCGATCAGGACCGTGCAGGCCTATACCAGCGAGCGATTCGCCAACACGCGCTTTGCCCGCGAGGTCGAACAGGCCTATGAGGCGGCGCGCAGCTCGACCAAGGCGCGCGCGGTGCTGACGCTGATCGTCATCTTCATCGTCTTCTCCAGCGTGGTCCTGATCCTCTGGGTCGGTTCCCACGACGTGCTGACGGGGGCGATCAGTCCGGGACGGCTCGGACAATTCATCCTCTATGCGGCCTTTGCCGCGAGCGGCCTCGGCCAGCTCAGCGAGGTCTGGGGCGAGGTCTCGGCCGCATCGGGGGCTGCCGAGCGGCTGTTCGAGATTCTGCGGGTCAAGCCGGAGATCGCTGCTCCCGCCAGGCCGCGCGCGCTACCACAGCCTGCGCGCGGCGACGTCGGCTTCGATCAGGTCAGCTTCGCCTATCCGACCCGGCCCAATGCGCTGGCCATCGACGGCGTCTCGCTGTCGGTCCGTTCGGGCGAGAAGGTCGCGATCGTCGGCCCGTCCGGCGCCGGCAAGAGCACGCTGTTCCATCTCTTGCTGCGCTTCTACGATCCGAAGTCGGGCACGATCTCGCTCGACGGCGTGCCCATCAAAGAGGTCGATCCCGTCGACGTCCGGGCGCGCATCGCGCTGGTGCCGCAGGATTCCGTGGTGTTCGCGACAAGCGCCCGCGACAACATCCGCTTCGGCCGCCCCGACGCGTCAGATGCGGAGGTCGAGCGCGCTGCGGATTTGGCGCACGCCACCGAATTCCTGCGCCGCTTGCCCGGCGGCTTCGAGACCCAGCTCGGCGAGCGCGGCGTGACGCTGTCCGGCGGCCAGCGCCAGCGCATCGCGATCGCGCGCGCGATTTTGCGTGATGCGCCGCTGTTGCTGCTCGACGAGGCGACCTCGGCGCTCGACGCCGAAAGCGAGACGCTGGTGCAAACCGCGCTGGAAGAGCTGATGCGCCACCGCACCACGCTGGTCATCGCGCATCGCCTCGCCACCGTCTTGTCCTGCGACCGCATCCTGGTGATGGACCAGGGCAAGATCGTCGAGCAGGGCACCCACACTGAGCTGGTCGCCGCCAACGGCCTCTATGCGCGGCTGGCGCGGTTGCAGTTCGAGGGGATTTGATCCTCTGCGGGTTGTCACAACAATCCTGCCCCGGTTGTTGCGATGAGTGCGATGCATTTTTGTGTCTTGGCCCCGCATGGCACCGGTCGTAAGCCTCTCGCGGGCCGTCGGCCCTGGGGACCTCAGTTTCGGAATGCGGGAGCGGCAATATGGGTGGTTTGGTGATCAGCGGCGGCCGGGTGGTGGATCCGGCCAGCGGGATGGACGCCGTCGGCGACGTGGCGGTGCTGGACGGCCGGATCGCCGCTGTCGGCACCGGGCTCGGCGGCGCTGAGCGCCAGATCGACGCCACCGGGCTCGTGGTGGCGCCCGGCTTCATCGATCTCCACGCGCATGGCCAGACCATCCCTGCCGACCGCATGCAGGCCTTCGACGGCGTGACGACGACGCTCGACCTCGAGGCCGGCGTGTTGCCGGTCGCATCCTGGTATGAGCGCCAGGCCGCAAAGGGACGCGTGCTGAACTACGGCGCCGCCACCAACTGGGCGTTCGCCCGGATCGGTGCGATGACGGGCTCCAACGCGGAAAGCTCGCTGGAGGCGTTCGGCAACGCGATGCGCGATCGCCGCTGGATGGACAATGTCGCCAGCGAGACCGAGATCGCCGGCATCCTCGAGCGCATCGGCAACGGCCTGAACGAGGGCGGCATCGGCATCGGCATTCTCAACGCCTATGCCCCCGGCGCCGGCGTCCAGGAGCTCACCGCGGTGTGCCAGCTGGCGGCGGCGCAGAATGTGCCGACCTTCACCCACGTCGCCTACATGTCGCGCATCGACCCGGAAAGCGCGGCTGAGGCCTATATCCGCCTGATCGGTTATGCCGGCGCCACCGGCGCGCACATGCACATCTGCCATTTCAACTCGTCCAGCAAGACCGACGTCGAGCGCTGTGCCGTGCTGATCGCCAAGGCACAGGCGCAGGGCCTGCCGATCACGGTGGAGGCCTATCCGTATGGGACCGGTTCGACCGTGCTGGCGGCGGCCTTCTTCAGCGATCCCGAGTTCGAGGAGCGCAATGGCCTCGGCTACGATTCGGTGCAGCGCGTGACCGACGGGCACCGCTTTGGAAGCCGGGAGGAATTGCTGGCGGCCCAGGCGGAAGAGCCCTCCACGCTGGTGCTCTGGCATGTCCTTGATATCGAGAATAACCCGCACCATCGCGACCTCCTCGACATGTCGGTGCTGTATCCCGGCGGCGCGATCGCATCCGACGCGATGCCGTGGACGCTGTCTGACGGCAGCGTTTACACCGGCGACGCCTGGCCGCTGCCGGACGACGCCACCTCGCATCCGCGCTCGGCGGGTTGCTTCACCCGCTTCATCCGCGAATGGGTGCGCGAGCGCCGGAAAGTGTCGTTGCTCGAAGGCATCCGCAAATGCGCGCTGATGCCGGCGGAGATCCTCTCCGCCAGCACGCCGGCGATGCGCAGCAAGGGCAGGCTGCAGGCGGGCGCCGATGCCGACATCGTGGCATTTGATTTCGAGACGCTGAGCGACCGCGCGACCTTCACGGCGATGAACCGCGCATCGGAGGGCGTCCGGCATCTGGTGGTGAGCGGTCAGCCGCTAATCACCGACGGCGTGATGGATGTGGCGGTGCGGCCGGGACGGCCGGTGCGCCGGCCCGTCGTCGCCGAGAGCTGATTGTGCCGGTCCCGATCCTGCTCGTCGCGGGTTTCCTGGGAGCGGGCAAGACCACGGTTGTGAACCATCTGCTCGCGCACGCGGAGGGACGGCGGATCGCCGCCGTGGTCAACGATTTCGGCGCTGTTAACATCGATGCGGAGCTGATCGCAGGCGCCAGCGACGGCGTGGTGAGCCTGAGCAATGGCTGCATCTGCTGCACGCTGGAAGGCGATCTGCTTCGCACGCTCGCAACGCTGTTGCGGCGTGATCCTCGCCCCGAATTCATCGTGATCGAAACCAGCGGGGTGGCTGATCCGTCGGATATCGTGCGCAACCTGATGGATCCCGTGATCTGGAAGGAGGCGCCGCTTGAGACCGTGCTGTGCGTGGTGGACGCGACGCAACCTGCGTCTGTGTTGAATGATGCGCTGGTACGGTCCCAATTGCGCGCCGCCGATGTGGTGGCACTGAATAAGGTGGACCTGGTGGATGCGGGGAGCCGTACACAAATGCGCGATGCGATCCGGGCATTGCGTCCAGCCGCGGTGATCGTCGATGCGATGCATGGCGAGGTGCCGACGGCGCTGTTGTTTCCAACTGATATCGATCATGTGCCGGAGCCGCGCGAGCCGGGGCCGCGGCGGCCGACGGTCGATCGGTTCGAGACGCTGAGCTGGACGTCGGAACGGCCGGTGTCGTTGCCGCGCTTGCAGCAGGCGATCGGCCGGCTGGCGCCGAAGCTCGCGCGCGCGAAGGGGTTGTTCGAGACAACGGAGCAGCCCGGGCGGCTGATGGTGTTTCAACTCGCGGGCGGACGCGCGACGTTGGCACCCGGCGGAGTGTCGGCGCCGGGCGTGCCGCGAACACGGATCGTGTTCATTGCCGAACTCGGCGTTCTATCGCGCGCCGAGATCGATCGGATCATGGAGGGATGTGTCGACGCCGGATGAAGGATTCACTGCGCTTCGTCGGGTTCGCCGAACCATCGCGACGCAGCCTGAGACGCTTCGTCAAGGTCGGGGGCTGATTCAGCGGCCCAGGCGACGACGCCATCAGGGCGCACAAGCACAGCGCTCAGATCCAGCCGATCCTTCACGTCGCTTGCGACATACGCGATCCGGTCGCTCCAGCGGCCTGCCAGCGTCCGCAGCGATCCCCGCGCGCCAAAATCCAGCAACAGGCCTCGTCCCGTCCTGAGGAGTTCGCCGAGCCTCGTCCCATCGGCCAATTCGAAATCAGGTACGCTGCGGCCCACCAGCGGATGGCCGCCGCCAAGATCGTAGCGGAGAGACACGCCCCAGACGCGCTCAGCGAAGTATGTCGCGCCGTCACGCGTGTCGATGAGATCGCGGATGATGGCTTCGAGCGCGCGCGTACTCCTCGTCGGCCGCATCAGCGCGACCTGGGCGCGCGACCAGTCGAGAATCTGCGCGCCCACCGGGTGCCGTTCGCTCAGATAGCTGTCGAGCAGGCCGGCCGGCGCGTCGCCACGGATCGTGGACGCCAGTTTCCAACCAAGGTTCATCGCGTCGCCGAGCCCGAGGTTGAGCCCCTGGCCGCCCAGCGGGGAATGGATGTGCGCGGCGTCGCCGGCGAGCAGCACCCGACCATTGCGATATTCGGTCGCCTGGTGGGCGCGATCCGTCCAGGTCGTGGCAAGCTGAAGGGCGGTCAAGGTGACGTCGGTGCCGGAGACACGGCTCAGGACCGTCTGCACATGCTCAAGCGTGATCGGCTGGATTCGATGGAAAGCGCCGCCGTCGAAATCGACCATCGCGATCGTCCCTGGTAGCGCGTAGGTATACATGCCCGTCGGCGTGTAGTGGCGGCCCGGGCGGAGCTTGTCCGGATCGGCCATCTCGACCTCAACGGAATAGCCGGTGAACTCGGGATCGGTGCCGACGAACGCGAAACCGCCGGCCTTGCGAACCGTGCTGCGGCCGCCATCGCAACCGACCAGCCAGCGTCCGCGAAACGTCTCGCCACCAGCGCGAATGCTCACGTCTTCGTCCGATTGATCGAAATCCCCGACGCCGACGCCGCGCCTGATTTCGACCCCCATCGCGGTTGCGCGCGCGGCCAGGACGGATTCGAGGTGCTCCATCTCGACCGCGATGGTGCTGCCGGCCGGACCGGGCAAGCGATACGGCCACTTCGAGGGTTCGATGTTGTCGTGGAAAAACTGGATGCCGGCGAAATGGCCGCCCGGGCGGCGCTGTTGTTGCATCCAATGCGCCGATGTCGAAGCGCTGCTGCCCGAGTCGTCTTTCGCGCGTGGCGGCGCCGCGATGTCGTCGAGCAGCCCGCGACGATAGAAGGCTTCGATGGTCGGCACCGAGAGGCCGCGCATGCCGAATGGAAGCCGCTTCAGGGGCGAGTGCGGGTTCGGGGCCTGCTCCAGCACTAACACCGAGAGGTTTGCGAGACGGAGCTCACAGGCGAGAAACAGGCCGACCGGGCCGCCACCGGCAATCACGACATCATACATCGAAAGACAAATCCTGATCCCTGTCGGCAGCAATTCTCTCTTGAGACATGGCGCCGATCCATCTATAAATTCGCACTGAGTGCGATTTATTATCGCACTCAGTGTAATTATGCAAGTGGGCCTTCGGCGGAGCTGGCTTAGATGAAAGATGCGTCGGAACGGCCGCAGGGCCTGCGGGAACGCAAGCGGCATGAGACGTCCGAGCGGATCATCGAAAAGGGTCTGAAACTGTTCGTGAAGAACGGTTACGAAGGCACGACGCTCGACGCGATCGCGGAGGCCGCCGGCATCTCGCGCCGGACCTTCTTCTACTATTTCAAGTCCAAGGAGGACGTTCTGTTGGCCGCGCATGATAGCGGCCTCAAGAAAGCGCTAGGGCCCGCGATGCTCGACGAGGCTCCCGATCAGGCTCCGCTCGAAGCCGTCCAAAGGTGCCTAATCAAGCTCGCGTCCCGCTACGAGACGAAGGAATCCGTCGTCTTCGACCGCCTGATGCAATCGACCGAAGCGCTCCGCGCACGCAAGGAAGCCGTTTTCGTCGAGACGGAGCAGATCCTGCTGGACGCGATGTGCGAACTTTGGCCGTCACCGGCACGACGGGACGGGCTTCGGCTGGTCGCGATGGTGGCGATGGGGACGCTGCGTCTGGCGCTCGACAAGTGGAAACAGAACAACGCGGCGCACCCGCTGGCCTATTATATCCGTCAGGGCTTTACCCTGTTGGCAAAACAGTTCTGAGCGGGTACTCGGCTTTAGGATGCGAATGCGTCTAACGCCAACGCGCTGCCCGATCTCAGCCGAAGTCGTGCATCAACCGGCTCCAGTCTTCGCCGGCGAGGCCGCCGATGTAGATATCACCGCGCACAACGGCCTCGTTCACTTCCGGAATTCGTGTCAACGCCATGGCGAAGGCGCGGTGCCGGAACACGAGCCGGCGCTGCATCCCAAGCCCTGCCATCAGAGACGGTTGCGCACGGCCGCGGGCTTCGACATGGCCGGTGCTCTCGAGATGGCGGAACATCGCAGTCAGCACGCCAGCCTCCTGGCCGGGAAGTGACAGGACGTTGAGGACATGCGCGGTCCGCCCCGGAGCCGCATAGTAGACAAAACAGCCAATGATCGCGCCTGAGGGATCGGCGATCGCGCGGATCGTGAACGCGCCGAGTTTGGTGTTCTGCGCTGCCAGGCCCACCAGCCAACCGAGCTCGTCCTCCGACCAGAGCGGCCGCACGGCGTAGTGGGCAATGAGCCGGGGCGCGTGCGCGAGGAAGTCCGGGACGGACATCTCCAGCACCTTCAGGTCGGCGGCGCCCACGATGTCTTCATCGCCGCGCAGGCGGCTCAGCAGAACGTCAACGGGACGAGCGAGTGTTGCGAGGCTCAGATCGAATCGGCGCAAGAAGCGCGGCGAAAGCCGTCCGACGAGTGCTCCCAGCGGACGGAAGGTGCGCATCCATTCCAGGTTCTGTATCGGAATCGTTTTTCCGCCGATGGCCAACAGCGACTTGGCGCTGGTCGGCGATGCGCTGTCACAGAACGAAAAATCAGCCCGCTTCGGCCGCAAACCAAGATTGAGCTGGGCCGCGCCTGCGGCCTCCTTGTTCGTCATGAAGACGCCGAGAAGCCGTCCCGGAACGACATTGCCGCAGGCGATGAAACGCATCGGGACCGAGAGCAGCGCACTGGAGATGCGGCCGTCCTGCTGTTCATAGATCTTCGTGCCCGCCGCCTCGCTGTAGCAGGGAGATCCCAAGGTTAATGCGTGCAAATAGCCCTTGAGGTCTGCACTCGCGGGCTTGTCGACACCCCTGAAGACGTTGAGGAAGAGACGCGCGACCGCGGGAACGTCTGCCGTCGTCATGGGCCTGGCAGCGCCCTTGCGTGACGTTTGCCCGTCAGCCTGGATGATTGGTCCGGACGGCTGACGCGGACGATCTTGCGCCAACGATAGGCCGTCACGCGGATGGGTGACCTGGACAGCTGTATGGGACATTAAGCTTAACATGCATGTTCCGCCACTTCGTCTCTTGCCAAAATGCGACAGCGTCGTCGGACGGCAGGATCAAATGCAAAATCAAATGAATGTCGATAACCTCGGGTCTATCGACATCACGCAAGCAGCAAATCTGGATTTGCTCCGCCTCGGCGCGTCCTTGCGTCGACTCTCTAACTTCACGTCTGGGCCGTCAAGAAATTCAACTTGTGGAGGTTAATGCGACACGCCTTGCCGCCAGGCAGGTCGCAGCATTCCTGCTCCGCCGCTACTTGGGCGGAACGCCATGCGCAATCAGCCGGCTGCCTCGGTCGCTCAAATCGGGGTGTGGAAGAATAGCTGTTCTGACGTTCTTATAAGTCGCAGCACAGGTGCGCTGAACGCCTCGCGTCCTACGGATCCAGCTCCGTATCCCAGTAGAGATAGTCGAGCCAGCTGTCGTGCAGATAGTTCGGCGGGAACAGCCGGCCGTTGCGGTGGAGCTGGTGGACCGTCGGCGCATAGGCCGCCTGCCGCGGGAACATCCGGGCCTGCTGCGGCGTCAGATTGCCCTTGCGCAGATTACAGGGCGAGCAGGCGGCGACGACGTTTTCCCAGGTGGTCTGGCCACCCTTGCTGCGCGGAATGATGTGATCGAAGGTGAGGTCGTCATCCGCCGAGCAGTATTGGCAGACGAAGCGGTCGCGGAGGAAGACGTTGAAGCGGGTGAAGGCGGGGTGGGTGGACGGCTTGACGAAGGATTTGAGGGATACGACGCTCGGCAGCTGGATTTCGAAGGACGGACTTCGGACCGCCCTGTCGTAATATTCGACGATGTTCACGCGATCGAGAAACACCGCCTTGATCGCGTCCTGCCAGGACCAGAGCGACAGCGGGTAGTAACTCAGCGGCCGGAAGTCCGCATTCAGCACAAGTACCGGCCAACCGCCTTGTGAGACATGTGCGTTCAACTAACGCTCCTGACTCCCATTAGCTGCGAAGCAGCATGCACTCACATACTACAGGCAGCGTGACGGGATTGTGAAGAGCAATGAGCGGCTTATCCGCGGCTTGGCGCCATGTTCCTGCCCCGATTGCGTCCCGGCCATAAGGGCCGCTAAAGGGTACCGTGAGACCTTGACGGCCGTCCACGGACCCCGCCCATGAACTACCGCCCATGAACTACCGCCCATGACCCGCTGCCCATGACCCGCTGCCCATGACCCACTGCAGATGACCACGTCGACCCGCTATCTCGAGGCGCCGCGCCGCATTCGCGCGTTCGTTCGCGCGCATGAAACCAGCCTGGTGCTGTTGGCGGTGCTGATCGGCACCATTGGCGGAGTGGTCGTGCTGGCGATGAGCGTGGCGGTCGCCGGACTTCACGCACTGTTGTTCAACATCAACATCCATGAGCGGCTGTCCGCCCAGTCGAGCATCGACCCGCTTCGGGCCCTGCTGATTCCGAGCTTGGGTGGGCTGCTGCTGGGGCTCGTATTCCTGCTGCTGTCACGCTGGCGCCCGGGGCGCGAGGTCGACCCGATCGAAGCAAATGCGCTCTATGGCGGGCGAATGTCGTTCCGCGGCAGCGTGATCGTGGCATTGCAGACGATCTGGTCGAGCGGGGTCGGCGCCTCGGTCGGCCTCGAGGCCGGCTATACCCAGCTTGCGAGCGGGCTTGCCGCCTCGCTTGGCCGCGCGTTCCACATGCGCCGGAACGACCAGCGGATCATGGTCGGATGCGGCGCGGCGGCGGCGATCGCGGGCGCATTCGGCGCGCCGCTGGCCGGCGCCTTTTACGCCTTCGAGCTGGTGATCGGCGGCTATACGCCGGCGAGCCTGGCGCCGGTCGGGGTTGCCGCGGTCGCGGGCTATTTCGTGACCCACGGATTCACCGAGCTGAGGCTTGGCATCGTCGTCGGCGCGGTCGGCGATGTGCTCGGCCGGGATCTTGCCATTGCGGCCCTGCTCGGGCTGCTCTCAGCATTGACGGGGATCGCGATCATGCGCGGCGTCACGCTGTGTGAGGCGGTGCTGGCCAGGACCAGGCTGTGGCCACCGCTGCGCCCCGCGCTCGGCGGGCTCGCGGTCGGCGGGCTGGCCTTGTTGACGCCGCATGTCATGTCGTCCGGCCACGGCGCGCTGCAGTTCGCCAGCATCGTGTCGATGCCGCTCGGCTTCATCGCGGGCATCTTCGCACTGAAGGCGCTTGCGTCGATCATCTCGCTCGGCTCCGGCTTCCGCGGCGGACTATTTTTCGCAACGCTGTTCATGGGCGCGCTCGGCGGCCGGCTGTTTGCCGCCGGCGTCGACATGG
This sequence comes from Bradyrhizobium sp. LTSP885, assembly GCF_000938305.1. Classification (GTDB taxonomy): domain Bacteria; phylum Pseudomonadota; class Alphaproteobacteria; order Rhizobiales; family Xanthobacteraceae; genus Bradyrhizobium. The sequence continues at coordinate 34,494 of NZ_JYMT01000017.1, forward strand.
TGTGGCCGGGACTGAACCTCGACCCGAACGCCTATGCGGTGATCGGGATGAGCGCGCTGTCGGCCTCGGTGATCGGCGGTCCGTTGACGATGTCGTTCATCGCGCTGGAATCGACCGGCAATCTCTGGCTCTCCACCGCGGTGCTGGCCGCCGTCATCATCTCGACCATGATCACGCGCGAGCTGTTCGGCTATTCGTTCGCGACCTGGCGGCTGCATCTGCGCGGCGAGACCATCCGCAGCGCCGCCGACGTCGGCTGGATTCGCGATCTGACCGTGAACAGGATGATGCGGCAGGACATGACGACGGTGGACGCCGCGATGCCGATCGAGACGTTCCGCGAGAAATTCCCGCCGGGCTCGAAGACGCAGGTGGTGGCGGTCGACGGCGAGGGGCACTATGCGGGGCTGGTGCTGATCGCGGAGGCGCATGCGCCCGACATCGAGACCGGGAAGGGGCTCGCCGGCATCCTGCGCCATGCCGACGTCGCGCTGCATCCGCTGATGAACATCCAGGAGGCGATCGCGGTGTTCGACGCGGCCGAAGCGGAATCGCTCGCCGTGATCGAGGCCGATGGCGATCGGCGGCCGCTCGGGACCCTCTCGGAGGCGCATGCGATGCGGCGCTATGCGGAAGAATCCGAGCAGCGCCGGCGCGAGGTCAGCGGGGAGATTTGATTTCGCGGGCGGCAGTGAGGCGCAAAAGAATCAGACCCGTCATCCTGAGGTGCGAGCTCCTGCGAGCCTCGAAGGATGCACGGCCATCAGCCGGGCCGTCCATCCTTCGAGGGCCGCTGAAGAAGCGGCCACCTCAGGATGACGGTACAAAGTGAAGGCGTCGCTTCGACACGCGAAGCCTACGCCGTCACCCGCTCCAGCTTCTGCAGACACCGCGTTACCCGCACCGACGCCGGCATCTCGGTATCCGGAAAGCTGGTCTTCCAGTCGGTGACGCCGACCTCGCCGACATAGATGTCGCCGCGGGAATCCAGCGCGAGGCCGTGCGGGGCCAGGAATTTTCCGGTCTCGACGCCGGGGCCATGCTCGCCGCCGAGGCGGGCGATACGGTTGCCCCGGCTGTCGACGATGGAGAGCCGCGGGCCGAGATTGGGCACCTTGCGATTGACGGGCATGCCGGGGCCGAGTTCGCCGATGATGAAGGTCGGCTGCTTGCCGCCACCGCAGCAGCACAGCGCGCAGGGCCGGTGCAGATTGTTCCACTGCGTCTCGTATCTGCCGTTGCCGTCGAACATCTGGACGCGATGGTTCTCCCGGTCGGCGACATAGACCCAGCCGTCGGCATCGGTCGCGATGTTGTGCACGATGTTGAACTGACCGGGATCGGTGCCGGGTTCGCCCCAGCTTTTGATCAGCCTGCCATCGGGCGTGTATTTGTGGACGCAGGCATTGCCGTAACCATCAGAGACGTAGATCTCGCCCTTTGGCGACAGCGCGGTGTGGGTGCAGCGGTGGAACGGCTCGCCGCTCATGAACGGCGCGGGCTTGTTGGGGATGCCGATCGTCAGCAGCACCTTGCCGTCAACGGAGCATTTGCGCACGGTGTGGTCGCCGTCATCGGTGCAGTAGAGATTGTCGTCGGTGTCGATGTGCAGGCCGTGGGCGCGGGAGAACAGCCCTTCGCCCCAGCTCCTGATGAAGTTTCCCGCGCGGTCGAGCACCACCATCGGATGTTCGCCGCGGTTGAAGACGTAGACGTGGTCCTTGCTGTCGACCGCGACGGAGGCGACGTCGGTCAGGCTCCAGCCGTCGGGTAATTTCGCAAAGTTCTCCACCACGCGGTAGCGATGCTCGCCGGTGCCCAGGATGGTTGGCATTGTTCGTCCTCTCTCTTCTCTCGTCATTCCGGGATGCGCGAAGCGCAGGCCCGGAATCCATTCATCCACAGAGTTTGCGGCCAGATGGATTCCGGGCTCGATGCTACGCATCGCCCAGGAATGATGGTGGGGGCTATGTGAACTTCGCGACCGGTCCGACGTCGCGCGGCAGCAGGCCCGCCTCGATCGCCTTGATCTGCAGCGCCAGATATTGCGAGTTGATGCGGCATTGCGCGAGGCTGCCGGCGATGAACCACAGGCCCGGCTGTGGCGTGCGGGTGTACATGTTGCGCAGCTCCTGGCCGTCACCAAAGCCCCAGATCGGGCCGACGCGCGCGGCGATGGCTTCGCCGAACAATTTCCGCACCAGCTCCTCCTGCGGCCGGTAGCCGGTCGCGAGCACGATGAGGTCGGCGGTCAAAGTCTCGCCGCTCTTGAGCCGTGCGCCCTCGGGTACGAATGTCTCGATATCGGCGAACTGGGCGAGCTTGATCGCGCCATCAGCGACGAGATCGGAACAGCCGACGTTGAAATAATAGCCGCCGCCGCGGGTGAGATACTTGAACTGCCAACCGGTGCCGCCGTCGCCGAAATCGAGCCTGAAGCCGACGCGCGCGAGCCCGTCGAGCAGGGTCTTGTCGAGTTCTTTCGATTGCTCGGTGATCAGCACGTGGCTGCGCTTGGCGAGCGCCAGCGGCATCGAGCTCGCGATCAGATCATTGTCCTCGAGCGAGCCTTCGTTGTAGGCGGCATAGGAGAGTTGCGCCGACGGCTCGATATTGGTGATCAGGGTCGAGGAACGCTGCACCAGCGTGACCCCGGCGCCGGAGGAATGCAGATCCTGCGCGATGTCGTGGCCGCTGTTGCCGGTGCCGATCACCAGCGCGCGCTTGCCGGACCAGTCCTCGCCGTCTTCGTAGCGGCTGGAATGCATGACCTTGCCGGAAAAATTTGTCAGGCCGGGAATCTCGGGCAGGTTCGGGATGCCGCTGACGCCGGTCGCCAGCACGACATGGCGCGGCTGCATCTTGCGCGTGGTGCCGTCGGCGCGGCGCAGCTCCACGTTCCAATGTCCATGCGCGTCGTCATAGCTGCCGCCGGCGAATTCCGTGCCGGTCCAGAAATTCAGCTCCATGGCGTCGACGTAAGCTTCGAACCAGTTGGCGAGCTTGTCCTTCGGGATATAGACCGGCCAGTTCGGCGGGAACGGCATGTAGGGCATGTGATTGACCTGCACCTGGTTGTGCAGGGTCAGCGCGTGATAGCGCTTGCGCCAGTTATCGCCGACGCGTGCCTCGCGGTCGACGATCAGCGTGTCGATGCCGAGCTGCTTGAGCCGTGCCGCGATCGCAAGCCCGGCCTGTCCGCCGCCGACCACGAGCACATCAGGATCACGGTCGGTGTATTCAGCCGATGCCTTGCGCAGGTCGAGCCAGTTGGGCCCGCGGAAGTCGCGGGAATACGCCTGGCCGCGCGGCCTTGTGTGGCCTTGCTGTTCTTCAAATCCCTTGAGCTCCTCGAGCGCAGTGAGCAGCGTCCAGGCCTTCAGGCTGTTGTCGTCGGTGGTATCGGGGATCAACCGCACGATGCCGTGGCCGCGGCCGACGGAGGTCTCGAACTTGAAGATTGCCTCGATCGCGTTGGTGCCGGCGCGCACCACCCGACGCGGCGGCGCGCGATCGGCATCGATGCGGAAGTTATGCGGCGTGCTGCGCAGGGCGTGCGCGGGCAGTTCCTCGAGGATGGCGAAGGCGCGGTTGACGGTCTGGATGTTCCAGCTCAGCGCCAGCACGTCGCGCCAGTGGCTGTCGGGATGGAACAGCGGCTTCAGCAGCACGTCATCGGGACTTGCCAGTGCATCTTCGAACTGCACAAGCCAATTGTCGGCGGCGACCGAAATATCGTCCGTCTTGTCGAGCATCCGGCGTTTCTCGTCATCGGCCGCAATGGCGATTTTTCTTGGCGGCGTTCCGTTAGGGCCGACCCTATACCCATTCGGAAGCCCGCAGAAAGGGCGTGACGAGATGCCGCCTATTCGGCAAGCGACAGGATCAGCCCTTGATCCGGCGGCACGCGGCCATTGAGGGTATCGAGATAGGCCTCGCGCACCGCCTCGGGTCCGCGTCGCTCGACGATCTCGAGCCATTCCGGCAGATGCGGCGCGAGCCCTGCCCAGGCGGCGCCAAAGCGCTGCTCGATGCCGCCCGGCCCCCATTCCTTGGCGCGTTTGCGGATCTGGTCGGGGGCGAAGAACCAGACCGGCTTGGCGCCGGGCAAGACAGCCTCGTCCGGTTCGCTGGCGCGATGGGTCAGTCCGATCCGGCCGGAATATTTCATCTGCGCGCCAAAGTGCCGATGCAAGGTCTCGCGCAAGGCGCTGTTGCCGGCCATGTCGACATAGGCGACCGGTTCCGTCGCCGGCGTCGCGGTGACGCGGTCATAGGTGACGACCTCGTCGTAGCAGCCGAGCGAGGTGACGAAATCGACATTGCCTTTCGACGTCAGGCCGACCACCCGGATGCCTTGCCCGGTATCTTGCCGCTTGTGCAGGAGATGGGCGAGCCCGAATGCGGTCTTGCTCGAGGCCGACGACAAGATGACGCTGCGTGCGCCGTAGAACTCAATCTCCGCCAGGAAATCGTCGACCAGGAACGACAGCATGAACAAGGGCACCATCAGCGCCCGCTCATCGCCGCGCGGGCCGGCATAGGTCGGATCGCCGGAGACACGGGCATAGTTATTGTAGACCGGCGAGACCTCCTGCCGGTGCGCGGCCGCATCGCGCAGGCCGCGCTTGCTGACGTCGGCGGCCTCGATGACGAGATGCGTCGCCATCGGGAAATAGCCGAACAAGGTCTCGCCGACAGCGACGTTTGGATGTTTTGAAGCGATCACCTCGCCAAAGCCCCAGACCGGGATGATGCCGTGTCCCTCCGGCGCGGGGAACAGTTGCCAATACTTCAACTGTTCGCCGATCACGGCGTAGGTGATGTTGTTGGCGGTGAGCGCGAAACGTGTGACCTTCACCAGCAGCGCGTCGGGCGGCAGCGCAGCGGCATCAGGCAATTCGGTCTGGATCACCTTGCATTGCTGCAGATCGTTGCGGATGACGATGAAGTCGGTGGATTTCATGTCGGTGCTCCCGGTCTGTTTGCGTGCGGTGATCTCTGCCCCACCTCTGATGCCTTCGCAACAGCAACAAAGTTTGAAACGCTGTTCGCGTCACTTCGCCGCGTGGAGCTGTCCGTCGCGGTAGAGATCGCGCAGCTTGCGCTTGAATATCTTGCCGGTGGCCTCGCGGGGCAGGGCGTCCAGGAACTGGATATCCCTCGGCACCTTGAAATTGGCGAGCTTGCCGCGCAGGAAATCCTTGATAGCGGCGACCGTGAGCGCCGCGCCGGTGTCCGGCTCGACGCAGGCGAACAGCCGCTCGCCATACTCATCGTCGGGAACGCCGAACACCGCGCAGTCGCGCACGCCGGCCATGCCGATCAGCGCATTCTCGATTTCGGCGGGATAGATGTTGACGCCGCCCGAGATCACCATGTCGCGCTTGCGGTCGCACAGGAACACATAGCCGTCGGCGTCGAGATAGCCGACGTCGCCGACGCTGACGAGGCCGTCGCGGTCGGCCTCGGCGCGTGCCTTGGCGTTGTCGTGATAGTCGAAATCCGATATCGCGGTCTGACGCATGAAGATTTCGCCGGGCTCGTTGACGTCGCACAGCGTGCCGTCGGGCCGGAAGATCTTGACGATGCCGCCCTCGATCGCGCGGCCGACGGTGCCGGGCTTCGCCAGCGCTTCCGCCGCCGAATGCCACACCGGGATGCCGGTCTCGGTGGCGCCGAGATATTCGTTCACCACCAGCCCCCACCAGTCGATCATTGCGCGCTTGACGTCAGGAGGGCATGGCGCAGCGCCGTGGACGATGAACCGCAGCGACGATAGGTCGTAGCGATGCCGTGTCTGCTCCGGCAGGCGCAGCAGCCGCACGAACATGGTCGGCACCATGTGCATATGGGTGACGCGGTGGCGCTCGACCAGTTGCAGCAAATCCTCGGGATCGAAGCGCGGTTCGAGCACGATGGTGCAGCCGTTGCGGAACGCGAGCATGCCGTAGGAGTGCGGGGCCGAATGGTACATCGGCCCGTTCATCAGGATCACCTGATCCTCGTTCGGCTTGATGCCAAAGGTGATGGCGCCGACGCGCGCGGCGCCCGCCTGCTGCTCCGGCCGCATCGGCTTGCGCAGTACGCCCTTCGGCAGGCCCGTGGTGCCCGAGGTGTAGAACATCGGCGCTGCGCCGATCGGCGCGTCGGCCAGCGGCTGCTGTGTGTCGCGCCAGCTGTCCCAATCGGTCATGCCATCAGGTACCCGTGCGAGTGCCGGCGCCACGCCATAGGTCGCGGCGATCTCAGGCGGGGTCGCAACGACCAGCAACTTGATCCCGGCCGGCAGGCCATCCCGGACCTGCGGCAACAGGTCGGCATGGCAGACCAGCGTATCGGCGCCAGAGTCGGAGAGGATGTAGGCGACCTCCTCGGCCTTCAGATGCCAGTTGATCGGCACCACCGGGCTGCCGAGCGCGGCCGCGGCGGCGACCACCTCGAACAGCGCAAAATCATTGCGCAGCATCATGCCGACCGGCTTGCCGCCCTGCACGCCGAGCGCCCGGAAACCATTGGCCGCCCGTGCGATGCGGGCGTGAATCTCGCCATAGCTGATGCGTCGCTCGCCGCTGATGATCATGGCGTGTTCTCTCGGCGCTCGCGCGAAGGTCAGGCGCTGGCCCGCAGGAAATTGCTGCGCGCTTCGGTGTACTCCGCCTTCAGCCGCGACACCAGTTCGGCGACCGGCGGTGCATCGGTGATCTGGCCGATGCCCTGGCCCGAGCCCCAGATGTCGCGCCAGGCCTTGGTCTTCATGTTGCCGCCGGAGCCGAAGTTCATCTTGGTTTTGTCAGCAGCCGGCAGATTGTTCGGATCGAGCCCGGCTGCGGCGATCGACGGCCCGAGATAATTGCCGTGAACGCCGGTGAACAGGTTCGAATAGACGATGTCGTGGGCGGCGTATTCGGTCAGCGCCTGTTTGTAGCCGAGATCGGCGTTGGCCTCCTCGGTCGCGATGAAGCGGGTGCCGATATAGGCGAGGTCGGCGCCGAGCGCGAGCGCGGAGGCGATACTCCAGCCGTCGGAGATCGCGCCCGATAGCAGGATCGTGCCCTTGAACCATTGCTTGACCTCGCGGACCAGCGCGAACGGCGACAGCGTGCCGGCGTGCCCGCCGGCGCCGGCGCAAACCAGGATCAGCCCGTCGACGCCCTGCTCGGCGGCCTTGCGTGCGTGCTTGACGTTGATGACGTCGTGGAACACCACGCCGCCATAGGAATGCGCGGCCTCGACGATCTCCAACGGCGGCCGCAGCGAGGTGATGATGACAGGCACCTTGTGCTTCACACAGGTGTCCATGTCGTGCATCAGCCGGTCGTTGGAGGCGTGGCAGATCTGGTTGACGGCGTAGGGCGCGACCTTCTTCTCCGGATGCAGCGCCTGGTACTCGCCGAGTTCGTTCTCGATCCGCGTCAGCCACTCGTCGAGCTTTTCGACCGGGCGGGCGTTCAGCGCCGGGAACGAGCCGACGATGCCGGCCTTGCACTGCGCGATCACGAGCTCGGGCCCGGACACGATGAACAGCGGCGAACCGACGACCGGCAGTTCAAGCTTGTTGGCGAGTGAAGCGGGTAGCGGCATCGTTCGGGGTCCTCGATGTGGACGTCGATCGGGGCTGATGGCCTGGCCGATAGCGTCTTGTTGGTGGCCGCGGCGGCGGCCCTGTTGCTGTGCAATATAAGGCTGGACGGCCGTCCTGCGACGTTCAATATTGAACAGTAGCTTGATCAAATATGAACGCCGGGGGCAGGGCGCATGGACTGGGATCTTTGCAAGACATTCGTCGCCGTTGCGGAGACGCGGAGCCTCGCCGGAGCGGCGCGCCGCCTGCGCATCAGTCATCCGACTGTGGGCCGCAATGTCGCGGCGCTGGAGAAGCAGTTGGGGACCCGCCTGTTTGCCCGTTCCGATGACGGGCTGTCGCTGACGTCGCACGGCCGCAAGTTCCGCGAGCACGCCGAGGCGATGGCCGCAGCTGCGTTGCGCGCGGAGGCCTCGGCGGCGGCGACCGGTGAGCAGGCCCGTGGTATCGTGAAACTATCGATCGGCGCGACGCTGGCCGCGCATTGGCTGATGCCGCGTCTCGGGCCGTTCCTGCGCGATCACGCCAACGTCCAGCTCGAAGTCATCACCCATCCATTTCCGGCCAGCGTACGCCGCCGCGAGGCCGACGTGGTGTTGCGTCCTGTCGATGCCGGGGACGAAAACCTGATTGGGCGCAAGATCGGACGGCTCGGCGCCGGCTTCTACGCCTCACGCGACTACGCGGCAGGGCGAAAGCTTCCAGAGCGGCGCGACGAGTGGAAGGGCCACAGCGTGATCGGCTTTGCCGACCAGGCCTCGAACGCGCATCTCGCACGTTGGAGCGATGCCATCACGCGGCAGGGCACGCTGGTGATGCGCTGCTCCTCGCAAGGCGACATGCTTGCGGCCGCGCGGGCCGGGCTCGGCATCTGCGCGCTGTCCTGCCTGGTGGCCGCGGATTATCCCGATCTGGTTCGGGTCGCGCCGCAAAAGCTCTCGAGCATCTCCGACCTCTGGCTGCTCGCGCATCCCGATCTGGTCGAACTGCCCGCGGTGCGCGCCGTGATCGGCTTCGTCACCGACTGCGCCCGCGCGGACCGGATTCGATTGCGCGGCTGACGGTGCAATTTTCACTCAGAATGGCCTGACTCGGTACCGTCAAGCCGGCTTGCAATGTCCGCTGTCCAAGGAAAACCGGAAGTGGCGCCGCGGAGGTGTTAGGTCTCGCTTTGACCCATAGCAGACTTTGGACGCATTTTTTAGCTAAGGTTCCCGCGCTCGTCCCGAGTTCAACTCCAGCTTCTTCACGGACGACCGACTATGCTCGTGCGCCTTTTCCATTCTGCAAGCGAGGCTGTGGGTACATTGCGCTCGGCATTCCCCACCTGCTCACAGAGGGTAGCGAGGCTCATTACTCGGACGCGCCAGCGCCGCAAGAATGCCATTGCATGTTCCGCGGCCGCCATCCCTGCGAATGGGGCCATACAGAAGGGCGCGAGCCGCCACATATCCGGTTCGGCGAGGCTACAAGTACGCTGTAGCACGACATCGTTTCCAATCTATAGTTGCATTATGATCTCGACCAGGACTAGAATGCGAACATTTCCTGTCGATTTTTGATTTTGCGTAGCGCTGTTTGAAAATGGAAGAGGGGCACGAATGGCAAAGGTGCGCTTCATTGAAAAGTTGGAAAAGTTCTTCAAGCACAAGGCAGCTCCGATCGAAGGTGACGGTGCGGCGACGAAAGCACCGGCCTCGGTAGCGCAGTTGCAGGGACTCATCGGAATCATTTCGGTCGGCATCGGAAACATTGCGGCGATCGTTACGCATGTCGATACGATCAGGAAGTTCGTTTCGGCGCATCTTGGCCCGGAATGGCTGTTCCGGTTGCATAATGTTCTCCTTTTTGGAGCGTCGGTATTGCTGCTCGTAGGCTATCTTTGCCTGAGCTACTGGCTCTATCTAAACTTTGTCAGGCGTCGGTCGAAGCTCACCCAGAGTGCCTTCTCGCTGCTAGCTCTTGTCGTTGTCAGCGTGACAGTGACCGGCTCCTACTATTTCTTTCGAGAAGTTGAAGTGAGGCCGATCGTCGAAGAACAAACGATCGGCGACGTTCAAAATGTTCTGAGTCAGCAGACCTTTAAGGAAGGTGCGGAGGGCGGCTTCAGGTTTTCTCAATCCGGTACATCTAATGATGTTCAAGGCTGGACGACTGCGCAGTGCCTTGCGGCGATCCTGCAACGAAAGGAAAATCTCACTAAGGACATGGGTCCGGCTTTACATCAAGCATTCGACTATCTCGAGCGTGAGCGCTTGACCAATCCCGATGACGGTTGGCCTTATATGCAAGGTATAAAGTGGGGAGTTACGGAAATCGATGCTTGGGTAGCACTAGCCTATTTGTATTCACTTCGCGACGAGGTTTCGGTGGCTGTCTGGAAGGCGGAGGAACTGCCCCAGGTGCGGGAGAGGACACGCTCCGTCCTGAAGCTGTTGCTGAAGCGGCAACACGACGACGGCAGCTGGTCCATTATCGAGAAGACTGATGATCCGCGTCACGTAAGAATGTATTCCACCATCATGGCGATGTGGGCGCTTTCGACTGCGGAAAAAAATGGCGACATTGTTTCGGGGCACGAAGCGGAATATGGCGGTGCCGTCGTATTGGGCGCCAAATGGCTTTTGACCGCCCACGCGTCCAACGCTGACTTAGGCTTTTCCGGATGGTGGCCAAATCCCTCCGTCGGCGGCGGAGTGGGAGAGCACCCCGGATTGACGGCTCACGTCCTTTTTGTGCTGGGTCAGGCCAAGGTCACACACGCGTTCATCGGAGCCGATTCCCGCTACAAGGAAGCGGTTGAAGCATTTCTGAAGGCGGCCACGGAAGGTGGCGACAACTTCGAATCCCTTATCAAGCGGAAGATTGGACAGAACGAGCAAGCGCACGACTCAGACCGATATCTGCCAGGTCGAACGGAGACGGCCGAACAAAGTACCTTTCTCTGGTACCCTTGGACCATTATCCTCAGTACTGCCTTGCAGAACGATTCAGGGTTGAAGGACTATCAGCGTGATCAGTTTAGGAAGCTTACCTACGCGCTGTTCAGGAGGATTGACGAGGAGATCAAGTTTGAGCGGAGCAATGAGGTGATATATCCCACGGCAGAGTTTTTGCTGGCGGAAGGATATTATCTCCAATCCATCAGTAAATCCCTAGCACCGAAGTGAGAGGTTGCGTTGAAGGTATTGGTGGTCTTTTCCCATCCCAGCCGCTGCAGTCTATGCGGCTCGATCCTTGCAGCGGTCTTGAAGGAATTGGAGATTCGAGGGGATGCGATCGAGCTGCTGGATCTCTACACCGACCGGTTTGATCCGGCTCTTTCACTCGACGACTGGGAGAATTATGAAGCCGCTTCAAACGAAAGCATTCGGCGGTACGTCGATCAAATTCAGACCGCGCAAGGGCTAATCTGGGTATTTCCGACCTGGAATTACGGATTGCCCGCTGTCCTCAAGGGTTACGTCGACAGGGTTTGGAAGCCGAATGTTGCGTTCAGGTTGAGCGCCGACCGCGACGTTATTTTCGATCTGTTCCCGCACATGAGGTTTTTCCTGGCGATCACCACGTTTGGTGGCGGATGGTTGCCTAATACGCTCATCGGAAATCCGTGCAAGCGAACAGTAGCGTCCGGTCTGCGACGGCATTTCTCTCGACGGACCCGTTTCAACTGGCTGGCACTGTACAATGTCGACAGGACCCAAGCTCATCGTGTTGATCGCTTCATGAAGAGAATTCAGTCGACCATCCGATCGTTGGCAGTGAATTAAAGTCCGATTCTGGACCCGAAGGAGGTCCAAACCATAGTCAGCCTTACGGCCAAGGGAGTTCGTCAGGCGTGCCACCGCCTGCGCGGGCATGACGTGAAGGTGTCTACTTTGGACACCCTAACTGGGTTGTGCGAAGCGCTAGAATCCGATTTTGAGTGCGGTCACCGAATGACCGCTTGTGGCCCATAGCAGACCAACCGGGCCGATCTGATAATGTCCGTTGATAGCGGCGGACTAGCACATGTCCATCGCGATACAATCATCCACGCCGTTTGTTGGTGCCGGTTTTCCCTTTGTCTGCGTTCTTTGCCATCGATAGCCCCGGCCGAGCATGCACTGCTTGAATGCAGCGGTATCCGCGAGACCTCGAATATCACCGGTCTGACTATAACAATAATCGAGCGCGGCCTGTGAGTCAGCGGCACCTCGCGGGTGGCCGTGCGGTCTGATCAGATCTCGGTACATTTCATTGACAACTTGGTCTGCGTGGGCAGTCGCGCCACTTGCCAGCAAAATGACTGAGATAACCATCGCCAATCGCATGATCGCAACCTTTGACTATTGAATGACCCTTCAATAGTTGGTCACGTTCATTACCGCTCCGGTTCGACACTCCGGCGGTTTTCACGGTGCCCACCGCAACAACGGCGCGGGCGGGGCTCGGCATCCGCGCAATGTCCTGCCTGGTGGCCGCCGACTATCCCGAACTGGTCCGGGTCGCGCCGCAAAAGCTCTCAAGCCTCTCCGACCTCTGGCTGCTCGCGCATCCCGATCTGGTCGAACTTCCGGCAGTGCGCGCCGTGATCGGCTTCGTCACCGACTGCGTCCGCGAGGATCGCGTCCGGCTGCGCGGCTAACGGTGCAATTTTCACTCAGAAAGGCCTGACTCGGTACCGTCAAGCCGGGTTGCAAAGTCCGCTGTCCGATGAAAACCGGACGTGGCGCCGCGGAGGTGTCAGGTGTCGCTTTGACCCACAGCTGACGTGGTTCCGGGGTGAGCGATGTCCGTACCTGGATGAAAAGCAGACATCCATAACATTCGATTGCGATTGACCGCTATTGGCGCGAAGCGGCCATTGGGCGAAGCGTTCACGTCGGCTTACCGGCACAAGCCGACTTGCGGCGTAAAGCAACAAGCTAAATCTTCTACTTCACGGTTACCGCCATTTTCACTGACGGATGGATGTTACACCGGACCCTGTAAGCTCCGGCCTTGTCGAACTTATAGCTAAGCAGCTTGCCCGGCTTTTGCAGGCCCAGATCCATGTTCTCATCGGTTCCGGGCCCGAAGATATGAATGTTGTGTATGACGTCGTCGTCGTTGGTGAAGCTTAGTCGATCACCCTTGGTCAGCGACACCGACGCCGTGTTCAAGGCCAGCCCACGCTGGATCACTGTAATCGTGGTCGCCGCCGGTACGGCAACGACCAGTCCCATCAAAATGGCGATGGCGATTGCGAGGCGAATGGGCATATTGACTCCTTTGAAGGCTGGCGCGGCTAGAATTTCACCGCGGTCCAGAGACTGAAGTAGAAGTGATCGTTTCTGTTGGCATTGGCGTAGCTGCCGTCAAAGCTGAAGTACTTCACGTACTGCACGGCCAGCCGCACATTCATGTTCTGAAACGGCGAATCGGGCTTGCCCCAGGGTACGTAGGCGACTTCGACGATCATGCCGTCCGAGTTGGGGCTGCCGTTCGGCGTGGCCCAGTAAGCGGCGTCGGCCATGCCAACGGTGCGGAAATACTGCATTGAAGGCGTGACCGTGGCCGCGATGCTGTAGGAGACATCGAAGCGCATCGTGTCCAGCCAATGATCCGAGAACGCCCCCAGCGCCAGCGCGTCGCCCCACGCCAATTTTGCGGTCTCGTGAATATAGGTCGCATGCGCCGACAATCTGTCGCTGGTCACCTTGGCGGGATCGGAGATGAACTGGTACGTCGCATCGACCGCGATATCGGTTTTGTGGACATTGAATCCGAGGGTCTGGCCGCCACCAGGAACGACATTGGCTGACAGGGCATAGGCGCCGATCTCCGCGTGATGCTTCTTGTCTCCCCAATCCTTGATCATGGCAACGCGTGCATACGGGAGAAAGGACGTGGTTTGGTCGCCGTCGTCCGGCACCTGGCCCAGCGCAGTCATCGCGGGTGCGCTGAGGCCCCTGTAGGCATCGCCCTCCAGGTAGAGGAAGTCGTTCCACATCGTGTAGACGCCGACGCCGGCGACGCGCTGTCCGAGACCGCCGTCGACCAGGGTCGAAGCCGTCGGTGTCGGCGCCAGCGCCGATTGGTTGTACGGGAATCCCCAGGCCGGCGTCGAGTTCCAGGGGTCCTGAACGGTCGGGTTGTTGTTGACCGTGACGCCTATGAGTACGTCCTGGCCGAACAACTGACCCTCGCTCACGTGGCGAATATCGACATTGTTCAGCGCAGCCTTCTGGGCCACGCCGTCGTAGTTCAGCTCGATGAAGCCGCCGACCTCGGGCGCAATTTGTCCCGCATAGTAGAGCGACAATTGATCGAACGCGAAGTTGTCGTTGTCCCTGAATCCGGGCGCGGCCCCGCCGGGCTGTGGCTGCATCGTGTGAGTGAAGGAGGATTGCGTCGTCATCGCCAGCGGCAGTCCATGGTCCTTGCCATCGTTGGCGGTATAGCCATGCAACTTGAAGTCGCGACCATAAGGGGTCAGTTGCGGGCCGAATGCTCCGATATGGCAGGCGGCGCAAGGTTGGCCAGTCTGAATCGCGAAAGACGGTACAGCGAGCGCCGGTCCAGCCATCATCGGGACTGCAAGCAGCGTCATCGGCGCCAGGATACGCAAACCCCGGGCAAAAATGCGCGCGACCGGCTTGCCCATCCAGGCTTTTGATTGGCGCGCTATGGTCCTGCGCAACAAGTCCAAAAACATGTTCCGCATCTCGAGATCTGAGTACCAACCCGCGAAGCCAGTGAATCCGAATATGGTTAATGGTCCGTCAAATGAAGCTCTGGAGCCTCAAATGACAACGAACGGCAGGCCGTCCGCAGCGATCGTTAGCCGGCTAAACGGATCGAAACGGATTGGAATTTTGGCCCACTGGCCGATCGTCCACCTCACTTTAACTCAAGGGGTTTAGCGTCTCCCGGTTCGGGCCAATACGGCTGGGGGAGCGATCAAGTGGCGTCGGCTGAAATTGATGTGGGAGCGGAACAGGCCCCGGATCATCCCGACCGGCATTCTGGCCGGCCAGGCGACCGATACGCCATCTCGTTTCGTCGGCAATTCCTGGTCGTCACGGTCTGCCTGCTGGCGGTCAATCTCATGATCGGACTCTTCGCGCGCCACCAGCAACGCGCGATCATCGATTATGCCGTCAACGTATATGACACCGCCTTTATCTCCACCAACTATGTCAGTCTCGCGCAGATCGCGTTTCAGCATTATATCGACGAACAGTCCCGCGCCATAGGACCGGACCAGGCGTCCAAGGCCAACGAACTTCTCGAAACTGTGCTCGACGATATCGACGTTGCCATCGAAAGGTCGAGCTCGCACCTTACGCGCGCCGAAGGACTAGAACTCAGGACGAATATTTCCGAGCTCCTCAAGCTTGGCGTCGACTCCCCGGAGTTACGGAGTCTGACGGACGATGTTCAACAAAAATTGGAGCGGCTGCATCAGAACAATTCGGCCATTGGCCTGCAGGCGCGAGACGACATCGAAGCGTTTTCCTACAGGTCCGATTTGCTGCTGCTGGCTTCAACCCTCACCAGCATTATGTTGGCGGGGCTGGTCCTGCTGGTGACCCATCGCATGATCCGATCGTTGAATCAGCGATCGAGTGACCGTCTTTACGCGGCTCTGGAAGGCATGCCGCAAGGTCTCACCATGTTCGACGATAAGCAGCGCCTGATCATCTGCAACGCAGAATTTGGTGCGATGTATGGACTCGGTGTCGGGCTGATTGAGCCCGGCACCCCGCTTCGAGCCATTCTGGAACACCGGATGGAGAATGGAACAGCCGCGATCAACGCCGAGAATTTTGTAGAAGAGGAATTGGCGTCGGCGTCCCAACCGACGGCCATCGCTTTGGAGCATCAACTGCAGGATGGACGCACGATTGCATTGACCAAGGCGCCTCTGAGCACCGGTGGTGCGGTTACCATCCACATGGATGTGACCGAAAAACGAAATTCAGAGAAGCAGATTGCGTTCCTAGCACATCACGACGCGCTGACCGGATTGGCAAACCGCGTTCAATTGCGCGAACATATCGACAAGATTCTGGAAAAAGTCAGGCGTGGCGGAACGGCGTCCGTCCTCTGTCTGGATCTCGACAACTTCAAGATCATCAACGACACGCTCGGCCACTCCGTTGGGGACGCATTGCTGTGTGCGGTTTCCAAGCGAGTGCGCGATCTGGTGCGCGACAGAGATCTGGTCTCCCGGACCGGTGGCGACGAGTTTTCGATCGTGCAATTCGGCACGGATCCGCCGATGGAAGCCTCTGCTGCGCTGGCTGCCCGCATCGTCGAGGCTCTGAGCGCGCCATTTGAGCTCGGCGATCATCACGTTGTCATTGGCGCGAGCGTTGGAATTGCAATTGCACCTGACGACGGCGACAGCGCGGACCAGC
This sequence comes from Bradyrhizobium sp. LTSP885, assembly GCF_000938305.1. GTDB lineage: Bacteria > Pseudomonadota > Alphaproteobacteria > Rhizobiales > Xanthobacteraceae > Bradyrhizobium. The sequence continues at coordinate 50,466 of NZ_JYMT01000017.1, forward strand.
TTTTGAAGAATGCCGACATGGCATTGTATCGTTCCAAGGAAGAAGGGCGCGGAAGGTTCCATTTCTTTGAACCTGAAATGGACATCAAGGCCCAGACCCGGCGCGTTCTCGAGCTCGATCTTCGCAGTGCGATCGCTGCGGGAGAGTTCGAAGTATTTTACCAGCCTATTGTCAATCTCGCGGAAAACAGGATTACCGGATTTGAAGCACTGCTGCGCTGGAACCATCCAACCCGTGGAAGGGTCGCGCCAAATGACTTCATTCCGCTGGCTGAGGAAACAGGGCTAATTGGTGCGATCGGCGAGTGGGTGATCCGGCAGGCTTGTGCCGAGGCGAGGAGATGGCCGTCCGATACGAGGGTGGCGGTCAACGTCTCACCAGTGCAATTCCGTAACAAAACGTTGGTCCTTGCTGTTGTGTCCGCTTTGGCGGCCTCGGGATTGCGCCCAGATCTATTGGAGCTCGAGATCACCGAGACCGTATTGATGAACAACAACGAGGCAACGTTGGCGGCGCTGCACCAGTTGCGAGCCCTAGGCGTCAGGATATCGATGGACGACTTCGGGACCGGATACTCGTCGTTAAGTTACCTCCGCAGCTTCCCGTTCGATAAAATAAAGATCGATCAGAGTTTCGTTCGGGACCTTTCCGAAAGACCCGACTCTATCGCAATCATTCGCGCGGTCGCAGGGCTTGGCCAAAGTTTCGGCATGACCACGACAGCAGAAGGCGTCGAAACCCAGGAGCAATTGGATCAGATGCGCGCGGAGGGGTGTAGCGAGGTGCAGGGATACTTCTACAGCAGGCCCGTGCCGGCTAGCGAGATCGCCCAGCTACTGATTGGCTTCCAGGAACGAGTCCGGGCGGCGGCGTAGTCGCCGCCTTTCCCGATCTACGATCATGCGGCGCCCATCAGGCCGTAATGTCCAAAGGCGCTTTTGCGCGAGCGCGCAGAGCGACCGCTTCTGGCGACTTTTGCAACAAAATCGGCCCATAGCAGACCAACCAGGCCGATCTGATGATGTCCGTTGATAGCGGCGGACCGGAAGTAGCTGGCAAGAGAAACGCATGTTTCGGCCAAACTGCCCGGTAGCGCAAGGTCGCTACGGCCAGGTCCCCCCGCCAAATCCCGGTCCTGCGAGCGGGCCCCATTCTTACTTTGCATGGGGTTGTTTTCGATATTTTGTATCTGGGCCCTAGGTGCGCCGCCGAAGGGCGCTGGACCCCGTCTGGGACACGCGACCCCGATCTATTGCGCAAGCACACCTTCGCGCTTTTTCAGTACGCGATAGTAGCTCCACCACAGATGCGCGGCGGCGCCACGCAGCGGACGCCATGGTTCGGCGAGTGGCGCCATCTGCTTTGGCGTCGGCCGCTCCTTCAGCCCGAGGCCGACCTTGACCGCCTCCTGCACGGCGAGGTCGCCGGCCGGCCAGGCGTCGCCATGGCCGAGGCAGAACAGCAGATAGACGTCGGCGGTCCATGGGCCGATGCCGGGCAGCGCGGTCAGCGTGTTGTGCGCGGCGTCAGCCTCTTCATTGGCGAGCACGTCGAGGTTCAGCCGCTCCTCAGTGAGCTCGCGCGCGATGTGCTTCAGCGTCTTGATCTTGGCCGCAGATAGCCCGAGCCGGCCGAGCCGGTCGGCGCGGGCTTTGCGGATCGCGTCATGATGGAACGGATCGAACGCCGTGCTGACGCGTCCCCAGATCGCCGCGGCGCTGGCGGTCGAGAGCTGCTGGCCGCAGACGATCGCGGCCAGTCCCGCAAAGCCCGGCTCGCGCTGCCGGATCGCCGGCATGCCGGTCAATTCAAGGATCGGCCGTAGCCGACGGTCCTGATCGACGAGCTTGTGGATGGCGTCGTCGAGGTCGGCCTGGGTTTCGAGGTGGATCAGCATGGGGGACCGGCATCTACTCGTCATGCATGGGCTTGACCCGCGCATCCATCTTCTAACTGAGTCTTGTTTAGATGGATCGCCGGGCATAGGCGAGCGGAAGCGACGCCGTCCTTCAGACGGCTGTGCCCGGCAATGACGCGCGACCCATAGCCATGTCACAAATTTTCCGTTTTGCGCCGAGCCCGAACGGTGACCTGCATCTCGGCCATGCCTACTCGGCGCTGCTCAATTTCGAGCTGGCGCGGCGGTCGGGCGGGCGTTTGCTGCTGCGGATCGAGGACATCGACACGACGCGCTGCCGGCCGGAGTTCGAGGAGGCGATTTACGAGGACCTCGCCTGGCTCGGCATCGCCTGGGAGACGCCGGTGCGGCGGCAGTCGGAGCATCTTGCCACCTATCGCCAGGCGATCGATCGCCTCTCGGCGCAGGGACTGATCTATCCGAGCTTCGAGAGCCGCGCCGAGATCGCGCGGCTTGTCGCCGACAAGGAAGCCCGCGGCGCTTGGCCGCGCGATCCCGATGGGGCGCCGCTCTATCCGGGCACGGCCAAATCGCTGCCATCCGAGGAGCGCGGCCGCCTGATCGAACAGGGCGTGCCTTTCGCCCTGCGGCTCGACATGGCGGCTGCGTTGGCGCGCGCAGGCCATCCGCGCTGGCGCGAGCAGGGTGAAGGCCCCGCCGGCCAAACCGGCGACGTCACCGCCCGGCCCGAAGCCTGGGGCGACGTCATCCTGGCGCGCAAGGAGATCCCGACCAGCTACCATCTCTCGGTCGTGATCGACGACGCCCTGCAGGGGGTCACCGATGTGGTGCGTGGACAGGACCTGTTCTGGTCGACCAGCGTCCATCGCCTTTTGCAGGATCTGTTCGGTCTGTCCCCACCGGCCTACCGGCATCACCCGCTGATCCGCGACGCGGCCGGGCAAAAGCTCGCGAAATCGACCCGGGCGACCGGGCTGCGCGAATTGCGGGCGGCGGGCGCGAGCCCGGCCGACATTCGCCGCCTGGTCGGCCTGCCGTAGTTTTGCGGTTGGTAATCAGGCGGCGCCGCCGTGACTCCGAGGCTGCGGGCGTGGCATGCTGGTTCCCGGGCAGGGACAACGGAGATTATGGCGGTACCATCGCGCGGACGGCGCAGCTCGCGGCAACTGAGAAAGAAGCCGCCGAAGAAGCGTGCCCCGGCGAAGGCCAAGCCGCGCCGCAAGCCTGCTCTCGCAAAACCCGATCCCGGCATGATCGAAACCGCGCTCGCCGCCTTTGCCCATGAGGTGCGGACGCCGCTGACCGGGATCCTCGCGATCAGCAATCTGCTCGCGACCTCCGATCTCGGCGAGCGCGAGCGGCGCTGGGTCGACACCATCAAGGCCGGCGCGGAACATCTGGCGAGCCTTGCGACGGTGTTCGTCGACGCCGCCCGGAGCGAGGGGCCGGGGCTCGAGGTCCGGCAGGATTTCTTCGATCTGCGCACGCTGGCGCGGAACGTGGGCGACTCACTGTCCGGCCGCGCTGCGGCCAAGGGGCTGCAGGCCTCCGTCGAGATATCGAACAAATTGCCCGCCTTCGCGGTCGGTGATCCCGTCCGCCTGCGCGCGGCGCTGGAAAACCTGATCGACAATGCCGTCAAGTTCACCGAGCAGGGGCGCGTGGCGCTGCATGCCGCGCCGGCCCGCGCGCCCAAGGGCAAGATCGGTGTCGTCTTCGCGATCTCCGACAGCGGCATCGGTCTGACGCTCAAGGATGCGAAGCGGCTGTACCGGCCGTTCTCGCAGGCCAATGTTTCGATCGCCGCGCGGTTCGGCGGCGCCGGGCTCGGCCTGTCGTCGGTCAAGCAGCTCGCGCGCGCCATGGGCGGCGACATCGTTGCAACCGAGCGCAAGGGCGGCGGCACCGTGTTCACGCTGAATGTGTTGCTGACACCGGCGCAGGGACCGGTCACCATCATGTCTGACGTTGACGCGGCCGGGGAAGCGACGCAGCCGCTGCGGCTGCTCAGCGTCGAGGACAATCCGTTCGGCCGCGTCGTGCTCAACACCATCCTGACCGAACTCGGGCATCATACTGAATTTGTCGGTCAGGGCGAAGCCGCGCCCGATCGGCTCGGCCAGGGCGCCTTCGACGCGGTGCTGATGGACATGGTGCTGCCGGGCATCGGCGGGGTCGAGGCGATCAGGCGCATCCGCGCGCTGCCGGCGCCGCACGGCCGGATCGCGATCATCGGGATTTCCGGCCGGGCTGAAGACGACGCTGCCGCGCGTACCGCCGGCGCCGACGGCTTCCTGGTCAAGCCTGTGTCTCCGCGGGCGCTAGCGACTGCGCTGCTTGAAGCGACACGCCGCGCGGCAGCCGCGACTTGATGATCGCCGCATTCAGCTCGCCGCCATAGACGAAGATCGCGGCGATGAAATACATGAACACCAGCGCGATGATCACCGAGGCGAGCCCCGCATACATCGTGACGTAATTGTTGGCGAAGCGCGCCAGATACATGCCGAACCCGATGCCCGAGATCAACGACGCCACCACGGTGAAGATGATGCCGGGCAGGATCTGCAGGAAGCCGCGGCGGCCGGCCGGCAGCCAGGCATGCAGGAAGAAGAGCACGACGATCAGCGCCAGGGTCGTGACGCCGTAGCGGGCGGTATTGAGCAGGCTCTCGTTGGATTCGACGAAGAATGGAATATGGCGCCGCGCCGCTTCAAGGAACAGCGGTCCGAGCACGATCAGGAACGCCATCGCCAGCGAGGTGACCGCCGCGACCAGCGTGTAGCCGATCGATTCCAGCCGTAGCCAGTACCAGCGCCGCGGCTCGGCCATGGCATAGGCGCGGTTCAGCGCCACCCGCAGCGCCTCGACACCGTTGGAGGCGAAGTAGACCGCAAGCACGGCGCCGATGGTGAGGATGTCGCCGCGGGTCGTGGTCAGCACCTCGTGGATCTGGCCGGACAGGGCGTCGGCGACCTGCTGCGGCCAGACCTGCAACAACAGCCCGACGGCCTGGTCGGCGAGTTCCTTGGACCCGAAAAAGCCGGCCAGCGACGTCAGCACGATCAGGAACGGAAACAGCGCCATCAGGGTCGACAGCGCGATATGGCTCGCGATCGCCCAGCCGTCGTCGGCGAGGAACGTGTAAAAGGCATCCATCACGACGTGGGTGACGTAACGAAGCTGCTTCACATTCCACCCGGCGAACGGCTCGATCCGAAAACAGGCCCAGCTTGTGATATTACGCGGCAAAATGCCAGTTGGTTGCATCGCCGGGGTGTGTGGAAGTCTGCCCCACGCGGTGTTATGTACCGTCGATGACATCCCTTCTCAGCATGATCGTCCTTCCCATCGCCGTCGCCGCCGTGGCGCTGGTGCTGCTGCTCGGCCTCGTCAACATGATGAGGGGCGGCTCGCCGAACCGTTCGCAGAATTTGATGCGATGGCGCGTCCTGCTGCAGTTCATCGCGATCGTCATCACCATGGTCACGGTCTGGGCGATGGGGCACTAGAGCGTTTTCGAGCGAAGTGGATACCGGTTCGCGTAAAGAAAACGCGCCAAAAGAAGAATCTAGAGCCCCGTTCCGATTCCATCGGAACGGAAGTGGCTCTAGAGCGCGATGCGCAAACCCTAGGAGACCACGACGATGGTCGTTCTCAATCGGATCTACACGCGCACCGGCGACGATGGCACCACCGCGCTCGGCTCCGGCGAGCGCCGCCCGAAATACGATCTGCGCGTAGCGGCCTATGGCACGGTCGACGAGACCAACGCTGCGATCGGCGTGGTGCGGCTGCATCTGGCTGACGCGCGCGAGCTCGATGCGATGCTGGGGCGGATCCAGAACGATTTGTTCGATCTCGGCGCCGACCTCGCGGTGCCCGCGCGCGAGGGCAAGGCTGAGCGCTTGCGGATGCTGGCGAGCCAGGTCGAGCGGCTCGAGCGCGACATTGACAGCCTGAACGACCAGCTCGCGCCGCTGACCTCGTTCGTGCTGCCCGGCGGCACGCCGGCGTCTGCATATCTGCATCTCGCCCGCACCATATGTCGCCGGGCGGAACGGATCATGGTGGAACTCGCCGCCCAGCCGGACGAGCCGGTGAATGCCGCTGGCATCCAGTATATGAACCGGCTGTCGGATTTCCTGTTCGTTGCCAGCCGCTTCCAGAACAACAAGGGGGCCGGGGACGTGCTGTGGGTGCCGGGCCAGAACCGCTAGCTAGACCGGCTCAAATTCGGGGGGCCGATTTTTGACTTTCGCGCGTTGACCGGGGGTAGCGGGACCTTTAGGTTCCGCGCCAGCCAATGGAAACCCATAAAATCAAAGCGAAAGAGGATCGATGAAGGTTCTTGTGCCGGTAAAGCGGGTCGTCGACTACAACGTCAAGGTCCGCGTCAAGAGCGACGGATCGGGCGTGGAGCTCGGCAACGTCAAGATGTCGATGAACCCGTTCGATGAAATCGCCGTCGAGGAAGCGCTGCGGCTGAAGGAAGCCGGCAAGGCGACCGAGGTGGTGGTGGTGTCGATCGGACCCGCACAGGCCTCGGAGACCATTCGCACCGGCCTCGCGATGGGCGCCGACCGCGGCATCCTCGTGAAGGCGGACAGCATTGTTGAGCCGCTTGCGGTCGCCAAGATCCTGAAGGCAGTGGTCGATGCGGAGAAGCCAGGCCTCGTCATTCTCGGCAAACAGGCGATCGACGACGATAGCAATCAGACCGGCCAGATGCTGGCTGCGCTGCTGGGCTGGTCGCAGGCGACCTTCGCCTCCAAGCTCGAAGTCGATGGTTCCGACTTCAAGGTCACGCGCGAGATCGACGGCGGCCTGCAGACCATCAAGCTCAAGGGCCCGGCGATCGTCACCACCGACCTGCGCCTCAACGAGCCGCGCTACGCGTCGCTGCCCAACATCATGAAGGCGAAGAAGAAGCCGATCGACGACAAGAGCGCGGCTGACTATGGCGTCGATCTCACGCCGCGCCTGGAAGTGCTGAAGACCACGGAACCGGCAGGCCGCAAGGCGGGCGTCAAGGTCAAGGACGTCGCCGAACTCGTGAACAAGCTCAAGACCGAAGCCGGGGTTATCTGATGACGACGCTGCTGATTGCCGAACATGACCACGAGACCCTGAAGGATTCGACCAACAAGGCGCTGACCGCAGCGAGCCAGCTCGGCGGCGACGTGCATGTGCTGGTCGCCGGCGGTGGCCAGGGCACCAAGGCGGCGGCAGAAGCCGCGGCCAAGCTCGATGGCGTGAAGAAGGTGCTGGTCGTCGAAGGTCCCGCCTATGAACATGACCTCGCCGAGCCTCTGGCCGCGCTGATCGTCTCGCTGGCGCCCGGCTATGACGCATTCGTTGCGCCCGCGACCTCGCGCTTCAAGAACGTGATGCCGCGCGTCGCAGCCCTGCTCGACGTGATGCAGGTCTCGGAGATCATCAAGGTGGTCGCGCCCGACACCTATGAGCGGCCGATCTATGCCGGCAACGCAATCCAGACCGTGAAGTCCAAGGACGCCAAGAAGGTCATCACGGTGCGCACCTCGACCTTCGCCGCCGCAGGTGAAGGCGGCAGCGCGTCGATCGAAAACGCTGCGTCGGCGGCGGATCCGGGCCTGTCATCGTTCGTCGGCGAAGAGGTCGCCAAGAACGATCGTCCCGAGCTGACCTCGGCGAAGATCATCGTCTCCGGTGGCCGCGCCATGCAGAGCCGGGAGAATTTCGCAAAATACATCGAGCCGCTCGCCGACAAGCTCGGCGCCGGCGTCGGCGCCTCGCGCGCCGCGGTCGATGCCGGCTATGCGCCGAACGACTGGCAGGTTGGCCAGACCGGCAAGGTGGTGGCCCCGGAACTCTATGTCGCGATCGGCATCTCCGGCGCGATCCAGCATCTGGCCGGCATGAAGGACTCCAAGGTGATCGTCGCCATCAACAAGGATGAGGACGCACCGATCTTCCAGGTCGCCGATTATGGCCTGGTCGCCGACCTCTACCAGGCGGTTCCAGAGCTGACCGAAGCGCTCGGCAAGCTCGGAAAGTAAGCGACAAGACACCGGCCGGATGGCTAAGCTCCGGCCGGTGTTACATTTTAGGGCGTCTTCCGGCGAATTGGGCACCCGGAAGGCTGCGCTTTCGGGTATCGTTGGGATTGGGCAGGCGCTGTGAGCGCGCCGTTCCGGTGGATGGCAAGATGACGGTGGCAATCAAGAAAGTCGGCGTGATCGGTTCGGGCCAGATGGGCAACGGTATTGCCCATGTGGCGGCGCTGGCCGGCTTCGACGTGGTGCTCAACGACGTTTCCGCCGACCGGCTGAAGTCGGCGCTGGCCACGATCAACGGCAATCTGACGCGCCAGGTTTCGAAGAAAATCATCAGCGAGGCCGAGCGCAAGCAGACGCTCGACCACATCACGTCAGCCGAGACGCTTGATGCGCTGGCGGACTGCGATCTGGTGATCGAAACCGCGGTCGAAAAGGAAGAGACCAAGCGCAAGATCTTTCACGACCTCTGCGCGACGCTGAAGCCCGAGGCGATCGTCGCTTCCAACACCTCGTCGATTTCGATCACGCGGCTTGCGGCCTCGACCGACCGTCCCGAACGCTTCATCGGCATTCATTTCATGAATCCGGTGCCGCTGATGGAGCTGGTCGAATTGATCCGCGGCATCGCCACCGACGACAAGACGTTCGACGCCGCCAAAGCCTTCGTCGGCAAGCTCGGCAAGCAGGTCGCGGTCTCCGAGGATTTTCCGGCCTTCATCGTCAACCGCATCCTGCTGCCGATGATCAACGAGGCGATCTACACGCTCTATGAGGGCGTCGGCAATGTCGAGGCGATCGACGCGGCGATGAAGCTCGGCGCGCATCATCCGATGGGACCGCTCGAGCTTGCCGATTTCATCGGCCTCGATACCTGCCTGTCGATCATGCAGGTGCTGCACGAGGGCCTCGCCGACTCGAAGTATCGGCCGTGCCCGCTGCTGGTGAAATATGTCGAGGCCGGCTGGCTCGGGCGCAAGACCCAGCGCGGCTTCTACGACTATCGCGGCGACAAGCCGGTCCCGACCCGCTAAAGCGCGATGAGACTTGGTTGAAGCTTCATCGCGCTTTAGCTTCTTGTTTGCGCATGATCTTTTCGGAAAACCGCTTCACACTTTTCCGGATCTTGCGCTAGGGATTTTTACTTCCGGTATGCTGCGGTCGCGAAGGCGCATTTGCCTTTTGGCAGGCCTGACGGCCATTCCGCGGGCGCGCTTGACTTGATCCGCACAGGGCTTATCGAAAACCAATCTCCGCGCCGACCGCGCGCCTAGCAGGGTTTTGACCGATGGACGCTCATTCGAAGACCGCCTTCTCTCGTCGCCCCACGGAACGGCCGGTGGCGGCTGACGTCAGGGCGGGCCTGTTGAAGGATCCGGGCTTCGGCAAGGTCTTCACGGACCACATGGTGACGATCCGCTGGACCAAGGATCGCGGCTGGCACGACGCCGAGGTGCGCGGCCGCGCGCCGATCACGCTCGATCCGGCCGCCGCCGTCCTGCACTACGGCCAGGAAATCTTCGAGGGGCTGAAGGCCTATAACCTCAGTGACGGCTCGATCGCGCTGTTCCGCCCGGATCAGAACGCCCGCCGCTTCCAGCAATCGGCTGCCCGCATGGCCATGCCCGAGGTGCCGGAAGCCATGTTCCTGCAGGCGGTCGACGAACTGGTGAAGATCGATTCGGCCTGGATCCCGCAGGGCGACGGCAGCCTCTATCTGCGGCCCTTCATGTTCGCGACCGAAGCCTTCCTCGGCGTCCGTCCGTCCCACGAATATCTGTTCATCCTGATCGCGAGTTCGGTCGGCTCCTATTTCAAGGGCGGCGAGAAGCCGGTCACGGTGTGGCTGACCGACCGCTACACCCGCGCCGCCGAGGGCGGCACCGGTGCGGCCAAATGCGGCGGCAATTATGCGTCGAGCCTGCTCGCACAGGCCGAAGCCATGGAGAACGGCTGCGATCAGGTCGTATTCCTCGATGCGGCCGAGCATCGCTGGGTCGAGGAGCTCGGCGGCATGAACGTCTTCCTGGTCATGGACGACGGCTCGCTGGTGACGCCGCCGCTGTCGGGCACGATCCTGCCCGGCATCACGCGCGACGCCATCATCACGCTGGCGCGCAAGGACGGCCGCACGGTCCGAGAGGAGCGCTATTCGATCGATCAGTGGCGCGCGGATGCTGCGAGCGGCAGACTGAAGGAAGCGTTCGCCTGCGGCACCGCCGCCGTCGTTGCCTCGATCGGCAGGATCAAGAGCAGCGCGGGCGACATCGTGATTTCAGACGCTGCGACCGGCCCGGTCACGGCCGCCATCAAGGCGAAGCTGGTCGGCATCCAGCGCGGCGACGTCGCCGACGAATTCGGCTGGGTGCACCGGATCAAATAGGCCATCTGCTGCGCCACGAAATGCTGCGTCAGCGTGACGCGGCCGGCCCTACCATGCGTTAACTTTCCCGCGTTACGCCAAGGTCGTTTTGGGAGTACCGCGTATGGATATGATGAGCATGGTCAGCAGCATCCTGTCGATGCAGCAGGGCAATTTGCAGGGCCAGATCGCGACGACGGTGATGAAGCAGAACCTCGACGCGGAAAAATCAGCGGTTCAGACCCTGCTCGGCACCGGCACGCCGTCATCAACCAATCTCGGCCCGGGCATCGGCGGCAACCTCAACGTCACAGCCTGAAATCTAGAATCCAGCCGAGGCCGGCTGCACCGCGGCCTTGAGCAGCGTGATGGCGTCGTCGCTGGCCCATTCGGCGGGGCCGGCAATATTGGCGATCTCGCAGCCCTTGGCATCGACCAGCACCGAGGTCGGCATCCCCAGCGCCTTGCCTATATTCTTAAGATCCTGAAAGACCTTGGCTTTCTGGTCGCTGAAATAGCCCAGATTGGTCAGATTGGCCTCTTTCAGGAAGTTTCGGGGCTTATCGGGGTCGCGGGTGTCGATGTTGATCGCGACCACCTCGAAATCCTTGCCGCCGAGCTTGGTCTGCAGGCTGTCGAGTGCCGGCATCTCCCTGCGGCAGGGCACGCACCAGGTGGCCCAGAGGTTCACCAGCACGGTCTTGCCGCGGAAGTCCGACAGCTTCTTCGGCTGGCCGTTGGCGTCCTCGAAGGCGAGGTCAGGCAATAGGAGGGGTGTGGTGGCCATGGCCAGCGCCGCGACCTCGCCATGGGCCAGCGGGGCGATCTTGTTCGCCAGAGCCACCGCGCCGTTGCAGGCGACATCGCCAGCGGCGGGGCGCTTGAGGCTCGAAACCCCGATATAGCCAACGACGGCCCCGACCAGCACCGCGCCGATCACGAGCGGGATGCGCCGCGTGGCGGTCGACTTGGCAGTCGGTTCGGGTGAGGGCGTTTCGGGCATATCGTTTGTCATCCTGGGCCAGATGTGGCTATGCAATGCCGGGAATTACGTTCGGAACCTATGCGCCGTTTCGCCGATCTGGCCAGGAAACGGCGTGGCCTGAATACAAAGTCGTGAGCGAGAAGTCATGAGCAACAAGATGTGGGGCGGCCGGTTCTCGGAGCGTCCCGATGCGATCATGGAGGAAATCAACGTCTCCATCGACGTCGATCGTCACCTTTATGCCCAGGACATCGCCGCGTCCAAGGCCCACGCAGCCATGCTTGCCGCGCAAGGCATCATCACCGCGGGTGATGCGAAAAATATCGGCAAAGGTCTAGACACGATTTTGTCAGAAATCTCCAAGGGCGATTTCGACTTCAAGCGCGCGCTCGAGGACATTCATATGAATGTCGAGTCGCGGTTGTCGGAGCTGATCGGGCCGGCCGCGGGCAGGCTGCACACCGCGCGCTCGCGCAATGACCAGGTCGCGACCGATTTCCGGCTCTATGTCCGCGATACGATCGACGAGACTGACGCGGCGCTGGCCGCGTTCCAGCACGCGCTGGTGACCCGCGCGCTCGAGCATGCCGGCACCGTGATGCCGGGCTTCACCCATCTGCAGACCGCGCAGCCGGTGACCTTCGGCCATCATCTGCTCGCCTATGTCGAGATGGCGTCCCGCGACCGCGGCCGCTTTGCGGATACGCGCAAGCGGCTGAACGAATCGCCGCTGGGCGCCGCCGCGCTCGCCGGCACGTCGTTTCCGATCGACCGTGCCGCGACGGCCAAGGCGCTCGGCTTCGATCGTCCGATGGCCAATTCGCTCGATGCGGTCTCCGATCGCGATTTCGTGCTGGAGACGCTGTCGGCCGCCTCGATCTGCGCCGTGCATCTGTCGCGTTTTGCCGAAGAGATCGTGATCTGGACCTCGCCTTTGGTCGGTCTGGTCAGGCTCAGCGACAAGTTCACGTCAGGCTCATCGATCATGCCGCAGAAGCGCAACCCGGATGCGGCCGAACTGGTCCGCGCCAAGACCGGTCGCGTGATCGGCGCGCTCACCGCGCTCCTGATCGTGATGAAGGGCCTGCCGCTCGCCTATCAAAAGGACATGCAGGAGGACAAGCAGGGCGCGATGGAAGCCTTCGCCGCGCTGTCGCTCGCGATCCGCGCCATGACCGGCATGGTCGAGGACCTCGTGCCCGACGAAGGCCGCATGAAGGCAGCCGCGGGCGAAGGCTATGCTACCGCGACTGATCTCGCCGACTGGCTGGTGCGCACCCTCAAAATGCCGTTCCGCGACGCCCATCACGTCACCGGGCGTATCGTCGGCCTCGCTTCCAACCAGGGCATAGCGCTGCACGAATTGCCTCTGGCCGCGATGCAGGAGGTCGAACCCAAGATCACCGCGGATGCGCTGAAGGTGCTCAGCGTGGAGTCCTCGGTGAAGAGCCGGACCTCATTTGGCGGGACGGCGCCGAAGAATGTGCTGGCGCAGGCCAAAGCCTGGGCCAAGCGGCTGGAAAAAGAGCGAAAGTTGGGCTGAACAGAGCGTTTTCGAGCGAAGTGGGCCCGGTTCGCGTGAAGAAAACGCGTCAGAACAAGAATTTGGAGCCCTGTTCCGATTCCATCGGAACAGGGCTCTGGAAATTTCGCTGTCATTTCAGCGAGGCCAAGGTCTCGCCAGAGCGCGGCAATGTTTGTATGGTGCGGCCCGAATTGGGGATTTCGTCGTGACTAGCAAGACAAGCCTGACCCGGTCGGGATGGGCCATCATTGTGCTCTGCGCCACAGCTCTCGTGCTTGGCGGCTGTGGCCGCAAGGGACCGCTCGATCTGCCGCCGACGGCGTCGAACACGGCGCCAACGGCGACCGGTGACACCGAGACCGAGCGCGCGAGCCAGCCCAGCCTGTTCAATCCGAGCTACGGATCGGACGCCGCGCCGGCCGCGTCGAAAGGCACCAAAAAGCCCTTTATCCTCGATCCGATCCTCAATAGTAACTAAGCCGTAGAGTCCGGGCGCCGCCGCTCCAGCCCTCGCCTGACGCGTTGTCCCGACGCGGACCGGACCCACCTCGCTTAAAGCGCCATCGAGCGAACCATGAACCATTTCGACTATCGCAACGGCGTGCTGCACGCCGAGGGCGTCAACCTCATCGCGCTTGCGGAAGCCGTCGGCACGCCGTTCTACTGCTATTCGACGGCGACGCTGGAGCGCCACTACCGCGTCTTCACCGAAGCTTTCGCCGGCGAGAAGACCCTCGTCTGCTACGCGATGAAGGCGAATTCCAACCAGTCGGTGCTGCGCACGCTGGCCAAGTTAGGAGCCGGTGCTGACGTGGTCTCCGGCGGTGAATTGAAGCGAGCGCTGGCCGCCGGCATTCCGCCTTCGAAGATCCTGTTCTCCGGTGTCGGCAAGACCGAGGCCGAGCTGCGCGCTGCACTCGCCGCCGACATCCTCTGCATCAACATCGAGTCCGAGCCCGAGCTCGAGCTGCTGTCGCGGCTCGCGGTCGAGATCGGCAAGACCGCGCGCATCTCGGTGCGGGTCAATCCCGACGTCGACGCCGGCACGCATGCCAAGATCGCCACCGGCAAGTCGGAGAACAAGTTCGGCATTCCGCTGGCGCGGGCGCGCAAGGTCTATGCGCGCGCGGCGCAGCTGCCGGGCATCGAGGTGACCGGCACCGATGTGCATATCGGCAGCCAGATCACGGATCTCGGACCGCTCGAGGCCGCCTTCCGGCTGCTCGCCGAGTTCGTGCAGACGCTGCGCGCCGACGGCCACACCATCTCGCATGTCGATTTCGGCGGCGGCCTCGGCATTCCCTATCATCTGGATCGCGCCGCGCCGCCGGTGCCCGCCGCCTATGCCGCGATGGTCAAGCGCGTGACGCACAATCTCGGCTGCACGCTGATGTTCGAGCCGGGCCGCATGATCGTCGGCAATGCCGGCATCCTCGTGTCCCGCGTGATCCATGTGAAGCCGGGCGATGCGAAGAACTTCGTGATCATCGACGCCGCGATGAACGATTTGATCCGGCCGACGCTGTACGAGGCGCATCACGACATCCTGCCGGTGCGCGCGCCGGCCGAGGGCACGCCGGCCATCATCGCCGACGTGGTCGGGCCGGTCTGCGAGACCGGCGATTACCTCGCACTCGATCGCACGCTGCCGCGGCCGAAGGCCGGCGATCTCCTTGCGATCATGACCGCCGGCGCCTATGGCGCGGTGCAGTCCGGCACCTACAACACGCGGGCCCTGGTGCCGGAAGTGCTGGTCAAGGACGACCAGTACGCGATCGTCCGCCCGCGCATCGACGTCGACGCGCTGATCGCGATGGACAAGCCCGCGCCGTGGCTGTGACACGCTGAACCCACAACATTCTCGGTGTCGTCCCGGCTTTTGCCGGGACGACAATTGTTATTCGCCGGCATCGCACGCCTCACGGTCCGTACTTGGGCGCCGGCGTCTGGTTGTGGTCGTTCTCATCGACGATGCAGGTGAAGTTTGCCGCAATGCTGGTGCTGCCGCTGCCGTTGTACTTCGCGACCTTGGGGAAGACGCAGAGCGGCCGGGTCATCTGAACCGCGGGCGGCGTATCGGCGACGAATTTTGTCGCGACGATGGTTTGCGGCGCGACGCCGGTCTCGACCCAGTTGACCAGCGGCGTGAGCGCGTCGAACGTGTTGGGGCCGGGTCCGCCGGAGCAGTGGTACATCCCCGGCACCATGAACAGCCGGGCGTAGGTCTGGGTCCGCTGCAGCGCCGGGTTGCCACCCGGGAAGAAACCAGCCTGCTGGAATCCGCGGCCGTCGTTCCCGACCAGCGCATTGAAGTAGTTGATGCTGCTCTGCGATGGGATCAGCGGGTCGGCCCAGCCATGATACATCAACAGCTTGCCGCCATGTTCCCGGAACTCACCGAGATCGGTGCTGGTCGCGTTCAGCACCGCGGCAAGCTGGTCGTGGACGGTGTCGACGGCGTGGTGGAAGTTGAAATTCGCGAAATTGACCGAACTTGCCGGGTAGCCGAAGCTCGGTCCGAACACCCAATAGAACAGGCCGTCGAAGGCAGGCTCTGGAAGTCGCTCCTGGAATGCGAGGCCCAGCGCGAGGATGTCGTCGGTTTCGTTGCCGCGTTCGGAGCCCGGATTGATGAGCTGTCCGTTCACCGGGTCGATCGTGCCGGCGTAGTATTTCTGCATGGTCGCGACCTGGTCGGCGGTCAGGCATGCCGGCGGCAGTTGGCCGCCGGTGCACAGCAGCGCCTTTGGATCAAAGCGACAGTCGCGCGGATCGGTCAGGAACTGGTCGGTGCTGGCGCCGCCGTCCTGGCCGACGCACTGCTTGATCACGGCCTGATTGATCAGCGTCATCTGGCCGGCCTGGATGAATCGGCCGGGGCTCGCATGCGTGTTTTGCCAGCCCGCAAGCCCGGCCATGTGCAGGTGGGTGCGGTTGAACGCTGCGGCGCCCGCGAGAATGCCGTCATAGTCATTGGGGAAGCGCTGCGCCTCCATCAGGGCGTTCTGGCCGCCGGTGGAGCAGCCGGCGAAATAGGCCCTTTGCGCCCGCTTCCCGTAGAACGCGTTGGCGATCTCCTTGCCGTGCACCGTCATCAGGTGGATCGCCCGGAAGCCGAAATCCTTGATCCGCTCAGGATGCCCGAACAGTCCGGTCGACGGCGTCGTCGGATCGCCGAAGTCAATGGCGAGCGCGTTGCCCATGTTGCCGCTTGAACCGCAGAACAGCGGATTGCAGCCCGAGGATCCGGTGCCGAGATCGCTGTTGGTCGCGGCAAAGCCGGCTTTGATGCCGGCGGCAAGCTCGGTGTAGGTGATCTGACCCTGGAAGCCGCCGCCGCCGGTGCCGAGGAACCTGCCGTTCCACGCGCCCTCGGGCAGCCAGACCTCGATCTTGATGCTGGAATCGGAACTCGGGGTCAGAGTCGCGGTGACCCGGCAGAACGGCGGAAGGCCCGTGATTGGGCTGGAGCCGGGGACGACAAAGGTTCCCGTGGTGTTGTCTACAGCAGAATTGATCGTGGCGTACTGCAGTTGCAGGGATTGGAGATTGCTGCACGGCGTCGCCGCCGCGGGTGAGCTTCCGATCGCGACACCGGCAAACAGGGCCATGGTCGCGCCGACGAGAGTGGGTCGATGACGCCTCATTCTGTCCTCCCTGATTTTTTGTAGTTGTGGGACCGGCAGGATAGCCAACCAGGATCACAACTCAAGGATGAACTCGCGCGAAGACGTCAGAGGCCCACAAGGGAGGCGATCCGAGTATTTACTTGGCAGCGTGGCTGCCCTTTCCACCGCCGCCGACAATCACGCCCGCCGCTTTCTCGATCGGCTTGATCGCTTCGGTGAAATCCGACTCCGGCCCCTGGTCGCGGATGATGGTTTCCCAGATGCGGCCGACCGCCTCAGCCACTTCCATCGAGAGCCCGAGCGACCGCATCTCTTCCACCGCAAGCCGAATGTCCTTCACCATCAGCCCGGTGGCGAAACCGAAGTCGAAGGTGCGCGGCAGCACGGCACGCGGAAACTTGTCGCGGCTCGCGGTGTTCAGCCCCGAGCCCGCATTGATGACATCGATCATGACGGCCGGATCGAGCCCCGATTTGACGCCCATCACCACCGCCTCCGATGTCGCGACCATCGCGGTCGCCGAGAGGAAGTTGTTGGCGAGCTTCATGGTCTGGCCGGCGCCCGGCTTGGTGCCGATGAAGAACACCTTGCCGATGACGTCGAGCGCGGGTTTCACCAGTTCGAAGTCGGCTTTCGGGCCCGACACCATCACCGCCAGCGTGCCCTTCTCGGCGCCGCCGACGCCGCCGGAGACCGGGCTGTCGATCTGCACGATGTTCTGCTTTGCCAGTAGATCATGAATCTTCACCGCCATCTGCGAACCGACGGTGGAGAGATCGATGAAGCGCTTGACGCGCGTGCCCTCGATCACGCCGCCTGTGCCGGTCGCGACCTCGAGCGAGGCCTGCAGCGAGGGCAGGCTCGCCATCACGGTCTCGACGCGATCGGCGATGTCCTTTGGTGACGATGCCGCCTCGGCGCCCAGCGCCACGAGCTTGTCGACGGCGTTCTTCTGCGTGTCGAACACGGTGAGCGTGTGACCGGCCTCGATCAGCCGGCGCGCCATCGGGAAACCCATTTTCCCGAGGCCGATGAATCCGATGTCCATGGTGTTCTTCTTTCCCTTGCGTCATTGCGAGGAGCGAAGCGACGAAGCAATCCATGCCTCAGCTTGTGGCGCTATGGATTGCTTCGCTTCGCTCGCAATGACGGCGCAAACGGCTGTTGTTAGGCCTTGTTATCGATCTCGGCGAACACTTCGCGGGCGATGCGAAAACTGTCGACGCCGGCGGGGATGCCGGCATAGATCGACACCTGCATGAAGATCTCGCGGATCTCGTCGCGGCTGACGCCGTTGGTCAGCGCGCCCTTGATGTGCGCCTTCAATTCGTGCGGCCGGTTCAGGATCGAGATCATGGCGAGGTTGAGCATGCTGCGGGTCTTGTGCGGCAGTTCCTCGCGGCCCCACACCGCGCCCCAGCAATATTCGGTGACGAGTTCCTGGAACGGCTTGTTGAAGCTGTCGGCGTTCTTCAGCGCGTTGTTGACATAGGCCTCGCCGAGCACGGCCTTGCGGATCTCGAGCCCCTTGTCGTGCGTCTTCTGGTCCATGACGTTTCCTCATAGGTTAAGGCGATGGTTCGGCCTTGTTCCATCCTGGACGTTACGGGGTCGGACCGCCGCAGTCACGCCTTCGTGTTATGCGTATTTCCCGGTGTGGGTTACGCGCCGAAACGGGTGCCTCGATGCCGCCGTTGTGCTAGGCTGACCCGCCGGCGACTTGGAGATTTGATTGAGCGGCGCCAATCTCGACCCATCAGAGAACCCGTCACGTGGCGTGACCGACAGCGATGCGATCGCGCGGCTGAAGCTGACGCAGGCTCTGCAGCGGGCAAAGTTATCGATCGCATGGGAACGGGCCTGGCCGCATCTGGCGCGATTCCTGACGGTCGCCGGTCTGTTCCTGGTCGCATCATGGGCCGGGCTGTGGCAGGTGCTGCCGTTTGTCGTACGGCTGGCCGGTACCGCCTTGTTTGCGCTCGCCGCGCTGGCGGCGCTATCGCCGCTGGTCCGTTTCCGCTGGCCGACCCGTGAGGAGGGCCTGAGCCGGCTCGACCGCGGCGCCGGCATTCGCCATCGTCCGGCGACCACGCTCTCCGACACGCTGACGACGCAGGATCCGTTCGCCCGCGCGCTGTGGCAGGCGCAGCGCGAGCGCACGCTGGCCTCGATCAAGCGGATCCGCGCCGGCCTGCCGCAGCCGAAGCTCTCGATCCACGATCCCTGGGCGCTGCGGGCGCTTGTCATCGTGATGCTGGTGGCAACCTATGTCGCGGCCGGCGACGAGCGCGGCCTGCGGATCGCCTCCGCGTTCGACTGGAACGGCATCATGGCGCCGGCCAACATCCGGGTCGACGCCTGGGTGACGCCGCCGAATTACACCGGCAAGCCGCCGATTATCCTGTCGAACGCCAACAAGGACGCCACGGCGGCCGACAATGGCCCGCTCGCGGTTCCGGCCGGCTCTACGCTTTTGGTGCGCTCCAGCGGCGGCACCATTGACGTCGTGGTCGGTGGCAGCGTGACCGAAATTGCGCCGAGCGAGGAGGCGCCCAAGGGCACCAACGAGCGGCATTTCAAGATTGCCGGCGACGGCACTGCGCATGTCCGCGCCCCGGCCGGCCAGCCGCTGTGGAAGTTCACCGCGAGCCCCGACCGCCCGCCGACCATCGCGCTCGCCAAGGATCCGGAGCGGCAGGCGCGCGGCGCGATGCAGCTGTCCTACAAGCTCGAGGACGATTACGGCGTCACCGAAGCCCGCGCGCAGGTCGCGCTCCGCCCGGGGGAAGCTCAGAAGGATCCGAGCCGCGACGCTGCCAAGGATACCGCAAAGGACGCCACCAAGACCGCCGAGACGCATCCGCTGTTCGATCCGCCCCAATTCCCGCTGGTGCTGCCGAACGCCCGCACCCGCAACGGTGTCGGCCAGATGGTGAAGGACCTCAGCGAAGACCCTTACGCCGGCGCCGACGTGACGCTGACGCTGACGGCAAAGGATGAGGCCGGCAATGAGGGCAGGAGCGAGCCGTTCAACATGCGGCTGCCCGAGCGTCTCTTCACCAAACCCCTGGCGCGCGCGCTGATCGAGCAGCGCCGGATTCTCGCGCTCGACGCCAACCAGAATTCGCAGGTCTTCACCGCGCTCGACGCGCTGATGATCGCGCCCGAATTGTTCACGCCGGAGACCGGCTACTATCTCGGCCTCTACAGCGTGGCCCGGCAGCTCGAGGCGGCACGCACCGACGATCAGCTGCGCGAAGTGGTCGTGAGCATGTGGGCGCTCGCCGTCACCATCGAGGATGGCAACATCACCGACGTCGACAAGGCGCTGCGTGCGGCGCAGGACGCGCTCAAGCAGGCGCTGGAGCAGGGCGCGACCAACGAGGAGATCAAGAAGCTCACCGACAATCTGCGCGCCGCGCTGGATAATTTCCTGCGCCAGCTCGCCGAGCAATTCCGCAACAACCCGCAGCAACTGGCCCGGCCGCTCGATCCCAACACCAAGATGTTGAGCCAGAACGACCTGAAGAACATGCTCGACCGCATGGAGCGTCTGTCCAAATCCGGCGACAAGGAGGCTGCCAAGCAGCTGCTCGAGCAGATGCAGCAGATGCTCGAGAACCTGCAGATGGCGCAGCCCCAGCAGGGTGACCAGGACATGGAGCAGGCGCTCAACGAGCTCGGCGACATGATCCGTAAGCAGCAGCAGTTGCGCGACAAGACCTACAAGCAGGGCCAGGATTCGCGGCGCGACCGCATGCGCGGCAAGCAGGGCGACCAGTCGATGTCCGACCTGCAGCAGGACCAGCAGGGCCTGCGCGACCGGCTCAAGAAGCTGCAGGACGAACTCGCCAAGCGCGGCATGGGACCGGATCAGCGCGGCCAGAAAGGCCAGAAGGGCGATCAGGGCCAACAAGGCCAGCAGGGGGCCGAGCAAGGCGACCAGAGCGGCGACGAAGACGGCCTCGATCAGGCCGATTCCGCGATGGGCGACGCCGGCGGACGGCTCGGCGAAGGCAATGCTGACGGCGCGGTGGATTCGCAGGGGCGTGCGCTGGACGCGTTGCGCAAGGGCGCCCAGAGCCTCGCCGACGCCATGCAGCCAGGCGACGGCGACCAGCCCGGCGATGGCCCCGGCAACCGCGCCGGCCGCCAGCAGAGCGGCGGCAGCCAGACCGATCCGCTCGGCCGTCCCTTGCATGGCCGCGAATTCGGCGACGATTACACGGTGAAGATTCCCGGCGAGATCGACGTGCAGCGCGTGCGCCGCATCCTCGAGGAACTGCGCCGCCGCCTCGCCGACCCGTCGCGGCCGCAGATCGAGCTCGACTACATCGAGCGGCTGCTGAAGGATTATTGAGTTTTTGCCGCGCGCTCCGCTGTCATCGCCCGGCTTGTCCGGGCGACCCAGTATTCCAGAGACGTCAGCGATTGAATCGAGAGGTCTCGGCGTACTGGATACCCCGCATGCGCGGGGTATGACACCTTGTGTGCGTTAGGCCGCTCGGGCGTTACGTCTTTCGCGCCGCCAGCGCGTCGGCCACCGCGGTGCGGATGTCGGCCACCGAAAACGGCTTTGTCACCACGTCATGCACGATCGCATTGAGGCCTGAGGCGCGCTCGCGCTGGTCGGCGAAGCCGGTCATCAGCAGGATCTTCAAATCCGGGAAGTCGCGCGCAGCAGTGAGCGCCAGCGCGATACCGTCCATCACGGGCATCTGGATGTCGGTAAGCAGGAGGTCGAATGCGCCCTCGTCACGCGTCAGCAGCTCCAGCGCTTCGGCGCCGTCCTGCGCGGTGACGATCTCGTGGCCGTCCATCGCGATGGCGCGTGCCACCAGCGTGCGCATGGAGTCTTCGTCGTCGGCGATCAGGATACGCGGCATGATGAGCGGTCAGTTCCAGGAAACGGCGGCGCCTCGCCTCAGGCCCGGCCGCCGGTGAGATCGTGCTTGTTGAAGAAGCGGACGTCGATATCGCGGCCTTCGGGCGGCGGCGAGGCGAGCCTCGACTTGAAGAAGGCCTGTTCGCCGGGATTGAGCGCCGCCTGTTCCAGCACTGCGTTCCAGGCGTAGATTTCGGCGCCTTGTGCGTCGCGGACCGCGAAGCGCAGCCGCGGCAGCTCGACCGCCTTGCGGGTCTGGCCGACGATCATGCCCTCGATCACCAGCACCGGCTTGCCGTCGACGGTCTCGTTGGTGATCTTGAGGTCCTTGAACGCGAGCCCGCGCAGATTCACCTCGATCCCGACCATCTTGTAGAACAGCGCCGTCTGCGGCAGCAGCCGCACCACATCGTTGCGCCAGACGAAGAGCGCAACGATCAGCGCGGCCATGGCCGCGCAGGTCGTCGGCAGGGTGCCGATCACCGGCATGAAGGGAATTCGGGGCAGCGACGGCAGCCGGAACAGGTTCGGACGGAACAGGCTCGGCAGCCGGAAGCGGCGTTTGGCCCCGGCCGAATCATGGGCGGCACTGGCGTCGAGATGGGCCTCGGCATCCTCCTTGGCCACCGCCGGCCAGTCGGCGTCGGCAGCATCTTGGCCCTCCGGCCAGTCGGCCGAAATCGAGGGGCTGTCGACCACCGGGGCCTCCCCGCCGACCTCCTCCCGGGCCATCGCCTCCCATTCGGCGGCGGCGTCGGAGCCGGCGGACTGGCTTGCGCCCGCCATCGCTGGCATTGCGGCGTCGACCGCATCCTCCGGCCGCGCCAGCCAGACCTCCTTGCAGCGGGAACAGCGCACGGTTCGCCCGGCGTCGCCCAGGGTGGCCAGATTGATGGCGTAGGATGTTGTACAATGCGGGCAAACGATGTGCATGGAGCCCTATCTCCACCGTGTCTCTGCCCGGATGCTACAGAGCGACCGTTAACGAATCGGAAACCATAACCGAAGCACAACCCTTTTGTGCGGTTTGCGGCCGGTTCGCCGGTCTCAGGGCCCATTGTGCAGGGTTTTGGGCGATCGCCCCTCTCGCACGGAGCTAGCGCTTGGTTCGGTTCGAAAATGTCGGTTTGCGCTACGGGCTCGGCCCGGAGATTTTGCGCGACCTCTCCTTCATGATCCCGGCGCATTCGTTCCAGTTCCTCACCGGGCCGTCGGGCGCCGGCAAGACCTCGCTGCTGCGGCTGTTGTTCCTGTCGATGCGGCCGACCCGCGGGCTGGTCAATTTGTTCGGCCACGACGTTTCGCTGCTCGGCAAGGATCAGATTGCCGATTTGCGCAAGCGGATCGGCATCGTGCTGCAGGACTTCCGCCTGCTCGACCACATGACGACCTACGAGAATGTCGCGCTGCCGTTCCGCGTGATGGGCCGCGAGGAATCCAGTTATCGCCGCGAGGTAATCGACCTGCTGAAATGGGTCGGCCTCGGCGAACGCATGGACGCGCTGCCGCCGATCCTGTCGGGCGGCGAGAAGCAGCGCGCCGCGATCGCGCGCGCGGTGATCTCGCGGCCGCAATTGCTGCTGGCGGACGAGCCGACCGGCAGCGTCGATCCGACGCTCGGGCGGCGCCTGCTGCGTCTGTTTATCGAGCTCAACAAGTCCGGCACCGCCGTCATCATCGCGACCCACGATATCACGCTGATGGATCAATACGAGGCGCGGCGGCTGGTGCTGCATCAGGGACGGCTGCACATCTATGAGTAGGAACGGCGACGAGCAGGTCTCGCTGGTCGATCTCGGGCGCGAACGCCCGCAGGTCCCGGCCACGGCGCGCAACATGTCGCCGATCGTGCCGCGCGCCTCGATCTCCGGCCGCGCGCTGGTCGCGGTGGTCGCGATCATGACCTTCCTCGCCTCGATCACGACCGGCGCCGTGCTGCTGGTCAGCGCGTCGGCCGCCGAATGGCAATCGGAGGTCTCGAGCGAGATCACCATCCAGGTGCGGCCCGCGGCCAGTCGCGACCTCGACCGCGACGCGCAGGCAGCAGTGGATGCGATGCGCGCGCAGCCTGGAATCCTCGAGGTCCGACCGTTCAGCAAGGAGGAGTCGGCCAAGCTGCTGGAGCCGTGGCTCGGCAGCGGGCTCTCGATCGATGAATTGCCGGTGCCGCGCGTCATCGTGGCGCGGGTGCAGCCCGGCACGACGCTCGATCTCGCCGCGCTGCGCGCCCGGGTGACGCAGGCGGCGCCGTCGGCAAGCGTCGACGATCACCGGGCCTGGATCGAGCGCATGCGCTCGATGACCGGCGCCACCGTGTTCGCCGGCATCGGCATCCTGATTCTCGTGATCATCGCCACCATCATCTCGGTGTCGTTCGCCACGCGCGGCGCGATGGCGGCCAACCGCCCGATCGTCGAGGTGCTGCATTTCGTCGGCGCCGGCGACACCTATATCGCCAACCGCTTCCTGCGGCATTTCCTCAGGCTCGGTTTCGAGGGCGGGCTGATCGGCGGCGGCGCGGCGATGCTGGCGTTCGGCTTCTCCGAATCGATCGCCAACTGGTTCTCCGGCACGCCGGTGGGCGACCAGTTCGCGGCGCTGCTCGGTACGTTCTCGCTGCGTCCGTTGGGCTATCTGGCGCTGGCGGCGCAGGCGGCGCTGATCGCCATCATCACCGCATGGGCGTCGCGGCGCACCCTGTTTGCGACCCTTGATGACATCGAGTGACGGCCGCAAGCGGACGTCACGCGGCTCCATCGTTTGAGCATGATCCTTGCAGATACCGTGCACTTATAGGCCGGAAAAACCGGTTTCCACTTTTCCGGATCATGCTCTAAAATTGGCACCGGGGAAGGACCGCTGCATCACATGAGTTCGCAGACCGACGATACGTCGCCGAACGGCCGTGCCGCGCGCCCGCGGGGCTGGCTGCGCGCGACCGTGGTCACGTCGCTGGCGCTGGCCTTCGTCGTCGCGGCCATGGGCTTTGTCGGCTTTATCTCGCAACTGCGCGGCGTCGAGACCGATCCGCCTCATCAGGCCGACGGGATTGTGGTGCTGACCGGCGGCTCCTCGCGGGTGTCGGATGCGATGGAATTGCTGGCCGCGGGCTACGGCAAGCGGCTGTTGATCTCGGGCGTGCATCCGACCAATGAGGCCAGCGATATCTCGCGCTCGCTGCCCGACAGCCAGAAGCTGATGCACTGCTGCGTCGATCTCGACCGTTCGGCGGTCAATACCCGCAGCAATGCCGCGGAGACCCGCCGCTGGGTACGCGAGCGCGGCTTCAAGTCGCTGATCGTGGTGACGTCCAACTACCACATGCCGCGGGCGATCGTGGAACTGTCGCATGCGATGCCCGATGTGACGCTGATTCCGTTCGCCGTCGTCGGCGACAAATGGCGCGACGAACCTTGGTGGACGAGTGGCGCGACGTTCCGTCTGCTGCTATCGGAATACGCCAAATATGTCGCGGCGGAGGTGCGGGTTCGGCTGGCCGATGTCGGCCTCGATTTGACCTCCGATCTCGGTGAGCCGGCGGCCGTGCCGCGCCGTCCGACCACGGCGCTGGCCAATTGATGTATCAGGCACCGTCATTCCGGGATGGTGCGCGAGCACCAGACCCGGAATCTCGAGATTCCGGGTTCGCTTCGCGCCCCGGAATGACGGTGACCTCGTAGAGGATAGTCTTTGAGATGGCTTTGATCTTCCTGCGCTCGCTCGTCTTCAACGTGCTGTTCTACATCGTGCTGGTGCTGCTGATGGTCGTCGCGATCCCGACGCTGCTGCTGCCGCGATGGGGAGTGATGGGGCTGGAGGCGGTGTGGGCGCATATCAGCCTGTTCCTGATGCGCGTGATCTGCAACATCAGGATCGAGTTCCGCGGCATGGAGAAGATCCCGCAGGGCGCGCTGATCATTGCCTCGAAACACCAGTCGTTCTGGGAGACCTTCGCGCTGGTGCGCTTTTTCGATCGGCCGCTGTTCATCCTGAAGCGCGAGCTGATGATGATCCCGGTGTTCGGCTGGTGCCTGAAGAAGGCCGGCATGATCTCGGTCGAGCGGAGCGGCGGTCCGCGCTCGCTGCTGAAGACGCTGAAGCGCGCGGCGGGCGAGGTGAAGCGCGGCCGTCAGCTCATCATCTTTCCGGAAGGCACGCGCACTGCGCCCGGTGCACCGCCGAACTACAAGGCCGGCGTCGGCCAGATCTATGTCGAGAGCGGCGTGCCGTGCCTGCCGGTCGCGCTCAATTCCGGGCTGTTCTGGCCGCGCCGCACCTTCATGCGCTATCCGGGGACGTTGGTGGTCGAATTCCTGGATCCATTGCCGCCGGGATTGCCGCGCGACGAATTCCTCAAACGCCTGCGCGAGCAGATCGAAACCGCCACCAACCGCATTGTCGAGGCCGGGCGCGCCGAACAGGCGCAATTGTTCGGCGGGGTGCCGAGCCGGGCGAAGGGTTAGGCTGGCCCCCCTGAGCGCCAGCTCTCAACGCCGGGCGATGAGTTGAAGCAGATCGTCAGGTCCCGGCACCGCCCCCGTTTCGCGCAGCCAGGTTTCCGACAACTCCCTGACCTCGCCCGGGGTTATGCCGAAATGCCGGCGGAATGCGCGGACGAAGCTGGAATCGCTGCTGAACTGAAGGTCGAGGGCAAGGTCGATCAGGCGGTTGCTTCGCGATCTCGGCGACACAAGCAGCCTCAAGGCGCGATTGAGCCGCTGCTCCTGGATGTAGCGTGCCAGGCCGCCATCTGCTTCGAACAACCGGTACAGGCTGGCCCGCGAAATTTCAAAGCGACGGCAGAGATCGTCGGCCACAAGGGACGGCGTCTCGAGATTGGCCGCGATATAGCGCTTGATCATCGCGCGATACAGATGGTGCTCGGCGCGCTCGACGTCGCCCTCCGTATCCGCCGCGCGGCCGGCAACCCCGGCGATGATGTCGGCCATTGCCTCGATCGTCGCGGCGAGGGCCTCGGCGCTCGGCGCCACTTGCTCCCAAAGCGCAGAGAGCTGGCTTGCCAGCAGGCGCGCGTGGTGGTGGCTGGCCGGCAGGAGGACGGCCGTCGCCGAGTCCGGGTGTGCCAGCTTCGGCGCGAGGAGGCTAAGTTGCAGGATGAGCACCAGCGTCCGGCTGCGGCCGCGCTCCGCCGTCAATACCGTGCGGTTGGGCTGCGCCATGTCGAGCAGGCAGACATCGCCCGGCCGCAATGTAACGTCGCGCCGTCCCGACGAGAAACCCATTTCGCCCGCAAGACAAAGCGCGATGTGATAGTGATCGAGATTGCCGCGGGCGATATGCGCGGGCGTCCGGTGATATTCGAGCGCGGATGTGGAGCTGTCGACCAGCAGGGCGTCGCCGCTCATGAGCATCGTCGACGACAGGTAGAAATCATTCTCCGCGGTCAACGGAATCACGTTGCAGATACCGGTGGTAGCCTCGCGCAGCTGTTGCAAGCCTGCCGCGCCGTGCCTCTCGTGTCCGAATTTGCTCAAGGGCGCGGGCGTGCCGCCTAAATTGGGGTCGACGGGGCGGGACTGCAAGAAACTTACTCTCGATTTCCGGCGGGCGCATACAGGACGAAGAGCAGCTGTAGCGATCCGAAATTCGCCGCGCAAGTGACATCGGCAAGTCATATCGGCAAGTCATATCGGCAAGTCATATCGGTATGAGAGGCGCGTACGCCGTCGGCCGCCGACTGGCGCTGTGCCGCTTGCGTGAGCAGTCCGCCGAGCGGCGCGCTATTTCACCAGCCTGAACTTTCCGCCCTCGACCTTGATGAGAAAGGCGGAACGCTCGTCGTAGCCATTGTGGTCGGTCGGGCTCATCGTCGAGAGGCCGTTGTTCAGATAGACGTCCTTGCCGCGCTCCAGCTCGTCACGAAGTGCTGCGCGAAATTCCGGCGTGCCGGGCTTGGCAGTCTTCAACGCGCTCGCCGCCGCCCGCTTGAACAGCGAGATCGCGTCCCACAGATGGGCGGCGAAGATGTTCGGCTTCTGCCCGTTGACCTTCTCGTAGTCCGAGACGAACGCGTCACGTGCCTGCCGGAACGGATCGTTCGGCGGCAGATCGTCCGCAATGGTGAAGGCTTCCCCGGTGAACACGGCGCCCTCGACGTTGGCGCCGCCGAGCTTGATGAATTCTTCCGTTGCGACCCCGTGGGTCTGGAAGATCTTGCCGGCATAGCCGCGTTCGCGCAGCGCCTCCTGCGGCAGCACGGCCGGCGTGCCGGCGGAGGCGATGAACACCGCGTCGGGATTGGTCCCCAGCACCTTGAGGGCCTGGCCGGTGGCGCTGGTGTCGGCGCGTGCGTAGACCTCATGCGTGGTAACGGTCAGGCCAAGCGTCGGCGCGAGCCGGGAGATTTCCTTGTAATAGCCTTCGCCATATCCGTCAGACACGCCGATATAGCCGAG
Organism: Bradyrhizobium sp. LTSP885; assembly: GCF_000938305.1. Lineage (GTDB taxonomy): Bacteria > Pseudomonadota > Alphaproteobacteria > Rhizobiales > Xanthobacteraceae > Bradyrhizobium. Next base: position 78,185 of record NZ_JYMT01000017.1, read on the forward strand.
GGTCTTGATGCCGGATTTCGCGATGTATTTGAGGATCGCCGCCGCCATCAGATCGTCGTTGGGCACGACCTTGAAGGCCCATCTGCGGCGGTCATCGATCGGCTGCACGATCGCGGTTGCGGCCGCCAGCGAGATGATCGGCGTTTTTGATTCCAGCGCGACGTCGAGCATCGGCATGGTCACGGGGGTCAGCGAGGAGCCGATCAGGATGTCGACGCCGTCCTGGATCACCAGGCGCCGGGCGTTCTGGGTGCCCTTGGTGGGGTCGGATTCGTCGTCGAGCGTGACGTAGACGATCTTTTCACCCCCGACCTCCTTCGGAAGCGCCGAGATCGCGCGCATCTGGGGCCCGCCGAGCGCCGAGCCCGGTCCGGAGGCGGACACCACGATTCCGACCTTGATGTCGGCATTCGCCTGCGAGGCCAGCAGCACCGTGCTCGCGGCGATCCAAAGTCCGGCAACAGCCAGCTTCATTGCACATCCTCCCGGGAAGGTCTTTTTTGTTGTCCGGCCCAAACTAGCCGGTCAATCCGGTTTCGCATAATTGATTTCGCAGGTCCCGTCTGTCCCTCCGAATAGGGACATTGGGCGGATGCAGCACGGCGGCAGGCGCCGCGCGTGGCCGCCACTCACCCCGCGCTGCGCGCGGCCCGTCGTCTTTGGCGCCAGTGCCGGGCGCGGTCGAGATAGAGATAGACCACCGGAGTGGTATAGAGCGTCAGGATCTGGCTCAGGATCAGCCCGCCGAAGATCGCGATGCCGAGCGGCTGGCGCAGCTCGCTGCCCTCGCCCATGCCGATCATCAGCGGCACCGCGCCGAACAGCGCCGCCAGCGTCGTCATCATGATCGGGCGGAAGCGCATCACACAGGCCTCAAAGATCGCCTCGCGCGACGACAGCCCGCGCTGACGCTCGGCATCGACCGCAAAGTCGATCATCATGATGGCGTTCTTCTTCACGATGCCGATCAGCAGAACCACCCCGATCGCGCCGATGATGTCGAACTCGGTATGGAACAGCAGCAGCGCCGCCACCGCACCGACGCCGGCGGAGGGCAAAGTGGACAGGATCGTGAGTGGGTGAACGTAACTCTCGTAGAGCATGCCGAGCGAGATGTAGATCGTCGCCAGCGCCGCAAGGATCAGGAACGGCTCGCTCGCCAACGATTGCTGGAAGATCTTGGCCGCCCCCGAAAATGCGCCATGAATGCCCGCCGGCATGCCGATCTGGCGCATCGTCGTCTCGATCGTCGTCGTCGCCGTGCTCAGCGAGACGCCTGGCGGGGTATTGAACGAAACGGTGCTGGCGACCAGCAGGTCCTGGTGGTTGACGGCGAGCGGCGTCACGCCCTCCTCGAATCGCGCCACGCTGGACAGCGGAATCATCGTCTCCTGGCTGGTGCTGACGGCGGTTCCGGTCGAAGCGACCCCCTTGCCGGTGGCGCCGATCGAATTGGTCGCCTGATTGCGCACCGCATTGGCCGCGACCGAACTGATCGACGTCTTCTGCGAGGACGAGGCGACCGTTCCGGCCACCGCATTGGTGGTTTGCGAGCCGCTCGCCGATCCGCCCGTGGTCGAGATATAGATCTCCTTCAAGGTCTGCGGATTCCGCGAGTAGGGCGGCGCCACCTCCATGATCACATGATACTGGTTGCGCGCGACGAAGATCGTCGAGACCTGTCGCTGCCCGAAGGCATCGTAGAGCGTGTTGTCGAGCTGGCTGACCGAGATCCCGAGTCTGGCGGCGGTATCGCGATCGATGAGCAGGTTGGATTGCAGCGCCTTGTTCTGCTGGTCGCTGTTGACGTCGGCAAGCGTCGGCTCCTTCTGCAGCGCCGCGACGAGCTTCGGCGTCCATTCATTGAGCTCCTCGAATGTCGAGCCCTGCAGCGTGTATTGATACGCCGCATTGCCGGAACGTCCGCCGGCGCCGAGGTCGCCGATCGATTGCAGGAACAGGGTGGCGCCCGCCACGACAGCCAGTGGATCGCGCAATCGTTCGATCACCTGATCGGCCCGCAGCTTGCGCTCGCCGATCGGCTTCAGCGAGGCGAACACCGTGCCGGTGTTGGTCGCGCCGCCCGGGCCAGCACCGCCGCCGCCGGTGAAGCCGACGGCGGTGTCGACCGCCGGATCGCTTTTGACGATGTCGATGTACTGGGTGAGCTTCTCGCGCATCAATTGAAACGAGGTGTGTTGATCGGCCTGGATCGACCCGATCAACAGTCCGGTATCCTGTTGCGGGACGAAGCCCTTCGGGACCACCGCGTAGAGATGGAAGTTCAGGTAGAGCGTCGAGGCCAGGACCAGCATCACCAGCAGCGGATGGCGCAGCGCGATCGCGAGCGTCCGCTGATAGAAGCTCAGCATCAGCTCGAAGATGCGCTCGCTGATCCGATAGATCCGCCCATGCGGCCGGCCGCGCTCGTCGCGCAGCAGTACTGCGCACATCATCGGCGTCGTCGTCAGCGAGACCACCAGCGAGATCACGATCGCGATCGTGATCGTCATGGCGAATTCGCGGAACAGACGGCCGACCAGGCCGCCCATCAGCAGGATCGGAACGAACACCGCGATCAGCGACACGCTCATCGACAGCACGGTAAACCCGACCTCGCGGGCGCCGAGCAGCGTGGCCTCCATCCGCGCCATTCCGGCGTCCATGTGGCGGGTGATGTTTTCCAGGACGACGATGGCGTCGTCGACCACGAACCCGGTCGCCACCGTCAGCGCCATCAGGGAGAAGATGTCGAGGCTATAGCCCATGAGATACATCACGGCGAAGGTCGCGATCAATGACACCGCCACCGCCACGACCGGCACCAGCGTGGCACGCGCGTTGCGCAGGAACGCGAACACCACCAGGATCACCAGGGCAACCGCGATCAGCAGCGTGATCTCGACGTCGCGCAGCGACGCGCGGATCGTCTTCGAGCGGTCGACCGCCAGCGTGACGTCGATGGCGGGTGACACCGAGGCCTGCAGCTGCGGCATCAGCGCCTTCACACGGTCGACCATCTGGATGATATTGGCGCCGGCTTGGCGGTACACGATCATCACGACGGCGGGCTTGCCGTTGGACAGGCCGATCGTGCGGACATTTTCCACGGAATCGATGACGTCGCCGACATCGGTGAGGCGCACCGCCGCGCCGTTGCGGTAGGCGACGACCAGCGGCTTGTAGTCGTCCGCCTTAGTCGCCTGGTCGTTGGCATAAAGCTGGTAGCGCTGGCTTCCGACGTCGATGCCGCCCTTCGGGCTGTGGGCATTGGCGCCGGCGAGCGCGGCACGGACATCCTCCAGGCCGATGCCGTATTTGAACAGCGCCGGAGGGATCAGCTCGACGCGCACGGCGGGCAGCGATCCGCCGCCGACCGAGACTTCGCCGACGCCCTCGACCTGCGACAGCTTTTGGGCGAGCACGGTCGAGGCCGCGTCGTAAAGCTGGGCGGGCACCAGGGTATCCGACGTCAAGGTGTAGATCAGGATCGGCGCCGAGGCGGGATTGAACTTGCGGTAGGTCGGATTGCTGCGCAGGTTGGTCGGCAGGTCGGCGCGCGCCGCATTGATGGCGGCCTGGACGTCGCGCGCGGCGCCGTTGATGTCGCGACCGATATCGAACTGCAGGATGACGCGGGCCGAGCCGAGCGAGCTTACCGAGGTCATTTCGGTGACGCTGGCGATCTGGCCGAGGTGCCGCTCGAGCGGGCTTGCGACCGTGGTGGCCACGTCGGCAGGGCTGGCGCCGGGCAACGTCGCCTGCACCTGGATAGTCGGAATATCGACATCGGGCAGCGGCGAGACCGGCAGCTTGAAAAATGCGATCGCCCCCGCCACCACGAGCCCGAGCGACAGCAGGGTGGTGGCGACTGGACGGCGGATGAAAGGGGCGGAGAGGTTCATAACCTTGGCGATCGACGTCCTTGCGGACCAGCTTCTATCCGTCGGCGCCGCAATGCAAAAGCTTAAATGTCACAGGGCACCGCCATACGGCCGCCGTGATTTGTCGGACACCCGGTCCCTCGCGCCGAAAGCGGTCGATCCAGCAACAATCCCGCAACAGTCATGTAGGGTGGGTTAGCGTAAGCGTAACCCACGGTTCGCGGCACTAATCCGTCATTGCGAGCGAAGCGAAGCAATCCATCGTGCCGCATATGCGGAAGCATGAATTGCTTCGTCGCTATCGCTCCTCGCAATGACGTAGGAAGGCCTGACCCACCGGTGTTCGGCCAGGGAAGATGCTGGGTTCTTGCGCTAACACCCTACGTATCGCCGGCATCCTGCAGCGGATGACGCGCCGCATGCGCATCATGCAGCATCACGGCAAGCTGGTGCAGTGGCGCATCGCGAAAACCCTGCTTCTCGATCGCGGCCACGGTCGAGAGCACATAGTCGCGATTGTTGCCGGAGCGGCCGTGGCCCTGCTGCACGAAGCGTAGCTGCTCCGAGAGCGACAGCCGTCCGGCATATTGCACATGGCCGCGATCGACCACATAGGCGAGAGCACTGACCCGCTGCCGCGCCTCGTTCTCGAGCCACACCGAGCGCATCACCTCGCGATAGACGTTGGTGGTCTGCTCGCGCGCGCGCAGATAGGCGATGGTGTCATTGCGACGTGTTGCTGCGACACGAAACGCGATGCCGCGGCAGGCGCCGCCGCGGTCGAGCCCGAGCACCAGGCCGGGCTTTTCCGGCGTGCCGCGGTGATCGAACGAATAGACGCAGAGCGCGCGATGCTCGCCGATCAGCCGCGCCGGCAGCTGTTCGATGAACTCAAAGCCCGGCTTCCACATCAGCGAGCCGTAGCCGAACACCCAGAGATCGCCGTCGGACAGGTCAGGGGAGGGAGCGTTTGCAGGCATTGCGGTGAGGGGCTATCAGAACACGCGGGGGAAACGAAGTGAATTCCTAGCGCTTTCGGCGCCGCTTTGCCGCTTCGATTTTGACAAATTCGCACGCCAAAGGACGCCGCATGTCTGACATGACCATTGCACCGCGCCGGCGCTCGCGTTTCGGCCTCTATTTCGTACCCGTCCTGGTCCTCATCGCTGCGGTGGCGTGGACCGGATTCTGGTTCTATGCCGCCTCCCAGGTCGGGGTGCAGGCCGACGCCTGGCGCGCGCAGGAGGCCAAGGCCGGTCGGGACTATGATTGCGGCAACCGCTCGGTGGCAGGTTACCCGTTCCGGCTCGAGATCCGCTGCGCCGACCCGAGCGTGACGCTGGTCTCGCAGACCGCCTCGCCACAGACCTCGTTCGTCGCGCGGCTCGCCGAGATCCTGGTGGTGGCGCAGATCTACGATCCCAAGCTCGTGATCGCGGAATTCAAGGCGCCGGCGACGCTGGCCGAGCACGGCGCGCCGCCGTCGCTGTCGATCAACTGGAGCAAGGGCCGCAGCAGCGTGGTCGGCCTGCCGGCGGTGCCGCAGCGTGCCTCGCTGGTGTTCGACGATCTCGCCATCGACCGGATCGGCGGCGCGACGCCGGCACCGGTTGCGCGCGCGGGTCATGTCGAGCTGCATGGCCGGCAGGTCGACGGCCCGACCCCGGACAATCCGGCGATCGAAACCGTGCTGCAGATCGCGGGTGGCACCCTGCAGGATGTGCATCCGCTGCTGACCCAGCCGTTCAACGCCGATATCCATGCGCGGCTGAACGGCTTGAAGGATTTTTCGCCGAAACCTTGGCCGCAGCGCTTCCGCGAGATCCAGGCCGCCGGCGGCAGCATCGAGATCATGCAGTCGCGGATCGAGCAGGGCGATCTGCTCTCGGTCGCCGCCGGCACCCTGCGTCTCAACGCCAATGGCCGCATCGACGGCGAGCTGCAGATGACGGTCGCCGGCCTCGAGCGCGTGATTCCCGCGCTCGGCATCGACAAGATGCTGGAGGAGGGCGTGCCGCAGGCAACGCTCGATCGCGTCGCGCCGGGCGTGAAGAGCCAGGACATCAGCAATCTGTTCGGCGCGCTCGATCGCGCGATTCCCGGGCTCGGCAAGGCGATCAAGCAGAACGCCAATGCCGGCCTGACTGCGGGCATCAATTCGCTCGGCACCGACGCCGTGCTCGAGGGCAAGAAGGCCCGCAGCTTCCCGCTCCGCTTTGCCGACGGCGCGGTGCTTTTGGGCCCGCTGAAGGTCGGACAGATTCCGCCGCTGTTTTGAGCGTATTCACATCGTGAAAGCCGTCCCGTCATTGCGAGGAGCATAGCGACGAAGCAATCCATGCTTCGTCGTATGCGGCGCGATGGATTGCTTCGCTTTGCTCGCAATGACGGAGGATGGAGCTACGCACTCGATATTCCTCGCGCGCGATATCGCGGTTCACGGTGAAGTATTCCCGCCGTCGCAATAAGAAAAACGTGACCGCAATCTTACGCGACCCCGCGAATATCGCCGCCTGACCGCCGCTCTCTCCACCGGGGAAACAACCTGGTGTGGGAGGCGACGTATGAGAGTACTCACGGGAATCCTGCTCGGCGGCATTCTGCTGGTGGCCGGGCCCGCATGGGCTGACGACGATGCGTCGGAGCTGCGCGCGTTGAAAGCGCGCCTGAAGCAGCTCGAGCAGCGCATGGAGTCGCAGGCGCGCAAGCAGGAGGTGCAGGCCGCAAGAGTGGACGCGCAGATCGCGACCAAGGCGCCGTCGCCGTTTGATCCCTGTGCGTCCGGCAAGCTCTGCTACAAGGGCGTCAGCTTCACTTTCGGTGGCTGGATCGACCTCACCGGCATCTATCGCAGCCGCAATCTTGCCTCCGATACCGGCTCGGTCTTCAACTTCATTCCGTTCCCGCAGAGCAAGAACTACAACACCGGCGAGCAGCGCTTCTCCGCGCGCCAGACCCGCTTCTCGATGCTTGCCGAAGCCGACGCGACCGCGAACACCCATATCGCGGGCTTTGGCGAGATCGATTTCGAAGGCGCGGCGCAGACCGCAAATTCGGTCGCGACCAACTCCTATAATCCGCGGCTGCGGCAGGCGAGCATCGAGATCGACCGCACCGATCTCGGCCTGCATGTCCTCGCCGGCCAGTCCTGGTCGTTGAACACGCCGAGCAAGGCGGGCATCGATCCGCGCGTGGCCGAGACGCCCGGTGTGATCGATTTCGAACTGGTGCCGGGCTTCCTCGGCGCGCGGCAGCCCGGTGTCCGCGTCTGGCAGGACATCGGGCCCGAGTTCAAACTCGCCGTCTCGGCCGAGAATCCGCAGACATCGTTCTTCGGCGGCAACACGCCGCTGGTCGGCACGCCGGCGGCCGGGCCGCAGGGCGTGCTGAATCCGAACCTGCTGGTGAACCTGACCGGGCCGGGCGGCAGCTTCTTCAACAACGCGAACAATGTCAGCTTGAACCACATTCCCGACCTCACGGTGAAAGCGGCGTGGGATCCGCGGCTCGGGCCTTACAGACTGCATGTCGAGGGCTGGGCGGAGTATCGCGACTTCTACGATCGTTTCAACTTCGCCAATCACGACGTCAACACCGTAAGCTTCGGCGGTCACCTCTCGGCCGAGATCGTGCCGAAGACGCTGGACGTGCAGGCCTCGGCCTCCTATGGCGCGCTCGGCCGCTTCACGGCAACCCCGTTTCCGGACGTGACTGTGCGGCAGGACGGCTCGATCCAGCCATTGCCGATCACGGCATTCCTTGTGGGGACGGTCTGGCATACGACACCGTCGCTCGATCTCTATGCCTATGCGGGTCTGGAGAAGACCAAGGCGACGTTCTCCGATGTCGGCACGGTGCCGTTCGGCTACGGCAATCCGCTCTACAACAATCTCGGCTGCAACACCGAAAATTCGCCGGCCGCGACCTGCAACGGCAACACGTCCGAGGTCAGGCAGTACACCGCGGGCTTCTACGACACGATCTTCAAGGGCGCCTACGGCACCATCAAGGCCGGCGCCCAGTATTCCTACACCCAGCGCTTCGCGTTCTCAGGCGTCGGCGGTGCGCCGAAGAGCGACGACCACATCATCATGACGCAGATTCGGTACTACCCTTTCTAGGGCATGACGACGATGCGCGTATGTGAGGTGGGCACGCAGCTCGGGCTCCCTCGCCCCTTGCGGGGGAGGGTTGGGGAGAGGGGTAGCCCCGGGCGAGACGATCGACGAGCGCATCGCTCTCGCAATCCCTTAATGTCTTCCGTCATTGCGAGCGAAGCGAAGCAATCCATCTCTCCACACATGCGGAGCGATGGATTGCTTCGTCGCTATCGCTCCTCGCAATGACGGCGTTTCACGTTCGAGCGCGCAACGAATTCGATGTCGTTCCTGGCTTTCGCCAGGACGACGATGGGGTGATTGCCGCGCAATCAGTCTCGCATCGCACGCATCACTCCGCCTTGTTTGCCAGATTCGCGTGCGGGCGGCCGAAGTCGGGGGCGGCGGAGTCCTGGCCGATCTCGACGATGCCGCGGCGGATGGCGCGGGTGCGGGTGAAGTGATCGAACAGCGCCTCGCCGTCGCCGCGCCGGATCGCGCGGGTGAGTTTTGCGAGATCCTCGGTGAAGGTGCCGAGCATCTCCAGCACGGCGTCCTTGTTGGCGAGGAACACGTCGCGCCACATCGTCGGATCGGAGGCTGCGATGCGGGTGAAATCGCGAAAACCGCCGGCGGAGAATTTGATCACCTCGGATTCCGTCACCTGCGCCAGCTCATCGGCAGTGCCGACGATGGTGTAGGCGATCAGATGCGGCAGATGGCTGGTGATCGCCAGCACGAGATCATGATGATCCGGCGTCATGATCTCGACCTTGGCGCCGAGCCCGGCCCAGAACGCGCGCAGCCGCTCGGTCGCGGCAGGATCGGTTCCTTCCGGCGGCGTCAGGATGCACCAGCGGTTGATGAAGAGCTCGGGAAAGCCGGAATCCGGACCGGAATGCTCGGTGCCGGCGACCGGATGTGCCGGCACGAAGTGCACGCCATCAGGCAGATGCGGCGCCATGTCCTTGACGACGGCGCCCTTCACCGAGCCGACGTCGGAAATGATCGCGCCGGGCTTGAGGTATTCAGCGATCTCGGCCGCGACCGGGCCGCAGGCGCCGACGGGAATGCAGAGGATGACGAGATCGGCATCCTTGACGGCCTCCGCATTGGTCGCGACCACCTGGTCGACGATGCCGAGCTCGGCGACGCGGGCACGCGTCTTCTCCGAGCGCGCTGTGGTCACGATCTCACCGACCAGTCCCTGCGCGCGGGCGCCGCGCGCGATCGAGCCGCCGATCAGGCCGAAGCCGATCAGCGCGACGCGTTTGAAGATCGGAGTTGTCGTCACGTCAACAGTCACTTTCCGGCCAGGAAGTCGCGCAGGCCCTCGACCACGAGGCGGTTGGCCTCCTCGGTGCCGATGGTCATGCGCAGCGCATGCGGCAGCTTGTAATTGTTGAGCGCCCGCAGCACCAGGCCGCGCCTGGTGAGATAGGCGTCGGCCTCTGCCGCGCTCTTGCCCTTCTCGGTCGGGAAATGGATCAGCACGAAGTTCGCGACGCTGGGCGTCACCTTGAGGCCGAGCTTGCCGATCTCCTCGGTCAGCCAGTTGCGCCACTGTTCGGTGTGGCTCTTCGACATCTGCACATGTGCACTGTCCTCGATCGCCGCCGCCGCCGCCAGCATCGCCGGCGCCGAGACGTTGAACGGACCGCGGATGCGGTTGCAGGCATCGACGATATGCGCCGGGCCGAACATCCAGCCGATCCGCAATGCGGCAAGGCCGTGGATCTTCGAGAAGGTGTGCGCCACCACGGTATTCTCGGTGGTCGCCACCAGCTCGATGCCCATCTCGTAGTCGTTGCGCGAGACGTAATCGGCATAAGCGGCGTCGAGCACCAGCACCACGTGCGAGGGCAGGCCGGCGTGCAGCCGCTTGACCTCGTCGAACGGCAGATAGGTGCCGGTCGGATTGTTCGGGTTGGCGAGCCACACGAGCTTGGTGCGCGGCGTCACCGCCTTGAGGATCGCATCGACATCGGCGGTGAAGTTGGTTTCGGCCGCGACGACGTTCTTCGCGCCGTTCGCCATCGTCGCGATCGGGTAGACCAGGAAGCCATGGGTGGTCGAGATCGCCTCGTCACCCTGGCCGAGATAGGTGTGGGCGAGCAAATTGAGGATCTCGTCGGAACCGGCGCCGCAGATGATACGGTCGGGATCGAGGCCGTAAGTGCGCCCGATCGCCTCGCGCAGCACGCGCGAGGTGCCTTCCGGATAATCCTCCAGATGGTCGACCGCGTGCTTGTAGGCTTCCATCGCCTTCGGCGACGGGCCGAACGGCGTCTCGTTGGCGGACAGCTTGAACACCTTGCGGCCCGGTTCCGGCACCGGGCTCTTGCCGGGCGTGTAGGGCGCAATATCGAGAATGCCGGGATTCGGCACGGGGCGGGACATCTTCAACTCCGGATAGGCGGGCTAGCTCTTAGGTCAAATCTTGCTTCAAATCTTACGTCAGATCTTGGCGGACCCGTTGGTGGGAACCGTATAGCGCGTTGCGTGGCTGCCGACGAGGGCCGACGAGCGGACCGAGGCGCCGGCCTTGATCAAAGCGAGCTTGATGATCTCAAAGCCGCTTTTATGAGGGTCTTGCCCCGTGACCGAGACCAGCAGGGCCGCGCCGTCGAAGGCGGTGTCGGGCACCGCGACAATCTCGGCCAGCGGCGCCAGCGCGCGTGCGACGTCGGCGTTCCAGCCGGAGACGCGCACGCTCCACATCTGGACTTCGGTGACCATGGCGTCGTCGGCGACCCGCGAGACCACGAACACCGGCAGCGCGGCCGGGTGGTCGGCGCGTTCGAGGAACGGCAATCGCGCGATGATCTTCGGCGCGCCATCAGCCTCGAGCGCGTTCCACCACGGCGTGCGGCTCGAGATCGCGGAGACCAGCGCGAGGTCGCCCTTGGATTTCGCTACCGCTTCGACCGCGGCCTGCGCGCTGAAATGCGCGACGTAAGGCACCACGAAGCCGAAATGGAACCGTGCCGAGTCGCGCATCGCGGGCTCGCCGACCGAGACGTCGGCATGCACCGCGAACGGCGCCTGGACGTAAGTGAACGTCGAGATGATAACGCGCCAGATGCTCTCGATGGTGTCGAGCGGCAGGATGCCGCGATGGCGCCGGACAAGCTCGCGCATCATGCTGGCCTCGCGCGCCGGGCGAAACGCCGAGCCGACCTCCTGGGTCTGCTTGACCTGGATCAGGCGGTCGATGATGTCGCCGCGCGCCATCAGCAGGCGGTGAACCTGCTCGTCGATTGCGTCGATCTCTTTGCGCAGCTCCTGCAGCGAAGGCGGCGACGGGGGTGGCTTGGACATCGGAAAACCTTGAGGTCCGGGCGGCCCGATGCCGCGTCAGACAGGGCTCTGATTAGAAAAGACGGGCGCCGAAAGCAAAGAGAAACGTCGCGGCTCAGCCCTGCGCTGACAGGGTTAACCATGCCCCTGGGCCGGGCTGTCTTGACGACGGGAGGACCGAGGACTAGCTTTGCCGTACTCCGTGGTCATTTGAGCCGGCCGGCTTGCAGCCACGTTAAACAACTCGCTAAACAGGCCGGGGACGCATCAGCTCCCGGCCGAACCTTTTGTTCAGGCCGGGTTTTTTATGGCCTGATCTCCGTTCGAGGCCTCCCGCGTGGAGGCGAGGTCGCCTACATGAGCAACGTGCGTCCAATAACGAGCCCGCCGATCCACAGCGATGATCGTGCCCATGAGACGGATCATCCGTCGTCTTTGGTGGCGAAGTTCGGCATGGACCAGCCCTTGAAACTCGATTGCGGCGTCGATCTCGCACCATTCCAGATTGCCTACCAGACCTATGGCGAACTGAATGCTGATCGCTCCAACGCGATCCTGGTCTGCCACGCGCTGACCGGCGATCAGCACGTCAACAATATCCATCCCGTCACCGGCAAGGGCGGCTGGTGGGACACCATGGTCGGTGTCGGCAAGCCGCTCGATCCGAGCAAGTACTTCATCATCTGCTCCAACGTGATCGGCGGCTGCATGGGCTCGACCGGGCCGGCCTCGATCAATCCGGCTACAGCTAAGGTGTGGGGACTCGATTTTCCGATCATCACGATCCCCGACATGGTGCGTGCGCAGGCGATGCTGATCGATCGCCTCGGCATCACCACGCTGTTCTGCGTGGTCGGCGGCTCGATGGGCGGCATGCAGGCGCTGCAATGGACCGCGGCCTATCCTGAGCGCGTGTTCTCGACGCTGGCGATCGCCTGCTCGACGCGCCACTCGGCGCAGAATATCGCGTTCCATGAGCTGGGCCGGCAGGCGGTGATGGCCGATCCGGATTGGCGCGGCGGCCGCTACGTCGACGAGGACACGCATCCGCACCGCGGCCTCGCCGTGGCGCGGATGGCCGCGCACATCACTTATCTTTCGGACGCCGCGCTGCATCGCAAGTTCGGGCGGCGGATGCAGGACCGCGAGCTGCCGACCTTCTCGTTCGATGCGGATTTCCAGGTCGAGAGCTATCTGCGTTACCAGGGCTCGTCTTTTGTCGAGCGCTTCGACTCCAACAGCTATCTCTATCTGACCCGCGCGATGGACTATTTCGATATCGCCGGCGACCACGACGGCGTGCTGGCGAAGGCGTTCACCGGCATCAAGACACGCTTCTGCGTGGTGTCCTTCACCAGCGACTGGCTGTTTCCGACCTCGGAATCGCGTGCGCTGGTGCACGCGCTCAATGCGTCGAGCGCGCGGGTGTCGTTTGCCGAGATCGAGACCGATCGCGGCCACGATGCCTTCCTGCTCGACGTGCCCGAATTCCTCGATATCGTCCGCGCCTTTCTGCACTCAGCAGGCAAGGCGCGCGGACTTAACGATAGCGACGGCCAGTCATGAACATCCAGCACACATTGCCATTGCAGGGCGTCACGCCCGAGCGAACCGGAAGCTATCGCACCGATCATCTGCTGGTCGCCGACATGGTTCGTGCCGGCTCGCGCGTGCTCGACGTCGGCTGCGGTGACGGCGAGTTGCTGCAATTGCTCGAGACCCGCGGTATCGACGGCCGCGGCATCGAGCTGTCGCGCGAAGGCGTCAACCGCTGCGTCGCCAAGGGCCTCGCGGTGGTGCAGGGCGACGCCGACACCGACCTCGTCAACTATCCCGACGATGCCTTCGACTATGTGATCCTGTCGCAGACGCTGCAGGCCACGCGGCAGCCGCGGGTGGTGCTGGAAAACCTGCTGCGCATCGGCCAGCGCGCCATCGTCTCGTTCCCGAATTTCGGGTTCTGGAAGATGCGGCTGCAGCTTCTGATCGGCGGCCACATGCCGCGCACCGAGAACCTGCCGGCGACCTGGTACGACACATCAAACATCCATTTCTGCACCATCAAGGATTTCGTGGAGCTGTGCGGCGAGATCAACGTCAAGATGGAGCGCGCGGTCGCGCTCGATCTCTACGGCCGCCCGGTGCCGCTCAATCTGCCCTGGTGGGTCTGGAATATGTTCGGCGAGCAGGGCGTGTTCCTGCTCAGCCGGGGCACGAAAGGGAAGTGATTGCCCTTGGCGTCATTCCGGGATGGTCCGAAGGACCAGACCTCAGATGCGCAATTGCGCATCGGGGAATCTCGAGATTCCGGGTTCGATGCGTTGCATCGCCCCGGAATGACGGCTCACACTGGCACTGCGACCATCGATCTCGGATCGCGCACCGGCCAGCGCGCGGCCTCCACCAGCCCAATGAAGCGTTCCACCATTTCGTTGAACAGCGCCGGCTCTTCGAGATTGAGCACATGGCCCGCCTTCGGAAAGAAGGCGAGGCCCGCGGCCGGCAAATGCTTCTTCAGGAACAGGCTCGGCGCGACGCAATTGTCGTCCTCGTCGCCGCACAGTATCAGCGCCGGCGTTGGCACCTTCCGGATTGCTTCTGTCATGGTGTAGATCGAGGGCCGGCCGCCTTGAAAACTGCGCATCGTGTTCGCCGAGCCCTTGGCATCATGGCGTGCCAGCGCGGCGTAGAAATCGGCGTGGCCGCGCGGATCCTTCAGCAGGAACGGAATCCGGCTCGGTGCCTCGCGCGTCACCTTGGCAACCTCAACCGAGCCGATCGCCTCGTACTGCTCGGCATTGGCGCGGCATTGGGCACGGAAAGCGTCGAGGTTCTCGAGGCCGGAGCCGGAGCCGACGGCGGCCAGCGTCATCGAAAGCGCGCGCTCCGGCGCGTTGAGGCCGATCTGCAATGAGGAATAGGAGCCCATCGAGAGGCCGACGAAATGCGCCTTCTCGATTCCGAGGTGGTCGAGCACCGCGAGCGCGTCGGTGTAGAAATGCTGGTAGGTGTAGACGTCGGCGCTCAGTGGCACGTCCGAGGGCGTGTAGCCGCGCGCCGAATAGGCGATGCAGCGGTGCCCACGCGAGAAATAGCGCAGCTGCGGTTCCCAGTTGGTGTGATCCGCCGCGAACTCGTGCAGGAAAATGATCGGGGTTCCGTGGCCTGCCTCTTCGAAATAAAGGCGGACATTATCTTTCGTCATGGCATGGGGCATTGAACTTTCCTCTCGTGGGCCGGCTCCAGATTTGCAGTTAATTTCCGAGGCTGCAATGCGGCAGTTCCGGCTCTTTTCGTCATCGAATCTTCGCGGAATGACCCAGAAATCGTTGTCCCAGCGCCGCATGAAATCGTCCTCTCGCCACATCCCGGCACTCAAAACCACCGCCGCGTTTCGCAAGGAACGCGGTCGGGGAACCGGGGGTGTTACAGAGGATCTCATCGAGTATGGTTCAGTTGCTTGCGTATCGCCGGCCGCTTCGTCTTGTCGCGCTGGCTCTGGTTTCGCTCACTCTCGCCCTCATTTCAGTCGCTCCGGCTTCGGCACGACCGTATCATTCGCGCCACGCGCATTCGGCCCATGCCGGCTATCACGCGCGGCATTATGCCCGTCACCACTATCGGCATGCGGCACGGCTGTCGCGCGCGGAGCGTGGCGCTGCGCAAACGCAGACGTTCGGCTTCGCTGACGCCAATGCGGCCGCGATGTCCGGCGCGACGGTGCCCAACACCGGCGGCGTGGCGGAAGCAAGCAGCTTCGGCTCGTCCGGCATCGTCTCTGAAGCGCGCCAATATATCGGCGGCAACCCGACCGGTCGCGGCAGCCTGTGGTGCGCGCGGTTCATGAACATGGTGCTGCAGAAATCCGGCTATCACGGCACCGGCTCCGACATGGCGAGCTCGTTCGCCAAATACGGCCAGCGCATTTCAGGCCCGCAGGTCGGCGCCATCGCCGTGATGGGCCGCCGCGGTGGCGGCCATGTCGGCATCATCACCGGGGTCGACGCGAACGGAAATCCGATCATGATCTCCGGCAACAACGGCAACCGCGTCCGCGAGGCGCCGGTGTCGCGCGGCCGGATCTACGCCTACGTGATGCCGACGAGCTGAGCGTCAATGGTGTCACCGACAGCGGCACCGCCGTCGGTGATGATCTCGGCATAGATGCCGCATTCATTGTGACCGAGGCGCTGCATCAGCGCCTGCGGGACCATGAGGTCGCGTGCGCCAGTGTCGGGATCGACATTGACGGCAGCGCAACGGGTGATGCGCTTCACCACCTTCGCCCGTGCGCTGCCGATCGCGATCGTCTGGTCGAGCAGGCCGGCTTCATGCCAGGCCGGCCAGCCCTCGACATAGAAATTGGCGCGGAAGCGTAACGGATGGACCGGCGCCTGCACCAGGGTCTCGATGGCGCGCAGGCTCGCGAGATTGATGATCGAGATCACCTTGCGGGGGACATCGGAGAAGCTGTGGCCGGGACTCACCAGCACTTTCGGCGGGCCCTTGATCCTGCTGGTGTGCGTGTCGGCGAAATAGCGTTCGATCGCGGCGCGGCCCGCGGCGGTCTCGAGGTCACCTTGGGCGACCATCGCGCCATCCCGGCGCAGTGTCAGCACATGGCTGTCATCGTCGAAATGGGCACGCAGCGGCGCCAGCCATTCGTCCCGCTGCAGCATCAGGAAATGCGGCTTCGGCAGCCATTTTGGTGTGGAAGGGTCGAAGCCGCTGGGACCATTCTCGATCGCGTAGCGGCGGTCGGACCGCAGCGTTTGGCCGATATTCAGCTCGGCGCGTGACAGCGGCTCCGGGGTGAGGCCCTTGACGGGATAGCGGTAGATACCGGTGATCTTGGCTGAGGACATGCGCGTTCCTTCCAGGTGCCCGCATTATCCTGTTTGGTGCACGAGGAATACTGCCCCGAGACGCAGGCGATCAATCGGAACGTACAGCGCCCGGCGCGTCGAGAATCCGCTGCATGAAGACCAGATCGAGCCACCGGCCGAACTTGCGTCCGAGTTCCGGCATGCGCCCAACCTCGACAAAACCCGCCTGCGCGTGCAGCCGCAGCGAGGCCGGATTGCCGCCGTCGATCCCGGCGATCAGGACGTGCTTGCCGAGCGCGGTGGCGGCGGCCACGAGCTCGTCGACGATGATGCGCCCGAGCCCGCGGCCACGATGGTCGGCGTGGATGTAGACGCTGTGCTCGACGCAGTAGCGGTAGCCCGGAAAGGCCCTGAAATCGCCGAAGGTGCCATAGCCGAGCACGGTCGATCCCTCGGCGGCGACCAGCACCGGATAGCCCAGCGCCTGCCTCGCCTTCATCCAGGCCAGCCGCTCGGCCTCGGTGTCCTGCTTCTCGGTCCAGACCGCATTCGAGTTGGCGACGGCGTCATTGTAGATCGCGGTGATCGCGGGAATGTCCTGTTCGGTGGCAGGGCGGATGGTCATCACAGGTTCCTCGGCAAGTTCCTCGGATTGGGTCTTGAAGCGGGCGGATCATCCACTATATAAGACGATATGTCAATTATAGAGGACAAGGCGGGCGATGGCCTCGGGCGGCGGATCCGCTCAGAGCGGGAGACGCGCGGCTGGTCGCTGGCGGAACTCGCCGGGCGGGCCGACGTCTCCAAGGCGATGCTGAGCAAGATCGAGCGGACCGAGGCCAGCCCGACGGCCGCGACCCTGTCGCGGATCGCGACGGCCTACGGCCTGACCATGGCCGCCCTGTTCGAGGCGGTCGCGCCCGTCCATGCTCGTTTCCAGCGGGCCAAGGATCAACCCGTCTGGCGCGATCCGAAGGCCGCTTATCTGCGGCGGCAGGTGTTTCTTCATCCTGCCAATCCGCTCGAACTGGTGGAGATCGAACTGCCTGCCCGTCAGGAGGTCGGCTTTCCCGCCAGTGCCTATCACCTGATCCGTCAGGTGGTCTGGGTCATCAGTGGACGCCTCACCTTGATGGAGGGGGCTATCAGCCACGAGCTTGCCGCGGGCGACCGCGTCGAACTCGGGCCGCCGTCGGACATTGTCTTCCGTAACGAAACTGCTCAGTCCTGCCGCTACCTCGTCGCTGTCGTGCGGCGCTGACTGATTCACCGGGCGAAATCGCGAGCTGTGGCTCTTCCGTTTTGAAACCAAGTGCCCACATCTGCGGCAAGCCTGAAAAATGATGGCGACGACCAGAGGCTGGTTGAGGAACGTCAACGCGGCCCGCGGAAACCCAATGAAGATGCCGGAACCATGCCTGATAGGGTGGTGACGGCAGGCCGAGGGAAAAACGAATGAATATTGAGAAGTACACCGAGCGTGCGCGCGGATTTATCCAGTCCGCCCAGTCGCTCGCAACGCGCGATGGCCACCAGCAATTCTCGCCGTTGCATCTGCTGAAAGTGCTGCTGGACGACAGCGAGGGGCTCGCCGGCGGTCTGATCGACCGCGCTGGCGGCAATTCCCGCGCGATCCTGAAAGCGACCGAAGAGGCGCTCAACAAGCTTCCGAAAGTCTCAGGCAACGGTGCCGGGCAGGTCTACCTGGCTCCGGAGCTGGCGCGCGCCTTTGATGCGGCAGAGAAAGCCGCCGACAAGGCCGGCGACAGCTTCGTTACCGTGGAGCGGCTGCTGCTCGGGCTCGCGCTCGAGAAGAACAGCGAGGCCGCCAACATCCTCAGCAAGGGCGGCGTCACGCCGCAAAACCTCAACGCGGCGATCGAATCGCTGCGCAAGGGCCGCACTGCTGACTCTGCGACCGCGGAGAATGCCTATGACGCTCTGAAGAAATATTCCCGTGATCTCACGCAAGCGGCGCGTGACGGCAAGC
The DNA here is from genome assembly GCF_000938305.1 of Bradyrhizobium sp. LTSP885. Taxonomy (GTDB): domain Bacteria; phylum Pseudomonadota; class Alphaproteobacteria; order Rhizobiales; family Xanthobacteraceae; genus Bradyrhizobium. The sequence continues at coordinate 96,282 of NZ_JYMT01000017.1, forward strand.
TCGACCCGGTGATCGGCCGCGACGAGGAGATCCGCCGCACCATCCAGGTGCTGTCGCGGCGAACCAAGAACAATCCCGTGCTGATCGGCGAGCCCGGCGTCGGCAAGACCGCGATCGTCGAGGGGCTGGCGCTGCGTATCCTCAATGGCGACGTGCCGGAGAGCCTGAAGGACAAAAAACTCCTGTCGCTCGACATGGGCTCGCTGATTGCGGGCGCAAAATACCGCGGAGAGTTTGAGGAGCGGCTGAAGGCCGTGTTGCAGGAGGTCACGTCCGCCGAGGGCGGCATCATCCTGTTCATCGACGAGATGCACACGCTGATCGGCGCCGGCAAGGCCGACGGCGCGATGGACGCGTCCAACCTTCTGAAGCCCGCGCTCGCCCGCGGTGAGCTGCACTGCATCGGCGCGACCACCCTCGACGAGTACCGCAAGCATGTCGAAAAGGACGCCGCGCTGGCGCGGCGGTTCCAACCGATCTTCGTGCCTGAGCCCACCGTCGAGGATACCATTTCGATCCTGCGCGGCTTGAAAGACAAGTACGAGCAGCACCACGGCGTCCGCATCACCGACTCCGCGCTGGTGGCCGCGACCACGCTGTCGAATCGCTACATCACCGACCGATTCCTGCCCGACAAGGCCATCGACCTGATGGATGAGGCGGCGGCGCGGCTGAAGATGCAGGTCGATTCCAAGCCGGAAGAGCTTGATTCGATGGACCGGGAGATCATCCGGCTCAAGATCGAGCAGGAGGCGCTGAAGAAGGAAAGTGATCCCGGTTCCAAGAGCCGGCTGCAGACGCTGGAAAAGGAACTCGCCGATCTCGAGGAGAAATCGGCGGCGCTGACCTCGCGCTGGAGCGCGGAGAAGAACAAGCTCTCCAACGCGCAAAAGCTGAAGAGCGAACTCGATGCCCTGCGCACCGAACTTGCCAACGCGCAACGCAAAGGCGAATTCCAGCGTGCGGGTGAGCTCGCCTATGGGCGGATCCCAGAGCTTGAAAAGCGGCTCGCCGATACCGAGGCCAACGAAAACGCTGGCGAGATGATGGAGGAGGCGGTGACCGCCAACCACATTGCGCAGGTCGTCTCGCGCTGGACCGGGGTGCCAGTCGACAAGATGCTCGAGGGCGAAAAGGACAAGCTCCTGAAGATGGAGGGCAGTCTCGCCAACCGCGTGGTCGGCCAGGCCGAAGCCGTGCGTGCGGTGGCAACCGCGGTGCGCCGGTCGCGCGCCGGGTTGCAGGACCCCAACCGGCCGATGGGCTCGTTCATGTTCCTGGGTCCCACCGGCGTCGGCAAGACCGAGCTGACCAAGGCGCTTGCGGCGTATCTGTTCAACGACGAGACCGCGATGGTCCGGCTCGACATGTCGGAATACATGGAGAAGCACTCGGTCTCGCGGCTGATTGGCGCGCCTCCGGGCTATGTCGGCTACGATGAGGGCGGTGCGCTCACCGAAGCCGTGCGGCGTCGGCCCTATCAGGTCGTGCTGTTCGACGAGATCGAGAAGGCGCATCCCGATGTCTTCAACGTGCTGCTGCAGGTGCTCGATGACGGCCGCCTGACCGATGGTCAGGGCCGCACCGTCGACTTCCGCAACACGCTGATCATCATGACCTCGAACCTCGGTTCGGACTTCCTGGTGAACCAGCCGGAAGGCGAGGATACCTCAGCGGTGCGCGACCAGGTGATGGGCGTGGTGCGGGCGCATTTCAGGCCGGAGTTCCTGAACCGCGTCGACGAGATTATCCTGTTCCATCGCCTGCAGCGCAACGAGATGGGCCGGATCGTCGAGATCCAGTTCGCCCGGCTCACCAAGCTGCTGGAGGATCGCAAGATCGTGCTGGAGCTCGACGCCAAGGCGCGGGACTGTCTGGCGGACAAGGGCTGGGATCCGGCCTACGGCGCCCGCCCGTTGAAGCGCGTGATCCAGCGCAGCGTGCAGGATCCGTTGGCCGAGATGATTTTGGCCGGCGAGGTCAGGGACGGCGATCGTGTCGTGATCTCGGCCAAGGGCAACGTGCTGACCTTCAACGGCGAGGTGCCAAAGCCCGCCGAGATCGTGCAGTTCGACGCGCCGGTTCCGAAGCGCAAGCTGAACTGACCGTTCGAGACGGACGCCCTCTCCGCAAGCCGCGGGGAGGGCGCTTGATTTTAGCGGTTGCTGATGGAGCGGGTCTGTGGCGTGGCGATACTCGTCGCCTCGGAGACGACGCGCGAACTGCCGCGGCTGTTCATCTGGGCGTCGACCCGGTCGCGCTCCTTCTCGAAGCTCGCCATCATCGGGCCTTCGAGCGAACGGCCGCGCGGCAGTTTCACGCGCATCGGGTCGACAAAGCGGCCGTTGACCAGGATTTCATAGTGGACGTGGGGACCGGTCGATTGGCCGGTCGAACCGACGAAGCCGATCACCTGGCCCTGCCGCACCTTCTTGCCGATCTCCATGCCCTTGGCGAAGGCCGACATGTGGCCATAGGCCGTCTCGTAGCCGTTGGCGTGCTTGATGCGGATATATTTGCCGTAGCCGCCCTCGGGTCCGACCTTCTCGAGCACGCCGTTGCCGGAGGCGAAGATCGGCGTGCCATAGGCGGTCGCCCAGTCGACGCCGGTGTGCATCTTCACATAGCCGAGGATCGGGTGGCGGCGGCCGCCGAAGCCCGAACGCATGATCGCGTTGGCGACGGGCTTGCGCACCAGGAACTTCTTGGCGCTCTTGCCGGTCTCGTCATAGTAGTCGACGAGTCCGTCGTCGGAGCTCTGGAAGCGGTAATATTTCTTGGTCTCGCCGCCCACGGTCAGCGAGGCGTACAGCACCTCGGTCTTTTCGGTGCTGGCAACGCCCTCGTCCTCGCCGGCATAGAACACGTCGAAGGAATCGCCGGGTTGCACCTTGCGCTGGAAGTCGACGTCATAGGAATAGATCTTGACCATGTCCTCGATGATGGTCGACGGCACCTTGTTGCGCAGCGCTGTCTCGTAGATGCTCTGATAGAGCCGCACGCCGGTACCATCATCCTCGTCATCGTCGTCCTTGGAATTATCCGCGGTATCGGTGACGGTGTTCATGCTCTGCACGTCGACGGCGACATATTTGCCCATGTCGGACAGCGCGGCGACGGCTTCGACGACCGAATCGTTGGCGACGATCACGCGATAGGGCTGGAGCCGGAGTCCCGGAGCGGACGGCGCCATCAGGATCCGTACCTTCTGGCCTTCCTTCAGGCCGCCGTCGCGGCCGCGGGGCCCGAGCGTTGCTGCAATGGCCTTGGCCTCGTCCGGGGTCGCGCCCTGGTCGCGCAGGATCGAGGGGATCGAGTCGCCCTTCTTGACGAGGTGGACCCGTTCGCCGGTCGGATTGCCGCCGGTGACCTGGTCCTTTGTCTTCGGCAGCAGGGTGACGTTCTCCGGCACCACGCGGGTTTCGAAGCCGGCATAGGGATCGGAGACATTGCCCTCGCTGGCGTAAGCCATCTTCATGTCGGGTCCGGCGCCGGTCGCATCTGCCGTGGCATTGGCGAGCGTGTAGCGCACCGAACCGCCGGCGCCACGCCAGTTGGCGGCATCGCGCACCCGCATCAAGACGTCGTCGAGCGCGACGACGGCGGCAAGCTTCGCCTTCGGCAGCACGGTCGCGAGATCCTTGGTAACGAAGGAGACCTCGGCGTCGGGCTCGGCGGCGTCGGCCGCGTTTGCGTTCGGATCCTCGGCCGTGATCGACGTTTCGGCGCCGACGTCAGTCAGCATGCGCTGCGCGTTGAACGGCGGGATCTTGGCCGACAGGTCGCTCGTGGTCATCGAGAGATTGCCGGAAATACGGATGAAAGGCCGCACCCGCATCACGTCGCGATTGCCGACACGTGTGACGGTCGAAACGCGCACCATGCTGCGGGAAGCCGAGGATTCGCTCGGCGGCGGCAGCCGATCGCCCTTGTGCAGGCTGACGGCCCGATCATTGGCGCCGAATGCGCCGCGCAGCGCGCCCTCGACGCGCTCCGGCACCTTGGCGAAAGTCATCTCGCCGTCGAGCGACGCAAAAACGGCGCCGCCGATAAGAGCCGCGCCGCACAGACCGGTGAGAATAGTGCCGCTGAACCACTGCACGGAGACACGGCGGCGATCGATCACCGCAGCCTCGGTGCCGTCGACGGAAAGCGGCGGTTCATGACCGAGATCAATCATCCCGGTCTCGCGCCCAAAGCCGCTCCCGCGTGACGCCCGTTGGCTCAACCCTGTATCCCCCCAAATTCCATCAACATGCGATCGCTTTCAGCTCGTCCTCGTACCCTGCCTTTAACCCCTTAGAAAGGGTTTGCGGCAGCGTGGCGAGCCACACGCATCAAAGTCCGGGAGACGAAGGCCATTGGTCAGCCGCTATCTCGAACGTCAATGGTGTGCAGATCTCTCGATGTTGCTCGGCCGTGAAGGGAAGAGGCGACGGGTTCTTGGAGAAATCGCCTGCTCCCCCGAAAAAACCACCCGAGGCCCCACAGGTTTCGAGCGGTTCGTTGCTTACGTTATAGCCAGAACGTCGCAGGATTATGGCTCAAGTGCGGCGCAAGGTCCCCAAAAATCAGGACTTTTCCGCACCCGAAAAAAGTTTGTCGTCATGCGACGTTTTCTTGACGATGAGTGTTGACAGGTCCGAAGGGGCGGGCCTATAAGACACCCACTGAGCGCGGCGCTGCATTGGCCCACCGGCCAAGGCAAGCATTCGCGCCCTTTATGCTCCTCAACTCGTCGAGCGAAACAGCAGCCGGTGTAAACCGGTTGTGAATCGCCGTCGGATGAGGGGTTTAGATCCACCCAATAGGGTGTGGGACCTTCGGATCCCGGGCTGTTTGACAAGTAAAGATGAAGAAAGAGAAACGTGGACGGCGGAGTCCTTGCGTCTCTCGGAATACTTGAAAGCTTCGGCTTTTGACGTTCTGAGGGTGGACGAAAGACTTCGGCGGTACACGTTTTAAAGGTTACACCATCGTTGCCAACGATGTGAATCGTGGGCAGCTCGTCAGCTTCGGTTGATGAAAAATGGTGGGACCTCGTCAAAACGTTGTGATCAGCCGGTTCAAGGTTTCAAGTCCAACTTGAGAGTTTGATCCTGGCTCAGAGCGAACGCTGGCGGCAGGCTTAACACATGCAAGTCGAGCGGGCATAGCAATATGTCAGCGGCAGACGGGTGAGTAACGCGTGGGAACGTACCTTTTGGTTCGGAACAACACAGGGAAACTTGTGCTAATACCGGATAAGCCCTTACGGGGAAAGATTTATCGCCGAAAGATCGGCCCGCGTCTGATTAGCTAGTTGGTGAGGTAACGGCTCACCAAGGCGACGATCAGTAGCTGGTCTGAGAGGATGATCAGCCACATTGGGACTGAGACACGGCCCAAACTCCTACGGGAGGCAGCAGTGGGGAATATTGGACAATGGGCGCAAGCCTGATCCAGCCATGCCGCGTGAGTGATGAAGGCCCTAGGGTTGTAAAGCTCTTTTGTGCGGGAAGATAATGACGGTACCGCAAGAATAAGCCCCGGCTAACTTCGTGCCAGCAGCCGCGGTAATACGAAGGGGGCTAGCGTTGCTCGGAATCACTGGGCGTAAAGGGTGCGTAGGCGGGTCTTTAAGTCAGAGGTGAAATCCTGGAGCTCAACTCCAGAACTGCCTTTGATACTGAAGATCTTGAGTTCGGGAGAGGTGAGTGGAACTGCGAGTGTAGAGGTGAAATTCGTAGATATTCGCAAGAACACCAGTGGCGAAGGCGGCTCACTGGCCCGATACTGACGCTGAGGCACGAAAGCGTGGGGAGCAAACAGGATTAGATACCCTGGTAGTCCACGCCGTAAACGATGAATGCCAGCCGTTAGTGGGTTTACTCACTAGTGGCGCAGCTAACGCTTTAAGCATTCCGCCTGGGGAGTACGGTCGCAAGATTAAAACTCAAAGGAATTGACGGGGGCCCGCACAAGCGGTGGAGCATGTGGTTTAATTCGACGCAACGCGCAGAACCTTACCAGCCCTTGACATCCCGGTCGCGGACTCCAGAGACGGAGTTCTTCAGTTCGGCTGGACCGGAGACAGGTGCTGCATGGCTGTCGTCAGCTCGTGTCGTGAGATGTTGGGTTAAGTCCCGCAACGAGCGCAACCCCCGTCCTTAGTTGCTACCATTTAGTTGAGCACTCTAAGGAGACTGCCGGTGATAAGCCGCGAGGAAGGTGGGGATGACGTCAAGTCCTCATGGCCCTTACGGGCTGGGCTACACACGTGCTACAATGGCGGTGACAATGGGACGCTAAGGGGCAACCCTTCGCAAATCTCAAAAAGCCGTCTCAGTTCGGATTGGGCTCTGCAACTCGAGCCCATGAAGTTGGAATCGCTAGTAATCGTGGATCAGCACGCCACGGTGAATACGTTCCCGGGCCTTGTACACACCGCCCGTCACACCATGGGAGTTGGTTTTACCTGAAGACGGTGCGCTAACCCGCAAGGGAGGCAGCCGGCCACGGTAGGGTCAGCGACTGGGGTGAAGTCGTAACAAGGTAGCCGTAGGGGAACCTGCGGCTGGATCACCTCCTTTCTAAGGATGATCCTTCAGATCGCTCACGCAATCTATCGGATCGTTTTAGAAACATTCAGGGGCCAATGATCGCAAGATCGTTGAGCTCCATTGGCGGGATTTCGCCGTCTACGTTTCTCTTTCTTCGCGGACGAACACGCGCCAGGAGCTTTCGCGCTGTGCGATGCATCGGCGCAAGCCGGTTGCGCGCCGCGGGCTCCGACATCTCGAAAGGGATGAGCGTTAGGGGCTTGTAGCTCAGTTGGTTAGAGCGCGCGCTTGATAAGCGTGAGGTCGGAAGTTCAAG
>NZ_JYMT01000017.1:108139-162588 GCF_000938305.1 Bradyrhizobium sp. LTSP885
CCAAGGACAAGAAGGACGCGCTCGCCGATCTTAACGAGGCCCTGAAGTCGCCGCCGCCCGCGGTCGAGAACAAGGGCAACATCGATCTGGTCACCAAGAACTACGACAAGCTGATGGAAGCGTTCGGCGGCAGCGACGAAAACTGAGCCTCCATTCGAAGCAAAGAAGCCCCGGAGGATTTCCTCCGGGGCTTTTTTTCGTTACGCCGTGTTTGATCTACGAGAACGCCGCCTCCATCGCCTTCCGCGTCCTGATCGTGTCGTTGCCTTCATCGACCTCGACATCGCTCCAGCGCACCACCGCGCCATGGGCGACGTCGTTCTTCAGCTTGACGCGATGCGCGAGCCCGATCGGCAGCGCGCCGGCGGCGAGGCTGGCGGAGGCCGGCATCAGTCTGCCCCACACCGTGTAGCCGCCTTCGCCGTCGAGCATTTCGCCGGCGCGTAAGTTGCGCTTGGCGACGGACGCGACATCGCCGCGGAAACCGCGCGGCTGCCCGGTCGGCTCGTTGCGCAGCACAGCCGACAGAACGGAGATGTTCAGCTCGAGCCCGATCAAATGATAGGGCTTGTACATCGCAGCATAGCGGCCCGACGAATCGGTCTTGAGGCCGTACTGCTTGAAGCAGTCGGCGGCATAATCGTTCGGCGCCTCCAGCACCACATAAACGCCCCAGCGCAGGTCCCGGAACACCGGGCGGCCGTCGCGCTCCAGCGACGATACCACTTCGACGATGCCGGACTTCTCCAGCACGCCGCCCTTATCGCGCGGCCGCATCACATGCGGCAGGTCGTCGACGCCGCAAGGCGGGAACTTGAGACCTTCCGAGGGCACGTCGAGCCCGCAGGCATTGGCAATCGCCGCCATCTCGATCGCGGATTTGGTGCCGTCGAGGAAGGAGTTGAACATTTGCGGGTTCATGCCGGCGGATTGCGCCTCGCCTGCGGTGAGCCCGTAATGCTGCCAGACGCCCTCCGGCGTCACGTCGTGATAGGCCGGCAGATACTTCGTGCCCTTGCCGGCCGCGACGACGTGGAAACCCGTGGCGCGCGCCCAATCGACCATCTCCGCCGTCAGCGCCGGCTGGTCGCCATAGGCCAGCGAATAGACCACGCCGGCCTTGCGGGCTTCTTCGGCGAGCAGCGGCCCCGCGAGCACGTCGGCCTCGACATTGACCATCACGACATGCTTGCCGGCGGCGATTGCCGCACGGGCATGGCGGATGCCGACGGCGGGATTTCCGGTCGCTTCCACCACCACATCGAAAGCACCGCCGGCGATGGCGCGCGCGCCGTCGTCGGTGAAGGCGGTTGCCTTGATCCGCGCCTCGTCCCAGCCGACCGTGCGGCAGGCCTCGCGCGCGCGATCACGGTCGAGATCGATGATGATGGGGACCTCCAGCCCCGGCGTATGCGGCACCTGCGACAGGAACATCGAGCCGAATTTGCCGGCGCCGATCAGCGCGACGCGAACGGGATTGCCGGCGGCGGCGCGGGTTTTCAGGAGGTGATGCAGGTTCATTGATATCTTCCAATCCAAAGCTGTCATTCCGGGGCTCGCGAAGCGAGGACCTCAGATGCGCAATTGCGCATCGGGGAATCTCGAGGTTCCGGGTTCGACGCTGCCGCGTCGCCCCGGAATGACGGTTAGTGGCGGCTACTCCGCCGCCTGCCGCGGCGCACGGGCTAGCCGCAGCAGCGCGCCGTCTTCCACGGTTTCGATCGGCGTGAAATCGCGGTGCGCGATGTAGTCGGGCCGCGTCGGGCTGCGGATGTAGTTCGAGACCGCGTTCAGCGTCAGATAGACGATCTTGCGCGGATAGGGCGTGATGTTGCCGCTCGATCCATGCACCAGATTGCCGTGAAACATCAGCATGCCGCCGGGCTTGCCGGTCGGCGCGACGATGCCGCCCTGCTTCACCAGCCGCGTCACGGTCTCCTCGTCCAGCGTCCACAGCGGGTACGACGTCGTCGCGAGATCATGCGAGGCCTTGAGGTCGCCGGCGGTCTGGCTCTGCGGCACCAGCATCAAGGGACCGTTGATCGGCATCACCTCGTCGAGGAAGATCGCGATGTTCATCGCGCGCGGCTCCAGCATGCCGTCGTCGCGCTTCCAGGTGCCGTAATCCTGGTGCCATTGCCAGACGTCGCCGGTGAAGGCGGCCTTTGCGTTGATCTTGAACTGATGCATGTAGACCTTCTCGCCGAACAGCTGCTCGATCGGATCAATCATGCGCGGATGCGCGCCGAGCAGGCCGAACGCCTCGTTGTAGAGATGCGCGGCAAACGCGGTCCGCGGCGCGCCGCTCTTCTCGCGCCACACCTCGGGCCGGTTGGCGTCATAGATGCCAACAGCCTCACGGGCGAGGAAGTCGACCTCTTCCTGGCTGAACAGCTCGGGCAGGAACAGCCAGCCTTCGCGATTGAAATGCTCGATCTGCTGTGGGCTCAGTTTCATGGTGCTTCCTCCTTGCTTATTGTTGTTGTCATTCCGGTGCGCGCGAAGCGTGAACCATGATGTGCAATTGCACATCAGAGAATCTCGAGGTTCCCCGATGCGCAATTGCGCATCTGTGGTTCGGTGCTTCGCACCGCCCCGGAACGACGGCGTCGAATCACGCAGCCACGTCGATGGCCCTCAGTTTCTCCTCGGTCATCCGTCCGGCCGTCTGCGCATGCGCCAGCGCCGCGGCTTCGGCCGCGGCGGCGTTGCCGGAAAAAATACGCGCGGCGATGGTCTCGTGTTCGGTCCAGGCGCTGTCGCGATAATCGAGTTCGGCCAGCACGGTCGCCATCGAGCGGCGCATATGCGGCCATTGCGGAGCGATCATCTCCTCGATCGCGGAATTGCCGGCGAGGCGATAGATCGCGCTGTGAAAGTCGACGTCGCGCGCGATCAGGCGCGCCAGCGGCATGGTGCCGTCGATCGCGCGGCCGGCCTCGAGCGCGCGCTCGAGCTGTGCGCGCCCGGCGGCATCGATCTGTACGCGCTGGGCCGCAAGCCGCGCCGCCAGCGCGTCGATCGCGCCCCGGACCTCATAGAGCTGGCGGATACGCTGGGGATCGAGCTGCGTCACCTCGAAGCCACGCTTGCCGCTTTCGGCGACGAGGCCCTGCCGGTGCAACAGATGCAGCGCGTGCGACACCGGCTGGCGCGAGACGCCGAGCTTTTCGGCGAGTTCGTTCTGGGTAATGCGCTGACCCGGCGGCAGCGTGCGGTCGATGATCGCCTCTGATATCCGCGCATAGACCTGGTCGATCAGGTTCGGAAGCGGGTCCAACGGGATCATGCTGGTGGTCCAGATTCGGGATACGGAATTCCGTATTCCGACGAACGCTACTGCGGATGCTACGGTTCGTCAAGGCCGACTCCGGCAGCTCTATAAGCGCCGGAAAGTGTCCACGATGTCCGCCACGTCCCCGCTACTTCGCCTTGCCCAACTCCACTAGCATCCGTGTCATCAGATACAGCCGCGGCACGATCGAGTTGGTGTCGATATATTCGTCGCGTGCGTGGTAGCCCCAGCCGGCCAGGCCAAAACTCTCGACCACGGTCGCCTTGCCGCTGCGGCCGGCGTAGCCGGCGTCGGTCGCGCCGCCGGTCATCTCGGCGATGTCGAGCGTGCGCCCGAGTTCGGCGTAGATCGCCTGTCCCTCCTTGGCGAGCGCGCGGCCGCGATCATTGGCCACGAAGGGCGGGCGGCCCGCGACGATCTTCACCGTTACTTCGGCGTCCGGGATCAATTTGTCCTTGATCTTCTCGTCGAGCGCGGCCTGCAGCTTCTGCACGCCGTCCGGAATCGTCAGGCGGATGTCGGCGCCGGCTGTGGCCTGATCCGGGATCTGGTTGCGCACCGTGCCGGCCTTCGCGGTGGTCCAGTTCAACTGCGTGCCCGGAATCGATTTCGCGACGTCCTGGGTCTGCAGCAATTGATGCGCGAGTTCGAGCAGCGCGTTGCGGCCGAGCTGCGGCGCCGCGCCGGCATGCGAGGCCTTGCCTTTCACCTCCAGCGTACCCGCGGCGGTGCCGCTCGCGCCGAGCAACAGGCTCTCGTTCTCGGCCACCGGTAGCGCCACCGTGGGCTCGCAGGACAGCACCACGTCGTGCTGGTCGGCAAGCTCGGCGATGAACTCGCCGGAGCCGATCGAGCCGACCTCTTCATCCGGATTGAACGACACCGTGAGTTTAGCGTAATCGCGCCAGCCGGCGTCGTTCAGGATCTTCAACGAGTGCAGGATGACGGCGATGCCGCCCTTATCGTCGGCGATGCCGGGCCCGTAGATCCTGTTGCCGTCGACCCTGTAGGGCTGCGAGGCCAGAATGCCGTGTTCATAGACCGTATCCATATGCGCGATCAGCATCAGCTTCTTCGTGCCGGTGCCTTCGAAAGTGCCGATCACCATGTCGGCGCCGGCGCCGCGCGTGGTCTTGCGCCGTTCGGTTTTGGCGCCGAGCGCCTTCAGCCGCGCTTCGGTGTAGTCGGCCATCTTCGTCAGGCCCTCGACGTCGCCGGAACCTGATTCGATCAGCACCATGTCGTGCAGGCTCTCGATCACGGCCGGCTGGGCCTGCTCGGCGGCCGCGCGCAATTTCTCGTCGGCCGCAGCAAAGGCGGAGGAGGCGAGGGTGAACGAAAACAGGCTGACCGACGCAAGCCGTTTGACGGATCGTTTCATGTTTGTGTCCTCCCAGATGAGCGCCAAGAGACACTAGCATTGCGATCCGCGCGCCTCCAGCCGCGTCAGTTGCGATCGAGCACCTCGACATCGAACGTCTCGATCTGCTGGCTATCTGCGACCGCGTCGATCGTCGCGATCCTGCCGCCGGCAATCGTGATCCGCAGCACGATGCGCAATCGGCCGCCGAGGATGACGGCAACGCCCATCTCGCCATCGACCAGCGCAGGCCTCGCCGCTTGCGCGCGTCCCTTGTAGACTTCGGCAACCGCTGCGGACCCGCGGATCTCCGCGAGCGAGCCGAGCCGTTGTGCAGCCTGGTCGGCACGAAACACCACGTCGGGATCGAGCACTGCGAGCAGCCCCTCGAAATCGCCGTTGCGGGACGCTGCAAGGAACGCCTCGACAATCCCGCGCTGCCGGCTGACATCGGCATCCGGCGCGGGCGGCGCGCCCTGCACGCGGCGCCGGGCACGGCTTGCGAGCTGCCGCGCGGCCGCCGGGGTGCGGCCGACGATCGGCGCGATCTCCTCGAACGGCACGGCGAACATGTCGTGCAGCACGAAGGCCAGCCGCTCCGCCGGCGCCAATGTCTCCAACACCACGAGCAGCGCGGCACCGACGGAATCCGCCATCTCGGACTCCCGCTCGGTGTGACTGTCCGCGACCGGTTCCGGCACATGCGGGCCGATCGGTTCCTCGCGGCGCGATTTGCGTGAGCGCAGCATGTCGAGGCAGATCCGCGCGGTCACTGTGGTCAACCATCCCGCCAGATTGTCGACCGCAGCGGTGTCAGAGCGGCTCAGCCGCAGCCAGGTTTCCTGCACGGCGTCGTCGACCTCGGCGGTCGAGCCCAGCATGCGATAGGCCACAGCCCGCAAATGGCTCCGGTTGGCCTCGAACTGCTCGGCCAGAAATTTTTTCTCGTCCATCGGTCACATTCCCTTGGTCCGCTCCGTCATGACCATGACGACCGAAACCCGGCCGATGTGACAGCAGATCGGCCCGGCCGCGTCAAAAAGCAACTCAGGAGAGTGATATGATGCATGCCCGTATGAACCACCCGGTGATGGTACTTCCCGACGCCATGAAGGCGCTGCAGGCGCTCAGTGAAACCACCAAGAAGGGCCTACCCGAAAAGCTGCTCGAACTGGTCCATTTGCGCGCCAGCCAGATCAACGGTTGCAGTGTCTGCGTCGACATGCACCCGAAACTCGCAAAGCGCGCCGGCGAGACCGAAGAGCGCCTGTTCTGTGTCGCTGCCTGGCGCGATACGCCCTACTTCACCGAAGCCGAGCGTGCCGCGCTGGCGCTGACCGAGGCGGTGACCCGGCTCAGCGACCGCGATGATCCGGTACCGGATGCGGTCTGGAACGAGGCCGACAAGCATTTCGACGAACACGAACTCGCCGCCCTGGTGCTGGCGATCGCGGCGATCAACGTCTGGAACCGGCTGAACGTCGCGGTGCGCCAGCCGGTCGGTGCGTGGAAGGTGTGATGATCTCCCCCTCCCCCTTTCTTCACGGGGAAAGAGGACATGCCACTTGCTCGCTGCACCTCTCCCCTTGTGGGAGAGGTCGGATCGCATCGTCAGATGCGATCCGGGTGAGGGGTTTGTCTCCGCGGAGAGAACCCCTCACCCGGCGCGATGCCGCTGCGCTCTATCGCGCCACCCTCTCCCACAAGGGGAGAGGGTGCACCTTCTATGCGGCCAAAAACTCCAGCACGATCTCGCAATAGCGCCGCGGTGCCTGCTCGAACATCGGATGCGTGGTGCCCGGGATCATCTCGGTGCGTGAGCCCGTCACATTGGCGGCGAGCGCGTGCAGTACCTTGGGCAGCGTGCCCTTGGTGTTCGCGCCGCCGATGAAGAGCGTCGGCGTCTTGATCGCTTCCGCATCCGCTTTCGAGAAAGGCGGGCGCTTGTCGCGGGTCTGGCCGATCAGCGTCACGGCGTTGTCGAGCAGCAACTGCTTCGGCGCGGCCGGCAGGCGCTTCCAGGCGCCGGGGCCTTCCAGCGCATCGATGAATATCTGCATGCCGCCATCGACGTCGCCTTTGGCGATCGCCTCGGCGGATGCCGCGATCCGTGCCGCCAGCGGCGAGGGGCCGGGCTTAAAATCAGGATCGAGCGTGCCGTCGAGCTCGCCGCCGGGCTCGGCCAGAATCAGTTTGCGCAGCAGGTCCGGCCGCCGCTGCGCGACCCGGAACGAGATGTGGCCGCCGCGGGAATGCCCCATCAGATCGACCGGCCTGGTATCGAACTTTTCAATGAAGGCAATCACGTCATCGACATGCTGGGCGATCGAATAGGTATCGCCGACGCCGTCCCATTGCGCCGGGAAAAAGTGCCGCAGGCTGACCGTGATCACGCGGTGTCTGCGCGCCAGCGGCCCCAGCACGGCAGACCAGATCCGAAAGTCGCACAATGAGCCGTGCACGCAGACCAGCGGCGGGCCCTGGCCGACGTCGAGATAGGGCATGTCGAAACCGTTGACGTGGACGCTTTGCATGGACAGCTCGCGGTAGCGGGAGGGGAAACTGTTGATTCAGGCCAAGTTCCCACAGGATTCGGGTGGATAGCAACATTCTCCAAGCCTACATTTCGGGTCAGCAACAGGCTCCGAAGCGTGAGCCAAGAAACATCTCAAAGACTATCTGGAGCGAGCCAGGAGCTATTCATGACCGGCCAGCATTTTGCAATCTTCGAGACCGCGATCGGCGCCTGCGGCATCGTCTGGGGCGAGCACGGCGTCACCGCCGTGCAACTGCCGATGGGCACTGAGGAGAAAACCCGCAAGCGGATCTTTCAGCGCAATGGCGATGTCGCCGAGGCGTCGCCGCCGGCCGAGGTTCAGCATGCGATCGATGGTATGGTCGAGCTGTTGGTTGGCAAGCCGAACAACCTTGCCGATATCGTGCTCGATCTTGACGGCGTTCCGGAGTTCAACCGCGGCGTCTACGACATCGCGCGGAAGATCCCGCCGGGCCAGACCCTGACCTATGGCGATATCGCCAAGCAGCTCGGCGGCGTCGAGCTGTCGCGCGACGTTGGCCAGGCGCTCGGCCGCAACCCGTGCCCGATCGTCGTGCCCTGCCACCGCGTGCTGGCGGCGGGCAAGAAGCCGGGCGGCTTCTCCGCCAATGGCGGCGTGGTGACCAAGCTGAAGATGCTGCAGATCGAAGGCGCGGTGGTGAACCACACGCCAAGTTTGTTTGATTGAAGGACGGTCTTTCCCTCTCCCCGTTCTTCACGGGGAGAGGGCAGGGTGAGGGGCTCTATCTGCGGGGCGGTGTTGGTTGTGAGATCTGTACCCCCTCACCCGGATTGCATCAGGCGATGCAATCCGACCTCTCCCCGCAAGCGGGGCGAGGTGAAGTCAGCAAGCGGCTAAAGAGTCTCACACACAAACCCGTTCCCCTTGCGCCGGATCTTGCCGGTCGATGGCGAGGGGAAATGCGCGGTGCAGCACAGCGTGTCGGTGTCGCAATAGCGCTCCAGGAAGCTGCGGCGAGTCTTCGCCGCCACCGCCTGGTCGACGTCGAATTTCGCCGACAGCTCCGGATAGCGGGTCTGGATCGGCGAGTGCATCAAGTCGCCTGAAAACACCGCGTCGTCCTTGCCGCGGCCGAAGGTGAAGGCGACATGGCCCGGCGTGTGGCCTGGGGTCGGCAGGATGCGCGTGTGATCGCCGATCGCGAAATCGTGGTGCACGATCTCGGCCTTGTTGGCTTCGACCACCGGCAGCACGCTGTCGACGAACGGCGCGACCTCCGTCTTCGCGTTGGTTTCGGTCCAGTAGTCGAACTCGGCCTTGTCGAACACATAGCGCGCGTTCGGGAAGGTCGGCACCCAGCGGCCGTTCTCCAGCCGCGTGTTCCAGCCGACGTGATCGACATGCAGATGCGTGCACATCACGTAGTCGATATCGCCGACGGAAAAACCCGCGGCGGCAAGTCCGCGCAGATAGGTGTCATCGGTCTTCATGTTCCAGGCTGGCCGCAGCGGCCGCGGCTTGTGATTGCCGATGCAGCTGTCGATCAGGATGGTGTGATGCGGCGTCTTCACGACATAGGACTGGAAAGCCAGGATCAGCGTATCGCTGTCGTCGAGCGCGCCGGCGGCCTTCATCCAGGCGCGATTTTCGGCGAGCAGTTCGGGCGTCAGCCCGGGCAACATGTCGAGCGCCGGCAGGAACGTGGTCTCCTGCTCGACGATCCGATGGATGGTGAGGTCGCCGACGGTGAATTTCAGGCTCATGGCATTCCTTAAGGAGATCAGCGCGCGTCGCGCACGGCGGGAATGACAATTTTGGCAAGGATATCCATCGCCGCAAGGCCTTCCTTTGGTTGGCCGTATCGGGCTGCCGTCGTCATCATCACAAGAGCGAGATCGGGAAGCTGTCGCGCATGCTCAACCTCCCATGCCCCCGCGTTACGCCGGCGGCGGCGCCGAGATCTTCACCGACGGCCGCTCCAGCGCCTTCTGGTAGAAGGCATCGAGCTTCGGATAGGCCTTGCGCCAGCCGCAATCGGCGAAGCGGAAGTCGGCGTAGCCGAGCACGCAAACCAGCCCGATCTGCGCGATATCGAACGATCCGTTCAGCACCTCCGGCTGATTCTCGAACCGCGCCATGCCGCTCCACGCCCGATTCCAGTGATCGTCATGCCAGGCCTGCCACAACGAGCCCTGCGGCCGCACCATTTTCTCGTAGCGGCACAGCAGCATGGAATCGAGCATGCCGTTGATCAGCGAGTGATCGGTCTTCACCTTCCAGCGCCGCGGGCCATAGCCCGGGATCAGCGCACCGCCGCCGATCTCGTTGAGATATTCGACGATGACGTAGGAATCGAGAATCACATCGCCATTGTTGAGGATCAGCACCGGCAGTTTCTTCAGCGGTGTGATCTTTGAATATTCGTCATTGGCCTGGCCCGGTGCGACGCTGGCCGGCACGAACTCGATCTTGTCGATCAAGCCCAACTCGATCGCCGCGATGCGCACCTTGCGGGCGAACGGGGAGGCGGGAGAGAAGGTGAGTTTCATTTTAGAGCCTCAAATGATCGCAGAGGGTTACGTCATTGCGAGGAGCGAAGCCACGAAGCAATCCATCTTTCCCGCGTTGCGGCATGGATTGCTTCGCTTCGCTCGCAATGACGGAGGAGGCGAGAGCGGGTGGCTGTCTCACCTCACGCCGCGATGATCTCCTGGCGCTGTTCGCCGAGACCCTCGATGCCGAGCGATACGACGTCGCCGACATTGAGGAAGGTCGGCGGCTTCATGCCGAGGCCGACGCCGGGCGGCGTGCCCGTGGTGATGATGTCGCCGGGCAGCAGCGTCATGAACTGCGAGACGTAGGAAATGCACTTCGCCATCGTAAAGATCATGGTCTTGGTCGTGCCGGTCTGGCGGCGCTGGCCGTTGACGTCGAGCCACATCGACAGGCTCTGCACGTCGGCGATTTCGTCCCTGGTGACGAGCCAGGGGCCGACCGGGCCGAAGGTGTCGTGCGACTTGCCCTTGGTCCACTGCCCCAGGCGCTCGGTCTGGAAATTGCGCTCCGAGACGTCGTTGCAGACGCAATAGCCGGCGACGTGGTTCAGCGCGTCGGCTTCCGAGATGTACTTGGCACGGGTGCCGATGATCGCAGCGATTTCGACTTCCCAGTCGAGCTTGGTCGAGCCACGCGGCTTTTCGACTGCGTCGTTCGGGCCGCTCAGGGACGTGTTCGCCTTCATGAAGATGATCGGTTCGGTCGGGATCGCTGCGCCGGTCTCCTTGGCGTGGTCGGAATAATTCAGGCCGATCGCCACGAACTTGGAGATGCCGGTGACGGGCGCGCCGAAGCGCGGCTTGCCGGAGACGGCGGGCAGGGAGCCGGGATCGAGGGCGCCCAGCTTCTTCAGCACATCAGGCGCGTAGGTCTCGCCGGTGAGGTCCTTGACATGGGCCGAAAGGTCGCGGAGCTGGCCGGATTTATCGATCAGGCCGGGCTTTTCCGCACCCTTTTCGCCATAACGAACAAGCTTCATGTTGATCTCTCCCTACGGTTTCTGACGATCGTTAGCTGGTATACCTCGGCAAGCTTCATGGAACAGCGCGGCGGGAAATTCAATGGCCCTGAGCGCGCTGCATTGCAGCCAAGCCTTATTTCAAGGAAGCCTTATTTCAAGGCCGTTTTGGCCTAGAGCTTCAGTTCTGATTGAATCAGAACCGAAGCTCTAGATTCTTGTTTTTGACGCGTTTTCTTCACGCGAACCGGTGTCCACTTTGCTCGAAAACGCTCTAGTCACGCCAGCGCGATGAATTTGAAGGCATCCCCATCGCGCTTGATATGGCCGGCACCAAAGTGCCCGCCGATCACCAGCGTCGGCGTGTCGGCAAAGCGCGCAAACAGCTGGCGCCGGGTCGCGGCCGACTGCTTCGGGTCGGAATCGACGGTTGCCGACCAGTCGAGGTGATACATCTGGCACGGGTGATGCGCAGCATCGCCGGTCAGCAGGGCTTGCTGTCCGCCGGAGGCGATGTGGAAGCTCATATGGCCCGGGCTGTGGCCCGGCGTCGGGATCAGCGTGATCTCGTCGGTCAGCCTGATGTCGCTCGGCACCAGCTTGGCCTTGCCGGCGTCGGCAATCGGTTTTACGGAATCGGCGAACACCGCAGCGTGCGCGGGATCATCGCTGTTGTCGCGCCAATACTCGTACTCGGTCCTGCCGAACACGTAAGCCGCGTTGTCGAAGGTCGGCACCCATTGGCCGTCGACAAGCCTTGTGTTCCAGCCGACATGGTCGACATGCAGATGCGTGCACAGCACGGTGTCGATGGTCTCGGGCGCAAAGCCGGCCGCGGTGAGCTTCTCCAGGAATGGCTCGTTGCGGTTGTTCCAGGTCGGCACGTTGCGGCCCTGCTTGTCGTTGCCGAGCCCGGTGTCGACAATGATGCGGTGCTCCGGCGTTTCGACGAGCAACGAATGGATCGACATTTTCAGGCGGCCGTCCTCATTGGCGAAATGCGGGATCAGCCAGGGCAGGTTTTGGATCTCCTCGCGGCCTGCGAGCGGCAGGATGAAGCGCGTGCTGCCGACCGTCTCCAGCTCGACGACCATGGTGATCCTGACCTTGCCGACCGTCCAATGCATGCGGCGTTTCCTTTGTTTGTTATCTTGCACAATCGACGATTACGGTACCGATCTTGTCGCCCTTCTCGACCGCGAGATGGGCCAGCGCGGTCTCGGCCAGCGCGAATTGTCCGGCGATATTGTGCACGCGGGTGCCCGAGGCGAGCCATTTGGTGATGTCCTCCTGCGCGGCCGCGAGCAAGGGCGGCGGTAGTGCGAACAGCACTAGCGACCGCACCGTGATGCATTTCTCCATCAGCTCGCGCATCGGCACCGTGGGCGTGCGATTGCCGTTGGTGGCGTAGACCGCGATCGTCGAGTTGAACGCCATCAGCTTCAGCGTGGTCGCGAGGTTGCCGCCGAAATCGACGTCGACCACGCGGTCGACGCCGCGGTTCTCGGTGAAGGCCATCACTTTGGCCGCCACGTCATCGGTGCGGTAGTTGACGACGAAGTCGGCGCCGGCGAGCCGCGCCTCGATGTCCTTGACCTCTGAACTGACGGTCGTGATCACCCGCGCGCCGCCCCATTTGGCGAGTTGCACTGCGTAGTGGCCGACTGCACCGGCACCTCCAGTGACCAGCACGGTTTGTCCCGCGATCGGGCCGTCCGCGAACAGCGCGCACCACGCGGTCATGCCGGGAATGCCGAGTGTCGCGCCTGCCGCAAAGGAGACATCCTCGGGCAGCGGCGTCACCAGATAGTCGGCGAGCGTGATGTATTCGGCGGCGGTACCGAAGGCGCGGCCGTTGCGCTGGCCGTTGAACAGCCAGACGCGGTCGCCGATGGCAAAGCGCGTCACGCCTTCGCCGACCTGGTCGACGATCCCAGCGCCATCGCTGTTCGGAGTTATCAGCGGAAATTCCATCGCACGATAGTTGCCGCTGCGGCGGCCGACATCGGCCGGATTGACGCCTGATGCTTCGAGACGGACGCGGACCTCGCCAGGGCTAGCCTCGGGCGTCGGCATCTCGCCGACGGTAAGCACTGTCGGCGCCGCGCCGGTCTGTTCGTACCAGACGGCCCTCACAAGGTGCCCGGGAAGGCGCCGCCATCGAGCAGGATGTTCTGCCCGGTGATGAATCCCGCCTTGGCGCCGCACAGGAAGGCGCAGGCGTCGCCGAACTCGTCGGGCTGGCCGAAGCGGCCGGCTGGGTTCAGCTTGGCGCGCTCGGCCAGGATCTGCTCGATCGGAACGCCGCGCTTCTCGGCCTCGGCCTTGCCGGTGCTGCGCAGACGATCGGTCTCGAACGGGCCCGGCAACAGGCCGTTGATAGTGACATTGTTGATCACGGTCTTGCGCGACAGGCCGGCGACGAAGCCGGTGAGGCCGGCGCGGGCGCCATTCGACAGGCCGAGGATCTCGATCGGCGCCTTCACCGCGGCCGAGGTGATGTTGACGATGCGGCCGAACTTGCGCGCCATCATGCCGTCGACGGTGGCCTTGATCAGCTCGATCGGGGTCAGCATGTTGGCGTCGATCGCCTTGATCCAGTCGTCGCGGGTCCAGTTGCGGAAATCGCCGGGCGGCGGGCCGCCGGCATTGTTGATCAGGATGTCCGGATCGGGGCAGGCCTTCAGCACGTCCGCGCGTCCCGCCGGTGTCGTGATGTCGCCGACGATCTCGGTGACGGTGACGCCGGGATGGGCCTTTCGAATTTCATCGGCGGTCTGCTTCAGCGCCTCGGCGCCGCGCGCGGTCAGCGTGACATGGACACCCTCATTGGCGAGCGCGATCGCGCAGGCGCGCCCCAGTCCCTTGCTCGATGCGCAGACGATGGCACGGCGGCCCTTGATTCCGAGATCCACGATTTCACTCCCTATGATGTCGGGTAGGTTTGTAAAGGTTCGATGGCGCCAGTCTAGCCAGACCCGGCGCTGCCGATAAGGGATGTGCAATGCATAAGTGCATGCCGGGCCGGAACAGCCGGCCGATGGCGGCGGCTAGATGCGCCGCTCCCGCCTCAGCCGCTCGATCGCCATGGTGGCTTCGGGCGGCAGCGACCGGATCCCGGTCTGGCCGACCGCCGAAAACAGCGGCCGCAATCGCGATCCGTTGAGGAATTGCGGCTGGTTGGCCAGCGGTATCAGTTGGTCGAAAATCAGCACGAGGGTGGTCACGACGAGGCCGGTCCTGACGGCCCCGAGCAGCGCGCCGCCGAGCCGGTCGCCGATCCCGACCTCGGAACCGATTGTGTCGTTGAGCATCGTCCGCGCCAAATGTCCGAGCACGACGCCGATCACGAGGAAGAGGCCGAACAACAACACGCCGTTGGAAGGAAAGGGCGACGTCGGCAAATCAGCGATGCGGGGCCCGATCATCGACATCACGGCAACCGCAATCGGCATGGCGACAAGATAGGCCAGGATGGTGACCGCACTGCGCAACAGGCCGGTGCTGAAGCCGGTCACGACCGCGAACAGCAAACCGAGGGAAATGACAGCGTCGAAAGTGTTCATGGAAACCTGCCCGAACCGCCGCGGTACTCTGGTTCATGAATCCATATTACATCAGTCGTAGGGTGGGCAAAGGCGCGTCTTCGCGCCGTGCCCACCATCGGCAACGCTGCTCTTGATGGTGGGCACGCTCCGCTTTGCCCACCCTACGCATCCCGATCGTCTTCGCTCACCCCGCCCGCATCTCCGCCTTGATCATATCCGCCGCCTTCTCGCCGATCATGATGGTCGGCGCATTGGTGTTGCCGCCGATCAGGGTCGGCATGATCGAGGCGTCGACCACGCGCAGCGCCTCGAGGCCATGCACGCGCAGCTTCGGATCGACCACGGCGAGGGGATCATCATTGCCCATCTTGCAGGTGCCGACCGGGTGATAGACGGTATCGACGCGGGCGCGCAGGATGTTGCGGATGTCGTCATCGGTGCGCACGTCTGCGGTGAACATGTCCTTCTGCTGCAGGGCGCGCAGCGATGGGGTTTCCATCAGCCGCCGCGTGGTCTTGTAGCCGGCGACCATCGCCTCGAGATCGGCCTCCTCGCCGAGGAAATTCGGATCGATCAGCGGCGCCTGCATCGGATCGCCGCTCGCGAGCGCGACGCTGCCGCGGCTCTTCGGCCTGAGCAGGCAGACATGGCAGGAGAAGCCGGTACCGCTATGGCGCTTGCGGCCGTGGTCGTCGACCATGGCCATGCCGAAATGCAGCTGGATGTCGGGAATATCGAGGTCCGGCTGCGTCTTCAGGAAGCCGCCGCATTCGGCGAAGTTCGAGGTAAGGGGACCGCGGCGCTCCCGTCGATATTGCAGGATGGCGCGGATCAGCCGCGGCATGCCCTTCAGCGAGATACCGGCGAAGTTCGGATTGTCGGACGCGTAACCGAAGATGAAGTCCGGATGGTCCTGCAGATTCCGTCCGACGCCGGGCAGATGGTGCACGCTGGCAACGCCGTGCTTACGAAGCGCGGCTGCATCGCCGACGCCCGACAGCATCAGGAGTTGCGGCGACTGGAATGCGCCGGCGCCGAGAATCACCTCGCGCCGTGCGCGGAGCTGCTTCAGTTCCTTGCCCTGACGATACTCCACGCCGACCGCGCGCTTGCCTTCGAACAGGATGCGCGTCGCCTGCGCGCCCGTTTCGACGCGCAGATTGGCACGCTTGTCGATATGCGGATGCACATAGGCGCGCGCCGCGCTCCAGCGTTCGCCGTTCTTCTGCGTCACCTGGTAGATGCCGAGGCCCTCATGGTCCTCGGCATTGAAATCCTCGCGGATGCGGAATTGCGCTTCCTGGGCGGCCTGCAGGAAGGTCTGCTGGATCGGATTGCCGGAGCGCAATTTGTTGACCGCGAGCGGGCCGCCCTTGCCGTGATACTCGCCGTCGAAATCGGCATTGTTCTCCGAGCGCTTGAAATAGGGCAGCACGTCGTCGAACGACCAGCCGGTGTTGCCGAGCGCGGCCCAATGGTCGTAGTCCCAGCGATGGCCGCGGATGTAGACCATGGCGTTGATTGCCGAGGAACCGCCGAGCCCCTTGCCGCGCGGCTGGTAACCGACGCGGCCGTTGAGGCCCTTCTGCGGCACGGTGTTGAAGGCCCAGTTGTTGACGGTGCCCGCGACCATCAGCACCAGCGCGCCCGGCGTGGTGACGACCCAATTGTCGTTCCTGCCGCCGGCATCGAGCAACGCGACCGACGTCGCCGCATCCTCCGACAATCGCCCCGCCACGGCGCAGCCGCCCGAGCCTGCGCCTACGACCACGAAATCGAATGTATCAGTCACGTTTCCCCCTGCTTATTATTGTTCGTCATTCCGGGGCGCGCGTAGCGCGAGCCCGGAATCCATTTATCCGCATCATCGTGGCGAAATGGATTCTCAGATGCGCAATTGCGCATCATAGCTCGATGCTACGCATCGCCCCGGAATGACGATTACGACAACAACCGCATCAGTTTCTCCAGCCGCGCGATCTTCTTACCGTATGGCGGATAAAGATCGGCCAGCCGGTTGAAGCGCGAGCGATAGAACACCGGCTTCAGCTTGGTCAGCGTCCGAAAGCCCCATTCGCCGTGATAGGCGCCGGTGCCGGAGGCGCCGACGCCGCCCATCGGCTGGTGGGCCTGCGCGAAGTGGAACAGGCAGTCGTTGACGGTGACGCCGCCCGACACCGTGCGCGCCAGCACCTCGTCGCGCGCGGCGTTGTCGGTGCCGAACCAGTACAGCGCGAGCGGGCGGTCGTGCCTGTTGATGTAGGCGATCGCATCAGGCGCATCGCGGTAGCCCATGATCGGCAACAGCGGTCCGAAGATCTCCTCCTGCATGACAGTCATGTCAGGCGTCGCATCGACGATGATGGTCGGCGGAAACTTGCGCTTGCTCTTCCATTCGGGATCGTTCGGCGCGGCCGGCTGCAGGATGGTCGCGCCCTTGGCGGCGGCGTCGGCCACCAGACCCTCAAGTCGCGCGTAATGGCGGTCCGAGACGACAGAAGTGTAGTCGGGATTGGCCGGATCAGTGCCGAACATGTGCTGGATGTGGCCATTCAGCCGCATCGCGAAGGGCTGCACGGAGGCTTCCGGCACCAGCGCGTAGTCGGGCGCGATGCAGGTCTGGCCGGCATTGAGCAGCTTGCCGTAGGCGATGCGTTGGGCCGCCTCGTCGATGTCGGCGGAGCGGTCGATGATCGCCGGTGACTTGCCGCCGAGTTCGAGCGTCACCGGCGTCAAATTGCGCCCGGCGGCTTCCGCGACCAGCCGGCCGACGCGGGTCGAGCCGGTGAAGATCAGATGATCGAACGGCAGCGCGGCAAACGCCTTGGCGATGTCGTCGTCGATGTCGGTCACCATCAGCTCGGTGGCGTCGAACTTCCTGGAGATCGCCTCGGCCAGCAGCTCGGAGAACCGCGGCACCAGCTCGCTCGGCTTGATGATCGCGCGGTTGCCGGCCGCGATCGCGGCCACCGCGGGCGCCAGCGTGAGCTGCAGCGGATAGTTCCAGGGGGCGATGATCCCGACCACCCCGAGCGGCTGCGGGATCAGGCGATTCCGCCCGGGTGCGAATTGCACCGTGGTCGCAATCTTCTGCGGGGTCATCCAGCGCTTGAGGTGCTTGGCGGCGTGCTTGATCTCGCCGAGCACCAGCATGGTCTCGGCGATCACGGTCTCGACGGTGCAGCGGTGGCCGAAATCGGCCGAGATCGCGGCCTCGAACCGCGTCTCGTTCTCGGTAACCGCGGCCCGCAGCCTTCTCAGCCGGTCGAGCCGCGCCTGCAATGTCGGCGCAGGCTCGCTTCGCGACAGCTCGATCTGGCGTTGGAAGGTATCTTCGAGCGCGTGCAGCCCGGGACTCTTCAATGGCCGGTCCATGGCATCTCCCCTCGGATCGCGTTTCTTGGGCGTTTTGTTGCGGCCAAGCTCCGCTTTTGCGCGGTTTCTGGCAAGGCCCGGTTCCCGGCGGCAATTATGACAGGAAAAGCGGAGATTTCCGCGTCACAAAAACCTCAAAAAGGCGCTCGCGGGGCTTTCCAAACCGACCTCGCGTTGGTACATACCCCTCGCACCCGATGGCTTCGGCCCGGGTCGCCTTCTCAGGAAGCCCTCCGGACGGATCGATCGGCGCAATTAGGCGCGTTGGCCGACCGCCTCAGGCCCTCTTCTGCAAGGCACGCAACGGTTTAACGCGGGGTGGAGCAGCCCGGTAGCTCGTCAGGCTCATAACCTGAAGGTCATAGGTTCAAATCCTATCCCCGCAACCAAGCTCGGACCTTACCGGTTCCGATGAGAAAATGGCCCGCCTCACGCGGGCCATTTTTCGTTTGGGGTGCGAGTCCCGACGTCACCGCGAGCCAGGCGGGCATGCCAATTGAATGCATCGTCATCGCAATTCGAAAATTTGTCTTGAGCGACGCTCATTTTCGGTCTATTCATATTTGAGCAACGCTCAAAATACGGAGCTGAAAATGCAACCCTCCTCCTGCCCGGACGTTTCGATCCGCCCCGGGCCTCCCATGAAGCCGTTGATCAAATATGTTCCGATGATCGTGACTGTCGGTGTCGCCGTGATACTGGCGGTGCACGGACGGATCGCGCAGCCGCTCCACTACAACGAATTCGCTGACGGGTCGGCCGTCTTCGGCATCCACCACGCAGCTGATGTCATTTCCAACACTGGCTTCGCTCTGGTCGCGATCTGGGGCTGGCTGACCCTCCGGCCGAGACGCGACAGCGATCAATTGCGCGCCGGATGGCCAGGCTACAGGCTGTTTCTGATCGGACTGTTCCTGACCGCGTTCGGATCCGGCTTCTACCACCTCGCTCCCGACAATGCCCGCCTGATCTGGGACCGCCTGCCGATCGCCCTGGCTTGCGCCGGCCTGCTCGTCGGCGTCCGCGGCGACACGCGGCCCGGATTGAAGACCGAAATCGAAGCGACCGTTCTCGGGCTTTTCGCCGTCGCTGGTGTCGCGTGGTGGGCCTACACCGCGAGAGGCGGCGCGGACGACCTGCGACCATACCTCTTGTTGCAAGGACTCCCGCTCGTCCTCATCCCGTTGTGGCAGGCGATCTATCGCGCGCCGCGCGCCGATCGCATCGCCTTCGCCGGCGCGATGGTGCTCTACGTCGTGGCCAAGGTCTGCGAGGTGTTTGACCACGGGATCGCTGATGCGCTCGGCTTCGTCAGCGGGCACACGTTGAAACATCTGATCGCCACGATGGCCACAGCCGCCGTCGTCTGGGGTTTGACCCGGCGATTCTCCGAACGCAGGGCTTGCATCGCGGTGTGTCCGGTGAAACTGGACCTGGGATAAGCTTGCGCAAGATGCCCGGTTCTGGGATTGAGCAAAGGCTGAAGCAAAGCGCGGATCATATCGCTCGTCCTGGGTTTCGATCCGCCAGGCCCGCCTCGCGCGCCCTTTCTTGCAGGAAAGCAATGAAGCCGCTTCGCACCTGCGGGTTGCCGGGGATGATGTGCCCGCCCGAATGGCGCAAGAACAGGGGAGTTTTGAAGACGCTCGCAAGCCGGTCGGAGCTGCTGCTTGGAACTATGACATCCGACTCGCCGATGATATGAGCCGAGGGCAAACCGTATTCTGGTTCCCGTCGATATAGGTTCGCATGGCTGCCGTCGTTGCTGACAAATCCGCTCACCATCACGGCAAAATCGAACGAGATGCGGTCTTCCGCTTCACCATGATTTCGCAAGCCGACCAGCAGGGATGTGAGCGCTGCTCCCTGGCTGAAGCCGAACACACCGTCGAACGGCGGACTTTGCTGGAACAGCGAAATCAGCCACGTCTTCGTTTCCGGCCAGCCTTTGTATCGCATCGCAGGGTGTTCCGGGTCGTCGACGTCGCTTGAAACGGCATGCCACCAGCCGAAGTCTCCCGTTGCCAGTGATGGCGCGTCGACGCATACGAACTCCGCAAGCTGCTCCAAACCTTGCGTCAATGGCCGCATTTGCCGCTGGAGTGCTTTTGCACTTCCGCGATATCCGTGGAGGCAGAGAATCCGAAGCTTGCGCATTTGCGTCCAGGGACGTCGGTTATCGTGCCGCCCGAACGGCGACAACAGGCCGATGCTGCGGTTCGACATCCTTGACGACACCTGGATTTGTGAACCCCTGGGTTCGCTGAGCGAGATGGGCGTCACCCCAAACCCACAGAGCGCGGATCACCGGCTCCAATGATTGTCCGTGGGGCGTCAGCGTGTATTCGACGCGGGGCGGGACTTCCGCAAAGATAGTTCGGCTGACGAGACCGACCTCTTCGAGCTCACGGAGCTGCCGGGTCAACATGCGCTGCGTGATTCTCGACAGGCGGCGTCTCAACTCATTGAAGCGCAGTGTCCCCTTCAGGAGATGATAGAGAATGATGGCTTTCCATTTGCCGTCGATCAGATCCAGGGTTGCTTCCACGGGACAGCCCGCTGCGCAGTCGTACTTCTTCGCGAACAGGTCTTGCATGGTTCACTCCGTGATACCTAGTGCCAACGCTGTGCGTACTTGCTTGATCTAACTCTAGCGCGCTATCTCAGTCATGCAAAGCAGACACTCTTTGCTGCGGCCTCGATCGGCATCACTCGCGCGCGGTCGACGATGTGTGAAATGCCCAGCGTTCGATAATCAGGCTCTCTGCCTTCTCGCTTATTAAAACCAAGCCCCCGACGGAGCGACGACCGCGGCGGGCATAAAATCAACTCGTCGAACGTGGAAACCCTTCAACGAGGAAAACCGTAATGCGTATCAACGTGCCCGCACTTATTGTCGCGCTGGCGGCGGCGACCCCCGCTTTTTCGCAGCAACAACCCAGCACCGTGACTGCCGAGATATTTGCCAGGTTACCGCAATCCGTCGGCAACGTCGCATTCACGCCCGACAATCAGGTGATTTTCAGTCATCACCCCTTTTACAGTCCCGACGTGCGCGTGGCGCGGCTGACGTCGGGAACGACCTTCGAGCCGTTCCCAAATGCGGATTGGAATACGCCACGAGAAGGCAATGATCAGTATCTGGACAACGTTTTGGGGTTGCGGTCCGACGAGAATGGCGTCGTCTGGATCATCGATATGGGCTTCCGCACCCACATCACGCCGAAACTCGTCGGTTGGAATACGCATGCGAACAGGCTTGAGCGCATTTACTATATGCCTCAGCCTGTGACGCTGTCCGGATCGCAGCCGCAAGACATCGTCATCGACCACAAGAACCACAAGTTCTACATCGCCGACGAAGATATCGGACCAGGCGGTGACGGTTCACAGGCCGCGATCATCGTGATCGACATGGACACCGGACGCGCCCGGCGCGTTCTCCAGGGCGACAAGTCGACTATTCCAGAGAACGTTCCGATCACCGTCGACGGCAGCGACCTGACGGTTCCCGGCAAGGACGGAAAGCCAGTGATCATCAAGGTCGGTTGTGACGGAATCACCATGGATGCAAAGGCCGAATGGCTTTACTACGCGCCGCTGAGCGGCCGCAGTCTCTATCGGATCCGGGTCGCCGATTTGAACGATGAAAGCCTTTCGAATACCCAACTGAGCGCAAAAGTGGAGCGTTACTCGGACAAGCCGAACAACGGAGGGCTGTCGATCGACTTCGCCGGAAATATCTATCTGACGGCGGTCGAGACCAAATCGATCGGTGTGATCACGCCGGATCGCAAATATCGCACGCTCACCAGCGACCCCGAAATGGTGTGGCCCGACGGCATTTCATATTCGCCGGACGGCTACATGTACGTATCGGCATCGCAGGTTTCCGCTGCCGCAATGTTCCACCGCGGAAAGGCCGAGAACAAGACGCCGTATTTGATCTATCGATTCAAACCATTGGCGGCGGGGATCGTCTCTCGCTGACGCCGACAGCATGTCGGGCGCGGCACGCATGGTTCTATCCTGCTGCCGCGCTGGAAACTTGCGTTGTGGAACAACGACGGCTGCGGCCAGTCAGCCTTTTGTGCCGCGGGTGAGGCCCGCCAGAACCGTGTCGACCATCATCGTGAGGCGTGCGCGATACGGCTGCTCCGCATCATCTCCGGTATAAAGCGTGCCCTTGCCGGCAGCGAGAAACATGTCGGCAGCCTCGTCCCGGGCTATTCCCGCCTCGCCGAGCAGGACGCCGAGCAATGAGCGGATGCGCAGGTCGAGCGCATCGAACGCGGCTGCGGAGAGGGCTTCCTTCGATGCCGTCAATTCGGCGATATGCGGCGATTGCGCGACGAGCCGATGGGTTGCTCCGATATAGCGATCGAGTATTCCAACCAGCCGGGTGGTCAGCGACGTCGTTTCAAGCGCGATGCGTTGGACATCCGCGAGCGTGCTTGCGCACAGCCGGTCGGCGATCGCCGCAAACAGCTCGGCCTTGGATTTGAAGGAAAGATAGACGGTCCCTTTGGCGATACCGGCCTCTCGCGCCACCTCATCGATGGAGGTTCGCTTGACGCCATAGCGCACGAACAGGCTTTGCGCGGCATCGAGAATCCGGTCGCGCTTGTCGGTCCCGTCGATCGCCACGTCAGGCTGCGGTTGGGAATGATTTGCGGGGACCGACGAGAATTTCGGAGACGCTGACATCATGGGGTTGTGTTACCGCGTAGAGAACCGCTCGGGCAATATCCATTGGCGAGGCGAAAATGGCCGACGCACGCGCTCTCAACTCCTCGAGTACGTCGTCCGCCAGGACGTCGCCGGCTTGGAACGCCGTGGAGATGCCGACCGATTTGAGCATGCCGCTGACGAATTCGGGCGAATGGTGCCGCCCGAAATTGGTAGCGACTGCTCCCGGCATGATGGTCACCGCGCGTATCGGCTCGTTCTCGAGTTCGGCGCGCAGGACCTTGCAGATGGAGTTGACGGCGGCCTTGGTCGCTCCGTAGACGTGATGGCCTTCACCCTGGCCGGCATAAGACGAGATCGTGACAACATGGCCGGTGCCTCCGGTTTCGCGCATGATGCGGATGGCGGCCTGACTGCCGACCAGTACGGCAATGACGTTGGTCTCGAACATGGCCCGCCAGTCCGCCAGTTTGCCATCGGCGATGGTGCCCGGATGGTGGACCCCCGCGGCGTTGACGATGATATCGAGCCGTCCGGTCTGTTGGGCTGCTTCTGCAACGAAGGTTTGCAGCGCGTCGTAGTCGTGCAGGTCGAATGCGCCAACGGTTGCCCGTCCGCCCCCGTCTTCGATAGACCGCGCCACTTCCTTGAGCCGCTCGATACTGCGTCCCGCGATGAAGACGTGGCTTCCTTCGTCGGCAAGGAGGCGCGCCGTTGCCTTGCCGATACCGGAAGAAGCGCCTGTAACGACGGCAGTTTTGCCTTGAAGCGCAGCCATGTAGGACTCCGTCATATCATAGAAATGACCAATACACCAATCCGGTCATTTGGTCAAATTATTCTCAAGCGTCCTTTCGCGGCATTTCCCTGTTTGGCGATGTCGGGGAAGCGTACGAGGTTATTTTGGGTCGATGCCCCGCAAATTCGACCATGCCGGCTGGCTTGCATAAGTTTTGATGTGTGGACCCCGAGGAGCGATATTTGAGCGAGGCCGTATCTTCTGCGCTGATCGTCGAGGGCCAGAATGTCGTGGTCGCCGAGATCGTCGAGTGCGCGATCGAGCAGCGGCCCGCTCACGACACGATCGGATCGATCCTCGAATGGCTCACTGGCGGCGCCCGGCGGAGCAGCTCTTTCGCAAGGACGATCGATGAATTGTCATGGCGGCTTGTAGCAGCGGGAATCCCCTTACTGCGCGTCAATCTGCGTGGCGGCACGTTGCATCCGCAATTTCTCGGCTCCGTCTACGTCTGGTGGCGTACCAGCGCGCAGACCCAGGAGATCATGATTACGCATGAGGTCGCCGACCTGATACCGCCTGCGCAGAACCCGGTCATGCGCGTGCGAAACGGCGAAATCCTACGGCGCCGGCTGGAGGGGCCGGAAGCGCGACTAGACTTTTCCATCCTGCACGATCTGAAGGCGCGCGGCGCCACTGATTATTTTGCGCTTCCCGTCGGCGGTGCGTTTGGACCACAAGCCTATATGGCGGTCTATGTCACCGACCGGCCCGGGGGATTCGTGGAGCAGGAAATCGCAGACCTGTCGGCGGTGTCGGACCGGCTGTCGATCGCAGCCGACATGAACAGCCAGAGGCAGATCGCGGAAAATGTCCTCAAGGCCTATCTGGGTCCGCAGACCGGACGGAAGGTACTGGCCGGTCAAATCCGGCGCGGCAGTGGGGAAGCAATCGCGGCCGTGCTTTGGTCGTCGGACCTGCGCCGCTTCACGCAGATGTCCGATCAACTCTCCGGCGAGAGCGTCATCGGCATGCTCAACGATCTCTTCGACTTGCAGGCGAAGGCGATCGTGCGGCATGGCGGAGAGATCCTGAAATTCATCGGCGACGGACTGCTTGCGATCTTTCCGGTGGTCAACCCGGGAGAAGCCGCCCGTACCGCCCGTAACGCGCTCGCGGCGGCGCAGGAGGCCCAGGCTGCGCTCGGCGTCCTGCGGTCGCAGGCGTCCGAGCGCGCTGAATCGCCGCTCGAAATCGTCATCGCGCTTCACTATGGCACCGTCATCTACGGCAATATCGGAGCGGCCGATCGCCTCGACTTCACGGTGATCGGCCCAGCCGTCAATCTGGTCAGCCGCATCGAAGCCATCGCCAAGTCGCTCGATCTGCCGCTGATCGTCAGCGATGATTTCGCAAGCGTCTATGGCGGAACACTAACGTCGCTCGGGTTTCATCAGCTGCGCGGCCTCGATCGGCAGCACGAACTCTTCGCACCGCCAGGCGCTTAGTTACGAACCAGCCCGCGCGCGCTCCGCTGATCGGCGTCGTCATGATCGACGTCAGTGCGTCCGATGATCAAACCCGTCCGACGCGATCAGCGCTGGACGGTCTGCGCGGACGGACGCCCCGTTGGCCGGTAGGCCTCGCCACCGCCGCCATTCCGGGCGCTTCGCTGCGGCTCCGGCGGCCGCCACGTCACGCCCTGTTCGGCGAGCAGATGGTTGCCCCATTCGGCCAGCGGCGTCAGCAGCACAACCAGCTCGCGCCCTTTGTCCGTCAGTGCGTAGATCGATCGCTCGGCCGACATCTTGCGGTATTGGACGGCGCCGTCGGCGATCAGGTCTCGCAGCAGGCTGGACAACACCTGTTGACGAACGCCGGCAATTGAATTGCGCAACTCGCCGAAGCTGAACTCGTCCAGCGACAGGAGATGGAGCACCCGAACCTTCCACTTGCCCGAGACGATCTTGAGCACCGTCTCGACCGGGCACGGATCCGGGGCAGGGCGCTTGCGCTGGTAGGCCATGGTTTTCCTCGGTCAGAAATTAATGTGTCTGGCTGGTCCACACTTGATGTGGGACCATGAAATATCAGGCGCGGCGGCAACAGCCCGCCAATGCTGATACGTGTGTCTTGCAAGGTCTTTCATGCAACGTCTGTCTTGGGTGCCTCGATGAGC
Organism: Bradyrhizobium sp. LTSP885; assembly: GCF_000938305.1. Classification (GTDB taxonomy): domain Bacteria; phylum Pseudomonadota; class Alphaproteobacteria; order Rhizobiales; family Xanthobacteraceae; genus Bradyrhizobium. The sequence continues at coordinate 133,358 of NZ_JYMT01000017.1, forward strand.
GGTCGGATTCTCAACCTGCTTCTTTGGGCCGGCGTGGCCTATTTCTGCTGCATGGCCATCGCGCATTTCTTCGGAATCAAGCTGCCGATCCTCTTCGTCTATTACGATACACCCTATTACGCCTATCAGGACAAGATCATCGCGTTCGCGGTCGTGGCCTATATCTGCCTGTTTGCCTCTGCCGCGCGTTCGCCCGAGGCCGTGTTCGCCGCATTGGTCGCGATCTGGGTCACGGTCGCGGGCCTCTGCGCGGTCAATGTCTCGGATGCGCTGCAGGGCGTGCTCTCCGGCAAGTCGACGCTGGTCTATTGGCTGCAGACGGCCGCAATCGCGATCTATGCGCTGTGCCTGACTGTTTTCTGGCGGCAGTCGCGGTATTCTGTGTCGCACTGAGGACTGACAGCGATGACGCGACCGGAGCGTATCTTCCATAACGGAAACGTATTCACCGCGGATGCTGACCGCAGCCGAGCCCAGGCGATGGCGGTGGCCGATGGCACCTTCGTTGCCGTCGGTAGCGATCTCGACGTCAAGGCTCTCGCCGGTCCCGGCACCGAGTTGGTGGATCTGCGCGGCCGCATGCTGTTGCCCGGCATCGTCGACGTGCACAACCACCATCTCCGCGGCGGGCAGGCCGATCTCTACGAACTGAAGATATTGCCGACGATGTCGCTCGACGCGGTGCTCGATGCCGTTCGCGCGCGATGCGCGACGACGAAACCGGGCGAGTGGGTCTTTGGCGGCATTTGGGGAAGCCATCTGGTCGAGGCGATCGGCCAGGCAAGCGCCCTGGCTGCGCTCGATGCCGTCTCCGGCGCGCATCCGGTGATGCTGCGGGACGACAGCCAGCACAACCGCTGGGTCAATTCCCGCGCGCTGGAGCTGATCGGGATCAACGCCAACACGCGCGATCCGCAGGACGGTGAAATCCAGCGTGATGGCGCGACCAAGGCCGCGACCGGCCTGTTGCTGGAGCGGGCCTCGGGGCTCGCCGAACAGGCGGTCGAGCGATCCATTCCGGACCTTGCGGCGCGCAACAAGGCGTCGTGCCGCCGCGCGGTCGAAATTCTCAATGGCTACGGCGTCACCGCCTTTCAGGATGCGACCACGGTGCTTCCGTTCCTGGAGGCGCTGGCCGCGCTCGATCGCGCCAACGAACTCAATGGCTGGTGCGTCACCTCGCTGCCTGGACAGCGGACGCTGTCGGGCGCCGATCTCGTCGGTGACGAGTTGATCGCGCGTCGCGAGGCCTATCGCACGCGCCACGTCCGCCCCGATTTCATCAAGCTGTTCATGGACGGGGTGCCGACGACGCGCACTGCCGCCATGCTCACGCCCTACCGGGCCACGCGCCTGCAAGGCTGCTGCTTTTGCGGCGATCCTCTGATCTCGATCCCCGCTTTGGTGCGGTGGATCGCAAAGGCCGAGAAACATGGCATGCGGCTCAAGGTGCATTGCACCGGTGATGCCGCGGTTCGGGATACGCTCGACGCGATCGACGTGGTGCGCAGCTTCAACGGACCCGGCAACGGACCAGGACCGGTCCATCATATCGCGCATGCCGGCTTCGTCGCAGCAGCCGATATTCCCCGTTTTCGCGCGCTCAACGTTGCGGCGGACCTGTCGCCGATCATCTGGTATCCCGGTCCGATCCAGCAAGCGATCCGCGCGGCGTTGCCGGAGGATCGCGCCGACTTCTATTGGCCGCTTCGCGATCTTCACGAGGCCGGTGCGTTGATGGCGGCCGGATCGGACTGGCCGGTCGTCGCCAACCCCGATCCCTGGCTCGGCATCGAGGGCATGATCACCCGCCGTAACCCGCGCGGCGGATATGACGGCGCGCTGTGGCCTGAGCAGGCTCTCGATCTCGAAACGGTGCTGCGCATCTACACCGTCAACGCCGCGCTTGCGATGGGCCTCTCTGATCTCACCGGATCGGTCGAGGCTGGCAAGTCGGCAGATTTCATCGTGGTCGATCGCGACCTCTTTGCGACCGCGCCGGAGCAGCTGTCGCAGACCAAGGTGCTTTCGACATGGTTCGAGGGCCGGCAGGTTCACGAGGCGGCATGAGAGCTATCCCGCCGGCGCCGTACTCGCCGCCACTTTCGCGGGCGCCTTGTCGACCTTCTTCGACCATGAGCGGTAGTAGGCGAGCACGGTCATCAGCACGATGCCGACGGCGCTGACCAGGATCTGCATCCAGATGCTGTTGGAGACCTCGACGAGGACCAGATGCGCGATCACGGCGAGGAAGATGCCCGAGCAGAACACCTCGAGCGATTGCTGGCCGCACTTGATCACGGGGCGGAAGATCGGCCATTGCAGGCCGGCCCAGTCCTTCGGCAGGAAGCGCGTGACGAAAAAGGCGAGGACCACGAAGTGCAGGACGCGATAGGGTGCGAGGTTGGTCTTGTCGTTCGGATTGAACGCATCGTAGAGCCAGGGCGGCATCGCCTGGGCGAGTTCGGGGAATCGGCCCGCCAGCGTCATCACCATCGCGAACAACAGATAGGCCACGCCGAGCACCAGGAACGGACGCGAGCGGATCAGCGACATCGATTCGCCGGCGCCGCCGAGTGCAAACCAGCCGCCGAACACGAACAGGAACTGCCAGCAGAACGGATTGAAGTACCACGAGCCGCCCGGATAGGCCGGCAGGTTCCAGCCGAAATGCCGTGCCGCCAGATAAAGCAGGAATGATGCCGCCAGCGTCAGATTGAGCCGCCGCAACATCACCCAGAGCACGATCGGGTACACCAGCATCAGCGCGATATAGAGCGGCAGCACGTCCATGTTGACCGGCTTGAACGCCAGGATCAGGCCCTGATAAAGCGTCTCGGCCGGGTTCTGCATGAAGCCCGCGACATTGAACTCGTTCTGCAGGTTCGGGTCGTGATAGCGCTGGGAGAGATAGCCGATCTCGGCGATATAGATCACGAACAGCATGACGTGCGCGACATAGATCTGCCAGGAGCGTTTGATCAGCCGGGTGGCGCCGATCACGGTGCCGCGTTCGAGCATGATCCGCGCATAGACGAATGACGCCGTGTAGCCGGAAATGAAGATGAACAGGTCGGCGGCATCGCTGAAGCCATAATTCTTCTGCGTGATCCAGTTCACCGCATTGTTCGGGATGTGATCGAGATAGATCGCCCAGTTGGCGAACCCGCGCAGCAGATCCAGTCGATAGTCGCGCCCGCGCGGCGGAAGCACAGCCCTGACGTCCATCGGTTCGCTCCCTCGTCCCGACTCCCGGCGAAATCTCGGTTCGCAGGGAACACCCGACATCATACTAGAACATGATCCGGAAAACCGCGTAGCGGTTTTCTGAGAACGATCCTGCTCAAACGAGAAGCTATGTGACGAGATGATGATGCGTCCTTGGTGCAGACGTCCGGCATTTGGCTCCAAATGAAATCAAAACCGACGTCGTGCTGCTTCCCGGCAGCGGCTTCGGGGTTCGGCTTCTTTCCGGTCGCGCTTCGCTGGCCAATCTGAACGAATGCCAGTACGCTGCGATCGGGTCCGACGCAGACGAAAGGAAGACAGATGATGCCGCATTCGCTTCAATCGAACCGTTCTCTGCTGGCCACGATAGGCTTCGCCTTCGTCCTCATGATCGGGCTGCTTGCGCCGCCCGCCGCCGCGCAAAAGAGTGGGGATGCCTTGCCGCGCGTGCTTGTGCTCGGCACCGGCGGCACCATCGCCGGCCAGGCCAGCGCCCGTGCAGGCAACGCCTATGACTCGGCCAAGGTGAGTTCGGCTGATCTCATCGCCGCCGTTCCGGGCATGGACAAGCTCGCCCAGATCTCGGTCGAGCAGATCTCGTCGATCGGCTCCCAGGACATGAACGACAAGGTCTGGTTCGCGCTGGCCAAGCGCATCCGCACCGCGATCGACAATAAAGAGGTCGACGGCGTCGTGATCACGCACGGCACCGACACGATGGAGGAGACGGCGTTCTTCCTCCAGAACGTGTTCGATACCGACATTCCGATCGTGCTGGTTGGGTCGATGCGTCCCTCGACCGGGATCGGCGCCGATGGTCCGGCCAATTTGTACGAGGCGATGCGGGTCGCGTCAGCGCCGGAATCGCGCAGCCGCGGCGTGCTCGTGGTACTCAACGATACCATCCACGGCGCGCGTTGGGCGCAGAAGACCAACACCACGAGCGTCGACACATTCCGATCGCCCAATGCGGGGCCGGTCGGCTATGTCGATACGGGCTCGCTCCGCTATCTCGAGCCGGCCATTGCCGCCAAGGGGTCGAAGCTGAAGCTGCCGGACGCGGCGCCACTGCCGCGCGTCGACATCATCTACTCGCATGCCAACATGGACGGCGCGGAGATCGAGGATGCGGTCAAGCGCGGCGCGAAGGGCCTCGTGCTGGCGGGCGTCGGCGACGGCAATTCGTCCAAGGGCGCGATCGATGCGCTCGCGGCCGCGGCGAAGCAGGGCGTCGTCGTCGTGCGCTCGAGCCGTGTCGGGACAGGCATCGTCAACCGCAATGTCGAGGTCGAGGACGATACGCTCGGCTTCGCCGTCGCGCTGGACCTTAATCCGCAGAAGGCGCGCGTCCTGCTTGAGCTCCTGATCGCCGACGGCATCACCGACCCCAAGGCGGTGCAGCAGGCGTTCGCCTGGTAGTGATCGAGAGACGTGAGGTGAGCACGCAGGTCGGGCGTCGTGCGAGGGATTCTGCTCAGCTCTGGCCGGCCAGCGCTGAAAGCTTGCCCAACAGCTTTGTCCTGTCCTTGCCGATCATCAACACGCTGCTATCAGGTGCAAACAGCGCCGAGAACGGCAGCATGGCGGCCCCGATCGGCGAGGCGTCGGGGCCAAACTGGCCGGGCACGATCTCCGGCGCGACGATGCCGGTGGCGGTCACACGGCTGAATTGACTTTGCACCTTCGCCAATAGCTCCAGATGAATTGACCGCGGCAAGATGCTGTCGAGCACGATCGCTTCGATGTCGATGACCGAGGCGACGGCGATGATCGCCTCGACCAGCGCGTTGGCGCAATCCTCGATCCATTCGAGCAGCGGCTCCCGCGCACCTGAAGGTATCGGGTCGAGCTCCCGGACCCGCGTGATCTCGATGCCGCGCGACTTCAAATGATTGACCAGCACATAGATCGAGGCCCGGTGCAGCAGGCTCTGGTAGCGCCCCGGTCTGGCCGCCACCGAATCGAGGCTTGACGGGGAGACCGGTATCGGGCCGAGCGCGGCGCTGTTGCCGTGCGGGCCTGGCTGCACCTTGCCGTTTTGCACCAGGCCGCCGCCGACGAAGGTGTCGATCGAGATGTGCATGAAATCGCGGAAGCGCGCGCCGGCACCGTGTATGAGCTCGGCCAGCGCCGCAGATGTGGCGTCGTTCTCGATGAACACCGGCGCCTTCGCTGGTGTCGCGAACAGCGTCATGAGCTCGATCGCTTCCCAACGGTCGCCAAGGTCGGCTGGAAAGCCGAGTTCCTCGATCCAGCCGCCGAGGAAGAACGGCGAGGCGATGCCGACGCCGACGATGGAGGCGCCGTCGAGGCCGTTCACCAGCGCGTCGAAACTGGCGAGGGAGGCGTTGCCCGCCTTGCGTACCAGCTCCGGGTCCGGATAGCGGTATTCGTGCGACTCGCGAGCGCGTAGCTCGCCGGCAAAGTCGACCAGCACCGCCTCCAGCGCGCGACGGCCGATCTTGATGCCGACGCTGTAAATGCGGTCCGGCATCAGCCGGTAGAGCACGGACGGCGATCCGCGCTGCCCAAATCTTTTTCCGACTTGTTTTACGAATCCTGCCTGTTCGAGTCCGTCGACGATGCCGGCCACCGCGGCCGGCGTGAGGTGCGCTGCGCGCGCAAGGTCGGACTTGGACGCCTCCTTGAGACGGCGGATGGCGTCGAGCACGAAGCGTTCATTGTAGTGGCGAAGCTTGACTGAATTGCTGCCCTTTCCCGACAAGCGGTCATCTCCAATCAAGCCATCATCTTCAATCAAGCAATGGCGGCTGCTTCCGGCTCCTGTTGCGATGGCTTCCCGATCGCGATGGAACTCGGCACGGCATTTGGCGTCGCTCTTGTGGAAGCCAATTTTCCCGTTGCAGCAGGACTATAATATAGTAAATTAAAAAAATAAATGTCCGTTGAGGGAAAAAGGCGGGCAAGGGGAGGCAATTCCGGTCCTGTTGGCCACCAACGGCCTCGGCACGTGCGTGCCGAAATTGACAACCGGCAGGGAGCATCATGTTTCTCGGCATCGATCTCGGCACCTCGGCGGTCAAAACCGTCCTCGTCGATGACATGCAGCACGTCATCGCCAGCCGGAGCCACGCGCTGTCGACGGCCTCGCCGCGCCCGGGCTTCTCCGAGCAGGATCCGCGCCTTTGGATCGAGGCGACGTTCGCGACGCTGGACGCGCTGAAGGCGGATCACCCCCGTGAGCTGGCCGACGTCGCGGGCATCGGCCTCTCCGGCCAGATGCACGGTGCGACACTCCTCGACGCCGACCTCAGGCCTTTGCGCCCCTGCGTTCTCTGGAACGACGGTCGCTCCGCCGCCGAGTGTCGTGTGCTCGAACAGCGCTGGCCCGCCTTGCGTGCGACGACGGGCAACAAGGCGATGCCCGGCTTCACCGCGCCGAAGCTGCTTTGGGTCGCAAAGCACGAGCCGGAGATCTTTGCAGCGACAAAGCTCGTCCTGCTGCCAAAAGCCTATCTGCGCCTGATCCTGTCGGGCGAGGCGATCGAGGATGTCTCCGACGCCTCGGGATCGCTGTGGCTCGATGTTGTCAAGCGCGACTGGTCGGATGACGGCCTTGCCGCAACCGGCCTTTCGCGCACCCAGATGCCACGGCTCGTCGAGGGCTGTGCGCCCGCGGCGCGGTTGACACGCGAGCTCGCGCAGCGCTGGGGCATGGCCAAACAGCCGATGATCGCGGGTGGCGCGGGCGACAATCCGGCCGGTGCCATCGGCATCGGCGCGATCCGACCGGGAACCGCGTTCATTTCACTCGGCACGTCAGGCGCATTGTTCACTCCGACCGAGAAGATTGCAGCCAATCCCGATCGCGCCGTCCACATCTTCGCGCACGCAATCCCGGCGATGTGGCTTCAGGGCGGCGCGATCCTCTCGGCCGCGTCCTGCCTTGCCTGGATCGCGAGGCTGCTTGGCGCTCCGGAAGCTGAGTTGCTGGCGCCGCTTGGCGCGCGTCCGCATGCGCCATCGCCCGTCAGCTTCCTGCCGTATCTTGCCGGCGAGCGCACGCCGCATGACGACTCGGATGTGCGCGGCATGCTCGATGGCCTGAGCCATGGCACGGATCGCGCTGCGGTCGTGCAGGCCGTGCTCGAAGGCGTCGCCTTCGCACTTGCGGATTGCCGCGACGCGCTCGCGAGCGCCGGTGTTGTCGTGACTGAGGCCGATGTAATTGGCGGTGGGGCGCGATCAGGCTTCTGGCTCTCGGTGCTGGCGAACGTCCTCGACATTCCGATCAGCCGCCTTGCCGATAGCGACGTTGGTGCGGCATTCGGTGCGGCGAGATTGGGGCGCCTTGCTGTCACCGGCGAGCCGGTCGCGGCAGTCTGCACGCAGCCGCCGCGCGTCGAGACCTTCGAACCCGAGCGTGGTCTTGCCGATGCCTATGCCGCGCGGCTTCCGGCATGGCGCGAGCTGTATCGGCCGCGCCGCGGATCGGAAACGCCTCATGCGAGGGAGGCAAGATGAGCGCCCCGATCCTCGAGATGCGCCGGGTCTCCAAGTCGTTCTTCAGCATCAAGGCGCTGCGCGACGTCGACCTCACCGTCTATCCCGGCGAGATCCACGCCTTGATGGGCGAGAACGGCGCCGGCAAATCGACGCTGATGAAGATCTTGTCGGGCGCCTACCGGCCCGATCCGGGCGGCGAAATCCGCATCGAGGGCAAGCCCGTGAACATCAACGGCCCGGAGGGCGGCCGCGCGGCCGGCATCGCGATCATCTATCAGGAACTGTCGCTCGCCCCCAATCTCAGCGTCGCGCAGAACATCTATCTCGGCCGCGAAGTCTCGCGCTTTGGGATGTTGGCGCGCGAGGCGATGGAGACCCGCGTCGGCCCGATCCTCGCGCGGCTCGGTGCGGATTTCACGCCGTCGACGCTGGTGGCCGGCTTGTCGATGGGGCAGCGCCAGCTGGTCGAGATCGCCCGCGCGCTGCACGCCCGCTCGAAAATCCTGATCATGGACGAACCGACCACGGCGCTGTCGGCCGGCGAGAGCGAGCGGTTGTTCGTCCTGATCCGCCAGCTCCGCGCCGAAGGCCTCGCCATCATCTACATCTCGCATCGCATGGATGAGGTTTACGCGCTCGGCGACCGCGTCACGGTGCTGCGCGACGGCACGCTGGTTGGCTCGCTCGACAAGCCCGAGATCCGCGCCGACACCATCGTCCGCCTGATGGTGGGGCGCGACGTCTCGTCCTTCTACAAGAAGGATCACGATCCCACGGACGATGCCAAGGTGCGGCATGGCGGCCCCGTGCTCGCGGCCGTCGACATCGCCGACTCCAGGCGCGTCAAGGGTTGCTCCCTGACCGTGCATGCGGGCGAGGTCGTCGGCCTCGCCGGACTGGTTGGTGCCGGCCGCACCGAGCTCGCGCATCTGATCATCGGCGCCGCGCCGAAAACCTCAGGCCATGTCGAACTCGAAGGACGCAGGGTCGAGATCCGTAACCCCGGCCAGGCGCTCGAGGCGGGCATCGCCTATTTGACCGAGGACAGGAAGGCGCTCGGCCTGTTCCTCGACATGTCCTGCCTCGACAACATCAACCTCGCGGTGCTGGGCCGCGATGCCAGGCTAGGCGGCATCCTTGACCGGGACAAGGCGCGCGACCGGGCCAAAAAGGCATTCGCGGCATTGGGCATCCGCGCCGCGGATGTCGGCGTTGCGGCAGGTGGCCTCTCCGGTGGTAACCAGCAAAAGGTGCTGCTGTCGCGGCTCCTCGCGACGACACCGAAAGTCCTGATCCTCGACGAGCCGACGCGCGGCGTCGATGTCGGCGCCAAGTCCGAGATCTATTCGATCATCGACAACCTCGCGAAGTCGGGCACGGCGGTGCTGGTGATCTCGTCCGACCTGCCCGAGATCATCGGCATCTGCGACCGCGTCATCGTGATGCGCGCGGGACAGATTGCCGGCGAGGTCAAGCGAACGGCGACCGCGCCGCTCGGCCAGGAGGAGATCATGGCGCTCGCAACCGGAATGGAGCAGATCGATGCCCGATGAGGTTGTTTCCGCGAAAGCCGCAGCCGCGCCCGGCCTCGCAACCGCGCAAGAGAGCAGGCGCCAGCGCACGCGGCTTGTGATTCGCTCGGTCGGCATGCTGCCGGTGCTGGCGCTGTTGTGCGTCGGCTTTCATCTGTTCTCGGACGGCCGCTTCTTCACTGCGCAGAATCTCGGCATCGTGGTGCAGCAGTCCGCCGTCAACACCGTGCTGGCGGCCGGGATGACCTTTGTCATCCTCACCGGCGGCATTGATCTCTCGGTCGGCTCCATTCTGGCGGCATCGGCGATGGCCGGGCTGATCGTCTCCAAATTTCCCGATCTCGGAGCGTTGTGGTTGCCGGCCGCGGTGTTCACGGGCGCAGTCTTCGGCATCCTCAATGGCGGCTTGATTGCGCTGCTGCGCCTGCCGCCCTTCATCGTCACGCTGGGGTCGCTCACCGCCGTGCGCGGCGTGGCGCGCTTGCTGGGTGCCGACACCACGGTGTTCAATCCGTCGATGCCCTATGCTTTCATCGGCAACGGCTCACTGACGCTTATTCCCGGCGTGCTGTCGATGCCCTGGCTCTGGGTGATCGCGTTGCTCGTGATCCTCGCCTCCTGGCTGCTGCTGCGTCGTACCGTGCTCGGCGTGCATATCTACGCGGTCGGCGGCAATGAGAGCGCAGCCCGGCTCGCCGGCATCAAGGTCTGGGCGGTGCTTATCTTTGTCTATGGCGCGTCGGGCCTGCTCGCTGGTCTCGGCGGCGCCATGCAGGCGGCGCGGCTCTACGCCGCCAACGGCCTGCAGCTCGGCCAGTCCTACGAGCTCGACGCGATCACCGCCGTGATCCTCGGCGGCACCTCCTTCGTCGGCGGCATCGGCTCGATCTGGGGAACGCTGGTCGGCGCGCTGATCATCGCCGTGCTGTCGAACGGCCTGATCCTCACCGGCGTATCCGACGTCTGGCAATATGTGATCAAGGGCCTCGTCATCATCGGCGCGGTCGCGCTCGACCGCTACCGGTTGCAGGGCTCGGCCCGCACCTGAACCATAAAAGTCCGTCGCGATCACTGGTCGCCGTGCCGGAGTTTTGAACAGACCAGGGAGGAAGCCAATGTTGAAGACGATCTCGTTTGCTGGCGCCGCTATGGTGCTCGTCCTGAGCTCCGCCCCGTCCTTTGCCAAGGAGCTCAAGTCGATCGGTATCTCACTGGGCTCGCTAGGCAACCCTTTCTTCGTCGCTCTGTCGAAGGGCGCCGAGTTCGAGGCGAAGAAATCCAACCCCAGCGTCAAGATCACGACGGTCGGCTTCGAATACGACCTCGGCAAGCAGGTGACCCAGATCGACAATTTCATCGCCGCTGGCGTCGATTTGATCCTGCTCAACCCCGGCGATCCCAAGGCCATTGGGCCGGCGATCAAGAAGGCGCAGGCCGCCGGCATCATCGTCGTTGCCGTCGACACCGCAGCTGATGGCGCCGATGCCACGGTGACCACCAACAACGTCCAGGCCGGCGAGGTCTCCTGCCAGTACATCGTCGACAAATTGGGCGGCAAAGGCGACGTGATCATCGAGAACGGGCCGCAGGTCTCGGCGGTGATCGACCGCGTGGTCGGCTGCAAGAACGTGTTCGGCAAGAACCCCGGCATCAAGGTGCTGTCCAACGACCAGGACGCCAAGGGCTCGCGCGAAGGTGGCCTCACCGTGACGCAGGGCTATCTGACCCGCTTCGCCAAGATCGATGCCATTTTCGCCATCAATGACCCGCAGGCGATCGGGACCGACCTCGCAGCGCGCCAGCAGAGCCGCACTGGTATCGTCATCACCGCAGTCGACGGCGCGCCCGACATTGAGGCCGCACTCAAGGATCCTGGCGCGCTGCAAATCCAGGCCTCCGCCTCGCAGGATCCGTTCTTCATGGCGCGCCGCGCCGTGCAGCTCGGCGTCGGCCTGCTCAACGGCGAGAAGCCTGCCTCGACCGTCGAGCTGTTGCCGTCAAAACTCGTGACGCGCGACAATGTCGCCGAGTACAAGGGCTGGACGTCGGACCGGTCGCAATAGCGGCCTCTCTTATTTCCTTCGTTCGTTTCGGAGGAAGTTTCGGCGTGGCACCTGCCAAGATGCAGATGGAGTTTGGGTGCAAGCATTGAAGAGCTCTCGCCCGGGGGCTTCTACGGCCGATGAAGAGCACCGCTCTTCATCGGCCGGAGCGTGCGATCAGAAGCGTTCGCCGACCATCTCCTCGCTCTTGGTCCACAGCGCCTTGGCGCGTGCGGGATCGAGCGCGTACGACCTGACGCCGGGGCTGACCGGGCTGGTCGGCCCTTCGATGATCTCAGACACCTGGCAATTCTCGCCATAGCGCCCGCCGACATCCTCGACCGGAGCGACGAAGGCCGCCCAGACCGATGTTGCGGCCCCTTGCGGAATTGTCTTCCACCGGAAGGGTGGTCGGCCCTCGGCAGCAAGCTGCGCATTGATCTGCGCCACCAGATTGTCGAGCTCGTCGGGCGCCATATGGCGGCCGAGTTCGGTCCTGATCCCGCCCGGATGCACCGCCGTTGCTCGCACGCCGCGCGCCTTGTGGCGCCGGTCGAATTCCACGGCGAACAGGATGTTGGCGGTCTTGGACCGGCCATAGGAGATCATCGGGTCATACGGCGTGCGCGCGAAACCGGGATCGTCGAGGTCGACGTCCGAATAGCGGTGACCCGACGAGGCGACGTTGACCAGCCGTCCACCCGGGGCGATCAGATCGGCGATCCCGTTCACCAGCACGAAATGGCCGAGATGGTTGGTGCCGAATTGCGTTTCGAAACCATCGGCGGTGTGCCCGAACGGCGTTCTCATCACGCCGGCATTGGCGATCACGGCGTCGAAACGCCGCCCGTCGGCCACCAGCGCATCCGCGCAGGCGCGCACGCTTTTGAGCGAGGCGAGGTCGAGCTCCACCAGTGTGAGACTGCCGCCATTTGCGGCCTGCGCGCGGACTTCGCTCGTCGCCTGCTTCGCCTTGGCCAGATCGCGCGCCGCGCCGACCACTTGGGCGCCGTGCGCTACCAGCACACGCGCCGTCTCCACGCCGAGCCCGGCCGATACGCCGGTCACCAGCACGCGTTTCCCGCTGAGATTGGTCCCCGCCAGCACCTCGTCAGTGGTGGACGTCGCCCCGAAACTATCGCTCATAGCCAACTCCTTTGTCTCTGGCACAGCTCTCCCTTTGGCGGCAAACCCTTGTCTGCCAACCATTTTTCACGTAAGAGGAGACTGTCTCCGTTTTAAATACGGAGACACTCTCCGTTTATCAAGGGGTATCTTCACCGTGGGCGATGAGAAGGCCGCTGCCGCACGCAAGCCGCGCGCCGATGCGCAGCGCAATCGCATCCGCCTGCTCGAAACCGCAAAGGCCGCCTTCGCCGAAAAAGGGCCGGGGGCCAGCCTCGATGAGATCGCGCGGACTGCGGGTGTCGGGGCCGGGACGCTCTATCGTCACTTTCCGACCCGCGACACGTTGATCGAGGCGGTCTACCGCAACGAGACCGACCAGCTTGTCACCGCCGCGACACGGCTGGCGGAGACGCAGTCTCCGGTTGGCGCCTTGCGCGAATGGCTGCTGGTGTTCGTGGATTACATGGCCGCCAAGCAGGGGATGTATGCGGCGCTCAATTCGCTGGTCGGCGGCACGTCCGAACTGTACTCGGCATCGTCTGACCAAATGAAGCGCGCACTCGCAATGCTGTTCGATCGCGCTGTGGCGAGCGGCGACATCCGTCCGGATATTGAGCCGTTCGACCTGCTGCGCGCATTGGCTGGCGTGGCGAACATCGGCGCGGGAGCGGATGCCAAGCAGGCCGCCAAGCGCATGGTCGACATCCTGGTCGCGGGGATGCAGATCCGGAAAGCAACGTCTTCGATCGATTGAATCGGTGTTTCACCCGACATGACGCGCCCGCGATTTGGCGGGCCTTTTGTTTTGCGTTATCCCGTCATCGTGGAGGACCGTCCAATGCCCCTGTGGAGCTGCGAACAATGCGGCGCGCAATTTCCTGAAACTGCCGCGCCGCCGCCAGCCTGCCCGATCTGCGAGGACGAGCGGCAATATGTCAATTGGAAGGGGCAGGCCTGGCTGACGCGCGAGGAACTCATGCTGCGGCATCGTCTGGTGTGTCGCGATGATCTCGGCCTCGTTGGCATCGGCCTTGAGCCGTCGTTTGCGATCGGGCAGCGCGCCCTGCTGGTGCCCGATCGTGGCGGCTGCGTGATGTGGGATTGCGTGCCGCTGGCGACGCCAGAGGCGATCGCGCATGTCAGATCGCTCGGCGGGCTGACGGCGATCGCGATCTCGCATCCGCATTATTATGGCGCGGTCGCCGACTGGAGCGCGGCATTCGATAACGCGCCGGTCTATCTGCACGGCGACGACGCGCAATGGGTGACGCGGCAGCACTCCTCGATCGTGCCGTGGCGGGGCGACAGCCATCGCATCTCCGACGATATTCTGCTGGTGCGTCCCGGCGGGCATTTCACTGGGGCCACCGTGTTGCATTGGCGTGCTGGCGCGGAGGGCCGCGGCGCGCTCCTCACCGGCGATGTCGCAATGGTCGCGATGGACCGCCGCTCGGTGAGTTTTATGTACAGCTATCCGAACTACATTCCGCTGAACGCCGCCGCGGTCCGCACCATCGCGCGCGCCGTCGAGCCGCTCGCCTTCGATCGCATCTACGGCGCCTGGTGGGGCAAGAACATCGCCTCGGATGCGAAGGCGGCGTTCGATCGTTCGGTGCAGCGCTACATCGCCGCCATTTCCGAACGAAAATAAGGCGCGGACGGAGCCGCGCCACCGCTGAATCGCGGTGCAGATTGCGCGGCCTCGCGCCATAGCTCACGATGTGACGGACTCCCCGAACAATCGTTGCGCATCCTGCGCGTTTATTGTGTGTAAGTTGCTCGCCGACGCGCCACCTTCATTGCCGCGTCACCGCAGCGCCATCGAGGCTGCACGTTTTCGACGCGCGCAGCTGATTCATATTTGTGCTGCGCTGCCGCAACGTTTTCTTCGCTTTGCAACCTTGTGCGCGTATCGTCGTGTCGTGCAAGAGACGAGATCGGCGGTCATGCAGTTCGCTGTGCGATATGCCGTGCTGGGCATCCTGTGCGGCGTGTTCGCCCAGCCGGCTCGCTCGGAACCAACCATCCAGAACATTCTGCCGCCGTTCGGCCATACGGTGTTCTGCACGCGCTATCCGCAGGATTGTGCGTCCACGCCCGAGCGAAGCCTGTCGAGTGTGGAGGTGTCGATGCGATGGCGCGAACTGACCGTCGTTCAGGCCTGGGTCAACGCGGCGATCTCACCCAGGAACGTGCGGCCGGGCCAGTTCGATGCCTGGTTGCTGTTCCCGCCTGAGGGCAACTGCAACGACTACGCCGTCACCAAACGTCATCTGCTTCTCGATGCCGGTTGGCCGGCATCCGCGCTGCTGCTCGCGGAAGTTCAGCTCGTTGCGACCGGAGAACATCATCTCGTGCTGGTCGTGCGCAGCGGCACCGGCGATTGGGTGCTCGACAATCTCAGGCCGCTGGTGGTCCGGCTCGAGGAGACGCGCAACTATTACCGGCTGCAACGGATCGAATCTGCCGAGAACCCGATGTCCTGGACCAGGATTCTGGCGCGGCGAGACTAAGCGGCGCGGTGGGCGAGTGTTTCTTGTCTTGAGGACGGGCTCGCCGTCCCCGAAAATCTTGCCACTTGCCGCGGCTTCGCTATATCAGGGCTTTCCCGCCACTCTGGATTGCCCGAGTTCCCATGACCACCACTGTTTCAGCCGAATCCCAGCCGTTCCAGGCCGAGGTTGCCCAACTGCTGCACCTGATGGTGCATTCGGTCTATTCCGAGACCGACATCTTCCTGCGCGAACTGATCTCGAACGCCTCCGACGCCTGCGACAAGCTGCGTTACGAGGCGATCGCCAACCCCGATCTGATCGCCGACGGCGCGCCGCCGGAGATCAGGATCGCGCCGGACAAGAAGGCCAACACGCTTTCCGTGGTCGATACCGGCATCGGCATGGACCGCCAGGAGCTGATCGACAATCTCGGCACCATCGCGCGCTCGGGAACAAAATCGTTCCTCTCGAAGCTGACTGAAGCCAAGGACGGCGCCAACCTGATCGGCCAGTTCGGCGTCGGCTTCTATGCCGCCTTCATGGTCGCCGAGAAGATCGTCGTCACCAGCCGCCGCGCCGGCTCCGACGAAGTGTGGGTGTGGACGTCGGAAGGCGGCAGCGGGTTTGAGATCGCGCCGGGCGGCGAGGACGATGCCAGGCGGGTCGCGCGCGGCACCGAGATCGTGCTGCACCTGAAGCAGGACGCGGCGAAATATCTCGAAGCTTACGAGATCGAGCGCATCGTCCGCGCATATTCCGACAACATCCAGTTCCCGATTCTCTTGGTGCCGGAGGAGGGCGAGCCGCGCCAGATCAATTCGGCGAGCGCGCTGTGGCAACGCTCGAAATCCGAGCTGACGGCGGACGATTACAAGCAGGCCTATCAGCAGATCGCCGGCGCCTTCGACGAGCCGGCGATGACGCTGCATTACCGCGCCGAGGGCCGGCAATCCTACGCCGTGCTGCTGTTTGCACCGTCGACCAAGCCGTTCGACCTGTTCCAGGCCGAGCGCAAGGGCAAGGTCAAGCTCTACGTCCGCCGCGTCTTCATCGCCGATGACGCCGAGCTGTTGCCGGCCTATTTGCGCTTCATCCAGGGCGTGATCGACAGCGAGGATCTGCCGCTCAATATCTCGCGCGAGATGCTGCAGAACAATCCGCAGCTGGCGCAGATCCGCAAGGCCGTCACGACCCGCGTCGTCGGCGAGCTGGAGACGCTCGGCGAGAAGGAGCCGGAGGCGTTCACAAAAATCTGGGACGCCTTCGGCCCGGTGATCAAGGAAGGCCTGTATGAGGATTTCGAGCGCCGCGACAAGCTGCTGGCGCTGGCGCGCTTCACCACGACAGCAGGCGAGACGCGCTCGCTGAAGCAATATGTCGACGATCTCAAACCGAACCAGACCGAGATCTATTATCTGGTCGGCGACAGCCTCGATCGGCTGAAGGCGAACCCGAAGCTGGAATCGGCGCGCGCCCGCGGCATCGAGGTGCTGCTGCTCACCGACCCCGTCGATGCGTTCTGGACCTCGGCGCCGCTCGAATTCGGCGGCAAGCCGCTGAAGTCGCTGAGCCAGGGCGACATCGATTTCGGCCTGATTCCGCTTCTCGACGACAAGGCCGTGCCCAAGGCGGAGGAAGCCGACGCGGCGACGACGATTGCCGTGATCAAGGATGCGCTCGGCGAGCGCGTCTCCGACGTCCGCGCCTCGCAGCGGCTGACCTCGAGCGCGTCCTGCCTGGTCGCCGGCGGCGATGCGCGCGACCGCGCGCTGGAGCGCATGCTCGCGCAGCAGAACCGCGGCGAGATCACAAAACCGATCCTCGAGATCAATCTGCGTCACCCGCTGGTCGCAGCGCTTGCGACCGACACGGCGCAGGCCAAGGACCTGTCCTTCCTGTTGTTCGAACAGGCGCAGATCCTCGACGGTGAAATGCCCGATGATCCCGCCGCCTTCGCCGCCAGGCTCAACCAACTCGTGCTGCGCGGAGTGGTGAAGTAGGGATTCGTAGCCCGGATGGAGCGAAGCGAAATCCGGGGACTTCCTCGGAGGATGGAGCGTCCCGGATTGCGCTTCGCTTCATCCGGGCTACCGGCTACGAAATCGTCGCCGCGTCGGGCAGCGGATTGCCGAGGTCGTCGGTCGGCACCAGCTGCTGGTTGAAGGCCGAGACATAGGCCGCCCATTCCGGCTCGCCGAGATCGACCATCACGGCGCCGTCCTGCCAGACATCATTGTGGTCGTTGGAATCATCGCCCGGGCGATGGATGAAGCCCTTGCTCGAGCCCTGGTTGAGATGGACGTCGTGCAGGCCGTCGCCCTGTTCGAAAAAGCGGCCGAAGATGTAGACGTCGCGGCTCTCCTGGTGCGCGCGCGACAACAGCCGCTTCAGCGACGCCGCCGGCTCGACGTCATCGGAGCCGTCCATCACATCGCTGTCGCGCCACTTGCCGGTGTTGGCGAGCAGATCGCTGCGCAGGAAATCGAGCGCGGGCAGCGCCTTCTGTCCGGTCAGCGCCTGCGAGCCGCTATTGGCCGCCGCAAGCGTCTGGATGATCGGATGGCGGAAGTCGAAGACCAGCTTGTATTTCAGCAGATCGTCCGCGTCATTGGTGCCGACATTGATGGCGACGTCCCACTTCGCGCCATCGACGTCGAGATTGCAGTGCAGGTGAAACTGCGTCTCGTGTCCGCGATGCGACGGCTTCATCTTGGGCTCGGAGGTCACCTTGGTCTTGACGAATCCGTAGACGAGGGTCACGGCGCGATCCTTTCGGGTTCCGGCGGGTGTCTGTCGGACCATACAACCTGAGATGAGACGCGCGTGTGAAACAGGACACAGTTTTGCCTGCTCTGAAGACGGCAGGTAGCCGTATTCGCGCTAGGCTTCAAAACCGGATTCCAAACCGCCGCGTATCTGCTAATGAGTTTCTCAGGGGCGGAACGGCGCGGCGGTGCGATGGACGGCGGCAGCGAGATCTTCTACGGCGGCATTCCGGTGTTTCGCAGCTTCGCGCGCCTGATGGATCCCGCGATGTATTCGCCGCTGCCCGACGACTGGTCGGTCGGCGTCGCCGACATCGTGGAATCGACCAAGGCGATCGCAGCGCAGCGCTATAAGGCGGTCAACACCGCCGGCGCCGCTGTCATCGCCGCCGTCACCAATGCGCTTGACGGTCGCGAATTTCCCTTCGTGTTCGGCGGCGATGGCGCGAGCTTTGCGGTCGCGCCCGCCGATCTCGACAAGGCGCGCGAGGCGTTGGCGGCGACCGCGAGCTGGGTGCGCGACGATCTCGACCTCGTGCTGCGGGTCGCGCTGGTGCCGGTCGCGGCGATCCGCGCTGTTGGTGCCGACGTCCGGGTCGCGCGGTTCGGGCCGTCGGCCAATCTGTCCTATGCGATGTTCTCCGGCGGCGGGCTCGCTTTTGCCGATGCCGCGATGAAGCGCGGCGAATTCGCCCTCGATCCCGCCCCGCCGGGCACGCAGCCCGATCTGTCGGGCCTGTCCTGCCGCTTCGAGGAGATGCCGTCGATGCGCGGCGTCATCCTGTCGGTGCTGGTGATGCCGATGCAAGGCGTCGATCCGGCGTCGTTCCGCAAGGTGATCGAGGATATCATCGCCCGCGTCGAGACCAGCCCCGATGCCGGACGGCCGGTGCCGTCTGCCGGTCCGCCGCTACGCTGGCCGCCGCAGGGCATCGACTACGAGGCGCGCGCCACGCGCCGCGGCGGCTCGCTGGCAAAGCAGCGCGTCGTCGTGCTGGGCTTCACGCTGTGGGCCTATCTCTTGATGCGCTTCGGCATCACGGTCGGCAATTTCGTGCCGAAGACCTATGTGCGGCAGCTCGTGGAGAATTCCGACTTCCGCAAATATGACGACGGCCTGCGCATGATCCTGGACTGCACGCCGGCGCTTGCGGCCGAACTCGAGCAGCGGCTTGCGGCGGCGGCTGCACAGGGCATCGTGCGCTACGGCCTGCATCGGCAGGATGCCGCGATGATGACCTGCTTCACACCGTCGGTGATGCGCCCCGACCACGTCCATTTCATCGACGGCGCCCGCGGCGGCTACGCTTCGGCGGCGTCTGCGCTGAAGGCGAGTGCGGCGTAGTGGCGGGCGCTTTCTTACCTCGCCCCGCTCGCGGGGAGAGGTCGCATTCAAGCGCAGCTTGAATGCGGGTGAGGGGGTACAGGTCTCAACGATCGGCTCGCTCGCGGATAGAGCCCCTCACCCCAACCCTCTAAGAGCGAGCTTCGCTCGTCTCGACCCCGCAAGAGCGGGGCGAGGGAGAAGATCCTACCGTCCCACCCGGGTCCAGGTCTCGCCGCCGCACAGCGCGCCGACGCAGCCTTCGACCCGCAGCGTGCTGTCGCCCGTTACCGTGATGCTGCTGGCATAGGTGCCGCCGTCGTCGGCATTGTAGATCTGGCCGGACCATTTGCCCTCGGCGGATGGGCGCATGCCGGAAAACAGCGGCATCCCGATGATCGGCCGGTTGGCCAGCGACGGGTTGGGATTCTTGTTGTCCACCTGCGGCTTGCCGGTCATCGGATCGATCGGGTCGCGCAGGCTCACGACCACGCCGCAGATGCCGCCGCCGCATTTGCTGACCTTGACCCGGGCATCGCCGGCCTGGGTCTGCCAGACGCCGACCGGCTCAGGCGCGCTTTGCGCATACGCGGCAGGCGCGGCGAGCATCGCCACAATGATTGCGGCAACATGTCCAAATCTGCAGGCCATGATTCATTCCCCAAAGGCGGGCCTGCATAACAAGTCGGAAGATTTCTGCAATGTAATATTTGCGCGATCACCGAAGCATGATGGCCACCCCTGCCGGTGCATGATCACCACGGCAGGCCGCACAGGTCGATCTTGCCGTCGCGCGGGGCGCGGACGATGTCGTAGACGAACGGCGCCATCGCCTCGAAGCGGATTTGGCCCGAGGGCTGCGCGCAGTAAACCTCGCCGGTGAAAGGATGCCAGCCGCGCGCCTGGTAGAAGGCGAAATTATGCGGCTCACAGACCAGCAGCGCGAATTTCACTGCTTCATTGGCGCGGATAGTGTGCACGGCGGCATCGATCGCAAGGCTCGCATAGCCGCGCCGCCGGCAGTCTTCGCGGGTCGCGACCCCGCCGATGCCGCCGATATGCACCTTGTGGCGATTCCAGGTCACGGTCCGGAAGGTGATACCGACATGGCAGGCAAGCCCGCTGTCGTCGGGCGCGTCGATCAGCACGCGCAAATCCGCATTGGCCCACTCGATATCCGCCCAGGGCAACCTTTTGGAAGGCGGTGCCGTGACATGGCGGCCCCACACCGCGCGGTGCAAGGGCTCGGCCCGCTGCCACGACGCATCGCCGTTGAGGATGTCGATTTCGATGCCCATGACGATGGTCCCATGCAGCTTGGCGGGGTTGACCGCCTTCGGTCGGAAATCCGCGGAATTTAGTGATCGGGATCACAAACCCGCGGCGCTGCTTGCTGTCATATCGTCAAATGATATGATTCAAAGAGCGAAAATGCAGGATTAGCGATGCGCTGGGTGCGGGCCATGATCGTTGCCGTGCTGGCCATATGCGCCAGCGCACCGGCATTTGCCGACAAGCGCGTCGCGCTCGTGATCGGCAACTCGAACTATCAGAGCGTCGCAGCGCTGCCAAATCCGTCGAATGACGCAGCGGCGGTCACCGAGATGTTTCGCAAGGCTGCCTTTGAAGTCGTCGAATCGCGCCGTGACCTGAAATATCTGGAGATGCGCCGCGCCCTGCGTGACTTCACCGACAAGGCGCGTGGCGCCGATATCGCAGTGATCTATTTCGCCGGTCATGGCCTCGAGGTCGATGGCACCAATTATCTCGTGCCCGTGGATGCCGCCCTCGAGCGGGATATCGACGTCGACGACGAGGCGGTTTCGCTGAATCGCATCTTGCTTGCCGCCGAGCCCGCCACGAAGTTGCGCCTCGTCATCCTCGATGCCTGCCGTGACAATCCGTTTGCCAAGAAGATGAAGCGGGCCATCGCATCGCGCGGAGTCGCGCGCGGTCTGGTTGGGATCGAGGCCAGCAAACCGAATACGTTCATCGCATTCGCGGCCAAGGAAGGTTCGACGGCGTCCGACGGCGACGGAACAAACAGTCCGTTCTCGGCGGCACTGATCAAATATCTGACGCGGCCCGGTCTCGATATTCGCAAGGCGTTCGGATTCGTCCGCGACGATGTCCTGAATGCGACCGGCAATCAGCAGGAGCCGTACACGACGAACTCTCTCGGCGGCAACGACGTGTCGCTGGTCCCGGCGCTGGCAGCGCCGCCGGTCGACCCCAGTGCCGAAATCCGGCGGGATTACGAACTCGCCGAACGCGTCGGCACCAGGGAGGCGTGGGATTCCTTCGTTGCCACTCATCCGTCTGGCTTCTATGCCGATCTGGCCAGGGCTCAGCGCAACAAGCTCGCGGCCGAGGCGACCAGGATCGCGGCAACCGAGCAGGCGCGGGCGGCAGTGGACGAGAAGGCAAGGCTTGCAGCCGAAGGTGCCAAGGCGGCCGAGCAGGCCAAGGCGGCCGAAAAGGCCCGCGTTGCGGAAGAGGGCCGCCTGGCTGCCGAGAGGCAGAAGCTGGCCGAGGAGGCCAAGGTCGCTGCGGCCGACCAGGCTCGCCGCGACGCAGACAGGAAGAAGCAGGAGGCGGCCGAGCGTCAGAAGCCGGCTGCGGATATTCCGCAAAGGTCTGATACGTCCCAGGTCGCGCTTGCGGCCCCGTCGAAGGACGATCAGCCGGCGCCGGCAAAGCCGGCCGATGCGGCGGTCGCGGCGATTCCACCGGCGGAAAAGGCCGACCGCCCGTCGCCGGCGGATCTGCCGCGGCTGCTGCAGGCCGAGCTCAAACGAGTCGGTTGCAAGAGCGGCGAGGTCGGCGGCGCGTGGGATGCAACCGCCCAGCGGGCGCTGTCATCATTCAATGACAAGGCCGGGACGAAGTTCGACACCCGGCTCGCCAGCATCGACGCGCTGGATGCCGTGCGCGCCAAATCCGATCGCGTCTGTCCACTGGAATGCGAGCGCGGCTCTCACCCCAGCGGCGACCGGTGCATCAAGATCACCTGCGACGACGGCTACGTGCTGAGGGCGGGCGGCAGCTGCCAGAAGCGTCCCGAAATTCGTGCCCAGCGGGAGCGCCGCGCGCCGGTATCGGGACGGCGCGGCGGCAAATGCTTCGTCTACAATGGTTCTTCGTTCTGCGAGTAAACGATCGCTCTCAATAGCCCTCGCACGACGTGCGCGTGATGGTGGGCCTGGAGCAATAGGACAGGCCCGAGCCGTTATAGAAGGTGTATTGCCGCTTTCCCGGCTTGAGCCGCTGGTCGATCGTCATGCTGCAGCGGCTGCCGACGACGGTCAGATTGATAATGATCAGATTGTTGGGATACTCTCGGGTCGCGCGCAGGGTATGCCGGCCGGCGACCCGAAGCGAAGCCGATCCTTCGGGTGCCGCCATCGGTGCGCCTCCCAGTTTCGCGGTGTACTGGACCCGTCCTTCGACGGTGCTGGTCATATCAAGTGTCGCGCTACGGTCGGCGGACAGCACGCCTGTCCCTTCACCGTGGATCGGGAAATTCTGCACCGGCGGATTCTGGCATGTCGCGATCCCGTCGAAGCTGAACTTCGCGCGCAACGAGGCCCCCGCGGCGGTCGCCTGCCCGCCTGAGATCGATGCTGTGCAGAGCGCAAGGGCGGCGGCAAAGACGAAATTTCTGATTGTCATGGACTTCGTTCCTAATCGTTTCATTCCGAGCAAATATTTGGGATTTAATGCCATGCGACGACGTTTTGCAATCAACGCCCTGTCGCATGCGGCCGGTCGGAAAATGCGGTGTCTCTCCGCGATGGAACCTTCTATAAGGGGTCTCGTTAAGTGTAGTCTCCCACCACTGTTGGACATTCCCCCATGACCTTCACGCTTCCCGATCTGCCCTACGCCCATGACGCCCTTGCGCCCTACATGTCCAAGGAAACGCTGGAATTTCACCACGACAAGCATCATCAGGCTTACGTCACCAACGGCAACAACGCGATCAAGGGGACCGAATACGAAGGCAAGTCCCTCGAGGAGATCGTCAAGACCTCGTTCGGCAAGAACGCCCCGGTCTTCAACAATGCCGGCCAGCACTACAATCACCTCCATTTCTGGAAGTGGATGAAGCCGAATGGCGGCGGCAGCAAGCTGCCTGGCCGTTTGGAAAAGAAGATCAACGAGGATCTCGGCGGCTTCGAGAAGTTCAAGACCGATTTCGCCGCCGCCGGCGTCGGCCAGTTCGGTTCCGGCTGGGCCTGGCTGCAGGTCAAGGGCGGCAAGCTCGAGATCGCCAAGACGCCGAATGGCGAGAACCCGCTGGTCCATGGCGCGACCCCGATCCTCGGCGTCGACGTCTGGGAGCACTCCTACTACATCGACTATCGCAACCGCCGTCCGGATTATTTGAAGGCGTTCGTCGACAACCTGGTCAACTGGGACTATGTCGACGAGCTGTTCGGCAAGGCCGGCTGATCGCGGATACAAATGTCATTCCGGGATGGTGCGAAGCACCAGACCCGGAATCTCGAGATTCCGGGTTCAGCCCTGCGGGCTGCCCCGGAATAACGACGGTGAGATTTGGAAGGGCGACAGCTTCGGCTGCCGCCCTTTTCATTTGTGGTCCTTGCGAGAGCTGCGGTCTTGCGGCACAAAACCCGTATGGGACAGGCAACAAGCTTTCTTCTCGTCTTCTTCGGCGGCGGGCTCGGCGCATCGCTGCGCCATCTGATCAACCTCACTTGCGCCCGCTGCATCGGCACCGCATTTCCCTGGGGCACCTTCATCATCAACATCACAGGCTCGACCGTGATGGGCCTGATCGCGGGTTATCTCGCCTTCAAGGGCGAGGCCTCGCAGCCCTGGCGGCTGTTCCTGATGACGGGGATCCTCGGCGGCTACACCACCTTCTCCGCCTTCTCGCTGGATAGCGCACTGCTTTACGAGCGCGGTGAACTCGCGCTCGCAGCCTTCTACGTGTTAGGCTCGGTGACCCTGTCGATCGCCGGCCTGTTCGCAGGACTCGCGATTGTCAGGCATCTGACGTAACGCCCTAGCCGGCTACTGTTGATCAGCTCACATAGGGACGAAGCTTGCCCTTGTCGGTGCCGCAATCCGGGCAACGCCAGCTCTCCGGCAATTGCTGGCAGGGGGTGCCGGGTGCGATGCCGTCGGCCGGGAGTCCGGCGTCCTCGGAATAGATGTAGTAGCAGCCGCGGCAGATGAAGCGCCGGCCGGCGACGCCGTTCAGCTTCGCGGCGAGACCAGGCGTCGCCGCCGCGGCGAAAGGCCGCGTCAGGCGGTTGTCGACCGCGATCGTTCCGCCCGTCTCGACC
The DNA here is from genome assembly GCF_000938305.1 of Bradyrhizobium sp. LTSP885. Taxonomy (GTDB): domain Bacteria; phylum Pseudomonadota; class Alphaproteobacteria; order Rhizobiales; family Xanthobacteraceae; genus Bradyrhizobium. The sequence continues at coordinate 157,654 of NZ_JYMT01000017.1, forward strand.
GTCAGATAGACGCCGAGATCCTTGTGGCCGAAGCTCGCGCGCAGCGAGCCCGGAATGTCCATGTCGCGCACGCCGGAGGCCGGGTTGACATTGGTGGCGCCGCAGCGGCCGTTACGGCGATCGACACGGAAGACGACATCGCCGAGCCGGATCTGCTGGTCGACCCAGTCGAACTCCTCCCAGGCGCGCTCCGTATCGACATAGAGATTGGCGCGGAAGCGTAGTGGATCGATCTCGGTGCCCCACTGCTGTTCGAGACTGCGCAGGGTCGCCAGGTTGATCAGCGAGATCACGTTGTCCGGCTTGTCCATGAAGTGGCCGTCGTTCGAGCGGACCAGGGTGGGCGGCGCCGGCAGCGACGGCACCAACTGGTGGAAATAGTCCTCGATCGCGGCTCTGGCGCCATCGTCGTGCAGATTGATCGAGAGGATGGTCTGGTTGCCCGATCGGATGTCGAACTGCAGCGTCTCGGGGTCGAGATGGGTCTTCACCTTGGCCAGGGCCTCTTCGAGCATCAGCATCACGAACAGGCCCTTTTTGGCCCAGCGCGGATTGTCGGCCTGGAGCGGAACGCCGGGATGCGCAAGCGCGAACTGGCGGTCGTGCGGGAACGGCTTGCCCCTGGTCAGGGTGACACTGGTGAGCGGTTGGCCGCTCAGTCCCTTGATCGGATAGTGGTAGATGTTCTTCAGCAGCGGCATAACAGACCCGAGTTCGAATCCCGCGATGGCGGTGTAGTCTGGTCTGCTCTCGCGCCGCGCCGTTAGGGCCGGTTGATGTTTTTTTGCTGAGGCCGCCATGCCGCGGATTCGTGCGGTTGGGATCGGCGGCCGGTCGGGCGGCAGGTCGACGAGAAGCTGGTCGATCTCGGTCACATGATCGTCGAGCGCGTCGTCGACGATATCGGACAGTTTGGCGATGCCCTTCTCGATCTGGCGTTCGCTGAGCGCGCCGAAGCCGAGCAGGATGCAGCGCGTCGCCATGGTGCTGCTCTCGTGCACGTGAACCGGCGCGGCCTCCAGGCTGTAGACCCCGATTCGCCCGCGCCGTGCCTGATGCTCGAAGATCCGCGCCTGCGGCACGCCCGGCGGCAATTGCCAGAACAATTGCAGCCCCGCATTGCCGCCGCCGAGCGTCACGTCACCGAAGGAGTGCTTCAGCGCGGAGACCAGTGTGTTGCGGGCCGCACGATAGTGCGCGCGAACCCGTAGCAAATGGGACGCGTACTTGCCATCAGACAGAAACTCCGCCAGCACCGACTGCTCGAGCCAGGACGGACCTCCGTTCAGCATCGCCTTGGTCAGCCGCGCCGTCTCGGCATAGCGTTGCGGCACGATGAGATAGCCGAGCCGCAGGCCGCTTCCGAGCGATGAGGCGAAGTCGCCGAGATGGAGCGTGCTGTCTGGCGACAGCAGCGAGAGCGGCTGAAGCTGGGTGCCTTCATCGTGAAACTCGTCGCCGAAACCATCCTCGACGATCAGGCTTCCGTTGCGCCGCGCCCATGCCACCAGCGACAGGCGGCGCTGTGCGGACGTCAGCGCGCCGGTGGGATACTGATGCGCGGGCGTGACGTGGACCATCGCGCAGCCACGTTCGGGCAGCAGCTCGGTCATCAGTCCGTTCTCGTCGACCGGACAGGCGATAATGCGTGCGCCCGTCGATCTGAACGACAGATAGGCGCCAAGATAGCAGGGGTCCTCCATCACCACGCGGGCGTCGTAGGACAGAAACATCCGCGCGATCAGGTTCAGGCTCTCGGTGCGGCCGCTGGTGATGATGATCTGTGCCGCGTCCACCGCGAGGCCACGCGCGGCGCCATGGTGGTGGGCGATTGCGGCGCGCAATTCCGCCGAGCCGGCAGGATCGCTCGCGATCGCGAATTGCGATGTCGCGCCATGCGACAGATGGTTCTGCACGAGCCGGCGCCAGGTCTTGAGCGGAAACACCGCCGGGCTGGTCTGATCGAGCGCAAAGTCGACCGCCATCCGGCGCTCGCGTCGCACTGCGAGGCGCTTCAGATCGAGATCGACGGTCGGCGAGGCCGGTGCCGCCGACGGCCGTTCGGGCGCAGGACCTGGTGGTGCGCCGAGGTCTGCAGGCATCTGGGTCTGCCCGGCCACGAAAATTCCGGAGGCGGGCCGCGCCTCGACGTGGCCCTCGAGGATCAGGGTTTCATAGGCGCGGACCACGGTGTTGCGGGATATCCCGAGCTGGTCGGCGAGATTGCGCGACGAAGGCAGCCGCGCGCCGCGCGCGATGCGGCCCCTGGCGATCGCCTGACGGATCTGCTCGACGACCTGGTCGGTGAGGGACTCACGTCTGGTCCGGTCCAGCAGGATGAGAAGCTGCATCGAAGTCGCCGCGATGGTTGGCAGAGGTTGGCCTGTGGCATCCAATGCAAGGCGAAGGCCACACCTCCGGTGGGTCCAGTTTCAGTCGATTTGACCGATCCTATCCGAATTTCGCCGTGGGGCGCCCGGCTGGATGGGTCCAGCCTGCAACTGGACCTCTACCGACCGGAAAATCTGGACCCATCCCGCAGTGTGTTTCCCAACCATGCCTGAAGGGTACGCAAATCCCTGCCGCGGAATCGGCCGTTCGCTGTTCCCGTGTCCAGTTTCTGTTCAGTCCCGGCGTCTGGACCTCGCCGGAAATGGCGCTACGGCAATTTCAGGGCGCGGCTCTCAGGGCCGGGCCGCCTACGTGCGAGCCTTGGGGCAGACGATCGATGTGCGACTGCATGTGGCAGCTCGCCGGAATCGACCGTGTCCTCGAACAGGAGATTCATGCAATGTCCATTGCGCGCTACCTCAGGATTTGTGCGGTCCCACTTCTGATAGCCCTTGGTGCGCCGGCGCAGGCCGAAGAAGGCACCATCAAGATCGGCATCCTGCATTCGCTGTCGGGCACCATGGCCATCAGCGAGACGATCCTGAAGGATATGATGTTGATGGAGGTCGCCGACATCAACGCGCATGGCGGGCTGCTCGGCAAGAAGATCGAGCCCGTGGTGGTCGATCCGGCCTCCAACTGGCCGCTGTTTGCGGAGAAGGCGCGCGAGCTGATCACCAAGGACAAGGTGGCGGCTGTGTTCGGCTGCTGGACCTCGGTGTCGCGCAAATCGGTGCTGCCGGTGTTCGAGGAGTTGAACGGCCTGCTGTTCTATCCGCTCGAATATGAGGGCGAGGAAGCCTCCTACAACATCTTCTACGGCAGCTCCGTGCCTGACAACAAGGCGATCCCCGCCGTGCAGTACCTGATGTCGAAGGAGGGCGGCGAGGTGAAGCGGTTCGTGCTCGAAGGCACCGACTATGTCTATCCGCGCACCAGCAACAAGATCATCCACGCCTTCCTCAACAGTAAGGGCGTCAAGGATGAAGACATCATGGAGAACTATACGCCGTTCGGCTTCTCCGACTGGCAGACCGAAGTTGCCGCGATCAAGAAGTTCGGCACGACGGGCAAGAAGACGGCGGTGGTTTCGACCGTTAACGGCGATGCCAACATTCCCTTCTACAAGGAGCTCGGCAACCAGGGCATCAAGGCGACCGACATTCCGGTCATCGCCTTCTCCGTGGGCGAGGAAGAGCTGGCCGGCGTCGACACCAAGCCGCTGGTCGGGCACCTTGCGGCCTGGAGCTATTTCCAGTCGGTCAACACGCCGGAGAACAAGGCGTTCATCGCCAAATGGCGCGCCTACACCAAGAACCCCAAGCGCGTCACCAACGACCCGATGGAATCGGCCTACATCCTGTTCCACATGTGGGTGCAGGCGGTGCAGCAGGCCGGCAGCACCAATGTCGATGCGGTGCGTCAGGCCATGATCGGCCAGAAGGTGAAGTCGCCGTCCGGCTTCGAAGTGGTGATGGGGGCGAACCACCACATGGCCAAGCCGGTGATGATCGGTGAGATCCAGGCCGATGGCCAGTTCAGCATCGTCTACCAGAGCAAGGCGCTGCCGCCAAAAGCCTGGAGCCCTTATGTGGAAGCCAACAAGGGCAAGGTCGCTGACTGGTCGTGGCCCTGGGTGTGCGGCGGCTGTTCGACGCCGCGGTTCGCTGCGAACTGATCCCTGACGCAGAGCCCCGCGGTCCGAGCCCCGGCGACCGATCAGTCGCCGGGGTTCACGATTATCAGGAAAGCACGAGAGGTGAGGTGAGCACGCTATCCCGGCTCCCGCTCCCCTTGCGGGCGCAGGGGGAGAGGGAATCCATCCGCCGGTATGTCCCTCACGCGCCAATCACTGAGTTGCCCGACATGGCAAGCCCTCCGTGTAAAAATATTTCGCTTTATCCGAAGCGCAACTCAGTGTATAGATATGCCCGTCCCACCCGATTGAGGGGCGAGCGCACGTCACGAACGCGCGGTGGGATGCGGTGGACGCCGATTGCGCAACTGACGAGTGCGCATGAGGCGGACGGTGAAATCGTGTGGTCCTGACGCTGCAATGCAGGCGGAAAGTTTTTGAGAAGCTGACGCTTCCCAGAGACAACGGTGGCAACAAAGCGCTCACCGGGGAGAGCACGTATAAGCCGTAACCCATCGCGCAGGGAAAGCCGGAGTGCCTCCGCTGGACCTGTATGCTCGTGTGCGGTTCTCTTTCTACTCTTGCACACGGGACCGCGGGTGCAGCGTGCACCCGGCTTTCCCTGCGCCCTCTGTTTCGAGAGAGGGCGGAACGACACGCAAAGCTCGGACAAATCGTGTCGCGAGAATACTGAAGTGTGACTCTCAGGCCGCGCCACAAATTCAGTGTCGTCCCGGCGCAGGCCGGGACCCATAACCACCAATCTAAATTGTTGCATGCCGCCGGAACGACGAGTCCCACCCACAACATCCGCCGCGGAGTATGGGTCCCGGCTTTCGCCCATAGGCGCTAAGATAGTTTGATCATGGCCTGATAGCGGCGTTTACGTCTGGGAGGCTCGCGCAGAT
>NZ_JYMT01000018.1 GCF_000938305.1 Bradyrhizobium sp. LTSP885
TTACGTCTGGGAGGCTCGCGCAGATGTCGTTGGAGAGCGAGGCTGGCTCTGCGCAGACGCGCGATTGTGGGCTGGGGAATGATGGCTTGGAGCAGGGAGGCGATGAGCTGACGGAGCAGGCGCCATGCTGCAGGTCTGGTTAGGCGGCTTCGGCCAAGCGGGGAGAGTCCTCGAGTTCGTCGACAAGCGGCTCGAGCAGAAGAATGATCAGCAGGTGAGCGAGGATATGGGGTCTGGCAGACCGCTCGTCAGTTCCTGGAGGTCCTTTCAAGCCAATCAGGCTCTTCAGCCGCTTGAAGCCGAGTTCGATCCGCCATCGCAGCCGGTAAAGGGCAAGCAGATCAGCGGTTGTGAAGTCCTCGGGCTTGAGCGAGGTCACCAGGATCACCCAATCCGCAGCATCAAGCGTTTGCCTGGAGAGACGATGGCCTCCCTTCTGAGCCGTCCTGCGTGCCTTGCGCCGTGCAGCCTGAGCCGCATCTGCAGGTTTCTTGACGGCAACCAAACGCACAGCAAGCGGTGCTCCACCAGACTTGCGTTTTACCCAGATCGGCCGGTCGATGATGCCGCGTGCCGCGGCCTTGCGCAGTTCGGCGACGAGATCGATCAGATTGCCTTTGCGATCCAGCCAACAAGCGCTCTTCCAGCCCGAGCGGATCACGAAGTCCGCACCGGCCTCGACCAGATACGCCATGCGCTCCGGCTGCAGATAGGCGCGGTCGGCAAGACGGATCTCGCCGGCAATCAGCGGGATCCGGTCCAGCGTCTCGCCCGCGCGTTCGTCGGTCAGCTCGAAGTGACCAAAACGTTCTTGCGGAAGATCGAACGCACTGTGGATGCGCCACACCGCATTCTTCTGCCTGCCGCCGGTTCCAGCTTTTGGGACCGTCGTGGCGTCAACGATGCGGATCAGTCGACCGCGGCTTGCCTTCGGCGCACCGCTCGCAAGTGCCCGGCCTATCAGCTGTGCAAGCCAATCCCCGGACTGACGCAGCCGGTATAACAGAGCCACGTTGGAGATATCGACAAGGCCCACCGAAGTCGCCCATGCCGCCGTCAACCGCAGACCTCTCGTGCCCAGGCAATACGCAAGGATCAGCCGCAGCAGATCGACTGCATTGCTGATCTCGCGCGGGCGAACAAACGCCTTCGTCTCCCGCGCGCCAGCCTCCAGAGCCTCAGCTCCGCCCAGCCGCGAAACAACACGCGCCCAGTCTTCGTTCACAAGCGATTCGTTTCTCATCTCTTCTTGGAATCACACGTAAATCCAACGCGCAAATCCTATTTTAGCGCCTATGGGCGCAGGCCGGGACGACGGATGGTGGCTGCGCCCTGTTTGACATCTTCGCGGCGAGCGCATCCACTGCGACGCGACCGTACTTCGATCACGTCAAAGAGGCGACATGACCAACACCGTCGAAGCCCCCGACCGCGGCTATCGTTTCATGCCCGGCGTCAGCCAGTATTCCTGCGGCATCAGTGCGCTTCCCGGTTTTGCCATCGAGCGGGTCAGGTTCTTTGAGCCGGTGCCGCTGAAAGCGGGTTTTGCCAGCATTGCGGAGATACTCAAGGCTGCGGGGCGTCCGCTCACGGCCTTCGGCGCCTGCGAATTGCGCTCGCCGGCGCCATTCACCGAGGAGGGCTTCAAGGCGTTCAACGACATCTACATCAAGACATTGATCGAATGGGCCGTGATGCGGGACGGCGTCAATCCGGTGGCGCGCAGCAATGTCTGTCCGAAGATCGATCCGCCCAAGGAGCCGTGCTTTCACGCCTTCTCGTACACGGTGCCGGCGAAGGACGCGCCCACAAGCTTCGTCGTGGCCGGCAGCGGAGAATCGGTCGAGGGCAAGGCCAATTACCGCGACCACATCGTTGCATTCGGCGACACCAGCCCGGCCGGCATGCTGGCGAAGGCGAAATCGGTGCTGGACGAGATGGAACGCCGGATGAGCGCATTCGGCGGGACGTGGAAGGACACCACCGCAGTGCAACTCTACACCGTGCACGACGCCTATCCGGTGCTCGAAAGCGAACTCGGTCGCCGCGGCGTGTTCCGCAACGGCCTGACCTGGCATTTCGACCGGCCGCCGGTGGTCGGGCTCGACTACGAGATGGATTGCCGGCGCGTGCATCGCGAGCGTGTGGTCTGATGCATCAAAAACGCGTGTGGGTGCACGCGGAAGCGTGCGGCCTTTCTTGACAGCGGTCGCGTCAACCGTTTCCCTCTCCAAACGATGAATGAGGCTGGGTGAATGCCGGTGCAGAACGGACCTGTGATCAAGCGGCGAGACCTGCTCGCGCTGATCGGTACCATCGCCGGGAGTTCGGCGATGTATCATGCGATGACGAGCCTCGGCTTCACATCCGAATCCGCCTACAAGGGGCCGCTCAAGCTCGCGGGCGATCCGAAAGGCGCCTCCGTGCTGATCCTCGGCGCGGGGCTTGCGGGCATGACGGCGGCGCTGGAACTGCGCAAGGCCGGCTACAAGGTCCAGGTCCTCGAATTCAACAGCCGCCCGGGGGGCCGCAACTGGACGATCCGCGGCGGCGACAGTTTTACCGAGCTCGGCGGCTTCAAGCAAAATTGCGAGTTCGAGCAGGGGCTCTACATCAATCCGGGCCCGTGGCGGATTCCCTATCATCACCGCGCACTGCTCGATTATTGTAGACGGCTCAATGTCGTGCTGGAACCCTTCATCCAGCTCAACCACAACGCCTATCTGCACGCGGGTCGCGCGTTCGACGGCAAACCGCAGCGGATCCGCAGCATCAAGGCGGATTTCCAGGGTCAGGTGTCGGAGCTGCTCGCCAAGGTCACCCAGCAAGGCAAGCTCGACGAAACGGTCACCAAGGAAGATCAGGAGATCCTGCTGCAGTCGCTGCGCGCCTGGGGCGCGCTCGATCGCGATTACAAATACAATGCCAATCTCGGCTCCGCAGAGTTCCGGGGGTATGCCCGCGATCCCGGCGGCGGGCTGACCGCCGATCCGCTGCCGAGCGATCCGATCCCGCTGTCGGCGATCCTGCGTTCGCAGGTGTGGCGCTATCTGCAGGCCTTTTCCCGCTACAATGTCCAGACCACCATGTTCCAGCCGGTCGGCGGCATGGACATGATCGGCAAGGCGTTTGCACGCGAGGTAGGCGATCTCATCCGCTACAACGCCAAGGTGACACAGATCCAGCAGAACGGGTCCGGCGTCACCGTGAGCTATGTCGACACGACCAATCCATCCGCTGTGCAGCAGGCCACCGCCGACTGGTGCGTCTGCACCATCCCGCTGCCGATCCTGAGCCAGTTGCCGCTGGACGTCAGCGCGCCGATGCGGAATGCGATCGAGTCCTTGCCCTATGCCGCCTCGGTGAAGATCGGGTTGCAATTCAAGCGCCGCTTCTGGGAGGAGGACGAGGCGATCTATGGCGGGATCAGCTTCACTGACCTGCCGATCCGGCAGATCGCCTATCCGAACTACGGCTTCAACCGCGCCGGCCGCGGTATCCTGCTCGGCGCCTATCTGTTCGAGGGCGCCAATGCCTACGAATTCACGGCGATGACGCCGGCCGAGCGCGTCGCCAGTGCCGTCGAGTTCGGTGCCAAGATCCATCCGCAATACAAAGCTGAGTTCGAGACCGGCGTTGCGGTGGCCTGGCATCGCGTGCCGTTCACGCTCGGCTGCGCCGGCGAATGGACGGAGGCCGGGCGCGCGCAGCATTACCGCAATCTCTGCCAGATTGATGGCCGCATCGTGCTGGCGGGCGAGCATGCCTCCGACCTGCCGGCGTGGCAGGAGGGCGCGATCCTGTCCTCGCTCGACGCCATCACGCGGCTGCACGAACGCGTGGTGAAGACATGATGACGCGAGCCAGCATATCGGCGGTTGCCGCACTGACGCTGCTGTCAGCGACCGCAGCGACCGGACAGGACAATGCGAGCCGCCGCACCTTCAGTTCCGGCTACCGCTTCGTGGAAATGACCGGTGAGGAACTGTTCGCCAATGTCTGCCAAGGCTGCCACATGCCTGACGCGACCGGGGCGACCGGCGCGGGGACGTATCCGTCGCTGGCCGGCAACAAGACCCTCGAGGCCGGTAGCTACCCGATCTTCCTCATCGTCAACGGCCGCCGCGGCATGCCGGCGTTCGGCGACATGATGAACGATGGCCAGGTCGCCGCCGTTGTGAATTATGTGCGGACGCATTTTGGCAACGACTTTCAGGACGCGGTGACGGCCAAGGACGTCCAGGACGCCCGCCACTAGAGCATGATCCGGAAAAGTCTGAAGCTTTTTCCGAAAGATCATGGTCAGACACATCGAGGGGGAAATCATGAAACTCGCAAACATCGTACTTGGGGCCGCACTGTCGGCCGTGGCGACCGCGGCCTGTGCGGACGTGATCCGCCATCCGCTTCCCAACTCGACCTTCCCGATCGCGCAGGCGGTGACCGTCACCGGCAACGCCACCACCATTTATGTCAGCGGCCAGGTGCCGCCTGTTATCAACAAGGATGCCGATCCGGCGAGCCCGCAGGCCTATGGCGACACCAGGACCCAGACCGTCGGCGCGCTCACCCGCATCAAGGGCATTCTGGAAGGCCAGGGGCTCGGCATCGGCGACGTCGTCAAGATGCAGGTCTTCCTGGTGCACAACGCGTCGGCGCCGATGGATTTCAAGGCCTTCATGGAGGGCTACACCCAGTTCTTCGGCGGCAGCCAGCCGAACCTGCCGGCGCGCTCGGTGGTCGGCGTCGCCGCGCTCGCCAATCCCGGATTCCTGGTCGAGATCGAGGTGGTCGCGGCCAAGGACACGAATAAGGATGCCAAATAACGCGTGTGAAACAGCGGAGCTTGTGCGCGCAAATTGAAGGTCTCGCCGTCTTGCCAAAGCAGGTGCCGCCTGTTCTGAATTCGATCGGACGAAGTCATGGAATTTTGGGAGAGCAGGATGTCGCACAAAGCCCGAAGGACGTATCGATCGCTGCTGCTGTCGGCGGTGTTTGGTCCGGTGCTGCTGGCCACGGGCGCTGCGGCGGAGGGGCTGACCGAGCAACAGCAGTTCGCGCGTAGCATCTATCAGGAGCTGGTCGAGATCAACACGACCACCGCGACCGGCGATACGCAGAAGGCGGCGGAGGCGATGGGAGCGCGGTTGCGCGCGGCCGGCTTCTCCGACGAAGACGTCCACGTGTTCTCGCCGACGCCGCACAAGGGTGATCTGGTGGCACGGCTGCACGGCTCCGGCGCGCGCAAGCCGATCCTGCTGGTCGCCCATATCGACGTCGTGCCGGCTCTCCGCGAGGACTGGTCGTTCGATCCGTTCAAGCTCACCGAGCAGGACGGCTATTTCTACGGCCGTGGCTCTAGCGACGACAAATTCATGGCCGCCTCCTTCGTCACCAACCTGATCCGCTACAAGAAGGAAGGCTACACGCCCGACCGCGACATCATCGTGGCGCTGGAGACCGACGAGGAGACGGGGGATTCCAATGCCGTCGGTATCCAGTGGCTGATCAAGAACCACCGCGACCTGATCGACGCCGAGTTCGCCTTGAACGAAGGCGGCGGCGTCGGCCTGAAGAACGGCAAGGCGATCCGCAACAGCGTGCAAACCAGCGAGAAGGTCTCGACCGGCTACAAGCTCACGGTGAAGGACCGCGGCGGCCACTCGTCGCTGCCGCGCAAGGACAATGCGATCTACCGCCTCGCCGAAGGTCTGGTGCGCCTCTCCAACTACGACTTCCCGCTCAATCTCAACGAGACGACGCGGCTCTATTTCGCCAAAACCGCCGAGGTCGAGAGCAAGCAGAACGCCGACGATATCCGCGCCATCCTGGCGCCGCAGCCGGATCCGGCCGCGCTGGCGCGGTTATCTGCGTATCCCGGCTACAACGCCCAGCTCCGCACCACCTGCGTCGCGACCATGCTGCAAGGTGGCCACGCTCTCAATGCGCTGCCGCAGGTTGCGACCGCGGGGGTGAATTGCCGGGTCCTGCCCGGCGAGTCGATCGAGGGTGTTCAGGCCCAGATCGAGCGCGTGCTCGCCGACAAGCAGATCGAGGTGAGCGGGGGCTCGGCCAAGCCAAGCCCACCGTCGCCGCTGAACGAGGAGATCATGGGATCGATCGAAAAGCTGTCGAAGGAATTCTGGCCTGATGCCGCGGTCGTCCCGGTCATGAGCACCGGCGCGACCGACGGCCTGTTTCTGCGCAATGCGGGGATTCCGACCTACGGTCATTCCGGGCTCGGCTCCGACGTCGACGACAACAGGAACCATGGCAAGGACGAGCGCGTGCTGGTGAAGTCGTTCTACGAAGGGCAGGAGTACCTCTACCGCCTGGTCAAGATGCTGGCTGGCGGGAAGTGATGGCAGAGCGAAGCACAAAGACGCGTGTCGCGGTGGCTGGCCTCGGCGCGATCGGCACCGACGTCGTCAAGGCACTCGATCAGGGTATCGAGGGCCTGACGCTGGTCGCGGTGTCGGCGAACAACCCGGAGAAGCATCGCGGCTGGGTCGCGGGCCTCAGATCGGCGCCTGACATCGTGCCGATCGAACAACTCGCCGAGGTCGCCGACATCGTGGTCGAATGCGCGCCGAGCAAGGTGGTTCGCTCGATCGTGGCGCCGGTGGTCGAGCGCGGCAAGACCGCAATCGTGCTCAGCGTCGGCGCGCTGTTGCAGAATATGGACCTCATCGATCTCGCCAAGGCGCATGGCGGCCAGATCATCGTGCCGACCGGCGCGCTGATCGGGCTCGATGCCGTCACCGCGGCCGCTGAAGGGACGATCCATTCGGCGAGGCTGGTGACGCGCAAGCCGGTCGCAGGGCTGCTCGGCGCTCCGCATCTGGTCGAGAACAACATCCAGATCGATGGGATCACCGAGCCGCTGCGGATATTCGAAGGCAGCGCGCGCGACGCCGCAAAGGGCTTTCCGGCCAATCTCAATGTCGCGGTCGCGCTATCGCTTGCCGGCATCGGACCCGACCGCACCCGGGTCGAGATCTGGGCCGACCCGACGGTGACGCGCAACACCCACCGCATCGAGGTCGATTCCGATTCGGCGCGCTTCACGATGACGATCGAGAACATCCCCTCGGAGAACCCGAAGACCGGTCGCATCACCGCGCTGTCGGTGATCGCCTGCCTGCGCAAGCTGCGCGCCAGCTTGCGCATCGGAACGTAAGGGCGATGAAGATCCTGCCGGACGATCTCTTGCTGATCATCGATGTGCAGAACGACTTCTGTCCCGGCGGTGCGCTGGCGGTCGCCGACGGCGATGCCGTGGTGCCGGTCGTCAACCGGCTGGCGGAGCGGTTCGACCATGTCGTGTTGACCCAGGACTGGCATCCGGCGGGCCACAGCTCGTTTGCGACCTCGCATCCGGGCGCCGCGCCGTTTTCCTCCATCACGATGCCCTACGGCCCGCAGACGCTGTGGCCAGACCATTGCATCCAGGGCACCCTTGGCGCCGCGTTTCACCCGCAGCTCGCAACCGACAAGGCCGAACTTGTGATCCGCAAGGGATTCCGCGCGGCGATCGATTCCTATTCGGCGTTCTTCGAGAATGATCAGGCCACGCCGACTGGTCTGGCGGGCTATCTTCGGGAGCGCGGCCTGAAGCGCATCGTCATGGCGGGTCTCGCGACCGATTACTGCGTGCAGTATTCGGCGCTCGATGCGCGGCGGCTCGGCTTCGAGACCGCGGTCGTGATGGCCGGTTGCCGCGCCATCGATCTCGCCGGCTCGCTCGCAACAGCCACCGCGGCCATGACGGAGGCCGGCGTCGCGCTGATCGACGACATCGCCTGAGAAGGGCTTGGTTAGGGGCAAAAACCGTTGTTATGACTGGCCTTTTGCTTTAATCCCCAGCCGTTGACGGTCATTCGCAGCGGAGACTTCGTGTCGGGACAGGCTTTACGGATTGGCACGCGGAAAAGCGTGATGGCGCTGGCGCAGACCGACGAGGTCGCGCGGCTGCTGCGCGCCTCGGCGCCGGACCTTGCCGTCGACGTCGTCAAGTTCGAAACCCGCGGCGACCAGGACCAGACCAGCAAGCTGCTGCGTCACGGCGGCAAGGGCGGCGCCTTCGTCGCCGAGATCCGCGAGGCGATGCGATCAGGCACGCTGCAGGCGGCGATGCATTCGCTGAAGGACGTGCCGGGCAACGAGGAAACGCCGGGTCTCGTCATCGCGGCGATGCTTGCGCGCGACGCCGCCAGCGATTCGCTGGTGCTGCGGCCCGGCCTGTCGCTGGAGACCTTCCGCGCTTCCCGCGGCAAGGGTCTGAAGATCGGCACCAACGCGGTGCGCCGCGCCGCCTATCTGCGCCGGCTGTTTCCGGAAGCGACAGTGATCCATTATCGCGGCGCCGCCGACACGCGGATCGCAAAGCTCGATCGCGGCGACAAGCAGCGGCTGCCTGACGGCGGCGAGGTTGGGCCGGCGGATGCGCTGGTGATGGCGCGCTCCGGCCTCGAGCGCATCGGCATGACCGCGCGCATCGCGCATGATTTCACTGTCGACGAGATGCTGCCGGCCGTTGGCCAAGGCATCGTCGCGGTCGAATGCGTCGACACTGACTGGGCGACGCGCATGCGGCTGGCTGGAATCGACGACGCGCAGGCGCGGCTCAGCGCCGAAGCCGAACGCGAGGTGCTGTGGGTGCTCAACGGCCATTGCAATTCGCCGATCGCGGGCCACGCCACGCTTGTCGACCATGAGATGACGCTGCGCGCGTCTGTGCTCGACGAAACCGGCGACCGCTTCATCGAGGTGGTCAGGCGCGGCGCCGCCGATCGCCCGCGCGAACTCGGCCGCGCGGTGGGACTCGAACTGCTCGACAAGGGCGCCGCCGAGATCATCGCTCGCACAAGGCCGGACGAGTAGGGCGCGCTTACGAACGTAGCGGCCAGTTGCCGACGATCCGGAAGCGCGACGGGCCGTCGTCCTGCCTGAACAGCGCGATGCGGTCGATCGCGAGCGTCGTGAGGCCCGTCGCAGCAAACCGCTCCCGCAACCACGCCACGATCGGGCCGCGCCGCTCGTCGTTCAGCCGCCCGGTCAGCGTCATGTGGAAACGGAACTCCTCCATCACGTAAGGATAGCCCCAGCGATCCAGATGTTCGCACTGCCGCGCGGTCAACTTCGCGGGATTGCGCCGCGCACGATCTTCCGGAGAGAGCGGCGCGCGGAAGGCGTCGAAATCTCTGACGCAGTCGGCGGCAAGCCGCTCGAGATCGTCCGAACGCCTAGCCGGAATCACGGCGATGAAGCCGCTGATGGCATCGACGATGGGTTCAATCACCGGAATGCGCCTGATACGGCCGGCGAAGGTGGCGCAGGCGTCGAGGAGGTCGGCCTCGCGCTTGCCGTCGGCCAGCGACATCGGCGCCTTCAGCGTGGCGTGGAAGCCGTATTTGCGTGGGTCCTGCGTCACCTCGCGCCAGTCTGGTGCGACAGCATCGGGGAATGGCAGATCGTCGCCATCAGCGGCATCGTAGCCGAGCAGCGTCGAACCGAAACGGTGCAGTACGCTGTCGGGCGACGGTGCGTAGTAGATCGCGTAGCGCGGATGATTTGCCATGACCGCCAGAATAGAGCCGCCTTACGCCGTCGCAACTGTCTTGCGCGACGCGAGCGAATGAACCAGGCGGCCGGCATCCGTCAGATGCACAAGCCGTCCGGCGGCGACGACGGCGACGATTCGTGGCCGCAGCGGCACCTTGTCGTCGACGATGATGATATCGGCGCGGCGGCCTGCGGCCAGCACGCCGCGATCGGCGAGGCCAGCGGCGCGCGCCGGCGCCGACGAGATCAGGTCCCAGGCCTTGGCGAGCGGCAGCGTGCCGTCGGCGGCGAGGCGGAACGCTGCCAGCAGCTGCGCCGGATAATAATAGTCGGACGCCAGCACCGAGCAGAGGCCCTTCGCGATCATGTCGGAGGCCTTGGTCCAGCCGGTGTGGCTGCCGCCGCGCACCACATTGGGCGCGCCGAACACGATGAAGTCGCCGGCATCAGCGGCGTCGCGCGCTGTCTCCTCATTGACGGGGAATTCGGCGATCGTGACACCCAGTGTGCGGAAGTCCTGACGCATGGCGGGGCTGTTGTCATCATGCGAGAGCATCCGGACGCCGGCCGCGCGCGCGGCAGCGGCCAGGCGCGCGATCGAGGCCGGCACATCGGGGCGGCGGGCGGCGACCTGGTCGAGCAGCTCATTGACGGCTTCGATCGAGAGCCCGGCGCGTTCGGCCAGGCGGCCGCGCTTCTCGGGCTTCACGTGGCTGTGGTCGTTGAACGCGAACAGGTCGATGCGGCCCTCGGTGAGCCATTCAGTGATCTCGGCCTCGGCTTCGAGATTATGGGTCTCGTGGCGGAGATGAAAGCGGGTATCGGCGGCAAGCTGAGGCCGCAACGCCTCGATCGTATCCAGCAATGTCCGCGCATTGTCAGCGCTGCGCAGGCCGGGCTCCCACGACCAGGTCGTGCCATGGAAGACGGTGGTGATGCCGTTAGCGATCGCCTGCCGGTCGCTGTCAACAAGCGCGACGTCGGTCGGGAAGTCGACGCCGGGGCGCGGCATCATCTGGCGTTCGAAGGCGTCGCCGTGCAGGTCGACGATACCAGGCAGCACCAGGAATCCCTTGGCATCGATATGGAGCGTGGCGCGGCCCTGTTCGGCGTCGAGTGCGTCGATGTCGCGGCCGGCGATCCGCAGCGAGGTCTCGGTGAACGCGCCGTCAACCAGCGCGCGTCCGCCTTCGATGAAAATGTCAGTCACGATGCGGCACTCCGAGTCTTGTCTTGTGATTGGGCCACAGCTTCGGCCTCGTATTTGTCGAGGAAGTCTTCCACCGAAAGGTTGCGAAAATCGGGCAGGGCGCGGCGAAGCGTCTCATGATCCCAGTCCCACCACGCCAGCGCAGTGAGACGGTCGGCGACCGCTTCCGAAAAGCGCCGCTTGATCGGTCGTGCCGGATTACCACCGACGATGGTATAGGGTGGCACGTCCTTGGTCACAACAGCGCCGGCAGCAATGACCGCGCCGGTGCCGATGTTGCGGCCGGCCAGCACCACAGCGCCGTGACCGACCCAGACGTCATGGCTGATATGCACGTGGTGCGCACGTCGCCAGTTGAAGAAGTCAGTGTCGTCGCTCTCGCCGGGAAAATAGGCGCTGGCCCGGTAGGTAAAATGCGCCTGCGTGGCGCGGTGCATCGGATGATTGCCGGGATTGATCCGGGTCATCGCCGCGATCGAGCAAAATCTTCCGATCGTGGTGTAGGTGATCTGGCTGTCGTTCACGACATAGGAATAGTCGTCCATGCTGACTTCGAGCAGGATGGTGCGTGCGCCGACCTCGGTGTAGGTGCCGAGCTTGCTCTCGCGGACGGACGCTGTGGGGTCGATGGTCGGGACGACCGAGAGTGTTTTTCCGGCCATCAGGGCCTCCACAAATCATGGCTTCCGGGAGATGCGCTCGTCATCACGGTGCATGATGACAACAGCATGACGTCACGATGACTGCAACCATAGTGGTGTGGACGATCGCCGCACCGCAGCAGTACGTCACATAACTGTTAAACACCGGGGATAGCGATGGCCTAACACGACGTGGTTGGAGCATTGCATGCTGGTGGTTGAAGGTTTGACGTGCCGCTTCGGCACAAAAGCCGCGGTCGACAACGCATCGTTCTCGATTGCGCCGGGTGCCTTCGTCGGCGTGATCGGCCGCTCCGGTGCCGGCAAGTCGACCCTGCTTCGCATGATCAACCGCCTCGCCGATCCCACCTCCGGCCGCATCCTGTTCGAAGACGTCGACGTGACCTCGCTGCATGGCAAAGCGCTGCGGCAGTGGCGGGCGCGCTCGGCGATGATCTTCCAGCAGTTCAACCTGGTCGGCCGGCTCGACGTCCTGACCAACGTGCTGATGGGCCGGCTCGCCGGGATCCCGTCGTGGCGCTCGCTGGCGCAGATGTGGCCGGAGCAGGACCGGGCGCTGGCGATGTCCGCGCTCGAGCAGTTCGATATCGCCCAGCTTGCGGCGCAGCGCGCCGACCAACTCTCGGGCGGCCAGCAGCAGCGCGTCGCGATCGCCCGCGCGCTGGTGCAGGAGCCCGACATCATCCTCGCCGACGAGCCGATTGCCTCGCTCGATCCGCGCAACACCAAGATCGTGATGGACGCGCTGCTGCGCATCAACAAGCACTTTGGTATCACGGTGCTCTGCAACCTGCATTCGCTGGACCTGGCGCGCAGCTATTGCGATCGCCTGATCGGCATGTCCGCAGGCCGCGTGGTGTTCGACGGCGCACCCGCGATGCTGACCGATCATATCGCGCGCGAGCTCTACGACCTCGAGGCCAACGACGTCATGGGGACGGCGCCGCTGCCCGCGCCCGACGACGCAACCGTTCCGGCGCTCGGCACCGCAGCCGCGGCCTGAGCGCTGCGCATTTTCCGATCAGGATGGCCGGGCATTTCGCCCGGCCCAACAGGCGTAACCACAACAAGAGGGTTTGACATGATCACTCGTCGCATCGTTCTGGCCGGCGCCGCCGCGCTGGCGTTTGCCGGCTCGGCCTCGGCCGAAGACTGGAAGACGAAATATCCGGAGATCACCTTCGCCGTGATCCCGTCCGAAAACGGCTCTGGCGTGACCGAGCGCTATGGACCGTTCGTGAGCTATCTGTCCAAGGAGCTTGGCATCAAGGTGAACCTGCGCGTCGCCAACGACTATGCGGCCGTGATCGAAGGCCAGCGCGCCGGCAACATCCAGATCGGTTATTACGGCCCGGCGTCGTTCGCGCGCGCCCGTCTCACCGGCGTCAAGACCGATGCCTTCGTGATCGACGTCAATGCCGACGGCTCGAAGGGCTATTATTCGGTGTTCTACGTGCTCGCCAAGAGCCCGTACCAGAAGATCGAGGACCTCAAGGGCAAGAATCTCGGCCTGGTCGACCCGAACTCGACCTCCGGCAACAACATGCCGCGCTTCAAGCTGAACCAGATGGGAATCGATCCGGACGCCTATTTCTCCAAGGCGATCTTCACCGGCAGCCATGAGAACGCCGTGCTGGCGCTGGCGCAGGGCACCGTCGACGTCGCCGCCAACTGGTGGAACGCCGATGACGATTCGAACCTCACCCGCATGCTGAACAAGAACATGGTGAAGTCGAGCGACGGTACGCCGCTCAAGAAGGAAGACTTCCGCATCATCGTGAAGTCCGACCTCATCATCAACTCGCCTTACGCCTATCTCGAGAGCCTTCCGGACGACATGAAAGCCGCGATCAAGCAGGTGTTCCTCGATGCCGCCAAGAAGGATCCGGAAGCGTACAAGAAGCTCTCCGACGGCAAGAACCTGCCGTGGCAGCCGATCACCAACGCCGACTACGACAAGACCATCGAGCTGATCAAGTTCGTGGACAATCTGCGCAAGAAGGCGTCCTGATCGATCCGCAAACGAATTGGGCCGGGTTAGATAACCCGGCCCTTTTCCGTTCAACCCTTAAGGCAGATCGGCCCGCGTCGATGGCGACCGCCATATCCATCCTTCCGGCCCAGCAACTTGCGGTGCTGAATGACGCCTATCGCAAGGCGGTGGCGCGCAAGCGGCTGAAGATGACGATCGCCGCTGCGGTGTTTTGTGCAGCGCTGCTGATTGCCGCAATTGGCGCCGAGGTGAACCTGCGCACGCTGTTCACCTATTTCGGCAATTTCATCAGCTATTTCGACCGCATCCTGACGCTCGATTCCGGCGCGCGGGTCTGGACCGATCCGGCCGAATGGTTCTGGGGCTGGAAGAAGTGGCTGCGGATGCTCGGCGAGACGTTGCTCATCAGCTATGTCGGGACGCTGATCGGTGCGGTGTTTGCCTTCGCGCTGAATTTCTTCGCCGCACAGAACACCTCGCCTTCGCGGTGGCTGCGCTTCACGGTGCGTCGCCTGCTGGAATTCGCCCGCACCGTGCCCGGCATCGTATTCGCGTTGATCTTCGTCATCGCCTTCGGTCTCGGACCGATGGCCGGCGTGCTCGCGATCGCGATCCATTCGACCGGCGCGCTTGGAAAACTGTTCGCCGAGATCGTCGAGAACGCGGACATGAAGCCGGTCGAGGGCATCCGTTCCACCGGCGCGAGCTGGCTGTCCTGCATGCGCTTTGCCGTGCTGCCGCAGGTCGTGACCGGCTATGCCAGCTATGCGCTGCTGCGATTTGAGGTCAACGTCCGCGAAGCGTCCGTGATGGGCTTTGTCGGTGCCGGCGGCATCGGTCAGGAGTTCGTGGTCGCGATCCGCAAGTTCTACTATTCCGATGTCAGCGCCATTCTCGTCACCATCATCGTCACGGTCTTCATCATTGATATCTCGACGGGCTGGCTGCGCGCGCGGCTGTTCGGCAAGGAGACCCGCCGATGAGCCAGTTGCCGAAGCCGGACACCGAGCTGCTGCGCTCGAAGTACCCTGATGTGTTCGCCCGGCCTGCCTCGGCGCGGCTGGCGATGCCAGCGACGATCGCAGCCGCGCTCGCGATCTTCGTGTTCGGGCTGGTCGATCTCGACTTCTCGCCGTCGAAGCTGATTTCGGGCGTCAGTCAGCTCGGCTGGATCACCATGATGATGATCCCGCCGAATCCCGGCGCGTCGTTTCCGCTCTACATGCAGGCGCTCGGCGAAACGCTGTCGATCGCGCTGCTCGGCACCACGCTCGCGGCGATCCTGGCGCTGCCGGTGAGCCTGCTGGCGGCGCGCAACATCATCCCCTCGAACCTGATCCGCTTTCCGGTGCGCCGCTTCCTGGATTCGATCCGCGGCGTTGATACGCTGATCTGGGCGCTGGTCTGGATCAACGTCGTCGGCCTCGGCCCGTTCGCCGGCGTGCTGGCGATCATGGTGTCGGACTTCGGCGCGTTCGGAAAGCTGTTCTCGGAGGCGATCGAGGGCGCCGACCGCAAGCAGGTCGAGGGCATCAGAGCCTCTGGCGGCAGCGTGCTGCATGAAATCCGTTTCGGCCTGTTGCCGCAGGTGTTGCCGGTGATTGCGGGGCAGGTGCTCTATTTCATCGAGTCGAACACGCGTTCGGCCACCATCATCGGCATCGTCGGCGCCGGCGGCATCGGCCTGCAACTGGCCGAGCAGATCCGCGTGCTGGAGTGGCAGAAGGTGTCGTTCCTGATCCTGATGATCCTGATCGCGGTTGCCGCGATCGATTTCATCTCGAGCAAGCTGCGCTTTGCGATCATCGGACAACGGGCGGTGGCCTAGGAAGCCACCTCGCTCCGCTCTTCCTATCCTTCTCCCCTTGTGGGAGAAGGTGGCGCGAAGCGCCGGATGAGGGGTATCTCTCCGCGAACTCAGAACGAGAGAATGCGCGGAGAGATACCCCTCACCCGGATCGCATCTGGCGATGCGATCCGACCTCTCCCACAAGGGGAGAGGTGCACCGTGAGTGTGGCGGCACACTCAACTGTTCTCCACCAGAAACTCGACGCGCTCCGCGGCAAAGCGCGAGCGCTTGGTGACCAGCGGCTTGTCCGTGGGATCCACGTCGGTGGAGTCAACGACCAGCACGGGGCGGCCGAGCGCGAGGTCGAGCCGTGCGGCGTCGGTGGCGTCGGCGATCGCCGCGGTGATCCGGGTCGAGGAACGCCGGTAATCCTTGACGCCGTAATGCGCCAGCAGCTTGGTCATCGAGCGGACATTGGCGAACACGCTGCCGGCGTCGGGAAAGCGCTCGGCCGACAGCCAGGTGGTCGACACGCAGATCGGCGTGCGGTCGGCGAGCCGCACCGACTCGATCCGGATCAGCGGCGCGCCAATCTTTAAGCCAAGTTCGCGCGCGATTTCGCGGGTGGCGATATCGTCACCGGCATCGATCAACTGGCCGCGCGGCTCATGGCCGCCGGCGCCGACGATCTCGGAAAACCGCGTACGTGAGCGCAGCGGATAGGCGAGGCGCTGGGCCTCGACATAAGTGCCGCTGCCGCGCTCGGCGCGCACCAGGCCGCGTTCGGCGAGCGCCGCGAGCGCGCGCCGCACGGTGTGGCGGTTGACGCGATAAGTCTCGGCGATCTCGACCTCGCCGGGCAGCTTCTCACCCGCGGCAAAGCGACCGTCGGCGATGCCGCGCTCGATGCCGTCGGCAACCTGCCGCCACAAGGCGACGCCGGAACTCTCCTGCATGCTCATGGCGCGGTGATACCTAGAAATCGTCGATTTGTCACGAAACGGTCATTGGCGTTCGCTAAGAAGTTGTCTAGTATCATAGACAACTTGATTCAGGCAAGGTTGCTCATGGATTCGATGGTGCGGAACAGCAAAGAGGCGCAGCGCAAGGCCGCGATGGCGGTGCTGGCGCATTCCGGCGCTACCGAGATCGCGGGACGGCTCGCTGATATCACGGTGCCGGCGCATGAGAATCTGCGCGAACCGGAGAACGGCCTCGTGATGGTGCGCGGGCGGATCGGCGGCGACGGTGCGCCGTTCAATCTCGGCGAAGCGACGGTGTCGCGCGCCGCGGTGCGGCTTGCGACCGGCGAAGTCGGCTTCGGCTACACGCTCGGCCGCGACATCCAGAAGGCGCAGATGATCGCGCTGTGCGACGCCATGGTGCAGTCAGCGGAGTTGGTCGGCGAGGTGGAGGCCAAGGTGATTGCGCCGCTGCGCGCTGTCATGATCGCCGAACGCAGCCGCAAGGCTGAGGAAACCGCGGCGACGCGGGTCGATTTCTACACGATGGTGCGCGGTGAGGGGTGATGCGATGACGACATTTGCCGAACTGCCCGCAGGCTTTGCCGACAAGGTGTTGTCGGCGCAGTCGACCTTCCGCTCGGTGATGGACGCGATGGCGCGCCCGGGCAGCGTCCAGCGCATCACCGCCACGGCGGGAACGCCCGCCGGCATGATGCGCGGCTCGGCTGCGATCGCGTTGACGCTGTTCGATCACGATACGCCGATCTGGCTCGATGCCGCGATGTCGGCAACATCAGATGTTGCCAGGTGGCTTAAGTTCCACACCAGTGCGCCCGTGATTGCGGATTCGTCGATCGCCAACTTTGCGCTGATCGGCGATGCGGCCAATCTGCCGCCTCTCGATCGTTTCGCATTCGGCAGCAACGAATATCCGGACCGTTCGATCACGCTGATCCTGCAGGTCGACAGCCTGACGCAAGGGCCGACCTTCGAGCTGAAAGGCCCGGGCATCGATGGCACCGCGCTGTTGCAGGCGATGATCCGGCCGCGCGACCTGTTCGAGCGGCTCACCATCAACGAAGCCTTGTTTCCGCGCGGCATCGACGTCGTGCTGGTCCATGACGATGCGATTGTCGCGATCCCCCGCACCACGCGGCTGATCACAAGCGGAGTGTAGGCGATGTATGTAGCCGTCAAGGGAGGCGAACGCGCCATCGAGAACGCCCACCGCCTGCTCGCTCATGAGCGGCGCGGCGACCGCGATGTGCCTGATTTGTCGCTGGCGCAGATCGCCGAACAGCTCTCGCTCGGCGTCGACCGGGTCATGACCGAAGGCTCGCTCTACGATCGCGAACTGGCGGCGCTCGCCATCAAGCAGGCGCGCGGCGACATGATCGAGGCGATCTTCCTGGTCCGCGCCTTCCGCGCCACGCTGCCGCGGTTCGGCGCCACCGAGCCGGTCAACACCGGCGAGATGCAGGTGCGCCGACGCATCTCCTCGACCTTCAAGGATATTCCGGGCGGCCAGATCCTGGGGCCGACCTTCGACTACACGCACCGCCTGCTCGATCCGCAGCTGGCCGAGGGCTTTGTTCCGGAGCAGCCGGCGACGTCGGAGGCCTCGCAGGCGGCGACGCCGCGTGTCACCGACATCCTCGGTCGCGACGGTCTGATCGAGACATCGCCGCAGGCGGAGGCCGATGCTCCGGTCGGCGACCTCACGCGCGAGCCGCTGAATTTTCCGGCCGATCGTGACCTGCGGCTGCAAAACCTCGCGCGCGCCGACGAGGGCTTTCTGCTCGCGCTCGGCTATTCCACGCAGCGCGGCTATGGCCGCAACCATCCGTTCGCCGGCGAGATCCGCTTCGGGGAGGTCGAGGTCGAATTCTTCGCTGAGGACGCCGGCTTTGCCGTGCCGCTCGGCGCGATCGCACTGACCGAGTGCCAGATGGTCAACCAGTTCAAGGGCTCGGCGACCGAGGCGCCGTGCTTCACCCGTGGTTACGGCCTTGCCTTCGGGCAGAGCGAGCGCAAGACCATGTCGATGGCGCTGGTCGACCGCTCCTTGCGCGCGCGCGAGCTCGACGAAGAAGTCACCGCGCCGGCGCAGGACGAGGAGTTCGTGATGTCGCACTCCGACAATGTGCAGGCGACCGGCTTCGTCGAGCATCTGAAGCTACCGCATTATGTCGACTTCCAGTCCGAACTTGGCCTGCTGCGCAAGCTGCGGCAGGAGTTCGCTGAGGCCAACGAGGCTCCCGAACTACAGGAGGCCGCAGAATGAACGCGCCAACTTATAATTTTGCCTATCTCGACGAACAGACCAAGCGGATGATCCGCCGCGCGATCCTGAAGGCGATCGCGATTCCCGGCTACCAGGTGCCGTTCGCCAGCCGCGAAATGCCGATGCCCTATGGCTGGGGCACCGGCGGTGTGCAGGTGACGGCCGCGATCCTCGGCCCCGACGACGTGCTGAAGGTGATCGACCAGGGTTCCGACGACACCACCAACGCGATCTCGATCAGAAAATTCTTCGGCAAGACCGCCGGTGTCGCGACCACGACCGCAACTGCGGACGCGACCGTGATCCAGACCCGGCATCGCATTCCCGAGGCGCCGCTGCATGCGGGGCAGGTGCTGGTCTACCAGGTGCCGATCCCCGAACCGCTGCGCTTCCTCGAGCCGCGCGAGACCGAAACGCGGCGCATGCATGCGCTCGCCGAGTATGGCCTGATGCATGTCAAGCTTTACGAGGACATCGCCCGCTTCGGCCATATCGCGACCGCCTATGCCTATCCGGTGAAGGTGAACGCGCGCTACGTGATGGATCCGTCGCCGACGCCGAAATTCGACAATCCGAAGATGGACAATTGCCCGGCGCTGCAACTGTTCGGCGCCGGCCGCGAGAAGCGCATCTACGCGATCCCGCCGCACACGTCCGTGGTCTCGCTCGATTTCGAGGATCACCCGTTCACGCGCTACCGCTTCGACGCGCCTTGCGCGCTGTGCGGCGCGGATAATTCCTATCTCGACGAGATCGTCACCGACGACAGAGGCGGGCGGATGTTCGTTTGCTCCGACACCGATTTCTGCGAGCAGCGTCAGGCGGCCGGCCATCACGGCACCGAGAGCGCGGCGCCGCACAAGGAGAAGGCGCATGTCTGAGTCGTTCAGTCTCGACAACGCCCAGCCGCTGCTGGTTGCCGAGGGGCTTGCCAGGAACTACGGCCATATCGCGGCTTGCCGCGAGGTCTCGTTCGCGCTCTATCCGGGCGAGGTGCTGGCGATCGTCGGCGAATCCGGTTCGGGCAAGTCGACGCTGTTGCAGCTGCTGTCGGCACAGCTGGCGCCGAGCGCCGGGCGCGTGTCCTACCGGATGCGCGATGGCGTGCTGCGCGATCTCGCCGGGCTCGGCGAAGCCGAGCGGCGTTTTCTGTTTCGCACCGATTGGGGTTATGTGCACCAGGATCCGGCGCAGGGGCTGCGCATGGCGGTCTCGGCCGGTGCCAATGTCGGCGAGCGGCTGATGGCTGTGGGGTGGAATCACTACGGCCGGATCCGCGACACCGCCTCGAATTGGCTCGAGCGGGTCGAGATCGATGTCGGCCGCATCGACGATGCGCCAAAAACTTATTCCGGCGGCATGCGGCAGCGGCTGCAGATCGCGCGCAACCTCGTCACTGAGCCGCGGCTGGTGTTCATGGACGAGCCGACCGGTGGCCTCGACGTCTCGGTGCAGGCGCGCCTGCTCGACCTGATGCGCAACCTCGTCAGCGAGCTTGGGCTTGCCGCCATCGTCGTCACCCACGATCTTGCGGTCGCGCGGTTGCTGTCGCACCGCGTGATGGTGATGAAAGGCGGCCGCGTCATCGAGACTGGCCTGACCGATCAGGTGCTTGACGATCCCCACGAACCGTATACGCAACTGCTCGTCTCCTCGATCCTTCCGGCATGAGGCCACCGATGACCGCGATGATCGAACTTGCCAACGCCGAAAAGACCTTCACGATGCACTTGCAGGGCGGCATCGAACTACCCGTGGTGCGCGGTGTCTCGTTCCATGTCGAGCCGGGCGAATGCGTGGTGCTGTCGGGCCCGTCGGGCGCCGGCAAATCCTCGATCCTGAAGATGATCTTCGGCAATTACCGCTGCGATGGCGGCCGGATCGGCATCTGCCATCATGGCACGGTGATCGACCTCGCCACCGCTGAGCCGCGCCAGGTGCTGAGCGTGCGCCGCTCGACGATTGGTTATGTCAGCCAGTTCCTGCGTGCGGTGCCGCGGGTGGCGACGATCGATGTCGTCGCCGAGCCTCTGATCGTCAACGGCGTGACGCGCGAAGAGGCTCGCGACCGTGCCGCCCATCTGCTACACCGGCTCAATATTCCGGAGCGGCTGTGGGCGCTGCCGCCGTCGACCTTCTCCGGCGGTGAGCAGCAGCGCGTCAACATCGCGCGCGGCTTCATCTCGGACCTGCCGATCCTGCTGCTGGACGAGCCGACTGCATCGCTCGATGCCGCCAACCGCGCCGTGGTGGTCGCGCTGATCGCCGAGAAGAAGACCAAGGGCGTCGCGATGGTTGCGATCGTCCATGACGACGAGATCCGTCACCTGATCGCCGACCGCATCGTCGACGTGACCTCGTTCGCCGCTGCTGCCTGAAGGACCTTTTGAAATGACTGCTAAGCAAGACACCATCATCGGCAACGCCCGCGTCGTCCTCGCCGATCGCGTGATCGAGCAGGGCTGGGTGGCCATGTCAGATGGCAAGGTTGCTGAATTCGGCGAGGGCAGGGCGCCGGAAGCGGCTGAGGACGCCGGCGGCGACCTCATCATGCCCGGGCTGATCGAGCTGCACACCGACCACCTCGAGATGCACTATGTGCCGCGGCCCAAAGTGTTCTGGAATCCGATCGCCGCTGTGATCTCCTATGATGGGCAGCTTGCGACCTCGGGCATCACCACGGTGCTGGATTCGCTCCGGGTCTGGCGCGAGGACGGCGCCGAGGACGTCGACGGCCGCGCCGGCGTGCTGGCCGCGGCGATCTCGGCGGCACGCGAGGAGAACCTGCTGCGTGCCGATCATTTCCTGCATCTGCGCTGCGAAATTCCGATGCCGGACGTGGTCGCCGAAGCTAAGGAACTGATCGACCGGCCCGACGTGCGGCTGATGTCGCTGATGGATCACACCCCGGGCCAGCGCCAGTTCCGCGACGAGGTGAAGCTGCGCGACTATTATCGCGGCAAGGGCGGCGGCATGACCGACGCCCAGCTCGACGTGCTGTTTGCACGCCGCTTCGCCTACCAGAAGCAATACGCCGCGCCCAACATGCGCGCGATCGTCGCACTTGCGCATGAGTACAAGATCCCGCTGGCCAGCCACGACGACACCACGGAAGAGAACGTGGTCGACGCCGTCAAGGATAAGGTCGCGGTTGCGGAATTCCCGACCACGATGGAAGCGGCGCGCGGGCTGCACGCCGCCGGCATCGACATCCTGATGGGCGCGCCGAACGTCGTGCGCGGCGGCTCGCATTCCGGCAACATCGCGGCCGTCGATCTTGCCCAGGAGGGAATGCTCGACATCCTGTCGTCGGATTACATCCCGTCGAGCCTGTTGATGGCGGCGCTGCAATTGCCGCAGCACGTCCCGGCGATCGACCTCGCCTCAGCGGTCCGTACCGTGACCAAGACGCCGGCCGAAGCGGTGGGGCTCTCCGATCGCGGCGAAATCGCGGTCGGCCGACGCGCCGATCTGATCCGCGTGCACGTCGCGCGCGACCTGCCGGTCGTGCGCAGCGTCTGGCGCGAAGGAGGGAGGGTTGCATGACTGAAGCCCCCGTCATCGCCGAGCAGCGCGTCACCGCGATTGGCCCGGGACGTCTGGTGCTGGTGGTCGGTCCGAGCGGCGCCGGCAAGGATACGCTGTTGGGACTGGTGAAGACGGCCTGTGCCGACGACCGCAACATCGTGTTTCCGCGCCGCCTGATCACCCGCGCGGCTTCGGCGTCGGAAGACAATGAGGAAGTCAGCGCCGATGCCTTCCAGCGCGCGGTCGCAGGTGGCGACTACGCCATGCACTGGGAAGCGCATGGGCATCGCTATGCGCTGTCGCGGTCGATCGACGACGAGATCCGCGCCGGGCGCAGCGTGATCGCCAACGTCTCGCGCACGGTGATATCGGCCGCGCGCCGCAACTACATCAATGTCGTGGTGGTCTTGATCACGGCGCCGCCGGACGTGCTCGCGGCGCGGCTTGCGGCGCGGGCGCGCGCCAGCGACGGCCAGCTCGCGCAGCGGCTGACCCGCAGCGTTGACGAGACCACGGCCGTGCCTGACGTCACCATTGTCAATTCCGGCAGCGCCGAATTCCACGCGCGACAGCTTATCCGCATCACCGAAGGCGAGCACTGGGAGAAATGACCCGCATGTCGGCGATTGAATCGATCGAGCAGCTTGAGGCGATCTACGGTTTTCCGAATGACGCCTCGACGGTGAAAGTCGCGGACCGTGTGACTCCGCTCTACCGCGTGCTGATCGAAAAATCGCCGTTCGTGTCGCTGGCGACCTCCGGACCCGAGGGCCTCGACTGTTCGCCGCGCGGCGACCTGCCCGGTTTCGTGCGCATCCACGACGAGACAACGCTGATGATGCCGGACCGCCGCGGCAACAATCGTTGCGACTCCTTGCGCAACATCGTGCGCGATCCCCGCATCGCGCTGCTGTTCCTGATCCCGGGTTCTGGCAGCACGCTGCGCGTCAACGGCCATGCCTATGTATCGGCGGAGCCGGAGCTACTCGCGTCCTTCAAGGTGGACGGCAAGGCACCGCGCACGGTCATCGTGATGACTGTCGAGGAGATGTACTTCCAGTGCGCCCGCGCGATCGTGCGTTCCGATCTCTGGAATCCCGAGAAGCGGGTCGATCCGAATGCGTTGCCGACGCCGGGCCAGATCCTCGCCGAGATGAGCGAGCAAACGGTCGGCGGCGAAAAATACGATCGGGAATGGCCCGAGCGCGCGCGGCAGACGATGTGGTAGCGGCGCGTTACAAGTCGCTCTTAGATTGCTCTTCGAACGCCTTCAGCGACACTGCCGCGATCTGGCGCAACGCGTCGCGGTCGGCCCCCGAGGAGGCCATCACGCACATGCCTGATGTGACCGCGGAGAGATAGCGTGCAAGCCCGGCCGGATCGGCGTTGTCGCCAAGGTCACGTTCGGCCTTGGCGCGGACAAAACGTTCGCGCAACTGGTCTTCGGTGTGGTTGCGGCGCGCCGCCAGCTCGAACGGAACATTCGCCGAGCCCGTGCCGCAGGCCAGTCCCCCCTGGACCAGCAGACAGCCGGGCGGGTTGGCAGGGTCGGTCTGGGCGTCCGCGTGCTCCATCAGAAATCGTTCGGCGACATCGCGGGCGGTCGGCGCACCCAGGACTTCCGCCATCCAGGCGTCACGCCTCTCGGTGTAGCGGTCGAGTGCGGCCTTCAGCAGGCCTTCCTTGCTGCCGAAGGCGGCATAGAGGCTCGGCGGATTGATGTTCATGGCTTCGGTCAGCTGCGCGATCGTGGCGCCCTCATAGCCGTGCCGCCAGAACACTTCCATTGCCCGGTCCAGCGCGGCGTCTGCGTCGAATGCGCGGGGGCGTCCCATACCCATTTCGTTTCTCCCTAAGCCCGGGTGCCGCTTCTATGGCGGATTTTCCGCAAGCCTATCCTGTTGTTAGACGTGGTCTTTTTCCCTGACTTCCAATTTCCCCAACAATCCGATAATAAATTCATAGCGTCCGATACATAAGTATCTTGCGGACCGGCGTCCAGCTCCACATCTGTAGCGAACACTACACATCTGGAGCGCGTGAATGCCCTCGTCAACCCAAAATCCCCGTTCCGGCCGATTCCGACGTGTTATCGGCGGTATTGCGATCCTCGGCGCCCTCGCGGTGGCCGGTTCGATCACGACCGGCCGCTATTTTTATGCAGCCCAAGCGACCGGCGCTGCCGTGGCGCCTGAACCGGCGGTCCCGGTGACCGTTGCAGTCGTCCAGCCGCGCCCGACCACGCTGTTTGAGGAATTCTCGGGCCGGCTCGAAGCCGTGGACCGCGTCCAGCTCCGGCCGCGGGTTGCCGGTGCGATCCTGGCGACCAACTTTACCGAGGGGGCGCTGGTCAAGGCCGGCGATGTCCTGTTCAAGATCGATCCCGCGCCCTATGCGGCTGAGGTCGACAAGGCCCAGGCCCAGCTCGAGGCCGCAAAGGCCCGCGTCGTGTTCACCACCAGCGAGGTCGAGCGCGGCGCCGCGCTGGTCGGCAACAACGTGGTGACCAAGCGCGATTTCGACCAGCGCGACAATGCCAATCGCGAGGCGATTGCCAACGTCAAGGCGGCCGAGGCGACGCTGCAGACCGCCAACCTCAATCTCGACTACACCGAGGTGCGTGCGCCGGTCGATGGCCGGGTCGGCAAGATCGAGATCACCGTCGGCAATCTCGTCGCCGCAGGGACCGCGTCGCCGGTGCTGACCTCGCTGGTGTCGGTCAACCCGATCTATGCGAGCTTTGACGCGGACGAAGAGGTGGTGCTGCGTGCCCTGAATTCGATCGCCGATGCCTCCGGCAAACGCGGCAATCTCGACCAGATCCCGGTCGAGATGGCGACCTCAGGCGGCACCAGCGCCAAGGGCCACATCCAGCTGATCGACAACCAGGTCAACGGCCAGAGCGGTACCATCCGCGTCCGCGCGGTGTTCCGTAACGACGACGGCCGGCTGATCCCCGGGCAGTTCGCGCGGGTGCGGATGGGCCAGCCGCAAGCGCAGACGCTGGTCATGATCGATGAACGCGCCGTTGGCACCGACCAGGACAAGAAGTTCGTCATGGTCGTCGGCGACGACAGCCGCGCGGTCTATCGGTCGGTGACGCTCGGCGGCGCGGTGGAGGGGCTTCGTATCGTGACTTCAGGCCTGAAACCGGGCGACCGCATCGTCGTCAACGGCCTGCAGCGCGTGCGCCCCGGCGCTCTCCTGAAGATGGAAATAGCCGAGATGGGCGCGCGCGGTATCCAGCGGGCATCCGCAGAGAACAACCAGCACACCGCGCAGCGCTGAGCATTCTGCTGCGCCTGGGGGCATCACCATGAATCTCTCAAAATTCTTCATCGACCGGCCGATCTTCGCCGGCGTGCTGTCGATCCTGATCTTCCTGGCCGGCCTGATCTCGCTGCTGGCGATGCCGATCTCGGAATATCCTGATGTGGTGCCGCCGTCGGTCGTGGTTCGTGCGACCTATCCCGGCGCCAATCCGAAGGTGATCGCCGAGACGGTCGCGACTCCGATCGAGGAGCAGATCAATGGCGTCGAGGGCATGCTCTATATGTCGAGCCAGGCGACCACCGACGGCGCGATGACGCTGACGGTGACCTTCCGCCTCGGCACCGACCCCGACAAAGCGACGCAACTGGTGCAGAACCGCGTCCAGCAGGCCGAGCCGCGTCTGCCGGCCGTGGTGCGCCAGCTCGGCATCATCACCAAGAAGAGCTCGCCCGACCTCACCATGGTCGTGCATCTGCTGTCGCCGAACAACCGTTACGACATGACGTATCTGCGCAATTACGCAGTGCTCAACGTCAAGGACCGGCTGGCGCGGATCGACGGCGTCGGCGACGTCCAGATCTATGGCGCCGGCGACTATTCGATGCGGGTCTGGGTCGATCCGCAAAAGGCCGCCGAACATGGCCTGACCGCGAGCGACGTCGTGCGCGCGATCCAGGCGCAAAACGTCGAGGCTGCCGCCGGCGTGGTCGGCTCCTCACCGAGCGTCAAGGGCATCGATCTCCAACTCTCAGTCAATGCAGAGGGACGATTGTCGACCGAGGAGCAATTCGGCGACATCGTGGTCAAGACTGGTTCGCGGGGCGAAGTGGTGCGGTTGCGCGATGTCGCGCGGATCGAGCTCGGCGCCTCCGAATACGGCCTGCGTTCGCTGCTCGACAACAAGCAGGCGGTCGCGCTGCCGATCTTCCAGGCGCCGGGTTCCAACGCGCTGCAGATTTCGGACAATGTCCGCGCCACGATGGCCGAGATCAAGAAGAACATGCCGGAAGGCGTGTCCTACCAGATCGTCTACGACCCCACGCAGTTCGTGCGCTCGTCGATCGAGGCCGTGATCCACACGCTGCTGGAGGCGATCGCGCTCGTCGTGCTGGTCGTGATCTTGTTCCTGCAGACCTGGCGCGCCTCGATCATTCCGCTGCTCGCCGTCCCGGTGTCGATTGTCGGCACCTTCGCAGTGATGCATCTGTTCGGCTTCTCCATCAATGCGCTCAGCCTGTTCGGCCTGGTGCTTGCGATCGGCATCGTGGTCGATGACGCGATCGTCGTGGTCGAGAATGTCGAGCGCAACATCGAATCCGGCCTGTCGCCGCGCGAGGCCACCTATCAGGCGATGCGGGAAGTGTCAGGGCCGATCATCGCGATCGCGCTGGTGCTGATCGCCGTGTTCGTGCCGCTTGCCTTCATCTCCGGCCTCACCGGGCAGTTCTACAAGCAGTTCGCGTTGACGATCGCGATCTCGACCGTGATTTCGGCCGTCAACTCGCTCACTCTGTCACCGGCGCTGGCGGCGCTGCTGCTGAAGGGCCATGACGAACCGAAGGACCGGTTGACCCGGATCCTCGAAAAGGGGCTCGGCTGGTTCTTCCGCGGCTTCAATCGTGTCTTCACGCGCTCCTCCGAGAACTACAGCCGCAGCGTCTCCAAGGTCATCTACGGCAAAGCCGCCGTGATCGGCCTCTATGTGGTCCTGGTCGGTTTGACGGGTGTGCTGTTCAAGCTGGTGCCGAGCGGTTTCGTGCCGGGCCAGGACAAGCAATATCTCGTCGGTTTCGCGCGATTGCCGGATGGGGCCACGCTCGACCGTTCCGAGGATGTGATCCGCAAGATGAGCGACATCGCGCTGACCCAGCCAGGCGTCGAGAGTTCAGTGGCGTTTCCGGGCCTGTCGATCTCCGGTTTCACCAACTCCTCCAATGCCGGCATCGTGTTCTCGACGCTGAAGCCGTTCGATGAGCGCAAGAGCGCTTCGCTCAGCGGCGTGGCGATCGCGGCCGACCTGAACAAGAAATATGCCGGCATCCAGGAAGCCTTCATCGCCATGTTCCCGCCGCCGCCGGTCAACGGTCTCGGCACCATCGGCGGCTTCAAGCTGCAGATCGAGGACCGCGCCGGCCTTGGCTATGAGGCGTTGAACGGGGCGACCACGGCGTTCATGGCCGCGATGCAGAAGGCGCCGGAGATTGCCGGCGTGTTCTCGAGCTTCCAGGTCAACGTGCCGCAATTGTTTGCCGACATCGATCGCACCAAGGCGCTGCAGTTAGGGGTGCCCGTAACGGAAGTCTTCAACACGCTGCAGATCTACCTCGGCTCCTACTACGTCAACGACTTCAACAAATTCGGCCGCACCTATTCGGTCTACGTCCAGGCCGATGCGCCGTTCCGCGCGCGCGCCGACGATATCAGGCAGTTGAAGGTGCGCTCGTCCTCAGGCGACATGGTGCCGCTGTCGGCGCTGATGAAGATACGCCAGAGCGCAGGGCCCGAGCGCGCCATCCGTTACAACGGATTCCTGTCGTCCGACATCAACGCGGCGGCCGCACCGGGCTATTC
The DNA here is from genome assembly GCF_000938305.1 of Bradyrhizobium sp. LTSP885. Taxonomy (GTDB): domain Bacteria; phylum Pseudomonadota; class Alphaproteobacteria; order Rhizobiales; family Xanthobacteraceae; genus Bradyrhizobium. The sequence goes on from NZ_JYMT01000018.1 coordinate 27,841, forward strand.
CTCCGGCCAGGCGCAGGAGGCGGCGACGCGGATTGCTGCGGAAGTGCTGCCGCCCGGCTTCGCCTTCGAATGGACCGACCTGACCTACCAAGAGTTCATCGCCGGCAATTCCGGGATCTGGGTATTTCCGCTCGCGATCCTCCTGGTGTTCCTGGTGCTCGCCGCGCTTTACGAGAGCCTGGCGCTGCCGCTCTCGATCATCATGATCGTGCCGATGGGCCTGTTGGCCGCGATGTTCGGGGTCTGGCTCTCGAAGGGCGACAACAATGTCTTCACGCAGATCGGCCTGATCGTGCTGGTCGGACTGTCGGCCAAGAACGCGATCCTGATCGTCGAATTTGCCCGCGAGCTCGAATTCGCCGGCCGCTCGCCGGTCCGTGCCGCGATCGAGGCCAGTCGGCTGCGTCTGCGGCCGATCCTGATGACCTCGATGGCGTTCATCATGGGCGTGTTGCCGCTGGTGCTCTCGAGCGGCGCGGGCTCGGAGATGCGGCGCGCGATGGGTGTCGCGGTGTTCTCCGGCATGATCGGCGTCACGATCTTCGGCCTGTTCCTGACGCCGGTGTTCTATGTGCTGCTGCGCAGCCTCACCGGCATGAAGCCGTTGACGCAGCACGGCGCGGCGACAATTCCGGGAAAGGCACACGCGGCATGATGCCGCGAGCTAGAGCGTTTTCGAGCGAAGTGGGAACCGGTTCGCATGAAGAAAACGCGTCAAAACAAAAATCGAGAGCTTCAGTTCTGATTCCATCAGAACTGAAGCTCTCGTTCATGAACTTCTCGAAAGGTCAGGCTGCAAGGTCGAGCAGCAATTGCGAGGAGCCGCGGACCAGCACCTTGCGGCCGGCAGGCGTTATCGCGAACGAATCGCCCCGCATCGCTACATAGCCGAGCGTAATCAGGCTTTCGACCGCAAACCGGCCCAGTTTTGAAGGGTTTTCCGCGGGAGCCCGCAACGCCTTCAAGGCATCCCACTGATCCGGCCTTAGTTCGAGTTCTTCGTTCATTGGTCTTGGCACTCCAGGAATTCATAGGGTGCCAGATACCCAGCGCAGATGAATTTCGTGCGACCACAACGAGTCAGGATTTCGATTTATGTGGACGCGCCGTCACATCGTCGTGTCATTGGAATGCTTCAAGTTTTTCGAATCATGAATGACATTGACGCGTGATGTCGTCACACAGGTTAACCTCACCTCTCACAGAGATTAACCGCGCCGCACGCTGGCGCCGCCATCGACCGGCAACGTGACACCGGTGATGAAATTGGCTTCGTCGGATGCGAGAAACAGTGCGGCGTTGGCGACGTCCCAGCCGGTGCCCATCTTGTGACGCAGCGGCACCTTGCTGTCGCGCTCGGCCTCGACCTCGGCGCGGCTCTTCTTGAACTCGCGGGCGCGGGTGTCGACCGCCATCGGCGTGTTCATCAGTCCGGGCAGGATCACGTTGGCGCGAATGCCGTATTGCGCATTCTGGTAGGCGAGCTGCTCAGTGAAGGCGATCATCGCCGATTTCGTCGCCTTGTAGGCCACGTAAGGATAGGTCGTGATCGCGGCCATCGACGAGATGTTGATGATGGAGCCGCGCTGCTGCTGCCGCATGATCGGGATGACATGCTTGGCGGCCAGGATACAGCTCTTCAGATTGATCGCGACGCAGCGATCGAACGCCTCCTCGGTGATGTCGAGCAATTCGGCGTCGCCGCCGGACAGGCTGACGCCGACATTGTTGTGCAGGATATCGACGCTGCCCCAACGCGTATGCGCATCGGCCACCATGGCCTTGATGTCGGCATTTTTGGTGACGTCGGCCTTGAAGGCGACCGCGGCGCCGCCCTTGGCCGCGATCAGGTCAACCGTCTCCTGCGCCGAGTCCAGATTGTGATCGACGCACAGCACCTTGGCGCCCTCGCGCGCGAAGGTCAGCGCCGTGGCGCGGCCGTTGCCGATGCCCTCGCCGGGGCTCTGGCCGGCGCCGACGACGATGGCGACACGATCTTGCAGGCGCATCTCACTTTACTCCCGGTATTGGGTACTGCTGCAGTACCTCTTTGTATTGGGGCTCGTTGTCGATCTTCATCGTCGCGAGTACGCGGACCACGGCGCAATAGAACGCGATGGTCAGCACCAGATCGGTCATGTGCTCGTCGGAGAGGTGCGCCTTGATCTCGGCAAACGTCGCATCCGACATCGCGAGCTCGCGCACCATCTCACGGGCGCCTCTGAGGATTGCTTTCGCGAGCGGCTCGAGCTTCGACGGCTTGCCGTCGGTTTCCGCCATCAGGCCCTGGATGTCCTGGTCGGTGACGCCGAACTCCTTGCCGATCTTCACATGGTGGGTGAACTCGTATTCCGATTTCTCCAGCCAGCCGACCTGCAGGATCGCGAGCTCGCGCAAGCGCGGATCGAGCTTGCTCTTGAAACGGATATAGCCGCCGATGCCGTTGAAGGCGCGCGCCATATCAGGCGAATTGACCAAGAGCTTGTGCAGATTGGTGTTGCGCTTGAGCATGTCGCGATACTCAGGGGCGACCTGATCGGCTTCGAGATAGGGCAGGCGGGCCATTGTTGTTGTCCTTGGTTCGGCGGCTTGCGGGATGCGTGGCTGTTGGTTCAGCCGTAGAGCGCTTTGTACTCGCTGTCATAGTTGGCGTAGGACTGCTTCATGCTGGCGCCGTTGAGCAGCATGGTCGCGACCACAGTGTTGTCGGCATCGAACACGGTGGTGCGGACCCACATGCTCTCGGTGCGCTTGCTGCCGGAGAGTGCGACGACCTCGCGCTCGGCCCAATAGGTCTCGCCCGGGAACAACGGCCCGCGCAGCAGGCGGATCTCCTGATCGGCGAACAGTCCGACCGCAGGGCCACGGACCGGCAGCCGGTCCTCGCGCGCGCGATACTGGAACAGCACGCTCAGCATCTCCATCGGGATGATGGCGCGGCCCCAGGGATTATGCTCCTGCGAATAGTAGTTCGTGGGTTCGGTGATCACCTTCAGCTTGTCGGCCAGCGAAAACGGATAGAGGTCGCCCATGTTCTGGTCGAAATCCATTTTGATCGCCTGGCGCGGTGTCTTCATGCCGACCTTGATGTCGGCGAGGATGACCGGGTCGGTCAGCGGCTTCAATTCGCCGAGCCGGTGGCTGAGCGCGGTCTCCGTACCGTCGCCGTCAATGGACGCGGTGCCGCGCAAGATCTCGATGCCGTCGCGCTTGATCATTCCGATCGCGCAGACGGTCTGGCCCGGTTTCGGCTTCTCGATCTGGGCCTGCACCTCTTCGCCTTCGAAGACGGGGTTGCGGTAATGTGCGGACAGGCATCCGGTCATGAACCAGGCCCGGCCCCAGATCCGCTCGCACAGCGGCGCGAACTGGCTGAAGTGCGTGGGGCCCTCGATCGTCCCACCCTGGAAGCCGAGCTTCTTCGCGGTTGCATCGTCGTGAATCGAAGCGTGGGAGTCGTAGACTTGGGCCTGCAGCATCTGTTTCGGGCTGCGCCAGGGACCCACCAGCAGATTGTCGTTCTCCAGTATTTCCGTTGCGAACGCGGTTTCGACTGTAATCATCCTTAGTCTCCCTTTGACCGCCAAGGTTTCAAAGAAGCCGCCGTTCGGCAAGGGCTTGCGGACGCAACACCGAGATATGTGCTGCGGCCATGGAACAGGGCTGTTCATGCATAGCAAAACCAGTGCATGCTGATGCATGATCATGTGCAGATAATGAGACCGGTTCGGACCGGCGCGGCACATACGGGACGGGAGCCTGACTGATGGCGTTGATGGAAGTTGGACTGGACGACAAGTACCGGTTAGACGCGAAACGAATCTTCCTCTCCGGCACCCAGGCGTTGGTCCGATTGCCCATGTTGCAGCGCGAACGCGATCGCGCGCAGGGGCTGAACACCGCAGGCTTCATCTCCGGCTACCGCGGCTCGCCGCTCGGCATGTATGACCACGCGCTGTGGCGCGCGAAGTCTTTCCTGAAGGAGCACGACATCGCCTTCGTGCCGGGTCTCAATGAGGATCTGGCCGCGACCGCGGTGTGGGGCAGCCAGCAGGTCGGCATGTTCCCGGGCGCCAAGGTCGATGGCGTGTTCGGCATCTGGTACGGCAAGGGTCCTGGCGTCGACCGCTCGCTCGATGCGCTCAAACATGCAAATTCCGCCGGCACCTCGCCCAATGGCGGCGTGATCGCGCTCGCCGGCGACGACCATGGTTGCCAGTCCTCGACCCTGGCCCATCAGAGCGAGCAGGTGTTCGCCTCGGCGCTGATGCCGGTGGTCAATCCAGCGACGCTGCAGGACTATCTCGACCTCGGCATTCTCGGATTTGCGTTGTCACGCTATTCGGGCTGCTGGGTCGGCTTCAAGGCGATCTCGGAGACGGTCGAAAGCTCGGCCTCGATCGTCAGTGATCCCGACCGCATCAAGATCATTATGCCTGACGATTTCGAAATGCCGCCGGGCGGCCTTTCGATCCGCTGGCCGGATCCGTCGCTCGAGGCGGAGCGGCGCCTGCACGGTCCGAAGATGGACGCCGTCGCCGCCTTCACCCGCGTCAATCGCTTCGACCGCATCGTGCTGGATTCGAAGCCGGCGCGGCTTGGCATCATGGCGACCGGCAAGGCCTATCTCGATCTGCGCCAGGCGCTCGCTGACCTCGGCATCACGGACGCCGACGCGCAGGCGCTCGGCCTGCGCATCTACAAGGTGGCGCTGACCTGGCCGCTCGAACAGAGCGGCGCGCGGGCCTTCGCCGAGGGCTTGCAGGACGTGCTGGTGGTCGAGGAGAAGCGCGGCTTCATCGAGGACCAGCTGATCCGTATCCTCTACAACATGGACGCATCAAAGCGGCCATCGGTGGTCGGCAAGCGCGACGAGAGCGGCGCGACGTTGCTGCCGAGCGAAGGCGAGCTGACGCCGACCATGGTGGCGGCTGCCGTCGTGGCACGGTTGCGCAAGCTCGGTCACCGCAGCCCGATGCTGGAGCAGCGGCTTGCCAAGCTTGAGGCGTTCGACCGTCCGGCGGAAGGCACCGGTGCCGTCAAGCTGGCGCGCACGCCGTATTTCTGCTCGGGCTGTCCGCACAACACCTCGACCAAGATTCCCGAGGGCAGCCGCGCGATGGCCGGCATCGGCTGCCACGGCATGGCGCTGTCGGTGCCGAACCGCCGCACTGCTACGATCTCGCATATGGGCGCGGAGGGCGTGAACTGGATCGGGCAGGCGCCCTTCACCGACGAACAGCACGTGTTCCAGAATCTCGGCGACGGCACCTACACCCATTCCGGACTCTTGGCACTGCGCGCGGCTGGGGCTGCCGGTGTCAACATCACCTACAAGATCCTCTACAATGACGCGGTCGCGATGACCGGCGGCCAGCCGGCCGAGGGCGGTTTTTCGGTGTCGCAGATCGCCCATCAAGTCGCGGCTGAGGGGACAAAACGGCTCGTGATCGTCTCCGACGAACCGGACAAATATCCGGCAAACTATTTCCCCGCTGGTGTCACCGTGCATCATCGCCGCGAGCTCGATGCCGTGCAGCGCGAGCTGCGCGACATCAAGGGCCTGACCGTCCTGATCTACGACCAGACTTGTGCCGCCGAGAAGCGCCGCCGCCGCAAGCGCGGGCTCTATCCCGATCCGCCGAAGCGCGTCTTCATCAACGAGCGTGTCTGCGAAGGCTGCGGCGACTGTTCGGTCGCGTCGAACTGCGTCTCGGTGCAGCCGCTGGAGACCGAGTTCGGTCGCAAGCGCCGCATCGACCAGTCGAACTGCAACAAGGATTTCTCCTGCGTCGAAGGTTTCTGCCCAAGCTTCGTGATGGTGCAGGATCCCAAGCTGCGCAAGGCCGATCGCACCGCGGCCGATCCCAAGGCGTTGTTCGCCGATTTGCCGACGCCACCTGCAACTTCGCTCGCCGCTCCCTACAATATCCTGATCACCGGCATCGGCGGCACCGGTGTCATCACCATCGGTGCGCTGCTCGGCATGGCCGCGCACGTCCAGGGCCTGGCCTGTTCGACGCTCGACTTCACCGGTCTGTCGCAGAAGAACGGCGCCGTGATGAGCCATGTCCGGCTCGCGCCGGCCAGCGACATGCTCACGACTGTGCGCATCGCGCCCGGCAACGCCAATCTGATCCTCGGTTGCGATCTCGTCGTTGCCACCAGCGTTCCGGCGTTGAGCCGGGCCGAACGCGGTGTCACCCGCGCGGTCGTCAACGCCGATTTGCTGCCGACCGCAAGCTTCGTGATCGATCCGGATATCGATTTCGAAGCCGGTGCTATGCGCGATGCGCTCAATGGCGCGATAACGCCTGGTGATCTCGACATTCTCGATGCCACAGGTCTCGCCACCGCACTGATGGGCGACAGCATTGCCACCAACTCATTCATGCTGGGCTTTGCCTTCCAGCGCGGCGCGATCCCGCTGTCGCTCGAAGCCATCCTGAAGGCGATCGAGCTCAACGGCGCAGCGATCGAGATGAACAAGACGGCGTTCTCGTGGGGCCGGCTTGCTGCGCACGATTTGCCGCGCGTTATCAGCGCCGCGCGCTTCAAGAGCGCAGGCGCTACGCCCGTGAAGCGGTCGCTGGACGAGGCAATCGCGCTTCGTGCCAAAACCCTCGTCGACTATCAGGACGAGGCTTACTCAAAGCGCTATCTCGCCGACGTCGCGCGTGTGCGTGCCGCCGAGTCCGCGGCGGCTCCCGGCTCGCAGGACCTGACCGAGGCCTTCGCAAAGGGCCTGTTCAAGCTGATGGCCTACAAGGACGAGTACGAGGTCGCGCGGCTCTATTCCGATGGTGAGTTCGCGCGGGCGCTGAAGGAGCAATTCGAGGGCGATTCCGGGCTCAAGGTGCTGCTCGCGCCGCCACTGCTGGCGCAACGCGATCCCGTCACCGGGCATCTGCGGAAGCGCGAATTCGGCCCTTGGGTGTTCAAGTCGTTCGGTCTGCTGGCGCGGCTGAAGGGCTTGCGCGGCACCGCGTTCGACATCTTCGGCTACACCGCCGAGCGGAAGATGGAACGCGCGCTGCCGGTCGACTATGCGGCGATGATCCTGCGTCATCTCGACGGCAAGACGGTCGATCTGCCGCGCTTGACCGCGCTGGCCAGGACGGCCGATCTCGTGCGCGGCTATGGCCACATCAAGGAAGCCGGTGTTGCTCGCTACCGCGCCGAATGTGCGCGGCTGGAAAGCGCGATCGGCCAGCCGGTGGCGCAGGCGGCCGAGTAGGGCGATCGGGCGGCCTGCGGGAACTTTCCACTGAAGCCATGGTTGACTGGTAACCCTGCCCGCAGCATCGGTTGGATTTGCGCGGCCGGGTTCCTACATGATCGATGTTCCCTTTGAGTGATTTCAGGAGGCCGTTTCATGGTCCTGAAAAGTGCTTTTGTTGCAACTGTTTGCACCGTGCTCCTGGCGTTGGGCGGCGTGGCGTTCGCTGACGAGTACCGACCGAGCGAGTTCTTCGGCCTCGATCTGTCCACGGCCGTGCTGTCGCCGAAGCGGCTCGGTCCGTCGGCGCAGTTTGAGCCGGTGGCGGTCGAGGCGAATTCCGAGCGCCGCAATGACGCGCAGGTGAGCGTTGAGCCAAAGGTCGTGCAGCCGCAGGTCAAACCGCGAAAGCCGGTGCGCACGACCAGGGTGATGGCGCCGGTTGAGCAGCCGCGCAAGATCGCGCGCGTTCCCGCGCGTGCAAAGCTCGCGCGGCGGCATAACAACCCGCTCGATGCGGAAGCACGCGATATCCGGATCCAGACCTGGCCGTGCAAGTCTGGCGGTATCTGTGGCTGGCGGCGGTGACGCTCCTAGATTAGACCCGTCATCCCCGCGCCAAGGCTTCGCCTTTGTCGCTGGAGGAGCGCGCTCTTGCGCGCGTCTCGAAGGATGCGCGGCCCCGATCTCGCGGTCGGGCCGTTCGCCCTTCGAGACGCGCGTTCCGCTGTCAGGGTGACGGGAATAATCAGGAGTGTGCGGTCTCAAACGTCACCGAGAGTCATCCCGCTGTCGTAAAACCGTAAGCCGGGAGTCAAGCAGCGCAGGCAAAACCTTCGTCGTGATTCGACGAAGGTCTTTCGATGGCGATAGCGATTTCCGCGCAGATGCGAGGTCTCACCCGGCGTCAGCTCCTGGTGCGCTCGGCGTCCACGGCGGCGCTTGCGGGATTGGGCTCTCTTGCACGACCTTACCTCAGCCGTGCCGCGGATCGCCCGCAGATTGCCGGCATCCAGTCCGGTGACGTCGCCTCTGATTCGGCGGTGATCTGGGCGCGCGCCGATCGCGCGGCGCGGATGCAGGTGGAATGCTCCACCACCGAAAGCTTCGCGACCATCCTGCGCACGGCATCTACGGATGCACTGCCCGACCGCGACTTCACCGCAAAGCTGCTGCTCGACGGCCTGCCGCCGGGACAGGATATCTTCTATCGCGTGCGCTTTGATGATCGCGACGGCGTCGCCGGCGAGAGCCGCGTCGGACGTTTTCGCACCGCGCCGCTCGATCGGCGTTCGGTCTCGTTCGTCTGGTCCGGCGATGTTGCGGGTCAGGGCTGGGGTATCGATCCCGCGCGCGGCGGCATGCGCAGCTACCGCACCATGCTGAACGAGCGCCCCGATTTCTTCATCCATTCCGGCGATCACATCTATGCCGACTGCACGGTGCCGTCGAAGCTGGAGCTTCCGAACGGCGAAGTCTGGCGCAACATCGTCACTGAGGAAAAATCCGTCGTCGCGCACAGCCTCGACCAGTTCCGCGGCAACTACAAATACAACTGGCTCGACGACAATTTCCGCGCCTTTCATGCTGATGTGCCGATGTTCGCGCAATGGGACGATCATGAGGTGGCCGACGACTGGTCGCCGATCGGCACGACTGATGCGACCGGCTACGATCAGGATGGGACGTCACAGCTGGTGGCGCGGGCGCGCCGCGCCTTCCACGAATTCATGCCGATGCGGCTGATGCCCGAGCGCGACGGCCGGGTCTATCGCAAGATCGCCTATGGGCCGCTGCTCGACGTGTTCGTCATCGACATGCGCTCCTATCGCGACTCGACCTGGAACAAGGAGGGCGATCCAGACCAGACCTTCATCCTCGGCCAGAGCCAGCTCGCCTGGCTGAAGCGCGAATTGGTGGCGTCGGATGCGACCTGGAAGGTGATCGCGGCGGATCTGCCGATCGGCCTGATCAGCCTGGATGCGGTCGCGCTCGGCGACGGGCCGCCCTCGCGGCGCGAGCACGAGATCGCCGATTTGCTGTCATTCATGAAACGCGCCGGCATCCGCAATACGGTGTGGCTTACTGCCGATATGCACTACACCGCCGCGCATCACTACGACCCGAACCGCGCGGTCTTCCAGGATTTCGAGCCGTTCTGGGAATTCGTCTCCGGCCCGTTGCATGCCGGCACCTGGTCGCCGGGCGAGCTCGACAACACCTTCGGCCCCAAGGCGATGTATCAGAAGGGATGCAGCGCCGTGCAGGGCGACAACCTTGCGCCGTGCTTCGGGCTACAATTCTTCGGCCGTGTCGACATCGACGGCAAGAGCTCCGTGATGACGGTGACGCTGAAGGACGTCGACAACCACGATCTCTGGTCGGTCGAACTCCCGCCGCGACCGGATGCGCGACCCGGTCAGATCATGGCGCAGCACATCTGAGCGACTAATTTCAGTCGCGACATCTTGATGGCGGATATCTTGCCCTGTCGGCGGATTTGCAGGCAAGTTACGCACCGGCAGCCCTGCCATTTCATCACGTCCCGCAATCGATTGTTCGTGCGACGCCGCTGATCCCCCCAGCGGCCTGCATCTCTTCAGGAGTTATCCATGGAAAATCTGCAAACACAGGGCATCGGCGTGCCCCGGCTGGGGCTCGGCACCTTCCGCATGCAGGGCGACGCCTGTCGTGCCGCGGTCGAGAGCGCGCTCGGGCTCGGCTACCGGCATATCGACACCGCCGAAATGTATGCCAATGAGGAGCCGATCGGGGCTGCGATCGCTGCTTCCAAGGTGGCGCGCAAGGATCTGCATGTGACCACGAAGGTCTGGCACGAGAATCTGGCGCCCGATGCCATCCGAAAAGCCTTCGACACCAGCCTGAAGAAATTGCGTCTCGACCACGTCGACCTCTATCTCGTGCACTGGCCGTCGCGGAGCATGAACCTGCCGGTGGTGTTCGAGGCGCTGATGAAGCTGAAGCAGGAGGGCCGCACCCGCGCGATCGGCGTTGCGAACTTCACGACGGCGTTGTTGAAAACGACGGTCGAGGACATCCGGGCGCCGATCGCCTGCAACCAGGTCGAGTATCACGCGATGCTGGACCAGACGCCGCTGCGAAAATATCTCGCCGCGAAATCGATCCCGCTGGTCGCCTATTGTCCGTTGGCGCAGGGGCGGTTTGCCACCGATGAGACGCTGACGAAGATCGGCAGGAAGCATGATGCGACCGCAGCACAAGTGGCGCTGAAATGGCTGCTCGACCAGGACGGCGTTGTAGCGATCCCGAAAGCCTCGCGCGCCGAGAGCCAGCAGGCCAATCTCGATGCGTTGAAGGTCAAGCTCGACGACGCCGACCGCAAGGCGATCGCCGCGTTGCCCAAGGACAAGCGCTGCGTCAATCCGGGTTTTGCACCCGATTGGGATTGATGATGGATTGACAATGAAAATGGCTCCGCAAGGAGCCATTTTCCGTTGTGTCGATCTTTCGTGGCAATGCCTTAGTGGCTATGCCGCATCCGGTCGTGATGGTGGTGCCGGTCACCGTGCCAGCCGCGATCATGGCGCATCTCGGCGCGGGCGTCCCGGCCGCGATCTCCATGATGGTACCCGCCGTGTTTAATCATGACGGTTTCGGCGCTGGCAATCGACGGCACCGCAACGGCAAGCGCGCCGAGCGCCGCAAGAATCAAACCAAACTTCTTCATCTCTTGTCCTCCTCAATTGAGCGAGAATGAAACAGCGCAGCGATGGGAACGTTCCTGGGAAATCGGAAAAGTTTTCTGAACGGTTGTTCAGGGACGGTGTTTTTGGCTTGCGTGGATGGATCTCTACCCCCGCTTCTCCACATTGCTGCTTCGCGTCGGCACGCCGAACTCCTTGCGACACACCTCGGCGAGCACGGCGACGCCCTCGCGGATTTGCTGATGCGAGGGGCTGGCGAAGCAGAGCCGCAGCCGGCTGCCGGAATGGGCCTTGCTGGTTGACCATTCCGGTCCCGGATTGATCGAGACGCCGGCGGCCAGCGCCGCCTGATAGAGTTTCAGCGTGTCGACATTGTCGGGCAGCTTGACCCAGAGGAAGATGCCGCCCTTCGGCGCCTCGAACTCGGCTGCGGTGCCGAACTGCTCGTTCAGCGCCTCCATCAACGTGTCGAGCTTGGCGCGCAGGCCGCGCGTCAGCCGTGGCACGTGCGTGGCGAAATGCGGGGCGCAGTATTCGGCGAGCACCATTTGCTCCAGCGCGCCGGAGCCTGCATCGGTCTTCAGCGCCAGCATCCGTGACGTCATCTCCCAGGGCGCGACGATGAAGCCGACACGTAGCGCCGGCGCGATCGACTTGGAGAACGAGCCGATATGGATTACGCCGCCATGCTTGCTCATGGCGTAGATCGCCGGCGGCCGCTCACCGCTCCAGATCAAATCGGCATAGCAATCATCCTCGAAGATCGGTACGCCATATTCTTGCGAGAGCTTCAGCATCTCGGCGCGGCGGCTCTCGGGCAGGATCGAGCCGGTCGGGTTCTGCACGGTCGGGATCGTGTAGATGTATTTCGGCGTGATGCCGCGCCGCTTGTGGTCGGCGAGCGCGGCGGCCAGCGCGTCGATCCGGATGCCGTCGCCGTCGAGCGGAATGCCGACCGCGTTGACGCCGAGCCGCGTCAGCCGGTTCAGGGAGCCCTGATAGGTCTCCTGCTCGATCAGCACCGTGTCGCCCTTGGCAAGCAGCGTCTGATTGACCAGATCGAGCGCCTGCAGCGAGCCTGATACGATCATGATCTCATCCGGCGTGCAGGCAATGCCGGCGTCGCGCTTGAGCTTCTCGCGCAGGAATTCGCGCAAGGGCATATAGCCCTGCGGCCCGTGGGCGAGGTTGTAGGTCGCGAGATTCCGGCCGTCGCGCTTCAGCACGGCGCTGACCGCCTCCAGCAGCCCGTCGACCGGGACCTGCTCGGGATCATTGTTGCCGCCGACGAAGCTGTACTTTGCAAGCCCGGTCCACCGCGCGGCCGGCGCGGGCAGGCCGGCCGGAAGCAGGGGCGCAAAGTCGAACTGGGGTGAGGTGGCCATCGCTGTTTCGCTCCGTCTTGTTTTTCGTTGAGAAGGCCTGTTGCGGCCATTCTTGAGTCAGTTCGTGCCTAAGTTAGTTCTTGCCGACCAATTTGACCGGCCGGCCCTGGCTGATGAAGGCATAGTGTCCGGCGCCGACGCCGCCGACCATCAGCGCCTCCACCACCGGTTCCGCAATCTCGTTCGTTGCCGTCCAATCGACCACGAAGTTGGCGCCGGTGCCGCCGCGGGTATCCGTGGTGGCGATGAATATCTCGACGGTCGAGAACGGTTTTAGTGCGACCGGAGATTTGAGGTAGCTCTCCACCATCTTGCCTGCTGTGTCGAAATAGGCGATCCGCTTCAGCACCAGCGGCTTGGTCTCGGACGCGTTGTGCACGCTCAGGGTTACCGAGAAATCGGCCCTGAGCTTGCCCTGGCTCATCGCGACGCTGGAATAGACCGGCACATAGAATGCTCCTGACACGGTGAGAGGCTCCGAGGGCACCGTGGTCAGCGAATTCGCAAAGTTCTGCTCGAGTGATCCGGCGGATTGCGCGATCGCATCGCCCATCCGCACGGTCAGCAGGCAGGCGAGAACACCCAAAAAAATGCCGCCTGCGCGGATGTGACACATTGCTTGGTTGATCCTCACGCTCTTCCCCCTAGGTTGCAGCTACAGGAAATCTTGACGCATGCACGAACTCATTCGCGATATCACGCTCTGCATCCTGTTTGCCTGGGGGCTCGGGCTGTTGGCCCATTTCTCCCGGCAACCGCTGATCCTGGCCTACCTTATCGCCGGCTTTTTCATTGGTCCATTCGGCATGGGCTGGGTCAAGTCCCAGGAATCGATCAGCGTCATCTCCGAGCTCGGCCTGATCTTCATGCTGTTCATGATCGGGCTGGAAATCGACCTGAAGAAGATCGTTCGCGCCGGCAAGGTGATCCTGTTTGCCGGCGCCGGCCAACTGCTGGGCGGCTGCCTCGTCGGCATCCTGTTCTTTGCGGCAATCGGGCTCTCGATCGGTGGTGGCAAGTTCGACGCACTCTATCTCTGCATCGCCTGCGCGTTGTCCTCGACCGTCATCATCGTCAAGGTGCTCTACGAGAAGCGCGAGCTCGATACGCTGCCGGGGCGGATCACGCTCGGCGTTCTGGTGCTGCAGGACATCTTCGCGATCCTGTTCCTGGCGGTGCAGCCGAGCCTCGACAACCTTCAGATCAGCGTGGTGCTGCTGTCGATCGCCAGGGTCGCGGTGCTGGTCGCGACCGCGCTGGTGCTCAGTCGTTACGTGCTGCCGCGGCTGTTCCACCAGATCGCGCGCCGGCCCGAACTGGTGCTGCTCGGCGCGCTGGCCTGGTGCTTCCTGATCGGCGAGATCGCCGAACGGCTGCAGCTGTCGCGCGAGATGGGCTCGCTGGTTGCCGGCGTCTCGCTGTCGACCTTCCCCTATGCGCTCGACGTCACCGCGAAGGTCACGACGCTCAGGGACTTCTTCATCACCCTGTTCTTTGTCGCGCTCGGCATGACGATCCCGATTCCGGGTCTCTCGGTGATCGGGCTTGCGCTGGTGATCGCGGCGTTCACGGTGGCAAGCCGCCTGGTGACGACGTTTGCGCCGCTCTATCTGATGAAGCAGGGCCTGCGCGCCAGCCTGCTGCCGGCGATCAATCTGGCGCAGATCTCCGAATTCTCGCTGGTGGTGATCCAGACCGGGGTTGCCGCCAATCACATCGCGACCGAAACCGCGAATGCGGCCTCGTTCGCCTTCGTGGTGCTGGCGGTGCTCTCGACCTTCGCGATGGGCCGCAGCGACCAGATCGTGCGTGGCCTGATCGGTCCCTTGAAGCGGATCGGCCTGCGGGACCTCGACCAGGTTCGGGAGGGCGAAAGCGGGCAGGAGGGCGGCCACGGCGAGATCAGGCGCATCGTCATCCTCGGCTTTTTTCGCGCGGCGAGCGCGCTGCTCAGCCAGGTCGAGCGGCAGAACCAGTCGTTGCTCGAGCAAATCAGCGTCATCGACTTCAACCCGCTGGTGTTCCGCACGCTGTCCGACCGCGGCTTGCACGTGATCTATGGCGACATCAGCAATGTCGACACGCTGGTGCATGCCGGCATCAGCAAGGCCGAGATTATCATCCTGAGCGTGCCGGATTTCCTGCTGGTCGGCGCCAACAACGAGAAGCTGGTGCGCCACGTCCGCAACCTGAACCCGTCCGCGAAGATCGTCGCAACCGCGGACCTGTTGGCTGACGTCGACGACCTCTATGCCGCCGGCGCCAACTACGTGACGGTGACCCGGATCAGCGACGCCGCCGAGCTCTATGCGGTGATCGAGGCCGCCGACGCCGGCCTGCTCGACGACAAGCGCGCCGAGATGGATGTCCAGCTCGGCGACCGGCGCGAGGTGTTGCCCTAGGGGCTGGCACAGACCCGCGCCACCGTCCTGGTATGCCTGCTGGACGCATGGCGGGTTGCATAATGATACTGGCGCGCGGTTCGGAACCCGGCTAATCCACTGCCTGCAAATAAATGAGATGTCAGGACAATGGCCGATACGATCCAGGAAGTGCTGCAAGCCTTTGCATTGGGCGAACTCGTCGTCGTCACCGATGATGACGATCGGGAAGGCGAGGGCGATCTGATCGTCGCGGCGTCATTCTGCACGGCGGAGAAGATGGCCTTCATCATCCGCCACACCTCGGGCATCGTCTGTGCGCCGATCACGAGCGAGGACGCGCGGCGGCTGCGGCTCGATCCGATGGTGGCGCACAACGAGTCCAATCACACCACGGCCTTCACCGTGTCGATCGACTACAAGCCCGACGGCGGCACCGGCATTTCGGCCGAGGAGCGCGCCTCCTGCTGCCGCGCGCTCGCCAATCCCAACGCCGGCGCCAACGATTTTGCGCGCCCCGGCCACATCTTCCCGCTGATCGCGCGCGACGGCGGCGTGCTGCTGCGCTCCGGCCATACCGAGGCCGCGGTCGACCTCTGCAGGCTGTCCGGCCTGCCGCCGGTCGGCGTCATCAGCGAGCTGATGAACGACGACGGCACCGTGATGAAGGGCGCGCAGGTCGCGAATTTCGCCGCCACTCACAAGCTCAAGCACGTCACGATCGCTGACATGATCGCCTATCGCCAGGCGCGCGAGAAGCTGATCGAGCGCGTCGCGACCTTCACCACCGAGAGCCCGATCGGGCCGCTTCAGGGCTATGCCTACCGCTCGCCGTTCGACGAGATCATGCACGCCGCCTTCGTCTACAACGGCATCGGCGACGGCAAGAGCGTGCTGACACGGCTGCACAAGCCCAACATCGTGAAAGACCTCTTCACCGGCCCGGCGCGGATGGAAGCCGTGCTGCGGCAGTTCAAGACGGCCGGCCGCGGCGTGCTGGTGTATTTGCGCGATGGCGCCGCCGGCGTTCCGGTCCAGCCCGTCGGCGAGGCGAAGAGCGCGGAGGCCGACCGCAACAAGCAGTGGCGCGAAGTCGGTGTCGGCGCGCAGATTCTGCGCGATCTCGGCGTCACCTCGATCCGCCATTTGACGTCGTCGGTGCACGACTACAAGGGCCTGTCCGGCTTCGGCATCGAGATCCTGTCCAACGAGAAACTCGAGACTTAGTAATTGTCATTCCGGGGCGATGCGTGAGCATCGAACCCTCAGGTGCGCAGTTGCGCACCGAGAATCTCGAGATTCCGGGTTCATCGCTGTGCGATGCCCGGGAATGACAATGATCCCAATTCAATTGCGCTTTGCAGCATAGCGCTTTAATTTATCCGCGAAATTCTGAAGACAGATACGAAAGGAAGTTTCATGAGCGTGCGCCCCCAGGCCAAGGACAAACCGGCTGCGGCCAGCTTCCAGTGGGATGATCCATTCCTGCTCGACGACCAGTTGACCGAAGACGAGCGCCTGATCCGCGACACCGCGCGGGCCTATGCGCAGGACAAGCTGGCGCCGCGGGTCACCAAGGCCTATCTGGACGAGAAGACCGATCGCGAGATTTTCAACGAGATGGGTGAGCTCGGCCTGATCGGCGTCACGCTGCCCGAGGAATATGGCTGCGCCCATGCGAGCTACGTCGCCTATGGCCTAGTGGCGCGCGAGATCGAGCGCGTCGATTCTGGCTATCGTTCGATGAACTCGGTGCAGACCTCGCTGGTGATGTATCCGATCTACGCCTATGGCGACGAAAACCAGCGCAAGACATACCTGCCCAAGCTTGCGACCGGCGAATGGGTCGGCTGCTTCGGCCTGACCGAGCCGGATGCCGGTTCCGATCCCGGCGGCATGAAGACCCGCGCCGAGAAGGTCGCCGACGGCTACAGGCTCAACGGATCCAAGATGTGGATTTCGAACGCGCCGATCGCCGACGTGTTCGTGGTCTGGGCCAAGTCGGCCGCACATGACAACCAGATCCGCGGCTTCATCCTGGAGAAGGGCATGAAGGGCCTTTCGGCCCCGAAGATCGACGGCAAGCTCTCGCTCCGCGCCTCGATCACCGGTGAGATCGTGATGGACAATGTGGTGGTGCCGGAAAGCGCGCTGCTGCCCAACGTCGCCGGTCTCAAGGGGCCGTTCGGCTGCCTCAACCGCGCCCGCTACGGCATCTCCTGGGGCGCGCTCGGCGCCGCCGAGGACTGCATGCACCGCGCCCGCCAATACACGCTCGACCGCAAGCAGTTCGGCAGGCCGCTCGCCGCCACCCAGCTGGTGCAGAAGAAGCTCGCCGACATGGAGACCGAGATCGCGCTCGGCCTGCAGGCCTCACTGCGCGTCGGCCGCCTGATGGACGAGGGCAAGATGGCCCCTGAGATGATCTCGATCGTCAAGCGCAACAATTGCGGCAAGGCGCTCGACATCGCCCGCGTGGCGCGCGACATGCACGGCGGCAATGGCATCCAGATCGAATATCACGTGATGCGCCACGCCGCGAACCTGGAAACCGTGAACACCTACGAGGGCACCCACGACGTCCACGCCCTGATCCTCGGCCGCGCCATCACGGGCATCCAGGCGTTTTCGTAAGCGACCTCACGACGACTGCGTAGGATGGGTAGAGCGAAGCGAAACCCATCTTATCGCCCGTCATGCGCCGCATGATGGGTTTCGCTGCGCTCTACCCATCCTACGAGACCGCATACGGACGCCGCCATGGCCGACAACGACGACATCCCGTTCAACCGCGATTTCCCGCTGAAGCCCGGCGTGGTCGAAGAAGTCCGCCCCGGCGTGCGGCGCGTCCTCTGCAACAATCCGAGCCCGTTCACCTTCACCGGCACGGTCAGCTACATCGTAGGCACCGGCAAGGTCGCGATCATCGATCCCGGCCCCGATGACGAGGCGCATGCGAAGGCGCTGCTCGATGCGGTCAAAGGCGAGACCGTGACGCATATCCTGGTCACCCACACCCATCGCGATCACTCGCCGAACACGCCGCGGATCAAGGCCGCGACCGGCGCGCCCGTCTATGCCGAGGGCCCGCACCGCGCCTCGCGGCCGCGCTTCGAGAGCGAGAAGCACAATCCGGAATCCGGCGCCGATCGCGATTTCCGTCCCGACGTGCAGGTCAAGCACGGCGACGTCATCGAAGGTGCAGGGTTTGCACTGGAAGCGGTCGCAACCCCCGGCCACACCGCCAATCATCTGGCGTTTGCCTGGGGCGAGCGCAGCATCAGCTTCGTCGGCGACCATGTGATGGGCTGGTCGACCTCGATCGTGGCGCCGCCCGACGGTTCGATGATCGACTACATGGCCTCGCTGGAGCGGCTCGAGCAGCGGCCCGAGCAACTGTACTTCTCAGGCCATGGTCCGGAGATTCCGGAAGGCCCGCGCTTCGTCCGCTTCCTG
Source organism: Bradyrhizobium sp. LTSP885 (assembly GCF_000938305.1). Taxonomy (GTDB): domain Bacteria; phylum Pseudomonadota; class Alphaproteobacteria; order Rhizobiales; family Xanthobacteraceae; genus Bradyrhizobium. Next base: position 45,968 of record NZ_JYMT01000018.1, read on the forward strand.
ACGCGTCATCGCCGCGCGCGTGAGACCTCGATCCTGCACCGCCTCGGCAAGGGCGAGGCCGACATCCCGACCATGGTGCGCGCGATCTATATCGGCCTCGATCCGCGGCTCGCCAATGCCGCCGGCTATTCCGTGCTGGCGCATCTGGAGGATCTGGTTGCGCGCGGGATCGTGGCGACGGACGGCGATCCGGTGATCGGCGGGACGTACCGTTTGGCTTAAAGGCACCCCTCCATCGTCATTCCGGGGCGCGCGCAGCGCGAGCCCGGAATCCATCGGACCGCAGGCTCTGTGGCGAAATGGATTCCGGGCTCTCGCTTCGCGAGCCCCGGAATGACGAGGTAGAGATTATTTCTTCACCGTCTTGGCCGCCGGTGCCTTCGGCGCGGCCGGCGGCTTCTTCGCCGGCTTGGCGTTGTCGTTGTCGACCGCGGTATTGATATCGTCGATCAGTTTTTTCACCCGTGCGGCGTTGCTGCCGAGATCGGTATCGAAATAGCGCGAGGCGGAGCGGATATCGACCCGCGAGTCATCGCCGTCGGTCGTGACCCGGATCGAAATGTCCTCGCGGAATCCCATGATCGGCGTCCGCGCCACCGCCTCGATCCGGCCGATGCGGCGCGGCAGCTGCGGCGCGCGCTCGTCGATGACCAGCCATTTGCGGCGGTTGACCAGCCGCAGCGTCGCCTCATAGGCCCGGTCGACCGGAACCTCGAGTTCGACGGTCTCGATATCAGGGTAGGCGAGGCGCTGCCGCTCGGCCGAATAGAGGCCGGCATAGGCGGCCGGATTGGTGCCTTCGCCGGTGCGCAGCCGCGCCAGCGCCTCGAACTTCGGCGGGTCGATCGGATCGGTCGTGATGTCGTAGATCCGCGGCAGCTTCCGGTACTGATAGGTCAGGTAGGCGGGGTAGGCGAGCACGACGACATCGATCATCAGTGCGAGCAGGATCCGGCCCATGCCGCGGGTGCCGTTCTGCCAGATCGCGGCGAAGGCGGCGAGGCCGACCAGCATTGACAGGCCGGCGCAGCCCAGCGCGCCGAAGAACGTCATTAGCGCCGGCTTCACCTCGAGGAAGCCGAAGCGGACGATGATGATCGAGACCGCGACCGCGACGACGGAGAAGATGGCGAGGTTGCGCGACCAGGTGGCGAGACCGGACACGGGCTCCTGCTGGTAGGGAGCGGAAAACCTGCGCGCCATTCTCTGAAATCTGCCGGTTGGTGCTCTGCCGGGCTTGGACGCCAGGCTCCAAAGGCCGTGTGAGACCATGGACCTGCGGCAAATTCAAGGGATTTGGGGGCCGGTCCTGCCCTTCTCCCCCTGTGGGAGAAGGTGGCGCGGACGTAGTCCGCGACGGATGAGGGGTTCTCTCCGCTTGCGAGACTGTGCCGTGTGGAGAGAACCCCTCACCCGCCCGCCCTTCGGGCGGGCACCCTCTCCCACAAGGGGAGAGGGGAAAGCGCTACGCCGCCGCCGTCGGGAATCTGTAGTCCTTGAACTGGTCGCGCAGCGCAGTCTTGAGGATCTTGCCGGTCGCGGTGTGTGGAATGCCGTCGACGAAGGCGACATCGTCGGGCATCCACCATTTCGCGATCTTGCCGTCCATGAACTTCAGGATGTCCTCGCGCGAGGCATTCTGGCCCTGCTTGAGCTGCACGATCAGAAGCGGCCGCTCGTCCCATTTCGGGTGATGGACGCCGATCACCGCGGCTTCCGCGACCGCCGGATGGCCGACTGCGAGGTTCTCGAGATCGATCGACGAAATCCACTCGCCGCCGGACTTGATCACGTCCTTGGAGCGGTCGGTGATCCGCATATAGCCGTGTTCGTCCATCGTGGAGACGTCGCCGGTGTCGAAAAAGCCTTTCTCGTCGAGGATGTTGGCATCGACCCGGAAATAGGCCTTTGCGATCGCGGGGCCGGAGACCTTGAGCCGCCCGAAGGTCTTGCCGTCCCACGGCAGCTCCTTGCCGGCATCGTCGGTGATCTTCATCTCCACGCCGTATGGCGGGTAGCCCTGGGTCTGCAGGATGTCGAGCCGTTCCTCGCCAGTGCGTGTGTCGAACGGCGGCTTCAGGGTCGCGAGCGTGCCGAGCGGGCTCATCTCGGTCATGCCCCACGCGTGGCGCACCTGGCTGCCCATGTCGAGGAAGGTCTTGATCATCGAGCGCGGCATCGCCGAGCCGCCGCACACCACCATCTGCAAATCGGGCAGCTTGAGGTTGTTGGCGGCCATGTGCTGCAGCAGCATCAGCCACACCGTCGGCACGCCGGCGGTGTGGGTAACCTTCTCGGTCGAGAGCAACTCATACACCGAGGCGCCGTCGAGCTTTGGACCGGGCATCACGAGCTTGGTGCCCATCGAAGGCGCGGAGAAGGCGATGCCCCAGCTGTTGGCATGGAACAACGGCACCACCGGAAGCATTGTGTCGGCGGCGGAAGTGCCGAGCGCGTCCTTCGAATTGGCCATCAACGCATGCAGCACGTTGGACCGGTGCGAATAGAGCACGCCCTTGGGATCGCCCGTCGTGCCCGACGTGTAGCACATCGCAGCCGCAGTGTTCTCGTCGAAGGTCTTCCACTGGAACTTGCCGTCGGACGCCGCGATCCAGTCCTCATAGGCGACCGCGTTCTTCAACGTGGTCTCCGGCATATGCGCCTTGTCGGTCAGCACGATGTAGCGCTCGACGCTCGGCATCTGGCCTGCGATCTTCTCCAGCACCGGAACGAAGGTGAGGTCGGTGATGACGATGCGATCCTGGGCGTGGTTGACGATCCAGGCGATCTGTTCCGGGAACAGCCGCGGATTGACGGTGTGGCAGATCGCGCCGATCCCCATGACGCCGTACCAGACCTCGAGGTGGCGCCAGGTGTTCCAGGCGATGGTGGCGACGCGGTCGCCGAGCTTGATGCCGTCGCGTTCCAGGCTCTGCGAGACTTTCAGTGCGCGGGCATGGATTTCGGCGTAGTTGGTGCGATGAATCGGACCTTCGACCGACCGCGTCACGACCTCCTGCGTACCGTGATATTTCGCGGCGTGCTCAATAATCTTGTGACACAGCAACGGCCAGTCTTGCATCAAGCCAAGCATACGCACATTCCTCCTCGATCCTCGCGCATGATCCACCGGCATCTTGGGCGGCCGGTAGTGACATCACGGAATTGACATGAACTGTAGCGCGGAGAAAGCAAGCCGAAAATGGGCTGATGGCGCGTTTCGCCGCGGGGGCGCGGCAATGGTTACCGCTGCCATGGCCCTGCTCTGGCTTGGCATGCAGGCCGAGCCGGCGGAGGCGGCGCGCCGGCCGGCGGCCTTTCCCTGGGATGACCTGTTTGCCCGGCCGACGAAGCCGCGGGCCACCGCGCGCCACGTGGTGCCGCTGCCCAAGCCCCGCCCGGCCGAGGCACCGGCGGCGACCGAGACCGAGAAGCCCGCAGCCGAGACGCAAGCGCCGGCCGGGCCGGCCGGCCCTCCGGAGACCGCCAGACCCGCCGAGGCAGTGAGGCCTGCCGAGCCCCCGGCGCCCGCCACAGCTCAGCTCTCGGCCTGTCGGCAGGCGCTGACCGAGGAGATCGCGATCGCACCCAGCATTCCCGACATCCATGGTGCCGGCGGTTGCGGCGGCGAGGATCTGGTGCGGCTGGAAGCGATCGTGTTGCCGGACAAGCGGAAGGTAGCGGTGACGCCGGCAGCGATCCTCCGCTGCAAGATGGCAGCCGCAATCGCCGACTGGGTTCGATCCGATATCGCACCGATCGCGCAGGGGCTGGGGAGCACGATCAGCGGCCTCGACAATTTCGACTCGTTTGAGTGCCGCGGCCGCAACCGCGTCGTCGGCGCACCGCTCTCCGAGCACGGCCGCGCCAATGCGCTCGACGTCCGCGCCTTCAAGCTCGCCAATGGCACGTCGATCTCGCTGACCGATCGCAGCGTGCCGCGCGTCTTGCGTGAGAGCGTGCTGCGTTCGGTCTGTGCGCGTTTCTCCACCGTACTCGGCCCGGGCTCGGACTGGTACCATGAGGACCACATCCATCTCGACCTGATGGAACGGCGCAGCAATTACCGGATCTGCCAGTGGAACGTGTACGACCCGCTGCCGCAGACAGCGCCGCTGTTGCCGGCCGAACGCCCGGAGGAGGCGCCGCCGCGGGAGGTTGCGCGGAAGGAAGATGAGGCAAGGGGAAAGAAGGGGAATGGCGAGTAGCGAATGGCCAACCCATTTGCCATTCCCTATCCGCTATTTGCCGGCAACAAAAAAGCGCCGGCAAAACCGGCGCTTTTGAACGCGTTCGAGATACCCTGACGGATCAGTAGGCCGTGGCTCCGGCGCCCGTGTTGTTGCCGCCGCCGCCCTGCAGCGCCATCTGCGAATTGTACGGCGAGTCGCCGTGTTTCGGCTCCAGCACCACCACGACGGTGCCGATCTTGACACGGTTGTAGAGGTCGATGGCATCCACGTTGGTCATGCGGATGCAGCCCGAGGAGATCGAGGCGCCGATATATTCCGGCTGGTTGGTCCCGTGAATGCGGAACAGCGTGTCCTTGCCGCCCGAGTAGAGGTACATCGCACGCGAGCCCATCGGATTGTCCGGACCCGGTGCCACGAAGGTGGGAACGCCGAGGCGGGAGATTTCGCCGGGGGTCGGGTGCCAGGCCGGCCACTCGGTCATGCTGCCGACCTTGGCGATGCCGGACCAAGCCATCGCTTCTTCGCCGACGGTGATGCCGTAGCGGATCGCCTTGCCGTCATTCAGCACGTAGTAGAGGTAGTGGTTGTCGGAATCGACCACGATCGATCCGGGGACTTCCTTGCGGTGATATTCAACGATGGCGCGACGGAACGGCTCAGCGACCGGCGTCTGGACGAAGCTGCTCTTGGCCAGCAGTTCCTTGTCGTGCGGCTTGAAGGTCGAGGTGTTGGTTGCCTCATAGGTCGTGGCCTGCATACAGCCCGACAACATCAGGCCCGCGGCCAGAATTCCGAAAGTAACTTTGAGCGACATGATACGGTCCAATCGAAAACCCGCGCCCTAAAGCGCCAATATTGCGCCCCAAACGCCACGATTCCATTAAGGGCATTATCGCCGAAACCCCTCATTATTCCCAGCGTTTAGATGCCCCTCCCGCGATGCGGGACGCGCTCTGTGGCTTTTTTGCCGCAAGTTTTCTGGTGCCGGGCCGAATTTTGTGCAAACAGGCAACGGTCGCCGAACTGGCGCCACGTCACCGCCACCTGGCCGCCACAAATATGGATGCCCGGTTAATCCGCCGGTCATGAAGCGCTTGCCAGAATCGCGCTAAGTCCCAAGGACCTGTCTGTCGCTTGTCTCCCCGCCTGCCCGCCTGTTTCGTGGAGTTCCTTATGCTGTCGGTGTTCGTCCCTTCCGATGTCTCGCTCAAGAAGGCCGCCGTGGGCGACCTGGCGGCACTGCCCGATACCGCGGTCTGGGTCGATCTGGTGAACCCGACCGGGGAGGAGGACCGAGCGGTCGAGAGGCTGGCAGGGATTGCGGTTCCGACCCGGGAGGACATGCAGGAGATCGAGATTTCCAGCCGCCTCTATATCGAGAACGGCGCGCGCTACATGACGGCGACGCTGATGTGTCAATCCGACACCGACATGCCGCGCACCACCGCCGTTACCTTCATCCTGGCGGGACATCGCCTGGTGACGGTGCGCTACGACGTGCCGAAACCGTTCGCGCTGGTCGAGAACAAGCTGGCGCGCGCCTGCGCGCCCGGCATCACCGGCGAGATGGTGCTGATGGAACTGTTGGACGCGCTGATCGACCGTTGCGCCGACATCCTGGAGAAATGCGGCGCCGATATCGACCAGGTCTCCCATGACATCTTCGAACCCGAGAGCGAACGCCACGGCCACGCCAAGCAATATTCGCAGATCCTGATCTCGATCGGCCGCAAGGGCGACCTGACCTCGAAGGTCCGTGAAAGCCTGGTCTCGATCGGCCGCCTCGTCACCTTCCTGTCCGCGGTCATGGAGGGCGTGAAATGGTCCAAGGACATGCGCGAGCAGCTCAAGACCATGCAGCGCGACGTGGCCTCGCTGACCGACCACGCCTCCTATCTCTCCAGCAAGATCACCTTCGTGCTCGACGCCATGCTCGGCGTCGTCAATCTCGAACAGAACAACATCATCAAGCTATTCTCGGTGATGGCCGTCGTGTTGATGCCGCCGACGCTGATCGCTTCGATCTACGGCATGAATTTCAAGACGATGCCGGAACTCGAATGGGCGCACGGTTATCCGCTGGCGCTGATCATGATGCTCGCAGCCGCAATCGTCCCGTACTGGCTCTTCAAGTGGAAGAAGTGGCTGTAGATAGCGTTTTCGAGCGAAGTGGATACCGGTTCGCGTGAAGAAAACGCGTCAAACAAGAGTCCGGGGCGTCACGTTTTGGGATTGGGGCGGCTGCCTCATTTCCTCTGCTAAAATTTGAGCGTTGCGCTGAACGTTTGGGCGAAACTTGTCTGCGATAACGCCCGCCTCGAAGCCGGAGGACAGCAATGGTTGAGAAAATCATAACGCCACGGCGTAACGTCATCGATTTTGCGCGCTATCAACACGACCGCGCAGGAGGCAGGGTGCAGGCGATCTCGCCGAGACTTTGCCGCCACTGTGGCGCTGCGTTGCTCGATGGTGAGAACGAAGACGAATGCTCCAGCGCGTTGAACGACATCGCGCTGCAGCCGCTTGAGAAAACGCCGCGCAGGTTCTACGCGGATTAGGGGCAGAAGCCTCGTTGCCTCATTGCACCTGCAGTGGAAGCAATCCGGACAGACGGCCGCGGCGGCGGCCGGGATCGCTTAGCAGGAACCTTCCCCCCGCAATGACGGCCCATCCAACTCTCAGACGTGCTGACCACCGTTAATGTGGATTTCCGCACCGTTCACGTAAGAGCTGGTTTCCGTACAGAGAACGTAAATGATCTTGGCAACTTCGTCCGGCGTGCCGAGGCGATGCATCGGGATCTGCTGCTCGACGATCTTCTCGGTGCCGGGCGACAGGATCGCGGTGTCGATCTCGCCCGGCGCGATTGAATTGACGCGGACGCCGACGCGGCCGAAGTCGGACGCCATTTCCCGCGTCAGCGAAGCAAGCGCCGCCTTCGAGGTCGCGTAGGCGACGCCGGCGAACGGATGCACGCGCGAGCCCGCGATCGAGGTGACGTTCACCACCGCGCCTTTGGCGTGCTGAAGCTCATCGATCAGCCCGCGGGCCAGCATGATCGGTGCGAAGAAGTTGACGCGGAACACGTGCAGCCATGTCTCGACATCGGTGTCCATGGTGCCGAGCCGCGCGCCACCTTGTCCCTTCGGCGAGATCGCCGCATTGTTGACCAGCGCGTGCAACTCGTCGTTCACCAACCGCTTGCGGATCTCCGAGATCGCGCGAACCGTGTCGTCATGGTCGCCGAAATCGACCTCGATATGATCTTCCGGTCCCGCGCCCCAGGGGCAGATTTCCGGAAAGGCGTGCCGCGAGCAGGTGATGACGCGCCAACCGGCGGAGGCAAACCGGATGGCGGTGGCGTGGCCGATGCCGCGGCTGGCGCCAGTGAGGAGCAGGGTACGGCGCGGCGCGTTGGACGGAGGGGACATTGCTTCTTTCAGGTTGGCTTCTTTCAGGTCGGCTTCTTTCAGGTCGGCGTCGTTCAGGCTGGGATCATCACGGATAGAGCCGGACCTTGGACCAGGCCGGGCCTGCGCCGTCGCGGCGGAATTCGATGCGGTCGTGCAGGCGGTAGGGGCGGTCGTGCCAGAACTCGAAGCGTGAGGGTGTGATGCGCCAGCCGCTCCAGCCCGGCGGGCGCGGCACCTCGCCGATCAGATGTTTCGCCGTGACCTTGGCGATCGCCTGCTCGAAGGCAAACCGGCTTTCCAGCGGCTGCGACTGCTTGCTGGCCCAGGCGCCGATCTGCGCCTGTTTCGGCCGGGTGGCGAAATAGGCGTCGGCCTCGGCCTCGCTCACCGGCGTGACGGCTCCGCGGATGCGGACCTGCCGGCGCAGCGATTTCCAGTGAAACAGTAAAGCCGCCTTAGGATTTGCGGCCAATTCGCGGCCTTTGGCGCTGGCAATGTGGCTGTAGAACACGAAGCCATCGGCATCAAAGCCCTTCATCAGCACCATCCGGACGTCAGGCAGGCCGTCGGCATCGACGGTTGAGAGCGCCATCGCGTTCGGATCGTTCGGCTCGGACCTGGCAGCCTCCGCAAACCATTCGCCGAACAGGGCGAACGGATCCTCCGCTGCGGTAAAATCACCCGATGTTAACGGTGCCGGGTGTTTGATGGAGGTCGTGTCGGTCATGTCAGGGGTTCCGATTTGCATCTGCCCGCGTCCCAGAACGCGTTATTAGCCCTATATAGAACATGGGCGCGCGTTGGCCTATCCGCGATCCGTCCCGCGGGCGCGGTGGTGACATTGATTCTCATCGGCGTCGGTGCAGGCGGCTGCAGCCTGTCGCGCAACGATGCCTTCGCCAAGATGGACGACAAGGATGTGACGGGATCGATCAGCCCGACCAAGGCGAGCGCGCAGATGCCGTCGGAGGGCGATCTCGCCTTCGCCCGCAACGCCGCCTCCGACGTCCTGACGAAGGGCGACAAGGACGCCAGCCAGCCATGGGAGAATCCCGAGACCGGCGCGCGCGGCTCGGTGACGCCGCTGGCCGAGGCCTATTCGGGCGAGGACGGCCGGACCTGCCGGGACTTCCTTGCGAGCTACGTCAATGGAGCCACCGAGAGCTGGCTGCAGGGCGCCGCTTGCAAGGGTGGACAGGGACGGTGGGAAATTCATAGTTTGAAGCCGTGGAGAAAGTCCTGAGCGGTCGGCCACCGGCGTCCGCGAGTGAATTGGGACGCCGGACCAGTTGCAAAAATGCCACTGAGCCCCCAGATGTAAGCGAAGTGGGCCCAATGGGTTCCGAATTCAGGACTGTTTTTCCCATAAAGGAGACGTGACGGATGCGCGACCCCTATGAGGTCTTGGGGGTGCAGCGGAGCGCCAGCGCCGCGACGATCAAGAGCGCCTATCGCAAGCTCGCCAAGAAGCATCATCCCGACAGCAACAAAAACGACCCGAAGGCGGCTGACCGCTTTGCGGAGCTCAACACCGCCAACGAGATCATCGGCGACGAGGACAAGCGCAAGCAGTTCGACCGTGGCGAGATCGATGGCGATGGCAAGCCGCGCTTCCAGGGCTTCCCCGGCGGCGGCGCGGGTGGCCGCGCCGGTCCTGGTGGATTCGAGTCCCACACGTTCCGCGCCGGTCCTGGCGGCGGCATGGGTGGCGGCGGCTTCGAGGACATTCTCAACAGCATGTTCGGCAACGCCAATCGCGGCGGCGCCCGCGCTGGGCGCGCCAGCCCGTTCGAATTCGAGGGCGGCGGGGTCGGGGTCGACCTCGACCTTTCCGTCGCCATGACTGTCACGCTGGAGGAGTCGGTCAACGGGGGCGAGAAGCGCGTCCGGCTGCCGACCGGGCGCGAACTCAACGTCAAGATTCCCGCAGGCGTCACCGCCAGCCAGCAGATCCGGCTGAAGGGCCAGGGCGAGACCGCGCAGGGTCATCCGCCCGGCGATCTCCTGATCACGATCTCGATCGCGCCGCATCCGTTCTTCAAGGTCGACGGCAACGATCTCAGGGTCGATCTGCCTGTGACGCTGTACGAGGCCGTGCTCGGCGGCAAGGTTCGCGTGCCGACGCTTGGCAGCGCGGTCGAATTGTCGATCCCGAAAAACACCTCGAGCGGCCGCATTTTCCGCCTCAAGGGCAAAGGTCTGCCGAAGGCAGGCGTATCAGGCGATCTCTACGTCACCACCCGCATCATCCTTCCCGACGGGAACGATGCCGACCTCGAGGCATTGATGCAAACGTGGCGCGATCAACACCCCTACAATCCGCGCAGCGATCTCGGCTGACCGCCGAAAGCGCGCCTGAGATGCGAAACTGACCTGCCCCGGACTTTGCCGGGGTAGACAGACAGCATTGTGAGCGCGTCAAAGGATGAGAGGCCGTCGGTCCCGATTCTGCGGCGAGCAGACAGTCCGGCGGAAAAAGAAGTGCGGCCTCGAGAGGGGGACCAGCGCGGTACCAAACCCCAATCGAGGCCGCCTGCGCCGATCGGCGGATCGGGCGCGGATCATATTCGCGTGAGCATCCGGTGCGATATTGAGACGCGCCAATGTCGCGATTCGAAATTTTCAATGTCGGAATTGGGACGCTGAGTGAGGCTGGATTCACTCACTGCAATTGGGTGCGTCCGGAGCGGCAGATTCCCGTATAATTACGGAGATGAGCCGACAGCACCTCTCTTCGAGATGAGGCCGGTAGTCGCCACAGCTCAATGTGGACTACCTCGTTGTTGCATCGCAATGAGACTTGTTAAGCGTCGGTCGTTCAGCACGACGATCGTATACTTGCTGCTCTCTTCTCGGGTGATACGGTAAGAAATTGCAATTTGCGGGAGCTTCTATGTGAGTCACCGTATAGGTGTTTCGATTGCCGACCACTTTGGAGTCAGCGAGGAATGGTTTGACAAAGAAGGCATTTTTAACGCCAACCTAGATATCGATGCGCCGCTATTTATCGACCCATTTCTCTTGCCTGAGAGCAAACACGCTGAGTTCTCGGGTTGTGGATTTGAAACGTACGAGGAGCATTTTGGCAAAATTCATGGGCTCCTTCGTCTTAGCGAAAACGTTGGGGACAAAGCTTGGAAAGGTGCCCTGAAACAATTTCAGTTTAGCGAAGCTAAAGGGCTCAGCGGCACGTGTTTGGGCTACAGCAAGAATTCAACAAAGGGGAATGGCTTCGGCAAGAAACTATCTGCTCGCGCTCTAGTGTGGGCTAAACAAGTTGTGGATCTGGGAGTCAAAGATCCAGAGATGTTCTCGTCAATGTCTCTCTTCGAGGATGGCATTGGACCTGACCGCATAAGCGATATGGTCGCGAACATTACGCTCCCTTGCATCATCCAATTCAACAACCGAATATATTCAGAGATAGAAGAGGAATTTGGCAAGAAGATTCCTCGACAATCATTCAATCTCAAATCCCTCGTCGCTGAGTTGGCGTCAAACCCATACTCCAATATTCCAGCGCCAATTATTCTGCTCCCGCGCGACATTCTCAAGCATCTTCCGATCGTGGACGACGCTCTTAAATTGTCCGACGTGGCATTACATAATGAGCAGCTCCGGGATCGTGTAAATCAACACATTTCCGAAATTTTCAAAATCAGGACAAAGAAGGAAAAGGATTTCATCCGGAATCGAGCGATGGAGAGTAGTGCCGCTTTCCAGACCTTGCTCGACCTCCTCAAGATTATTGAGAAGGAGCCGTACGATACCCTCAAAGACCCTCAAGGACTGTTGCAATGGAGGTCGTTGGCCGAGAAGTTTTCTGGAGTTTACAAGCTTGAAATCAAGCCAGACGCTACGAAGTCACGGATTGCTCAGATAGACGAAGTTTGCTTACAAATTATCGAACAGTTCCGGCATCTCGTTGAAAACTGCAGGCTGTCGCAGTCCTTTTATGTTGACGGTGCGCCACGGCACGAACGGTTTGCGCAGTTGCTATTTTACGCGATAGCGTTCTCCTACTGCGCTGCGAATGATCTTGATATCTCGCCCGAAGCGGATGCAGGGGCCGGGCCGGTGGATTTCAAGTTCTCAAGGGGCAGCGACCGAGTGGTAGTGGAAATCAAGCTTTCGACCAACGGAAAGGTCGTTGAGGGATACGAGAAGCAATTGAAGGCCTACATGGCGGCGGAAAAGGCGACGATAGGCCACTACGTCGTTATCAATGTGGGAAGGATGGGAACCAAATGGGACCGCCTTCGGGGAATTGCTAGAAAAAGCAAGAACTTTCAGCGTGATCGGGGATTGCATCTGATCGATGGCACCCCCCGGGCATCGGCAAGCAAGCTGTAGCAGTCGGCGCCGCATCATCCGCCGCTCTTTTCCATCTGGTCGTAGACCCCCTGCGCGACCTGGGTCAGGCGGGTGCGGTCGCTGCCGCCTGAGACCACATAGGCGACGCCGCGGTCGGCCCAGAACAGCGCGCCGTCGCTGCCGTGGACGGAATAGCGCATCTGCGTCGCCTCGGTCTCCGCCTTTGCGGTGTAGACCGTGAAGCGCTCGCCGGACGTGCTCTCATACATCAGGAACGATGCCGGCCCGCTCGGTCCGGGCAGCAGTCGACCGCCGACCAGCTTCAGCCCGGCCAGCTCCGGCGCGCGGACGTCCCAGCCGCAGCGCTTGGTCAGCCACTGTTGCAAATGGTCACGCTCGCTGCCGGGCACTTCGACGGGATGACGGACCTCGACCACATAGAGGCGATGCGCATCGAGCGCATCGACCGTGAAACTCTGGAAGGTCGACGGCATGGCGGCCGCGCCGCGGGCAATCCAGCCGGCGCCGCCGCCGGCGATGAAAGCGACCAGCGTTGCCGCGATCGCGCCATAGACCCAGCGCCGCGGCTGGCGCACCAGCCGCTCGATCTCGAGCCGCTTCGGCACCGTCTCGTCCAGCACCTGATCGTAGCGCGCATGCAGCGCCTCGGCCATCGCGCGCCACGACTGCACCCGGGCCGCGTCGTCGGGATGCGCCGCGAGCCACGCCTCGACGTCGCCGCGGCGTTCGGCCGGCAGCTCGTTGTCGACATAGGCATGAAGCTCGTCTTCGGTGACGGGGATGTTGGGATCGGTCATTTCAGTCGTCTCTGCCAAATCCTGTTCAGATATCGTCCAGATCTTGCTCTGATATGCATAACGCTCGCCACTACGCTCCGTGTCATCGTCATTTCACCCGCCTGAGCGCTGGGCGCTCGCCGTCCAGCGACGCCCTGACATGGGCGCGGGCGCGGGCGAGGCGGGACATCACCGTGCCGATCGGCACGCCCTGGATGTCGGCGACCTCGCGGTAGCTCAGTCCCTCCAGCATCACCAGCAGCAGCACGGAGCGCTGCTCCTCCACCAGCGTCGACAGCGCGCGTGCGATATCGCGCCCCTCCGCCTCGGTGCCGCTGGCATCGGCATTGTTGTCGAGCAACGGCATCAAGGTCGGCCGCCGCGCCAACGAGCGCCGGCGGTTCTTGTTCAGATTGGTCAGGATCGTATAGAGCCAGCTCCTGACGTCGCCGCCGAGAAACAGCCGCTCCGAGCGCAGCGCGCGCACCAGCGTATCCTGCACCAGATCGTCGGCGATGTCGGCATCACGCGTGAGCGCGCGCGCATAGCGGCGGAGCGCCGGGATCATGGCTTCGACACTTTGACGAAACGCGGTCATGCATACCAGTCTTCAGATGGTCTCGGCGCGGATGGTTTCGGCCCGCGCCTTGCCCAACATAACACCCAAATTGCGTGACTATTCCGGTTGTGCGGATTTGCGCACCGAGAGTTAGCCGACGCCAATTTGGACTGTACCCGGTCAGAGTGCTGGTGTACCTCCCAGACCGGAAAATTCGCAGCGTGATTGGACACCCGGGAAACCTCATGTCGCAGATGTCAGGGCTGATGCAGGGCAAGCGCGGCGTGATCCTCGGCGTCGCCAACAACCGCTCGATCGCCTGGGGCATCGCCAAGGCATGCCACACCGCCGGTGCCGAGGTCGCGCTGACCTGGCAGGGCGACGCGCTGAAGAAGCGGGTCGAGCCGCTGGCCAAGGAGATCGACGCGGTCCTGCTCGGCCATTGCGACGTCACCGACGCCGCGACCATCGATGCGGCGTTCGAGGCCGCGAAGGCGCAATGGGGCAAGATCGACTTCGTCGTGCACGCGATCGCCTTCTCCGACAAGGACGAACTCGACGGCCGCTATATCGAGACCTCAGAGGCGAATTTCACCAAGAGCATGCTGATCTCCTGCTACTCGCTGACCGCGGTCGCGCAGCGCGCCGAGAAGCTGATGACCGACGGCGGCTCGATCCTCACGCTGACCTATTACGGCGCCGAGAAGTGGATGCCGCATTACAACGTGATGGGCGTGGCGAAGGCCGCGCTGGAGGCCAGCGTGCGCTATCTCGCCGCCGATCTCGGCGAGAAGAACATCCGCGTCAACGCGATCTCCGCCGGGCCGATCAAGACGCTGGCCTTTGCGGGCATCGCCGATTCCCGCTATTTGCTGAAATGGACCGAGCTGCACGCGCCGATGCGCCGCAACGTGACCATCGAGGAGGTCGGCGACAGCGGAATGTATTTCCTCTCTGACCTGTCGCGCGGCGTCACCGGCGAGGTGCATCACGTCGATTCCGGCTACCACGTCGTCGGCATGAAGCGGCTCGACGCGCCTGATGTCACGCTGGCGAAGGACTAGCCTGCCAGAGCCATGCCGGTGCCCACGATCTATTACATCCGCCACGGTGAGACGTCGTGGAATGCCGAAGGCAGGCTGCAAGGCGTGCAGGACATCGCGCTGAACGATCTTGGCCGCCGTCAGGCGGCCCATGCCGGGCGCATCCTCGCCGATCTGCTCGCCTGCGACGGTCATGACACCGCCGCGCTGTCGTTCGTCGCAAGCCCGCTGATCCGGGCGCGGGCGACCATGGAGTTGGCGCGCACCGAACTCGGCTTGCCGCCGGGCGATTACGCGCTCGATAGTCGGCTGCGCGAGATCGGCTACGGCGCGTGGGAGGGCTCGACGCTGAAGGAGGCGCAAGCCGCCGATCCCGCGCTCTATGCGCGGCGCCAGGTCGAGAAATGGACGATGTCGCCGCCCGGTGGCGAGAGCTACGTCGACGTCCAGGCGCGGATGACCGATTGGTACCGCTCGGTCACCTCCGCCACGGTCGCTGTCGCCCATGGCGGCACGGCGCGGGCGCTGATGGTGGCGCTCGGCTTCGAGACCCCGGCGAGTGCGGCGGACCTGAGCATCGAGCAGGGCGCGGTCTACGTGTTCGACGACGGGGACCTGCGGAAATATAGTTAAGGGCGCCTGTTCCCAGCCGCCGTCATTCCGGGGCGCCCGAAGGGCGAACCCGGAATCTCGAGATTCCGGGTTCGATGCTTTGCATCGCCCCGGAATGACGGCGTAGTTGTTTGACCGCAGTGCCTCCGCGCGTTACGACAAGTCAGCATTGACTTACAGCCAGCGAGCAAATGTCCTTCAACACCTTCGGCCACATGTTCCGCGTCACGACCTTCGGCGAAAGCCACGGGGTTGCGATCGGCTGCGTGGTCGATGGTTGTCCGCCGCTGATCCCGCTTAACGTAGAGGAGATCCAGCGCGATCTCGATCGCCGGCGCCCCGGCCAGTCGCGCTTCACCACCCAGCGCCAGGAGCTGGACGCGGTGAAGATCCTGTCCGGCGTGATGGCGCATCCGGAGACCGGGGTGCAGGTGACGACCGGCACGCCGATCGCGCTGTTGATCGAGAACACCGACCAGCGCTCCAAGGACTATTCCGAGATCAAGGACAAGTTCCGCCCCGGGCACGCCGACTTCACCTATGAGGCGAAATACGGCCTGCGCGACTATCGCGGCGGCGGTCGTTCCTCGGCCCGCGAAACCGCGACCCGCGTCGCTGCCGGTGCGATCGCCCGCAAGGTTATGCCCGAGGTCAAGGTACGCGGCGCGCTGGTTCAGATCGGCCCGCACAAGATCGACCGCGAGAAATGGGACTGGGACGAGATCGCCCGCAATCCGTTCAATTGCCCGGACAAGGACAAGGCGGCGTTCTTCGAAAGTTATCTCGACGGTATCAGGAAGAGCGGCTCCTCGATCGGCGCTGTCATCGAGGTCACAGCCGAGGGCGTGCCGGCCGGACTTGGCGCGCCGATCTATGCCAAGCTCGACAGCGACCTTGCCGCGGCGATGATGAGCATCAATGCGGTGAAGGGCGTCGAGATCGGTGCTGGCTTCGGTGCCGCCGAATTGTCCGGCGAGCAGAACGCCGACGAGATGCGGACCGGCAATGAGGGGACGCGGTTTCTGTCCAACAATGCCGGCGGCGTCCTCGGCGGCATCTCGACCGGGCAGCCGGTGGTGGTGCGCTTCGCGGTAAAGCCGACGTCCTCGATCCTGACCCCGCGTCGGACCGTGGACCGCAAGGGCGCCGACACCGACATCCTGACCAAGGGCCGTCACGACCCCTGCGTCGGCATCCGCGCCGTGCCGGTGGGCGAGGCCATGATGGCCTGCGTGCTGGCCGATCATTTTCTGCGCGATCGCGGGCAGACCGGGCGCTGACCCTTATATAGTGGTGGTTGCCAGATCGGGTGCTGGTATCGGGTGCTGGTCTGGGGTGCTGCCATGAACGCGTCGGAGTTGCGGGACATCAACGAGTGGATGATCGGCGGCGCACGCTCGGCGCCCACACCGCCGCAGATGATGGCGGAATGCTGCGAACGCCTGGTTCGGGCCGGCCTGCCGCTGTGGCGCGTCGGCGTCTTCGTTCGAACCCTGCACCCCGAGATTTACGGCCGCAATTTCCTCTGGAAGCCTGGTGCCGAAGTCGAACTCGGCACCGTCGATCACGACATCCAGAACGCCCCGGAATTCATCGCCAGCCCGCTTTCGACCGTCTTCAAGCAGGGACTTGAAGTGAGGGCGCGGCTCGACGATCCCGCGAGCGCGCGCTTTCCGATCATCGAGGACCTGCGCGCGGAAGGCGTCACCGACTACATCGCCCTGCCGCTGATCAATACCGACGGCTTCGTCAACGCCTCGAGCTGGACCACCAAGCAGCCGGGCGGCTTTACCGAAGAACAGTTGCGCGCGCTCCGGTCGATCGCGGTTCCGCTGGCGCGTTATATCGAGATTGTCACCCTACGCCGGACCGCCTCGTTGCTGCTCGATACCTATGTCGGCAATCGTGCCGGCGAGCGGATTCTCGGCGGCCAGATCAGGCGTGGCCATGCCGACACGATGAATGCCGCGATCTGGCTGTCTGACCTGCGCGGCTTCACCGCACTGTCGGACCGCTTGCCGGCCGAGACGATCGTGGAGATTCTCAACCTCTACTTCGATTGCCAGGTCGCCGCGATCCGCGAACATGGCGGCGAGGTGCTCAAATTCATGGGCGACGGGCTGCTCGCGGTGTTTCCGGTTGACGAATATGTTAGCGACGAGGCGCAGGTCTGCTCGCGGGTGCTGGAAGCGGCGCGCGAGTCCCGCGCCAGCGTCGAGGCGCTGCAGTTTTCCCATCGTGAGGCGGTCGAGCGCTTCCGTTTCGGCATCGCGCTGCATGTCGGGCGCGTGCTTTATGGCAATATCGGCGGCGGCGACCGGCTCGATTTCACCTGCATCGGTCCGGCGGTCAATCTCGCGGCGCGGCTGGAGAAGATCGCCGGCCGTCTCGGCCGCACCGTGGTCGCCTCCGAGGGCTTCGCCGGGATCTGCAGTGGCGGCTGGAGCGATCTTGGCGAATTTCCGATCGCCGGGTTCGCGAAGGCCGAGCGGGTCTATGGCCTGGCCGACGAGGCGTCGCGCGCCGCCCCGGGCTAGCGCAGATGTCACTACATCGAATCGAGCAAGAGCCCTCACTTCACCTCGCCCCGCTTGCGGCAGGGCAGTCCGGGGCGAGGGCACTTGCGTGATTTCGGAATAATGGAATAATGCCGCTGAGTTGCCCGACGTGTCAAGTCGTCTTGTCGAGCGCCGGCAGCAGCCGGCTACTTTGCATGGGGTTGTTTTCGATGTTTTGGCAGTGTGTCCCTGCGGAGGCAGGCTGCCGTAAGAATGGGGATAGGGAGCAGTGTCCCGTCGCCGTTCGACCACATCTCAACGAGTCCTAGAGGCGAAATGCCGGAAGTTACCTCCCAGCACCGCACCGGCATCGCGCTCATCGTTGCGGCGGCGGTGGCATGGAGTACCGCGCCGTTCTTCACCCGACTGCTCCCCTTCGACTCCTGGACCATTCTGTTCTGGCGCGGGCTGTTCGGCGGTGGCGTGATCGCGCTGGTCCTGGTCGTCATGCAAGGCCGCCGCGGCGTTCGCGACCTCATCGCGATGCGCCCAAGCGGGTGGCTGGTGGCCGGCCTTTCGACCGTCGGCATGGTGACGTTCATTCCGTCGTTGCAACTGACCAGCGTCGCCAATGTCGCTGTTATCGTCGCAGTCCAGCCGTTTGCCGCCGCGGCGATCGCCTGGATATGGCTGCGGGAGACGGTGCGGCCGCGGACGCTGCTGGCCAGCGGTGTGGCGTTCGCGGGCGTGGTCGTCACCGTCAGCGGTGCTGGCGGCACTGCGGATTACAGGGGCATCGGCCTCGCCTGCGTGATGATGCTGGCGATCTCAGTCATGACGGTCGCCATTCGCCGGCACCGGGAGACCTCGATGGTTGCGGCTGCGGCACTGTCGAATTTTCTGGGCAGCCTGGTCAGCATTCCCTTCGCGCAAGGGCTCGGATCGGTCACGGCGGCGAACCTCGGCGTGCTCGCGCTGTTCGGGATCTGCCAGGTCGGATTGGGCCTCACGCTGTTCACGCTGGGCTCGAGGCTGTTACCGTCAGGACAGGCGTCCCTCATCGCCACCCTCGAGACTCCGCTGATGCCGTTCTGGGTGTGGCTGGCGTTTGCTGAGGTGCCGTCGGTCCGCGCGCTGGTCGGAGGCGCGCTGGTAATGGGAGCCGTCGTCGCCGACATTGCGGCGGAGCGACGGACGCAACCCGTACAGCCGGCGGAATGGTGACTGCGGGCTATTCCTCAGGCTCGGTGGTGAAGAGCAGCGGATATCCCTTGGCGCGGCCGGCGTCGGTCGCGCGCGTCGCCTTGGTCTCGGCGATGTCCCTGGCGAAGACGGCAACGACGCAGACGCCGCGCTGGTGCGCAACCAGCATCACCTTGTAGGCTTGGTCGTCGGTCATGCGGAATTCGGCCTTGAGCACGGTGACGACGAATTCACGTGGCGTGAAGTCGTCGTTGACCAGGATCACCTTGTGCAGGCGCGGCCGCTCGACCTTGGTCTTCGTCCTGTTTTTCGGCTTGATGACGGTATCGGGCATCGCCCGGCACCTCCTTCGCGGTTATCCCGTAACAATACCGGCTTTCGCCCTTCGTTGGAACCGGTCGATTTGCACACGCTCATTGCGGCGACGGCACGGCGCGATTATCGCCCAAATCATGGCGAGCAGCGTCCGGAGCGCATTCCGATGGGATCGAAACACGCTCCGGATTCTTATTTTGACGCGTTTTCTTTACGCGAACCGGTAGCCGCTTCGCTCGAAAACGCTCTGAACTGAATGTGAAGAGCAGATGATATCAGCGCTTTTCGCCGCCTGATTTGCGTGTCACGATGACACTCATACGACGGGAGGGCCGCGATGCGCTGGTATGTCTCGATCGGAGCCGTGCTTGTCGCGGGCATGCTTGCCGGCGGCGATGTGGCCGGTGTTGCCGCGCCCGCGCCGGCAATACAGCCCGGCCATCGGCTGGCTGAAAAGGAATCCACCCCGAGCGTCGATGTCGAGTTGATCATCGCGGTCGACGTCTCCTATTCGATGGACATGGACGAGCTTGCGATCCAGCGCGAAGGCTATGCGCAGGCAATCGTCTCCAAGGAGTTTCTGCAGGCGCTGAAGGCCGGCCCGAACGGCAAGATCGCGATCACCTATTTCGAATGGGCCGCCTCCAACGACCAGAAAGTCATCATCCCCTGGCGGGTGATCGACGGCCCCGAATCCGCGGACGCCGTCTCGGCCGAGATCCTGAAGACGCCGGTCCGCCGCGCCTCGCGCACCTCGATCTCGGGCGCGATCTATTTCGCGATGCCGCTGTTCGACGAGAATCCGTATCGCGGCTTGCGGCGCGTGATCGATATTTCCGGCGACGGGCCCAACAACAACGGGATGCCGATCACGCCGGCGCGCGAAGCGGCGCTGGACAAAGGCATCGTCATCAACGGCCTCCCGATCATGGTGAAGGAGCCGTCCTACTCCACGATGGATATCGAGAATCTCGACTGGTACTATGAGGACTGCGTGATCGGCGGCCCCGGCTCCTTCGTGGTGACGATCAAGGATCGGGAAAAATTCAAGGAGGCGATCCGCACCAAACTGCTGCTCGAAGTCGCCGGCCGCACCCCGGAGCCGCGCCATGTGCCCGTCGCCGAGAAGGAGCCGCGGGTCAACTGCCTGATCGGCGAGAAGATTTGGCAGGACAGGTGGGGCAGGTAGCGTCGCTGCCGTAGGATGGGTGGAGCGTAGCGATACCCATCAATCCTGGCCTCGACCCAAATGATGGGTATCTCTTCGCTCCACCAATCTTACGATTTCAGCGATCGGCTTGTTGGGTTCTCATCCATCTCGCCTACTCAGCGCGAAAACCGTGCCACCAGTTCGACATGCGCCGTGTGGCGGAATTGGTCGACCGGGGTGACCTCCTCGATCCGATAGCCGCCATCGATCAGGATTTTCGCATCGCGCGCGAACGTTGCGACGTTGCAGGACACCGCGACGACGGTCGGCACCTTGCTGGCGGCGAGCTGGGTCACCACCGCCTGGGCGCCTTGCCGCGGCGGATCGAACACGACCGTGTCGTAGTCGCGCAGTTCCTGCGGCATCAGCGGGCGGCGGAACAGGTCGCGGGCCTCGGCCTTGAGCGGCTTCAGGCCCTTGGTCGCGGTCGCAGCCTTCTGCAGCGCCATCACCGCGCCGGCATCGTTGTCGAAAGCGGTCACGCGCGTGCGCGCGGCGAGCCGCAACGCGAACGGTCCGACGCCACAGAACAGGTCGGCGATGTGTTTTGCGCGCTTGCAGCGATCCTGCACCAGCGCGGCCAGCGTCGCCTCGCCCGCCGCCGTCGCCTGCAGGAACGAGCCGGGCGGCAGCGCAACCTGCGCGGTGCCCATCGTGACGACGGGGGCGTTGCGCATCAGCACCAGCTCGCCATGGCGCGTCAGCCGCGCCAGCCGGTGGGTTTCGGCAATGCGCGAGAGCGCCGTGATCATTGCGGTCGGCACCGGGCCGGAGCCGCGGACGTCAATGTCGAGGCCGCTGCTGGTCGCCGTGATCTGGATATCGAGCGGCTTGTCGGCCGGCTTCAGCGCCTCGGCCACCGCGCGGGCGGCGTCGAGGGCGCCGTGCAATCCCGGATCGAGGATCGGGCAATCTTCGATCGCAACGATCGCGTGGCTGCCTGAAGCGGCGAAGCCGATGCGCAGCTCGCCGTCGGTGCCGCGGCGGGCATGAAGGGTGATGCGCCTGCGGCCGGCGCCATGGGCGTCGACGAGCTCTGCGACCTCGCAGGCGATGCCGGATTGCGCCAACGTGTCGACCACGATCCGGCGCTTCCAGGCGCGATAGGCATCGGCCTGCCAGTGCTGGATGGCGCAGCCGCCGCACTGTCCGAAATATTCGCAGAACGGGGTGATCCGCTCCGCACTCGCCTTGATCACATGGACCAGCCGCCGCCGTTCGGGATCGTTGTCGGCCGCCTCGCACTCGACGGTCTCGCCGCCGAGCGCATAGGGCACATAGAGGCTGCGCCCGTTCGCGAGCGCCACGCCGTCGCCGCGGTGACCGACATGATCGATGGTGATTGTTTCAGCCACGGCGCGCGCCGATGAAGAACTCGATATTGCCGTCGCCGCCGGAGATCGAGGACGGGAACACCTGGATCTCGGTGCAACCGAGCGAAGCCGCGAAGGCTGCGATGTCGTCGCAGATCTCCTGATGCACCATCGCGTTGCGGATGATGCCGCGTTTGGAGTGCTTTCGTGCCGCTTCGAACTGCGGCTTGATCAGCGCGAGCAGATGCATCGGTGCCGCTGCCAGCGACAGCGCCACCGGCAGCACCGCCTTCAGCGAAATGAAGCTGACGTCGATCACGATGACATCGGGCCGCGCCGGCAGGCGCTTGCCTTCATAGCTCCTGATGTCGGTCTCTTCCATGGAGACGATCTTCGCATGTCCTTGCAGCGAGGGATGCAGCTGACCGTGGCCGACATCGACTGAAAACACCAGGCCGGCACCGTTGGCGAGCAGCACTTCGGTGAAGCCGCCGGTCGATGCGCCGACGTCGAGGCAGACGTGATCCTCGATCTCGATCGGATAGTGCTCGAGCGCGCCGGCGAGCTTGACGCCACCGCGGGAGACGTAAGGGTGTGCGGGCTGCGCCGAAAGCTGTGCCTTCACCGCGATGATTTCGGAGGCCTTGGCGACCGGCTTGCCGTCGGCGATCACGAGGCCGGCGTCGATCGCCGCGCGTGCCCGCGCCCGGCTCTCGAACAGGCCACGTTCGACCAGCAATACGTCGATGCGCTTGCCGTCCGGCCCATCGCTTTTGTCCTTGCCGGTCAATTGAAGCCTGACCGGTTCTGCGCGCGCTCAGCCGCCAGGCGGACGCAGGCCTCGAAGGATTCGAGATCGTGCCAGAGATCCGCAGGCGCCTCTCTCGGCGTCAGCAGCGGAGCGCCGTGCAATTCAAGCGCATGTATCATCATCAGATTATCAGGCAGTCCAAACTCTTCCACTGTCAGCCCGTCGGCATCGATCAGGCGGCCGTCCGGCGCCGCTACCACCCGCTGCAGCCGCGCCACCCGATTGACGTAGGATGCGGGATCGTTCGAATAGGCGAGGCACAGCTTGCCGCATCCCGCCATGTAGCCGAGTTCGTAGACTGTGCCTGCGTCGGCACTGGGGCCGCGAAACGGCGTCAAATTGGCGATGATGGCGTCGGCGGACTCCATCATTGCCTCGTTGCTCTTGAAGATGGTGAGGGACGCCCCGGCAGCTGCGAGGTTCACCGCGTTGTCGAGCGGATAGAGCCCGGTCAATCCGTGGCTCGCGCAAATCTCGGCCTTGCGGCGGCCGATCTCTACGGCATCCGGCAGGAACACGTCAGGACCTGCCAGATAGATGATCATGGGACTTGCCGGCGCCCGAAGCGCCGCCCGGACGGACTACGCGAGCTTGACGGTCTCGGTCTTGTAATCCTTGCCGAGGGTTTCGAACACCTTGGCAACGATGCCCTTGGCGTCGAGACCGGCGCGGCCGTACATCGCCGCCGGCGTGTCGTGGTCGAGGAACACGTCGGGCAGGATCAGCGAGCGCATCCGCAGGCCGCCGTCCAGCATGCCGTTGTCGGACAGCAGCTGCATGACGTGGGAGCCGAAGCCGCCGATCGAGCCTTCCTCGATGGTGAGCAGGATCTCGTGCTCGCGCGCGAGCTTCAGGATCATCTCTTCATCGAGCGGCTTCATGAAGCGCGCGTCGGCGATGGTTGCGGAGAGGCCGTGGGCGGCGAGTTCGTCGGCCGCCTTCTCGCATTCGGCCAGGCGGGTGCCCAGGGACAGCAGCGCGACCTTCTTGCCCTCGCGGACGATGCGGCCCTTGCCGATCGGAAGCGGCACGCCGACTTCCGGCATCTCGACGCCGCGGCCTTCGCCGCGCGGATAGCGCAGCGCGCTCGGGCGGTCGTTGATCGCGACCTGCGTTGCCACCATGTGGACCATTTCCGCCTCGTCGGAGGCCGCCATGATCACGAAGTTCGGCAGGCAGCCGAGATAGGCATTGTCGAACGAGCCGGCATGGGTCGCGCCGTCGGCGCCGACCAGGCCGGCGCGGTCGATCGCGAAGCGGACCGGCAGGCTCTGGATTGCGACGTCATGCACCACCTGGTCATAGCCGCGCTGCAGGAAGGTCGAATAGATCGCGCAGAACGGCTTGTAGCCCTCGGTGGCGAGACCGGCGGCGAACGTCACCGCATGCTGCTCGGCGATGCCGACGTCGAAGGTACGGTTCGGGAACGCCTTGTTGAAGATATCGACGCCGGTGCCGGACGGCATCGCCGCAGTGATGGCGACGATCTTGTCGTCCTTCTCGGCTTCCTTGACGAGACTCTGGCCGAACACGTTCTGGTAGGCCGGCGCATTCGGCTTGGATTTGGCCTGGGTGCCGGTGGCGACGTCGAACTTGACGACGGCATGGTACTTGTCGGCGGAGGCCTCGGCCGGGCCGTAGCCCTTGCCCTTCTGCGTCACAACGTGGACCAGGATCGGGCCGGTCTCCATGTCGCGGACGTTCTTGAGAACGGGCAGCAGATGGTCGAGATTGTGGCCGTCGATCGGGCCGACATAATAGAAGCCCAGTTCCTCGAACAGCGTGCCGCCGTCCATCATGAAGCCGCGGGAATATTCCTCGACGCGGTTGGCGCGGTTGGCAATGATCTTCGGCAGGCGCTTGTTGATCTGCTTGGCCGCCTCGCGCAGCGTGCGATAGGTCTTGCCGGAGTAGAGCCGCGACAGATAGGCGCTCATCGCGCCGACCGGCGGCGCGATCGACATGTCGTTGTCGTTGAGGATCACGATCAGGCGCGAGTTCATCGCGCCGGCGTTGTTCATGGCCTCGTAGGCCATGCCTGCCGACATCGCGCCGTCGCCGATCACGGCGATGACATTGTTCTTGCCGCCGGAGAGGTCGCGGGCGACGGCCATGCCGAGGCCGGCCGAGATCGAGGTCGAGGAGTGCGCGGCGCCAAACGGGTCGTAGTCGCTCTCGGTGCGCTTGGTGAAGCCGGAGAGGCCGCCGCCGGTGCGCAGCGTGCGCATGCGGTCGCGGCGTCCGGTCAGGATCTTGTGCGGATAGGCCTGGTGGCCGACGTCCCAGATCAGACGGTCGCGCGGAGTGTCGAAGATGTAGTGAATGGCGGTGGTCAGCTCGACCACGCCGAGGCCGGCGCCGAAATGGCCGCCGGTCACCGAGACGGCGTCGATGGTTTCCTGGCGCAGTTCGTCGGCAACCTGCCGCACCTGCTCGACCTTGAGCCGGCGCAGGTCTTCCGGGGTGTGAATGGTATCAAGAAGCGGCGTCTTACTAAATGTGGTCACAGCGATATTCCAATTTTGCCTTGTCGGGACCCAAGTTGAAGCCCTGGGCCCGACGCGAGATGGGTTGCGCGCTCACCGCGCAGCGAAAAGCCAGACACTCGGTACCGCCCCGGCAGGCCGGTGCCTGGTCTATAAGCCTAGATGCACTCCGGATTGGACCACGTGATATGCCTCACGTTGGTCGCTCTTCACCCGTCCCGGTTCAGTTATTCGAACCATTCGAAGCCTTGCCGCCGGAATAATCTGGCCGCCCGCCACCCTCAAATGCCCATAGAACTGGAAGCATTACACCAAAGCAGCGGTCAAAGCCAACCCGCTAGCCGCGCTGGGTTCCCATACCAGACGTCAAAAAGTCTAGACTTTTCAATGGTTGGGTCGTCTCGCGGGTTCCATCTCGCCTATTTCGGCGGCAGCCGGCCGGTCCGGGCCGGCCGATTCGATCCGCGCCAAGCGGCGCATCCAAGCGCTGCCTGGGATCGTCGGGCGTTATTGGACGTCGAGCGGTTCGGTGCCGGTCACCTGGCCCGCGGCGTCGATCGTGATCTTGTCGACGCGGGCCTCGGCCTGCCGCAGCAATTCCTCGCAGCGCCGCTTCAGCGCCTCGCCGCGCTCATAGATCGTGACCGACTCCTCGAGCGGGACCTTGCCGTCCTCGAGCCGCTTGACGATCGATTCCAATTCCTCGATCGCGCGTTCGAAGGTGAGCTTCTTGACGTCAGCTTGAGTATTTTCGGCCATAATGAGTTCCTGGCTGCGCAGTTGGCATGAGCATGATCTGGTCCGAAAACCGGTTCCCACTTTTCGGGATCATGCTTGCATTGGCGCAGAATCAATCGAATTTATGCGGGCGTATTGTGGCGATTATTTAGGCGCCCATCAATGCGGTGACGTGGGAAGCCACCGACTCTTTCAGGCCCTGCAGGTCGTAGCCGCCTTCCAGCACCGAGACGACGCGGCCTTCGGCGCTCTTGTCGGCGACATCCATCAGCTTGCGCGTCACCCAGCCGAAATCCTCGCCCCTGAGGTTGATCGAGGCCAGGGGATCGCGGTGATGGGCGTCGAAGCCCGCCGAGATGACGAGAAGCTCGGGGGAGAATTTTTCGAGCTGCGGCAGGATCAGGTTCTCGAAGGCTGCGCGGAACTTGGCGCTGCCGTCTTCCGGCGCCAGCGGTGCGTTGACGATGGTGTCATGCTCGCCGCGCTCGCTCGTGGCGCCGGTGCCCGGAAACAGCGGCATCTGGTGGGTCGAGCAGTACATCACGGTCGGATCGGCCCAGAAGATGTCCTGCGTGCCGTTGCCGTGATGGACGTCGAAATCGATCACCGCGGCGCGCGTGATGCCGTACTTGCGCTGCGCGTGGCGCGCGGCGATCGCGGCATTGTCGAAGAAGCAGAATCCCATCGGCGTCGATTTCTCGGCGTGGTGCCCGGGCGGGCGCACCGCGACGAAGGCGTTGCGATGGTGGCCTGCCATCACCGCGTCAGTCGCCGCGACGGCGCCGCCGACGCCGCGCATCACCGCTTCCCAGGTGCCCGGTGACATCGAGGTGTCGCCGTCGACATAGATCATGCCCGAGGTCGGCGCGATGTGGCGGAGCTCGCCGACATAATGCTCGCCATGGCAGAGCATCACCGAATCAAGGTCGCCTTCCGGCGCCAAATCACGCACCAGCGCCTTGAAGCGGTCCTCGCCAAGCACCTCGTCGACGGCGCGCAGCCGGTCGGGGCGTTCGGGATGTCCGGGCGGGGTGAGGTGGTTGAGACAGGCGGAATGCGTCAGAAGCAGTGTCATGCAAATTCCCGGCGCAACTGCTGCGCGTATGACGAAGGCCTAATCTAGGCGCTTACCGGCTCCCCGGAAAGGCCTGCATTCGATCCGAAGAGCCTCTGTCCTGGTTCAATTGATCCGCGCGATGCGGCCGGCTGCCATCGGGCCGACTGGGCTGTTGGCCTTGAAAAAAGCATACAGCGCGTCGACATCGTAGGCGCCGAACTGCTGCGCGGCGCCGTCCTTGAACACCGTGAAGCCGTCGCCGCCTTCGGCGAGATAATTGTTGACGGTGACGCGATAGCTCGCCTTGGGGTCGATCGGCCGGCCGTCGAGCGACATCCGCTCAGTGATGATGCGCGCGCCATCCGGCTTGGCCGCATCCCACGCATAGGCGAAGCCTTTGGAGACCTGCAGCGGACGCGGCCGCTTCGGGTCGGCCCATTGTTGCTCGAGCACGTCCTTGAGCTGCTGGCCGGTCAGCGTCATCGTCACGAGCTGATTGCGGAACGGCTGGCTTGCGAAGATGTCGGCGTAGGTCACCGCGCCCTCGTCGCGCTTGACGATGTCGGTGCGCACGCCGCCGGGATTGGTGAAGGCGATCACCGCGCCGCCATTCGGCTCGGAGCTCGTCGCCGCGAGCTGCGCGTCGGCGACGATGTCGCCGAGCGGGCTTTCGCCTGAATCGTTCGGTGTCCGCGACAGCGTTTCGGTCACCGCGCCCGCCGGGCGGTTGGCGATCGGCGCGGCGAGCCGGTCGTAGGATTCCAAGAGCGCACTCTGCTCGGGATCGCGGCCATAGCTGCCGATCCGCACGATGGTGTTGTCGGCCTTGGCGCTGATGACGTCGTGGGTCTTCGGATCGAGCTGAAGGTCGATCGCGGTGACCAGCGTGCCGTATTTGTCGCCCGAGGTGACGAGCCGCCCGTCGATCTCGCAGACATAGGCCTGGTGCGTGTGACCGGAGATCACGACGTCGACCGCCTTGTCGAACTTCTTGACGATGTCGACGATCGGCCCGGAGATCCCAGGGCATTCATTATAGTCGCCGCTAGGAAAGCCGCCCTCGTGGATCAGCACCACGATCGCCTCGACGCCGCGCGCCTTCAATTCGGGGACCAGCGCATTCACCGTCTCGGCCTCGTCACGAAACTCGAGGGTCGCGACGCCGGCCGGCGAGACCAGGTTCGGCGTGTTCTTCAGCGTCAGCCCGATGAAGGCGACCGGAATGCCGTCGAACGTCTTGATCTCGTAAGGCGGAAACACCGTCTTGCCGGTGGCCTTGTCGATCGTGCTGGCGGCGAGGTAGCGGAACTTTGCCCCGGTGAAGGGATGCGGTCCCTGGCAATTGTCGACCGGATGGCAGCCGCCGTTTTGCATCCGCAGCAATTCGTCCTTGCCCTCGTCGAACTCGTGATTGCCGACCGAAGAGATCGCAAGCCCCATCATCGACAGCGACTCGATGGTCGGCTCGTCATGGAACATCGCCGACAGGAAGGGGCTGGCGCCGATCAGGTCGCCGGCCGCGACGAAGATGTTGTTGTTGTGCCCTTCGCGCAGCTTCTTGACAGCGGTCGCCATCCGCTCGGCGCCGCCGGCTGCTACCATGATCTTTTTGGTCGCGTCGGCGGGATCGGTGATGCGGATGCCGCCCGGC
The DNA here is from genome assembly GCF_000938305.1 of Bradyrhizobium sp. LTSP885. GTDB lineage: Bacteria > Pseudomonadota > Alphaproteobacteria > Rhizobiales > Xanthobacteraceae > Bradyrhizobium. The sequence goes on from NZ_JYMT01000018.1 coordinate 74,181, forward strand.
GGCGGCCGCAGATAGCCGTGGAAATCGTTGATCGCGAGAATGCGCAAGTCCACCGGCGCCGCGGTCTGCGCCGCGCAGGGGCTGGCCGCGATGACGACAAGCGAGCAGATCGCGGCGGCGAGAGGTGAGAGATGGAAGCGTCTCATGACCTGTCCATGGAGCACACGATCATGACGCGGCGCCACTACATTTTTGCGACGCGGCTGTTCAATCCTTCGTGCGCGCCACGAACCTCCTGAAGGCGGCGATCGCTTCGGCGGAGCGCATGCGCTCCATGAACAAATGGTTCTCCTGATCGATCCGGCGGGTGACGTCCTCGGGCGGCAGCCGGATCAACCGCCGCGAGATCGCGACCGCTTCCGCCGGCAGCGCGCAGATCTCCCGCGCCACCTTGTGCGCCTCGACCTCGGCATGTCCCGGCGCCACCACCGAGTTGACGAAACCGGCGACGCGGGCGTCGTCGGCGGTCATGGTGCGTCCCATCACCAGCATGGCGAAGGCGCGCTGGTGGCCCATGCTGCGCGGCATCAGCAGGCTGGAGGCGCCCTCCGGCACCAGGCCGAAAGTGGTGAACGGGGTCGAGAACTGCGCGGTTTTGCTTGCGAGCACATAATCGCAATGGAACAGCAGCGTCGTGCCGATTCCCATTGCGACGCCATCGACGGCCGCGATGATCGGCTTGGCGTTGTGGGCCAGCGAATACAGGAACTTGACCAGATCGGAGGCGCCCGGCGCCTCGCCGGTCGAGGTGCCCTCGCTCAGGAGGTCCTCGATATCGTTGCCCGCGGTGAACACGCCGGAGCCGCCGGTGACGATCAGGCAGCGGATCTTCGGATTGTTCTGCGCGGTGTCGATCGCAGCGCTCATTGCGCGATACATGTCCTGGGTGATCGCGTTCTTCTTCTCGGGCCGGCGCATCTTGATCAGGCGCGCGGCGCCCTCATCGGTCACGATCACATGCGCAGTCATCACGCGGTCCCTTGCATCAGCGGGTGGCGTCATCGCTGCCGGGCAGTCCAGCTCGTCGCGACAATCCTTACACGAACCTTACATGATCCGGTGCAAGCCCCAAGGGGGTCTGAAGGGCTCCGGAGGGTGTTCCCGTGCATCTTTTCCCCTCGGGCGAGCATGGCGGCGATGCAATGCAGTTAACGAGAAACCCTATCCGGGTGTGGGCAGGTCCGGACTTCGCCGATCGGGGAGGCGCTACAAGCCTTCCGGAACTTCAGCCGTCTCGTGCTTCGGATCATACCAGGCCGCAGCATCGGACCGCCAGATGTGCGCGCGAGCCGGACCCGCGACCGGGGTGTCGAGACATCCCATGCGCAACAGGACGTTCGGCTGCGCGACCCGCTCGGCCATGATGTGCGAGCCGCACCTCGTGCAGAAGCGCCGCTGCTTGCCGGGCGAGGATTCGAACGCGCCCAGCAGCTCTTCGCCGCGGACCCAGCGAAACGACGCGCGCGGCACCGGCATCACGCTCGAAAAAGCTGACCCGTGCGTCTTCCGGCACGTTTGGCAATGGCAATGAACGAACGCTGCGGGCTCCGCGTCGACTTCATAGGCGACGGCCCCGCACAGGCAACTCCCGGTCAACATCGCAAGATCCTCGCGTGCAAGATCCTCGCGTGCAAGACCTGTTCGCTATCGCGGCCAACATGATCTGTCAAAACCGCCGCCTGCGTCACGCTGCGTGTCGCGGTGACGCAGAAGCTCCGCTTCAATTCGGCTGAAGCCACATGCGTCGAAGGTCAGGTCATATCGGGCAATCGTTGAGTGCCGCGGGCGAGGGCGGTCTCTCGGCAGAACACGGCATCGAATATGGCGATCTCGACAAGAGCGCGTATGTCGCCGAAATGTTCGTGGGACGCCGGCTCTCGCCCTTCCTGGCCCTTCCAGGCATCTTGCAGACCGGTTCCGTGCTCGTGCAAATCCGTGACCCGGCGTGATCGCCTGTTGCCTTCATTTGGGCACCTATGAGAAGACTACTGCGTTCGGGAAGGATGCCAAGGCGGCCATCGCAGGGGGCCTGCAGTTGACGGATCGATCCCACGAGACTTCGCAAGGCGTGACTTCGCAAGACGTGGATTTGCGCAACTTCGCCCGCGTTGTTTCAGCCTGCACCTTGGGGCTGTGGGCGTTTGCGGCGGGTCTGCTGATTGGCACCTTCTTCCTGTCGTGATCGAAGCGGATTCGCGAAAGTCCGTGCTCAGTGTGGCGCTGTCATATCAGGTATCCGATTGGAAGCGGGACCAGGCGGAATAGAAAGATCGTCATTCGCCTGCTCGATCGAGGCAGGGGCAGCCGCGAAATGATGTCGGGCCATATTGATCGCCTGTTCTCCGACGACCATGCCCAACAAGCCGACCAGCGCGATCAATGGCGGGGCCGGCGAGCGAACCTGGACGAGGCCGTAAGCGATACCTGCCGCAGCACCCATCAGCAGGGAAACCAGATAGCCGATCATGGTCACCTCCTATGTCTGCGGTTGAAGCACGATGCGACCTGCGACGCCCGCCGCGACCTTGCGGTAGGCCTCCTCGGCCTGAGTGAGCCCGCAGGTTTCCGCGATCGGTGCCGCGCGATAGTCGCCGGCGACGAACCCCGGGGTGAGCGCGTCGAGCACGTCAGCTGACGCTGCAAGGTCTCTCTTCAATGTATCCACGCCGAACAGCCGGCTTTCGTTGTGGTAGAAGTCAGCGAGGTCGAAGCTCACCTCGCGCTGACCGGTCGCGGAGATCTCGACGAGCCGCCCCCTGAGTGCCAGACTGTTGACGGCATTGAGGAACATGACGCCGCCGACGAGATCGAACACGACATCGGCCCCCTTACCGCCAGTGGCTCTGCGAATGTCCGCCGGCAGGTCGTTTGAACCGATGATCAGCTTCTCCGCAATGTCATGGATCGGCGCGTCCGGATGCGGCGCATGCCTGTCGATACCGATCACGCGGGCGCCACGGCGCTTTGCGATCTGGGCTGCGGCACCACCGACGCCGCCGCCGGCGCCGATCAGCACCATGGTTTCGCCGGCCGTCAGGCCGGCGGCCTCGATGCCGCACCAGGCGGCAACATAATTGACACCGACTGACGCGGCCTGCTCGAAGCTGAGATTGTCCGGCTTGCGTCTGAGGCTCGCAACCGGCACGGCGAGAAATTCGGCGTGGGTGCCGTCGCGGGTGAACCCGACATCGCCGCCGGTGCCCCAGACGGCAGCGCCGAGCCATTCCGAAGGCCCGGCTTCGACCACGCCGGCATAATCCCGTCCGGGGATGCGCGGCAGTGTGGTCTGGCTCATGGCTCCCGCCACGTTCTTGACGTCGCTCGGGTTGATGGAGGCCGCCATCACGCGGACCAGCGCCATGTCACGGCCGGCGGCGGGCCTAGCGACTTCGGTCAGTTTCAGAACCGAGGGATCGCCAAAGGCTTCGAATTGGATGGCACGCATTGTTGGCTCCTTATTTTCTACGAGAGAAAATGGAGAACCGCCTGCAGATCGGAAAGGGCCGAGAAAGCATGCTATGTTTCCGCTGAGTGGAAGCATGGAGCCTGCCTTGGCGGATAGCATTGGAGATATCGAGCTGTTCTGTGCGATCGTCGAAGCCGGTGGAATCTCCGCGGGCGCCACGGCGCTGCGCTCCTCACCGCCGGCCGTCAGCCGCCGGCTTTCAGCGCTGGAGGATCGCCTCGGCGTGCGGCTCGCCGAGCGCAACGCGCGACGGTTTCGCCTGACCGAAGAGGGCGCGCTGTTCTACGAGCATTGCAGGAAGCTTCTTGCGACCATGCACGACGTCGAAGCCGAGGTCTCCGCCCGCGGCGCGACCGCCCGCGGACTGCTGAAGGTCGGTGCACCGATGGAGCTTGGCCGCAGGCGGATCGCGCCGTTGCTGGCGGAATTCGCCGCCCGGCATCCGGGACTGGAAGCCCATCTGGTTCTCTCTGACGCCGGCCTTGAGGTCGGGCAGGACGGCATCGACGTCGCGCTGCGCGTTGACCGGCCCGACAATCCCGCCGTCATGACCCGCAAGATCGCAGCAACCCCGCGCGTCCTTTGCGCCGCGCCTTCGTATCTCGCCGATCGCGGCATGCCCGAGCGGCCAGCGGATCTGGCACGGCATGAGTGCCTGCGCCTTGCCCGCCGACATTACCTGCATGACCGCTGGCGGTTTCGCACCGACAGCGGCGTGGAGGAGATCGTCGCCGGTGGCCATCTCTCGAGCAGCAGCGGCGACGTGCTTCATGGCTGGGCGCTTGACGGCCGGGGCCTTTCGTTCGAGGCGTTATGGGATGTCGCCGATGATCTCGAAGCAGGCCGTCTCGTTGCGTGCCTCGCCGATTACGCCAGCGACGAGATCGAATTGTTCGCGACGTTTCAACCTGGCCACCCGGTGCCACCGCGCGTGCGGCTGTTTGTGGATTTCATGGCCGCGTCGCGTCTGAGATAGCTAGACGCGGACTCATTGAGCCGCAGCCATAGCCTAATTGACGCGAGTTCAACGAAGGCAAGGTAGTAGACGCAATGCTCTCGGCCCGGCCCCGGCTTACGGGCAGAAGCAGACATCACCCGTCGACTCCCCCCGCTGAATCCGTCGAGAATGAACCCAAAGCGGACGTGTTTGAGAGCCCAGAAGTTGCCATTTCTACGAGAACTCGCGTATGCTTTACGTGCAGGATCGTAGTGTGAGAAATCCAAATGGCGATGGAGCTGAGGGGCGCGAGAGGCGAGGGATTTGCGACGATTGCCGCTGATGGTCGCGTGTTAGATTCCTGGTTCCTTCAGCTGCGCCTGGTCGCGGAGGCCGACAAGGCGGCAGCGGTACGGCTGACGAAGGACGAGATCATCAGATCGTTGGGTGAGTCGGCAGACGGATATGCGCGACATGACGACATCCGCAATGTCGATATCGTTCCAATCCATACAGAAATTGACTCCCTTGCATCTGCGCCAACTGATGTGCACGACGCATATCTTCGCCTCCATCTCCTGAGCCACCGGCTCGTCCAGCCTAATTGCCTGAACCTTGACGGAATTTTCAGTCTGTTACCTAACGTTGCCTGGACGACATTCGGTCCCTGCGAATGCTCTCGTGTATCGGAAGCGCGAATCGTAGCGCGAAAACGTGGCCTTGGGTTTGAGGTGACAGGCGTGGATAAATTTCCGCGCATGACTGATTATGTGACGCCTGCGGACGTGAGAATTGCAGATGCGGATCGCGTAAGGCTCGGAGCCTACCTGGCTCCGGGCACGACCGTCATGCACGAAGGCTTTTGCAATTTTAATGCGGGTACGCTCGGTCCCTGCATGGTCGAAGGCCGGATAAGCGCTGGTGTGGTTGTGGGAAGTGGCAGCGACGTTGGTGGCGGAGCGTCGATCATGGGCACTCTGTCCGGAGGAGGGAAAGAGAGGAATACAGTTGGTGAGCGCTGCCTGATCGGAGCCAACGCCGGTATCGGCATTTCATTGGGTGACGATTGTATCGTCGAAGCGGGCTGTTACGTCACGGCAGGCGCGCGCATCCTTTTGGAAGATGGTCGAGTCCTGAAAGCCAAAGAACTCTCAGGCCAGAAGGGCCTTCTTTTCCGTCGTAATTCCCAGAGCGGCGCTCTTGAGGCAACCAGACGTACCCCAAATTGGGACGGCCTCAACTCGCAACTTCACAGCTAGAGCGTTTTCGAGCGAAGTGGACACCGGTTCGCGTAAAGAAAACGCGTCAAAACAAAAATCTAGAGCTTCGGTTCTGATTCAATCAGAACCGAAAAGCTCTAGGCAACTCACTCGAAGAAGTCGTTGGCGACAATTGTGGCCGTCAACGATGTCGCCTTCTGGCCCCTCGCGTCATTTGCTGCTGTCGCACAAAGCGGTCGTTGTCGGAGCGAAGCGGACATCATGCGAGCAGCTTATGAGTCGCGCCTTGGCTGATCCGCAGTCAGCCGCCCCACACGGTGGCTTCGGTCCAACCGAGCTCGGCGAACTCGTCGGCCCTGAGCGGCGCTTCTCCGGCGGCGAAGAACTCGTCGAGCTGCGGCGGCTTGACCGCCGTTGCGGACAGCATGGCGTGAGCCTGGCCGCGATGATGGATGTCGTGCTGGAACAGGTGCATCAGCAGGCGGTCGCGCCGCTCGGTCTGCACCTTGGTGTCGCGATTGATCCGCACGATATCGTTGAGTAGGTCGGGCGTCAGCGCATCGCAGACTGCGATCAGGCGCTGGTCGATCGCGCGCTGCGCCGGCTTGAGTTCGGCAACCGACGGGCAGGGCACCTCGTTCGCCCACGCCTTCGGCCCGAGCCATCCGCCTTCCAGCGCGTCGACGTAGAACAGGTCGACGACGTAGATGTGGTTCAAGGTCTGCTGCAGGCTCGGGAAGAACCCGGTGCGCGCGGCGGCAAACTCCGCCTGGCTGAGGTCGGCGCACGCAGTGAGAAGACGGTGGTTAGCCCACGCGTTGTTGTGGGCAAAGGCGCGGTAGGTCTGAACGAGGCCGGCGGGCATCTCTCGTCACCTGGCTTGTTGCGTGCGGGTTCATTAGCACGGATGTCTTGAAAAGACGCGCGCTTCGCTGTCGCGGTGGCGCATCTGCCGGCGAGTGGCGATGCCGAAGCACTGATTTGCCCGATATGGCAAGGTCCCGCTTAACTGTCGTCCCGGGCTTGACCCGGGACCCATAACCACAAATGCCAATTGCTGCGCGACGCTGTGGCCCCAGCTCATCTCACAACGAACGCCTGTGGTTATGGGTCCCTGCTTCCGCAGGGACGACATACGGTGAGAGCCGTACTCAAAATTCGGCCTGCCGCTGCGCGAAGATCGCGACGCCGCCGAATCATTTACCCCAGCAACACCGCATCCGCGCCGTTCACAGCCTCGGCGCCGTCGGTCACCGTCTTCTCCAGCGACGGCGCCTGCACGGCGAGGTTCTCGGCAAAGAAGCGCGCCAGTCCGACGTAGCGCTGCGGCTCGGCTTCGCCATTGGCCTTCGCGGCCAGCGCTTCGCCGGCCAGCATACAGCCGCCGAGCGTGGCGCCGAACAGCCGCAGATAAGGCGTCGCGCCGGCGAGCGCATCGTTCGGCGCGGCCGCCAAGCGTTCGAGCAGCCATTTGCTGGCGCGATCGAGTGAAGCGAGCGCGTCGCGCAGCTTTGGGCCTGTGGTGCCGAAGGCCGGATCGTTGGAGGCTTCGACCTGCTTGACGGTTGCCGAGAGTTCGTCGAGCAGCGCCCACACCGAGGCGCCGCCATTGGCGCCGAGCTTGCGGGTGACGAGGTCGATCGACTGGATGCCGTTGGTGCCTTCATAGATCGAGGTGATGCGGGCGTCGCGATAATGCTGCGCGGCGCCGGTCTCCTCGATAAAGCCCATGCCGCCATGGACCTGGACGCCGAGATAGGAGACCTCGTTGCCGATGTCGGTGGAGAACGCCTTGGCGATCGGCGTCAGCAGCGCGCCGCGCGCAGCGGCGTCGGCCCGCACCTTGGCGTCCGTGGCGCGCACTGAGACGTCGAGCGCGACCGCGGTGGCGTAGCAGATCGAGCGCGCCGCCGCCGTCATCGAGCGCATCTGCATCAGCATGCGCTTGACGTCGGGATGCACGATGATCGGATCCATGCCGTCGCCCTTCTTGCCGGCGGCCTTGCCCTGGCGTCGTTCTTGCGCATAGGCCAGCGCCTGCTGATAGGCGCGGTCGGCAATACCGACGCCTTCGAGGCCGACGCCGAGCCGGGCCTGGTTCATCATCGTGAACATGCAGCGCATGCCCTGGTTTTCTTCGCCGATCAGATAGCCGATCGCGCCGCCCTTATCGCCCATCGTCATGGTGCAGGTGGGGGAGGCGTGCATGCCGAGCTTGTGCTCGACGCCGGAGGCATGGATGTCGTTGCGGTCGCCGAGCGAGCCGTCGGCCTTGACCAGGAATTTCGGAACAAGAAAGAGAGAAATCCCCTTGGTGCCGGCGGGCGCATCGGGCAATCGTGCGAGCACGAAATGCACGATGTTGTCGGTCATGTCGTGCTCGCCATAGGTGATGAAGATCTTGGTGCCCTTGATGCGGTAGGTGCCGTCGGGCTGCTTTTCGGCGCGGGTGCGCAGCGCGCCGACATCGGAGCCGGCGTTGGGCTCGGTGAGCTGCATCGTGCCGGTCCATGCGCCGGTGACGAGCTTCTCCAGGTAGATGGTCTTGAGTTCGTCGCTGCCATGGGCGTCGAGCGCCTCGATCGCGGACAGCGTCAGCAGCGGGCAGAGGCCGAAGGCGACGTTCGAGGCGCTCCAGATCTCGGTGCAGGCGGCGTTGATCGCGAGCGGCAGGCCCTGGCCGCCGAACGCCTCCGGTCCCGACACCCCGTTCCAGCCCGCGGCGGTCCAGCGCTGATACGCGTCGGGCCAACCGGGCGCCGTCGTCACCTTGCCGTTGTCAAGCTTGATGCCGTGCTCGTCGCCGACCTTGTTCAGCGGTGCCAGCACGTCACCGGCGAACTTGCCGGCTTCCTCCAGCACGGCGGCGGTGATGTCGGCGTCGAAATCGCCGTAATGGCCGGCCTTGACGGCGGCAGCCAGGCCCGCGCCGTGATTGAGGGACAACAGGATATCGTTGATCGGCGCACGGTAGGTCATGGCGTTACTCCCGACGAAGCGTTTGGCAACCGTCTTCCCACGAAAGCCGCCGCCTCTCAACTCTCCGAACGGACGCCGCGCGGTCCGTTTCGGCCACGAGAGCGTTTTCCAGCGAAGTGGATACCGGTTCGCGTCGAGAAAACGCGTCAAAACGAGAATCTAGAGCTCCGTTCCGATTTCATCGGAACGGAAACAGCTCTAGGACGACACTCTATATTTGGGGGACGGCAGCCGGCCGGCCGCTTTCGCGGGATTTCGCGCGTCCCCCTGTTGAAATCGGGGGCCTCACTCTATAGACCGGCGGTGCCCTCGATCGGCACGTTGGGGCGTAGCCAAGCGGTAAGGCAGCGGATTTTGATTCCGCCATTCGGAGGTTCGATCCCTCCCGCCCCAGCCATCCATAGTTGAATTTGGAGAATTTCCTTCTCCATGGGAGAAGCGCCTGCTAAATGCGGGCTTTTCTGACTCCGAATAGTCTCTGGAGACCGATGATCGAACTTTTAGCCCCTGGAATTCTCAAAAGTCTCCGGGTAACTCCTAGAAAATTCCCGTTTTTTGGAGGCTGGCTTCAGAGATCGGAGAAGAAATCCACTGCGCGCTGGGGGCGGCATCGGCTCGCGCCTTTTTGGGCGGCTCACTCTCGACATCGGGCGGGTGAGTCTCAAGCTGAATCGCTTTGAGAGCGCAGATGGAAATCGATCTTTGATGAAGAAGAGATCCAGTGACCCCTCGTGACCGTACCGCGACTAGCATGCACTCAAGTCGGACTATGCCATCGCGAGCTTCGCCTTGGTCTCGTGAAGTGTTCAAGGGCAGCTGTGCATTGATAAGGTTTGGTCACAAAGCTCATCAGTTGATCAGAGGCGAACTCGTTCCATAACAGCTGATTGGCGAATGGCTGCCGTTGGCGCAAAGCGGCCGTAACCATGCATGTCCGATGATGGGGATGGGACACAAATGCGACGCCTTCCATTAGGATGCCGCGCGATCGGCGCGGCATCTATCTTGGTTTAAAGAAGGCAGCGAGCACTCAATGCGCCAGCGGATCCGAGCGCAGCTGCAACTTGTAGACGCGAGGCTGTTCGGATTTTCCGTTTTCGGCGTGGAACACGGTACGCGTGCCCGATGTCGTCCACAATGCGCGGCCTTTCCAGCCGGTGTTTTGGTCATCAATGCGGCCGTCGACGTTTTTGGTGAAGAAGGCCGCCGGGTACGGCACGTGGAACTGCAGCATCTTGCCGTCGACAAGTGCGGTAATCGCCTCGCCGCCATTGGTCATGGCCAGCGGCACATTCTCGCCGAGTCCGAAGGTGTTGAAGCGATCGACCCAGACATAATAGGCGTGATTGGCACTGCCTTTGTTATCAACCCCCTCAAACTGCGGGCCAGGAAACCGGTAGAGCGTCCAGCCTTCGTAACATTGCTCACCGGTTACAGCCGCAGCTCCGGTCAGAGCGGCCTTGCACTTCGAACGGTCAAAGCTCGCCAGATGTCCGCTCGACAACGCGGTCCAGACGATTCCTCTGGCGTCGAGATCAATGCCACGCGGCCCCCATGTTCCTGGCGGCGGCTGGAAAAGCTCGGCTAAGCCGGTATTGGTGGGATCGGAGCCGGGATTGAAGTGAACAAGGTAGCCGGGCTGATCGAGGTTGGAAAAGCCACTGTCCATCGACTGGCCCCAGATGGTGTCATCGATGGGACTCGCCTGCACGCCGTACCAGCCGGCGACAACGCGTTTCTGCTTGGCAAGATCGACCGGCTGCCCGATCTCTACATAGGCGCCGCGCTTCCCCCAGCCGGGAACGTCGACGATGAGCGGCGCCCACCCTTGAGACGCCTTGGCATCGTGCGTCTCCAGGTATCTCTTGGTGTTGAGCCAGCCGACCGCGGGGAAGCCCGCTCCGCCAGCGCTCGTCCACAAGGTGTTGTTGGCGTCGTGACCGAAATAAAGGTGCTGCGTCGTGAAGCAGGTCGGAATGAGCTCGAATTGTTTCGTCGCCGGGTCGTAAAGCGACAGGTGCCGCACCGATTGATCGAGCGGCACCACCTTGGCCGACGGATGGTCGCCTCCGGCCTTGCACCAGTCGGGATTGGCCGGGCCGCGGACGCGGGCCGCAAACCAGACGCGATTGGCACCGTCGATGATCAGGTTGTGGTTGGACGTGTGGCCGTCCCAGATCGGTGTGTCGCCCCAAAAGACCGAAGTGCCGAGCGGATCGTCGGCAACCGACGGCGTGCCTGGCATGAACGGGTGCTCGACGTTCCAGGTCTTGTTGTTGACGGGATCGAGAACCGGCACGAGATCGGTGGATTCTTCCGGGGAGCCATAAATAAACCCGTTCGCGTTGACACGCGGATCGCGCTTGTCGGTCGAAATGGCGTCGTGCATGTAGTGGGTTGGCGACGCCCAGTCCCATAGCGTGACCACAACATTGCGTTCCACGCCAGTGGGCCGCTGAGGTTTGCTCGATGGCAACTGGCCCTTGGCGATTCGATCGGTCCAATCGGCGAACAGCGACAGGCCGAGGTCGGGCCCGATGCGGGCGATGCCTATTGCCATGCGGGTCATTGCTTGACCGGACTGGATACGCCGCGTCCACATCTCGGTCGAGTCCTTGAACTCTCCCAGTTCCTTCACATGGGGCGAGCGGATATTCTCGCTGCCGAGTGCGTGGCACGACTGACATGTGTTCTTGACGAGATCAATCCAATTTCCCTGGTTTTTCATGAACGTCGGGATGTGGTTGCCCTTGTCGCCCGTTCCTGGAAATTGGTCGGCCGCAGGGATCTTCAGCATCGAGTACCAGTACATACCAGGATAATACTTCGCAGCATCGGCTGCCGTCGGGGCCACCGCCGCCTTCAACGCCAGCTGCTGTCCCGGCTCCGCATCAACGCGGGTTGAATCAACGAGACCGTAGCCACGGACCCAGACCTTGTATTTGGCTCGCGGAAGGTCAGGGATTACGTAACGGCCAGTATCATCGGTGACGACGATCTTGGCGTACCTGGTTGGAAGGTCGGTCGTCTCCGCGATCACCCACACGCCCGCCTCGGGACCCGCGGTGCTCGTCACAATGCCGCCGATGTCAGTCGAGCCAATAGCGACCGGCCTGGTTGATTGGGCGGATTGAATGGTTTGCGCCAAAGAAGCAGATCCCATCGACAACAATGGGATGAAGCCATACAGCGCGATTACCGAAAAGCGCCACGGCGCCCTCTTTATCGACAGCGTCATATTCCCCCCGGATAGCGCTTATTTTTGAAGACGAGACGTTCTTTTGTTATGCCACAAACGCTTAACCGAGAACAGTGCGCGGTTGGCGGGTCTTGGCACGCGCCGCTTCGCCGACGCTGATGGTCTGCGGCGACAGTCCGGAACTGGTGGATTTTGTTGCAAAAGTCGGCAGTGACTGGTGATGTGGCTCGACCATTTCACTTGGGGTAACGGGGTTTGGTCCCGCGACCCGGACACTCTCTACGCAACTTTTACGCTACGCAGTACACAGAGCCTGAGCGGGTGGCGGTCGCGCAAGCAGCGATGCGAGCCGCCGTAGGTTCTGAGCAATAGCGGCCAGAACAAACTCGTCCTGAGCGCCTCGTGGACCGCGTAGTCGGAGCCGACCGAGCTTCAGGATACGCTTCAAGTGTGCGAACCTCATCTCGATCTTCTTGCGCTCATGCCGCGACTGCTCGAAGCCCTTGGTGCCAGCCAACGAACGGGCCACGTCTCGAGCGTGCTCATGGATATCGCGTGGGATCTTGCGTGATGGTTCCTTTGGGCAGCACTGCGGTTTGAGCGGGCATGCATTGCAGTCGAGCTTGCTTGCGCGATACAGAAGGGTCTTGCCCTCGTGCACGGTACCGCTCGTCCCAAGCCGCTTTCCGCCCGGGCAGTCGTAGACGTCGCTGGTCGGGTCATATCGAAAGTCGCTGCGCGAGAAGGTGCCGTCATCCCGCTTCGACTTGTCGAACACGGGGATATGTGGCGCGATGCCTTTCTCCTCGACCAGCCAGTTCAGCATCGGAGCTGCCCCGTAGGCGGTATCTCCGATCAGCCGCTCCGGCTTGAGGCCGAAGCGCTCCTCTGTTCGCTCGATCATGGTCTTCGCCGCCCCGACCTCAGCCTGGCGAATGGAGCGGGAGGCCTCGACATCAACGATGACGCCGAACTTCACGTCGATGAGATAATTGTCGGAATAAGCGAAGAATGCCGGCCCCTTGTGAGCCCCAGTCCACTGCGCCGCGGGGTCGGATGGCGAAACGAACTTCGGGACAACATCGCTGGCGGCGCCCCACGCCGTATCGTCAAGGGTCGCCAGATACTCCTTCACCGCGCGGCTCGACCTCGCTGGATCACGATCTCTCCGCCAGTCCTGACCTGCGATCGAGCGTTGCTTGTTGGCATCAGCCTGGATCAGGCTCGCATCGACTGCAAAGCCATCGCCGCCAACCAGGCCGGCCGCAATGCACCTCTCGACGACTCGCTCGAACATGTGGCGAAATACTTCTCCCTCGCGGAAGCGCTCGTTGCGGGCGCGCGAAAACGCCGCATGATCCGGGATGGCGTCCTCGATCCCGAGCTTGCAGAACCAGCGATAGGCAAGGTTCACCTGCACTTCACGACAGATCAATCGCTCCGAGCGGATCGCAAAGACATATCCCACGACCAGCATCCGGATCATCAGTTCCGGATCGATCGACGGGCGACCCATGGACGAATAATGAGGTGCTAGTTCACTGCGAAGCCAGGACAGATCGAGAGCAGCGTCGATCTTCCGCACCAAATGATCTTCAGGAACCGCGTCGCCAAGATGAAACTCGTAGAACAGTTGACCTTGGTCACTCTTCACACGGCCCATCATGGATCGACCTCGCCGAGATTCGCGTCAACACAACGGAATCACGGTTCGCGGCTCGTCTCAACCGACTTTTGCAACAAAATCGGCGCAAAGCAGACCCTAGGGGTTGCCTTTCCATAGGATTCTCCCTGTTCTTTGGGCCAAGAGTCCCTGTTCACAATGCTTTCACTGTTCGGATTAGTAGGGAATCTTGAAAGAAGCCGCTGTGGCTCAGTCGTTTCTCGCAGGGTAAGCGGACAGGCCGATCGCCTGGCCAAGAAGGTCCCGATTGAAGTTGCTGACCCCGATGTGACGGGTCTTGCCCGATCTCAAGGTCTCGTTGAGCAGGCCGATCTGATCCGCAAACCGCGCAATGCTTCTGTCATGACGTGGACCGCCGACGGAGATAAGGGCTGGCTGTAAATAAGCGTCCCAAGATTGACCCCTCCATCGCTCGGTAGATCAAAAGCTTGGCTCGCTGATCGGCGTCGGGACCCTACGCCGATTAACAAGCTGAAGGTAAGGAAGTCTGCGAGCCGTCGGTCCCCATTTGCGGTAAACCGCCATCGCCTGTAGCTTGAGTCTGATTTTTAAGACTAGGAGGCTTGAGGTAAGGCGTGAGCGTCGATTTCAAAAAGCTCAGCAGCTTCGTCAAGATCGTCGACACCGGCAGCATGTCGCGCGCCGCGAATACTTTACGGATCGCCCAACCGGCGTTGAGCCAGCAGGTCGCCGCGCTCGAGGCGCATTTCAGGCAGAAGCTGCTTCTGCGCAGCAATCATGGGGTCGCGCCGACGGAAGCCGGCTTTACCTTGTATCGTCATGCCCAGGCGATGCTGAAGCAACTGGAGCAGTCGCAGCGCGACGTGACGCAGGCGACCACTTCCCTGCAGGGGCATGTTTCAGTGGGGCTCGCCACCTTCAGCGGCGCTGCGAATTTTGCCGGGCCCTTGCTGCTCGCGCTTGCGGACAGGCATCCGGACGTCGTGCTGAACATCAGCGACAGTTTTGGCCACGTGCTGAGCGAACTGGTCATCTCCGGCCGGCTCGACATGGCGCTGATCTACAGCTTCGGGGCAATCAAGGGTACGCATTTACAGCCGCTGTTCCGGGAGGAGTTCGTCTTGGTTGCTCCGCGCTCGTTGAAGCTGCCGGGACGGCCGGAGGATCCTCTGGAGCTGGCGGCGCTGCAGGACATCAAGATGCTGCTGCCGAGCAGTTACCATTTCCTGCGCAAGCTGATCGAAGCGTCTTTCGCCCATGTCCGTATCGCGCCTCGCGTCGCGGCCGAGATTGAGTCCCTCACGACGATGCGTGTTGCGCTGGACGCAGCTCTCGGTCCGACCATCCTGCCACGTTCCGCAGCGGAGCAGTTCCTGTCGAGCGAGAACCTGGTGACGCGCCGCCTGATCCGGCCTGCCATCTCCGCGACGATTTCGTTTTGCCAGTCCGACCATCTCCCGCTCTCCGAGGCGGCGCTTGTCGTTCGCGAGATGGTCCTGAAGATGGCGGTGGACTTCGCAGCCGCCGGCGCTACGCCGCCGGTCGATGGCCCGGCAGGTCGAAAGCGCGGCTCACGCCGCGATCCGCTATAAGGATTTGTTATGGCGGTAGAATGAGATCGAAGAAGCCGGCTGTCGATCGATCGTTCTAAGCTCCTCTTCGTCGCTAGCGGGAACGTTTGGACCAAAAGGCTTAAGCCAGGCCGATACCCCTTTGCCGATGTTTGCCGACTTGAAGGAGGGGTGCATGCCGAGTCGTTTCGTCTCCGTTGCCGCAGTCGTGTTCTTCATGCTGTCCTGTTTCGTCGTCTATCCTGCGATGGCGCAATCCGATGTCGTGCGCATCGGCATCGTCAGCCCCAATACCGGCGCGGCGGCCCGCTACGGCGCCTTCGCCTGGCGGGGCGCACAACTGGCCCGCGACGAGATCAATGCCGCGGGCGGCATGAACGGCAAGAAGGTCGAGCTGTTTCAGGGGGACAGTCAGTGCATCCCGACCGAGGGCGTATCCTCGGTGCAGCGCATGATTGCGCAGGACAAGGTCCGCTTTGTGATCGGCGACGTCTGCAGTTCGGTCACGATCGCGATGCAGCCCGTGGCAGAGAATGCCGGCGTCCTGCTTGTCAACGCCGCCTCGTCCAATCCTGACATCACCTACAAGGCCGGCGTCGGCGGCTACAAATGGTCGTTCCGCAACTATCCGACCGACGAAAACCGCGCCTCGGTCGTGCTCAAATATGCGACCGAGCAAAAGAAGATCAAAAAGTTCGCGGTCCTGTCGGTCGACAGCGACTATGGCCGCGGTGCGATCGCGTTGACCAAGAAATATCTTGGCGAGTTCGGCGCCGAGATCGTCAGCGAGGACTATTACAAGGACAAGGAAGCCGATTTCCGCCCGGTTCTGGCCAACATCCGCCGCTCGGGCGCCGGCGCCATCATCATGTATGGGCTTGCCGATACGACGCCGATCATCGGCCGCCAGATGGTCGAGGCCGGACTGGCCGGCAAGGTCATCCTGATCGGCAGCGCCGAGTTCAACAATCCCGAGGCGATCAAGATCGCTCCGACAGCACTGAACGGCGCAGTCGAGGCCGCCGCCTATATGCCCGAATGGGATACGCCAAAGAATCATGAATTTGTCGCGGCCTATCGCAAGACCTACGACGGCGAGACGCCGAATGTCCACGCCTATGCCTATTGGGAGACGTTGCGGCTGGTGGCTGCTGCTGCCAAGGAAGCCAAGAGCGACAATCAGGACGACATTCGCAAGGCGCTTTCGACGATGACCTATGAGGGAGTCATGGGCAAAGTGACCTTCGACGATCACAACCAGGCCAATCTGCCGATGATCCTGTTCGAAATCATCGACGGCAAACCTGTGATCAAGGGCACGTTCAACACCCAGATCAAATATTCGGCTCGCTGAGCAGATCGCCGCCGTAACGGCAGGAGATATGGATCATGACAGAGTTGCTGGTCGAGCAGATCATCAACGGGATCGTCGCGGGCTCCGTCTACGCCCTGGTCGCCGCCGGGATGACAATGATCTTCGGGGTGCTGCGCGCAATCAACTTCGCCCATGGCGAATATTACATGCTGGGCACGTTCTCGGCCTGGTACGTCATCACCAAGCTTAATGTTTCCTACCCGGTGGCGATCATCCTGGCGGTGATCATTACCATGGGCATCGCGGCGGTCATTGGCCGGCTGGTGATGCAGGGGCTTGTCACGGCGCCGTTCCAGTCCGGCGTGCTCGCCACGCTCGGCCTGTCGCTGATCCTGCAGAACCTGATCATCATCACCTTCGGCGGTACCTACAAGATTTTTCCGGGCGGCTGGCTCGAGCCGGTATTCTTCGGCGACATCAGCCTTGCCTGGCAGCGCATCATCATCGTGCTGGTGACGATCGGAGTGTTCATTGCCCTCGAGTTTCTGGTCCGGCGCACCCGCATGGGCAAGGCGATGCGCGCGGTCTCGCAGAACACGGCGTGTTGTCTGGTCAACGGCATCGATATCGAGCGGGTGGTGCTCGGCACCTTCGTGCTCGGCGGCGGGCTGGCGGCGCTGTCCGGTGTGCTGACGGGGCCGATCAATGTCACGGTCTATGGCGGCATGGGCGAGGCCATCACGCTCAAGACCTTCGCAGTCATCGTCATGGGCGGCATGGGCAATGTGCGGGGCACGCTGATCGCGGGCTGGATTCTCGGTATCGCCGAAAGCTTCGTGGCCGGCTTTATCGGGCTGCAATATCGCGACGCGGTCGGATTCGTCATCCTGATCGGAATGCTGATGGTCCGTCCGACCGGATTCTTCAGCGTCCAGTCCAGGTTCTAGGGGGCAGACGATGACGGCCAACTCGACATCCCTGCAGGCCACCGACGCACGCATCGCCTCCCGGACAACCTCGCGGCTGCTGGGTCTGGTGATCCTCGTCGCGCTTCTCGGCGCGCCCTTCGTGCTCGACAACTACTACCTGCATGCCGTGATCATCTCGATGATCTTCCTGCTGCCCGCGCACGGGTTGAACCTGATCGTCGGGTATATGGGGATGCTCTCGCTGGCTCAGGGAGCGTTCTTCGGCATCGGTTCCTATGTCTCGGCCCTGGCGGCGATGCATTTCGGCACGCCGTTCTACGTCAATTTCATTCTGGCCGGCGTTGTGACCGGGCTGATCGCGCTGCCGCTCGGGATTCCAGCGCTGAGGCTCCGGACCTATTCCTTCGTGATGTGCACGCTCGGCCTTGTCGTCATCGGCGAGGCCGTAGCGAAGAACTGGGTCGGCTTGACGCGCGGCGACATGGGTCTGTCCGGCGTTCCGCAACCGGTGCTCGGTTTCGGCGCCCATCCTTTCACCGTCACCACCATCACTGGGTATTACTATCTCTATCTGGCGATCGCGGTGCTGATGACCGGGTTGTTCTATGCCCTGGTCACCTCGCCGGCCGGCCGCAGCATGATCGCGATCCGCGACAACGAGATCCAGGCCGAGGCGCTCGGCATCCCGACCTGGAACTACAAGCTCGTCGTCTTCACGATCAGCGCGGCCTTTGCCGGTTTCGGTGGCAGCCTCTACGCCCACTATCTCACGACGGTCAGCCCGCTGACCTTCCAGATGTTCTACTCGACCACGATCCTGATTATCGTGCTTGGCGGCGGCGCGGGGTCGA
This sequence comes from Bradyrhizobium sp. LTSP885, assembly GCF_000938305.1. GTDB lineage: Bacteria > Pseudomonadota > Alphaproteobacteria > Rhizobiales > Xanthobacteraceae > Bradyrhizobium. The sequence goes on from NZ_JYMT01000018.1 coordinate 92,293, forward strand.
TCCGGGGCGTTGTGGTCGGAAGCGTCGTCTTTGTCGCCGTCTCCGAGGCGCTGCGCATCTCGCCCGAATACCGCATGGTGATGTACGGCCTGGTGCTGCTGTTGCTGGTGTTCTGGCTCCCCAACGGCCTGACGCCGCTGATCGACCGCGGGCTCGCGATGTTGTCGGGACCGCGCAAATGAATTCGCTGTCTCTCGTCCGTGGCAAGCCGCTTCTGACCGTTCGTGGCCTTCGCAAGAGCTATGGCGCAGTGCAGGCGGTGCGTGGCATTGACCTCGATGTCCGGGAGCGTGAACTCTGCTGCCTCATGGGCCCCAACGGCTCCGGCAAGTCGACCTTCTTCGATTGCGTGACCGGCCTGCAGCGGGCCGATGCAGGCACGGTCCATCTCGACGGTGTCGACATCACGGGTTGGCCGATGCACCGCATTGCCCATGAAGGCAAGATGCTGCGCAGCTTCCAGAAGACGGTCGTCTTCACCACCATGACGCCGGAAGAGAACCTGATTGCGGCCGGGCAGATGTTCGATTTCCCGAACCTGCTCTCGACCTTCTCGCCCGGGCCGGGTTCGCGGCGTCGAGTCGCACGGCTTCGGGAGCGCGCCAACCATCTGATCGAGATGGTCGGCCTGTCGCATGTACGTGACCAGAATGCTGGAAAACTTTCCTTTGGACAGCAGAAGCTGCTGCAATTCGCCTCCAGCCTGATGCCAGAGCCTCGGCTGATCCTGCTGGACGAACCGCTCGCAGGCGTCAATCCGGTGCTGATCGAGCGCATCCTCGACAGCATCCGCAACGTCAATCGGGAACTCGGCATCACTTTCATCGTCGTCGAGCACAACATCGACGCGATGATGAGTCTTTGCCAGCGCGTGGTCGTGCTGGATCAGGGCGCGCTGCTCGACCAGGGCGATCCGGAGACGATCATGCGCAGCCAGAAGGTTGTGGAGGCTTATCTTGGCGGTTGATCCCAATCTTTCGATCGAGGGGCTGCGCGCCGGCTACGGTGCGATCGACATCCTCAACGGCGTCGATCTCACCGTGCATCCCGGCGACTTCATCGCGCTGATGGGACCGAACGGCGCCGGCAAGTCGACCTTGCTCATGACCATCTTCGGCATGACCACCTTCAAGCAAGGCATGATTCGCTGGCGGGGGAAGAACATCGGCGGGGCCAAACCGCAATCGATCCTTTCCCAGGGCATCGGTATCGTGCCGCAGGGCCGCTGCAATTTTCCGCTGATGAGCGTCGACGAAAATCTGGAGATGGCGGGCTACATCGTTCGTGACCGCGAGGTGAGGGCAGAGCTGGATTATGTCTTCGAACTGTTTCCGATCCTGAAAGCGCGGCGCTACCAGCTCGCCGGCAACCTTTCGGGCGGCGAGCAGCAATTGCTCGAAACCGCTATGGCGGTGTTGCGCAAGCCAGAGATCGTGCTGATCGACGAGCCCTCCGTCGGGCTATCGCCGCAGGCGATCACCATCGTGTTTAACGAGCTGAAGCGCCTGCATGCCGATGGCCGCGCCATACTCCTGGTCGAGCAGAACACGCGCAAGGCGATGGAGGTCGCCGAACGCGCCGTCGTGCTGCGCCTCGGCAAGGTCATCTGGGACGGGCGCACCAGCGACATCACTCACGCCGAACTTGGGCAGCTTTTCATGACAGGTCAGATCGGAAACCAGGTTGAGGCACCTACGGGGCCCATCGCTTAGAAAGTAACGCGCGGCCCCATCGAGGGGCCGGCACATCCAGGACGCAAGTCGACACCGCGCGCCACCGCAGGCCGGAGGCGCGACGGAGCATTATTGGCGTGACGAAGCAAGAACGGACACTATGATGGCTAGGTTAGCATTCGACACCGGCGGTACTTTCACCGATTTCGCGCTCATTGACGATCTCGGCATACTGCATTTGCACAAGGTGCTGAGCACGCCGGCAAACCCGGCGGCTGCCGTCGTCCAGGGCGTCGGCGAACTCCTGGTGCGACCAGGCGTAAAGTCCTCCAAGGACAATCTGCAGATCCTGGGCGCGACCACGGTGGTCACCAATGCCGTGCTGGAACGCAAAGGTGTGGAGACGGCTTTCCTCACAACGGATGGTTTCCAGGATCTGCTCCGGATTCGCACCGAGGGACGCTACGACCTCTATGATCTGAAGATCGCATATCCCGCGCCGCTGGTGCCACGCGATTGCTGCTTTGGCATCGTCGAGCGCATGGCGGCGGATGGGCGCGCCATCACGCCGCTCGACGAGAGCAGCGTCGGCCTCATCGCCGCGGAATTGAGGGCGCGGGGACTTACCTCGGTCGCCGTCTGTCTGCTGCATTCCTACAAATTCCCGGAACATGAGCAGAAGGTCGGGGCGCTGTTGGCCGCGGCCGGACCGGAGCTTTCGGTTTCGCTATCCTCCGATGTCTGCCCGGAGATCCGCGAATATGATCGCGCCTCAACGACGGTGGTCAACGCATACACGCGGCCCCTGATGACGCAGCACGTCGAGCGACTCGAGGCCGATCTGCGCAAGGACGGGATCGTCTCCCGGATGCTCTGGATGACGTCCAGCGGCGGCGTTGTGCCGAGCGCCACCGCGTCGCGCACACCGGTGCGGCTGATCGAATCGGGGCCTGCGGCCGGGGCGGTTGCGGCGGCGGAATATGCCCGCCAGGTCAATGAGGCGAGCGTCATGTCCTTCGACATGGGAGGCACCACGGCCAAGCTCTGCCTGGTGCCGAATGGCGAGCCGATGATCGGTGGCGAACTCGAGATCGCCCGTCACGAACGCTTCCACCGCGGCAGCGGCTTTCCGCTTAAGATCCAGTCCATCCAGATGATCGAGATCGGGGCAGGTGGCGGCTCCATCGCCTCGCGCAATCGTCTCGGCCTGCTTCAGGTCGGGCCGCATAGCGCCGGCGCCGTTCCAGGCCCGGCCTGCTACGGGCGCGGCGGCGCCAGGCCGACCGTCACCGATGCCGATGTGCTGCTCGGCTATATCGGCGCCGACTCGTTTCTCGGTGGCGAATTCCAGCTCGACGCCGGCAAGGCACGCACCGCGATTGCCGAACTGGCGGAGTCCCTCGGTGTCACGCCCGAACGCTGCGCCTGGGGCATCCACGATCTCGTCAATGGCACGATGGCGGAAGCAGCGACCATGCACGCGGCCGACTATGGCGTCGATCCCAGCACGCTGCCGGTCATCGCCTTCGGCGGCGCCGGCCCGGTCCATGCCTATGGCGTGGCCTGCAAGCTCAATGCGAAGAAGGTCGTCTGCCCCGCCGGCGCGGGCGTGACCTCTGCCGTAGGTCTGCTGATTGCGCCGGTCGCGGTGGACGTCTCCGCGAGCCTGCCGATGCGGCTCGACCGCTGGGACGCCGACGCGGTGCGCGATGTCTTCGCAAGGCTCGAAAAGGACGGTCGCGAGGTCGTGCTGCAGGCGGAGGTGAATGCCGATGGCATCTCCTACGCTCGCACGGCAGATCTGCGCTATGTCGGACAGGGTCACGAAATCAGCGTGGCGCTGCCGCCGCTCGACTTCGGCGCAGATGCTTTCGTCGATGAGCTGTTCGCCCGGTTTGAGACGAACTATGCCGCACTGTTCGGCCGCACCGTCGCGAACTCGCCGGTCGAGGCCATCACCTGGCGGTTGCGCGCCAGCGGACCCAAGGGCGCGCCCGCGAAAACCGCGACCAAGACTGTCCGGGGCTCGGCGCGGGACGCACTGAAGACGCACCGGCCGGTGTATTTCGACGAGACGCAGAGCTTCGTCACCACTCCGGTCTACGATTACTACGCCCTGCCGCAGGACGTCGAAATCAAGGGCCCGGCGATCGTCGAGCAGGTGGAATCGACCATCGTCGTCGGCCCACGCGGCACGGCCCATGTCGATGCCCGTGGCAATCTCATCATGCACATCCAGTGAGGAGCGCGACCATGGCTCGCCAACAGATCGATTTCAACGATCCCATCACCCTGCAGGTTCTCTGGAACCGGCTGATCTTCATCGCCGATCAAGCCGACCGCGCACTGGGACGCACCGCCTTCTCGCCCGTCGTACGCGAGAACCACGATTATGTCACCGTGCTGATGGACGCCAAAGGTCGGGCGTTGGCGCAATGCACTTGGGCGATCCCGGTCTTCATCACCTCGCTGCCAATGGCCGCCCAGCATTATTTCCTGCCAGCTTTTCCGCCCGAGACGCTGGAGCCGGGCGACGTACTCCTGACCAATGACCCTCTGATCGGCACCGGCCATTTGCCCGACATGGTGATGATCACGCCGATCTTCCACAAGGGAAAGCTGATCGGCTATTCTGGCAGCATCGCCCATATGCCCGATATCGGCGGCCGGCCCTATTCGCCTGAGTCCACCGACATCTTCGAGGAGGGTGTGCGCCTCCCGATCCTGAAGCTCTACAAGGCCGGCAAACCGACGCAGGAGGTGTTCGACATCATCGGCGCCAGTGTCCGCCTGCCGCGCGAGGTGCTGGGCGACATCGAAAGCATGGTCTCAGCCAACGACGTGATGGCCCGCGAACTGGTGCGTTTCCTCGAAGAATACGGGCTCGACGATGTCGAGGATCTGGGCACCGCCATCCACAGCAGGTCGGAAGCCCATATGCGCCAGGCGATCTCGCGCTGGCCGGCCGGTGAATACAGTTCCGAGGTCACGCTCGACGGCTACAACAGCGAGGTCACGCTGAAGTGCAACGTCAAGGTCGAGTCCGGCGCGATCCATGTCGATTATGCCGGCACATCCGCGCAGGTGCTCCACGCCATCAACGTGCGAAAGCACTACCGCTACGCCCACACGGTCTATGCGCTGAAATGCCTGCTCGATCCCGAAACGCCGAACAATGAAGGCTGCATGCTGCCGATCACCGACGAGGCGCCAATGGGCTCGATCCTCAATCCGCGCAACACAGCCGCCGGCAATCTGCGCAATCTCATCGGCCACGTTATTCCGAGCCTGATTTTCCGAGCGCTGCAAGGCGTCGTGCCGGACAAGGTCCAGGGCGACAGTGGCGGCGCGCCGATCTGGGGTGTTAACTGCCAAGGCCAGAATGAACTCGGCGAGCAATATGGCGCGGCGCAAAATCTGCACGGTGGGCAGGGCGGACGTTCCACGGCTGACGGCATCGATACACTCAGCTTCCCCTCCAATTGCCGCATTACTCCGGCCGAAATGTACGAACTCGCCGTTCCTGCCTTAATCGAATGCAAGGAACTGATCCCCGATTCCGGCGGGCCCGGGCAGTTCCGGGGGGGGCTCGGTCAACGCCTGGTCTTCCGCAACATCTCGTCAGGGCAGATGAACATCTATCTCGCTAGCGAGCATGTGAAGAATCCCTGCTTCGGCGTCGTCGGCGGCAAGGATGGCCGGGCCGGCCATGTCCTCAAGAATGGCGAGCCTGTTTTCGCCAAGGGTCACATCCCACTCGAGCCCGGCGCGAGGCTGACAGTGGAGTTGCCCGGCGGCGGTGGCTGGGGCGATCCGGCCAACCGCTCGCGCGAATTGATCACCGAGGATATCCGCCTAGGCCTGGTGACCAGCGAATGCGCGAAAGCCGATTACGGCTATGCCGCCAAATGACCGCTGCCAAGCTTTACGAGGAGACGACCATGTCAAGACTGAACGGGCGCGTCGCGATCGTGACCGGCGCTGGAACCGGCATCGGACGCGAGATCGCGCGCCAGCTGGCGGAGGAGGGCGCCTCTGTGGTCCTTGTCGGCCGCAGGCTCGCACTTCTGCAGGACGCGGCTGATGCGATCACTGCCGCTGGCGGTCGGGCTTTTGCCCGCGCTGCCGACATCACGCAGGCTGAAGCTGTCGAAACCCTGATTGGCTGGGTGAGCGCGGAACTCGGTACCGTCGACATCCTCATCAACAATGCCGGCAGCGCGGTTGGGCCACGCAACCTCGCCTTCATCACGCCGCAGGACTGGCAAGCAACGGTCGATGCCAACCTGACCGCGGTGTACCTGCTGTCGCGCGCGGTGTTGCAGCCAATGATCGACAAGGGCGGCGGCACCATCATCACCGTCTCGTCGGGCGCGGCGCTGCGGCCGAATATGCTGGGCGGTGCGGCTTATGGCGCGGCCAAGGCCGGTGTGCGCAACCTGATGGGCTATCTACACGCCACCTTCCGCAATCAGATGATCCGCGCCACGACGATCACCCCGGGTGAGGTCAACACGCCGATTCTCGACGACCGTCCGCGTCCGCCCACGGCGGAAGAACGCGCCGCCCTGATGCAGCCGGAGGACGTGGCGCAGGCCGTGCTCCTCGCTTGCACCCTGCCGGCGCGCACTGTGATCGAGGAACTGGTGATCGTCCCGACCAAGATGCGCGACCAGTCAGCCGATATCGAACTGGCTCGCTGGTTCGGTGCGCCCGAGGGCGCTGGACCGGCCAAGTCCTGATGACCTGAAGAAGACGACCCTGAAACGATCGGAGAAAAAAATGATCGGAGCGAAACTGCGCCAGCGCCTTGCGGCGGGCGAGCATATTCTCATGATAAACCCCAACCATGTCTCATCGGGACTGGTGGCCCGCCTCACTGAGCTGAAGGCGGATACGATCTTTATCGATTGCGAGCACGGCACGGCAAGCTTCGATGAAGCGCGCGAAATGGCGCGATCGGCGCGCTCCGGCGGCGGCGGCGCGATCCTGCGTCCGGATTCGCATCAGCGCTCGCTTCTGACGCGCTATCTCAATGCGGGTGTCGACGGGTTGATGGTGCCGCTCGTCAATACGGCTGAACAGGCCCGAGCGGTGGTCGCGACTGTACGCCATGCCTGCCCCGCAGATTTCGAGACGAAGCTACTGATCTGCATGGTCGAGACGGTCGAGGCCGTCGGCAATCTCGACGAAATTCTTGCGGTCGAAGGCATTGACGTCTTCTTCGTCGGACCGGGCGATCTCTCGCAGTCGATGGGCTATCTGCCCTCAGTCCCGCGTGGTCAGCCGCGTCCGCGAGAGGTGCTCGATCTCGTCGAGTCGACGTTGGCGCGCATTCGCGCTGCCGGCAAGATCGCAGGCACCCTGGTAATCGAAGACGACATCGAACATTGGTCGCGTTGCGGCGCCCAGCTGCTTTACTGCCATGTCGACCCGTTCCTGCGCGACAAGATCGAGGCGATGCACGAACTCGCTGCACGCAAAAGCGAACGTCATCCAACCCGGAGTCTGATGTCGTGATGGTTCTTTCCGAGCGCGCGCAGCGCATCAAGGTCTCCCCGACGACGGCCGCGGCCCAGCGCGTCCGCGACCTGAAGGCCCAGGGGCGTGCCATCCTCGATTTGACGATAGGCGAGCCTGATTTCGACACACCGGCCCATATTAAACAGGCTGCGGTCGACGCGATCACGCGCGGCGAAACCAAGTACACGCCTGCCAATGGCATTGCTCCCCTCCGTGAGGCAATCGCAGCCAAGATGACGCAGCGCACCGGTGTGTCCTATACCCCGGACAGGATCACGGTCGGTGGCGGCGGCAAGCAGGTAATCTTTCTGGCGTTGATGGCAACGCTCGATCCAGGCAGCGAGGTCATCATCCCCGCACCCTATTGGGTATCCTATCCCGACATGGTGCTCGCCAATGACGGCATCCCGGTCATCGTCACTTGCCGGCAGCAACAATCCTTCAAGCTCACTTCCGCCCAGCTGGAGGCCGCGATCACGCCAAAGACCCGCTGGCTGGTGCTGAACACGCCCGGAAATCCGACAGGTATCGCCTACGACGCGGCCGAGCTGAGAGCGCTCGCCGAAGTGCTGCGCCGTCATCCCCATGTCGGCGTGTTGACCGACGAGATCTATGATGAGGTCTGGTTCAAGCCGGAGGCCGCGCCGAGTTTGGTGCAAGCCGTGCCCGATCTCGCCGACCGGGTCTTCATCGTCAATGGCGTCTCCAAGACCTATGCCATGACGGGTTGGCGTATTGGCTACGGGGCCGGTCCCAAGTCCATCATCGACGCCATCAACATGCTGCAGTCTCAGAGTTCGTCTTGTCCCGCTGCGGTGAGTCAATTTGCGGCGCTCGCCGCAATCACTGGGCCACAGGACTTTATCGCCGAGAGTGTTGCGGTCTATGCCCGCCGCCGAGATCTCGCGCTCGGTATGCTCAATGCGATACCGGGCCTCACCTGCCTGAAACCGGACGGAGGATTCTATCTTTTCCCGAATTGCTCTGCTTTTGTCGGACGCAAGACGCCGGAAGGGACAATCCTGGAGGATGATCGCGCGTTCGTCCTGCATTTGTTGGACGCTGGTGGCGTCGCGGCCGTTCACGGCTCGGCTTATGGTCTACCGGGATATTTTCGCATCTCGATCTCGACTGACGACAGGGTCATCGAGCGCGGCTGCGCTTCCATTGCGGCAGTCTGCCGGAATCTTGCCTGATGGATCGTAAGTGGCAAAATTGCGCAGTTCGAAATCTAAGCAGAGGCGACCGGTTCGGTTCGCGAAATCAATAACAATTTGGCCGAGACGCCTTGGTCGAGCGATCTTCGTTTAGCCCGAGATCCTTTGCCTAGCTCAAGCGCTAGACCAACGGAGCGGCCGCTCCTGGCGCAAAGCGGTCGGTCGCTTAACGGATCTTCCATAACGATGGTTAAGCAAAGACACCCAGGTTACGCCCCTGCCGCAACGCCGATCCGCCCAATGCCAGGCAATTTGAGCGCTGGACGCCGCAAGTCGAAACCGACGACTGCTCCGAAGAAGTTGATTTCGAAACCCTCAACCCAGCCGACCGTGATGCCCAGATAGCCGGCGAGCGTGGCGTACAGTCCGGTTCCTGACGCGGTTAAGCCGAACCATCTTCCCCGATACGGGTAGTCCTTACCGATGGCCGTCGGCGGAAGAACAGCATTGAGCCCGGGAACGGCATCAAGTGCGGCCTGAACGAACGTGTTCGAGTTCGGCCCCGGCCATGCGCTGTAGTCGCCATAGGCGCGGAACTTATAATCTTCAACGACCTGGTGGATCTTAGGAATGAGATTTTGGGCTTCTTCGCCATCGATGGCCACGACAACCGCTGGATCGGCGCCAAACCAACGACCATCCGCTGCAAAGCCATTGACCCGAATAGGCTCGCCCCACGCGGTGTAATCATATCGGCTGTAATTGCTCGCGCCGGCTTCCTTGACCACGATCCAGGTATGGACCGCAAAGATGCCACGCCACCGAACAGTACGGGCGGCAAATACCCGGATCAAAGCCTCGGGATGGGAAGACGCCGGGGGCAGAAGACCAGCGCTTGAACGATCCGCCGTTTGCCAGCTGCCTCGCGTGTCGGCGAACCAATAGTAACGCCCGGCAGATATTCCGATCGGCACAAAAACCAACAGCAAGAAAGCGATCACGGATTTTCTCAAACTCGCAGGCCCACCAGCGCTCACAGGCCATCATATAGTTCTGCTTTTTGACCTTGCCAGCTGAGTGCCTGTACCTTCCGCAGATCCCGCAAAGTTGCGGGGATCTCGCCGTAAAGGACGCCTTTCAGGATGTTTGGCGCGAGGAAGGCAAGCCGTAGTTCGCCCCGGATGACCTTGGGGTGAAGGCGTATAGCGACCGCGAGATCCTCGATTGAAGCGAAACGCCCGCTTGCAAGGTCTCGCTGCCAAGCGTGCACCCGAGCCAAAGACTGCAGCACCTTTTGATCAGGCTCCTGTGTGGATGAACCTGGAACAATGTGAGGGCTGTCGGCCGGCTGCTTGGCCCTGGGTATCTTGATCGCCTCGATCAAAGACTCTTTTACGAAGGCGAGGTTCAGAGAGCCATCCTGTCAGCGTGACTTCGAGGTCCTCAGCAGGCAGCAAGTCCACGAGTTCTCCTAACTCGATCGCCAACATTTCGCGATCCCAGCCGGCTTGTTCCGCAATCCTGTTATCGGCAATCAGATAGGCTCGCTTTTCAGCGTCGGAGAGGTGCCCAAACCGGATGATTGCGACCTGGGTCAGCCCCACCAGTCGGGCGGCTTCGACAAAGCCGTGGCCGGCCAGAATGGTACTTTGGTCATCAACTATTACCGGTTTTATTTGACCGAATTTCTCAATGCTTTGTCTTATCAGCGCTATCTGCCTCTTCGAATGGGTTCTAGCGTTTCTCGGATGGGGTCGGAGCGCGCCTATCGGGACGAGCTCGTTAAGAGGAAATTCGACCTTGTCGCGATTAGATAGCGTCCGGGTAATTGCCAATGTTGCCTCCGTTAGTTAAGCGGAGAACAGCAGACCGTAGAGAAACTTCAAAAATAAACAAATAAGCGGGCTGTGTGTTTATTTATCTGGCCGAACGGGGACGCCCTCGTCGTTTGCTAAAAACCTCCTGATAAGCCGCATTGAAAATTCGAACTGGGATATGTTCTCCAAAATAACGAGCAGCTTCCTGTATGAGGATCTTTCGACGGCCTTCACCTTGTGCTTTTCGTGTTTGTAGCAGGCATTCGCAGCGTTCGCGCAGTTCGGACTTCGGGTCTTTTGGATGCCATGATAATTCAATGTCGCATAGCTTCCCACCGTGCTCATTGCCCAATTGCCGACGAAGTTAGGCCAGAGGCGCTTCCACTCAACGGTCGGTATGGACTCTCTCGTGGGATCGGACCGACCGCGTGGCACGCCAGTAGCTACTAACTCTTCACTCAGAAACTTCGTTTGCAAATTACGAAGCAATTCGCGCCCAACCGCACACGCTTCGCAATTTCCCGCCAAAGTTCCTTTGATAGGCTTTTGCACATTTCATAGCGCTCATGGTGGTAGCCAGTCAGACCCGGGGGATAGCCAATCCGCTTCAGGGCAACTTCTGGCGTTTCAAAATAGGAAACGAAAATCTGCCGGAGCTGCTCGTCAAAGAACATTTCCGGCGCCCGACTCAGCGGGAATTTCATTGGATTCGAGCCTCCATGCTCACCTTGCCAATTTAGGCCGGTTTGGAGGGAACCAGAAGAGCTAACTGTTCGTGGAATCCTGCGAAAATTTAACGCGGTCAGCGTGGCCTAGAAAGCCACTTGAATTTAAAATCGGTTTCAAGAATTCAGACTCGAAATAAACTGACCGAATAGACGCGCAATAGGCGCTAGACGGGCGCGCAGATGATTATTTGATTTCTTGAATTCATTCCTCTCGAATTGTCATTTCAAGATGAAATTGCTGAATCGTTTCGTGTCGTTCGTACGACGCCATATTTCGTGTCGTCGGCGCAATTGGGGACATGGTCAGTGACGACCAAGTCTTACATCGTGCGGGGGAAGTAATTCGCGTAATGAGCGCTTATGGAACGGCTGCTTCTGAGTGCAAAGCGGCTGTTCATACACAAACAGTAAACCCTGCCGCTCAAAAACTAGACGCCGGTGCGGTCGAAAATGTGCGAGCCGATTAGCACTTCGGCGGCCGAAGCAGTCTTCGCCGCTCGGTGCCCTCGCTAGTTCTCGATCCAGACGGTCATGCCTGGCTCAAGGCCTGCCGGCTCTGCCTCCGGGTCGAGGCGCAAGCGCAGCGTGTTGCGGTCGTGATCGCCGATGACCCGCTCGGCCTGCCAGGTCGCGAACGTTCCGAGCGGCCGCAACTCGGTGATGACGGCTTTGGTCGCGTCATCGGTGCCGTTCCGCTTCACGCTCGCCGTTTCTCCCATCACGAGGCGACTGAGATGATCTTCGCGCACATTGAACGAGAGCCATTGCTTGCCCGCCGCCTCCACCATGAGGATCGGTTGACCAGCGCGAACATTCTCGCCCACCTCTGCGGCGATCACGCTCACCACGCCGTCGGCGGGCGCACGCAAGACCATCTTGTCGAGACGGCGCTCGAGCACCGCGACTGCGGCCGCCGCGGCCTCGACCTGGGTGTCTGCGATGGCGCGTTCCTCGCGGGTCGGACCCGCCACCGCCGCATCATAATTCGCCTGGGCCTCGGCCACATCGGCGCGCGCGCTCGCGACGTCGGTTTCGGCCTGGTCGAGCGTCTGCTGCGATTCAAAACTCTGACGGGCCAGCGTGCTGGTTCGGGTGAGCTGGGCCTGCACGTAGTCGAGGCGGGCGCTCGCCTTGGCGATGGCGGATTTCAGAGAATCGACCTGCTCACGACGAACGCCGGCATAGACGTTGTTTCGGTTCGCGGTTGCCGATGCGAGCGCTGCGCGCGCCTGGTCTGCCTGTGCCGTCAACTCGACGGCGGAGAGCCTCGCCAGGACATCGCCCGCCCGCACCTGCGCGCCCTTCGCGACCGCGATCGACACCAGTTGGCCGTTCACTTCCGGCTCGACCCTGACCTCGGTCGCCCGCACGACGCCAACGATTGGGACCGGCGATCCGGACCGACGCTCGGAATAGACCACAGCGCCGGCGACAAGCACGAGCGGGATCGCAACCATGGCTGCTCGGCTAGCTATGCGCATGTCGCTGTCCTCTCTTGACGGCAATCGCCGAGATCACGGCGAGCGTGAAATAGATCAGCGCAAGACACCACAGTCCGAGCCAGTCATGCGCGACCTCCCAGATGCTGGCACCGAGCTGGTTGATGCGCACGAGGCCATCGATCGCAGCGTCGGCCGGGAACAGCCGGCCCAGCGCGAGGGCTGCGTCGGGAATTGCTTCGCGCGGCCATGCAAAACCGGCCGTGAAGAACTGAGGCAGGCTGGTGGCCAGGAGCAGGATAGTCGCGTTCTCCGGCCGCGTGAACCAGGCTCCGACCGCTTGCCCCAGGAAGCTCGTCGCAAGCAGGAATACGGTCGCCAGCGCGAACAATTCTGGGAGATGGCCGAGCGTCGAGAAGCCATAGAGACGCGGCAGCACGATCAGATAAAGCGCGACCGCCGGAAGGTAGATGGTCAGGTGGGCGATGCCGCGACCGAACACGCCGGACATCGCTCCACCGGAGCTCGCCAGCGACGTGCGGGTCAACATCGCCGCACCGATCAGGAGGGTTTGCTGCAGGATCAGTACAAACGCCGCCGGGACGACGTAGCTGGCGTAGCCACCGACCGGGTTGAAGATCGGCTGCAGCAGGACATCCGCGGGGCTCAAGCTCGCCAATTTCGCCTTGACGAGGCTTCCGTCCGAGCGAGCGCCTCGCGAAACGAGCTCGGACGTCAATGTTCCGACGGCCGTGGCAACACCGCTTGCCGTCGACCTGTATATGAATAGGTAGGTGGCATCCGCGTAGACCGGGATGTGAGCGGTGACGCCTTTGAGCACGTCGCGCTCGGTGCCTGGTGGGATATCGACGACGGCAAACGCCTCGCCGCGATCGATTGCGCTACGCGCTTCGGCAAGGGTGCGAGCGCGAACCGCAACACTCAATGCGCCGCTCGCATCCAGCGTCTCGACGATCTGACGGCTGAGATCGCTCAAATCGTTGTCGACGACCGCGATGGGAAGCTTGCGAAGGATCTGATTCAGATAGGGTTGCGGGTAATAGACACCGTAAACCAGGGGGGCCAGGAACAGCAGGCTGAAGGCGCTTTTGGTTCCAAGCACGCGCCGCCACTCCGCCTTGAAGGCGCCGCCAATGCCTCGCGGCGTCCAATCGCTCGCGGTTGGCTCGGCAGGCCTTGCCGCCTCGAACCAGCCCTTACGCTTGAGACTCGCCATGCGCCAGATGGCGAGACCGGCAAACAGCACCGCGAGGCCCGCGAGCGCAGCGAATGGAACGGCGGATTCCACGACCGGCAATCCGCGCGCCGCCTGTCCCAACAGGACGGCCATGTACCAGCGCAGGGGCAGGATCGCGCCCCAGGTCTGCGCGAAGGCGTTCATGCCGACGGAGGGGAAGCCGACGCCCGCATAGCCGAATGCAGGAGAAGCAATGAGGCCTGCGAGTCCCAGCCCCGTCGCCAGGTCGCCGACCAGGAGCTGCAGCAAAGCACCCAGTGACAGATAGGCAATAATGAGGAGCGAGCCGGCGGCAAGCATCAATGGCAAATCTCCCCTGAAGGGGATTTGCAGAACGCCCTCCAGGAGAAGCGGCACGGTCAACATGATCAGGAAGAAGATGCCGAACAGTGGTGCGAGCTTGCCGGCAAGTGCTGTGACCGGATTACCGCCGGCGCTTTCGAGCCAGGCCCGGGCGTCGCGGCGGCGGAATTCGGAGCCGACGGAATAGCCCGCGGCGAGCGTGATCACCACATGAATGATCGTCGGCAGCAGCGCACGCAACAGGAACTGCGCATAGTTCTTCTGCGGATTGACCAGTGCGATGGTCTCCGCCGTCATCGTTCCGAGCGACGCCGGCGCGGGTACCGCGCGCGTGGCGGGAGCCGCCACGGACGCCGCGGCGGACAGTGCATCGCTCAGCCCCGAGGATGCAATGCCGGATGCCGTCAGGAACTGCTGGTTATAGAAACCGACCACCTGCGGGCGGCGCGCGGCCTTCAGGTCGCGCTCGAAATCCGGCGGGACGTAAACTGCGGAGATCGCCTTGCCGGACCGTATGTCCTGCACGGCCGTCGACAGCGTGCCGGAGCGATCGACGATTTTCAGGCTTGGAGACGCCGCGACGTATTGCACCAGGGCCCGCGACGCGTCCGACTTGTCCTCGTCGACGATCGTCACACCAAGTCCCCGTATCACCGGATGGCTGAACACCGTTGTGAGAACCACGAACGCAAACAACGGCACGCCGAAGATCAGGAGCAACGCCACACGATCGTGAAACAGCCACTGGCACTCGCGGCGCGCGACCGATAGAAATCCCGGCTTTGACGCCGCCGTCATTGCCGTGACCGCCAGTTGAGATAGGCGCTCATTCCCGGTCGCAACTCGGGCACCGGCTGGACCGGGTAGGCGCGGATCGAAAACGTCCGCAGGTCGAAATCGCCCGTGGCGCGCGTCGCCCGCCAGCTCGCATACTCGCCCTTGGTGGCGATGAGCTTGACCTCGACCGTGACACGGCGATCATCGAGCGCCGGAATATGGACATCGAAGCGATCTCCGACCTTCAGGCTCTTGACCAGATCCTCGCGAAGATCGAAGTGGATCCAGACGTCGGCCAGATCGATCAAGGTCACCAGCGGCACGCCTGGCGACACATATTCGCCCGGCTCTACATTGCGCTGATAGATCTGCGTCGCAACGGGGGCATAGACCACGAGTTGATCGATGATCGACTGGACGCTCTGGATATCGGCGTTGGCCTTTTCGACGTTGGCTTTCGCGATGGCCCGCTCTTCCTTCGTGTAGCCATTGACAGCCTGCTCGTAGGCCGAGTTGGCCTGATCGAGCCCGCGTTCGCTCTCATGCAGCGCATCGGTCGCCTGATCGAGGCGGGCCTGTGGCGCATTGCCTTGCTCGGTCAGTGTATGAGTGCGGTCGAAGGTTTTCTGCGCCAGCACCTGAGCGGCCTGCGCTCGCTCCATTTCCGCTTTCCGCGCGGCGATGGTTTCCGCCCGCGTTCCGACCAGCACGTTGGCGAGCTGTGCCTCGGCAACAGCCATCGCCGTTCTCATCTGTTCGAGCTTGGCGACCGTCTCCGGATTGTCGATCCTTACCAGTACTGCGTTTGCAGGGACGTTCTGGCCGCGTTCGACGGGTATTTCCTTGACCCGTCCGTCGACGCGCGCCGCGATATCGAACCGCGTTGCATCGGCCTCGCCCTGCACGAGCAGCGGCACCGGCCGCAGCAGATAGAAGAGGGAAAGCGCGACGACGGTAGCCGCAACGATACCGACGATGATGGAAGGAGCACGCGTCGCGGTGTGCGTGCTCTTCTCTTGTCCGTCACCTGGTGCGTCGGCCCTCCCTTGAATTTCCTTGTCAGAGACCGGTGTGTCCATGCCTCACTCCCTTTCTCATGACCAGGGTAGCCATTTACTACTACAGTTTGTTGTCAAGCCCTGTCCAATCTCGATGTGCTGAATTCCTCGAGCAGGATGACGAACTATCGGCAAGATGCATCTCGCGGGCAACCTCTGCGGTTTGGATGTTTGACGCCCTACTTGTTGAAAGCTGCTGCTCTCGTATCGGTTGTTGTCCCGATGCTGGGCCAACTTCGAAACGATCTCGGATTAAACGGCCGGCTGTGGCTCGGGACAATGTAGAGCCTCGCCGCCGTGGCGGGCGAAGAGCTCGCAAGGGATCGAGCAGCAACATTCCATCGGTGACATTCCTGTCCAAGCCGAGCGCCGCTGGTCGCGTCATAGTTCGCGCTCACCAGACCCGGTTCGTGGTCGGGCCATAACGCAGGTGCGACATGCCAAAAGCCGTCACGAGTCCTTCCGAAAACGTCACAGTCCCCCGCCTCTTCGTTCTCGAACTGAATGCAGGTTGCATTCACTTGATGAATGCGGATGGCTCCGATCGCACCACCATTGTGACGGGCTGTCACCTGCCGGACGGCATAGTGGTAGACGTTGATGCTGGCCATATCTACTGGACCAATATGGGCATCCCGAGCCTGGATGACGGGTCCATCGAGCGCGCCGATATCGACGGCAAAAACCGCAGGATAATCGTCGCACAGGGACACACCCACACTCCGAAGCAGATCATCCTGGATAAGAAGGGCGGCAAGCTCTACTGGTGCGACCGCGAGGGCATGCGCGTCATGCGCTGCAATCTCGACGGCTTGCAGCTGGAGACGCTCATCGAATCCGGCCGCGGCGAAGCCGATGGCCGGGATCAGACGCGATGGTGCGTTGGGCTGACGATCGATCCGAAATTCGGACATATCTACTGGACCCAAAAGGGCCCCGACAATGCCGGGCTCGGCCGCATTTTCCGCGCCAATGTCGAGATTCCTGCCGGTCAAACGGCGGCGACCAGGTCCGACATCGAGATCTTCTTCGACGCTCTGCCGGAACCGATCGATCTCGAGCTCGACCACAAGAACCGCGTTCTCTACTGGACCGACCGCGGCGACCCTCCGCGCGGCAACACGGTGAACCGGGCCTCGGTCGACAACAAGCCTGCTGAGCCGGAGATTGTGGTGACCCATCTCATGGAGGGGATCGGTATTGCGCTCGACGTTCCAAACGATCGCATGTTCGTGACCGATTTCGCCGGCTCGGTTTACTCCGCACGGCTCGATGGATCGGGTGAACGAAATTTCCTCTTCGCCCAGGGCAATCTCACCGGCATCGCCTACGCCGAAATCTGACAAACGCATCGGAGAAACGATATGACCGACACCAAGCCCATTCGCCGCATCGCCATCATCGGCACCGGCGTGATCGGCGCGAGCTGGAGCTCGCTGTTCCTCGCCAAGGGACTGCAGGTCGTCGCAACGGACATCGCGCCGAACGCAGAAGCCGCGTTGAGGAAGTTCGTCGAGACCGCCTGGCCTGCGCTCAAGCGATTGGGCCTGTCGCCCGGCGCGTCGCAGTCGAACCTGACGTTCACGCCCGACATCGCACAAGCGCTCGCCCGCGCCGACCTTGTCCAGGAGAACGGGCCGGAGCGGATCGATTTCAAGCAGAAGCTCTATGGGCAGCTCGACGAGTTGCTGCCGCCCGACGTGATCATCGCGTCGAGCTCGTCGGGGCTCACCATGAGCGAAATCCAGAAGGGCGCCGCGTCCCATCCCGAGCGCTGCGTCATCGCCCATCCGTTCAATCCGCCCCACCTGATTCCTCTCACCGAGATCGTCGGCGGGGCCAAGACCTCGGAGGCGACAATCCGGCGCGCTGAGGAATTCTATACGTCGATCGGGCAGCGGACGGTGCGGGTCAACAAGGAAATGCCGGGGCATGTCGCCAACCGTCTGCAGGCGGCGCTGAGCCGCGAAGTCTATTACCTCGTTGCGGAGGGTGTCGTGAGCGCCGCCGATGTCGACACGGCCCTGTCCTGGGGTCCGGGTCTGCGCTGGGGTGTCATGGGCAGCATGATGCTCAACCATCTCGGCGGCGGTCCGGGCGGCATCGAGCATTTCTTCCAGCAGTTCACGGGTCCGATGACGGCCTGGTGGAAAACCCTCGGCTCGCCGGTACTCACGCCGGAAGTGCAAAAGATACTCATCGACAGCGTCCATGCCGAGGCCGGATCGCGCACCATCGAGGAGCTGGAGGCGGAGCGTGACGAAGTCCTGCTCGGCCTGATCGAGCTGCGCAACAAGGTTGCCAAATCGAGCCAGACGAAATCGACAAAGTCGGTCGCCTGAGACCAGGCGCCGCCATCGCGATCGATCGCACCCCCGACACGTTCTTCAATTTTTCCGGCGTTCAATCCGCAGCCAAAGGAGTCTCAAATGCCCACCGCAGCCACCGCAGGCAAGACCGGTGCACCGAAGCCGGTGCCCGTCCCGAATGGCGACTTCTATCAGCTGGTCGACCTGCTCACTCCTGAGGAGAGATCGATCGTCAAGAAGGTGCGGACCTATATGGAGAGCAAGGTCCAGCCAATCATCAACAAATACTGGTCTGACGACGCCTTTCCGTTCGAGCTTTTGCCATCGTTCAAGGAGCTCGGCATCGGCGGCCTTGGCTTTCAGGGCTACGGCTGTGCTGGCGGCAACCAGAAGCTGTTCGGTTTCGTCGCGATGGAGATCGCACGCACCGACGCGTCGATCTGTACGTTCTGGGGCGTGCACAATGGCCTGGCGATGGGCTCGATCTATCTCGACGGATCGGAGGAGCAGAAGCAGAAATGGCTGCCGCAGATGGCGCGTTACGAAAAGATCGGCTGCTTCGGCCTCACCGAGCCGCTGGTCGGTTCGGGAACGAGCGGCGGCATGACCACGACGGCCAAGCGTGACGGCGACACCTGGATTCTCAATGGCCAGAAGCGATGGATCGGCAACGCGCCCTGGTGCGATCTCTCCATCATCTGGGCGCGCGATCTCGCCGACAACCAGGTGAAGGGTTTCATCGTCGAGAACAAGTCGACACCCGGATTTAGCGTCGAGAAGATCGAGCACAAGATCGCGCTCAAGGTGGTCCAGAACGGCCAGATCACGCTGAAGGACGTAAGGGTGTCGGAGGCGAACCGCCTGCAGGGCGGCAACTCGTTCCGCGACACCGCCCGCGTGCTGCGGATGACGCGATACATGGTGGGGTGGGCATCGACCGGGATCCAGATGGGGGCATACGAAGCTACCCTCAAATACGCCCAGGAGCGACTGCAATTCGGCAGGCCGATCGCGTCGTTCCAGATGATCCAGGATCTGCTGGCCAAGATGCTTGCCAACCTGACGGCGTGCCAGTGCCTGATGCTTCGCCTGGCGCAGCTCGATGACGAAGGCAAGCTCGACGACCATCATGCGGCGCTGGCGAAGGCGTTCTGCACGGCGAAATCGCGCGAGACGGTCTCATGGGGCCGCGAGGTCCTGGGCGGCAACGGCATCGTCGCCGACTACAATGTCGCGCGCTTCTTCGCCGATGCCGAAGCACTGTACTCCTACGAAGGCACCTACCAGATGCAGAATCTGATCGTCGGCAAAGCCATCACTGGTCACGGCGCCTTCATCTGACATCCCGAGCGGCGCCGGCGCTCCGACGCCGGCTGCCCTCCCAATCCAGGAGATACGATTATGGCTTCGCAAGCTGCACCGCTCACCCCTTCGCCTGCAACAGTACCCAACTCCTTGCCGCGGGCGGCGTTGGCGCTTGCGAACGTCCTGTACGAGAAAAAGGGTTCGATCGCCTACGTGACGGTCAATCGGCCCAAGGTGCTCAACGCGCTCAATACGCCGACCTGGACCGATTTGCGCGCCGCATTCGAGGATGCAAAGGCCGACGCGTCGGTACACGGCGTGATCCTCACCGGCGCAGGCGACAAGGCCTTCATCGCCGGCGCCGACATCAGCGAACTTGCACATGTCGACGCCTACGACGCGGAGGAGTCCAGCCGGTTCGGGCAAGGTGTGCTGGACGTCATCGAAAATCTTGGCAAGCCGGTGATCGCAGCCATCAATGGTTTTGCGCTCGGCGGCGGCTGCGAGACGGCGATGGCCTGCACCATCAGGGTCGCTGTGGAGCATGCCAAATTTGGGCAACCCGAGGTCAAGCTGGGCCTGTTGCCCGGTGGTGGCGGAACGCAGCGCTTGCCGCGTCTGGTGGGCAAGGGGCGTGCGTTGCAGCTGATCCTCACGGGCGAGACGATTTCCGCACAGGAAGCCCATCGCATCGGCCTCGTCAACGAAGTCGTTCCTGCAGCCGGCCTGATCGACCGTGCCGAGACGATCCTGAAGCAGATCGCGGCCAACGCGCCGATCGCTGTGAAGTTCTCGCTGGAGGCGGCCAACAAGGGGATGGACACCAGCCAGGCCGAGGGTTTTGCGCTCGAAGCGTCCTATTTCGGCATCTGCGCGGCAACGGAAGACAAGAAGGAAGGCACAACCGCCTTCCTCGAAAAACGCGCGCCGCAGTTTCGCGGTCGGTGAAACATTCCACATACGGCGATTTTGGAAGGGACAGCTATGGCAAGCGACAATATCTTCTCTGGACTGAAAGTGGTCGATCTCGCGAGCTTCATCGCAGGCCCCAGCGCCGCGGTGATCCTGTCGGATTTCGGTGCCGACGTCATCAAGGTGGAGCCGCCGAGCGGCGAACTGTGGCGACATGCCAACCATCTCCCGCCGCAACCAGTCGCGGAGGACGCCTATCCCTGGCATCTGGCCAATCGCAACAAGCGCGGCATCGCCCTTGATCTGAAATCCCCGAGCGCCCATCAGGTCCTCGAAAAGCTGGTCAAATGGGCTGACGTTCTCATCGTCAACACGCCGCATCCCGCGCGTGCACGATTGAAGCTCGAATATCAGGATGTTGTGCAGTGGAATTCGCGACTGATCTACGCGGACATCTCGGGCTTCGGCGACAAGGGGCCGGATGCGAATCTCCCCGGCTTCGACATAACGTCCTATTGGGCACGCAGCGGTTTGCTGTCGATGACGCGCGATGCCGGCGCGCCGCCGACCTGGCCGGTCGCCGGCAGCGGTGACAATGCGACCGCCGTCGGGCTTTATTCGGCGATCGTCACGGCCCTTTATCGTCGCGAGCGCACGGGGGAGGGGGCGCATGTCACGACCTCGCTGCTCGCCGAAGGCGTGTGGTCCGCCAGCGTCTCGATCCAGGCAGCACTTTGCGATGCGAAGTTCTTCGGGCTGCACGATCGCAAGAATCCAGCGAATGCGGCGATGAACGTCTGGCGCGCCAAGGATGACACCTGGTTCGTTCTCATCATCACGCCCGACAAGCTGGCGGCCGTCGCCAAGGCCATCGGCCGCCCTGACCTTCTGACCGATCCCCGCTTCTCCGATCCGGCGAAGCTGACGGCGAATATGCCACAGCTCACGGCGATCCTCGACGAGATCTTCAGCAGCGAGCCGATGGCCCATTGGTACGAGGTGTTCAATGGCGTCCACGTGACGTTCGGAGCGGTACGTGGGCCGCAGGAGGTGATCAACGATCCTCAGCTCCAGGCGAACGATATCATTGTTCCGCTTAGTGGTGCCGGCGGCAAGCTGACGTCCACGATCAGCAGCCCGATGCAGGTGCATGGCGTCGCCAAAGTACCCGCCAAGCGCGCCCCGAAGATTGGAGAGCACAATGAGGAGGTTCTCCGGCAACTCGGATTTAGCGCGGCCGAGATCGACGGTTTGCATGAAAGCGGTGCGATTCCGAAAGCAAAGGAACATGCGGCCTAGCTCGGCGACACGCTCGGGGCGGCGGCAGCCGCCCCGAACCTCGATTTGCCATGAAATTCAGCAAACAAACCCGGAATTTGACAATGGATGATATCATTACCGAACACGCGGGAAGCGTCTTGCGCGTCCAGTTCAACCGCCCGACAAAGCGGAATGCGATGACGTCAGCCATGTACGTGGCTCTCGCCGGCATCTTCAACAAGGCGGCGAGTGACGAGAGCACGCGTGTCGTGCTTTGGCATGGCGCGGGAGATTCGTTCTGCGCGGGCAACGATATCGAGGATTTTCTCAAGAATCCTCCAGGGCCGGGCGAATCGCCACAAGCCGGCCTCATGCATGCGTTCGCTAACTTCGACAAGCCAGTCGTGGTGGCGGTCCAGGGCGCCGCCATCGGTGGTGGCACCACCATGCTGACGCACTGCGACTTCATCTATGCCGGCGAGAGCGCGAAATTCCAGATGCCCTTCATCAATCTTGCTGTCGTACCGGAGTTCGGATCGAGCTGCTCGGTGCCGGCGCGGATCGGTCACCTCCGTGCCGCGGAGCTGATTTTGTTGGGATCTCCGTTTGATGCCGGGCGGGCCGGGGAGTTGGGTCTGGTGACCGAGGTCGTATCCGACAAGGACGTCTTGGTAAAGGCGGCCGAAACGGCCCGGAAATTGGCAGCGAAGCCGGCCGCAGCGCTGCAAGCCAGCAAGAGGCTCATGAAGCGGCCGTTTCGTGAACAGCTCAAGGCGGCGATGAAGGCCGAGAATGAAGAGTTCAGCGTGCAAGTCCGCTCTGAAGACGCAAAGGAGGCGTTCTCGGCTTTCCTGGAAAAGCGCAAGCCCGACTTCACGAAGAGCACGAAATCTCCAGCGACCGCATGACCATGGATAAGCCGATGAACGTGTGCGTATTGGTTGGGAGTCTGCGGAAAGCTTCGATCAACGGAATGCTGGCGAATGCGCTGATATCACTCGCGCCATCTTCGATGACGCTTGAAATTGTCGAGATCGGACAATTGCCGCTGTTCAATCAGGATCTCGAGACCGGCGCTTCGCCCGCGCAATGGACCGCGTTCCGGCAGCGCGTCAGGGCCGCTGACGCGGTGCTGTTCGTCACGCCTGAATATAACCGTTCGGTGCCGGCGGCTCTCAAGAATGCACTGGACGTTGGCTCCAGGCCGTATGGAAGCAGCGTCTGGGACCGCAAGCCCGGTGCGATCATGAGCGGTTCGCCGAGCGCAATCGGGGCCTTCGGTGCCAATCACCATCTCAGGCAGTCGCTGGTGTTTCTGAACGTGCCGACCATGCAGCAGCCCGAGGCCTATGTCGGCCACGCTGACAAGCTGTTCGATGAACATGGCAAGCTCGTCAACGATGGCACCCGTAAATTCCTGCAGGAGTTCATGCAGGCGTTCGCGAATTGGGTCGAGACGATCCGCTCTTAAGGCCGGTGCATCCGATGTCTTGCGGCGAGCGCGGGCGGCGCATTGAAATCGCGGGGTGAGGCTCAAAATCGCATTGGTCGCATTTGCTCGAATTCGTCGTGGCACGCCTCGCTGAAGCCTCGCAACAGATCGATCGTGCCATCGATAGCCATCTTGCGCAGTTCGACGAAGCTCTTGTCCGGCTCCAAATAGGTGTCCAGGATTTTTCGGGCAATATCTTCGGCACGATGGAGCACCGGCTTTGAAGATATCGCTCGCATCGCACTCAGCTTCGCGTAAAGACCGACAAGGCCGGGAATGTCGGGTTCATCGTGCTGGAGCGCGTCAATGTAACATTTGGCCGCGCTTTCGATGAAATCCCTGTAAAGGGTCTGCCGGCGGCTTTTCTCGTGAAGAATCCATTCGACGCGGATCTGGCTGCGGTGGTTCAGCCAAGTCGCAATTCCGCTCGTCAAGCCGCCGACGGCTGCTCCGGTGAGGGCGGCGAGTGCGGAAATGATGGAGACGTCCACGGGTGCAATCCCCAACCAACGGGCGGGCAGTGATGACTACCGGGCGTCACTGCTACGACGCGGACGACCGCGGCCCTTCAGAAATCAGCCGTGAACTCCGTTGTCCGGACAGATAGGACCACAACCATTGCGTCTGAACGCGGAACCGGTTCTGAAGCTGCGGCAGCGCGAGCACGTGTAGTGCGGCCCACACCAGCCAGGTCATAAAGCCGCTGCTGCGCAAACGGCCGGACTCGAGGATGGCGAAGTTCTTGCCGACCACCGCCATATTGCCTTTGTTGCGGTACCGAAACGGCCGGCCGTCCTTGCGCCCCCTGACTCGATTGGTGATGACTTGCCCGACAAATCGGCCCTGTTGAATGGCTGCTTGCGCCACTCCGGGGACGGGGTGACCATCCTGGGTCATCGCGGCGGCGTCGCCCGCTACAAACACGTTGGGCGCCTCGGGAATGTCCATGAAAGCGCCAACGAGCGCGCGCCCGGCACGGTCGGTCTGCGTTCCCAGCATTTTCACAACCGGCGAGGCGCTGACGCCTGCCGTCCAGAGCACGGTGGCGCTGGGAATCCGCTCGCCGGCCGCGATCACGCCCTGGTCGTCAACCTTCTCGACCTTTACGCCCGTCGAAACCTCGACGCCGAGCTTCGTCAGCCGCTTTGCTGCTTTTCGCGATAGCGACTCTGCAAAGGTCGGAAGAATACGAGCACCGCCGTCGAGTAACAGAATTCGGCTCTTGGCGGGGTCGATCCTGCGGAAATTGTTGTGCAGGGTCACCGAAACCAGTTGAGCGATCGAGGCGGCGAGCTCGACGCCGGTCGGGCCACCGCCTACCAACACAAAGGTCATTTGCCGAGCACGCTCGTTCGGATCATCGGTCGATTCAGCCAATTCGAACGCGCTCAGGATCTTGGTTCGGATCGCTTCAGCGTCGTTGAGACTCTTGAGGCCCGGCGCGAATCGCGCGAACTCGTCATGACCGAAATAACTCGGCCGCATTCCGCTGGCGATGAGCAGGAAGTCGTAGTCGAGTTTCCGGCTGCCAACGCCCGGACAAATGGTCTCGACCGTGCGGGCTCCGAGATCGAGCCCCTTAACCTCGGCCAGCAACACGCTGAGGTTCTTCTGTTTCGCCTCGAGTTGACGGATCGGCGCCGCGATCTCGGCGGGCGACAAAACAGCGGTGGCGACCTGGTACAGCAGTGGCTGAAAGATATGGTGATTACGCCGATCGATCAGCGTGATTTCGACATCGGCGCGTTTTAGCGCGCGCGCTGCCGCGATACCGGCAAAGCCACCGCCGACGATCAAGACGCGTTTCTTGCCCGGATCCGCCTTTAATACAGTTGGCTTCTCTTGCGGAAAGGATTTGGTCAGAACTGTAGTCATGGGTACACCGACGCTCTCTGGGGCTAGCCCCCCGATTGGCATTGGTACGGCGGGGCCTCACGCTATTCTTGGACCGCGCTGCGGCACGTTGAACGATCGTGCCTCATCATGCGGAGGAGGCACTACACGTTCGAGCAGCACGCGCTGGAGGATCAGCCCGACGTCACGGCCATTCAAATTCATCAATTGCGTTGCGCGGTCCAGTAGCCAGAGCATCGCGTGCCCGCCGCGCTGCCGTTCCATCTTCCGCGACCCGAGGTTCCGGAAAGCCGGCCCGTGCCGGACGCAAATTTGTCGTGAACCGTTACTGACGCACGAACGGAACCGGATTTGGCGACGTATCCCTTGAATTTTACGAGATTGGGATGGGTCACAACGCCGTTGGAAATATTGACGGTGAAGTTATAGGCGGGATCGCAGGTGCCCGTTTGCGTCACGAAGACGAGGTCCCAGGAGCCGTCGTAGGCGGAGCGCGCGTGCGCCAACGATGCCGGAGTGACAAGGCAGGCAACTGCAATGATCCAGAGCGAAGGTGTCTTCATTGATAGCTCTCCGTCAGGTGCAGCGGTCGCTTCCAGGTAAACAAAACAGACATCGTCGATCAGAGCTGGGAAGCGGCCTGTTGCGGATATTCGAACAGGGGTCTGCTTTAGGAAGAGCTGGCACAGCGCGCTTGTTGAAATGTGCTCGAACTATCCTGAAACGTGCGATCGCGGCGCGGCTCGTTAGATCGGAACCCGACAGCTGACAGTTTTGAGCATGATTGGCCCCAATCGAGCAGCCGCGTTCAATCGCGGCCGAAACTAACGACGCATATTGAATGGACACAGCGACAATTGTTCGAACTGAGCACGACAGTTCTTATTTTGCGAACTCGGAGCGGCGAGATGAACGTCAAATCCATTGCTGGTGAGCTTGGGGAAAGACGAGCTCACCTTGCAGTGTCGCCCCATTCGGCTCCTGCGTTGGCGGACCATCGGAGCTTGTACGACTTCATCGCGCTCACAAAGCCACGGGTGATGATGCTTGCCGTCTTCACCGCGCTGGTCGGATTGAGCCGCGCTCCGGTTCGACTTGATCCGCTAACCACAATTGTCGCGGTTCTTGCCATTGCCGCGGGAGCTGCGGCCGCCGGCGCACTCAACATGTGGTACGACGCCGATATCGATGCGGTCATGACCCGCACTGCGATGCGGCCAATTCCCCGAGGCAGGACGTCCCGGTTCGAGGCGCTTATCGTCGGCCTTTCGCTCGGCGTTTTCGCCGTGGTCGCGCTGGCTTTGACGACGAATCTCACCGCGGCCGCGCTGTTGGCCGGTACCATCCTCTTTTATGTCGTCGTGTACACGGTGTGGCTGAAGCGGGCTATGCCACAGAACATCGTCATTGGAGGCGCCGCTGGCGCGTTGCCGCCGGTGATCGGCTGGGCGGCAGCAACCGGAGACGTCGGGCTCGAGCCGCTTGCGCTGTTCCTCATTATCTTTCTTTGGACGCCGCCCCATTTCTGGGCTCTGGCGCTCAATCGCACCGATGATTATGCCCGTGCCGGCGTCCCCATGTTGCCGGTCGTTGCGGGAAGGGCTGCAACGACGCGTCAGATCCTGATCTATAGCAGCCTCCTGGTCCTGGCCTCGGAGCTGCCCTGGGTGCTCGGATTTGCAGGGACCATCTATGGCGCGCTCGCCGCGATCTGCGGGGCACTTTTCCTTCTGCTCGCACTCCAGCTGAACAGAAGCATCGACGCTGATCGCCGTGCGGCTCACAGGCTGTTCGTGTTCTCGATCGTCTATCTGTTCGTGCTGTTTACCGGCCTTCTGATCGACCGCGGCCCATTCTCGTCCACGCGATCGTCGCATGGTGACCGTGGCGTCTCGGTGCATGCCGAACGGCCTTCAGGCGCGGACTGCGGCGCATGCCGCATCGCCAACTTCAGCGAGGTCTAACATGCGATACGGTTTGGTTGCCGCTGTCCTGATCGGCGTCGCGACACTCGGCGGCTGCGCAGAAGGCGTGCTCGACCCTAAAGGGCCGATTGCCGCCGCCGACCGGCAAATTCTGCTCAACTCGCTTGGCATCATGCTGGCGATCGTGATCCCGGTGATCGTTGCCACGCTTGGCGTTGCGTTCTGGTTTCGTGCATCGAATGAACGCGCGCGCTATCGGCCAGATTTCGCGTATTCTGGCCGCCTCGAGATGCTCGTCTGGTCGATCCCGGCCATGACCGTGTTTTTGGTTGGCGGCGTCGCGTGGGTCGGTTCACACGAGGTGAGCCCGCGCAAACCGATCGTATCCACTGTGAAGCCGCTGCGGGTCCAGGTCGCCTCGCTCGACTGGAAGTGGCTGTTCATCTATCCCGATCAGGGCGTCGCGAGCGTCAATCGACTGATTGTTCCGGTCGGCACGCCGGTCAGTCTGGAACTGACGTCGTCGGGCGTGATGAACAGCTTCTTTGTGCCGCAGCTTGGCAGCCAGATCTACACCATGGCGGGAATGATCACCCGTCTTCACCTGCAGGCCGACCATTCGGGAACCTATCGCGGGTTTTCCGCCCAGTTTAGCGGCGAAGGCTTTGCCGACATGCATTTCGACGCCGACGCCGTGCCGGACGAAAAGTTCGCACAGTGGATTGACGTAGCGCGTGGCGCTGGTCCGGAACTCGACGGGAAGAGTTACGCGCAGCTGGCCAAGCCAAGCGCTGCGGTCGCGCCATTCACCTACCGCTCCGTCGCGCCCGGTCTATTCAACAGCATCCTGGTTTCCGAAATGCAATCGGACGACGCGATGTGCCGCAAAGACCCGACGTCAATGAGGGCAGAAAAATGAATCTACTCGGCAAGCTGGATTGGAGCGCGATTCCCCTCGACCAGCCCATCATCATGGGCGCGTCGGGCGGCATGGTCCTGGTCATCGTAGCCATCCTTTCGTGGGTCACCCTCAAGGGTTACGTGCCTTACCTCTGGCGCGAGTGGATCACCTCGGTTGACCACAAGCGCATCGGCATCATGTACATCATCCTTGCGCTGATCATGCTGCTGCGCGGCTTTGCCGATGCCATCATGATGCGGGCGCAGCAGGCGGTCGCCGCGGGCGGCGCGCAGGGATATCTGCCGCCCGAACACTTCGACCAGATCTTCTCGGCGCATGGCACGATCATGATCTTCTTCATGGCGATGCCGTTCGTGATCGGGATGATGAATTTCGTGGTGCCGCTGCAGCTCGGCGTCCGCGACATGGCATTTCCGACCCTGAACTCGGTGGCCCTTGGGTTGACTGCGTCGGGCATCCTGCTGACGAATATTTCGCTGGCCGTCGGCGAGTTTTCGAAGGCCGGCTGGGTTGCCTATCCGCCGCTGAGCGAGCTGCAATATTCGCCCGGCGTCGGCGTCGACTACTATCTTTGGGCGCTGCAAATCTCCGGCGTCGGCACGTTGATGACGGGCATCAACTTCGTCGCGACCGTCCTGAAAACGCGCGCGCCGGGGATGAGCTATATGCGCATGCCCGTGTTCTGCTGGACGTCGCTCGCCGCGAACCTCCTCATTGTCGCGGCGTTTCCGGTCCTGACCGCGACCCTGGCGATGCTGCTGCTGGATCGTTACCTGGGCTTTCACTTCTTCACGATCGACGGCCAGGGCAACGCGATGATGTATGTCAACCTGTTCTGGGTCTGGGGGCACCCGGAGGTCTACATCCTGGTGTTGCCGGCCTTCGGGATCTTCTCCGAGGTCGTCTCGACGTTCTCCGGCAAGCCGCTGTTTGGTTACCGCTCCATGGTTGCCGCGACGATGGCGATTTGCGTGCTGTCATTTATTGTTTGGCTGCACCACTTTTTCACCATGGGCGCCAGCGCCAACGTCAATGGCTTCTTCGGGGTCATGACCATGATCATAGCGGTGCCGACTGGTGTCAAAGTCTTCAACTGGCTGTTCACGATGTATGGCGGCCGCATCCGGTTTACCGTGCCGGTCTTGTGGTCGATCGGCTTTATGGTGACGTTCGTGATCGGCGGCATGACCGGCGTGTTGATGGCGGTGCCTCCTGCGGACTTTCAGCTACACAACAGCCTGTTCCTGATCGCGCATTTCCACAATGTCATCATTGGTGGCACGGTGTTCGGCTTGATGGCCGGGTACAACTACTGGTTCCCCAAGGCATTCGGATTCAAGCTCGACGAACGTTGGGGCAGAATTTCGTTCTGGTGCTGGCTGATCGGCTTCTACGTCGCTTTCATGCCGCTCTACGCGCTTGGTCTGATGGGCATGACCCGCCGCATGCAGCATTACGATGTCGCCAGCTGGCAACCGTGGTTGGTGGCCGCGGCGGTCGGCGTCGTCATTATCCTCGCGGGGATCGTCAGCCAGGTTATCCAGCTTGTGGTGTCGGTCCGCGACCGCGACCGGCTGAAGGTGACCGCAGACCCATGGAACGGCCGCACCCTGGAATGGGCGACCGCTTCGCCGCCGCCGGCATGGAATTTCGCCGTGCTTCCACAGGTCAGAGATCTCGATGCTCTCTGGAACAAGAAGCAGCGCGAGCGCACGCAGGCCCAGCCGGCGCAGGAGCGAAAATTCGAACCGATCGAGGTGCCGAAGAACAGCGCGACCGGCTTCATCGTTGCATTTTTCTCCGTCGTCGCCGGCTTTGCGATGATCTGGCACATCTGGTGGATGGCAGGTGTGGGGGTGATCGGAATCTTTCTGACCATGCTTGCCTTCGCGTTTCGTGATGAAGAAGAAATCGAGATTCCGGCTGAGCAAATTGCGCGTTTCGAACGGGCAAATCCGGTGGAGATTGCAGTATGAACGTTGCTGTCGCCGTTGATGATAAGGTTCGTTACGAGGCGCGACCGAGTGCAGGTGAGGCCGGTCCCGCTACCAAGCGGGTCGTCGTTGGCTACGGCTTCTGGGTCTTCCTGCTGAGCGACATCGTGATGTTTTCGGCAATCTTTGCCGCTTACGCGGTGCTCAACCATGCGACCGCCGGCGGGCCAAGCGGCGTGCAGCTGTTCAACCAGCGCAGCGTTGCAATCGAAACCGGCTGCCTTCTCGCATCGAGCTACACTTGCGGACTGATGTCCCTGGCGATCGGCTCGCGGCGCTATGCCGCCACTTATTGGGCTGCCCTTATTACCTTTGTGCTGGGGGCGTTGTTCCTGGCGCTGGAGCTGCGGGAGTTCGCCGGCATGATCGCGATCGGGGCGGGCCCGCAACGCAGCGCGTTCCTCTCCGCCTTCTTTACGCTTGTCGGCTGCCACGGGCTGCATGTCACCGCCGGCCTGGTCTGGCTGGTGGTGATGATGGCCCAGGTCGCCGTCAAGGGATTTCGCCAGACTGTGGAGCGGCGCCTGCTTTGCTTCTCACTGTTCTGGCATGCGCTCGACATCGTCTGGGTCTGGCTGTTCACGGTGGTCTATCTGATGGGAGTCCTTTCATGACCGACACACAGTACGATCGCGCGCCCGGAGACGCATCAGCACTTCCCGACGTGGAACAGGGCGCGTCGTCCGGCGTGCTTGTCTACACGATCGGATTGGGGCTCGCGGTCGGCCTCACAGCCCTGTCGTTCTGGGTTGCGAACACGTCGTTGCTCTGGGTCGGGGGCATCTCTCTCGGCCTGACGGTCCTCGCGATCGCGCAAATGGGCGTCCACCTAGTGTTTTTCCTGCATGTTACCACGGGGCCGGATAACACCAACAACGTGATGGCGCTGGCGTTTGGTGTGCTGATCGTCGCCCTGGTTGTCGTCGGATCGCTGCTGATCATGGCGGACCTGAACGACAGCATGATGCCGGCGCCAGAGCTGATGAACCTGCAAATGCAGCACTGAAGGTTGCGCGGTTTCGTATCAGCGTCACATGCGCATGAACCACCAAACGGTCACACGTTCGTCCAAGCGTTGGGAACGAGACCAACGCTAGCATTTCATGTTGAGGTCATGCGCGGCCACTGGGGAGGAGAAATGCTGAAAGGATTCACTGCGCCCCGGTCACCTCTGAGCGCTGCTGCATTGGTCCCGCCGCCTCCCTGGCATTTTGCGGGTGACGTCCTGGCGGTGGAATTCTGGAACGATCCCGATGTGTCGGCCCATATCCTTCCAGCCGGTGTCGAGCTTGACAGGAAATCTCCGGGTCACTCCGTCGCGCTGTTCACGGACTACCAGTTCACGGCGCAGAACGATGAGTATCTGGATCCTGCCAGGTATCAGTGTCGCGGGTTCAGCGTCCTCCTCGACGCGATATGGAAGGGGACACGAATAGCGTGGTGTCCATATTGCTATGTCGACAACGATGCTGCGTTGATGAGGGGCTGGATTCAGGGCTATCCGAGAAAGCTCGGGACAGTACACCAGACCCGTACTTTCGCCACCGCGAGCGCAGCCTCGGCGCCACTCGTGCATGATGGCAGGTTCTCAGCCTGCATGTCGGCTCACGGCCGTTTGTTGGTGCAGGCCCGCGTTACCTTGCACGAAAAGGTCGAGCGACTTGTTGGCCTGCTTGATCGCCGGATCGTGGGACGGCGATATTTTCCGCGGCTCTGTGCCGGCATGCACGACAGGCCGGCCGTCGATGAACTCGTTCGATGTGTCTCGAACCAGCTCCTGATCACGAACGTCTGGAGCGGCTCGGGCGAGCTTAATTTTCCGGAGGCCTATGGCGAAGAGCTGGAAGTGTTGGGGCCGCTGAAGGTGGGGCGCGGATATCGCTTCTCGTTTTCCTATTCCGTCAACGATATCGAGATCCTGGCAGACCTTACCGCCTAGCAGTCGCGGCGGATCCCAACGTTCTGGTTTTGCGGCAGGAATAGACAAGTCGACGCACGTCAAGCAAATCAATTGCGGCTAGTCTCGGTAGCTTCTTTACCGAAAGTGATGCATCGGAAAACGGGAATGCTCAGGGGCTTTACAGTTCCGAAATCGCCATTCGGTCAGGCCGCGCTAACTCCGCCTCCACCCTGGCACTACGCCGGTGACGTTGTCGGAGTCGAGTTCTGGACGGACGCCGATGCGACGGCGGCGACATTGCCGAATGGTCTTTCCCCGGATCCGAAGTCAAACGGTCACGCCGTCATGATGTTCCTGGATTGGCAATTCACGGCACAGGACGACGAATATCTAGAGCCGGCCCGTTATCAATATCGCGAGGCGTTTATTTTGGTCGACGCCATGTATCGCAACGAGCCGGTGATGTGGTGCCCCTACATTTATGTCGACAATGACGCTGCGCTGGCGCGCGGTTGGACGCAAGGATTTCCCAAGAAAATGGGGAGCATTTTTCAGACGCGCTCCTTTGCGGCGTCAGGTCCCGCCGCAGCGCCGGTGGCGCCTGGCAGCCGGTTTGGCGCCAGTCTTTCGGCGCACGGCCAACGTCTTGCGGAAGCCTGCGTCACCTTGCACAGGCCGGTCGCGAACGGAATATCTCTCCTCAGCCGACCCACGGTCCTGTTGCGATACTTTCCGAGACTGGCGGCCGGATACCAGGACAAGCCAGCGGTAAACGAACTCGCGATGTCGATCACCGACGATCTCACGGTTACCGGCGCATGGATCGGGAAGGGCGAACTTAACTTTCCGGAAGCGAATGGCGAAGAACTCAACGCGCTCGCGCCGAAAAGGATCGAGTCCGGGTTTCGTTACTCAGTTTCCTACTCAGTCAGCGATTTGAAGATCCTCGAGGACCACGGCTCGTAGGTAACTGAAAGCACTCTCACCGTGACGGCGAAGCGTACACTCCCACGCTTGGCCGGGAGGGTCTTCGCGGCCCCCTCCGGCCGGCTGAGACCCTCGGCCGGGGCGCTGGTGCGGACCTCGCGTCATTCATCGCATTTTCGATTTGGGCGCTTGTCGAGGTGTTCTGAATTGTGACGCCGCCGCGTTAGAAAACACACAACGTATTGATATTTAAGACGAAAAAAGTTCAGTGCGGTGCGGCAGCATTAACCTTCCATAACGCTGATTAACGAGCCAGAAGGCACTCGCTGCTGCACTCTCCCGCCGATCCGAAGCTTCGGATGGTTCGGGGAGGGAGTGACCATGGAAGGACTTCAAGCCACCACACCAGAGTCTGTCCCTGCAGAGGATCAACAGTTTCACCTGGTTGCTAACAGCGTGGCCAAGCTGCTCGAAACCGCAAGGCGGGAGTTGGGGCGCGATCAGGAGGCGGCCAAGGCGTCGCTAGCGACGGCATCGCACATCCTGCAAGCGGAGATCGAACGTTGTTCGGGCGCCAACGGCTTCACAAGGGGCGGTCTGGCGGCCTGGCAGATCCTTCGCGTACGAGCTTACATTGACGGCAACCTACACCGCACCATTCACATCCGGGATCTCAGTGAGGTCGCGCGTCGGAGCCCGGCGCACTTCTCCCGGAAATTCAAACTGGCGGTTGGCGAGTCGCCACATGCCTACGTGGTGAGAAGGCGTCTGGAGAAGGCCTGCCACCTGATGATCACCGGGGCGGCGTCTCTGAGTGAAATCGCGTTGAACGTGGGCTTTTCGGATCAAGCACATTTATGCAGGCTCTTCAGGCAGGCTTTTGGCCAAAGCCCGGCCAATTGGCGACGCGAGCGCGGAACGCCTGGCGAGGTCACCTCAAGAACCGGCATGGACGAGAATATCCCATGAGCGATCAGCGCGGCAAAGTGCTGAGCTTCGGCCCTTTCGAGCTGTCGATCCGAAACCGGCTTCTGACAAATGGCGCAAGGGTCGTACCGCTCGGCGCGCGCGCCATGGATCTCCTCATCGTCCTGGTGGAGCAAGCAAACAAGGTCGTCGGCCGGAGAACGCTGACCGAACGCGTTTGGCCACAGCGAGGTGCAGAACAGGTCAGCCTGCGCGTCCATATCTCGGCGTTACGGAAAGCGCTCGATCAGAGTGACCCTGGCAGGCGGTATATCGCGAACGTGCCCGGGCGGGGGTACAGCTTTGTCGTACCGGTGACGTCAGTGTCCGCGCCAGCGTCGGGGGATTTCAAGCCATTATCGAGGTCCCGACTGCCTGCGCGCTCGATGCGGATGCTCGGACGTAGCGGCGCGCTCGCCGAGATCCAGATGAAGCTGGCCGAGCAGAAGTTTGTGACAATCGTCGGGCCCGGCGGCATCGGCAAGACCACGGTAGCGGTGGCGGTTGCCCACGAGATGAGTATCACTTTCAGCAGCAGGATCTATTTCGTCGACTTGAGCGCCGTCGGAGCCGCTTCGCTTGTCGCGCCGAGCATAGCTGCAGCACTCGGCGTGTCGGTACGAGCAAACAACGTTGTCCCTGCCTTGATCGAACGCCTGCAGGAAAAGCCGACGCTTATCATTCTCGACGGTTGCGAACGCCTTGTCGACGGGGTGTCTGCGGTGGCGGAAGAACTCATTTGTCGTGTCCCGACGCTCAATTTGCTCGCGACCAGCCGGGAGGCCATGCGTGTTGAAGGTGAACATGTCTATGAACTCAGTGGGCTTGAATGCCCTGTGGAAGATGGCAGCCTGTCAGCGCGGGTCGCGCTGCAATATCCCTCCATTCAACTGCTGGTCGACCGCGTACGGGCGGTGCGAAGTGACTTCGAGCTGACCGATCCGGATGCGCCGACTGCCGCGAAAATTTGCCGGCGGCTTGATGGTATTCCATTGGCGATCGAACTCGCAGCCTGCAGGGTTGACATATTTGGTCTTGGCAGGACCGCAAGCCTGCTTGACGAGCGACTAAGCCTGTCATGGGTAGGGCGCAGAACCGCGCCGTCGAGACACCAGACACTGAACGCCACGTTGGAGTGGAGCTACGATCTGCTCGGCGAGGCCGAGAAGCGCGTATTGAGCCGGCTCGGCGTTTTTGCCGGTGGGTTTACCTTCGAAGCGGCGGTCGCCGTTGTCGCCGATGAGACGGTGGATGAAGCAAATGTATCGGATTGCGTTTGGGAGCTTCGTTCGAAATCGATGATTGCCGCTCAGGGACAGGAGGGGCGGCTGTGTTTGCTCGACACCACCCGCGCTTTTGCCTTGCAACGACTGGCCGGGAGCGGCGAGCAGAATCTTCTTCACCGTCGCCACGCCCTCTATTTCACCGACCTGTTCAGACAGGGTGCCGGGATGGATGGATCGGGCTGGTCCAAGGGGCTCGAGATAGAGGTCGACAATCTCAGAGCCGCTCTGAATTGGGCGTTCTCTGCCGCGGGCGATGCGAAAGTCGGCGTCGAACTCGCCGCGGCATCGGCAAGCACATGGATGGGTATGGCGCTGCTCACCGAATGCCGGGAATGGATGACAAAGGCCATCAGCCATCTCGATGACATGAATTCCGGCACACGACAGGAAATGGTCCTTCAATCCGCCCTCGCAAGTTGCATGATGTTCACGGCCGGCATGACGGAAACATCATACGCCACGTGGGCCAAAGCGCTGCTACTCGCCGAGGGCCTTGACGATATCGAACATCAGGTGGACGCCCTGCTGGTGCTGTGGGCCCATGCGTTGCGCGTTCCGAACTATCCGGACGCAATCAAATTGGCGGATCGCTGCGGCGAGGTTACGGAAGGAACCGGCCGCATCGGCGCTGTCGCAACGGCCAACTATATGAGAGGTATAACCTACTACCACGCTGGACGAATTGCGGAAGCTCAAGGTTTGCTGGAATTGTCGTTGCATCGCGATGACGAAGCTTCACGACAATTGCTGATCAAGCGGTTTGGTTATGATCGCAAGGTCGATAACCTGGCCGGTCTCGCGACCTTGGCGTGGTTACGCGGCTCTCCGGATCAGGCCCGCAGATTCAATCAAATGGCCGTAGCCGAAGCGCGCCAATCAAATCGGGCCGTGAATCTTTGTGGTGCGCTGACTTTTGCGGGCCTGATTGCATACTGGACAAACCCAGATGACGGCGAAGCGGAGGCGCTCGTGGACGAGCTCTCCGGCCATGCGGGAAAGTACGCTCTGCAGAACTACCAGGGTTTTTGTCTCGGCATGCAGGCTCTCCACAAAATCAGGCGAGGAGGAGAGATCAGCGCCGCGTCGGTGATGTTCTACTCAGGTCTTGAGAAGTTGTCCGCCGCACGCTACGGAATTTTCAACTGGATCTTGCAAGCAGAGTTTGCAAAATCCATGGCGGTTGCGAACTGGCCGAGGGAAGGGCTTGACGCCTTCCTGCGTGCGAAGATCGATCTTGACGAAAGCCGATGGTACGGCCCGGAATTGCACCGCATCAGGGGTGAACTGGCACTGCGTAACGGCGAGGGAGTGGCGGTTGGCAGGCAATATTTCCTGCGCGCGATCGAACTGTCGAACAAGCAGGCGAGCCTGTCGTGGGCGCTCAGGGCCGCGACCAGCCTTGTCATCGCCGAAAAGTCGCTTGGGCGAAAGGAGGCCGCGTGGCGGACCCTGCAAGCCACTTACGTTAAATTTCGCGAAGGCCTTGAAACCGTCGATCTACGGTTGGCCAAGCAGGTGTTGACCGGCTCATACCGGCCCGACAGCGCCATCAACTCGTTACACTGACGCTTGTTGCTGGAGGAGGTTTCGGCTAACACTTGATCGGCTGGGAGTGTATTTGCACAAGACCGACGACGAACGGTGCAACGACCGGACCGTCGGCGGGCTTGGCGGAATAACTCATGTCGATTCGACAAATTGGCTCCCCCGGTGCAATGCGGCTCGGTTTTGGCCCATTCGAACTCAACGTCGCCGAGCGTTCCCTCAGGAAGGCGAACCAGGTCATTCCGCTCGGTGGCAGGGCCTACG
Source organism: Bradyrhizobium sp. LTSP885 (assembly GCF_000938305.1). Classification (GTDB taxonomy): domain Bacteria; phylum Pseudomonadota; class Alphaproteobacteria; order Rhizobiales; family Xanthobacteraceae; genus Bradyrhizobium. The sequence goes on from NZ_JYMT01000018.1 coordinate 128,887, forward strand.
ACATCCTGATTGCGCTTCTTGAAAACGCCGGTGAGGTTGTCCGAAAAGCCGAACTGATCGCGCGGGCATGGCCCGACGTAACGGTCGAGGAAGGCAGTCTTCGCGTCCATCTGTCGGCGCTGCGCAAGGCGCTGGGCGATGGTCAGTTCGGTAACAAGTACATTGCGAGCATACCGGGCCAAGGCTACAGCTTCATCGCGCCGGTCGCTCACCTTCCCGTGAACCATGACAGGGGCAATGCATCCGCGGGAATGTCCAGCCTGCCGCCCGCATTGGGCCGCATGGTCGGTCGCAACAATGTTGTTCTTGAGATTCAAGGTTTGCTCCGGGCCGGACAGCGCCTGATTACAATTCTGGGTGCCGGCGGTATCGGCAAGACGACGGTTGCCCTGTCAGTCGGACACGGGGCGCTGGCCGATTTCTCCGGCGCGGCATTCTTTGCCGATCTTGCCACCGTAAACGACCAGGAGCATCTCATCGGGGCGATTGCTTCCGCGGTCGGGCTCGGCCCGCAGTTAGGCTATCCAAAGGAGGCGCTGCTCAATCATCTGCGCCCTCGCAGGGCGCTCGTCATTCTCGATAGTTGCGAGCGTCTGATCGAGAAAACCGCGGAGATCGCCGGCCATATTCTTCAAAATGCCCCCGGGATCTACATCCTTGCGACTAGCAGGGAGGCATTGCACGTTTCTGGCGAACACGTGCTTCATCTTTGTCCACTGGAATGCCCGCCGGAACAGCCGGGGTTGACGGCGTCGGAGGTGATTGCCTATCCGGCCGCACGGTTGTTTGCCGAGCGTGTCAGTGCTCGCCGCGGTGAGTTCTCGCTTCGGGACGACGAAGCTCCCATGGTTGCCGAGCTTTGCCGCAAGCTTGACGGCATTCCTCTCGCCATCGAGCTTGCCGCCGGCAGGGCCGCTGTCTTCGGCATTGGGAGTACGGTGGCCAGACTGGGTTCGCGGCTCGATCTCTTGAAGTTCGGCCGGCGAACGGCCAATCCGCGGCATCAGACGCTGATCGCAACGCTGGACTGGAGCTACGACCATCTTTCGGAGATCGAGCGAGTCCTCTTGCGACGGGTCGCAATTTTCGTCGGGCATTTCACGCTGGAGGCGGCGCTCGCGGTCGCGGCGGAAGCGGGGATGGACGGGTCCGAGATCACGAAGGCGCTGGGAAGTCTCGTCAATAAATCTCTCATCTGGGTTTGGACCGGCTTGCGGGGGCCGTGTCACCAACTGCTGGATACGACACGCGCCTATGCGTTGGAGAAGTTGGCCGTCAGCGGCGAGCAAGATTCGATCGCCGAACGACACGCGAGCTTCTCGATCCAAATGCTGGAAAGCAACCCGGTCAATCTCTTCGATCTGGAGTCCACGGAAGCCGCAACCAACGCCGTGCGAGACGATCTTGGAAATATCCGTGCCGCGCTTGAATGGAGCTTTGGTCCCAATGGAGACGACCTTAAAGCCATAAGATTGGCGGCCGCAGCTTCGCAGTCGCTGCTGGCCATGTCGGATCTTTTGGAATGCAGAAAGTGGATGGAGAGAGCGATCGATCGGATGGCTGCGGACTGTGATCCGCGGGACCAGATGGAAATCCTTGCTTCGCTCGCATTGTCGTTGATGTTCACGGCCGGAAACAGTGAAAGGGTTCGCGAGGCCTTCAATACGGCGCTGACGTTGGCAGAGCGGCTTGAAGATACCTACCATCAATTGCGGCTCCTCAGCGGGCTATCGATGTATCTTCATCGTACAATCGACGCGGCTGGTAGCCTCGAAGTTGCGCTGCGCGCCGAGTCTGTCGCGAAGAAGACGGGAAACCGGGATGATGCAGCCCTTGCGGATGCGATGCTGGGAGCCGCGTACTACATGCTCGCCGACCACGTCCGCGCTCCAAAGCACCTCGAACGGGCTCTCCACAGGTCGCAGACTTCCCCACGGTTCAACGCAACTCAATATCTGTTTGATCTGCGTACCACATCGCTGTTCAACCTTACCCGATCCCATTGGTTCGCCGGCAATCTTGATCGGGCCGCCGCTTATGCTGAAGGAACCATCGAGGAGGCCCGGAGATCGAACCATCCGATCGCGCTGTGTCGGGCACTTATTCTGACGATGCCGTTCCACTTCTGGATCGGTCAATTGGGAGAGATCGAGAGCAGCCTCTCTGAGCTTGAGCTGACCGCGGAGAAATATTCGTTGGAGCCATTTCGCGCGGTCGCCATTGGCCTGAGGGGACGGCATTTGATTCACATCGGCCAGACAAGGGATGGCATACGTCACCTGCAAGATAGCTTGGAGAAGCTACGAAGCCTGCGATACGAGATGCTTGTAACAGATTTTGTCTCCGAGTTGGCGGTCAGTCTGGCGAAGCAAAACGAGCGCAGGCAAGCGTTGGCTCTCATCGATGATTCGATCGCAACCCAGCTGAGCTCGAAGAGGCCTCTTCACCTTCCGGCCCTCTTTTTGGCGAAAGGCATGGCGCTTATGTGCGGGGAAGCCCGGCAGAGTGACCTCGCTCTGGAGTGCTTCAAGGAAGCGATGACCCTGGCCGGGCAACAATCCGCGCTATCGTTCGAGCTGCGGGCAGGCTTGGAACTCGCGCAGCTTTGGATTGGTCGGGGTCAAATCCGAAGAGCCCATGATCTCATCAACCCTGTCTACGGTCGATTTATCGAAGGTCTCACAACACCCGATCTTGTCTTGGCGAGGCAACTCCTCGAACAGACCAGCGCTCCGAACGATGCTTCACTGCGTGGTGACAAGGCCCAGGGTCTGCGCGCGTGATACGGCTTGCGCGCGCCGCTCCACACCCAGCTTGGTGAAAACGCTCTTGAGGTGCGACTTCACGGTTTCAGGACCGATATAAAGGCTTCGGGCGATTTCCTTGTTGGACTGGCCTTCCGCGATCAGCGTGAGAATGTCAGTCTCGCGAGGACTCAATGCGTGCAAAGCCGGGCTCCTGAAGGTCGGTACCAGGCGATCTTGCTGCGCCCTTTGGGAATCGGACAGGAGCCGATCAACGTAAGACATTAATTGCGTGCTGATGCTGCCGCTCTGCTGGACCATCTGGACGAGGTCGGAAGTGACCGAACCCGCGTCCAAAATGATCTGATAGAGACCCCCGCCTGCGCAGGCAGCAAGAATGCGGCGAAACCGGTTCGTTGCCTCCGTGGCTTTGCCGAGGCGTAGCTGAAGGGCCGAGATTAGAATCTCAACTCGGATCAGGAAGTAGCGATGGTGGGCCGCTTCGGTTTCGCGCTGTAGCTCCCGCAGTATTGACATTGCTTCCTCAGGACGCTCCCGTTGCCCCAGCAAATGAGCGCGAGCCAGTTTATGGTCCCATTGAATTTCCGACCAGGCACAGAGCCTGGGCGCAGGGTACTTTCTTGCAAGTTGCTCCAGGCGATCGATGCATGCGGCGCCTTCATCCACGCGGCCTTCGTTAAGATAAAGCCGCGCTCGTTCTGCTGTTGCAGCTGCCGTCAGCCGTCCCCAATCCCGTGAGATGCCATGGCTTTCAGCCCGCTCCAGCAGCGTGTGGGCACGTTCGAGGTTCATCCGGGCAGCCGCGACTCTGGCCATCACGAAATAGGCGCTGCGAACGCAGTCGAGCATTGTCCCGGAGTTGATCAGCGATGCGCGATCGATCACCAAACTTTCTGCCTCGTTCAGCTGGCCCTGCTCGTACAAAATCCGTGCAATCAGACTGGTAGGCAAGGCCGCTGCCACCGAGTGCGGGCCGACATATTGCTCCGCGATTCGCAACCCCTCACGGTAATGAGCCTCCGCCGCGGTGAGACGTAGCTGCCGGACCTCTGCGACACCTTGAAGGCAGCGCCGATATACCGATGCGAACACGTTTCTCCGGTCTTCCTCCGGCGAATAGGGCATCCAGGGCGTCGCATGGAACTGCTTGAGGTCACCGGCTTGCATGTGGCCGAAGCGAACGACGTTTGAGGCAACATTCGCGGTCCAGGGATCCGATGAACGGTTCACGCAATCCTGTGCCAGAGGCAGCGCCCGCTCGCTGTCATCCGTCAGCGCGATAGCAACGGAGCGGATTGCCTGGCATGCGCACAGCAAATCGTTCTCCGGCAGCTGCGCAGCAGCGATATCGTTCTCAATTTCAGTTGCGAGCTGCAGGGCCTCATCGGAACGTAGCGCGAGCGCCAATCCCCAGGCGATCGCCAACCTGACCTCGGGCTGACCCCGCAGCAGTTCGTCCGGAAACTGACGCTGCCATTCGAGCAACGTGAAGAGATCGCCACGCTTTATCAGGGCCATTGCGCAATTGTTGATCCAGCCGATCGCACGGTCGGAATCGCCGGCTGCAATCGCGTGCTGAACTGCCTCAGTCCACAATTCGTGGGAGGCATACCAACGAGCGGCACGTCCGTGCAGCTCGGGAACTGCAATGCCGCGGTCCGCCTTCAGCCGCTGTCTCAAATATTCGGCGAGCAGCGTGTGATAGCGAAACCACGCACCGTCATTGTCGAGCGGCGTGAGCAGCATTTGGCGCTCGGCGAGCGATGCCAGGATCGTGCGGCCCGAGCCCGAACCGGTTACGGCCTCGCATAGCGGACCGGAGAGCCGATCAAGAATAGCCGTTCGTAGCATGAAGTCGACCATTTCGACGGGAAGCGTATCCAGCATCTCCGACAAATACGCTGCGATTGGACGCTGCGATCCTGAGAGACTTTGTACGTACTCCTTGAAGGCCAATCCGAACCGTGAGGGCATGGACGCAACAATTCGCAGGGCGGCGGGCCAACCTTCAGTCTTGCGGTGCAGGAGTTGGATGTCGGGGAACTCGAGCACGCCGGGCCTGACGAGATCCAGAAACGCCTGTGTCTCGTGCATGTCGAATCGCAGGGCTGCGGAATCAATCTCGACCAGCTGATTCTGGGCTCGCAGGGTCGCGAGTGACAGGGGAGGTTCGGTACGCGTCGTAAGCACCACATGACAGTGCGACGGTGCGTGCTTCAGAAAATACGCGACCGTCTGATGGATGCGAGAAGCGCTGAGCCAGTGATAGTCTTCGAGAAACAGGTACACATCATCATCTATCTCGGCCAGATCGTTGATCAGGCTCGACAGGATCACTGTCGGGTCGATCAGGTTGTTCTCGAGGATCAACCCAATCGCGCCGGCGCCAACCTCCGGACAGGCATGGTGCAGGGCCTGAGATACGTAAAATAGAAATCGCGTGGCCTCGTCGTCGTCTGAATCGATGGTCAGCCACCCGACACAGTTGCCGTCTTGCTCGAGCTGCTCGGCGCAAGCTGCCGCCAGCGAGCTCTTGCCGAATCCCGCCGGCGCCTTGATGACGGCAAGTCGCTTGGCCGGGAGTTCGGACAAGATTGCGGCAAGCCGGGGACGTGCGACCAGCCCACCGAACCGTGCGGGCAAGATCTTGGTCGCGAGGAATGGCAGCTGTCCACTGGCAGGCAAACAAGCCGTTCCCATCGCAAGATTGCCCGATTGCGGCTCGATCAAGGGCTCCCCCCTTTATCGCCGGGAGTTCTTCCCCCATTCGGGGGGTACCCCCCGTAACGAAAGTGTACGATCTCTGTTGGCGTGAGGGAAGCGCCGGGCGTCATTTGGGCGAAGCTACCCGCAGAGAGCCGAAGCAAGCTTATGTCCACCAGGAACGCACGCTTGGGTTTCTCACGAATAATTGACCACCCGGACAAGCGAACCAGGTCCAGGCCAAGAGCCATGGTTGACGATGATTCCCAAAGAAAACTGCAGTTTGGCCCCTTTGAGCTTTCGAGCAAGGAGAGGGTACTGCGGCGCGACGGTGTGGTGTTGCCCCTTGGCAGCAGGGCCCTTGAGATCCTGATCTATCTTGCCGGGCGTCCGGGTGAGGTGATCGCAAAGCAGGAACTGATCGATCACGTCTGGCCGGACGTGACCGTCGAGGAGGGGAGCATCCGGGTCCACGTGGCCGCGATCCGCAAGGCCCTTGGTGACGGCCAGTTTGGCAACCGATACATCGCCAACGTCAAGGGACGAGGCTACTCATTCGTCGGCACCGTTGTCGCCCTCGATGGCGGCACGGAAAGCAGGAAGGACAAGCCCCGACACCAAGGCAGGCTCCCGGTGCGGCCGGTTGTGATGGTCGGGCGTGAAGCGTTCGTCAGCGAGGTTAGCAACAAGCTCCTGGATGAGCGGTTTGTAACACTGCTAGGCCCCGGCGGCATCGGCAAGACGACCATTGCCCTGGTTGTTGGCCGTGCCGCAGCCGAGGAGTTTGGCGGGGACGTCTATTTTGTTGATCTCGGAAGCGTGACCGATCGGCATCATGTCACGGAGGCTGTCGCGACATCCCTGGGATTTGCACTCAAATCGAAAGATCCCGATCTACAGCTGGTCGACCGCGTTCGTTCGCAAAAGCTTCTTATCATTCTCGATAGCTGTGAGCACGTGATCGAGACCGTCGCGTTGCTTGCCGAGCAACTCTACCAGGAAACGGAGCAGGTCTATCTCCTCGCGACGAGTCGCGAATTGCTGAAAGTAGAGGGCGAGCATTGTTGCCGGGTCCTTCCCCTTGATGTTCCACCAGACGGCTCGGAGCAGACGGCACATGCCGTGCTTCGATATCCGGCGGCACAGTTGTTCGTACGGCGCGTCGCGGCGAGGGCGGGAAGCGTCGTTCTCACCGACGAGGAGGCGCCGCTTGTCGCGGAAATATGCCGAAAGCTCGATGGCATACCGCTGGCAATTGAGCTGGCAGCGGGCCAGGTGGCGGCCCTCGGCCTCAAAAACACAGCTTCCCGCCTGGTGTCCCGGCTGGAATTGCTGAAACTAAGCCATCGCACCACCGTTTCCAGACATCGGACCCTCAAGGCGACCTTGGATTGGAGCTACGATCTGTTGTCCGACGCAGAGAGGATTGTCCTTCGACGGATCGCTCCTTTCGTCGGCCATTTCACCCTAGAGGGTGCGCGGTCTGTCGCAGGTGAAGTCGGCGGAGTTGACGGAGAAATATTTGACGCGATCGCCGGCCTGGCTGAGAAGTCATTGATTGTAACCCGGATCGATGAAGCGCAGCCGCAGTATCGGTTGCTGGACACGACCAGGGCGTACGCGCTCGAAAAACTGGAGGAGCATAACGAGTTCGATCCGATCTCCCGGCGGCATGCGGAATACGTGATCCAGCAGCTCGAATCACAAAAGGAGAAGCTATCGGCTCGAACAAGGGCTGAAAGAGTTGCGGCCTATTCCTGGCAACTCAGCAATGTCCGGTCGGCGCTGGAATGGAGTTTCGGATCGCACGGCAACGACGAGATCGCGACAAGATTTGCGGCCGCTTCAGCGCCGCTATTTATGGATCTGGGGCTATTGATCGAATGGCAGGCATGGGCCGAGCGGGCGTTAGCCCGGCTGGGAAATCAGCATAAAAACGCCCGCGAGGACCTTGCGCGCGAGCTCATGCTTTTGACCGGACTGTTCATGTCCTCGAGTTGGACATCCGACACTCACCTCGCGCTCGATGTCGCGACGCGAAGCCAAAAAGTGGCTTTGAAAGCCCAAGATCCCGACGGCATGGCACACGTTGAGTCGATGCTGGGATACGCCAATCATTTGGCGGGAAAGCATTCTGTTGCACAGGGACATTTCGAAGCCGGCCTGCGCCGCTTAACACCCGGCTCGCGCCTGCGCGCTGGACACCAATTGTTTCATCCCGCCAGCGCCTTGCTTGTCGGCATGACGCGCTCCCTGTTTTACAGGGGGATACTCGATCAATCATTGGACTACGCACGGCTCGCGATAGAGGAAGGAGAAAAATCCGGTCTTCCATCGATATTGGGCCGATGCCTGATCCTGCTCCTCCCCGTCTATCTGGCGCTGGATGATTGGCAGAGGTCGGAGCACTACATCGCGCAATTGACCGACCTTTCCGCAACTCACTCCCTGAAGATATACCATGCGATTGCAACCGGCTTGCGAGGCAAGTGGTTTCTTCTTCAGAGCAACGTTCGCGATGGCATTCCGTTGCTGAAGAGGTCGTCGGAAGAGCTTGAGGCTCAAGGTGATGAAATGCTGAATATGGGTTTTGTCGGCGATCTCGCCGAAGGTCTTGCTGCTTCTGGCCAGCACGAGGAGGCGTTGACGCTGGTGGTGAATGCCCTTGATTTCCAGCAACGGGGCGGAAAACTCCTGAACGTGCCCGACCTGATGAACGCGAAAGGCCTCATCCTGGCATCCAGGTCGGCCGAGGACTATCCCGAAGCAGAAAGAAGCCTGTTGTCATCGATCGAGTGGGCAAGAGGTCAGTCCGCTCCCTTGTTTGAGCTGAAGGCTGCGACGGACCTCGCGGAGCTATTGCTGAAACAGGGGCGTGTGCCTGAAGCCTACAAGCATCTCCGCGCGGCTCTTGATCGAACACCAGCCGGGATACTATCTCGCGATCACAAGCGCGCCCTGCAAATCCTCAACAAGCTCCAATCCGGCACCACGGCCGTCGGCTAAAGTGGACGCGTTCGATGACTGTACGCCGTCTACGCAGGCGGATTCAAATTCCCGCATTCCCATACAAGCCCCACGTCCGCGGTTGGGTGCAAATTGTGGCAGGATTGGCCACAGCAGGGTTTGAATGCAATGGGCAGACTGGTTGCGGACATCATTGTCGAAGTCCTGCAGAGTGCAGGCGTCAAGCATTGTTACGGGATCGTGGGCGACACGCTCAACCTGATCGCGCGCTCGCTCGAAAAAAGCGAAATCGAGTGGGTGTCGATGAGACACGAAGAGGTCGGAGCATTTGCCGCGCAGGCGGAAGCGCAGGTCGCGGATCGCCTGACGGCAGTTGCGGGGAGCTGCGGCCCCGGAAGCCTGCATTTCATCAACGGGATATACGAGGCCAATCGCAACCGTGCGCCCGTCATCCTGATCGCCAGTCAGATCATTCGCGACGAATTGGGCTTCGATTTCATCCAGGAGGTCGACTTCAAGCAGGTCTACAGGGACTGCAGCGTCTTCTGCGACATGATCCATACGCCAGAGCAGGCACGCCGCAAGACCGTGATCGCCTGCCAAACCGCCCTGGCGAAACGCGGTGTTGCCGTCCTGATTGTGCCGGCGGATATCTCCGCCTCGGTGGTGGATGATAACATCCCCTACGCGGTGCATGTCGCCAGGCCCGTGACGCGGCCGAACGACGCTGATCTCGCCGAGATCGCAGAAATTCTCAATGGAAGCGAAAATGTCGTGCTGTACGGCGGGTCGGGCTGCCAGGGCGCGCATCAGGAGATTCTCGCGGTTGCCAACAAGCTGAAGGCGCCGATCGCGCATACGTCGCGGGCAAAGGACTTCCTCGAATATGACAATCCATACAACATCGGAATGACCGGAATGCTCGGCAATGAGGCCGGCTACCATGCCTTGCTGGACTGCGATGCGTTACTGATGCTGGGCGCGGACTTTGCCTGGCGGCAGTTTTACCCGAACAAGGCAAAGATCGTGCAAGTCGATATCGACCCGACTCATCTTGGGCGACGCCATCCGATCACGAAGGGCGTTGTCGGCGATGTGAAGGCGACGATGGAGGCGTTGCTGCCGATGCTGGTTGAGCGCACCGATGCCTCGTTCCGGAGCGCCTACGTCAAGCGTTAGTATCGGGAGTCCGAACAGGCTAAAGTCGCTGCCGGCCATGATGGCAGTATTCCCGGAAGCTATCTAACAAAGGTCATCAACCGCCACGCGGCGAAGGATGCGTTGTTCACGGCCGACGACGGTACCCCGGCCGCCTGGGCCTACCGCCATATCGACGCGAACGGTCAGCGCCGCATTTTCGCGAGTCTGCTGCATGGATCGATGGCCAACGGCATGCCGGGAGCCATTGGGCTCCAGAAGGCGGAACCTGGGCGACAAGTCGTGTGCTTGGCAGGCGATGGTGGAATTTCGATGTTGTTCGGAGACCTGATGACGGTCGTCGGACAGGAGCTGCCCATCAAGATTGCTGTCTATGACAACGGCAAGCTCGGCTTTGTGGAGATCGAGCAAAAGGCCGAGGGGATGCTCGATACCTTCACGAAGTTGAAGAACCCGAACTTTGCAGGGGTCGCGCGCGCATTGGGTCTCTGGGGCCAGACGGTTTCGGACGCGGACCAGCTCGAAGCGGCTGTGACGGACTGGCTGGCGCAACCGGGGCCGGCGCTTTTGCACGTGCACGTCAACCCGATGCAACTCGTCATGCCGCCATTCACGCAGGTAGAGCCGGCGATCGGAATGGCGCTTTATTCGACTCGCGCCATTTTGCATGGCCGGGGAGGCGATGTCTGGGAGATGGTCAAGGAGAATTTCCTCTAAATGAGGCTCGGCTATCCCAGTGAGGGCAGCGGCAGCTATCGGCGGGCCCGTAGCTGGATATTTTACGGTTATCGAGTGGGCGCTTGCATCCTGCTCGAAAACCACATCGGCCGGTTCGTCGCCGACGCCGAGGCGATTTACTCCTACGAGGGCACTAGAGAGATGAATACCCTGATCGTCGGCAAGTCGATCACCGGGTTGAGTGCATTCGTCTGAGCGACGAAACGACTTGTGGGTTGTCTCACTTCGAATTTGGGTTCCAACGGTAACCTACTGTTGGCGCCACTCAATCTTGCGAGTGCTCGATAATGGACGCTGTCTCCGCAGTACCGGAATTGCCCCATTCGGACATACTATGCGTCCCGACGGATGTCCGGTTTGACGGGCAGAGTGCCTCTGAAAACCCGCGGATCATGTCTGCAGATGATCCGGGCTGTCGCGAGCGCGATGAAGCGTCGGGGGCCGCGCCTGATTGAGGTCGTCGTTAGCCAGTAGAACACGCTTCGCGGGCGCGGCTTCGGCGCATATGGATTTTTGAGTTGCTCGCGAGGGACGGGACCTCGGCTCGGAGGGAGCGCGCTCTGTTCAGCGCGAAACTATTTCCGCGTGCGAGCGAAGACGGACGGCTGTCTTTCCATAGGATTTTCCCTGATCAATGCGTCAAGATTCCCTACTCACAGCAATACTTTCCCTGTTCGGTTCAGTAGGGAATCTTGAAAGAAGTCGCCGTGGCCCGGGCGCTTCTCACAGGGCAGAGGCCTCCTCAGGGGGCGAATGGTTCGAAATTCCCTGAAAAATTCCCTGTTCGCAGGGAATTTGGCCGGAGACGGGTGCGATCAGCACTGCGTCGCCAGCCATCCCGTGCCGCGTTTGGAGAATTTTCTTCTCTTTACTGGGAAGGCCCCGAAGATCGCTCGCCCCGCCGAGCCGGTGGGACGAACACTCCAAACGTACTTATCGCGAAGCGACAGGGTCGGCGACGCCGGCAGGACGTCGCCGCAGCGGAGCCAGCCTGGGGCAGGGACATCAATCGATTGCAACTGCTGGTCGCAGAAAAAAAGCGAGCGCTTGCTCGGAAAAGCTCCGGTTCCCTCTTCTCTCGCGGGCGATCCCTGGGCTAAGAGTGAGACAACGGGCGCATCAGCCCGAACCCGGACACCAACGAGTGTCCGGAGAAAAATTGGGAGGCGACGTGGACCTCGCGCGACAAGCGCCGTGGCCGAACGCGTTCTCGACGGAGGTGCTTTGCGCACGCATCCTCGAGCGCCATCGGGATTCCGTCCGCGTCCAGAAAACCCGGCTTGCCGTCGCGAATCTCGCGCGCATCATCAGCGCCACATTGGCCCTTTCCAACAAGCAGGGCTTTCACGCCACCACCCTGCGGCAACTCGCCGAGGCCTCCGGCCTCAGCATGGGCGGCCTTTACACCTACTTCGACAGCAAGCCGACGCTGCTCTCGATGATCCTCGGCGAAGTCGCGGCCACGGCGGTCGAGGTGCTCACCGCGCCACCCGACGAGGTGAAGACGGATGCCCGCAAGCATCTCGATTGGGTGATCGCGACCCACATCCGGATGAGCGAAGCGATGCAGCCCTGGTTCGTCTTCGCCTTCATGGAGGCGAAATCGTTTCCGCCGGCGGAACGCCAGCGCGCGGTCGACATGGAAGTGACGACCGAGAAGATCATCGCCGATGTCATCAGGCAGGGGGTCGCGAGCGGCAGCTTCGCGACCGACGAAATCACGCTCAGCGCGTCGCTGATCAAGCCGCTGCTTCAGGACTGGTACGTCAAACGCGCCAAGTACCGCCGGCGCGGCACATCGATCGACAGCTACATCGATGCGGTCGGGGCATTTGTCGGCGCCGCCCTGTCGAAAAATGTGCGTCCCGGAGCTCCTGCGGCGAGCGGCGCGCGGTCGCGGACAAGGCAAGCGGCGCGGGAACGGCCCGGAAGAAGGACGAGACAATGAAGCGCTTTCGATTCAGCCAGCAGGAGGTCGTCTTCGCGGTCTTTGCCGTCCTGTTCCTGACGTTCTCGATCTTCCTGCGCGGCTTCCTGACGCCGGAGAACATGCTGACCCTGCTGCAGAACGTGGCGGTGCTCGGGATTCTCGGCCTTGCCATGGCGATCGTCGTGATCGGCCGCGGCATCGATATCTCCCTGATCGCGGCGCTCGCCGTTCCGCCGGGCCTCGTGCTGCAGATGGTGCAGAACGGGCATTCGCTGCCGACGTCGCTGATCGCGGCGCTGTTGCTTGCGATCGCCTTCGGCCTCGTCAATGGCTGGCTGATTGCCTACGCCGAAGTGCCGTCGCTGTTTGCGACGCTCGCCACCGGTTTGCTGCTGGCCGGGCTCGGCCAGACGGCGCTGTTTCAGCTCGACGTCGTGCAATGGAGCCCGGGCATGGATGGCTTCGAGCGGCTCGGGCAGGGCGTCATTCTGGGCATTCCGACCCCGATCATCATGTTCGCCATCGCCTGTGTCATCGTGGCGTTCCTGCTGCGCCGGACGCGGTGGGGCGCCTACATCTATGCGATCGGCGACAATCCTTATGCCGCGCGCGCCACCGGCATTCCGTCGCGCCCCATCGTGGTGCTGCAATATGTCGTGACGGCGCTGATCGGCTGCTTCGCCGGCCTGGTGATGGCGGCGTCGGTTAATTCGATGCCGACCCGCGTCTTCAACTCGACGCTGATCTATGACGTCATCCTCGTCGTCGTGCTCGGCGGCATCGGGCTATCGGGCGGCCGCGGCGGCGTCCTCAACGTCATCATCGGTACGCTGCTGATCGGCACCATGCTCAACGGCATGACGATCCTGGATATCTCCTACGCCGGGCAGAATCTCATCAAGGGCGTGGTCCTGCTGCTCGCCGTCATCACCGATTCATTCCTGAACCCGCGCAACGAGGAAACCGCACAACAGGGCGATATCTAGCACGACCAGACATAACCATAACCAACATAACCAAGGAGGAAGCAATGATAGGACGAGTGATGATCGCGGCGCTCGGAATGGCGGCAATGACCGTTCCGGCGCTGGCGCAGCAGGGCCTCGACGAGCCGTTCCAGAAGCCGTTCAAGGAAGCGCTGGCCGGCAAGGTGGTGGCCTACGTCCCGGTCGCGATGAACTTCGACCTGACCGAGGGCTGGTACGCCGGCATGAAGAAGGAGCTCGAGCCTTACGGCGTCAAGTTCGAGATCCGCGATCCCAACTGGAACACCAATGCCGGCGCGCAGGCGGTGACGTCGCTGATCTCAGAGAAGCCGGCGGTGATGGTGATCCACAATCCCGACGTGCAGACCTACGCCAAGCTGCTGCAGCGTGCCGAGAACGAAGGGATCTATGTGATCCAGATCAACATGGGATCGGCCTATCGCAGCTCTGCCTTCGTCGGCGCCAACTGGATCGAGATCGGCGAGCGTGACACCGAAGCGGTGGTCAAGGCGTGTCAGGGCAAATCGAACAAGATCGCCATCGTGCAGGGCGCGCTGTCGGCCGCCGCCAGCGCCTACACGCTGAAGGGCGTCGAGAACGTCCTCGCCAAGCATCCCGACATCAAGGTGGTTTCGAGCCAGGCCGCCGACTGGGATGCTGCCAAGGCCAAGGCGATCACGCAGACCGTGCTGAAGCAGAATCCCGATCTGTGCGGCATAGTCGGCTTCTGGGACGGCATGGATATCGGCACCGCGGCCGCGGTGAAGGAAGCGGGCCTCACCGGCAAGGTGTTCGTTGCGACGTCTGGAGGCGGCGAGCGCAAGGGCGCCTGCGAACTGGTCAAGTCCGGCGCCTTCGATCTCAACATGAGCTACGACGTGCCGACCCAGGCCGCCGATCTCTCCGCGATGATCAAGTGGCTGTTGTCGTCGGGCGCCAAGGCCGGCTCGGTCAAGGGCTCCGCCTATACCACGCTGATTCCGATCAGCAAGGAGAACGCGGATACGGCCTGCTGGAATCTCAGCGATCTGAAGAAATAGTCTCGCCTTCGACGTCCCGGGCTCCGTGCGCCCGGGACGTCAATTCCCGAATTCGACACCTGCCGATGGAATGCCGATGCGCGATACCCTGACGAGCCTGCGCTACCGCTACTGGCCCGATCATCTTCTCGGCGAGATCCTGTCCAAGCGTTGGACGGAGACCGCAATCCCGGTCATCCTGCTCCTGATCATCGGCTTCGCGCTCAGCCGGTCCATCGATCACTTCCTGTCACCGGCGAGCCTCGCCGATACCGCGCGCCAGGCCGGCGAGATCGGCTTCATCGGGCTCGGGATGGCGCTGGTCGTGATCGTCGGCGGCATCGATCTGTCTGTCGGTTCGATGTTTGCTCTCACCGACTTCTGCGCGCTCTATCTCCTCGACGTGCTGGGCTGGCCGATTCCCGCCGTGGTCGCGGCCACGCTCGTCTTCGGAGCGTTCCTCGGCGCCGTCAACGGCGTCCTGATCGGTTATCTCAGGCTGCGCGCCTTCATCACCACGCTGATCACGCTGATCATCTACCGTTCGGCGTTCGATCTTCTGATTCAGCGCTACTCCAACGCCATCGCCGCGGCATTTCCCGACATTCCGTCATGGAACTTCATCGGCGGCGGCGACGTCTTCGGCATTCCAAGCGTGGCGCTCGTCTACATCGTCATCGCGATCTTCGGCCATATCTTCATGACGCGGCTGCGCCCGGGCTGGCACATCACCGCGATCGGCGGCTCGCGCCGCTCGGCCTATAATTCCGGCATCCCGGTCCGGCGCACGATCGCGCTCTGCTATGTCGCCAGCGGCGTATTGACCAGCATCGGCGCGCTGTTCTTTGCGGCACGGCTCGGCACCGTCGGCGGCGATATCGGCGTCGGCCTCGAGGTCATCGTGCTGACCGCGACGGTGCTCGGCGGTATCACCCTCGGCGGCGGCAAGGGGTCGGTCGCAAAATCGCTGGTCGGTGTCCTGATTGTCCTGCTCATCACCAACGGCCTGACGACAATGAATGCGCGCGGCGGCGTCAACCGCATGGCGCTCGCCGGAATCCTGCTGATCGCCGCGATGATCGATATCCGCTGGCAGAAGAACCGCACCCGCATCATCAGCAAGGTCTACGTCGCGCCGACCTATCACGCGCTGCCGCCGCCGCCGGCGACCGAGATCGGCGCGGGGGGACCGTTCGAGCAGAACGACAAGCTGCGCGACGTGACCCTGATCGGGCTCGGGCGGATCGAAGCGCCGGAAGACGTCATCCTCGACCGCCACGACAATCTCTATGCCGGTTCGCGGCACGGCGACATCATGCGTTTTCTCGCCCCGGACTATGAGACGATGGAGGTGTTCGCCCATATCGGCGGCCAGCCGCTCGGCATGGCCTTCGATCGCGACGACAATCTCTATGTCTGCATCGGCGGAATGGGACTGTACCGGATCAAGCCGGACGGGACGGTTGAGAAGGCCACCGACGAGACCAACCGCAGCCTGCATTCGGTCAACGACGACTCCAGGCTACGCCTCGCCGACGACCTCGACATCACTGACGACGGGCTGATCTTCTTCTCCGAGGCGACCGTACGCTACGAGATGGACGAGTGGCCGATCGACGGCCTGGAGGCGCGCGGCAACGGCCGCATCATCTGCTACGACACCAAAACCGGCAGCACGCATACGGCATTGCGCGGGCTCAAATTCCCCAACGGCATCTGCGTCGCCAGCGACGGGCAGTCGATCCTGTTTGCCGAGACCTTCGGCTGCTCGATCAAGCGTTACTGGTTCGAAGGCCCGAAGAAGGGGACGGTCGAGATCGTGATGGACAATCTGCCGGGCTACCCCGACAACATCAACCTCGCCTCCGACGGGAACTACTGGCTCGCCCTCGTCGGCATGCGCAGCCCGTCGCTCGATCTTGCCTGGAAGATGCCGGGCTTCCGCCGCCGCATGGCCAAGCGCGTGCCGGTCGACGAGTGGCTATTCCCGAACATCAACACCGGCTGTGTCGTCAAGTTCAACGAGCAGGGCAAGATCCTCGAATCGTTCTGGGACTTGCGCGGCGCCAATCATCCGATGATCACCTCGATGCGCGAGCATCGTGGCTATCTCTATCTCGGCGGCATCGCCAACAATCGGATCGGTCGCTACAAGCTCGACGGCGCCGATCCGAACTTCGTGCAGTATGACAAGCGGTGGGGGAAGCTGTCGTGATCGCCGCCGTCAGGGAGTTCGCCAACCGCTTTCTCGGTCGCGGCGAAGCGACCATCACCGTGCCGTCGTTCGATGGCGCGCTGAAGCCGAACCAGACGCTGGAAACCGCCGAGACGCTGTTTTCGTGCGACGCGCCGGAAGATCTCGCAACCATCAGTGGACGGCTTTATCTCGCCGACGGACGGCGTCTGCTGCGTCTCGATGGTGGTGCCGCGACTGAGCTCCGCACATTCGACCAGCCGATCTCGGCGCTCTGCCCCTTGCCGGATGGCGGGCTGGGGGTCGCGCTCGCAGGCCGCGAGGTTCGTCTTTATTCGGACCCAAGCTCTGGCGAGCCGCGCGCGACCATCGCCGACCCCGCTTTCAGCGCCATCAACGCGCTGACGCTTGCGCCCGATGGCACGCTGATCGCGACGGACGGTTCGGCGAGTTGCGGCGTCGACGATTGGGCGCGCGACCTGATGGAGCTGAATAGTAGCGGCCGGGTCTATCGGCTCAACCCCGAGACCCGAACCGTGACCCAGATCGCTGGAAAGCTCGGCTATGCGTTTGGCGCCTGCGCCGCGAGCGACGGCGTCCTCGTCAGCGAGAGCTGGCGGCATCGGCTGGTGCTGATAGCGCCGGATGGGTCGAGCCGGGTCGTGCTCGGCCGTCTGCCGGTCTATCCGTCGCGGCTGTCCAGGGCTTCGGGTGGCGGCTATTGGCTGACGGCGTTCACGGCGCGCACCCAGCTTATCGAATTCGTGTTGCGCGAGCCGGCCTTTCGGCGTCGCATGATGGCTGAGATCGACCCCAATTACTGGGTGGCGCCGCGGCTGCGCTCTGGTCTGTCGTTCAAGGAGCCGATGCAGGGCGCACACATCAAGACAATGGGCGTTATCAAGCCGTGGGCGCCGCCGCGCTCCTATGGGCTCGTGATCCGGCTGAACGAGGAGGGTGCGCCGCTGTATTCGCTGCACAGCCGCGTCGACGGCGTCAATCACGGCATCGTCGCGGCGATCGAATCCGGTCCCGATCTGGTGATGATCGCCAAGGGGCCGGGGCGGGTCCTGAGGCTGCCGCTGGCCACGCTCACCGAGGAGTTCGGCGCATGAGCGAGATCATACTTTCGCTGAGCAAGGCGACCAAGCTCTATGCGGGTGTCCCTGCCATCGAGCAGGTCGACTTCGACCTCCGTCGCGGCGAGATCCACGCGATCGTCGGCGAGAACGGCGCGGGCAAGTCGACGCTGACCAAAATCATGGCCGGTGTCGTGACGCTGACGTCGGGAAAGATGACGGTCGACGGCGCCGAAGTCACGCCGAAGACGCCGCTGGAAGCGCGCAATCTCGGCATCGCCATGGTGTTCCAGGAGAACAGCCTGGTGCCCACCATGACCGTGGCGCAGAATCTGTTCCTCGGGCAGGAGAAATTCTACAACCGCCTGCGCGGCATCTACATCTCCGCGCAGCAGTTCCTGCAGTCGCTCAATTTCGACGTGACGCCGACGGCGACCGTCGGCGCGCTCGGCGCAGCCAAGAAGCAGATGGTGGAGATCGCGCGGGCGGTTCTGCACCGCGCCAAGGTCATCATCTTCGACGAACCGACGGCATCACTCACGCCGGAAGAGAAGAAATACTTCTTCGACCTGGTTCGGGATTTGAAGAAGCGTGGCGTCTCGATCATCTTCATCTCGCATGCGCTCGAGGAGGCGCTGTTGCTCGCCGACCGGATCACGGTGCTGCGCGATGGCAAGCATGTCGTCACCGATGACGCGACGAAATTCGACCGCGCGGCGATCGTCCAGGCGATGGTCGGGCGCGATCTCTCCAACACGCTGTACGGCGCACGCAAGGACCGCGTGCGGCCGGCCGGTACACGGGTTCTGACGGTGCAGAACCTGAAGATGGCGCCGATGGTGAAGAACAACTCGCTGTCGGTGTTTGCCGGACAGATCACCGGCGTGTTCGGCCTCGTCGGCGCCGGCCGCACCGAAACGTTCAAGATCGTCTCCGGCGTGTTGAAGCGGGATTTCTTTCACGGCGGCGAAATCCTGCTGCACGACAAGCCGGTGCGGTATCGGGTCCCGGCGCCGGCGGTGAAGGCCGGCATCGCTTACGTCACCGAGGACCGCAAGGTCGAGGGCTTCTTCGAGACCGCCTCGATTGCGCGGAACATCTATCTCGGCCTGCTGGCCAAGTTCCCGGGAGGGCGGATGCTGTTGTCACCACGCGAAGCCAATGCGGTCGGCAAGACCTGGATCGAGCGCCTCAAGGTGCGCGCGATCGGCGACGAGGTGAAAGTGGTCGAGCTCTCCGGCGGCAACCAGCAGAAGGTCGTGATTGCCAAATCGCTGGTCCAGGAGCCGGAGCTGATCATCTTCGATGAGCCCACCCGCGGCGTCGACGTCGGCGCGATTGTCGAGATCCATGAATTGATCAACCGCCTTGCCGATGAGGGCAAGGCCGTTGTGGTCATATCATCCTACCTGCCGGAGATTCTCGCTTTGTCGGACCGCATCCTCGTCTCGCGCCAGGGCAAGGTGGTCGAGGAGTTCTCCGCGCTCGAAGTGACCGAGGAGAAGATCATGTATGCGGCGATCCACTAATCACGAGGCGAGCAAGTCACGAACCATCGGCACCACCTTGCGGCCATAGAGCTCGATGCTCGTCATCAGCTTCTCATGCGGCAGGGGACCTGCCGAATATTTCAGCTGGAAGCGCGCCAGCCCGAGCGCCTTCACGGTCGCGGCGATCTTGCGCGCGATCGTCTCCGGAGAGCCGACATAGAGCGAGCCGTGATCGGCCTCCTGCACGAACTCGTCGCGTCCCATCGGCGGCCAGCCGCGCTCCTTGCCGATGCGGTCGCGCATCACCTTGTAATCGGGCCACAGCTCCTTACGCGCCTGGGCGTCGGTCTCGGCGACATAGCCCGGCGAATGCACGCCGATCGGCTGCGGCGCGCGGCCGATCTGCTGATAGGCGCGCTGGTGCAGGTCGACATAAGGCGCAAAGCGCTTCGGATCGCCGCCGATGATGGCGAGCATCAGCGGCAGATCATAATGCGCCGCGCGCACCACCGATTCAGGGCTGCCGCCGACGCCGATCCAGGTCTTCAGCCTGCCGTGCTCGACCGGTGGATAGACCGATTGGTCGTTGAGCGGCGGGCGCAGCTTGCCCTGCCAGGTGACGGGCTGCTGCTTCAGGAGCTCGGTGAACAGGTCGAGCTTCTCCTCGAACAGCTCATTGTACTGGCGCAAATCAAAGCCGAACAACGGAAACGACTCGGTGAAGGAGCCGCGGCCGAGGATCACCTCGGCGCGGCCGTTCGAGATGGCGTCGACCGTGGCAAAGCGCTGGAACACCCGGATCGGATCGTCCGAACTCAGCACGGTGACGGCCGAGCCGAGGCGGATGTTCCGGGTGCGCGCGGCGATTGCCGCCAGCACGACCTCGGGAGCGGAGATCGCGAAGTCGGCCCGGTGGTGTTCGCCGAGCCCGATGAAATCGATCCCGAGCTCGTCGGCCAGCACGGCCTCGTCGACCACGTTGCGGATCACCTGCGCATGCGGCAGCGGCGCGCCGGCGGCGTCCCTGGCGACGTCGCCGAACGTATCGAGCCCAAATTGGAGAGAGGTCGTCATCGGTCATCCAGTTGTCGGTGTGGCGCAATCTGCGCCATGCGCCTCCAGTCTGCGCGAGTAGCGAAGTCGGCCTGCGGCACGACGTCCGCAAGCCCGCGCGGCTGAGGCTTCGGTTGGGATATCAGCGAGATAATGGCCGTTCGCGGCCGGACAAGGCTGCGCCGTGAAACGCTGGGTTTCCGCACAGGCTTCCGGGATGGGGGCGGGGGCGACCCGTCCTCAGTCCGGAACGACCAAAAAGCCGGCGCGCGGGAAGTGCACCACGACCTCGCCGGCGCGCGCGTCGGTCCGGCGGATCGCGATATGCTGCGCCGACAGCGAGACGATCTCACCGTGGACCGGGACCTTGCCGTAGTCATCGGGCAGCACGCCGACGCGGTCGCCGGGCTTGCGGCCGTTCGGATCCGCGGGGTCGCCGAAGCTGGGTGAGTCCGGCGTCGATCGTGCCGCGATCTCGAGCGCGTCGACCGACGACATCTCGGTGCGCGTGCCATGTCCGATGGTGCGAACGCGCGCTTCCCACGCCGAGACGTGCGGAAAATGCCTGATGATCTCGTCGATGGTGGCGAGACTTTGCCGCGCATACCACACGTTCATGTAGGCGCTGACGTCGGCGAGACTGAACTCGCCAAGCAGCCACCGCCGGCCGTCGCCGAGTTGCGCCTCGATCCAGTCGACATGGGCGCGGAATTGGTCGCGCATCTGCGGCAGGGCCGCCGTCATGGCGGCGACGTCGAATTTCGCGCCGCGGAGCTTCTCACGGTCCTCGATGAACTCCCGCGGTACCTTGTCGCCGATGAAGCCGAACACAAGATTGACGGTGCTCTGGAAGAACGGGCGGTCGGTCCACATGCCGAGCGCAGCCGGCACGCCGGCATGGCCGCCGGGAAACAGCGTCGGCGTCGGATATCGGCGCTCCAGCTCGCGGATGATGATCTGGGTGTCGCAATAGATGTCGGCACCGATCTGCATCGACGGCGTGCGCCGATAGCCGCCGGTCATCGGCATCAGGTCCGGCCGCGGCATGATGCGGGAGATCCGCACCGAGTTCCAGGCGAGCTTCTTGAACCCGAAGATGATGCGGATCTTCTCGGAGAAGGGCGACTCATCGAAATGATGCAGGATCGGGATCGGCTGCAACACGGGTGTCTCGGGGCTGTGGGCGCGCTCCAGGGACCGCGCCGCGCAGCCTAACCCATGTCCAGACCCAAAATCCACGTCGCTGCGAGCCGTCAGAACGCCTCCGCCCATGGACGCAAATCAAGCTCCAAGGTCCAGGCGCTGCGATGCTGATGATGCAGCACCCAATAGGCATCCGCGATGGCGGCGATATTGAGCAGGCCATCCGGTCCGCGGTCGTCCTTCAATTGCGGGCGCAGACTGAGCAGGCGATCGCCCTCGATGCCGCCATCGACCACGACATGCCCGACATGAATGCCCTGCGGTCCGAATTCGCGCGCCACGCTCTGTGCCAGCGCCCGCAACGCGGCCTTGGCCGAAGCGAACGGCGCGTAGTTGGCCTTGCCGCGGAGCGAGCCGCTGGCGCCGGTGAACACCAGCGTGCCGCCGCCACGTGCGAGCAGCGCCGGAATTGCGGCCTGTGCCAGATGGAACCCGCCGAGCGCATGCTCGCGCCAATGTTCCTCGAAGCGCTGCTCGCTCACCTTCAGGAACGGCGCGGGCCGGTTGGAGCCCGCATTGTGCACGGCCATCGCCAGCGGCGCGAGTTTTTGTGCCGCTTCGACGAAGCGGGCCGTGTCCGCGGCAGTGGAGGCGTCGCCGACGATGTGGACGACCTTCGCGCCATTAGCGGCAAGTTCAGCCGCGGTGACTGCGAGCTTCTCGGCGTTGCGGCCGGCAATCGCGACGGGATAGCCGCCCGCGGCAAAGCGCCGCGCAATCGCGGCGCCGAGACCATGCGACGCACCGACGCCGGCGATCAATACGCTTCCCTGCACGGCGCTTGGCTCAAGACCAGATCGATCGTTCATTGCTCACTCCATCAACGTGGCCGCGTCGCGGGCAAAATCATTCATCTGATGCCATAGCGACGATGCCGTCGCGGACCGTACGCAGCACGGCATCGGAGCGCTTCTGGTCGGTGATGACCCGCGAGATCGCGAGCGCACCGATCATTGCGCTGACCGCCATGATTGCCTGTTCGTCGTCCTCATCGCCGAGCACGCGCGCGACCTTGGCGATGAACGCCTCGATATGCGGTTCCATCACCGCCCGATGTTGCTCATCGGCGCGGCCGACATCCGAGATCAGTGCGGCAATCGCGCAGCCGGACTTGCGGGAGTCGCGATGCGTGCGGCTGAGATAGCTCCGGGCCATCGCATTCACGCTGACCGGCTTGTCCGGATCGCGCGAGGCGTGCGCGGCGGCTTCGCCGGCGTCCAGTGCCTGCTCGAGCGCTTCCGCGATCAGGTCCGAACGCGAGGCAAAGTGCCCGTAGAAGCCGCCATGGGTGAGGTTCACCCGCTGCATCAGGCTGCCGATGCTGAGCGCATCGAGGCCTTTGTCGCGGATCTCCGTCGCGGCCTCGTTCAAAATGCGTTCGCGGCTCCTGGCCTTGTCGGCCTGGGAATGACCCATCTCGCGTGACCCTCGGAAATTGACTCTGCTTCGGGATTATGATCATCATCTATCAGAATGACAATCATCATCCAGAATATGAGCAGTCACAAAGATGGGAGGAACCGATGTCCGGCAGCGCGAGCGAAGGGCGGGTCCGTCACGAACGGCATGACCACATCCTGAAGATCGTCATCGACAATCCCGCCAAGAAGAACGCCTTCAGTCCGGAGATGATGGCGGAACTGTCCGACGCGCTGACGCTGCTCGACAACGATGATGGCCTCTGGGTCGGCGTGCTCTGCGCCGCCGGCGACAATTTCACCGCGGGTCTCGACATGCCGAAATTCTTCGGCCCGACCGCGACCCGCAAGCCGCTGCCGGACGGCAATGTCGATCCGT
Source organism: Bradyrhizobium sp. LTSP885 (assembly GCF_000938305.1). Classification (GTDB taxonomy): domain Bacteria; phylum Pseudomonadota; class Alphaproteobacteria; order Rhizobiales; family Xanthobacteraceae; genus Bradyrhizobium. The sequence goes on from NZ_JYMT01000018.1 coordinate 151,969, forward strand.
TCGGACTTGCGAAGCGGTGCCGGAAGCCGATCGTCACCGCGGTGCAGGGCGTCGTGTTCACGGTGGGCATCGAGATGATGCTGGCCGGCGACATCGTGGTCGCCGCGGACGACTGCCGGTTCTGCCAGATGGAGGCGAAGCGCGGCATTGCGCCGCTCGCGGGCGCGCATTTCCGCTACATCAGCCGGGCCGGCTGGGGCGACGCGATGTATCATCTGCTGTTGTGCGACGAATTCTCGGCGGCTGAGGCGCATCGGATCGGCCTGGTGCAGGAGATCGTGCCGGCGGGACAGCAGGTCGAGCGCGCGATGGCGCTGGCCGAAATCATCGCGCGCAACGCGCCGCTCGGCATCCAGGTCACCAAGGAGGCGGGCCGCAAGTTCATCGAGGCCGGCGAGCAGGCGGCGATTGCGGTCATCCCGCAGATCCGTGAACGCGTGCTCAACACCGCCGATGCGGCCGAGGGCATCAAGTCGTTCGTGGAACGCCGCGCCGCCGTGTTCCAGGGGCGCTAGAGCGTTTTCGAGCGAGGCGGATACCGGTTCGCGTGAACAAAACGCGTCAAAACAAGAATCTAGACCCCTGTTCCGATTCCATCGGAACAGGGGTCTTGTCACGCTACCGCGCACAACGACAGGGCGAGCTGTGACAATGATGTCGCAACCTTCAGAGATATATCATGACAGTGTCACGACGACTCTTGTCGATATCCGTCGAATCACGGAGATTCGCGCTTACCGAATTCAATTCAAGCTGCTTTGACTCAAGCGTCCGGTAGGGAAGCGCATGACAAGTGCACGTGTAATTGTCGTAGGAAACAACAAGGGCGGATCAGGCAAGTCGACGATTGCCATGCACGTCGCCATCGCGCTGATCAAGGCCGGTCAGCGCGTCGCCACCATCGATCTCGACAACAAGCAGAAGACGCTCACCCATTACGTCGACAACCGGCGGGATTGGGCGCACGAAGCCTCGCTGGAACTCGGTGTCCCGACACATATGTGCTTCGAGACGGTGAGCGGCAGGACCAGCGAGGTCGAGACGCTCGGGCGCAGCGCGCTTGCCGAGATCGTCGAGCGGCTCAGCCGTTCGCATGACTTCGTCGTCATCGACAGTCCCGGTCACGACACTTACCTGAACACGTTCGCGCACTCGCTGGCGAATACGCTGATCACGCCGTTGAACGACAGTTTCCTCGATTTCGATGTGCTCGGCACGGTCGACGCCGAGTCCTTCAAGGTTACCGGCATCAGCCATTACGCGAAGATGGTGGAGGAGGCGCGGCGCACGCGCAGCGCCCACGACCAGCCGGCGCTCGATTGGGTGGTGCTGCGCAACCGGCTGTCCACGCTCGGCTCGCGCAACAAGCGCCTGGTCGGGGACGCCCTCGGCGAACTGTCGAAGACGCTGAATTTCCGCGTGGTCGACGGATTGGCTGAAAGGGTGATCTTCCGCGAGTTCTATCCACGCGGATTGACCGCGATCGACGATGCGAGCCAGTTGGCGCGCGGCGCGCGTCCGACCATGTCGCATGTCACCGCATGGTTAGAGATGGAGCGGCTGATGACGGCGATCATGCTCGGTCATCTGGTGGCGCGACCAACTGACACGTCGGAGGCTGGTCGCGACGCCGCATAGGGCTCGGATCGCTAACGACAGTTAGCGTTCCCGGCTGTTGCGACGGTCAGGAAGCTGATCGTTGCCGGTGCGACCATGATCGTCCCTGCCGCGGTCGCTTCGCCGGTGAGAGCCGGGAGCTGATCCGCAGGCCCCAGCGCCAGTGTCGTTCGGTTGAGCTGGACCGAGCCATCGGCAAGATTTTCACTCGCCAAGGTGTAGCGTTGCGATGCGGCCGGTAGTGCCAGGTCGTGCGGCTGTTCCCGATCATTGTTGATGACGAGCAGGGCGACGCCGCCCGGACTATCGCGCGCGCAATGCGCGTAGATGTGAAGACCCGGTCGTGGCGCAATCCCCGCATCCAGAACGGTCGTTCCCATCAGCCGACGCCAAAGCAGCGCGCCCCAATAGTTCGGCCGCGGCAGGTGGCTCCGCTGGTCGAGCAGGCCGTAATCGCTCGCGGCGAGGGTGTTGTGCATCACCACCTGAACGCCTGCCTTGGCCAGCCGTCCGAGCTGATCGAGGTAGCGGAACGTATCGATAAAGGTCGCGGCCCAGCGATTGCCGCCACACGCGGTCTCTGCGGTCTCGGTCAGCCAGATCGGCCTGCCCGGCGCGAAACGATCCCGTTGCGCGCGATAGAAGGCCAACGTGTCGTAGGTTCGCGCCAACCAGTCGTCCGACAGTGCAGCCTCCGGCCCGCGATCATTGCCGCATCGTGCCGAGAGCGCGCCATAGTGATGATAGGAGACCGCATCGATGCCCGGCGCTGTGGCGGCAAACAGGGCCGCTGCATCGTCGCCGGTGCCGACGGTGCCCGGGCCAAGCACCATCACATCAGGCGCCGCCTGTTTCATGAGGCTGCGGAACGCGGCGAAGTCCCGGCCGTAGGCGGCAACGTCATATCCCTCGGGCGCGCCGCCGATGGCGGGGAGGTCCGGTTCGTTCATGAACTCCGCGGCGGCGATATGCCCGCCAATGGAACGGGTAAAGGCGAGAAGGCGCTGCGCCTGCTCCGGTGTCCAATGGCCATTCGCGTCGCGGGTCCCGGCACTGATCGCGAATGACGTGACGATCGGTGCATCGACCCCGCCCGAGAAATCGACCACGTCCTGCCATTGCGGTCGTGTCAGGACGCCCTTGAAGCCCGCCGGTGGTGCCGACGGCGGTGTGTCGGAATCCGCAAAGAAAGTGCTGTTGGCCCAGGTCCCGCTGATACGGAGATAGGCGGGCGACAAGGCCGCAGCGAGCTTGCGCAGCCTGGCATCGCGGAGATCGATCGGGGAGCGCTCTGCGAACCGGTCGGCTTTCGCATCGACCTGCGTGCCAGTTGCGCCATAGGGCCTCCAGAACCGGCCACCGGTCACCTCGACCATTTCGATGTTGTAGGACTGGAACCGCGGGTCGACGGCCGCAATGCGTGGCATGTTCGACACGTTGAGAGACAGCTCCGCCGCGTGCGCTGTCGTGCCAACGAAGCCAACCAAGATCAAGGCAACGACGCACGCGAAGCGTCGGAGCGGATCGGTGCGGCCGTGATCGTGTACGGGTCCCTGCAACATCCCGAACTCCAGCTCTATCGCTCAGAGCGACGGCGGGACACGAAGTGACAGTAGTTAGCTCTTGCCTGCCTGCCGCCAGCGGTCGATGCCGGCAAACAGCGCGGCGAGCAGGCATCCCGTGACGATGCCGAACGTCAGGTCCTTGAACACGGTCAGGGCAAAGGTCGGGATCAGCACCACCGCACTGCGCCAGTCGACGATCAGGTGCAGGAATTCCTCCTTCTCGGCCATGTACCAGCACACCACGACCAGGACGCCGGCGAGCGCGGAGAGCGGGATGTAGCTCGCGAGCGGCGCGGCCAGAATGATGAACAACAGCAAAAAGACCGAATGCATCATGCCGGCGAGCGGGCTGCGCGCGCCGGCGCGGATGTTGGTTGCGGTGCGGGCGATCGTGCCGGTGACGCTGATCCCGCCGAACAGGGCAGATGCGACGTTGGCGATCCCTTGCGCCACCAGCTCCATGTTGGAGCGATGCTTGCGCCCGGTCATGCCGTCGGCGACCTTCGCCGAGAGCAGGCTTTCGACACCACCGAGCAGGGTGAAGGAGAGTGCGGTCGGAAGGATCTGCAGCAACAGGCTCGAAGAGAACGCCGGCAGATGTGGTGCCGGCAGGCCGCGCGGAATCTTGCCGAAATGGCTGCCGATGGTTTCAATCGGTAAATGCAGTAGCAACGTTGCGACCGAGGCCAGCACGATCGCGATCAGCATCGCCGGCCAGGCCGGCCGCCAGGCGCGCAGTCCGAAGATCACCGCTACCGAGCCGGCGCCGACCGCGAGCGCCGACCAGTTCAGGGTCGGAAGTGCATGGGCGAGGGCCGCGAGCTTTGGCAGAATCGGCCCGGGCTCGGCGCCGGCCAGCGTCAACCCGCCGAGATCGTGCAATTGGCTCGCCAGGATGGTGACGGCGATGCCGCTGATAAAGCCGACGGTGACCGGATGCGGGATGTAGCGGATCAGCGATCCAAGCCCCGACGCGCCGATCACCGTCAGCATCAGGCCGGACACAAATACGGTGAGCAGGAGCCCTTCAACCCCGAACTGCGCAACCGTCGCTGCAACCAGGACGATGAAGGCGCCGGCCGGGCCGCCGACCTGAAACCGGCTGCCGCCGAGCGCCGAGACGAGGAAACCGCCGACGATGGCCGTGAACAGTCCGCGCTCGGGCGTCACGCCGGAGGCGACCGCGATCGCCATCGACAATGGCAGCGCCACCACCGCCACCGTCAGTCCCGCCATCACGTCGTGGCGGAACGCGGCGAGACCGTAGCCTTCGGTCAGCATGGTGACGAGCTTGGGGCGATAGAGATGCGCCGTGGAGGAACCATCAGGCATAGGGATAACCGCGTAGGAGGAATTTCGGAAAGAAGCTGGCAGAGTTGCCACGAGCGAGAAACAGGCCGGGATCGCCGATGCAGACTGGAGGACCAGCCGCGCCGAACGAGCGAGTGAATTTATCCGGTAATCTTTCGGTAGACGGCAGCGGCCCGGCGCAGCAACTGGCTCTTGCGTTTCCGATCGCGTATCTTCTCGTGCTTGGCTTGGCGCGTCACGGTCATCTGCTGTTGATCGCTTGCGCTCTCGGCGAGTTCGCGGCGCACCTCCGCGTCGTTCAGCTCGCCAAGAATCTGCTGCCCCTTGCGCAGATGCTTGAGGATGTCCCGCCACGCAGTATAGTCCTCTGCAGGCAATCCGCCATCGGAGAATTCGATGGCGTAGCGCAGACGCTTGCTGGCGAGGCGCACATTATGTCGCTTGGTCTTGCCCATGCCCTGCAGGCCGCGGCTCTTCCGCGTCAGCTTCTCGTGCCATCGCGCCAGCCGCCGGGCATGGAACACCGATACCGGGACGGCCCGCCGTTGCGCGGCCTGGCGATCCTGCTTCGCCGTCCAGGGGCCGCTGCCGACCCAGTCCCACATGGCGTCGAACCATTGCCAGTAACGTTCACTGTTCAGCGCGTCCTTGAGACGGTCGAAGGCGTCGGCCCGCGCGGCCCTGAATGCGCGCTCTTCGGGCTGGCCCTTGCTGTTCTCGATCGCGACGTCGAGGTCGCGCGTCGCGCCGAGATGGGCGCTCAGCCATTTCAGCTCGGCTCGCAGGCGCGTCCATTCGGTGTCCGCCACCATGCGTCCGTAGAACGCGATCGCGGCCTTCAATCGCGTCAGCGCGATGCGGGTGCGGTGGAGCGCCGTGGGATCGCCGGCACAGACCGCCTCATGGTTGGTCGCGACGTCTTCGAGGCATTCCGACAAGATCAGGCGAAACGCGGTCTCGCAACGCATGGCTTGGCTGAGATGGCGTGCCCGTTTCGGGCGGACAGCACGCTCTTGGGCCGGACTTGCCGATAACGTCATGACTCTCTCGCGACCCCGTCGGAGCCGCAACGCCACCGGCGGCATCCTTGGGGGCAAAGCTTTCCGGTTTGATTGATCTCGGGCAAGGGTTTTCTGGAAGGGGACCCGTGCGACGATGCTGCAAAGCGACAAAAATGTCGCGCCATGTGCAACCGGGGCGAGTGATCTGGGGGCGGACCGACGGTGCGGGAACGCATGCCGCCATTTCGGCGGAATGCGTCTCGTTTTGACCCGGCAATCTCGCAAGAATCCGCTTGATATTTCGCATGCGAAATATATACCGAGGCGGCGATGAGAGCAGAGCACCGCCTGATCTTTCTTTTGACCGTGGGATATCGACGGTTGCAGCGCGCGATCGAGCAGGAGACGGTTGCGCACGAGCTGACGTCGGCCCAGGCGGGCGTGTTGTTCTATCTCGGGCGCAACGACGGTGCGCTGATTGGCGACGTCTCGCAGGCGCTCGACATCGTGCCGTCGGCGATGACCGGTCTTGCGGACCGGATGGAACGTGCGGGCCTCGTCAAGCGCAGGCGCGACGATGCTGACGGGCGCAGCCAGCGGCTTTATCTCACTGCCGTGGGACAGGAGCTCGGCAAGCGTGCTGCGACGCGGACGAGGGTGATCAACAACCGCCTGATGGACGGATTTTCGGAGGCCGAGATCGATGTGGTGTCCCGCTGGCTGTCGAGCCTGCAGGAGAAGTTTCCGAAAGACAAAGACGGCTAGAGCATGATCCGGAAAAGTGTGAAGCGGTTTTCCGAAAAGATCATGCTCAAACAACTAACAACAGGAGTGACGATATGGGTGAATTGGTCGACGTAGCGCTGCAAGGTGGGGTCCTCACGGTCACCATGGCGCGTCCGGACAAGAAGAATGCGATCACCAACGCGATGTATGGCGCGATGGCCGATGCGCTGGAACGCGCGGAAAGCGATTCTGCGATCCGCGCCGTGCTGTTCCAGGGCGATGGCGACAGTTTTACCGCGGGCAACGATCTCGCCGATTTCGCGGCAGTCTCGCAAGGCGCGCGGGGCGAGCGCCATGTGACGCGGTTTCTCGCAAGGCTCACCGCCGCGACGCGGCCGCTGGTTGCCGCCGTGCAGGGCAATGCGGTCGGTATCGGCACCACCATGCTGCTGCATTGCGACCTCGTCTACCTCGCGCCGAATGCGAAGCTGATCACGCCGTTCGTCAACCTTGCGCTGGTGCCGGAGGCCGCCTCGACCTATCTGCTGCCGCAGCGCGTCGGCTACGCGCGCGCTTACGCGATGTTCGCGCTCGGCGAACCGGTTGAGGCGGAAACGGCCGTCTCGATCGGTCTTGCCAACGCAGTCGTGCCTCTCGAGGATCTTCGCGCCAAGGCGAGGGCGGCCGCCGAGGCGCTGGCCAAGCGGCCGTTCGGCTCGCTCCAGCACACCAAGGCGCTCATGCGCGACACCGCCAGGATCAGTGCGCAAATGGCGCGCGAGGGCGAGATCTTCCAGGAGCGGCTGATGAGCGCGGAAGCGCGCGAGGCCTTCGCCGCCTTTGCCGAGCGCCGTCAGCCCGATTTTTCCAAGATTGCCGGATAAGCCTGGGCGGACGGCCTGCGCCGCGAGTGAAATTCATCGCGGCGTGCGTCGACAGGGTTGACGCCGTCGCCGCGATCAAACATCTCCTTGCCTGGAGATCGCATTCCGGCGAGGCAAGAGATGAGCGACAGTCACATGCTGCGCGGCGACAAGATCGCCGCGACCATTCTGGCGCAGGGCGCTGAGTTATCGTCGCTCAGAAATGCCGAGGGCACCGAGTTGCTCTGGCAGGCCGGCCCGCAATGGTCGCGCCACGCGCCGCTGCTGTTCCCGATCGTCGGCAAGCTGAAGAACGACACGCTGCGCCACGCCGGCAAGACCTATCCGATGACGCAGCACGGGTTCGCGCGGGACCGGCGGTTTAAATGGCTGCAGCAGGGGCCGCGATCCTGCAAGCTCGCGCTGATCGACGACGCCGAGACCCGTGCACGCTATCCCTTCGCGTTCAGGCTCGAAGTCACCTACGCGGTCGACGGCGCCGATCTCGAAGTCGTCTTTGACGTCGTCAATACCGGCAACGACTCGCTGCCGGCCTCGCTCGGTGGTCATCCCGCCTTCAACTGGCCGCTGCTGCCGGGTTTGCCGAAGGATGCTTATACGCTGACGTTCGCGAACGACGAGCCTGCACCGATCCGGCGGTTAAAGGACGGGCTGATGCGCCCGCAAGCGGAACCCAGTTCTGTCGAGGGCAGGACGCTCGCACTGTCCGAAAAATTGTTCGATGACGACGCCATGATCCTCGATCAGGTCGCGAGCAAATCGGTCCGCTTCGCCGCCACGCAAGGTCCGGCGATCGAGGTCTCCTGGAACGGCTTCCGTGAGCTCGGCGTCTGGTCGAAGCCCGGTGGTGCGCCGTTTCTTTGCATTGAGCCCTGGCACGGTTTTGCCAGCCCCGCCGAGTTCGATGGCGAATTCGCCGACAAGCCCGGCCTGATGCACATCGCCCCGGGCGCGCGCCAGTCGCTGAGCTACCGCCTCCGCGTCAGTTGAACGCCATCCCGCCGCTCATCGCGATGGTCTGGCCGGTCATGTAGGGATTGTTGACCAGCAGGCGGGCGATGCGGCGAAAAACCGGGTTTGGCGACCGGAAATGGCCTTGCGTCCGGCGCGGGCCGGCGGCAATGGTGGGGGCATCATTCCCCCAAAGACGACCCACGAGAGATCGATGAGCAAACTGATTGTCCGCGCCGGCGAGTTCACCTTTGACGCCCGTTTCGAGGAGCAGCTCGCGCCGAAGACGGTCGCGGCCTTCCGTAAGGCGATGCCGTTCGAGAGCCAGGCAATCCATGTGCGCTGGAGCGGCGAGGGCGTCTGGATGCCGCTCGGCGATCTCGATTTCGGCGTCTCCTACGAGAACCACACCAGCTATCCGGCGCCGGGCCAGATCATCCTCTATCCCGGCGGCATCAGCGAAACCGAGATCCTGCTCGCCTATGGCGGCGTGCATTTCGCCAGCAAGATGGGCCAGCTCGCCGGTAACCACTTCATCACGCTGACCTCGGGGCTCGAGAACCTCACCGCCTTCGGCAAGGCGGTGCTGTGGAAGGGCGCGCAGAAGATCCGCTTCGAGGAAGTCTGATGTGACCGAGCCTCGTTACCCGCGCGATCTCCGCGGCTACGGCCGCAATCCGCCCGATCCGAAATGGCCCGATGATGCCCGCGTCGCCGTGCAGTTCGTGGTCAATTTCGAGGAAGGCGGCGAGAACAACATCCTGCACGGCGATCGCGCCTCGGAAGCGTTTCTGTCTGACGTGCTGGGCGCGCAGCCCTGGGTCGGCCAGCGCCATCCCAACATTGAGTCGATGTTCGAATACGGCTCGCGCGTAGGCTTCTGGCGGCTGTGGCGGATGTTCACGGAGCGCAGGATGCCGGTGACCGTGTTCGGCGTCGCGACGGCGCTGAAGCGCAATCCGGATGTGGTCGCCGCGATGCACGAGGCGGGCTGGGACATCGCAAGCCACAGCCTGCGCTGGGTCGAGCACAAGGACATGTCCGAGGTCGAGGAGCGCGACGAGATCGCCAGGACGATCGACGTTCACACCGAGGCGACCGGTGCGCGGCCGCTCGGCTGGTACACCGGCCGCTCCTCGATCAACACGCTGCGGTTGCTGATGGAAGCGGGTGGCCTGCGCTATCTCTGCGACTCCTATGCTGATGACCTGCCGTACTGGATCAAGGCTGATGGAACCGAGCCGCATCTTGTCATCCCCTACACGCTCGACGCCAACGACATGCGCTTCGTCAACCCGCAGGGCTTTGGCGGCGGCGACGAGTTCTTCACCTATCTGAAGGACAGTTTTGACGTGCTCTACGCCGAGGGCGCGACATCGCCGAAGATGATGTCGATCGGCCTGCATTGCCGGGTGGTCGGCCGCCCCGGCCGCGCCGCCGCGCTGATGCGCTTCCTCGACTACATCCAGAAGCATGAACGCGTCTGGGTGCCGACGCGGCTCGCGATTGCCGAGCATTGGCACGCCAATCTGAAGCACCTCGCCGCAGACGCCTTCGATATCGGATAGGCGCATCTCTTCACCTCGCCCCGCCTGCGGGGAGAGGTCGGAACGCATCGTCAGATGCGTTCCGGGTGAGGGGAGTCTCCGCGAGTGTCTCTATCAGTGAGTATGCGGAGGCAGCCCTCACCCCAACCCTCTCCCCGTAAGAACGGGGCGAGGGGGCGCAGTTCCGTTGCGGCGATTGCTGAACCTAAACTTCAGTGCCCCGCCATATGCCGGCCGATCTCGGTGAGATCGGCCTCGCTGGCACGGGCCTCGTGGACGAGTTCGCCGTGGAACATCACGACCAGGCGGTCCGACAATTCGAGTAGTTCGTCGAGGTCCTCGCTGACCAGGAGCACCGCCGCGCCACGGTTGCGGGCGGCCATGATCTCGGCATGGATCTGCGCCACCGCGGCGAAATCGAGCCCGAAGCAGGGATTGGCTGCGATCAGCACCTCGACATCGCCTGAGAGCTCGCGCGCCAGCACCGCGCGCTGCACATTGCCGCCTGACAACGCCGCGATCGGGGTATCTGGCGTGCGGGTCTTGATTTTGTAGAGGCCGATCTTGCGCTCCGCGTCCTTGCGGAATGCCGCGCGGTTCAGCCACCAGCCGCCGCTCGCAAACGGCGCGCGGTCGAATTCTCTGAAAGCGATGTTGTCGGCGACGCTCATGCCGCCGACACAGGCGTTCTTCAGCGGCTCCTCCGGCAATAGCGACATCTTGTGGCGGCGCATCTCCTCGCGGCGCGCCGAATAGGCCTCACCCTGAACCCGGATCACGCCGCTCTCGGCCTCGCGCTGGCCCGCCAGCACCTCGACGAGCTGCCGCTGGCCATTGCCGGAAACGCCGGCGATGCCGACGATCTCGCCGCTTTTCACCGTCAGCGACACGCCGTGCACGGCGATCGCGCCGGCATCGTCAAGCGCGGTGAGCTTGTCGAGCTCGAGCCGGGGGGCGCCGGCGTCGCCGGTGCGTGGCGGCTGCACGGTCAGCTGTTCGGCGCCGATCATGGTGCGCGCCATTTCGTCGGGCGTGAGATCGGCGACCTTGCCGCTGCCGGCAAGCTTGCCGCGGCGCAGGATCGTTACCTCGTCGGCAAAAGCCATCACCTCGCGGAACTTGTGCGTGATCATCAGGATGGTCAATTCGCCCGCGACCACCATCGCGCGCAGCATGCCCAGCACCTCGTCGGCCTCGCCGGGCGTCAGCACCGAGGTCGGCTCGTCCAGGATCAGGAAGCGGCGCTTCAGATAGAGCTGCTTGAGGATCTCGCACTTCTGCCGCTCGCCGGCGGAGATGTCCGAGACCTTGGCATTGAGCGGCACCTTGAACGGCATCCGCGCCAGGAACGCTTCGAGCTCCTTCTTCTCCTTGCCCCAGTCGACCACGGCCGGCACGTCGTCGCGCGCCAACACAAGGTTCTCGGCGACCGTCATCGCCGGCACCAGCGTAAAATGCTGGTAGACCATGCCGAGGCCGAGCGCGTGGGCGTCCTTCGGGTTGGCGATGGTCTGCTGGCGGTCACCGACGATGATCTCGCCTTCGGTGGCGTGGTAATAACCCATGATGCATTTCACGAGCGTGCTCTTGCCGGCGCCATTCTCGCCGAGCAGGGCGTGGAACGAGCCGGGACGCACCTTCAGCTCGACATTGTCGAGCGCAAGGAAATCGCCGAACCGCATCGTCATGGCGATGGCATTGACGCCGAAGGCGCCTGAGGGTAGCGGCGGCTCGCCGATGATCACGACAGCGCTCCGATCAGATCGGCCGACGTCGCCACCGCGCCGAACACGCCGCCCTGCATCTTGATCATCTTCAGCGCGTGGTCGTGGTTGCTTCGGTCGGTCGCCGCGCAGCAATCCTCGATCAAGACGCATTCGAAGCCGCGGTCGTTGGCCTCGCGCATCGTGGTGTGGACGCAGACGTCGGTGGTGATGCCCGTCAGCACGATGTTCTCGATACCGCGCAGCCGCAGCATCAGTTCGAGGTCGGTGGCGCAGAACGAGCCCTTGCCGGGCTTGTCAATGATCGGCTCGCCCGGCAGCGGAGCCAGGTCCGGAATGATGTCCCAGCCGGGCTCGCCGCGCACCAGGATGCGGCCGCAGGGGCCGGGATCGCCGATGCCGGCGCCGATCTGGCGCGAGCGCCAGCGCTTGTTGGCGGGCAGGTCGGTGAGATCAGGCCGGTGGCCTTCGCGGGTGTGGATGATGTGAAAGCCCTGCGCGCGCATCACCGCGAGCAGTTTTTTGATCGGCTCGATCGGCGCGCGAGTCAGCGACAAATCGTAACCCATCTTGTCGACATAGCCGCCGACGCCGCAGAAATCGGTCTGCATGTCGATGATGATGAGCGCGGTATTCTCGGGGCGAAGGTCGCCATTGTAGGGCCAGGCGTAGGGTTCGGACTTGATAGTGCGCTCGGGCATGGGACGATCTCGCGATGCTATCGGGTGATGGAGAGTTCGGCCGGCGCGCCGGTCAGCGTGCGCTTCGGCGAGCAGGTGATGATCATGATCGCCAAGGTCAGGATGTAGGGCGCGGCGTTGAAGAGGTGATAGCCGGAGGTGACGCCGACGGATTGCAGCGCGGGCCCGAGGGCGGCGGCGCCGCCGAAGGCGAGCGAGGCCCAAAGACAAAGCATCGGATCCCAGCGCGCGAAAATCACCAGCGCGACCGCGGTGATGCCCTGGCCGGAGGAGAGGCCTTCGTTCCAGCTTCCGGGATAGAACAGCGACAGGAATGAGCCGCCGATGCCGGCGAGGAAGCCACCGACCATGGTGGCGCGCAGCCGGATCAGCAGCACCGAATGACCCATGGCACGCGCGGCGTCGGCGCTTTCGCCGGCGGTGCGGATCAACAGGCCCCAGCGTGTGGTCCTGAACGCCCAGTAGAGCAGCGGTGCAATGGCGACGCCGACCAAAAATAGCACGTTGATGCGCAGCGCCGCGCGCAGTTGCGGCACGTCGCTCCACCAGCCGAAATCGATCGCCGGCAGTCGTGCGGCGGTGGGCTCGATCAACGGCTTGCCGAGGAAGAAGGCGAGCCCGGTGCCGAACAGCATCAGCGCAATGCCGACCGCGATGTCGTTGACCCGCGGCAACGAGCAGATGCCGGCATGCAGCGCGCCGAGCAGTGCGCCGGTGATGCCGGCGGCGAGCACGCCGAGCCACGGCGAGCCGGAGAGATAGGAGATGCCATAGGCGCTCATCGCGCCCATCACCAGCGTGCCTTCGAGGCCGAGGTTGATGCGGCCCGACCGTTCGGTGATGCACTCACCGAGGCTCACGAACAGGAATGGCGTCGAGACGCGGATGGCGCCGCCGAACACGGCGAGCGGAACGGTCCAGAGCCCGATTGAGCCATCTGCCATGTCAGGACTTTCCCTTCAGGAAGCCGATACGTCCGTAGAGCGCGTCACTCGCCAGCACGAACACGAAGATGATGCCCTGCAGCACCAGCACCGAGGCGTCGGGCAGTCCGAGCCGACGTTGCAGCAGGCCGCCACTCGCGCTGATGCCGCCGAGCAGGATCGCCACCGGAATGATCGCGAGCGGATTCTGCCGCGCCAGGAACGCGACCAGGATGCCGGTGAAGCCGTAGCCTGCCGCAAGGTTGGCATTGGTGCGGCCCTGCACGGCCGCGACCTCGATCATGCCGGCGAGCCCGGCGCAACCGCCGGCCAGGAAACAGATGGTCAGGATCAGCCGGCCGACGCTCAGGCCCACGATCTTCGCGGCGCGGATGTTGCCGCCGGCAACGCGCGCGGCGAAGCCGAAGGTAGTGTGATAAATCAGGATGTAGGCTGCGACCGCCGCGACCAGGCCGAACACCAGGCCCCAATGCACGTCGGTGCCGGGAATGCTGCCGATCATGTTGGCAGCGCCGATTTCGCGCGTCGACGGCTTGTTGAGGCTTGCCGGATCGCGCATCGGGCCTTCGACCAGATGGTTGAGGATGGCCAGCGCAATATAGACCAGCAGCAGGCTCGAGATCGTTTCGTTCACGCCGCGATATTGCCGCAAGCCACCGGCCAGCATGATCCAAAGGCCGCCGCCGATGACGCCTCCGATCACCATTGCGACCTGCACGATCACAGGCGCCGCGCCCTGCACGGCGAGTGCCGCCGCGGTCGCCGACAGCGCGCCGATCAGCAGCGCGCCTTCGCCGCCAATGATGACCATGCCGAGCTGGGCCGGCAATGCCGTGCACAGCGCGGTGAGGATCAACGGCGCGGCACGGGTCAGCGTGTTCTGCCAGGAGAACCAGGTGCCGAACGCGCCGTAGTACATGTAGAAATAGAGATCGAGCGGGTTCTTGCCGTAGATCGCGACGAAGCCGCCGAACACCGCGAGCGCGCCGACCAGCGCCGCGCCCGGGATCAGGATGTATTCGATGCTCGCGCCGTAGCGTTGGAGGAATCCGGGATCGGCGGCCGGCGCAACGCCGACCGCATCCACTGAGTCCGCCGCATCCGTTGTCACGCGGTGGCTCCGATCACGCCGTCGACCAGATAGTCCATCTTCTCCAGTTCGGGATCCTGCTGGCCTCGATCGGTGCCACCAGCGATCACGGTCTTGCCCTTGTTGTCGGCGATCGGGCCCTTGAAGATGGTGTAGTTGCCCGCCATGAACTTGGCCTTGACGTCGTCGGCGTGCTTGCGCGCTTCGGCCGAGACCATCTCGCCATAGGGCGAGACCTTGACGATCTCTTCCTTGAGGCCGCCGCGGTAGAAGTTCGGAATCGATTCACCCGCGGTGATCATCTTGACGAACTTCGGATAGAGCGCCTCCCAGTTCCACTCGGCGCCGGTGAGATAGGCTTTTGGCGCGAGCGGCGACTGGTTGACGTGATAGCCGCAGACCATGGCGCCGCGGCGTGCCGCGTTCTCCACCATCGTCTTGGGCCCGTCGACGTGACAGGTCAGCACATCGACACCCTGGTCGATCAGGCTGTTGGTGGCTTCGGCTTCCTTGACCGGCATCGACCAGTCGCCGGTGAAGATCACCTGCGTGGTCGCCTTCGGATTGGCGAGCTTGGCGCCGAGCGTGAACGCGTTGATGTTGCGCAACACCTGCGGGATCGGCTTGGCCGCGACGAAGCCGAGCTTGCCGCTCTTGGTCGAGTAGCCGGCGACGATGCCCGAAATGTACTGGGCCTCGTCGATATAGCCGAAATAGCTGCCGGCGTTCTTCGGGTCCTTGTCGGCCCACAGGCCGCCGCAATGCTCGAAGTGGATCTTCGGAAACTTGTTCGCCATCTTGATCATGTGCGGGTTGTAGTAACCGAACGAGGTCGGGAACAGCAGCGTCGCACCATCGAGGTTGATCATGGACTCCATGGTCTTCTCGACCGCATCGGTCTCCGGCACCTTCTCTTCCTCGACCACCTTGATGCCGGGCAGCTTCTTCAACGCTGCCGCGCCCTGCGCATGCGCCTGGTTGTAGCCGTAGTCGTCGCGTGACCCGACATAGATGAAGCCGATCGTGGTCTCCGCCGCGGCTGCGCTTCGCACGCCGAGCGTGCTGCCGAGCGCCAGCGCCGCGCTTCCCTGCAATAAATGCCGTCGTGAAATCCTGCCAAAATCCATTGCCTGCTCCCTCCGGCGGTCCGCCCGCCTTTCGTTTTCGCTCAGAAGGGATGTCGCAAGCTTCGTGCCAGAGCATGTTTACTCATCACGTCGAAGTAAGCGTATGAAATAATTATAGAATAATAAGAGATGTAGGCGTGCCTAGAGTTCGAGCATGCATATGTTTTAGGCATTAAATTGGCATTGTATGCAATGCCGTTAAGCAGTCGATAACCGGCGAGGTGAGGTAGATCGCCTTGTCGGGCGAGACGCAAAACCCGCAATTTGCTGGCTGGTGAATCGAACCGGGGCTGCTACGAAGTGAAAGCTTGGCGGCCATCGAGGCCGGCCGCTGGCAGCAAGTTTGGGTCGATGCGGTCCTGCACTGGAAGAGCATGAGCGAGATGGAAGCGGCGGCGGGAATCAGACGGTCATCGCTCGGCGATGAAATCGTGGCGCGGATCGGCCAGCTCGGTGCGATCTCGGAGACGCCGGAGCATCTGGCGCGGATTTTCCTCACCCCCGAGCACCGCGAAGCGGCCGATCTCATCCTGTCCTGGATGCGCGAGGCCGGCATGAGCGCGCATCTTGACGCCATCGGCAATGTCTGCGGCCGCTACGAGGGCGACCGGCCGGGCCTGCCATGCCTGATGCTGGGTTCGCATTACGACACCGTCCGCGATGCCGGCAGATGGGATGGCCCGCTCGGCGTCATCACGGCAATTGCCTGCGTGGCCGATCTGAACCGGCGTGGCAAGCGGCTGCCGTTCGCAGTCGAGATCGCGGGTTTTGCAGACGAGGAGGGCGTGCGCTTCGCCTCGACCCTGCTCGGCAGTCGTGCGGTCGCCGGGACATTTGACGAGAGCGTGCTCGCCACCCGCGATCGCGCCGGTGTCTCGATGCGCGAGGCGCTGATCCAGTTCGGGCTCGACCCCGATCATATCGGCAAGGCGGCGCGCGCCCAGCGCGAGCTGCTCGGCTATGTCGAGCTGCACATCGAGCAGGGGCCGGTGCTGGAGGAGAAGGGACTGCCGGTCGGCGTCGTCACCGCGATCGCGGGCGCGACCCGGCTTGCCGCCAGTCTCGCCGGCGTCGCCGGTCATGCCGGCACGGTGCCGATGGCGCTGCGGCGCGATGCGCTGTCAGGCGCCGCCGAATGCATCGTCGCGATCGAGGAGTTCTGCAAGACCGACGCGAGCGGCCTCGTCGGCACCGTCGGCTATATCGGTGCGATGCCCGGCGCCACCAACGTGATCCCTGGGAAAGTCTCGTTCACGATGGATATCCGCGCACCCGGCGATATGCATCGCAAGCGCGCGGTGGCCGATATCGTGCGGCGGATCGAGGCGATCGCAAAACGCCGCGATCTGGCGCTGCAGATCGACGTTACCCACGAGAACCGGAGCGTGCCCTGCGCGCTGTGGCTGCAGTCGCAGATCGCGGGCGCCGTCGCCGCAGAGGGTTATGCCGTGTTCGAACTGCCGAGCGGGGCAGGGCATGACGGCATGGCGATGGTCGACATCGCCGATATCGGCATGATCTTCGTGCGCTGCCGCGGCGGGGTCAGCCACAATCCGGCCGAGCATGTCGAACCTGATGATGCCGATACGGGCGCCCGGGTCCTGCTGCGCTTCATCGAGAATTTCAGGCCGCAGCCATAGACGCGCGTAGGATGGGTAGAGCGAAGCGAAACCCATCGATTTCACGCATCGGCGACCGCACATGATGGGTTTCGCTGCGCTCTACCCATCCTACCGATGATCGCGAATTTCCGCGCTCAGGCCAGCTTCTGCGCCGGGCGAAAGAAGAAAACTCTCCGCGACCCCGCCCGGACGAAAGGCCTTTCCAAACGGCCGCCGCAAAAGGGGGTCTGCTACCCTTGCTTCCGCGCCGGATGTCCTGACATGTTGGAGGCGTTCCTAACGGTAGCCAAAATGAGCCAATCCGCATTCGATCCCTTCGGCGAGCCGGTTCCAGCGGTCGACAATTCGGCTGCGAGCGAAGGTGCGTCGAAATGGCTGAAGACGGCGGGCACCAGTGTGTTCTGGGGGCTGGTTGCCGTGATCGTGCTGGCACGTGCCGTCTATTTCGAGCCCGGCGTATTCAGTTTCGAGCGCGCCGTGGCTTGGGCGCAGGGTCTGTTCGCGGCGCTTTGACCGCTGGCTTGCGCGGACCGATCTTCGCAGCTCGCGTCTCCCTGATAATCCCTTCAAAGGCCACCGCCGCCGGCACGTCGAGGCGTCCGGGCGATTTCAGTTGCCAGAGCGTGCGCTCGATGTGGACGCCCCTGATCGGGATCACCTTCAGCTTCCCAAGCTTGACCTGATCGTCGATGGTCGCCATCGAGACGATGGCGACCCCGACGCCTGCCGCCACCGCCTGCTTGATCGCCTCGGTGCTGCCGATTTCCAGCGTCCGCTGTGGCTCGATGCGGTGGGCGACCAACGCCTGCGCGACCACCTCGCGTGTGCCTGAGCCGGGTTCGCGCATGATCAGGATCTCGTTCTCCAGCAAGCGAAAGTCGATCGGCCCTTGGATCGGTCCTTGGGCCGTCGCGAAGCGATGATCGGGAGCGGCGATCAGACCCATGACGTCGGTGCGCCAGGCCTCGCTGACCAGGCTCTCGTCCTCCACCGGTCCCTCGACCAGCGCGATTTCGATCTCATGCGCCAGCATAAGTGCCGCGATATCGCTGGTGTTGGCGCTGACCACGTGCAGGTCGATGCCGGGAAAGGCGCGGTGGAAGATGCCGAGATATTCCGGGATCATATAGGTCGCAATCGTCGTGCTGGCGCCGATGCGCAGCGATCCGCTGTCGAGGTTGCGCAGCGCTTGCAGCTCGTCCTCGGCGGCGCGCTCGGCGGCGAACAGCGTCTCCGCATGCCGCGCCAGCGCAGCGCCTTCCCGGGTCGTCCGCACCCCCTTCGGCGTGCGGTCGAGCAGGCGGCAGCCGACCTGCAGCTCGAAATCGCGCACGCCCTTGGAGATCGCGGGCTGGCTGATGTGCAGGATATCGGCGGCGCGGGAGAAACTCCCCGTTTTCGCCACGGCCGCGAACAGGCGGAGCAGATGCAGGTTGAGGGACATAACTTCTCTCTATCGGGGCAGTCCGAAAATATATTAGCCAATGACTGGGGTCTGGCGCATAAAATCTTCTCCGAAAAGGAGTTTCCGTGCCGGAGCTGTCGAAAGACCAGGGGCAGAAGGAAGGCGCGCTGAAGCGCGTGGTCCTGTTGATTCCCGGCATCCTGCTCAGCGGGTTGGTTACGGTCATCTCGCTTGGCGTGCAGGCCGTCGAGGAACGCGTCTTCGACCATCCCTATATCGAGGCCCTTGTCGTTGCGATCCTTCTGGGGATGGCGGTGCGCACCGTCTGGCAGCCGTCGGAGCGCTGGCGCTCCGGCATTGCATTCAGCGCCAAGCAACTGCTCGAGGTCGCCGTGATGCTGCTCGGTGCCTCCATCAGCTTTGCCGCCATCCTGGCATCGGGCTATCTGCTGATCGGGGCGATCGCGGCGATGGTCGTGATCATGCTCGTGATCAGTTTTGGCCTCAGCCGGATGCTCGGGCTCAAGACAAAACTCTCGATCCTGATCGCCTGCGGCAATTCGATCTGCGGAAACTCCGCGATTGCGGCTGTGGCGCCTGTGATCGAGGCCGATGGCGACGACATCGCGTCGTCGATTTCATTCACCGCCATTCTCGGCGTGCTGATGGTGTTGGGCCTGCCGCTGCTGATTCCGCTCCTGAAGCTGTCGGCGACACAATACGGCATCTTGGCCGGACTGACCGTCTATGCCGTGCCGCAGGTGCTGGCGGCGACCGTGCCGGCCGGCATCGTCTCTACGCAGATAGGCACGCTGGTGAAGCTGGTGCGGGTCTTGATGCTGGGCCCGATCGTGGTCGGCCTCTCGCTGTTCGCCGCCCGCCGCAAGCGCCTGGCCGGTCATGCGAAGGTCGTCTCGATCAGCCCGTTCAAGCTGGTGCCGTGGTTCATCATCGGCTTCCTGGTGCTGGCCGCGCTGCGATCCTTCCAGCTCGTGCCTGACATCGCGATCACACCGGTGACGAAGATCGCAGCTGTTCTCACCGTGGTCTCGATGGCGGCGCTCGGGCTCGGCGTCGACGTGCGCGTGCTGTCGACCGTCGGCGGCCGGGTGACGGCGGCGGTCACACTTTCGCTGCTGCTGCTGCTCGGCTTAAGCATCGCCCTGGTGCATTTCTTCAAGTGAGGGCGATCGTTCGCCTATTGTCGACGCTTAGCAAATGAGCAACTGCACGTCGTGGCAGCGTCGCTCAGCGAACGTGCAACGTCCCTTTGAACATCCAACAAACTGAAATTACATCGGATTCCGTTTCGGCCGCACGCCGGATGGTATTGTACACAATGGCACGCGCCTTGCTTGAGTTCTCTCAGGAGTTCTCTCGTTCGGGACGCGTGTCATGACGAACTCAAGCGGCATCATCGCAGCCGAGCCGGAGCCGATCACGCTCGATTGGACGAAGACGGCGCTCGTCATCATCGACATGCAACGCGATTTCATGGAGCCCGGCGGCTTCGGTGAGACGCTCGGCAACGATGTCAGCCAGCTTGCGCGCGCGGTGAAGCCGATTGCGTCCGTGCTTGCGGCGGCGCGCGCCTCCGGGATGCTCGTCGTCCACACCCGCGAAGGCCATCTGCCCGATCTCTCCGATGCGCCGCCGGCGAAGGTCGAGCGCGGCGCGCCGTCCTTGCGGATCGGCGATCCCGGTCCGATGGGCCGCATCCTGATCCGCGGCGAGGCCGGCCACGACATCATCCCCGCGCTTTATCCGCTCGACAGCGAGATCGTGATCGACAAGCCCGGCAAGGGCGCGTTCTACGCCACCGAGCTTGGCGAAATCCTGCAGAACTACGGCGTCGAGAACCTGCTGGTGTGCGGTGTCACCACCGAAGTCTGCGTCAACACCACCGTGCGCGAGGGCAACGACCGCGGCTATCGCTGTGTCGTGATCGGCGACGGTTGCGCGTCCTACTTCCCGGAATTTCATGAGATGGGCCTGAAGATGATCAAGGCCCAGGGCGGCATCTTCGGCTGGGTCAGCGACTCGGCCGCAATATTGAAGGCAATGGAGACGTAGAGAATTTTGGCATAGGGGATCACCATGAGCACGAGCATTGCGGGGACGGCCGGCAAGTCCGAATTCAAGCCGGTACTGTGGACACCGGGTGACTGGAACGCGTTCTTCGGCTTCGGCACCAACATCCTCGTCAACATGCTGGTGTTGACCGGCCTGTTGCGCTTCGTGCTGAAGATGCCCGACAGCCTGGTGTTCGGCCGCATCCTGCCGGCCCTCGGCTTGATGATGTGCCTCTCGACCTTCTATTACGCGTTCCTTGCCTATCGCCTCGCGCAGAAGACCGGCCGCAGCGACGTCTGCGCGCTGCCGTCGGGCGTCAGCGTGCCGCACATGTTCATCGTCACCTTCGTGATCATGCTGCCGGTCACGATCAAGACCGGCGATCCGATGAAGGGCTGGTCCGCCGGCCTGGTCTGGGTGTTCTTCCAGAGCTTCATCCTGATGATCGGCGGCTTTATCGCACCCTTCATCCGAAGGATCACGCCGCGCGCGGCGCTGCTCGGCACGCTCGCCGGCGTCTCGGTGACGTTCATCTCGATGCGGCCGGCGCTGGAAATGTACATGACGCCGCAGATCGGGCTGGTCTGCTTCGCCATCATCCTGGTGAGCTGGTTCGGCGGGGTGAAATATTGGAAGAATATTCCTGCAGGCCTCGTCGCCATCGCGGTCGGCATGGTCATCGCGTGGGGCTCGAACCTGTTCGGACTCGGGCTCGGTGGACTCAGCGTCAAGGGCGTTGGTGATGCCTTTGCGAGCTTCGGCTTCTCGGTGCCGGTCCCGGCGGTCGGGCAGGTCTTTTCGGGCTTCGAATTCCTCGGCGTCATCCTGGTCACGGCGATCCCGTTCGGCATCTACGATCTCGTCGAGGCCATGGACAATGTGGAGAGCGCGGAAGCGGCCGGCGATGAATATCCGACCACGCGTGTGCTGACCGCCGACGGCATCGTCAGCCTGATCGGCTGCCTGATGGGCAATCCCTTCATCAACGCGGTCTATATCGGCCATCCCGGCTGGAAGGCGATGGGTGGCCGGATCGGCTATTCGGCCGCGACCGGCATCATGGTGGTGGTGCTGTCGTGGTTCGGCATCATCTCGGTGCTGCTGGCGTTGGTGCCTGTCGTCGCGATCTCGCCGATCCTCCTTTATATCGGCATGTTGATTGGTGCGCAGGCGTTCCAGACCACGCCGGTCAAGCATGCGCCTGCGATCGTGCTGGCGCTGACGCCGCATCTTGCGGCTTGGGCGAAACTGCAGATCGACACCATGCTGGGCTCGACCTTGAACGCAGCCCAGGCTGTCGGCGGCCTCGCCGCCGACAAGGTGGGTGAGGTCAAGACTGCAGCCATCGCAGCGTTGCCGCAACAGGGCGTGCTCTATCACGGCCTGGAAGTGATGGGCGGCGGCTCGATCCTTGCGGGTTTGATCCTGGGCGCGATCGGCGTGTTCGTGATCGAACGCGATTTCATGAAGGCTTCGGCCTTCGCGCTCGCCGGCGCCGTCATGACCTATTTCGGCTTCATGCACGGCGAAGCCGTCGGTATCGGCGGCGGCCTCGGCGTGACGCCCAGCGTGGCACTCGCCTATCTCGTGATGGCGGGCGGCTTCTACGCGCTCGACAAGTCCGCAGGGAGCGAAGCCTACAGCCCGCATGCGGATATGCCGGCCGTGGCGGCTCCGGCGGAGTGATCGGGAGCCTCGTGGACACCAGGGCCGCGCAGACATCTGGCAGATCGCGAGAATCGATCTGCTAGATGATGCCGGTCTCGCGACAGGGCGTGCCGTCGAGCACGCGTTGCCATCCAAAGCGGCCGAGATCGATGGTCCGGTAGCCGCCGTCGAGGATCAGTTCGGCCATCGCTCGCCCACAACCCGGCGCGTGCATCAGGCCGTGCCCGGAAAAGCCGGCCAGCATGTAGAAATTCTCGATGGCACCTGTCCAGGGGCCGATGATCACATTGCCGTCGAGTTCGTTCTGGTCGTACAGCCCGGCCATCACGTTCTTCTCCTTGGTTCGCTCGAAGGCCGGGAAGCGATGGGCGAGCGCCGGCCACACCACCGTCTCGAAATAATCGTGCTGAACCTCGAAGTTGAAGCCACGCGGCTCGTTGGTATCGGGAACGCCGCCCGAATAGCCTTTGCCTTCCGGCCGGAACGCCAATCGTTGGGTGTCCTTCAAATAGGGCAGCGGCTCGATCGCGGTTTCGCACTCGAAATAGTGCTCGTATCGCCGCATCGGCTCGATCGGCACCCGCATCCCGACCATCGCGCTGATCTGCTTGGCCCAGGCGCCGGCGGCGTTCACGACGTGATCCGTCGTGATGACCGCGCCTGATTTCAGCGTCACGTTCCTGACGCGTCCGCGCTCGGCCCCGAGCCCGACGACCTCGTCGTCGATGAATGTCGCGCCTAACGATGCGGCCTTCCTGCGCAATCCGCGCAGCACGCTGTAGGGGTCGAGCCAGCCATCATCGGGCGAATACACCGCGGCCGCCAGATCCGTGACGTTCATCGAGGGAAACTTGCTCTTCAATCCCTCCCGATCGAGCCAGACGACATTGACGCCGTTGTCCTGCTGTATGCGAAAATTCTTCTCGAGCGTGCCGATATCAGCCGCGGCGACGATGAAGAGATAACCGTTCTTCCTGAAGTCGATCCGGGCCGGCTCGCCGTCGACCGCCATCTCGGATTCAAACCGCTCGTAGAACGGAATGCTGAAATTGGAGAGCGCGATGTTCTCCGGCAGGGCAAACAGCCGGCGGACGCCTCCGGAGGCGCGTGGCGTCGAAGCCTGCTGATAGCTCTTGTCACGCTCGACGACCACGACCGAGCACGCCTTTGGATGGCGCCTCAGGAAATAGGCGACGCTCGCGCCGATCGCTCCTCCACCGATAATGACGACGTCGTAATGCACGCGATGTCCCTCTCTTCGGTCCTGCCGGCAGCGACGTGCCGACTGGTCGACGATACTGCACGATTTCACAGTTGTATAATTGGTGGTAGTATTTTATACAATACAGGAAAATTATATCCAATGGTCGTGTTGAGTGGAGTAAGCGAATGGGCGGCGGCACCTTTAAGAAATTGATTTACTTGGCCTTTGTCTCGCTATTATCGATTGCGGCGGCCCGTGCCGAGCCTCCGTCGGAGACGCTCGACAAGATCGCGAGCACCGGTGTGCTCACCATTGGGCACCGCGACACGTCGATCCCGTTCTCGTATTTCGACGACGCGCAGCACGTCGTCGGCTTTTCGATCGATCTGTGCGCGCGCGTCGTCGACCAGATCAAGGTCGCCACCAAACGTCCCGACCTTCAGGTCAAGTATGTGCCGGTGACGTCGGCCACGCGAATTCCGCTGCTGGCCAACGGGACCATCGACATCGAGTGCGGGTCCACGACCAACACGATCGAACGGCAGACGCAGGTCGCGTTCTCGTCGACGACCTATCTGACCACCAGCAACTTCGTCTCGAAGAAGGCGGCTGCGATCCGCGGCTTCGACGATCTCAAGGGGCGCACGGTGGTGTCGACCGCCGGCACCACGAGTTTGCGGCTTCTCAATGAGCTCAATGTCCGGAAGGAGCTCGGCATGCAGGTCGTCCCGGCAAAGGATCACGCCGAGGCCTTCCTGATGGTCGCGACCGATCGCGCCTCCGCCTTCGTGATGGATGACGTCCTGCTGGCTGGGCAGGTTGCCAATGCGCGCGATGCTGAGAGCTACCAGATCTCGCAGGAATTCCTGTCCGTCGAGCCCTATGCGATCATGATGCGGCGCGGTGACTTGGGCTTCAAGCAACTGGTCGATTCAGCGCTTGCCGACATGTTCCGGTCCGGTGATTTTGATCGCGTCTATCGCAAGTGGTTCGAGACAGCGATCCCGCCGCGAAGCATCAACCTCAACCTTCCGATGAGCGCGGCGTTAAAGAAAGTTGTCGCGCACCCGAGCGATTCTGCTGATACCGCCAGCTACCAATAGCTGGCTCTACCCGCCCTTGACCGCGCCCGCCGTGAGCCCGGCGACGATCTGCCGCTGGGCGAATACCGTCAGCAGCAGCACCGGAAGCGTCACCATCAGTGCGGCGGCGGCGAGCGGGCCCCAGCTCAGCTGGTCGAACGAGATCATGTTGTAGACCGCGACCGGCAGCGTGCGTGTTTCGCGCCCGGCCAGCACGATGCCGAACACAAAATTATTCCAGGAGAAGATCACGGCGAGGATGAAGGCGACCGCGAGTCCCGGCTTGGCGATCGGCAGCGCGACATGGCGGAACACCTGCCAGCGCGTGGCGCCGTCGATCAGTGCGGCCTCTTCGAGCTCCAGCGGCGTGGTCTCGAAATAGCCGATCATGATCCAGATCACGATCGGCACCGTGACCACGAGATGGATGATGATCTGCGGCACCAGGGTGCCGAGCAGGCCGAGCCACTGGAACAGCAGGAACAGCGGGATCAGGTATGACAATCCCGGCGTGATGCGCGCGATCAGGATCACGACCGCCGATTTATGCGCCGCCATCCGCGCAATGCCGTAGCCGGCGGGCACGCCGACCAGCATCGCAAGCCCGGTCGCGCTGCCGGTCACGATCAGGCTGTTGACGAAATAGGTCAGGAAGCGGTTGGAGGCGAGCACGTCGGCATAGTTCTTCCAGGCGAAATTCTCCGGGATGAACACCGGCGGATAGGCGGCGTTGTCGATCTCGAATTTCAGCGATAGCGAGGCCATCCAGAGGAAGAACAGGATCGCCGGCGAGACGATGACGAAGACCGACAGCCACAGCCCGATCCGGCCCAAAATCTGACGAAGACTCACCTGACGCAGGCTCATGCGCCGTCTCCGAGTTCCGACGTCCACAGCATCCGCTTGCGCAGATAGAGCAGGAGTGCTGCGAGCGCGACGATCAGCAGGAAGAACACGACCGCAATCGCCGAGCCGTAGCCGATGTCGTAGTAGACGAAGGCGACGCTGTAGAGATAGAGGTTGATGGTCTCCGACGCCGAGCCCGGTCCGCCCTGGGTGATCGCGAAGATGATGTCAAAACTCTTCACGGCGTCGATCATGCGGATCATGCCGGCGATGAACAGGAACGGCATGATCAAAGGCAGCGTGATGAAGCGGAAGACCTGCCAGAAATTGGCGCCGTCGATCTGCGCGCTTTCGTAGGGCTCGGTCGGGATCGCGGCGAGACCGCCGAGCACGATCAGCATCACCAGCGGCGTCCATTGCCAGGTCTCGACCAGCACCAGTGACGGGATCACCGTCGTCGGATTGAACACCCAGAGCTGCGGCGGCAATCCGACCAGCGACAGCAAATAGTTCAGCACGCCGAGCTGCGGGTGGAACATCATGGTCCAGACCAGCGCGATCGCCACAGGAGTGGCCATCATAGGCATGATGAAAATACCGCGCAAAAAACCGCGCGCGGCGAACTTCTGGTGAAACACGACCGCCGCCAGCGTGCCGAAGATCAGCGGCAGCACCACCGATAACGCGGTGTAGAACAAGGTGTGCCCAATCGCCTCGACAAAGCGCGGATCGGTCGGCAACCGCAAATAGTTGGCGAGCCCGACGAAGACGGTCGGCGAGCCGACTTTCCATTCGTGCAGGCTCATCCAGATCGTGAACACCCACGGGAAGATGATGATCGCCAACACCACGACGAGTGCCGGGATCACGAACGGCCAGTAGGACGGCGGACGCCACGTACGTTCCGGCGTGGCGGAAAACGCCTCAGGCTCCGCCGGAGAGGCTTGTGTTATCACGCTCACGCTTTTTCGCTGCGCTCCAGGATCGGGCGGAATTGCTCATGCGCCTTCTTCAGCTCGGTGGCGGGATCGGCGCCTGATAGCGTCGTGGTCAACGCCGCGCCGACGATGTCGCGGAATTCGGCGACGGGGATGATGACGGGCAGGCCGAGCTTGGAGATCTTGGAGGAGTCGATCACCGATTGCAGCCACTCCTTGGTCTTGACGCCCTTGGCGACTTCGGGATCGTCGACGATGGAGCTGCGGAACGGTACGCCGCCGCCGGCCTGCAGCAGGCGTGCGCCCTGTCCCTTCGAGACCACCCATTGGCAGAGCAGATAGGCGGCTTCCTTGTTCTTGCTGGCTGCGGCAATGCCGATGCCGTCGCCATAGGTCGACGAGAAATGGCCCTTGGGGCCGGCCGGGACCACGGTGTAGCCGACCTTGCCGGCGACGCGCGAGGCGGTCGGATCCTCCAGCGGCGGCGCCCAGCCGGTCGCATCGATCCACATCGCGGCGCGCCCTTGCGTGAAGGAGGCCATCGACTCCATCCAGTTGAAGCCGACGACACCGGGAGGCGCCGACTTGGTCAGCAGCCGCTGATAAAGTTTCGTGGCTTCGATCGCCTCGGGGCCGTCGGTCAGGATATTGCCCTTGGCATCGAGGAATTCGCCGCCATAGTTCAGGTAGAAGTTGCTCCACATCGCCATGTTGGCGTTGCGCAGGCCGCGGCCGACGAAGCCGTAGATGCCTTCCTTCGGGTCGGTCAGCTTCTCGGCTGCAGCGGCCATTTCATCGAGCGTCTTCGGGATCTCGACACCCTTCTTCTGGAACAGTTCCTTGTTGTAGTAGAGGATGAAATAGTCGACTGACCACGGCAGCGACAGCATCTGGCCCTTGTCGTTGCGGGCATATTGCAGGCCGGCCGCGGAGAAATCGCTCTCGACCAGGTCAGGCGGCGTCAGGCTCGGGTCCTTGAGATAGCCGCTCATGTCGGCGAGCCAGCCCGCCTTCTCGAACTGGCGCTTCTGCACGTGATAGCTGATGTGAACGATGTCGAAGCTCGGCTTTCCCGATGACAGCTCGATCACGCATTTCTGGCGTTGCTGCTGCTCGGGAATCTGCTCCGATTCGACCTTGATGCCGGTCAGATCGGTGAATTCCTTGACGTACTTTTGCAGATTGTCGCCGCGCGGCCCCTTGGCGAGGATCACCTCGAGCGTGGTGCCGGAGTATTTCTTCCAGTTGACCTCGGCGCGGGCGGGAAATCCGGTCAATCCAAGCGCGCCAGCGGCGGCCGTGCCGGCCAGGACCTGGCGGCGCGAGATCAGGTGATGCGACATGTTTCTCTCCCAGGGGCGGTTCTTGTTTGGGAGGATACTAGCGTCTGAGGTTTGTATGCCTAGCCCCCACCTGCGCGGGCCGCGGCGTTATGCAGCGGCGACGCGCAGGTGATGGCAGCTATGCCTTGACGAAAGCGAGCAGGGTGCCGTTGCCGGCGGCCGGCGGCACGCAGATGCTGCTGCCGCTCTTCACGCCGGTCGCGCCCAGCGCCTTCTCCGTCGCCGCGAAGTCGGCCGCGATCACCAGGCCCGCGCCGCCGCGATCGGGCAGGCCGGCCAGCGATACGCCGGGATAGCGCCTGCCGAGCTGGTCTTTGGTCAGGAACACGAAGTCGGCGCGGTCCCCGCCCGATGGTACGGCGATGGCGCCATCGGCGTCGTTCCTTACCGCGATATCGATCATCTTGGAGAGATGCGCGGCATCGGCGGCCGGCTCCGGCGAGACGATCAACACCTGCTTGAGGCGTTTTGCCCCATTGGCGTGGGTCATCAATTCCGGAATCCACACCGTCTCACGCGTCTTGTGCTGACAGGCGAAGATGCGGACGCCACCGGGCGCTTCCGCGGTCGGCCACTGGAAGGTGCGGAATTTCGCAGACGAGATCGTGCCGTTGGGCAGCGTCACGGGGCGCTCGAAATCGGTCGGGCCGACCGGTGGGTAGCCGCGCGCGCGAATCTCCTCGGCGCCGGCGGCCGAATCCACTGCGGTGAACGCGATCCGCTCGATGCCTTCGCCGCGACTCTCCAGAGAGGCGCGCGCCGGCGCATTGTGTTCGGTCGGCGTCAGCACGCCGAGCAATTCCATGTAATCAGGGTCGAACATGATGGTGTAATTGCCCGATCCCATATGCGCGCTGTGGGTGCCGCGCGGCGACACGGTGAAGCCGAGCCGCTTGTAATTCTCGGCCGCCTTCTCGAGGTCCTTGACCATGACCACGGCGTGGTCGATTCCGATGACGTTCTTGAGTGCCACTTCTTGTCTTCCCGGCTGAAATAAGGGACTCAACCTAACCAGAACGAACACGCGCCCGCAAGAAAGGATCATGATGAGCAGCAATGCCGTACGCTGGCCCAATTCGCTCTGGGCCGCGGCGACGCCGTCCGGCCCCGATTGTCCCGAATTGACCGGTGCACAGCAGGCCGATGTCGTCATCATCGGCGGCGGCCTTACCGGTCTGGCGACCGCGCTGCATCTGCGCGAGGCCAATGTCGATGTCGCGATCGTCGAGGCGGCGGAGCCGGGCTGGGGCGCATCGGGCCGCAACAACGGGCAGGTGATCCCGACGCTGTCGCGGCCGGATCCCGAAGACATCATCGCCAAACATGGCGCGGCCGGCGAGCGTTTCGTCGCGATGCTGCGCGACAGCGCCTCGACGTTGTTCGATATCGTCAAACGGTACAACATCGAGGCCGAGCAGGAGCAGGTTGGCTGGGTGCAGCCGGTGCATTCACCGGGCCGTATCAAGATTGCGGAGCGGCGGGTGCGGCAATGGTCGAAATTCGGCGCGCCGGTCGAATTGCTGTCGCGCGACCAGGCCAGGGAGATGCTCGGCTCGGATGCGTGGTTCGGCGGCTTCTGGAACAGGACCGGCGGCCACATCAATCCGTTGGCGCTCGCGCGGGGTCTCGCGCACACCGTGCTCGGCCTCGGCGCGCGCATCTACGCCCGTTCGCCCGCGCTGAGTTTCGAGCGCCGCGGCGACCGCTGGGTGGTGAAGACGGAGCAGGGCGAAATCTCGGGTCGGGCGCTTGTGGTCGCGACCAACGCCTATAGCGGCGAGTTCGCAAAATCGCTGGTGCCTGACATTGCGCATGAGGTGATGCCGGTGCTGTCCTGGCAGATGGCGACACAGCCGCTATCCGACAATGTCCGCAAGACCATCATCCCGGGCCGGCAGGCGATGTCGGACACCCACGGCGAGCTCTATTTCGCGCGCTACGATGCCCGCAACCGCCTCGTCACCGGCGGCGCGGTGATCGGTCCTGGTGACAAGCCCGCGCGGCTGAAGGCGCGGGTGACCGAGCGGTTGCAGCGGCTGTGGCCGCAGATCGGCGATGTCTCGTTCGATTATGTCTGGAACGGCTATGTCGGCATGACCACCGACTTCCTGCCGCGTATTCATCGGCTCGGACCCAATGCCTATGGCTGGACCGGCTGCAACGGCCGCGCGGTAGCGCTGACGATGCCGCTCGGCCGGGAGCTCGCGAAGGCGGTGCAAGGCGTGCCGGAAAACGAGCTGGCGCTGCCCTTCACCGAGCCGGTCGCGATTCCCGCGCACGGCCTCATGCGCAAGCTCGCGCCGTTGATGCTGCTGGTCTATCGCCGCCGCGATGCGCGGGAGATCGCCTAGACGATCAAAGCATCCCGCTTGCGGGTGAAATCACCGCCGGGAATCGCTGATAGCAGCGCCTGTGTGTAGGGATGTTGCGGATTGCCGAACACCACGGCAGTCGACCCTTGCTCGACCACGGCGCCGTCCTTCATCACGGCAACGAGATCGCAGATCTGCGCCGCGACACGCAAATCATGCGTGATGAAGATGATGGAGAGGCCAAGTTGCTGCCGCAGGTCGGCGAGCAGCTTCAGGACCTGCGCCTGCACCGAGACGTCGAGCGCCGAAACCGGCTCGTCGGCGACCAGCACATCCGGTTTCAGCGCGAGCGCCCGCGCCAGCCCGATGCGCTGGCGCTGGCCGCCGGAGAATTCGTGCGGGAAGCGATCGCCCGCCGACGGATCGAGCCCGACCAATTCGAACAGTTTTCGCGCTTCTGCGATCGCAACCGCGCGATCGGCGCCATGCACGATCGGCCCCTGCGCCACCAGCTCGGCCGTCTTGCGTCGCGGGTTGAGCGAGGCGAACGGATCCTGGAATACCATCTGGATATGGCGGGTTTCGCGGCGAACCTGTTCGCGCGTGAGCTTCGCCCAGTCCTTGCCGTCGAGCAGGATCGCGCCGGCGTCAGGATCGATCAGCCGCACGATGCAGCGCGCGAGCGTCGACTTGCCGGAACCGGATTCGCCGACGATGCCGAGCGTCGCGCCGCGCGGCAGGTGCAGCGAGACGTTCTTCACCGCGTCCGTGACCCGCGCGCCGCGGCCGAGGAAGCCGCCGGTGCGATAGGTCTTCGAGACGTTGTCGATGGTCAGGATGTTTTTGCCGGAGATGATGCGCGGCGGCGGTGCCTTCAGTGGCGGCACGGCCGCAATGAGCTGCTTCGTATAGGCATGCTGCGGATCGTTCAACACCCTGTCGGTCACGCCTTGTTCGACGATCACGCCGTGCTGCATCACCACGACGCGATCGGCGAGCTCGGCGACCACGCCGAAATCATGGGTAATGAACAGCACCGCCGTCTGCTTGCGCCGCTGCAGGTCGCGAATCAGTTTGAGGATTTGCGCCTGCGTCGTGACGTCGAGCGCGGTGGTCGGCTCATCCGCGATCAGCAGTTTCGGGTCGAGCGCCAGCGCCATCGCGATCATGGCACGCTGACGCTGACCGCCGGAGAGTTCGTGCGGATAGGCCTTAGCGGCGGCCTTTGGATCGGGGATGCGGACGTCCTCGAGCAGCGCCAGCACCCGGGCCGCGATCTCGGCCTTTGACAGTTTGGTGTGGATCGAAAACATCTCGCCGATCTGGTCGCCGATAGAGCGCAGCGGGTTGAGCGCCGTCATCGGCTCCTGGAAGATCATCGCAATCCCGGCGCCGCGCACGTCGCGCATCTCGGCAGCGCTCGCTGCGCAGAGATCGCGGCCATTGAACAGCATCCGGCCCTGTTCGATTCTGACCTCGTTCGGGAGCAGCCGCATGATGGCGTTGGCCATCATCGACTTGCCGGAGCCGGACTCGCCGACCACGCAGAGGATTTCATTCGAGGCGATCGACAGCGAGACGTCGGACAGCGCGTGCGGCCGGTCGGCGCCCTTCGGCAGACGCACCGTCAGCCCGTCGAGCGAAAGAACGGGCTGGCTCATCGGCTCTTCAGCCGCGGATTGAGCGCGTCATTCAACCCTTGGCCGACCAGCGACACCGCGAGCACGGTGACGAGGATCGCAACGCCGGGGATCGCTGAGACATACCACTGCACCCGCAGCACGTCGCGGCCGAGCCCGATCAGATTGCCCCAGGAGGCGACGTTCGGATCGGACAGCTTCAGGAAGGCGAGCGCGCTTTCCAGCAGGATCGAGACCGCCATCACCACGCTGGCATAGACGATCACGGGCGGCAGTGCGTTGGGCAGGATTTCGCCGAGGATCAGCTGGATGTCCTTCATGCCGAGCGTCCTGCCGGCCTGCACGAATTCGCGGTTGCGCAGCGACAGGAACTCGGCGCGGGTCAGCCGCGCCGGCGCCGGCCACGACACCACGCCGACTGCGATCGTCACCGTGGTCAGGGTCGAGCCGAACACGGCGACCAGCACCAGCAGCAGCACGAAATTCGGCAAGGTCTGGAACGCCTCGGTGATCCGCATCAGCACATTGTCGACCCAGCCGCCGTAATAGCCGGCGAAGGCGCCGACCAGGATGCCGATCAGGATTGCGATCACGGTTGCGACGCCGCCGATCAGCAGCGAAATCCGCGCGCCGTAGAAAATCTGCGCGGCGATGTCGCGCCCCGAATTGTCGGTGCCGAGCAGGAAGCGCGGGTTGGAGAACGGCCAGACCAGCGGCCGGCCGGCCAGCGCCAGCGGATCGCGCGGATAGAGGAAGCCGGCACTGATTGCCATGGCGATCACGAGCAACAGCAGGACCAGGCCGATGATGGCGGCAGGACTGCGGAAGTAGCGCTTCACGGCGTCCATCGCTAGCCCTCCGCCGCGATGCGGGGGTCGAGCCGCGCGTAGAGCAGGTCGACGACGAAGTTCACGGATATGACGAGTAGTGCGGAGACGAACACAATGCCGAGCAGCGTGTTGAGGTCGCGCTGCACCACCGACTCATAGGCGAGGCGCCCGAGGCCGGGCAGCGAGAACACGCTTTCGACCACGACCGAGCCGCCGAGCATGGTGCCGGCCTGCAGGCCGATCAGCGTCACCATCGGCAGCAGCGCGTTGCGCAGCACGTGACGGGTGATGACACGGGTCTCGTCCAGCCCCTTAGCCCGGGCGGTGCGGACGAAATCGAGGTTCAGGACCTCGAGCATCGAGGCGCGCATGATGCGCAGATAGATCGCAAGGAAGATCAGTCCGAGCGTCAGCGTTGGCAGCAGGAGATGCGCCGCGATGTCGAATACGTGCCAGATGCCGGTCCTGATGGTGCCGATGTCCTCGAAGCCGCCCGGCGGCAGCCACTGCAGATAGACCGAGAACACCACGATCGCCATCAGCCCGAACCAGAACGACGGCGTGGCGTAGAAGACCAGGCCGAGCGTCGAGATCAGCGTATCCGGCCAGCGGTTGACGCCGCGCGCGGCGATCACGCCGAACAACAGTCCGAAGAAGAACGCAAACGACAGCGACGCCGTCATTAAGAGAATAGTCGGCGGCAACCGTTCCAGGATCACGGTCGCGACCGGCTTGCCGTAGATCGAGGAGAAGCCGAGATCGAGCCGCACCAGCCGCCACAGATAATTGGCAAGTTGCGCCGGAACCGAGAGATCGAGCCCGTAGAACTGGCGCAGCTCCTTTGCGGTCGCGGCATCGCCGCCGCCCATCTGCGCCATCAGCGCGTCGACGGTGTCGCCCGGCGCCAGCTGCAGCAGCAGGAACACGCCGATCAGGATCAGGAACAGGGTCGGAATCGAGGCGGCCAGCCGCCGCCCCGCAAGGCTCAGGATACGCATCGGTTATCTATAGCGGTTTCGGATGGAGTGGACACTGGTGTGCGTCGACGCTGGCCTCTTGGTCACCTCGCCCCGCTTGCGGGGAGAGGTCGGAACGCATGCAGCGAAGCGGAATGCGGTCCGGGTGAGGGGGTACAGGTCTATCCGCGCACACGACTCGCGGAGAGAGCCCCTCACCCCGACCCTCTAAGAGCGAGCTTCGCTCGTCTCGACCCCGCAAGAGCGGGGCGAGGGAGAAGGGACCTCAGGCCGAAAGCCAAAGATCGTGCCAGCTTGATGAACCCCAGCGCGGGGTGTTGGAGTGGTTGCGCGCTTTTGCCGTGATCACGGTGACGAAGATCTGCTCGATCGGCATCCAGACCGGCAGCTCGGTGTTCACCTCCTTGACGAACTCGGCATAGAGCGCCTTGCGCTTGACCGGATCGACTTCGGTGGCGGCGTCGTCGATCGTCTTGTCGACGGTGTTGTCTTCCCAACCCCACTGGTTGGTCCATGGCGCACCCTTCGGCTGGCCGGAGCGGTACCACACCGTGGTCGAGACCGCGGGATCGTTGCGGTACTGGTGCCAGCCGGTGGCGAGATCGAAGGCGTGCTCGTCATAGACCTGCTTGAGGAAGCCGCCGCCGTCATTGCGCACGATGTCGACCTGGATGCCGACTTCCGACAGCGACTGCTGGATGAAGGTCGACCACAGCGAGATGTCTTCGCCCCACGGTGCCGGCAACAGCTTTAGCGAGAAGCGATTGCCGCCAGTGGCCTTGAAGCCGGCCTCATCCAGCAGCGCGATCGCCTTGGCCTTGTCGTAGGGGTATTGCGGCGTGTTGGCGCCCGGATAGAAATCGGTCGAGGTCGAGGGGATCGGCCCGGTGCCGAGCTTGGCGAAATCGCCGAGGAAGTTGTCGATGAAGAACGGCACGTTGATCGCATGCGCGATGGCGCGGCGGACCCGGATGTCAGACAGCTCCTTGCGGCGGAAGTTGAACTCGATGGTGTTGGTGCGGGCGTTGCCTTCATTGCCCTTGGTCGTGACGATGAAGCGCTTGTCCTTCGCCAGCCGTCCCATGTCGGAGATGGTGAGTGACGAGAACGGGCTGTAATGCAGTTCGCCGGCCTCCATCTGTGTCGCCGCGGCGGCGCGATCGGTGATCACCTTCCAGACGATGCGGTCGAGATAGGGCGCATTCGGCCGCCAGTAATCCGGATTGCGGTCGGCGATGACATATTGCCCGCGCTCATATTTGACGAATTTGAACGGGCCGGTGCCGACCGGCGCCAGATTGGTCAGGTTCTGCCTGATGTCGCCATTCTCATAGAGATGTTTGGCCGAGATATAACCGAGGTCGGGCAGGGCGCGGAGCAAGAGGTTGAGCGGCATCGGGCGCTCGTAGCGGAAGATCGCGGTTTGCGGATCGGGCGTGTCGACCGCGGTGAGGAACAGCTGCAGCGTCGATCCGTAATTGAGGATCTTCTTCCACATGTTCATGGCGGTGAAGGCGACGTCGTCTGACGTGAACGGCTTGCCGTCGTGCCAGGTGACGCCCTTGCGCAGCTTGAAGGTGACGGTCTTGCCGTCAGGCGCAGCCTCCCAACTCTCGGCGAGCACGCCGACCGGTTGGCCGTTGGCGTCGAGGTCGACCAAATTCTCCTGGATCTTGCCGCCGATGATGTAGACGCCGGTCGAGGCCTGGATGCTGGGGTTAAGCTGACGCTGCTCGGCGGGGTATTGGACGTTGAATACGCCGCCCTTGCGGGGGGTCTCCTGCGCAAAGGCCCGCATCGGATTGATGACGTTGGCCGCGATGGCGGCCGAGGTCAAAAGGGCCGTGCGGCGGTTGATCTCGAGGCGGGTCACGTCCATACGCGGGGTCTCCAAAGCTCACATCGGATGGCCCGCGGGCTGGTCGCGGCGGGCTTTGGCCGATGTTACGATGGAATGGGAACCTGAGTCATTTTCTAATGCCTCGCCCTTTCGGAAGATCATTTCCGAAATCTGAAGTGGCGTCGCAGCTCTCCGCAACTCGAATTGGCCTCCCGCGTTTCCGTGCATTGACGCAGTGCGAAGTGCGCCGTGTGATTCTCTGCGATGCCCTTTGGCAGCCGCTCGGAAGCGTGCAAACCCTGTTATTTTAGGGCTTCTAGGCACCTTGACTTAAAGAAACCCGGGAAAACTCGCTGATTCGGGCGCTGTCCACAGCGATATTGCGGTGTGGAGTGCAGAAAACCCTATTATTCCCGGCGTTTTCCGCCATATCGTGCGCCTTCCAGAATCAATGGAGCAAACATGGCTACCCAATTGTCGAAGTCGCAAGTGATCGAGAAGATCGCGACCACCACCGAACTTTCCAAGCGCGACGTCAAGGGCGTGTTGGACACGCTCGTCGATGTCGGCCACAAGGAGCTGAAGAAGAACGGGGTTTTCCTCGTCCCCGGCTTCGCCAAGTTCGTCGTCGTCAAGAAGCCTGCGACCAAGGCGCGCAAGGGCACCAACCCCTTCACGGGCGAAGAGATGATGTTCAAGGCCAAGCCGGCCAGGAAGATCGTCCGCGCACGGCCGGTCAAGGCCGCCAAGGACGCGGTTTAAGAGTAGAAGGCCTCCGGTGACGGAGGCCTTTTGCTTTTGGGGCCAGCGGTTTCCTGCCGCAGATTGTTTGCCCTCTAGACCACCGGCGATCGGCCGCCATCGACGTTGATGGCGGTGCCGGTGATGTAGGAGCCTTGCTCGGACGCGAGGAAGCAGGCGAGGTTGGCAAACTCCTCCGCCGTGCCGATGCGGCCGAGCGGCGTCCCCTTGGCGAGATTCTTGGCGAACTCGCCGAAATCCATGCCCGGCGACTGCGTCGCGTGGCGCTTCACCCACTGATCGCTCATGATCAGGCCGACCAGCAGCGCATTCACCAGGATATTGTGCTCGCCGCCTTCGTTCGCCATCACCTTGGTCAGCGCCATGCCGGCGGCGCGTGACACCGAGGTCGGCGCGGAGTTGCCGGCCGGCGCCTTCGCAAAGGTGTTGAGCACGTTGATGATGCGGCCCCATTTGCGCTGCTTCATACCGCCCCAGACCAGCCGGCTGAAGCGGATCGCGGCAAACAGCTTCAGATCGAAATCTTCCTGCCAGGCCTCGTCGCTGATGTTCTCGAAGGCCAGCGTGCGCGCCGTGCCGGCGTTGTTGACGAGCACGTCGATCTTGCCGAGATCGGCAACGATCCGGTCGTGGGTTTCGGCGATGGCGGCGGCCTTCGAGACATCGCAGACGTAGTCGCGCACCACCAGCCCGTCTTTTGCCAATGTTTCGCGCGCCGCCGCGAGGTCGGCCGCACCACGGGCGAGGATCGCCACCTTGGCACCGGACTCGGCAAACCGCCGCGCCACCGCGATTCCGATGCCCTTGCTGCCGCCGGTGACCACGGCGACACGGTCGTTCATTGTGAGGTTCATTGTTGTTCTCCCTGGGCATGATCCCGGAGAGAACGTATCAAACCGAAAGCGCGACCAACAAGGTCATGCAGAGCAGGTGTGCTGCGACGATAAGCGAGAGATGGAGCGGGCCGGACATCAGGCGTCTCCGTTGTGGTGTGCGGTTAGGTGAGCGCCTCATCGTCATGGCCGGGCATAGCCGTCCGAAGGACGGCGTCGCTTCCGCTCGCGTATGCCCGGCCATCCACGTCTTGCTGTCCGCGGAACAAAGACGTGGATGCCCGGGACGAGCCCGGGCATGACGAAAACCACGGCGCTAGTTCGAATTGGCCGCGGCGGCTGTGAAGCTGGGGTCGACGGCTTTGCCGACATCGAGCGTCTTGGACAGGATGCCGTACCGGGTTGCGCGATCGGACGCCGCCTGCACCTCTTTCACCACGGCCTCATCGATCGCGATCGGGCTGCCCTTCGCTGCGGTGTAGGCGGCGAGCAGCACGTCCTCCGGCAGTTTGGTCAATTCGGCGGTGTTCTTGGCGTATTGCGGAATATGGTCGAGCGACCACAGCCATGCCTTGTTCAGCCGCTGCACGAGATCCTGCACCGCCGCGCGCTTGGTCGCGATCGCGTTGTCGGAGGCGACGATGAAGGTGATGGTCGGCGTCAGGCCTGCGCCATCGGCGATGACGCGCGCGTCGTCCTTCAGCTTGGCATAGGAGACGTAGGGCTCCCACACCGCCCAGCCGTCGATCGAGCCGGCGAGCAGCGCGATCTTGGCATCGACCGGACCGAGCGGCGCGAACGTTGCATCCTCGACCTTGTAGCCCGACTTCTCCAGCGTGGCATCGATCAGGAACTGGCCCCAGCCGCCACGGGTGCCGGCAAGGCGCTTGCCCTTGAGGTCTGCCGCGGTCTTGATCGGCGAATCCCCGCGCACCAGGATCGCTTGCGTCCGCGCGTCGGACCGCGTGCCGCCGATTGCCTTGATCGGTGCGCCTGCGGCGTAGACCGTGAGGAAGGCGAGATCGCCGGTGTAGCCGACATCGAGCGCGCCGGCGTTGAGCGCTTCGAGGATCGGCGCTGCGGCCGGGAATTCCGCCCACTCGATCTTGTAGGGCAGGTCCTTGGCGAGACCTGAAATCTCCAGCAGCGAGCGGTTGCCGCCCTTCTGGTCGCCGACGCGCAGCACGATCGTGTCAGTGGCGAAGGCCGCGACCGATGTCGACAGGGTGACCGCGGCCGCGATCAGCGCTGCGGCCGTGCGGCGGGTGAGGAAGTGGGGAGAACCCGGGCGGGTCGGTCTGGGCATGTCCATTTTCTTTCTGATTCATTCGCCGCAGCGTGGGAAACGCGTCAGGGCTCGCTCGAGTCTATGATCAACCTGTTCGCCGTCAACGAAACGGAAAACTGAATTCGCGGGTTGCGCAGCAAGGACTCATTCGTCGGAAGGCGCGTTCGTAGAAGGTGTCGTACATGCGGACGAAAAACGCTCAAATGCTGTGCATTCGATGTCGACCGGTTGCGTCGTTCACCCCGACCGCGCTGGAAATCCTTTCATCGTCGCACCATGCGATCGGGGAGATAACGCCTTTCGCGCGCGTTACTTTCGAAATTCCATTTCATTGACGATGACGCTATCGCGCCGCATCATTTGGATGTTGCTGAGGGTGCGGTGGCGCCGGAGAGATCCGATTTTTTCTCGAACATGAGCTTCGAATGGTGGGCGCGCAAACGGACAGGTTCGCGCGATCGGCGAAGCTGTGCCGAAATGCAGGAGTGATGATGTCGACGGATAACAAGAAGACGGTGATGGATCGCCGCACGTTGCTGCGCGCAGGGGCAGCCGCAGCGTTTGCCGCGCCGATCGGGGCCTTTGGCGCGCGGGCTTTCTCGGCGCGCGGTCCGGTGCCGGCGATCGACTTCTCGGAATTCCCGATCTGCAAGACAGCCTCCGATGCGCCGCCGCTATCAGGCGCCCCGCGCAAGCTCAAGCTGTCATGGAATGCCGGCGCGGTGTGCCTCGCGCCGCTGCCGGTCGCGATCGACTATGGCTTCTTCCAGAAGCAGAACCTCGACGTCGAACTCGTCAACTATTCCGGCTCGACCGATCAGCTGCTGGAGGCGATCGCCACCGGCAAGAGCGACGCGGGTCTCGGCATGGCGCTGCGCTGGCTCAAGCCGCTGGAGCAGGGCTTTGACGTCAAGATCGCAGCGGGCACCCATGGCGGCTGCATGCGGGTGCTGACTCGCGGCACTTCCGGTGTCGAGAAGCTCGCCGATCTCAAAGGCAAGGCGGTCGCGGTCGGCGATCTCGCCGGGCCCGACAAGAACTTCTTCTCGATCCAGCTCTCCAAGCTCGGCATCGATCCGGTCAGGGATGTCGACTGGCGCGCCTATCCAGGCAATCTCCTCAATGTCGCGGTCGAGAAGGGCGAGGTCCAGGCCTTCCTGTCATCGGATCCGCTGGCCTATCTCTGGCTCAAGGACCCGCAGTACAAGGAGGTCGCCTCCAACCTCGACGGCGAATACAAGGACAAGAGCTGCTGCATCGTCGGCCTGCGCGGCAGTTTGGTACGGGAAGAACCCCACGTCGCGCGCGCCATCACCCAGGCGCTGCTCGATGCCGCGATGTTCACTTCGCAGAACCCGGACAAGGCCGCGAAATCGTTCCAGCCCTACGCGCCGAAGACGGCGAGCCTCGCTGATCTCGAGGCGATGGCGCGCTACCACACCCATCACCATCACCCGGTCGGCGAGGTGCTGAAGCGCGAGCTGAAGGGTTACGCCGACGACCTGAAATCGGTCTCGGTGTTCAAGCAGAGCACCGATACGGCCAAATTCGCGGAGCGGATCTATGTCGACGTATTCGGTGTCTGACGCGACAGCCGCAGCCGCAGCCGCGCCGCGCGGCTCGGTAAGGCTTGCGAACCTCTCCGGCAGCTACGGTGTCGGCCTTGCGGCGAGCCTCGCCTGGCTCGCCTTCGGGGTGTCATCCCTGTATTGGCCCGATCTCGGCGATTGGTCGCGGACGGACTCGCTCGGCATCGGCGCCATCGTCATCGCGGCCTTCGTGCTGTTCGGCACCTTCGGTGCCGACTATCTCGGCGGCGCAGGTGAGGCGCTGCGCAAGCGCGCGCCGTGGCTGGTCGCGCTCGGCGCGTTCCTGACGCTGTGGGAAGTCGCCACCGCAAAATTCGCCTGGCTGCCGCTGCCGTTCTTCCCGCCGCCGCAGTCGATCCTCGAAGTCTATACCGACGATCTGCCAAAGCTGCTCGACAGCGTGTTCGCTTCGGTCAAGCTGCAGCTCGGCGGCTACATCATTGGGGCTACGGTCGGCTTCCTCACCGGCGTCTCGATCGGCTGGTCGCAGAAGATCGGCTACTGGGTGCATCCGGTGCTGCGTTTCATCGGCCCGCTGCCGGCGACCGCCTGGCTGCCGATCGCCTTCTTCTCCTTTCCGTCGAGCTGGAGCGCCTCGACCTTCCTGATTGCGCTCGCCACCGGCTTTCCGGTGACGGTGCTGACCTGGTCGGGTGTCGCGAGCGTCAGCAGCGCCTATTACGACGTCGCGCGCACGCTCGGCGCCAAGCCGTCGTTCCTGGTGCTGAAGGTCGCGATCCCGGCGGCGCTGCCGCATGTGTTCGTCGGCCTGTTCATGGGGCTCGGCTCGTCGTTTGCCGTGCTCGTCGTCGCCGAGATGATCGGCGTCAAGGCTGGCCTCGGCTGGTATCTGCAATGGGCACAGGGCTGGGCGGCCTATTCCAACATGTACGCCGCGCTGATCGTGATGTCGCTACTCTGCTCCGGCGCGATCACGCTGCTGTTCCGCACCCGCGACCGCTTGCTGGTCTGGCAGAAGGGTGTCGTCAAATGGTAGCGCAGGCCATCGCCCAAGCTACGGCTGAAGCGATCACCTATCCCGCGGTCGGCGCCGCGCTCGACATCGAAGGCGTGAGCCATGCCTTCGACATCGATGGCGCCACGCTGCCGGTGCTCGACAATGTGAACCTGGCGATTGCACCCGGCGAGTTCGTCGCACTGCTCGGCCCGTCCGGTTGCGGCAAGTCGACCCTGCTGCGGCTGGTTGCCGGACTGGAGAAGCCGCGCGCGGGCGCGCTGCGGGAGGATGAGGTCCGCATCACCGGGCCGCATCCCTCGCGGGTCGTCGTGTTCCAGGATCCGACGCTGTTTCCGTGGCGCTCGGTCTGGGACAATGCGGCGCTCGGCCTGGAGGCGCAGGGCATTTTGAAGACGCAGCGGCACCGGGTCGATGCGGTGCTCGAACTGGTCGGCCTGACGTCGTTCCGCAACGCCTATCCGCATCAGCTGTCCGGTGGCATGGCGCAACGGGTGGCGCTGGCGCGTGCGTTAGTCAACGATCCGAAAATCCTTGTGCTCGATGAGCCGCTCGGCAAGCTTGATTCGCTGACGCGGATCTCGATGCAGGCCGAACTCGTGGCGCTGTGGCAGCGCAAGGGCTTTACCACGCTGCTGGTCACCCACGACGTCGAGGAGGCGTTGGTGCTCGCCAACCGGGTCATCGTGCTCTCGGATCGCCCGGCGCGCATCACGGCCGATATCGCCGTTGATCGGCCCTATCCGCGGCATCGCGGCGATCCCTATCTCGCCGGCCTGCGCAAGCAGATCCTCGGCCTGCTCGGACTGGAGGCAACATGGTGACGACAGCCGCTAAGGAACTGCCGCACGCGAGTGAGCCCGAGCACATTATGCGCGCCCTGCAACTCGCCGATGTCTTCGCCGCGCGTGCGCCCGCGCATGACCGCGACGCCAGCTTCCCCTTCGAAAATTTCGCTGACCTCTCGCGCGAGGGGCTGCTGGCGCTGACCGTGCCGGCAGCGCTCGGCGGGGGCGGGGCGGGCGCCCGCGAGGCCGCGCGCGTCCTCGGCATCGTCGGCAAGGCCGATCCGTCGACGGCCCTGGTGCTGTCGATGCATTACATTCAGCATTTGGTGATGGCCCGCAGCACGCGCTGGCCCGGCCGTCTGTCGCGCAAGCTTGCGAAGGAGACGGTCGAGGGCGTGGCGCTGATCAACGCATTGCGGGTCGAGCCCGAGCTCGGTTCGCCGGCGCGCGGTGGGCTGCCGGCGACGATAGCGCGGCGCACCGAGACCGGGTGGCGGCTGAGCGGCAAGAAGATCTATTCGACCGGCGCGCCGATCCTGAAATGGTACACGGTCTGGGCCAAGACCGACGAAGCCGAGACGCGTGTCGGACTGTTTCTGGTCCCAGCCGGATTGCCGGGAACGCAGATCGTCGAGACCTGGGATCACCTCGGCCTGCGCGCCAGCGGCAGCCATACCGTGACCTTCGACGACGTCGTGTTTCCACTGGATTACGAGATCGACGTCCGCAAGCCCGACGACTGGAAGGTTCCCGATTTCGTGCATAGCGTCGTGCACACCATCTTCGTGGCCGCGATCTATGACGGGATCGCCCGCGCGGCGCGCGACTGGCTGGTCAAATTCCTGAGGGAGCGGGTGCCGGCCAATCTCGGCGCGCCACTGGCGACGCTGCCGCGCGTCCAGGAGGTGGTCGGCGGTATCGAGACGCGGCTGGCCGTCAATGCGCGGCTGATCGACAGCTTTGCCACCGATTTCGATAACGGCTTCCAGCTCTCTCCAAACGAGTCTAACATCATCAAGCTGACGGTGACCAATAACGCCGTCAAAGTGGTGGAGGATGCCTTGTCGCTGACCAGCAATCACGGCCTGTCGCGAACCAATCCGCTGGAGCGGCATTACCGCGACGTGCTGTGCGGCCGCGTCCATACCCCGCAGGACGACGCCACCCGTGTCTCCGCCGGACGCCTTGCGCTGGGCGTCTGATAATAACAGTCAACGAAACCGGAGTTTCTGCCATGTCCGTCGAGTTCATCGGCTTCATCGCCAACAGCAATTCTTCCGAGACCGTCGTGCGTTCCGGCCCGGTGCTCGATCCGCCCTTTATCGAGACCGTCGCGAAAGCCCATGAGCTCGCGGGCTTCGACCGTGCGCTGCTGGCGTTCCATTCGACCACGCCCGACGCGCTGCAGGTCGCGCAGCACGTGCTGACCATCACCAAATCGCTGAAGGTGATGATTGCGCAGCGTCCGGGCTTCACCGCGCCGACGCTGCTGGCGCGCCAGCTTGCGACGCTGGACCAGTTCTATGGCGGTCGCGTCTCGCTCCACGTCATCACCGGCGGCAATGCCATCGAGCTGCGCCAGGACGGCAACACGCTCGACGACAAGGACGAGCGCTACGCCCGCACCGACGAATTCCTCGATGTCGTCAGGCTGGAATGGACCAGCGAGAAGCCGTTCAACTACACCGGCAAATATTACAACGTCGAGAACGGCTTCTCGACGGTCAAGCCGCTGCAAAAGGGCGGTGTTTACACCTTTGTCGGCGGCGGCTCGGACGCGGCGATCGAGGTCGCGGGCAAGCACGCTGACACTTTCGCGTTGTGGGGAGAATCCTACGCGCAGGTGCGCGATGTCACCGCGCGGGTTCGGGCGGCTGCCGCAAAACATGGCCGGCCAACGCCGCGCTTCAGCCTGTCGGTGCGGCCGATTCTTGCCGACACCGAGGAGAAGGCGTGGAAGAAGGCCGACGATATCCTCGAACGCGCCACCGC
Source organism: Bradyrhizobium sp. LTSP885 (assembly GCF_000938305.1). Taxonomy (GTDB): domain Bacteria; phylum Pseudomonadota; class Alphaproteobacteria; order Rhizobiales; family Xanthobacteraceae; genus Bradyrhizobium. The sequence continues at coordinate 195,165 of NZ_JYMT01000018.1, forward strand.
GTTGCAGGACCAGACAGGCTACCGCCGGCCCAACCACGCTACCGATGGCGCCAAGCGGCTGCTCGCGCTGGCCGACCAGGGCACGCGTATCGACAAGCGGCTGTGGACCGAGATCGCCAAGCTCACCGGCGCCAACAGTAACACCACAGCGCTGGTCGGTACGCCCGAGCAGGTCGCCGAGGTGTTCGGCGACTATTACGACCTCGGCGTCAGCCACTTCCTGATCCGCGGCTTCGATCCGCTGGTCGATGCCATCGAGTATGGCCGCGAGCTGATCCCGCTGACCCGCAAGCTGATCGCTGCGCGTGACGAGCAGCGTGGGATTGCTGCCGAATGATCCGTCTCATTGTCGCGGCGGCGCTTGCATTCGCCGCCATCGACGTTGCCGCCGCGCAGACCACATTGCGCGTCGGCGACCAGAAGGGCAATTCGCAGGCCGCGATGGAAGCAGCCGGCATGCTCAAGGACGTCCCTTACAAGATCGAGTGGAAGGAGTTCGCCGCGGCGGCGCCGCTGCTGGAGGCGCTGGGCGCGGGTGCGATCGACACCGGGCTGGTCGGAGACGCGCCCTTCACCTTTGCCGCCGCCGCCAATGTCCCGGTCAAGGCGATCGCTGCCGTCAGGCAGTCGGGTGAGGGGCTCGCGATCGTGGTGCCGGAGAAGTCCGCGATCAAGAGTTTCGACGATCTGCGCGGCAAGAAGATCGCGACCGGCCGCGGTTCGATCGGCCATCAGCTGATCCTCGCCGCGCTGGAATCCAAGGGATGGCAGGCCAGCGACGTGCAGATCGTGTACCTCGCGCCGTCCGATGCCAAGGTCGCCTATTCGCAAGGCTCGGTCGACGCCTGGTCGACCTGGGAGCCCTATGTCAGCCAGGAAGAAGTGCTGTTCAAGTCGCGCCGCGTCATCACGGCCGAGGGCATCACGCCCGGCATCGGTTTCCAGGTGGCGACACCTGATGCGATCAAGGACAAGCGCGCGGAGCTTGAGGATTTCGTGCGCCGGCTCGCCGCCGCGCGCGCCTGGTCGCAGAACAATGTCGGGAGCTACGCCGCGACCTGGGGCAGGCTGATGAACATCCCAACGGCGGTGCCGCTGAATTGGTTGGCGCGGGCAAAAATCCGCATCGTTCCGATCGACGATGGTGTGGTGGCCGACGAGCAGAAGACCATCGATCTCTACGACCGCTCGGGCCTGATCCGGCAGAAGGTCAACGCCGCCGATATCGTTGACCGGTCGTTTGCCGACGCGGTCGTCAAGGGCGCGGGGCTTTAGCGCGGCCGCATAGGCGGTGCGCTCCCTCCCCCGCAAGCGGGAGAGGTGAAGACAACCCTCGCCGCTAACGAATCCGTGATCTCAGGATATCCGTTCGACGGGCGAGTGGTGCCCAGCAAGAATTTTCCCCGTTCCTTGCCTTGCGAAACCGCAACGTTGCTATTTTCTCCGCGCCCTTGCCGGCTCCTCCCGCACCGCCAAAATCAAACAGCACCAACAATCGAGTCCGGGAGATCACCATGGGCCTTCAAGAAACTCGCATCGGGTCGCTGCCTTTCGTTACCGCTGAACTCAACTACCTCGCGCCAACGCCGGGCAAGCCGCGCACCTACGCCTTCGATCCGCCACCCGGCGAACCCAGATCGACCGCGCTGCCCGAACCCCACAACGTCCTGATCTTCGACGGTCGCCTGATCGCCAACAATTTCTCGCTCGATCGCGAGGGCTTTGCGCTGGTCAGGCACCCGACCGCCGTCAAGGATTTCTACGACGACAATGAAGTTCGCAACGTCTACTATCCGGCCGTCGAAGCCTTCCTGAAGGCGACGCTGAAGGCCGACCGCGTCCTCATCTTCGATCACACCGTGCGCAAGCGTGTCGACGGCGCCGCCGATCTCCGTGGCGTCGGGCCGCGCCAGCCGGCGACCCGTGTCCATGTCGACCAGACCGACATCTCCGGCCGCAACCGCGTGTTCGAGCACCTTCCTGACGAGGCCGAGGAGCTGGTGAAGGGCCGCGTCCAGGTGATCAATCTGTGGCGGCCGATCCGCGGGCCGTTGCGCGATTCACCGCTCGCGATGGCCGACGGCACGACAATTGAGCCCGGCGATCTCGTCGCCTCCGACCTGATCTATCCGAACCGCAGCGGCGAGACCTATTCGGTGAAGTACAACCCGAACCATCGCTGGTTCTACATCCCCGAGATGACGCCGGACGAGGCGATCCTGCTGAAATGCTACGACTCGGCAACCGACGGACGTACGCGGTTTGGCCCGCACACGGCGTTCATCGATCCGACGACGCCTGCGGATGCGGCGCCGCGCGAAAGCATCGAGCTCAGGACGCTGGTATTTCACAAGGCTTGAGGTTACCTCGCCCCGCTTGCGGGGAGAGGTCGGATCGCCTCGAAGAGGCGATCCGAGTGAGGGGGTACAGGTCCAACCTCCCTCGCAACTCGCGGAGGCAGCCCCTCACCCAACCCTCTAAGAGCGAGCTTCGCTCGTCTCGACCCCGTGAAGAACGGGGAGAGGGCTGCCAGATTGGCACCATCAGCCCAATAATGTTACGCCGACCACAAAGCGCTCAGGGAAGTGACGATTCGTGGACGGCGGAACGGCGACTGAAGACACGGGGATCAATCTCCGTACACTGATTTTTGCGCTGCTGGCATTGGCCTGCGGCCATATGCTGTCGACGCTGCTGCGGACGATCCCGGCGATCAGCCTCGACCTGATGGCGCATGATTTCGGCACCTCGCCGCAGGCGCTGGCGAGCCTCACCTCGATCTATCACTTCTCTTTTGCCGCGGCCCAGGTTCCGGTCGGCGCCGCGCTGGACCGCTTCGGCGTACGGCCGGTGTCGCTGAGCCTGTTGGCCGGGACCGTGGTCGGAACGCTGGTCTCGGGGCTTGCGGTCGGGCCGGCGAGCTTCGTGCTCGGTCAGTTTCTGCTCGGCGTCGCCACTTCGGGCATGTTGATGTGCCCGATGACGCTCGCGGCCAAGCAGATGTCGGCGGCGAAGTTCGGCCTGTGGTCCGGCATGATCCTGTCGATCGGCAATATCGGCATGCTGCTGTCGTCGAGCCCGCTCGCGTTCGTCGTCGACCAGTTCGGCTGGCGCGCCGGCTTCTGGATCTCGGCCGGATTCGGTGTTGCGGTGCTGATCGCCGTGTTCGCGCTGGTGCCGCGGCAGCCGGCCGCACATGCGGACGAGTCCTCACCTCTGCAGCAGATGACCGAGGTGTTGCGGCTCGGCCTGTCGCGTGGCCTGCGCGGGTTGATCGCGCTGTCGATGGTGTCGCTTGGCGCTTCGCTGGCGTTGCGCGGATTGTGGGGCGGGCCATGGCTGATGGATGTGAAAGGCCTCAGCCGCATCGAGGCCGGCAATTTGCTCGGCCTGTTCACGCTGGCGATGATCGCGGGGCCAATCTGCATCGGCGCCTTCGATCGCAAATTCGGGCATCGCCGCACCGTTGTGGCGGCCGCGCACGCGCTTGCCGCGCTGCTGCTTGCGCTGATGGCGGCCGGCGCGCCGCATCTTCCGGTCTCCAACCTGTTCGGCGTCGCCGTGATGCCGCGGCAATATGATCTCGTGCTGCTGATCCTGATCGGGCTCACGACCTCGGCGCAGCCGCTGATCTTCGGCATGACGCGGCAGCTGGTCGACGCGCAGAACACCGGTAAGGCACTTTCCGCGGTCAATCTCGCCTTTTTCCTCGGCACGGCCTTGATGCAATCAATCACTGCCGGCGTCGCGGCGCTGTTCGGACTGCCGGCGGTGTTGTTGTTCATGGCGGTCGCGCTGGTGATCGGGACCGTGCTGTTTCTGATCTACACCAAGGCGTAGAGCATGATCCGGAAAAGTGTGTAGCGGTTTTCCGAAGAGATCATGCTCAAACAAGAATCTAGATCGTCTGCACCTGTTTGCGAACTTCGTTGGCAAGCGGTCTCAGCGATCCGGCTGCAGGTGGTCCCACGAGGCTATAGCCGACGCCATCGTCGGCCCAGGAGAAGCCGGCGACGCCGTCGCCTGACAGCGGCGCCATCGGCGCGTTCTGATCTGACGTCATCGGACGCGTCAGGACGACAAGCCGATCGCCCCGATCGTCGTCATACATGAACATCGCCGCGGGACCGTGCGCGGTCGGCACCACGCGTCCGCCCATGAAGCGATACCCTGACCTCGTCAGGTCAGGCAATTTGACCGGCCGACGCAGCCGGCTGGAGACCCAATCAGCGAGTTCGGTGTTGTCACGCAGCTCGACCGGCCGGGTGCGATCGGAGGCATAGACATTGTAGGACGCACTTGCCTCCTGGGCGAGCGCGGCAAGTCCGCCCGCCGGTATCGATGTCGCGCCACGGATCACCCATCCACCGAGACCGCCGATCGAGAGCAGCAGCATCGCCGCGATTGCCCAGCGGAACGACGAGGGGCGGCGGCGCCGGTTCTCGATCATCCTTGCAAGATTGAGCTGCGGCGGCAGCGGCTCCTCCGCAATCGGTGCCAGCGCCGAGCGCAACCAGGAGCGCTGGTCCGAGAAAGCAGCGATACGCTTTGCCACATCGGGATGGTTCTCCAGATAGGCGGCGACCTCGGCCTCGCGTTCGGGCTCGAGGGCATGATCGACATAGCCGTGCAGATCGTCTTCCGTGATGGGGCGATTGCTCATGGGTTGCTCCGCAACCGCACGACGTTCCCTATTGGGTTGTCCGCGGGCTTCTCGATTTCCTGCTGCAACCGCTCGCGGGCGCGAGACAGTCGCGACATGACGGTGCCGACGGGAATGTTGAGCACTTTGGCGGCCTCCGCATAGGTCAGGTCTTCGACGGCGATCAGCAGCAGTACGGCGCGTTGCTCGTCGGGAAGCCTGGCGAGTTTTCCGAGCGCTTCCTGATAGATCATCGTCTGTTCCTGCACTGCGTTCTGTCCGATCTCGTGCTCGTTCGCCTCGTCGATAGTGACGTGTTGGCCGCGCGTCGCCGTGCGACGAAACTGGGTGACGGCCAGATTGTGCAGGATCGCGAACAGCCAGGACCGGAGATTGCCGTCCTCGCGGCGCTGATCCCAGCGACTGACGGCGCGCTCCAGGCAGTCCTGCACCAGATCGTCGGCCGCCGCGTGGTTGCGGACCAGCGCGCGCGCATAGCGGCGCAACGCTGGAATCAACGGCTCGATCTGGCGCAGCATGTCGCTCACGGCGTCTGGACCTGCACCGCCGCGCCGAACTTCGACGGCTCGCCGGGGGCAATGACGAGGTAGCGCCGTTCGGCCTTGGTCGCGCTTTGCACGATCTGCCTGATCGGCCCTGTCGCGTCGACGATCGCGGAGCCCGCAGGGTTGGTCATGAAGGCTGCCAGCGGCTGCACCGTGCCACTGCCGTCGGCCTTGTCGGCCAGCGCAAGGACATAACGCTGCTTCGGCTCAAGGCCGGTGACGGAGGCCTGCAGAACCTGGATCAAGCCCTGATCGAACAGGGACACGCTGGTCGGCGGCTTGTCGCCCTTGGCCGCCTTCTTCGGTGCGAGCATGAGGTGGGCGACCTGACCGGCGACGCCGAGGGGTTGCAGGTTCGCCCGGTCGTCCGGATTGGGCGCGGCCTCCGGCACATAGGCGATCGCCTGCGGCGCCTGGCCGATCGGGATGTTGGCAATCACTCTGTTGGTCGCGGTGTCGATCGCGGCGAGCGCGTCGCCATTCTCCAGCCCGACATAGATCCGCGTGCCGTCGCCGGACGGCCAGATGCCATGCGGCAGGTTGCCCACGGGAATGGTGGTTACTTGCGAGAAGTCGTCGGTCCTGAAAACCTTGACCTCGTTGGTGCCGCCGATCGTGACGTAGGCGAAGGTCCCCTTGGGAGTCCTGGCGAAATTGACGTGGTTGGTAATCGGGCCGGTGTCGATCGTCTTGATCGGGTTGAATGGCGGCTTGGCGTTGAACACCTGGGTCTTGCCGATATCCTTCAGCGTGAACCACACCTGCTCGCCATCGGGCGTCGCCGCGATGTTCGGGCAGAACGGGCTCTCCTGCTTCACTTTCGCAATGATCTGATGATCGGCGACCGAGACCACATCGACTTCCGGATTGAACGAGGAGCAGATGTAGCCGTATTTTCCGTCGGGAGAGAAGATCTGCATACCGGGGCCGGGCGGCACCTCGATGCGCATCGTTTCCTTGAAACTCGCGGCGTCGATCACCGAGATGTAGTTCTCGCCGCGCACGGTGACCCAGATCTCCTTGCCATCGGGCGTGAAGAAGGCCTCATGTGGCGAACGTCCGACATAGGTGACGTGCTTGACTGAATTTGTCGTCGTGTCGATGAAGGTCACCGAGTTCGAGCCGATCGAGACGACCGCAAGGGTGTGGTGGTCGGGCGAATAGCCCATGCCGTGGACCAGCACCTGTCCCTTGTAGAGCGGACTGAAATTGCCGGGCTGCGGATCGCCCAGCCTGATGACGCCGAGCAGCTTGTTGTCGACGGGATCGGTGACGGACACGGTGTTGGAGAATTGCTCGGCCGCATAGACGCGGTCGTGATGGCTGATCGGAATATCGGATGAGGCGGCCGCGCCGGGCGCCTGGCCAGCGAAGGCGGATGTCGATATCGCGATCACGGTCGTGGCCAGCAGGCCCTTCAGAAATTGGCTATTCATCACTTGGTCTCCGGCATCTTCATGTCGTGGGACATGTTCATGTGATCTTGAGTGGCGACAGCTGGATTGGCTTGCGTCGGGGCGGGCGCGGATGCCGTGACCTGTTCGCCGATCGCGAGCTTCATCGCCGCGATCTCCTGCATCTGGTCGACGATGATCTCCTGCGCGATGCGGCGGAGCTGCTCGTTCTTGCCGTAACGGAGCTCGATCACGGCCATGTCGATCGCACCCTGATGATGTGGCGTCATCATCGCGACGAAGTCGCGGTCGATGTCGCCGCTCGGCTTGGCGGCCATGTCGTTCATCATCCTGGTCATCGCGGTATCGTTCTCGGCGAGGAACGCCTTTTCATCGGCCGCCTGGGCCGGCTGATGCGCGTCTTGTGCTGATACCACCGGGGAGACGGCAAGGACGAACAGGACACGCATGCCGAGCAGCGCGGCATTGATGCCGGGTCTGAAAAGTCGCGGGATCATCACGTGCACCCTCATTATCCGGGATTTCAGCGCGATACGGCTTCGGCCGGTCCGCGCGAGCCGTTTTGCCTGAGCAATTGGCTTGTAGGCGTGGGACGCAGAGCAGGAAGTTCTATTCCGAAGGCCGCCGATTTTACCGATCACGACTTGCTGATCGATCGACCGCCCCAAGCCGAGGCGCCGGTTTGCGATCCGGAAACCTCTGGGTATAAGGAGTGAATTCAGGTTCCGATCGTCCGGTTCCCTGACCTCCATTCGCGCATCCCGTGCGCCAACAAGGCAAAGATGTCCGCCAAGATCGATCCGATCACCCGCTCCGTCGTCCAGCACCGCCTCTCGTCGATCGTGAAGGAAATGGGCGAAGCCATGCTTCGCACCTCCTATTCGCAGATCCTCAATTCCAGCCGCGATTTCTCGCTTGGTATCTGCGATACACGCGGGCGGCTGATCGCGCAGGCCGATCACATCCCGGTCCATGTCGGCGCGCTGCCGTGGGCGACGCTGGCGGTCGAGGAGCGTTTCAAGGACGTCGCGCCCGGCGACGTCATCCTGCTCAACGATCCCTACGAAGGCGGCGGCAGCCATCTGCCTGATCTGACCGCCTTCGTGCCGGTTTTCGCCGGGGGCAAGCGGCTGCTCTGGACCATCGTGCGCGCGCATCAGAGCGACATCGGCGGCGCCACCCATGGCGCCTACAATCCCGCCGCCACGGAAATCTACCAGGAAGGCATCCGCATTCCGCCGATCAAACTCTACGAGGCCGGCAAGCCGCGGGAGGACCTGCTCGACCTGCTGGCGTTGAACATCCGCAACCCCCGCGAATTCCGCGGCGACCTCGCGGCGATGCTGGGCGCCGCTCATCTCGGTGAGAAGAGGGTGTCAAAGCTGTTCAGCGAATTTGGTGCGGACACGGTGGAAGCCGCGATCGAGGCCATTCTTGACGCCACCGAGCAGCAGACCCGCGCCGTGGTCTCGACCTGGAAGGACGGCGTGTTCTACGGCGAGGCCTTGCTCGATGACGACGGCCACGGCCGTACCGACATCAAGATCGCGGCCAAGGTCACGAAGAAGGGCAGCGACATCGAGGTCGATCTCACCGGCTCCGATCCGCAGTCGACCAGCTTTGTCAATTCGTCGCACGCCAACATGCAGGCCGCGGTCGCGATGGCCTTTGCCTATCTGATCGACGCCGATATCCCCAAGAACACCGGCGCGCTGCGGCCGCTGAAGGTGGTGGCGAAACAAGGCACCATCGTCTGGGCCGATCCGGGTCGTCCCGTCACGCTGTGCACCAGCCATCCCTCGAACGAGATCGTCGAAGCCATCATCAAGGCGATGTCGACGTCGTGTCCGGATCGCGTGATGGGCGGATGGGGCCGGCGATTCCGTATTGCGATCCAGGGCGAGGACCCGCGCAACGGGCGCAGCTTCATCTGGCACATGTTCCAGGCGCGGCCCGGCGGCGGCGCCTCGCCCGGCGGTGACGGCTATTCGTCGATCGGCGAGTGGCACTCGGTCGGCGGCTTGAAGTTCGGCAGCATCGAGGTCGCCGAGGTGCGCTTTCCCTTGTATTTCCGCCAACACGAATTTCGGCCGGATTCCGGTGGCGACGGCCAGCATCGCGGCGGCCTCGGCGTCGCGCTCGACATGGTGCTGGAGATCGCGAAGCCCGCGAAGGGCAACACCGCCGGCGACGGCGCGCGTCATGGCCCCTGCGGCATGCTCGGCGGCGAAGATGGCGAGCCGCATCACTATCGCCTGCTCTCGGATGGCCGCGAGCCGCGCGTGCTGAAGACCAAGGAGGTCAGCATCGAGCTTCGCCCCGGCGATTGCCTCGAAATCCGCTCCTCCGGCGGCGGTGGTTGGGGACCGCCGGAAAAACGATCGGCGGCCGCGCGGGCGCGCGACACAGCCCAGGGTCTGATTTCGAAAGCGGCGGTGTAAGGCAACATGTTCACGATTGGAGTCGACGTCGGTGGCACCTACACCGACCTGGTTGCGTCTGACAAAACCGGGCGTACTGTTTTCGCAAAATCGCCATCCACGCCGGCCGATCAGTCGATTGGCGTGATGGCCGGGCTGGACGAACTGGCGCGCCGCCTCGGCGTGACGCGTGCTGCGATGCTCGCCGAAACCGATCGCCTGGTGCACGGCACGACGGTCGCGACCAATGCGCTTCTGGAGCGCAAGGGCGCCAAGGTCGCGCTCTTGACCACCGAAGGCCATCGCGACGTCGTCGAGATGCGCGAAGGTTTGAAGCCCGATCGCTATGACCTGCGCACGCCGCCGCCCGAGCCGCTGGTGCCGCGCGAGCGCCGTTTTGGCGTACGCGAACGGCTGAAGGCCGACGGCAGCGCGGCTGTCACGCTCGATGCCGCCGCGCTCGGCGATGTCATCGCTGAGGTGGAGCAGTCCGGCGCGACCTCGGTCGCGGTCTGCTTCCTGCATGCCTATCTTAATCCCGTGCATGAGCTCGCTGCGGCCGAGCGCCTCGCAAAGGAGCTTCCCGACGTTAGCGTGTCACGCTCGAGCGACGTGCTGCCGCAGATCAAGGAATATGAGCGCGTTTCGACCACGATCGTGAACGCCTATGTTCAGCCTACGGTGCAGCGCTATCTCACCAATCTCGAACAGCGCCTGCATGAAGCCGGATTCAAGGGCTCGCTGTTCGTCGTGCTGTCGCATGGCGGCATGGCGCCGGTGGAGGAAGCCTCACGGCTCGCCGCGGGCACGGTGCTGTCGGGGCCGGCCGGCGGCATCTCCGGCAGCCGTCGCTGCGCCGAGATGCTCGGCATTCCCGATCTGGTGCCGTTCGACATGGGCGGCACCTCGACCGATATCTCGCTGATTGCAGATGGCCAGGCCTCGCTGTCCGCCGACGGCATGCTCGCTGGCCAGCGCATCGCGCTGCGCAGCCTCGACATCGCCAGCATCGCGGCCGGCGGCGGCTCGATCGCGAGCGTCGATGCGGGCGGCACGCTGCGGGTGGGGCCGGAGAGCGCTGGCTCGGTGCCGGGTCCGGCGTGTTACGGCAATGGCGGCACAGCCGCCGCCGTCACCGACGCCAATGTGGTGCTCGGCTATCTCGATGCCGCAGCCTTCATGGGCGGCGCGCGGCCGCTCGATCGCGCGGCGTCCGAGGCTGCGGTCGACCGCATCGCGGCTGCGCTCGATTTGTCGCGACTCGAAGCCGCCGCCGGCATCTACAAGATGATCAATCTGAAGATGGCCGACGGCATCCGCCTGATGACGCTACGCCGTGGTGTCGATCCTCGAAGATTCGCGCTGCTGAGTTTTGGCGGCGCGGCCGGAATGCACGCCGCCGAAGTGGCGCGCGAGCTCGAGATCAAGCGCATCATCGTGCCGACAGTCGCCTCGGTGCTTTCGGCCTGGGGCATGCTGACCAGCGACCTCCGCTACGAGGTCAGCCGCACCCGTTATGGCGCGGGCAAGATTTCCGCCGACGAGGTGCGTGCATTGTTCGCCGGGCTGGAAAAGCAGGCAGTCGGCCGGTTGCGTACCTGGTTCAAGGGCGAGATCGCAACCGAGCGCTCTGCCGAGATGCGCTATGGCGAGCAGGTGTTCGAGATCGACGTGCCGCTCGGCGACCTCGATCTTGGCGCCGCCGATCTGGTCGCGCAGATCGAGGATCGTTTCCACCACCGTCACGAGGAGCTCTACACCTACGCCTCGCGCGGGCAGGAGGTGGTGTTCGTCAACGCCCGCGTCGCCGCGGTGGGCAAGGTCGCGCAGCGCGCGAGCGATGCTGCGGCTGTGTCGTCGACCGCGGATTGCACGCCGCGCGGCAAGCGGCAGGCCTGGCTCAGTGCCTGGCGCGAGGTTCCCGTCTATGCGCTCGACGATCTCAAGCCCGGCCAGTCGCTCGCCGGTCCCGCCATCATTGAGGCCGAGACCACGACCGTGCTGGTCGACACCGGCGACCGCGTTGCGGTCAACCCGCTGGGCTGGCTCGACATAACATTGCGCTGAGGCGGCGTCCTGCCATCAACATTTCATTTTCCGGGCGTTGCGTTGGGCGATAAGGTCGGGGCGCTCGGGAGGGAGCGTTGGCCATGTTGCCAACGTTTATGGCGATGTTGATGCAAACAAGAACACAAAGCGCGCTTTCGATATCCCTTCTCCTCGCGGCGCTGTTTGCCGTCACGCCGTCGCGCGCGCAGCAGGCGCCGGGCGCGACTGCCGACACCGACATCCGCATCGGCAACATCATGCCCTTCACGGGCCCGCTTGCGGCGTTCGCCACCATCGGCCGGGCGGAACTGGCCTATTTCGACATGATCAACGCGCGCGGCGGCATCAACGGGCGCAAGATCAGATTCATCTCGGTCGATGACAGCTCCAATCCGAAGACCGCGCTGGAACAAACCCGCGATCTCGTCGAGAAGCAGAACGTGCTGCTGATGTTCGGTTCGTTCGGCACGCCGGACAATCTGGCGACCCGGACGTACCTCAACGAGAAGAAGGTTCCACAGCTCTTCGTCGCGTCGGGCGACGAAGAGTGGGCGCATCCGAAGGCCTATCCCTGGACCATGGGCTGGCAGCCGACCTTCCGCGCCGAGGGGCGAATCTATGCCAATTACATCCAGACCGCCTACGCCGACCGCAAGATCGCCGTGCTCTGGCAGAACGACCAGTTCGGCCGCGATCTGTTCCGCGGATTGCAGGAGGGGCTCGGCGCCACCGCCGGGATGATCGTCGCGGATCTCGCCTTCGATGCCTCGGAGACCGCGATCCAGAACCAGCTCGGCATCCTGAAGGACTCCGGCGCCGAGATCCTGGTGTTCGATGGCGCGCCGGCGATTGCCGCGCGCGCGATCCGCAGCGCTGTCGAGCTCGACTGGCACCCGGTGTTCATCCTCGACAACGCGTCGGCCTCGATCGCCAGCGCCTTGCAGCCGGCGGGTCTGCAGAATTCGCTCGGCGTGATCTCGACCTCGTTCCTGAAGGACGCCGGTGACGCCTCGTGGAAGGACGATCCGCATATCAAGGCGTGGTCCGACTTCATGGACAAATATTTCCCTGACGGCGACAAGGCCGACAACTATGCCATGTTCGGCTACGCTGCGGCCGACACGCTGCTCCAGGTCCTGCGCCAGTGCGGCGACGACCTGTCGCGCGACAACATCATGCGGCAGGCGGCCTCGCTGAAGAACTACCAGAGCCCGATTGCGCTGCCCGGGATCGTCATCAACACCGGGCCAAAGGATTTCCGCCCGATCAAGCAGATGCGGCTGGTGCAGTTCGACGGCACCGCCTGGCAGCCGATCGGCGACGTGGTGGACACGGCGTTCACGACGGTCAGGGATGACAATTAGTGCCCGTCGTCCCGGCGAAGGCCGGGACCCATAACCACCGTTGCCCGCTGTGAACGCAACTGCGGCCCCAGCGCCGTGCAACAACTCGCAGTTGGGGTAATGGGTCTCGGCCTTCGCCGGGACGACGTGGCGCTACTTCTTCAACCCATAATTCAACAGCCCGCCCTTGTTCTTCGGCGGATGCGCGCGCAGGCCCTCTTCGTTGGGCTCGGTGCCCCAGCCCGGACGATCGGGAATCACGAGATGGCCGTCGACATACTCAGGCAGATGGGTGAACAGCTCGTGGTCCCACGCCAGGCGATCGATGTCGGTCTCCATGATCCGCAGATTCGGCACCGCCGCGCAGAAATGTGCGTTCATCATGGTGCAGAGGTGGCCGTAGAAATTATGCGGCGCGACGTTGACCTCGAAATGCTCGGCGGCACTGGCGATTTTCATCGACTGCCACACCCCGTTCCACGGCGTATCGATGATCGCGACGTCCATCGCCTGCTCGGCAAAGTAAGGCAGGAATTCGCGCAGGCCCAACAGCGTCTCGCAGGATGAGATCGGGTGCGGGCTCTGGCGGCGGATATAGCCGAGCGCCTGCGGGTTAAACGTATCGATCTCGACCCAGAACATGTCCATGTCAGCGATGGCGCGCAGGATCTTCAGATAGCCTTCGGTCTTGGCGTTGAAATTGAGGTCGAGCAGCAGATCGACATCCGGGCCCGCGCCGTCGCGGATCGCCTCCAGGTGCATGCAGAGATTGCGCAGCACAGTGCGGTCGACGTTGATTTCCGGCTCGAACGGTGCGCCGAAGCCGGGGCGCCAACCTGTCGGCTTGCCGTCGGTGTAGACGAAGATGTTGGTCTTCATCGCGGAGAATTTCTTCTCCCGGACCTCGCGGCCGATCGCCTTGACGCCGTCGAGATCTGATATCGCAGGCTTGTACCAGTCGGGATGATTGATGCGCCAGGTCGCACAATGCGACCAGTACACGCGAACGCGGTCGCGGATCTTGCCGCCGAGCAGCTCGTAGCAGGGCACGCCCAGCGCCTTGGCCTTGACGTCGAGCAGCGCGTTCTCGATTGCCCCTAACGCCAGCGCGACCACGCCGCCGGCGGCGGGACGGGTCGCGGCAAACAGTTCGGCATAGATCCGCTCATGCTGGAATGCATTCTTGCCGACCACCCGCGCCGACAGCCGCTCGATTGCCGCGGTGAGGCCAGGCGCGCCAAAGCCCTCGTCGTACTCGCTCCAGCCGACCAGGCCGTCCTCGGTCGTCACCTTGACGAAGTGATAGTTCCGCCAGCCGGCATCGCAGGCGAGCGTCTCGACGCTTCTGACAGTGGTGGCCTTGGTCATGGTTTCCTGCCCGGGCTGTTGTTGGTGTTGAGGAATAACAACAACGGATCGGCAGGTGCGTCAATCCGCGCAGCAGATTCAGTGTCGTCCCTGCGAAAGCAGGGACCCATAACCACCGAAGTTCATAGTTGCGCACCACTGGGACAACGAGTCTCTTTCATAACACCCGCCGCGGAGTATGGGTCCCTGCTTTCGCAGGGACGACATCGAGTATGTTGCGTCATCGAGAGTCATACATTCACAGTCTCCCAGGGTGACGGGGAGGAAGTGTTAGCCCTGCGGCCTAAACAGCGTCGGCCGCTGCCGTTCGAACACCTTCCGCCCGTGCTTGAAGCCCATCAATACGTCGGGCAATTCGGCGATCGCGTTTGGTCCGCTGTCGGTGTCGAGCACGACGATATCGGCGGGATGGCCGACGGCGATGCCGTAGTCTTTCAGGTTCATCAGCCGCGCCGGCAGATCGGTGACGAGATCGAGGCAGGCGTCGAAGTCGCTGATGCCGGCATGGGCGACGTTGGCATAGAGATTTGCCATCCGCAGCAATGACGCATCGCCGAACGGCGTGAACGGGTTTTGCACATTGTTGGTCGCGACCGAGCACAACACGCCGTCGGCGACGAGCCGGTGCGCGACCGTCATGCCGCGCGGGGCGTTGTGGGTCGCGTCGCGCCCCATCAGATAGAGGTCGGTCGCGGGCAGCACAGTGACCGCGACGCCGGCTTTTGCCAACCGCGCAGTCGCCGCCTTGAGCTGCTCAGGCGGCAGCGCGGAGAGCTTTGTTGCATGCCCGATCGCGACGCGGCCGTGATAGTTGCGCCGCTCGGTCTGCCGGCAAACCTCCTCCATGTGCGACCAGGAGGGATCGAGGTCGAAATCGAGATGGAGGTCGACGTCGATGTCGAATTGCTGCGCGAGATCGAAGATGCGCGCGATGTGTGCGGTCGGGTCAGTGTCCACATAAGGACAGCCGCCGATCGCCGCGGCGCCGTCACGCAGTGCCGCGACAAGCAATTCGTCGGCGCCGGGATCGTTGGTCAGGCCCTCCTGCGGGAAGACACACAGCGAGAGATCGAGCGCCCAGGCGTAATCGCGCTTCAGCGCTTTCACCGCCTCGAAGCCGCGCAGGCCGATCCGGGGGTCGATCTCGACATGGGTGCGCATCCGCGTGGTGCCTGAGGTGATCGCGCGCTCGATCACTTTTGAGCCGCGCGCATGGACGTCTTCCACCGTGAAATCACGCTTCATCGCGGCCACCGCGCGGATCGCCTCACCGAGACTGGCGTGGCCGTGGCCGCAGCGGCCGAGCAGGCAGGCCTTGTCGAGATGGATGTGGCTATCGACGAAGCCCGGCAGCGCCAGCCTGCCGCCGAGATCGATCTCGATCGCCTCGCAGGCAAGGCGTGGACCGATCGCGGCGATCTTTCCATCGGCGACGCCGATATCGACCGCAGCGGCCGAGGCGCGCGTCACGGCGTTGCGGAAGACCAGGTCGAAGGCAGGTTTCGCTATCATGGAATCGGGCTGATATCGGGACCGTGGCAGCCTAGCGGAAGGGCAGGGGTTGGGCAGCACCAGATTGTGTGCAGCGCGCCTGCGCTTAAGTCCAGTCATCCTCTCACGTATTCCGTCCAGCGGAAGAAAATTCCACTTGCATGATTCGGGCGAGGTGAACAGATCAGTCTCCCGAGAGTTCAACGGAACCATTCATGTCCTTCAAGAAATTGCTGATCGCCAACCGCGGCGAGATCGCCATCCGCATCGCGCGCGCCGCGGGCGAGAGCGGAATTGCTACTGTCGCGATCTATCCTGCCGACGATGCAGCCTCGCTGCATGTCCGTGCCGCCGACGAGAGACGCGAAATCCCCGGCCGTGGCGCGCGGGCCTATCTCGATATCGAGGCGGTCATCGCGGCGGCGAAAGCCGCGGGCTGCGACGCGCTGCATCCGGGCTATGGCTTTCTCAGCGAGAACGCGCAGCTTGCGCGGCGTTGCGCGGAGGAACAGATCACCTTCGTCGGCCCGTCACCGGAAGCGCTCGACCTGTTCGGCGACAAGGCCAAGGCGAAGGCACTGGCGAAGACATGCGGCGTGCCGATTATTGCCGGCACCGGCAGTGCAACCAGCCTCGACGAAGCCAGGGCGTTCTTCGCCTCGCTCGGCACTGATACGGCCGTGATGATCAAGGCGATCGCCGGCGGCGGCGGTCGCGGCATGCGCGTGGTCGACGACGCGGCCAAGCTCGAGGAGGCCTATGCGCGCTGCCAGTCCGAGGCCAAGGCCGCGTTCGGCAGTGACGGCGTCTATGTCGAGCGGCTGATCCGCAAGGCCCGCCACATCGAGGTGCAAATCATCGGCGACCGCCATGGCGCGATCAGCCATCTCTGGGAGCGCGAATGCACGATCCAGCGCCGCAACCAGAAGCTCATCGAGGTCGCGCCGAGCCCGTCGCTAAGCGATGACTTGCGGTCGCGCATCATCGAGGCGGCGAAGCGGCTTGCCACAGCGGCGGGCTACGACAGTCTCGGCACCTTCGAATTCCTTATCGATGACGACGCGACGTCGGATGAAGGCGCCTTCGCCTTCATCGAAGCCAATCCGCGGCTTCAGGTCGAGCACACCGTCACCGAGGAGGTGCTCGGCGTCGATCTGGTGCGATCGCAGCTCGCCGTCGCGGCCGGCGCGACGCTGGCCTCACTCGGGTTGGCGCAGTCGGCGATCCCGGCGCCGCGCGGTTGCGCCATGCAACTCCGCGTCAACATGGAGGTGATGGACGCCAAGGGCGTCACCAAACCGACCGGCGGCACGCTCGCCGTGTTTGACCTGCCGTCGGGCCCCGGCGTCCGCGTCGATACCTTCGGCTATTCAGGCTACCGGACCAGCGCGGCGTTCGACTCGCTGCTGGCAAAGGTGATCGTGCATTCGCCGAGCCAAAAATGGTCCGATGTGGTGCACAAGGCGGCGCGGGCCTTGCGCGAATTCCGGATCGGCGGCGTCGCCACCAACATCCCGTTGCTCGGCGCCGTGCTGGCGCATCGCGAATTCCTCAGGAACCACATCAGCACCAGCTTCATCGATACCCACGTCGCGGCACTGGTCGGCGCGGCCAAGGATCTCGCCGAGCCATGGGTCGAGGTGAACCAGGCGGTCGTCGCCAAACCTGTGGTTGCCGAAGCCGCGCCGGAGGGGTCGGTCCCGGTGCCCGCGCCGTTGCAGGGCACCGTCGTCGCGATCGAGGTCGCGGAGGGCGATCTGGTGCGTCAGGGACAGCAGATCGCGGTGCTGGAATCGATGAAGATGGAGCATCTCGTCACCGCGCCGCATGGCGGCCGGGTGACGAAGATCGCGGGCGGCCCCGGTATCACGCTGATGCACGGCGAGCCGATCCTGTTCCTCGAACCCGCCGAGGTCGACGGCCACCACACCGAGGAAGAAGCTGATATCGATCTCGATCACATCCGTCCGGATCTGGCCGAGTTGGTCGCGCGCAAGGCGATCACGCTGGACGAGAATCGTCCGGCCTCGGTCGAGCGACGGCGCAAGACCAACCAGCGCACGGCGCGCGAAAACATCGCGCAACTGGTCGATGATGGCTCGTTCGTCGAATACGGCTCGCTCGCGATCGCCGCGCAGCGTCGCCGCCGCAAGGTCGAGGATCTCATCAAGAACACGCCGGCCGATGGCCTGATCGCCGGCGTCGCCACCGTCAACGCCGGGGATTTTGGCCCCGAAGGCGCGCGCTGCATGGTGATCTCATACGATTACACCGTGCTGGCCGGCACCCAGGGCCATATGAACCACAAGAAGATCGACCGCATGCTGGGCCTGGCCGAGCAATGGCGCATGCCGCTGGTGTTCTATGCCGAAGGTGGCGGCGGCCGTCCCGGCGATACCGACCGGCTCGGCATGACCGGCCTCGACGGACCATCCTTCGTGCAGTTCGCAAAACTCTCCGGCCTCGTGCCTGTCATCGGAATCGTGTCTGGCTATTGCTTCGCCGGCAACGCCGCGATGCTCGGCGTCTGCGACGTCATCATCGCCACCAGGAACGCGTCGATCGGCATGGGCGGACCCGCGATGATCGAGGGCGGCGGGCTCGGCGTCTATCATCCGGCCGAGGTCGGCCCTGTTACGTTCCAGTCGCCGAACGGCGTGATCGACATTTTGGTTGAGGACGAGGAGGAGGCGACGACGGTTGCGCAAAAGTATCTGTCCTACTTCCAGGGCGCGGTCGACGACTGGACAGCGCCGGACCAGCGGCTGCTGCGCCGCGCGATCCCGGAAAATCGCCTGCGGGTCTACGATATCCGCACCGTCATCGATCTCGTCGCCGACGAAGGCTCGGTGCTCGAGATCCGCCGCGATTTCGGCGTGGGCATCATCACGGCGTTCATCCGCATCGAAGGCAAGCCGTTCGGCCTGATCGCCAACAATCCAAAACATCTCGGCGGCGCGATCGATGCGCCGGCCGGCGACAAGGCCGCGCGCTTCATGCAGCTCTGTGACGCCTTCGATATCCCGTTGATCTCGCTGTGCGACACGCCCGGCTTCATGGTTGGTCCCGAAGCCGAGAAGACCGCGATCGTGCGCCACGTCGCGCGCATGTTCGTCACCGGCGCGAGCCTCACCGTGCCGCTGTTCGGCATCGTGCTGCGCAAGGGCTATGGCCTCGGCGCGCAGTCGATGATCGGCGGCGGCTTCCACGCCTCGTTCTTCACGGTGGCGTGGCCGACCGGCGAGTTCGGCGGCATGGGGCTGGAAGGCTATGTCCGCCTCGGCTTCCGCAAGGAGATGGAAGCGATCGCGGATCCGGTCGAGCGCGAAAAGTATTTCCAGACCAAGGTCGCCGAGCTCTACGCCAACGGCAAGGCGGTCTCGATCGCCTCGGTGCTCGAGATCGACGAGGTGATCGACCCCGCCGACACCCGCCACTGGATCATGGCGGGCCTCCGCTCGGTGCCGAAGCCCGAACCGCGCACGACGCGCAAGCGCCCGTGCATTGATGCGTGGTGAGTTGACGGCACAACAGACTCCGTGTCGTCCCGGCTTTCGCCGGGACGACACGGTGGATGTGGCTGGCGCTTCGCTTCAATACGGCGCTACCCCAACCTTAATTCATCATACCCCTTCGCCGCGACCTCGTCGCATTTTGCACGATACGCTGGCGCGCTGCCGCTGTAGCGGGCGACGATGCGCCTTTGCTTGCCCTCGACGTTGGTGTTGATGCCGGTCATCCAGGAGTTGACCTCGTTGGACAGCAGGCCGACGCCGAGCGCCTTGACATGATCGGTCCAGCCGGCGGTGCCCTCCGGTGTCGCGTCGAGCAAGGTCAATCCCTTTGCTTGCGCAAATCGCAGCAGGCCGGTGACCCAGTCGACGCTGTATTCGATGCTGCGCGGGATGTTGCCGAGCGCAGTGTGCGGGCCCATCAGCATCATCATGTTGGGGAAGCCGTCGACCATCAGCCCGAGATAGGTTTCGGGACCGTGCTGCCACTTCTCCTTCAAAAGCGTACCGTTGCTGCCACGAAAATCGATTCTGTCGAAACTGCCGGTGATGGCGTCGAAGCCGGTGGCGTAGATGATGATGTCGAACGGATAGTCCTTGTCGCTGGTCCTGATGCCCTCGGGTGTGATCCGCTCGATCGGCGTCTCGTTAAGGTCGACCAAACCGACATTGTCGCGGTTGTAGACCTCGTAATAGAAGGTTTCGAGCGGCAGCCGACGCGTGCCAAAGCCGTGGTTCTTCGGGATCAACATCTCGGCCACCGCCGGGTCCTTGACGCGCTGGCGGATCTTGCGCGCCACGAAATCGCTGATCGTCGCATTCGCTTCGCGGTCGATCAGGATGTCGCGGAAGTTGCCCTGCCAGATACCGAAGCCGCGCTCGCCATAAAGTTTTTCGTAGAACGCCTCGCGCTCCTCGTCGGAAACCTCGAACGCGCCGCGCGGATCAGGCGTATGGACGAAGCAGGCAAACGTTTCCTGGCA
Source organism: Bradyrhizobium sp. LTSP885 (assembly GCF_000938305.1). Classification (GTDB taxonomy): domain Bacteria; phylum Pseudomonadota; class Alphaproteobacteria; order Rhizobiales; family Xanthobacteraceae; genus Bradyrhizobium. The sequence goes on from NZ_JYMT01000018.1 coordinate 214,954, forward strand.
GCGGCGGAACATCTCGGGATAGCCGGCCTTGATCGCGGCCTGCGTCTCCGAGTCGATCCTGCCGTTATGCAGCGGCGCGGCCCAGTTGGCGGTGCGCTGGAATATGGTGAGGTGCTCGACTTCGCCTGCGATGGTCTGGATGGTCTGGATGCCGGTGGCGCCAGTGCCGATCACGGCGACGCGCTTGCCCGCGAAATCCACCGGTTGCTTCGGCCAGCGCGCAGTGTGGAAGGACTGGCCGCGAAAACTGTCGCGGCCCTCGATCCGCGGCAGCGTCGGCGTTGACAGCGGGCCGATCGCGGTGATCAGGAAGCGGCAGGTCGCGCGCGCACCGCTCGCAAGCGTGATTGCCCAGCTTCGCGTGTCGTCCTGATAGATCGCACTGGCGACGCGGCACTCGAACTGGATGTCACGGCGCAGATCGAACTTGTCGGCGACGTAACCACAATAGCGCAGCGTCTCCAGCTGACCGGCGAAATGCTCGGACCATTCCCATTCCTGCAACAGCTCCTTCGAGAACGAATAGCCGTAGGAGTAGCTCTCGGAATCGAAGCGCGCGCCGGGATAGCGGTTCCAGTACCAGGTGCCGCCGACGTCGGTGCCGGTCTCGAACACGCGCACGGTGAGGCCAAGTTCGCGCAGCCGGTAGAGTTGGTACATGCCCGACAGGCCGGCGCCGATGATGATGACGTCGTAATCCAGTGCGGCCGTCTCCGGCGAAATCTGTTCCTGGCGCGGCGCGGCCACCTGACATTGCTCCCCGGTCTGCTGATTGCCGACGAGGCTAGCCGGTCTCACCGCTGCCGACAAACGTCGGAAAGCGGAGCTGGTATCGGGATTTGCGGGTGCGTCAGCGCATCAGTGGCATTCCAGGCGACGACCACGCGCGTTTCGCTCCGTGCGCAGATGTCGCGCCCTGCGCTTGCTTGCCCGATATCCCGCAAGGGTGTATCATCGCCATGTTATCAACTTATGATATTTTCGATCGGTTTTCAGCGCCGACACTTCGAGACGTGACATCTGCCGGAACCGGCAGGGCGCCGGGCTTAGCAAACGGGGGCAGATGAAATTGGACGGGCGCTCCGCGGGGGGAGCGCTCACGCGTGATTTTTGGGTGATTGCAACAGGAGCATTCCATGACGCTGACAGATGTTTCATCCCTCACGCGCCGCCGTCTGCTTGGCGCCGGTGCGGCACTCGCCGCCACCGTGGCGCTGCCATCGGGCGCGCAGGCACAGGCCGCACGGTTCCGCCGCTGGGAGCTCACCGATCCGGCGATGCCGCCACGGGTGCTTGACAGCTACAAGGCCGGCATCGGCAAGATGCTGGCGCTGCCGCCGACCGATCCGCGCAACTGGTATCGCAACGCGATGGTGCACCTGTTCGATTGCCCGCACGGCAATTGGTGGTTTCTGGGCTGGCATCGTGCCTATCTCGGCTGGCTCGAGACGACGTTGCGCGATCTCAGCGGCGATCCCGATTTCGCGCTGCCCTATTGGGACTGGACCAAGACGCCGAGCGTGCCGCAGGCGATGTTCGATGGCGTGCTCGATCCGAACAACGCCGGGTTCATTCCGACCTTCGACGAGTTCAGCACCCAGTTCCAGCCGGTCGTGACCGATTTGTATGGGGCGTTCTCGCAGGACCAGCTCAGTGTCCTCAACGATCGCGGCATCGCGACCGCAGGCGATTTCATGAACTCGCTGCAGCAGGCGTTCTTCGATCAGCCCAATGCACGCGGGTTGACGGCGACCAATCCGGACCTCGATTCCGATACCAAGGTCGCGGTGTCGCTGCCGACGATCCGCCAGTCGTTACGCACGACATTGTTCGCGGGCGGCGGCGGACCCAACGATCCGGCCGGCTTCGCCAGTGCGAAGGCCTCCAATCACAGCGACGGCAGCACCAAGGGCATCCTCGAAAGCCAGCCGCATGACAACGTCCATGGCGCGATGGGCGGGGGCGGCGGCGCCTTCATGGTGCAGTTCTTTTCGCCGGTCGATCCGATCTTCTTCCTGCATCACGGCAATCTCGACCGGCTCTGGGATGTCTGGACCCGGCGGCAGACCGCGCTCGGGCGCCCGACGCTGCCCCAGGGGCCCGATCTCGACGCCTGGTCGAACGAAGAGTTCAGGTTCTTCTCCAATTCACAGAGCCAGCCGGTGACGCAGACCAAGGCCGGCAGCTACGCGTCGACAAGCGTGTTCGGTTACGATTACTCGCCGGGGTCGGGCGAGGACCAGGTCCCGGTGGCGGGGCCGGCGGTCGCGAGCACGCCGCAGGTGTTCAGCGGCGCCGTCGTATCGGAGCGAATTGGCCTGGCCAGGGCCGCTGGCGGCACCGTGCGGGTGCCGGCGTCCGCGTTGCAGGCGTCCCGTGCCGACGCCGGACCGCGGGTCGCGGAAATCACCCTCAATTTGACCCACGAGGATCTCGGCCGCCGCTTCCGCGTGCTGGTGTCGCCGACTCCAGGCGCGGCGCCGGTTGCGGCCGGTGCGATCACGATCTTCGGCCATCCGCATCATGGGCCGGTGACCTTCACCGTGCCACTGCCGAACAATCTCGCACCTGCAGGGGGCACCGGCGAGGTGCCGCTCGACATCCGCGTGGTGCCGATCGGCAATTCGGCGCGGCCAACCCTGGCCGCGGGCGCCGCGCCGACGGCGCCCCTTGTCAGCAGCATCAAGGTGAGGACAGACTAACCCCCAAATGAAACGCATTCTGTCCATCGCACTGCTGCTCGCAGGCTTGAACGGGTCGTGGGTCAACATGGTCGCGGCGCAGCCGGTGAAATCGTTCGAACTGATGGCCCCGCGCGAGCTGGCCGGCGGCGAGACGATCGAGCTGCAGATCACGACCGGCCCGCTGCCGCCGAGTGCCCGGATCGTCGTAACGACCGCGCAGGGCGAGGCGCTCGGCGCGATCGTGCCCTATGCCCTGCCGGGCCAGGACAAGGGCAGCACCGCGACCATCGCGGTGCCGCAGGCGGCTCTGGTTGACCGGCGCTTGCGGGTGCAATTGCAGGTGGTCGAGCAAGGCAAGCCGCCGCGTGCGCCTGATACCGACGAGGTCCGCCGCGTCAACCTGGTGCTCTCGCCCAAGCCATGACTGCGGTGCAATGCGACCTGTGCTTTGCGGTCATAGGCCCTCCCCAAAGGCTCTATTCCAATTTCATCCGCGGTATACGAAGCTTGCCGGTGAGAATCGTCAGTTGAGCTTGTGTTTGTCATTCCGGGGCGATGCGAAGCATCGAACCCGGAATCTCGAGATTCCGGGTCTGGTCCTTCGGACCATCCCGGAATGACGGGGAAGAAACTCCAGGAAATAATAATGAAGAACGATCCCGTTGACGTCCTGATCATCGGCGCTGGCGCCTCCGGTGCCGCGGTGGCCTGGAGTCTCGCCGACACCAAGATGCACATCCTCTGCCTCGATCAGGGCGGCTGGATGAAGCCTTCGGAATATCCGAGCACGGGCCGCGATTGGGAGGCGAAGTTCTACGGCGAGTGGTCGTCGAGCCCGAACATCCGCAAACGGCCGGAGGACTATCCGATCAACGAAGAGAACTCGCCGATCAAGGTGGTGAATTTCAACGCCGTCGGCGGCTCGACCGTGATGTACACCGCGCATTGGCCGCGGCTACATCCGTCCGACTTCAAGGTGAGGACGCTCGACGGTGTCGCCGACGACTGGCCGATCGACTACGACGCGTTGACCCCGTTCTTCGAAGAGAACGACCGCATGATGGGCGTCTCGGGCCTGTCAGGCGACCCGCTGTCACCGCTGACACACCCGCCGATGCCGCCGCAGCCGCTCGGGTTGTCGAGCCCGATCGTGGCAAAGGCCATGAACAAGCTCGGCTGGCACTGGTGGCCGTCCGACACCACGGTCGCGACGACGGATTACGAGGGCAGGGCGCGCTGCATCAATCTCGGCCATTGCACGCCGGCCTGCGCGCAAGGCGCGAAATCATCGACCGACATCACCTATTGGCCGCACGCGATCCGCGCCGGCGTCGAGCTCAAGACGCATTGCCGGGTGCGCGAGATCCTGACCAACGAGGAGGGCATGGCCTCCGGCGTCGTCTATTACGACAAGGACGGTGTCGAGCAGTTCCAGCCGGCGGAAGTCGTCATCATCGCCTGCAACGGCGTGGGCACGCCGCGGCTGCTGCTCAACTCAGCGTCCGGAAAATTTCCGAACGGACTTGCCAATTCATCCGGGCTGGTCGGCAAGAACCTGATGTTCCACCCCTATGCGCAGATCTACGGCTATGTCGAGGAGCCGACCGATTCGAACCGGGCGCCGCCGACCTGCCTGTGGAGCAAGGAGTGGTACGACACGGACCTCTCGCGCGGCTTTGTGCGCGGCTACGGTGTCCAGTTCGTCCGCGGCGCGGGGCCGGTGTTCGAGGCCGTCTCGAGCGAGCAGAAGGGCATTTTGCCGTGGGGCGCGGATCATCACCGCGTGTTCCGCAAGCTCAATGGTCACAGGCTCGGATTTTCCGCGATCTGCGAGGATCTGCCGGAGGAGCACAACCGCGTGACGCTCGATTCCGTCCTGAAGGACAGTCACGGCATTCCCGCGCCGAAGATCGACTACACGATCAGCGAGAACAGCCGGAAGATGATGGAGCACGGCCTGGCACGCGGGCGCGAGGTTCTCGAGGCCGCCGGCGCGACCGACATCTGCATCAATGCGCCGATCCCCTGGGGCGGCTGGCATCTGCTCGGCACCGCGCGCATGGGCACCGATCCCGAGCGCTCCGTGGTCAACGAATGGGGCCGCTCGCACGACGTGAAGAACCTCTTCATCGTCGACGGCAGCATCTTCGTCACCTCGGGCGGCGTCAACCCGACCTCAACCATCCAGGCCCTTGCGCTCTACATCGCCGACCAGATGAAGCAGCGCCTCGCCAATTTGTTCGATTGAGACCGCCAGAGAACTCGACATGTCCGATAGCAACGAACTGACCTCTGCCCAACGCGACGATCTCCGCACCATCGCCGCGATGATCGTTCCCGCCAGCGACGAATACAAAGTGCCGGGTGCGGATGATCCCACGATCCAGGCCGACATACTGTCGACACTCGGCCGCGATGCCGCGCTGGTCGCGAAGGCGCTCGATCATCTGGCGAAGCTGGCGGGCAAGCCGCTCGCCGCGCTCGACAATGCCAGGCGTGACGCGGTGGCGAAGGAATTCCGCGCCAGCGGCGGAGGCGCTGCGGCGACGCTCGTCCGCGTGGTGCTGCAGTGCTATTACCGCGACGACCGCGTGCTGCGCTCGCTCGGGCTTGAGCTGCGCGCGCCATTCCCAAAGGGCTATGTGCTGGAAGACGGCGACTGGTCGCTGCTCGATCCGGTCAAGGCGCGCGGCGGCGCGCTGAGGCGGGCGCCGTAGAGCGTTTTCGAGCGAAGTGGATACCGGTTCGCGCAAAGAAAACGCGTCAAAACAAGAATCTAGAGCCCCGTTCCGATTCCATCGGAACGGGGCTCTAGTAGGGCAGCCCTGCGCCCTGGGCGTTCCCACTTGCGGCGGCGGGAGCCGGTCACCATTTGGTAAGACCGAAGGAACCTCGCCATGCTGGATTTTACCTCAGATACCGCCGGTGACAGGCCGTCACTGCGAACGGCTGACGCTGCCCGGGATCACGACCGGATTTTGCTGGACGCCTATTCCAATGCCGTGATCGACGTGACCGAACGCGTCGGCCCCGCCGTCGTCCGCGTCGAGACCGGGCCGAAGGTCCGCAATGCGCGCGAGCGCGGCGGCATGGGCTCGGGCATCGTGATCTCGCCCGACGGGCTCGTGCTGACCAACAGCCATGTGGTCGGATCGTCGAAAGAGATCCGGCTGCGCGACACCGAAGGGTTCGACACCGATGCGCATGTGCTCGGCGTCGATCCTGACACCGACCTCGCATTGCTGCGGGCCGATGGCGCGCGCGATCTGCCTTATGCCTCGCTCGGCAATTCCAAGAGCTTGCGGCGTGGCCAGCTCGTGGTCGCGATCGGCAATCCGCTCGGCTTTGAATCGACGGTCACCGCCGGCGTGGTCTCGGCGCTGGGCCGCTCGATCCGTTCGGTCAGCGGAAGGACCATCGAGGACGTGATCCAGACCGATGCCGCGCTCAACCCCGGCAATTCCGGCGGAGCGCTGGTATCGTCGAACGCGGAGGTGATCGGCATCAACACCGCGATCATCAGCGGCGCACAGGGCATCTGCTTTGCGGTCGCCAGCAACACCGCGCAGTTCGTGCTGTCGGAGATCATCCGCCATGGCTGTGTCCGCCGCGCCTATATCGGCGTCGCCGGCCAGACCGCGCCGATCCCGCGGCGGCATGCGGTGCTGGCCGGCGTCGAGAACCGGATGGGTGCGCTGCTGGCGCAGATCGAGCCGGACAGTCCGGCCGCGAAGGCCGCGCTGCTGCCCGGCGACGTCGTGATCAGGCTCGACGGTGTCGAGGTCAACGGCGTCGACGATCTGATCCGCGCGCTCGACCGTGACCGCATCGACCGCACCTTGTCGATGGACGTGCTCCGCCTCGGCCGCCTGCGCGCGATCGACATCCACCCGATCGAGCGCAAGCCTGCGAAGCAGTGAGCGCGGTGCGATCCGCGAACTCTCCTGACCCTTTCCCCTTGTGGGAGAGGGGGCTTGCCAGCTCCCGAGGGGAGGTAGAGGTGTGGCGTGCAATTTCTTTCCGGGGAGCGTTCTACGTTTGAAAGCGACTAAAAGAATGGATGTGCAAAAGAGTTCATCTGAGGTGCAACAAAAGTAGATTTATCAAGGCGAAGGCTTGCGAGCGGCATCGTCAGCCAAACTGGGCCTTCGCCGTTCCGACGCGTGCCGCTAGCAGCCGCGTGAAAATTGTTTCCGACCGCTTGCGTGGTCGTGTTCGTAAGCGTTTTTGGCTACGCGATTCGTGTGGACCGTCTAGACCAGGGTGTGTACTCACAAACGTGCACAAATGTCAGGTCTTGGAAGCGAAGCGGAAATCTTGTGCTCGCCCTGAGCTTTACCGGTTGTGACCTCAACGGACATGGCTGATGATGGCGCATGCTGGATTCTTTGACCCAATATGGACTATAACTCGGGCACTCCGGCTAAGCGCATCCCCTCGTAGAACAACTCGCGTTTGGCGAGATAGGTTGGATTGTTGCCTTTGGCGTTGATGCGATAGCGACGAATAGTGAAGCCATGGTCAAGAGCCAATCCGGCCTCGGCAATGGAGCGCGCCTCTTGCAGGTCCCCCACCAGCGCAAGCGCGGCCGCGAACTGAAAATGAGAAAGAGCGTGATTTCGATTGGCCTCGAGGCTGCGGCGAAACCAATCGATTGCCTCGCGCTCTGCATTGGTTGTCAACTTGCCCATCCCGACAAACATGTACCAAAGGAAGGCGCGCGTATCCCGTGGGGATAGCCGCAGGGCCTCATGGACATGTCCCTCGACTTCCTCGCCACGCCCGATCTGATATTTCCCGAGTCCGATGAACCCATGTGCGTCGGCCAAATTCCGATCCAGCAGCAACGCCCGCCGGCATTCAGCGATACCTATGGAAGCGCGGTCGGTCTGAAGTTGAATTGCACCTAGCAGCATGTGGGCTCTCGGATGGTTGGGCGCCTGAAACAATACCTTGTTCAAGGCGGTCTCCGCGATTTCAAAGTGCGCCGAGGAATTGTCCGTCAGGAAAGCTGAGCCCACCGACACATCGATCTGGGCTGCGGCGACGGCTGCTTCGACATTATCGGCGTCAAGAGCAATCGCACGTGCGAAGAAATCTCTCGCTTGTGCCATGAATGTCGGTGTCACTCCTTTGTTCAAGAAGGCTCTACCCTGAAAGTACAAATCCATGAATCCGGGACGCAATGACCGTTCGGCGCGTCGTGCTTCGGCTTTCACCAGTTCGGCATTCAAGGTGTTGGCAAGCCGAGACACGATCTCATCCTGCAAGTCGAACAAGTCCGCTGCCGGCTTGTCGAAGCGCTCCGCCCAGAGATGGGTCGCGGTCTCGGTGTCGATCAATTGAACGTTCAAGCGAAACCGGTCGCCGCCGCGCTGTACCGATCCTTCCAGCACGTACCGTACGTTCAGCTCGCGGCCGATCTGCCTGACGTCGGCGGCTTTGCCCTTGAAGGTGAACGCGGTGTTGCGCGCAATGACGAACGAGCCGGCAATGCGCGACAGGTCCGTGGTGAGGCTTTCGGTCACGCCATCGACGAAATAGTCCTGCTCGGGATCGCCGCTCAGATTTGCGAACGGTAGAACGACGATCGACAAATGCGGCATTGCGGATGAACCCGTCAATGCGCCGATGTGCGGGGGTGTTGAGGGAGCAATGTCGGACCGCAGCGTAGCATCGGTCGGCTCTCCATTCACGGCCAGCATGTAGCCGCGGCGCGGCAAGGTTCTCAGAGCCGTCCGGCCGGCCGTTCCCAAGGCCCGCCTGATGTCGCCAATAGCCTGGACGAGCGAGTCTTCTGTGACCTCACAGTCCGACCAGACATGGTCCAGGATCTCGTCCTTGCCAACCAGCCGTCCGGCCCGTGTCGCAAGCAGTTGAAGCACCAGCCAGGCGCGTGGGCGCAATGGGACGACGTTGCCGCCTTCGTCGACCAACAATTCGCGGGTCAGATCCACCGTCCGGTTGCCGACAATGATCGAATGCTGCTTGACCAATGACGCCTCGTAGCGACGCTTTCGGAAAATTTCGGGAAGGTTTCGGGACGCAGCGCGGATTGTACAGCATCATCCTGCGGCCCGGGATAGCAAAATAGTCCCGAGAGGTGATACGTCAAAGCGAGACACAGGAGCCTGCTTCCATGATCCGTCCCGTGATCCTTGCTGCGCTAAGTCTCTCGGTCGTCGGTCTTGCGCCGGTTGCAGGGGCGGACAAGAGATATGGCCCCGGCGTCACCGACACGGAGATCAAGATTGGACAGACGGTCCCGTATAGCGGGCCGATCTCTTCGCTGAGCCGTTTCGGGCGAATTGAGACGGCCTATTTCGGGATGATCAACGCGGCAGGCGGTATCAACGGTCGCCGGGTGACGCTCGTATCGCTCGACGACGCGTTTGCGCCGCCGAGGGCGGTGGAGCAGACGCGGAGGCTCGTTGAAGGCGAAGGTGTGCTCGCAATCGTCGGCTCGATTGGGACGCCGACCAACCTTGCCGTGGCGAAATATCTCAACAGCAAGCAGGTTCCTCAGATTCTCATTCTGGCCAGCACCCCGAAACTCAACGACCCGGACAATCTTCCATGGACGACCACGTTCATGATGCCGCAGCCCGTCGAGACCCGGATCTACGCTGAATATCTGCTGCGGACCAAGCCTGATGCGAAAATCGCCGTCATTTATCAAAATGACGATCTCGGAAAGGGCAATCTGGAGGGCTTCAAGGCAGCACTGGGATCAAGCGCTTCGATGATCGTGAGCGAGGCTGCTTATGACATTACGGATCCAACGATCGATTCACAAATTCTGGCGCTCAAGGCCTCTGGCGCCGATACGCTGTTTCACGCATCCAATGCGCGATTTGCAGCACAGGCCATCCGCAAGGCGCACGAGCTTGGGTGGAAAGTTCAGCATGTCCTGTTGTCCGGTGTGAGCGGCATTTCGGCTGTGCTGGCTCCGGCGGGGCTTTCTGCATCGACCGGGGCGGTCACGTCGTTCTGGCTGAAGTCGCCGGAGAACCCGGTGTGGGATGCCGATGAGGGCATGAAGGCGTATAGCGCCTTCATGAAGGAGTGGGCGCCGAACGAGCCCCTCGATGACGCCGTCTTCCCGTACGCGACCGCTCAGATCATCGTTGAGGTTTTGAGGAAGTGCGGCGACGATCTCTCTCGCGAAAATCTGATCAAGCAGGCGACGAACGTCAGCGAATTTCAATTGTCGATGTTCCTGCCTGGCGTGACGATCAACATCACCCCCCACCAACGGATTGGATGGCGAAAAGCCCGGATGGCGCGCTTTGACGGCACCAGATGGGTACTGCTCGATGATGTCATCGGCGACTGACAACAGCCTTACTCAACTCGGGTCAACGGTCGGACAATTGCCATGAATGACGGCTTGAACGTTGCGATCATTGGTGCGGGAATTGGTGGCCTTGCCGCGGCGCTCGCATTGCGCGCGCGGGGCATGCAGGTGGCGGTCTTCGAGGAGGCGGAGTCTCCGCGCGAAGCCGGCGCTGGAATATCCATTCCTCCAAACGCAGCGACCCTGCTAAAACGCACCGGACTTCGCGACGCGATCGAGAAGATCACCACAACGAGCCAGGGACTGACGCTACGGACATCACGCGGGGAGCTCGTCTCGGGACCGCCAGCCTCCTCCACGATGCAGAGCTATCAAATTCACCGCCTCGACCTCCTCAATATGCTTCTCGACGTGATGAGGGAGGCGGTTAGGTTTGGGCACCGATGTATTTCCGTCAATGAAAAGAATATTGGAGCGCGACTGACTTTTGCCAATGGCGCTATTTGCCATGCGGATGTCGTCATAGGCGCAGATGGCATCCATTCCATTGTACAGCGCGAGATAGGCCTGACGTCGAGCCCGACCAGCGAAGGCATCGTGGCCTATAGAGGCCTCGTGCACTCGTCGCGTCTCAGTAGGGCCACAGAACTGCGCGGCTTGAACATGTGGATGGGAGATGGGCGTAGCTTTATTTGTTTCCCGGTTTCCCAAGGGCGCTTGATCAACGTTGTCGCGTTTGTACCAAGCTCCCGTGACATGGAGGAGACTTGGTTCGGACCGGGCGACGTCGAGGCGCTCGCAGGCGAGTACAAGGGCTGGGATGCTCCCGTCCCAGACATCATCGCAGCGCTGGATCAAACCTTTCGTTGGGGCATCTATGACCGGCCCCCGTTACCATATTGGTCCAAAGGGTGCGTAACCCTTCTTGGTGACGCCGCTCATCCGATGGTCCCGCATTTTGGCCAAGGTGCCGGGCAAGCCATTGAGGACGGCTTTGCGCTTGCCGTTTTACTTGAGCGGGCGAGGCGTGACGAGATTCCGTCCAGACTGGAGACCTACCAGAATCTGAGATTGGAGCGTACCAGCCGCGTTCAAGTCGCCTCTCGGTTGGCCGGAAGGTTCTATCGATCCGCCAGCGAAAGTGCTTCTGAACGCGCTGAGAAAATGAGAGAATGGATGTCGGCGGCGGCATGGATATTTCCATACGATGCCGAGAAAGCTGCGGCGGCATTGCTGAACAGCGCGGCCTGATCATAAGTCCGCTTTTGGGCCCCTCTCGGACTTACGGCAATGTCCGCCTTCGCGCTCCTGTCAGGGCCATAGCAGACATCCAGCGTACGTGATCCGAGCCGCCTCGATTTATGAGTACACGCCCCAGCCAGCGATAGTCGATTATCTCCACGTCCTCCGGACCCGCGTCGGTCCAACGGAACACGACCCGCCATTGGTCATTGATACGGATCGAGTGCTTGTCCGCCAAGTCGCCCTTGCACTGGCATGGTGGGTGAGAATTTTCGGCCGCAATCGCGATGGACACGTACGCTGCGGGGCGTTCGCAGGAGTTCGGAATAATAGAAGATATCGCTGAGTTGCCCGACACGTCAAGTGGCTTGTCCGAGTGCCGGCGGCCGCCCCGCTACTTTGCATGGGGTTGTTTTCGATATTTTGGGGGCGCTCACCTTCGAAGGACGTTCTCCAGCGTCGCCGGCAGTTGTGGCGGCAAACGGCACTTCGAATGCGGAAGCGTCGGAGCCGGCTGAGGGGTCTCTATCCGCGGAGATAGACCCCTCATCCGTCTCGCATCTGTCGATGCGAGCCACCTTCTCCCACAAGGGGAGAAGGGAAGAGGAGCTATTGCAGCGCCGCCAGCAGTTCGTCGGGTTGCTCGACCATCATCATGTGGCCCGCGCCTGGGAGCACCACAGTGCGGGCGTTCGGCGTTGCCGCGGCGAGCGCCTTGCCCGCCTTCACTGGCGTCATCATGTCGCGCTCGCCGAGGATGAAGGTCGCGGGCACCTTGACCGCAGCAGCCGCGGCCAGTGCGCCCTGATAGGCGTTGCAGGCGTTGAGGTCGTTGTACAGCACGCCCGGCTTCGCCTCCTGCAGCACCCGCTGCGCGCCCTTGTGCATCCAGAGGCCGGGCGCGAGGCTGCCGCCGAGCTCAGCCTTGAAGCCGAGGCCCCAGATCGAGACCATGTCGATCGCGGCGGGATCGTTGGCTTCCGCGGCCTTGAGCAGATCGGGGCCCACGGTCATGGTCGCGGCGGTGCCAATCAGCGCGAGGCCGGACACCTTGTCGGGGTGGCGCGCGGAGGTCTCGAGCGCGATCAGCGAGCCCATGGAGTGGCCGATCAGCCGGGCTTTCGATGCGCCGGCGGCCGTGATCAGCGCGGCGGTCCAGTCGGCCATTTCTGCGATGGTCGGCAGCGGTTTGCCGGAGGAGCGGCCATGGCCGGGCAGGTCGGGCGCCAGCACGGAGAAGCCGTGATGGGCGAACCAGCGGCTGTGCAGCGCCCAGGTCGTGGAATCGAAGCCGGCGCCGTGGAGCATCACCACGGTCGGCAGCGACGCATCGAACGGCCTGCCGCCGGTGGCGATGAAGGTGTCTGACCCATTGACTGAGAGCTGCATGGCTCAGGTCCTTTGCGAGGCGCGCAGCGCCTGGCCGAGATCGTCGATGATGTCCTGCACGCTCTCGATGCCGACCGACAGCCGCACCAGCTCCTCGCCGATGCCGGCGGTCTTGAGCTGCTCGGCGTCCATCTGCTGATGGGTGGTAGAGGCAGGATGGATCACCAGCGTCTTGGCGTCGCCGACATTGGCAAGATGGCTGATCAGCTTCAGCTGCTCGATGAACTTCTTGCCGGCCGCGCGGCCGCCCTTGATGCCGAAGCTGACGATCGAGCCGGCGCCGCGCGGCAGCAACTTCTTGGCGAGCGCGTGATCCGGATGGCTCTCCAGCGACGGATGCAGCACCCAGTCGACCGCCTTGTTCGCGGCGAGGGCGTCCAGCACGGCGTGGGTGTTGCTGACGTGGCGGTCCATGCGGATGCCGAGCGTCTCGATGCCCTGCAGCAGCTGAAAGGCGTTGGTCGGCGACAGGCAGGCGCCGAAGTCGCGCAGGCCTTCGGTGCGGGCGCGCATGATGAAGGCGGCCTTGCCGAACTGCTCGTCGAAGACGATGCCGTGATAGCCGGCATAGGGCTCGGTGAGCTGCGGGAATTTGCCGGAGGCGCGCCAGTCGAACCGGCCGCCATCGACGATGACGCCGCCGATCGCGATGCCGTGGCCGCCCATCCATTTGGTCGCCGAGTTCATCACGAGGTCGGCGCCGAGTTCGATCGGCTGGCTGAGATAGGGCGTTGCGAAGGTGTTGTCGATCAGGAGCGGGATCTTCGCGTCGTGCGCAAGCTGCGCGACAGCCGGGATATCGAGCACTTCGAGGCCGGGATTGCCGATGGTCTCGCCGATGACGAGCTTTGTGTTCGGCTTGATCGCAGCGCGGAACTCATCGAGTGCGCGCGGCTTCACGAAGGTCGTGGTGATGCCAAAACGCGGCAGCGTGTGCGCCAGAAGATTGATGGTGCCGCCATAGAGCGAGGCGGAGGCGACGATGTGGTCGCCGGCGTTGAGCAGCGTCGCGATGGCAAGATGCAGCGCGGCCATGCCGCTCGCGGTGCAGATCGCGCCGACGCCGCATTCCAGCGCGGCGATGCGCTCTTCCAATACTGATGTCGTCGGATTGGAGATGCGCGTGTAGATGTGGCCGGCGCGTTCCAGGTTGAACAGTGCCGCCGCGTGATCGGCGTTCTGGAACACGTAGGATGTGGTCTGATAGATCGGAACCGCGCGTGCGCCGGTCACGGGATCGGGGCGTTGGCCGGCGTGCAGGCTCAGCGTTTCGAAGGCAGGCGGCTTGGGTGCGGGCATGCGGGACTCGTCAGGCCAATCGATGGGAGTGGTTCGTGCGCTGGTTTAGACGTGAACTGCGGTGCGAACGCGGCCGACATTGCCGAACACGCGCAAATAGCGCTCGACCTCGGACGGGTTGCCGGTGGCCTTCTCCGGATTATCGGAGAGTTTCACGGCCGGCCGGCCGTCGACCGACGTCACCTTGCAGACGATCGAGATCGGGTCGAGATCGGCCGTACCGTCGGGCGCGCAGCCGACGAAATCGTTGGTGAGGTTGGTGCCCCAGCCGAAGCTGACGCGGACGCGCCCCTTGAAGTGGCGGAACGTCTCCTCGATCGAGCCGACATCCATGGCGTCGGAGAACACCAGGAGCTTCTCCTTGGGATCGCGGCCCTTCTGCTTCCACCATTTGATGATGTCTTCGCCCGCCGTGATCGGCGGCGCGCTGTCGGGGCGAAAGCCGGTCCAGTCCGCAACCCAGTCCGGCGCGTCGCGCAGGAACGGTTTTGTGCCGAATGCGTCGGGCAGGGCGATCAAGAGGTTGCCGCCATAGGTGTGGCGCCACTGGTCGAGGATTTGATAGGGCGCCCAGCGCAGCTCCTCGTCGGAATTGGCGAGCGCTGCGGCCACCATCGGCAGTTCATGCGCGTTGGTGCCGATCGCCTCGAGGTCGTTGTCCATCGCCAGCAGCACGTTCGACGTCCCGGTGAACGACGAGCCGAGGCCTTCCTTGACGGCCTCGACGCACCAGCGCTGCCAGAGGAAGCCGTGGCGGCGGCGTGTGCCGAAATCGGACAGCCGCAAGCCGTCCAGCTTGCGCAGCCGCTCGACCTTGGACCACAGCTTGGCCTTGGCGCGGGCATAGAGCACGTCGAGCGCGAAGCGGCCATATTGCTTGGTCGCCGCCCGCGAGCGCAATTCGTTGAGGATCGCGAGCGCCGGGATTTCCCACATCGTGGTGTGGCTCCACGGCCCGTGGAAGTGCAATTCATACTGGCCGTCGACCTTGTGCAGCTCGTATTCGGGCAGGCGAAAGTCGGACAGCCAGGTGATGAAATCGGACGAGAACATCTGGGTCGTGCCGTAGAACGTGTTGCCGGCGAGCCAGATCAGCTCCTTGTTGGTGAAGCGGATGGTGCGGGCATGGTCGAGCTGGGCGCGCAGTTCGCCCTCGTCGATGATCTCGGCCAGCCGGATATGGGTGGAGCGGTTGATCACCGAAAAGGTCGTGCGCGTGTCCGGGTAGCATTCCCGGATCATCCGCTGCATCAACAGCTTATAGAAATCGGTGTCGAGCAGGCTGCGCACGATCGGATCGAGCCGCCAGCCGTGGTTGTAGGTCCGGGTTGCAATGTCTGTGACCGTCATCCCGGAACTCTATCGCGCCGGAAGCCGCCCGCCCAGTGGGTTTTGGCCGGAACATGGCAGGTCAGCGCGCTATGGTCTGCCGGATACGGCCGATCGTCCCAGCCAGGTCGGTCCAGGCAGGCTTGCCGGGGGCAAATTGCCGCCTGAGGTAAGACACCAGCTCGGCAATTTGGCGGTCGGTCATGCTGTCCCTGAAGGCCGGCATATAGCCGAGATCGGTCGCGGCCGGCCTTGCGATGCCGTGCATGATCACCTGGATGAGATTATCCGGCACGTCGCTATGCAGATTGCTGTTCAGCGCCAGCGAGGGACGGCTGCCGAACAGAGGCGGCCCGCCGACCTCATGGCAGACCGCGCAGGCGCCTTGATAGATCCGGGCACCTGCGGAGGCCGCGGTGGTCACGGCGGTGCCAGTCTCAAGCCCGGTGGCCAGCACCTCGCGGGCTGACCGGTCGGTTGCAGGCTCGTTGAAGGAGGCGAGGTAGGTCGCCATTGCGCGGATGTCCTGGTCGGGCAGCGCGGCAAGCTCCTTCACGACCGGCGCCATGGGGCCTGCCGCGACGCCGTGGAAGCGGGACTCGCCGGTTCGCAGGTAAGCGAAAAGCTCGTCCTCGCTCCAGGGGATCGGCGCCTTCGACAGCGACGTCAGCGCCGGCGCTTCCCAGCCGTCGGCAAAGCCGCCGGCGAGATAGGCGGTCTGCCGTTCCGCGCCGAGCGCGTTGCGCGGCGAATGGCAGGCGCTGCAATGACCGAGACCCTCGATCAGATAGGCGCCGCGATTCCACGTCTCGGATTTCGCAGGATCGGGCTGGAATGTGCTTGGCTGATGGAACAGCGCATTCCACCCAGCCAGCAGCGGACGCAGGTTGAACGGGAACGCCAACTCGTTGCGCGGTGTTGTGGCACGCACCGGCGCCTGCGCCATCAGATGGGCGTAGAGCGCCTGCAGGTCGGCGTCGTCGGTCTTGGCGAAATGCGTGTAGGGAAATGCTGGATAGAGATGCCGGCCGTCGCGATGGATGCCTTCGCGCATCGCGCGCTCGAAGGCGGGGTAGGACCAGGCGCCGATGCCGGTGGCGACGTCGGGCGTGATGTTGGTGGTGTAGATCGTGCCGAACGGCATCTCGAGCGGCCGGCCGCCGGCGTTCACAACGCCATGGTCGGAGGTATGGCAGACCGCGCAGGCGCCGAGCGCCGCGAGCTGCTTGCCGCGGGCGATCGTCGCGGCGGAATAGACCGCCGTATCGGGCCGGGCGATCGGTGCGATCGCGCGCCATGGTAGCACGGCTGCACCGATGCCGATGGCCGCGGCACAGAGGGCGGCGACACCGGCGAGGATGCCGCCGCGTTTGATAAACGGATTTTGCCACCGATCGAGCGGAGCCGCGGACTTGGGCGGAGGGAGCGGGGCGGGCGCAGCAGGCTGCTCGCCACGCAATCCCTTCAGGATTCGCTCCGGTGTGAACGGCAATTCGCGGAAGCGCACGCCGGTCGCATCATAGATCGCATTGGCAATCGCGGCGGCGCTCGGAACGGAGGCAGACTCGCCGACGCCGAGTGGCGGTTGATCCTGCCGCGGCAGCATCAAGACGTCGATCTTGGGCAAATCAGGGAATTTGATGATGGGGTAGGCCCCCCATTCCCGCGCCGTCACTGCGCCGCGCTCGAAGGAGACTTCTTCCATCAGCGCGCGGCTGGTCGACTGGATGACGTTGCCCTCGATCTGATGCCGCACGCCCTCCGGATTGATCATCAGCCCGGAATCCTGGCCGGCGACGACACGTGTTACGCTGACGTCGCCGGTCGCCTTGTTGACGGCGACATCGGCGATCCAGGCCGACCATGCCGCGCCATAGCCGGGAAACTTGCTGTGCACATAGAGCGCATAAGCAAAGCCGCGGCCGCGCACGATGTCGCCCTCCGCTTCCGGTGCCTCACGCACCGGGCGCGGCGTCCAGCCGGCGCGTTCGGCGACGGCGTTGACGAGATCGATCGCGCGCTTGTCCTTCAGGTAACGCAGCCGATATTCGATTGGATCGACCTCGGCCTCGGCCGCAAGCTCGTCGATATAGGATTCATGCGCAAACGTGTTCGGCAGCGCCGAGACGCCGCGGAGCCAGGACGCGCGCACGATCGGCGGCATGTCGTTCGCGACCACGCGCATGTTGTCGTAGTTATAGGGCGGGATCGCGGTGCGATCGCCCATCTCCAATACTGTGGGTGTCGGTGCGATCCGACCGGTGAGCAGCAGCGCCAGCGTCGGCGCGCCGTTCGAGGGATAGCTCGTGGCAAAATCATAGCCGGCGACGCTGCCGTCCGCGTTGAGCCCGCCATTGACGTCCATCAGCTGCGCGGTGCCCTTCGGCTCCCAGGCGTGCTCTTGCTCGCGGGTGAGCTGGACGCGCACGGGGCGGCCGACCGCGCGCGACAGCAGCAGCGCATCGGCTGAAACGTCGTCGGCGCAGTTGCGGCCGTAGCAGCCGGCGGCCTCCATCCTGATCACGTCGATCTCGGTCTCGGGACGTTCGATCAGCAGCGCGAGGTCGCCGCGCAGGATGTGCGGGTTCTGCGTGCCGGACCAGACACGAATCGTGCCGTGCCTGTAATCGGCCACCGAGCAGGATGGACCGATCGAGCCATGCATCTGGTAGGGCCACAGATAGGTCCGTTGCATCGGCTTGGCGGCAGCCTTGATCGCCGCATCGACGTCGCCCTTGTCAATCAGCGTGCGGGGCGTTGACGGATTGGCGCGCAGGGCCTTCTCGATGTCAGCGAGATCGGTCAGCGCCGGCCCTGGCTTCCAGGTCACGTCGAGTTGCGCCGCGGCCTTGATCGCGTTCTCCTCGCGCTCGGCGACGACGCCGACGAAATCGCCGATCCGCACCACCGCGATGATGCCCGGAATGTCGCGCACCGAGGCCTCGTCGACTGCGATCAGGCTGGTGCCGACGAACGGGCCGGCATCGACGCCAGCATAGGGCGGACGCACGACGCGTCCGTGCAGCATACCGGGTACGCGGATGTCGTGGACGTAGACGAGTTCGCCGGTGGCCTTGGCCGGCAGATCGACGCGCGGCACGGATTTGCCGACGACGGAATAGGTGCTCACGGCCTTGACCTGAACGTCGTCGGCAAGCTCGAGCCGGATGGTCTCGTCGGCGATCAGCTCACCATAGCTGACGCTGCTGTTGTCATGACCGCGGATCAGGCCGTCTTCGATCGTGAGATCGTCGACCGGCATTTCGAGCCGTTCGGCTGCGCGCGAGACCAGGAAATGCCGCGCCTGCGCGGCGGCCTTGCGCAGGGGCACGGCGGTGATCTGGATGGTTTCGCTGGCGATCGTCGCGCCCTGGTTAGGAACCACGGCGGTGTCGCCGAGCACCACGACGACGCGGGCAAAGGAGACGTCGAGCTCTTCGGCTACGATCTGCCCCAGCGCGGTACGGATGCCGGTGCCGAGATCGACATGGCCGTTATAGGCGTTGACCGAGCCGTCGGCGCTGATGGTGATGAAGGTCTCGAACGCGCCTTCCGCGCCCAGGATTGCCGGACGGACGACCGACAGCGAGCCGCGCAGGCGTTGCTCCGAGCCGCTCATCAATCGCGCGCCTCGAGTGCGTGGCCGGCGGCACGCATCGCGGCTCTGACAATCTCGATATGCGCGCCGCAGCGGCAGAGATTGTAGCGCAGCGCCTCCAGCACCTCATGTTCGGACGGGTGCGGGTTGCGCGTGAGCAGCGCCTTGGTCGTGATGATCATGCCGTTGAGGCAGTAGCCGCACTGCGCGGCCTGCTCGCGGATGAAGGCATCCTGTACGGGATCGGGATGCTCGCGCGTGCCGAGCCCCTCGAGCGTCACGACGTTGCGGCCCTCACAGCCTTCGATGGGAATCACGCAAGACCGCGCGGCGACGCCGTCGATCAGCACCGCGCAGGCACCGCACTCGCCGAGCCCGCAGCCATATTTCGGTCCGTTCAGTTCGAGATCGTTGCGCAGCACGTAAAGCAATGCGGTGTCGGAAGCAGCGTCGACATCATGGTTCCTGCCGTTCACGGTCAGGCGCATCGCTCTGGTTCTCCCTCGTGTTTGCGCTGCAACGTCGCGCCAAACCGCCGACGAGGATAACGTTTGTATACAAACGTGCAAGCGGCGGCATGCCGCGCTGCAGCGCGTGCCTGCTTTATAAACAGGGGAGCTAGGCAAATGGACTATTATTCGGCAGCGGCAGCTTTTGATTGCAAAGGCGGCTTGACAGGTTTCGGGTCCGCGCGCAGGATCATTCGTATACGAACGATATAGGCAGGCGGCGGGCCCCGCAGTATGATCGGCCGCCGTCACAAGTCCAGGCTTGGTCACCATGGCTGACACAATGACCGTCGCCGCCGGCGACAAGATCCGCTGCGATGCCTGCCCGGTGATGTGCTACATCAAGCCGGGCGCGGCCGGCGCTTGCGATCGCTATGCCAATCATGACGGCACCTTGGTGCGCGTCGACCCGCATGTCGTGCTGGAACGCACGGTGGAGCATGGCGGCAAGCTGGTTCCGTTCCAGGCGAGCGGCGATTGGGACGGCAAGATCGTCCGCCAGCCCGATCTCTTCGTCACCGCGATCGGCGCCGGCACCACCTATCCGGACTACAAGCCCGCGCCCTTCATCGTTTCGTCCGAAGTCGACGGCGTCGACATGATCACCGTCGTGACCGAGGGCATTTTCTCGTATTGCGGCGTCAAGGTGAAGATCGACACCGATCGTTATCTCGGTCCTGAAACGGCGACCGTCCGCGCGCAGGGCGAGGCGGTGGGGCATGTCACGACCAGCGAATACGGCTCGCAGATGCTGTCGCTCGGCGGCGTTCATCATCTGACCGGCGGCTCAAAGAAGGAGGGCCGCGTCACCTGCGACACGCTGATGGACCTCTCCAATTGCAAGGCGGTCGAGCTGACGATCGACGGCGGCGCCACGGTCGTGGTGCAAGCCGGCCAGCCGCCGATCGTTAACGGCATGGCAGAGGAGCGGATGCGGGTCGGCTGCGGCTCGGCGACCATCGGCATGTTCGCCAAGCAGTGGCATGGCAAGGTCGACGAGGTCGTGGTGGTCGATGACCACATCACCGGCGTGCTGAGCGAACATCAGGCCGGCAAGTTGCTCGACATCGCCGATACCGGCATCAAGATGAAGGGCCGGCGCTCGACGCCCGGCCGCTATTTTCAGGTCGCCGATCCCGGCACGGGGTGGGGCGGCACCAATATCTCCGATCCGCTGTCGATCCTTGGCCCTTTCAATCCGAAAGAAGCGCGGGCCGGACTGACCATGCTGATGGTTTCGACCACAGGTGAGCACGCCTCCTACTACGTGCTCGATGAGGCGCTGACACCGGTCGCGGCCGAGATGCCGCCCGACCTGAAGTTTTCAGTCGAGCGCATCCAGGAGAATTGCGAGCCGGCGCTGTGCACCGTGCTGTTCATGGGCGGCGCGGGCGGATCGCTGCGCGCCGGCGTCACCGACAATCCGGTTCGGCTGACACGCTCGGTCAAGGATTCGCTGACGCGGGTGACCAGCGGCGGCGCACCGGTTTATGTCTGGCCGGGCGGCGGCATCACCTACATGGTCGACGTCACGCAGATGCCGGGCGGCGCCTTCGGCTATGTGCCGACACCGGCGCTGGTCGCGCCGATCGAGTTCACGATGAAGCTTTCCGATTACGCCGCGCTCGGCGGTCACATGGATTATGTTCGGCCGCTGTCCTCACTGCGGGAGAGTGCCGAGGTTCGCCCGATGCCCCATCTTCCCGGGCGGCGCGCATGACCCGTCTTCCGCAAATCGCGCTTCTTCCCGACGGCAAGCGGCTGCATTTGCAGGACGGCCCTATTGATTTGATTGTCGAAGCCAGCGGTAGGGAAGCCGATGTCCGTGCTGCCTACGAAGCCGCGGCGCGGCGCTTCACCGGCTTGCTTGATGAACTCTGTGCGGAGTTGACCTTGTTGCGCACCGCTGCCGATCCTCGGCACTGCACGTTGCAGGGCTTAGTCGCGCGGCGCATGCATGCGGCGGTGGCGCCGTTTGCCGCGGACTGCTTCATCACGCCGATGGCGGCGGTCGCGGGCTCGGTCGCCGAAGAGATTCTGCGCGCGATGCTGCTGACAGCGCCGCTCGACCGCGCCTATGTCAATAATGGCGGCGATATCGCGCTGCATCTGGCCGGCGGCGAACATTTTTCGGTCGGCCTGATGGACCGGCCGGACCGTCACGGCGTGATGCGCACCGTGGTTGTCGATTCTGATGCCCCGGTGCGCGGTATCGCGACCAGCGGCCGCCACGGCCGCAGTTTCTCGCTCGGCATCGCGGACGCCGTCACGGTGCTGGCGCGTACCGCGTCGCAGGCGGATGCTGCCGCGACCGTGATCGCCAATGCGGTCGATCTGCCGGGCCATTCGGCGATCCTTCGTGTTCCTGCCAATGAGCTGCAGCCGGACAGCGATCTGGGTACCCGGCTGGTGACCCGCGATGTCGGAATTTTGGCCGAAGATGAAATCGAGCAGGCACTCGAGGCCGGCGCCATCCGGGCGCGCGATCTCCTGATGTCGGGATTGATCGAGGGCGCGGCATTGCGTCTACTGGGCGAAACGCGGCTAGTCGGTGCAACTGGGAGCGTGGCAACGTCGACGCCTGCGTTTCAAAGAACATCGATACAGGGCGTGATGCATGTGTGAGCGGAAGCGAGGCTGACAAGATGAGTGCCGTCATTCGCAAGATCGTCACCGTGGTCGAGGAAACCCATCTCGAGATGGGCAAGACCATCGCACCGCCGACCCGGCGGGCGGCGGCGATCGCCGTGATCGAAAATCCCTTCGCCGGCCGCTATGTCGAGGACCTCTCGCCGCTGATCGCGATTGGCGAGGAACTCGGCGAATTGCTGTCGAAGCGGGCAGTTGCCGCGCTCGGCATCGATGGCGCCAAGGCGCAGAGCTATGGCAAGGCGGCCGCCGTCGGCGAAAATGGCGAGCTGGAGCATGCGGCCGCGATCTTGCATCCGAAGATGGGCGCGCCGGTGCGGAAGGTGTTGAGCAAGGGTGCGGCGCTGATTCCCTCGTCGAAGAAGCGCTCGGGTCCCGGCACGACGCTGGATATCCCACTCGGCCACAAGGACGCAGCGTTCGTGCGCAGCCATTTCGACGGCATGGAGGTGCAGATCAACGACGCGCCGCGGGCCAACGAGATCATGGTCGCCGTCGCGGTGACCGACAGCGGACGGCCGTTGCCGCGCGTCGGCGGGCTGACGGTTACAGAGGTCAAGGGCGAAGACGGATTGCGATAATCTCTTTGAAAGAAAACTGGAGGTACGGGATGCGTGGTTATGTCGTAGGGGCAGGATTGGCGATCGCGGTGGCGACCATGGCGGGCAATGCCATGGCACAGAGCGGCGAGGTCAAGATCGGCGAGATCAACAGTTACTCGCTGCTGCCCGCATTCACCGAGCCCTATCGCAAGGGCTGGCAGCTCGCGGTGGAAGAGGTCAATGCGAGCGGCGGCATCAACGGCAAGAAGCTCGTCGTCGTCTCCAAGGATGACGGCGGCAAGCCGGCGGACGCGCAGACTGCGGCGAACGAGCTGGTGTCGAGCGAGAACGTTGCGATGCTCACGGGCACCTTCCTCTCCAACATCGGCCTCGCGGTCAGTGACTTTGCCAACCAGAAGAAAGTCTTCTTTCTCGCCGCCGAGCCTTTGACCGACGCCATCACCTGGTCGAAGGGCAACCGCTACACGTTCCGCCTGCGGCCCTCCAACTACATGCAGGCCTCGATGCTGGTGGAAGAGGCGGCGAAATTGCCCGCCAAGCGCTGGGCGACCATCGCGCCGAACTATGAATACGGCCAGTCCGCGGTCGCGGTGTTCAAGAAGCTGATGTCCGAAAAGCGGCCCGATATCCAGTGGGTCGACGAGCAGTGGCCGCCGCAGGGCAAGATCGATGCAGGCCCCGTGGTGCAGGCGGTTGCCGCCGCCAACCCGGAAGCAATCCTCAACGTCACCTTCGGCGCCGATCTCGTCAAGCTCGTCCGCGAAGGCAACACCCGCGGTCTGTTCAAGGATCGCAAGGTGGTGAGCTTCCTGACCGGCGAGCCGGAATATCTCGATCCGCTGAAGGAGGAGACCCCGGAAGGTTGGATCGTCACCGGTTACCCCTGGTACTCGCTCAAGACGCCTGAACACGAGGCGTTCCTGAAGGCCTACCAGGCCAAGTACAACGACTATCCGCGGCTCGGCTCGATCGTCGGCTACCAGACCATCAAGTCCGCGGCGGCGATTTTGGCGAAGGCCAATTCGACCGATCCGGAGAAGCTGATCGCGGCAGCCGAAGGAATCGCGGTGCCGTCGCCGTTCGGCGAGATCACCTTCCGCAAGATCGACCATCAATCGACGCTTGGCGCCTTCATCGGCAAGACCGCGCTGAAGGACGGCAAGGGCATCATGGTCGATACGGTCTATCGCAAGGGTTCGGACTATCTACCTGGCGATGCCGAGATCGAGAAGCTGCGGCCGAAGGATTGATGCGACGTCTTCCTCGCCCCGCTCTTGCGGGGAGAGGCGCTGAATCTCTCCCTCTCCCCGTTCTTACGGGGAGAGGGTTGGGGTGAGGGCTATCTCCGCGAGCGAGCAAGTGGAGAGTCCCCCTCACCCGAATTCAAGCTGGCACTTGAATTCGACCTCTCCCCGCAAGCGGGGCGAGGTGAACGAAACTCCAACACGGACCGCCCATGGCCTTTTACGTCGTCCAGTTCCTGACCGGTCTTGCCAGCGCGGCGGCGCTGTTCCTGGTCGCTTCGGGTTTGTCGATCATCTTCGGCGTGACGCGGATCGTGAACTTTGCGCATGGCGCGTTCTATATGCTCGGCGCCTATGTTGCCTTCACGCTGACCGAGCGTTTCTCCGGCGCGCTCGGCTTCTGGGGCGGCATCGTCGTGGCCGCCTTGGTCGTCGCTGCGGTCGGCGTGCTGGTCGAGATGGTGCTGCTGCGCCGGATCTATCATGCGCCCGAGCTGTTCCAGTTGCTTGCGACCTTCGGCCTTACGCTGATGGTCGAGGACCTCGTCGTGCTGATCTGGGGCCCGGACGATCTGGTCGGCCGCCGGGCGCCTGGTTTCAGGGGTGCGATCGATTTCTTCGGCCAGAACGTTCCGAGCTACGATCTGTTCCTGATCGCGCTGGGGCCGGTTGTGCTCGGCGTCCTCTGGCTTCTGTTCCAGCGCACCCGCTGGGGCATCCTGGTCCGCGCGGCGACGCAGGACCGCGACATGGTCGCCGCCCTCGGCGTCAATCAAAAATGGCTGTTCACCAGCGTGTTCGCGCTCGGCGTCTTCCTCGCGGCGCTTGGCGGCGCGTTGCAGATTCCGCGCGATGCGGTGAACCACGCGATGGATTTGCGGGTCATCGTCGAGGTCTTCGTCGTGGTCGTGATCGGCGGGCTCGGCAGCATCATCGGCGCCTTCGTCGCGGCCGTGCTGGTGTCGGAACTCAATGCGTTCGGCATCCTGATCTTTCCAAAAATCTCCATCATCCTGGTATTCCTGGTGATGGCGGTGGTGCTGATCGTGCGTCCGTGGGGGCTGTTCGGCAAGCCGGAAGCGCCGGCCCGACGCACGCCGGGGCTCACAGTCAATCCCTGGCGGCCGTTGACGTCGAACGAACGGCTTGCGGCTATCGCAGCGTTGATCGTCGCCGCAGCGTTGCCGTTCTTCGCCGGCAATTATGCACTCACGGTTGGCTCGGAGATCGCGATCTTCGTGATCTTCGCGGCCAGCCTGCATTTCCTGATGTCTGTCGGCGGGCTCGCGTCGTTCGGCCATGCGGCCTATTTCGGGCTCGGCGCCTATGGCGTGGCGTTGCTCGCCAAGTTGGCGGGCCTGCCGATGATTGCGTGCCTGCTGCTCGGTCCGCTGCTGGGGCTCGCTGGTGCTGCCGTATTCGGCTTCTTCGCGGTCCAGCTCTCCGGCGTCTATTTCGCGATGCTGACGCTGGCGTTTGCCCAGATCGTGTGGTCGATCGCATTCCAGTGGGTGTCGGTCACCGGCGGTGACAACGGCATCCTCGGCGTCTGGCCTTCAAGCTGGGCGGCGAGCCCGTCGCATTTCTACTGGCTGTCACTCGGAATCGCCGCGCTCGCGGTCGTGATCCTGCGCATCATCGTGTTTTCGCCGTTCGGCTTTGCGCTGCGCGCGACACGAGACTCTCCTCTGCGCAGCGAAGCCATCGGCATCAACGGCAAGCGCATCCAGTGGACCGCCTTCGTGATCGCGGGCACCGTGGCGGGCCTTGCCGGCGCGCTGTTCGCCTATCTCAAGGGCAGCGTCTTCCCGGACAACATGGGCATCTCGCTCTCGGTCGACGCGCTGGTCATGGTGCTGCTCGGCGGCGTCGAGACGGTGTCGGGTGCGGTGATCGGTGCGATCGTCTACAAGGCGCTCAACATCTGGCTGATCAGCAAAACCGATCTCTCCAAGCTGGTGCTGGGCGCCTTTGTCGTGCTGATTGTCGTGGCCTTCCCGAAGGGTATCGTCGGCACGCTGGAGACGATCCTGTATCGCCGGCGCAAATCGACCTCCTCGCCATCACCGATTCTCACCTCGCGCATCGAGACCGCCGAATGAGCATGGCTCCTACATTGCTGTCGGTCGAGGGCCTTACCAAATCCTACGGCGGCGTGCATGCCATGCGTGGCGTCTCGTTCGAGCTGCGCGCGGGCGAGATCCTGGCGTTGATCGGGCCGAACGGTGCGGGCAAAAGCACCTGTTTCAATGTCCTCAACGGCCAGATCATTCCGGACTCCGGACGCGTCCGGCTGCTGGGCGAGGAGACCACAGGCAAGAAGCCGCGCGCGATCTGGCGGATGGGCGTCGGGCGGACCTTCCAGATCACGGCGACGTTTCCGACCATGACGGTGCGCGAGAACGTGCAGGTCGCGCTGGTGTCGCATGGCCGGCAATTGTTCAATCTGTGGGCCTCGACCGCGAACCAGGCGCGTGACGAGGCCGGGCGGCTGCTCGATCTCGTCGGCATGGGCGCCTATGCCGAGCGGCCTTGCGGCGAGCTCGCCTACGGCGACCTCAAGCGGCTGGAGCTTGCGATCGCGCTCGCCAACCAGCCGAAACTGCTGCTGATGGACGAACCGACCGCGGGCATGGCGCCGCGCGAGCGCATCGAGCTGATGCGGCTGACGGCGCGGATCGCGCGGGAGCAGTCGATCGGCGTGCTGTTCACCGAGCACGATATGGACGTGGTGTTTGAGCACTCAGACCGCATCCTGGTGCTCAACCGCGGCACCTTGATCGCCGAGGGTTCGCCGCAGGAGGTCCGCGGCAACGCCCAGGTGCGGGCGATCTATCTCGGCGACGGCCTGCTCTACGACGCACGTCACCGCGAGGGAGCATCCGCATGAAGCTCACGGTGAACGACCTCAACAGCTTCTACGGCCCGGCGCATATCCTGTTCGACATCGCGCTCGAGGTCGGTGAGGGCGAGGTGGTCGCGCTGCTCGGCCGCAACGGCGCCGGCAAGTCGACCACGTTCCGCTCCATCGTCGGCCTGGTCGAGAACCGCACCGGGCGCATCGTGTTCGAGGGCAAGGACGTGTCGTATGAGCCGACCCATGCGATCGTGCGCGGCGGCCTCGGCTATGTGCCGGAGGAGCGGCGTATCTTCACCGACCTGACCGTGGAAGAAAATCTCGAGGTCGGGCGCCAGCCGAAGCGGCCCAACGCGCCGCAATGGGATCGCGACAAGCTGTTCAAGCTGTTTCCGAACCTCGGCGAGATGCGGGGGAGGCCGGGCGGCCGCATGAGCGGCGGCGAGCAGCAGATGCTGACCATCGCGCGCACGCTGATGGGCAACCCGTCGCTGGTGCTGCTCGATGAGCCCTCCGAAGGCCTGTCGCCGAAGATCGTCGAGCAGATGGTCGAGGCGATCCTTGCGATGAAGAAGGAGGGCGTCAGCATCGTCGTGTCAGAGCAGAACCTGCATTTCGCGCGGCTGATCTCGGATCGCGCCTACATCATCGAGCGCGGCCGGATCTGCTTCGGCGGCACCATGACCGAACTTGACGCGCGTCCGGATATCCGCGACGCGCATCTATCGTTGTAGGGGCAACGCGAGACAATGGCCAGGACCAGTGCCCAGAAGCGAAGCATGAAGGCGGCGAAGCCGGCCTACGTGCTCGACGAGCAGATCGGCTTCATCCTGCGCCAGGTATGGCAGCGCCACGCCATGATCTTCGCCCGTGAGATCGGCATCAATCTGACGCCGACGCAGTGGGCGGCGCTGTCAAAACTGTCCGAAACCGGGTCGTGTTCGCAGAATCTGCTCGGACGGTTGACGTCGATGGATGTCGCGACCATCAAGGGCGTGATCGATCGTCTGACTGCGCGCGGTCTGACCGAGACATCACCCGATCCCGACGACGGCCGCCGCTTGCTCGTGAGCCTGACGCGCGCCGGCCAGCAAACGGCCGAAAAAGCCGCCCCGAATGCGCTGACGATCTCAAAGGAAACGCTGGCGCCACTGGACGCCAAGGAGCGCGACACGCTGATCGCGCTGCTGAGCAGGTTGCGCTGATCACACTATCGGCGCGACGAGATCCATCCTTCCGTCATTGCGAGCGCAGCGAAGCAATCCATCTCGCCGCTTGTGACGGCATGGATTGCTTCGTCGCTTCGCTCCTCCCAATGACGGTGGGCGTTACTTCGCCACGATCTCCGGCACTCTCCCGGCAGGCGGCGTGTTGCGGCTGCGCTGGGTGCGGACGATGCCATCGATGATGGTCATGCCGATGCCGGGGAGATCACCGAGCTGAACGCTGTGCAGGATGTTCTTGCCCGGCGAATGCTGCGCCATGTCCATCAGCACGAAGTCGGCCGAGCGACCGACCTCGATCAGGCCGCAATCGAGCTCGCGCATCCGCGCGGTGTTGCCGGTCGCGAGGCAGAACGCCAGCTCGGCGGGCAGGTCGCCGAGCGAGGACAGCAGCGAGACCATCCGCAAGATGCCGAGCGGCTGCACGCCTGAGCCAGCCGGCGCGTCGGTGCCGAGGATGACGCGGTGCAAATCGCCCATCTCGCGCGCGGTGCGCAGCGTGAACAGCGCCGAGCGCTCATTGCCGTTGTGAACCAGCTCGAGCCCGCGCTTGCAACCCTCGCAGATGCAGCGGATCTGGTCGTCGGGCAGGGCGGTATGGCCGCCATTGATATGGCCGACGACGTCGGTGTCGGCTTCCAGCACCACGTCCTTGTCGATCAGGCCGGAGCCGGGGATCGAGGGACCGCCGGTGTGGATCGTGCTCTGGATGCCGTATTTGCGCGCCCAGCCCACCATCTTGCGCGCCGTCGGGCCGTCCTTGACGCCGCCGAGCCCGACCTCGCCGAGCAGCTTGACGCCGGCAGCAGCCAATTCCCTAAAATCGTCCTCGACCATCTCGCATTCGATCACCGGCGCGCCGGCGTGAACCTTCACGCCGCCGGGGCGGAGCGTCCAGAACGCGCGCTGGGCGAAGATCGCCATCGCCTTCAGCCCGACGACATCGCGGGGCCGGCCGGGCATGTGCACCTCGCCGGCGGAGATCATGGTGGTGACGCCGCCGTGCAGATAGCTGTCGATCCAGCCGCTCTGGTTTTGTCGCGGCGTCCAGTCGCCGGCGACGGGATGGACGTGGCTGTCGATCAGGCCGGGCGCGACCGTCGTGCCGTTGGCATCGACGATGGTGCTGGCGCCTTCGGTGTCGACATCCTTGAAGCGGCCGATGGCGATGATCTTGCCGTTCTCAGCTGTGATCGTATCGGCGTCCAGGATCGGCTTCTCCAGCGCCCCCGACAGCAGAAGCCCGATATTGCGGATCACCAGCTTGCTGGGGCCGGTGGCCTGGGGCGCGTCATGAGCCATGGAATCGTTCCTTCCGTTCACTGAATTGCCGGTGAATTTGAGCCCGGCTTGACTTTTCGATCAAGCCGGATTATTCGTTTGTATACGAATGATCGTATACAAACGATCGAGCCGGTCAACGGGCTTCAAACCCTTACTGCTCCAGCAAAATCAGGGATTGGTGTGATGAGCAATTTCAACCAGGAAAGCGTTCTGAGCGTTCACCACTGGACCGACACGCTGTTCTCCTTCACCACCACCCGCAATCCCACGTTCCGCTTCCGCAACGGCGAATTCACCATGATCGGCCTCAAGGTCGGCGAGAAGCCGCTGCTGCGGGCCTACAGCGTCGCCAGCGCGAACTACGAGGACACGCTCGAGTTCTTCTCGATCAAGGTGCCGGATGGCCCGCTCACCTCGCGCCTCCAGCACCTCAAGGAAGGCGACGAGATCATCGTCAGCCGCAAGGCGACCGGCACGCTCGTGATCGACAACCTCGAGGACGGCCGCAACCTCTATCTGGTCGGCACCGGCACGGGCCTCGCTCCGTTCCTCAGCGTGATCAAGGATCCCGAGACCTATGATCGCTTCGAGAAGGTCGTGCTGCTGCACGGCTGCCGCAAGGTCAAGGAGCTCGCCTATGGCGAGATGATCACCGAGAAGCTGCCGAACGACGAAATGATCGGCGAACTGGTGCGGGACCAGCTGATTTACTATCCGACCGTGACGCGCGACCCCTTCCGCAACCGCGGTCGCATCACCGATCTCATCACCTCGGGCAAGCTGTTCACCGATATCGGCCTGCCGGCGCTCGATGCCGCGCATGATCGCGTCATGATCTGCGGCTCGCCGTCGCTGGTCGCCGACACCCGTACGCTGCTCAACGGCCGCGGCTTCGTCGAGGGCAACCATGGCGAGCCCGCACAGTTTGTGGTCGAGAAGGCGTTCGCCGAGCGTTGACCTTCGCACTGATCTCCAGCCCCGTCATTGCGAAGTAGCGACGAAGCAATCCATCTTCCGGTACAGCCGGGAGCGATGGATTGCTTCGCTTCGCTCGTGAACAGAGCGGTGTGTGCTCAAGGCCTGACCGCGGGCGTCTCGATCGCCATTCCTCGCGCCCGCGACATCAGATAGAGTTCGAGCGCGACCAGCTCGGGCGAGCCGTAGTCATAGGGCTGCGCGCGGATGCCAGTGATGCAGGCGCGCAGCCGCCGCTGCAATGATCCGAGCGACTGCCATTCCAGCCGATAGAGCGGATAGCCGGTCGGGTGCGCTTGCGTGATCGCGGACCCCGCGAGCTTCTTGTCCCAATTATCGTCGTGGCAATTGGCGCAGCCAAGATTGAGCTGGCCCTGCCGCTGCATGAACAGCTCGCGACCTTGTTCGACGAACGGCGCGATCTCCGGATCATCGCCGGTCTCGATCGGCATGCCCCGCGATTGCCGCGCAACGTAGGCGGCCAGCGCGAGCAGTTCGTGGCTTTCATAGGCGAGCGGCGTCGCCTGCTGGTGATTGGTGCGGCAGAGATTGATGCGCTGCTCCAGATCGACCGGCTTTCCGAAGGCCTTCTCGAACGCTGGATAGTGTGCCGCGACGCCCTTCATGCTGACGCGCGCGTCGGTGTGGCAGTCGGCACAGGCCTTGTCCGCGACACCGGCCTTGCGCCTCCACAGGGCTTCGCCGTCGAGCACCCAGAGCATGCCGGGATTGGCGGTGTCCTCATCCTGCATCGCCCTGGTGTCCGGGCTCATGAAGCTGGTGCCGGAGCGGCGTTCAGACTGCGGGATATCGGCTGCGAGCGCAGTGCCCGCGATCGCAGTGAGGATCGCAATGCAGCCGATGATCTTCATTCGACCAATATCGACGCCGACGCAGTTTCCGAGAATCCCCTGTCGCCGATCCATTCGAATTCGAACTTGCCGCTTTCGGTCACCGTCGTGAAGAAGGTGATGAACGGATTGGCGGCTATTGCCGGATAGAGATCGGCGCGAAAGATCTCCGTGCCGTTGTAGCGGCACGTGAAGCTCGTGATGATGTCACGCGGCACCACCTCGCCAGAAGCGATGTGGCGATAGCCGGTTTCCATGATGTGCGACATCAATGTCTTGATCTCGATGACGTCGCCGCGCTTGGCCCTGGCCGGCACGTTGATGAGAGCGGAGGGCATCAGATCGCCTCCTCGGTACAGGCCGCCAGCGTCACCACGACATCGGCGGTTACCGACCAGAACGTGTCGTCGGAGAGCCGCGCGATGGCTGTCACCTTCTGGCTGTCGGCAAGCCGGATGCGGGTCGACACCTGGGCGCGCCCGGCGCCCGGCCTGAGATAGAAATTGCCGATGTTCGGCTGCGGGTTCTTCTCGTTGAAGACATGGATGCTCTTCACGTAGTTATCAGCCGTCATCGGGCTATCGACGCTGACCGTCATTGGCACGGTGTTGCCGTTCTCGACCAGCGGCGGGATGTCGAGCTTGACCTTGCCAGTCCGCACATTGGCTTCGCCGACGATGTTGCGGATCGCCGAAGACAGCATGGCCGGCGTCGCGTCGGCGGTTCGTACGGTCACGATCGGAACCAAACCGGATGCGGCTGCGCCGCCGGCTAGGCCCAGAAACGTTCGGCGCGTGGTGTGATCCGAATCCGTCATCGTGATTCCTTAGTTACGCAGGGTCGCCAGATACGCCACGATGTCCTCGATCTGCTCCGCCGACAGGATCGGCCTGCCGCGCCACGAGGTGCCGACGCGGGTGAGCCCGTCGACACGATAATAGGACGGCATGATCGTCGCGGCGTTGAGGCGCGAGGCGTCGACTAGCCGCAAACGCAACTGTCCTTCCGACCAGCGACCGCCGCTGCCGGCGAGGCTCGGCGCCAGATCGCCCTGAAACGCCTGCTCCGGAAATGGGCCGCTATGGCAGAGGATGCAAGTGCTGGAGCGCTCGACGATCAATGCGCGGCCGCGCGTCACGTCACCCTTTGTTCCCGTCAGCGTATCTGGAATCGCATCACCCGCTACGGCGTAGGGACGCAGCCCCTCTGCGCCAGCCGGCCAGCAAGCCACGAACAACGCAGCAGCGAACAACGCGATGAACAAGGGTCTAGCCAAAGGCGTCCCCCGTGATGGTCTTGAACCACTCCAATGCCTGCTCCGCCTCGCGTTGCCGCACTTCGCGCGATGCCTCGACCGGGCTCGTGGTCACCTCGCTCTCGGCATACTGGTCCTGCTTCGGCTGGTAGATGCCCTTCAGCGAGAACGCATATCCCGGGGCCACCGTATTGTAGCAGGCGCCGTCGAGCCGCGGCGTGTCCGGCGCCTTTCCGGCCAGCGCATTGACGATCGCCGCCGCGCAGGCCTTGCCTTGCGCGCTCGCGGCGGACGCGGATTTCGGAATGCCGCCGGCAATGCAGGCATCGCCGATGACATAAACGTTCGGCACGAGCTTCGAGGCAAAGCTGACCGGATCGATCGGGCACCAGCCGGTGTGGTCGGCGGCGCCGGCAATCTCGGCGATGCGGCCGGCCTTTTGTGGCGGGATCACGTTGGCAACGGCGGCGGTGTAATTGCCGAAGTCGGTGACGATCTCGTTCGTTGCCGGATTGACCGAGGTCACCCTGCCGCCCTGCGACAGCGCGACCCGCTCGATCATGCCGGGATAGAGTTCTTTCCAGGCATTTTCGAACAGTTTTTGCTGCGAGTAGGTGTCCTTGGCGTCGAGCACCAGGACCTTCGAGCGGGGCTTCCGCGCTTTCAGATAGTGCGCGATCAGGCTGGCGCGTTCATAGGGCGCGGGCGGGCAACGCAGCGGCGCGGCGGGGACCGCGATCACGACGAGGCCACCATCATCCATGGCTTCGAGCTGCCTGCGCAGCAGCATCGTCTGCTCGCCTGCCTTCCAGGCATGCGGCATCTGTGCGGATGCCGCCTCGTCATATCCGGGCAGGGCGTCGAATCGCAGCTCGATGCCGGGTGCGAGGACCAGCCGGTCGTAGGACAGCGTTGTGTCGTCGCCGAAGCCGATCGTGCGTGCCTGTGCGTCGACTCTTTTGGCGGCCTGCGCGACAACGACAATGCCGTCGGCCGCGACCTTGTCGTAGGTGAATGTCTGTTGAGGGAGCTCGCGCAAGCCCGCGATCACCTCGTTGCTGAGCGGGCAGGCGGTGAACGTCGTGTTTGGCTCGATCAGCGTGACCTGAAGCGTGGCGTCGAGCCGCCGCAGCGCCCGCGCGCAAGCGGCGCCGCCGAAGCCGCCGCCGATCACAGCGACGCGCGCCGCCGATTGCGCAAACGCCGGACATGCCAGCGTTGCCGCGGCGACGACAGCGGCTCCGCGGACGACATCCCTGCGCGTCAGACGACGCGTGACGGCCATGCAGGACAATCCGGAAAGAGGGGAGCGGCGGCCGATCGGGCCGCCGCCAATTATTGGATCAGGCGAAGGTGATGTTCTGGTTACGCAGCGGGAATGTCCTGATACGCTTGCCGGTCGCCGCGAAATAGGCGTTCAATACCGCCGGCGCCGCAACGCCGATGGTCGGTTCGCCGACGCCGCCCCAGAACCCGCCGCTCGGCGCCATCACCGATTCGACCTTCGGCATCTCGTTGATGCGCATCGAGTTGTAGGTGTCGAAATTGGTCTGCTCGATGCGGCCGTCCTTCACGGTGCAGCCGCCGTAGAACAGCGCGCTCAGGCCATAGACGAAGGAGCCCGCGATCTGCCGCTCGACCTGCGCCGGATTGACGACATAGCCGGGATCGGTGGACGCGACGATGCGATGCACCTTGATCTTGCTGCCGTCGGTCACCGAGATCTCGGCGGCGCCGGCGACGTAGCTGCCATAGCCCATCACCTGCGCGATGCCGCGATAGACGCCCTGTGGCGCCGGCGTGCCCCAGCCGATCTTCTCGGCCACGGCGTTGAGAACGGCGAGGTGCTTCGGATGCGTGCCCATCAGCTTGCGGCGGAATTCGAGCGGGTCCTGGCCTGCGGCCTGGGCCAGCTCATCCATGAAGCATTCGAGATAGATCGCGTTGTGATTGACGTTGACGCCGCGCCAGAAGCCCGGCGGGACGTGCGGGTTGCGCATCGCATGCTCAACCAACAGGTTTGGCACCGTATAGCCGATCGCCGCCTCGCCGGATTGCGCGACGCCCTGGAACGCTGCCGGATCCATGCCGTTCTGCAACGCTTCCGGGCGCACCGAGAACAGGATCGATTGTCCCGACAGCCGGTAGTGCAGCCCGACCAGATTGTTGTCGGCATCGAACGCGCCGGTCAATTTGCATTGCGTGATCGGGTGATACTTGCCGTGCTGCATGTCCTCTTCGCGCGACCACAACAGTTTGATCGGGGTACCCGGCATCTGCTTGGCGATCGCGACCGCCTGGCGGACATAGTCGGTCATGCCGCGCCGGCCGAAGCCGCCGCCGAGCATCATTTTGTGCACGTCGACTTTCTCCGGCGGCAGGCCGGAGGCCTCCAGCGCCGCTGCGTAGGCCGCCTCGCCATTCTGGGTGCCGCACCACACCTCGCATTTGTCAGCTGTGTAGAGCGCGGTGGCGTTCATCGGCTCCATCGTGGCGTGGTTCTGGTAGGGGTAGCTGTAGACCGCCTCGACTTTCTTTGCTGCGCTGGCAATCGCAGCTTTCACGTCGCCGTTCTGCTGGCCGACATAGGCCGGCTGCGCATTGTCGAGACCTTCGGCCAGCCACTTCGCAATCGTCTCGCTGGAGACTTTTGCGTTGTCGCCTTCGTCCCAGACGATCGGCAAGGCGTCGAGCGCTGTCTTGGCGTGCCACCAGGTGTCGGCGACGACGGCGACCGCGCTGTCGCCGACCCGCACTACCTTCTTGACGCCCTTCATGCTGGCGATCTTGGCTTCGTCAAAACTCTTCAGCTTGCCGCCGAACACCGGACAATCCTTGATCGCGGCGTTGAGCATGCCCGGCAGCTTGACGTCGATGCCGTAGACCATCTTGCCAGTGGTCTTGTCTGACGTGTCGAGCCGCTTCAGGCCCTTGCCCGCGATGGTCCAGTCCTTCGGGTCCTTCAGCTTGACGTCAGTCGGCGGCTCGAGCTTGCCTGCGGCTTCTGCGACCTTGCCGTAGGTGGTGGTCTTGCCGGACGGCATGTGGGTGATGACGCTGCTCGACGCCTTGCATTCCGAGACCGGCACCTTCCAGTCGTTGGCGGCGGCCTGGATCAGCATCATGCGGGCCGCCGCGCCGCCCTTGCGGACATAGTCCTGCGAGGTGCGGATGCCGCGGCTGCCGCCGGTGGAGAAATCGCCCCAGACGCGCTTGCGGGCGACGCTCTGGCCGGGCGTCGGGAATTCGGTCGTGACCTTCGACCAGTCGCATTCCAGCTCCTCGGCGACGAGCTGGGCGAGGCCGGTGAGCGTGCCCTGGCCCATCTCGGAGCGGGCAATGCGGATCACCACGGTATCGTCGGGCCGGATCACGACCCAGCAATTGACCTCGGGCGAGCCGTCGGCGGCGCGCACCACGGATGGCCCGCCGAAGGGAAGATCGAGGCCGAGCGCGAGACCGGCACCGGCGGTGGTTGCGCCGATGACGAAGGCGCGGCGATTGAGCTTTGGCATGATGTGCTGATTCATGGCTGCCTCCTTATGCGCTTGCGGCAGCATGGATCGCCTCGCGCACCTGCTGGAAGGTGCCGCAGCGACAGATATTGGTGATGGCGTCGTCGATGTCCTGATCGGTCGGCTTGGGGTTCTCCTTCAGGAGCGCCGCGACCGCCATGATCATGCCGCTCTGACAGTAGCCGCATTGCGGGACGTCATTGGCGATCCAGGCCAGCTGCACCTTGTGCAGGGCGTTGTTGACGCCGAGGCCTTCGATGGTGGTGATCGCCTTGCCCGCGGCTTCGCTGACCGTGACGCCGCAGGAGCGCATTGCGACGCCGTCGATATGCACGGTGCAGGCGCCGCATTGTGCGATGCCGCAACCGTATTTGGTCCCCGTCAGTCCGACATTCTCACGAATCGCCCACAGCAGGGGCGTGTCGTCCTCGACGTCTACGTTGATTGTCTTGCCGTTGATATTGAGGTTTGCCATCGCTTTCCCCTGATTGGTCCAATCCTCCGATTGAACTTCAGCGCGATGTTGGCCTTGAAACTGGAACGGTTCAAATCAAGAAAACGCGTTTGCAGCGCGGAAAAGAAAATTGATGGCGCGGTGTTTGGTCGTGGCCGCGAACATTACCTGTCTGTCATGTTTTCTGCGGCGAACCGACAGCCAGGCGCAGAAAGCTCATGACGCTGCCGAGTGCCGCAAAGCCTGCGCCGAGCGCGAGCGCGACGGTCGCGCCCTCGCGGCCGGCCAGCGCAAAGCACAGCGCGGCAAGCGCAGCGCCGGTGGTCTGCCCGGTGAGCCGCGCGGTTGCGACGATGCCACTGGCGCTACCGCTGCGGTGGGGCGGGGCGCTCGACATGATCGCCTTCATGTTGGGGGTCTGGAAGAAGCCGAATCCGAAGCCGCAGATCATCGTGCGCCAGACGATGTTGGCGACGCTGGGCTCGGTCGGCAGGGTCGCCAGCAGCACCATGCCCAGACCAAGCAACACCATGCCGATGCCGCCGAGGATGCCGGCGGGATAGCGGTCGGAGAGGCGTCCGCCGATTGGCGCCATGAAGGCGACCACCAGCGGCCAGGGCGTCATGAAGAAGCCGGTCTCGACCTGCGAGCGATGCAATATGTCCTCGAAGTAGAACGGCAAGGACACGAAGGCGAGGCCCTGCACAGCAAATGAGCAGACTGCGGTGGCCGCTGACAGCGCGAAGATCGGCCGGCGGAACAGATCGATCGGCAGCATCGGCGCGGGATGATCGGCGTGCCGTCGCGTGAGGATCCAGCCAAACAGCAACGCGCCGACGAGTTCGGCGATGACAAGCGCGGGTGCGGCCTTGTGCGCGGCGCTGCCGATGCCGATGATGAACAGGCCAAGGCAGGCGGAGGCGAGCGCCGCCCCGGTGAAATCGAAAGCGTGGGTGGCGCGCGGCGTCGCCGGCAGCGTCTTCAGGCCGATCACGAGCGCGATCAGGCCGAACGGAATATTGACCGCGAACAGCCAGGGCCATGGCCCGAAGGCCAGGATGCCGGACGCGATCGTCGGCCCCAGCGTGAAGGCGGTCGCGACCACGAGCGCATTGTGGCCAAAACCGCGGCCGAGCATCCGGCTCGGATAGACGAAGCGCACCAGCGCGGTGTTGACGCTCATCAGGCCGCTGGCGCCCAGTCCCTGCAGGGTGCGCGCCACAAGCAGGCTTGGCAGTGACCACGCCAGGGCGCAGCCAATTGACGCCAATGTGAACAGCAGGAGACCGCACAGATAGATGCGCTGGTGGCCGACGATTTCACCGAGCGCGCCGAGCGGCAGCAGCGTCGCGACCAGGGCAATCTGGTAGACGTTGACGACCCATACCACTTCGGCCGGGCTGACATGGAGATCATTGGCGATCGCCGGCAGGGCGATGTTGGCAATCGCGGTATCGAGCGAGGCCATCGCCAGCGCCGTGAAGATCGCGGCCACCGCCCAGCGCCGGGTCTCCCACGGCAATCCGTCGGTGACGGGCGCCGCAACTGCGCCTGATGTCGGGGTCTTTTCGAGCATGCCTCAGATATCTCCAAGATCGGCATGTACTACGCTGGCCTCCCGTTCCACAGTTGTTTCGCTGCATGATGCGTATGCGATGCGGCCTTGCCAGAAGCCGTCCCGTCACGGTCGATGCAGATATCCCTCGATGGCGCGCAGCACCCGGCGGCTGGCGGCAGCCCGCGACAGGTCCTTCTGAAGCGCATGATCGACCATGGCGCGGGAGATCACGATCACGTCCTCGATCGCATCGCCATCGACGGGTTTGCCGATCTCGCTTCGGTGTCTCTCCAGCAGGGCACGGACCAACGCCTTCAGCTCTCCGGACGCCGATGAATCTGACGACGTCGGCCGCAGGCGATCTTCCTCGGTCTCCAGGATGCGGTTCAGTCCCGCCCGCGCGGCGTGCACCTCGATCTGGGCGCGAACGAGGAGCTTGAGTGCCGCCGTCAGGCTCTTTCCCTCGGATGCCGCGAACGCATCCCGCACCTTCTCCAATAGCTCGTCTTCGAATCTGGCGATCAGGGCCAACGTCAGCGCGTCCTTGTTGGGGAAGTACTGGTAGACCGAGCCGACGCTGATCCCGCCACGCTCGGCGACAGCGTTGGTGTTGTAACCCTCCAGCCCGCGCGCCTCCAAAACGCGAGCCGCCGCTTCCAGGATGACCGCCACCGTCTCCCGCGAACGGTGCTGAAGCGGCTGTTTCCGGGCCTTTACGCGCCGTTTCGCCGGCATGAAATTCACTCCTGAAACGCGAGTTGTGGAATACGAGCAATTACTCACATTATGGACGCGAAAGGAGAACTGATCAATGACCACATCGCAATCGACAATTTCCGCCGTCCTCCCTGAACATGAGGATGATCCCCACACGTTCCACATCTTCGTCATGGTCAAGACCACGCGGCATTGGCTCGATCTGAAGACCGAGCAGCGCCGCGCCTTCCTGGACGAGGAAATCATCCCGTTGCTCCGGCGGCGCCCCGAACTCCGGATACGCTGGTTCGAACCGGAGGCTTTCTCGACCAGGGCGACCGACGTGATGATTTGCGAAACCCGCGACCTGACGGCCTGGGCCTGGTTCTGCGATCACCTTCGTGACACCCGGTTCTGGGACCACTATTTCGAGGTGCTCGACATCATGCCGGCGCTCGAAGGCAATTACCTGGCGTAGGGAATCCGTTCGACGCCAGCACGGCTTTATCCGCCGTCATTGCGAGGAGCGAAACGACGAAGCAATCCATGCGTCCGCGAATGCGGAAAGATGGATTGCTTCGCTTCGCTCGCAATGACGTGGATAGGCTCTTGCTGCGTTAATACACCGCCGCTTTTCTTACCCCTCCGCCACCAGCGCGCGGATGCTGCGGGCGAGTCCGAGGATGCGCGGGCCGCATTCGCGCTCGATCTGTTCGGCGCTGAAGCGGAATGAGGGAACGCCGCAATTGACCGCCAGGCATTCGCCTGATGGCGTCCGGTAGAGCGGCGCGGCGACGCCGAAGATTTCGCGCCGCCACTCGCCGAGCGAGACGGCGAAGCCGCGCTCCTTGCACAGCTCGATATCAGGCAGCGTGCGCCTCTCGACGTAATCGAACTCGTCCGGGCGCTCAGCTTTGACGCGCGCCACATAGGCGTCGAGCTCGTCCCCAGTGAACAGCGACAACAGCGCGCGTCCGACCGCGGTCGGCGCCAGCGTGCTGACGAAGCCGACGTCAGGCACATGCGGCGCCGCATCGGTGGTGCGCAGCGTCTCGACATAGATGAAGTCGAGCCCGAACGGCATTGCGATCGATACCGTGCCGCCGGCATAGGTCGCGAAGTCGCGCATCAGAGGACGCGCGAGCTGGCGGACTTTGAGGGACGACAACACCGGATAGGCCGCGGCGAGCACGCCGAGCCCGAGT
Organism: Bradyrhizobium sp. LTSP885; assembly: GCF_000938305.1. Classification (GTDB taxonomy): domain Bacteria; phylum Pseudomonadota; class Alphaproteobacteria; order Rhizobiales; family Xanthobacteraceae; genus Bradyrhizobium. The sequence goes on from NZ_JYMT01000018.1 coordinate 254,630, forward strand.
ACGAATCGGCCCTTTGGGTCGCGCCCGAGGTAACCGAGCTGCTCGAGCGTGTAGGTCAGCCGCGACACCGTCGGCCTTGAGAGGCCGGTATGCTGGGCGAGTTCGGCATTCGACAGCGCGCCGGGGTGCCTCCTGAAGGCCGCCAGTACATCGAGCCCATGCGCCAGAGTGGTCGCAAAGGACGGATCGGTTTGCGGTTCGGCCGTAATCAGCGACGTCATGCAAAATAATGGTCTCAGATGGCCATTTTTGTCAATATACCGAAATGAATTTGCCAATTGTGTCGATATGGGGTTATTTGCGCTGGAACGCACCCAAAAGCCCGATGAGTGAGGCGCTTGCTGATGACCATGACTGACCGGCCCCAGGACGCAAAACCCTCTGCAATCGACAAGGAGCGCCTGCGTCAAAAATATCTGGAGGAGCGCAACAAGCGGCTGCGCGCTGACGGTAACGACCAGTATCTCCAGATCAAGGGACAGCTGGCGCACTATCTCGACGATCCCTACACGCCGGTCACCCCGCGTGCGCCGAAGACCGACCACGTCACCTTCGCCTTCATCGGCGGTGGCTTTGCCGGGCTTGCCACCGCGGCGCGGCTGACCGAGGCCGGCATCAAGGACGTCCGTATCATCGAGAAGGGCGGCGATTTCGGCGGCACCTGGTACTGGAACCGGTATCCCGGCGCGCAATGCGACACGGCGTCGATGGTCTACATGCCGCTCTTGGAAGAGACCGGCCACATGCCGTCGGAGAAATACGCGCACGCGCCTGAAATCCTCGCGCACTGCCAGCGGATCGGCAGACATTTCGGCCTCACCGACAACGCGCTGTTTCACACCGAGGTGGTGAGCCTCGACTGGGACGAGGCCCATTCGCGCTGGACGATCCGCACCACCAGGGGCGACGCCTTTACCGCGCAATATGTCGGCATCGGCACCGGTCCGCTGCATGTACCGAAGCTTCCCGGCATTCCCGGCATCGAGAACTTTAAGGGGCATTCGTTCCACACCAGCCGCTGGGATTACGACTACACCGGCGGTAATCCCCAGGGCGCGCTGCTGGAGAAGCTCGCCGACAAGCGCGTCGGCATCATCGGGACAGGTGCAACCTCCGTGCAGTGCGTGCCGCACCTCGCGCGCGCCTGCAAGGAGCTCTACGTGTTCCAGCGCACGCCATCGTCGGTCGACGTGCGCGGCAATGCTCCGATTGATCCAAAATGGTTCGCGGATATTGCTACGCCCGGTTGGCAACTGCGCTGGCTGGAAAATTTCACTGCAAATCAGGCCGGCGGCTCCGCGGAAGAGGATCTGGTGCAGGATGGCTGGACCGATTTGTCGAAGCGGATCCGTGCCAAGGTCATGCTGCTGCCGCGCGAGCAACGGACCGTGCAGAACATGCGGGCCGCTTTCGAGGATTCCGACTTCGAAAAGATGGAGGAAATCCGCAACCGGATCGACACGATCGTCCGCGATCGCGAGACGGCTGCGAATCTCAAGGCCTGGTACGGCCAGCTCTGCAAGCGGCCGTGCTTCCATGACGCCTATTTGCAGGCGTTCAATACGCCCGGCACCCATCTGGTCGATACCGACGGCAAGGGGGTCGATGAGATCACCGAGAACGGGATCGTTGTCGCAGGCAAGGAGTACGAACTCGATTGCATCATCTATGCGTCCGGCTTCGAGGTCGGCACGGAATACAAGCGCCGCGCGGGCTTCGACCTGACGGGTCGGGATGGCGTCAAGCTGTCGGAGTATTGGGCACAGGGCATGCGCACCAAGCACGGCATCCACGTCCACGGCTTTCCAAACGCGTTCTTCGTGCAGCCGACGCAGGGCGCCAATCTCATTTCCAACGTGCCGCACAATTTGACCGAGGCGGCGAGGACGATCGCACAAATGGTGAGCCACGCGCAGGCGAACGGCTTTGCGCAGATCGAAGTTAGCAAGGAAGCCGAAGATCGCTGGATCGAGCTGCTGCTGACGAGCGTTGGCCGGATGATCGGCGGGCCGGACTGCACGCCCGGCTACTATAACAACGAAGGGCACGAGCCCGGCCCGGCCGCCAAGCTTAACGTCGGCTATCCGGCCGGTGCCTTGGCCTACTTCAAATATATCGACGAGTGGCGCCGCAGCGGGCAGTTCGAAGGTGTGCAGTTTCGCTGAGTGAAGCGCGACCAATAACAATGCGAGGGAGTAAACGACCATGACGACAGCCGATACTTCGCAACAGACTCCGAAGGCCGCATCCGCCTCCGTTATCGCGCAGCACGAGGCGACGCTGAAGGCGCTGCCGTTCTCCGATGTCAGGGATTTCGACGATGCCGCGCGCGGCTTCCTCGGCACCATCGAGAATGCGAAGATCGCCTCCGCGCAGGGGCGGACGGTCTGGAGCCTCGAGCCTTACGGCTTTCTGTCTGATGAGAACGCGCCGCCATCCGTCGATCCCAGCCTGTGGCGGCAGTCGCGGCTCAACATGCATCATGGCCTGTTCGAGGTGGTCCCTGGCGTCTACCAGGTGCGTGGGCTCGACATCGCCAACATGACGCTGATCGAAGGCGACAAGGGCGTCATCGTCGTGGATACGCTGACCTCGATCGAGGGGGCGCGCGCGGCGATGGAGCTGTATTTCCAGCACCGCGGCAAGCGGCCGGTCGTGGCCGTCATCTTCAGCCACACTCATACCGACCATTGGGGCGGCGCGCGCGGCGTGATCGACGACGAGATGCTGGCGGCCGGCGTTCCGATCATCGCGCCAAACCTGTTCATGGAGCACGCGGTTTCCGAGAACATCATTGCGGGGCCGGCAATGCTGCGCCGCGCGCAATACCAGTTCGGGCCGTTCCTGACCAAGGGCGTGCGCGGCCAGGTCGATTGCGGGCTCGGCAAGACCATGGCGGCGGGCTCCGTGGCGTTGCTGCGGCCGACCGATCTGATTATTGCGACCGGCGACGTCAGGATCATCGACGGCGTCGAATTCGAATTCCAGATGGCGCCGAACAGTGAAGCGCCCGCGGAGATGCATTTCTTCCTGCCGCGCTACAAGCTTCTGAACCTCGCGGAGAACTGCACGCATAATTTCCACAATCTGTTGCCGTTCCGCGGCGCCGATGTTCGCGACGCGCTGGCCTGGTCGAAATATCTCGGCGAGGCGCTGCAGATGTGGGGCGGCAAGGCCGAGGCGATGTGCGGCCAGCATCACTGGCCGGTGTGGGGGCGCGAGCGCATCGACACCATGATCCGCCAGCAGCGCGATCTCTACAAATACGCGCACGACCAGACCATCCGGCTGATGAACCACGGACTCAATGCGGCCGAGATTGCCGAGACGATCCGCCTGCCGCAGAGCCTCGAAGGCGCCTGGCACGGCCGCGGCTATTACGGCCATATCAGGCACAATGTGAAGGCGATCTACCAGAAGTATCTCGGCTGGTACGACGCCAATCCGGTCAACCTCGATCCGCTGCCGCCGGTCGAGTCAGGCAAGAAATATGTCGAGTACATGGGCGGCGCCGACGCGATCCTGAAACGTGCTGAAGCAGATTTCGCCAAGGGCGAATTCCGCTTCGTCGCGCAGGCGGTCAGCCATCTCGTGTTTGCCGAGCCGGATAACCAGGCGGCGCGCGCGATGCTGGCAGACACGTTCGAGCAGCTCGGCTACGCGGCGGAAAGCTCGACCTGGCGCAACGCCTATCTGTTCGGCGCGCAGGAATTGCGCCAGGGTATGCCGAAGACGCCGCCGCGCGCCCCGATGCCGCGCGAGACACTGGCTGCGTTGCGAACCGAGCAGCTGTTCGACGTGCTCGGCGTCCGCCTCAACGGTCCCAAGGCGGAGGGCAAGCGCATCGTGCTGAACTGGAATTTCACCGATGCCGGCGAGAGCTTCATCTTGAATCTCGAGAATGCGGCGCTGACCTACGTCAAGGGCGCGCAGGCGGGCGATGCCCATGCCAGCTTCACGCTGGCGCGCGGCACGCTCGACGAGATCGTCGCCAAGCTGACCACGTTCCCGGACGCCGTCGGCGCCGGCAAGATCAAGGCCGCGGGCGACCCGATGCGGCTCGCCGAATTGATGGCGCTGATGGACGAGTTTCCGCGGATGTTCGAGATTGTCGAGCCGAAACGGACGGTGGTGGTGTGACAGTCGTCATTCCGGGGCGCGCCTCTTGGCGCGAGCCCGGAATCCATCAGGCCGCAGGCCCCGTGGGCGTATGGATTCTCGGATGCGCAATTGCGCATCTTAGTTCTCGCTGACGCGAGCCCCGGAATGACGAGGGTGGAGCGTGATCCCGCCTCAAATCCCCAGATACGCCGCCTGCACCTGCTTGTTGTTGGCAAGCTCGGTGCTGGTGCCGTGTATGATCACATTGCCGCTTTCCAGCACATAGGCGCGCTGCACCAGCGACAGTGCGCGGCTGACATTCTGCTCCACCAGGAGGATCGCGGTGCCCATCTTGTGGATCTCGCCGACCTTCTCGAAGGTCACGTCGGTCATCACGGGTGCGAGGCCCAGCGAGGGTTCATCGAGCATCAGGAGGCGCGGCTTGAGCATCAGCCCGCGGCCGACCGCGAGCATCTGCTGCTCGCCGCCGCTCATGGTTCCCGCAAGCTGCTTCCTGCGGTCGGCGAGGCGCGGGAAGATGTTGTAGACGAGTTCCATCGTGCGCGCCCGATCCGCCTTGGCCTTCGGCACATAGGCGCCGATCTCGAGGTTTTCCTGCACGGTCATCTCCGGAAAGACCTGGCGGCCCTCTGGGACATGCGCGATGCCGAGTTCGGGAATCCGATACGGCGGCAGCGTGGCGAGATCGACGCCATCGAAGGTGACCTTGCCCGCAAACAGTTTGACGAGGCCGGACACGGCGCGCAGCGTCGTGCTCTTGCCGGCGCCGTTGGCCCCTAACAGACCGACGGCTTCGCCCTCGCCAATGGAGATGCTGACGTCGGTGATGGCCGGGACCGAGCCGTAGCTGGCGCTGACGCCTGTGAGCTCAAGCATTGGCGTCTCCCGGCGGATGCACGTAGGAGCCGAGATAGGCGCGGATCACTTCGGGGTTCCCCACGATCTCCTTGGGCGTGCCCTCGGCGATCTTCTGGCCGTGGTCGAGCACGACGATGTGGCGGGCCACCGCCATGATCGCGCGCATCACATGTTCGACGATCACGATGGTCAGGCCCGCGGTGGAAAGTTTCTTGATCAGCGCGACCGCCTGGTCGATCTCGGACGGGTTGAGCCCGGCCATGACTTCGTCGAGCAGCAGGATCTTTGGCTGCGTCGCCAGCGCGCGGGCCATCTCCAGCCGGCGCTGGTCGATTGTGGTGAGGTCCTTGGCCGCCGTCTGTTCCCTGGCGCCGAGGCCGACGAAGTCGATCGCCTTGAGCGCCTTTTGCCGCGCAGCGGCAACGTGCCGGTCGCGCAGGAAGGCGCCGGTCATCACGTTGGCGAGAACCGTCATCGCGCCGAACGGCTTTGCCACCTGGAAGGTGCGGGCCATACCGAGCGCACAAACGTCATGCGGCCGCAAGCCCACGACCTCCTTGCCGAAGGCGAGCACCGAGCCGGAGTCCGGGCGATGGAATCCGGTGATCAGGTGAAAGCTGGTGGTCTTGCCGGCCCCGTTCGGTCCGATCAGTGCGACCGTCTCGTTCTCCTGAACCGAGAAGCTGACGTCCTGCACGGCGCGCAGGCCGCCGAAGCGCTTGCTGAGACCCTTGATGACCAATGCGTCCGCCATCGTCTGCCCTTACACACGCGCCGGCTTGCGCCTGAAATAGCGTTGATAGGCTTCACGGGCGACGCCGATCAGCCCCGTCGGCCGCCACAGGATCACCGCGATCAGGATCACGCTGTAGACGGTGAGCTGGATGCCGCCGACCGAGCTGCCGAGCCAGCTTTGCAGCAGCGCCGACGTGGTCTCCAAGAGCACGGTGCCGATCACAGGTCCCCACAGCGTGCCGATGCCGCCGACGATCGACACCAGCGCGGCCTCGATCGAGACGCTGAAGCTGAAGGCGGTCGCGGGATCGATGAAGTAGATGTACTGGGTGTAGAAGGTGCCGGCGAGCGCGGTCAGGAACGCGCTGATCAGGTAGATGTCGCGCTTGATCTTCGGCGCGTTGACGCCGATGGCTTCCGCCGCGTCCTCATCCTCACCGATCGCGACGAGGTAGTAGCCCATCCACGATCTCTCGATCAGATGGGTGACCCACAGGCCGACGACCAGCAGGCCGAGGATCACGTAATAGTACGATGCCTTGTCCTCGAACTGCATCATCAGCGGGGCGCTGCCGAGGTTCGGGATCGTGGTGCCCTCGGCGCCCCAGGCGAAGTCGCGGAATTTCAGGAAGATCAGCATCAGCACTTGTGCCGTGGCGATGGTGGCGATGGTGAAATAGGGGCCGCGCAGGCGGAAGCAGAGCCAGCCGATCGGCAGGCTCGCCAGCATCGCGACCACGCCGCCGGCGATCATCCCGATCCAGGGCGAGATGCCGTAGTTCACCTGCATGATGGTCGAGGTGTAGGCGCCGAGGCCGAAATAGGCGGAGTGCCCGAGCGACAGCTGCTTGGCGTAGCCGCCCATCAGGTTCCAGGCGACGCCGATGAAGGAGAACAGCAGGATGCGGATGAGGATGTCGACTGCAAACGACGAGGTGATGAGCTGGGGCAGGGCGATCAGGACCACGGCGGCCAGCGCGAGCCACAGCCACTTCATTTTCCCGGAGGTCAGCATCAGCGGCCTCTCCTGGCGCCGAGGCCGGTGGGCTTGAAGGCGAGCGTCAGCAGCAGCATCGCGAACACCACGATCAATCCGGAATCGGCGCCGACGAACTGGATACCGAGCGATTCGGCGACGCCCATCATCAGGCTGGCGACCAGCGCGCCGATCACATTGCCGAGCGTGCCGAGCACGACCGCGACGAACGCCATCAGCACGAAGGTCTGGCCGACGAACGGATAGGCCGAATAGAACGGCATCAACAGCGATCCGGCGGCACCCGCCAGCGCCAGCGCGGCGCCGAATGCGACCGCGAACACGCGGTTGGGATTGATCCCCATCAGCATCGCGACATCGCGGTTCTGCGATGCCGCCCGCATTGCCCGGCCGAGATCGGTGGTGTGCAGGAACAGCCAGAGCAGGCCGCTGAGCGCCATCGCGACGCCGAATGCGATCAGTTTTGCCACGGGAACGTAGAGCCCGCCGAAATGCAAGGCTTCGTCCGAATAGGAGGTGTGGACGGTGCGGTAATTCGCGGTGAAGAGCATCAGCGCAAGGTTCAAGAGCAACAACGACAGCGCGAAGGTCAGGAAGATCTGCGGCATGTCGTTCGGCCCCAGCACCCTGCGGATCAGGAAATGCTGGATCAGCACGCCTACGACAAACAGCACCGGCATCGAGACGACCAGCGAGACCAAGGGATCGATGCCGAACTGGGTGGCGAGGAAGAACGAGATGTACATTCCAATCATCACGAATTCGCCCTGGGCGAAATTGACGATCTTGACCACGCCGAAGATCAGCGTGACGCCGATGCTGACGAGCGCGTAGATGCCGCCGATGAGCAGGCCGTTGATCACGGCCTGGACCAGTGTCTCCACCATGGGATGCGACCAGCGTTCAGGTTTTCATCAGTGGAGCGCGGGCGTCTTCCTTCGGGAAGACGCTGACGAGATCGGTGTTTTGCCACTGCACGCCGACCGGACGGCCGTAGACGTTCTTGCCGTCGGGCCCGAACTTGACCTTGCCGCCGGGCGCCATCGCCGCGTAACCCGATGAGACGTCGAGCGTCGAGAGCGCGTCGCGCACCTTCTTGGGATCGGCAGACGCTGCCCGCTCCAGCGCGTCAGCCAGCATGAAGGTCTGCGCCACCAATCCGCCGGCATATTCGAACGCGAAATCCCCGGTCCGCTTCTTGAACTCGACGTTGACCTTCTGGGCCTCGTCGCTGACATCGTGATTCCAGTGCGCAACGCCCTGCAGGCCCTCGGCGGCCTTGCCGACATTCTTGTAGAAGTCCGGCATCACGAAGCCGCCGGATCCGCCGTTGATCGCGACATTGAGTCCGACCTGCTTGACGGTGCGGACGATCAGGATGAGGTCGTTGAGATAGGAGAGCGAGAACAGCGTGTTGGCGCCGGAGGCTTTGACCTTGTTGATCAGCGGGCTCGCATCGGTGAAGCCAGCCGAGTAGGGCTCGAACATCACGATCTCGACGCCTTCCCCCGGCGCCTGTTCCTTCAGGCCATTCGAGGTCGAGGTGCCGAACGCGGTGTTCTCGAAGATGACGGCGACCTTGGCCTGATCGCTGACCAGCTTGGCCATCTGCAACTGCGCCTTGGCGAACTGCGAGGCGCGCGCGAACGGCGTGAAGGTGTAGGTGCGGCCCTTGTTGAGCTGGTCGGAGCTCGAGCCGGTGATGATCGGGACCTTGGCGCGCTCGCAGACTTCGCTTGCGATCAGCGTCAGCGCGCTGGCATAGCAGCCATGGATCGCCGAGAGCTTGTTGCCCGATATCAGGCGGTCGGTCTCGGTGCGGGTCACCGTGGTGTCGCTCTGCACGTCCGAGATGATGAGATTGAGCCTGGCGCCGCCGAGCGATTTGATGCCGCCGGCCTCGTTGACCATTTCGACGGCGAGCTTTGCTGCGGCGACGCAGCCAGTGCCGATCTGCGCCATGCTGCCGGTGGTCGGATAGAGCGCGCCGATATTGATCGGGTCGGCGGCCCAGCCTCGCAGCGGGACGGCACCGAACGCACCGGCGGCGAGGACACCGCCGGTCCTGACCAGGAATTTGCGGCGGTTCAGCTTCTTCTGTGAGGCTTTGGCCGGAGCGGCATTATTAATGGCCGAAGGCCTGCGGTTCCCTGTCATGGTGTTCCCCCTGCGCGACCGCGGTACGGCTGTTCCGTCCGTTCGCTTTTTTATTTTTGATCAAGCGGGCGCATAAGAGCACGTAATCCGGCAATCGCAAAGGCGATATCGGCGCGAGGCGGCGTTGCCGCGTGCATCGCAGCAATCACACGAAACGTGGTCGTCCGCAGTACTATTATTGACAATCGAATGACCCGACAGACCGGCGGCACGTGTCTGCCAGCCCGCCGGATCATTCGATCGGCCGCTGCAACTCTTACTCGGCGCTCGCCACCAGCTTGAAGCGTGGCTTGGCTTCCATCAGGCTGCGATAGGCGGCGAGATAGTCGAGCGCCATGCGGCGTGCGGTGAAGCGAGTCTCGAACTGCTTGCGGATGGCGTCGCGGTTGAGCGTGCCAAGGCGACCGACGGCTGCGACGGCGCTGATCTCGTCCTCGACGATGAAGCCGGTCAGGCCATCGTCGATCACTTCAGGCACCGAGCCGCGGTTGTAGGCGATGACCGGCGTGCCGCAGGCCATCGCCTCGATCATGACGATACCGAACGGCTCCGGCCAGTCGATCGGAACCAACAGGCCGATCGCACCGCTGAGAAAATCCGGCTTCTCGCGGTCGCTGATCTCGCCGATGAAATCGACCAGCGGATTGTTCGTGATCAGCGGCTTGATCAACTCGTCATAATAGTCCTGATCGGCGCGATCGACCTTTGCCGCGATCTTCAGGGGAATGCCGCAGCGGGTCGCGATCTTGATCGCGCGGTCGACGCCCTTCTCCGGCGCGATGCGCCCGAGCACGGCGAGATAGGACGGCTTGGCTGGCTGTGGCGTCAGCAGGTTCTCGGGCAGGCCGTGATGAATGGTGCGCACCCAATGCGCCTGCGGGACCGGCCGCCGCTGCGCATTGGAGATCGAGATGACCGGGATTTTGGAGAACGTGTTGAAGACGGGTTGATGCTCGGGCAGGTCGAGCCGGCCGTGCAACGTGGTCAGGAACGGCGTCGGCTGTCGGTGGAACAGCGACCACGGATAGTAGTCGAGATGGAAGTGCAGGAAGTCGAACTCGTCATCGTCGCATTTCTGCCGGACGCGCTCCAGCATCACCATATGCAGCGCATTGGCATCGCGGACGGAACCGTCGAGGCGTAGTGCCTTGGGCCAGGTCGCATCGAGCTTCGCTGATGTCTGGGAATCGCCGCTGGCGAACAAAGTGACGTCATGGCCGAGCGCGACAAGTTCTTCGGTCAACCAGTGCACGACCCGTTCGGTGCCACCGTAGAGTTTGGGGGGAACAGCCTCCGTCAGCGGGGCCACCTGCGCGATGCGCATGTCTCCGTCTCCTGTGTGTGATGTGGATGAACAAGAACCCTTAGCCCTTTGATGGCACCGGTATGCCGAGACGGGAACGTTCTCGCACGTGCGAGGTTCCTTATGGGTGTGAGATCTGCCGCTCCTTCCTTCCTTCACACTCTGGTCTTGCTGATGCCATCCCGCTCCAACAGGTTTTGCCGACGGCACCGTTGCAAAATTGTTGCGCAGTGATGGCTGCACCAAGGATTCGACACGCCGCTCTTCACGTCATCGTGCACGGGAAACTTAAGTAAAAAGATCCCGTTCACCCTCAACGGGTCTCTCAACAGGCTTTGCAGGACGTCATGGATCATCTGTCAGGATATGCGCACCGTCCCCTTCCCTTCGTGCTGCGCTATCTGCGCCAGCGTCTCAGCGCGCATGTTGTAATTTTGTCGGCCGTCGTTGCGGCTGTTGCCTGTTCGGTGGGCACGCAATACGGCGTGAAGAGTCTGGTCGATGCCCTGTCCGCCGGTCCGTCATACGCTGGTGGCGTATGGCTGGCATTCGCTCTGCTCATGTCGCTGATCGCCGCCGACAACTTCCTGTGGCGGATTGCTAGCTGGACCGGGAGTTTCACCTTTGTCGGCGTCACCGGCGACCTTCGCCGCGACATGTTCCGTCATCTCACCGGCCACGCGCCGAGCTATTTCTCGGATCGCCTGCCGGGCATGCTGACCAGCCGCATCACCGCGACCTCGAATGCGGTCTTCACCGTCGAGAACATGTTCGTATGGAACGTGTTGCCGCCGTGCATCGCGACCTTCTCGGCGATCGCGCTGATTGGAACCGTCAGCCTGACGATGTCGGCCGTGCTCGTGCTGATATCGGGAACCATGGTGCTGGCAATGTTCCATTTGGCCGCCGCCGGCAAGCCGTTGCATGACGAATTCGCCAACAAGGCTGCGGCGGTCGACGGCGAAATGGTCGATGTGATCAGCAATCTGCCGCTGGTGCGGGCGTTCTGTGGGCTTCGCTACGAGCACGATCGCTTCGATGCGACGGTGAATCGCGAAGTCGTCGCGCGCGGCCGTTCCCTGCGCTATCTGGAGAAACTCCGCCTCACTCACGCCGCCGTGACCGTGGTGCTGACCATCGCAATGCTGGCCTGGGCCATCAATCTCTGGCAGCAGGGCGCGGCGACCACCGGCGATGTCGTGCTGGTCTGTACGCTTGGCATCTCGATCCTGAGCGCCACCCGCGATCTTGCCGTTGCGCTGGTCGACGTCACCCAGCATGTCGCGCGGCTGACCGAGGCGCTCGCGACGCTGCTGCAGCCGCATGAGCTGAACGATCACCCGGAGGCCGAACCCCTGGTGAAGAGCGGCGCGGCGATCGCCTTCAACAACGTGACGTTCGGTTATCCCGGCGGCATGCAGGTGTTCGAACGCTTCAGCCTGCGCATCCAGCCCGGCCAGAGGGTCGGCCTGGTCGGTCAGTCCGGCGGCGGCAAGTCCAGCCTGTTCACGCTGCTGCAGCGCTTCTACGACGTCGAGCAGGGCAGCATCACGATCGACGGCCAGGACATTTCCCGCGTCACCCAACTCAGCCTGCGCGAGGCGATCTCCGTGGTGCCGCAGGACATCTCGCTGTTCCATCGCTCGATCATGGAGAACATCCGCTACGGCCGGCCGAACGCCTCCGACGACGAAGTGCTGCGGGCGGCGGTCGCGGCACGCTGCGACTTCATCGAAACCCTGCCGGAGGGCATGGACACCATCGTCGGCGATCGCGGCATCAAGGTTTCCGGCGGCCAGCGGCAGCGGATCGCGATCGCGCGCGCCTTCCTGAAGGATTCGCCGATCCTGCTGCTGGATGAAGCCACCGCCGCGCTCGACGCAGACTCCGAGGAAGCAATCCGCGAGGCGTTGTCGCGGCTGATGCGCGGGCGTACGGTGGTAGCGATCGCGCATCGCCTCGCGACGCTGCGCAATTTCGATCGCGTGGTGATGCTGCAGGGCGGCCACATCATCGAGGATGGTCCGCCTGACCTACTCGTGAAGGGCAAAGGGCCGTATCGCGACCTGGTTGCGCGCGAAATGGGCCGTCTCTCTGCCAGCGCGGCCTGAGCCTGCGTCATCCAACGTCCTTGCGTTCCGGTGCGTTCGTCGCAGCAATGAAAGTCGCCCGAGGATCAGATGGCAGCCGATGTCGTTACGCAGATCAGCGCTCGCATCACCGAGCAGATTGTCATGGAATCGCCGTTCTACATTCCAATGACCGGGCCCGCGGCGCGGCCGCGGCGTTCGCTCAAGCATGACGACACCTTCATCGTGCTCGACAGCCATGGCGACATCGGCGCCTCGGCCGGCGGCCCGGACGGGCTGTTCAACGCCGACACGCGCTACCTGGCGCGGCTGGAGATGGTGCTGGACGAGGTGCAGCCGCTGCTGCTCGGCTCCAACATGCGCGACGACAATTCGGCTCTGACGGTCGACCTCACCAATTCGGACGTCTACCGCGACGGTCGCCTGGTGCTGCAAAAGGACACGCTGCACATCGTGCGCTCGATCTTCCTGTGGCGCGGCACCGCCTATCAGCGCATCGGCGTGCAGAATCACGGTGAAAGTCCCGCGAGCGTCGATCTCACTTTGCTGTTCGACAACGACTTTGCCGATTTGTTCGAGGTGCGCGGCGAGCGCCGTCCGCGGCGCGGCGTGGGCGCGAACAAGCTGCTGGGGCCGACCGATGTCGTGCTGGAATATTGCGGCCTCGACGATCAGTCGCGGATAACCGCGCTGCATTTCGAACCGCGGCCGACCCGGCTGTCGGTGAACGCGGCGACCTATCATCTGGACCTCGCGCCGGGGCAGGTGACCTCGCTGTTCGTCGCGGTCTCCTGCAACAAGCCGATCATGCAGAAGCCGGTGCCGTTCTTCCGCGGTCTGCTGGCGCATCGCCGCGAGATGCGGACATTGACGGCAGGTGCTGCCAGTATCGAGACCTCGAACAACATCTTCAATGAGGTGCTGTGCCAGGCGATGGCCGACCTCAACATGCTAATGACCGAGACACCGCAGGGCCGCTATCCCTATGCCGGCATTCCCTGGTACTCGACGACGTTCGGCCGCGACGGCCTGATCACCGCGATGCAGATGCTGTGGATCGACCCGCGGATCGCCAAGGGCGTGCTGAAGCGGCTGGCCTTCTTCCAGGCCAAGACGGTCGATCCGCTGGCCGATGCCGCGCCCGGCAAGATACTGCACGAGATGCGCGGCGGCGAGATGGCGGCGCTGCGCGAGGTGCCGTTCGCGCAATATTACGGCAGCGTCGATTCGACGCCGCTGTTCGTGCTGCTGGCCGGGCTCTATCTCGAGCGTACCGGCGACGAAGAGACGCTGCGCGAGCTGTGGCCTGCGGTCGAAGCCGGATTGCAGTGGATCGACGGGCCGGGCGATCCGGACCGCGACGGCTTTGTGGAATATCAGCGCGCCACCGAGCAAGGCCTGCAGAACCAGGGCTGGAAGGACTCCTTCGACGCCATCTTCCATGCCGATGGCCGGCTGGCCGAAGGATACATCGCGCTGTCGGAAGTGCAGGGTTATGTGTTTGCGGGCAAGCGGCTCGCGGCACGTGCGGCGCGTCGGCTTGGATTTGCCGACAAGGCCGTGAAACTCGAAGCCGAGGCCGAGCGCCTGCGCGAACGGTTCGAGGCGGCCTTCTGGTGCGAGGAGCTCGGGACTTATGCGCTGGCGCTCGACGGCGCCAAGCAGCAGTGCAAGGTGCGTACGTCCAATGCCGGCCAGCTACTGTTTTCCGGCCTCGTGAGCGAGGATCGTGCGCGATTGGTCGCGGCCGACCTGATGAGCCCAAAGTTCTTTTCGGGCTGGGGCATCCGCACCGTCGCGGTCGGCGAAGCGCGCTACAACCCGATGTCCTATCATGACGGCTCGATCTGGCCGCATGACAACGCGCTGATCGCGCTGGGTTTAGCGCGTTATGGCCTGAAGCATTCGGTCGCGCATCTGTTCAAGGGATTGTTCGACGCTGCCAGCTATATGGAGCTGCGGCGGCTGCCGGAGCTGTTCTGCGGCTTCCGCCGCGAGCGCCGGCGCGGCCCGGTGCTTTATCCGGTCGCCTGCGCGCCGCAGGCCTGGGCGAGTGCAACGCCCTTCACCCTGCTGGAGGCGGCGCTTGGGCTCGAATTCGACACCTCACGCGGCGAGATTCGCCTGCGTAACCCGCGGCTACCGGAATTCCTCAACGAGGTGGTGTTGCGCGATCTGCGGCTCGGCGCCTCCAGCGTCGACTTAAGGCTGCGCCGTCACAATGGCGAAGTGTCGCTCGAGGTGTTGCGGACGCGCGGGCAGATCCAGGTCTCGATCGTGCTGACGCATTGAGCGTCGTCGCGCCGCTGCCTCGCGTGAGGCCAGAAATATTGTGGGAGAATTTGATGCGTTCGAGAATCCTGTTCACGCTCGTCGCGGTGGCGTTGCTGGCATCTGCCGGCGTCCGCGCGGCTGATGATTCGGCCCCTCCACCGGCCACGGCCGCACCGAAGGAACTGGCAAAGGAACCGACGCTGCCGCCGTCCGTTACAGTCATTGGAGCCCGCGACGCGCACGGCATTCTCGGGCGCGCCGTGCTTGGTGCGGCCAATGAGGACATGGGCCGTATCGTCGACGTCATCGTCGACCGCGACGGCAAGGTTCGCGCCGCCGTGATCGATTTTGGCGGATTTCTCGGCGTCGGTAGCCGCAAGATCGTGGTCGACTGGAACGCGTTGCGGTTTGCCGGCGTCTCCAACAAGAGCGACAGCATCTCGCTGGATTTGACCAAGCAGCAAGTGAGCGCGGCACCCGAATACAAGGAAGATACGCCGCTGATCGTGCTGGGCGCGGCTGGAAGCCTCCACCCGTGGGATGACGAACACTAGGGGGAATGAAGCTGGTCGCGCGTCCGAATTCCGTCGAGATGGTTGGCGACGGTCGTGGCAAGCGTTCAGCCGGCGGCGGCAACATTGTGCCGCTGGCTCTGGATAAACCCGGGCCCGAAGGGCCGCGCACGCCGTCGCGCGAAAGCCAGCACGGGCTCGACTGGTTCATCTTTTTCCTGGCCGACGTGCAGACCGGCTTCGGCCCGTTCGTCGCGGTCTATCTGACGACGCAGAAATGGACCCAGGTCGAGATCGGCTTTGTGCTCTCGATCGGCGGCGTGATCGGCCTGCTCGGCCAGATGCCGGGTGGCGCGATCGTCGATGCGGCACGCTCGGAGCGGGTCGTCGCGGGGTTTGCGGTGGCCGCCATCGGCATCAGCGCGCTGGCCTATGCGCTGTGGCCGATCTTCCCCGTGGTGGCGCTGGCCGCGACGCTGCACGCGCTCGCAAGTTGCGTGCTGGGTCCGGCGATCGCCGCCATCAGCCTCGGCCTGGTCGGGCCGCTTGCGATCGGGGAGCGGTTGGGGCGCAACGCGCGGTTCGCCTCGCTTGGCAACGGTTCGGCCGCGGCGCTAATGGGCGCCTGCGGCTATCTGCTGTCGAGCCGCTCGGTGTTCCTCGTCACCTTCATTCTCGCGATCCCAACCTTGCTATCGCTGTCGCGGATACGCGAACGCGAGATCGACATCGCGCAGGCCCATGGCGCGGTGACGCGCGAGAAGCCGGACAAGAAGGCGACCAGCGTCTGGAGCCTGGTGTGCCAGCGGCCGTTGCTGATCTTTGCCGGCAGCATGCTGCTGTTCCAGCTCGGCAATGCCGCGATGCTGCCGCTGATGGCCGGCGTGGTGACGACACGGTCGAGCCAATGGGCGCCGATCCTGATCGCCGCCTGCATCATCGTGCCGCAGGCCATCGTGGCACTGGCGTCGCCATCGGTCGGCCGCAAGGCACAGGCCTGGGGCCGGCGGCCGCTGCTGCTGATCGCGTTCGCTTCGCTCGCGGTCCGCGGTCTGCTGTTTGCGACGGTGACCGATCCCTATCTGTTGGTCGCCGTGCAGGTCTTCGACGGCATCACCGCCGCTGTTTTCAGCGTGATGGTGCCGCTGGTGGTGGCCGACGTCGCCTTCGGCAGCGGCCATTTCAACCTGGCGCAGGGCATCGTCGGCACCGCGGTTGGCATCGGCGCTTCGCTCAGCACGATCCTGGCCGGCTATGTCAGCGACAAGCTCGGCAGCAGCACGGCCTTCATGGGGCTCGCCAGTGTCGCCGCACTTGGGCTCGTGGTGATCTGGCTGGCAATGCCGGAGACACGGCGCACGGCGTGAGGACCAACGTTAGAGCGTCAGCTTGTAGCCTATGTGGCTATCGACGAAGCCCAGCCTGTCATAGAAGCGGTGGGCATCAGAGCGTGTTTTGTCGGTCGTCAGCTGAACGAGATTGCAGCCTCTGGCTCTGCACTGGTCGATCGCCCACTCGAACATCTGCTGCCCAACGCCGGATCCCCGGTGCGTCTCCGCAATTCTGACCGCCTCGATCTGTCCGCGCCAGGCGCCCTTACGCGCCAGTCCGGGGATGAAAGTAAGCTGAAGGGTACCAATCACCTCGTCGTTCGAGGTCGCCACCATCTGCAACTGATTAGGATCGGCAAGAATGGCCTGAAACGCGTCGATATAGTTCGGGTTCGGTGGAGAGCTGGCGTCCTCCCGTTGCCGTCCCAAAACATCGTCCGCCAGGAGAGCAACGATCGCTGGCAGATCGGCCGCTTGAGCGCGGCGGAAACCGATGTGCGTCATTGAGCAGATCTCCATGGAGAAAAAGGGCGCAGTCTCCCTATCATCTCTCGCAAGGGAGTCGCTTCATACTTTCGGGATCATGCCCTACGCGGCCCGCGGCCCGATCAGCTTCTTGTAGAGCGCTGTAGCAGGCCGCCGGCGCGACGAACCACGGAGGATGTCAGAAGCGATAGTTCACGCCGGCGGTCGCCGCATGAATTTGATCTCGGACGACAGTGCCGATGACGGCAACAAGCGGGACTGCATTCGTCATCGTCATGCTTTGCGTGCCGAAGTCGTAATAATTGTATTCCACATTCGCCGACCAGTGCGGTGCGAATGCCCATTCCACGCCGCCCCCAACTGTCCAGCCGGTTCGGACTGACGTCGCGCTCGGATCGACGGCTACGCCTGTCGGAAGCGTTTGGGGAAGTTCGTCCCGTTCGCGGGTCCAGCCGACGCCGCCGCGCGCATAGACAAGCCAGCGCTCCGCATAGACATAGCCAAACCGCGCCGTTGCGGAGGCAAGGAAGTCGTTGGTGGTGATGAACTGCGTGGGCGTGA
Source organism: Bradyrhizobium sp. LTSP885 (assembly GCF_000938305.1). Classification (GTDB taxonomy): domain Bacteria; phylum Pseudomonadota; class Alphaproteobacteria; order Rhizobiales; family Xanthobacteraceae; genus Bradyrhizobium. Next base: position 272,056 of record NZ_JYMT01000018.1, read on the forward strand.
GCACCCCCGTGAAGGGATTCAGGATGAAGGCGGCATGTGTGCTCCGCATGCTGCTCCAGGCGGCGCGGCCCTCAGCACCGATCACCCAGTTCGGCGCAAACTGGTAGTCACAGCCGATCTGGCCGCCGCCAACGAAGCCATCCCCGTCATAGTTTACTCTGGTCCCTAAGCGATCATCGCTGACCGTGCCGCCGACATGGCCGCCCACATAGCAGCCGGTCCAGGTGAATTTGATCGGGGGGGCAGCGGGAGCCTTGAGAGCAAGATCGGCTGCAGATGCGGTCGTTGTGACCAAGGCGATCAGTGCGGCGCAGAAAAGGGCGTTTGCATTTGGCATTCCAACCGGTCCAAGACATTCACGTGGAAGTGGTAGCACACAGAAGCGCACTCGTATGTTGCCTGTCGGCAACGTAGCCTGGATTTGTCGGTTGCTATTTGTGTCTGATCCTGAAGGTCCGGGCGGGTCGAGAGGTGCAGGCGCCGAACGCGACGCATTCCGGGAGCTGCGGGCGGGATCAAGGTTCTACGCCGCGCGCGGCATCACCAGCCGCTTGTACAGTGCGCCGTAGCAGGCGGCCGAGAGGTCCCAGCTGTAGGACTTGGCCATCGCGCTGCTGCGCATGGTATTGAGGCGGTCCTTGGTGCGGTAGGCATCGAACGCCCGCCTGACGCCGCCGAGGAAGGATTCCGCCGAAGGCTGCGGAAACAGGAAGCCGGTCTCGCCGTCGGTGATGGTCTCGGCAAGCCCGCCGGTCTGGTGGCCGATCGGCAGCGAACCGAAGCGCTGCGCATACATCTGGCTCAGCCCGCAGGGCTCGAAGCGCGACGGCATCAGGGTGAAATCGCTGCCGGCAAAGATGCGGCGCGCCTGCGCGTCGTTGAAGCCGATCACGACGCCGATTGCGTCCGGCCGGCGCCGGTGCGCGGCCACCAGCGCGTCCTCGAGGGCCGGCTCGCCGCTGCCGGTGACGATGATCTGGCCGCCGGCTTCGATGATCTGGTCTGCGGCCGACAGCACGAGGTCGACACCCTTCTGGTGCACGAGGCGGGCGACGAGGCCGAAGATCGGCCCGCGCGACAGCGCGAGCCCGAACTGCCGGCGGACATAGTCGGCATTGGCCTGCTTGCCCTTCCAGTCGCCGGCGCCGAAGGGTTTTGCGAGCTGCGCGCAAAAGCGTGGATCCCAGCTCTCGTCGATGCCGTTCAGGATACCGGTCAACTGGTCAGCCTCGGAGCGGACGCGCAGCAGGCCCTCGAGCCCGCAGCCGAGCTCTTCGGTCGTGATCTCCCTCGCATAGGTCGCGCTGACCGTGGTCAGGTGCGAGGCGTAGACGAGCCCGCCCTTGAGGAAGGAGAGCTTGTCGTAGAATTCCAAGCCGTCGATATGGAAGGAGCTTTCCGGTGCGCCGATCCGTCGCAGCGAGTCCCTCGGAAACAGGCCCTGATAGGCGAGGTTGTGGATGGTCAGGATCGAGGGAATCTGCGCGCCGCGCCAGGCGAGGTAAGCGGGTGTGAGCGCCGCCTGCCAGTCATTGGCGTGAACAAGGTCTGCTGCCCAATTCTTGTCCAAGGTCCCGGCTGCAAGTTCGGCAGCGGCGGAGGCAAAGCGGCCGAAGCGGATGTCGTTGTCGGGCCAGTCGCGGCCGAACTCGTCGCCGTAGGGATTGCCCGGACGGTCGTAGAGTTGCGGGCACAATAGTACATAGACCGGCAGTCCGTCCTTGGTCGATGCGCGCCCGAGCGTGCAGGCCGGCATCTCCGCGAGCGGAGGGCATTGTCCAACGATTTCAATATGAGTGAACTGTTCGATCACGTCCCGATAGCCGGGAAGCATGATCCTGACGTCGCTCCATGGGCGCAACGCCCGGGGGAGAGCAGCGGAAACGGCGGCGAGCCCGCCCACGCGGACGAAATCGTCCATTTCCGTTGTGACGAACAAGACCTTCAACAAGCGCCCTCGTTCCAGCCCATGAAAGGCTATGCAAGATTAGGTCCAGTTTGGTGTTGATTAAAATGCAACATGGCCGGCGGCCTGGTCTGGACGAGACGCTTTCCTGTCCGTGCGGCTCACTTTAGGGTCGCGCGGCGTCGAGCAATCAAGAACCGCGCGTGCAGGAAACGTTGGAGGAAGCCTTGAACACGACAATAGCCGGCAACGATGAGGGGAATTTGACACGGAGCTTCGGCGGCCTTCGCGTGCTCGATTTTTCGACCACGATCGCCGGCCCTCATTGCACGCGTATGCTCGCCGACATGGGCGCGGAGGTGATCAAGATCGAAACCACCGAAGGCGAGACGATGCGGAACCGCCCGCCGGTGCGCAACAACTGCTCGACGGCGTTCGGCCAGCTCAACATCGGGAAGACCAGCCTTGTGCTCGACCTGAAGTCGCAGGAAGGTGTCGAGGCGGTGCGCCGATTGATCGCGACCGCTGATGTGCTGGTCGAGAATTTCCGTCCCGGCGTGATGCGGCGGCTGAAGCTCGACTATGGCTCGGTCAGCGACATCAATCCGAAGCTGATCTATTGCTCGATCTCCGGTTACGGCCAGACCGGCCCGTCGGCGGAATTGCCGGCCTATGCACCTGTCATCCATGCCGCCTCCGGCTACGAGATGGCGCATCTCGCCTACCAGCCGGGCCGCAGCCGGCCGGACTATTGCGGCATCTATCACGCCGACGTGCTGACCGGCGTCTACGCCTTTGGTGCGATCTCGGCTGCGCTCTATCAGCGCAGTGCCAGCGGCAAGGGGCAGCACATCGACGTCTCGATGCTGGAATCGATGCTGAGCCTGACCTTGGGCGAAGTGCAGGCGGCGCAATTCGAGGTGAAGCCGCCGCAGCGCCCGATGTTCGGGCCGATCGAGACCACCGACGGCTATGTGATGGTGGCGATCGCCAGCGAGAAGACGTTCAAGAACTTGATGCAGGTGATTGGCCGGCCCGAATGGGTCGCCGATCCCCGCTTCGCAAGATATTCCGATCGGCGGGACAACTGGGTGAGCCTGATGGAGGGCGTGGAAGCCTGGTCGCGCGCAATCAGCACGCAAGCCTGTCTTGCCGCGCTCAACGAATATGGCGTGCCATCGTCGGCCTATCGCACCGTGAGCGAGGCGCTTGCCGATCCGCAGATCGCGCATCGCGGCGCTCTGGCCGAGGTCGAGGATGGCGGCGGCACCTTCAAGGTGCTCAATTTGCCGTTCCGGATGTCCGGCGCGACGGTTGTCGCCGGCAAGCGCGTGTCGACGCTGGGCGAGCACACGCTGTCCTATCTGAAGGAGATCGGCCTCTCCGAGGGTGAGATCGCAGGGTTCACGGTGTCGAAGACCGCGCGCGCCTAGAGCGTTTTCGAGCGAAGTAGACGCCGGTTCGCGAGAAGAAAGCGCGTCAAAACAGGAATCTGGAGCATCGGTTCTGAACCGATGATCTAGCCTGCGGCCTTTCATCCTTCTTACGGTCTTGCGCGCGCGGCAATTCCAGACAATGTTGTCGCCTATCACATGACGATCCGGAACACCGGACGTTGCCGACCTCGGAGGGAGCATCGATGAAGCCGGTCATCCGCGCGCAAGCGATTGCGCGTTTATTTCTTGTCGCGGGATTTGCTTCGGTGGCGTTCGCGATGCCCGCCAGCGCGCAGAAGTCGGGCGGTACTCTCACCGTCGGCCAGGAACTCGATATTCCCGGCTTCGATCCGCTCAAGGTCGGCGTCTACGACACATCGGCCAACACCGCGGCAGCCGCGATCTTCGATACGCTGATGACGCTTGACGACAAGGGCGAGCCGCAGCCGAAGCTCGCTTTGTCGTGGGCGCATTCGGATGACTTCAAGACCTGGACCATCAAGCTGCGGCCGGGCGTCAAATTCCATGACGGCACGCCGTTCAATGCGCAGGCGGTGAAGGAGAATTTCGACCGCCAGAAGGACCCGGCCAACAAATGCCGCTGCGCCTTCTACATCACCAGCATCACTAGCGTGCAGGTGGTCGATGATCTCACGGTCGTCTATAATTTCAGCGACCCGTCGGTGAACTTCCCGGCGACGCAATCGATTCAAAGCTCCAACAATGTCATGCAGTCGCCGACCGCATGGAAGACCAAGGGCGACGACTATAATCGCAACCCGGTCGGCACCGGTCCCTACATCCTGAAATCATGGAATGCCGGCGACCGCATGGTGCTGGAGAAGAACCCGGACTATTGGGACAAGGGCAAGCCCTATCTGGACCGCGTCATCCTGAAGCCGCTCCCGGACGCGCAATCGCGCTTTGCGTCGCTGCAATCGGGCGAAGCCGACGTTATCTGGGATGACGAATACGACGCCGACAACATCCTCAAGGCCCAGAAGGATTCGAGCCTCGCCGTGCTCACCTATGCCGGTTCGGGCGCGCAGGTCTATGCCTTCAACACCAAAGCGCCGCCGTTCGATGACGTTCGCGTCCGCCAGGCGCTGGTGATGGCGCTCGACCGCAAGAAGATGTCGCAGGCGATAACCAACGGTCTGGCGCGGCCGGCCAGCAATCCCTATGGCGACGGCTCCTGGGTCAAGTGCAAGGACGACGGCGCACTGCCGGAAGACGTCGCCAAGGCCAAGGAACTGATCAAGGATTACGGCAAGCCGGTCGAGTTCAAGATGATCATATCCGCGACGCCGCGCGGGCGCACCGTCGGCCAGGTGATGCAGCAATTCTGGAAACGGGTCGGCGCCAACATGGAGATCGAGCAGATCGATCAGGCCACCATCGTGCCGCGCGCCTTCATGCGCCAGTTCCAGCTGACGCCGTGGCGCATCGTCGATCTCGCCGATCCCGATCCGCAGATGTACGCCAATTTCCACACCGGCAGCCCGGTGGCACTGGCGAACTTCTCTGATCCGGAGCTCGACCGGCTGCTCGAGCACGCGCGGACCACCGCCGACGTCGCCAAGCGCACCGAGGATTATTGCGCGGTCAGCCGCCTGATCAACAAGGAGGCGATCTGGTTCTGGACCTTCCAGAACACCTATTACGCGATCACGAGCGCGAAGGTGAAGGGCGTGGCGAAGATGTTCAACGGGGTGCTCGACGTTTCGACCGCGTGGAAGGAATAAGACCTTCATGCTGTTCTTCGTCGCGCGGCGGCTCTTCTACCTGATACCGGTGCTGATCGCCGTCTCGGTGCTGACCTTCGTGATCGCCTCGCTGCTGCCGGGCGACCTCGCTTACGTGATCCTTGGCGACCAGGCGACGCCGGAGAACGTCGCGGCCTTGCGCCATGACATGGGGCTCGATCAGCCGATCTGGCTGCGCTATTTCGGCTGGCTCTGGCACATCCTGCAGGGCGATTTCGGCCGCTCGTTCCGCACCGGTCAGACGGTATTGCAGGCGGTCAGCGATCGCGTGCCGGTCTCGTTCGAGCTGATGATCTTCGCCGAGCTGATCGGGCTTGCGATCGGTGTGCCGCTCGCGATCGCCTGCGCGGCGAAGGCCGGCAGCGCATTCGACCGCTTCATGACCGGCTCGGCGTTCGGCATGCTGTCGGTGCCGACCTTCCTGTCCGCGATCCTGCTGATCTATTTGTTCGCGGTCGAGCTGCGCTGGCTGCCGGCGACCGGCTATGTGCCGTTCACCGAAGACCCGCCCGCCAATCTGCGCTTCATGGTGCTACCGTCGCTGACCTTGGCGCTGGCGGAGTGGCCGGGCATCATGCGCGTGCTGCGCTCCGACATGATTGCGGCGTTGCAGGAGGACTATATCGCGCTGGCCAAGGCGAAGGGCCTCAAGCCGTCGCGCATCCTGTTCGTGCATGCGCTGAAGCCCTCGTCGCTGACGCTCGTCACCATCACCGGCATCAATATCGGCCGCCTGATCGGCGGCGCCGTGATCGTGGAGTCGATCTTTGCGTTGCCGGGGATCGGCCGTCTTTTGGTCGGCGCGATCTACACCCGCGACCTCATCATCCTGCAGGGCGTGGTGCTGCTGGTCGCCGCCGGCTTCGTGCTCATGAACTTCATCGTCGACTTGCTCTACGCCGTTCTCGATCCGAGGATCCGCCATGGCCACGCTTGAGCTCAGCCTCGAAGACGAGGCCGGCGCGCGACGGGCGCGGCGCGGGCGCCGGCTCGGAATGCTGTTCTGGTTCGCAATCGGCTGGATGGTGCTGGTGTTTGCGGTTGCGATCTTCGCCGATCTGCTGCCGCTACCAAGCCCGACCGACATGGATATGCTGGAGCGGCGGGCACCGTTCTCAGTCGAGCATTGGCTTGGCACCGACGGGCTCGGCCGTGATGAGCTGTCGCGGCTGATCTATGGCGCGCGGATTTCGCTGATCGTCGGCCTCTGCGCGCCGGTGATCGGGGTGACGATCGGCGGCGCGCTCGGCATGCTCGCGGGCTATTTCCGCGGCCGTTTCGAATCGCTCGTGGTCGGCAGCATGGACGTGCTGCTGGCATTCCCACCGCTGATCCTGGCGCTGGCGGTGACGGCCTTTCTCGGCCAGTCAATCTTCAACCTGACCTGCATCCTCGGCGTGCTCGGCATTCCCGCCTTCATGCGGGTGGCGCGGGCCTCGACGTTGACGCTGGCGCGGCGCGAATTCGTCATCGCCGCGCAGGCGCTCGGCGCGTCGCACGCCCGCATCCTGCTGCGTGAGCTGCTGCCGAACGTGCTGCTGCCGCTGCTCGCTTTCTTCCTGCTTGGCGTCGCCGTCACCATCGTGGTCGAGGGCGCGCTGTCTTTCCTCGGGCTCGGTGTGCCGCCGCCGATATCGAGCTGGGGCAGCATGATCGGGGAGGGGCGTGAGAGCCTCGACGTGGCGCCGCGGCTCGCCTTCATTCCCGCCATTGCGATGTTCCTGACCGTGCTCGCCTTCAACCTGATCGGCGACACCATGCGGGCGCTGACCGACCCAAGACAGGGTGCGCTGTGAGCGACACGCTGCTCTCGGTCGAGGATGCGGTGGTCGACCTGCCGACGCCGCGTGGCAATCTGCGGGCGGTCGATCATGTCGATCTCGCCGTCGGCGCCGGCAAGACCCTCGGCATCGTCGGCGAATCCGGCTGCGGCAAGACTATGCTGTCGCGGACGATCCTGCAGCTCCTGCCCAAGAAGGCCAAGCTGTCCGGCCGCGTGATGTTCGACGGGCAGGACCTCCTGAAACTGCCGCCGGAGAAACTGCGCAAGCTGCGCGGCCGCTCGCTCGCGGTCGTGTTCCAGGATCCGATGACCTCGCTCAACCCAGTGCTGACCATCGGCACCCAGTTGATCGAGACCATCCAGGAGCACCTCGAGCTCGATCTGGCCAAGGCAAGGCAGCGTAGCGTCGAACTGCTTGCGGCCGTCGGCATTCCCGCGCCCGAGCAACGCCTGACCCAATATCCGCATCAGCTCTCCGGCGGCATGCGCCAGCGCGTGGCCATCGCGATCGCGCTGTCCTGCGAACCGAAGCTGTTGATCGCAGACGAGCCGACCACCGCGCTCGACGTCACGATCCAGGCCCAGATCCTCGATCTCTTGGCGCGCGAGCAGCAGCGCCGCCACATGGCGATGATCCTCATCACGCATGATCTCGGCGTGGTGGCCGGCCGTGCCGACGAGGTCGCCGTGATGTACGCGGGACGGGTGGTCGAGCGCGCGCCGACGCCGGCGTTGTTCAAGCAGATGCGAATGCCCTACACCGAGGCGCTGCTTGCCGCGCTGCCCAAGCTCGATGCCGCGCCGCATACGCCGCTGCCGGCGATCTCGGGACGGCCGCCCGATCCGACCCGGCCGCTCAAGGGCTGCTCGTTTTCGCCGCGCTGCCGCTATGCCACTGAGCGCTGCAGCACGGAGAAACCGTCGCTCGTTGCGGCGGAGACGCCGGAGCATCTCTATGCCTGCTTCCATCCGATCGCGGCACGAGTTCCCGCATGATGCAACAGGTCTCATCCGATCCGCTGCTGAAGGTGGAGAACCTCGTCGTCGAATACGCTGTCGGGGGCAGGACCGTTCACGCGGTGTCCGGTGTCAGCCTCGAGATCGCCCGTGGCGAGACGCTGGGCCTGGTCGGAGAATCCGGCTGCGGCAAGTCCACCCTCGGCCGTGCCGTGCTGCAATTGCGCAAGGCCGTATCGGGCAAGGTGCTGTTCGACGGCCACGATCTCACTGCCATGCAGGGCGATGCGCTGCGCAAGATGCGCCGGCGCGTGCAACTGATCTTTCAGGACCCGATCGCCTCGCTCAACCCGCGGCGGCGGATCGGCGATATCGTCGCCGAGCCGCTGGTGATCTCCGGCGTCGCCGATCCAGCCAAGCGCAAGCAGATCGTTGACGACGTGCTGTCGGCGGTCGGCCTTGATCCGGCGCTCGTCGGTGGACGCCTGCCGCATGAATTCTCCGGCGGACAATGCCAGCGCATCTGCATCGCCCGCGCGCTGGTGCTGAACCCGGAATTCATCATCTGCGACGAGCCGGTCTCCGCGCTCGACGTCTCGATCCGCGCGCAGATCCTCAATTTGCTGGAGGAGATGAAGGCGCGCTACGGCCTGACGCTGCTGTTCATCGCCCATGATCTCGCGGTCGTGAAATCGGTCAGCGATCGCGTCGCCGTGATGTATCTCGGCCGGCTCTGCGAGGTCGGCCCGTCCGAGCAGTTGTTTGCAAGCCCGGCGCATCCCTATACCGCGCTGCTGATCGAGGCGATCCCGGTGCCTGATCCGGATGTTCGCCCGACCCAAAGCGTGCCGGTCGGCGAGCCGCCGTCGCCGATCGCGCCGCCATCGGGTTGCCGCTTCCGCACCCGTTGCCCGCGGGCGGACGCGCGTTGCGTTGACGAGGTGCCGGAACTGCGCATGGTCGCGCCGGGCCAGTTCGCGGCTTGCCATCACCCGCTGATCTGAATACCAGAGACCGAGAGCGCGTTTGTCCCGAGCGGGCAGGCGTGGCAAGGTCCGCCGCAAGAACAGGATCCCGGGAGAACAGTGATGAAGAGTTTCCAGGTCGTCGATTTCCATGCCCCGCTGCAAGAGGTCGATCATCCGACGCCGCAACCGTCGGGCACGCAGGTGCTGGTCAAGGTCAAGGCGGCCGGCGTCTGCCACAGCGATCTGCATATCTGGGAAGGCGGCTACGATCTCGGCCACGGCCGCAAGCCGCTGTCGCTCAAGGATCGTGGTGTGTCGCTGCCGCGCACGATGGGGCACGAGACGGTCGGCGAGGTCGTGGCGTTCGGGCCCGACGTGACCGAGGCCGACAAGGGCGGCCTCAAGATTGGCGACGTCGCGCTGGCCTATCCCTGGCTCGGCTGCGGCAAATGTCCGACCTGCCTCGGTGGCGACGAGAACATGTGCGCGGTCAAGCCGAATGCGCTCGGTGTCTACTGCGACGGCGGCTATGCCGATCACATGACGGTGCCGCACCCGAAGTATCTGCTCAACCTCAGGGGGCTCGATCCCATCACGGCGGCGCCCTACGCCTGCTCCGGCGTCACGACCTACAGCGCGCTGAAGAAGGTCGAGAAGGATTTTGATACCCCGATCGTGATCTTCGGCGCCGGGGGCCTCGGCCTGATGGCGCTGTCGCTGTTGAAGGCGATGGGCGGCAAGGGAGCCATCGTGGTCGACATCGATACCAGGAAGCGCGAGGCGGCCGAGGCCGCCGGCGCGCTCGCGACCGTCGACGGAAACGCGCCGGATGCGTTGGAGCAGCTGACGAAGAAGGCGGGCCAGCCGATCCGCGCCGCGATCGATCTGGTCGGCAACGCCCAGACCGCGCAGCTCGGCTTCGATTGCCTGACCAAGGGCGGCAAGCTCGTGATGGTCGGCCTGTTCGGCGGCGGCGCGCCCTGGGCGCTGCCGCTGATCCCGATCAAGGCAGTCACGATCCAGGGCAGCTATGTCGGCAATCTGCGCGAGACGCAGGAACTGCTCGATCTCGTGCGCACGAAGAAAATTCCGGCGATCCCGGTGACGCCGATGCCGCTTGCCAAGGTCAACGAGGCGCTGACGGATCTGCAGAAGGGCAGGCTGGTCGGGCGCGCGGTATTGACGCCTTGAATTGAGTTATCGTCATTCCGGGGCGATGCGCCAGCATCGAACCCGGAATCTCGAGATTCCGGGTTCGCTTCGCGCCCCGGAATGACAGTTGTGTTCTGGAGAATCCCATGTCCGCCAACAACGCACTTCACATCGCAGTCCTCGGCGGCGACGGCATCGGGCCGGAGGTGATGGCGCCTGCGCTCGAGGTGCTGCGCAAGATCGAGGCGAGGACGGACCTCAGATTCCGTCTCACCGAGGCGGCGGCCGGCGCCGTCAACTACAGGGAAACCGGCAAGTCGATGCCGGAGAGCACAATCCGGCTGTGCGAGGAGGCCGACGCCATCTTGCTCGGCGCCTGCGGCCTGCCGTCGGTGCGCTATCCTGACAATACCGAGATCGCACCGCAGATCGAATTGCGCATGATCTTCGACCTCTATGCCGGCGTGCGTCCGGCGCGGCTGATTCCGGGTGTGCCGAGCACGATCGTCGGGGCCGACCAGAAGGGGATCGATCTCGTCGTGATCAGGGAATCCACCGAGGGCCTGTTCGCCTCGATGGGTAAGGGCGTCGTCACCGACAGCGAGGCGCGCGAGACCATGGTGATCACGCGGCACACCTCGGAGCGGCTGTTCGAATTTTCCTTCCGCCTCGCCGAACGCCGCAAGGCGCGCGGCCGCGTCAATGGCAGGCTGACCTGCGTCGACAAGGCGAACGTGTTCAAGGCGTTTGCATTCTTCCGCGAGATTTTCGACGAGACCGCAAAACGTCATCGCGACGTGAAGGCCGATCATCTCTACATCGACGCGACCGCAGCGGCGTTGGTGAAGCGTCCGTGGGACTTCGACGTCATGGTCACCGAGAACATGTTCGGTGACATCCTGTCCGACCTTACCGCCGGCCTGATCGGCGGCATGGGCATGGCGCCGTCGGCCGACATCGGCGACCGCTATGCGGTGTTCCAGCCGTGCCACGGCACCGCGCCCGACATCATGGGGCAGGGCAAGGCCAATCCGACCGCGATGATTCTCTCGGTCGCGATGATGCTGGACTGGCTCGCCGACAAGCACGGCCTGGAAGGTGCGACCGAGGCAGCTGAAAGCATCGAGCGCGCCGTCGACAAGGTCTATGCCGATGGCATCAAGCCGTTCGAGTTCGGCGGCCGCAACGGCACTGCCGACGTCGCGAATGCGGTGCTGGCGGCGCTGTAGCGCGACGGGCCGGGTTCTCGATCCTCGTCCCGTCATGCTGAGGGTGCGAGCGGAGCGAGCCTCGAAGCATGTACGGCCACAGTCGGGCGTCGCCCTTCGAGGCTCGCTTCGCGAGCACCTCAGGGTGACGGGAGGGAGATGAGGGGGCCGAAGCCCCCTCGTTGACTCACTAGCGCCGGTGTCCGCCGTGCTGATGTCCGCCGCCGTGATGTCCACCGTGGTGGCGCGGCCCCTGATGATGGGGGCGCTGGAAATGCGGACGCTGATGCCATCCGTGATGGCGCGGTCCAGAGTAGCCATAGGCGCCATATGCGCTGGGACGCCAGTGGCAGCGGCCCCAGGAATCGCAGACATAGCGCACCTGGTCGATATCAGACGTTTCGCCTGCGATGTGGCTGGCTTGCGGAAGCCCGTTCGGCATCGCCGACGCCGCACCCGGCATCAAGGCTGCGCTTCCCAAAGCGGCCAGTCCAATAACAGCAAGCTTGATATTCATTGCGATCTCCTTGGTTGAAGTCTGAAAACGTCCATGCGGCCGCTTGGTTGCTGCGACAAAAAGACGAGCCCGTGCATTTGGTTTCACGGACGTAAGTTCAACGGGGAGAATGCGGAGTTCTAAAGTCGCTTCGACCGTCGGGCGACAATTGGCCGCGCGACAGAATGGCAAAGCGTTACTGCGCGAGATGCGCGGTCAGCGGATGTTCGACGGCCTTGTTGAAGAAGGCCGCTTCCTCGGCGGTGGCTTCCAGCAATTGCTGGTCCTGGTCGTAGATGTCGTTGCGGAACTGGACGGTCTGGTCCTTCGTCATCCACGCCGTGAGATAGATCCAGGCGACCGGGACCTTCTTCAGCATCCGGACGTCCTGACGCTGCCCGGTGGCGATCGCCGCGTCGATGGCGGCGCGCGTCCATTGCGACTGGTCCTTGAGCAGCCACGCCGCAAGGTCGCGGACGTTGTCGACACGCGAGCAACCATGCGAATCGAAGCGGTAGTCGTCGCTGAACAGGCTGTGCTGGTTGGTGTCGTGCATGTAGACCGAATAGGAGTTCGGCATATCGATCTTGACCGCGCCGAGCGCGTTCCACGTGCCGTTCTGCTGACGCACCGTGACGTTCGGCGTGTGGTTTCCGGACCAGTCGACCGAAGCCGGATCGACCGGGTTGTCATGGGCGTCGAGCACGTCCATGTGCATGCGCGACAGGTAGGTGGGGTCCTTGCGCATATGCGCCGAGATTTCCGTCTTCGTGATCGACGACGGCACCGTCCAGGTCGGATTGAGATTGACGCTGGTGATCTCGGCGGTGAGCGTCGGCGACGGCTTTTCGGTCTTGCCGACGATGACGCGATAGCGCCGCACGACCTTGTCGTCCTCGACGGCCTCGGCAAAGGTGGCAGGAATATTGACGACGACGTAGCGCTGCCCGAATTGGAAATCGGTCTGGGCGAGCCGCTCCAGCGACGCCTCGAGCTGCTTGATCCGCTTCTGGACGGGAACGTTGAGCGCAGCCAGCGTCCGCGGCGTCACCGTGCCGGTGGCGGCGAGGCCATGGCGCACCTGGAAGCGTTTCACCGCCTCGGCGAGAGCCTCATCATAGGCGCCGCTGGCCTTGTCGGTGGCGAGGTCGCCGGTGATGATCAGGCGCTTGCGCAGCAGGTCGTCATTGGCCCCCTCGACACCCAATGCGAATTTCGCGTCCGCCGGAATCGCCGGCCATCCGCCGCGGACGGCGAGATCGGAATAGCTGAGCGCCGCCTCGCGAATCCGTTGCGCGGTGCCTTGGTCGTAGGTCGGTTCGTGCGACAGCGCGAGCGCCGCGGCTGACCGCGACTCGGGAGTGGAGGCGGGTGCGGCCGGCTTTGCCTGGTTTGCTTGCGCGGCCGCCGGAGCTGCCGCGGGAGTAGCATGATGAGGTTGGGGTGCCGCGGCCGGTCCGGGTGCGCCAGCGGTCTGGGCGAATGCCGGCAGAGCCGAAAGCATCGTGGCCAAGGCAACGAGTGTCACTCTCTGCATATCGCGTTCCCCGGAATGCGCGTGGCGCTGGAGTCAAAATCGGCCCCTTGGCCGGACGAACAAATGGCGGCAAGTTCGAGTGGGCGTGATGGTTTATCCCAAGAGCGTTGCGTCTTGATTAAGTTCTGGTTGCGGCTGTTGCAGCGCCGCAACCTTCCGACCACGCTGCCGCCCCGAATCGGTTTCTTGTTTCGCTGATATGTCGTGTTGGCGGATAGTATGGTTCGCAACATGCCAAGAAAAAGAGCAGGGGGAATGCCGGAGGAAATGCCATGTCACTGACACGTCGGAATGTCCTTGCGGGAAGCGGCGCGCTGCTGCTGCTGGCCGACCTGCCGGCGCTGGCGGCGGGTGTCTATCCGAATCACGCGATCAAGCTGATCGTGCCGTATCCGGCCGGCGGTACCACGGATCTGCTGGGCCGGCTGGTCGCCGACCATCTGAAGAGCGGGCTTGGCGTGAGCGTCACTGTCGAGAACAGGCCCGGTGTCGGAACCACGCTCGGCGCCGAGTTGGTCGCCAAATCCGATCCGGACGGGTACACGCTGCTGATGGCGACCTCGACGACGCTTGCCATCAACAAGGCGCTGTACAAGGAGTTGCCTTACGACCCCGTCAAGGATTTCGCGCCGATAGCGCTGATCGCCGGCGTCCCTTTCGTGCTGGTCGTCAATCCTGCGATTCCGGTGAAATCGCTGACCGAATTCATCGCCTATGCCAGGTCGAAACCGGGATTGGCCTACGGATCGGCCGGTAGCGGGAGTCCGCAGCATCTCGGTGCGGAGATGCTGAAGGCGGCATCGGGCATCGACATCCGCCACGTGCCTTATCGTGGCAGCATGCCGGCGCTGCTCGATGTCGTCGCCGGTCACATTCCCTTCATGGTGGTCGACCTGCGTCCGGCACTGCAACAGATTCGCGAAGGCAAGGTGAGGGCGCTTGGCGTCACCACGGCGAAGCGCGTCGCAGCAGCGCCGGATCTTCCGACCCTTGCGGAGAGCGGGCTGCCGGGCTTCGACCTGGTGGCGTGGCAGGGCGTGGTTGCGCCTGCAGGCACGCCGCGCGGCATCATCGATCAGCTCGCCGGGCAGATCGGCCGGCTGACCACCGATCCGGCGACCCGAGCCAAGCTCACGTCGCTCGCGCTCGAGCCGTTGCCTGCATCGACGCCGGATAGTTTTGCAGCCTACATCAAGGCCGAGGTCGATCGCTGGGCCGTGATCGTGCAGAAATCCGGAGCCCAGATCCACTAAGCGTTTCTCTACGCGAACCGGTATCCACATCGCTGGAAAACGCTCTGGCAACAAAAAAAGCGCCGCCATCTGCGATGGCAGCGCGTTGATATTGTTCCGGCTGCGATCAGCGCACCGCGTTGCGGTCACGGCCGATCCGTCCGGTCGATCGCCTTCGTGGCGCAGCGATCCGACCTATGACGCCGCTCAGGCTTCGTTGGCGGCAATCGATTCCATCAACGAGACCAGCTGGCGCTGGACGGTCTGGTCCTTGATCTTGCTGTAGGCGCGCAGCAACCGCAGGCTGAACGCGCTGTCCAGGAACAGAAGGCTTTCGACTTCGCGGGCCTTGCCGTCACCGTCGTAGAAGAAGGTGACCGGCACATCGAGCGCGCTCGCGATCGACTGAAGGCGCGCGGCGCCGACCCGGTTGACACCCTTTTCGTACTTCTGAACCTGCTGGAAGCTGACGCCAAGCTTGTCGCCGAGCTCGGCCTGCGAGATCTTCTGCTCCACACGCCGGAGGCGAATCCGCTTGCCCAACTCAATGTCCGGTTTGCCGGCACTGCGCTGCTTCATCTTCTTTGCTGCTGATCTGTTCATTCTGGTGACCCGTCCTTCAATCAGGAATCCCTGGCCCGGATAGGTCAGGGACTCGTCCATGATGTACCGCGTTAAAGCTCATGTGCTTCGTCAGTTCATCGTGAGAACGACGAAAACCCAGTCGTGGATCATACCCAAGCGCATCTGCGCATAGGAATCATCCTGACACCGACGTGGCCGACTACCTAAAGTCGATCGCGCCAAGGTGCCTCTCGACACCCCGCCTTCCACATTTGGCAAAATATTGACCGAACCACAACTAGCGCGAGTTTGATCGTCACAGATTTTGCGCGCATGCTTACCGGCAGCACTGATACGCGGCCCGTATTTCTACGGGCGCACGACTATCTTACGGGCATCCATCTTTGGATGCAACCCCTGCTGGTGGCCGAAATCGAGGGGCCGCGTCGCGACGAGACTCCGCAAAACTTTGGCGTAAGTCCAAATCAGGCTTCCGGAAGTTGCTGGACAATTGCCCAAAAGTTCTGAATCATCCAGAGCGCGCGTGCGCCTGACCACAAGCCGGCGAGCCCTTGCGGGAGAGGCCAATGAAGCGAAAGAGGGAAACGCCTCGACTCTACCTCGCGGCTTCGGGAGTGGAAGATATGCCGGTCGCAAGTACGGAAGAACGGTTGCTGTCGCTTCTGGCGACCCTGGAGGAGTGCCAGGCATTTCTGCTCGACCGGGCAAGCGCGGAGACCGCGCGACTTCTGTCTCTCGCCATCCTTGAACTTCGGATGGAGCTCCACAAGGTGACCGATTCCGAGCTGAAAGCTTTGTGCGACATGATGGCATCGGACGAGCAGGAGTCGGCCAAGCCGCTGCCGCCCTATTTGAAGCTCGTCAAGTAAACCCTCCTTCAATCGTCGGTTGAATCACATTGACGTGTGCGCGATTCGGTCGCACCCCCCGCGGTGTGCGCGGGGGGCCGTTTGTCCGAACCGTTGCCTCAGCCCGCGGTCACATCCACCGTCTCGGCGCCGTCGAGCACCCGGTGGGCCTGGTCACGGTCGAGGTCGCCCTCCCATGCCGCGACAACGACGGTGGCGACGCAGTTGCCGATCAAATTGCCGAGCGCGCGCGCCATGCCGATGAACCAGTCGACCGACAGGACCAGCACGAGGCCGATCGCCGGAATGCTCGGCACCGCATTGAGCGTCGCCGCCAGGATGACGATCGCCGAGCCCGGCACGCCATGCGCGCCTTTCGAGGTGATCAGCGACACGCCGAGCACCAGAAGCAGGTCGCCGAACGACAGCGGGGTGTTGGTCGCCTGCGCGATGAACACGACCGCCAGCGTGAGGTAGATCGAGAAGGCGTCAAGGTTGAACGAGTAGCCGGTCGGAATCACGAGACCCACGACGGACTTCTTGACGCCGAGCGCTTCGAGCTTGCGCATGATCTGCGGCA
The DNA here is from genome assembly GCF_000938305.1 of Bradyrhizobium sp. LTSP885. Classification (GTDB taxonomy): domain Bacteria; phylum Pseudomonadota; class Alphaproteobacteria; order Rhizobiales; family Xanthobacteraceae; genus Bradyrhizobium. The sequence continues at coordinate 288,510 of NZ_JYMT01000018.1, forward strand.
GCACGGCGTCCGACGACGCCGTCGCCAGTACGATCGTCAGCTCCTCGCGCAGGTAGCCGAGGAGTTTGAGGATGTTGATCCCGGCGAGCGCCAGCACCCCGCCGAGGATGCCGAGCACGAAAATCGCGAGCGAGACATAGTACAGCGCGACCAGCGACAGCAATTGCTGGAGTGAGCCGACGCCGTATTTGCCGACCGTGTAGGCGACCGCGCCGAGCACGCCAAGCGGGGCGACGCGCACGATCAGGCCCATGGCGCGGAACAGCACGGTCGAGACCGCGTCGATGAAGGAGGAGATCTTCTCGCTCTTCTCGCCGCCGACCAGCGCCAGGCTGGTGCCGAAGATGATCGCGAAGAACAGCACCTGCAGCACGTCGTTGCGCGACAGCGCGTCGAACGAGGTGGTCGGAATGATGTTCATCAGGAAGCTGCCGATGCCTTCGCCCTTCAGCTTCTGTGCATTGCCGGCATAGCTGGCGAGCGCCTTGGCATCCAGCGTCGAGGTGTCGATGTTCATGCCGTGGCCGGGGCCGAACAGGTAGGCCAGGATCAGGCCGACCACGAGCGCGACGGTCGTCATGGTCTCGAAATAGACCAGCGCCTTGACGCCGACGCGTCCGACCTTCTTGAGGTCGCCGGCGCCCGCGATGCCGTGCACCACCACGCAGAACACGATTGGCGCCACGATCATCGAGATCAGTTTCAGGAAGGCGTCGCTGAGGATCTTCAGGCTGATGGCGAAATCAGGTACGGCCATGCCGAGCACGATGCCGAGCAGCAGCGCGACCAAAACCTGAACGAACAGTGACGCGTAAAGCGGTTTGCGCGTCTCGGCGGCTGCCGCTGTGATGGTCGACATGAAATTCCCCCCTGATTTAAGCCGGCCCGAACCGGCTATATCGTAGCAACTTACGTGCCAAAATGTCGCGTGAGCTCTCGTGCCGAAGGACCGCGGCGTCGGTTGCGGCGGCAATCTCGCGGGTCGAGCAAGCCTTTCCAGATGCTGCGGAATCTGTCCGGATCAGCCGTCGTTTTCGAGCGTGCAGGTCAGGGTATAGACGACGCCGCGGGGCAGGAAATCGACCGTGGCTTCGCCGCCGAGCTGATCGCGGGCGCTGCGCTCGATCAGGCGCGAGCCGAAGCCGCGCTGGATCGGAGCCGTCACAAGCGGGCCGCCCGCCTCGGTCCAGATCATCCCGAGTTTCCGGTCCGAGCCGTCCTCGCGAACTTCCCAATCCAGCGTCACGGTGCCGGTTTCGTTGGACAGCGCACCATACTTGGCGGCATTGGTCGCGATCTCATGCACGATCATCGACAGCACCACGGCCAGCCGCGGCGACAGCGGCACACGCGACCCGAACATCCTGACCCGCTCGGGAGCGTTGAGCAGATAGGGTTGCAGCACGCGGCCGATCACGTCCTGAAGGTCGGAGCCCTGCCATTTCTCCGTGCTGAGCAAATTGTGCGCCTCGGCCAGCGCGCCGAGCCGTCCCTCGAATTTCGAGCGCTCGGCGCGGCTGGCGCTGCGGAAAGTCTGCGTGGCGATCGACTGCAGCAGAGCCAGTGTGTTCTTGACGCGGTGGTTGAGCTCCTCGATCAGGAGATCGTGCAGCATCTCGCCGCGCGCGATCGTGGTTGCCATCCGCAACGCAAAGCCGAGGCCGACCAGGAGCAGCACGCCGCCGATCACGCTGGTGATCGCCAGCGTGCGCCAGAGCGGCGCCACCAGCGAGCCTTCCGCGATCCCCGCGGCCACTGTCCACCCGGTGATCTGCGATCGTGCGACGCTGGTGATCAGTGGCACACCCTCGAGCGACACTGTTGGAAAGGTCGCCTCGTCGTGACGGGACATCTCGGCGGAGAGCGAGGGCGAGGCGCGCTGGCCGGCGACGTCATGCGCGTTCGGGACGCGTGCAAAGTTGACGCCTTCGCCGTCGAAAATGGTGATGGTCCAATCCTGGCTCGGGCGCTGTTTCTCGACGATGGCCTGGAAGATATCGATCGGCGGGCTGAAGCAAACGTCATAGAGCACCTCGCCGTCGCGCGTGACCGGCACTTCGACGGTGACGACTGGGCGCTTCTTCACCGCGCCGATGAACAAATTGGAGTATTGCGGGCGCTTGGTCGAAAACACCTTTTCGACGATAGCGACGTTGTTGCGCAGCGGCAGGCTCGCGGTATCTGACGTGACCGAGGAAAATAGCTGGCGCCCCTGACGATCCGCGACGATCAGCACGCCGTCTTTGCCGTACTGGTCGAGGAAGCCATTGGACATGCGGCGGAAGCGGTCGAAGTCGCCGTTGCGCAGGGATTCGGTCAGCGCCAGCACCTGCACCCCGCCGGTCATGCGCAGCATCTCGGCGTCCAGCACGAGGCGGACGCTGCGGACGGTTTCAAGCACGCGCTGGGTGGCGTCCTTGCGGTCCTGTTCGTAATTGTGGAAGACGATTCCGACCGCAAACACGATCAGCGGCAACATCGTTCCCGCGACCAGAAGCGCGAGACGGACTGGCAATGTCAGCTTCGGCACGAAGGCCCCGGGTCGATGCCCATTTGTTGCGAGCTTAGGGAAAGCAGGAAAAATCCGCCAGACAATTGCCGTCGATTGAGAATGTTCCGCGGCGCCCGGTGTGCGCCGCGGAATCCCAGATGTCAGAGATTGCTTTCGGTGATCGCCGCATAAACCATCGTGCGCAGTTCACGCCGCAGCGGATAGGCGCTCGACGGCAGCACCTGCGTCATGAAGATCGTGATCAGCTCTTCAGCCGGATCGATGAAGAACGACGTCGTCGCAGCGCCTCCCCAGTTGAATTCGCCCGGGCTGCCGGCGATCAGGGTCTGCGACGGGTTCATGGTGACGGCGAAGCCGAGGCCGAACCCGATGCCGTTATAGGCGGCTTCAGAGAATAGCGAACGCGACATCGCCGGCAGGTCGACGCCACCTGGCAGATGGTTCGAGGTCATCAGCTTCAGCGTCTTCGGGCCCAGCAGCCTGATGCCGCCGAGTTCGCCGCCATTGAGCAGCGCCCGGCAGAAGGTGAGGTAATCGGCCGCGGTCGAGCACAACCCGCCGCCGCCCGAGATCAGCGAGGGCGGCGACAGGAACGAACTCGTGGTCGGGTCGTCCTGCAGGGTCAGCGAGCCCTTGCGCTCGGTGGCGTGAAAGGTCATGCCGCCCTGCGGATCGGCCGAATAGCAGGCGGCAAAGCGATGCGCCTTGTCGGCCGGCACGAAGAAGTCGGTGTCGTTCATGCCGAGCGGCTTGAAGATACGTTCCTTGAGGAACTGCTCGAACGGCACGCCGGAGATCTTGCCGACGAGATAGCCGAGCACGTCGGTGGCGACCGAATAGTTCCAGGCCTCGCCCGGCGAGAACTCCAGCGGGATTTTCGCAAGATCCTCGATCATGCCGTCGAGCGTGCCGGCCTTGATGACCTCGCCGATCTTCTTTTCGCGGTAGGCCGCATCGACGTTGGAGCGCTGCTGGAAGCCGTAAGTGAGACCCGACGTGTGCCGCAGCAGGTCGACGATCAGCATTGGCCGGGTCGGCGGACGCGTCATGAAAGCCGGCGCATTGCCGGCGACGAAGACGCCGAGATTCTTCCACTCCGGAATGTATTTGGCGACCGGCTCGTCGATCGCGACGCGGCCTTCCTCGACCAGCATCATGAAGGCGACAGAGGTGATCGGCTTGGTCATCGAATAGATGCGGAAGATGTTGTCGTCCTTGACCGGCACCTTGCGCTCGAGATCGGCAAAGCCCTGGACCGCCGAATGGACGATCTTGCCGCGGCGGTAGATCAGGGTCTGGGTCCCGGGAAACCGGCCGGAATCGATGTAGCGGTTCTTCAGATGCGCTTCGAGGCGGTTCAGCGCTGTGGTCGACATTCCCGCGGATTCGGGCGAGGCAGGGGTGGGGGCTAACATCGGGCTCATCTCCGGCTGGCAAGGGGGCCTTGATAGCCGAAAAGTGTCTGTTGCACCAACCGGCCGCCGCTTACCTGCACTGCGGCGGTGGTGTAGGCTGACGCCTGCAATCGCGCCCCCAAGGGACTTCAACAAGCGACCTCAACGGAAACGCAGAAATGACAGAGTTCAACGACACCGAGCTCACCGCCGCCGTGATCCACAGCTTCGACGAAACGCCCAATCCGCGGGCCAAGTTCCTGCTGCAGGAACTGGTGAAGTCGCTGCACGACTATGTGCGCAAGACCGATCTCACATTCGAGGAGTGGGATTACGCGATCGATTTCCTGACCCGGACCGGCCAGAAGTGCACCGATATCCGCCAGGAATTCATCCTGCTCTCCGACGTGCTTGGCGTGTCGATGCTGGTCGACGCGGTCAACCACAGGGATCGCGACGGCGCCACCGAGACCACGGTGCTCGGTCCGTTCTACGTCGGCGAACACAAGGTGGCGCCGCACGGCACCGATATCTCGGCGAGCTTGCCTGGCGAGCGCATGTTCGTGCAGAGCCGCGTCACCGACCTCGAGGGCAAGCCGCTGGCCAATGTACCGGTCGACATCTGGCACGCCGATGACGATGGCTTCTATGACTCGCAGAAGCCGAGCTACGCCACGGAAGGCCCGTCGTCGCGCGCCCGCTTCGTCACCGATGCCGATGGCCGCTTCTTCTTCCGCACCATCGTGCCGTGCAGCTATCCGATCCCGACCGACGGCCCGGTCGGGCAGATGATCACGCAGACCAACCGTCACCCGATGCGGCCGGCGCATGTCCACTTCCTGGTCAACGCCAAGGGCTACGAGCCGCTGATCACGCATGTCTTCATGGAGGGCGACAAGTACATCGACTCCGACGTCGTGTTCGGCGTGAAGGATGAGCTGATCGCCGCGGTCGAGAAGCGCACCGATCCGGTGATGCCGGACGGCAAGACGTCCGACGGTCCGTGGAATTTGATGACCTATGAGTTCCGCGTGAAGCCCGGTGGCGGAATGGCGCCTGCGCCGCTCGGGACCAAGGTGGCCGAGCCCGCTTGAAGCGGGATCGGTGCATCAGCCGGAACGACGGCAAGCGATGAGGGGCCGCACCCTGTCCGGGCGCGGCCCCTTTGTTTAGGCGCAGTCGATCAGGCCGCAGCGCGGGTCGCAGCCGTCTTGGCGGCTTCACGCTTCGGCTGCGTCAGGACGTGGGTCGCGTAGAGAGTTAGCCCGGTGAAGGCGAGGCCGCCGACCAGATTGCCGAGCACGGTCGGGATTTCATTCCAGATGAAGTAGTCCAATATCGAGAACTTCGCGTGCAGCATCAGCCCCGACGGGAACAGGAACATGTTCACCACGGAGTGCTCGAACACCATGTAGAAGAACACCAGGATCGGCATCCACATCGCGATGACCTTGCCGGGCACCGAGGTAGAGATCATGGCGCCGACGACGCCGGTGGAGACCATCCAGTTGCACAGCATGCCGCGGATGAACAGCGTCGCCATGCCGGCGGCGCCATGCGCGGCGTAGCCCAGCGTCCGGCTTTCGCCGATATTTCCGATCGCCGCGCCGACCTTATCGGGATCCTGGGTGAAGCCAAACGTCGTGACGAAGGCCATCATGAACGCCACCGTCAGCGCGCCGGCAAAGTTGCCGATGAACACGAGGCCCCAATTGCGCAGAACGCCGCCGATCGTGACACCGGGGCGCTTGTCGAGCAGCGCGAGGGGCGAGAGCACGAATACGCCCGTCAGCAGATCGAAGCCCAGCAGATAGAGCATGCAGAACCCGACCGGAAACAACAATGCTCCGACGATCGGCTGGCCGGTGTTGACGTTGATGGTCACCGCGAACCACGCCGCCAATGCGAGGATCGCACCGGCCATGTAGGCGCGGATGATCGTATCCCTGGTGGACATGAAGACCTTGGACTCACCCGCGTCCACCATCTTGGTGACGAATTCGGAAGGTGCGAGATAGGACATCGTGATTCCTCTTAGCGTCTGATGAAAGAGAGCACCGATTGCTCAGCGCGGAGCAGCGCCGCGGATGACCGCGGGGACCGGCGCAATGGTGCGAATGCCCTGTGAAATGGCGTCACGACGACTGCACCGAGATCTCTCGGCAAAGCGGCTTGGAAGCCGCCGGGAGCCTCGGCCAAATGCTGGCCTCGACAATCCGGCTGACCCGTAGTCCTCGTTGACTGATGCGATTCAAAGCAACGCTTATGCCAACGGACGCTCAAGCGAAGTTGTCGAAGTTTCCGGTTATTTCTGCGGGCTGATCGCCTGCGAGCGGGCCTCGCTCGCGCCTTGCATTCGCTGGCTTGCTCATTTCGTGAGCGATGTGCTTGAGGATTGTGCGACGCACAACGATTGAGCGAATCGCCGGTTTTCGATGCGCGACCTGATCCGTCAGAGATTTATGCGGAAGAGGCAACACACTGTAATTGTTTGCATTTCGTCGCGCGTGTGACTTGGCACGAAGCTTGAATCACTTAATCTGACGCCATCGACGCCGTCCTTCGAAACCAATCATCCGAATTTTGACACCGCAAACGCTGGGGCCTCCCCGGAGCGTGTCTCCGTGCGTCCGAGCGATAGCGACCAGAAAGGAATTTGTAATGAGCAAGGAGAACCCGACCTGGATTTCCGATTGGAATCCCGAGGACGAGGCGTTCTGGAATTCCAAGGGCAGGGTCGTCGCCCGGCGCAACTTGATCTGGTCGATCGTGGCCGAGCACATCGGATTTTCCGTCTGGCTGATCTGGAGCATCGTCGCGACCAAATTGCCGGCGGCAGGCTTCCACTACACGACCGATGAGCTGTTCCAGCTCGTCGCCATCCCGGGCTTGATCGGCTCGTTGATGCGATTTCCCTACACCTTCGCCGTGACAATGTTCGGCGGCCGCAACTGGACGATCTTCAGCGCGACGGTACTGTTCATTCCGACTTTCGGGCTCGCCTATTTCGTCAGCCAGCCCGAGACGCCGTTCTGGCTGATGCTGCTGGTCGCCTCCACCGCCGGCCTCGGCGGCGGCAACTTCGCCTCGAGCATGGCCAACATCTCGTTCTTCTATCCGGACCGGATGAAGGGCTGGGCGCTCGGCCTCAATGCAGCCGGCGGCAATATCGGTGTCAGCAGCGTGCAGTTGCTCACGCCGATCCTGATGGGCATCGGCATTTTCAACCTCTACCAGGCGACGCCGGTCTCCGGAGTCTACCTGCAGAATGCCGGGCTGATGTGGGTGATCCCGATTTGCATCGCGGTGTTCGGCGCGGTGTTCTTCATGAACAACCTCACCTCGGCCAAGTCCTCGTTCAAGAACCAGCTCGCGATCGTCGGCCGCAAGCATACCTGGATCATGGCCTTCATCTATATCGGTACCTTCGGCTCCTTCATCGGCTACTCGGCGGCGTTCCCGCTGCTAATCAAGACGCAGTTTCCGGCCGTCACGATCGCCATCGCGTTCCTCGGACCGCTGGTTGGTTCGCTGTCGCGCCCGCTCGGCGGCTTGCTCGCAGACAAGGTCGGCGGCGCGATCGTGACGTTCTGGAATTTCATCGCGATGGGGGCGGCGACGATCGGTGTGCTGTACTTCGTCGGGATCAAGGACTTCACCGGCTTCCTTGTGATGTTCCTCATCCTGTTCGTCACCACCGGCGTCGGCAACGGATCGACCTACCGGATGATCCCGTCGATCTTCCGCGAAGAGAACCTGCAGAAGGCAAAAGGCAAGGGCGAAGCCGGCAAGGCGCTGGCGCTGAAGACGGCGAGCATCGAGAGCGGTGCCGCGCTCGGCTTCATCGGCGCCATCGGAGCCTGCGGCGGTTATCTGATCCCGACCGGCTTCGGCAAGTCGATCGCCATGACCGGCGGACCGCAGCTCGCGCTGGAAATCTACCTCGCGTTCTACGCGGTCTGCCTCGCGCTGACCTGGTTCTACTACCTGCGCGGGACTGCTTCGTCTGGTGTATCGAGCCTCGCGGGGGCGCGGATCTGACGGGGACTGCGCGGCACCTCGGGCCGCAGACGCCAGTGACCTCTCCCTGTTCGCAGGGAGAGGGATCTTCAACCGCAGGAGGACAACGATGACACCCGATCAAGTGACGTTGGTACAGGAGTCCTTTTCCAAGGTGGCGCCGATCTCGGAGCAGGCCGCAATCATCTTCTATGACCGGCTGTTCGAGGTCGCGCCTGGCGTCAAGGCGATGTTTCCATCTGATATGACCGAGCAGCGCAAGAAGTTGATGGCGACGCTGGCCGTCGTCGTCGGTGGCTTGAGCAATCTGCCGTCCGTGCTTCCGGCCGCGAGCGCGCTCGCCAAGCGCCACGTCGGCTACGGCGCCAAACCCGAGCACTATCCGGTGGTCGGCGGCGCGCTGTTGTGGACGCTGGAGAAGGGCCTCGGCGAGGCCTGGACGCCCGAGGTGGCCGCCGCCTGGACCACCGCCTACGGCACGCTGTCCGGCTACATGATTTCCGAAGCCTATGGCAGCGCGCAGGCTGCCGAGTAGGGATTGCCATGAGCGAACCGCTCGTCATCATCGGCAACGGCATGGCCGCGGCGCGTCTGGTCGACGAATTGTCGAAGGTCGCGCTGGGCCGCTATGCCATCGCCGTGATCGGTGACGAGCCGCGGCTCGCCTATAATCGCGTGCTGCTGTCGTCGGTGCTGGCCGGCGAGGCCGCCTCGCACGAGATCGAGCTGAAACCCGCATCGTGGTGGCGCGAGCGCGGCGTCACGCTGAAATACAATTGCATGGCGACCGAGGTCGATGTCGGCCGGCGCGAGATCAAGATCGCCAACGAAGAGAGCGTCAGCTTCTCCAAACTGGTGCTGGCGACGGGATCCTCGGCGCTGCGGCTCAACGTCCCCGGCGCGGATCTCGCAGGGGTCCATACCTTTCGCGACACCCGCGACGTTGACCTGCTGCTGACGCTTGCCGCGCAAAAGAAGCGCGTCGTCGTGGTCGGCGGTGGCCTGCTCGGGTTAGAGGCGGCCTACGGCCTCGCCAAGGCGGGGGCCACGGTGACGCTGCTGCATCTGATGGACCGGTTGATGGACCGTCAGCTCGACGGGCCAGCGGCGGCGCTGTTGAAGTCGCTGGTCGAGCGCAAGGGCATCGAGATCCTGCTCAATGCCAGCACCGCGCGCATTCATGGCGAAACCAACGTGACCGCGGTCGAACTCGTGGATAGCAGGAGGATCGACGCCGATGCCGTGATCTTCGCCGCCGGGATCCGGCCGAACACGGCGCTCGCACGTGACGCTGGCATTGCCGTCAACCGCGGTGTCATGGTCGACGACCATTTGCAGGCGGGTGTGCCTGATGTGTTTGCGATTGGCGAATGCGCCGAACATCGCGGCATCTGCTACGGCCTGGTCGAACCGGCCTATGAACAGGCGCGCGTGCTGGCGAGGCATCTCGCCGGCACTGATGCGGCCTATACCGGCAGCGTCGTTGCGACCAATCTGAAGGTCTCCGGCGTCGGCGTGTTCTCGGCGGGCGATTTCACGGGCGCCGACGGCAGCGAGAGCCTCGTGCTCCGCGACGTCAACCACGGCACCTACAAGAAGCTCGTGATTTCAGAGGGACGGCTCACCGGCGCGGTGCTGATCGGCGACACCGCCGATGCGCTCTGGTATCTCGACCTGATCCGTAACAGGAAACCGATCGCGCAGATCCGCACCGACATGATATTCGGCCGCTCGCTCGCGATGCAGTCGGAGGCGGCGTAAGATGACGGCAGTCGATCCCGCGCTCCGCGCCGTCAGGACGACCTGCGCCTATTGCGGCGTCGGCTGTGGCGTGCTGGCGACGCCGGATGGCCGCGGAGGGGCGGCAATCTCGGGCGATCCCGAACATCCCGCCAATTTCGGTCGGCTGTGCTCGAAGGGCTCCGCGCTCGGCGAGACGCTGGGGCTGGAGAGTCGTCTGCTGCATCCGATGATCCGCTGTGGCGACGCCATGCAGCGGGTCGACTGGAGTGACGCGCTCGATCACGTCGCGCACCGCTTCCAGCACATCGTCGCCCGCGACGGCCCGGGGGCAGTGGCGTTCTATCTATCCGGCCAGTTGCTGACCGAGGATTATTACGTCGCCAACAAGCTGATGAAGGGCTTCATCGGCAGCGCCAATGTCGACACCAATTCGCGGCTGTGCATGGCCTCGTCGGTCGCCGGCCATCGCCGAGCCTTTGGCGCCGACACCGTGCCCGGCTGCTACGAAGATCTCGACGAGGCCGATCTCCTGGTGTTCGTCGGTTCGAATGCGGCTTGGTGCCATCCGGTGCTGTTCCAACGGATGCTCGCCAACAAGCAGAAGCGCGGTGCCCGTTTCGTCGTGATCGATCCGCGCCGCACCGACACGGTCGGCGACGACGACCTCTTCCTTGGGTTGAAGCCTGGCACCGACAGCGCGCTGTTCAATGGCCTGCTGGTCCATCTCGCCGACAATGGCGCGCTCGATCCTGATTATATCGAGCGTTTTACCTCGGGCTTTGATGACACGCTGGCGCGGGCGCGCCGGATGGCCGGCAGCGTGGCGGCGACGGCACTCGCGACCGGCCTCACCGAGCGGGACGTCGCGGCGTTCTTCCAGATGTTCGCCAAGACGACGCGGGTGGTGACGCTGTACTCGCAAGGCGTCAATCAATCCGCGCAGGGCACCGACAAGGTCAACGCCATCCTCAACTGCCATCTCGCCACCGGGCGGATCGGCAGGCTGGGCGCCTCGCCGTTCTCGCTGACTGGCCAGCCCAATGCGATGGGCGGCCGCGAGGTCGGTGGCCTAGCCAACCAGCTCGCCGCCCATATGGGCTTTACGCCGCCGGATATCGACCGCGTCAAGCGGTTCTGGAAAGCGCCGCGCATCGCGACCCATGAAGGGTTGAAGGCGGTGCAGATGTTCGAGGCGATCGGGCGCGGCGAGATCAAGGCGCTCTGGGTGATGGGCACCAATCCGGCGGTATCGCTGCCGAACGCCGACGTCGTTCGCGAGGCGCTGAAGAAGCTCGACCTGTTTGTCGTCTCCGAGAATGTACTCTCCAACGACACCGTCGCGGCGGGCCCGCATGTGCTGCTGCCGGCGGAGGCCTGGGGCGAGAAGTCGGGCACGGTGACCAACTCCGAGCGGCGGATCTCGCGACAACGCGCATTCCTGAAAGCACCCGGCGAAGCAAAGCCAGACTGGTGGATCCTCAGCGAGGTCGCAAGGCGTCTCGGCTTCGGCGCCGCCTTCGACTTCAAGTCGGCCGCGGATATCTTCCGCGAGCACGCCGCGCTCTCGGCGTTCGAGAACAACGGGGCGCGCGACTTCGATATCGGTGGATTGAAGGCGGTCTCGGACGAAGGCTTTGACGCCATGGCGCCGGTGCAATGGCCTGTTAGCCGCGATGCGCAGCCACAGGCGCGCTTCTTTGCCGAGGGCGGCTTCTACAGCAACGATCGCAAGGCGCGCTTCGTCGCGCCGGAGATGCCGGCGCTGCGCACGGAGACGACGCCGGCGCGGCCGCTGCGGCTCAACACCGGCCGGATCCGCGACCAGTGGCACACCATGACGCGCACCGGTATGAGCCCGCGGCTCGGCCAGCACCTTCCCGAGCCGTTTATCGAAGTCCACCCCGACGATGCGCTCAAATACAGCGTTGCCGACGGCGGCTTTGCGCGCATCACCACGGACTATGGTCAATGCACGCTGCGCGTCGTCGTCAGCGAGCGCCAGCAGCGCGGCATGCTGTTCGCGCCGATCCATTGGAGCGGAGCGAACGCGACCGGCGCGCGCGTCGGCTCGCTGGTAGCGCCATATACCGATCCGTTCTCGGGTCAGCCCGAGAACAAGGCGACACCGGCTTCGATCGCGCCCTACGAATATGTGTTCCGCGGTTTTGCGCTCTCGCGTATGCCGATGGAGCTGCCCGGTCATGCCTGGGTTGCACGCGTCGCCGTCACCGGTGGCCACGGCTACCTGTTCGCCGACAATGCCGATTTGAGGGGTTGGCAAGCCTGGATGCACGCCGCGGCTAGCGACGACCTTGCGGAGTACAATGATTTCGGCGGCGGCATTTACCGTGCAGCCTCCTTCCGAGGTGATCGCATCGAAGCGTGTCTGTTTGTCGGAGCGGCAGGGGACGCCGGCGACTGGAACGTTGTGAAGAGCCTGTTCGCGGCGGATGCGTTGAGCGATATGCAACGCCGCATGCTGCTGTCGGGCAAATCGGCGGAGGGCGTGGCGAGCGCGGGCCCGGTGATCTGCGCCTGCTTCGGCGTCGGCCGCGACACGATCTGCAATGCGATTGCGGCCGGCGCGCGATCGGCGGCGGAGATCGGCGTGAAGCTGAAGGCCGGCACCAATTGCGGCTCCTGTATCCCCGAACTGAAGCGGTTGATTGCGCAGACGCCGGTCGAGGTCGACAAGCGCAAGCTGGCCGTGGCGAACTGAACTCTCTCCACGTCATTGCGAGCGATCCGGCGGCGCTTTGCGCCGACCGGTGGCTCGCAATGACGGCGAGAACCCAATATGGTCCAACCCGTTCCGCCAACGGGTGAACCAAAAAAATGATGTATCTGGAAACGCCGCCCAAACTGATTCCAACCGGGATATTCTCCGCCGTCCCCGCCGAATTCCGCCGCAAGGTGGCGACCGAGTGGGCCGATGCCAACCGGCCGGGCGCGGTGACCGACTGCTTCATCGAGGGCCCGTCGTTCGATGCGTCGGGCAATCTCTACATCGTCGATATCCCGTTCGGCCGCATCTTTCGGATCGCACCGGACAAGACGTGGTCGCTGGTCGCCGAATATGACGGCTGGCCGAACGGGCTGAAGATCGACGCCAAAGGACGCATCCTGATTGCCGATTACAGGCTTGGGCTGGTGGAGCTCGACGCCGTCTCGGGCAAGGTCACGCCGCTTTTACGCTCGCGCAATTCGGAATCGTTCCGCGGCTGCAACGACCTGCATATCGCATCCAATGGCGACGTCTATTTCACCGACCAGGGCCAGACCGGCCTGCACGATCCGACCGGCCGGGTCTATCGGCTGCGCACCAACGGGCAACTCGATTGCCTGATCCACACCGGCATCAGTCCCAACGGCCTGGTGCTCGATCCGCATGAGGCCGTGCTGTTCGTCGCGATGACACGCGACAACGCGGTCTGGCGCGCGCCGTTCATGAAGGATGGCAGCGTCTCGAAGGTCGGACGTTTCTGCACGATGTTCGGGCCGAGCGGACCCGACGGCATGACGATGGATATGAAAGGGCGGCTGTTCGTCGCCCACGCCTCGCTCGGCCATGTCTTCGTCTTTGCGCCGAACGGCGAGTGCATCGCGCGGATCAAGTCCTGCGCCGGGCACAGCTGTACCAATGTGGCGATCGGCGGCGTCAACCGTGACCGGCTGTACATCACGGAGTCGGTGACGGGCTCGGTGCTGGTGGCTGATATTAGCGGGCTGGATGGGTAGCGAAGCGGCCTTAAAAGTTACCTCGCCCCGCTTGCTGGGAGAGGTCGGATCGCATGCAGCGAAGCGCAATGCGATCCGGATGAGGGTGAGTTACCGCGAGTCGATTTGTTATCGAGTTTGCGGAGAAAGCCCCTCACCCCAACCCTCTCCCCGCAAGAGCGGGGCGAGGGAGAAGGAAACCTCACCCCTTCCGGTGTCTCGCATTCACCGCGATCGCCGCTGCGGCGGTGCGGTTCTCGACGCCGAGCTTGGAATAGATCTGCTCCAGATGCTTGTCCACCGTGCGCGGGCTGAGGCCCAGGATCTGCGCGATGTCGCGGTTGGTCTTGCCCTTGGAGAGCCAGGACAGCACCTCGCCTTCGCGGGTGGTCAGGCCAAGCTCGCTGGAGAATTCGGCGGGCATGTCGCCTGAGGTGTCCTTGGCAAGCCGCAGCAGGAATTCGTTGGGGCCAAGCTTGCCCATGAATTGCAAGCGGAGCTGCTCGTTGCCGGGGAGGGACGCCATGGTCGCAGTCTTCGCGCCCGATTTGCCCTTCTGCGCCTGGTCCAGCCATTGCGGCATCGGGTCCGGCAATACGAAATCCTCGGCGTCATCGGCCAATGTATCCGACAACAGTTTCTGCGCTTGTGGCGTCGCCCATAGCAGCTTACCGGCGCTGTTGACCGCCAGCAGATAACGGCCGGAGACGTCGAGCGCGGCGCGGGCGCTCTGGGTCATACGCGCATTGGCAAGGTGGACGCGGATACGTGCCAGCATCTCCTCGACCACGATCGGCTTGGCGACATAGTCGACGCCGCCGGCTTCCAGCCCGCGCACGATGTGCTCGGTCTCGGCCAATCCGGTCATGAAGATGATCGGCACGCCATCGAGCCCGGCGTCGCGCTTGAGTCGCCTGCAGGTCTCGAACCCATCCATGCCGGGCATCACAGCGTCGAGCAGCACGATATCGGGCGTGATCTGGTCGACGATCCGCATCGCCGACGCGCCGTCGAGCGCCACCATGACCGTCATGCCGGCGCCGTCGAGCGCGTCGGTCAGGAGTCGCAGCGTTTCGGGGGAGTCGTCGACGACGAGGGCGACGTCGCGCTTTTTTTGTTCAATGGTCATAGCTGTGCAATGTCTTTAACGTCGCCATGTACTGGTCAAGATCGAAGCGGTCGATCAGCGTTCGCATCTGCCCGACGAAGTCGGCATGCTCGGGGAGTTCGTTGCCGATCTCGTCGAGCTTGAGCTGGATCGCCCTGATATAGCCGAGTTGCCCGAGGCCGATCAGTTCTTCGACATATTTCACCGGTGGCCGCGTGCCGCTCTCGGGCTTCCATTGCGGGGCCACGACCTGCGCGGCCTCGTACTGCCATTCGATCTTGAGCAGTTGGCGGATGGTTTCGAGCAGCCGCGGGATGTCGATCGGCTTCATCAGATAGCCGTCGTGGAACGGCTGCGCCATCGGCGCGCCGTGCGCTTCCAGCGCGCTCGCCGAGACCATCAGGATGCGCGCCTGGTGATGGCCGGCGGTGCGCAGGGTTTCAGCAACCGTCCAGCCGTCCATGCCGGCCATGGAAATGTCGAGCAGGAACAGGTCGGGCCGGCAATGCTGCGCGAGCGCGAGGCAGCCCGGCCCATCAGGGGCGCTGAGCAGGATGAAGCCGAGCGGCGTCAGCACCTCGCGCAGCAGGTCGCGATGGGTCGGGTCGTCGTCGGTGACCAGGATGGTCTTGCGCGGACCGAGATAGCCATAAACGGGGGCATCGACCGGCGCATCGCGCCGGGGGTTGGTGACTTCTGAGAGCAGCAGCTTGACGCGGAACGTGCTGCCGGCGCCGACGGTGCTTGATACCTTGATGTCGCCGCCCATCACGCCGGCGAGCAGGCGGCTGATGGTCAGGCCCAGCCCGGTGCCGGTCTGCGGCTGCGAGACGCCGAGCGCGCCGCGCTCGAACGGCGCGAAGATGCGCTCGAGATCGTCGGACTTGATGCCCGGCCCGGTATCGGTGACCTCGAACTCGGCCACCGGGCTGCGATAATGCACAATGAAGCGCACGCTGCCGCGCTGGGTGAACTTGATGGCGTTGGAGAGCAAATTGATCAGGATCTGCCGCAGCCGCTTCTCGTCGGCATAGACCACGACGGGAAGCACGTTTGGCCGCTTGAACACGAAGTCGACGCCCTTGGCGGTGGCCTGCAGTCGGAACATGCCGACGAGCTGGTCGAGGAAATCGGTCAGCCGTACCTCGTCGCGCGAGAGATAGAGCCGTCCGGCCTCGATCTTCGAAATATCGAGGATGCCGTCGATCAGCCCCGACAGATGATCGGCGCTGCGGCGGACCACGCGCACCTGGTCGCGCGGCCGCGTCTGCAGGCTGTTGTCCTGCTCCAGCAGCTGCGCGTAGCCGGAGATCGCGTTCAGCGGCGAGCGCAGCTCGTGGCTCAGGCCGACGACATAGCGGCTCTTGGCGAGGTTGGCGGACTCGGCAACCTCCTTGGCGCGCTGCAACTCGGCATCGGTGCGCTTGTGGGCGTCGATCTCCTGGATCAACAGCGTCGTCTGCCGCCTGGTTTCCTCCTCCGCTGCGCGGCGGCTCTGCTGCGCCAGCACGAACAGCCAGGCGACCACGCCGATGATGAGGATCAGCGCAAAGAACACCTTCAAGAGCACGTCGCCCAAAGACGGGCCGGCATGCACGGTCGCCGAGGTCTGCAGATAGATCAGCCCGAGCACCAGTCCGACGAGCCCGGCGGAAACGGCGAACACGCCAAGATAATGCCCGAGCTGCGAGTTGATGCGGGCGTAGATCGGCGCCGGCAGCAACTTGCCCAGCGTCTCGGACAGCTGCGCCTGGACACGCGCATGCGGCTTGCAGAGGTCATGGCAGCGCGCATCGAGCGAACAGCACAGCGAGCAGATCGGGCCGGCATAGGCCGGGCAGGAGGCCATGTCCTCCGGCTCGAAGGAATGCTCGCAGATGCAGCACTGGATTGACTCGAGGTTTTGCC
The DNA here is from genome assembly GCF_000938305.1 of Bradyrhizobium sp. LTSP885. GTDB lineage: Bacteria > Pseudomonadota > Alphaproteobacteria > Rhizobiales > Xanthobacteraceae > Bradyrhizobium. The sequence goes on from NZ_JYMT01000018.1 coordinate 304,912, forward strand.
AGCTCCGTTTCGGCTTGCGCGCGATGTAGTATTTGCCGTCGGTGGCCCAGGCGATCAGCGGCGCGGCGATGAAGGCGGCCGCGAGCGCGACGAACGCCGACAGCGCCTTCGCGGTCGGCCCGAACAGGCCGTAGAACGCGCTGATCGAGACCACGGTCGCGATCGTCATCGCGCCGACGCCGACCGGGTTGACGTCGTAGAGATGCGCGCGCTTGAACTCGATGTGCTGCGGCCGCAAGCCGAGTGGCTTGTTGATGACGAGGTCGGCGACCAGCGCGCCGACCCAGGCGATCGCGACGTTGGAATAGAGCGCGAGCGTCTGCTCCAGCGCCTTGTAGACGCCGATCTCCATCAACAGCAACGCCACCACGACATTGAACACCAGCCACACCACGCGGCCGGGATGGCTATGGGTGAGGCGGGAGAAGAAGTTCGACCATGCGATCGAGCCGGCATAGGCGTTGGTGACGTTGATCTTGACCTGCGACAGGATCACGAAGGTGCCGGTCAGCGCCATCGCCAGATCGGGCTGCGACAGCACGTAACGGAACGCCTCAAGATACATGTTCGCCGGTTCGGCGGCGTGCTCGGCGGGGACGCCGTGGCTGAGCGCGAAGAAGGCGAGGAACGAGCCGGCCAGCAGCTTCAGCGCGCCGAGCACGATCCAGCCGGGGCCGGCGCTGAGCAGCGCGATCCACCAGGCTTTTCGTGAGGTACGGCGGTCGCGCGGCAGGAAGCGCAGGAAGTCGACCTGCTCGCCGATCTGCGCCACCAGGGCGAACACGACGGAAGCCGCGGTGCCGAACAGCAGCAGGTCAAGATGGCCGGACGGGTCGCCATGATCGCCGGCGAATTTGCGCCACTCCGAGAACGAGTGCGGATTGGCCCAGGCAATCGCCGCGAACGGCATGATGTGGAGGATGATCCACAGCGGCTGGGTCCAGAGCTGGAAGCGGCTGATCAGCGTGATGCCGTAGATCACCAGCGGAATGATCACGACCGCGCTGATCAGATAGCCGATCGGCCGCGGAATGCCGAAGCACATGTCGAGCGCGCTTGCCAGGATCACGGCCTCGATCGCGAAGAAGATGAAGGTGAACGAGGCGTAGATCAGCGAGGTGATGGTCGAGCCAATATAGCCGAAGCCGGCGCCGCGGGTCAGCAGGTCGATGTCGATGCCGCATTTGGCGGCGTGGTAGGCGATCGGCAGCCCGCACAGGAAGATGATGACGCTGACGACCAGGATCGCGGCCGAGGCGTTCATCGCGCCATAATTCAGCGTGATGGTGCCGCCGATCGCTTCCAGAGCCAGGAAAGAGATCGCGCCGAGCGCGGTGTTGGCGACGCGGGCGGCCGACCACCGCCGCGCGCTCTTGGCGGTGAAGCGGAGCGCGTAGTCTTCCAGCGTCTGGTTTGCAACCCACTGGTTGTACTGGCGCCTGACGCGGTCAATCCGCTGCCGCCCTGCCACTTCGCGTTACTCCTGATCCAGGAAAGCCCTCTTGTTGCTGGCAATTCCCGTACCAGAAACCTACGTCGCTATTTTGCGGTGCAGTATACGCGATCTCACGTATCAGTGCGCTGCACAAAAGTAAGCAATCCTTGCCCCACCAATAAGCGTTCTCGAACCAATGGGGTGCTCATGTCAGACGTATCAAAACCAGGCCTGAAGTCGCCACTTCGGCGCAAGCTCTTGATGGGAATGGCCGCGTTGCCCGCCATTACGATGTTGCCGCGTCCCTCGTTCGCGGACGTCCCCGCAACTTCCGCGGTCAACACCACGGGCCTTGCAGTCACCGATAGCGAAGTCACGGTCGGCATCCTGCACTCCGTCACCGGCACCATGGCGATCTCCGAGACCGGGTCGGTGGAAGCCGAGAAGCTCGCGATCGAGCAGATCAACGCCGCCGGCGGCGTGCTCGGCCGCAAGATCAAGTTCATCCAGGAAGACGGCGCCAGCGACTGGCCGACCTTCGCGGAAAAGGCCAAGAAGCTGCTGGTCAACGACAAATGCGCCGCCGTAATGGGCTGCTGGACCTCGGCCTCGCGCAAGGCGGTGCTGCCGGTGTTCGAGCAGTACAACGGCATGCTGTACTACCCGACCTTCTACGAGGGTCTCGAACAGTCCAAGAACGTCATCTACACCGGCCAGGAAGCGACCCAGCAGATCATCGCGGGGCTCGACTGGGTCACCAAGACCAAGGGCGCGAAGAGCTTCTATCTGCTTGGTTCCGACTACATCTGGCCGCGCACCTCGAACAAGATCGCGCGCAAGCACATCGAGGGCCATCTGCAGGGCTGCAAGGTGGTCGGCGAAGAATACTTCCCGCTCGGCTCGACCCAGTTCAACTCGGTCATCAACAAGATCAAGCTGACCAAGCCCGACGTGATCTATGCGATCATCGTCGGCGGCTCCAACGTCGCCTTCTACAAGCAGCTCAAGGCGGCCGGCATCGACCTGTCGAAGCAGACGCTCTTGACCATCTCGGTGACCGAGGACGAAATCGACGGCATCGGCGGCGAGAACATTGCGGGCGCCTATGCCTGCATGAAGTACTTCCAGTCGCTCGACAATGCCAACAACAAGGCCTTCGTGCCCGCCTTCAAGAAGATGTGGGGCGAGAAGACCGTGATCGGCGACGTCACGCAAGCTGCTTATCTCGGCCCGTGGCTGTGGAAGTTAACGGCGGAGAAGGCGGGCTCCTTCGACATCGACAAGATCGCGGCGGCCTCGCCGGGCGTCGAGTTCAAGGGCGCGCCGGAAGGTTATGTCCGGATCCACGAAAACCATCACCTCTGGTCGAAGACCCGCGTTGGACGCGCCAAGGCCGACGGCCAGTACGAGCTGATCTTCGAAACTGCCGACCTCGTCGAGCCGGATCCGTTCCCGAAGGGCTACCAGTGAGACGAGGCGTCTAGCGCGCCTCTCTCAACGCATCGCGGCGTGGACGGTCCCCGTCCACGTCCCACGATCGGGCGTCGCGACGCGTCGCGGCGCCAGCCCCCTGGAATGACGGAGAACGGCATGCTCGGCGACTATTCAATTGGCGATCTCGGCGCCATCCTTGCGATGCAGGGCTTTGCCGGGCTCATCCTGTTCTCCGTCTACGTGCTGATGGCGCTGGGGCTTGCCATCATCTTCGGCCAGATGGGCGTCATCAACATGGCCCATGGCGAGTTCATGATCTTAGGGGCCTACGTCACCTGGATGACGTCGAACGCGGTTCAGCACTTCGCGCCCTCGCTGTTTCCCGGCTACTTCTTCTTGGCGATGATACTGGCGTTCATCGCCTCGGGCGCGCTCGGCATGCTGGTCGAGTGGGCGCTGATACGCCATCTCTACAAACGCCCGCTCGATACGCTGCTGGCGACCTGGGGCCTCAGCCTGATCCTGCAGCAGGCCTATCGTTCGATTTTCGGCGCGCGCGAGGTCGGCGTCGAACTGCCCGACTGGATGATGGGCTCCTGGCCGGCCACCGACTCGATCCAGATTCCAATCAACGGCATGTTCGTGATGGCGCTGACCATGCTGATCACCATTGCCGTGGCCTATGTGCTGTACTGGTCGAAATGGGGCAAGCAGGTCCGCGCCGTGGTGCAGAACCGCGTGATGGCGGGCGCTGTCGGCATCAATACCGAGAAGGTCGACTGCTACACCTTCGGCCTCGGCTGCGGCATCGCCGGGATCGCAGGCTCAGCCTTCACCATGATCGGCTCGACCGGACCGACCGCCGGCCAGCTTTATATCGTCGACACCTTCCTGGTCGTCGTGTTCGGCGGCGCCGCCAGCCTGCTCGGGACCATCGCCTCTGCCTTCTCGATCTCGCAAACCCAGTCAACGCTGGAGTTCTTCCTGTCGGGATCGATGGCCAAGGTCATCACGCTGCTGACGATCGTCGGGATCCTGATGGTGCGGCCGCAGGGGCTCTTCGCGCTCAAGGTCCGCAAATAAGAACAGGCAGGCGATAAAAGTCATGGTCATCAACTCGCGCTTTTTCAATCGCTCCGAACTCATCGGCTTCTTCGCGCTGGCGCTCGTACTCTTTGTCATTCTCCCGCTGTTCTTGGATATCTTCCGCCTCAATCTGGTCGCCAAATACCTGACCTACGCCTTCGTCGGCATCGGCCTCGTGCTGTGCTGGGGCTATGGCGGCATTCTGAGCCTGGGGCAGGGCGTGTTCTTCGGCCTCGGCGGCTATTGCATGGCGATGTATCTGAAGCTCGAGGCCTCCAGCGTCGCGAACACCAAGATCCAGTCGACGCCGGGCATCCCTGATTTCATGGACTGGAACCAGATCACGCAAATACCGCTGTTCTGGAAACCGTTCCACAGCTTTCCACTGACGATCCTCGCGATCCTCGTCGTGCCCGCGTTCTTCGCCTTCATCATTGGTGCTGCGATGTTCAAGCGCCGGGTCGGCGGCGTCTACTTTGCGATCATCACGCAGGCGATCGCGGCGATCCTCACCATCCTGATCGTCGGGCAACAGGGCTACACCGGCGGCATCAACGGGATCACCGACCTGCGCACGCTGCACGGCTGGGATATCCGCACCGACCACGCCAAGTTTATCCTCTACTTCGTCGAGGTCGTGCTGCTGTTCGGTTGTATCATCGCCGCGCAATTCATCCGCCTGACAAAACTCGGGCGCATCCTGGTGGCGATGAGAGACCAGGAGGACCGCGTGCGCTTCTCCGGATACAGCGTTGCCAACTTCATGATCTTCGCGTTCTGCGCCGCGGCCGTGTTCGCCTCGATCGGCGGCGCGCTGTTCACACTCGAGGTCGGCTTCATGTCGCCGTCCTTTGTCGGCATCGTGCCCTCGATCGAGATGGTGATCTACACCGCGGTCGGCGGCCGGATGTCGATCTTCGGCGCGGTCTGGGGCTCGCTGCTGGTCAACTTCGCCAAGACCAGTCTCTCGGAATCCTTCCCGCAGCTCTGGCTGTTCGGCCTCGGCGCGCTGTTCATCGCGGTCGTGCTGGCCTTCCCGAATGGCCTGTCCGGGATCTGGGCGGACTATGTCCAGCCGCGCATCGACCGCTTGCTGGCATCACGCAAACCGAAATCGGCGCCCGGCTATGTCGCCGACGGCGCACCGGCCGAGTGAGGAGGGATCACTATGCTCATCGGTCACCAGCCAAAAGACTTCCTGCTCGCGGTTTCCGGCCTCACCGTCTCTTTTGACGGCTTCAAGGCGGTCAACGATCTGTCGTTCTACGTTGAAGAGAACGAGATCCGCGTCATCATCGGCCCGAACGGCGCCGGCAAGACCACGGTGCTCGACCTGATCTGCGGCAAGACCAGGGCGACATCAGGCTCGATCCAGTTCCGCGGCCAGGAGCTGACCAGGCTGCGCGAGAACGAGATCGTGCAGGCCGGCGTCGGGCGCAAGTTCCAGACGCCGTCGGTGTTCGAGGACCTCACCGTGTTCGAGAACCTCGAAATCTCCTACCCGCGCGGCCGCACCGTGTTCGGCTCGCTGGCCTTCAAGCGCGACGACGCGGTCAAGCAGCGGGTCGAGGAGGTCGCCGAGATGATCTTCCTGAAGGATCGGCTCAACACCTATGCCGACCAGCTCAGCCATGGCCAGAAGCAGTGGCTCGAGATCGGCATGCTGCTGATCCAGGACCCGGATCTGCTGATGCTCGACGAGCCGGTTGCCGGCATGAGCGTGTCCGAGCGCGCCAAGACCGCCGAGCTGCTCAACCGCATCATCAAGGACCGCTCGGTGCTGGTGATCGAGCACGACATGAAGTTCGTCGAGGACATCGCCCACAAGGTCACCGTGCTGCATCAGGGACAGATCCTGTCCGAGGGCACCATGGAGCACGTCAAGAACGACCCGAAGGTCATTGAAGTTTACCTGGGCCACTAGCGCATGATCCCGGAAAGTGGCGTCCGGTTTCCGGACAAGATCATGCGCAGGAAATAGGAACGCATCGATGCTGGCAATCAACGATCTCCACGTCGCCTACGGCCAGAGCGAGGTGCTGCACGGCCTCAATGTCCAGGTCGCGTCCAACGAGATCGTCGCGATCATGGGCCGCAACGGCATGGGCAAGACCACGCTGATGAAATCGCTGATGGGCATTCTGCCGACCAAGAGCGGCTCGGTGACTATGGACGGCACCGAACTCGGCACCATGAAGAGCTACCAGCGGGTTGCCAAGGGCCTCGCCTATGTGCCGCAGGGCCGCATGATCTTCTCCACCATGACGGTGAAGGAGAACATCGAGACCGGGCTTGTCGTCTCCGGTGGCTCTGAGGTGCCTGGCGATATCTACGAACTGTTCCCCGTGCTTTTGGAGATGAAGGGCCGCCGTGGCGGTAATCTCTCCGGCGGGCAACAGCAACAATTGGCGATCGCCCGTGCGCTTGCGACCAAGCCGAAGGTGCTGCTGCTGGACGAGCCAACCGAGGGCATCCAGCCATCGATCATCAAGGACATGGCGCGGACCTTGAAGCGCATTCGCGACGAGCGCGGCCTGTCGATTGTCGTCTCCGAGCAGGTTTTGAGCTTCGCGCTCGACATCGCCGACCGGGTGCTGGTCATCGAGAACGGCGAGATCGTCCGCGACGATCCGCGCGCCAGCGTCGATGCCGCGCAGATCTCGAAATACCTGTCTGTCTAAAGCGTAAGCCGAGAAAGTAGGAAGCGGCTTTCGACAACATCACGTTCGAAGTTTCAACGTAGTCAGTAAACCAAGGGGAGCATCGCGATGCCTGATACACTGATCAAGGTCGATCTGAACAAGTCGGCCTATGAAAACGACAAAATCCACAACCGCTGGCATCCGGAGGTTCCGATCGTCGAGTGGGTCAGCCCGGGCGACGACTTCATCATCGAGACCGTCGACTGGACCGGCGGCTTCATCAAGAACAACGACTCGGCCGACGACGTACGCGACATCGACCTCTCGATCGTGCACTTCCTGTCCGGCCCGATCGGCGTCAAGGGCGCCGAGCCCGGCGATCTCCTGGTCGTCGACCTGCTCGACGTCGGCCCGCTCAAGGAGAGCCTCTGGGGCTTCAACGGCTTCTTCTCCAAGCAGAATGGCGGCGGCTTCCTCACCGATCACTTCCCGCTGGCGCAGAAGTCGATCTGGGACATCAAGGGCCTCTACACCTCGTCGCGTCATATCCCCGGCGTCAACTTCGCCGGCCTGATCCATCCCGGCCTGATCGGCTGTCTGCCCGATCCGAAGATGCTGGCAACCTGGAACAAGCGCGAAGCCGAGCTGATCGCGACCGACCCGACCCGCGTGCCTGGCCTCGCCAATCCGCCGTTTGCGCCGACCGCGCATGCCGGCCAGGCCAAGGGCGACGTCAAGGCCAAGATCGGTCTTGAGGGCGCTCGCACCGTGCCGCCGCGCGAACATGGCGGCAATTGCGACATCAAGGATCTGTCACGCGGCTCGAAGATCTACTTCCCGGTCTACGTGCCGGGCGCCGGCCTCTCCATGGGCGATTTGCATTTCAGCCAGGGCGACGGCGAGATCACCTTCTGCGGTGCCATCGAAATGGCCGGCTGGCTGCATATCAAGGTCGATATCATCAAGGATGGCGTAGCGAAATACGGCATCAAGAACCCCGTGTTCAAGCCGTCGCCGATCACGCCGAACTACAAGGACTATCTGATCTTCGAAGGCATCTCGGTCGACGAGGCCGGCAAGCAGCACTATCTCGACGTTCACATCGCCTATCGCCAGGCCTGTTTGAACGCGATCGAGTATCTGAAGAAGTTCGGCTACTCCGGCGCCCAGGCCTATTCGATCCTCGGCACCGCGCCATGCCAGGGCCACATCTCGGGCGTGGTCGACGTGCCCAATGCCTGTGCCACGCTGTGGTTGCCGACGGAGATCTTCGACTTCGACGTGATGCCGTCATCGGCCGGACCGATCAAGCACATCAAGGGCGACATCCAGATGCCGATCTCGCTCGACAAGTGATCCCTGCGCGACGGGTGCGGGACGGCCGGCTAGTGGCCGCCCCGCATCCATCGCGGGAAACACACTTTGCGCAAGGATACGACAATGCCGGTCTACGAATATCTCTGCAACGATTGCGGCCCGTTCACCGACATGCGGCCGATGGCCGAATGCGACCTGCCGCAGGACTGTCCGCAATGCGAAACAGAAGCGCCGCGCGTCATCCTGACCGCGCCGGCCTTCTTCTGCATGCCCTCGGACAAGCGCAAGGCGCACGCCACCAACGAACAGAGCCGTCATGCGCCGAAGACGCTCGATCAGTACAAGGCCTCGCACGGTCCGGGCTGCGGCTGCTGCTCCACGGGAAAGAAGAAGCCGGCGCGGCTGGTGACCAAAACCAGGAGCGGCGCGAAGGGATTTCCGACCGCGCGTCCGTGGATGATCAGCCATTAGCTAGTTCGGATCGCTGACTGCGCCACAAACACTCGTGTCGTCCCGGCGAAGGCCGGGACCCATAACCACGAATGCGAATTGGCTTGCGGCGGTGGGGCCACAGCTCGCTTCAACAACTCAACCCTGTGGTTATGGGTCCCGGCCTTCGCCCATAGGCGCTAAAATAGGATTTGCGCGTTGGATTTACGTGTGATTCCAAGAAGAGATGAGAA
>NZ_JYMT01000019.1 GCF_000938305.1 Bradyrhizobium sp. LTSP885
TTACGTCTGGGAGGCTCGCGCAGATGTCGTTGGAGAGCGAGGCTGGCTCTGCGCAGACGCGCGATTGTGGGCTGGGGAATGATGGCTTGGAGCAGGGAGGCGATGAGCTGACGGAGCAGGCGCCATGCTGCAGGTCTGGTTAGGCGGCTTCGGCCAAGCGGGGAGAGTCCTCGAGTTCGTCGACAAGCGGCTCGAGCAGAAGAATGATCAGCAGGTGAGCGAGGATATGGGGTCTGGCAGACCGCTCGTCAGTTCCTGGAGGTCCTTTCAAGCCAATCAGGCTCTTCAGCCGCTTGAAGCCGAGTTCGATCCGCCATCGCAGCCGGTAAAGGGCAAGCAGATCAGCGGTTGTGAAGTCCTCGGGCTTGAGCGAGGTCACCAGGATCACCCAATCCGCAGCATCAAGCGTTTGCCTGGAGAGACGATGGCCTCCCTTCTGAGCCGTCCTGCGTGCCTTGCGCCGTGCAGCCTGAGCCGCATCTGCAGGTTTCTTGACGGCAACCAAACGCACAGCAAGCGGTGCTCCACCAGACTTGCGTTTTACCCAGATCGGCCGGTCGATGATGCCGCGTGCCGCGGCCTTGCGCAGTTCGGCGACGAGATCGATCAGATTGCCTTTGCGATCCAGCCAACAAGCGCTCTTCCAGCCCGAGCGGATCACGAAGTCCGCACCGGCCTCGACCAGATACGCCATGCGCTCCGGCTGCAGATAGGCGCGGTCGGCAAGACGGATCTCGCCGGCAATCAGCGGGATCCGGTCCAGCGTCTCGCCCGCGCGTTCGTCGGTCAGCTCGAAGTGACCAAAACGTTCTTGCGGAAGATCGAACGCACTGTGGATGCGCCACACCGCATTCTTCTGCCTGCCGCCGGTTCCAGCTTTTGGGACCGTCGTGGCGTCAACGATGCGGATCAGTCGACCGCGGCTTGCCTTCGGCGCACCGCTCGCAAGTGCCCGGCCTATCAGCTGTGCAAGCCAATCCCCGGACTGACGCAGCCGGTATAACAGAGCCACGTTGGAGATATCGACAAGGCCCACCGAAGTCGCCCATGCCGCCGTCAACCGCAGACCTCTCGTGCCCAGGCAATACGCAAGGATCAGCCGCAGCAGATCGACTGCATTGCTGATCTCGCGCGGGCGAACAAACGCCTTCGTCTCCCGCGCGCCAGCCTCCAGAGCCTCAGCTCCGCCCAGCCGCGAAACAACACGCGCCCAGTCTTCGTTCACAAGCGATTCGTTTCTCATCTCTTCTTGGAATCACACGTAAATCCAACGCGCAAATCCTATTTTAGCGCCTATGGGCGAAGGCCGGGACCCATAACCACGAATGCTGATTGTTGCGCGACATCGGAACGACGAATCCCGGTCACAACACCCGCCGCGGAGTATGGGTCCCGGCCTTCGCCGGGACGACGGTGGTGTGCGGCGCCGTTACGTATAACGAGGGACGAAAGTCCCTGCTAAATCGGCTTCCCCGCATACGGCATCGACGCCGTCAGGCCGCCGTCGACCGGGATCGCCTGGCCGTTGACGTAGGAGGCGTCGTCGCTCGCCAGAAACAATCCCATCGCCGCGAGTTCATGCGGCTGGCCGGCGCGCTTCAAGGGATTGAGCTGGCCGATCTTGTCGGCGGTGCCGCGCTCCTTGGCGCGGTCGAACACCGGCTTGGTCATTCCGGTTTCGATCAGGCCCGGACAGACCGCGTTGATGCGCACGCCGGTGCCGGACAGCGAATAAGCGGTGGTCTGCACCAGGCTGATGACGCCGGCCTTGCTGGCGCCGTAAGGATGTCCGCTGGCGCCGGACTTCAAGCCGGCGACCGAGGCGGTGCAGACGATCGAACCGAAACCCTGCTTGGTCATGTGCGGGATCGAATGCTTGATGGCGAGGAACGGACCGATCAGATTGACGCGCAGCACCTCCTGCCAGTGCTCCACGGTCTGGTCGGCGATCGGCACCAGGCCGCCGCTGACGCCGGCATTGGCCCAGATCGCATCGAGCTTGCCGTATTTGGTAACAGCTTTTTCGATGAAGGCCTTCACGTCGCTCTCGGAGCCCGCGTCGGCCGTGACGGCTTCGACCGTGCCGCCGGCGTCACGCACCAGCTTTGCCGTCTCGTTGACGCCGTCGGTGCGATCGACCGCGATCAGTTTCGCGCCTTCCCTGGTGAACAGCAGCGAGGCCGCGCGGCCGATGCCGCTTCCGGCGCCAGTGATGATGACGGATTTGCCTTCGAGGCGGCCCATGAGTTTCTCCCTGGTGACGTGTGCCTTCGCGCTTGCCGCGCGACGGAATTCAAACAAGATTTCAAACGTCCGAAGCACTTGAGACGATGTGCAGCGTGACGTACAGCGACAGGGGACAGTATTGAAGGGTCTTCGCCATGTCCAATCCAGACAAGCCAAAGGTGACGGTGACGCGGTGGTGGTGGGTGCGTCACGCGCCGGTGCGCAGCGATGGCGGCAACATCTACGGCCAGGCGGACATCGAATGCGATACCGGTGACACCGAAGTGTTCGAGGCCGTCGCAAAAATCCTGCCACGCAACGCGGTGTGGTATGCGAGCAATCTGAAGCGCACGCATCAGACCGCGGACGCGATCTGGGCCGCCGGCTTTCCGAAGCCAGCTGAGATGACCAAGGACGCGGCCTTCGCCGAACAGAATCTCGGGCAATGGCAGGGCATGAACCGTGCTGCGTTTCTGGCGAACCAGCCCCCTGGCCGCGCCTGGTTTGCCGACGTCAACGAGCCCGCGCCCGGCGGCGAAAGTTTCATGGATCTCTACACCCGGGTCTGCCGCGCGATCGTGCGGATCACTGCCGCGGAAGCGGGCAAGGATATCATCGCTGTCGGCCATGGCGGCGTGATCAGGTCTGCGGTCGGCCTCGCGCTCGGCGGGCAGCCGGACCGGGGTCTGTCGTTCGACATCGACAACGTCTCGGTGACGCGGCTCGATCACATCGCGGGTCCCGGCCTGTCGACGTGGCGCTTGCCGATGGTGAACCAGCAGCCCTCGATCGCCGATCCCAGGCACGCCGCGATGCATCAGCCGGCCGGGCCGGAGGTCAAGCTCGCGTGATGCATCATGTGCGTGTTGTCGCCGTATCAGAACGCTGCTTAGTTCAACACAGAATTCAACATTTCATAACTGGGAGAGAAACATGACCTTGTTCGACATGAAGGGAAAAGTCGCCGTCATCACCGGCTCGACGCGCGGCATCGGACGCGCCGTTGCGGAACGCATGGCTGAGCACGGCGCCAAGGTGGTGATCTCCTCGCGCAAGGCCGATGTCTGCGAAGAGGTCGCGACCGACATCAACGCGACCTACGGCAAGGGAACGGCCGTGGCGATCGCGGCGAATATTTCCTCGAAGGAAAACCTGCAGAACCTCGTCGACGAGAGCAACCGCGCCTTTGGCAAGATCGACGTGCTGGTCTGCAACGCGGCGTCGAACCCGTATTACGGTCCGCTCGCTGGCATCTCCGACGACCAGTTCCGCAAAATCCTCGACAACAACATCGTCGCCAACAACTGGCTGATCTCGATGGTGGTGCCGCAGATGATCGAGCGCAAGGACGGCTCCATCATCATCGTGTCCTCGATCGGCGGCCTGAAGGGCTCGACCGTGTTAGGTGCCTACGCGATTTCGAAGGCCGCCGACATGCAGCTCGCGCGCAACCTCGCCTGCGAATACGGCAAGCACAACATCCGCGTGAACTGCATCGCGCCGGGCCTGATCAAGACCGACTTTGCCAAGGCGCTGTGGGACAATCCGGACACGCTGAAGGCCTCGACCGCCCGCTCGCCGCTTTTGCGCATCGGCATTCCCGATGAAATCGCGGGCGCGGCCGTACTGATGGGCTCGAAGGCCGGCGACTTCCTGACCGGTCAGACCCTCGTGATCGACGGCGGCGCGACGATTAGTTGATGGTTAGACGTCGTTCCGGGGCAGCCCGCAGGGCTGAACCCGGAACCTCGAGATTCCGGGTTCGATGCTTCGAATCGCCCCGGAATGACCGATCACTCCACCGCCGCGTACACGCCATTCCGGACCAGCGAACGGAAATATTCGCGCTGGCCGGGGCCCTGCATCATGAAGACCGCGATCAGGTCTTCGCTCGGGTCGATCCAGAAGAACGTGCCGGCCATGCCGCTCCAGAAGAACTGGCCGACCGAGCCGGAGAACGGCGCGATGCCCTGCTGCATCCGCACGGAGAAGCCGAGGCCAAAGCTGTGGCCGGGCGACACCAGCGTGCCCTGGATCTTGACGTCGGACCCGAGATGATCCGCCGCCATCAGCTGCAATGTCTTGCGGCCGATGATCCTGGTGCCATCGAGCGAGCCGCCGTTGAGCAGCATCTGCGAGAACCGCGCGTAATCCATCGTGGTCGAAACCAGGCCGCCGCCGCCGGATTCCATCGCCGGCTTCTCCAGCATGTTGAACAGCTGGACCTTCTCCCGGCTCCACGGATCCATCGCAAACGCCTCGGCGAGGCGGCCGGCATTTTCCTCGCCGGTGTGGAACGCGGTCTCCGCCATCTGCAGCGGGTTGAGGATGCGCTCGGCGAGGAACGCGCTGAGCGTCTTGCCGCTCACGACTTCGATGATGCGGCCGAGGACGTCGGTGGAGCGGCTGTAATTCCATTCGGCGCCGGGCTGGCAGATCAGCGGCATGCTGGCCAGCATTGTGGCGTGCTCGGCATTGGTGATCTTGCGGCTGCGCAGCCGCGACTGCTGGTAGAGCCGCTGCACCAGGCCGCTGCCGGTGTGGTCGTAAGTCAGGCCGGAGGTGTGGCGGAGCAGGTCCTGGATCGTCATCTGCCGCTTGGCGGGAACCAGTTCGAGCTCGCCATTGTATTCGACGCCGACCTTGGTCTCGGAAAATTCCGGAATGAATTTCGCGACGGGATCGTTGAGCAGGAAGTGGCCGTCCTCGAGCAGCATCATGATGCCGATGGAGACGATCGGCTTGGTCATCGAGAAGATGCGGAAGATCGAGTCGTGCGCCATCGGCGCAGGGGCAAGCGGGTTCTGCCGGCCGATCGCGTCGAACCAGCCGATCTGGCCGCGCCGCGCCACCAGCACCGTCACGCCGGGCGTGGTTCCCTTGTCGACCTCGCGCTTGAAGGTGTCGCTCATCGCCTGCAGCCGCGCACTCGACAGCCCGATCGCTTCGGGCTTGGCGAGGGGGAGGGACGGGGTTTTCGGGCTGCTTGCGTGCTTGGTGGCGGTTTGAGCGTTCATGATCTCTCCCTTTGCTCTTGTCATTGGCCGATGGGGCAGAGTGTGGCGCAGAAGTTTTGGAATGAACAGGTGCTGAGGTGCAATGCAGCACCGGCATCAATAGCGGCTCTCGGGCCGCCGGCAGGGGTAATGCAATTAAAGGTAGACAGTCGCCTTGGCGACCTCTTAATTTCATGCGGGCTGCACGATTTTGGCAAAGGGGCAGCGGCGTTCATTGGGAATTTTGCAAGGGCTGGCGCGGATTGCCGCGCTTGGGGCGATGCTCGCGTTTGCGGGCTGCGTGACCACAGAGAATTCACTGTCGCAAAACGATCTCGCGAGCTTCAAGTTGACGGCGGTGGCCGTCAGCTTTGCGCCGGGCGCGTGGATCACATGGGAGGACGGCATCCGAGCCTATGCGAACGCGAAGACGATCAGCGACGATCAGATCACGGCCGCAGCCAACACGCCGGACGGCAAGGCCTATGTGCAGGGCCTGCTGGCGCAGCGTATCAAGGCTGGCGTCGAGCAGGAGATGGCCGGCCAGCTTGCGGGCACGCGGCCGGTGCGGCTCGATATCGTGGTCAAACGTTTCGACTTGCCCTCGGCGGTGCAGCGGGTGCTGATCGGCGGACAGCGCGGCATGACCGCGGACGCGAATTTGGTCGATGCGCGGACCGGCGCGGTGATCATCGCCTATCCCAATCTGAACGCGTTCCTTTTCACCGGGCAGGGCATCACCGGCACGATCGTGCAGGCGGCGATCGACAACTCCGACAAGCAGGGCCCGGCCGACAAGGTGATCGCCCGCTACGGCGAAACCTATCGCGTCTGGCTGCTCAACAGCAAAGTCTAGTCCAGACCGCGCCGGCGGTTCGCTTCGCTCTTGCAAATCGGCCACGCCCTGTGCTTGAAACGGCGCGAACCGGTGGCGACGCCGGTTCCCTGCAGGAGTGTAGCTCAATTGGTAGAGCACCGGTCTCCAAAACCGGGGGTCGCAGGTTCGAGCCCTGCCACTCCTGCCAGATTTTATCAAACAATTTGAAGCGGTTGGCTGAGGCTTTGAGCCCCGGCTATGATCGTTTTCGCTCACTTGATGAGCCGGCAGCCGCTGTCCCGCCGGGACGGCCGGTGACCCAGGCTAAAATAACAATAACGAGCACATTCGGGAGGGACACCATGAGCGGAGATATCGCAGCGACCATCCAGCGCGCACGGGAGCACAGCATCGGCGATCTGCTGCGCCGGTCGGCAAGGCGCTATCCCGACAAGACCGCGCTGATCTGCGGCGAGGTTAAGTGGACCTTTGCGGAGATGGACGCGATCTGCAATCGGCTTGCGCACGGCCTGCTCGGGCTTGGCATCGGGAAGGGCGACCGCGTTGCCGTGCTGTCGCGCAATTCGCACGCCTTCGCGGGCCTGCGCTTCGCGGTGGCGCGGATCGGCGCCATCCTGGTGCCGATCAACTTCATGCTGAATCCGGACGAGATCAATTTCATCCTCGCCAACTCAGGCGCGAAGCTGCTCGCGGTCGGGCCGGATTTTGTCGAGACGGCGCGCGCCGCCGCGGCCAAGGGCTCGGCGGTCGAAACGCTGGTGTGGTTGCCGGGCGAGGATCCGGCCACAGCGCCTGACGGCATCAAGACCTTCGACGGGTTGCTGCACGGCGAGGCCTCGGCGCCGGACGTCTCGGTCGACAGCCGAGATCCCGCCCAGATCATCTACACCAGCGGCACGGAATCGCTGCCCAAGGGTGCGATCCTGACCCATGACGCTGTGATGTGGCAGTATGTCAGCTGCATCATCGATGGCGGCATGGCCGTTGACGACAACGTGCTGCACGCGCTGCCGCTCTATCACTGCGCGCAACTCGACGTCTTCCTGGGGCCTGCGATCTATCTTGGTGCCACCAGCCTGATCACCGGCAAGCCGGTGGCCGACAACATCCTGTCGCTGATCGCAACTCACAAGATCAACGCGTTCTTCGCACCGCCAACGATCTGGATCGCGATGCTGCGCTCGCCGGCCTTCGACCGCGCCGATCTGTCGACGCTGCGCAAGGGCTATTACGGCGCCTCGATCATGCCGGTCGAGGTGCTGTTGGAATTGCAGCGCCGGCTGCCGAACGTGAAGTTCTGGAATTTCTATGGCCAGACCGAGATCGCGCCGCTCGCGACCGTGCTGACCCCGGAGGATCAATTGCCGAAGGCCGGCTCGGCCGGCAAGCCCGCGATCAATGTCGAGACGCGGGTGGTCAATCCAGATATGACCGACGTCGAGGTCGGCGACGTCGGCGAGATCGTGCACCGCTCGCCGCATCTGTTGTCCGGCTATTACAATGATCCGGTGAAGACCGCAGCCGCCTTCGCCGGCGGCTGGTTCCACTCCGGCGATCTCGCGACTGTCGATGCCGACGGCTACATCAGCGTCGTCGACCGCGTGAAGGACATGATCAAGAGCGGCGGCGAGAATGTTGCGAGCCGCGAGGTCGAGGAGACGATCTATCGGCTGCCGTCGGTGTCTGAGGTGGCGGTGGTCGGGCTGCCCGATCCGCGCTGGATCGAGGCGGTGACCGCGATCGTCGTGGTCAAGGCCGGCGAGAGCCTCGATGCCGACGCCGTCATCAAGCACTGCGCGGCCGCGATGGCCCATTTCAAGGTGCCGAAGCGGGTCATCTTCGTCGACAGCCTGCCGAAGAACCCAAGCGGCAAGCTGCTCAAGCGCGAGCTGCGGCAGCGCTATCTCGGCGGCGCCACGCTCGACCAGGCGGTGCAGAAGAGCTTTGCCGGGTAGGGGGCCGGACGAATGGCGTGGTTTCCCGGATACCATCGGCCTAAGCCCTTGATTCGAGAGACCCTGTTCTGTCCAGTCGGAGCCGGGTGCGGCGGCGCCGACCTTGACCTTTGGCCGCCGCCGCAGTACATACCCGCCACTCGCTGCCGGCCCGCTTTGATGGTGGATATCCGGCGCGGCGCAAAATCCCCCGAACAATCGAGCTCGTTCACCGGCTCAACCTTCCAACGAGGGCTGGGTCCTAAACGTCGGCTGTCCGGATTCCTTGAAACGTTGCAAATCGTCCGGCGACGGACGCGGATCTCACGATGGCTTTCAGCCCGTTCAAATTCCTGCAGGAAGTGCGCTCGGAGACCAACAAGGTCACCTGGCCGACACGCCGCGAGACGACCATCACCACCATCATGGTGTTCGTGATGGTGGCGCTGGCCTCAATCTTCTTTTTCGCCGCGGATCAGGTCATCCGCTATTTGATCACCCTGGTACTGGGCATCCACTGATGAGCACCGGAACCCTATTGATGGACAAGCGCTGGTACATCGTTCACGCCTACTCGAACTTCGAGAAGAAGGTCGCGGAATCGATCCGTGAGCAGGCCAAGCAGCGCGGGCTCGAAGAGCTGTTCGAGCAGGTGCTGGTGCCGACCGAAAAGGTCACCGAGGTGCGCCGCGGCCGCAAGATCGATGCCGAGCGCAAGTTCTTCCCGGGCTACGTGCTGGTGAAGATGAAGCTGACCGACGAGGCGTTTCATCTGATCAAGAACACCCCGAAGGTGACCGGCTTCCTCGGCGCGGAAAACAAGCCGATGCCGATCTCGGAATCCGAGGCAATGCGCATCCTGCACCAGGTGCAGGAGGGCGTGGAACGGCCGAAGGCGTCGGTGTCGTTCGAAATCGGCGAGAATGTCCGCGTGGCCGATGGCCCGTTCGCGTCGTTCTCGGGCGTGGTGGAAGAAATCGACGAGGCGCGCTCGCGCGTGAAGGTCGCGGTGTCGATCTTCGGCCGTGCCACCCCGGTGGAACTCGAATTCGGTCAGGTCGAAAAGGTGGTCTGACCGGACGGCGTGGGGTATATGCCTCGCGTCACATAAGGCCGTGGGAGGGAGGAGGCGGTCGCCAGCCCCTTCGACCGAACCACGGAACCTGAAACCGCCGGCATTGTCCGGCCCAACAGGAGTACTCAATGGCAAAGAAAGTGACCGGATACCTGAAGCTTCAGGTCCCGGCCGGTGCGGCGAATCCTTCGCCCCCGATCGGCCCCGCGCTTGGTCAGCGCGGTCTCAACATCATGGAATTCTGCAAGGCGTTCAACGCCCAGACGCAGAAGGAAGAAAAGAACACCCCGATTCCGGTGGTGATCACGATCTACGCCGATCGTTCGTTCACCTTCGAGATGAAGACCCCTCCGATGTCCTTCTTCCTCAAGCAGGCCGCCAAGATCCAGTCCGGGTCGAAAGCCCCGGGCCGTGACAAGGCCGGCGCGGTGACCAAAGCGCAGGTGCGCGAGATCGCCGAGAAGAAGATGAAGGATCTCAATTGCGATTCAATCGAATCGGCCATGAAGATGGTCGAGGGCTCTGCCCGTTCGATGGGTCTGGAAGTGGCGGGGTAACGGGTCATGGCAATCGGAAAACGTTTGAGCAAGGCCCGCGAGGGTGTCGACCGCGAGAAGCTCTATCCGCTCGTGGATGCCATCAAGATGGTCAAGGAGCGCGCCAAGTCGAAGTTCGACGAGACGATCGAGATCGCGATCAACCTCGGCGTCGACCCCCGTCACGCCGACCAGATGGTCCGCGGCGTGGTCAACCTCCCGAACGGAACCGGCCGCACGCTGCGCGTCGGCGTGTTCGCGCGTGGCGCCAAGGCTGATGAAGCCAGGGCTGCGGGTGCCGACGTCGTCGGTGCCGAAGACCTGGTCGAGAAGGTGCAGGGCGGCGTGATCGATTTCGACCGCTGTATCGCCACCCCCGACATGATGCCGCTGGTCGGCCGCCTCGGTAAGGTGCTCGGCCCGCGCGGCATGATGCCGAACCCGAAGATCGGCACCGTGACCATGGACGTCACCACCGCCGTGAAGGGCGCCAAGGGCGGCTCGGTCGAGTTTCGCGTCGAAAAAGCGGGAATCGTCCAGGCCGGCATCGGCAAGGCCTCGTTCTCCGAAGAGAAGCTGGTGCAGAACGTCAAGGCGCTCGCGGATGCGGTCTCCAAGGCGAAGCCGGCGGGTTCCAAGGGCACCTACATCCAGCGCGTGGCGGTCTCCTCCACCATGGGCCCCGGCGTGAAGGTCGAGCCGGGCACGCTGCTCGGCTAAGGTCTGTCGCGGTGATGAGATAAAGGGGCGGGATCGGGCAACCGGTTCCGCCCTTTGTTTTGGCGTGAAGCCTCTCGCAGGAAACAACAAGAATGCCCGACAAGGTCCTGATCTATTCACGCTTTCCCAAGGCCCAGCTCACCCGCTTCGGCGAGCGCTATGAACTCCTGAATGCCGCCGGCAAAACCGAGATGTTCTCGGCGGGCGAGCTTGCGGACGTCCGGGCGATGATCACCGCTGGTGGGACGCCGCTTGGTGGCGAGGCGATGGACCTGCTGCCGACGCTGGGGGCGATCGTCTGCTACGGCACAGGGTATGAAGGGATCGATCTCGCCGCTGCCGCAAAGCGTGGCATCGCCGTCGGTCACAGCCCCGGCGCCAATGCCGCTTCGGTCGCCGACATCGCTGTGATGCTGATGCTGGCGGCGGTTCGCCGGCTGCCGGTCGCCGATAGCTATATCCGCAGCGGCGATTGGGCCGGGAGGAAGCCGTCGCCGATGATGCGGCCGCAGGCCGGGATGCGCGGCCGCAAGGTCGGCGTCTACGGGATGGGGGAGATCGGCCGCAAGATCGCCGCCCGCGTCGCAGCCTTCGAGACCGAGGTCGGCTATTTCAGCCGCTCGAAGCACGACGTGCCCTATCATTATCTCCCGAGCCTGGAAGCGCTCGCCGACTGGTGCAGCGTGCTTGTTGTGGCGGTCCGAGCCGGCGCCGAGACCAACCATGCGGTCAACGCCGACATCCTGCGCCGGCTCGGCAGCGACGGCTTCGTCGTCAACATCTCGCGCGGTTCCGTCATCGACGAAAAGGCGCTGGTCGCAGCCCTGACAGATCAAGCCATCGCTGGCGCGGGCCTCGATGTGTTCGCCAAGGAGCCGCACGCCCCCGATGCGCTGACCGCGCTTCCGAACGTGGTGCTGTCGCCGCATCTCGGCGGCCACACCCTCGAATCGCACGTGGCGATGCAGGATTGCGTGCTGGCCAATCTCGAGGCATTCTTCGCCGGCAAGCCGCTGCCTTACGAGATCAGGGGCTCCTGAATCGGGCTTATTTGCCCCCTGGAGCGGGTTCCCGGGGATAGTCTGAATTGGTCTGAAATTTGCTCTTGGCAAGTCGAGTAGGACTCGCTAGATAGCGCCTTCCGGGCGTGCTGGCCGTTGCTGGCATGTCCGTGCTCGCATTCCGAAAACCCGATACGATAGGAGATCATTCCTTTCTGCATGCCCGCAAGGATGCTCGAAAGGAAGGAAACCCGTCGCTTCAAACGGAATGAGAGCAGGGGTCTTCGGCTGAGCCGAATGGCCTCGATCCTGTCCGAGACTGCAGGCGCCCGCGAGAACATCACGTTTTCAACGGCTTAATCGCATGGCCTGCATAGACGGGTGAAGACCGGATTTTCGCATTCACGCAGCGATCGCATCGCGGCTGGATGCTGATTTGGTTCGAACCTCGACAACCCAGAGCCGCAAGGTTTTGGGAGGGCAGGCTTCTAGATGTCGTCTTGCCCGGCATGTCCCGGGGACTTCGGTCCCTGAGATCAGGTTTTGGGCGGGACGATGGGTGCAACCCGGCGGTCCTGCCTTCGCGGAAAGGCCGCCAACCGGAAAGAGCTTGCTGTGGAACGAGCGGCAAAAAAAGAGGCGGTCGAACAGCTCAACGAGGCCTTCAAGGCCACGAGCGTTGCGGTCGTCGCTCACTATTCCGGCCTCACCGTGGCCCAGATGCAGAAGCTGCGCATGCAGATGAAGCAGGCGGGTGCGTCGGTGAAGGTCTCGAAGAACCGTCTTGCCAAAATTGCTCTTGAGGGCACTGACGTCGCTGCCATCGGCTCCCTGCTGAAGGGGCCGACTGTGATCGCTACTTCAAATGATCCGGTCGCGGCGCCAAAGGTTGCCGTCGAATTCGCCAAGGCGAACGAAAAGTTCGTCATCCTTGGCGGCTCGATGGGTAAAACCGTCCTGAATGTCGACAGCGTGAAGGCGCTTGCCTCACTGCCGTCGCTCGACGAACTGCGCGGCAAGATCGTGGGCCTCCTCGTGGCGCCGGCGACCAAGCTCGCTCAGCTGTCCAACGCGCCCGCGGCCAAGCTCGCACGCGTCATTCAGGCTTATGCCTCAAAGAGCGAAGCGGCCTGACCCTTCGCTAATCTCAAACCTGGTTCGAACCATACGTTTAAGGAAACAGATCAATGGCTGACTTGCAGAAAATCGTCGACGACCTCTCGGGCCTCACCGTGCTCGAAGCCGCCGAACTCGCGAAGCTCCTCGAAGAAAAGTGGGGCGTCTCCGCCGCTGCCGCCGTTGCGGTAGCCGGCCCGGCTGCTGCCGCGGCTGCTCCCGCTGAAGAGAAGACCGAGTTCACGGTCATGCTCACCGCCGCCGGCGACAAGAAGATCGAAGTCATCAAGGAAGTCCGCGCCATCACGGGCCTCGGCCTGAAGGAAGCCAAGGACCTCGTCGAAGGCGCGCCCAAGGCCGTCAAGGAAGGCGTCAACAAGGACGAAGCCGAGAAGGTCAAGGCCCAGCTCGAGAAGGCTGGCGCGAAGGTTGAACTCAAGTAATGCGCGATCCGGGAGCGTCGCAGGGCGCTCCCGGACCATGCAAATGGCGTGCGACGGGTTGTCGCGTCTTGCGCCGGACACAAAAAAGTGTGGGGATTTCGTGGACTTAACCCTCGAATCTCCTTTATTGCCTTCCCATATCGGGATGGCAGCGGAAAAACACGGTCGGTGGCGGGAACGGCAGGGTTCTCGGCGTGCGCCGTTGGGAGACAGTCAAATTTCGGGCTTTTTCAGTCCGTGAAGCGGAAGGTTTAGACGGGCGGGTGCAGGCATGCGCCCCGCGCGTCGTTTTGCGTTTTGGAGGCTGCAGGACCGTGTTGGGGATTTAATTCCTGAGCCCGGGCTTCGTTCCCTTCGAGACGGTTCGAAAATTCAACCCGGGGCCGATGGCAGTCGAGTCCCGGAAGGTTCGCCAGACAAAGGCGACGAAAATGAGAGGCCACGATGGCGCAGCAGACATTCACCGGTCGCAAACGCGTACGCAAGTTTTTCGGTCACATCAAGGAAGTCGCCGAGATGCCGAACCTCATCGAGGTTCAGAAGGCGTCCTATGACCAGTTCCTGATGGTTGACGAGCCGGTTGGCGGGCGCCTCGACGAGGGCCTGCAGGCGGTGTTCCGCTCGGTGTTTCCGATCTCGGATTTCTCCGGCACCTCGATGCTCGAATTCGTCCGCTACGAATTCGAGCCGCCGAAATATGACGTCGACGAGTGCCGCCAACGCGGCATGACCTTCGCGGCACCCCTCAAGGTGACGCTGCGCCTGATCGTGTTCGATATCGATGAGGAAACCGGCGCCAAGTCGGTCAAGGACATTAAGGAGCAGGACGTCTACATGGGCGACATTCCGCTCATGACGATGAACGGCACTTTCGTGGTCAACGGCACCGAGCGCGTCATCGTCTCGCAGATGCACCGTTCGCCCGGCGTGTTCTTCGACCACGACAAGGGCAAGACCCATTCGTCCGGCAAGCTGCTGTTTGCCGCGCGCGTGATTCCGTATCGCGGTTCGTGGCTCGACATCGAGTTCGACGCCAAGGACATCGTGTTCGCGCGCATCGACCGCCGCCGCAAGATCCCCGTGACCTCGCTGATGTACGCGCTCGGTCTCGACGGCGAGCAGATCCTGTCGACCTTCTACAAGAAGATCGCTTACAAGCGGACCAAGGAAGGCTGGCGCGTCCCGTTCGACGCCAACCGCTTCCGCGGCTACAGCACCATCAACGATCTGATCGACGCCGACACCGGCAAGGTCGTGCTCGAGGCCGGCAAGAAGCTGACCGTGCGCAGCGCGCGCCAGATGCAGGAGAAGGGCCTCAAGGCGCTGCGTCTGTCGGACGAAGAGCTGGTCGGCAATTATCTCGCCGAGGACCTCGTCAATCCGAAGACCGGCGAGATCTATGCCGAAGCCGGCGAGGAAATCACCGAGAAGTCGCTCAAGGCGCTGAACGAGCAGGGCTACAAGGAACTGCCGCTGCTCGACATCGACCACGTCAATGTCGGCGCCTACATCCGCAACACGCTGCATGCCGACAAGAACATGACGCGTGAGGACGCGCTGTTCGACATCTACCGCGTGATGCGTCCGGGCGAGCCGCCGACGCTGGATTCGGCGCAGGCCATGTTCCAGTCGCTGTTCTTCGATTCCGAGCGCTACGACCTGTCCGCGGTCGGCCGCGTCAAGATGAACATGCGCCTCGAGCTCGATGCGCCCGACACCCATCGCACGCTGCGCAAGGAAGACATCCTGGCCGTCATCAAGACGCTGGTCGACCTGCGCGACGGCAAGGGCGAGATCGACGACATCGACCACCTCGGCAACCGCCGGGTGCGCTCGGTCGGCGAGCTCATGGAGAACCAGTACCGCATCGGTCTGCTCCGCATGGAGCGTGCGATCAAGGAGCGCATGTCGAGCGTCGATATCGACACCGTCATGCCGCAGGACCTGATCAACGCCAAGCCGGCGGCCGCCGCGGTGCGCGAGTTCTTCGGCTCCTCGCAGCTCTCGCAGTTCATGGACCAGACCAACCCGCTGTCGGAGATCACCCACAAGCGCCGTCTTTCGGCGCTTGGCCCGGGTGGTCTGACCCGCGAGCGCGCCGGCTTCGAGGTGCGCGACGTGCATCCGACGCATTACGGCCGTATCTGCCCGATCGAGACGCCGGAAGGCCCGAACATCGGTCTGATCAACTCACTGGCGACGTTTGCGCGCGTCAACAAGTACGGCTTCGTCGAGACGCCCTATCGCAAGATCAAGGACGGCCGCGTCACCGAGGAGGTCGTGTATCTCTCGGCGATGGAAGAGGGCCGTTATCGCGTGGCGCAGGCCAACGTGCCGCTCGACGCCAAGGGCCGCTTCACCGAGGACCTGATCATCTGCCGTCACGCTGGCGAAGTGCTCCCCATTACGCCGGACAAGGTCGACTACATGGACGTGTCGCCGAAGCAGCTCGTTTCGGTGGCCGCGGCGCTGATCCCGTTCCTCGAGAACGACGACGCCAACCGCGCGCTGATGGGCTCGAACATGCAGCGCCAGGCGGTGCCGCTGGTTCGTGCCGAGGCGCCGTTCGTCGGCACCGGCATGGAAGGCGTGGTGGCCCGTGACTCGGGTGCGGCGATCGCCGCGCGCCGCTCGGGCGTGATCGACCAGATCGACGCCACCCGCATCGTGATCCGCGCCACCGAAGATCTCGATCCGACCAAGTCGGGCGTCGATATCTACCGGCTGATGAAGTACCAGCGCTCCAACCAGTCGACCTGCATCAACCAGCGTCCGCTGGTGAAGGTCGGCGACATCGTCAAGAAGGGCGACATCATCGCCGACGGTCCGTCGACCGATCTCGGCGAGCTCGCGCTCGGCCGCAACGTGCTGGTCGCGTTCATGCCGTGGAATGGCTACAACTTCGAAGACTCGATCCTGCTCTCCGAGCGGATCGTGAAGGACGACGTCTTCACCTCGATTCACATCGAGGAGTTCGAGGTGATGGCCCGCGACACCAAGCTCGGTCCTGAGGAAATCACCCGCGACATTCCGAACGTTTCGGAAGAAGCGCTGAAGAACCTCGACGAAGCCGGTATCGTCTACATCGGTGCGGAAGTGCGCGCCGGCGACATCCTGGTCGGCAAGATCACGCCGAAGGGCGAAAGCCCGATGACGCCGGAAGAGAAGCTGCTCCGCGCTATCTTCGGCGAGAAGGCTTCCGACGTCCGCGACACCTCGCTGCGCGTGCCTCCGGGCGTGCAGGGCACCATCGTGGAAGTTCGCGTTTTCAACCGGCACGGCGTCGACAAGGACGAGCGTGCGCTGGCGATCGAGCGGGAAGAGATCGAGCGTCTGGCCAAGGACCGCGACGACGAGCAGGCGATTCTGGACCGCAACGTCTACAACCGCCTCGCCGAACTGCTGGAGAACCGCCAGGGCATTTCCGGCCCGAAGGGCTTCAAGAAGGATACCAAGATCACCCGCGCGGTGCTCGACGAGTATCCGAAGTCGCAGTGGTGGCTGTTTGCCTCGCCGAACGACAAGCTGATGGCCGAGATCGAGGCCATGCGGAAGCAGTACGACGAGTCGAAGAAGGGCCTCGAGCAGCGCTTCCTCGACAAGGTCGAGAAGCTGCAGCGCGGTGACGAATTGCCGCCCGGCGTGATGAAGATGGTCAAGGTCTTCGTCGCGGTGAAGCGCAAGATCCAGCCCGGCGACAAGATGGCCGGCCGTCACGGCAACAAGGGCGTGGTGTCGAAGATCGTTCCGATCGAAGACATGCCGTTCCTTGAGGACGGTACGCATGCCGACATCGTGCTCAATCCGCTCGGTGTGCCCTCGCGCATGAACGTCGGTCAGATTCTGGAGACGCATCTGGGCTGGGCCTGCGCCGGCCTCGGCAAGCGCATCGGCCAGACCATCGACGCCTACTATCAGAGGCAGGATCTCAAGCCGTTGCGCGAGACCCTGAAGAAGATCTATGGCGAGGATGAAACCATCAAGTCGCTGAACGACAATGAGCTGCTCGAGCTCGGACACAATCTGCGCCACGGCGTGCCGATTGCCACCCCGGTGTTCGACGGCGCCAAGGAAGCCGATATCGAGGAGATGCTGAAGCTTGCGGGCTTCGACGCCTCCGGCCAGTCGACCGTCTATGACGGTCGTACCGGCGATCAGTTCGATCGCAAGGTGACGATGGGCTACATCTACATGCTCAAGCTGCACCATCTCGTGGACGACAAGATCCACGCGCGTTCGATCGGTCCGTACTCGCTCGTCACCCAGCAGCCGCTGGGCGGCAAGGCGCAGTTCGGCGGCCAGCGTTTCGGCGAAATGGAGGTCTGGGCACTCGAGGCCTACGGTGCCGCCTACACGCTGCAGGAAATGCTGACGGTGAAGTCGGACGACGTCGCCGGCCGTACCAAGGTGTACGAGGCGATCGTGCGCGGCGACGACACGTTCGAGGCCGGTATCCCGGAATCGTTCAACGTGCTGGTCAAGGAAATGCGCTCGCTCGGCCTCAACGTCGACCTGCACAATTCCAAGGTGGCACCGGGGTCGACGTCGGAAGCGGCCGAGTAACGCTTAAGAATTTCATGTCCGGCGCTCAAATGCGCCGGGCATTCGTGCTCCGTTCGGACGCTGAGCGGGCGCGGGCTGAATAGAAGTTTCGAATTTGCTGCCGGTGACGATCGGCACGCGAGGAGAAGACCATGAACCAAGAAATTATGAATCTCTTCAATCCGACGACGCCGGCTCAGGTCTTCGACCAGATCCGGATTTCGATCGCGTCTCCGGAGAAGATTCTGTCCTGGTCCTACGGCGAGATCAAGAAGCCGGAGACCATCAACTACCGTACCTTCAAGCCGGAGCGTGACGGCCTGTTCTGCGCCCGCATCTTCGGGCCGATCAAGGATTACGAGTGCTTGTGCGGCAAGTACAAGCGGATGAAGTACAAGGGCATCATCTGCGAAAAGTGCTCGGTCGAGGTGACGCTGTCGCGCGTCCGGCGCGAGCGCATGGGCCATATCGAACTGGCAGCACCGGTTGCGCATATCTGGTTCCTGAAGTCGCTGCCGAGCCGCATCGGCCAGCTGCTCGACATGACGCTGAAGGATCTCGAGCGGATCCTGTACTTCGAATATTACGTCGTGCTGGAGCCGGGTCTGACCGCGCTCAAGGACCGTCAGTTGCTGTCGGAAGACGAATACCTGAAGGCGCAGGACGAATACGGCCAGGACAGCTTCACCGCCATGATCGGCGCCGAAGCGATCCGTGAACTGCTGAAGGGGTTGGAGCTCGAAAAGCTCGATGCGCAGCTGCGCGCTGACATGGCGGAGACCGACTCCGAAATCAAGCACAAGAAGCTCGCCAAGCGCCTGAAGATCGTCGAGGCCTTCCGCTACTCCGGCAACAAGCCGGAGTGGATGATCATGACGGTCGTGCCGGTGATCCCGCCGGATCTGCGCCCGCTGGTGCCGCTCGACGGCGGCCGCTTTGCGACCTCCGACCTCAACGACCTCTACCGCCGCGTCATCAACCGCAACAACCGCCTGAAGCGGCTGATGGAGCTGCGTGCGCCCGACATCATCATCCGCAACGAAAAGCGCATGCTGCAGGAGGCCGTCGACGCGCTGTTCGACAACGGCCGCCGCGGCCGTGTCATCACCGGCGCCAACAAGCGACCGTTGAAGTCGCTCGCCGACATGCTGAAGGGCAAGCAGGGCCGGTTCCGTCAGAACCTGCTCGGCAAGCGCGTCGACTATTCGGGCCGTTCGGTGATCGTGGTCGGTCCCGAGCTGCGCCTGCATCAGTGCGGCCTGCCGAAGAAGATGGCGCTCGAGCTGTTCAAGCCGTTCATCTATTCGCGGCTCGACGCCAAGGGCCTGTCCACCACGGTGAAGCAGGCCAAGAAGCTGGTCGAGAAGGAGCGTCCGGAGGTCTGGGATATCCTCGATGAGGTGATCCGCGAGCATCCGGTGCTGCTGAACCGCGCGCCGACGCTGCATCGCTTGGGCATCCAGGCGTTCGAGCCGGTGCTGATCGAGGGCAAGGCGATCCAGCTGCATCCGCTGGTCTGCGCCGCCTTCAACGCCGACTTCGACGGCGACCAGATGGCCGTGCACGTTCCGCTGTCGCTCGAAGCGCAGCTGGAAGCACGCGTCCTGATGATGTCGACCAACAACATCCTGCACCCTGCGAACGGCCAGCCGATCATCGTGCCGTCGCAGGACATCGTGCTCGGTCTCTACTACGTCTCGATCATGCGCGAAGGCCTGCCCGGCGAGGGCAAGACCTTCGGCGACATGGCCCAGCTCGAGCACGCGTTGCACTCGAAGGTCATCCACCTCCACACCAAGATCAAGTACCGGTGGGACGGCATCGGCGAGGACGGCAAGCAGTCGCGTCGCTGGATCGAGACCACCGCCGGCCGCGTCATGCTGGGCACCCTGCTGCCGAGGAGCCCGAGGGTCCCGTACGAGATCATCAACAAGCTGATGACCAAGCGCGAGATCTCCGGCGTCATCGACCAGGTCTATCGTCACTGCGGCCAGAAGGAGACGGTGATCTTCTGCGACCGCATCATGGCGCTCGGCTTCTACAACGCGTTCAAGGCCGGCATCTCGTTCGGCAAGGACGACATGGTCGTGCCGCACAGCAAGTGGAAGATCGTCGAAAACACCCGTACGCTGGCGAAGGATTTCGAGCAGCAGTACAATGACGGTCTGATCACCCACGGCGAGAAGTACAACAAGGTCGTCGACGCCTGGTCGAAGGCGACGGAAGAAATCGCCAAGGCGATGATGAAGGAAATTTCCGCCACCAAGCGGACGGCAAGCGGAGCGGAAGCCGAAGTCAACTCGATCTACATGATGGCGCACTCCGGTGCGCGTGGTTCGCCGGCGCAGATGCGCCAGCTCGCCGGCATGCGCGGCCTGATGGCCAAGCCGTCG
The DNA here is from genome assembly GCF_000938305.1 of Bradyrhizobium sp. LTSP885. GTDB lineage: Bacteria > Pseudomonadota > Alphaproteobacteria > Rhizobiales > Xanthobacteraceae > Bradyrhizobium. The sequence goes on from NZ_JYMT01000019.1 coordinate 19,821, forward strand.
GGCGAGATCATCGAGACACCGATCATTTCCAACTTCAAGGAAGGTCTGTCGGTGCTCGAGTACTTCAACTCGACCCACGGCGCCCGCAAGGGCCTCGCGGATACCGCGTTGAAGACCGCGAACTCGGGTTACCTGACCCGCCGTCTGGTCGACGTCGCGCAGGACTGCATCATCACGCAGTCCGATTGCGGCACCAAGCTCGGCATCAAGATGCGCGCCATCATCGATGCCGGCACCGTGGTTGCCTCGCTCAGCTCGCGCATCCTGGGCCGCACGGCCTGCGATGACGTGCGCGATCCCCTCACCAACAACGTTGTCGTCAAGCGCGACACGTTGATGGAGGAGAGCCACGTCGACGCGATCCAGCAGGCCGGCATCCAGGAAGTGAAGATCCGCTCGGCGCTGACCTGTGAGCTCGTCAACGGCATCTGCGGCATGTGCTACGGCCGCGATCTCGCGCGCGGTACTCCGGTCAACCACGGTGAGGCCGTCGGCGTCATCGCGGCGCAGTCGATCGGTGAACCCGGCACGCAGCTGACGATGCGCACGTTCCACATCGGCGGCGCGGCGCAGCTCAACGAGCAGTCATTCGTCGAATCGAACTTCGACGGCAAGATCGTGATCAGGAACAAGGCGATCTTGCGTAACAGCGAAGGCCAGCTGGTCGCGATGGTGCGCAACATGGTGGTTGCGATCGTTGACGCCGACGGCACCGAGCGTGCGACGCATCGTATTCAGTACGGTTCGCGCATGCACGTCGACGAGGGCGACACGGTCAAGCGCGGCCAGCGCATCGCGGAGTGGGATCCCTATTCCCGCCCGGTGCTCACCGAGGTCGAGGGTACGATCGGGTTCGAGGATCTGGTCGAGGGCCAGTCGATCTCGGAAACGCTCGACGAGTCCACCGGTATCGCCAAGCGCGTCGTCATCGACTGGCGCTCGACGCGCGGCGGTGCGGACCTGCGTCCGGCCATCGTGGTCAAGGGCAAGGACGGCAAGGTGCTGAAGCTCGCGCGCGGCGGCGACGCCCGTTACATGCTGTCGGTCGACGGCATTCTGTCGGTCGACACCGGCGCGAAGGTGAAGGGTGGCGACATCCTGGCGCGTATCTCGACCGAGAGCGCCAAGACACGCGACATCACCGGCGGTCTGCCGCGGGTGGCTGAGTTGTTCGAGGCTCGCAAGCCGAAGGACGCGGCGATCATCGCGGAAATCGCGGGCACGATCCGCTTTGGCCGTGACTACAAGAACAAGCGCCGCATCTCGATCGAGCCGATGGACAAGACCGAGGAGCCGCGCGAGTACCTGATCCCGAAGGGCAAGCACATCCACTTGCAGGACGGCGATATCGTCGAAAAGGGCGACTTCATCGTCGAAGGCAATCCGGCACCGCACGACATTCTGGCGATCAAGGGCATCGAGGAACTCGCTGCCTATCTGGTCAACGAAATCCAGGAGGTCTACCGGTTGCAGGGCGTGCTCATCAACGACAAGCACATCGAGGTGATTGTTCGTCAGATGCTGCAGAAGGTCGAGGTCACCGATCAGGGCGACACCGACATGATCTCGGGCGAGCAGGTCGACAAGATCGAGTTCGACGCGCTCAACGTCAAGGCAAAGGAAGAAGGCAAGAAGATCGCCACGGGAACGCCGGTTCTGCTCGGCATCACCAAGGCGAGCCTGCAGACCCGCTCCTTCTTCTCGGCGGCGTCGTTCCAGGAGACCACGCGCGTGCTCACCGAAGCGGCCGTCAACGGCAAGGTGGACCCGCTCGAAGGCCTCAAGGAGAACGTCATCGTCGGCCGTCTGATCCCGGCCGGCACCGGCGCCTCGATGGCGCGGCTCCGCGAAGTTGCGGTGAAGCGCGACAAGCTGATCATCGACGAGCGCGAGAAGCAGCAGGCGGCGATCGTGCCGACGGCACCGGAAGCGGAGCCGCTGGCCCTGCCGCCGGCGGAATAGGCGCCCGTGAGACTACGGTATTGACGAAAAGGCCGGCTTCGCGCCGGCCTTTTTGCTGCTTTCTTTGCCTGCTGCGGTGCAGGGACGCGCTTTGTTCATCTTTCCTTCAGGGTGAAAAGCGCTTTTGCTAGGGTGACTTAGACCGGCTGCTTGGCAGTTCCGGAGACGACGGAATTCAAATGCTTGACTTGGCTATCGTAGGCGGCGGCCCGGGGGGGCTGATGAGCGCTTGGTATTTGAAGCGCAAGCTCGGCGACCTCTGCCGCATCACCATTTTCGAAGCGTCGGGCCGGCTCGGCGGCAAGGTTCTCACGCGCAAATTCGAAACCGCGCCCGCGATGTACGAGGCCGGCGTCGCAGAGATCTACGACTACTCGATGACCGGGCCCGACCCGCTGCGCGAGCTGATCCAGCATTTCGGGCTGCAGACGATTCCGATGGATGCCGAGCAGGTGCAGCTCGACGGCGAACTGCTCGCCGATGTCCCGGGCATGCGCCGCAAATACGGGCCCAAGACCGCTTCTGCGATCGAGTCGTTCCGCAAGCGCTGCGCCGATCTGGTTTCGCCGATCGAATATTATGAGGGCGTCGGCGCCCACGACAACGAGCACCCCTGGGCCTACAAGACAGCCGAGCAGGTGCTCGACGAAGAGGTCGATGATCCCATCGCCAAGCGCTTCTTCAAGGTGATGGCGCGCTCCGATATCGCGACCGAGAGCCACAACACCAACGGCCTCAACGCCCTGAAGAACTACGTGATGGACGTCGACGGCTATATCGGCCTGTACTCGATCCAGAACGGCAATGAACAGTTGATCGAGTGCCTGCGCTCGGAAGTCGACGCCGACATCCAGCTCAACCATCGCGTCCTCAAGGTCGGCAAGGTGGCCAGTGGCCGCTACCAGCTCAACATGATGAACGGCAAGGGGCCGGAGACGCGCGACTTCGATCTCGTGCTGGTCTGCCTGCCGCATTCCTGGCTCGCCACCGTGCGCTGGGACGGCGAGGCGCTGCGCCAGTCGATGGTCAAGCACGTCGCCTATTTCGACCGGCCGGCGCACTATCTGCGCGTCTCGATCCTGTTCGACGAGCCGTTCTGGGGCGAGAAGATCCCGGGCGCCTGGTTCATGTCGGAAGCGTTCGGTGGCTGCTGCGTCTACAATGAAGGCGCGCGCCACGATGTCGGCAAGCACGGCGTGCTGAACTGGCTGATCGCGGGCTCCGACGCGCTGGCGTTCGCCAACCTCAGCGACCAGGAGCTGTTCGAGGCCGCGCTGAAGTCGCTGCCGGCCTCGCTCGGCAACGCGCGCGAGCATTTCCTGGAAGGCAAGATCCATCGCTGGCTGTCGTCGGTCAACGCGCTGCCGGGCGGCCTGCCGGCGCGCGACGTCATGACCAATCATCGCCCCGAGCCCAAGCAGCATCCGGGCATCGTGGTGGTCGGCGACTATCTGTTCGACTCGACGCTGAACGGACTGCTCGACTCCTCCGACGCGGCGACCGACATCATCCTCACCGAGTGGATGCGGCTGCGCCGCGCCCGCTCGCAGGAAGCGGCGAGGGTGTCCGACAAGATCGACCGCGGTTACTTCGAGAATTACCGCGGGCAGGGTCCGTACAGCGAAGCCTGGCACAACTTCACCGACCCGGCCTATCTGATGGACCTGATCAAGACGGTCTGGGGCAGGGCGAAGGGCTACAAGCTGCTGGTCGCCGGCTCCGCCAGCGGCGAACTCGTCGGCGCGCTGCGCGAACGCGGCGTCGATGCCTGGGGCATCGAGAACAACCGCACGATCCACAGCAAGACGCCGAAGGCGCTCAAGAAGTACAATAAGCTCGGCTCGGTCGTCGACATGCCGTTCAAGGCCAATGAATTCGACTTCGTGTTCGAGACCTCACTGTGCCATCTCGGCGAAAAGCAGGTCGCGCGTGCGGTGCGCGAGTTCAACCGCGTGGTCAAGACCGGCCTGGTGTTCGGTTCGGTGACCTCGGACATGGCGCCGGCGCTGATCGATCGCTACGACCTGCTGCGCGGCGTGAAGAAGCTCGGCACCTGGTGGGAATGGTCGGAGTTGTTCTTCGGCAACGGATTCGATCTGTCGATGCACCGCCGCGACTGCACCGACGCGCTGTGGGCTCTGACGCTTGCAGCAGGCAAGGGGCCGGGTCAGTGGTACGCCGACTCCGACAGCCTGCGCTATTCCTTCTTCGACAAGGTCGAAGCCGACGACGACTAGAGCCGTTTTCGTTCCGACGGAATCGGAAACGATTCGGTCCTCACTTGGCTTGGTGCGGCGCGTCCGCCGCGCCAAACGCTTTGCCGAATTGATCCTGATCGCATAGGATCGCGGCCGCAGCGCTTGTCGCCTGCGATTTCGATTTGCGGTCATGCCGGCCGTGGAGCATCGGTTGGTTTCATGGCGCCAAAGCCTCCCGCATCTGACGATCTGAAACCGGCCGTTGCCGATGATCCCGAGCTGAAGAAGAAGGTCGCGGCGGCGTCCGGCGCGCCTGTGTCGGCTGCTTCGGCGAAGGCGTCCGCTGCGCCGGCGGACGACGACGATGATGAGGATGACGACGAGCTTGAGCTCGACGACGATGAAGACGACGAGGACCTCGTCGTCTTCACGGCCAAGGAAGCCGCCGGCGCGCTCTCCACGATCTTCGCTTTCGTCAAGCCGTTTCTGGCCAGCTACAGGAGGCTGTTTGTCTTCGTCGGCTTCGGCCTGGTGGTCGAGACGTTGTTCAACGTCATCATGCCGCTCAGCCTGAAATTCCTGATCGACGACGCGCTCGGCGAGGAAGACTTCCAGGCGCTCTACAAGATCCTCGGCGTGCTCGCGGTCGCGGGCATCGTCACCTCGATCATCGCGGTCTGGTATGAGCGCTGGGATGCGCGGCTTGCCGCCGGCATCATCTCCGACGTCCGGACGCGGTTGTTCGACCATCTCCAGAACCTGCCGTCGTCCTATTTCGCCCGTACCAAGCGCGGCGAAATCCTGTCGCGCTTCTCGATCGATCTCGCGGCGTTCGAGGGCTCGGTCAAGAGCTTCGCCAACAGCGCGGCGTTGCCGGTCCTGGAGTTGGTCGCGGGCATCATCCTGATGCTGTTCCTGAACTGGCAGCTCGCGGTGGTCGCGTTGCTGGTGTTTCCGATCACGCTGATCGGCCCACGCATCCTGACCCCGAAGGCCGTGCACGCCAACTACGAACAGAAGCTCCAGGAGTCGGCGCTGTTGGGGATGGTGCAGGAGAACGTGGCGGCGCAGGCGGTGGTGAAGGCGTTCAACCTGCAGCGCCGCGCGCTCGGCTGGTTCACCATGCGCAATCGCGATGTGCGGGCGAGGGCGGCCTCCGCCATGTTCCTGTCGACCATGGTGGAACGTACCGTCACCATTTCGGTGCTGTTGCTGCACCTCGTGGTGCTGGCGATCGGAGCGTATCTGGCGACCAAGGGGCAGATCACCGTCGGCACCTTCGTGACCTTCGAGAGCGCGTTCTGGGAGGTGTCGTACAACATCGCCCATATCATGCATTTCATCCCGGTCTCGATCCAGTCGGCGGCGGCGGTGCGGCATATCCAGGAGATGCTCGACGAGCCGACCCGCGGCGCCGACCGTCCCGGCGCGCCCGATCTGCCGCGCATCACCCACGACATCACCTTCGAGCACGTCACTTTCCAGTACGAGAACGCGCAGACCCCGGTGCTCGACAATCTCAGCCTCAAGCTCAATGCCGGCAAGAGCATCGCGATCGTGGGCCCCAGCGGCTCCGGCAAGAGCACGCTGCTCAACCTGATCCTGCGCCTCTACGTGCCCGACGAGGGCCGCGTCACCATCGACGGCGTCGACATCCGCCGCGTGACGCGGGAATCGCTGCGGTCGAGCATGGCGGTGGTCTTCCAGGAGAACATGCTCTTCAACATGTCGATCCGCGAGAACATCCGGCTCGGCAAGGAAGGCGCGACCGACGCCGATGTCGTGGACGCAGCCAAAAAAGCGGAGATCCACCGCTTCATCATGAGCCTGCCGCAGAAATACGACACGTCGGTCGGCGAACGCGGCGACACGCTGTCAGGCGGCCAGCGCCAGCGCATCGCGATCGCGCGCGCGATCATCCGCAATCCGTCGGTGCTGCTGCTGGACGAGGCGACCTCGGCGCTCGACCAGACCACGGAAGCCGCGATCAATCGCACGCTGCTAAAGGTCTCCAAGGACCGCACCATGATCTGGTCGACGCACCGCCTGACCTCGGTGGTCGAGATGGACGAGATCATCGTGATCTCGGGCGGCAGGGCGATCGAGCGCGGCTCGCACGCCGAACTGCTCGCCGTGAACGGCGTCTATCGCAAGCTCTGGGACGATCAGGGGCAGGCGCTGCACAGCGCGGCCGATCCGGCCGACGACGATGAAGACGAAGATGATGACGACGATGACGATGACGATGAGGGGGATGACGAAGAATAATTCCTCGTATTCGCTTTGCTGTCGATCGCTCGGCTCAGGCGAGCCGCCCGCGCTGCGATTGTCCGCTGATCACGCGATGTTCGGGGGGCGCGGCCCGTGCGGGCAGCCGCTTGCGGATCGCATAGCGGACGCCCTGCGCGGAGCGAACCGCGAAACGGCCCCAGCGCGCGGCCCGCCATGCAAGTCCACGATCGATCGAGAGCGATCGGAGATGATAGGCCTTGGCGAGCGATTGCGCCTCGCACGCGACCTTGGCGGGGTCCTCGTAGAATTGCCTGATCTTGTCGACATCCATGCCGTCGGTCGCAAGCCAGGCCGGTATATGGACGTTGCAGAGGCGCTCGACGTCGGTGAACACTTTGGTCGTACCGGTGCCTGCAGCCGGACAGGACGTCGAGAAGGCGTCGCCGGCCAGGACGACACCTGGCTGAAGATAATCTTCCGTCGCGCAGAGGTCAGCGGGCCTGATCCGAACCGTGCCGCCGACGCTGAAGTCGCCCATCATGCGATGCAGGCCCGGCATCATCGCGATCAGGACCGCTTCGGGAGCCTGCCGGAAGTCGCGCAGCCATGGATCGGTCATGTCGCGGTAGACCATCAGGTTGGCGCGCATCCGGTCGCCGATCGGGAAGATCGAGAGATAAGCCATCCGTGCAGCCGGCCGTCCAGGCCAGTAGGTCAACGCCGGAAATTCGAAGCAGGCGCGGCCGACCGGCGCGACGTCGAACCCCAGCGTGATCGAATGACACGCGCTGATGACGCGACGTTCCATGCCGAGCATCTGGCGAAGGCCGATGTTCAATCCGTTGGCGAGCACGACGAGGCGCGCCGAGAGCACTTCGTCGTTCGCGAGCGTGACCTGCTGGCGCTCGTCGCTGGTGGCGACCGCGTAGGCCTTGCCGTGGATGATCTCGACACTTGAAGGGATCTGCGCCCGCACGGCGTTGACCAGCGTGTCATACATGATGCCGTGCTGGTCGCTCGGTTTCTTCGCGACCACAAGTCCAAAGCGCGCTTCCCAGACCTCGCCGTCGAGCGTGGCGGAGCGCAGCGTTTGTTCGGCGAGTCCGGTCCTGCGCAACAGCTCGAGCTGATCGCCGCCCAGCTTCTCGCAACGCAGCTCGGGCGGATAGCTGGCATGCGGATCGATCAGGCAGGCCGACACGCCCGCGCGCCCCAGCATGGCGGCGGCAGTCGCTCCGGCAAGACCACCGCCCACGATCGCAACGTCGGTATATCGCATGGGTCACCGCATTGGGTTTTTGCGCCCCGATGTGAAGCGGCAATCATGGGCCGGAATGGCAAAGAAACGCTGAAGCGCCGATCACGATCTGGTCAACCCGGTTGCGTTTAATTGAATGACAATCTCCGACGCGCACGATGTTGCATCGAAGCGGTCGGGCGGGCCAATTGCGATGATCTCGGTAACGATTGATTCACCAAGCCTGGACCTCGGCGTGCAGTGGGACGATCTTGTCCTGCGGGCGTCTCCGAACGTTTTCATGCATCCTGCGGCGCTGCAGGCGGCCAACGACACCAATTTCGCCCGGACCGAGATGCTGCTGGCATGGCATGTAAGCGCCGGCCCGCGCCGGCTCGTCGGCGTTTGGGCGATGCAACGGCGCAGGCCGGTTCCGTACTGGCCAGAGGTGCTGGAGACGCTGCCCTACAACTATGCCTTCCTGTCCAATCCGGTCGTCGATCCCGCCCATGTCGACGAGGTGATTCCGGCGCTGCTGGCCGCGATCGAGACGAGCCCGCGGCTGCCGAAAACGATGAACCTGATGTCGTTCGATGCGGACACGCCGAGCCACGCGGCAGTGCTCAACACGCTGTCCGCGCGCGGCATCGCCCCGCTGGTGTTGTCGACGGGTGCGAGGCCGTTCGTGACCAGGGAGTTCGGCGTCAAGCGGTCCGGCTCGACGCGCAAGAAGCTGCGCCAGGACTGGAACAGACTGTCGGCGCTGGGCGTCGTCGACATCATTAACGACAGATCTCCGGCTGCGGTGCGCGTGGCGTTCGAGACGTTCCTGGCGATGGAGCAGGGGAGCTGGAAAGGCACGCGAGGCACCGCGTTGCTGTCGCACGATCATGATGCTGTGTTTGCGCGGACGCTCGTGCAAAACCTCGCAGCCCGCCAGTGCGCTTCGGTTGCGCTGTTGCGCGCCGGCGGAGAGGCGATCGCGGCGCAGGTCCTGATGTACTGCGGAACGACGGCCTACACCTGGAAGACGGCGTTCGATGCCAGGTTCGGCAAATATTCGCCCGGTGCGCTGCTGGTCGACAAGATCACCGACCAATTGCTCACGGACAGCGATATTTCGGCGATCAACTCCTGCGCCGCCGAAGATAGTTTCATGGGGCAGCTATGGGCCGGTCGCCGTCCCATGGTGGACATGATGATCGACGTTCGCGCCGGTCATTCGCTCGGTTACCGGATGGAAGCCAGCCGACAGCTCGGCTACCAGCTGCTACGGCGTCTGCGCCATCGCATGCGTCACCGCCGCCTGGCGCCGCCCGCTGCGCAGCCGGCGAAGGCGGCCTTCGCCGAAATAGACCAGAAAGCGCGCCCAGCGCTGGGCTTGCCAGTAAGCTCCGCTATCGATCGACACCGAGCGGAAGTTGAACGCCTTGGCGTTTGACCAGGCGTCGCAGGCGATCTTGAGCGGATCGTCGTAGTACGCTGCGATTTTTTCTGCGCCCATGCCGTCGGTCGCAAGCCAGGCCGGGACGTGGACGTTGCAGAGTTGAGCCACGTCGGTGAACACCTTGTCGGTCCCGGTGCCGGTGACGGGGCAGGTGGTCGCGAAGGCGTCGCCGACCAGCACGATGCCCGGCTGCTGATAGCCGGTGCTGACATAGAGGTCGGCGGGCCTGATCTTGATGTCGCCGGCAACATCGAAGTCGCCGGTGATGCGGCGCAGCCGCGGCAGCGCCGCGTTCAGCGTCTCGACTGGATTGTGCCGCATCGCGCGCAGCCAGGGATCGTCGGCCTGGCGGTAGGTAAAGAGGTTGGCGCGGATCCGGCTTCCGACCGGAAACAGCGTGATATAGGGGATCCGGTCGCTCGGCCGTTCCGAGAAATAGGTCATGGCCGGGAACGGGAAGGCCGGGCGCCCCACCGGTACGAAATCGAATCCGATCGAGATCGAGTGGCAGACGCTGGTGATCTGGCGCTCGATGCCGAGCATCCGGCGCAGCCCGACGTTCAATCCGTTGGCGAGCACCACCAGTCGCGCCGAGATCGTCTCGCCACTGGCGAGCACCAGCGTCTGCCGCTCGGCGCTGGTCGTGACCTCGACGACCTTGTCGCAGATGAATTCTGCCGGTCCCGATATCTCGGATCGGATCGCGCTGATCAGCGCGTCATACATGATGCCGAATTGCTGGCTCGGCGCCTTGTCGAGCAGCCGGCCGAATCGCGCAATCCAGTTCTCGCCGTCCGACGTGCTCGACCGCAGCACGGATTCGGCAAGGCCGGTCCTCGCGAATCGCTCGAGCTGCACGGCTCCGCCGAGCTTCTCGACCCGGAAATCGAACGGATAGACTTGGTGCGGGTCGATCAGGACGCTCGGGACTCCGGCGCGTCCGAGCATCGCGGCGGCGGTCGAGCCTGCAAGACCTCCGCCGATGATCGCGATGTCGGTGTACCGCATGAAGGGCTTCTGGCTCATAGAACCCGCTTTTTGCGCCGCAAATGGCAAATAAAGGCTTAGTTTTGGGCTTGGCCTTGAATGCAAAGCTGAAGAGAGTTGTTTCTAATCTTATTTTACCCGGATACAATATGTCTCCGAATCCGCGTGGCGAGGAGGGTGGATGTCACAAATCGTCGCGGATTGAGCGTCGGCGAAATGCAAAATCCGCAGGCGCCAGAGGCGTTTCTTTGCTTGTCGTTTTGCTTGACTTCACTATCTCTCGCTTATACAACCCGGCCACTTAACGACAGGCGGTGAGCAACGCCAGCGTCGGAACGGAACACCCGGAAGGCTTTTTTCAGGCCGGGACGGGCACCAACCTCGACGAATGCCGCTCAAACGCTGTCGATGATAGCTAGGCAATGCCAGGACGATTTAGTTCTCTTGAGGGAATCCTCTTGAGAGTGAATTCGGATGCATGACCTCGGTGGCGGACTGACCAGCCAGTGCTGATCGGTCCGGGATCGCGGTCCTCTGTGGCGTCGATGCGCTTTCCGCCCAGTGATGGGTGGTTGGCGCGATTTCGCTTTGCGTGGATGTTTGATCCGCGTCGGGCGAGCCGTACGGGACGGTTGTTCCCGAGAAGAATTTGCGGAGCCACTCAAGGTTTCGCGCGAATTAAAAGGGTGAAGGCTGCATGCCGACGATCAACCAGCTGATCGCAAGTCCACGTGAAGTGCAGAAGTCGCGCAAGAAAGTGCCGGCGCTGCAGCAGTCGCCGCAGAAGCGCGGCGTTTGCACGCGCGTCTACACCACGACCCCGAAGAAGCCGAACTCGGCGCTTCGTAAGGTCGCCAAGGTGCGCCTGACGAACGGCTTCGAGGTGATCGGCTACATCCCGGGTGAAGGCCATAACCTGCAAGAGCACTCGGTGGTCATGATCCGCGGCGGTCGCGTCAAGGACTTGCCCGGCGTGCGCTACCACATCCTCCGCGGCGTGCTGGATACCCAGGGCGTCAAGAACCGTAAGCAGCGCCGTTCGAAGTACGGCGCCAAGCGTCCGAAGTAAGCGGGAAGATCAGATGTCTCGTCGCCATTCTGCTGAAAAGCGTGAAGTGAACCCGGATCCGAAGTTCGGGAACATTGTCATTACGAAATTCATGAATTCGATCATGTACGACGGCAAGAAGTCTGCCGCCGAAAGCATCGTCTATGGCGCGCTCGCCATGATCGAGAGCAAGACCAAGCAAGGTCCGCTGCCGGTGTTCGAGCAGGCGCTGGAAAACGTGATGCCGACCATCGAAGTGCGCTCGCGCCGCGTCGGTGGTGCCACCTACCAGGTGCCGGTTGAAGTGCGCACGGTCCGCCGTCAGGCGCTGGGCATTCGCTGGATCATCACGGCTGCGCGTGATCGTAACGAGAAGACCATGACGGAGCGGCTCTCGGCGGAGCTGCTCGATGCATCGAACAACCGGGGCAACGCCGTCAAGAAGCGTGAAGACGTGCATCGGATGGCGGAAGCCAACCGTGCCTTCTCGCACTATCGCTGGTAACGGCGACTAACGGATCCAAGGAACAGCCCATGCCCCGCGTTCATGCCATAGAGAACTACCGTAACTTCGGTATCATGGCGCATATCGATGCCGGCAAGACCACGACCACCGAGCGCATCCTCTATTACACCGGCAAGAGCCACAAGATCGGCGAAGTGCACGAAGGTGCCGCGACGATGGATTGGATGGAGCAGGAGCAGGAGCGTGGCATCACGATCACCTCGGCTGCGACCACCGCGTTCTGGAACGGCAAGCGCCTGAACATCATCGACACCCCCGGCCACGTCGACTTCACCATCGAAGTCGAGCGTTCGCTGCGCGTGCTCGACGGCGCCGTGTGCGTGCTCGATTCGAACCAGGGCGTTGAGCCGCAGACCGAAACCGTCTGGCGCCAGGGCGACAAGTACCGCGTTCCGCGCATCGTCTTCGCCAACAAGATGGATAAGACCGGCGCCGACTTCTACAAATGCATGCAGGATATCGTCGATCGCCTCGGCGCCAAGCCGATTGCGATCCAGCTTCCGATCGGCTCCGAGAATAATTTCAAGGGCCTGGTCGATCTCGTCCGCATGAAGGCCGTGATCTGGGAAGAAGAGAAGCTCGACGCCAAGTTCTCAGACGTCGATATTCCCGAGGACCTGATCGAGAAGGCGAAGGAATATCGCGAGAAGCTGCTGGAAGCCGCCGTCGAACTCGACGATGAGGTTCTCGCCGCTTACCTCGACGGCAACGAGCCCGATGAGGCGACGTTGAAGCGCATGATCCGCAAGGCCGTGCTGACCGGCGCGTTCTTCCCGGTGCTGTGCGGCTCGGCGTTCAAGAACAAGGGCGTCCAGCCGCTGCTCGACGCGGTGGTGGATTATCTGCCGTCGCCGGTCGACGTGCCCGCTATCAAGGGCCTCGATGAAGACGGCAACGAAATCGTTCGTCTTCCGAACGACAGCGAGCCGCTGGCTCTGTTGGCGTTCAAGATCATGGACGATCCGTTCGTCGGCACCATCACCTTCTGCCGTATTTATTCCGGCACGCTCATGTCGGGCACCGGCGTCATCAATTCGACGCGCGACCGCAAGGAGCGCATCGGCCGCATGCTGCTGATGCATGCGAACAACCGCGAAGACATCAAGGAAGCCTATGCCGGCGACATCGTGGCGCTGGCGGGCCTGAAGGAAGCGCGCACCGGTGACACGCTGTGCGATCCCGACAAGCCGGTGATCCTCGAAAAGATGGAATTCCCAGAGCCGGTGATCGAAATCGCGATCGAGCCGAAGTCGAAGGCCGACCAGGAAAAGCTTGGCGTCGCGCTTGCAAAACTTGCCGCGGAAGATCCGTCGTTCCGGGTGTCGACCGACCAGGAATCCGGCCAGACCATTCTCAAGGGCATGGGCGAACTCCATCTCGACATCAAGGTCGACATCCTGCGCCGTACCTACAAGGTCGACGCCAACATCGGTGCGCCGCAGGTGGCGTTCCGTGAGCGCGTCACCAAGAAGGCCGAAGTCAAGTACACGCACAAGAAGCAGACCGGTGGTACCGGTCAGTTCGCTGAAGTATCGATCGTGGTCGAGCCGAACGAGCCAGGTGCGGGTTACGTGTTCGAGTCCAAGGTTGTTGGTGGCTCGGTGCCGAAGGAATACATCCCCGGCGTCGAAAAGGGCCTCAACAGCGTCATGGGCTCCGGTGTCGTCGCCGGCTTCCCGGTGGTCGACGTCAAGGTGACGCTGGTCGACGGCAAGTATCACGACGTTGACTCGTCGGCGCTGGCCTTCGAGATCGCATCGCGCGCGGCATTCCGCGAAGCGCTGCAGAAGGGCAAGTCTGTTCTGCTCGAGCCGATCATGAAGGTCGAAGTGGTGACCCCGGAAGACTACACCGGTTCGGTCATCGGCGACCTGAATTCGCGGCGCGGCCAGATCCAGGGTCAAGACATGCGCGGCAATGCCAACGTGATCAACGCGATGGTGCCGCTCATGAACATGTTCGGTTACGTGAACAACCTGCGCTCGATGAGCCAGGGTCGCGCGACCTTCACCATGCAGTTCGATCACTACGCCGAAGCTCCGGCGAACGTGTCGGCTGAAGTCCAGAAGAAGTTTGCCTGATTGTCGTTGATGGCAGTCAACGATTGAACGGAGAGTCAAATGGCCAAAGCTAAATTCGAGCGTAACAAGCCCCACTGCAACATCGGCACCATCGGTCACGTCGACCATGGCAAGACCTCGCTGACCGCAGCGATCACCAAGGTGCTCGCAGAAACCGGCGGCGCGACGTTCACCGCCTACGACCAGATCGACAAGGCGCCGGAAGAGAAGGCGCGCGGCATCACGATCTCGACCGCTCACGTCGAGTACGAGACCGCCAACCGTCACTATGCTCACGTCGACTGCCCCGGCCATGCCGACTACGTGAAGAACATGATCACCGGCGCTGCCCAGATGGACGGTGGCATCCTGGTGGTGTCGGCCGCCGACGGCCCGATGCCGCAGACCCGCGAGCACATCCTGCTCGCCCGCCAGGTCGGCGTTCCCGCGCTCGTCGTGTTCCTGAACAAGTGCGACATGGTCGACGATCCGGAACTGCTCGAGCTCGTCGAGATGGAAGTCCGCGAATTGCTGTCGAAGTACGACTTCCCGGGCGACACCATTCCGATCATCAAGGGTTCGGCTCTCGCCGCCCTCGAGGACAAGGACAAGACGCTCGGCCACGATTCGATCATCGCATTGATGAAGGCCGTCGACGAAAGCATTCCGCAGCCGGCGCGTCCGATCGACCAACCGTTCCTGATGCCGGTCGAAGACGTGTTCTCGATCTCGGGTCGCGGCACCGTTGTGACCGGCCGTGTCGAGCGCGGTATCGTCAAGGTCGGCGAGGAAATCGAAATCGTCGGTCTGCGCGATACCCAGAAGACCATCGTCACCGGCGTCGAAATGTTCCGCAAGCTGCTCGATCAGGGCCAGGCCGGCGACAACATCGGTGCGCTGCTGCGCGGTACCAAGCGCGAGGAAGTCGAGCGTGGCCAGGTGCTGTGCAAGCCGGGTTCGGTCAAGCCGCACACCAAGTTCAAGGCTGAGGCCTACATCCTGACCAAGGAAGAGGGCGGTCGTCACACCCCGTTCTTCACCAACTACCGGCCCCAGTTCTACTTCCGCACCACCGACGTGACCGGCGTCGTGCATCTGCCCGAAGGCACCGAGATGGTGATGCCGGGCGACAACATCGCGATGGAAGTGCACCTGATCGTGCCGATCGCGATGGAAGAGAAGCTGCGCTTCGCTATCCGCGAAGGCGGCCGCACGGTCGGTTCGGGCGTCGTTTCTTCCATTATTGAGTAAGCGAATATTGCGAGTAGCGGGCGGCTTTGAGCCGTTCGCTATTCGCCACTACTCGCCACAAGCGACGACAGAAAGAGACAACGGCAATGAACGGCCAGAATATCCGCATCCGACTCAAGGCGTTCGACCATCGAATCCTCGATACGTCGACCCGCGAGATCGTGAACACGGCGAAACGTACTGGTGCCCAGGTTCGCGGACCCATTCCGCTACCGACCCGCATCGAGAAGTTCACCGTCAACCGTTCACCGCACGTTGACAAGAAGAGCCGCGAGCAATTCGAGATGCGCACCCACAAGCGCCTCCTCGACATTGTCGACCCGACCCCACAGACCGTCGATGCGCTGATGAAGCTCGACCTGGCCGCCGGTGTCGACGTCGAGATCAAGCTCTAAGGTTTTTGGATTTTTACGTTCGCAACTGCGGACAGAAAGACAGGAAGCACGCCGATGCGCTCCGGAGTGATCGCACAAAAGGTCGGGATGACGCGGGTCTTTACAGAGGCCGGCGAGCATATCCCTGTGACCGTGCTGAAGTTGGGCAACTGCCAGGTGCTGGGCCACCGCACGACCGAGAAGAACGGCTATGTCGCCCTTCAGCTTGGCTCGGGTGCCCGCAAGACAGTTTACCTGCCCAAGGCCGAACGCGGCCAGTTCGCGGTCGCCAAGGTCGAGCCGAAGCGCAAGGTCGCTGAGTTCCGCGTGTCGGAAGACGCGCTGATCCCCGTCGGCGCCGAGATCCAGGCCGACCATTTCGTCGTCGGGCAGTTCGTCGACGTGACCGGTACCTCGGTCGGTAAGGGTTTTGCCGGCGGCATGAAGCGCTGGAATTTCGGCGGTCTGCGCGCCACCCACGGTGTGTCGGTCTCGCATCGTTCGATCGGTTCGACCGGCGGTCGTCAGGACCCCGGCAAGACCTTCAAGAACAAGAAGATGCCCGGTCACATGGGCGTCGATCGCATCACCACGCTCAATCTGCGCGTGGTGCAGACCGACGTTGAGCGCGGCCTGATCCTGGTCGAAGGCGCCGTTCCCGGCTCCAAGGGCGGATGGATCTCGGTGCGCGATGCGGTGAAGAAGCCGCTGCCGAAGGAAGCTCCGAAGCCCGGCAAGTTCAAGGTTGTCGGCGGCGAGGCTGTTGAGGCCGTGGCCGAGAAGGAGGGTGTGTGAGATGGAACTGAAAGTCACCACCCTTGAAGGCAAGGAAGCTGGTTCGGTCCAGCTGTCGGACGAGATTTTCGGTCTCGAGCCGCGCAAGGATATCATCCAGCGTTGCGTGCAGTGGCAGCTGAACAAGCGGCAGGCCGGCACCCACAAGGCAAAGGGTCGCGCCGAGATCTGGCGCACCGGCAAGAAGATGTACAAGCAGAAGGGCACCGGTGGTGCTCGTCACGGCTCGGCCCGCGTGCCGCAGTTCCGCGGCGGTGGCCGTGCGTTCGGTCCGGTGGTTCGCTCGCATGAGACCGGCCTGCCGAAGAAGGTTCGCGTGCTGGCGCTCAAGCATGCGCTGTCCGCCAAGGCGAAGGACGGCGGCCTGATCGTAATCGACAATGCGCAGCTCGAGGCTGCCAAGACCAAGGCCCTGATCGGGCACTTCTCTGGTCTCGGCCTGACCAATGCGCTGATCATCGACGGCGCCGAGCTGCACAACGGTTTCGCAATCGCGGCCCGCAACATTCCGAACATCGACGTGCTGCCGATCCAGGGCATCAACGTTTACGACATTCTCCGCCGCCACAAGCTCGTGCTGACCAAGGCTGCGGTTGATGCGCTGGAGGCGCGCTTCAAATGAAGAATATCGACCCGCGCCATTACGACGTGATCGTCGCCCCTGTCGTGACCGAAAAGGCGACGCTCGCCTCCGAGCACAACAAGGTGCTGTTCAAGGTCTCCGGCAAGGCCACCAAGCCGCAGATCAAGGAAGCGATCGAGAAGCTGTTCGACGTCAAGGTGAAGAGCGTCAACACGCTCGTTCGCAAGGGCAAGACCAAGGTGTTCCGCGGCAATCTCGGCTCGCAGTCGGACACCAAGCGCGCGATCGTGACCCTTGAAGAGGGCCACCGCATCGACGTGACGACCGGACTATAAGGCGCAACCACGATGGCATTGAAAACCTACAATCCCACGACGCCGGGCCAGCGCCAGCTGGTCATGGTCGATCGTTCGGCGCTCTACAAGGGCAAGCCGGTGAAGGCGCTGACCGAGGGCAAGCTCGGCAATGGCGGCCGTAACAACACCGGACGGATCACCGTGCGTTTCCGCGGCGGCGGCCACAAGAAGGCCTACCGCATCGTCGACTTCCGCCGCGACAAGGTGGACGTGCCGGCGGTCGTGGAGCGGCTGGAGTATGATCCGAACCGCACCGCGTTCATCGCGCTGATCAAGTATCAGGACGGCGAGCTGGCCTATATCCTGGCGCCGCAGCGGCTGGCTGCGGGCGACACGGTCGTCGCCGGCAACTATGTCGACGTCAAGCCCGGCAATGTCATGCCGCTCGGCAACATGCCGGTCGGCACGATCATTCACAACATCGAGCTGAAGATCGGCAAGGGCGGGCAGCTCGCACGTTCGGCCGGTACCTACGCCCAGATCGTCGGCCGCGACCAGGACTACGTGATCGTCCGCCTGAATTCGGGCGAGCAGCGTCTCGTGCACGGCCGTTGCCGCGGCACGATCGGCGCGGTTTCGAATCCCGATCACATGAACATCTCGATCGGCAAGGCCGGTCGTACCCGCTGGCTCGGCTGGCGCCCGCATAACCGCGGCGTCGTCATGAACCCGATCGACCATCCGCACGGCGGTGGTGAAGGTCGGACCTCGGGCGGTCGCCACCCGGTTACTCCGTGGGGCAAGCCGACCAAGGGCAAGAAGACCCGCACCAACAAGTCGACCACCAAATTCATTCTCCTCAGCCGCCACAAGCGGAAGAAGTAAGGAACGCCGGACATGGTTCGTTCAGTCTGGAAAGGCCCGTTCGTCGAAGGCTCTCTGCTCAAGAAGGCAGATGCCGCGCGTGCGTCCGGCCGTCATGACGTCATCAAGATCTGGAGCCGTCGCTCGACCATCCTGCCGCAGTTCGTCGGCCTGACGTTCGGCGTCTACAACGGCCAGAAGCACGTGCCGGTCGCGATCAACGAGGAAATGGTGGGTCACAAGTTCGGCGAGTTCTCGCCGACCCGTACCTTCCACGGCCACTCGGGCGACAAGAAAGCCAAGAAGGCTTGAGGATAGAGCGATGAGCAAACCTAAGCGCGAACGTGTCCTCGCGGACAATGAGGCCAAGGCCGTCGCCCGCATGCTGCGCGTCAGCCCGCAGAAGCTCAACCTAGTGGCGCAGCTGATCCGCGGCCGCAAGGCTTCGGCTGCGCTCGCCGACCTGCAGTTCTCGCGCAAGCGGATCGCGGTCGATGTCAAGAAGTGCCTGGAATCGGCGATCGCGAATGCCGAGAACAACCATGACCTCGAAGTCGACGACCTGGTCGTCGCCGAGGCGCATGTCGGCAACGGCATCGTGATGAAGCGTTTTGCACCGCGCGGCCGTGGCCGTTCGGGCCGTGTGTACAAACCATTCGCGCACCTGACCATCGTGGTTCGTCAGGTCGCGGCCGAGGCAAGCGCTTAAGAGCGCAGGAGAAGACGATGGGTCAAAAGATCAATCCAATCGGGCTGCGTCTCGGCATCAACCGGACCTGGGACTCCCGTTGGTTCGCCGGCAAGCAGGAATACGGCAAGCTGCTGCACGAAGACGTCAAGATCCGCGAGATCCTGCACAAGGAGCTCAAGCAGGCGGCCGTGGCGCGCATCGTGATCGAGCGCCCGCACAAGAAGTGCCGCGTGACGATCCACTCGGCGCGTCCGGGCGTGGTGATCGGCAAGAAGGGCGCCGACATCGACAAGCTGCGCAAGAAGGTCGCCGACATCACCTCGTCGGACGTCGTGATCAACATCGTCGAAATCCGCAAGCCGGAGCTCGACGCGACCTTGGTCGCCGAATCGATCGCCCAGCAGCTCGAGCGCCGCGTCGCGTTCCGCCGCGCCATGAAGCGCGCCGTGCAGTCGGCGATGCGCCTCGGTGCCGAAGGCATCCGTATCAACTGCTCGGGCCGTCTCGGTGGCGCCGAAATCGCGCGCATGGAGTGGTACCGCGAAGGTCGCGTGCCGCTGCACACGCTGCGCGCCGACATCGACTACGGCGTTGCGACCGCGTTCACGACCTTCGGCACCTGCGGCGTCAAGGTCTGGATCTTCAAGGGCGAGATCCTCGAACACGATCCGATGGCCCAGGACAAGAAGATGGCCGAAGGCGACAACACCCCGCGTTCGTCGCGCCGCGACGCCGCTTAAGGCAAAGCAGGAATTTGAGGGCCTAAAGCCATGATGCAACCTAAGAAAACGAAGTTCCGGAAGGCGCATAAGGGCCGTATCCACGGCGTTGCGACCTCTGGCGCGACGTTGGCGTTTGGCCAGTTCGGCCTGAAGGCGATGGAGCCTGAGCGCGTCACCGCCCGTCAGATCGAAGCCGCCCGCCGCGCGCTGACCCGTCACATGAAGCGTGCCGGTCGCGTCTGGATCCGCGTGTTCCCCGACGTGCCGGTGTCGAAGAAGCCCGCCGAAGTCCGCATGGGCTCCGGCAAGGGCGCGCCGGAACTGTGGGTGGCCCGGGTCAAGCCCGGCCGCGTGATGTTCGAGATCGACGGCGTAACCGTGCAGACCGCGAAGGAAGCGCTGACGCTCGCCGCCGCCAAGCTGCCGATCAAGACGCGCTTCGTCGCGCGCATTGCGGAGTAATCGCCATGGCCGAGACAAAAGTTGAAGATATTCGCGCGATGAGCGAAGACCAGCGCGAGGACGCCGTCCTCAACCTGAAGAAGGAGCGCTTCAACCTGCGTTTCCAGCGCGCCACCGGGCAGCTGGAGAACACCTCGCGGATGCGTGAAGCCCGCCGCGATATCGCCCGTATCAAGACCATCGCCGCGCAGCTGCGCGCGAAGAAGAAGTAAGGGACCAGCTATGCCGAAACGTACTCTGCAGGGCGTGGTCGTGAGCGACAAGCAAGCCAAGACGATTGTGGTGCGCGTTGACCGCCGCTTCACCCACCCGATCTACAAGAAGACGATCCGCCGTTCCAAGAACTACCATGCGCATGACGAGAACGATCAGTTCAAGCCGGGCGACATGGTCTGGATCGAGGAATCGAAGCCGATCTCGAAGTTGAAGCGCTGGACCGTGGTCCGGGGCGAACACAAGAAAACGGCCTGATAGCTTCGACTTAGCCGAAGTCTTTCAGGAAAATTTTGAGCGCGCTGAAGCGCAGAAAGAGGACGAGGTGCATCAATGATTCAGATGCAGACCAACCTCGACGTGGCCGATAATTCTGGCGCACGCCGTGTCATGTGCATCAAGGTTCTTGGAGGTTCCAAGCGCCGCTATGCCACCGTGGGCGATGTTATCGTTGTGTCGATCAAGGAAGCCATTCCGCGTGGCAAGGTGAAGAAGGGCGACGTGATGAAGGCCGTCGTGGTGCGCGTCCGCAAGGACATTCGCCGCGCCGACGGTTCGGTCATCCGTTTCGACCGCAACGCCGCCGTGCTGATCAACAACCAGTCGGAGCCGGTCGGCACCCGTATCTTCGGGCCGGTGCCGCGCGAGCTTCGCGCCAAGAACCACATGAAGATCATCTCGCTTGCGCCGGAGGTGCTGTGATGGCTGCCAAGATCCGCAAGGGTGACAAGGTCATCGTGCTGACCGGCCGCGACAAGGGCCGCACCGGCGAGGTGTTCGAGGTGCGTCCGGACGAGCACAAGGCTCTCGTGCGCGGCGTCAACATGGTGAAGCGTCACCAGAAGCAGAGCCAGTCCCAGGAAGGCGGCATCATCTCCAAGGAGATGCCGATCCACCTGTCCAACATTGCGTATGTCGGCAAGGACGGAAAGCCGACCCGCGTTGGGTTCAAGATTCAGGCCGATGGCAAGAAGGTTCGCGTTGCCAAGAGCTCGGGAGCAGAGATCGATGGCTGATACAGCTTATGTGCCGCGCCTGCGCGCGGAGTATGACAAGAATATCCGCGGCTTGATGACCGAGAAGTTCGGTTATGCCAACGTGATGCAGGTTCCGCGCCTGGACAAGGTCGTGCTGAACATGGGCGTCGGCGATTCCGTCAACGACCGCAAGAAGGCCGAGACCGCCGCTACCGAGCTGGGCCTGATCGCCGGCCAGAAGGCGATCGTGACCTATTCGCGGGTCGCCATCGCGACCTTCAAGCTGCGTGAGAACCAGCCGATCGGCTGCAAGGTCACGCTGCGCAAGTCCCATATGTACGAGTTCATCGACCGCCTGGTGAACGTGGCGCTGCCCCGCGTCCGCGATTTCCGCGGCCTGAACCCGAAGAGCTTCGACGGCCGCGGCAACTATTCGCTCGGCATCAAGGAGCACATCATTTTCCCCGAGATCGACTTCGACAAGGTCTCGGAAGCCCGCGGTATGGACATCACCGTCTGCACCACGGCTTCGTCCGACGACGAGGCGCGCGCCTTGTTGACCGCTTTCAATTTCCCGTTCCGGCAGTGAGTAGCTGAGCCAAAGCCACTCAAACGCGGATACCCAGGAGCCAAGCATGGCAAAGAAGAGTTCGATCGAGAAGAACAACCGGCGCAAGCGGATGGCGAAGAACGCCGCCCCGCGCCGCGAGAAGCTGAAGGCGATCGTCGCCGACAAGACCAAGCCGATGGAGGAGCGCTTCGCGGCGACGCTGAAGCTCGCCGAGATGCCGCGCAACTCGTCGCCGACGCGCATCCGTCTCCGCTGCGAGCTGACCGGGCGTCCGCGCTCGATCTATCGCAAGAACAAGCTCTCGCGCATCGCGCTCCGTGAACTCGGCTCCAAGGGCCTGGTTCCCGGGCTCGTGAAGTCGAGCTGGTAAGGAGGGTCGGAACCATGTCTACGCACGATCCGATCAGCGATTTGATCACCCGTATCCGCAATGCGCAGATGCGTTCGAAGTCCAAGGTCTCGACCCCGGGCTCGCGGATGCGCGCCAGCGTGCTCGAGGTGCTGAAGTCCGAGGGGTACATCCGCGGCTACGCCAGCGTCGAGCATGCCTCGGGCCGCAGCGAGCTCGAGATCGAGCTGAAGTATTTCGACGGCGAGCCCGTCATTCGCGAGATCGAGCGGGTGTCGAAGCCCGGCCGCCGCGTTTACGCCTCGGTGAAGAACCTGCCGCGGGTGAACAACGGTCTCGGCATTTCGGTGTTGTCGACGCCGAAGGGAATCATGGCTGACCACGAAGCGCGTGAAGCGAACGTGGGCGGCGAAGTTCTCTTCACGGTGTTCTGAGGAAGGATTTTTACGATGTCACGTATCGGCAAGAGGCCGGTGGCGATCCCGTCCGGAGTGACGGCGAGCGTCGAAGGCCAGACGGTGAAGGTGAAGGGGCCGAAGGGCCAGCTTCAGTTCGTCGTGCATGACGACGTCGAGGTGAAGTTCGAGAACGGCGAGGTCAAGGTCGCCCCGCGCGTCAAGACCAACCGTGCGCAGGCGATGTACGGCACCGCGCGCGCGCAGGTGGCGAGCCTCGTCGAGGGCGTCACCAAGGGCTTCGAGAAGAAGCTCGAGATCACCGGCGTCGGTTACCGCGCCGCGCTGCAGGGCAAGAACCTGCAGCTCGCGCTCGGCTACAGCCACGACGTGGTCTATGCGATCCCGGAAGGCATCACCATCGTGGTGCCGAAGCCGACCGAGATCACGATCACCGGCAACGATTCGCAGCGCGTCGGCCAGGTGGCCGCCGAGATCCGCGCCTATCGTCCGCCGGAGCCGTACAAGGGCAAGGGCGTGAAGTACGCCAACGAATTCATCTTCCGCAAGGAAGGCAAGAAGAAGTAACGGAGCCGGTCATGTCACTCAAGGTTACAAATGCCCGGCGCAAGCAGCGCGTGCGTATTTCGCTGCGCCGTTCCGCCAACGGCCGTCCGCGGCTGTCGGTGTTCCGCTCGTCCAAGCACATCTACGCCCAGGTCATCGACGACCTGAAGGGCGAGACGCTGGCTTCGGCCTCGTCGCTCGAAAAGTCGTTGCGCGACGCCGGCAAGACCGGTGCCGACATCGATGCGGCGAAGGCGGTCGGCAAGCTGCTGGCCGAGCGCGCCGCGCAGAAGGGCGTCAAGGAAGTCGTGTTCGATCGCGGAGCCTACATCTATCACGGACGCGTCAAGGCGCTCGCGGATGCGGCCCGCGAGGGTGGGCTCAGCTTCTAACCGAATTGAACGATTACAAGGAAAGAGGCTTGGGCCTCCTAGAGATTGGAAAACACCATGGCAGGTGAACGCGAACGCGGTGGCGGCCAAAGGGGCGGCCGGGAAGAGCGCGACAGCGAGTTCGTCGACAAGCTCGTCCACATCAATCGTGTGGCGAAGGTCGTTAAGGGCGGCAAGCGCTTTGGTTTCGCGGCGCTGGTCGTGATCGGCGATCAGAAGGGCCGGGTCGGTTTTGGCCACGGCAAGGCGCGCGAAGTGCCCGAGGCGATCCGCAAGGCGACTGAAGCGGCGAAGCGCAACCTGACGCGGGTTGCCCTGCGCGAAGGCCGCACGCTGCATCATGACATCGCCGGCCGTCACGGCGCCGGCCGCGTCTATCTGCGTGCAGCTCCCGCCGGTACCGGCATCATCGCCGGCGGTCCGATGCGTGCGGTGTTCGAGACGCTCGGTATCCAGGACGTGGTGGCGAAGTCGATCGGTTCGTCGAATCCCTACAACATGGTTCGCGCGACCTTCGATGCGCTGAAGCATCAGGATTCGCCGCGCTCGGTAGCCGCCCGCCGTAACATCAAGGTCTCCACCCTGCAGTCGCGCCGCGTCGGCGGCGACGCCGAAGTGGTGGCGGAATAAGCAAACAGGCGCGTTCTCGGCGCTTTCTGGAGTTATTGTCATGGCTAAGGCCGCAAAGATGATCAAGGTCGAGCAGATCGGCAGCGCAATCCGCCGCCATCACTCGCAGCGCGAGACGCTGATCGGCCTCAAGCTCAACAAGATCGGCCGGGTAACCGAGCTGCAGGACACCCCTGCAATTCGCGGCATGATCGCGAAGGTTCAACATCTCGTCCGCGTCGTCGACGAGAAATAAGGAGACAGGGCGATGAAGCTCAGCGATATCGCCGACAATGCCGGCTCGCGCAAAAAGCGTATGCGCGTCGGCCGTGGCATCGGTTCGGGCAAGGGCAAGCAGGCAGGCCGCGGCGGCAAGGGCCAGACCGCGCGTTCGGGCGTCCGCATCAAGGGTTTCGAAGGCGGCCAGATGCCGTTGCATCGCCGCCTGCCGAAGCGCGGCTTCAACAACATCTTCCGGCTCGACTTCGCCGAGATCAATCTCGACCGTCTGCAGGACGCAATCGACAGCAAGCTGGTCGACGTGTCCGCCACCGTGAACGTCGAATCGCTGGTCAAGGCCGGCGTGCTGCGCCGCGCCAAGGATGGCCTGCGGCTGCTCGGCCGCGGCGAGATCAAGGCCAAGCTGACGATCGAGGCGCATGGCGCCTCCAAGTCGGCCATTGCCGCGGTCGAAAAGGCCGGCGGCTCGGTCAAGATCCTGGCCCCCGCCAAGAAGGAAGACGGCGAGGCCGCGTAACATCTGCGTCATTGCCCGCCGCGCGCGGGCAATCCGCGGATCGAACGATGGACTTATCGAGGCCGAGCACCAGATAATGTCCGGCGTCTGCCGGTTGCCCCGTTAAGGGGAATCGGCGAAGGGGGCTCCGGGAGAAAGCCGAACATGGTCTCAGCAGCCGAACAACTTGCAGCGAACCTCAATTTCGGAGCGCTGGCGAAGGCCGACGAACTGAAGAAGCGCATCTGGTTCACGCTGGGTGCGCTGCTTGTTTATCGGCTGGGCACCTACATCCCGCTGCCGGGCATCGATCCCAATATCTGGGAGCAGGTGTTCCGCACGCAGGCCGGCGGCATCCTCGGCATGTTCAACATGTTCGCCGGCGGCGGCATCCACCGCATGGCGATCTTCGCACTGAACATCATGCCGTACATCTCGGCATCGATCATCATCCAGCTACTCACGACGGTTTCGCCGCAGCTCGAGGCGCTGAAGAAGGAAGGCGAGTCGGGCCGCAAGACGCTGAACCAGTACACGCGTTACCTGACGGTGATCCTGGCCGCGTTCCAGTCCTACGGCATCGCGGTTGGCCTTGAAGGCGCCGGCAATGTCGTGGCCGATCCCGGCCTGTTCTTCCGGCTCTCGACCGCGATCACGCTGACCGGCGGCACCATGTTCCTGATGTGGCTCGGCGAGCAGATCACCTCGCGCGGCATCGGCAACGGCATTTCGCTGATCATCCTGTCCGGCATCGTCGCCGAGCTGCCCTCGGCGCTCGCCAACATGCTCGAACTCGGCCGCCAGGGCGCGATGTCGACCGGCCTGATCCTGATCGTCATCGTGATGGCGGTCGCCGTGATCGCCTTCATCGTGTTCATGGAGCGGGCCCAGCGCCGGCTTCTGATCCAGTATCCGAAGCGTCAGGTCGGCAACAAGATGTTCGAGGGTCAGTCCTCGCATCTGCCGCTCAAGCTCAACACCTCGGGCGTGATTCCGCCGATCTTCGCCTCGTCGCTGCTGCTGCTGCCGACCACGGTCGCGAACTTCAATGCCGGCAAGGGCCCGGAGTGGTTCCAGTGGATCACCACCCAGCTCGCCCACGGCCGTCCGCTGTTCCTGCTGATGTATCTGGCGTTGATCGTGTTCTTCGCGTTCTTCTACACCGCGATCGTGTTCAACCCGACCGAGACCGCCGACAATCTGAAGAAGCATGGCGGTTTCATCCCCGGTATCCGTCCCGGCGAGCGCACCGCCGAATACATCGACTACGTGCTGTCGCGCATCACGGTGCTGGGCGCGATCTACCTGGCGATCGTCTGTCTGATTCCGGAAATTCTGATTTCCTACGCCTCGGTGCCGTTCTACTTTGGCGGCACCTCGCTTTTGATCGTCGTCAGCGTGACGATGGACACGGTGTCGCAGGTTCAGGGCTATCTGCTCGCTCATCAGTATGAGGGGCTGATCAGGAAGTCGAAGTTGAGAGGCCGCCGTAGATAGAGGCCTCCGCCGATGACCCAGGAGCTCGCGCGCCGCATCGCTATCACGATCGGCGCGTTGCTCATTTTCAGGCTCGGCTGCTATATCCCTCTCGGAGGTATCTCGACCCGGACGGGCCTGCTCTCCTCGTTTCCAGCCTCCCGCGTCTCGATCTTCGCGCTCTCCATCATCCCGTATCTAACCGCCGCGATCATCATCCAGCTCGTCTCGGTGGTATGGGGCAGGGTGAGTGCGCTCGAGCGATCGGGCGAGGCCGGCCGCCGCAGGATTATCGGCTACACATTGATCCTGACGCTGCTGCTTGCAGCGTTCCAGGCTTTCGGCGTCGCATCCGCGTTGCAGGGCATACGGGGCTTCGTTGTCGAGCCGGGCAATTGGTTCCTGGCATCGGCCACCGCAACAATGGTGGGTGGTGTGTTCTTCCTGGTCTGGCTCAGCGAGCAGATCACGCGCCACGGGGTCGGGAACGGCCTTGCGCTCATCTTAAGCGTTGGCATCGTCATTTCATTCCCGGCAGACGTCGCAACGGCCTTCGAGTTGCTGAGACAGGGGGCTGTCTCCAGCAACCTCGTGCTGTTCAACACCGTGCTCTGGATTGCACTTGTCGCGGTGATGGTCCTCGTCGAAACGGCGCGGCGGAACGTGCCCGTGCAATACGCCGCTCGGCAGGTCGGAAAGCGGCTGCTTGCTCCGCGTTCCTCGGCACTATCGATCAAGCTCAACAACGCCGGGTTCCTGATCCCAACGATCGTGGCGCCCTGGATCTTCTATCTGCCGCTGGTTGCCGCGAGCTTTCTGTTCGGTCAGACGCCGTGGCTGGCTGCGGCTGGCGCGCACATCCGGTTCGGCCAGCCAGTGCACGTCATTCTCGGATCTATCGCGGTCTTCGTGCTCATCTTCATCTATACGGCCCGTGTGCTGGATCCCGAGCAGGCCGCCGAAACCCTGAAGGGGCAGGGCGGCGTGGTCGAAGGCATCATGCCGGGCGAGGCGACCGCCGACCATCTCGATCGCATCGCCTCGTTGACGACCGTCGTCGGAGCCGTCTACCTCGTTGCGGTATCGCTGATTCCGGAGGGCCTTCTGGCAATCGGAATAGCGCTACCCTATAAAATCGGTGGTGGTTCGGTGCTGATTGTGGTTTGCACTATTCTTGACCTAAAAAAGCAGGTGCGCGATCGATCGCTCACCAATCGCGGGGGCGAACGCATATGAGACTGATTCTTCTCGGACCGCCGGGCTCGGGCAAGGGAACGCAGGCACAGCGGCTGGTGCACAAGCACGGCATCGTTCAACTTTCGACCGGCGAAATGCTGCGCGCCGCGGTCGCCGCCGGCACCCCGATCGGCTTGCAGGCCAAGGAGATCATGGCCAATGGCGGTCTGGTGCCCGACGAGGTGGTGGTGGGAATCATCGCCGACCGCATCGACGAGCCCGACGCCAAGAAGGGTTTTATTCTCGACGGATTTCCGCGCACCGTTCCGCAGGCGGCAGCCCTTGATGAGCTCCTGAGGAAGAAGCACCTGAAGCTCGATGCCGTCGTCGAGCTGCGGGTCAACGAGAGCGCGTTGCTGGCGCGTGTCGAGAAGCGCGCCGAGGAGACCCGGGCGCGCGGTGAGGAGGTCCGGCTCGACGATACGCCGGAAGTGCTGACCAAGCGCCTCGCGCAGTACCGGTCGCTGACCGAGCCGCTGATTCACTACTATTCCGAGCGGCGGAAGCTCCTGACGGTCGATGGCATGATGGCCATCGAGCACGTCACCCGCGAGATCAACCGAATCCTGGGGGCGATCGGCGCGCTGGAGCCGAAGGACGAGGAACCGGCCAAGGCAGCAAAAAAACCCGCCGGGAAAGCGTCCAAAAAAACGTCCAAGGCCGTCGAAAAGGCCCCCAAGACAGCCAAAAAGGCCGCCAAACCGGCCCGAAAGGCCGCCAAGGGGGCTGCCAAGGCCAAGGTTGCGAAGAAATCGGTCAAAAAGGCTGCCAAGGCCGCAAAGACCGCAAGTGCCCGGAAGGGTGCAAAAGCCGCCAAAAAGCCTGCAAAAAAGCTCACGAAAAAGCGAGCTAAACGCTAGCAGAGGTTGACGAAACCGACATGAATCCTTTAATAAGCCCCGCATCCAAGTCGGATAGTTCAGACGATGCCGGGCCCCAAGGAATCTGAGGGGACGGGCGTCGTGTTCGCGTTTGCGGACCCTGCCCGAGATAGCAAGAACTTAAAGTCCGGTTCGAGAGACCGGCGACAGGAGAGAAGTCCGTGGCCCGTATCGCCGGCGTGAACATTCCCACCAACAAGCGCGTGCTGATCGCGCTTCAGTACATCCATGGCATCGGCCAGAAGAACGCGGCCGAGATCGTGGAGAAGGTCAAGATTCCGCTGGACCGTCGCGTCAACCAGTTGACCGACCAGGAAGTCCTGCAGATCCGTGAAGTCATCGACCGCGACTATCTGGTCGAGGGCGATCTCCGTCGTGAGGTCGGCATCAACATCAAGCGGCTAATGGACCTTGGCTGCTATCGCGGCCTGCGTCATCGCCGTGGTCTGCCGGTGCGCGGCCAGCGCACCCACACCAATGCGCGTACGCGCAAGGGCCCGGCCAAGGCGATCGCCGGCAAGAAGAAGTAAGTTTTGCGAATTGTGGATGGGGGGTAGCGAATCAATATTCGCTACTCGCCATTCGCGTTTTGAGGTGTAGCCGCTGGCACTACGGCGGCGTTTGAGATCACAGGAAAGGTTTGAAATGGGCAAGGACGCCACCCGCATACGTCGTCGCGAACGCAAGAACATCGCATCCGGCATCGCGCACGTGAATTCATCGTTCAACAACACGACCATCACCATCACTGACGCGCAGGGCAACACCATCGCCTGGTCGTCGGCCGGAACGATGGGCTTCAAGGGCTCGCGCAAGTCGACCCCCTATGCTGCACAGGTCGCGGCCGAGGACGTTTCCAAGAAGGCGCAGGAACACGGCATGCGCACGCTGGAGGTCGAAGTGGCCGGCCCGGGTTCGGGCCGCGAATCGGCGCTTCGCGCGCTGCAGGCTGCGGGCTTCACCGTCACCTCGATCCGCGACGTGACCACGATCCCGCACAATGGCTGCCGTCCGCGCAAGCGCCGGCGCGTTTGATTAAAGTCGCGGGCGGCCGCGACGTTAACTTGGCCGCTCGCGATTGTTTTTGGAATTGACCGCGCGGACTATTCCGCGACCTCCAACGCCAGCTACGGCCATTCGACCGGCCCGAACGACTGGCAAAGGGTGAACCAGTGACGATCCAGAAAAATTGGCAAGAACTCATTCGACCGAACAAGCTGCAGGTGACGCCGGGCTCGGACGCGAGCCGGTTCGCCACCGTCGTCGCCGAGCCGCTCGAGCGCGGCTTCGGCCAGACCCTCGGCAACGCGCTGCGCCGCATCCTGTTGTCCTCGCTGCAGGGCGCGGCGGTGCAGTCGGTGCATATCGACGGCGTGCTGCACGAGTTCTCCTCGATCGCTGGCGTTCGTGAGGACGTCACCGACATCGTGCTCAACATCAAGGACATCGCGATCAAGATGCAGGGCGAAGGCCCCAAGCGCATGGTCGTGAAGAAGCAGGGCCCGGGTGCCGTCACCGCCGGCGACATCCAGACCGTCGGCGATGTCGTGGTGCTCAATCCGGATCTGCAGATCTGCACGCTCGATGACGGCGCCGAGATTCGCATGGAATTCACCGTTGCGACCGGCAAGGGCTACGTCGCCGCCGAGCGCAACCGTCCCGAGGACGCGCCGATCGGCCTGATCCCGGTCGACAGCCTGTTCTCGCCGGTCCGCAAGGTCTCCTACAAGGTCGAGAACACCCGCGAGGGCCAGATCCTCGACTACGACAAGCTGACCATGACGATCGAGACCAACGGCGCGATCACACCGGAGGATTCCGTGGCCTACGCCGCGCGCATCCTGCAGGATCAGCTCAACGTGTTCGTCAACTTCGAGGAGCCGCGCAAGGAAGTCGCGCAGGAGATCATCCCCGATCTCGCCTTCAACCCGGCGTTCCTCAAGAAGGTCGACGAGCTCGAGCTGTCGGTGCGTTCGGCAAACTGCCTGAAGAACGACAACATTGTCTACATCGGCGATCTCGTGCAGAAGTCGGAAGCGGAAATGCTCCGTACCCCGAACTTCGGCCGCAAGTCGCTGAACGAGATCAAGGAAGTGCTGGCCCAGATGGGTCTGCACCTCGGCATGGAAGTGCCGGGCTGGCCGCCGGAGAACATCGACGAGCTCGCCAAGCGCTTCGAGGATCACTACTGATTGTCATTCCGGGGCGATGCGCAGCATCGAACCCGGAATCTCGAGATTCCGGATCGCCGCTTCGCGACGTCCGGAATGACCAGGGCGAACGCAGGCAGCCCACCTGAGCAACATGTCCGACGAACCGTCGCGACGAATGGAATCCAAGGAATAGCAAAATGCGTCACGGCAAGGTTCATCGGAAGCTCAACCGCACTGCCGAGCATCGCCGCGCGATGTTCGCCAATATGTGCGCCGCGCTGATCAAGCACGAGCAGATCGTCACCACGCTGCCGAAGGCCAAGGAGCTGCGGCCGATCGTCGAGAAGCTCGTCACCCTCGGCAAGAAGGGCGGTCTCTCGATGCGTCGCCAGGCCATCTCCGAGATGCGCGACAAGGATCAGGTCAGGAAGCTGTTCGACACCCTGGCCCCCCGCTACAAGGACCGCCAGGGCGGCTACACCCGCATCATCAAGGCAGGCTTCCGCTACGGCGACAACGCTCCGATGGCCGTGATCGAGTTCGTCGACCGCGACGTCGATGCCAAGGGCAAGGATTCCGGTCCGGTGCAGGAAAAGGAAGCCGAGGCGGCGTAAGCCTTTGCAGCGTAAGCCTTGGCAGAGTGAATTTCAGAAGCGGCGCCATCGAGCGCCGCTTTTTTTTTGAGCTGCGACTGCGCCATCGAGCGCTGCGGATATTTGATGATTTGAATTGGCCGGGGGGCTTCAATGAGGATTGTCTTTGCGATCACGCTGGCGCTGTCGATCTCGCCGGCAACAGGCGAAACCCTGATCGAGCGCGGCGCCTATCTCGCCAACAGCGTGATGGCCTGCCATGGTTGTCACACCCCACGCGGACCTCAGGGCTTTGATTTCTCGCGCGCGTTGTCAGGCGGACAGACGTTCGATGAGCCGGCCTTCAAGGTGACGGGCGCCAACATCACGCCTGACAAGGAGACCGGGATCGGCAACTGGACCGATGCCGAGCTGAAGCGATTTTTCGTGAGCGGCACCCGGCCGAACGGGACGGCGGTCGCGCCGATCATGCCGACCGAGTTCTACACGGTGCTCACGGCACGGGATCTCGATGCACTGGTGGCGTATCTGCGATCGGTACCGCCAGTTCACCGCGAAATCCCGGCGCCGGAATATCGGACGGCCGCACAACCGGAAACGCCGCCCTACGCCGGCGTTCAGATGACCGACGCCGCGATGACCGACCAGATTTCGCGCGGCCGTTATCTCCTGACCATTGCCCATTGCCTCGAATGTCATACGCCGGAAAGCCCGTCTGCCGCCCACGATTTCGCGGCGTCGAGCGGCAAAGGAGGCCGAAGAATCCAGGGGCCGTGGGGCGAAGTGGTCTCCGCCAATATCACCGCGCATCCGGTGTCCGGTCTCGGCCAATGGAGTGACGATGAGATCAAGCGCGCCGTAACCCAGGGCATCGCGCGCGATGGACGCAAGCTCAAGCCGCCGATGGCCTATGCGGCCTACGCCACCATGACGGCGCAGGACCTGGATGCCATCGTTGCGTTTCTCAGGACGCTGCCGCCGCTGGAATAGTTGGGCCTCACGCGAGGCCGGACTGACGGCCCCTGATTCGTGCATCTGCCCTGCCTATGCCCCGGTTGCAGCGGCGCGATCGCGAACAGATATCTCCTCCAGCACTAACAGGAGACCTCCCCATGAAAATCGACCTTTCCGGAAAGACTGCGCTGGTAACGGGCTCGACCGCGGGCATCGGCAATGCCATCGCAAAGGGCCTGGCTGCGACCGGGGCGGAGGTCGTGATCAACAGCCGCGGCCAGGCCAAGGTCGATTCGGCTGTTGCGGCGATCGCCAGGGCGGTGCCCGGCAGCAAAGTGCGCGGCATTGCCGCCGACGTCTCCACCGCCGCCGGCTGCAAGGCGCTGCTGGCGGCGCTGCCGCAGGTCGACATCCTCGTCAACAATGCCGGCATCTTCGAGCCGAAAGACTTCTTCGACATTCCCGACGAGGACTGGAGCCGCTTCTTCGAGGTCAATGTGATGTCGGGCGTACGGCTGTCGCGCGGCTACATGCAGGGCATGCTGAAACGCAATTGGGGCCGCATCGTCTTCATCTCCTCGGAGTCCGGGCTCAACATCCCGACCGAGATGATGCATTACGGCATGACCAAGACCGCGCAGCTTGCGATCGCGCGCGGGCTCGCGCAATTGACCCGTGGCACCGCTGTGACCGTGAATTCCGTGCTGCCGGGCCCGACCATGTCGGAGGGCGTGGAAACCTTCGTCAAGGATCTCGCCAGGCAGAACGGCCAGTCGGTCGAAGAGGCGGCCGCCAACTTCGTCAAGCAGCACCGGCCGACCTCGCTGCTGCAGCGTTTCGCCAGCACCGAGGAGATCGCCAATCTCGTGGTCTATGTCTGCTCGAAAGAAGCATCCGCAACCAACGGCGCCGCGCTCCGCGCCGAAGGCGGCATCGTCAACACGATTGCATGAGGTGCGCGATGTCGGCCTATGTGATTTCTGAAGTGGACGTCAAGGACGCCGCAGGTTTTGAGGCCTATCGTACCATCGCTGCGAAAGCGATCGCGCAATATGGCGGGCGCTATCTCGTGCGCGGCGGTGCCGCTGACATCGCCGAAGGCGGGCCGCCGCCGAACAACATCATCGTTGTCGAATTCCCGTCGATGGCACGCCTGCGCGAATGGTACGCGTCGCCGGAATATGCCGAGGCGCTCAAGCATCGGCGGACCGCGTTGGACCGCCGATTGATTTTTGTCGAGGGCGTACCGGCGATTTGAGATCGTAGGATGGGTAGAGCGTAGCGAAACCCATCACCTCATTTCGTCGCAAGCCAAGGATGGGTTTCGCTACGCTCTACCCATCCTACGGAATCTACCAACCCTCCAGCACGATCTTGCCGCGCGACTTGCCGCTCTCGAGCAGCGCGTGCGCGCGCTTCAAATTGGCGGCGTTGATGGTGCCGAAGGTCTGGTCGAGCGTGGTGCGCAGCACGCCCTTGTCGATGAGGTCGGCGACATCGTTGAGCAGATGATTCTGTGCGATCATGTCAGGCGTCTGGAACGACGAGCGCGTGAACATCGATTCCCAGTGCACCGACACCGCCTTGCCCTTGAATGCGGCGACGTTGAACTCCGCCGGATCGTCGATCAGTCCGAACTTGCCCTGCGGTGCGATGAAATCGGCGATGCTCTTGTAGTGCTGCTCGGTGAAGGTGAGGCTGGCGACGAGGCCGACCGGCGGCAGCTTTAATTTTTCGATCTGCTCCTTCATCGGCTGCGAATGATCGATCACAGCATGCGCACCGAGATCGAGGCACCATTTCTGCGACTCCGGCCGCGTCGCGGTCGCAACCACGGTGAGGCCGGTGAGGCGGCGCGCAAGCTGGATCAGGATCGAGCCGACGCCGCCGGCGCCGCCGGTGATCAGCAGCGTGCGCGGATCGAGGCTCTTGCCCGGCACCGCGCCGAGCCGGTCGAACAGCAATTCCCAGGCGGTGATCGAGGTCAGCGGCAGCGCGGCTGCCTGCGCGAACGACAGCGATGACGGCTTCTTCCCGACGATGCGCTCATCGACCAGATGAAATTCCGAATTGGTGCCTTGGCGCTGGATCGAGCCGGCATAAAACACCTCGTCGCCCGGCTTGAACAGGCTGACATCGGGACCGACCGCGTCGACGACGCCGGCGGCGTCGAAGCCGAGGATCTTGGTGTCGCCCTCCGGCGGAGCCACGCGCTTTCGAACCTTGTAGTCGACCGGATTGGCCGAGATGGCTTTCACCGCGACTCTGATGTCGCGGCCCTTCGGCTCAGGTTTGGCGATCTCGAAATCAACGAGCGACTCCGCGGCCTCGATCGGCAGCGATTTTTGGTATCCGACGGCCTTCATGCCTTGTCTCCTGGGTGGCGGCGATTGCCTGCCATCTAACTTGCGCGCTGGCTTCAATTTGGCAAGTACTGTACGTTTGGGGAACTAGTCCCCATTTTGATACTATTGGGAAAAAGGCGATGAAACGGAAGAATTTTGCGCGCCGGCCGGGCTGCGCGGTCGAGGCAGCGCTCGACCTGATCGACGGCAAATGGAAGGGCGTGATCCTGTTTCATCTGCAGGGCGGCACCCAGCGCTTCGGCGAGTTGCGGCGGCGGATGCCGGGCATCACCCAGCGCATGCTGACCAAGCAGCTGCGCGCGCTGGAGGACGACAATCTCGTGATCCGCAAGGTCTATGCCGAGGTGCCGCCGCGGGTCGAATACACGCTGTCCGAGCTCGGCGAGAGCCTGCGCCCGGTGATCGATATCCTGAAAGCCTGGGGCGAGAGCCATCAGGAGCGGCTGTCCTGCGCGCCGACGCCGGACGCGGTGCGGAAGCCGAAGCAGGCGGCCTGAGCCGCGCCGCGATCGAAACCGTGACCGGGAGCAGGGTGCCGCTCCCGGCCTTATTATGACTGGCCACCGGCCGCGTCAGAACGCGACCTGGGTCCGCATCGCCACCGCGTCGAACCTGGAGCCAGTATCCGCGGTCGAGATCGACGATGCCTGCTTGGAGATGTCGCCATGCAGATAGTTCAACATGAAGCGGACGTTGCCGTTGACGTACCAGTTCAGCGCGGCGGTGTAGATGGTCTGCCGTCCGCCCGCGATACCGGCCGCCGTGGCGAGCTGATCGTTGAGGTTCATCTGGCTCACGCGTCCGGCGATTTCCCAGGCGCCCCAGCCGCCGCCGGCCAGCGAGAACGGATCCGCCGGCTTGATGCCGCTGTAGGAGGCCGTCGCCGGATTGTAGGCGTGCGTCTCGCCGGTCAGCACGTAGCCGACCTGCGCATAACCGCCGTCGAATTTCAGGCTCGACGCGCCGAACGGCGGCAGGCCGGTATTCGCAGTGCGGTCGACATTGAACCAATAGTACTCGCCCTGCGCGATGAACGAGCCATAGGTCGCCGCCGCTTCAACGCCGTAGACCTGCGCCCCCGAGACGTTGGCGATCGCACCCGTCGAAATCAGCGTCGTCGGATCGATGCGTAGCTCGGGCCGGTCGCTCAGCGTAAGCGTCTGCGCCTGCGTCACCAGGTTGCGCGGCGGCTGGATCAACCACTCCGCATCGGCGCCGATATGCACGGAGTAGTTCTTGCCGCTGATCGGGTTGCCGGCGATACGGACGACTCCGCCATATTGCTCCGACGTTCCGGGCGGCGAGACGTTGGACGCGGAGTGGATCGCGCCCGTGGTCGGTCCGGTCACATAGCCGCCGGCCCAGAGCTGATCGTTCCACCAGCGGGTGCCGAAGGCCGCGCGGAAGTCACCGGCTGCGACGTTTTGTGCGATGATGCCAGCCGAGGCACGCTCCATGAACAGAATGTCGTTGGAACTGGTGGATTCGTCCATCGTCCAGGCCAGGTCCATGATGCCGCCTTCGATCGCCATCTTGCCGCCGAACGGCTTGAAGCCGGTGTAGCTTAGATAGGCGTTTTCGACGCCCGATGTCGCGCCGCCGGGAAGGAATCCGACGGCGGTGGCGCCGGCGGCACCGGTGCCGCCGAAGCCGTCGGCCGTGCCGCCGAAATCGTAGATCAGCGCATAATTCCAGTCGCCGAAGAACTTGCCGACGACACCGATGCGCGCGCGGCGGAGATTCTCGCCGTCGTCGAGCTTCTGCGGCGACGTCCCGGCCGTGTCGGGACGATAATTGTAGCCGCCGACATCCCAGTGCACGCGGCTCGTGATTGCGATGCAATTCTGCTCGTCGGCGGTGCAGATCGTCGGCCGGTTGTTCGGCATCGTCACCACGACCCCGAACGGCGCGACCGGACCCTTGACTGGAAGGGCGGCGTTGGCGTTCGCAACGGTCGCGACCTTTGCGTCCGCTGCCTTCGCGTGGGCGTTGGCGGTGGCCGCGGTCGCGGCGTTCGCGTTGGTCTGCTGCTGCAGCTTGTCGAGCTTCTGCTCCAGCATGTGCAGCTGCTGCTTGAGCAGCGCGATCTCCGCGTCACTGCCGGCCGATTCCGAATGAGCCGGCGAGGCGGCCAGAGCCCCTGCCAAGCCTATGACGATTGCACCAACCCTTGTCGCGCCCATGTTATGCTCCCCTGTTGCGTTGGAATTCCCCACTCACTGAAACCTTAGTCGTAGAAGTGCATCGTGACTGACGCACGACAGCGCACGAAGCGATGACGGTTCCGCTTGTTGTACACACGCAACAGGCGAGGCCGCGCAGTGAGATGACATCGATCATATAAGCTTGGCGGTGGCCTGCAATCCGTCTGTGACGAGTTTTGCACCGGGTGGCCGGGGTACGAGATATTGAGCGGGATACCCTTCAATTGCCCCATGAAGGGGCCTATATTCCGGCGTTTTCCGCGAGAGGTGAGAATGCTGCGATCTGCCCGCTTTGCCGCTATTGCCGTCCTTTGCACGCTGACCTTCTCGGCGAGTCTTTGCCACGCCCAGACGCAGGACCGCCGCGTGCCGTCCTCGCAGGCGGAACTGCGGCTGTCCTATGCGCCGATTGTGCAGCGGGTGCAGCCGGCGGTGGTCAATGTCTACGCCGCCAAGATGGTGCAGAACCGCAATCCGCTGCTGGACGATCCGATCTTCCGCCGCTTCTTCGGCGTGCCGGGACAGCAGCCCGAGCAGATGCAGCGTTCGCTCGGCTCCGGCGTAATGGTCGATGCGTCCGGCCTCGTCGTGACGAACAATCACGTGATCGAGGGCGCCGACCAGGTCAAGGTCTCGCTCGCCGACAAGCGCGAATACGAGGCCGAGATCGTGCTGAAGGACAGCCGCACCGACCTTGCGGTGCTCAGGCTGAAAGACACCAAGGAGAAATTCACGACGCTCGACTTCGCCAATTCCGACGAGCTGTTGGTCGGCGATGTCGTGCTCGCGATCGGCAATCCGTTCGGCGTCGGCCAGACCGTCACGCACGGCATCATCTCGGCGCTGGCGCGCACCCAGGTCGGGATCACCGACTACCAGTTCTTCATCCAGACCGATGCCGCGATCAATCCCGGCAATTCCGGCGGCGCGCTGGTCGACATGACCGGCCGGCTCGCCGGCATCAACACCGCGATCTTCTCGCGCTCCGGCGGCTCGCAGGGCATCGGCTTTGCCATCCCTGCCAACATGGTGCGCGTGGTGGTGGCCTCCGCCAAGAGCGGCGGCAAGGCGGTGAAGCGGCCGTGGCTCGGCGCGCGCCTGCAGGCCGTGACGCCCGAGATCGCCGAGACGCTGGGGCTGAAGCTGCCGAGCGGGGCGCTGGTCGCCAATGTCGCGCCGAACAGCCCGGCGGCGCGGGCGGGGCTGAAACTCTCCGACCTGATTGTCGCGATCGACGGCCAGGCCATCGATGATCCCAATGCGTTCGATTATCGCTTTGCGACCCGTCCGCTCGGCGGCAGCGCGCAGATCGACGTGCAGCGCGGCGGCAAGGCCGTGAAGCTCACCGTGGCGCTGGAGACCGCACCCGACACCGACCGCGACGAGATCGTGCTGACCGCGCGGTCGCCGTTCCAGGGCGCCAGGGTCGCCAACATCTCGCCTGCGGTGGCCGATGAGCTGCATCTCGATGCCGGTGCCGAGGGTGTCGTGGTGACCGATCTCGCCGACGACGGTACCGCAGCCAGTGTCGGCTTCCAGAAGGGCGACATCATCCTCGCGGTCAACAATGAGAAGATCACTCGGACCAGCGACCTCGACAAGGCCTCGAAGACCGGGACGCGGGTCTGGCGCATCACGCTGGTGCGCGGTGGCCAGCAGATCAACGTGACGCTCGGCGGATGAGCCCCAAAGTGAGCCGCAAGTGAGCCCAAAGCAACCGCGCGACGCTGCCAATTTGTTCGCCGCGGCGGGGATGGAGCAGGACGCTCCGCGACCGCTGCCGGACCGGCTGCGCCCGCGATCGCTCGCCGATGTCGTCGGTCAGGACCATATCCTCGGTCCCGACGGCGCGCTGACCCGCATGCTGGAGACACGCACGCTGGGCTCGCTGGTGTTCTGGGGACCTCCGGGCACAGGCAAGACCACGGTGGCGCGGCTATTGGCCGATGCCACCGAGCTGCATTTCGAGCAAATCTCGGCGGTGTTCTCCGGCGTTGCCGACCTCAAGAAGGTGTTCGACGCTGCGCGCGCCCGCCGCGAGACCGGCAAGGGCACGTTGTTGTTCGTCGACGAGGTGCATCGCTTCAACCGCGCGCAGCAGGATTCCTTTCTGCCCGTGATGGAAGATGGCACGGTGGTGCTGGTCGGCGCCACCACGGAAAATCCGTCGTTCGAGCTCAACGCGGCGCTCTTGTCGCGCGCGCGCGTGCTGGTGTTTCACTCGCTCGATTCCTCTGCGATCGAAAAACTGTTCGCCAATGCCGAGAAGATCGAGGGCAGGGCGCTGCCGCTCGATGCGGAAGCCCGCGCGGTGCTGGTGCGGATGGCCGATGGCGACGGCCGCGCGTCGCTGACCCTGGCGGAGGAGGTCTGGCGGGCCGCGCGCAAGGACGAGGTGTTCAACGCCGAGCAGTTGCAGGAGATCCTGCAGCGCCGTGCGCCGATCTACGACAAGTCCGCCGACGGTCATTACAATCTGATCTCGGCGCTGCACAAGTCGGTGCGCGGCTCGGATCCGGACGCTGCGCTGTATTATCTCGCCCGCATGTTCGATGCCGGCGAGGATCCGCTGTTCCTGGCGCGGCGCGTGGTGCGGATGGCGGTGGAGGACATCGGGCTTGCCGATCCGCAGGCGCTCGCGGTCTGCAACGCCGCCAAGGACGCCTATGACTTCCTCGGCTCGCCGGAGGGTGAGCTCGCGATCGCGCAGGCCGTGATCTATCTTGCCACCGCGCCGAAATCGAACGCAGCCTACGCCGCGTTTGGCGCTGCGATGCAGGCGGCGAAGCAGAATGGCTCGCTGCTGCCGCCGAAGCACATCCTGAATTCGCCGACCAAATTGATGAAGTCCGAGGGCTACGGCTCGGGCTATCAATACGACCACGACATGCCCGACGCGTTCTCCGGCCAGGACTACTTCCCGGAGGCGATGGGGCGCCAGACCTTCTACGATCCGCCCGACCGCGGTTTTGAACGCGAGATCCGCAAGCGGCTGGACTATTGGGCCAAGCTGCGGGCGCAGCGCGGAAACGGCTGACACTTCCCTGAAATAGCCTTATGATATACCGGCAACCTCTGGAGGTGCCGCGTGGATAATGTCTGGCTGACCGCTGCCATCGTCGGCGTGCCACTTCTCGCCGGTCTTGGTTTGGTCGGGGCATTGGTGCGCAGGATCCTCAACAATCCTGACATCCCCAATGGCGTCGCAGCCGTGCTTGGTGTTGCGGCGTTGCTGTGCGTCGCGCCGACCATCCTCAATCTCGCCATCAAGCTGCCCGGCGGCACCGAAGTCAGCCTGGTCAGGGAACAGCTGCAGACGCAGACCCAGCAGATCAAGGCCGATGTCGGCGAGCAGGGGGCCGACGTCAAGGGACAGATCGTGGCATTGCGCCGCCGCGTCGAGGCGCTCGAAAAAACGACCAGGGTTGCCGCGACGCCCGCCGCCGCGCCGGCGGAAACCGACGTCAACAAGAACAAGGTCGTCGTCGTCCTCTATGTCGCCGAGCAAAAGGACCTGGCGAAGCAGATGCAGGACTATTTGCTGCAGCAGGGCTATAGCGCCAACGCGGTCTATACCGATTTCGCCGAGCTCAGCGATGCCAACCACCTCGCATCAGGCACCGTTGCGTTCGTCTCGGCCGAAAGCAACTCTTCGCTGCGCAACGATGTCGAGAAGGTGCTGCGCACCAAGTTTCCGCAGGTGCAAACGGCCGTCGACGCCAGTTCGCCGAAGATCACCAGCGGCGCGATCCAGGTACGGTTGTTCTGAGCGCGCCGCCACGGCCGATCTGGCGCATCCCATTCGAGCGCTCCCCGATTCAAGCCTGTTTAGCCCAGCATCGCCTACTCTGGCGCGGAATTTGTACCGATTCGCCGTGACGATTCGCGGCATTTGCGCTACCCAACGGCTTAACTTCGGAGTTCCAACCCCATGAGCCGCCGCGTCAAAAGACCTCTCCGCCCAGCGGGCGATCGCCCCAAGGGCGCGCGTCCCTATCGCGGCTCGACAGCCGAGCGCGCGTCGGCGCACCGTCCGGGCGGCAAGCCGCCGGTGCCGCGCTTTGCGGCCGCGCCGCCGCGCGCGGCCAAGCCATTTGTGCCGGAACCTGAGAAAGTCGTCGCCGAGCCGCCGCCGTTGCCGACCAAGGTCCAGACCGTCGTCGTGACGGCGGATGAGAACAACATGCGGGTCGATCGCTTTCTCGAGGCGCGTTTCCCCGGCCTGTCGTTTTCCCACATCCAGCGCATCGTTCGCAAAGGCGAGTTGCGCGTCAACGGCAAGCGCGCCGACAGCAAGGACCGGCTCGAAGAAGGCCAAAGCGTCCGCATTCCGCCGCTGAAGCTCGACACGCCCAAGGTGGCCGGCAGCCTCTCCGAAGCGGCCAAGAAGACTCTTCAGGACCTCAAGGACATGATCCTGTTCGAAGACGCCGACGTGATGGTGCTGAACAAGCCCGCGGGTCTGGCGGTCCAGGGCGGCTCCGGCATCACGCGCAATGTCGACGACATGCTGGAGGTGATGCGCGATGCCAAGGGACAGAAGCCTCGGCTGGTGCATCGCCTCGACCGGGAGACTTCGGGCTGCCTGGTGATTGCCAAGACGCGCTTTGCCGCGACCGCATTGACCGGCTCGTTCCGGCATCGCTCGGCGCGAAAAATCTACTGGGCGCTGGTCGCGGGCGTGCCGAAGCCGAAGCAGGGCCGCATCTCGACCTATCTCGCCAAGGAGGAGAGCGAGGACGACACCATCATGCGGATCGCAGCGCATGGCGATGAGGGCGCAAGCCACGCCGTGACCTACTATGCGCTGGTCGAGGCGTCGGCAGCGAAGCTCGCCTGGGTGTCGCTCAAACCGGTGACCGGCCGCACCCACCAGCTGCGTGCTCACATGGCGCATATCAATCACGCGATCGTGGGCGATCCCAAATACTTCAACAAGGAGAACTGGCAGCTGCCCGGCGGCATGCAAAACCGGCTGCATCTGCTGGCGCGCCGCATCGTGATTCCGCATCCGCGCGGCGGCGTGATCGATGCGAGCGCACCGCTGCCGCCACATATGCTGCAATCCTGGAATCTGCTTGGGCTCGAGGCCGACCGGTTCGATCCGATCGAGAACGCCCCCGAGGAGTGACCGGCTGCTGCCGGCGCTGAATATACTCCGCACAGAGCAACAACGATCAAACGGCGTCGAACGCGGCGGCTATGTTGCCGCGCGCTGGGTCTTGCCAGCGTGCAATCATAATCAATGAGGCTGTCCATGACCGGGACTTGGCTCCGCACCGCGCTTTTGCTTGGGCTTCTTGGCTCGGCTGCCGTCCCGACGGCCGCTGATGCCGAAACCGTCGTGCTGCGGGGCGGCAGCGTCTACGCTTCGCCGGACGCTGCGCCGCTCTCCGATGCCGTCGTCGTGATGACCGACGGCGTCATCAGCGCGGTCGGCAAGTCCGGCGACATCCAGCTGCCTTCAGACGCGCGCGTGATCGATTGCAGCGGCAAGACGATCGTTGCCGGCTTCTGGAACAGCCATGTCCATTTCACGGAAGGCGCGTGGCGGAATGCCGCCACGGCACCGGCCGCGCCGATGACGGCGCACATGCAGGAGATGCTGACGCAATGGGGCTTCACCACGGTGTGGGATCTCGGTTCGAACCCGGTCGACATCATCCCACTGCGCAAGCGCATCGCCGCGGGCGAGGTCGCCGGCCCCACCATCTTGCTTGCCGGCAACATGTTCCCCAAGGGCGGTCATCCCGTTTACGTCCCCAGCGAGGTCAAGCTTCCCGAAGTCGCGACGCCGGAGGAGGCCGCGCAATGGGCGCGCGACTATCTCGCCATGGGCGAGGACGGCATCAAGCTGTTCACCGGCGCGTTCATGGGCGACAAGCCGGTCATCAACATGGACCCGGCCATCGCCAAGGCCGCGGTCGATGTGGCGCATGCGCGCGGCAAACCAGTGTTCGCCCATCCGCAGAACAAGATCGGCGTAGAGACGGTGATCGCGGCTGACGTCGACATTCTCGCGCACACCGCGCCTTCGCAAGGCGACTATACTCCCGAACAGCTTGC
Organism: Bradyrhizobium sp. LTSP885; assembly: GCF_000938305.1. Taxonomy (GTDB): domain Bacteria; phylum Pseudomonadota; class Alphaproteobacteria; order Rhizobiales; family Xanthobacteraceae; genus Bradyrhizobium. The sequence continues at coordinate 62,294 of NZ_JYMT01000019.1, forward strand.
ACGCTTCAAGGCGCAGGGAACGGCATTGATCCCGACGCTGTCGCTGTTTACGACCGTCGTCCTGATCCCCGCAGTCACGGAACGCCTCGTTGCCGCGGGCGTCAACCAGCTCAAGCAGTTTTCCGAGAACGGCGGTGCGATCCTGTTCGGCACCGACGTCGGATTCATCAATCTCTACGACACCACGCGGGAATATCAGCTGATGCATCGCGCGCTGTCGGAGCGCCAGGTGCTGGCGTCGCTGACAACCAACCCCGCCCAGTATTTCAAGACCGCAGGGAAGGGCCGGGTCGAGAAGGGTCTTGACGCCGACATCGTGGTGCTCGACGGCGATCCCGTCAGCGACGTCAGGAATCTTGCCAAAGTGAGCACCACGATCCGCGCCGGTCACGTGATCTATCAGAAGCCGTGAAGGTCAATCCGGGAAGGGGCATATCAGCGCGGCGTTGACGATCGTGCGGTTGGCTTGAACCGTCGCCACAGGGTGACGATATGTAAGCCATGAAACGATCGTTGATCCTCAACTGTGCCGTGATCTGCGCCTTGAGCGCCGGCAGCGCATTCGCGCAAACCATCCCGCCCGGCGGCTCGCTGTACAACCCGCCGCCGCCTGCGCCTCCGCCGCCGCCCCGGATCTATGTGCCGGAAATCCCGAAGATGGATGCGGTGCCGACGCAGCCGAGCGTCCGCTCCGGCCGCAGCTCGTTCGGCGACCGCGTCAGCAGATGCCTGGACGAGGGCGCCGCCGCCGGACTGAACCAGGCCGACCGTTCCACCTATTCGCGGTCCTGCGCCAATCTCCGGGACTAGGGCATACGCTCATCAAACTTGAGACGCCCGCTTGAGAGACCAAAGCCGACGCAAGCCGGCCATTCCAGCATTCCGCCTTTACCCCGCAGCGCACCCACATCTGAAGATAGACACGATCTGAACCTGTCAGTTGGGACGGTGCGTCCGTCGGCACCAGGCGCACGCGGCGTCGCCTTCACGATTGCTTCGTTGCGATCGTCCGCCTAAGATTTCATCGGCGCTGCATAGAACCGTCGAATTTACGCAAAGGAGGCGCCGCCATCTCTCGGCGTCGCAATATCGCAATTAGGCCAGCCTCGCCATTCTGGCGATATCTGCGAGGTGTCCGCGCCGGGTGGCCTAAATGTTGCTTTCCATTCTTCAAGCCAGACCCGGTGTTTAAGCCAATGTCCCGGTGAATCGATCGTAGGCTCCAAGCGAGGCACTCTTACCCCCAAAGAGGAGACCCCATGAAACCGTTCCAGCAGACACGCCGTGCTTTAAACGTAGCCGTTGCGGCAGCCGCGATCGCCGCGGTCGTTGGAGGCACCGCAGCATTAGCCGAACAAAAGGTGGTCAAGGTCGGGATTATATTGCCGTTCACGGGGGCCGACGCCGAGGACGCCACCCTGATCAAGAACGGAGTCCTGATCGCTTTCGACGAGGCCAACGCTGCCGGCGGGGTTGCCGGTTACACGATCGTTCCGGTGATCTACGACGACGGCACAGCCACCGCCGGCCAGTATGATCCCGCCCAGGCCGCCACCAATACAAAGAAGCTGATCGCCGACCCGCTGGTCGTCGCCAATGTCGGGCCGGAAATGAGCGGCAGCGGCAAGGCAATGTCGCCCATCCTCAGCGCGGCTGACATGGCGACGATCACGCCTTCCTCGACCAACCCCGATATCACTGATCCCAAGATGGCCGCGCAATTCCGGCCCAAGGGCAAGGCGGTCTATTTCCGGACCGTGACGACGGATGCCTACCAGGGGCCGAACATGGCCAACTACTTCAAGTCCAAGCTGCATGTGAAGAAGGTCTACATCCTCGATGACTCCGGTGCCTACGGCGTCGGTCTCGCCAATGCATTCGAAAATCGGGCAAAGGCGATCGGCATCGAGGTCGTCGGTCACGACCAGCTCGATCCCAAGGAAGCCGACTACACGACCGCTCTGACCAAGATCAAGGCGCTCAATCCGGACGCCCTCTATTATGGCGGCGTCGCGCAAGCCGGCGTCAAGCTCGCCAAGCAGGCGTCGGAGACCATCCCGACCATGATCAAGGCTGGCGGCGATGGCGTCGCCGGCGGCAGCTTCCTCAAGGGCGGCGGCTTCCCGGCGATCGAGGGCTGGTATGGGACCAATGCCGGCCCGCATTTGACCGAAAGCCCGGAGGCGGCTTCGTTCGTGAAGACCTTCCAGGAGAAATATAAGGCGACCCCGGACGATTATTCGATCACCGCCTATGACGCGGCGAAGGTCATCCTTTCGGCCGTCGAGGACGTGGCCAAAAGCGGCAAGGACATGAACCGCTCGAATGTCCGCGACGCGATCCAGAACTCGCATGTCAAAACGCTGCAGGGAGTCGTTGAGTTTGACCAGAATGGCGACATTCTCGACCGCACCGTCAGCGTCTTCCAGTATCGGCACGACGACAAATATCCTCTCGACGACATCACGCACCAGCTGAAGTATCTCGAGCCAGCGCCGCAGTCGTGAGCTTCGGGCTCTTGATGCTGATGCGAGAGAGCTGGCGATGACGCATTGGGATGTGCTGATCCAGCAGGTGATCAACGGTGTAAGCCTGGGCGCGATGTATTCGCTGCTCGCGCTCGGCTTCACCATGGTCTACGGCATCATCGAGCTGATCAATTTCGCGCATTTCAACGTCTTCATGGTGGGCTCGTTCATCGCCATGTGGACGCTGGAAGCCCTGGGCTTTCCCGGTCAATCGCATGTTCTCCACGGGCTGCCATTGGCCGGCATCCTTATTCTGGTGTTCATCGTCACGATGCTGGGGTCCGGCCTTCTCGGCGTCGCAATCGAACGGTTCGCGTTGCGGCCTTTGCGCGGCGTATCGGGCACCGCGCCGATGATCACCACGATCGGCGTGTCCTACATCCTGTACAATCTGGTGCTGCTCGGGGCCGGTGCCGACTCCAAGAATTACTCCAACCCGATGCCCAACACCGCGTGGGTTTTCGGCGGTGTCACGCTGCGCCTGCGCGAGGTGCTGCTGTGGACCATATCGCTGGTGCTGATGGTGGCGCTCAACTATTTCGTCCGGCGGACGAAGATGGGCAAGGCGATGCGGGCGATGGCGCAGGACCAGGAGGCCGCGCGCATGGTCGGCGTCGACGTCGACCGCGTGGTCGGCATCACCTTCTTCCTGGGATCTGCGCTCGCTGGAGCTGCCGGGCTGATCTTCGGGCTCTACTACAATTATACGAGCTACGTGATCGGCTACACCTCGGGCCTGCGCGCCTTCACTGCGGCGGTTCTCGGCGGGATCGGCAACATACCCGGCGCGATGCTCGGGGGCGTGGTGATCGGGCTGATCGAGTCGCTGGGCGGCCAGTACATCGCCGTGCGCTGGACTGACGTCATCATCTTTTCGCTTCTGGTGCTCGTGCTCGTCCTGCGCCCCTCGGGGCTGCTCGGCCGCGCCGCGCCGACAAAATCCTAGGGCACCGGCGTGGCGGATCAACATCTCGAACGCGCGCAACAGGCGGTGCTTCCGGCGATCGGGCGCTCGCAAAGCTTGATACAGGCGATCCGGGATCGCGTCGGGAGTGAGCAGTTCCGTCCCTATCTGCTCGCCATCATCTTCGTGGCGGCGCTCGCCTTTCCCTATATCGACCGCAACGAAGGCGACATCGATGCGGCGGCCAATGCGCTCGCCTATGCCATGCTGGCGATCGGGCTCAACGTTGTCGTCGGCTACGCCGGCCTGCTCGACCTCGGATATGCGGCGTTCTTCGCCATCGGTGCCTATACTTACGGTGCGCTGTCGTCCTATCAGATCCAGCCGGAGTGGAGCAGCTTCTGGGAGCCGTTCCAGTGGCTTGGCCTCGTCCAGCATCTCGACGCGGGGGGCGGCGTCGGCACCGTCCATCTTGATGTGTCGTTCTGGCTGATGCTGCCGATTTCAGCTTTGGTCGCCGCCTTCTTCGGGGTCCTGTTCGGTGCGCCGACGCTCAGGCTCAAGGGTGATTACCTTGCCATCGTGACGCTCGGCTTCGGCGAGATCGTGCCGATCGTGGCGCGCAACACGCCCTATCTCACCAACGGCGCGCAAGGCCTCAGCGGCGTCACGACACCGAAATTCTTCGGCTACGATTTCAGTGTCATGTCGACGCCCTATTACTATCTCGGGCTGGCCATCGTCGTGCTGTTGATCTTCGTCAGCACGCGGCTGAAGCATTCCCGCGTCGGCCGGGCCTGGCTTGCGATACGCGAGGACGAGATCGCAGCCGAGGCGATGGGGGTGAACCGGACCAAGCTCAAGCTGCTCGCCTTTGCCATCGGTGCGAGCTTTGCCGGTGTGACCGGAACCTTCTACGTGGCCAAACTACAGACGGCCACGCCGGAGATGTTCATGTTCCCGGTCTCGATCATGATTCTCGTCATGATCGTGCTGGGCGGCATCGGCAATGTGGCCGGCGTGGTGGTCGGCGCGCTCATCCTGCAGCTGCTGCAATCGTGGTTCCTGCAGGACCTGACGCAGTGGATTCAAGCGTTAGGCAATCTGACCGGCATTGGCTTTCTGCAAAGGGTTGACCTGACCCAGTCGATCGAGCTGATCTTCGGCATTATCCTTGTGGTGATGATGCTCTATCGGCGCCAGGGGCTGATTCCCGAACGCACGGCTGTGGCGGCGCTGACTTATGAGCAACAGAACGCGATGCCATCGCGAAATGATGTCGAGGCCGGACTTGTGCCGCTGCATCGGCGGACGATTGACCCAGGCAAGCCGCTGCTTGAGATCAAGGGCCTGGCGAAGTCGTTCGGTGGCATCAAGGCCGTGAATGGCATCGATCTCACCGTCATGCCGGGGGCAATCGTCGCCATCATCGGGCCGAACGGCTCCGGCAAGACGACCTTCTTCAATCTCATCACTGGCCTGATCCAGCCAAACGGCGGCAAGGTGCTGCTCGCCGGCGAGGACGTCACTGGATTGAAGCCCCACCGGATCGTCGAAAAGGGCATTGCGCGCACCTTCCAGAACCTGCGGCTGTTCGCCAACATGACGCTGATGGAGAATGCGCTTGTCGGCGCGCATACGCGCACCTCGACAGGCGCCATCGGAGCCGTCCTGCGGCTGCCGCGCGTGAAGCGCGAGGAGGCCGCCTCGCGCAGCCGCGCAATCGACATCTTAGGTATTTTCGGCAACCGGCTGATGCCGCGCCTCCAGCATCTCGCGTTCTCGCTGTCCTATGCCAACCGGCGGCGGCTGGAGATCGCGCGCGCGCTGGTCACGGAGCCGGTGCTGCTTTTGCTCGACGAGCCGACGGCCGGCATGAATCCGACCGAGACGCTCGAACTGACCGACCAGATCCGGCAACTGCGCGAACGTGGCGTGACGATCCTCCTGATCGAGCACAAGCTCGACGTCGTCAACGAGATCGCAGACAAGGTGATCGTGCTCGATCACGGCGAGAAGATCGCCGAGGGCACGCCCAAGCAGGTTCATTCAAACAAGGAAGTGCTGCGTGCCTATCTTGGACGAACCACAGACGCCGTCGCGGCGGCCGCCGCCGCTTCTTGAGTTCAAGGACGTCAACACCTATTACGGCGAACTCCACGTCCTGAAGGACGTCGACTATCGCGTCGGCGAAGGCGAGATCGTCTGCTTGCTCGGCGGCAATGCCTGCGGCAAGTCCACCACCATGAAGACGATCCTCGGCATCGTGACGCCGAAAAGCGGCGCGATCACCTATGCGGGCGCGCGCATCAATGATCTGCCGACCGCCCAGCGGGTGAAGCGGGGCATTGCGCCGGTACCGGAGGCGCGCCGGCTGTTTCCGCGCATGACCGTGCTCGAAAATCTGGAAATGGGCGCCTTCACGCGCGACGACGTGGTCGAAATCGAAGCCGACAAGGAGCGCGTCTTCAGCCTGTTCCCGCGCATCAAGGAACGCCTCAAGCAACAGGCGGGCACGCTGTCGGGCGGCGAGCAGCAGATGGTTGCCATCGGCCGTGCGCTGATGGCGCGACCGAAGCTGCTGTGCATGGACGAGCCGTCGATGGGCCTGTCGCCCGCCTTCGTCGAGCAGGTGTTCGACATCATCCGGGTGATCAATCGCCAGGGCACCAGCATCTTCATGGTCGAGCAGAACGCCAACATGGCGCTGTCGATCGCCAATTACGGTTACGTCCTGCAGACCGGCCAGGTGGTGCTGCACGGCTCCGCCGCAAGCCTGCGCGACAACGAAATGGTGCAGCAGGCCTATCTCGGCGAGATGAAATCGCGGCCGGCGGCTGTGGGTGCTGGCGGGGATTAGGCGGCGTGTACTCGTAAGCGCGAGTCGTCGCTCTTAAGGGTGAACCAGAGTTGTGCAGGCAGCTCCGGGATGTCGCCTTTTGATCCAAGGCGGAAGTCGGAGGGTCGTCGGTTGCCTCGCCCGCTTGCCTGCGGAAGCCGGTGGTATCTGCAATTGATCGTGTCGGCGCAACCTTGACCGAAAGGCGACGAGAGCGCATTTTGCCTGTGCCATGACCAGGCTTCCCCGAGCGCGCGCCGCAACCACCGAAGCTTTCCTGGAGCAAACCGGCCCGGAGCTTGCCGCGTTGTGCACGGAATGCGGCGCCTGCTTCAACGCCTGTCCGATGGTCGACGACGTCAATTTGCGCGGCGCTGATCCCAAGATCGTCACCAGTGGATTGCGCCAGTTGGCGAGCGGTGCGGCCGCTCCAGAAGAGACGGTGGCCTGGGTCGGCGCCTGCACCAAGAGCGGCCAGTGCGTCGATGCGTGCCCGCAAAAGGCTGCGGGGCTTGATGCCATGCTGCTGGTCCGGATTGCCAAGCAACGCGCGATCAACGAAACGCGACAGCTACCGGCCAAGCAGGATCCTTCTTATTTCCCGCGCATCAAGACCTTCGCACGACTGCAGCTCAGCGATGAGGAGCTTGAGAAATGGCTGTGAGCGACGATCGCGTCACGTTCTGGTTCGGTTGCAACATGCTGCGCCACGCCGAAATGATCCGACTGTCGATCATGCTGCTGGAGCGTGCAGGCTACGATGTCAGCGCCGCCGGCGGCCCGGCCTACTGCTGCGGCACCAGCCACGACCATCAACCGCATGGCGCGAGCAACATGGCGGGCCGGACCGTCAGCCGCTTCAATGAAGCCGCCACGAGGGATGGTCGCGGCACGCTCGTTACCTGGTGTCCCTCGTGCCACATGCACATGTCCGACATCATGGCACCGGGCAATGCGGCTGCGTTCGATATCACGCACATTTCCGAATTGCTCGTCGCATCAATCGAGCGGCTGGCGCCATTGTTGACTGTTCCAGTGCCGCACCGCGTACTGCTGCACCGGCATCTCGGTTTCTCAACCCACGTGCCGATCAACGATCGTGTCGCCAGCGTGCTGTCGCGAATACCAGGGCTCGAACTGATCGAAGGACCTGCACATCCCGGCCACATGTGCAGTGGCATTGCTACTGTGCCAGGCGCACTGAAGGCGGTGATCGGCGAGACCTGGTCGGCGGCGATCGCAAATTGCGCCGATACCGTGTGTACGATCTTTCATCCGTGCCATCGCGAAATCGCAGCGCTCGACGGTCGCGACAACATCAGGGTCAGGAACTGGGTTCAGCTCGTTGCCGAAGCAATGGGTATCGAGACCAGCGACGCCTATGTTGGCTGGCGCAATGGCGGCGCACCCGATATTGCGGCAATCGAACGGGCCGAGCCGTCGCGCTATCAGACGCTGATTGAACCTGAACTGCGCGCACCGCCGTTGCCGGTGGCCTCCGCAGGCGTGGCGGAGTGACGAGGCGGCTGCGCCCAAAGGCGCACGCCGAAACTCTTCCCTTCCGCTCGCGGACACTGACTACTTCTTCTGTGCCCTGTTGGGGGGTGAACCGGACTCAGGCAGGCAACTCCGGGATCTCGTCCTTTGACCCAAAGCGGACGTGCGCGCTGCCGAAATGCGTGCGCAATCGGCCGTGGAGCTGCGGAGGACCTTGCTCGACCGATTGAAACTGACCTGAGAACGCCGGATGTGGGGATATCGGACGCCACGGCGGGGCGTTCGGTCGTGCGTGGGCCGCCAACCGTCCCGAAATGGTTCCAATCCGATTGCTGGAGGGCCTCGGAACGAATGCCAACGCGCCGGATTGGTGTGCAGAGGGAATGACGATGCAGAAGTTCTTCTTCGATATGAAAGACGGCGTCCCGCACAGAGATAAAGTGGGGATCGAGTTCAAAACACAGTCGGAAGCAATTGACTATTGCAAAGAAATTGTCCGGCACTTCCGCGACGAGAGCCTCCGCGACGACCAGGACCTCGAGATATCCGTAGTTAACGCATTAGGACGGGAAGTTCATCGACAGTTCGTTCACCGGCAGAACGACGATGGCGATTAGCCTGGAGCGCCGCTCCTGGCCTGAACGAGTGAGCAAAAGTGCTCACATTTGGGTTCGATCCTTTGATATGCACGACAATCGGTTTTCGTGAGCCTGATTGCATGTCAGCTCGGAAAGAAATTGTCAGGTAGTCATGCTTTTGCGCCAACCAGAAGTGTCGCCGAAGGTTCTTGTCGTCGAAGATGAAATGATGCTGCGCATGCGCGCGGTAGACATCGTCGAGGACGCGGGCTTCACTCCTATCGAAGCGGTGAACGCCGACGAGGCGTTGGCCATTCTCGAGTCGCGCTCGGATATCGAACTCCTGTTTACGGACATTCAGATGCCCGGCAGCATGGACGGCCTCAGGCTGGCTCACGCCGTCCATGAGCGATGGCCTTCCATCAAGATTATCCTTGCTTCCGGTAAATTGGTGCCGACGGACGCGGAAAAGCCCGCCCATAGCCGCTTTTTTGGAAAGCCGCTGGAGGTCAAGCAGATGATTGCGGAAATGCAGCAAATGATCGGGCAGGGTTCCCTGAGCATCATCCAGGCTGATCTTTCTCCGGTTCTCGCAAAGGCCATGCAGGCGGAAACCCGGAAAATCTCCGACGCCTCACGATCAACGAACCCTGTTTCCAATGAATTGCTGACGGCAGAAAATGACAACCTTCGCCTGTTGCTCGAGCAAGCAAGCATCGACGCAGAGGTGCTGCTTGCGCAGGCTGGCATCGACGCAAAGGAGCGCGAGGCGGCTGACAAGCTGCAGAAATTAATTCTGGAGGAGCTGCACCACCGCATCAAGAACACCTTGGCGACAGTGAGCGCCATTGCCTCACAAAGTCTGCGGACCGCAACGAGTCTCGAACATGGGCAACACGCGATCGAAGGACGGCTGGTCGCGCTCGGTCGAGCGCACGATCTGCTTTTGCAGGCGAGATGGGCAAATGCCGACTTTGCAAACACGATCCGCGGCGCAATAGCGCCGTATGACAACGAAGAAGGCGTCGGGAGATTTTCGATCGCGGGTCCCGACATCAAGATCACGTCCGGAGCTGTGATCGCCCTCGCGATGACGCTAAACGAACTTTGCACCAATACCACGAAATTCGGGGCGCTCTCGATGCCGACCGGAAGCGTCGACATTGTATGGAAGATTGACGAGCCGATGGAGCGGCTGCAGCTAACCTGGTCCGAAAAAGGTGGTCCCTCAGTCAGTGCACCTTCCCGACAGAGCTTTGGAACGCGATTGATCGGATCTCTTGGCCAACAATTGAAAGGTCAGGTCAAATTGGCGTATGACGCAACAGGCTATGTGTATACGCTGGACGTTCCCATGTCGTCGCTTGTCGCACCGGCCTGAAGAAAGCGGCTATCTCCATTGTTCTGCGCTGTGATCAGAGATTCTGTTCACCTCCTTTTTGGCCCTTAACCGACGTGCTGGATCGAGCCGACCACGTCCGCTCCTGACGGCAGCACGGACATGGACTGACCGGATTTGCGAGTACAAGCCCCCGCTAGAGCATGCTGCCGGTGATTAAACGGATGAAGCACTGACCGCCCAAGGGCAGGCCTTTTGCGCAAACCGTCGCGCCGGTGGCTCATACGTGCAGAATGTCTGCTTTGGGGGCTACGCAGACTACGCAAAGCAACTCCGGGATGTCGCCTCACTGTTGTGAGCGTTTCGGATCGAGCAAATGTGGACTCGCGTGATCAACAAAATCAATAACTTATTCGGAGCTGGAAAAGGGCTTGTTCGCTTTGTTGAACAGGGTCCAAATGCTGCGAAATTACGTGTGTCTGTTTTCTCCGTGTGACGCCGATTGGGAAAGCGCATGATAACTCGTCCAGCGAACATCGCCGATCTACCTGCGATAGAGCGTATCGTATCGGATGCATACCGCGTGTACGTCGAGAGAATCGGAAAACCTCCAGGACCTATGCTGGACGACTATTCAGCGCACGTACGGAACCATGCCGCCTGGGTGGCGGAAGTTAGCGATCAGGTAGCAGGGGTGCTGATCCTCATCGACGAAACAGACCACCTTCTCCTGGATAACGTCGCCGTTGACCCGAGCCATCATGGTCGCGGTATCGGGCGCGCGTTGTTGAATTTTGCTGAACAAGAAGCAGTCCGTCGCGGCTATCGCGAGATAACCTTGTACACACACGAGAAGATGACGGAAAATCTGGCGATGTATCCCGCTCTCGGATGGGTAGAAACAGAGCGTCGTGAGCAGAACGGTTATCAGCGCGTGTTTTTCCACAAGTCGCTTGGAGACTGATTGGCGTGCAGTTGTTTGCTACTCTGGCTTGACTAACCAGATCTCCGAACCGTCCGTTTGACACGCAGGGAAGGCGGACGACTTCGCTTTCCCCCATTTTTGGCGGCCCTCCCATTTGGAAGCGCAATGGGACTCAATCGAATGAACGGCTGATCTTCGGCAATTCCTGCATCGCCCCTCCAAGCCTGTCACAGAGGAAGGCGAGCGTGTCGCATTCGCGATTGATGGATTTGCCTAACGCATTGCCCTCGGAGTGGCCGGCACGCCGCTCAACGCCCAGGTACACCGCGCTGTCCGGCGACAGGGCCTGCATCGTTGCCACGAACTTGTACGAATGAGCCGGCGCAACCCTGTCGTCGTTATCCGCCGTCAGAACCAGCAGCGGCGGATACTTCACGCCCTTGCGGATGTTGTGAAGCGGCGAATAGGCGAAGAGCGCCTTGAAGTCGGCTTCGTTGGCTTGAGGATTTCCGTATTCCGGAATCCAGTTGATGCCGAACGTGAATTTCGTGAACCGCAACATGTCGGTGACTGGAACCGCGGAGACGACTGCTCCGAAAAGCTCGGGCCGCTGCAGCATGGCTGCCAGCACCAGCAGGCCGCCATTGCTCGCGCCGTTGATACCCAACCTGTCCGGGCGCGTGTAGCCGTTGGCCATCAGCCATTCGGCCGATGCGATAAAATCGTCGAATGAGGCCTGCTTGTGGGTGCGTCGACCTCCGTCATGCCACGGCTGGCCGTATTCGCCTCCGCCACGTATGGAGGCAAGGGCGTAGACGCCACCCATCCGGACCCAAGCGGCAATCTTGTCACTGTAATAGGGCCACAATGCGTAACCGAAGCCACCATAGGCGTTGAGCATCGTCCGATTGCTGCCGTCGAGCTGGATGTCGCGTTGATGGATCAAGGTCATCGGGACACGCGCGCCGTCCTTGCTGGTCACGAAAATCTGCTGGACCACAACATCGGCAAGGCTGTGCTTCGCCGCGGACGGACGAAACAGGGACGGCTTGCCGGTCTCCAGGTCCAACCACTCAATGCGGCTCGCTTGCTTGTAGTCATTGACCTCGAGCAGCAGATGGTCGTCGTCCCTGAAATGCCGTCCAAACGACACGCTCTCGAAGCCGCCGAGGTCAACGGTCGACAGGTGCTTGCCGCTGAGATCATGAATGGCGACGCGCTGATTGACGTCTTGGTAGTGTTTGACGACCAGCTTGCTGTCGAACACCGCAGCGGAATTTAGCGGCGCCTCACTTTCGGCAATCACGGTGTGCCATCGATCCGGTTTTGGATCGGATTGGTCAATGCGCACAAGCCGCCATTTCGGTGCATCGAGGTTGGTGATCGCATAATGCGTCGGACCGACATTTGCGATCGGATAGAAGCCCGCTGAACCGATTGGGAAGATTTCCGCAATCTGGGTGGCATCGTGGAGGGGCGCGACGAAATAACCGGCCTTTTCCGACGTTCCGACCCTGGCGACGATCTTGAGCAGGTCGGCATCAATGGATGACGCGACCTGAAAATAATAGTCACGCGCATCCGTCTGCCGGAAAATGACTCGATCGGCCGACTGCGGCTCTCCAAGCCGATGCAGACACACGATCTGGCCGCGGCGGTTCCAATCGGCGGGATCGTTGTCACCGGGGTAGCGGGAATAATAGAAACTGTATCCGTCACGGGACCAGGCAACCGTCGTATGCTTGCACCAGGCCAGAACGTCGGGCAGGTCCTGGCCGGTCTCGACGTCGCGGACTCGCATCGTTTCTCGATCGCTTCCGGCTTCGGACAAGAGGTAAGCGACCTTGGTGCCGGGCCGGTCGGGGAAGATCGACTGGATTGCCACCGTGCCGTCGGACGACAGGGCGTTTGCGTCGATCAGCGTCTTTCGCGGGCCACCTGGATGCTCCTGAACCCCGGCACTACGCTGATCGTCCAGGCCTTCGGAGAAAAGCGTGAAGTAGCGTCGGCCATATCGCGCCGGAACCGTGGTCCGCGGATAGTCCAGGGCCGCATTCATGAAATCATGAAGCTGCTTTCGGATCGGCAGGGAGTCTATCAATGCGCGCGTGCGGACGTCCTGAGCGTCAATCCAGGCCTTCACATCGGCCCGCGCTGAATCCTCGAGGGGTCGATACGGATCAGGGATGTTGACGCCATGAAAGGTGTCCACAGTGCTGTCGCTCGGGGCAGGCGGCGGATTGCCGTTGCTGGCGGCGAGGCCGTTCACTGCCTGGCCAAACGCCCGATCGGCCACGACCAGCGCGCCGGATGCGACCCCACTCAGGACGGCCCGGCGGGTCAGCCGGCTCCCTTCGTTCAGCTTCATTTGTCCCCCCAACGAGGCGTTCGCCTTTCAATGACGGCTGGGGATCAAAACTACCATAGATTTTATATTTGTAACTGGGACCCCTTCGGACGGCTCTGGACGACCTGTCCTGACGCTTGAAATGAGGAATCGCCGGATGTGAGCGGATTGCTGCGCGGCGTGGACCGTAGGGAGTCTTCGTGTGGTACTGTGAAAGTTACCCTTGGGCAGTACCCACGCAAGGAATGCGTCGTGGCCAACGAACCTGATAGTCCCAACGACGGGCCACTGGATCGCGCTATTGCCATCCTGGTCTTCGTGGCCGAGCAGAAGAAGGCGCTCTCGGCTGCCGAAATCGCCGCCGCGCTCTCCCTTCCACTCCCGACCGCGCATCGCCTCATCGGCAATCTTGAAAGCCGCGGCCTCATCCAGAAAGCCCTCGGGACGAAACGCTATGTCGTCGGAAGCAAGCTGGTCACGCTCTCGGCCAAGACCATCGGGGCGGCGTTTCGCACCGTGCGCCGGCACGCGGTTCTAAGTGCGGTCGCCGACCGCATCGGAGAGCAGTGCGAGATCGGTGTCGTCCGCGACAACGTCGTGGTCTACGTCGACAGTGTCCGATCCAAGCCGCAGCAAGGATTGCAGTTCAATCCCGGAGATGCAGCTCCACTGCACTGTACGTCGACGGGCAAAATCTACATGAGCCGGCTGCCTGAGAGGGTCCGACAACGGTTGGTCCATTCACTTCCGCTGGTCCGGTACACCCCGACGACGATCGCCGATCCCGAAGCGTTGTTGGCGCTACTGGAGGAGACGCGGCGCAGAGGCTGGGCGAAGACGAACGAGGAATTCGTTCGAGGGGTGGTGGGGTGCGCCGTGCCGATCGTCTCTCCGGAGGGCGACCTCATCGCCTGCCTGGGAGTTTCTGTGCCGGCGGCGCGCGTTGGCTCGCGGGCCTTGATGCCTTCATTGCTCCTTTGCAGGACGCAGCGTCCTTGTTGTCCCAGACGATCCTGCAGGATCATGAAGATGAAGTCTATATTTCTCAGTTTTCGGAATAATAACTCTCGTTTTTTGATGTTATAACTCGACCTCGAACGAGGTCGGTATATTCTTGGGGCAGTTGATTGAGCTGACTGAAATCCAGGCAGCTCTCTGCAGTCCACGTCGCCAAACCTGAATTGATCGTAGGCACCCGCCGGCCCCGTCCGGCGAGATGCTCCGCCATGTCACGTCACCGGGGTGATCATGATCCAGCACTATGACGTAGCCGCCGTTCGCAAGGCCTTCCCGGCCGTCGATCAAATCGTCTACCTCGATAGCGGCTTTCAGACGCCGCTCTCTCTTCCGGTGAAGGAAGCATATGAGCGCTTTCTACGGGAAGGCTTCGAAACGGCCGGCCCCAAGCAAATCTGGCTCAACCGTCTCGAAGAAACCCGCGCCAAGGTCGCGACCTTCCTTGGCGTCAAGCCGCATGAGATTGCCTTCACGAAGAACACCTCCGAGAGCATGAACATCGCCGCCAATGCGCTACCCCTCGGCGCCGGCGACAAGGTTCTGATGATCCATGGCGATCATCCCAACAACGCTTACGCGTTCCTCAATTTGCAGAAGAAGGGTGTGGAAATCGTCTTCATTCCCATGACTGATGTTGTGGACGCAGAGAGTTTCCGATCGCACATCGATGACAGGACGCGTGCGATCTCCATGTCGCACGTCACCTTCCACGCCGGGCATCGGTTTGACGTGGAGAGCGTGGGCGAACTTTGTGCGCAGCGTTCGCTCTATTTCGTCGTGGATGTGATGCAGGGCATCGGCGTGGTGCCGATCGACGCAAAGGCCATGAAGGCCACTTTCATCGGCTCCGGCACGCACAAGGGCCTGCTCGTGCCGCAAGGGCTCGGTTTGCTCTACTGGGACGCGACGCGCATCGAACTGGAGCCGGCCTACCTCGCGGCTGCAAGCCTTGCCGAACCGCCGCAGGACTTCATCGCCCGGCCGGACAACATGGCCTTGCCGGCGACGGCATGTCGGTTCGAACTCGGCAACTTCAATCTTCCGGCCGTCCAAGGCCTCGGCGCAGCGATCGACTTCATCAACGCGATCGGGATCGAGAACGTCCAGCGCCACTGCTTCGACCTCGGCGACTATCTGATCGAGCGTCTCGATCAGCTCGACGTTGGATTGGTTGGCCCGCGCGATCGGCAGCACCGCGCGCCGCACATCTACGTCATCGCCCTGCCGGCGGCCGATTGGCTGGACTACTTCACGCAGAACGGCATCCGCGTCTCGCCGGAGCGTGACGGCATTCGCGTGTCGCTTGGCATGTTCAACACGACGGCCGACATCGACCGGCTGATCGAGGCCATCCGCGCCCGCAACGTGCCGTCAATTCAGACCCGCACCGCCGTCCTTTCCAAGCTCGGATAGTCCTGTCCGGCCCCGTCCGCAGCGGCACCCCGAGACGCTGAGAAGCGCCACAGCTCGGATGCCATGAACCCTTGGTGGCGCGAAGGATCACCTCATGCAGGCAGGCAGCAAAGCTCCAAATTCGAACCGGCTGACCACATACATCATGGTCAGCCTGTTCCTCGGCATCACCGTGGGTTACGCGTGCAATACGCTGGCGAGCCCGGAGCAGGCCAAGGTCATCGCCGGCTATTTTGCCATCGTGTCGGACGTCTTTCTGCGAATGATCAAGATGATCATCGCGCCGCTGGTGTTTGCCACGATTGTCTCCGGAATTTCCAGCCTCGGTGCGAGCGGCGGCGCAGTCGGGCGAATCGCCGTCAAGTCGCTGGCCTGGTTCATCACCGCATCGCTGCTGTCGTTATTGGTCGGGCTTTTGCTGGCCAATCTGCTTCAGCCGGGGCACGGTCTTGGTCTGACGCTGCCGGAGGCAAATGCGACGACCAACGTCCAAACCAGCAGCCTGAACATCAAGGACTTCGCTGCGCACGTCTTTCCCATCAGCGTCGTCCAGGCAATGGCAGGGAACGAGGTGCTGCAGATCCTTGTCTTCTCGATATTCTTCGGCTTCGCGTTGAGCGCCGTCAAGACGACGCTTGCCCCTGATATCGCAAGGTCGATCGATCAAATCGTTCCGGTGATGCTCAAGTTCACCGATTACGTCATGCGCTTCGCGCCGCTCGGCGTGTTCGCCGCGATGGCCGCGGTCATCACCACGCAGGGGGTAGGGGTCCTCGTGACCTACGGAAAGTTCGTCAGCGCGTTCTACTTCGGCCTTGCGGTGCTCTGGGTCATCATCATCGGCGCCGGCAGCGTCGTACTCGGCGGTACAATCAAGACGCTGCTTCGCCTGCTGCGGCAACCGATGATGATCGCTTTCTCGACCTCGAGCAGCGAGGCTGCGTTCCCGAAGATGATCGAGCAGCTGATGAAATTCGGTGTCTCGGAGCGCATCACCGGCTTCGTCCTGCCGCTCGGCTATTCGTTCAATCTCGACGGTTCGATGATGTACCAGACCTTTGCGGCCCTGTTCGTTGCCCAGGCATTCAACATCGACATGCCGATCACGACCCAAATCGCAATGCTGCTTCTTCTGATGGTCACTAGCAAGGGCATCGCTGGCGTGCCGCGTGCATCCCTGGTAGTGGCGGCCGCAACGCTTCCCACGTTCGGCCTGCCTGCGGGAGGCCTCGTCCTGCTCATCGGCATCGACGCCTTCCTGGACATGGGACGTACGATGACCAACGTCATCGGCAACGGCGTTGCAACCGCCGTCGTTGCGAAGTGGGAAAACGAGCTGGGTGAACCCGTCGAGGAAGACGCACAATTCCTGCCGACGGCAGTGCCCGGATAGTGTCCGATCGTGCCAATGGCGCTTGAGATGATCGCTGAAGACGATGGCGCGTCCGAAGCTGCTGTGCATGGACGAGCCGTCCATGGGCCTGTCGCCTCGTCTTCGTCGAGCAGGTGTTCGATATCATTCAGGTGATCAACCGCCAGGGGACCGGCATCTTCATGATCGAGCAGAACGCCAACATGGCGCTGTCGATCGCCAATTACGGCTAGATCCTGCGGACCGGGCAGGTGGTTGTTTGGAGCCGACTCGGCGCGCCTCGGCCCAAAGCCTCTTGACGAAAATGGAGATTGCATTCACCCTTAAGTTGTGCAAACCTTGCGCATACTTAAGGTAGTGTTCTGTTCTTTCTTCGATCATATTTGAAAACGCACTCCGGGGCGTCGAGTACAAATACCAGCGTCAAAAGCATTATGCAGGGGTAAGTCGCGTGGCACGTTACGCAATGCCAGCGATGGGGATGTGATGCGTCAACATTCGTCAGAGCATGGTTTTTTTCCCAACTGGGGAGACGCAAGTATACGCGTCGCCGTCTTGGACGGTCGCGTTGATCTTGAACACCCCTGTTTCCAGGGAGCAAATCTTACTCTCCTGCCCAGTTTGATCCCCGCCGATGGCCGATCGACAGGCCCGATGGCCGCTCATGGGACCCACATTACGAGTATCATCTTCGGCCAACCCGGCAGTGATGTTGAAGGGCTGGTGCCACACTGCTGCGGTCTCGTCATTCCCGTCTTCTTCGAGGATCGTCGAAGTGCTTCGCAGCTCGATCTGGCGCGCGCCATCGAGTTGGCTGTTGATCATGGCGCCCACATCATCAACATCAGCGGCGGTCAGCTGACGGACGAAGGAGAGGCCGATGCCTGGCTGCAAAATGCCATCCGTCTCTGCGCCGACCGCAATGTCCTTGTCGTGGCGGCCGCCGGCAATGACGGATGCGAATGTTTGCATGTTCCGGCAGCGCTGCCGACGGTGTTGGCTGTCGGCGCACTGGATCGCCAAGACCGGCCGATAGGCTTCAGCAACTGGGGCGGGGCATATCGCACCGGGGGCTTGATG
This sequence comes from Bradyrhizobium sp. LTSP885, assembly GCF_000938305.1. Classification (GTDB taxonomy): domain Bacteria; phylum Pseudomonadota; class Alphaproteobacteria; order Rhizobiales; family Xanthobacteraceae; genus Bradyrhizobium. Next base: position 80,133 of record NZ_JYMT01000019.1, read on the forward strand.
GCTCCGGGGCAAGACATCCTCGGTGCCAAGCCGGGCGGCGGGGTAACCCGCCGCAGCGGCACCAGCTTCGCGGCCCCCATCGTGGCCGCCGCTGCCGCGCTCTTGTTAAGCCATCAGGCTGATCGGGGCGAAACACCAGATCCGCATCTAATCCGCCAATTGTTGCTCGATAGTGCGTTGCCCTGCGACGGCATTCGCTCGGAAGATTCCGACCGGTGCTTGGCGGGAAGGCTGAACTTACCAGGTGCTTTCGAACTCTTAAGAGGGAGTAGGACACAAATGACAAGAGAATCGACGACAGTAAATGCAGCGATTTCCCCTCAGTGTGCGTGCAGCGAGAGTGAGCAGCTTCCGGAGGAGCTGAACGCGATCACGCAGGCCGAAATTCCGCAACGGAATGCCGGAGACCAACATCCGGCCTCCTCATCCTCGAACGCGGTCCCCTCGTTCGCGCCAAATGCTGTCAGCGGCGGCCGGTCGTCTGCAACACGCTTTGCGGCGGGCGCTGTGACGGCGAGCGAAGCCCCGGACACGAGTACGGCTACTGGTCTGGTCTATGCCCTCGGGGTTCTTGGATATGATTTCGGAACCGAGGCGCGGCGGGACTCCTTCAAACAGTTGATGCCGCCGAGCAATCAAATGCCGGCGAATCCTTATGATGCGCGTCAGATGGTCGATTATTTGACCACCAATCTTGCCGAAGCCCGATCGCTGATCTGGACTCTGAACATTGAGCTGACACCGGTCTACGCCATCGAGCCCGTCGGCGCGTTCGCTCGCGACGTCTATGAGGTTCTCCGCTTCATGCTTGCCGGTGAGATCATGGCGGAGACCGATGCGAACTACGTTCAACGCGTGAGTATTCCCGGGCTGCTTACAGGGCGCACAGTGAAGCTCTTCTCGGGTCAGGTCGTACCGGTGATCGAGCCGGTAAACACACGCGGAATGTACGGCTGGAAAACCAACGCCTTGGTTGATAGCGCCTTGAAGGCCAGTGCCGCGGCCGCATCGGCTTCGGACGAGGGAGCGAAGATACGAGAGACGCTGGAGGGGTTCCTCAATCGAGTTTACTACGACTTGAGGAATCTCGGAAGAACGTCGCGTGACCGTGCGCTCAACTTCTCAGTGACCAACGCATTTCAAGCGGCCGCGACGTTCGGTAACGCTCTCGTAGCGGGAATGCAGCTTGATGAAATTTCGGTCGACAAGAGCCCGTTCTGCCGGATGGACAGCGATTGCTGGGACGTGAAGTTGAAGTTCTTCGACCCGGAAAACAACAGTCGAGCAAAGAGAATCTACCGCTACACGGTCGATGTGAGCGATCTCATACCGGTCACGATGGGCGAAGTGCGGTCCTGGACCTCACCCGATTGATCTCAGGGGGTACGCGGTTATGGATATCAATCCTGTTCTTTCAAAGCCGGTGAAACGTCCGCATTTCATCGATCCTTCAACCTGTGTTGATGTGGTGCATGGAACGCGCGACAACTTATTGTCGGTAGGCATCGCGTTGATTCACGGCGCCAACCACAACGATCCGGCTCGGTTTGAATCGCCCAGCTACCAGCAAATCATGCGCTCGGCCTTCACGCATTCGGGTTTCTGACGACGTCGGGTGACCATCTCGCCAACGCGGCGCGTGGCCACTCCTCACTGGGCAAAGTCAACGAGGAGCTCTTCGAGATGGCAGGAAAACCACGGACAGCGAAACCAAGGGCAGCGAAGCCAAAGGCAGAGAAACCAAGGGCGGAGAAGCCAATGGCAGAGAAGCCAATGGCAGAAACGTCTGGCGAACCTTCGTACATTCCCGCCAGTTGGCAACAGCCCAGCGAAGTGGGGATGAATTTCGGCACTTATCTACAAATTGAAAAGCACGCGGTGCCCAAGACGCCGAGCGGATCGGCTGGGCAGGCTGCTGCGGGCGCCGAGAGTGCTGGCGGCAATGGTCTACGAGCGAGGCCGTCGTTCCGGAGGGGGAGAATATGGGCGTGAGACCATGTGATCCAAGGCAACTTAGTGCCTTGAGTTTCCCTTCGATTGGGTTGACCCGCCTGGCTACGTCTCTTCGAGCTCAATAGCTGAAAAACGCGGAGCTTGTGCGAATGCTCTCTGACCTTGGCAACCAACCGAAGAATTGCGGGACGAGGTTCGAAAGGCCACGGATCAAGTCGCATTTCAGCGTCGAGATCGTTGAACCAATGCACGTGTATTTGCTCGGCGAACACACCTCTCACGTGCTGAGCGGACGCTTGTATTGCGCCATTGTGCCGTTCCTCGATGGTCAGCACTCGATGGACGATATCTATGGTCTATCGTCAGAGATGGTCTCAAGCGACGTTGTCGACCAGGTCATCGATCGGCTCAGCCGCCTCGGCTATCTCGCCGAGGCGGCCCAAGGGATTGCCCCTGGGGTAGCGGCGTTCTGGAGCGAGCTTGGTTTCGATCCGTTCCAGGTCGGGCCGCGTCTGCGACAGAGCAAGATCTCTTTGACGGCGATTGGCGATGTATCCGTAGCGCCGTTGAATGCGCTCGTATCAGAGGCTGGCCTCATCGTTGATGATACGACCACGGCGAAGGCGAACGGGGCGGCGGCCGCTCTGCTCGACCTGCAGGTCGTCGTGACAGACGATTACTTGCGCCCGGAACTCGAGCAGATAAACCGCACCGCACTGGAGACCGGTCGTCCCTGGATGCTCGTCAAACCGGTCGGCAGCGTGATTTGGCTCGGCCCAATCTTCGTACCTGGCGAGACCGGCTGCTGGCAGTGTTTGGCTCAACGCCTCCGCGGCAACGCCGAGGTGAAGGCTTCAATCATTCGCCAGCGGAAGGCCCAGGCAGATTCAGCCGACTGTCTGACAACGTCGCGACCGGTCTTGCCCTCAACGGCTGGACTGGCGCTGAATTGGGTGACGACGGAGATCGCAAAGTGGATCGCTGCGCGGTCGCTCGGGATCCCCGACCATGGCGCGGCGAAGCCTGAGACCCTGGCCGGGAAAATCCTCACACTGGATCATGTAACTCACGAGTACCGGGCGCATTCGTTGCCGCATCGACCCCAATGCCCTTGCTGCGGTGATCCCCAGCTGGTCGGACGGCGAGGCTTCCAGCCAATCGAATTGAAGTCTTCCCCGAAGCGCTACCTCGACGATGGCGGGCATCGATCGATGTCGCCCGACGAGACCCTCGATCGCTACGGGCATTTGATCAGTCCGGTCTCCGGGGTGGTGATGGAGTTGTCGAGGATTTCCGATCCCTCCAACCCGTTGGTGAATACCTATAGATCCAGCCACAGCATGGGTGTCGTGGGGTCGTTGCGCGGCTTGCGCCGAATCCTCCGGCACACAGCCTCCGGCAAAGGCAAGACCAACGCCCAGGCGCGCGCCAGCGGGTTTTGCGAGGCGGTCGAACGCTACTCCTTCATCTATCAAGGCGACGAGCCACGGATCAAAGCCTCCTTGGCGGAACTGGGTGAGGCGGCGATCCATCCGGAAAGTTGTCTGCAAATCAGTGAGGCGCAATACGCCAATCGGGAGACGTTGAACGCATCGTCGACGATCGGGAACAATTGGATACCCCAGCGTTTCGACCCAAACCGATCAATCGATTGGACACCCGTCTGGTCGCTTACGGACGGACGCCAACGATTCCTGCCGACGGCCTATTGTTATCTCTGGTATCCGGTGCCCAAGGATCATGAATTTTGTCGTGCGGACTCCAACGGGAATGCCGCCGGCAACAATTTGGAAGAAGCCATCTACCAGGGATTTCTCGAAGTTGTCGAACGCGATTGCGCGGCGCTTTGGTGGTACAACGGCCTGAGGCGTCCGGCCGTCGATCTGGCCAGTTTTGACGATCCTTATTTCCGCGACCTTGAGCGATTCTATCGGGATATCGGCCGGGAAATTTGGGTCCTGGCTCTTACGGCCGACCTGGGCATCCCGGTAATGGCCGCGGTGTCGCGAAGGACTACGGGCGGGTCCGAGCGCCTGATTATCGGCTATGGCGCGCATCTTGACCCAGCGGTCGCTATCACCCGGTCGCTGACGGAGATGAGCCAGGTTGGCCTCGAGCTGGACAAGATCCCCGATGAGCAGATCGACACCGAAAGCGCCGAATGGCTGCTTAGGACGAGAGTAGAAGACAAACCCTACCTTATGCCCGATCGGTCGGTGCCACCCACAAAATCGGGTGACTTCAAACCCATCTGCACCGACGACATCCGCGGTGACGTCGAGGCAGCGGTCGCGGCTGCCCGACGCGTCGGTCTAGACGTTCTGGTTCTTGACCTGACCCGGCCAGACATCGGGCTCAACGTTGTGAAAGTGGTGGTGCCGGGGATGCGCTTCTTCTGGCAACGGTTTGCGCCGGGACGCCTCTACAATGTGCCCGTTAAGTTGGGTTGGCTGAGTGAACCGACGCCAGAGGCCCTGCTCAACCGGACCCCGATGCCGTTTTAGTTGATGCCGCCAGATTCCGGTAACACCGGAATCTGGCGGCGACCTGAGCTTCTTCCGAAGGGAGGAGGAGTTGAGCGACCCACTCAAAGCGGTCGAACCTGTGTCACTCAACCGAAGGAGAACGTCATTATGAACACGCAGACCAGACCAATCCAGACTGCACCGGTCGCTCGCAGCATCGTCGGCAGTCAGACTGACTTGTTGGCCGAATTGTCGGAAGAAACCCTCGTTGGCGTGACCCCCTCGGTCAGCGTCACGATCACGTGCGTCTCGGCCACGGTAACGTGCGCCTATTCGGGTGGCGACGCCGAATAAGGGGTCGACCGCAACAACCAACTGATCGTCGACAGGTAATTTCCATGACGATCTGCAGGGTTGTGACAGGGAACGCCCGCCGCTTTCGTGGCGGGCGTTCCCCAGCCCCAGAACCAAGTGTCCGCGACCAGGTGTCCGCGACCTCGGCCGGTTCGATTCGCAGCGTGTGACTGCGCGAGTAACGGAGGCAACGGTGGAAAGAATGCGGCGGCTATCAGACAGAGGGGCAGCCCGATGAACGACTCGCATTCTTCACGACCTCTGAAAGCGTCACAAGAAGAAGCCGCTGACGTCTATGCGCGGTTTGCTGATGGACCATCGAGCGCGAGGCGTGTAAGTGCCTCGGACCGTGATGTCGAGAACCGATCGCTGGTAACGACGGCCGCCGAACACCTGCATGGCGCTGGCCACCTCCACGATTTGGACGACCGCATTTCGGGGCTTGGCGAGCTTCGAAGCCTGACATTAGGCGACTCGCGGATCACGATTGTCATTCTCGACGGCGATCCCGACCTGACGCTGTCTTGTTTTCGCAGTGATCGGATCTCCAAAGTGTTTCCTTATTGGCACGCCCGCGCTGAGCCGATTACGGTGGCGCAGCATGCCTTGTTCCGCGAGATTGCGAACAGCGATCTGCCGCAGGCGGAGAAGGACGAACGATTCCTGGCCAGCTTCTCGCCAAGTATTCTGTTTCGGATTCTGGTAAACCGTCACGCAACCCACATTACCAGCGTCATCGCGGGGCAGCGCGGCACGCCGGCGCCAGGGATCGCACCCGATTGCCGGGTCATTGTCGTGCCGTTGAATGAGGTTGGCGATCCGGCAGAATTTCTATCGCCTCTCAATCTGGCTCGTGCGTTCGATTTGGCCCATGACTTGGGAGCCGACATTATTCACTGCGCCGCGTGTGTGCCGACTCAGACTGACGCCCCCCACGAACTTTTGGCGCGTACGATCCGCAGATGCCAGGATGACAACATCCTGATCGTGGCACCTGCCGGCAATAACGCCGGCGAATGCCGTTGCATTCCCGCAGTACTCCCCGGAACGCTGGCGGCAGGTGCGTTGAAGGACAACGGCCGGCCATTCAAGTTCAGCAATTGGGGCGGTAACTATTCGATCGACGGCATCATGGCGCCGGGCGAAAGAATCCTTGGAGCGCAGCCGGGCACGGAAGAGCCGGTTCGCGAAATGGGAACAAGCGTCGCGGCGCCGATCGTTACCGGCGTCAGCGCCTTGTTGATGAGTCGGCAGTTGCAAGTCGGCCGGCAGATTGATGCAACGGCGATCCGCACGGCACTGCTCAACACCGCGCGTGCTTGTGATCCTGCCGTGGTCGACGAGCCCGAACGCTGCCTTCGCGGTGTGATGAACCTGCCTGCGGCCTTCGACGCCTTGTTCGCGTCCGGCGTCGGGATTGGGGCTGCGGGGAGCGACGATCGCCCGATCACGCGTGCCGGAACTGCCCCTCAAACCAGCGTGGCCGCGAGCGTCGTTTCCGTGGCAGAGGGAGAGACGCGCGAGGAAAGGGCTACACCATCGAGCGCGCCGGCGTATCCATCCTCCACCGCGGCTCCGACCTCGGTTCGTGCCGCCGGAAGCGGATCGGTCGAACAAAGCACCGCCCACTCGGGTTTGGTCTATGCGCTTGGCAGCCTGTCGTACGACTTCGGATCCGAGATAGGCCAGCAGGAGTTCGAACAGTACATGGCTCGGGAGGCGAGACATGGCGACCTGGATCGGCCGACCCCACACGAAGTGCGACACTTGATTGAATATCTCGATCGGAACCGGACCGAGCGAGACTGCCTCATATGGATCTTGGCGATCGATGGCGCGCCCGTTTATGGGCTTGTACCGGATGGTCCCTTCGACGACGCAATATACGATACTCTCCTCCAGCTCCTGGCCGACCAAAGCCTTGCGCGAGATCAATCCGATTTCATCGAGAGGATCAGCATTCCGGGCCGACGTACCGGCGAAATGATCAGGCTTCAATCAAAAGCGGAATTGCCGATCTTGGCCGTGACCGACCTGCGCGGTATTTATGGCTGGAAGATCAACGCGCTGGTTCGTGACGCGGTCGCTTCGGCTGGACTACAGAGCGGCAGCGGCCAAGCCGATCAGAGCCTTTATGACGCGATCGCCAATTTTCTCAACCGGGTGTATTTCGAGCTTCGCAACTATGGATCGATCTCACGCGATCGGGCGATGAATTTCGCGGCCACGAATTGCGTTCAGGCCGCATCTGCCTTTGCCAGGGCACTGGCTGAAGGGCGTGCGCTCGAAACCGTGACCGTGGAAAAGAGCCCGGTTTGCCGAATGCACAGCGATTGCTGGGATTTATATCTGACCTTCAATGATCCTGATGACGACAGGCGGGCAACAAGAGTCTTTCAATTCACAGTTGATGTCTCCGATATGATGCCGGTCACGGTCGGCACCGTGAAGTCATGGACAAAGAGGCGGATTTAGCGACGAGATTCTTGCACGGACGTTCGCGGCTACAACGAATGCCCCCTAGCCGACGTGCCGGGGCGATCAGCCCGTGTCCGCTCCTGAGGGGAGTGCGCAGGTGGGCTGATCGGATTCATACACGCTCTAGCGCCTGAACTGCGCCAGGAACAACCGCAATGAATCGTGCGGGCTCTCGACATCTGAGATCACCCAACCCTCCGGCCCATTGACCACGATGAAGTTGAGCGTGATCGTGCGGCCCTGGTTGTCGAATCGCGCCGTCACGTAGGTCTTGTCGAACTGTCTGCGCAGGATCGCGATCGAGACGGCGCCGAGCCGCCAGGTCGGGCTCTGCACCAGGAAATCATAGGGCGCATCGTGCGGGGCGGTCCACGCGCTGCGCAGGCCGGGGTCGAAGAACTGCCGGGCCGTGGCGTCGTCGCGGGGCAGGCCGTTGGAGAACTCCGAGCTACCCTTGCCGTAATGGGCGTAGACGTTGCGGACCAGCGATTCCGGCGAGCGGAACCCGGCATCGGCGGTGGCCACGCCCAGAGCGGCCGCCGCCAGCGAAAGGCCTGCGAGGAATTTGGCTTGCCGCATCGGCTTTATTTGCTGTTGTCCATGACATATCTTGCAGGCAAATCCTCGGGAACGAAAGTCGGCCGGCGCGATGCGCGAACTCTTTGACGAAGCTGCAGGACAATCCCCGTTCGACCCGCAGGAGTTGGTGCGGCGCCAGATGCGCGTGCCCCAGCGCAAGCGGTTCTATACCAGCGCCGGTGTTGCCGAGGCCGATGGCGGATTTTCGGTCACGCTCGATGGCCGGCCGATCCGTTCGCCGTCGGGCAAGCCGATCGTGGCGCCGACGCGCACCATTGCGGAGGCGATCGCGGCGGAATGGAATGCGCAAGGCGAGACCATCGCTCCCTTGAGCATGCCCGTGACACGCTTTGCCAACAGCGTCGTCGAGGGGGTGATCGAGCGCGTCGGCGAGGTGGCGGAGGACGCCGCAAAATTCCTCCGGAGCGACATGCTGTTCTATCGCGCCGGCCATCCCGAGACGCTGGTGGCGCGGGAAGCCGCGCATTGGGACCCGGTCGTGTTCTGGGCCGCCGAGGCGCACGGCGCCCATTTCATCCTGGCCGAGGGGATCGTGCACGTCAGCCAGCCTGAGGCCGCGATCAAGGCGGCGCGTGCGGCGTTCCCGGCCGATCCCTGGGCGGTGGCGGCGTTCCATGTGGTGACGACGCTGACCGGCTCGGCGCTGCTCGCGCTGGCGCTGGCGCATCGGTTTCGCGACGAGGACGAGGTCTGGGCGGCCGCGCATGTCGACGAGGACTGGAACATCGAGAAATGGGGCATCGACGAGGAGGTCGCCTCGCGCCGCGCTGCCCGGCTGGTCGATTTCAGGGCTGCCGCTGACATCCTCAGGGGCCTGATGCCGGCCGGCGGTTAACGAGGGGTTTACGGCGCCGGGCTAGCCTGCGGCACGACCTTGCCGCCTGGCCGAGACCCCCGACATGGCAAATTCCATCAATCCCGTGCTGCCGGTGCTTGCCCCCCAGGAGGCGGGCAGTGTTGCGCCTGATCTCACGCTGCAGCAGGGCAGCGTCGTCAATGCGCAGGTGCTGAAGGTGCTGTCCGCCGATCTGGCGCGGATTGCGATCGCGGGCCTGTCGATCGACGTCCAGACCGAGGTGCCGCTGCAACCGGGCCAGAACCTGCAGCTAGCGGTCTCGCAAACCCAGGATGGCATCCGCCTTCAAATGGTTGGATCAGGCGCTGAGGCGACCGGCACATCCAGCGATGCGGTGCGGCTGTCGCCGGGGATCGTGACCGGTCTTGGCGCCGCTTCCCAGGCCAATGCGACGGCGCCCAGCGCGGTGCTGACGCCGCTCGAGCGGGTCACCGTCACTGCGGCCGTGCAGGGCGCGGCGATGGTGCAGGGCAGCCAAGCGGCGCTGTTTGCCAACCTTGCCGCGATCGCGTCAGTCAATCTGCCGCCGGGGCTGCAGGCGGCGATTGCGCAGGTGCTGGCGCAGCAGACCAGCCTCGACGACAATCTCGGCGGCGATGACCTCAAAGCCGCGTTCCAAAAGTCCGGCCTGTTGTTCGAGGCCTCGCTGGCGTCGGGCGTCAGCCCGTCCGATGGCAGCGCGCCGGATCTGAAGGCGGCGCTGATCGTGCTGCGCCAGACGCTGCAATCCTCGCTCGGTTCGGACGACGCCGTCAAAACGGGCGCGCCGGGCACGCCGTTGCACGGCGCGGCGCCGAGCCTGGTGCCGGCGGGGACGCTGGATCTTGAATTTCAGGAGATCCTGCTGCCGCAGGCGCGCGTGCCGGCCGCGCACGATCTTCTAACGGGTAGCGCAGGCCTTGCCGGCGCCCTTGCTGACGCGCTCGACACGGGTCCATCAGCGGGCGGCGCGCTCAATCTGATCCAGGAAGCGCTGCAGGAGCTGGACGGTCACGCTCATCAGGGCGCTGATACAGATGACATGACTGGCGACGTCGTCGTGCGCACCAACACACCGCCGCCGCCGTTTCGTGGATCGCTGCCATCAGCCCAGGCCATCGCCGAGCCGTCGATCGCGCCCGACGCGCCGTTTGCGACCGTCGCGCACCGCCTGCTTGACGATACCGACGCCGCGCTGGCGCGGCACACGCTGCTGCAGGTCGCCTCACTGCCCGATCGCCTAGACGGACGCTCGCAGATCGATGCGATGCTGCCGCGCTGGAATTTCGAAGTCCCGTTCCTGACCCCGCAGGGAACCGCGATGGCGCAGTTCGAGATTTCCCGCGACGGCGGCAGCGAGGCCACTGATGCGTCCAAGCGGGTCTGGAAGGCGCGCTTTACGCTCGACGTCGAGCCGGCCGGTCCGGTGCATGCGCTGGTCTCGCTCGCCGGCGAGCACACCTCGGTGCGGATGTGGGCGGAGCGGCCGGTGACCGCCGCGCGGCTGCGCGCCGGCGCCTCCGAATTGAGCCTGGCGCTCACCCAGGCCGACCTGACGCCCGGCGCCATCGAAATCAGCGACGGCGCGCCTCAGCAAGCCACGCCAGCGCGGGCCGGCCATTTCCTGGACCGCGCGCTATGAGCGACACCAAGAACCAGCTTGCGATCGCCTTGCACTATGAACATGGCGGCGCGCCCCGCGTCGTGGCCAAGGGCAGGGGCGCGATCGGCGCCAGGATCATCGAGGTCGCCAAAGCCAACGAAATCCCGATCCGGGAGAACGAGGTGCTGGCCGGCGCGCTCTCCAATGTCGATCTCGGCGACGAAATTCCGGCCGACCTCTACAAGGCCGTTGCCGAGGTGCTGATCTTCGTGCTCCGGCTGTCGCGCCGGGCGCCCCAGCAATAGAACCGCGTCAAAAGAGAGCGGCTGGTTGCCATCCTTTCACCACGATGGCATCAACCATCGTCGTCAGTCCAAACCAAATTCAGGTCCCCGTCGTGATCCATCGTCGCCATGCGCTCGGTCTGTTTGCCGCAGCGAGCCTCCTGCCGTCCCGCAGCCTTGCCAACGTGTCCTCCCAGCGCAGTGAGTTTCGCGAGGATCTGGCAAAGCGGTTCTTCGATCTCGGCACCGAGGGCAGCTTCGTCGGCTACAAGGTCGATGATTATCTGATCATCGCGAGCGACAAGAATCGGTCGGGCGAAGGGAGACTGCCAGCCTCGACCTTCAAGATCCCGAACTCGCTGATCGCGCTCGAGACCGGTGTGGTCGAGGATCCCGACAAGGACGTCTTCAAGTGGGACGGCGTGACCCGCAGCATCGCGGCCTGGAACAAGGATCACACGCTACGCTCGGCGCTCGCGGTGTCTGCCTTCCCGGTCTATCAGGAGATCGCCCGCCGGATCGGCGCGGAGCGGATGCAGAAATATGTCGACGTGCTCGACTACGGCAATCGCGATATCGGCGGCGGCATCGACCAGTTCTGGGTGGCGGGCAACTTGCGGATCGATCCGGTCCAGCAGGTCGATTTCGTCGACCGGCTGCGCCGCGGCGTGCTGCCGGTTTCCAAGCGCAGCCAGCAGCTGGTGCGCGACATCCTCCCGGTGACAAAAGTCGGCGACGCAATTATTCGTGCCAAGACCGGACTGACCGACAAGGAGCACGGCGCGCTCGGCTGGCTGGTCGGCTGGGTCGAGAAGGGCAGTGCGGTGACGGTGTTCGCCATGAACATGGATTGCAAGACGCCGGCGCAGATCGACGCGCGGATGACGGTGACGCAGCAATGCCTCACCGATATCGCCGCGCTGTGACAGGCTGACCTGCGCGCGTTGCGGCTGGCGCGCAAGCCGCGGCCCGACTAACATCCCTCCGATAAAAGCAAGACCGGAGGAAACCACATGCATTCAGCGTCAGTCTGGCTGTCGTCGCTCACGCTCGCCGCGGCCGGCGGCTGGTTCGCGGCCACTGTCTTCGCCGGCCCCGCCACCAGCAAGGAGCCGCGCTTTCCGCAGCTCACCATGGAGCAGCTCAACGATCAGCAGCGGCCGCTCGGCGAGCAAATCATGAAGGTGTCGAGCGTCGGCATCGGCGGCCCCTACAATCCGATGATCCGCAGCCCCGTGCTTGGCCAGCGCCTCTACGACCTGTTCTATTATCTACGCTGGCAGACCTCGGTGCCAACGAAGCTCAACGAGTTCGCGATCCTGATCATCGGCCGGCAGTGGCGCTCGCAGGTCGAATGGTTCGCGCACGCACCGCTCGCGGCCAAGGCCGGATTGTCCACCGAGGTGATCGCCGACCTGAAGGCCGGCAACCGGCCGTCCAAGATGGCCGAGGACGAGGCGCTGGTGTTCGATTTCGTCACCGAGCTGACCACGACCAAAAAAGTCTCCGACGAGACCTACGCGCGGGCCAAGAAGCTGTTCAACGATCAGCAGATCGTCGATCTCACCGCGCTCGCCGGCAACTACGTGATGGTCGCGATGCTGCTGGCGATGTCGGAAGAGACCGTGCCTCCGGGCAAGGAAGAGCCGTTCAAGGTCGGGGAGAAGTAGGGCGCAGCGCCGTTATGGACGAGCGCAGGCGAGGCATTCTCGGTGTGTCATGCCCCGCTTCAAGCGGGGCATCCAGTACGCCGCGGCCTCTCCATTGAAAACTGCCGTCTCTGGAATACTGGGTCGTCCGGTCAAGCCGGACGACGACAGAAACAGCGCTATCCCAGCTTGAACAGCGCCTGCAGGAAATCGCTGACCGCCTTGCGCGCTTCGATCGCGGTCGCCGCGTTGCCGCCGACATGGGGGCCGAGCTCGACGCAGGCATCCTTGTAGCTGAACGGCGCCTCGGTCGCTGCGTTCATCAGCACGCCGCCTTCGCCTTCCCGGATGGTGCAGTGGCGCACGGTCTGCGCTCCCGTCGATTCCACCACATTGGTTGCGCCGATCAGGCCGGCATCGAAGCCGTGCGCGGAGTCAGGATATTCGGTCAGCACCACGTCGCGCTTCGCGGCCTCGAGCCGCGCGACATAGGCCTTGCAGCTCGCGACCGGGTTATAATCGTCAGGCGTGCCGTGGAAGATCCGGATCGGCCGCGCCGCAACCTCGGTGTCAGTGGCGTAGCTCGTCGAGCAATCCGGATAGAACGGGATATAGGCCGCGAACTGCACGCCGGACTTGTTCCAGAGCTTGTTGAAGCGATCGAGGCTCGCATACAGCGTCGCCTGGCCGCCGCGCGAAAATCCCATCAGCACGATCCTATCAAGGTCGACGCGCGGATGCTTGGCGAGGATCTCCAGGGAACGGTAGATGTCGAGGATCAGATTGAGCCGGCCGAGCAGCGCCTGATTCGGCGATGTCGTGGTGAGGCCGCGCCCGGAGAAGCCGTCGATCACGAAGGTCGAGATTCCCATGCTGTTGAACTGGTGCACCCAGGCGTCCGTGGTGCCGCCGACGCCGCTCGAGCCGTGCATCAGCACCACGACCGGCAGCCGGCCACTTCCTTGCGCGATGCGGAGTTCGCCGCCGACCGTGACCGGCTTGCCGTTGGTGTCGCCGGTCAGGAACTGCTGGTCGGAGATCGTCAGCGACGGGATGCCGTAGATTTCGGTGCGGGAGGGGATGTCCTTCGGGATCGATTGCGCACTGGTCGCGATGCAGGTGAACAGCACGGCGCAGCAGAAGATCACGGCCGTCGCGGCCAGGCGCCAGTCTGCCAGCATCGGTTGTCCCCGAATTCGCATCGCGCTTTTGTGCCCGCGACTACAGCAAGCGCCCGTCAGCCTGTCAATTTGTCCTTCCCGATCCGCCCGAGATGGGTGAAGCCAAAGCCGTTGGAGTATTTTAGGCCGTAGCCGAGCGCGCGGTCGATCCCGATATGGGCAAGCCAGATCATCGCGATCGAGAGCACCAGCGGTCCGGAGCCGGCAAAGCCGAACGTCATCAGCGCGACCGGCGCCAGATAGGTGTGGGCGGCGTTGTAGGCGATGGCGCCGACGCGGGGGCCGGCGAGATAGGCGGCAAAGCTCAAATCCGGCACCAGGAACAGCAGGACATAGACCAGCCACGAGCCCTCCCATTGGTAATAGAGCAGGGTCATGCCGAGAAACAGCACCAGCCCCTCCAACCGGAGCAGGGTGCGCACCCCGCCGGTCGCAGCGCCGGTCTCGGCCGTGGTCGTGTCAGTCATCGTCGTCTCCCCCAGATATCGGAAAATGCTACCGTTTTTACCATCCGGGCTGCCCACAACCCGGTTTCCGGTTGGGAAAATGCCGTGTTAGAACCCGGCCCAATCCCTCACGCAGGTCCAGTAGCTAATACGGGCGGAAGCAAATGAAAGATATCCTCGATACCCTCGAAGAACGGCGCGCCGGCGCCAAGCTGGGCGGCGGCGAAAAGCGCATCGAGGCGCAGCACGCCCGCGGCAAGCTGACGGCCCGGGAGCGAATCGAGCTGCTGCTGGACAAGGGCTCGTTCGAGGAATTCGACATGTTCGTCGAGCACCGCTCGACCGAATTCGGCATGGAGAAGAACAAAATCCCCGGCGACGGCGTCGTCACTGGCTGGGGCACCGTCAACGGCCGCAAGACTTTTGTCTTTGCCAAGGACTTTACAGTTTTCGGTGGTTCTCTCTCCGAGACCCACGCGCTGAAGATCACCAAGTTGCAGGACATGGCGATGAAGGCGAGGGCGCCGATCATCGGCCTCTACGACGCCGGCGGCGCGCGCATCCAGGAGGGCGTCGCAGCCCTCGCAGGCTATTCCTACGTGTTCCGCCGCAACGTCATCGCCTCGGGCGTGATCCCGCAGATCTCCGTCATCATGGGCCCCTGCGCCGGCGGCGATGTCTATTCGCCCGCGATGACCGACTTCATCTTCATGGTGAAGAACACCTCTTACATGTTCGTCACCGGCCCGGACGTGGTGAAGACCGTCACCAACGAGGTAGTCACCGCCGAAGAGCTCGGCGGCGCCTCGGTGCACGCGACGCGCTCCTCGATCGCCGATGGCGCCTTCGAGAACGACGTCGATACTCTCCTGCAGATGCGCCGCCTGATCGACTTCCTGCCGTCGAACAATACCGACGGCGTGCCGGAATGGCCGAGCTTTGATGACATCGAGCGGGTCGACCTGTCGCTCGACAAGCTGATCCCCGACAATCCGAACAAGCCCTACGACATGAAGGAACTGATCCTGAAGGTCGTCGACGAGGGCGACTTCTTCGAGATTTCGGAGACCTTCGCCAAGAACATCGTCACCGGCTTCGGCCGCATCGCCGGCCGCACGGTCGGCTTCGTTGCCAACCAGCCGATGGTGCTGGCGGGCGTGCTCGACAGCGATGCGTCACGCAAGGCGGCGCGCTTCGTGCGTTTTTGCGATGCCTTTAACATCCCGATCGTCACCTTCGTTGACGTGCCGGGCTTCCTGCCGGGCACCGCGCAGGAATATGGCGGCCTGATCAAGCACGGCGCCAAACTGCTGTTCGCCTATTCGCAGTGCACGGTGCCGCTCGTCACCATCATCACCCGCAAGGCCTATGGCGGTGCTTTCGACGTCATGGCCTCAAAGGAAATCGGCGCCGACATCAACTACGCCTGGCCGACCGCCCAGATCGCCGTGATGGGCGCCAAGGGCGCGGTGGAGATCATCTTCCGCAGTGACATCGGCGATCCCGACAAGATCGCGGCCCGCACCAAGGAATATGAAGACCGCTTCCTGTCCCCCTTCATCGCCGCCGAGCGCGGCTACCTCGACGACGTCATCATGCCGCATTCGACAAGGAAGCGGATTGCGCGGGCGCTGGCGATGCTCAGGGATAAGAAGGTCGAGATGCCGGCGAAGAAGCACGACAATTTGCCGTTGTGAGAGATCGTCGGCGCATGATTGCTTCTCTTGAAGAGCTGATTGAAGCCGTCAAAGGTATGACTCCGACGCCAGAGCATCTGGAGCAGCAGCGACGAAGCTTTGTCTACGGGAACACGCATCTTGAGAATGAGTTGATCACGCGAGAAATGGTTGATCGCGCAGCGGAGAGTTTAGCGCGAGGCGTAACCCGCCATCTTTCGTGAACGACGAGTGCGGCGGTTACAGCTGTGCCTCATCCGCCCCGCGGGACCTTGAATCCGATGACCGAAGACGACTCGACCGACGAGATTTCAGAGATCGAAGACCGGATCGAGGGGCTCGCCGTGATCGCCGAGCGATGCCGGAAAGTCAGTCTGGCTTCCAAGATTGCAATCGGCGGCGGTTTTGCGTTGCTGATCGTCACGGTGCTTGGTTGGCTCGGAGCCAGTGAGGTTGTCGCACTGGGGTCGATCGCCTTGATTATCGGCGGAATCGTGTCGCTTGGATCGAATTTTGGCACGTTGCGACAGACCGAGGCCGCCATCAGCGCCGCCGAGGCACGCCGTTCGGACCTGATCGGCAGGATCGATCTTCGCGTGGTTCATGATGCGCCGATGAAGCTGATGTGAGCCGATGGCGCGTGAGCGCGTAGGGCGGGTTAGCGACTTGTTCGCCGTAGCTCGGCGAGCGAAGGCGGAAGCTTAACCCGCCATCTTTTCGTAACGAGGACTGCGGCGGGTTACGGCTGCGCCTAACCCGCCCTGCGACGGATTCGCATGGGACGCCGTCCTCACTGATAGCGTCCCGTTGTTTCGAACCCTTTCTCCATTCCCCGCGACCAAGGGGACCGATGGTGAGGCAAGGGGCTTTCATGACAAGATGGTTTGGTGCGGCGGCGATGATGCTCATCGCCGGTCCGGCGTTTGCGGCTGACGTTGCGACCTGCTCGCTCGGCGCTGACAAGAAGACCGTTACGGTGACCGCCAGCAATCCCTATTCGAAAGTGATGGCCTGCGAGGTGAACTGCGACATGGCGATCCCTGGCGGCTTTGCCACCGTGGTCTGCGTCAAGCCGGTGCCGGTGGGGGCCAAGGATTTCGTGATGTGCACCGACGTCGCGAAAGGCGACAAGACTTACACGCGGGTCAAGGGCACGGAAGCGAACTGCCCCGATCCCGCCGCGCCGCCGGCCGCCAGCAAGGCCGAGAGCAAGGACAAGGACGATGACGACGATGATGACGCCAAGGCCGATGAAAGGATGCAGGCCATCATCAAGCAGGGCCAGGAGTTCATCGAGCGGCAGAAGCAGAAATAGCTGGCGCCTTACCTCTGAGTTGCCCGACGGCGCAAGCGTCTCGCGCAAAAATAGTTCGCTTTATCAGAAGAGAAACTCAGTGTATGAATCAGCCCGTCCTACCCGATTGAGGGGCGAGCGCACGTCACGAACGCGCGGTGGGATGCGGTGGACGCCGGGCGTGTGACTGACGAGCACGCGTAAGGCGGACGGTGAAATCGTGTGGTCCCGACGCCCCAGTGGCAGGCAAAAGTTCGCAAGGCGCATACGCGTCTCGCGGATGACGGTGACAAACAAGCCCGGTCTTCGCCGGGGAGAGCACGTATAAGCCGTAACCCATCGCGCAGGGAAAGCCGGAGTGCCTCCGCTGGACCTGTATGCTCGTGTGCGTTTCTTTCTCTCACTTTGCACACGAGACCGCGGGTGCGGCGTGCACCCGGCTTTCCCTGCGCCCTCTATTCGATGAGAGGGCGAAACGAAATGCAAAGCTCGGACAAATCATGTCGCGAGAAGGCGAAGGTATGACTCGCAACGTGTGCCAAAAACTCGGTGTCGTCCCGGGCTTGACCCGGGACCCATAACCACAAATGGCAATCGTTGTGCGACGTTGGGGCCACAGCTTTTTTCAACAATGCGACCCTGTGGTTATGGGTCCCTGCTTTCGCAGGGACGACGAAGAGAGAGCAGCGCGCCAACCTAATGCGACGCCAGCGGGACGTAATCGTATTCGCCGACACCTTGCAAAATCAGGAACGTCAGCGACTTCGCGCCCGCATTGGTCACCAGGTGCGGCCGTGTCGGCCTGACGGCATAGACGTCGCCGGGCTTCAGGTGCAAATCCTCCTTGGGCTCCTGCAGGAACAGTCGCATCTCACCTTCCAGAACGTAGAACGTGTCGGAGATATTGCTGTGAGTGTGCCACGGCACCTTTTGTGTCGGCGAGAGCTGCAGCTCCATGATGCGAAACCCGGGGCGGGCGGCGTGCTGGGCGCGACGCTCGACCTCGTAGAGGTGACTTGCATCCTTGACCGGTTGTCCTGGCTTCACGACGGCCTCCCTCGGGTTTTCTTGTTCACGCGGAGAGCATGCTAGTCCTCTTCCGCCATTCGCGAAACGGCCGGAGCATTGATGAACCGACGGACCAGCTATCTTCGTTGCGATTGGCCGATGGTACCGACCTGCCTTGCAAGCACAGCCCGTATGCCGGCGTCGCAGTCGATGGGCAATTAAGGGTTGTAATTTCAAGCTCCAACCACTGCTCGATCCATTGTACTATTTACAATAGACAAGAAATAAACATATACCTCATGGGTTGTATTGCCGTGGGACGGACGATGTCGGGGCCAGCAAATAGTTCGATCGCAGCATGCCCCCGTCCACGGCAGACGATCCCCCTCGAACTCCGTTGAGGAGCCGACATGAGTGCCTTTCTCAACTGGCTATTGAATCTGATTCTAAAATTCGGACCGAAGGTCGAATACGTCACCCATCAGGCGCACTACAATGTCAGCGCCGATGATGCTGCGCTGATCTGTCAGGATTATTCGAAGTTCATTCGGGTCATGCTGCGCGACCAGAACGAACCGCCCAATCCGCAATGGATCAAGGGCGGTCCCGGACAGATCGGCGGGCAGCTTCAATATACGCTCGAACGCGATGGATCCACCAACATCATCGTTGAAGAAATCACGCAACTGTCGTTCGACGCGACAACGGCGGCGCATACCCTTGCCTGGGAGCAGCTCAGCTCAAATCCCCAGCTTCCGCTGCGAGGTTATGGATGCAGCTGGGTTTTGACCCCAGCCGAGCCGGATTGTCCAAGTCCGTGTCCGTGTTCGCACCTGGTGTGGACGCGGCACTTCGAGGAGCCCTGGCTGTTCGGCTTGTTCTCGCTTGCCGGATACATGAAGACCAACTTCCAGCGCTCCGCTGGTCCGATCATGGATCGGATATTTCGCCAGTATTTTGCGGCCGAGTTTCCGCCGGCGGACAGACGGCTGCCGAAGAAGGGCGAGCGCGTTGCCGTGATCGGCGCCGGGCCCTCGGGCCTGCATATGGCTCACTTGCTCAGGACGGAGCTCGGAATCGAAGACATCACAATTCTGGAACGTTCGGACCGCCATGGTGGCAAGACCCTGACAATAAAGGACTCCACCCAGCAAGGTGTCGTCCACGAACTCGGCACCTGCTATCTGGACCCGGCTTACTTCGCCGTGCGAACGCTGGTGAAGCAACTGAAGGCCATGTTGGGCGCCGAGGGCAAGGAGTTTGGTGTCGAAGTGGCGCCCATCCATTACTCGGTCAACAGTCTGGGCAAGGGCAGCCTGACATTGGAGGAGTGGGTCACCAGCAAGCTGCAGGTACAGCCTTCCTGGAGCCCGATGGCCTTGTTTCGGATTCTGTTTCCACCGATCGATACGGCCGTAGAGCTGCTGGCGGCGAAAGCGGCTTACAACCGGCTGCACGAAGATATTTTCGGACAGTACGACTACACGATGCCGTCGAAGCTCTCGGACGAGACATTGCAAAAGATCGACATGTCGTTTGGCCAGTTTCTGGAGAACAACGATCTTACGGCGCTGTCGCCGATCCTCGCCTACGGACAGACGGCGCAGGGATATGGCTCGATCGAGGATACGCCTGCATTCTGGGCGATGTGCTGGATCACACCGGCGCTGCTCGACGGCTATTTCTCGTTGCTGCCGGATGCGCTGCCGAAGAAGTCGATGTTCAAACAGGGGTGGGAGAGCGTCTGGGACACGATCGTCAAGGTCGACAAGCCGGATATTCGTTACAACACCGAGATCGAGTCGATCGAACGGCCCGAAGATGGCAAGCTGATCGTGATTGCCGGCGTCGAGGGCTCTGGCGAGCGGGCGGTTCGTTTCCGGCGCGAGTTCGATTATTTGGTGGTTGCGGCGCCGCTGGTCAATCCAGACCCGGACGGCACGGTCGTTCCTCTCGACCTGAGGGCCGCGGAGCGGACATTGCTCGGAGGCGATCATACGTCGAGCTCCCAGTTTCGCACCGTGCTGTTCAAGCTGAACCAGCCCAAGCCGTATCTGTACTCGCATCTTGAACTCGACGCCGATCGAATCCTCGGTCCCGCGGTCGGGCAGGGCGAGGTCTTTGCGTCTCGCGATTCCTATCTCGCGCTCCACCCCGAATTCTGCACGTTCGAGGCGCATCAGTCCGACCCGGTGCGCGGACAAGTTCGTGAGCAGATGGCCTATCAATGGGTTGCGAACGACAGGCACCTTCCGCTCGAGGACGTGGACCGGAAGTTTCACGAATGGGCGGTCGACCAGTTCGGGGCGCAGGCCAATTACGAGGTCCTGCAGCACAAGACCTGGACCTATTTTCAACGCTTCGATCGCATCGGACTGGCGGCGAAGGCCCCCTGGAACGTGCTTGAACTTCAGGGACGGAACCGCACCCTGTTCGTCCATGCCTCGAACTATTTCGAATCCGTTCTCGATATCGTCAACTACAACAACATGCTGGTCGACGGTCTCTCCGGCAAGCTGAATGGATGGCAGCATCCGGCCAGCGACCCAAAGCCGTTCTACTATCAGACCGATCACTGGAGGATTTTCTACAACAGGTTTGTCAAATACGGCCTGATGGCGCTCGACATCGTGCTCGGAACGATCTGGACGGTGCTTTACATTCCGATCCGGCCGATCCTCGCGCTTACCTTGATCCGCTGGCAGCGCCTTCAATTGCAAAAGTCGTTCAAGACGGCGAATCCGGGAAAATGGTGGCAGTTCAACATGAGCCATTTTCTGAAAGTGTCGCCAAGCGTGATCTGTTTCCTCAACGGCAAGGAGGATCCGATCGTCACCCTGTCAAAGGACGCGTTGCGAAAGGATTTTCCCGAGATACCCGTCGTGGACAAGGCGCTCAAATGGAGCGACCACGACTACCGCACGGCCATCGGGGTTTGGATCGATGTGCTCAAGCCCGATTTCCTGACCTTCATCGGTCCACGGCTGGCTGCCGGTATCCGCCGTTTTCGCGGCAGTTTTCCGGTTCTCTACAACTACCTGTTTTCCTGGCTCGTCTGCCTCGCATACAACCAGTTGACCGGGTACAGCGTTCGGATCGAAGACGACAAGGGCGGCGGCTGCTACGTTCCGCGCTGCGAGTTGCTCGCCACGGCCAAGGCGGAATATGGCGACATCATTGGTAGCCGGGTCTGCACCCATCTCTGCAAGATCTTCACGGAAGAGACGATGAAGCGGAAAGGCTTCGATTGCGTCCTTGAGCCCAACCAAGGGAACGGGTCCTGCATGATCCGCGGCGTGCCCTACCGCCAGCCGGCCTACGCGGATCATGCGGTGGACTGCAAGCTGTCGATCACGGTCCAGGGTGCAAATCGGGCAGGTGTGTAACCCCGCGGAAGGGCTGGCGACGCCGTCATTGGCATCGTCGCCCGCAAAAGAAAAACCCCGCAAACAGGCGGGGTTTTGTTGGTCGTATCTGATGGCGATCAGATCGGGCGGCAACGGCCGTAGCGCCAGGCGAAGCCATAGGGGCAGGCGCGGACAATTGGCGCCACCACGACGGGCCGCTCGACGACGACGGCACCCGGAACGACGACGACTTCGCCACGATTCCTGGCGCATCCGCCATAGGGGCCGCGATGGAAGCCGGGACCGCATCCGCCCGCAGCGTCAGCTGCACTGATGCCGGCAAATGCAGTCGTAACCAAAACTGCTGCTGCAAAAAGATACTTCATGTCTTCTCCCTTGGATTTGGGCCGCACTGCGGCACCGCAACAAACTTTTCGCTCAACGATTCGCCCGGCGGAATACTTGCAGAAGCCGTACCCGATGTCTTGGACCATAGGGCCTCCGGCTGAACGCGGCATGAACATGCCAGTCCGTTGCTACGTCACTGCGACGCAAGGAAGCCGAGCAACAATTCGTCATACTTCGCCGGCGCTTCCAGAAACACCAGATGCCCGGTGTTGGCGATCACCTCGGCGCGGGCGTTCGGCATCTGTGCCGACAGCGCTTTCGCGAGGTCGGCATTGTGCCCCATCTTCGGCCGCAGCGCCTCCGGCGCGTTCGGCCGGCCCGGCGCGTTGTGATCGTCGGCGCCCATGATGAACAGCGTCGGCTGCGTGATGAGCGGGATTTCGTGCACGACCGGCTCGCGATAGATCAGTTGCGCGGAGGCGACGAAGGCGCGCAGCCAGCGCGGATATTCGGCGCTGCCCTTGATGTTGAAGCGCGCGTCGATGAACGGCGTCACCTGGTCGGGCGGCAGCTTCAGCGAATAGTTGGTCTCGAGCTGCTTGCGATAGCCGTCGGCGGTCAGCTTCTCCTCGTTCTCGAGAATCTTCTCGGTCGGCGTCGGCGGCACGTAGAGCCGGTAGTCTTCCAGCCCGATCGGTGCGGTCAGCAGCAGATGATTGACGCGATCCGGATAGGCGCGGGCGATGCGGATTCCGACCATGCTGCCCATCGAATGCGCGACGATGTCGGCCTTGGCGATTTGCAGATGATCGAGCAGCGCAACCGTGTTGCGCGCGAGATTGTCGAAATGCAGGTCGCCTTGCGGCTTGGAGGATTTGCCGAAGCCGACCTGGTCCGGCACCACGACACGATAGCCGGCATCGGTCAGCGTCTTGATGACCGGCGCCCAGTAGCTCGAGGGGAAGTTGCGGCCATGCAGCAGCACCACGGCGCGCCCGTTCGGTTTTGTGGGCGCCACGTCCATATAGGCCATCCGGAGCTGCTCGCCGTCATTGACCAGCGGCAGCATCTGGACGGGGTAGGGATAGGGAAAGCCTTCGAGCCCGATGCCGTAGGGTTCGCGCTCGGCGGCGGATGCGGGCGCGAAGGGCACAGCGAGCAGGGCGCCGAACAGGGCGGCGGCGAGGAAGCGAGGATTCATCAAAGGCTCCGGAGACGAGGTCACGCGTTCGTGCATGCCAGCCGTGACGGCTGGCTTGAACGCGCGCCGTTATTCGCCCGCCCCGAACAGCGCTGCAAACCGCTTTTCGCCGTTTCGCGAAAAATTGACCACGCGGCTGCCCGGCGTGATGTCGCGCGCCGCCCATTTCAGTTCCGTGAAACGGTCCATCATGGCCGCTCCGAGCGTGCCTGCAAGATGGTGCCGCCGCTCGCTCCAGTCGAGGCAGGCCTTGCACACCGGGCGGCGCGGATGCGCCAGCGTATCAGAATCGATCTGCAGCGCCTCGGCCATGAAGCGCTTGCCTTCGCCAGTCAGCTCGATGGCCTGCTTGGTCTGGCGGATCAGCTTCTGGCTCTTCATGCTGTCGAGCATCTGCACGCCGAGGTCGCCGGCGAGATGGTCGTAGCAGATCCGCGCACGCCGGAGCTCTGGATCCTTCGGCCCGGTGCGCACGCGCATGTGACCGGCGCGGGCGGCGATGCCCTGCAGGCCCTCGAGCATATCAGCGACGTCGGCGCCGGTGAGGCGATAATAGCGATGGCGGCCCTGTTTCTCCGGTTCGATCAGCCCGCCGGCTTCGAGCTTCGCCAGATGCGAGCTCGCCGTCTGCGGCGTGATGCCGGCCTCCTGCGCCAGCTCGCTTGCGGTCAGCGCACGGCCGGTCAACAGCGCGGTCAGCATGTTGCACCGTGCGGGATCACCGACGAGCGCGGCAATCCGGGAGATGTCGGGTCCAGCTTTCATAGTTCGATGGTAGCCGAAGCATCGACGTCAGGCAAGGGGCTATGATTGCCCCGGATCGTCATTGCGAGGAACGTAGTGACGAAGCAATCCATTCATCCACTTGCGGAGAGATGGATTGCTTCGCTGCGCTCGCAATGACGGCAAACATGGAGGCCATCATGACCATTACCGTCTTCATCCGCTACCAGCTCGATCCGTTCAAGCGCGCGATGTTCGAGGAGTACTCGAAGAAATGGCTCTCGATCATCCCGCGATGCGGCGGCGATCTGATTGGCTATTGGATGCCGCACGAGGGCACCAACAACATCGGCTTCGCGCTGATCTCGTTCGAGAGCCTGGCCGCCTACGAAGCCTATCGCGCGCGGCTGCGCGCGGACAAGGAGGGCATGGCGAACTTCAACTTCGCGGAAGACAACAAGTTCATCCTGGCGGAGGAGCGGACATTTCTGCGCAAGGTGGAAGGATAAGGGCCGCGGGCTCGCACGCCGGACTGGCGCGCCGCGCCGCGTATGCCTATCTCTGCGCGGCGAACCAAACAGGGAGAGAACGATGCCAGTGACAACTGCTGACAAACGCACCGCCTTCAAGAAGCTGCATGACAGCGGATGCTTCATCATCCCGAACCCGTTCGATGTCGGCAGCGCGCTGGCGCTGCAGCATCTTGGCTTCAAGGCGCTGGCCTCGACCAGCGCAGGTTTCGCCTGGACTATCGGCAAGCCCGACAACCGCGTCACGATCGATGATGTTTGCAACCATCTGACCGTGGTGTGCGCGGCGGCCGACATCCCCGTCAATGCGGACTATGAGGACGGCTTTGCGGTCGAGCCGGAGAAAGTCGCCGTCAATGTCGCGCGCGGTGTCAGGACCGGCGTCGCCGGGCTCTCGATCGAGGATTTCACCGGCGATGCCGCCAATCCGCTGTTCGAGCACAAGCTCGCGGTCGAGCGCATCAAGGCGGCGCGCAAGGCGATCGATGCCGACAACTCTGGCGTGCTGCTCACCGGCCGTTGCGAGGCATTTTTGCGGGGCGTGAAGGATATGAAGCTGGTGATCGAACGGCTGCAGGCCTATTCAGACGCCGGTGCCGATGTGCTCTACGCGCCGGGCATCTCAACCAGTGAGGAGATTTCCGCGGTCGTGAAAGCGGTGGCGCCGAAGCCGGTCAATCTCCTGATTGGCGGCGCGTCCGACCTGTCGCTGCAAAAGGTCGCCGAACTCGGCGTGCGCCGGATCAGCGTGGGCGGCGCACTGGCGCGGATGGCGTGGACCGGCGTGATGAAGGCTGCGAAGGAAATGGCCGAGAAGGGCACCTTCACCGAATTCGCCAATGGCTATCCCGGCGGTGAGCTCAACAAGATGTTCAAATAGCCGACGCAAAAAGGCAGCGGGCCGATTGGCCCGCCGCCTGCGTGGTTTTCGCCTATCAGCCGCTTGCTTACTTGGCGTCTGCCGGTGGGGTCGCGGGCTGTGCCGGCGCCGCACCCGTCGTCATCCCGGGCTGACTGTTTGTCATGCCGGGCTGACCATTTGTCCTCGGCGTCACGTCGCGCATGCCGGGAGGCGCCCCGGCGGGATTGACCGGCTGGGTCTGTGCGGTCTGCGTCGACGGCGTCGTGCCGGCCTGGTTCACCGACGTATTGTTCAGCCCATAGAACAGCGCGCCCACCACCACGGCTACCGCAACTGCGAACATCGCGATCTTGGTGCTGCTGCCCGGACCGTCCGCGAGTTCCGGGTCCGGCTGCAGTTCGTTGTCCAGGCTGTTGAAGCGCGCCTGCCGGCGGATCTCGTCATCGGTCAGGTTGGCGCGATACGGATCGTTGGGTTCGTAGGTCATTATCGTTCCTCCGTGAGCACCCCAAAGCTAAACGCAGGAGACAATGGCTGGCGCGGGAGGATGTTCCGCGCCAATGTTGCAACCCGTTCATGATGGAACTGCCGATTCCCGGTTCCAAACCCTCTCCCATGGGGCCTTTCCGATGTGGACCATGCCACCCGTCGATTCGGTGCTGCACGTGCTCTCGTTCATCGCAGTCGCGGCGCAGGCCATGACGGCGGCGCTCGCCGCGGGCCGGCGCAGGATGGACTGGGCCGGCGTCTGCATGCTCGGGGCCATCACCGCGCTCGGCGGCGGCACCATCCGTGACGTGCTGCTCGGGCACTATCCGCTGCTCTGGGTCGCACAACCGGTCTATCTCGCGATCGCGGGGGCTGCGGCCTTCGCCACCATCCTGCTGGCGCGGCTGGTGCATCGGCTCAATCTCGCATTCCTGGTGCTCGACGCAATCGGGCTCGTCGTGTTCACCATGGCGGGTTGCGACGTCGCCTGGCAGGTCGATGCCTCGCTGGCGATCGTGATCGTCTCCGGCATGATCACCGGCTGCGCCGGCGGCGTGCTGCGCGATATCCTCTGCAACGACGTGCCGCTGTTGTTTCGCAGCGAGCTCTACGCCAGCGTCTCCGTCGTCACCGGACTGTTCTATGCGACCGCCTTCGGCCTGCAGTTGAACGAGCACCTCTGGACCGCGCTGACCTTCGTGCTTGGACTTTCGCTGCGGCTGCTGGCGATCCGCTATAAATGGGAAATGCCGAAATTCGTGTTCAGCGGCGAGGAGCGGTGACCGGCTATTTTGTCTGGCGCGCCTTCGCTACCTGATCCGCGGTCACCGCGGGGGCCGCATTGCCCCAGGAATTGCGGATATAGGTCGCAACATCGGCGATCTCCTGGTCGGTGAGCTTCGGATAGGACGGCATCGAGCCGGCGTTCGGCGCCCGTGGCGTGGTCACGGTCTGCGCACCGTCGAGGATGATGCGCAGCGTGCTTGCGGGATTGGCCGATTGCAGATTGGCATTGCCGGGCAACGGCGGATAGATCCGTGGTGCGCCTGAACCGTCGAGCTCGTGGCAGGCGACGCAGGCGCCGCGATAGATACGCTCTCCATCGCTCATCTGGGCCGGCGAGGGCGGGGTGACGTCCGGCTCAGGTGTGCCGGCCGGCAGCGCCTTCAGGTAGACTGCGATCGCGCGCACATCGGCGTCGCTCATCTGCGAGGTCGAGTTGACGACGACCTCCGACATCAGCGGGCCGGCATGGCTGCGCCCGTTGCGGCCGCTCTGCAGATATTCGACGACGTCGTCGACGCTCCAGGATTTCAGCCCGCTGCGTTCCACGCCATCGAGCCGTGGCGCGAACATTCCCTGAACCACACTGCCGCCGAATGCCCGGTCGCGCTTGTCGGCGCCAAAGGCGTTCTTCGGCGTATGGCAGGCGCCGCAATGCGCGACGCCTTCGACCAGATAGCCACCCCGATTCCATTCGGCAGTCTTGCTCTGGTCCGGCTGGAAGATGCCGGGCACAAAGAACAGGTAGTCCCAGGCCCGCATCAGCACGCGGTAGTTCAGCGGCCAGCGCAGCTCCGGCGGCGGCGCCTTGTTGCTGACCGGTGCAAGGGTCGCGAGATAGGCCCGGATCGCCAGGATGTCGTCGCGGATCAGCCTTGTGAAATTGGGGTAGGGGAAGGCGGGGTAATAGTGGGTGCCATTGGGCGAGACGCCGGTGCGCAGGGCGCGGAGGAAATCGTCGTCGCTCCAGCCGCCGATGCCGGTATTGCGGTCGGGGGTCAAGTTCGGCGAAAACACCGTACCGAACGGCGTGTCGATCCGTTTTGCCCCGGCAAAGGGTTTTGCGGGATCGGCGGTGTGGCAGCTCGCGCAGTCGCCGGCGATCGTCAGCGCCTTGCCACGGGCGATCACCTCATCGGACGGCTCGGCCATGCAGTCGCCTGATACGAACGCACCGCACAACAGCAGGGCCGCCAGAATCGCCCGCATTGCCTGAAGCCGTCGCCGCATTTGTCCACCTCCGGTCCACACGACGCGTTACGCCGTTTCGCCGCGGGCCTGTTCTGCGACAGAAACCGAAACGGCGCTCCGATATTCCCGGCACTAAGTTGCGATTTTCGAACGCCGGGCGTCATGGCCCAGAATTGTGGTGCGTGCGCTGGAGCATCCGACATAGACTGGTTCTAACAAGCTCGGATGACTAGCTAAAACACAGTCGTCGCGACCAGGAAAAAGAGGGCTAAATGGGTATCAACCAAGGGCCTATCAGCCTCGACCAGAAATACACCCAAGGCACCGGCCATGTCTTCCTGACCGGCATCCAGGCGCTGGTCCGCCTGCCGATGGCGCAGATCAGACGCGACCGCGCCGCAGGCCTCAACACCGCAGGCTTTATCTCCGGCTATCGCGGTTCCCCGCTTGGCGGCTACGACCAGCAGCTGTTCGCCGCCCGCAAGCATCTCGAGCAATACAACATCAAATTCCAGCCCGGCGTGAACGAGGACCTGGCTGCGACCGCGATCTGGGGCTCGCA
This sequence comes from Bradyrhizobium sp. LTSP885, assembly GCF_000938305.1. Taxonomy (GTDB): domain Bacteria; phylum Pseudomonadota; class Alphaproteobacteria; order Rhizobiales; family Xanthobacteraceae; genus Bradyrhizobium. Next base: position 107,995 of record NZ_JYMT01000019.1, read on the forward strand.
ACAGCTCGGGCTGTCGCCAGGCGCCAAATATGATGGCGCGGTCGGCATCTGGTACGGCAAGGGCCCCGGCGTCGACCGCTGCGGCGACGTATTCCGCCACGGCAACGCGGCCGGATCGGCCAAAAACGGCGGCGTGCTTTGTCTGGCCGGCGACGACCACGGTGCAAAATCCTCCACCGTCCCGCATCAGTCCGACCACGCCTTCATCTCCGCGCTGATGCCCTACCTCTACCCCTCCAGCATCCACGAAATGATCGAAATGGGTCTCTTGGGTATCGCGATGTCGCGCTACTCGGGCTGCTGGGTCGGCATGAAGGTGATTACCGAGACGGTCGAGACCACGGCCGAGATCGACCTCACCGACGAGATGACGCCGTTCATCATTCCTCCCGATTTTGAAATGCCGCCAGGCGGGCTGAACATCCGCTGGCCCGACGACCGCTTCGAGCAGGACCGCCGATTGCAGGACTACAAAGGTTTTGCCGCGATCGCCTTTGCCCGCGCCAACAAGGTCAACCGTATCACCATGGATTCGCCGAACGCGCGCTATGGCATCATGGCCTCGGGCAAGAGCTACGAGGACATCCGCCAGGCGCTGCGCGAGCTCGGCATCACGCCTGACATCGCCGCCAAGATCGGCATCCGCCTTTACAAGATCGGCATGCCCTGGCCGCTGGAGCCGGAAGGCGTCCGCAACTTCGCCGTTGGTCTCGAGGAAATCTTCATCGTCGAGGAACGCCGCGAGATCGTCGAGAACCAGGTCAAGCAGGAGCTGTTCAACTGGCGCGACGACGTGCGCCCGCGCATCGTCGGCAAGATGGACGATCACGACAAGCGTTTCCTCACCTTCGCAGCCGAACTCAGCGTCGCCTCATTGGCAAGCTCGCTGACCGAACGATTGCTTCGACTTAATCTCAACCCTGAAATCGCCGAGATGCTGCGCGCCAAGGCCGACTGGTTCAACGGCCGCCAGTCGACGCAGATGCAGGCGGTCGCTCCCGTCAGCCGCACGCCGTATTTCTGCTCGGGCTGCCCGCATAACACCTCGACCAAGGTGCCGGAAGGCAGCCGCGCGCTCGGCGGCATTGGTTGCCATTTCATGGCGCTATGGATGAACCGCTCGACCGAGACCTTCACCCATATGGGCGGCGAGGGTGTGCCGTGGGTCGGCATCGCGCCCTTCACCAACGAGAACCACATCTTCGCCAATCTCGGCGATGGCACCTATTTCCACTCCGGCATTCTGGCGATCCGCCAGGCGATCGCCTCCAAGGCCAACATCACCTACAAGATCCTCTACAACGACGCGGTCGCGATGACTGGCGGCCAGCACCATGACGGCGACCTGTCGCCGCAAAAGATCACCTTCCAGCTCCACGCCGAAGGCATCCGCGAGATCTACCTGGTTTCGGAAACGCCCGATGCCTATCCGTCTGACACCATCGCGCCCGGCGTAAAACTGTTCCATCGCGATGAACTCGAAAACGTCCAGAAGATGTGCCGCGACACCAAGGGCACGTCGGCGATCGTGTTCGTGCAGACCTGCGCGGCCGAGAAGCGCCGCCGCCGCAAGCGCGGCCTGATGGAGGATCCGGCGCGCCGCGTGCTGATCAACCCTGCCGTGTGCGAAGGCTGTGGCGATTGCTCGGTGCAGTCGAACTGCATCTCGGTCGAGCCGCTGGAGACCGAATTGGGGCGCAAGCGCGCCATCAACCAGTCGACCTGCAACAAGGACTATTCCTGCGTGAAGGGTTTCTGCCCGTCCTTCGTCACCGTCGACGGCGGCAAGCTCAAACGACGTGCGCCCGCCGAACTTGGCGATGTCGGCGCCTTGCCGGAGCCGGTCTCGAAGCCCGCGCTCGACCGGCCCTATAACATTGCGGTCGGCGGCGTCGGCGGCACCGGCGTGCTGACGATCGGCGCGCTGCTCGGCATGGCCGCCCATATCGAGGGCAAGGCCAGCATGATCCTGGACATGTCCGGTTTGGCGCAGAAGGGCGGCGCGGTGCTGAGCCATGTCCGGCTCTCCGAACACACCGCCGACGTCACCTGCTCGCGTATCGTGACCGGCACCGCCGATCTCGTGCTCGCGGCCGACGAGGTCGTTGCGGTGTCGAAGGACACCATCTCGCTGTGCGACTCGAGCCGCACCGTTGGCGTCATCAACAGCCACATCATCCCGACCGCGGACTTCATCCTCAATCGCGATTTCAATTTCCAGAGCCGCAAGGTCAACAATGTGCTGGAGACCGAGCTGCGCAAGGACTCCGCCTTCTTCGACTTCACCAAGCCGGCCGAGGCACTGCTCGGTGACAGCATTGCCACCAACATCATGATGATGGGTTTTGCCTATCAGCGCGGTTTCTTGCCGCTGTCGGCGGAATCGATCCAGCAGGCGATCGAGGTCAACGGCGTCTCGATCAAGATGAATACCCAGGCGTTCCAGCTTGGGCGCCTGGCGGCTGCTGATCCGGCGCGCCTCGCCTCAATGATGAAGGGGCAGGATGACGACGTCGCCCCGGTGAAGTCGCTGGATGCGATGTCGCTCGACGAGATCATCACCCATCGCATGACCTTGCTAACCGACTACCAGAACAGCCGGCTGGCAAAGCGCTATCGCAAGCTGGTCGATCAGGTCCGCGAGACCGCGACCAAGGGCGGCTATGGCGAGGCGTTGCCACGCGCGGTCGCGATCAACTACGCCAAGCTGCTCGCCTACAAGGACGAGTACGAGGTGGCGCGCCTGTTCACCGACGGCCGTTTCGAGAAGCAGTTGCGCGACCAGTTCGAAGGCGATTTCAAGTTCAACTTCAACCTCGCGCCGCCGCTCCTCGGCGGCGGCCTTGACGCGCAGGGCCGGCCGAAGAAGCGCGAGTTTGGCGCCTGGATGATGTCAGCCTTCAGGGTGCTGGCCAAATTCCGCGTCCTGCGCGGCACGCCACTCGACGTCTTCGGCTACAATTCCGACCGCAAGCTCGAGCGCGATCTGATCGCGGGCTACGAGAAGGACGTCGCGACCGTGCTCGGCCTGCTGTCACCGCTCAACCACGACATCGCGGTCGAATTGTTGTCGCTGCCCGATCGCATCAGGGGCTACGGCCCGGTGAAGGAAAACGCGGTCAAGGAGGCCAAGGTTCGTTACGCGCAGCTCGCCGCTGACCTCGCCAACCCGCCGCCGGCTCCGCGGCAATTGGCGGCGGAGTAGGGGCCGATAGCTCATAGCATTGCCGGCCCGCCGATTGTGGGCGCGGCCGGCGGCTGGCCCTCAATCGTTCACGGACAGCACCATCACCGGATTGGGTATCTTCTCCGGTGCGATCTCCTCAGCGAGCGGCAGCACGGCTGTTCCGATCGCAAAGAACTCGATCACATGGGTCTGCCAGCCATGGCTGCCCTCGTGAATGTCGACGCCGACGACCCCTTCGGCCTTCGCCGCCTCGGCTTCGTACTGCATCCGGTCGATGGCGATCTCCCGCGCTTCGTACATCGCGGAGGTATAGTTTTCGAGCTCGACGTTCTGGCCGACGCTGGCGAGGCCAGCGAGGATGCCGCGATGCGCCACGTGATAGACGCAGCTTCCCATCACCATCTCGACCGGCCGATATCCCGAATGCAGCAGTGACCAGAAATCCTGCCCCGACAGGTCTGACGTGAACGGGCCGCCATCATGTGCGCGGAATCCGGTATGCCCCTCGCCATGGACCACGCCGGTGCCGATGGCGATGAATTCGAGTAGATGCTCGTCCCATTCCAGCCGCTTGATCGTCAGCTTCACGCCGACGATGCCATCCGCCCCCATTGCGGTCGCTTCCGCCCGCATCCGGCTCATCGCCAGCTCGCGCGCGTGATACATCGCCTTGGAGAGCACATCGAGTTCCTGGTTCTTGCTCCAGCTGCGGTACTGAATTCCAACGTGATACACGCAGGTTCCGACACAGAGACCGATCGGTTCGAACCCGGCCTTGCGCACCAGCAGAAATTCATTGACCGAAAAATCGGAGGTGAACACGCCGGTCGCATGCGCTGAACTGCGCAGGCCCTTCAGGCGGTCTTTGGCGTGCGCCGGCATCTCATCGGTCATGTCAAATCGCTCCCTCGGATTCATTGGACGCATAGGATTGGTGATGCTGCGCGGTTCCGACCAGCGGCGACCGGCCGGCGTGCATATCGACCACCATTCTCACCTCGTGCGGAATTGTGGTGCCACGCTTGGCATCGACTGTTGTCGCCACCACGATATGGCGCGCCAGATATTGCTTCTGCTTGTTCTGGCCTTCGCGTTCAAACATCTCGCTGAAGTTGAGATGCGCCAGCACGCCATTGCCCTGCGCGCGCGCATTGGTGCGCAGATTCTGGTGCGCCCGCTGGCGGACGTGTTCCCACAATTGGCTCAACCGTTCGGACTCGATATTGCCCATCCACGTCAAATTCGTGTTGTTGAGCCAGTCATTCATCCACTCGTAATAGGCGCCGATGGCAATGCCGGTCGGCACCACGTCGGCTTCCAGCAGCTTGACGAATTCGAGGGCAGGGACCGTCGCGATGATCGGCTCACGGCTGGGCGGCAGCCCCTCGACGTGGACCGCAGTGCCAACCAGCGTGAAGTCCATGCTGTTCTCGACGTCCAACGGGATCGTACGCATCTTGACGTCGAGGACGGCGTTCGCACCGGCCGCCAATGCTTCTTCCCGCATTCGGCTCAATGCCATATTCCAGCCTTCGGAATGTCCGTTGGTCCATGACCATCCATAGTGCAGCCAGCAGGTCGCCGAGATGGCCGCGATTGGCTTCAGCCCATGCGATCGTGCAATCAGCAGCTCGGCCGGCCGCAGCGTTGCCGTCCAGGGCCGACGCCCGCTGCGCGCACCCTCCAGCCGGTCCTTGATCGCCGCCGGCACCCCGCCGTTACGAAGAGACTCCTCAATGTCGGCGATGCGTTCGTCATGGGCCGCGCGTCGGGCGACGGTGTCGGCATCCGGTCCGCTGAAGATGTCGAAAATGCCCATATCAACTCACCATAAAGTCGCTGAGTGACCCACTGAGCGCTCGCGCATAGTCGCTGGCTTTTTTGGTTTCTTCTGCAAGCCGCGCGAACCACTCAGCCGGGTCAATGCTTTTGGTGTTGAGGACGACACCATGCACCACCATGGCGATACTGGCTTTCAGCCTGCCGCTGTCGATTTCAAGATTGTATCGCTTCTCGCCCAGTTCGACCGAGACGCCCTTGGTCTTCACGCTGCGCGAAAACAGACCGCGGCTTTCGTGGACCGTCACCAGTTCCGGCAGGGCCTCCTTGAGTCGAAGCGCGAACGCCCTGAGATTGCTTTCGGCGTCCGACTTGAAGCGGCGCAGCCACGCCGCGTGCATGTCGAAATCGAGTTTCTCGGTCACCGCTGCACCGCCGCCGCGTTCACGCCCTGCATGCCCTGCACCAGGCGGTCGCGGATCGCGGTCAGCTTCGCCTCGCGCTCGCGGTCGCCAGAGGCAACCTCGCGTTCGATCTCGATGACTTCATGCATCGTCTTGATCGCTTCGTCCGCGACCTGCGCCAGCACGTCGATGTTGCGCTGATCGCCGCCGAGGCTGCGCGCCGCGCTGGTCGCCGCGTCGTGCGCGCCTTTCGACGCCAGGATCGTGATCTGCCGCGCGGCTTCGTCGAGTTTTTCGGATTCCTGGGCGGCTCTGGCGATGTCGACCTGGACCACCGCCTGGCTTGCAACCGCCATCAGGCGCGGGATCACCACCAGCATGCCGTTGGATATTTTCATGATCCGGGTTTCGGCGGCCTTCTTGTTCTGGCCGATGATCGGGATCAGCATCGCCGACGCCACCAGATTTTCGCGCATCTCGGCGATCTTGCCGCGAAAGTTCGCGACCGCCGACCGAAACTCCATCACGTCAGCGGCGTCGGCGGCGTCGCCGGTCCCGACCGCGTTTTGCCGCAGCGCCTCGAGGTCTGTCTGACCACGGTCAAGCGCGAGCTGGCCGCCTGCGATTTCGATCTTCAGGTCATTTAGGCTCTGCCGTATCGCCATCGCCTGCTGGTCGAGCAGTTGGACCGACACGGTCAAATCGGCCTTGGTCTTGCGCGCCTTGGCCTGCTCGGAATCCATCAGGTCGAGAAACTGCTTGCGGTTCTCCATAAACCCCTTGAACGCGGTGTGGGCATCGGCAGCGACGCCGAGCAGCCTGCCGATCAATCCCTTGCGCGCGACCGGCCGATCGCCCCTCGCTTCGGCCTGCAGGTCCTGGATCCGCAGGATATTCACGCCATCGATCACGCTGGCTGCGATACGCCCGACTTCGCCGGCATCCTCGAGCCGGACCCCCGTCAACAATTGCCGCGAGGTCTGGGCGATGGCGGCAAGCGCCCCATCGCCATGCGCCAACAGCGTCGTGGTGTTACGGAAATCCACCTTCGCGGCCGACGTCTGTGCGGCTGCCAGATCCGCAGCGCTCAGATTGGCAATCTCGACCAGCCGCTCAGGGGCCGGTTCCAGCGTCAGTCGCGGGTCCGTGGTCGTCAAGGGCTGTGCTTCGGCACGGAGTGCCGGCAGATGTGCCGGGGCAGGCTCAAGATTGTCAAAGACGGAAAGATCGAGCGGTGGTGCGGTCGGCTTATTGTCGGGCATTTTCAGCTCCACCGAACGCTCCATGTCTCCCGGTCGGTCGGGTGAACGGAGCAGCTTCTGCCGCCACAACATAAACGTGTTGCCGACGGGCGTATAGCGCTCGAGTATGCCGATTCCGACGGAACGGCCAACATGCTTGCCTATGCGTTAGTGCCATCCAGGCGGTTCGCGTTCAAAAGGCGGTGTGTCGGGATGTCGCCACGATGTCGTCCCGGCGAAAGCCCATAGGCGCTAAAATAGGATTTGCGCGTTGGATTTACGTGTGATTCCAAGAAGAGATGAGAAACGAATCGCTTGTGAACGAAGACTGGGCGCGTGTTGTTTCGCGGCTGGGCGGAGCTGAGGCTCTGGAGGCTGGCGCGCGGGAGACGAAGGCGTTTGTTCGCCCGCGCGAGATCAGCAATGCAGTCGATCTGCTGCGGCTGATCCTTGCGTATTGCCTGGGCACGAGAGGTCTGCGGTTGACGGCGGCATGGGCGACTTCGGTGGGCCTTGTCGATATCTCCAACGTGGCTCTGTTATACCGGCTGCGTCAGTCCGGGGATTGGCTTGCACAGCTGATAGGCCGGGCACTTGCGAGCGGTGCGCCGAAGGCAAGCCGCGGTCGACTGATCCGCATCGTTGACGCCACGACGGTCCCAAAAGCTGGAACCGGCGGCAGGCAGAAGAATGCGGTGTGGCGCATCCACAGTGCGTTCGATCTTCCGCAAGAACGTTTTGGTCACTTCGAGCTGACCGACGAACGCGCGGGCGAGACGCTGGACCGGATCCCGCTGATTGCCGGCGAGATCCGTCTTGCCGACCGCGCCTATCTGCAGCCGGAGCGCATGGCGTATCTGGTCGAGGCCGGTGCGGACTTCGTGATCCGCTCGGGCTGGAAGAGCGCTTGTTGGCTGGATCGCAAAGGCAATCTGATCGATCTCGTCGCCGAACTGCGCAAGGCCGCGGCACGCGGCATCATCGACCGGCCGATCTGGGTAAAACGCAAGTCTGGTGGAGCACCGCTTGCTGTGCGTTTGGTTGCCGTCAAGAAACCTGCAGATGCGGCTCAGGCTGCACGGCGCAAGGCACGCAGGACGGCTCAGAAGGGAGGCCATCGTCTCTCCAGGCAAACGCTTGATGCTGCGGATTGGGTGATCCTGGTGACCTCGCTCAAGCCCGAGGACTTCACAACCGCTGATCTGCTTGCCCTTTACCGGCTGCGATGGCGGATCGAACTCGGCTTCAAGCGGCTGAAGAGCCTGATTGGCTTGAAAGGACCTCCAGGAACTGACGAGCGGTCTGCCAGACCCCATATCCTCGCTCACCTGCTGATCATTCTTCTGCTCGAGCCGCTTGTCGACGAACTCGAGGACTCTCCCCGCTTGGCCGAAGCCGCCTAACCAGACCTGCAGCATGGCGCCTGCTCCGTCAGCTCATCGCCTCCCTGCTCCAAGCCATCATTCCCCAGCCCACAATCGCGCGTCTGCGCAGAGCCAGCCTCGCTCTCCAACGACATCTGCGCGAGCCTCCCAGACGTAA
>NZ_JYMT01000002.1:0-86001 GCF_000938305.1 Bradyrhizobium sp. LTSP885
CTCGCAATTGTGCAAGTTCACTAATTCGCTGATTGAATGGGTTCAGTTTTGGTCGCAGCGAAGTCCTTTGGTGTCTGGCCGCCAAGGGCCTGATGAGGCCTGTGGTTGTTGTAGTAGATCAGGTACTCGAAGAGTTCATTGGCGAAGTGATCGAGGTTATCGAAGGTTGCCCCATCGATGACGTCGTCGTCGAGGGTACGCCAGAACCGTTCGATCTTGCCGTTGGTCTGCGGCCGATAGGGTCTGGTGTAGCGATGCTTGATGCCGAGTTCGAGGAGCATGGCTTCGAAGGGATGCTCTTCACGGTTGTTTCGGGATGCGAACTCGGCGCCGTTGTCGGACATGATTTCGGCGAAGACCAGCCCATAGGTGACGTTGAGGGTGTTGATCATCTTCAGCGTCCTGAACATGACCGGCAAGGCTTTCTTGGAGGTGATGACCTCGGCCCAGGCCAGGCGCGAGCAGCTGTCGATCAGGCTGACGATATAGGCCGTGGCCGGGGGTGGCGCCAGGAACACGTCGCGTGGCAGCTGATGCAGATCGACATGGCCAAGTTCGCCGAGCTTGTCCTTGATAATGCGGCGTTTCTCCTCGCGCATCGCCGGCGTGCGCCGGTTCAGATGATAGCGTTTCAGGACCCGGTAGATCGTCGACGGCGAGGGTAGCGTATCGCGCCGCTCGCGCAAGACAGCATGGATCTCGTAGCGGTTCATCCCCCTCTGGCGGCAAGCAACGATCTCGGCCTCGATGCCTTCCGGTTCGCGCCGTTCCTTCCACTTCGGTCCGCGCCGCCGCGGCAAGAGGTCGGCCTCCTCGCCGCTTTGCAAATAGCGGTTGTAACACTTCCGGAAGGTTTGCGAGCAGGTGCCGTGATGCCGATAAAAATCTCCGACCCGGCGGAACGTTGCCGACCGCCCGGCTTTCACCGCCTCGTATTCCGGGATCAGGAACCGCCACTTCTGCAGGTAGTTCCGCTCAATCGTCCGGTCGTAGCTGTTGTCGCGCATCGAATCCTCCCGCAAGAGAATTCAATCAGCGAATTAGTGAACTTGCACAGCAATGACGGCTAAAGTGGCGCCGGACGATACACAAAGGATACAGAATGCCCTGGCTTGAACCGGTCACCCTTCGCGGCGCGCATGCGCGGCTTGAACCGCTGTCGCATGATCAGATCAAGGGGCTGACGGAGGCCGTCAGCGACGGTGATCTCTGGAAGCTCTGGTACACCGCGATTCCGAAGCCGGAGAACATGGCCAAGGAGATCGACCGCAGGCTCGGCCTGCAGGCCGCAGGCTCCATGCTGCCGTTCACGGTGTTCGATGCCGATGGTGGGATCGCGGGCATGACGACCTACATGAATGTCGACACGCCGAACCGCCGCGTCGAGATCGGCTCGACCTGGTACGCCAAACGCGTGCAGCGCAGCGCGGTCAATACGCAGTGCAAACTGCTGCTGCTGACGCATGCTTTCGAGAAGCTCGATTGCATCGCGGTCGAGTTCCGCACGCACTTCTTCAATCATCAGAGCCGCCGCGGCATCGAACGTCTCGGCGCCAAGCAGGACGGCATCCTGCGCAGCCATCAGGTCGCACCCAACGGCACGTTGCGCGACACCGTGGTTTACAGCATCATCGCCAGCGAATGGCCGACGGTAAAGGCCCATCTCAACTATCAACTCAACGAAAAGGCGCGCTGACATCAGCGTCAGCGCAAGAAACGAGACGCAAGAAACGGGACGATGGAAACCTTCGATTATGTGATCATCGGCGCAGGCTCCGCCGGGAGCGTGCTGACCAACCGCTTGAGTGAAGACGCAGGCACCAAAGTGTGCGTGCTGGAGGCGGGGCCGAGCGACTGGCATCCCTACATCCATCTGCCGGCCGGCTTCATCAAGACCTTCCACATGAAGAGCGTGAACTGGGGCTACCAGCAGGAGGTGGGTCCCTACACCGGCGGGCGCAGCATCTATGCGCCGCGCGGCAAGACGCTCGGTGGCTCGTCGTCGATCAACGGCCACATCTACAACCGCGGGCAGCGCCAGGATTTCGACACCTGGGCGCAACTCGGCAATCACGGCTGGGGTTATCCCGACGTGCTGCCGTATTTCAGGCGGATGGAACGGCGGGTCGGCGAGGGCGACGACACCTATCGCGGCCGCGACGGCAATTTGACCGTGACCACGATGGACTGGCAGGACCCGCTCTGCGAGGCCTTCATGAACGGCGCGGTCAGCCTCGGTATCCCGCGCAACCCGGATTACAATGGCCAGATCCAGGAGGGCGTCTCCTACTGCCAGCGCACCATCCAGAACGGCCTGCGCGTCAGCGCCGCGACCGCCTATCTTCATCCGGCGCGCAAGCGGCCGAATGTCGATGTGCGCACCCATGCGCATGTCACCGGCATCATCTTCGAGGGCAAGCGCGCCGTCGGCGTGCGTTATAACCGCGGCGGCAAGTACGGCGACCCGCTCGAGATCCGCGTCAACAAGGAAGTCATCCTGTCCGGCGGCGCCTACAATTCGCCGCAGGTGCTGCAACTCTCCGGCGTCGGCGCGCCCGATCTGTTGCAATCGCACGGCATCGAGGTGCGGCATGCGCTGCCGGGTGTCGGCGAAGGCTTGCAGGATCACTACGCGCCGCGCTCGGTGGCGCGGGTCAAGAACATTCGGACCATCAACGAAATGCGCCGCGGCCTCAGTCTCTGGGTTGAGGCGTTGAAATGGGCGACGACGCGGCGCGGCCTGCTGTCGCTGTCGCCGACCATGGTCTATTGCTTCTGGCATTCCGGCGAGACCACCGAAAGCTCCGACCTGCAGCTCACCTTCACGCCGGCGAGCTACAAGGAAGGCGTGCAGGGCCAGCTCGAGGACGAGCCCGGCATGACGGTGGCATCATGGCAGCAGCGGCCGGAGAGCCGCGGCTATGTCCGGATCCGTTCGGCCGATCCGTTCCAGGCGCCGATCATCCAGACCAACTATCTTGCCGAAGAGCTCGACCGCCGCGTCGTCGTCGCCGGCATGAAGCTGGCGCGGCGGCTGCTCGCCTCCGAGCCGTTGAAGCCGTATTTCGCCTATGAGGATTTTCCGGGTCCGAAGGTGCAGAGCGACGCCGAAATTCTCGCAGCCGTGACCGAGCGCGGGACGACCACGTTTCATCCCGGTTGCACCTGCCGGATGGGACCGGCGGAGGCGCCATGGGCCGTGGTCGACGACCAGCTCCGGGTCCACGGCATGGAGGGCCTGCGCGTGATCGACGCCTCGATCATGCCGCGGATGATCTCGGCCAATCTCAACGCCTCGACGCTGATGATCGCCGACAAGGCCTCCGACATGATCCGCGGCAAGACGCCGGAGACGGCGGCGCAGCTTGCGGAGTATGCGTGAGGGTTTCCGTCATTGCGAGGAGCGAAGCGACGAAGCAATCCATGCGTCCGCGAACGTGGACAGATGGATTCCTTCGCTTCGCTCGCAATGACGGTGGAATAGACGGAGGGACCTAGCCGTAAACGAACGCCTTGTCCTTCAGATCGATCGCCGGGAATTCGTCCTTCTCGGCCCAGTAGTCCTGGTTGTGCTGCCATTCCGGCTTGTCGCCGCGCTTCGGCAGCAGGTGCATGCCGCGCATCATGTAGCCGGGGTTGAAGTTCTCGGGATCGATCCACGGCAGCAACGGCATGTTGTGGTCTTCCGCTCGCAGCGCCGGCGTCACCTTGTTGGCGCCAGTCGCCTTCATGTGGTTGAGCATGCGGCAGACGAAATCGGCGACGAGGTCGACGCGCAAGGTCCAGCTGGCGCGGAAATAGCCGAACACCCAGACCAGGTTAGGCACGCCGGTGAACATCATGCCGCGATAAGTCACGGTGTCCTTGAAATCGAGCGGCTTGCCGTCGATCTCGAAGTCGATGTCGCCGTTGGCGGAGAGGTGGAAACCGGTCGCGGTGATGATGATGTCGGCCTCGAGCTCGGTGCCGGACTTGAGCAAAATGCCGTTCTCGGTGAAGCGGTCGATCTCGTCGGTGACAACAGACGCCTTGCCGCCCTTGATGGCCTGAAACAGGTCGGCATCCGGAACGAAGGCGATGCGCTGCCGCCACGGCCGGTAGCTCGGTGTGAAATGAGTGGCCATATCATAGTCCTTGCCGAGAACGGCCTCGACCGCTGCCAGCAGATCCTTCTTGGCACCCTCGGGGTCGGCAAAAGTCCGCTTGGTGAAGGCGTCCTGCTCGAACAGGATTTTGCGCCTGACGATCTCGTGGATCCAGTGCTCGTCGACCTGCAGCTTGCGCAGCTCCTCGGCGATCTCGATCGCGTTGCGGCCGGTGCGGAAATAGGTCGGCGATCGCTGCAGCATGGTGACGTGGCCGGCATCGTCGGCCAGCGCCGGGATCAAGGTTGCCGCCGTGGCGCCAGAGCCGATCACGACCACGCGCTTGCCCTTGTAGTCGAGATCCTCGGGCCATTTCTGCGGATGGATTATCGGGCCCTTGAACTTGGCCATGTCGGTCCATTCGGGCGTGTAGCCCTCGGTGTGGCGGTAATAGCCCTGGCACATCCAGAAGAAGTTGGTGGTGAAGCGGAGCTTCTCGCCGGTATCGAGCCTGACCGCGTCGATGGTCCAGAGATTGGTGTCGTTCGACCACTTCGCCGCAGTGATGGTGTGACGATAGCGGATATGGCGAGCGAGGTCGTTCTCGTCGATCACGTCGCCCATGTATTTCAGGATCTCGGCCGCGCTTGCGATCGGCGCGCTGGTCCACGGCTTGAAGCGATAGCCGAAGGTGTGCAGATCGCTGTCGGAGCGGATGCCGGGATAGCGATGGGTCGACCAGGTGCCGCCAAAGGTCTTCTGCGTCTCCAGTGCGACGAAACTGGTGCCCTTGCATTGCGTGGTCAGGTGATAGGCAGCGCCGACACCGGAGATGCCGGCGCCCGCGATCAGGACGTCGAAATGCTCGGTCGTGATGGGCTCGGCAGCGCGGATTTGGGTCTGGACGTTCATCTTCCCTGGTCTTCTTTTTGGTTTGGGTGCGGAAGCAAAACGCCGGAGCCAAGGCCCCGGCGTTTGCCGATATCGAAGCTAGACTTCGCGGCGGCTGAGGAACGCGAGACGCTCGAACAGGTGAACATCCTGCTCGTTCTTGAGCAGCGCGCCATGCAGCGGCGGGATCAGCTTGCGCGGATCGCGCTCGCGCAGCATCTCCGGCGTGATGTCCTCGTTCAAGAGCAGCTTGAGCCAGTCGAGCAGCTCGGAGGTCGAGGGCTTCTTCTTCAGGCCGGGCACCTCGCGCACCTCGAAGAAGATGCGCAGCGCCTCTTCCACCAACCGCTTCTTGATGTTGGGGAAGTGCACGTCGACGATCTTGTTCATCGTGTCGGCGTCGGGGAACTTGATGTAGTGGAAGAAGCAGCGGCGCAGGAAGGCGTCCGGCAGTTCCTTCTCGTTGTTCGACGTGATCATCACGATCGGGCGCAGCTTCGCCTTGATGGTCTCGCCGGTCTCGTAGACATGGAATTCCATCCGATCGAGCTCAAGCAGGAGGTCGTTGGGGAATTCGATGTCGGCCTTGTCGATCTCGTCGATCAAGAGCACCGGGCGCTTCTCATAGGTGAAGGCGTCCCACAGCTTGCCGCGCTTGATGTAATTCTTGATGTCGGAGACCTTGCTGTCGCCGAGCTGGCTGTCACGCAACCGCGACACCGCGTCGTATTCGTAGAGGCCCTGCTGCGCCTTGGTGGTGGACTTGATGTGCCAGGTGAGCAGCGGCGCATCGATCGCTTTCGCGACTTCCTCGGCCAGCACGGTCTTGCCGGTGCCGGGCTCGCCCTTCACCAGCAGCGGGCGCTCGAGCACGATGGCGGCATTGACGGCGACCTTGAGGTCATCGGTGGCGACGTAGTCCTTGGTACCTTTGAATTTCATCGATCTGTTTGCCTTGGTTCGCTCAATGGCCGCTTCGGCCTCAACATCAAACGACCGCTCTCGCGGCGGTCGCATGGCCTGCCCAATGTCTTGTCGGACGCAATTCTAGTTGAAAAACCGGGGCGGTCTAGCGCGGATTCCGCAGCGCAGCGGTGCCGAAGGTGGTATTCGCATGGAATGTCAGGCATCATCTTTCCGTTGTGCGGAATGCTGGACAGCGGAGCGCCAGCCGGCCAAGGCGGTCACCAGGTGAAAGTGAATGGCTGATCTCGGGATGAAGCACGGCCGGGGCCCCTTGACGCCACCGGCCCAGCGGGCGATCTAGGCAAGTATGTTCCTGCAGTTTTTCACATCGCTGCGCGACGCCCAGGTCCCCGTGACGCTACGGGAATATCTGACCTTGATGGAAGCGCTCGACGCCGACCTCGCCGATCAGACGGTCGAGAACTTCTATTATCTGTCGCGCGCTACGCTGGTGAAGGACGAGCGCAATCTCGACAAGTTCGACCGCGTGTTCGGCACCGTGTTCAAGGGGCTCGAGAGCCTGCTCGACGCCATGAGCAAGGCGGAGATCCCCGAGGAGTGGCTGAAGAAGCTGGCGGAAAAATATCTCACCGAGGACGAGAAGAAGCAGATCGAGGCCATGGGCTGGGACAAGCTCATGGAGACCTTGAAGAAGCGCCTCGAGGAGCAGAAGGGCCGCCACCAGGGCGGCAGCAAATGGATTGGCACCGCCGGCACCTCGCCATTCGGCGCCCACGGCTACAATCCCGAAGGTGTCCGTATCGGGCAGGAGAAGAACCGCAACAACCGCGCCGTGAAGGTGTGGGACAAGCGCGAGTTCAGGGACCTCGACGGCAATGTCGAGCTCGGCATCCGCAACATCAAGGTGGCGCTGCGGCGGCTGCGCAAGTTCGCGCGCACCGGCGCGCCTGACGAGCTCGATCTCGACACCACGATCAAGGAGACCGCGAACCACGGCTATCTCGACGTGCACATGCGGCCCGAGCGGCGCAACGCGGTCAAGGTGCTGGTGTTCTTCGATATCGGCGGCTCGATGGATTCGCATATCGAGCAGGTCGAGGAGCTGTTCTCGGCTGCCAAGACCGAATTCAAGCACATGGAGTATTTCTACTTCCACAACTGCCTCTACGAAGGCGTCTGGAAGCAGAACAAGCGGCGCTTCACCGATCGGACGCCGACCTGGGACGTGCTGCACAAATATCCGCACGACTACAAGGTGGTGTTCGTCGGCGACGCCTCGATGTCGCCCTACGAGATCATGGTGCCCGGCGGCTCGGTCGAGCATGTCAACGAGGAGGCCGGCTCGGTCTGGCTCGACCGCATCACGCGCACCTATCCGCATGCGGTGTGGCTCAACCCGGTCGCGCAGAAACACTGGGACTATTCGGAATCGACCACCATTGTCCGTCGCCTGTTCTCCGAGCGCATGTATCCGATCACGATCGAAGGTCTGGAGCATGCGATGCGGGAACTGGTGCGGTAGTTGTTTCCGTCATTCCGGACAGACGCGAAGCGGCTGATCCGGAATCTCGAGATTCTCTGATGCGCAATTGCGCATCATAGTTCGATGCTTTCGCATCGCCCCGGAATGACGAACAAGAACTAGGGAGGAGAGCCCATGCCCCAGAGTATTCACCGCGGCATCAAGGCGCTGATCGACGAGGCCAATGCCGAGATCGAGACGATCAGCGCGCGTGATGCGATCACGCTGATCGGCAAGGATGACGTGGTCATCGTCGATATCAGAGATCCCCGCGAGATCGAGCGCGACGGCAAGATTCCCGGCGCATTCTCCTGCACCCGCGGCATGCTGGAATTCTGGATCGATCCGAACAGCCCCTATGCCAAGCCGGTCTTCCAGGAAGACAAGAAGTTCGTGTTCCACTGCGCCGGCGGCATGCGCTCGGCGCTCGCCGCCAAGACTGCGCAGGACATGGGTCTGAAACCGGTCGCCCACATGGGCGGCGGCTTCGCGGCCTGGCGCGACGCCGGCGGACCGATCGAGGCGTGGGAGCCGAAGAAGAAGGGGTGAGGGGGCTGCCCTCTCCCCGTCATTCCGTGGCGCGACGAAGTCGCGAACTATGGTGCGCAGTTGCGCACCTGAGAATCTCGCAAGGCAACCTCTAGATTCCGGGTTCGCGCTGCGCGCGCCCCGGAATGACAAAGGAAATACCAAAGTGACCGCAATTGACGATCCGCTTGTCTCCACCGAATGGCTTGCCGCGCATCTCGGCGATGCCAATGTGAAGGTGCTCGACGCCACCTTCAAGCTACCCGGCGTGCTGCCGCTGCCGAAGGACGACTATCTCGCCGCGCATTTGCCTGGCGCGGTGTTCTTCGATGTCGACGCGGTGTCCGATCATTCCAATCCGCTGCCGCATATGTTTCCGAGTGCCGGGCAGTTCGGCCGCGATGTCGGCGCGCTCGGCGTCGGCAATGCCGACACCGTCGTGATCTATGATGCCGGCGGCTGGGTCGCAGCACCACGTGCCTGGTGGATGTTCCTGTCCTATGGTCACCGCAACGTGCGCATCCTCAACGGCGGCCTGAAGAAGTGGCGTGCCGAAGGTCGGCCGGTCGAGAGCGGCGAGGCGGCCAAGCCTCGCCCTGCAAGCTTCACAGCGAGCTATGATCCGAAGCGCGTGCGCAGCATCGAGCAGATGATCGCCAATGTCGAAAGCCGCAAGGAGCAGGTGATCGACGCGCGCGCCGCCGAGCGCTTCGAGGGACGTGCGCCGGAGCCGCGGCCGGGCATCCGCGCCGGCCATATCCCGGGCGCCCGCAACGTGCCCTACAACAATCTGTTCGATGCTGCGACCGGCGCGATGAAGCCGCTCGACGATCTGCGCGCGGCCTTCAGCGGCGCCGGTGTGAAGCTCGATGCGCCTGTTATCACGAGCTGCGGCTCGGGCGTCTCGGCCGGCGTGCTGACGCTTGCGCTCTATCGGCTCGGGGTCACCGACACTGCGCTGTATGATGGCTCGTGGTCGGAATGGGGGCAGGCGAGCGGCCCGCCGATCGCGACCGGGCCGGCGTGAGCGGCGGTTACCGCCGCTGAACGGTCGTGATCGTCGTCGTCTGGCCGAACGGATCCACGGCCTGTTGCTGAACGACCACCTGCCGGGTCCGACGTGCGTGCCGCCGCGCTTTCCGATGCGCCGGCTTGCTGGTCGCACTCTGCTCCGGCGTCTTCGTCTCCGCAGCCTTGGCCGCGCTGGGATGCGCGATGACGACTTCGGGGCCGCCCAGCGTTGCGATCTTGGTCGCAGCCGCGATCGCCCCGGGTGAGAGCGGCGCCGCCACACTTGCCGCCACACTTGCCGGCTCGCTCGCCGGGGCCGGCGCATCGGCCACAGCGGCGAGCTTGGGTGCGGCTTGCTGCGTCGCCAATGCATCTACGACCGGTGGCTGCGGAGCGGCCTCCGTTGCCGGTGCGGGCGGGGTGGTCTCGGTGGCCTGCGTCTCCGATTTCGGAGTGACCGGCGGTGTTAGATCATCCGCCGTCAGGGTGGCGATCGTCTCGGGCTCGGCGGCAGGTGACACCTCCGCAGGGGCCGCCGGCTCTGATGTTGCTGACATCGGCGGGGCCGGATTCTCTGACGTCACCTTGTCCGCGGACGGTGGGTCGACGCGCAGCATGGCAAGGACTGGCGGAGTCTCGGTCTGCTGTGCGAATTGCGGTTCGCGCGGAGCCGGGCGCGCCGGGATGCTGGCGAATTCCTCGTGGGCGGCGCGCAGCAGCGCTGCCGCGCCCAACCCGAACACCAAAATTGACGTCGCCAGCACGATTGCCGCGAACAAGAAACGAAGGCCGGGCAGCATGGGCGCGGGTTCCCCCTTCTGCGGGAGGTCTTGATGGTGAGGGAACGCGGTGACCACATGAGGACGGCCAGCGTTGCGAACGCGAATCAGGCCGATTCGAGAATATCGCAACGTCCGGAGACTGTTTGTTATAAAATACGCGCGCGTGATGACTTTGGGCACATGGACAAACTTTCCCAAGTCGTGAGACATCTTTGCCGCGGCGGTCACACGAGATCACAAAGTGCCCGAATTGGGCTGAATTTCGCTGATTTGTCTTGAATGCGCCGCTATCTTCCGTCATGTGGCCGTTAACAGTCCGGTGTGGCTTGGGGACTATACAAGAGCGATGATGATCAACCGCATTCTGACGATTTGCGCTGCTGCGGCTCTCGGCGCGGCGGGAACCTCGTTGGCGCATGCACAGCAAGGTTATCCGGCTCCTCAGCGGCCGGCCTATTCGGCTGCGCCCCAACCTTACCCGCAGGGCAATATGCCCAATTTCGACGCGTTGGACGATGACGACGCGCCGCAGGATTCGGCGGCACTACCGCCGCCTGGCCCGGTGATGTCTCCGGACGATCCACGCTACGGTCGTCCGATGAATGCGCCGCCGGTTTACTCCGACCGTGCCCCGGCCGGTCCCGTGATGTCGCCTGATGATCCTCGCTATGGCCGGGCCATGAGCCCGCCGCCGGTGATCTATGCCGACCGTCCGCCGGGCGCGCCGCAGCAGGGCTATCGCGACCAAACCTATCGCGACCAAGCTTACCGCGACAACGGCGTTCCGGCCGCAGGCGTTGCCTATCCCGCAGCTCCGAATGGCGATGATCGCAGCGGCATGCGTCCGCCGGAAGCGGTCGGTGCTGCCGGCGTCACCGGCACCGTGCCCCCGCAGCAGGCTCCGGTCGGTGCCGATGGCCAGCCGCTGCAGCTTGCAGCCCTGCCGCCGGATGAACAGCCTGAATCCGGCCCGGCGCAACTGGCGCCGAATCTGCGCCGCCAGGAAGTGGCGTTTCCGACCAAGGAACCGGCCGGTACGATCGTCGTCGATACGCCGAACACCTACCTCTATTACGTCCTCGGCGGTGGCCGGGCGATCCGCTACGGCGTCCGCGTCGGTCGCGACGGCTTCACCTGGACCGGCGTCCAGAAGATCACCCGCAAGGCCGAATGGCCGGATTGGCATCCGCCGACGGAGATGATCGAGCGCCAGCCCTATCTGCCGCGCTTCATGGCGGGCGGACCCGGCAATCCGCTCGGCGCCCGTGCGATGTATCTCGGTTCGACCGTGTACCGCATCCACGGCACCAATCAGCCGTCGACCATCGGCAAGTTCGTCTCGTCGGGTTGCATCGGCATGCTGAACGAAGACGTCTCCGACCTGTTCGAGCGTACCAAGGTCGGCACCCGGGTGGTCGTCATGCCCGGCGGTACCCCGCCGCCGTCAACGACGGCCTCGGCCGCACCGATGCCCGCCGCTGGACCTGCGCCGACGCAAGCCCAGATGGCGCCGCTGCCCGGCACCCAGCCGACCACCGTTCAGCCGCTGCCGGCCCCGGTCACGGTCCGCTAAACCGACCTCAACTCATTCCGGAAAAGGCGCGCCAACAGCGCGCCTTTTTTGTTGGTTGATTGACGCCTGCGATCTCAGGCCAGACGCCGCGGCGGCTCGCCGCCTTCGGTGAAGGCGTCGATGCACGCGACCATCTGCTGATAATGCGTCTGCAAGCTTTCGCGCGTCGCGTAGCCGAGATGCGGCGTGATCACGATGTTGTCGAGCTTGCGGAACGGGTGGTCTGATGGCAGCGGCTCGACCGAGAACACGTCGATGCCGGCACCGGCGATTGTCCTGGCGCGCAGCGCCGCGAGCAGGGCGTCTTCATCGACGATCGGTCCGCGCGCGCTGTTGACGAGATAGGCCGATGGCTTCATCCGCGCGAGATCCGCAGCTCCGACCAGTCCGCGCGAGCGCGGGCTCAGCACGACATGGATGGTGACGATGTCTGATGTCGAGAACAGCTCCTCCTTGCTGGCATAGCCGACGCCGGCCGCCTTGCACGTCTCGGGGGTGAGGTTCGGGCTCCAGGCGATGACGTTCATGCCGAACACCTTGGCCATGCCCGCGACCTTGCTGCCGAGCTTGCCGAGGCCGATCACGCCGAGCGTCTTGCCCTCGATCTCGGTTCCCGCAAAGCTCTGCCAGGGCTCGCCGGCGTGCATCCGCGTGTTCTCGCGGCCGATGCCGCGCGTCAGTTCCAGGATCAGGCCCATGGTCAGGGCCGCGGTGGGGTCGCGGCCATACTGCGTACCGCAGAACACGACCTTGCGGTCCTTGGCCGCTTCGATGTCGATCGCGGCGTTGCGCATGCCCGAGGTGATCAGGAGCTTCAGCCTGGGCAGCGCATCGAACAGCGTGCGCGGAAACGCGGTGCGCTCGCGCATCGCGCAGATGATCTCGAAATCCTTCAGCTTGGCCGCAGCGTCCGCCTCGCTTTCGAACGGCTTGTCGAACACGGTGACGTCGACGCGATCCTTGATGCTGGGCCAGTCCGCCACCGAGAGCGCGAGATCAAAATAGTCGTCGAGGATTGCACAGCTGAGCCGCGTCATCGGGAGGTCCGTTCATGGCGAGGGCGACGGCGGGAATGAACCGTCGGGGGCGGGCCATGGTCGCGCGCAATCGGCGGGCGCGCAAGCGGAGGAGGTTGCAAAAAGGATCGGCTGTTATGCTGACGGAGACGACCTGCGCGCTTTGCTGGTCCGGATCTCGGCGAGCATCGATTGCACCGCGGGTGACAACCCCACGTGTTTGGCGCGCCAGGCGGGGCCCGGGCCGCGCATATAGTGCAGTTCCGGCCGGTAGGGGTTGAACGCCTTGGCCACGAATGCACGCCAGAAGGCGCGGAATTCTGCGAACAGCTTCGCCTCGCCTCTGGTCGCCGGGCGGGGAAGAGATGCCGAGGTGATGGTAGCCATGACGCGGCCTCTGCTGTTCTGATCGCGGTTCTGCCGCGAAACACGCCGTTTTGGGCGCTGAGAACGAGTTTTGGCCTGATTTATTAAAAGATAGTTTCAATTGTCGTGATCGAGGGCACACAAGGGTGTGCCCGCGTGCACATGGTATCTGCCCCGTAATCGCCCGTGGTGAACGGATGGAAAACGGGGCGGTCGCGGTTGCGCTTTCGGGGGCCGGCCGCTACATCGGCGGCAGCAAAATTTCCACAAATCCTCTCGTTTTCAGGGATCGCGAATGGCTCGCCAGTTCGTCTATTTCATGCAGGGTCTGACCAAGAGCTATCCGACCCGCAAGGTGCTCGATAACGTCCATCTGAGCTTCTATCCGGACGCCAAGATCGGCGTGCTCGGCGTCAACGGCTCGGGCAAGTCGACGCTGCTCAAGATCATGGCCGGCCTCGACAAGGAATATAACGGCGAGGCCTGGGTCGCCGAGGGCGCCCGCGTCGGTTACCTCGAGCAGGAGCCGCATCTCGACGCCACCAAGACCGTCCGCGAAAACGTCATGCTGGGTGTCGCCAAGCAGAAGGCGATCCTCGATCGCTACAACGAACTGGCGATGAATTACTCGGACGAAACCGCCGACGAGATGACCAAGCTGCAGGACGAGATCGAGGCCGCAGGCCTGTGGGATCTCGACAGCAAGGTCGACCAGGCGATGGACGCGCTGCGCTGCCCGCCAGACGATTCCGATGTGACGAAACTCTCCGGCGGCGAACGTCGCCGCGTCGCGCTGTGCAAATTGCTGCTCGACCAGCCCGAACTGCTGCTGCTGGACGAACCGACCAACCATCTCGACGCCGAGTCGGTGTCATGGTTGGAAGGCCATCTGCGGAACTATCCCGGCGCGATCCTGATCGTGACCCATGACCGCTACTTCCTCGACAACGTGACCAGCTGGATCCTCGAGCTCGACCGCGGCAAGGGCATCCCCTACGAGGGCAATTATTCGTCATGGCTGCAGCAGAAGCAGAAGCGGCTCGCACAGGAGGGCCGCGAAGACGTCGCGCACCAGAAGACGCTGATCCGCGAGCAGGAATGGATCGCGTCGTCTCCGAAGGCCCGCCAGGCCAAGTCGAAGGCGCGCTATCAGCGCTATGAGGAATTGCTGAAGCAGGCGAGCGAAAAGCAGACCCAGGTCGCGCAGATCACGATCCCGGTCGCCGAGCGCCTCGGTCAGAACGTCGTGGATTTCGAAAACCTCAGCAAGGGTTTTGGCGACCGCATGCTGATCGACGATCTCACCTTCAAGCTGCCGCCGGGCGGTATCGTCGGCGTGATCGGCGCGAACGGCGCCGGCAAGACCACGCTGTTTCGGATGATCACCAAGCAGGAAGAGCCGGACAAGGGGTCCATCACGGTCGGCGAGAGTGTTCATCTCGGTTATGTCGACCAGTCGCGCGACGATCTCGACGGCAAGAAGAACGTCTGGGAGGAGATCTCCGGCGGCAACGAGCTGATCCTGCTCGGCAAGCGGGAAGTCAACTCACGCGGCTATTGTTCGTCGTTCAACTTCAAGGGCGCCGACCAGCAGAAAAAGGTCGGCGCGTTGTCGGGCGGTGAACGTAACCGCGTGCATCTGGCGAAAATGCTGAAGTCGGGCGCCAACGTGCTGCTGCTCGACGAACCGACCAACGATCTCGACGTCGATACGCTGCGTGCGCTGGAAGAGGCGCTGGAGGATTTCGCCGGTTGCGCCGTCATTATCAGCCATGATCGCTGGTTCCTCGACCGCATCGCGACCCATATCCTGGCCTTCGAGGGCGACAGTCATGTCGAATGGTTCGAGGGCAACTTCCAGGACTATGAAAAGGACAAGATGCGCCGGCTCGGCCAGGACAGCATCATTCCGCATCGCGTGAAGTACAAGAAGCTGACGCGGTGAGGCGGTCTCGCAGGTCGCCGAACCTGTCGAGGAATGCCCGCGCGCGGGGTAGCGCGTCGTGAAGGAACTGCTTTGGCTCGCGCAGCCAAAGCCCTTCGATCTGCCGCGAGCGCTGTTCCGAGATCAGGATGTCGGTCGGCAGATCGACCAGCGTCGCGTCCCAGCCTGGAAAAAACCGGCGCGCGCGCCGGAAGCCGAGCGACAGCAGATCTGCTTCGCTGGACAGGCCGTGGTAGTCGAACGCAGCCCTGCCGTCGGTGACGAAGATGTGGTTGCCCGTATAGCCTTGCGCCGGCTTGATCCATCGGGCGTGAAAGCCGAGGTCGGAATATCTTTCGAGAAACGCGTAGGCGAGCACCTGGCAGGCGCCATTGGCAAAGAAATGGCGATCGGGCCGATGCCATCGACGCACCGGGTCGTCCTTGACGTTGACCTTCGGAAAGAACATTTGCGCCGCAATCGCGCTGAGTCGACGGTAGGACGAGACTACCCCGTGTCGGCGGCAGGGAAAGCGCCGAATTTGCAAATCCCGGGGATCGTGACCGCATCGCGACGCAATCTGCGGCCAGTTGTCGCTTTTCAATCGCGCGGGAATGCGTAGATAGAGCGCTCCGCAATCCAATCCCGCGAGCTTTCCAACATGTCTGCCATATCCGACGCGCCCGCTCTGGCGAAGCGCGGGTCGCTGCGTCCGATCCCCATGCTGATCTTCGGATCGCGCTGGCTGCAATTGCCGCTTTATGTCGGCCTCATTATCGCCCAGGCCGTTTATGTCGTGCTGTTCCTCAAGGAACTGTGGCACCTGTTCGCCCATGCCTTCGATTTCAGCGAGCAGCAGATCATGCTCGCCGTGCTCGGCCTGATCGACGTCGTCATGATCTCGAACCTCCTGGTGATGGTGATCGTCGGCGGCTATGAGACCTTCGTGTCACGCCTCAATCTGCAGGGGCATCCGGACGAGCCGGAATGGCTGAGCCACGTCAATGCCAGCGCGCTGAAGATCAAGCTGGCGATGGCGATCATTGGCATTTCCTCGATCCATCTGTTGCGAACCTTCATCGAGGCGGGCGCATTGTCGTCAGGAAAGGCCAACTACACCGAGACCGGTGTGATGTGGCAAACCATCATCCATTGCGTCTTCATCCTGTCGGCCATCGGTATCGCCATCGTCGACAAGCTGTCGAACGACCCGATCGAGGGCGCGAAGCAGCAGGCCGCGCACTGATCGCGGCCGAAGGGCGCTCCACGGTTCACAGCAATCCAGTGCCGTGATAAGGCTCACGGCACGATCAGGACGGGGTCCACGAGATGGCGCCCCATTGGACCGCTGCGTGAACAGGCTATTGGATTTGGCATTTCTCCGCGCGCTCGCCTTTGGGCTTCTGCTCACGCTCTGGCCGATGGCGTCGCCGGCCCGCGCGGCTGACGCGGCCTTCACCCAGTTCATCGCCTCGCTCTGGCCCGAGGCGCAGGCCGCCGGGGTGTCGCGCGAGACCTTCGATCGCGAGACGCGCTCCCTCGAACCCGACTACAAGTTGCCCGATCTGATCCTGCCTGGGCGTCCGAAGACCGGCGCGTCGACGCAGGCCGAGTTCGTGCAGGTGCCGGCCGATTACATCAAGGAGGCCTCGATCGCACGGCTTGCGGAGGAGGGCGAGAGGCTCCTGAAGAAATATCGCCCGGCGCTCGATGCGATCGAGAAGCGCTTCGGCGTGCCGGCCACGATCGTGCTGGCGATCTGGGGCCGCGAGACCGACTATGGTCGCTATGCGTTGCCCTACGACACGTTGCGCGTGGTGGCGACGCAGGCCTATGTCGGCCGCCGCAAGGATCAGTTTCGCACCGAGTTCATCCTCGCGCTGAAGATCCTCGGCGAGGGCGTGGTGACGCGCAAGGAGTTGCGCTCGTCATGGGCCGGCGCAACCGGCTACACCCAGTTCCTGCCATCGGAATACTACAAGCATGGCGTCGATCTCGACGGCGATGGCCGCGTCGACATCTGGCACTCGGTGCCGGACGCGCTCGCCTCCGCCGCGCAGCAGCTCGTCAACAAGGGCTGGCAGCCCGGCCTGCGCTGGGCCTACGAGGTCAAGGCGCCGGCCAATGTCGACTGCACGATGGGCGTTCCCGAGGTGACCAAGCCGATCGGCGAGTGGCTGCGCGCAGGCTTCGTCCCGGTGCGCGGCGAGAGGCTCAGCGCCGCCGAGCAGGCGCAGCAGGCCTCGCTGCTGCAGCCGGAGGGGATCTACGGTCCTGCGTTCCTGACCACGCAGAACTACTTCGTGATCAAGGAATACAATTTCTCCGATCTCTACGTGCTGTTCGTCGGTCATCTCGCCGATCGCATGACAAGCCCGCTGCCGTTCGCGGCGCCTTGGTCGGCGTCGACGCAACTGCGGTCCGCCGATGTCGAGGCGATGCAGCGGCATCTGACAAAGATCGGTCTCTACAAGGACAAGCTCGACGGCAAGGCTGGGATGCAGACCCGCGCTGCGCTTGGCGCCTATCAGAAGTCCGCGAGCCTGAAGGTCGATTGCTGGCCAAGTGACGCGGTGCTGCGGTCGATGGGCGCGGCGCGCTAGGATAGGGCGCAGAAACGGACAAACAAAAACCCGGCCGCAAGCGGCCGGGTTTGAAGGTAACGCGCGAGAGACGCGCGCGACTTACTCGCAGACTTCGACGCGGCGGAAGCGCCAGTTGTAGCCATCCCAGAAGCGCTCGCGGACCCAGCGGCAGGGCGGGGGCGCTTCTTCCACATACACCGGACCACCATAGGCCGGGCGGCTGGAGGCAATGGCGCCACCAACGATCGCACCGCCAATCAGGCCGGCTGCGATGCCCACGCCAACGCCACGCTGGGCGCTGGCCGGCGTTGGGGTGAGCGACGAAGCGGCAATCGCAGCGACAGCGACGAAGGCAGCCAGGGTCTTCTTCATGTCTTGGGCACTCCTGAGGTGGCGCCGTGGGCCGGCGCCGGGTTTGAGGTAACTCGCACGCTGGTTTCGAACTGCTGTCTCGCTAAACAGCGCATAACAGTCAATTGAAAGTAAACGTCCGTCCGATGATGACGTAAAAAGCGGTTTTTTCGGGCCATCAACAGCAGATGTCCCGGAAAACAGTCGGTTTTCCGGGACATCTGGTTCGATTTAATCGAGATGAACGAGGATTAGCGGTTAATCGCAAACCCTGACTCTGCGAACGCGCCAGCCGTAACCGTCCCAGAAGCGCTGACGTTGCAAGTAGCAGTCGGGACCCGGGCCGTAGCCTGGATCGGCGACATAGGCCGGTCCGGGCGCGTAGCCGTAGCCAGGGCCGTAACCGTAGCCTGGGCCGTAATATCCGTTCTGCGATGCGATCGCGCCGCCGACGATGGCGCCGCCGATCAATCCTGCAGCGACGCCGGCGGCGACACCACGTTGTGCGTGGGCGGGGGCGGGCACCGCCACAGCCGAAACCGCCAGAGTGGCGACGGCGCAAAGCGCCAGCAATGTCTTCTTCATGACCTCACCCTTTCCCGGGAGCTGCGACAGCTTGCAAAGCGGTCTGGTGGCCAAACTTCCATATTTCGCTTGAATGTTCAATGAACGAGGTCGCCGCATTTGGTGACGAATGGCCATAGTTTGGAGATGTTCTTGCGGTGCACAAATAGAGAACGGGGCTACTGATGCCGCACAGGTGGAGACGGGGGTGATGAGTGGAATGGCGACGTTCATGATCGCGGTCGCCGGCACCTCGCTGGTCGTCTTTGTCCTGATCAGCGCGAAAGCGAGCCGTGGTGCCAGGCGGAGCAGCGCCGCAGGTGACGGTGCGGCCAGTGGTTCCAGCGGTGATGCCTTGAACCTCGGCTGGCTCGGAGGCGACAGCTCAGGCAGTTCTGCGAGCTGCAGCGGTGACAGCTTCAGCGGCGATTCAGGCGGTGGCGACTGCGGCGGCGGTGGTGGCGATGGAGGCGGCGGCGGAAGTGGCGACTGACGCCAATCGCGAGACCGTGCCCGTGAACAGGGCCGGTCGCGGAATGAGTTTTAGACTCGTTCCAATCTGAATCCCGCATCAGTTTGGAATTGCTTCAAAAAGCGTGTTTTCCTTTTGCATCCGATCGAGCCGTTCAATAGATCATTTGTAGCATCACCAATGGACCTGCCTTTCTCCGATGATTGTCTGTTCCTGTAACGTCCTCAGCGACCACGATGTCCGCGCCGCCGTGACGGCCGGCGGCGCGCCGACGCGCAATGCCAAGCAGGTCTATGGCTGTCTCGGCTGCAGCGCCGAATGCGGCCGCTGCGCGCGTACCATCAAGGCCATCATCGACGAGGCGCTTGGCCCCTGCGCCAAGGCTTGCTGCACTGGCTGCCCGCACGGCTTTTCCCACGCTGCCAACGAAGACGAGCCGGCCGCCGAGTTTGCGCTCGCGGCCTACTGAGTCCCCTGCAAATCCCCTGTTTTCTTTATCCACGCGCCGCTTCCGCGGAGGGTTGCTCTCGCCGGTAATCTGATTTAGAAGCGTTCTAAATTAGAATCCGGCCGATTTTGGCCGCGACAGGTGGAGTGGATCATGCAGGGCGACCCGAAGGTCATCGATTATCTCAACAAGGGGCTGCGCAGCGAACTGACCGCCATCAACCAGTACTGGCTGCACTACCGGATGCTGAAAAATTGGGGCCTGATCGAGATGGCCAAGGTCTGGCGCAAGGAATCCATCGAGGAGATGGAGCACGCCGACAAGTTCGTCGATCGCATCCTGTTCCTGGACGGCTTCCCGAACCTGCAGGTTCTTGATCCCCTGAAGATCGGCCAGGACGTCAAGGAGATCATCGAGTGTGACCTCGCCGCCGAGATCGGCGCACGAACGCTGTACCAGGAGGGGGCGACCTACTGCCACGGCGTCAAGGACTATGTCAGCCGCGACCTGTTCGAGCAGCTGATGAAGGACGAGGAGGACCACATCGATTTCCTCGAGACCCAGCTCGACCTGATCAAGCGCATCGGCCTTGAACTTTACACCCAGAAGCACGTCGGCCATCTGAAGGGCGAGGAGTCCTGATCGGCTTCGCTCGGGATCGGAGACCATCCCTCAAAATTGCGAGAGGGCGTCCATCTGGGCGGCCTCTTTCGATTCTAGCGGGTGGATGTCGGGTCGGTCAGTAGCACCGGGTGATGTTGACGGTCCGATCTCCGCCGCGTCCAGGGACGACCACGCTCTCCGTGGGGCAACTCGACACATAGGGACGATCGGACGGCACCACCGCCGGCGGATACCGATGCGCCCAGTCCCAGGGAACGTCATAGGTGGTGGTATAACGGACGTCGTTCGAGACCGGCGGCGCAACCTCGGTGAGGGGTTCGCCGGACGGACCGTCATAGTATCCATATCCGCCTGCGACCGGCCAGAAGGTGCCGGGCACGCGCCCGTGATGCCGGAAGGCTGGATGTGGGGACGTGAACGCGCCGCGCGGCGCTGCTCCCGATCTCGCGAAAGTCTCGGTCGAGGACGCAGACATCAGCGCTGCAACGCCGAGCGACGCAACAAGCGCCGCAGATATCCGATACGCCATGGCACGCACCAACTCTTCGGTTACGAAGGATTGTGCGGACGCTAAGCCGCGTCCCGTCGCGCCCGCAAACCCATACTTAATTAATGGTTAAGAAGTAATGTTAACAGGGGGGGCGCCGCCTCAAAAGGGCGCGAGGCTATTCGTATTGCGTCAAAGCTGCTGCTCTTGAGTTCCTGCAGAACGGCCTATCTGAGCTTCCGCCACGGCCAGTCGATCACCCCGGCGGAATAGAGCGCCCACCAGACCAGCACCGGCTGAAATGCCAGCCGCGGCCCGTGGTAGAACCAGCTGTTGCTGATGTAGGGCAATGCGATGCCGTCGATCGCGTGCTTGATATTCGCGGGCCAGACGCAGATCGCATAGGCCGCGAGTGCGACGCCGGCCCACCAGCGCAACGGCTTCGTAACCAGCGCCGCAGCGCCGGCGAGCTCGCAAATCCCGGTGATGAAAATCACCTGCGGGGCGAACGGCACCCAGGATGGCGTAATGGCAAGCAGCTTGTCGGGCACCCAGAGATGCGCAATGCCGGCCGCGGCGTAGATCGCAGCGAGGGTCCAACGCAGGATGGTACGGATACGTTCGTCAGGTGTGGCGGAGATCATCAGCGGACCTAACACGGCTCCGCAGTGCGCACCACGCGGAACGCTAGAGCTATTCCGTTCCGATGGAATCGGAACGGTGCTCTAGATTCTTGTTTTGACGCGTTTTCTTCACGCGAACCGGTATCCACTTCGCTTGAAAACGCTCTAGACCGCGTCGGCGGGGACAAAACAGCTGATGATGATGCCGCCGCGATGATGCACATACCACACGACAGCTTCGCCGACCGGATTGCCGCGATCGCGGATCACCGCACGTTCGGGCACCATCATCCACTCGCCTTCGATCGGCACCCAATAGGCGCCGTCGCGGACATCGTAACTGGTGCGATGGCCGTCGGAGATGTCACAGCAGGGTACGCCGTTCGGCGCCATCACGCTCTTGAACCAGGCGCGAATGTCAGATGGCACGTTGTCGTACTGACCGTTGTCGAACGCGAGCGCTGCGCCCGCCAACGTCGAGAGCCACGCAAGCAGGGCGATATGCGTGAACCTTCGCATCCGGATCCTCCACGTAACATCCCGGCTGCCCATGCGCGGCGGACGACGCATCGGCGAATCCATTTATTGCCCGCAATTAGGCACGAACCGCGCACGAGATGCATGCTCAAAGAATGAGCGAGGCGGCGCGGCGGAATTTGATGCGCTGCGAAAATCAGGCACGCTTCGCGGCGCGCGGTTTCGCGGCCGGCTTCGCCGCGAGATTGTCCCACGCCATCGTCAGCGCGCTGCGCAACGTCGCCGGGTCGGCTTTCGCAAGCCGGACATTGGTGCTGCCGCCCTTGCCCCAACCGCCCGGCACCGGCCGGAAGATCTCAGGCTCCGCCGCGACCACGATCGCCTGCTGCTCCGGCGTCAGCTTGACCATGCCCAGGCGTCATCGGGATAGCCAAGCGTCGCGAAAATGCGCTTGCCGACGCGGAAGTCGGCGTGGCCCTGATGCGCACCCTCGACCGTGTCGGGCAGGCTCAACGCAGTCTTGCGGAAGCGGCTTTGTGACATGGCGCTGATCCCAGGGTTCAGCCTACATCGTTCGCTGCGGTGCAGTCTGCAGCAGCTCCTGCAATTGTTTGGCGTAGAATTTTGCGTCGCCGGTAGTGAGATGGCCGCGCGTCTCGGTGCTGGCGGGGACGAGATAGATCTTGCCATTCTTGATCCGCTTCACCGCAGCCTCGGTGACGCCGGTCTCCGCAGGATTGCGTTCATCGTCGGCGGCATTGATCGCGAGCAGAACAGCCTCGATCTTCTCCATTCCAGCCGACGGATCGTAATCGTGCGAGGCTTCCCATTGATAGACATAGTCGTTGGCGTCTGATGTGACCGGCAGCGCCAGTTGGTCGTCGACCATCTTGTCGGCCTGCGCTGCTGATGGCGCCAAAGTCTGGTAGCCGAGCGTGCCGCCGGCACTGGCGAAACGATAGGCCGCGACGGCGTATTTCATCATCCGCGGCTGGCTCGTGTAGTTGCCGTTGTTGTAGTCGGGATCGTTGCGGATCGTCTCCAGCATCATCCGGCGCAGGATCCAGTTGCGCGCCGCCATCGCGGTCGGCTGCGATGCCATCGGCACCAGCACGTCCATCATCTGCGGATAGCGTACGCCCCAGACCCAGGTATGCATGCCGCCCATCGAGTTGCCGATCACGAGTCGCAGATGCTTGATGCCGAGGCCCTCGGTGACGAGCCGGTACTGCGCATCGACCATGTCGTCGTAATCGTATTTCGGAAAGCTCGTCCGCATCACATCCGACGGTTTCGAGGATTTGCCGTGTCCGATGCCGTCGGGGATGATGATGTAGTATTTCGATGCGTCGAGCGGCTGGCCGGGCCCGTACAATTCGCCGGCGAAGCTCGGCGTCAGCATGCTGGCTGCCGAACCGCCGGAGCCGTGCAGCACCAGCACCGGCTGTCCGGTCGGCGCGCCGACCGTGGTGTAGTGCAGCCGCAGCTCCGGCATGATCTCGCCGGTGTGGAACTTGAAGTCCTTCGCGATCCACTCGCCGTCCTGCGGCGCAGGATAATCTGCAGCCATTGCCGTGACCGATATCGAGACGAGAGCGACTGCAAGCGCGGCGCACAAACGGATCATCGTGTTTCTCCCCGGGCACGGCGCGTTCGTCCAGCCGCTCGGGCGCGAGCCTATCATGACGGCGACCGTCGCGCGCAGGGCTGAGGTGGAATTGTCGAGCTAGCCCTCCCTCAGCACATTGAGGGCATACCATCCCCAATAGACGCGGTGGCGCCGGATCAGGCCGTCCTCGATCTCCATGATTTCGACCAGGTCCATCTGATCGCCCTCAGGCGACTGGCGCGGATATTCCCATGTGAGGACGCGGCCGTCGCTGAAGAAACCCTGCTTGAAGCGTTTGCGCTGCGGCGGATTGGTGCGGAACACAAGCGTGATGAACTCGCGCAGTGCATCCTTGCCGCGGACAATCCCCTCGCGCGTCTGCATCAGGTGCTGAACCAGCGGGCTTTCGATCGAGGCCTCGGACGCATAGAGCGCCAGCGCCGCCTCGAGATCCTTGTTGCCAAGGGCCTCGTCCCAGAGCCTGTAGATGCGTTCCGCATCGTTCCTGTCGGTTGTCATGGCTGTTCTCTTTCTCTCCGTTGACCTGTGCCGATCAGAGCGGATAGGGCGGCTGTGATGTTTCAGGAAAATCTGAAATGAGTTTCGAAGCCTCCGGATTGCAGGTAGGACTGTTCCGATCGATTTGGAGGACGAAGCTGTGGGATCATCCGGTCAGTCCGTGCAGACGGGATTCGCGCGGATCGCCGAGGCGCTGGGCGATCCGGCGCGCGAGGCGATGGTCAGCGCGCTGGCCGACGGCAAGGCGCTGCCCGCCGGTGAGCTTGCCTCCGTCGCCGGCATCTCGCCGCAGAGCGCCAGCGCGCATCTGCAGAAGCTGGTCGATGCGCGCGTGCTGTCGGTCTGGGCGCAGGGCCGGTTCAGGTATTACCGGATCAGGGACGACGACGTTGCGGCGCTGATCGAGAGCCTGGTCGACCTTGCAGCCAGAGCGGGCGCCGCGCGCAAGCGTGTGATGCCGGCCGAGCAGCTCAGGCAGTCACGCACCTGCTACCATCATCTGGCGGGCCAGCTTGGTGTGTTGCTGTCCAATGCGCTGATACGGCGGCGGCTCGTCGTGGTCGATGGCCGCGCCGGCCGCGTGACCGAACAGGGGCTGGCGTGGTGCCGGGCCGAGGAGATCGATTTCGATCCGGCGCGTCAGCCGCATCTGCGCGCTTGCAACGACTGGACCGAGCGCGTGCCGCACCTCGCCGGTCCCTTTGCCAACGCCGTGCTGGCGCGGCTGCTCCAGACGCGCTGTGTTGCGCCGCACCGCATTCCGCGTGCGCTGCGCATCACGGACCGGGGGCGAGCGTTCTTCGATCGGCTTGGCGTGCAGGTTCCGTTCTGACTAGCGGCCGTCCTCGACTTCCGTCTCCGGGCGGTCATTGCCGGCCGCGGTTTCGGTGTGCCATTTCCCGTCTGATGTCTCGTACTCGATCGCCTCGGTGCGCCCGGGCACGCGCTGCTCGGCAGCGACGCGTCGCGCGGCGGCAAGTGCCGCGGCATGGGTCGGAAACGGTTCCGAAAACACGCCGCTGACGGTATAGGCCCAGCCGCCGTCGTGCTGGACGACCTTGTAGATCACGTGGCTCATTGGAACCTCTCCGCCGTGGACGATCAGGGGTGCCAGACTAGACCACGATGTCGCATTTTGCAGCAGCCGATCGTCCTTGAGGGAGCAACCCATGACCGGGGACAGGGAGACCACCATGTGCCGCAACATCAAGACGCTGTTCAACTTCGAGCCGCCCGCTACCGAGGACGAGATCCAGGCCTCGGCGCTGCAATTCGTGCGCAAACTGTCCGGCTTCAACAAGCCGTCGCTGGCTAACGAGGCCGCGTTCAACCAGGCCGTGACCGAGGTGTCCGAGACGGCGAGAAGGCTGCTGATCTCGTTGCAGACCACCTCGCCGGCGCGCGATCGCGAGATCGAGGCGGAAAAGGCCAAGGAGCGTTCGCGGCTGCGGTTCGGCTGAGATTGGCGCCAGTCCGTGATCCAGCTCAC
Organism: Bradyrhizobium sp. LTSP885; assembly: GCF_000938305.1. Lineage (GTDB taxonomy): Bacteria > Pseudomonadota > Alphaproteobacteria > Rhizobiales > Xanthobacteraceae > Bradyrhizobium. Next base: position 24,874 of record NZ_JYMT01000002.1, read on the forward strand.
GGACCAGCGGCGCAGCACCAGGCAACATCGCCGTCCACCCGGCCCGGAGCAACGCCATGAAGCCTGCCGTCCTGCTCACCCTCTGTTCGATCGCATTCGCCGTTCTGTGGACCTGCGGCATGCTGTGGTCGAGCGGGGTGATCGACCGCACCAATGTCATCATCCTGTCGATCTGCGGGGCATTCGCAGGCGTCGCCTGGTACTACGCCATGCGCTGGGTGTTCCAGTTCATCCGCCTCGTTCCGCCCGGCGATCGCTAGATCGCCAACGCGCGAACCGCACGCTGTTTGGCGTCCGCGGAGCTGAACGCGTTACTTCTTGTCCTTCTTGTCCTTGTGACGGTGCTTCTTCTTTTTCTTGTGATCGTCGTCCTCGCCTGAATCATCCTCGCCGAAGTCGCCGGTATCGACGTCGTCATAGGCGATCGCTTCCGCCGCCGCGCGCTCAGCGGCCTCGTGCTCGGCCTGCTCGATCGCTTCGCGCTCTTTGGTGCGCTTGTAGTCTTCGTAAGCGTCGAAGATCATGTGCAGCCACGGCATCACCTGGTCGAGCGACGGCAGTTGGCCGGCCGGTCCGGCTTCACCGCGCGGGCCTGCCGGTCCCGGGGCGCCTCGCGGACCAGCCTCACCGCGCGCGCCTTGCGGGCCTGCCTTGCCCTGTGCGCCAGGCTTGCCCTGCGGGCCGGCCTTGCCGATCGGGCCGGCCTTGCCGACCGGACCCGGCTTGCCGCGCACGCCTTCCGCCCCCGGCCGTCCTGGATGTCCCTGCGGACCCGGTCGGCCCGGCTCGCCCTGGCGGCCCTGTGGCCCCCGGCGGGAAGTTGTGTCGTCAGCCACTGCGATGCTCCGTCGAGATGTGGAGCCGTTTGTAACAGAGGTTGGACGACGGCTTCAATTCCGCCGGCCGGCGCCGACGCAAGGATCAACAGTCATAATTCGATGCGTCTTGCGATCGATCCGCCGATCTGAACGGCTACGCCGCCGCGCGTTCGCTGTGCGGCGGCACCTCGACGCCGTCGGCGGAGTATTCGCGGATCTTGTTGCGCAGGGTGCGGACCGACAGTCCGAGCACGCGCGCGGCGCGGGTGCGGTTGCCGTCGCAGCGCGCCAAGGTCTGCAGCACGAGCTCGCGCTCGACCTCGCCGACGGTGGCGCCAATGAGCAATGGCACGACTTCATTTGGGGCCAGCGACGGCAGCAAAGCTTCCGGCGACGGCAGGGTGGACGCGTAAGACATGACACCTCCCGATCAACGCTCGCCTCAGCGATGAAGCGGAAACATCGAGAATGAACTACCCCTAGTCCGTAATTTCACGGTGAGCCGGTTTGGTTAACAACGTCTTAACGCACCCCTAACCATCTGCGTTGTAAGGAAAATACCCCGAAATCGCCACGATTGCGGTTCCATCGGTCACAGTGTCCGATAGCCGCCATCGACCATCAGGATCGTGCCGGACACATAGGCCGCGAGATCAGATGCGAGGAAGATCGCGGGACCCACGATGTCCTCCGGCTTGCCGGCGCGGCCGAGCGGGGTGTGGTCCATGAACACCTTCACCAGATCAGGATTGGTGGCGCGCACCTTCTCGTTCAGCGGCGTCTCGATGAAGCCGGGGCCGATCGCATTGACCCGTACGCCGTCCTTGCCGAGCTCGGCGGCGAGCGCCTTGGTGAAGCCGAGCACGCCATGCTTGGAGGCGGTATAGGCCGGCGAGCTCGGCGTGCGCAGGTGCACAAAGGACTGGATCGAGCCGATATTGACGATGCGTCCCTTGGTCTTGCGCAAGGGTGCGAGGAACGCATGCGTCACGTTGAAGACGCCGGTCAGATTGATCGCGATGATGTCTTCCCAGTCCTTGATCACGGCCTCGTCCGCGCCGAGCATGCCGTTGCGGCGGGCAATGCCGGCATTGTTGACCAGGATCGAAACCGCTCCGACCTTGTCGGCGACAAGTTTCGCCATCGCGGTACAGGCGTCGCGATTGGTGACGTCGAGTTTGAAACTTTCCGCCTTGCCGCCGGCATCGCGGATGTCCTTTGCCGCCTCGGCAGCCGCCTCGCCGTTCATGTCGAGCAGCACGATGCGCGCACCCTCCCGCCCATAGCCCAAAGCGATCGCGCGCCCGATGCCGGAGCCTGCACCGGTGATGACGGCGATGTGATTGTCGAGAAGGGGCATGGCGTTTCCTCGTCTATTTTTGGATGTTGTCGACAACACTATTCAAAACTGCAGCAAGTGAAACGCCAAGCGGTGTTTGCGCGTTGCTGTTATCCGAATTCGGATGATGCCTATGGACTCGAACATGCACCCGCAGATCAGGCAATGGAAACTCGCGATCGAGCGTTTTTACGCGACGCCCGATCCTGACTATCGCGAGATGGCCCGGATGGTCGCGGAGATCGCGGCGACCGATCTCGACGAGACGCTGCGGCAGGCGGCCGCACAGGTGCTGCCGATCCTGCGCCGGGCTGCGTTGACATCCGCCGACCGCCGCACCCGGGTGATGGCACTGCGCCGCCTCGGCATCATCGGCGACGCGCTGCATATGCTCGCGATGCCGCTGTTCGGCCGGCGCGGCCTGGCGCCGAAGGCGCCGACGCAGGAGGATCAGTATCGGCAATTGCTCGGCCTGCCGCTCGGCCGCCGCCTCGCCACGACCGAAATCCATCAGGCCTTCAAGCACGCTGCCAAAACGGCGCATCCTGACGGTGGCGGCAACGGGCCGGCGTTCCACGAACTCGCCGCCGCGCGCGACGCGCTGATCAGGCATCATTGAAGTGACGCAGTGATTCCAGACAGCGCAAGCGCGGGCTCCGCGGCGTAACCGCGTGCCCGCCCGGTGCATTCGATCAGAGACGCTCAGAACGAGCAGGTGCCGTTGCTCAAGAGACCGGTCTTGTAGGCAAAAGCGGCCTCGAAGGTCGGCAGCTCCTCGCTGACGACGGCATAGTTCGACGGCCACGGCACGGTCGGGATGCTCTGGTCCCAGATCTGGCAGACGCCGGTGTCCTGCCAGCGGATCAGATGATAGGGCGTGGCGCTCGCGGGGCCTGCTGCGGCAAGCGCAGAGATGGTGACGGCAAGGGCGGCACAGGCAATCGGCAGACGACGCAAGAAACGAGGCATGGGAAATCTCCGGTTTGAAAAAGTCTTGCTCCGCAAAGGCAATTTGGGAGCTCTTTTGAGAGCGCTGGGGCGTGTCGCCCCGGACATGATTTGAGTGTTGGAACCCGGCGGTCAGGTTCAATGCTGACCGCGCGGAAAAGCTCGCGATGAGCGGGCCGCCGCTGTCCCAAATTGCGCCGCCTTGTTTGCTTGCTACAGTTCGCCAGGCGCGATTCGCTTGATGTCGCGATGTGACAAACATTTTGGGGAGACCGCACCAATGAGAGCATCCGTCCTTCGTGCCGCGCTGGCAGCACTCATGGCCTTCGCGGGCCTCGCCGTCTCGTCCGCCGTCCGCGCTGACAGTGGCTTCGTGACGCTCGTGATCTACAAGGCGGGATGGATCATCGGCGGCTCCGGCGGCAGCGGCACGCTCACGTTCCGCGGCCGCTCCTATTCGCTCTCCACCGGCGGCCTCGACTACGGCCTGGTGTTCGGCGGCTCGAAGACCGTGCTGCGCGGCCGCGTCAGCAACATCAACCGCGCCAGCGACATTGCCGGCGTCTACGGCGCCGCCGGTGCCGGCCTCGCGCTCGGCCGCGGCGCCCGCGCGATCGTGCTCACCAACCAGAAGGGCGCGGTGCTCGAGTTGACCGGGCATCAGGTCGGGCTGATGGCGAACGCGGATTTGAGCGGGCTGGCGATCACGATGCGGTAGGGATGCGTAGGGTGGTCTCCGCTCCTCGCGGCAACCTCTCCCGTCGTCCCTGCGAAAGCAGGGACCCATAACCACCGAATTACGTAAGCGAGCGAAGTCGACTCCGCTTGTGCCCTTTCCGCGGGCCGCGGCGTATGGGTCCCGGGTCAAGCCCGGGACGACAGCGAGCATGTTGCGCCGCTTGCGAGTCATACATCCGCATTCTCGCGGCGCGATTTGCCCGAGTTTTGCGAGGGGGCTTGCGCCGTCGGGCAACTCAGTGATTGGGGTGCGGCAGCCCGATCGGCGCGCTGCCCCCGCATGTCCCGGCGGACATTTCAACGGCGTCGCGCATCGGCTAGATTGGCGCGAATCGATCCGCCTCTCACATCATCCGGAGTATCCCCCATGAGATTGTCATCCGCCGCCCGCGCCGTGCTGCTCGCGCTGGGGCTGCTCGCCGGATCGTCCGCCGCCCTGGCCGACGAGGGCGCCGTGACACTCGTCATCTTCAAGGCGGGCTGGGTCTTCGGCGGCTCGATCGGCAAAGGCGTCATGACCTTCCACGGCCAGACCTACGGGCTCACCGCCGGCGGGCTGGACTATGGTCTCGTCTTCGGCGGTTCCCAGACCACGTTGCAGGGCAAGGTCCGGAACATCCGCCGGGCCCAGGACATCGCCGGCGTCTATGGCGCGGCGGGCGTCGGCGTTGCATTCGGCGCCGGCGTGCGCGGCATCGTGCTGACCAACCAGAACGGCGCGATCCTGGAATTGGCCGGCAAGCAGCTCGGCCTGATGGCCAATGTCGACCTCTCAGGGCTCGCGATCACGTTGAAGGAATAATGCGCTCCGCGATCTTTCCGCTCGTCATTCCGGGCTCGCGCCAAGAGGCGCGCCCCGGAATGACGGGGGGAGTTATTGTCCCTTCACCGCAGCCACGCCCTCGATCTCGATCAGCATCTGCGGGTTCGGCAGCGCCAGCACCACGCAGGTGGTGCGCGCCGGATAGGGCGCCGGCCCAAACGCCCCGGCATAGAGCGCGTTCATCGTGGCGACGTCGGCGGCGCGGGTCAGCAGCACGTTGACCTTGACGAGGTCGCGCATCGTGGCGCCGGCTTCATCCAGCACGCGCTTGAAATTGGTCACGACATTGGCGAACTGCGCCTCGAACGTGTCAGGCAGCGCGCCATTCGCATCGAACCCGGGAATGCCGGAGATAAACAGCAGGTCGCCGACGCGGGCGCCGAACGAGAGCGGCGGGGACTTGATGCCTGGCGGGGGAGGGAAGTGTTTTATCGACATGGGCATCCTCGCTTGGTCACTGAAAGATGAGAATAGCTGCGTAGCCCGCATGAGCGAAGCGATAAGCGGCGGGCGTTGCCCCGGACATCGCTCCGTTCATTCGAGCTACTGACGCCCGATCCACTCAGCCAGATCGCGCCACGGCTGCAACGTCCAGGTCCCGGACGCTGCGCCCGAGGGTGACGATAGCACGAACACGTCGGGAAAGTCGCTCACCGACGGCTGCTGGCCGAGCGCGATCGCACTGGTCGATCTGTTGTAGAACAGGCTCGCCGCCTTCTTGCTGGTGAAGGCGATGGTCTTCGGTCGATATTTCTCGATCTTCGCGCGGAAGCCCGCGACGTCGAACGATTGCCTTGCGATCTCGTGATCCATCCCTGCGCCGGACTTGGAGAGATCGGTGAAGCCGATGCCGAGCGCGAGCAGCGCGGCGAACTCATCCGGCTGATAGCGCCGCGGCGTGATGGCGGCCTCATGCAGCGCGCGCCAGAACCGATTGCCGGGATGGGCGTAATAGTGCCCGACCGCGGCCGAGCGCGTGCTGGCCGCGGTGCCGACGAAGACAAGGCGCAGGTTGGCGCGGAGCTGGTCGGGGAGGCGGTGAGTGATGGCGTCAGGTGATGACATCATGCGTGTAGCCCGGATGTAGCGCAGCGAAATCCGGGAGCGGTGTACCCGCGGATGGACTTCTCCCGGATTGCGCTCCGCTCCATCCGGGCTACGCCAGCCGGCTGCCAAAACATCGAAAACAACCCCATGCAAAGTAGCCGGCGGTTGCCCGCGTTCGACATGACGACTTGACACGTCGGGCAACTCAGCGGTATTATTCCATTATTCCGAAATAGTGCATGCGTCCCTCGCCCCGCACTATCGCACCCCAGCGCCTCAACGCAAGTTGCATGGCCGATCCTGCGGTTGCCTGCTCCGGCAAAACGGTCTGTAATCCAGCCAACAGAGCCAAGAAGAATTCCGGAGCGGGAAATGACCGAAGCGGCCAAAACCCATTACGAGGTGATCGTCGTCGGCGCCGGCGTGGCGGGCATTTATCAGATCAAGCGGCTGGCCGATCTCGGCATCGACGCCACCGTGCTCGAAGGCGCGCCCGATCTCGGCGGCACCTGGTACTGGAACCGCTATCCCGGCTGCCGCTTCGATTCCGAGAGCTACACGTACGGCTTCTCGTTCTCACGCGAACTGCTCGACGAGTGGCACTGGAAGGAGCGCTTTTCCGGCCAGCCGGAGAATTTGCGCTACCTCAATTACGTCGCCGACAAGTTCGATCTGCGCAAGCATATGCAGTTCAACTGCAAGGTCGAGGCGATGCGCTTCGACGAGGCGCGCGATCTCTGGCATCTCACGACCAGCGACGGCCGCACGCTGACCTGCCGCTTCGTGGTGCTCGCAATCGGACTACTCTCGGCGCCGACGATGCCGCGCGTGGACGGCGTTGACGACTTCAAGGGCCGCTCGTTCCATACCTATTACTGGCCGCAGCAACCGGTCGATCTCGCCGGCAAGAAGGTCGCCGTGATCGGCACCGGCGCCACCGGCATCCAGGTGATCGGCGAGATCGCCGACAAGGTCGGCGAGCTCACCGTGTTCCAGCGCCGGCCCAACTGGAGCGCGCCGCTCAACAACAGCGCGATTTCCGAAGCCGAAATGGCCGACATCCGCGCGCGCTATGACGAGATCTTTGCGGCCTGCGCGCTGACGCCGGGCAGCTTTGTGCACGGGCCCGACAAGCGCGGCTTCTACGAGGTGACGCGGGAGGAACGGCTGGCGCTGTGGGACAGACTCTACGACGAGCCCGGCTTCGGCATCTGGCTGGCGAATTTCCGCGAGATTTTCATGGATGAAGCCGCCAATGCGGAGTTGTCCGAATATATCGCCGGCCGCATCCGCCGCCGCGTGCACGATCCCAAGGTTGCCGAAAAGCTGATCCCGAGGGATCACGGCTTCGGCGTGCAGCGCCTGCCGCTGGAGACCAGATATTTCGAGGCCTATAACCGCGACAATGTGCACCTCGTCGATCTCAAGGAGACGCCGCTGGAGCGCATCACCGAGACAGGCCTGCGCACCACCGAGCGCGAATATGAGTTCGACATCATCGTCTACGCCACCGGCTTCGATGCCATCACCGGCGCCTATGATTTGATCGACATCAGCGGCATCGGTGGCGAGAAGCTCGCCGACAAATGGAAGCAGGCGCCGTCCACCTTCCTCGGCATGCTGGTCCACGGCTTTCCGAACCTGCTGATGCCGACCGGCCCGCAAAGCGCCTCCGCCTCGACGAACTTTCCACGCGGCATCGAGAACGGCGTCAACTGGTGCACGAACCTGCTGCAATACATGTGGGACCGCGGCTCGACTCGCGCCGACGCCACGTTGGAGGCGCAACAGCGCTGGACCGCGCATGTCGCCAAAATGTACGAGATCATGCTGATGCGCAAAGCCAAGTCGTGGTTCACCGGCTACAACTCCAACGTGGCGGGGCACGAGGAGGGCACGGTGCGGTACTTCGTCTACAACGGCGGCACGCCGAAGTTTTTGGGGATCATCAACGAAGTGGCGGCGAGGGGGTATCAGGAGATTGCGCTTAGTGCGGGTTCAGGTACCAGTATACGGGCGGCGGCCCCTCGCGCGTTAGCGTAGACTTTTGCATCCAGCCTCATGCAGCAGCTTCTTGTGAAGCGGGCGTAAGGCCGTGGGTCATTTCGATCCTTTGCGTTGCATCCGCTAGCGATCCTTGTTCGGTGAGCTCTCTAGAATTGAAGCAAGTCCCTTTCTACGGCGCTCGACGCGATCTTTCACTTCCTTTGTTAGCCTGGGAACTAGTTGGCCTTCCAACTGAAGAAACAGTCCCCAATGTGTCTCACAAAACCAACTGTGGTCTTCCGGCCGAAGTTCGACGTAAGGAAACGAGTCTTCAACGGTTAGTTCGCTTCCTGATTTTTCTCTCCAAGATGCAAATCGAGAGTCATCTCCGAGTACGCGACCGTCAACTATTCGACGCAGCATCTCGAGATCGGAAATGTACCCCCTCTCTTCTAGGCAATCATGGATCTCACGGAACACCCCGTAAGCTTGGTAAAGGGCATATCGGCCCTCCGTTAGGCGAGGTTTTCCGTTCGCCCCTTGTCTCGCTTTCCCGGTGCGGTTGAGCGCAAGCATTACGGAATCTGCTTCTTCATTGGCGTCGAGAACGAATGCACAAAAGGTAGGCCATCCTCCGAACACTGCGGCGTCAAACGATACGCAATCTTTTTGTGCGTCTATATCGCCGATGCGTTCTTCAAGGTCGACTAAGAATGGCAGTGCCCAAGCCTCTTCGAACTTCTCGCGGTTCATTTCGGCGACCATTCCGACAACATTATCAGATGTCGCGCGTTCAATCAGCCGCGGGAAGATGGTCGCAAATTCGTCCACTTTGATGCGGGATAAGAAGTATGCAGTAAAGTATTCTTGGAATGACCGATGACTGAAAGTGTACTCAAACCCATCCCGTATCAGCATGCAGACGCTTTCGGTGAGGTCACTTCGAAATAGCGTTTTTTCGACATCTATCTGAGACGATTCAATTGCCTGCTGTATAAAGCTCAACGTTTGATCGGATGTGAACGAATTCGTTTTCCTCGCGTAGGTAATCATACAAAAATAGGCAAATAGGCGTTTGAAGTCGTCTAACGGCAATGACGTATGACGCTTCCTTTGGAATCCGGCCTTTGTCGCGTCATGCTTACCAAAGAGAGCCTCGAACGCATATTCGTAGAACAGGTGAATCTTGGTGGGCACTTCAGCAAACTGCTCAAGCGTGATCAGCATCATTATTGTCAGAAGAGGATTCGTTAGAAACTGAACGTGTTCCTCGTATAATCCCTCGCCTAGCTTCCGCTTAAAGACACTCTTGGCGTCTGCGTCATACGGAATGTTATCGATTAGGAGTTCGACCTGTTGCTTTGTAAGGGGTTGAACCTCGAACACGTGAAATGTCTGCCACCTAGCGAACGTTTCGGCGGGGCGACTGGAGACAAAAATCCACGTATTGCGAAAGCGTGCTGCTAGTTCGTTTATCTCGGCTTCGCGTTCGATTCGCCTGTCGTGATTGATCTCGTCGACGCCGTCTAACATGAGGATGATGCGCCCTGTCTCTAGGGCGTACCGAAGTTGCTTGTCGGAGAACCCATCAATGTAGTCTGCAATTTTTAATTGAACATAATCTCGAAGAGATGTGCCGGAGTGTTCGTTTAGCTCTCGCAATTCTATCAGAATAGGAAGTCGTTCCGTCTGAACCTCAAGGAATTTTAGGTAAAGATAGCGCATCAACATCGATTTTCCGGAGCCAGCGGCGGCTGAAAATAGCACGTTCCTATAGCTCTCGATCTCTATTAAGAAATCCTCGTCACGCGATATCGCTTTGGAGCGCGCCACATATAGATTCACATAAAGATCGGAAAACGGAATCGGCGTGCTGCTCGAGATGATCGTTTTGACGACTGCAAATCGTCTGAGATTCTCCTCAACAAAGCGAGAAAAACCCTTTCTAAAAACTACCTCCAACTTCGCTTTAGCCCGACTGGCAACGCCCATGGCGGGAGATGCAAATACTCCTGCTAACTTGGTGATGAGCGGAGCAAGCTTCGTTATTGAAATAGCTTCAATAGCCATGATCATTCTCTTGAGCGGAATCTGGCTCGCGGCGATGAACTTCCTGCACAATTGTCATTTGACATGACTTTGTCATTTCGCGCTGGTGTTCGCAACCTAGACGTACAAAGCCGGGCTGTCGCCCGGCTCTTTGAATTTTTGATGCGCCCAGAGTCAATCGCGGACACGACGATAGAAGGCGAGTCCCCCTTACAACACCCGGTTGCTCTCCTTCACCTTCTCCGCATCGAGATACAGGTTCTCGCCCATCTCCTTGAACTTGGCGCTCATCGACGCCATGCCGTCCTCGATGGTGCCTGAGATCGACATCCCGACTCCCGTCGGATCATTCAGCGTCGCCGCGTAGTCGCGGACGTCCTGCGTGATCTTCATCGAGCAGAACTTTGGGCCGCACATCGAACAGAAATGCGCGACCTTGTGGGCTTCCTTCGGCAGCGTCTCGTCGTGGAAGCTCTTCGCGGTCTCGGGGTCGAGGCCGAGGTTGAACTGGTCCTGCCAGCGGAAGTCGAAGCGGGCGCGCGACAGCGCGTCGTCGCGCAGTTGCGCGGCGGGGTGGCCCTTGGCCAGGTCAGACGCGTGGGCCGCGATCTTGTAGGTGATGACGCCGACCTTGACGTCGTTACGATCTGGGAGACCCAGATGCTCTTTCGGCGTGACGTAGCAGAGCATGGCGCAGCCGAACCAGCCGATCATGGCGGCGCCGATGCCCGAGGTGATGTGGTCATAGCCCGGCGCGATATCGGTGGTCAGCGGCCCGAGAGTGTAGAACGGGGCTTCGCCGCATTCCTTGAGCTGCTTGTCCATGTTGATCTTGATCTTGTGCATCGGCACATGGCCGGGGCCCTCGATCATGACCTGGCAGCCCTTCTCCCACGCAATCTTCGTGAGCTCGCCGAGCGTCTCCAGTTCGGCGAACTGCGCGCGGTCGTTGGCGTCGGCGATCGAGCCGGGGCGCAGGCCGTCGCCGAGCGAGAACGAGACGTCATACTTGCGCATGAGGTCGCAGATCTCGTCGAAATGGGTGTAGAGGAAGCTCTCCTTGTGATGCGCCAGGCACCACTTCGCCATGATCGAGCCGCCGCGCGACACGATGCCGGTGACGCGGTTGGCGGTGAGGTGGATGTAGGGCAGGCGGACGCCGGCGTGGATCGTGAAATAGTCGACGCCCTGTTCGCACTGCTCGATCAGCGTGTCCTTGTAGAGCTCCCAGGTCAGCTTGACGGGATCGCCTTCGCACTTCTCCAGCGCCTGATAAATCGGAACGGTGCCGATCGGCACCGGCGAGTTGCGCAAAATCCATTCCCGCGTGGTGTGGATGTTGCGGCCGGTGGAGAGGTCCATCACGGTGTCGGCGCCCCAGCGGATCGCCCACACCATCTTGTCGACTTCCTCCTCGACCGATGAGGTCACCGCCGAGTTGCCGATATTGGCGTTGATCTTGGTCAGGAAGTTGCGGCCGATGATCATCGGCTCGAGTTCGGCGTGGTTGATGTTGCAGGGGATGATGGCGCGGCCGCGGGCGATCTCGCTGCGGACGAACTCCGGCGTGACGAAGGCTGGCACCGCGGCGCCGAAGCTTTCACCGTCGGCAAGGGCTGCTTCCGCGCGCTCGAGCTGGGTCTTGCGGCCGAGATTCTCGCGCTCGGCGACGTAGATCATCTCCTTGGTGATGATTCCTGCGCGGGCGAATTCGAGCTGCGTGATCTTGTGGCCGTCGAGGCCGCGCAGCGGCGTGTGATGCGCGGTGAACGACTTTGCGGCATGCGAGGCGCCGACATTGCCGTTGTCCTCAGGCTTGACGTCGCGCCCTTCATATTCCTCGACGCCGCCGCGCTCCTTGACCCATGCGAGACGGTTGCGTTGCAGGCCGGCATTGACGTCGATGGTGACATCAGGGTCGGTGTAGGGGCCCGAGGTATCATAGACCGGCAGGTTCGGCTCGCCGGCGCCTTCGGAGAGGATGATCTCGCGCAGGGGCACGCGGATATCAGGCGCGGAATCGGGCGTCGCGAAGATTTTTCGCGAGGAGGGGAGCGGGCCGGTGGTGACGGCGGGGAGTGTGGTGTCGGGGTTGGAGCGGATGTTCATGGGGATCCTCCGTTTAGTCGTTCTGTGCGATTGCGTTGTTCTCGTCACCCAGAGGAGCGCGAAGCGCGTCTCGAAGGGTCGACGAGCCGGGCCGTCGCCCTTCGAGGGCCGCTGAAGAAGCGGCCACCTCAGGGTGACGGGGATGCAGCGAGCCTCTTTCCCATCGTCGTCCCGGCGAAAGCCGGGACCCATAACCACTGGGTTGGGTTGTTGAAGAAGGCTGTGGCCCCAGCGTCCCGCAACAATAGCCTTCGGTGGTTATGGGTCCCGGCTTTCGCCGGGACGACATCGAGTATGTGGCGTCATCGAAGGTCATACATGACATTCTCTCAGGGTGACGGATAACGAGTATTTTCATCACGCGGCCTCCACGTTGAGGCCGAGCCATTGTTTGACCCGGGCATCAGGGTCGGCGTTCTGGGTCACATCGCTGACGACTGCGATCGAATCGGCGCCGGCGGCAAAAATCTCGGCCGCGTGCTCGAACTTGATGCCGCCGATTGCGACCAGCGGGATGCTGCCTACGCGCTTCTTCCATTCCGTGATCTTCGGAATGCCCTGCGGCGCGAAGCGCATCGATTTCAGCGTGGTCGGAAAAATTGGCCCGAGTGCGATGTAATCGGGCTTTGCGGCCAGCGCGATCGTGAGTTCGTCGTCATCATGGGTGGAGATGCCGAGCGTCAGCTTGGCGTTGCGGATCTCCGCGAGATCGGCGTCGGCGAGGTCTTCCTGGCCGAGGTGTAGGTGCTCGGCGCCCGCGACGATGGCCGCGCGCCAGTAATCATTGACCACGAGTTTTGTCGCGGTGCCCTTCGTGATCGCCAGCGCGTCGGTGACGATCTGCAGCGCCTGGCCGTCGTCGAGCTCCTTGGCGCGCAGCTGGATGGTGCCGACGCCGAGCTTTGTCAGGCGTTCGACCCATTTGAGGCTGTCGACGACAGGATAGAATTGATCAGGATACGGCATGCCAGAACGGGGTCCCAACAACAGGGGTGGACGGGGAGGCGAAGTCGCGGGCGTCCATCAGCCCGGCTTCAAAAGCGGTGCGGCCGGCCTCGACGCCGAGGCGGAACGCGTTGGCCATCGCAACGGGATCGGCGGCTTTTGCGATGGCGGTGTTGAGCAGCACGGCGTCGTAGCCGAGTTCGAGCGCTTCGGCGGCATGCGACGGCGCGCCAATGCCGGCGTCGACCACCAGCGTGATGTCGGGCAGCCGATCGCGCAGCAGTTTTAGTGCATCACGGTTGATGATGCCCTTTGCGCTGCCGATCGGTGCGGCCCACGGCATCACCACCTTACAGCCGGCATCGACCAGCCGCGTCGCGACCGAGAGGTCCTCGGTGCAATAGGGGAATACTTCAAAACCGTCCTTGATCAGGATGGTCGCGGCTTCGACCAGGCCGACCACGTCGGGCTGCAGCGTGTCGTTGTCGGCAATCACTTCGAGCTTGATCCAGGAGGTGTCGAACAATTCGCGTGCCAGCTTTGCGGTGGTCACCGCCTCCTTGACGCTGCGGCAGCCCGCCGTGTTCGGCAGCACGGTGACGCCGAGCTCGCGGATCAGCGACCAGAACGCATCGCCGGTCTTGCCGCCCGCCGCCTCGCGCCGCAGCGACACGGTGACGATGCCGGCGCCGGAGGCGCGGATCGCGCTCTGCATGATCGCGGGCGAGGGGTAGAGCGCTGTGCCGACCAGCAGGCGCGAGGTGAAGGATTTGCCGTAGAAGGTCACCATGTCCGAGGTGTCTCCTCAAATGTAGCCGTCGTCCCTGCGAAAGCAGGGACCCATACGCCGCGGCCTCTCCTTGGGGCACGCGGGGCGACGTTCTTCGTCAAATGGCCGGTCGTGGTTATGGGTCCCTGCTTTCGCAGGGACGACGTGGGGAAAGTTCGTGCGCTGTTAGTCACATCACCCTCCCTGCCGCGGCGTGATGATCTCGATCTCGTCGCCGGCGTTCAGCGCGGTCGCAGCCCAGCGGCTCTTCGGCACCACGTCGTAATTCACCGCGATCGCGAAATGCGTGCCTTCGTAGTCGAGCTCGCTGAGCAGCGTGTCGACGTGGGAAGCTGCGATGTCGCGCTGCTCGCCATTCACGATCACGCGCATTGCATCACCTCGTTGTCGATCTCGCCGCGCGCGACAAAGCTAAGCGTCAGCTCGGCCAGCGCCGGCGCCAGCAGGAAGCCGTGGCGGTAGAGCCCGTTGATGCTGATCTGATCCTTGTCGATCGCAATCTTCGGCAGATTGTCGGGGAAGGCGGGCCTAAGCCCCGAGCCGAATTCGACGATCCGCGCCTCGGCAAAGGCCGGATGCACGGCGTAGGCGGCGCCGAGCAGCTCCAGCGCCGAGCGCACGCTGACGCCTCGATCCTCGGCCTCGATCGAGGTCGCGCCCAGCATGAAGCGGCCATCGCCGCGCGGGATCACGTAGAGCGGCCAGCGCGGATGGATCAGCCGCACCGGGCGCGACAGCTCGACCTCCGCGGTCTCGATCACGATCATCTCGCCCTTGACGCCGCGCAACGAAGGCGCGCGGTCGCGTGCGGCGAGGCCGCGGCAATCGATCACGAGGCCGTCGAGATCATCGGCCGCGACGTCGCTGTTGAAGGTGACGGTGCCGCCGGCCTTCGCGATTGCGGCATGGAGCTGCGGCAGCACGCGGCGCGGCTCGACATGGCCCTCGTCGGGATAGAACAGGGCGTCACGGAAGCGGCCCTCGAGCGACGGCTCGAGGTCGCTGACGCCTTCGGCGTCGAGCCTGCGATGGCCGGTGGTGAGGCGCGCAAAGCGCTCGAAATCGGCGCGGTCGCGCGGATGCGCCACCACCAGCGAGCCGTTGAACGGGGTTTGCGGAAAATGCTCGCGCCACAGTGCGAGCGAGCGGATGCCGAGTCGCGAGATCACGGGCTCGGAGGCTTCAGCCTCGCACCACGGCGCCAGCATGCCGCCGGCCCAGTGGCTGGTGGCATCAGTCATCGCGGCGTCACTGCGCTCGTGCAAAGTGACCGCGTGTCCTGCTTGCGCGAACAACAGCGCTTGCCAGGCACCGGCAACGCCTGCGCCGATAATCGAGACGGGGGAATCCCCCCGCGGTCGTAACGTCTGATACATCCCTGTCCCTTCGCCGGCATGACCCGGATCAGGTTCAAAGGGTCACCGCGGTCCCGGGCTGATCGCCATCTCTGGCTAAGCCCAAGCTTGCGGTATCTCAGCTCCTCCTTCGGAGCACCCCTCGGAACGCCTCTAATGTAAGCCGATGGGTGGGAGTGTCAACGCGTTATGCCAGGGGACCCCGCGCCTGTGACGCAACACAGCTGTCTTGGCAGCTATTTTGAGGCCTGTTCCGGCTTCGCGTCGGCGGTATCGGTCGTGTGCTGCTCCTGCTTGGCGAGTTCCTTCGGCGGGGCACTCTCGCCGACCTGCTTCGCCTCCTTGAGGTGCTCGATGCGCTGGTGCTTTGCGGCGTAGTAATATCCGCCCGCGAAATAACGCACGGCTTGATCGAAATCACCTTTGGCAGCGCGATAGGCGCCGGCGAGGTATTTGATGCCGTAGGTGAGGTTGGTCTCGGCGTCACGCAGGCCTTCGGCGGTACCGGTGTAGCCGAGGCCGCGGGCGGTCGCGAGCTTGATCTGCATCATCCCGATGGCGCCGCCGCGCCCGATCAGCCGCGGCTGGTACTTGCTCTCGCGCACGATGACGCGATGCACCAGCTCTTCCGGCACCAGGTTGGCCTTGGCGTGGGCCGCCACGACAGCCTCATACTGGGCGCGGGATTGCGCCTGCGCGCTGCTGCAAAACGCCAGCAGCGCTGTCGCGGTGAGCCAGGCAAGGGCTTGAAGGGTCTTCATGTCGGATCGCTTGAGGCCGTTCACAATGTGTCAGGTTCTGCGTCCTCAATGGTACGGCGAGCGGGCAGGAATGTGGCAAAACCTCCGCACGACCAGAGGTATTGGAGTCCATCGTTCACCCTGCCGTCCGTGACGGGGACCGACGCCGACAAGATGCTTCAAATTGTCGGAGCCGATTTTGCCGCACGCTGCGGGTTGCAGATTGTCGTGCAAACGACTCAACCGAGTTGTAGAATGCGTGATAACAGCGTGCGCTTTGAGTCAGCCTATCTGTCCATTCAGCAGCACCAGAGAAAACGCCTTAGGGAGATGCGCCATGACTCGTCAAGATATGACTCGTCAAGATTTGGCCCGTCAGGACTCCGGCACTTCACCTCGCGAAAATCCCTGCGCGCAATGCGGCAAGCCGATCCTGCGCCCGGACTGGGTCGAGCACGGCGAAGGCCGCACCATTTATCTGTGGAATTGCCGCGCCTGCAATTATCGTTTCGAAGCGATCGCGATCTACGACCACGCGCAGCTGACGCCGCTCGCGGCGTAAAGTTGCCTGATCAGGCCGCCGATCGCTGGGCCTGCTGTTGACGCACCGGCAACTGAATCCGGACCACCAGGCCATGCGGCTGCCGGTCGTGCAGCGACAGCGTGCCGCCATGCGCGAGCACGATGGCGTTGGCGATCGACAATCCCAGGCCAAAGCCCTCGGCCTCGTTCATGTTGCGCGCGTCGTCGCCGCGCACGAACGGCTCCAGCACATTGGTCTTGTGCGCGTCCGAGATGCCCGGGCCGTCGTCCTCGACGTCGATGATGAGGCTGTCCGGCTTGACGTCGAGATGGACGGTGGCCTGTCCGCCGAAGCGCACCGCATTCTCGACCAGATTGGTGATGCTGCGATGCAGGTCGCCGGGCCGCGCCGTTGCCATCGCGTGCTGCGGGCCCTCGTAAGTGACCTTGTGCCCCATATCGGCGAACTGGTCGGTGACCAGATGCAGCGTGCTCGCGATGTCGACCAGCGTCATCTCCTCGAGCTTGCGGTCGTTGCGCAGGAACGACAGCACCGATTCCAGCATCGAGCGCATCTGGTCGAGATCGCGCAGCATGCGGTGGCGATGGGTCTCGTCCTCGATGAATTCCGCGCGCAGCCGCATCCGCGTGATCGGCGTCCGCAGATCGTGGCTGATCGCGGCCAGCATCTTGGTGCGATCGTCGATCAGGCCGGTGATGCGCTCGCGCATCCGATTCAGCGCCTTGGCGAGCAAACGGATCTCCTCCGGGCCGCGCTCGGGCAGTGGCGCTGCGGCGCCGCTCAGGCTGAAGGTCTCGGCGGCCTTGACGAAGGACGACAGCGGCGCCGTCAGCGCCCAGGCCGCCCACAGGCCGAGCAGGGTGACGCTGATGACGGCGAACAGCACCGTCATCATCCAGGGCCCGCCCCAGAACGGCCGCATGCGCTGATCCGGCATCAGATCGGCTGATATCATCTCGCCATCAGGCAGTCGGATGCCGACGCGTCGGACCTCGCCGTCATGCGACGCAGCACCGGCCTCGTGCGGCAGCAGGAAGACGCGATAGCCGGCCCCGAGACGGCGCAGCGCGTGCAGGCTCGGCGCGTCCGGTTCGGTCAGCGTGCCTGCATCGGCCGGCAGGTCGCCGATCGCGAGCTGCGGGAAGGCGCGCGCGATGTCGTCCTTCAGCCGCGGCCGCTCCGCTGCCGGGGCATGCCCGAGCAATTGCGCGGCGGCGGCGAGCTGGGTGTGCCAGCGATCCGACGGCTGGGGCTGGTCGGGGCGGTGGATCAGGAAGCTCGCGGTGAAGATGAGATGCAGCGTAACGATCGACACGACCACCAGGGCTGCGATCTGTGCGCCGATCCCCCGCAGACTCAGCACGCGCAGGAGTTTCATCTTCAAGTGCGTTTCATGGTCAGTTGGCCGTGGTTGCGACCGCCTCCACCCTCGGGGTGAACATATAGCCGCCGGAGCGCACCGTCTTGATCATGGTGGCCTCCTGCGGATCGGGCTCGATCTTGCGGCGGATGCGGCTGACCAGCACGTCGATCGAGCGCTCGAACGAGCCGGCGCTGCGGCCCTGCGTCAGGTCGAGCAGGCTGTCGCGCGACAGCACGCGGCCGGGCCGCTCGCAGAAGGTCCGCAACAGGTCGAATTCGGCACTGGTCATGGCGACCCGCGCGCCTTCAGGATTGCGCAGCTCGCGCAGACGGATGTCGATGCGCCAGCCGAGGAACGACAGCGTGGTCGCGCCCTCGATCGCGCTGGCGTTGCGGGCGGCAGCCTGCCGGCGCAGCACCGCGTTGATCCGCGCCAGCAGCTCACGCGGGTTGAACGGTTTGGCCAGATAATCATCGGCGCCCATCTCGAGGCCCAGGATGCGGTCGACGTCCTCGCCGCGCGCGGTCAGCATGATGATCGGGGTCTGCGATTCCGCTCGCACCTTGCGGCACAGGCTCAGCCCGTCCTCGCCCGGCAGCATGACGTCGAGGATCAGAAGATCCACCCGGTGGTCGGCCATCGCCCGGGCCATCTCGCGGCCGTCGGAGGCGGTGGTGACGTTGCAGGAATTGGTGCGGAGATACTTTGCGATGAGGGCCCGCGTTTCGCGGTCGTCCTCGACGACAAGGATATTGGGCGCTGCCTGGGTCATACCGAGTCTTGTGTCCGTGATTCGGGGAGAGCGGCTGAGGATTTTTGTTTCAGTATGTTTCTAACTGTTGCCTGGCACGGCACCTGCGAATTAACAGGTCGCCGGGGTCCTGAAAAGTTATCGTTCTGTCATCCAGCCTAATGCACTGAAATATCGACAGGATTCTCAAGGCTTTGGATCACCTCCGCTGCGGTGGCCAGATCGGCGGCCGCGACAGCACCGACCGAAGGGGTGGCGTCCCCGTTTGCAGGTTCCAGCGCCGGCTCCGCATCAACCACGTTCTGAAAGGGAACAATGGCTGCCGCATGACGACGGAACCCGCGCCGCTGACGCTGCGTTGATTCAGTCTTTCAGGGATGGAGGGTGAGATGGCAGCTGACGTCATGACAAGGCCGCATCAACTCGTTGCAAGCGATCGCGTCGAGGGCACGGCGGTGCGGCGGCCCAATGGCGACATGCTCGGTCACATCGAGCGGCTGATGATCGACAAGATCTCCGGCAAGGTCTCCTACGCCGTGATGAGCTTCGGCGGTTTCCTCGGCATCGGAAGCAATTTGATCCCGTTGCCGTGGGGTCGGCTGCACTACAATCCGAAGTTCGAGGCCTATGAGCTCGACATCGAGGATGACGAGTTGAAGCGCGCACCGTCGTTCCGCGCCGACAAGGATTTCGACTGGGGCGACCGTTCGCAGGAAGCCGAGTTGCATCGCTTCTATGGCGTTCCTCCGTATTGGGGCGGCTTTTGATCGCATGTTCCTTAGGAACGGCTGCTGATGTGACGGGTTCTCCCCGTATCGATTTTGCGAACTGAGGAGAGTCCATCAATGTTAGTTAAATCCATCGTCGCCGGCATCGCCGGCTCCGCACTGCTCGCGACCGTTGCGTTCGCGCAGACGCCAACCGACAAGAATGACAAGGCCGAGATGTCGACTGCGACGACCAGCGCGTCGTCGACCTCGCATCAGGGCAACTGGCGTGCGTCGAAAGTCGTCGGCCTCAGCGTCTATAACGACAACAACCAGAGCGTCGGCTCGATCAACGACCTCTTGATGGACAAGAGCGGTGACATCAAGGCCGTGGTGATCGGCGTCGGCGGCTTCCTCGGCGTCGGCGAGCATCTGGTCGCCGTGCCGCTCGACAAGGTGAAGTTCGTCAACCAGCCGGTCGCCTATACCGGCGCCGGCGCGTCGAACACGGGCACCGGCCCCGCCACCACGAACACGACGCCGACCACCACCACGGGGGCCGCAACGACAGCGCCTGCGGCGACCACAACAGCACCCGCGGCGACGTCGAAATCGAATCCCTGGTATCCCGATCACGCGGTCTTCAACGCGACCAAGGATGAGCTGAAGGCGATGCCGGAGTTCAAGTACACGACCGAGTAACGAGAAGCGTCCCATGAAAACGAAACGCGCCCGGTGAACGTCGGGCGCGTTTTGTTATTCTGTGCGTGAAACCCGTGGTCCGCCCGTCCTTGCAAAAAGCGGCCCCAGTGCGGGGCAGCTCTGGGGCCTTCGACAGCAATATGGGCTATGAGGAGACGTTGCCGTCGTCATCCAATTACGGGCGAGGAGTGGCAAAGTTTCGCAAGACCTACCTAAGCAGCCTTCCTTTGAAACTGCTTCTTCGCACAGAATATGACAGCCTGCGGAGCTTCGTCTGGCCGCTGTTTTGCGACAATGGTCGGACGCTAAGACAACTGATTCAACGGCGAGCCAGAAACACACCAATCAGAAATGCGACCGCCAGAGATTGAAGCGGGGCTTTGCGCGTGATCTCGCTCACGCGATCCATCCATCCAGGGCGCGGTCTGAGTTCGTCGGCGAGTTCTTGTGTCATCGTGCGAACAGCTTCCGCGGCCTGTTCAATACGCTGCTCCGGTGGGGCAGCCGGGATATCTCCATCAGCCATTTGCGTCACCTCGGACCTTTGCAGACCAATGCCCAAACTTGAAACGAGCCAACGCCGCTGTCAGACGAAATGATGAGCTGCGGCGAATATGGCAGCTACGCTCATGACCAACGCCAATGTCGCGCCGACCATCGCACGGTAGAGATGTCTCCTTCCTAACCGATATGCCATGTTGCGCCTCGCCGCCGCCTCGGCGACTTGGACCAGTTTCACCGCTCACATCGGGAAAGATCGCGGCTCAGCCGTTCACTTCTGGCCCGGTGCTTGAGCATTGGAGTCCTTCGGATCGGGTTTGTTGGCTTCGTGGTGTCCGATTACGCAGCCCGCCGCTGCGCCGAGCTTGCCGTGGCCGGCCATGTGACCGGCAACACCGCCGACGACAGCCCCCTTGATGCAGCCCTTAGCGTCTGCACCGGCGACGGAAGCTACCGAGATAGCCGCGGCGCAAGCCACTGTGAGAATCCGTTTCATGATCATCTCCTTCTTGCTGGACTGGAGAAACAATGCTGATCCGGCAAGGTGGTTCCGGCATCGCCGATCAGGCCTAAGCAGAATTTGCGCTGGCAGCCCCGCAATGCATCGATTGGCGCACGGAGATGCCGGTCAAAGCCATCGCGGGCGAAAAAGCAGCCGAACGCGAAGAGATCGGCACCGGCTGCAGCTGCGGATTTGCGCTGGACATTGCGCAAACCTCCGCCTGGTTCATATTGCCGACAACCCTTTCGCCTAGAGTCGCCTCGACTTCACGATTCATTTGGCTGAGGAAAGCTATTCCGACGCTTGCAAGAGGTGACGACCATGGATGTCGACAAGGTAACTGCACTGATTTCCGCGGCCGGCATCGAACTGACCGATCGGCGTCGGAACGGCACCGATGATGGCTGGTCCCTCAGCTTCTCCAACGGCGCCGTCGTGGAAGTCAGGGACAATGGGGAAATCTCCCACTCCGGCAAGGGGGCCGAGGCGGTCGCACGCCTTCTCGGCCAGCCCTGAAGACGGGTAACTAGCCGTCACTTCGCCGGCTGATACCCGTCGGTCAGCGTCCCGAGAAAGGCGACGACATCGTCGATCTCGGCCGCGGTCAAGGCCGGGGCATCACCCGCCTTGCGGTCGAACGGCGGATCCATGTTGACATTGGCCTTCGGCGTTTCGGGCAGATCGTCATATTTGTCGATGCCGCCGTCGGCCTTGCGCGGGTACCAAATTTCGGGCCGGGTTTCCCTCTCGACATAGAACCGCACGGCGTCGCGCAGGGAATGCGTGGCGCCGTTGTGAAAGAAGGTCTGGCGCAGCGCGACATTGCGCAGCGTCGGCGTCCGGAACAGGCCGCAATAGTCCTGGCGCTTCAGGAAATCCGTGCGCAGGGGCCCACACAGGCCGAGGTCGAAATAGCCCGGGTCCTTGTTGGCGGGAATCTCGCGATTGCGTGGCACGGCGAGCGCGATCAGCCCGTAATCGGTGAACTGGGGCGGGGTGCCGTCATTGCCGCGCTTGCTGATGTGGCAGGAGGCGCAATTGCCCTTGTTCGGCGCATTGAACAGGTCGAGCCCCCGCGCTTCCTCGGGCGAGAGTTCGGCCTTGCCGGCCAGCACCGCGTCATATTTGCTCGAATAGGGATAAAAGGTCCGATAGTCCTGCTGGTACACTTCGAGCGCCTTGAGGGCCGTCTTGGTGACGGTGGTACGATCGGTAACTGCCTTGAGCCCGGCAATGGCCGCGATCGCCTTGCCATGGCCCGCGGCGAGCAGGCGGCGAGCGACCTCGGCCTCGTCGCGATTGCCCATCTCGACATCCGAGAGCAGTGGAATCCTGGCCTGGTCGGCGCCACGGTCAACTCGCCCGTCCCAGGTCAGGCCCCCCGTCGGGCCATTGTCGACGCTTTCGTCGGCATCGTCCTCGGAATCATGGAAATGCTCGGTAAAGGGCGGCACCACCTGCAGATATTTCAGGGAGGGGACGGCACGCGTCCCCGGCTGGCGCATGTCGCCGCCCCCCAGTTGCACCGCGAGGGCATTGGCCGGGCCGAAACCGTGGGCGGGATCGTGGCAGGATGAACAGGCAAGCTGGCCCGATCCCGACAGCGACGGATCGAAAAACAGGGCCCGGCCGAGGGCGCCGAGCCGCTCGGCCTGCCTGCGCGCCTCGGCCCGTGACATCTCCTGCCGGGCCTGGCCGGGAACGATGGTCAAGGCCGGCAACACAATCGCCGATAAGAAAATCCAATGTTTAATCCGCATGTTGCAAACCGAGTCTATGGCTGGACACCTTCATGCCTTCGGTTAGCGTCCGGGCCATGACGAAAACTGAACGGAACGATAGCAACAAGTGAGCGGGGCTCGAATGCGAACGAAATCGGTGGTTGTCCTTTGTGCATCGAGTGTCTTCATCGGTGCATTCGGCCCGGTGCTGGCAGCGGAGAACGGTCCGGGTCCCAAGGTCTATTCAGGCAAGGGTGCCGCCGACGATCTGGCGCGGATCGACACGGTCGTGGTGATCTATGCGGAGAACCGCTCATTCGACAATCTCTATGGCAGCTTCCCGGGTGCCAATGGCGTGGCGAAGGCGTCCGCCTCGACGCGGCTCCAGCGCGATCGCGACGGCAAGCCGTTCCGTGAATTGCCGCCGGTCTGGGAAAACCTGACCGCCAAGGGCGTGACGCCGCCGGTCACCCAGGCCGAAACCGAGCATCTGCCCAATCATCCCTTCTATTTGGACGACCCGAAAGGCTTCAAGCTCAGCTACGGCACCATCACGCACGACCTCTGGCACCGCTTCTACCAGAACCAGATGCAGATCAATGGCGGGCGCAACGACAAATTCGTCGCCCATGCCGACTCCGGCGCGCTGGTGATGAGCCTCTGGGACGGATCGAAGACGGCGATGTGGAAGGTCGCCCAGAAATATGTGCTGGCCGACAATTTCTTCATGGGCGGCTTCGGCGGCTCGTTCTTCAACCACCAATGGCTGGTCTGCGCTTGCGCGCCGACCTACCCCAATGCGGACACCAATCCGGCCAAGCCGTCGATCGCTGTTGTGGAGCCCGACGGCGTGACGTTGAAGGAGGCCGCCAACTCGCCGAAATCGGCGATGGAGGGCATTCCGAAATATGTCAGCGACGGCAATCTCACTCCCGATTTCTACGCCGTGAACACCATGCAGCCGCCTTATCAGCCGAGCGGCAACGACCCCGCGAAGGACGGCGACAAGGCTTATGCGGATCCGGCGAAGCCGACGACGCTGCCGCCGCAGCTTGAGCCGACCATCGGCGACATGCTCAGCCTCAAGCGCATCACTTGGGCCTGGTATGGCGGGGCCTGGCAGGACACGCTCGACCATGGCTACAAGTCGCCGGTGCCGAACTTCCAGTTTCACCACCAGCCGCTGAACTATTATGCGAGCTTCGCTCCCGGCACCGCAGCCCGTGCCGAGCATCTGCGCGACGGCGGCCTGGCGGGCACCGAGTTCATCAAGGCGATCGACGACGGCAAGCTGCCTCAGGTGTCCTTCTACAAGCCGCAGGGCGATCTCAACGAGCATTCCGGCTATGCCGACATCCTCTCCGGCGACAGCCACATCGCCGACGTGGTCGCGCATCTCGAGAAGAGCCCGCAATGGCCGCACATGCTTGTTGTCGTCACCTATGACGAGAATGGCGGCCTGTGGGATCACGTGGCGCCGCCCAAGGGCGACCGTTGGGGCCCGGGCTCCCGCATCCCGGCCATCGTCGTCTCGCCGTTTGCGCGTCACGGTTATGTCGACCACACGCCGATGGACACGACCTCGATCCTGCGCTTCATCACGCGCCGCTTCGAGCTGCCAACCCTGCACGGCATAACGGTGCGCGACACCGCGATCGCCGCGCACGGGCAAAAGCCGCTCGGTGACCTGACCAGCGCGCTGGTGCTGAAGGACAAATGAGGCGGAAGCTGTGCGGCTTCATCGTTAGCTCGCAATGATTTCCGTAGCCCGGATGGAGCGAAGCGAAATCCGGGATCTCTGACGCCGTGGCTCCCCGGATTGCGCTTCGCTCCATCCGGGCTACGCCTGCCGCGCGCCCGATTTCACCGGCTCGGCCAGGAAGCGTCCGCTCGAGTGCTTCAGCGCCGGTTCTTCCGCTGCGCCAAGGGCGGCCTGCTTGCCTTCCACCATGGAGCGAAGGCCGGCGATTGCCTGGCTCATGCGTTCGCCATATTTGGCCGCGGCGCCCTCGACGAAGGCCTTGTCCTTTGGCTTCGGCTTGGCAATCCGCACTTCCAAATGCGTCGTTCCGTTTGGACCGTCGAGGAGGGCGCGGGTCACGACGATCCGCGGCGCGCCGGGAACCGGAAGCGCGATGCTGACCGTCAAATAGTCGACCGGACGCCAGTCGAGCGTCTCCTCGACATTGGCCGCCTTGCCGTGCAAGCAGTGATTCCTGGTGCCGACACCGCGCCTCCCTTTGCCGGAATCCTCGGTGATGTCGTCGGCGTCCCACCATTTTTGCCACTGTCCGGGCACCGTGAGATGCTCCCACACGGTCTGCCGAGGTGCTGCGATATCGAACGCGAACGTGGCGCATGCGTCGCCGCGCGTCACTTCATTCCGAACTCGCGCGTCGTCCTGCCTCCAGGCAGCCTCGAGATCGCGGACCCACAGCGTCACGTCGCCGATGATGTCGATGGTTTCGTGATGCGCAATGAGACCTTGTGCCACCGGGTCGACGCCCATGGCGCGGATGGCCGCGTCGCTGTAGAGCGCGTAGGCGCCGCCGCCGACCTTCTCGTTGACGGTGTTCTTGAGCAGCCGGTGGACGAGAATGACGTCGCGCCCGGCGAGCTCTTCTCTCCCGCCCATCCTCTGCTTCACCATCTCGCCGTGATGGACCACGAATTTGAAATCGAGATCGCCCATCGCGACGCAGGCCTGGCACTCGCAAGCCGAGGCCTGGCGAACGTTGCGCAGGCGCCGGCGGAACTTGAAATAGGCGCCCTCGATCGCGTCCTGCAGCAGCGAGCCGTCGATCGTCGCGTCGGTTGTGTAGACGAACGCGGCGTCGCCCTCGAACTTGGCGAGGCGGAACGGCGGGCGTAGCGCCTTCACCACCGTGTCCATGAAATCGGCGATGATGTCCTGCGCATGGTCGAGCTCGACCGCGGCGAGGAAGTTAGTATAGCCGGAGATGTCGGCAATCGCGAAATATGCCGCTTCAGCCTTCGGAAGCATCAAGACCTCCTACGCAATCGGTTCTCTCCGATCGTGCGGAAGCCTAGTTTGTCATACTGCGCCGCCCGCGGTCGAGGGCCAAAGAAGCCGTCAGGAGCGGCATCGGAACTGCGTCACCTCTCCCGCATGCGGGAGAGGTGCAGCGAACATGTGGCCAGGCCTCACCAGCCCAGTTCACGCAGATAGGTGGCGCGTGCGGCAACGCCGGTGTGGGTGAAATCGGTAAAGATCCCATCGACGCCGAGACGGAAGAATTTGAGATCTTCCTGGACCGGATCGGCGTGATAGTCGCCAGCCAGGTATTTCTTCTCGTTTCGGAACGTGAAGGGATGCACGAACAGGCCGACCTTGTGCGCGTCGGCGATGACGCTGGTGGCTTCCTGCGTCGAGGCGTCCGGCGTCGATCCCTTGTAGGGCGAGCCGTCGGCGTTCGCGTCCTTCCAGGGCGAGATCTTGTAGGGGACGATATAGACCTTCCACGGGCCGATGCCGTCGGCATAGGTCTTGATCTCCGCCAGGCCCGCAGGGGTCAGCATCGCGTCGAACCCGCGTGAATCACCCGCAACCGTCCAGTCATAGGGGCGGGAATTGGCGATGTTGTTGAGCAGCACCTTGCCGGCCTTGAAGTCGACGCCGTTGCCGTCGATCAGCTGGACCTGCCGCGTCTCGAGGCCATGGCTGCGCATATATTTCAGGCTGCCGGGCTCGAAGCTCTGGACGATGATCGGCGCGTCCTTCGCGTTGAGGCCGTTATCCTTGATGATCTTGATCAGGGCATCTTCGAGCGGGTGGCTGCCGGGCGCGCCGCAGCCATTGGCGATGGCCTGGGCATTGTTCCAGGTCGGATTCTTGGTTTCCGGATAGACGGAGATCGCGCGGCCGGTTTCCTTGCTCTTGGCCTTGGCGATGTCGACGATCTCCTGGAAGCTGATGATCGGGAATTTGCCGTTGAAGACCTTCGGCCTTTCATTGGCGGCATCATAGGTGGTGCCGGAAATCCAGGTCTTCAGTTCGGCCATGGTGAAATCGGTGATCGACCAGTCATTGGTGTGGTCGTCGCCGTCGACGATCAGCGCTTTCAGCACCGATTTCGGGTCGGCCGGATCGACGAGGTCGGTCGGATATTCGGCCGGTCCGCTCGCGGCGGATTGCGGCCACTTCACCTTGACCATGACGCCCGGCGTCGTGCGCTTGCGGGCGGCCACCGCGGCATTGGTCTTCGCCACCTCGGCAACGTTGGTGTTGTCGCCCAGCCAGGGATTGTGACGTGCGACCAGGACGCAATCCTTGGTCAGATGCAGGTCCTCTTCGAGGGAGTCGGTCCCCAGCGCCACCGCCAGCTCGTAGGATGCCTCGGTCTCTTCAGGCATCAGCCCGGGCACGCCGCGATGCCCGATCACCAAAGGCGCCTTGCCATCGAGGGTCAGGAAGGGCTTGGCGCCTGATGGGGCCGCGGCGGTTTGCGCCAAGGCCATCGTTGGTGGGAGCAACGCCAAAGCCGCCGCACCGAACAGCAACGCCTTAACATCTACTTTCGGTCGTGAACGACGGTTCTTCATGGCCAAGTCTCTCCATCTCTCAAGTAGCATCGGTGCAAATACCGGGCCGAACAAGGCCCAAGCTGTTGTCTTCTTGTATCAGTTCTCTGACAGGCAGATGACTGCCGGACGGGCCAGGCAGACAAAACCCACGATGCGCGCGTCTGTAAACCATTAACCACGGGTTTCGAGACCATCGATTCCGACATCCGAATTGCCGCTATAATCCTGCCGCAGCGAATGTGGGGCCGGCAATGGACGAAGCGGATCGAGAGAACAACAATCCCGCCGTGGCCCGGATTCGCGGCCGCTACCCGCAGTACACGCGGGGGCGGTTGGGACGCTTTGCCGAAAGGCTGCGCGACAAAATTCACGCCGATCGCGTGCCCGTCGTGTCGCTTGAGCTTGCCGGACCAACCGAGCGGATCAGCCTATCCGAGGCGCTCAAGCTGGATTTTAGGCCAATTTCATTGGGCCAGACGCTCGGTCCGCTTTGGGCGACGTATTGGGTGCGGGTCTCGGCTGACGTACCCGCGGCCTGGGCCGGCTCGCGCGTGGACCTCTATTGGGACAGTCGCTCGGAAGCCTTGCTGTGGCTGGATGGGCGCTCATCGCAGGGGCTGAACCCCGGTCGCCACATTGCGCCGCTGCTTCAGCCGGCACGCGGCGGTGAGACGCTCACCTTCTATGTGGAAGTTGCCTGCAACGGCCTGTTTGGCGAGTTCGGAGGCAACCCGCTGGGCTACGCCCTGGCGGCGTGTGAGCTCTGTCGTTTTGATCCCGAGGTGCAGGCGATCTATTTCGACTACGACGTTCTGCGACAGCTCGAGGCCGATCGGGATCCCGCGAGGAAAACCAGGTCATACGGTGCCGTCGGCGAGACGGTGCAACCGGCGCTGGATCGGACCTGGGCGGGACGGTTGCTGCACGACCTCAACCGTATCTGTAATATCGCCGACCCCGATGACCGCACGACATGGCCGGCGGCGCGAACGATCCTCGACGGCTTGCTCGCGGCGCGCAATGGCACGGTCGCCCATGAGATGTCGGCGATCGGCCACGCCCACCTCGACACCGCGTGGCTATGGCCGTTGGACGAAACCAGGCGCAAGGCGCAGCGCAGCTTCTCCACGGCGGTTGCGCTGATGGACCGTTATCCCGATTTCAAGTTCGCCTGCTCGCAGGCCTACCAGTACGCCATCATCGAGCAGCACGACCCCGATCTGTTCGCGCGCATCCGCGCCAAGGTCGCCACGGGGCAATGGATTCCCGTCGGCGGCAGCTGGATCGAGCCGGATTGCAATCTGCCCTGGGGCGAGTCGATCTGTCGGCAATTCCTGTATGGTCAGCGCTACTTCGAGCGGACCTTCGGCAAGCGCTCCACTGTGTTCTGGAATCCGGATGTGTTCGGCTATGACGGCCAGTTGCCCCAGCTGATGCGGTCGGCCGGGATGCCGCGCTTCCTGACCCAAAAGCTGTCGTGGAACAAATTCACCTCGCCGCCGCATCACAGCTTCCACTGGCGCGGGCACGATGGCAGCTCGGTGCTGGCGCATTTTCCACCCGCGGACACCTATAACGGATCGGCCGAAATCGCCGAGATTCGCTATCACGCGGCCAACTACAAGGACGCCGACCGTTCGACTGACGCGCTCTATCTGTTTGGCTATGGCGACGGCGGCGGGGGCGCCGATGAAACGATGCTTGAGACGCTCAAGCGCACGCGGGACCTGCAGGGGCTTCCAAGAATTCAAGTTCGCAACGTCGACGAATTCTTCGACCGCCTCGCAATGTCGGCCGCGGATCTGGCCACGATCGAGGGCGAGCTCTATCTCGAATATCATCGCGGCACCTACACCACGCAAGGCGAGATCAAGCGCCTCAATCGCGCCTGCGAGGCCGGCCTTCAGGCGCTGGAATTCGTGACCACGCTTGCGCGTGCATGGGACCAACCGGCGCCGTCAGCGGAGGAGATCGAAGGTCTGTGGCGCACGCTGCTGACCAACCAGTTCCACGACATCATCCCGGGCAGCAGCATTCGCGAGGTCTATGAGCGGGCCGAGGTCGAACTCGCTGCCGTGGAGCACGAGGTTAAACACCGCACGCAAGCCGTGCTGACCACACTCTGCGAGCCGGACGAAGCCATTTGGACGCCGATCAATACATTGGGCAGTTCTCGCGCCGAGGTCGCTTCCGATCCGGACGGCGGACTTCGCTATGTCGTCGCCCCTCCGTTCGCGGCAGGCGAAGCGACCACGACGGCAGACCGCGTCGCGCTATCGTCCGATGCGGATGGCTTCGTGCTGTCGAACGCGCAATTGAACGTGCGGATTGACCGCAGCGGTCTTGTCCAATCGCTGGTCCATTTGCCGACCGGCCGCGAAACTCTCGCGTCGCCTGCGGCCCGCTTTCTGCTGCTCGATGACAGGCCGCTCGAATTCGAAGCGTGGGATATCGATCCGTTCGCACTGGAGACCGCGCGCGACCTGACAGGAGAGGTGAGTTGCGATGTGCAGTCGGAAGGCGGACTTCGGGCTGAGATTCGTTTCGAGCGTGCCCTCGGAAAAGCGAGCCGACTCAGTCAGGTGATCCGCCTGGACGCCGGCGCTCATCACCTTGCGTTCGAAACGACGGTCGATTGGCAGGAGCGCAAGACGGCGCTGAAGGTCATGTTTCCCGTCGCCTGCCGCGCACCCAATGCAACCTATGAAACCATGTTCGGTGCAACGGCGCGGCCGACGCACGCCAATACGGATGCCGATGCCGCCAAATATGAGGTCCCCGGCCACCGTTGGTCTGATCTCTCCGAGCCGGATTTTGGCGTGTCGCTGTTCAGCGCCGTCAGGCACGGCTATTCGACGTTCGGCAGCCAGCTCGCGCTCACGCTGCTGCGCGGGCCTGAGTCACCCGATCCGAAAGCCGATATCGGGCGTCACCGGATGCGCTACGCGATCTATCCCCATGCAGGCGATTGGCGCGCCGCCGACACGGTTGGGAGGGCGCTCCGCTTTGCGCGTCCGGTGCTTTGGACCAAAGGACGATCGCGCGACCCGTTGAAGCAGTCGTTCCTGCGGGCATCCCCGTCCAATTTGGTCGTCGATACGATCAAGCCGGCCGAAGACGGCGACGGCTGGGTGGTGCGGCTCTACGAGAGTCAGGGTATCCAAGCCCGCGCGACACTTGATTTCGGCGTCGACGTATCGTCGGTGTGGATGAGCAACATCCTGGAAGATCGGATTGAAGCATTGCCGGCGGAGCGCCGGAGTTGCCGCCTGTCGCTGCGTCCGTTCCAGATCGCGACGCTCCGGATTGTCGGGGCGGCGGCTTGATCTTCGCGGGGTCAGCTCGCATGAACGTGATGATATGATTTATATCATTCATTGAACGTCGTTGCGTCGCCGACTACGTGGAGCGAGCGGCAGATCAGGGAACAGACCTGCTGCGCAGCCTGGGGTCGGATGACATCCGTCGCCCGGACCGCAATGATCAATCATCAACCGTCGGGAGAACAGCCATGCCGCTCGTCCGGATCGATCTTCGCAAGGGGAAGGATGCCGCCTTTCGGCGGGATGTCGGCAAAGCCGTGTACGAGGCGATGCTGAGCGTCGGCGTGCCGAAGGACGATCGATTTCAGGTCATCAGCGAGCACGACGCCGGAAACTTTCTCTTCGATCCGGACTACCTTGGGATCCACCGCAGCGACGATCTGGTGATCGTCCAGATCACGTGGAACGAGGGGCGCACGCTCGAGCAGAAGAAGGCGCTCTACAAGGCCATCGCCGGCGGCCTGTCGGCGCTTGGCGTTCGGCCGGAAGACGTCTTCATCAACCTCGTCGAGGTCAAGAAGGAGAACTGGTCTTTCGGCAACGGCGTGGCCCAGTACGCGTCTTGATGCGGCGACGCCGCGGTGGGCAAAGCCACCGGGTCGCGCGGATGCGCGCCCGATGACAGGCCTCGCGTACCCACCATCACGAGCAGAGTGTTGATGGTGGGCGCGGCGCAAGAGCGCCTTTGCCCACCATGCAATGCTTACCTCAGTTCGACTTCACCAGCGGGCAGCCGCCCTTGTCGAGCGGACGGAAGGCCTCGTCGCCGGGCACGGTGGTGATCAGTTTGTAGAGGTCCCACTCGCCCTTGGACTCCTCGGGCTTCTTGACCTCGAACAGGTACATGTCGTGCACCATGCGGCCGTCGATCCGGATCTTGCCGTTCTTGGCGAAGAAGTCGTTGATCGGGGTCGCACGCATCTGCGCCATCACCTTCGGCGCCTCGTCGGTGCCGATGGCTTCGATCGCCTTCAGATAGTGCATGGTCGCCGAATAGAGGCCGGCCTGGATCATGGTCGGCATGTGGCCGACCTTTTCGTTGAAGCGCTTCGAGAAGGCGCGGGTCTCGTCGTTCATGTCCCAGTAGAAGGCGTCGGTGACGATCAGGCCCTGGGTCGCCTTGACGCCGAGCGAATGGGTATCGGTGATTTCCTGCAGCAGCGCGATCATCTTCTGGCCGCCCTCGATCAGGCCGAATTCGGCGGCCTGCTTCAGCGCGTTGGTGGTGTCGCCGCCGGCATTCGCCAGCGCCACGACCTTGGCCTTGGAGGCCTGCGCTTGCAGCAGGAACGACGAGAAGTCCGACGAATTCAGCGGATGGCGCACCTCGCCGAGCACCTTGCCGCCGCTTTCCTTGACGACATTGGCGGCGTCGCGCTGCAGCGCCATGCCGAAAGCGTAGTCGGCGGTGACGAAGAACCAGGTGTCCTCGCCGCGCTTGACCATCGCCTTACCCGCGACGTTCGAGAGCGCGTAGGTGTCGTAGGTCCAGTGCACGGTGTTGGGCGAGCAGGCGACGCCGGTGATGTCGGAGGAGCCGCCGCCGGAATTGATGTTGATCTTGTTCTTCTCGCGCGTCAGCGCCGAGATCGGCAGCGCGACCGACGAGGTCGGGACGTCGAAGATCGCGTCGACCTTCTCATTGTCGTACCAGTTGCGCGCGATGTTGATGCCGACGTCGGGCTTGTTCTGGTGATCGGCGGCGACAACCTCGACAGGCTTGCCCTTCACCTTGGCGCCGTAATCGGCGACCGCCATCTCGACGGCGGCGACCGAGCCCTTGCCGGTGGCGTCGGCATAGAGGCTCGACATGTCGGTGAGCACGCCGATCTTGACCACGTCGTCGGAGATCTGGGCGTTGGCGGCGGTGCCGGATGCGGCAAGCGCGAGGCCGGCCGCCACTGCGGCCAAAAGCGATTTCATCGTGGTCTCTCCCTGACGTCTCATTAAGGACTTGGTTTCACGGGCACCTTCTACCGGTGCGGCAACCTGTCGCAAAGTCGACTTTTTGGGCATAGCCGGTATCGACGGACCGTTGGCTTCCGCCGCTCACAGCGCCGGCAACGCGCTCACGGCTGCGTTGATGGTGCCGTCGGTCTCCACGAGCACCCGCAACGTCTTCGAATCGAATTCGATCCCGGCAAGGCGGACGGCGGTGACCTCCGCATCGATGCGGAGCCCCACCTCGTTCTTCTGCAGGTCGGCGATGGCGGAGGAGAGCTTGCGTTGCGCGTTGTTGGCGAACGGCTTCAGGTCGACGATCAGCCGGTCGGCGAGCGCCTGTTGCAGCTTCGGGATCGCGGCCCGTGCGGCCGCGCCGAGCAGGCCGAACGCGGCCTCGGATTCGACCGCCAGTTCGACGTCGGTCAACCGCAGCGTCTGCGCCTGCTGGTCGAGCCGTGGCCGGCCCCAGATGTGCACGGTCGCCTCGGCGCCGAGGCCGAGCCAGCTGGTTTTTTCCTTGGCGTGCACCAGCAGCGAGATCAGCAGGCGGTCGCCGGAGGCGGCAACGCCCGCATGCTTGACCGTGACGTCGACCGAACCGGAGCCGTCCTCGGGGAAGGTCTTGCCCTTGAGCTGGGCCTCGATGAGCTGGGTCAGCGTCGTGAACGACATGTCGACCGGCAGGCCGATCGCGACCTTGCTCGGCATCGGCGGCACGATCGTGAGTTTCTCGGGGAACGGGCAGGTCGGGGCGGTCTGGGTTTCGGTGATACGGGTCTCGGCCTCTATTCCCATCGTGATGATCATCGATGACGCATCGACCTTCGGCTGCGCCGCGATCGCGCGGGTCGGCCGCAGCTCCAGCCACATCGGCGGCATCGACGAGGTTCCGCCGGTGCCCTGCAGCGGGATCGAGCGGCAGGCCTTGGTCCATTGGGCGCGCGCGTTGTTCTCGAAGGTCGGGTCGTTGCGCAATCTCGCCTGCACGGCGGCGATCTGATCGGCGACCTGCTTGTCGATCACAGGCTTGACCTGGGCGGGCACGCTGACCTTGACGCCGGCGGCCGACAGGCTGGAGTCATTGAGATTGACCTGCGCCTGCAGGTTCGGCTCGATCCGCCAGGACGCGCCGAGCTTCGGCCGCGAAGTGAGGGTGACGTTGCCCTTGATCTCGGCGTCGGCGTTGAGCTGCTTGATGTGCACGGCACCGATCTGCTTGGCGACATTGCCGCCGAGCAGGCTGCCGAGCGCGTCGCCGACCGCGCCGGTCGCCTTGGCCGACAGCGAGCCGGTGACCTTGAGGGTTCCGGTGATCGGGGTGGCCAGCGTCAACACGTCCTGCGCGCCGGTGACAGCGATCGGCCCGCGCGACGCGGTCCAGCCGATATCGGCGTTCTGCAGGATCTGCGACACCGGGTTGTCGGCCTTGCCGGCAAAGGTCTTCGGGGCGCCGCGTTCGGCGGCATCGCGGATCGCCGACAGTGCGACGGCGACCTGCGCCACGATCGTCGAGGAGCGCGGCGCCGGTGGCAGCGGCGGCAATTGCACAAGCTGCGGCTGCTGTACGGTGGCGCGCGGCGCAAGCCAGTTCATGGCCAGCAGGCTGACCACGAACGACACCGCCACGACGGCGATCCCGAGCAACATTGTCTTTGGATGCATCGGAAGACGCATCATTCCCCCGGCTGAAATGAACAGACGGGTTGTACAGGCCTGCCGACGGGGGCGCCAGTGTGGCCGGATCGGGCTTCTTCAGGGGCGGAAATTGCCGGCCGCCGCCAATGCGGCGAAGAGGTTAACGATCACGCTCGCTCACGAACGCGACAACGGCCCCGGCGGGAATGCCGGAGCCGTCGTCGGTGTCTGGATGTGTCCGATTTAGCGGATGGCCGAGCCGAGGTCCGCGCGGCGATCGGTCATCGGCAGCACGATCACCTTGGTGCCGACATTGACCCGCGAATAGAGGTCCGCGACGTCTTCATTGGTGAGGCGCAGGCAGCCCGAGGAGACGTGGGTGCCGATCGTCTCCGGCGCGTTGGTGCCGTGGATGCGGTAGACGGTGCCGCCGAGATACATCGCGCGGGCGCCGAGCGGGTTGCCGGGGCCGCCGGCCATGTGGCGCGGCAGGTAAGGCTGGCGGGCGATCATTTCCGGGGGCGGGGTCCAATCCGGCCACTCCGCCTTCTTGGTGATGGTCTGGGTGCCCGACCAGGTGAAGCCCTCGCGGCCGACGCCGATCCCGTAGCGGATCGCCTGGCCGCCGCCCAGCACGTAGTAAAGATAGGTGTGCGGGGTATCGATGATAACGGTGCCGGGCGCCTCGCGGGTCGGATAGCTGACGATCTGCCGCTTCAGGCGCGCGGACAGCTCTGCGGAACGGTCTTCATCCTGGACCTGCGGCATCGACTGCACCGGCGGGGCCGCCTCGGTCGGCGGCGTCAGGATGAACGGGAAGATCGGCAGCGGAGCGGCTGCGGCGGAAGCGGAAAAGGCAAGGGTGCCAAGCGCCAGCGCGCCAAAGGCGGCGGCAGCGACACGTGCGTTCACTCTGATGGAATTGAACATTGTCGACCCCTGTTGTTTGCGCCCTGCGCGCCCATTCGGCGCGTCGTTGAGGCAAACCAGTACAGGTCAGGCGTTTCAGGACGTTTGCACGAAATCGCCAAAATGGTTTCGTGGCGTTAGGGAATTGTTTCGTGCGTGTTTCGTCGGGGCGGTTAACGGCGGATTGCCGGGGGCGCCCTCAGGCATGGAGATATCCGGCCAGCCCGTCTCACAGCAGCTTTGCCGCGGTGACGACCAGAATGGCGTAGCAGGCGCGGTAGAGCGCGCGCTGGTCGAGACGCTCATGCAGCCGCCACCCTGCCCAGACGCCTGCCGGCACGGCCGGCACGCACAGCGCCATCAGCAGCCACAGGCTCTTCGAGGGCGTGGCGAGCACGAGCCAAGGGCCGGCCTTCAGCAGGTTGCCGACCGTGAAGAACAGGCTGGTGGTGCCGGCATAGAGCGCCTTCGACATGCCGAGCGGCAGCAGGTAGATCGCAAGCGGCGGCCCGCCCGAATGAGCCACCATCGTGGTGACTCCGGAGGAGAGGCCGGCCAGCGTGGCCTTGAGCGTCGAGCGCGGACGCGGCTTGATCTCGCCGCCGCCGAGAAACCACGTCGCCGCGAACGCCAGCGTCACCAGGCCCATCACGATCTCGACGGCATGCCGGTCGAGATCGCGCAGCACGAAGTAACCGAGCCCGACGCCGACGACCAGCGCCGGCAACAGCATCGCAAGGTCGACGCGCGACCAGGTGTTCGGCCGCCAGTAGCGCAGCGCCGTGACGTCCATGACGATGAACAATGGCGCCAGCAACGCGCCTGCCGCGATCGGGTCCATCGCCAGCGACAGCAGCGGGATGCCGACGATCGCAAAGCCGCCGCCGAACGCGCCCTTCATGAAGGCGATCAGGAACACGCCGGCGAGGGCGATCGCGAGCGTGAAAGGCCCGGGCAGATCTGCGATGGCGGATGCGATCATGGTGTCGTTTGCAGCGTTGCGATCGCGCGCAACATGGCGCTGCGAGTATGCACGCGCAACCCGAACATTGCTCTCGGTACAATGGCGCGAGCTGGCCTTAGCTGGCCCGCATCCGCGGCAGGCCCGGCGTGGTGCCGCCGATCGCGGCGCGGCGGTCGGCGATGGCGTGGTGGAATTGCTCGAGCGTCAGGCCGATCACCGAGAGATCGCCTTCCTCAATTGCGCCGTCGTCGTAGCAGTCGAGCGCCTCGCGCAGCAGATCGTCGGCCTGGCCCTGCATCGCCGCCAGCTCTTCGGTGGTCTCGGCGCCGCGCACCTTGGAGATCAACTCAAGCAAATTGTCGCGATGGGTGATGTATTGCTCGCGCTCGTTGCGCTTGAGGTAATGGCGCAGCCAGGCGCCCGCCGAGCCGACGCCTGACAGCAGCAGGATTCCGCCCCAGATGTAGTCGGAGTATTTCTCCATGAAGGTGCGTTCGGTGCCGTCAATATAGGCGGCGGCGCCCGGGTGCGCCGGCAGCGCGGCATCCTTGTCGGTGTCGGGCTTCTCGATCTTGGTCGCAGCAGGCACGTCGTGGGCGATCTGCGGGCGCACCGTGAAGATTTGCCGGAGCAGCGCGCCGACGGTCGCCTCGCTCAGGGTATGCTGCGCGACGATCACATGATTGACGCCGACGGTCTCGACCTTGTCCTCGGGCCGCGCGGGAGACGACGAGAAGATGCTTCCCGCGATCTCCTCGGACTCGTAGAGCGGATGCTTCTGCGCGATCGCCTCCGAGACGTCGATCGGCAGGAACTTCGGTTCGCCGCGCGCGGCCGCCGTGGCCGCGATCGCATCTGACGTGATCTTGCTGTCGAGCGGCCCGACCGTCATGTAGGCGTCGAGCGAGAGGTCGCGCGCCAGATCGGCGATCTGGCTGACGGCGAACTGGCTGACCGCAACCTTGTCCGGATTGACGCCGGACTCGGTGAGGATCACACGCAACAGCGTGACGTTGGCGTCGGTGCGGCCGATCACGCCGACCTTGTGGCCCGCGAGATCGCCGATGCTCTTGACCTTCGAGGCCGCGGACCGCTTTGCGCCCTTCGGCGGTGCGCCCGACGGCGCCCACAGCACGACGACATTCTTGCGCAGGATCGAAACCGACTCGGCGCTGGCCGGCACATTGAGATCGCCGCGCGCGACCGCGAGGTCGACCTTGCCGGCGGTGAACAGGGCGATGCTCTCGGCGGCGCCCAGGGTCGTGGTCGGCCGCAGCCGAACCGTGCTGCCGTTGTGCGCAAAGGCCTGCGTGAACGCCTGCACCAGTTTCAGGTCGTCGCTGCCAGGCGGCCCGACCGCAATCCGCAACGTCACCGGACGCATCGCGTAATAGAGCGTGCTGCCGAGGATGCCGAACACGAAGATGCCCGCCGCAAGGATCAGCAGCGACGAGTTTCTTCGCCTGAGCCTGCGGCGCGTGGCGCCGGGATTTTCGCTCTGCTCTGACATCTTACTGTCACGATACACCAAAAAGCGGCGGAACGCCGCGAAAAACAACCTTACATTTCGATGACGTCATACGTTTGAAACATCCATGTCAGAACGTCGTGGGAGCAGAATCAAAATTAACGATTTGGATCTCCTGCAATGCGCATACTGGTTGCGACCGATGCCTGGCATCCGCAAGTCAACGGCGTGGTGAGGACGTTGACCTCGCTGGCGCGCAGCGCCGCGGGGCTCGGCGCCGACATCGAATTCCTCACGCCCGATGGCTTTCGCTCGGTCGGGGTGCCGACCTATCCGGGCCTGCGCGTCGCGCTGCCGAACCGCCGCGAGATCGCGCGCCGGATCGAAGAGGCCGCGCCGGACGCGATCCACATCGCGACCGAAGGTCCGATCGGCTGGTCGGTGCGC
The DNA here is from genome assembly GCF_000938305.1 of Bradyrhizobium sp. LTSP885. GTDB lineage: Bacteria > Pseudomonadota > Alphaproteobacteria > Rhizobiales > Xanthobacteraceae > Bradyrhizobium. The sequence continues at coordinate 62,587 of NZ_JYMT01000002.1, forward strand.
GGCTATTGCTGGCGCAACAAGCTGGCATTCACGACTTCCTACACCACGCGGTTTCCGGAATATGTCTCGGTACGAACCGGGATTCCGGACAGCGTGGGTTACGCCGTGCTGCGCCACTTCCACGCCGCGGCGTCGATGACGATGGTCGCGACCGACTCGTTGCGGCAGGAGCTCACCGAGCGCGGCTTCCGCAAGCTCGGCTTCTGGACTCGCGGCGTCGACACCCAGTTGTTCCATCCGGATCACCCGGCCAGCCTCGATTTGCCGCGACCGATCTTCATGACCATGGGCCGCGTTGCGGTGGAGAAGAATCTCGACGCGTTCCTGTCGCTCGACCTGCCGGGTTCCAAGGTCGTGGTCGGCGACGGGCCGCAGAAGGCGGCGCTCGCGCTGAAATATCCCGACGCGATCTTCCTCGGCGAGAAAAAGGGACAGGACCTGACCTCGCATCTCGCCGCCGCTGATGTCTTCGTGTTCCCGAGCCTCACCGACACCTTCGGCGTCGTGCAGCTCGAGGCGCTGGCTTGCGGCACGCCGGTGGCGGCGTTCCCGGTCACCGGCCCGAAGGACGTGATCGCGGATCATCCGATCGGCGCCATCGACAACGATTTGCGCAGCGCCTGCCTGCGCGCGCTGACGATGTCGCGCGCGACCTGCCGCAGTTTCGCGCTCGAGCGTTCCTGGGAAAACAGTGCGCGTCAGTTCATCGGCAATCTGGCCACGTTGCAGCCGAGCCGCGCCCCGCGGCCCGCCCGCCGCGTCGCCGGCCGGACTGCTGTTCCGAATTAAGACCTCAACCGAACGAGAGACCATCTATGGCAAATATCATCAAGCTCGACGCCAACCGTCCCCTGGACTTCGACCGCGAGACGGTCGAGCAGGCCTACGACCGCTGGGCGCCGATCTACGACCTCGTATTCGGCGGCGTGTTCAGCAAGGGCCGGCAGGCCGCGATCCAGGCCACCAACAAGATCGGCGGCCGTGTGCTCGAGGTCGGCGTCGGCACCGGCATCTCGCTGCCGCTTTACAGCCAGAACGTCCGCATCTTCGGCACCGACATTTCGGAAGCGATGCTGGACAAGGCCAAGAAGCGCGTCGCGGAATACAATCTGAAGAACGTCGAGGGGCTCGCGGTGATGGACGCCGAGAAGCTCGAATTTCCTGACGATTCGTTCGACGTGGTGATGGCGCAGTATGTCGTCACCGCGGTGCCTAACCCGGAAGTGGCGCTCGACGAGTTCGCCCGCGTGGTGCGTCCGGGCGGCGAGCTGATCATCCTGACCCGTGTCAGCGCCGATGCCGGCATGCGCCGCTTCATCGAGCAGAAGCTGCAGCCGGTGGTGCGTCCGCTCGGCTTCCGTACCGCCGAGTTCGCCTGGTCGCGCTACACCAAATGGCTGGCCGGCACGAAGGGCATGGAGCTCGCCGAGCGCCGCCTGATCCCGCCGCTCGGCCACTTCTCGCTGGTCCGTTTCCGCAAGGTGGACGTGGCCAAAGCGGCCTGAGGCCGCACCCGTTGCGTCAAGGCGTCGCTGCACATCGTTATATGTCATTATGATGATGTCACACGCCGTACATCGAATCCCTGTAAACCAAGTTCCGAAAGATGTTGGGGGAACCAATGATCAAGAATTTCCTGCAAGAACTGCGTACCCAGCGCTGGGATGACCACCGCTTCTATCATCACAGCCGGATCAACCAGAGCCTGCACTTCGTCAGCGCGCTGAGCTTCGTGTTTGCCTATGTGATGCTGTTCTTCGATCCGGTGGTGTCGGCGCTGGTCGGCTGGCTGGTCTCGATGACCTCGCGGCAGGCCGGTCACTTCTTCTTCGAGCCGAAGGGCTACGACCACGTCAACCACGCCACCCACGAGCACAAGGAAGACATCAAGGTCGGCTACAATCTGCAGCGCAAGGTCGTGCTGATGGCGATCTGGGCGCTCTCGCCGATGGTGCTGTATTTCGATCCGACCCTGTTCGGCCTGTTCAAGCCGTGGGTGTCGATGACCGACTTCGCCCGTCAGGTGGCCAAGATCTGGCTCGTGGTCGGCGTCGGCGGCCTCTTGTTCCGCACCATCCATCTGTTCTTCATCCGCGACATCGAGACCGGCCTCGTCTGGATGACCAAGATCATCACCGACCCCTTCCACGACCTGAAGCTCTATCACAAGGCGCCGCTGTTCCTGATGAAGGGCGAACTGATCGATCCGGGTCTCGAGAAGCACGTCAAGCACGCCTGATCGTTGAACCCAACGTCTTGGAACTGCGTGATGCCCGGGCTAGTCCCGGGCATCACCGTCTTAGGGCTTCACAAGGATAGCTTCGGTTTGAATCTCTTCGCCAGCGCGCACGCTTCACCTCGCCCCGCGTGTGGGGAGAGGTCGGATCGCATCGTCAGATGCGATCCGGGTGAGGGAGGCTCACCGCGAGTCCGTCTGTCACCGATGTTGTGGAGGCAGCCCCTCACCCCAACCCTCTCCCCGCAAGGGCGGGGCGAGGGGGCGAGACAGCGGTGCGAGCTTCTAGCGCTTGAACTTCACCGCGAGCATCTCCTTGAGGATCTGCCGCTTGATGTTCTTGTTGGTGAGGCCTTCCTGGTGCCACCACCAGCCATCGCGCTTCATCTTCTCGCAAGCTGTGACGAAGCGGTCGGCGACCTCGGTGAAGTCGGCGTCGGTGTAGTTGAGGCTGAAGATCAGGCGGCCGGTGCCGACCCAGCTCAGCGCCAGTCCCTCGGCCCGCAGATAATATTGCAGCATCCAGTTGTAGCGGGACGGCTCGGTGTAACCGACGGTCCAGATCGACGAGATGTTGCCGACGCGCACCGGAAGCCCCTCGGCGGCGAGGCGGTCGTTCAGCGCGGTGGCGCGGCCGTTCCAGGTCTCGTCGAGGCCGTTATAGATCGAGCGGAAGTTCGGGCTGGCGAGCCGGCTCAAAAACTCGTCCATCGCCGTCATCACATAAGGATGCGAGTTGAAGGTGCCGCGGGCAAAGCAGACGTCGGCGGGACGATCGTCGCGGAAGCGCCGCATCAGATCCTTGCGACCGCAGACCGCGCCCACGGGGAGGCCGCCGGCAAGGCTCTTGCCGTAAGTTACCATGTCGGCCTTGACGCCGAAATATTCCTGGGCGCCGCCGGCGGCGAGGCGGAAGCCGACGAACACCTCGTCGAAGATCAGGACGATGCCGCGCTCGGTGCAGACCTCGCGCAGCTTCGCCAGCCATTCGGTGTAGGCGGCGCGGTCGTAACGCGAGGAGCGCGAAGAGTCGACCAGGGCGGAATCGCCGGGCGCGTTGGAATTCGGATGCAGCGCCTGCAGCGGGTTGACCAGCACGCAGGCGATGTCCTTGCGGGTTCGCAGCACGTGCAGCGTCTTCTCCGACATGTCGGCGAGCGTGTAGGTCTCATGCGGCGACACCGGATTTCCGACGCCGGGCTGCACCTCGCCCCACCAGCCATGATAGGAGCCGGCGAACCGAACCAGATGCGTCCGCTTGGTGTGGTAGCGCGCCAGCCGCACCGCCTGCATGACGGCTTCGGTGCCGGACATGTGGAACGAGACCTCGTCGAGGCCGGAGATCTCGCAGAGCCGCTTGACGTTGTCGGCGATCACAGGGTGGTAGGGACCGAGCACCGGGCCGAGCGCCTGCGCACGCTTCTCGCCCTCGGCGATGCACTCCTTGTAGAAGTCGTTGCCGAAGATGTTGACGCCGTAGGAGCCGGTCAGGTCGTAGAAGACATTGCCGTCGGGGTCGGTGACGGTGACGCCCTTCGAGGCCTGCACGAAGGCCGAGGTGTTGAGGTGTTCGCGCACCAGGCGGCTGTACTGGAACGGCACGCGGTAGGTTTCGGTGAACTGCAGGTCCGAGATGCGGTCCGAGACCTCGGCGGTGAGCGCGCGGCCCTTGGAGTAGCGGTCTTGGTAGATGCCGGCGAGACGGAAGAAGCCGTCCTGGCGCTGCATCGCGACCTCGGACGGCGCACCGTCGGAGCGAAAGAAGTCGTCGATGTCGAATTCGTAGTGCGGCACCAGGCGCGCCACCATCTTGGACATCTTGGAATGTCCGGTCAGCGAGCGGTGCTTGGCGCGCGACAGGGCAAGCCGTGCCTTGACTTTGGGGAAGGCTGCGGCGGCGCCGGCAAGCGCGGCGGCGGACAGCGAGAGAATCGGAAGGGATGAATCCATGACAGAAGCGCTAGCGTCAGCATCTAACAAATTCATGACAGCGAAGGGCCTGATCGCGGCGTTCACCCAGCAGGAAGACCTCAATTTCCTGTTGACCAACCGGATTCCGCGGGCGGTGGTGACCCGGTTCATGGGCTGGTTCTCCAAGATCGAGAACCCCCTGGTGCGCGACGCCTCGATCACCTGCTGGCGGCTGTTCTCCGACCTCGACCTGTCGGAAGCCAAGAAGACCGAGTTCAGGAGCCTGCACGACTGCTTCACCCGCGAGCTGAAGCCCGGCCTGCGCCCGGTCGCAGCCGATCCCGCCATCATCGCGAGCCCCTCGGACGCGATCATCGGCGCCCATGGACGGATCGAGGACGGGCAGTTGTTCCAGGTCAAGGGCGCGCCCTATTCGCTGCTCGATCTGCTCGGAGACCCTGACCTGCTCGAGCAGCACAAAAACGGTCGCTTCGTCACGCTGCGGCTGACCTCGAGCATGTATCATCGCTTCCACGCGCCTGCGGACCTTGCGATCGACAAGGTCACGTTCATTCATGGCGACGTCTGGAACGTCAATCCGATCGCGCTGAAGCGGGTCGAGCGGCTGTTTTGCAAGAACGAACGCGCGGTGCTGCGCGCGAAACTTGCGACCGGCGAGGCGCTGACGCTGGTTCCGGTCGCCGCCATTTTGGTGGCGAGCCTCCGCCTGCATTTCCTCGACGTCACGCTGAACGCGCAGTCGCGGGGGCCGGTCGATTTTCCGTGCGATGCGCAGGTGAAGAAGGGCGATGAGCTCGGCTGGTTCGAGCACGGCTCGACCATCATCGTGCTGGCGCCCGACAATTTCGAATTCTGCGACAACGTTGCGGAGGGAACGCGGATCAAATGCGGCGAGCCGCTGCTGCGAAAACCTGTGGTCTGATCTCGATTTTTCCGTCGGGTGTCTTTATATCGGCGCGATCGTCTGAGACGATTGTAAGATCGCAAACCCTTGGGATACGAGATGGCACGGACGCCTGTTCTGGCGGCGGGAGGCATTGTGCTGCGGCGGGACGCGCCGCCGCGGTTTGCTGTCGTGCGTCTGCGCAAGCGTAATGAATGGGTGCTGCCGAAGGGCAAGCTCGATGCCGGCGAGACGCCGCGCGATGCCGCCGAGCGCGAGGTACTCGAGGAAACCGGCCACGACGTGGACGTGCACGAGTTCATCGGCACGCTGGTCTACGAGTCCGGCGGCCGCTCCAAGGTGGTGCATTATTGGCGGATGGATGCCGGCGACAGACCGGTGCGCGAACTGATGAACGACATCCGGGCGGTCGACTGGCTGCCGCTCGAGGACGCGCTCGACCGCCTGTCGCGCGGCTATGAGCGCGCCTTCCTGGAAAATGTCGGCCCGATCGCGCTGCAGGCCGCGGAGCGTGCCGAGAGCGTGCGGCGTGCCCGCGCGCGGGCCGCGGCGGCGGAGAAACGCCGTAGCCGGGGTCCCGCGGTGCCACCGGCCGCTGGGGAGATGCCCGTGGTCGAGGAAACGCCGCCGGTCGAGGGGATGCCCGCGGCGCTGACCGAACCGGACGCGCCGGCCATGGTGCCGCAGGACGACGTGGTTGAGGTAGGCGAAGTCATGGCGGCGGAGCAGGCTATCGACCCGGTCGCGCCTGCGGAGCAGCCGTCATTCGCACCTGCCGTCGAGCCGGTCGCGATCGCCCCGGCGAACGCTGTGCGTCGAAACCTCATTCAGCGGGTCCGGGACTGGCTGGGCCGCGCGGTCTGAGCCGGACTTTCTCTTATTTGCGCTTCTTTGGCGGAGGCTTTGCAGCCTTCGGTGCAGGCGGGCGCCGTTGCTGCACGCCGGGTCGCGGTGCGGCCGGCCGTTGCACGCCGGGCCGTGGTGCGCCGGGTGTAGCCTGCTGAATGCCTGATGGTTGCGGCTGGCCTTGCGGGCGAACCGATGGTGGCAGCGCGCCGTTTTGCTGCGGAGCACCGGGCTGCCGCACACCGCCAGGCGGCTGCGTGCCTGCCGGCCCGCGCGGGCTTCCCGGCTGTACACCGCTTGGCTGTGTTGCACTGCCTTGGCGGGCAGGTTCTTGGCGAGCAGGTTGCTGTCCCGCCGGCTGTTGTCCCGCCGGAGGCTGCGCGCCCGGAGCGCGCGGCAGCGCCGCGCCGCCGGGCTGGCCGGGCAGGTTGTGCTGCGCGGCGCCTTGCGGCTGCGTGCCCGGCTGCTGCTGCGAGCCCTGCCGGCCGGGCGCGCCCGGTTGCTGCGGCTGGCCGGGACGGTTCGGCTGACCCGGTTGTTGTGGCGTGTTGCGGTTCTGGCCCGGCACTCCGTTCTGGCGTTGGTTCGGCTGCGCCGGCTGGCCGCGGTTCGGATAGGGCGCGGCCGGATTGGCGCGACGGAAGTCCGGATTGGCGCGGCGGAAGTCGCGCTGTTCGCTGACGACCTGCCGTCCCACTGTCTGCGCGCTGTGCACCGCGCGCACAAAGCCCTGGTCGCGCGCCATCTGCTGCGGCGAGATCGTCAGCGGCACCGCGGCGAAGCGGGCGCCGCCGGTGCCGGGGCGTATAGCAAAACCGCTCGCGCCGCGCGTCAACACGCCAAGCGAGGTGCCGCTGCGGTCGGCGACCTCGATGCGTCCGACGTGTCCGTCGGGGTCGGGATAGAGCTTGATGCCAATATTGTCGCTGGTCGCGGTCGCGCCTTCCGGCACCTCGACGAGGCCCGTGGTGCCGCGGATGCCGAGCGTTGCCGTCGGCGTCGATATCTTCATGTTGCCGGTCTTGGCGACGGCAGCGGCGACAAAGGCCGCCGTGCCCTTGGCGACGTTGAACAGCGCGTTGTTCTGCTGGCCGCCGTCTTCATAGACATAGCTGTCGATGGTGATCTTGGCGTTGGCCCGCAGGTTGAAGGTGGTGGCATCGTTGAAGGTGATGCCGAGCGACGACGTCGCCGCGGTCGCGACCTCGTCATTGGCGTAGATGTCGTCGCGGATTTGCAGCGGCGCGGTGATTTTGTTGCGGGTGACCGTGGCGGTGCCGGTCAATGTCGCGACGTTGCCGATCGGCTCGGGCGTCGCGGCCGCCGCTGGCGGAGTCGCGGGTGCAGGTGTCGCCGGCGTCGCGCCTGGTGCCGGGGTGGTGGGCGCAGGTGCCTGTGCAGATGGCTGCGCTTGCGCCAGTTGAATCACTTCGGGCGCCGCGACGGCTTGCGCCTGCCAGCCCATGATGAAGCCGGCACCAAGCAGAAGCGCGAAAGACAGCCTGCGCCGCATCACCATCGATTCCCGGGAAGCCCCTGACGGACCGGCAATTGAGCCGTGTCAGGCTGAATGCCGTATGAACGGCATTGCCTTGTTGTCATGGCAGGCCGTGACGATCAAGCACCGCGCTCCCGGCCAGGGCAACGCGGCGCTTATTCGGTCCGTCGCAGGGATTGCTCAGCCGCGCTTGTGCGGAGCGATGTTAAGCGGCTTTGCGGGCTTGCCGGCGGGCGAATAATTCGCGGGCTGCGCGGCCGCTGCCGGCGGCTCGTAGCGGAACACCGCCTTGCAGCCGTCGCTGAGCAGCGCACGCTGGCGGACCATGCAGGCGGTGACGCGATCGACGTCGGGAATCTCGGCGCTGCACAGCCGCATCGCGTCGCCGGTGCACATCTGCTGCTGCTCCTCCGTGTAGGCATACGACGCCGAGGTCAGCAGACCGAGCGTGAAGGCGGTTGCGGCGAGCAATTTGCCGTGACGAAGCGCAGACGCGGTGAAAGCCATGATGTCCCCCTTGGTCATCGCGCCAGAGCGGCGCGCTGTCGGACGGCATCACTAGGGAGGTTTCGTTTCCGCAATTCTTCGTCGGGAGCGGAAAACGGTTTCGTCGCACGCTGCTTTGTTTCATTAACCACGCACCGGCCGCGTGCGCGGAGCGCGCCCGTCATGGCGACGCGGTTGCGGTGCGACCGTCGAGGGCCAGCACGGCGTCCCGTTCGGCGGCCGGCATGGCGTAGATCCGCCGCCGCGCGATCATGCGCATGGCGGCATATCCGCCGAGGAACACCACCACCTTGCTGACGATGCCGTAGATCGGCATCACCACGGCCCATGTCGCGATGTCGCTCGTCAACGCGACGAACGCATTCACTGCGGCGGAGACGAACATCAGCCCCGCCCAGACGTAGCCAACCACGACGGCGACGTCGGGGATGACCGTCTTTGCGATCTCGGGCAGGTAGCGATTGAGCCAGCCGGGCTTGAGCATCACGACGCCGACGATCGCGTAGATCACGCTCGGCTTGATCAGCACAAAGCGGGGGTCATGGGTGAGCAGCGTCGCGGTGCCCGCAGCGACGACCAGGAACAGGCTCAGCCACTCCATGGTCTCGATCCGCTTTCGGCGGACGAACTGGAGCCCGATCTGCGCGACGCCAAAGGCGATGCCGAGGCCGACCGAAAGCGCCGTATTGTGCGTCAGCAGGAACAGGACGAGGAAGACAAAGGTCGACGCCAGGTCGAGCAGCAGCAGGCGGGCGGCGTTGAGAAAGTTTTTCATGGGACGTTGAACTCCGTTGTCCTGGCCGCGCGACAGGCATGCCGCGCGCGCAATGCTTGGATCACTTGCCGTCGACCGAAAACGCGATCAGCAAATTTCCTTCCTTGCCTTTGAGGTCATAGATGTTGGCGGTCGAGCGTCCGGCATAGCCGGAATGAACATAGACCATGCCGTTCACGATTGTCGGTCCCGCGCCATCCATCACGCCGCCATAGGCCGGCTTGCCGAGCACGTCGTTGATGGGGTCGGCGGCGGTGTTGAAGTCCCAGACGACATTGCCGTCGTCAGCCGCATAAGCGCGAAAGTGCCCGTCCATCGAGGCGGCGAACACCACACCGGGGATCGCGGTGACCGCCATCGAGATGGCGCCGGAGCAGAAGACGTTGGTCCATCGGCAGGGCGTCTTGGGTGCCGGCGTGTTCCAAAGGATCGTGCCATCAGCGATCCGGATCGCGGTCAGCCCGGGTTTTGGATCGCGAAAATTCACCACGTCGGAAATGCCGACATAGACATTGTCCCCGTCGGCCGCCGAGCCGAACTCGACGCCGCCCAATGCACTGCCGCTGCTGAGGCGATGGCGCCAGATGATTTTTCCGTCAGCGTCGGGATCAAGCGCGTAGACGTCGCCCGACTTCTGGCCGGCGATCAGCATCTGCTTGCCGTCCTTCAGCGTATGCAGGATCACGGAGTCGCCCAGCGCAAAATCCGGTCCGACCGGATGCGGGCAGTTGGCGGCGGCGGGGCAGCCGATGATGTAGTTGTCGTCCTTCAGCAGCTGGTTCTTCCACCTGACAGCGCCGGTCTTGATATCCATCGCGATCACGGCATCGGCGCCGTCATGGAAGGCGTCAGTATGCGAGTTGGAGGTCGCGACATAGATCAGGCCGCGCGCCGGATCGATCGTCGGCGCGCTCCAGATCGAGCCGCCCGAGGGGCCCCACATTTGCCTGCCCTTGGCGTTCAACCGGTAGGGCTCCGGCTTCTTGTCGGTCGTGTAGGTCTTCCAGAGAATCTCGCCGCTGTTGGCGTCGAGCGCGACCAGCGAGCCGATGAACTTGCAGCAGACATAGTCGTCGTTGCGGGCGAAGGCCTCGTTGCCGGTCGAAACCGGCACCAGCAGCACGCCGTCATGGAGCGTCGGCGATCCCGTCATCTGCAGCCCGGTGCTGTCGTCGACCTTGGTGCGCCAGATCGGCTCGCCGGTCTCGGCGTCGATGGCGACCGCGCTCTTGGTCCAGTCCGAGAAGTAGAGGGCGGTGCGATGGCCGGGCCGGTTCGCGATTCTGCCGATCGAGACGCTCGATCGCGTCGCCGCAAGCGAGTCGAACCGCCAGTAGACGCAGCCCGAGCGCGCATCGAGCGCGTAGACCGCGCCCGACATGCTGGTCACATAGAGCCGGTTGCCGATCACGGTGGCTTGGCCGTTCTTCGAGCCGGGGTAGTGGAAGGCCCATTTGACCTTGAGCCGCGGCACGTCGGCCGCCGCGAACCCCGGGTCGGGCTGATAGCGAGCGTTGTCGGGCCGCGGGGACCAGCCGTTCCATTGCGGGCTCGACAGATCGATTGGCGGCAGCGGTCCCTCGCATTTGGGGCCGTCGAGCGGCAGCTGTGCGGACGAAGGCCCCCAGATCGCGTTCGGGTTGGGATCACCGGGTTGAGGCGCGGCAGCGCTGAGATAGAGCGCGATCGCCTTCATCTCGTCCTGCGACAGGCCAGCCGCCATCGGCGCCATGACTTGGCTCATGGCGCTGAGGATGAAGGCGGGCGGATTCCGCGACAGGATCTCGCGCGATGGCGTGCGATCGCTGGCGCGATCGTGACAGCCGGCGCAACGCTGCTCGTACAGCGCCTTGCCGGGCGCAGGATCATCGGCCGAGGCGGCAGCGACAGGCAGCAATACGCTGGCGCCCAACGCCAACAGTGTCGAAAGCCGGTTGCTCACGCGCGAGACGCCCATGCGATCAACCCCGCTCCGGATAGTGATCGGTGAAGGCGCCGATGTGGCATTGATAGCCGTCCGGGGGCGGCGTGAGGACGAAATCCTTCGGGCTCGCGCCCTTTGGATGTGAGGCCATCGTCTTCAGGGCCCAGGCGTTGAAGGCCTGGGTGTTGACCTGCGGCCACATATGTCCGTGGGTCGAACTGCATCCGACATGAACCACATCAGGCTGGCTCGCAAAGAAGTTGGAGCTCGCCTGCGTCGACGGGCGGTAGTCCGCACACAGGCCGATCGACGGGCCGCAATTCCACAGATCCTTGTTGCCGCCCCAGAGCGTGATGACGATCATCGGTCCAAGCCGCGCCGGCAGCGGGTAGGGGCCGACCCGGCCCTGCGTGATGTCGGTCGGATTGGCGGCCATGAGGCTGCGTGCGTCGTTGAAGGAAAGCCCCGCGCCGTCGTCACGCGTCACATACCATTCGCCCGAGATCGGCATGCCGCCGGCCCAGAAGTTTGAATCGAACAACAGCGCCCGGTTGGTCATGGTGCCGCCGGAGGAGATGCCGCCGATATAAAAACGCTCGGGATCGAGCTTCCATCTGGTTCCGGCACATTGGATCGCCGCCTGGAAGAAGCTGGCGTCGGGACCGGCGTCCTGTTTCCATGGTTCGCCGCTAGCGTTGGCCGCGCGGCCCTCGTTCCATGGCTTCCAATTCCAGCCGTCGGTGCCGGGGCCGTTGCAGCGCGGACCGGCATAGGCCGGATCGCCGTCGGCGCATTGCCGCACCGGCCCGATCACCATGAAACCCTCTTGCGCCATCAGCGCATTGGCGCCGCTGCGCGGCGCAGTCAGGTTGTCGTTGGTGGATTCGACCGTGCCGGTCAGCGGCACCCATACCGGTGCCGGGCTCGCGCCGTTGGCCGGAGGATAGACCCAGAACGACCGCTTCATCCCCTTGTGGGGAAAATCGACGTTGAGGCCTTGATGGACCTGATAGCCGTCGGGACATTGCCACGTCACCGCGGCCGCAATGGCTACGGAAGGCTGAGCCATAAGGCCCAGTGTCATCGCGGCTAAAACTGCAACCCTATTCACCTGCGAGGTCCCGAAGCGGAGTCGTTACGGCACACCCTAGGCAGATCGCGCGGCTGCAGGCCTATCGAATTCTGAAATCGAGGAGCGAATTGTCAGCTCGAACGAGCAATTTCGGCTTCGCGGTAGATGTTTTGCCCGGTAGCCGCCTTTCGGCGAAATTCTGTCGGCGTCAATCCGGTGTCGGCCTTGAACGCCCGGTTGAACGGCGCAAGCGACTGGAACCCGGCGTCCAGGGCAATCGTCAGCACCGGAACCTCGGCCTGGCCGAGATCGGCGAGTGCCGCCTTGGCCTCGTCGATGCGATAGCGGTTGAGGAAGGCGTTGAAATTGCGGTGACCGAGGCCGTCGTTGATCAGTGTTCGCAGCCGGTATTCCGGCACTCCGAGCCGGACCGCCAGCAGGCCGATGGTCAACCCTTCCTGCCGGTAGGTCCGTTCGGTTGTCATCAGGTATTCCAGGCGATGGAGCGAAGCGCGGTCCGTTGCCGGCGGGCTGGTGCGTACGGACGACCCGGATGCCCGGCCGGCGTCGCCGCTTCCGGCACCCGCGCCGGCCACGGCCGGCTGGCTTTCGGGCGGATCAAACAGCATCATCCAGATCGACAGCAGCGCGAATGCGCCGAGGCCGCAGGCGACGGTCAGGCTGATCGACCGGTTTGGAATTCCAGCGAGCCCTGCGGAAGCGCTGAGCACGATCTGGCTGCTGATGCCAATCAGCAGCGCGACCAGCAACCGGCCGCGTGCTGTCGTGATCGCCTTGCGCCATCCCTTCGCCGTCTGCGCAATCGCCAGAACGGCGAAGGCGATCGACGCTGCAGCCAGCAGGCGTCCGCACGTCGCTGCAAGCCCGGGCCAGCTGGTCCAACCGTTGAAGGCCACGACGCCGAGGCCGGCCATCAGCATCCAAATAGCCGCATGCCAGGGTCGTAGCGTAAAATGTTCATCGAATATCATTCGCGCCCACAGCCACAGGATCACGGGAGAGCTCATGCCGAGCGCGACCAACGGCGAGCTCCAGCCGAATGACCAGGTCGGAAAGAACGGCGCAGTCGAGATCGCGTACGCCGCACCGGCCACGCCCATGGCGGCACCGAGGCTCGCGGCACGGTGGACCGTCGTGTAGCGCAGCAACAAGTCAGCGCAAACCACCAGGAACAGCCCGACCACCGCACCGCGGAGGCCGAGATCAAGAGCCGTCAATGCCATCGCAGCCGTCCTCCGCGAATTCAACTCAAGTTCACAGTCGGGCTGTTATACCGTGCCGGACGATCCGCATGAAGCGGCATATGCGGATCACGCTGTAGGTTTGGTGTGCCTAATCCGATCCACAGGCTCGTCATGCCCGGGCTTGTCCCGGGCATCCACGTCTTTTGTTCCGCGGACAGCAAGACGTGGATGGCCGGGCATAGGCGAGCGGAAGCGACGCCGTCCTTCGGACGGCTATGCCCGGCCATGACGATACGCTAGCTGACCCGCTTCCAGGTCTGGCCGCCGCAGAACATGCCGCCGAAGGCGCAACCTTGTACGCGCATCGCGTCGGGGCCCTTCATCGCGATCGTCGAGTCGTAGTTGCGGTCGGAGTCGGGATCGTGGATGCGGCCGCTCCACTTGTTGCCGTCGGGCTTCATGTTGATCAGGATTCGCGCGTTGGTCTTGACGGAATAACCGCAGAGATTGACGCCGCATTGTTCGACGCGGACGTTGCCTTTGTTCTCTTCGGTGGCCCAGATGCCGATCGGTCCGGTTGCGGTGGGCGCCGTTGCTGCGGCGACGGGAGCGGGTTGCGGCAGCGGCGCGGGTTGCGCGGCGACCGGGGAAGGTGCGGGCGCAACGGGCGCGGCCTCAACCGGCGCAGGTGCCGCGGTCGCAACCCTCGCGGCTGGAGCAGAAGGAGGGGGCGGCGCGACAGTGGACGCAACCGGTGCGGTCGGTTGCGGCGCTGCAGCCTGAACCGGCGCAGGCGCAGGCGCGGCCGGCGGCGCCGACGCAAAATCGTCATCGTCGTCCTTCTTCGAGCCGAGCCCCTTGAGATTGATGTTGCCGATCGTGCCGCTGTAGCCCGGCGCCGAGATGCGGATGCAGGACAGCGCGTTGCAGTTGCGCGGCGCCTCGACATGGATGCGCTGGCCGTCGATCTGGACGGTGATGCCGGAGCCGCCGGCATAAGCGGAGGTGGTGGCCATCAGCAGCACAGCGATTGCAACGAGCCTTTTCATGAGAGCCTCCTTCAGCGTGAACGGTGGGGTGCATCTGGCGTGAACGCTACGCGCCGTCGGCGCCGTCTTCTGTGACTGGAGTCACAGGGCCCGCGCGCGTCGGACAAATGGGCGCGTGACTCAGCTCACAGCACCGTGAGCGCCTCGCGGCTAGCGTGTTGACCGATACCCGAGGAGGCCTCGATGAAGCGCTTCTGCTTGCTCGCCGCGTTGATGCTGTTCAGTCCGTCCGCTCATGCCGGCAACGGCATCTCGTTTTCGATCGGCGGCCATCGGATCCATCTCGACTCGGTTCGGTGCCGCTCGCTCTCTTGCGTGTCGGTCGATGGCGCATCCAGGCGCGATGATGGTGGCGATGATGCTCGCGTGACGAAGCCGCCGCCGGCATCTGCAGCGATTCCGGCCGCGCCTGCAAGCAATCCACCGCCAGTCGTCGTCTACAAGCCGGCTCCTGTCGCATTGCCGCCGATCGCCACACCACCGGCGCCTGCACCTCCGCCGCGCGTGGTCACCGCACCGCCGCCCGCTGTTGTCGTTCCGCCGCCACCACCACCAACTCCGCCGCCGGTGGTGCGACCGGCGGAGCCCGCGCGGCCGGTGCCGCAGGTCGTGCGTGTGTCGCGCGAGCCCGAGGACGAACCGGCCGAAGGCCCGATCGGGGACTGGCAGACTGAAGCCAACAACCTGGTGCGCATTCGCCTCTGCGGCCGCGCGCTATGCGGCTACGCGCTCGATCGCGAGACGCGCGATTTGGGCGAAGCGGTGTTGATCAACATGAAGCCAAAGCAGGATGCGCAGTGGAGCGGCAACATCTACAGCCATGATAGCGGCAACACCTATTACGGCACGATCGAATTGACTGATCCGGACAGGATGCTGGTCGCAGCCTGCGCGCTCGGCCGCTTCTATTGCACCACGGCCGACTGGACCCGCGTCTCGCGCACACCGCGGCAGCAGCGCGTGATCACGCAGCGGCAGAGCCAGCCCGAGCCGCGGTCCTGACCTGGCAAATGTCCAATTTGTAATCGACCGGGTTCGAACCGGCGGCTCCGTCGCGCGCGACCGATAGAGGTCAACGCATTTTCCGAAGCGATGGAGGCCAACATGAAACGCCTGAGCCTGGTTGCGCTGCTGCTGCTCGGCAGCGCCGTCGCCGCCCATGCCGACAACGACATCTACACCGACATGCTGAAGCAGAAGCGCAGCGACGACGCGCTCCACGTCGATACCGCATCCTGCGATGCGCAAGTAGGCGCCCCACAGAACGGCACGGCGACGTCAATCCAATACAAGACCTGCATGCGCGCCCGCGGCTGGCGCTTCAGCCATACGGTCCGCGAGCGTGCCAAGCCTGATGACGGCTATCCTGATCCTGACAATCCGGGGCTGGTCTGCCACGACTTCAAGGTCGGCGGCATCACCGGATCGAGCTGTTCGAATTTTTGATTGTCTGCGCGGATCTATCCCGCGTCATTGCGAGCAACGCGAAGCAATCCATCGAGCCGCACGTGCGGAGGCATGGATTGCTTCGTCGCTTTCGCTCCTCGCAATGACGGGTGGCCCAAACAACAACGCGCCCGGCGGGGGCGGCCGCCGGGCGCGAAAATCCAGATCCGATGCGACCTCTAGAAAACGCCGAGGATGATGGCGCCGACGAAGGCGAACGCGACGTACGCAGCCACAATGCCCAGCTTGCTCAGCAGAGGACTCGCGAAATCCATTGGGAAACTCCCTTGGCTCACACGCTGCCTGTATTAACCACAAAGCTAGCAAGACGTTCCCGGCCAAAAAAGTCAGCACTGCTGTCCATCCTGCCATCTCCAATGCGGCGCCGGGTTCCGCCGCATGGTTAAAGAGACGTGAATTCAATGCGTTGAAGAGTCCTTAAATAAATTCGGTGAACCTGCGCGCATGACGCGTGGAGTTCGTTTGTATCTCGTCGGCTCCCTTGTCCTTGTTTCGCTGGCTGGTTGCGGGCGCGGTCTGTTTCAGACCGCCGAGCGCGAGCCGTGGCGGGCCGAGGCAGAGGCCGCATGTTTGAAATCCGGCGCCGTCAAGGAGAGCGCCGACCTCGTTCGGATCGACCCGATCGCCGGTCCGGGCGTCTGCGGTGCGGAATTCCCGCTCAAGGTTGCCGCGCTCGGGGAGGCCAACTCGAGTTATGGCTTTGCCGACGATCTGCGCCCGCCGGCGCCGATCGGCAACCAGCCGCGCTGGCCGATCAATCCGCAAGCGAGCCCGCCGCCCGCGCAGGCGCCTTATTCCAACCAGGCCGTGGGCCAGCCAGGCTATGGCGCTCAGCCGAACGGGCCGGTCTCGCTGACTGCGCCCGGCGTCGACCCGCAGCAGGAAGAGATCGACCTGCCGGCGGAAGGCGCGCCCGAGCCGAGAGGCGGCAGACCGTATTATCCGGGCCTTCATGCCAATCCGCAGCGCGACAGCGCGGCCGCGCCCTATTCACCGGCGCCCTATTCTCAGCAGCCGCAGGACGCGGCACCGCCGCCGCGGCTCGGTCCGCCCATCGGCAACCAGGTGATGGCGGTCGGCCCGGTCGCGGTGAAGCCGACGGCGACGCTGGCGTGCCCGATCGTCTCGGTGCTGGAGCACTGGCTCGCCGAGTCCGTGCAGCCGGCGGCGCAGCGCTGGTTCGGCGCGCGGGTGGTCGAGATCAAGCAGATCTCGGCCTATTCCTGCCGCGGCATGAACGGCAATCCGAATGCGCATATTTCCGAGCACGCCTTCGGTAACGCGCTCGATATCGCCGCCTTCACGCTCGCCGACGGCCGGCGGATCAGCGTCAAGGACGGCTGGAAGGGCATGCCGGAGGAGCAGGGCTTTCTGCGCGACGTCCAGGCCGCCGCCTGCCGGGAGTTCAATACGGTGCTGGCGCCGGGCTCCAACAAATATCACTACGACCATATCCATGTGGACCTGATGCGCCGCGCCAGCCGCCGCATCATCTGCGAACCGTCAGCCGTCTCGGGCGAGGAAGTTGCCTCCCGTGCCGGTGGCCGCGGCCCCTATGCAGCGCGCGAACCGTATGCCACAGGATCGCTTGGCCGCCGGCCGGTCGCCCCGCGGGGCAAGCCCGGGGTCAACGAAGAGGACGAGTTGACGGACGAGTAGGGCGCCTCTGGTATCCGTATTATTACCGGGCGACCGCGCAAACGGTGGCCACTTTTGGCTGCATATGATTGCGGAGCCGGATGGGCCCGGCTGATTTCCTTTGGGGGTAGCTTTGCAAGACGCTCCGATCATTCTCGTCATTGAAGACGATCGTGACCTTCAGATGATGGTGGAGGACGCCCTGAAGGACGGCGGCTTTGAGCCTGCGATTGCGGGCTCCGGCGAGGAAGCGTTGACGCTGCTGAAGGCGTTCCGGACCAAATACTCGGCGCTGGTCACCGATATCCGCCTGCTCGGCCGGCTCGACGGCTGGCGCGTGGCGCGTGGCGCCCGCGAGGTCGATCCGGCCTTTCCCGTGCTCTACATCACCGGCGGTGGCGGCGACGACTGGCCGACCAGGGGCGTGCCGGACAGCGCGCTGCTGCAGAAGCCGTTCTCGCCCGACCAACTGGTCGCGGCGGTAGCACGGCTGCTCAAGGATGCGCCGCGGGTGTGATTTCGATCTCCGGCGCGCAGCGGCGCTTTTGCGGTTGGATCAAGAGGGGCGTGCCTCGATTATGCTCAGCATGGGACCAGCAGGCGTCACGCTGGCCAGTGCGAAGCCGGTGGCGCTGCAAAGATCGGAGAACTCTTCACGCGTTCGCTCGCGGCCACCCGGCGAAACCAGCATGTTGAGGTCGGAGCATTTGCCGATAAGCCCTTCGTTCGGCGGCGCGATGACGCGGTCAATGATCAGAATCCTGCTGGTCGCGCGCGCCGCGTGACGGCAGGCCCTCAGGATCAGGATCGCCTCATCATCCTCCCAATCATGCAGAATTGCCCGCAATATGTAAGCATCCGCTCCGGAAGGAACGGTCTCAAAGAAGCTGCCCGCAACGATCTCGCATCGGTCTGCCACTCCCGCTGACGCAAGAAGAGGCCTCGCCTTCTCGACGACATGGGGCTGGTCAAGCAGGATCCCGTGCATGCCGGGATTCGCGGCGAGAATGCCGGCGAGCGCCTGTCCCCGTCCGCCGCCGACGTCGGCAATCAGCCGAAACGGCGAGAAGTCGTAGGCCTTGAGGATCGCGTCGGTGGCGTTCTTCGAAAGGGCCGTCATCGCTTGATCGAAGATCGCGCTTTCTTCGGGATGTTCGGCGCGGAATTGCCAGACCGACTTGCCGTTGAGATCGGTGAATGCGTTGTTTCCAGTTCGCACGCTGTGCAGCAGATGGCCCCAGGCCCCCCACATGTAGGGCCGCCCGACGAACGCCGCCCATGCCCCGACCGGCGTGGATGAATCGGACCGCAGGCAATCGCCCATCGGGGTAAGCAGAAAAGCTGCGCGCAGGATGCTCGTGGAGGACACCGGCCGCTGCGAGCGCGCGAAGCAGACGATAAAGTGCACCGGCGTGGACATCGATCCGGGCAGCCAGGTCATCGTTCGGACGCGGACCGTCCTTCAGGTGGTCGGCCACGCCGAGGTGCACGGCGGCGTAGATCGCCTGCGTGATCTGGTAGCCGTTGATGAGGCGATACATCTCGGCCGATGGACTTGTTGTCATGGCGATCGGTCTCCCTGTCGTCGTTTCCTAGTCGCTGTCGTCGATCGGTTCAGGTCGGCCGAGCGGGGCCATGCCGACACCGTCGAAACGGGCCAACTGAAGATGATGGATTGCACGGTAGTCGCGCGGCGAATTGCGGACGCCAATGCCTGCCATGAACATCGGCGGCGTCTCGCCATTCAATGACGTGGCCAGACGCAGCAGATTTTCGCGTGTGAGGTCGTCGCCGCACCGTTTCAGAACGAGTTCGAGCATGCAGGCGTTGTCGTATCCCGACACGGCCGACAGATTGTCGAGGTCGACATTCGGCAAGTATTTGGTCGCGAATGCCCGATAGTCGACCACGGCAATCTCGCTAGCCTGAGTCGGATCCGTCGGCTGGCGCTCCCAGATCGCCGTCACGACGCCTTTCGACGCGGCGGCCCCGGCGGGAACGAATGTCGATCCCGCTGAGCCGATCGCAACGATGTGCAGAGGGTGCCATCCCAACGCCGCAGCTGCGCGAATGCCCTGGGCGCTATATTTCGCTTGCGTGAACTGGACCAGGACGTCCGCGCCCGCTGACTTCAAGTCCACGATCTGAGCGTCGATCGATGCCTCGGTCAGCTCATGACTTGTCTTCCGGACGATCATCTGCTGCGCGCGATCGCCCAGTCCGCGTTCGAAACCCTTGAGGTAGTCGCGGCCGAAATCGTCGTTCTCGTATTGAACCGCGATCCTTCCACTCGGCCGTTCGCGGAGAACGAATTTCGCGAACAGGATGCCACGCGATATGAACGTCGGATAGAAGGGCACGATCCAGGGAAACGCGACTGGATCGTTGAAGCGTTCCGCGCCCGAGGTCAGGAACAGATTCGGGATGCCGCGATCGTTCAGATATTTCTGTGTCGCGGCATTGGTCGGCGTTCCGATCGAGCCGGCGATGGCAAAGACCTCGTCGGCCTCGACGAGCCTGCGAGTCTGTTCGAGTGCCTTGGCGGGATTGAAGGCGTTGTCGAGCGAGATGAAGTTGACCTTGCGGCCGTTGATGCCTCCGCGGTCGTTGACCATCCGGAAATAGGCCGCCTGGGCCAGTCCGTAGGCCGCCGAGCCGGAGGCGGGACCGCTGTAGAATGCCGTTGTACCGAGCTTGATCTCATTGGCTGCGATGCCGGATACGCCCGGTTTTGCCCGTGCGCGGCCTCCGTTTGCAAGCGCCGCTCCAGTACCAACCAGGAAATGCCTGCGAGACAATAGACGCATGTCGAGCCTCCCGCACTTCACGCAAATTCGTCGAACTGGCCTTCTCTTTCGCTGCCGCGCTTGCGGCGACCAGCGCCGGGTCGTGCATGAACGCCGTTTCCCTCGACAAGCTTGGCGAGCAAGTCGATCAGCAGCGTTCGTTCGTGCGCCGCGAGCGGCGACAGGATTCGGTCATTCGCGGCCCGGATCTTTGGCAGCAGGGTTTCAAAAACCTGCGTTCCCTTTCCGGTCAAATGTAGCTCGCGGGCGCGCCGGTCGGTGTCGTTGATCCGGCGGACGATCAGTCCCTGGCGCTCAAGCCGGTCGCTGATCAGGCTGGCGCTGTTGCGATCGATGCCGATGGCATCGGCCACGCGCCGTTGTTCGATGCCCGGCATATCGACAACGAAGCGCAACATGGCGAATTCGAGCTGCACGACGCCGCTGCCTTCGAGCTCCTCGGCGATCAGGGACGCGCAGATTTGCTGAAGCCGGCGCGCCAGCGGCGCAGCGACGCGCGGCAAAGGAAGTCCGTCCTTGCCGATCTTGAAAATATTCGGATCCGGGCGCACCGACGGCGCCGGCGGCTCTCCGGTGGCTGGTTTGGGCCGTTCTGCACGTGGTAGTTTCGTCATAATTATGATGATAATAATTATGAGCATTCTGTCAAGCGCAAAGTGACCCACGATCCGATCTCTGGCGGACGCGGCAGCGGCGTGTCCGACAGCGCGTTGCTGCAGAAGCCGTTTTCGCCCAACCAACTGGTCGCGGCGGTGACGAAGCTGCTCAAGGATGCGCCGCGGGTGTGATCGCGGTGGTTTGGCGGCACTTATTCCGTCTTTACAAAGTACCGCAGCGTCCCTTCTCGAATTCATACGGCATCCCGCTCATCTTCGAGACGAACATTTCCACGTTCGTGCCACATGGAGGCGAGGATGATGGCTTATCGTGCGTATATTGTCGGGGCGCACAGCCGACCGATTGGGGTGGTCAACATGGACTGCGGCGATGATGACGCCGCCATCGCGTCCGCCAGCCGTCTCGTCGACAGCCACGACGTCGAACTTTGGCAGATGGACCGGCCGGTCGCGAGATTCGACGCCGCGTCAAAGCAGATCGTCAGGAAGTAGTTGCTGATAGCAGGTGTCGCGCCGTGCGATCCCTGATGATAGACCTTGCGTCAGGTTCGTCATCAACGGGGATCATCGATCATGGCAGCAGGAAAAGTCGCGCTTGTCACCGCCGGCGGCAGTGGCATGGGAGCCGCGGCGGCGCGCAGGCTCGCGACGGACGGATTCCACGTCGCGATCCTGTCATCGTCGGGCAAGGGCGAGGCGCTGGCGAATGAGCTCGGCGGGGTCGGCTTCACCGGCTCGAACCGGTCGAATGACGACCTGAAGCGCGCCGTCGACGGCGTGATGGCGCGCTGGGGCCGCATCGACGCGCTGGTCAACAGCGCCGGCCACGGCCCGCGCGCGCCAGTGCTGGAATTGACCGACGAGCAGTGGCACACCGGTCTCGACGTCTATCTGCTGAACGTGATCCGCCCGACGCGTCTCGTGGCGCCGATCATGCAGGCGCAGAAATCAGGCACCATCATCAATATCTCCTCCGCCTGGGCGTTCGAGCCGACCGCGATGTTTCCGACCTCGGCGGTGTTCCGCGCCGGCCTTGCAGCGTTCACAAAGCTGTTCACGGACAGCTATGCGAAGGACAATGTCCGCATGAACAACGTTCTGCCGGGCTGGATCGACAGCCTGCCGGCAAACGAAGAGCGGCGCTCGAGCGTGCCGATGCAGCGTTACGGCACGGCCGAGGAGATCGCGGCGACGATTGCGTTCCTCGCGTCCGATGGCGCCGGTTACATCACCGGCCAGAACATCCGCGTCGATGGCGGATTGATGCGGTCGGTGTAGTGCAGTTGCGTCTACACGCTGCATCCCGTGTTCCAATCCGCGGTCGCCACAAGTGTGGTGACCGGAGATTGCATTTGTCATGATGACAAACTGAAAGCGCAGGACTAGCCTTCCGGCAAAATCGAAACGCACGGGAGGATATGGCATGCCAGACGCAGCAGTCGCAGCACGCGCTTCGGACTCAACGCGCAGCGGAACCGCACAACAGGTCGACGTCGCGGTCGTCGGCGCCGGTTTTGCCGGGCTCTATCTGCTGCATCGGCTACGCAAGGCCGGCTTCTCGGCGGTCGTGCTCGAGGAAGGCGGCGACGTCGGCGGCACCTGGTACTGGAACCGGTATCCCGGTGCGCGCTGCGACATCCAGACCATCGACTACAGCTATACGTTCGATCCGGAACTCGACACGGCCTGGACCTGGTCGGAGAAATACGCGACCCAGCCGGAAATCCTGCGCTATCTCGGCTTCGTCGCCGACCGCTACGATCTCCGCCGCGACATCCGCTTCGGCACCAGGGTGACGCAGGCAACATGGGATGATTCCAGCGAGCGCTGGCAGATTGCGACCAGCCATGGCGCCCCAGTCTCGTGCCGCGACTACATCATGGCGACCGGTTGCCTGTCGTCGCCGAAACCGCCGGAGATCGACGGCGTCAAGGATTTCAAGGGCCAGATCTATTTCACCGGCCGTTGGCCGCATGACGGCGTCGATCTCAAGGGCAAGCGCGTGGCCGTGATCGGCACCGGATCGTCGGGCATCCAGTCGATCCCGCTGATCGCAGAGCAGGCCGCGCAGCTTACCGTGTTCCAGCGCACGCCGAACTTCGCGCTGCCCGCGGGCAACGGGCCGGCGCCGGACGATCGCAAGGGCTTCTTCGAGACCGATCGCGCCGCCTATCGCGAGCAGGCGCGCTGGTCGATGGCCGGCGTGCCGTATCCGCAGCAGATGGATGTGAGCTGGCAGTTAAGCGACGCCGAGCGCCGCGCGCGCTTCGAGAAGGCGTGGGCGGCCGGCGACCTCGTCCACATCCTGACGCAACTCTGGGCCGACCAGGGCGTCGATGTTGACGGCAACAGGCTGGTCGGAGAGCTGATCCGCGAGAAGATCCGCAGTGCCGTGAAGGACCCGGAGATCGCAGCAGCGCTGAGCCCGCACGACCATCCGTTCGGCGCCAAGCGTCCCTGCCTCGATACCAATTACTACGCGACCTACAACCGTCCCAACGTCACGCTGGTCAATCTGCGGCAGGAGCCGATCAAGGCGATCACGTCTGGCGGCATCACCACCGACAAGCGTAGCGTCGATGTGGACGTCATCGTGTTCGCGACCGGCTTCGACGCGATGACCGGCGCGATCATGGCGGTGCATCCGATTTCGGGCCGCGGCGGAAAGTCGCTGTCCGATGTCTGGGCGCACGGGCCGCAGAGCTATCTCGGCCTCACCGTTTCAGGCTTCCCGAATCTGTTCATGATCACCGGTCCCGGCAGCCCGTCGGTGCTGTCGAACATGGCGGTCTCGATCGAGCAGCATGTCGATTGGGTGGTCGATCGCCTGGCTGAGGTGCGCAACGCCGGCTTCACCACCATGGAAGCGACCGAGGCGGCGCAGGCCGGCTGGGAGCGGCACATGGCCGACTGCGCGACGCTGACGCTGCATCGGCTC
>NZ_JYMT01000002.1:86032-273843 GCF_000938305.1 Bradyrhizobium sp. LTSP885
AAGCCGCAGGGCGTGATGCCCTACACCGGCGGTGTCGGTCCGTACCGCAGCATCTGCAACGAGGTCGCGAGCCGCGGCATGCTGGGCTTCAAGCTGAGCGGTCCCGGCGTCGCCGCGCAATGCAATGACGGCGAGGTGGTGCAGCTGCAGCCCGACGTGCGGCTGGTGCTCAACATGCTCGGAGAGATGAACCTGCCGCCGATCGAGACGATGGGTGCGCAGGGCGCGCGCGAGTTCCTCAACGAGTTCAACAAGGGCCGACCCGCCGGACGGCCGGTCGGCGAGGTCGGCACCGGCATGTTGCAGGGCGCCGAAGGCCCGCTGCCTTACAAGCTCTATCGGCCGGCGACGCCGGGGCCGCATCCGGTTCTGGTCTATTTCCACGGCGGCGGCTGGGTGCTCGGCGATGAACTCTCCGACGATCCGTTCTGCCGCGACATCTGCCGGCGCACCGGCATGATCGTCGTCAGCGTCGGCTATCGCCACGCGCCCGAGCATCGCTTCCCGGCCGCGGCCGAAGACGGCTACGCCGCGACGCGCTGGATCGCCGCGCACACCGCCGAACTCGGCGGCCGCGCCGGGCCGGTGTTGGTCGCGGGCTGGAGTGCCGGCGGCAATATCGCCGCCGTCACCTGCCAGCTCGCGCGCGATCGCGGCGGCCCCGACATCGCGGGACAGTTGCTGGTCTGTCCGGTCACCGACTGCACCTATGATCGGCCGTCCTATGTCGACAATGCGACGGGTTACTTCCTGACGCGCGGGCTGATGTTCTGGTTCTGGGACATGTACTGCTCGCCTGCCGATCGCACCGATCCGCGCGCCTCGCCGCTGCGCGGCAAGCTCGAGGGCCTGCCGCCGGCCTATGTCGTGACCTGCGAGTTCGATCCGCTGCGCGACGAGGGCATCGCCTATGCCGAGGCGCTCGCAAAGGCCGGCGTGCCGGTCGAGCAGCTCAAGGCGCACGGCCAGTTTCACTCGTCCTACACCATCGTCGACGTCATCATCACCGGCGTCGGCGGCCGCGTGAAGATGGCGCGTGCGCTGCGCCGCTTTGCGGGGCTGCCCGAGGAGTTGGAGCAGGGCGAACGCAGCGAGGCGCCGAAGATCAACGCGGCGGCGATGTAGGCAACTCTTAGCTCGTCATTGCGAGCCAACGGGTCGCGCGAACGCGCGCCCGATGACAGGCTCCGCGAAGCAATCCATGGCGCCGCAAGCGGAAACATGGATTGCTTCGTCGCTAACGCTCCTCGCAATGACGACTGAGAGTATGCGCATCTCGCGCAATGACGTTGCGAGATCAACCAACCTTCGGCCGGTACGCCGCGAAGAACACGCGCGTGGCGCTGTCGACCACGCTGGAGATCTGTTCGGGCGACGGCGACGGCTTGGCCTGGAAGATGAACGCCTGGAACAGCGTCGCCTGGCACATCTGCATGAACTGGGAGGCTGCGAGTTGGCAGTCATCGATCGCAAGTTCGCCGAGCGTTGTGCGCGCTTCGAGATAGGCGGCGAAGCGATCGATGGTGTGAGCGATCACGTGCTCATAGAACCGGCTGCCGAGCTCGGGCATCCGCTCGGCGATCGCCATCACGGTGCGGACCGCCGAGCCACCGCCGGGACGGCAGAGCACCGCGACATAGGCGCGGCCGAACTCGGGGAGGGTGGTGTCGACGTCGCGTTCCGGATCGAAGTTGAAGGCGGTCTTGCTCTGCTCGAGCTTCTCTTCCTCGACGATCGCCGCGAACAGCCCGGCCTTGTCGGGGAAGTAAACATAGAGCGTGCCCTTGGAGACTCCGGCGGCACGCGCGATCTCGCCCATGCTGGCGCCGTCAAAACCGAGGTCCATGAAGACCTTGCGGGCGCCATCCAGGATCTGGCGGCGCTTCGAGGAGTCTTCCTCGCCGACGAGCTGGAGGGGCTTTGGGGACGGTGCAATCATTGGTTTAGCTTCTCGGGAAAGAATTCAACCCAGAATACGCGGGGTAAGAATCGAAGCATTATAGTGCGCTGCACGGGAATATAGATTGACCGAACCGTTCGGTCAATGCTACCTTTCGACGCGACGATGTCCCGCGAAGCTGGAGTTTCGGCCGTGCGCGCATCGGGATTTATTTTGTGGGGAAGCCAATTATGGCCGCAGCGAGAGACCAGGCCGCGCGCATCGTCCGTTCCGGGCCGGAGACGGCCGAGGACGCGTCGCACCGCGATGCCTCCGCCAGTCCAGGCGAGCAGGCCAAAGCTCAAATTGCGGGTCATGCTGCCGAAGAAGCCAAGCGTGGTCCCGCCGAGGCGCCGACCGTGCCTGCGCCCGACGACAAACCAGCGGCTGCGCCTGCTGCCGTCGCCGCGCCGAAATCCGGCAAGCGCAAATTCGTCATGATCGGCGTGATCGGCCTGCTGGCGCTCGCCGCCGCGAGCTACGCCGCCTATTACCTGATGGTCGGACGCTTCTACATCGCGACCGACGACGCCTATGTCCGCGCCAACAACACCATGCTCGGCGCCCGCGTCGCGGGCCACATCGCCGCGATCCTGCCGGGTGACAATGCGCTGGTGCGTGCCGGCGACGTGGTCTTGCGGATCGATGATGGCGACTATCGCATCGCGGTCGACGCCGCGCGCACCAGGATCGCAACCCAGCAGGCAACCATCGAACGCATCGGCCGCCAGATCACGGCGGCCGAGAGCGCGGTCGAGCAGGCCAAGGCGCAGCTCGTCTCTGCGGAAGCCGGCATGAAGCGAGCTGATCTCGATTTCGATCGCCAGCAGGCGCTAAGCAACAAGGGCTTTGCGTCGCGCGCGACCTTCGAAGTCTCCGAAGCCGGCCGTGACCAGGGCGCGGCCGCGGTGCGGTCGTCGCAGGCGGCTTACGACGCCGCAAACAGCAATGTCGATGTCACCAAGGCGCAGCAGGTCGAGGCTCGCGCCCAACTCGCCGAACTGCAGACCCAGCTTGCCAAGGCCGAACGCGATCTCGGTTTCACCGCGGTCCGCGCCCCGGTCGACGGCACCTTCTCCAATCGCCTGGTCAATACCGGCGACTACGTCACGCTCGGCCAGCGGCTTGGCAACGTGGTGCCACTCGAGGGCGTCTATATCGACGCCAACTACAAGGAAACCCAGCTCAAGCGCATTCGCCCGGGCCAGAGGGTGACCATCAAGGTGGACGCCTACGGCTTCCGCAAATTCACCGGTATTGTGGACAGCATCTCCCCGGCGGCTGGCTCGGTGTTCACGCTGCTGCCGCCCGACAACGCCACCGGCAACTTCACCAAGATCGTGCAGCGCCTGCCGGTGCGTATTAAAGTGCCGGCAAGCGTCGCGAAACAGGGCATGTTGCGTGCCGGCATGTCGGTCTACACCGTCGTCGACACGACCGAGGGCGCGACCGACGCTGACA
Organism: Bradyrhizobium sp. LTSP885; assembly: GCF_000938305.1. Classification (GTDB taxonomy): domain Bacteria; phylum Pseudomonadota; class Alphaproteobacteria; order Rhizobiales; family Xanthobacteraceae; genus Bradyrhizobium. The sequence goes on from NZ_JYMT01000002.1 coordinate 89,433, forward strand.
GCAGCAGCGATCTCGACGCGCCGATGATGATCCATCCGCAGTGATTGCCTTGAAGCTTCGAACCATCGGTTTGAAGCTCGGAGCCCGATGAGCCCATGGCCAACGCGACCGCTGCTTCCCCTTCGATGATGACCGGCGCCTCGGAGTCCGAGCGCATTCAGCCGAAGCGCCTGGTTGCCTTCATCATCATGGTGTTCGGGATGTTCATGGCGATCCTGGACATCCAGGTCGTCTCGGCCTCGCTCAGCGACATCCAGGCCGGCCTGTCGGCAAGCTCGACCGAAGTGTCGTGGGTGCAGACCGCTTACCTGATCGCCGAGGTGATCGCGATCCCGCTGTCCGGCTTCCTGTCGCGCGCGCTCGGCACACGGCTGCTGTTTGCGATCTCGGCCTTCGGCTTCACCGTAGCGAGCCTGTTGTGCGGCTTCGCCTCCTCGATCGAGCAGATGATCCTGTGGCGCGCGCTGCAGGGATTCCTCGGCGCCGGCATGATCCCGACCGTGTTCGCCTCGGCCTACACCATCTTCCCGCGCAGCAAGTTCTACATCGTCGCGCCGATCATCGGCCTGGTCGCGACGCTGGCGCCGACAGTCGGCCCGACGGTCGGCGGCTACATCACCGACCTGATGTCGTGGCACTGGCTGTTCTTCATCAACGTCGTGCCGGGCATCGGGATTACCATCGGCGTGCTGGCGCTGATCGATTTCGACCAGCCGAACTTCGCGCTGCTCGACCGTTTCGACTGGTGGGGCCTGATCTTCATGGGCGGCTTCCTCGGCGCGCTCGAATATGTGCTCGAGGAAGGCCCGCAATATGAGTGGCTGCAGGACACCTCGGTCGCGGTCTGCGCCGCCGTCTGCTTCCTCTCGGGACTCGCGTTCTTCTGGCGCGTGCTGACCGCGGAGGAACCGATCGTCGATCTCTATGCCTTCGCCAACCGCAACTTCGCGATCGGCTGCGTGCTGCAATTCTGCATCGGCATCGGGCTTTACGGCCTGACTTACGTCTATCCGCGCTATCTCGCGGAAATCCGCGGCTACAGCGCGTTGATGATCGGCGAGACCATGTTCGTGTCGGGCGCCACCATGTTCTTGATGGCGCCGGTCGTGGGACGGCTGATGCAGAAGGTCGACCTGCGCTACATCATCGCCTTCGGCCTCGTCACCTTCGCGATGGGCTCCTGGCAGATGACCTGGATCACCCGCGACTACGATTTCTACGAGCTGATGGTGCCGCAGATCCTGCGCGGCATCGGCATGATGTGCGCGATGGTGCCGACCAACAATATCGCGCTCGCCACGCTGCCGCAGGACCGGGTCAAGAACGCCTCCGGCCTGTTCAATCTGATGCGCAATCTCGGCGGCGCGGTCGGGCTTGCCGTCATCAACCAGGTGCTCAACGACCGCACCGACCTGCACATCTCGCGGCTGCAGGACCGCGTCACCTGGGGCAACGCCACCGCGGTCGAGACGCTCAACAATTTCGCCCAACGCATGCAGGGTATGGGCGATTCCGCCGTCATGGCGATGAAGCAGCTCTCGCAGATCGTGCACCGCCAGGCCGCGGTGATGGGCTATGGCGACGCCTTCTTCATGCTGTCGCTGTTCTATGTCGGCCTCAGCCTCCTGGTGCTGCTGGTCAACAAGCCGCCGTCAATGGCCGCAGGCGGCGGCGACGCGCATTGAGTCCTGGCGGCCACACTCGCGCGGTTTGAATCGCGAGATGACGTGCTCACGCCGATGTCATCTTGCAAATCGCGCGTGACGCATTTATAAGCAGCGCATTATCACTCGAACCGGGGAGATGTGCATGATTTCGTCGTTTACACAGATCGCGCGCCCGCGTTCGAGGCTCTTGCTGGACGCCGTCGCGTATTGAGCACCAGCTCTGATCGGGCCTGATCCCCGATCGTCAAGACTTCCAACACGTTACCGATTGTTTTCAACGACGCTCGTGGCCGGATTCCGCCCGCGCGTCACTTCAGATGGGAGCCGGCCGGCGCTGCTGATGCGTGGCCGGAATGTGCCATGACCGTTCAAACCACCAAACGACCCGCCGCGATCCGAATCGTGCTGCCGTTCGTGTTCCGCCACTGGCTGAAGCAGCCGCTGCTTGGTTCCGCGATGATCGCGGGATTCCTCGGCGCGACCGTCGCTGACCTTTTGATGCCGGTCTATTCCGGCCATCTGGTCGATGCGCTGACCTCCGGCGCCTCTGATACCGCCGCGCGCCATGCGGCGACGATCGCGTTCGCCGCGATCGTCGCGCTAGGCCTGATGTCGGTGATCCTGCGCATGTGCGGGCTGCAGGCGATCGTGCCGTTCACGTTGAAGACGATGGCCGACGTCGCACAGCAGACCTTCATGCGCGTGCAGCGCTTTTCGACCGACTGGCACGCCAATTCGTTCGCCGGTTCCACCGTGCGCAAGGTCACGCGCGGCATGTGGGCGCTCGACCTGTTGAACGACACGATCCTGATGGCGCTGCTGCCCTCGATGGTGGTGCTGCTGGGCTCGATGATCCTGCTCGGCCTGCACTGGCCGCAGTTAGGGGCGGTGATCGCGATCGGATCGGTGATCTATGTCACGATGACCGTCACGCTGTCGATCGGCTACGTCGCGCCGGCCGCGCGCATCTCCAACGCGTGGGACACCAAGGTCGGCGGCACTCTGGCGGATGCGTTGACCTGCAACGCCGTCGTGAAATCGTTCGGCGCGGAAGCGCGCGAGGACGCGCGGCTCGGCGGCGTGATCGGGCGCTGGCGCAGGCGGGTGCGGCGGACCTGGTTCCGCTACAACTACACCTCGGCTGCGCAATTGATGGTGCTGCTGTGCTTCCGCGCGTCGGTGATCGGCGGCGCGATCCTGCTGTGGGCGGCGGGCCGCGCCACGCCGGGCGACGTCACCTATGTGCTGACCAGCTACTACATCATCCACGCCTATTTGCGTGACGTCGGCATGCACATCAACAATCTGCAGCGTTCGGTGAACGACATGGAGGAACTGGTAGCGATCCATGGCGAACCGCTCGGCATTGTCGACGTTGATGATGCCGCGCCGATCGACATCCAGGGTGGTCGCATCGTGTTCGACGACGTCACGTTCCATTATGGCGGCCATCGCCTGCCGCTCTATGACGGGCTGTCGGTCGACATCCGTGCGGGCGAGCGCGTCGGCCTGGTCGGGCGCTCCGGCTCCGGCAAGACGACCTTCGTCAAGCTGGTGCAGCGGCTCTACGACGTCTCCGGCGGCACAATCCTGATCGACGGTCAGGATATCGCCAAGGCGACGCAGCAATCGTTGCGCAGCCAGATCGCGATTGTGCAGCAGGAGCCGATCCTGTTCCACCGCTCGCTGGCGGAGAACATCGGCTACGGCCGGCCGGGAGCCAGCATGGAGGCGGTCGAACAGGCGGCGCGGCTGGCCAATGCGCACGACTTCATCATGCGGCTGCCGAAGGGCTACGGCACGCTGGTGGGCGAGCGCGGCGTCAAGCTGTCGGGCGGCGAGCGGCAGCGCGTGGCGCTGGCGCGCGCGTTCCTGGCCGATGCGCCGGTGCTGATCCTGGACGAGGCGACCTCGAGCCTCGACTCGGAATCGGAGGCGTTGATCCAAGAGGCGATGGAGCGGCTGATGAAGGGCCGGACCTCGATCGTGATCGCGCATCGGCTGTCGACGGTGCGCAGCATGGACCGGATCCTGGTGTTCGATCGCGGCGCGATCGTCGAGCAGGGCACGCACAAGACGCTCGCGGCGCGGACAAGCGGCATCTACCGCGGCCTGTTCGAGCTTCAGGTGACCGAGTTCGGTCGGATCGACGCGGCGGAGTGAAAATTATGGCGCGTGGCTGACGATCGCCACGCGCCAGCAATGGATTTTGAGATTGGAATTGAGACTGGAATTGTAATGAAAGACCTGACGCACGGCTCCATCGTGAGCCACATCCTGGCGATGGCGCCACCGATCGTGGTCGGCATGATCACGATCATGGTCTGCCAGCTCGTCGATCTGTATTTTGTCGCCAACCTCGGCGACGCCGCTGTCGCCGGCGTAGCGGCGGCCGGCAACGCCGGATTCCTGATCAACGGGTTCATGCAGGTGCTGGGCGTCGGCTCGGTCGCGCTGATCGCGCAGGCTGTCGGACGCAAGGACCGGTTCGACGCCAATCTGGTGTTCAACCAGGCAATCGTACTGTCGGTGCTGTGCGGGCTGCTGACCCTGGTCGCGGGCGCCATGCTGTCGCGGCCTTATATGCGCGCGGTTGCCGCCGACCAGGCGACGATCGCGGCCGGCACCACCTATTTGCTGTGGTTCATGCCGGCGCTGGCGCTGCAATTCATCACGCAGGTGATGGGCTCGGGACTCCGTGCCACCGGCATCGTGCGGCCGAGCATGCTGGTGCAGGTGCTCGCGGTGCTGATCAATATCGCGCTGGCGCCGGTCCTGATCGCCGGCTGGGGCACCGGCCATCCGCTCGGCGTCGCCGGCGCAGGCTTCGCGAGCTCGATCGCGGTGCTGGTCGCCGTCATGATGCTGTTCGTGTACTTCCACATGCTCGAACGCTATGTCGGCTTCGATCCCGCGCAGTGGCGTCCGCAGCTCCTGGTGTGGAAGCGCATCCTCAATGTTGGCCTGCCGGCCGGCGGCGAATTCGCGATCATCTTCGCCTGGATGGGCGTGATCTATTATGTGCTGCGCGATTTCGGCCCGGCGGCCCAGGCCGGATTCGGTATCGGAACGCGTGTGCTCGGCCTGATCCAGATGCCGGCGCTGGCGGTGGCGCTCGCCGCCGGGCCAATCGCCGGCCAGAACTTCGGCGCCGGGAATTTCGCGCGCGTGCGGGAGACGTTCGTCAAGGCGGCCTTGACCGGCACCGTCGTGATGATCGGCTTCACGATCCTGGCGCAGTGGAAGCCGGAATGGTTGCTCGGCAACTTCTCGAATGACCGCGAGACGATGGCGGTTGCAGCCCAGTTCCTGCGGCTGGTCTCGCTCAATCTGGTGGCGCAAGGAATGGTCTTCACCTGCAACTGCATGTTCCAGGGACTCGGCAACACCAGGCCGGTGGTCATCAGCTCGGCGACGCGCCTGCTCACCTATGCGGTGCCGGCGGTCTGGCTCTCGACGCTGTCAGGCTTCCGGATCGAGCACGTCTGGTATTTGTCGATCGCGACCACGACGCTGCAGGCCACATTGAGCCTGTGGCTGCTGCGCCGCGAGTTCGGCAAGCGCCTGGTGCCGCCGGTGCGCGAGGTTACTCCGGAACGAGCTGGGCCGGAGGCGGCACCTGCTGCGTCCGCGTCCGTGTAGAGATCGCCACCGTCGCCACCACGGCGGCGGCGAACAGCACGATCTGCCAGGTGATGGTCTCGCCATTGAACAGGGCGGCAAGCGCGAAGGTGACGAAGGGCTGCAGCAACTGCACCTGCGACACCCGCGCGATGCCGCCCATCGCCATGCCGGCGTTCCAGGCGAAGAACCCGATCCACTGCGAGAACAGCGCGACATAGAGCAGGCCGAGCAGCGGCTTGAGCGGAAGCTGCAAAAGATCGGCGGGCATGGTGAGCAGGGCGGCCGGCACGGAGAAGGGCAGCGCGATCACCAGGACCCAGCTGATGACCTCCCAGCCCGGCATCGAGGCGGTGAGCTTGCCGGAGAAAGCGTAGCCGACCGCAGCGACCGCAACCGCCGCGAACAGGAAGAGGTCGCCGCTCGACAACGTGCCACCGCCTTGCCGCAGCGCAAAGGCGACGACGAGTGCGGCGCCGACCAGCGATGCGATCCAGAACAGCGGCCGCGGACGTTCATGGGTGACCGCAACGGCGACCAGCGCCGTTCCGATCGGCATGCCGCCGAACACCACGCCGCCATGCGAGGCGTCGACGCGTTGCATGCCCATGGCCATCAGCAGCGGAAACAGCACGACGACGCAGACCATCGTCAGCAGCAGCTGCGGCCATAGCGCGCGCGGCGGCAGCGGACGCCGCAACGCAATCAGCACCGCCAGCGAGCAGACACCGGCGATCGCGGCGCGGATCGCGGTCAGTGCACTCGGATCAATGGCCGAGACCGCAAGCCGTGTGCCCGGCAGCGTGCCGCCAAAGATCACCATGCCGACAAAGCCGAGCAGCAGGCCGAGACGTTCGCGCGAATGGGAAGTGGACATAGTTTAGGTGGTTAGCTGCTTTGTCGGGGCTTCGACAAGCAACGCGCTCGGAGCACATGGCGGCTATGCGCGCGCTATCTCGGAGCAATTCCGCTCCACACCAATCCGATGCCGGACAGGAACAGCAGCACCAGCACGACGTCGGAGAAATTGCGGTCGTTCAGCGCGTGATAGACCCGTGCGCCAAGCCAGGCGCCGAGCAGCGTTCCCGGAAATGCGCAGATCGTCAGCCAGACGATCTCTGGCTTCACCAGGCCGCTGCCAATCTGGACGCAGAGCGCGACGGCGAGGATCGTGAAGTTGAAGGTCTGGAACACGCCGCGGCGCTGCTCCTTGCCCCAGCCGCGCACGCTCGCCCACAGGATCGGCAGCGGGCCGGACAGTCCCGCGAGCCCGCCGAGGATGCCGCCGGCAAATCCGATTCCCGCGTCGGCCCATTTGCCGCCAAGGGTGATCGACATCGGCTTGCGCTGCAGGAACAGCGCGACGGGAAATACCAGAAGGAAGATGCCGATGGTCAGCTTGAAGACGGTCGGGTCGGCGCGGGCGACCAGCAGGATGCCGATCGGTACGCCGGCAAGGCCGCCGACAATAAAGGGCAGGACCAGGCGAAAATCGATCGTCTTCCAGATCGACGGCAGCGTCGAGACCTGGGCGATGACCGAGCAGATCAGCACCAGCGGCACCGCAAGCGTCGGCGGCAGCACATAGAGCCAGATGCCGAGCGCCATCAGTGCGGTGCCGAAGCCGGCGAGGCCGGAGACGAAGCCGCCGGCCAGCGCGCCGAAGAACAGAAGCGCATAGCTTGCCGCGGTCATTCGTTTCTCTCTTTCGTCATTCCGGGATGGTCCGAAGGACCAGACCGCAGGTGCGCAATTGCGCACCGGGGAATCTCGAGATTCCGGGTTCGATGCTTCGCATCGCCCCGGAATGACGGGTGTGTTTGCCGTGACGTTTACACGACGTTGGCAGCAGGTACACTTCGAAATCGCCACTCTTCAACGACAATCGAAATGGAAGCATCCCCATGACTGCGCGTTCGTCCAAAACCTTTCTGGTCTGTCACGGCGCCTGGTCGGCGGGATGGGCCTGGAAGAAGATGCATCCCTTGATGCAGGCCGCCGGCCACCGGCTGGTGAGCCCGAGCTACACCGGGCTCGGCGAGCGGGCGCACCTTGCCAATCCATCGATTGACCTGGAGGCTCATATCCAGGACGTGCTCAACGTCATCACATATGAAGACCTGCGCGACATCGTGCTGATCGGCCACTCCTATGGCGGCATGGTCGCGACCGGCGTTGCCGATCGCGCGCGCGACCGCGTCGCGCAACTGATCTATCTCGATGCCTTCGTGCCGCGCGACGGCCAATCGCTGTTCGACCTCAACGAAGTCGCGATCGACAAGATGCGCGAGGTCGCTCGGAACGGCGACGGCTGGCGCATCCCGCCGATGCCGACGCCGCCGGACACGTCGCCGGTCGACGGCGAATGGCTGACCGCGCGCCGTGTCGACATGCCGATCAAATGCTTCGAGCAGAAATTGAAGCTGCAGCGCGGCGAGACGACTTTGCCGCGCAGCTATATCTACGCCACGCGGATCACGCAGGCAGACACGTTCGGTCAGTTTGCGACGCGCGCCAGGAGCGAGGCCGGCTGGCGCTCTTTCGAGATCGACGCCAACCATTCGCCGAACGTCACGGCGCCGGAGGCGCTGATGGCGCTGCTGGAGACGATCGTCGCCTGACGCTTCCCAATCGCTCGAAAACGCGGTCATATGGCGTCCGGTGACACTTGGCGTTTTGGGGCGAGCGTGTCCGCTTCCACGGGGGGAATGCGCGTGAAGGAACTCGCTGGAAAGACTGTGTTCGTGACCGGTGCAGCGTCCGGCATTGGACTGGGGATCGCGACCGCCTTCGCCCAAGCGGGGGCGAAGGTCATGCTTTGCGACATTGAAGAAGCGGCTCTGTCCGCAGCGCTCAAGCAACTGAGGCTCACCAACGTCGATGTCGACGGCGTGAAAGCGGACGTTTCACTCAAAGCCGAACTCGTGGCGGCCGCCGAAGCCACGACTGCCCGCTATGGCAACGTGCATATCCTCGTCAACAACGCAGGCGTCGGCGGCGGTGGGCCTTATGGCGCCTGGACCGAGGCGTCGTGGAACTGGACCATGGGCGTCAACCTGATGGCGACCATTTGGGGGATCGAGATTTTCGGGCCGTTGATCGAGGAGCATGGGGAGGGTGGACACATCGTCTCCACAGCCTCGATCGCTGGCCTTATTTCAGGGGAGAGCAATGCGTACAACGTTTCCAAGTATGGCGTTGTCGCGCTGTCCGAGGGCCTGCGGCGTGAACTCGCGCCCCGCGGGATTGGCGTATCGGTGCTGTGTCCAGGGTTCATCCGCACTCAAATCATGAACTCAAGACGCAATCTCCCCAAGCGCTTCAAGGGGGCGGTCCGTGCCTTGCCGACTTCGGGCCCACGTGCCCTGCAAATCAATATGGTCCAGGCACGCATCTCTCAGGGCATAGAACCCAATTATGTCGGTGAACTCGTCCGCGAAGGCGTCGAAAAGGACTTGCCATATATCTTCACCGACCTCGAATTTGAGCCGATGATCGAAGCGCGCTTCGCCGCAATCAAGCAGGGCTTTGACCACATCCGCGGGCGCAACCCGAAACGTTGAGCGCGCAGCCCTTCCACCAGCCTGATTGAGTCCGCGTCCTAGAGCACTTTCGGTTCTGATTGAATCAGAACCGAAGCTCTAGATTCTTGTTTTGACGCGTTTTCTTGACGCGAACCGGTGTCCACTTCGCTCGAAAACGCTCTAGTTTGCCGCGAGACTGATTCAACCTGACTTCATCATCGTCTACGCCGCCAACGCTGTCCGGCGACAGAAGCAGGAGGCCTTGATCGGGATCTCCGCGCGCGCTTGCGCGAGATCGAGCCGCTGCTTGATCAGGACGCTCTCGACTTTTTCGCCGCGGCGAACCAGGCATTCATGCAGCCCGTGCAGCGACCACAGATTGTCGGGATGCTGGCAGGCCCGGCTTAGCCTGCCGTCGAGACCGAGATCGGAACGATAGACCGCCTCGGCCTCCGCGAGGCGGCCCTGCTCGAGCAGCAGCGCGCCGAGCGCATGGCGGGGCGGCTGCATCCATCCCCAGGGCTCGTCATAGGGCAAGGCGTCGCTGAGCTCGACCGATTTGCGCAGGTGAGTGAACGCCGTGTCATAATTGCCCTTGCGGTAGTCGAGCTCGCCGTTGAGCATCGCCTCGGCGACGTTGAGCAGGTTCACAACCTTGTTGTTGTGGACCAGCCGGCTGTCTGGCACGCGGGTCTTCGCCGCCGCGAACAGATCCTTCTCGGCCTCGGCCTCCGTGACATTGCCAAGCGCCGAATGCGCGACCGCCTTGGCGTAATGGATCATGGCGGTCACCGAGCAATAGAGGTCGCGATCCTGCGGCAGCTTTTGTTCGATGATCTCCCGCCATTTGCCGAAGCGCACGAGAACGTGCTGCTTCATCGTCAGATAACCCTCGAGGAAATCCGCCATCGGCGGCGATGTAACGCGCAACACCGGCTCGGGGACTGTCGCGATCAACTCCTCGGCTGCCGCGATCGCGGGCGTATACTGGCCGAGGAACATCGCGCCGTAGATCGCGAAGTGGAAGTCGTGGATGACGTAAACCAGGTAGACGCCGGGATCATCGGAATAGGCGAGGAACCTGCGGTCGGTCTTCAGCGCCTTCTGATTGTAGAGCAGGACGTCGTTGTACTGCCCGCACAACACATCGAGATGGGTCGGCATGTGGATCAGGTGACCGCCGTCGGGGACGATCTCGCGTAACCGGTCGCCGACCCGCAGCGCGCGCTGCGGGAACGGCGACATCTCCATCAGGTGGACATAGAGGTGCAGCAGGCCCGGGTGGTCCCACGCCGCCGAAATGCGTTCGAACGCCTGTTCGAGGACCGCCCTGCATTCCTCGGTGCCGGCTCCCGCGGCGGGCTTGCCGGAGGGCAGGTCCCACATCTGCCACGGGGTCTCGTTCATGATGGATTCGGCAAAGACCGCGCGGACCTCGAGATCATCGGGAAAGGCTGCGAAGACCTTGCGCATTTCTTCTGTATAGGCCTTGTCCCACGGCGCCATGTCCTCGACCGCCTCGCGCTGCGGATAGCGCGCCGGCAGTGCCTTGATCATCGCCTGTTCGACCGGACTTGCTTTCGCTGCATGCGCGAGCGCTTGCTGCATGGCGTCCCAGGATGCCGACAGCGCCATCTGCCGGCCCTGCGGGTCATAGCGAACCCAGGGCAAATTGTAGTTCGGTCCCGCGGCGTAGCTGATGCCCCAATGCGCCATCGCGCATCCGGTGTCGTGCCGGAGTGCCTTCTGGAAGCACTTGATCGCCTCGGCATGGTTGAACCCGAACAGCCAGTTCAGCCCTCGGTCGAACCAAAGCTGCGCGTCTGATGACGATGTGGTGACTTTGCGGCTGTGCGGCCCGAGATCAAAATAGGTCATGCCTTTTGTCCTCTTTGGGCAAACGCCGGTTCGGCAATCTACCAAAAAGGCCGGCACCATGACAGCGCGGGAGTGCGACTGTGGCACCGCCAAAAAGGCGAAGGGCTCGGCGTGGTGCGCCGAGCCCTTCATGACTTTTCTAGTAAGACGCGTTTTCTTCACGCGAACCGGAATTCCACTTCGCTCGAAAACGCTTTAGAAGCATCAGCCGGCCTGTAAGCCGGGTTTTGTAGGGCACCATTCTTGCGAATGGTACGTGACGGCCATTCCTCTGGGACAAGGTTTGCACCTTGCCTCGAGCAACCTACCCGGACGGCGAGCCTGACATCGCCCTGCGGTGTTATCGCGCGTTTGCGCGAACTGACCGCGTTGCCGTCCCTATTCGGTTTTGCTCCCGGTGTGGTTTGCCATGCCGTCTCCGTTGCCGGACACGCGGTGCGCTCTTACCGCACCTTTTCACCCTTACTTGCCCTCTCCCTTTCGGGTCGGGGCGAGCGGTTCGTTCTCTGTGGCACTTTCCCTGGGGTCGCCCCCGCCGGACGTTATCCGGCACCGCATGTCGATGGAGCCCGGACTTTCCTCCCCCGCGGCCTTTCGACACTTGCGGGAGCGGCCGTCCGGCCGACTGACGCCCATGGCATGGGGGTTTCCGCGCGATCCGTCAAGCGGATAACGCCCACGAAAGCGCTCAAAATAAACTATCCTGACGATGTCGTTTTGCCTGTCGCCCGTTCGACTGGGTGTCGGCGATCCAGCCGATCACAAGGAGATGTCAGATGCAGTACCTGTTGTTGATCTATCGGAGCGACGCGGAATATGGCGGCATGACCGCTGAAGACCGCAAGCAAGTGACGGCCGAATACGGCGCCTACACCCAGTCCATCATCCAGAGCGGCCATTTCAAGGCCGGTGACGGGCTGCAGCCCGTAACGACCGCAACCACGGTGCGGGTCCGCGACGGCAAGACGTTGACGACGGATGGTCCGTTCGCGGAAACCCGCGAGCAGCTCGGCGGCTACTATCTGGTCGATGCCAAGGATCTCGACACCGCGCTCGGCCTCGCCGCGCGGATCCCCGGCGCCAAGACCGGTTCGATCGAGGTCCGGCCGGTGATGATTTACAACAATTGACGGCCGGCTCGTCATTCCGGGGCGATGCGAAGCATCGAACCCGGAATCTCGAGATTCCCCGATGCGCAATTGCGCATCTGAGGTTCGTCCTTCGGACGCCCCGGAATGACAGTGTGGAAGCCCATGGCTCCGAGCGACATCGAAAAAATATTTCGCGACGAGGCGGGGCGGGCGCTGGCCACGCTGATCCGTCTCGTCGGCGATTTCGATCTGGCCGAGGATTCCCTGCAGGATGCCTTCGCGGTGGCGCTGCAGCGCTGGCCGATCGGTGAACTGCCGTCCAATCCGCGCGCCTGGCTGGTCAATGTCGGCCGCAACAAGGCGATCGACCGTGTCAGGCGCGCGGTGACATTTCGCGGCAAGGAGCAGGAGCTGACGCATCAATTGCTGCTCGATGCGGCACCGTCGGCCGAACCGTCCGATGCGACGCTCGACGACGACATGCTGCGGCTGATCTTCACCTGCTGTCATCCGTCCTTTGCCGTGGAGGTCCAGGTCGCGCTGACCTTGCGCACGGTGTGCGGCCTCACGACCGCGCAGGTCGCGCGCGCCTTCCTCGCCAGCGAAGACGCGATGGCGCAGCGGCTGTTGCGCGCCAAGCAGAAGATCAAGCTTGCCGGCATTGCCTACGAGGTGCCGGAGCGCGAGGCGCTGCAGCCGCGGCTCACCGGCGTGCTCGCAGTGATCTATCTCGTCTTCACCGAAGGCTATGCCGCGACATCAGGCGAGGACCTGATGCGGCCGGATCTGGCGCGCGAGGCGATCCGGCTGGCGCGGCTGCTCGATGCGCTGGTCCCTGCACGCGGCGAGATCAAGGGCCTGCTGGCGCTGATGCTGCTGCATGATTCGCGCCGCGCCGGGCGACAGACCGAAGGCGGCGATATCGTGTTGCTCGAGGAGCAGGACCGCACGCTGTGGGATTTTCAGCAGATCGCCGAGGGCCTCAAGCTGGTCGAGCAGGCGCTGACGATGCCGGGTCGGCCGCAATCCTACGCGGTGCAGGCCGCGATCGCCGCGCTGCATGCGCGCGCGCCTAACTTTGAGGATACCGACTGGCCGCAGATCGCCGGCCTCTACGAGGTGCTGCTGCGGATCAGCCCGTCGCCGGTGATCGAGCTCAACCACGCCGCCGCGGTGTCGATGGTCGACGGCCCGGCGCGCGCCCTCGATCTGATCGATGCGCTGGCCGCGCGCGGCACCTTGAAGGGCTACGACCAGCTTCCCGCGGTGCGCGCCGACCTGCTGCGCCGGCTTGGCCGGAAGCCGGAGGCGCGCGAGGCGTATCTCGCGGCGAGCGACGCGACGCAGCTCGAGCCGCTGCGCCGGCTCTATGCGCGAAGGATCGCGGAGATGGGGTGACGCTTTCCGTCATTGCGAGGAGCGCAGCGACGAAGCAATCCATGCCTCCACTTGCGGCGAAATGGATTGCTTCGCTTCGCTCGCAATGACGGTGGAGAGGCCGCTGTTGCCTACTTCGTAGCCACCACCGGCATCACCGCATCTTCCGGCAGGCTCGCCAGCAGCGCGTGTAGCGTCGCCATGGTGGAGTAGTCGGCGGCGCCGTCGACGCGCTCGGGGCGGAAGTGGCGCTGGAAGGCGGTGATCACCTCCATCGTCGGGCCGTCGAACTTGCCGTGGGTCGGGATTCCGTAGCCGTAGCGCGCGAACGCCGTTTGCATCTTGGCGACGTCGTCGCTGATCGCGCCGAGCTTCAGTGCATCGCCGCGCACGAGCGGCGCTGGCTGCACCCAGTGGCCGACGCCGGAATTGGCCAGCGAATGCCACGGAAATTTTTCGCCGGGATCCTTCTTGCGGCCAGGCGCAACGTCGGAATGGCCGAGCACGCGATGCGAGGGCACCTTGCGCCGCAGCATGATGCCGCGGCACAGCGCGATCACGGCCGCAATCTGGCGCAGCGGAAAATCCGGATAGCCCCAGTCGTGGCCGCGGTTGATGATCTCGACGCCGATCGAGCAGGAGTTGATGTCGTCTTCGCCGGCCCAATGCGACACGCCGGCGTGCCAGGCGCGCTTGCTCTCGGGCACGCTCTGCACGATGCGGCCATCCTCGAGCACGATGTAGTGCGCGGAGACTTCGGTGCCGGCGGTAACGAGCTGCGCGATCGCGCCCTCGACATCGGGCATGCCGGTGTAGTGCAGCACGATCATGTCGGGCTGCCGGCCGCCGGCGCGCTCGCCGAAATTCGCCGACGGAATCACGTCCGAGGCGATCGAGGAATCGGGCGTGAACGTCTTCATGTCGGCAACAGCCCTTGGAATGGGAAGGGCGCGTTGACGCTTCGAATCAGAGTCGGCACCAGATGCCATTGGATAACCTAAACCCGGCAAGAGAGCGGCAATATGAGCGGCAATACGATTGGTAAACGATATGCGTTTACTATTCCTTTACCCTGTGCCCCGCGCAATCGGCCGCCGGTTCCGCAGTGCGCATTTTGGCCGGGGTGTGTGCCGAGCGCATCACCCCGGGGAACGGCTAAAAGGCGCCGGATTTCGCTAACGGATCATCAACGTTTTCTTAACGCTAAGTGCCGTTACTGAGGGGTGAAGAGCCGAACCGGTTTGGGGACGGCGAGGTCCGCTTTTGCGCGAAATTCCATGGAAGCCCAGCAAATTCCGGTCGGACATCAGGGTTTGCCGCCGACGATGGGAACCAGCGCATGCATCTCGCGGCGGCTTTCTGACCGGAACGGCCTGGCAAGGCGCGAGGATTCGAGGCGCAATGAGCCTGCGCGCGTCCATTTTCGATCTGATCCGCGTAGCCCCGGTGGGGGGCGGCGCATGAGCGCCCATGCCCGTCATGTTCCCGTGCTCGGCCGCGAGGCGGTGGATTTTCTCGCGCCGCGCACCGGCGGCATTTATGTCGATGCCACCTTCGGCGCCGGCGGCTACAGCCGTGCGATCCTCGATATTGCCGGAACACGCGTGATCGGTATCGACCGCGACCGCACCGCGATCCTCGATGGATTCGATCTGGTCGACCGCGCGGGCGGCCGGCTGACGCTGGTCGAGGACCGCTTCTCAGATCTCGCCGATGTCTGCGCCGCGCAGGGGTTGGAGGCGGTCGACGGCGTCGTGATGGATGTCGGCGTCTCCTCGATGCAACTCGACCAGGCGGCGCGCGGCTTTTCGTTCCGCCTCAGTGGTCCGCTCGACATGCGGATGGCGCAGAGCGGTCCGACCGTTGCCGACGTGGTCGCGAAGGCCTCCGAGAGCGATCTCGCCAACATCATCTACATCTTCGGCGAGGAGCGCCATTCGCGCGGCGTCGCGCGCGCCATCGTCGCTGCGCGGAAAGAGGCGCCGATCGCGACGACCGAAGCGCTCGCCGGCATTGTCGCCAAGGTGGTGCGTGCCAAGCCGAACGAGATCCATCCGGCAACGCGGACCTTCCAGGCGCTGCGCATCTTCGTCAATGAAGAGCTTGACGAGCTGCATCTGGCGCTGTCGGCGGCCGAGCGCGTGCTGAAGCCGGGCGGCCGGCTGGTGGTGGTGTCGTTCCACTCGCTGGAAGACCGCATCGTCAAGAATTTCTTTATCGCGCGCGGCAAGGCAAGTACCGGATCGCGGCATCGGCCCGAGGTCGCGCAATCAGCGCCGAGCTTCCAGATCCTGACCAAGCGCCCGGTCACGGCAGATGATGCCGAGGTCGCGGCCAATCCGCGGTCGCGGTCGGCAAAGCTGCGCGCCGCCGAACGGACCGACGCGCCGGTGCATGAGGCGGACACCTTGCCGTCATGGCCGCGTCTCGCCGACGTGATGCGGGGAGGCTGACATGCGCATCCTCCATATCCTCGTCATCGGCATGCTGATCTTCGCGGCGTCCTACGTCTATCGTATCAAGATGGAATCGACGGCGCGCGTCGAGCGCGTGCTGCGGCTGAATGCGGAGATCCGCGAGCAGCGCGACGCGATCGCGACATTGCGCGCGCAATGGGCCAGGCTCGATGCGCCGCTCCGGCTGCAAGGGCTTGCCGAGCGGCATCTGCCGCTCAAGCCGGTCAATGCGAACCAGTACGACAGCCTGAAGAACCTGCCCGAGCGGCCGCCGAACTTCACCCGGCCCGGTGCGCGCGATCCGATCGGCGCGATGCTCGACACCATCGAGGCCGTCGCCGAGCCCGACAGCGCGACCGGCTCGATTGCCGCGCCCGCGACGCAGCAGCCGGCACAAGCGGCAGAGCCCGAGCAGGACCCGGGAGACCAGCAATGACCGGATCAGCAATGACCGATCCGGCAGCCGCCAAAAAGCCCGCCGGGAAGCCCACTGAGAAGCCCGCTGAGCCTTGGCGCCAGCGGCTGATCCGCACCTTGCTGTACGGGCGCAATGTCGACCGTGCCGCGAAGGCGCGCGCCCGCGTCGGCTTCGCGATCCTGGCCTTTGCCGCCATCTATGCCGTGCTCGCCGGACGCCTCGTGCTGTTCGCGGTCGGCGCCGACAGCCATGGCGCGCGCCGCGCTGCCTCGCAGGATGCGATCGCGACCGCGCGGCCCGACATCATCGACCGCAACGGCGCGGTCCTCGCCACCGACGTCAAGGCGCCGAGCCTGTTCGCCGAGCCGCGCCGCATCATCGACAAGGACGAGGCGATCGAGCTTCTCACCGCGACCTTGCCCGATCTCGACACCGGCGAGGTGCGCGACCGCGTGGCGTCGCGCAAGGGCTTCGTCTGGCTGAAGCGCGAGATCACGCCGAAGCAGCAGCTCGACATCCATCGCCTCGGCATTCCCGGCATCGGCTTCGTGCGCGAGAACAAGCGCGTCTATCCGACCGGCTCGGAAGTCGCCCATCTGATCGGCCTGGTCAATATCGACAACCAGGGCATCGCCGGCATGGAGAAGTGGCTGGACAATAACGGTCTGGCCGATCTGCATCGCGCGGGCTTCGCCACCGACCGGCTGCAAAAGCCGATCGAGCTGTCGGTCGACCTGCGTGTCGAGCACGCGCTGCGCGACGAACTGCTCAAGGCCAAGGAAAAATTCCACACCAAGGCGGCCTCAGGTCTGGTCTCCAATGTCAGGACCGGCGAAATCGTTGCGATGGTGTCGCTGCCCGACTTCGACCCGAACGATCCGAAAGAAGCGCACGACCCCGATCGCATCAATCGCCTGACCACCGGCGTCTACGAGATGGGTTCGACCTTCAAGGCGTTCACGCTGGCGATGGCGCTGGATTCCGGCAAATCCGATCTCAACTCGCTGTGGGACGCGCGCGGGCCGCTGCACTACGGCAAGTTCACGATCCATGACGACGAGCCGAAGGGTCGCTTCATCAGCATGAAGGAGGTCTTCACGTTTTCGTCCAACGTCGGTGCGGCGCGCATCGCGCTGTCGCAGGGCGTCGAGGCGCACAAGGCGTTCCTGCGCAAGATGGGCCAACTCGATCGGCTGCGCACCGAGTTGCCGGAGAGCGCATCGCCGATCCTGCCGAAACGCTGGAGCGAACTGAACACGGTGACCATCGCGTTCGGCCACGGCGTGGCGGTCGCGCCCTTGCAGGCGGTGATGGGCATCGATGCGCTGGTCAATGGCGGCTATCTGATTCCGCCGACCTTCATGAAGCGCACCGAGCAGGAAGCGATGGCGATCGCCAAGCGGGTCATCAAGCCTGAAACCAGCGAGAAGATGCGATTCCTGATGCGGCTGAACGCCGAGGTCGGCACTGCGCGGAAAGCCGATGTGAAGGGCTATTATATCGGCGGCAAGACCGGCACCGCCGAAAAGGTCATCAACGGCCGCTACGCCAAAAAGAAGGTGCTCACGGCCTTCACTGCGATCCTGCCGGCCGACAATCCGAAATACCAGCTCTTGATCATGCTGGACGAGCCGCAATCGTTGAAGGAAACCTACGGCTTCATCACCTCGGGCTGGAACGCGGTGCCGACCGGCGGCAAGGTGATCGCCCGAATTGCGCCGCTTTTGGGCATCGAGCCGCGATTTGACCTGCCGCCGTCCGACCGCCTTATTCTTGCGACATCCAGGACAACCCAGTAAGGCGTACCCCGGAGCATGATCCGGAAACGTTCATGCTCGAACCACGGCGCCAGCAGCGCCAGCCAACTGGAAGATCATGAGACTTCGCGACCTTTTCAGCGATGACGCCACGATCGATCCGAGAGCCGGCACGGTTGCGGTCGAAGGACTTGCGGTCGACAGCCGTGCGGTGAAGCCGGGCGATCTGTTCTTTGCGCTGGCCGGCAGCCGGACCGACGGCGCGCGCTTCATCGACGCTGCGATCAAAGCCGGCGCGGTCGCTGTCGCAAGCGACCATCTGCCGCAAGGCGAGGCCCATGTGCCCTTCGTCATCACGACGAATGCACGCCGCGCACTGGCGCTGGCCGCGGCCAAATTCTATCCGCGGCAACCGCAAACGATCGCGGCGGTGACCGGCACCAGCGGCAAGACCTCAGTCGCGGCCTTCACGCGCCAGATCTGGCAACAACTCGGCCAGGTGTCGGCAAGCATCGGCACCATCGGCCTGGTGTCGGACAAGCGCACTGTTTACGGCTCGCTGACCACGCCCGATCCAATCGCGCTGCATCGGCAGCTGGACGAGATCACAGCCGACGGCGTCACCCATCTGGCGTTCGAGGCGTCCTCGCATGGCCTCGACCAGTACCGTCTCGACGGTGTGCGCATCGCGGCCGGCGGCTTCACCAATCTGTCGCGCGACCACATGGATTATCATCCTGACGTCGCGCATTACCTCAACGCAAAGCTGCGGCTGTTCCGCGACCTCGTCGCCGACGGCGGCGCCGCGATCATCTCGGCCGATCATGATTGCTCGCAGGCCGTAATCGATACGGCGCGTGCGCGAAAACTTCGCGTCATCGCGGTCGGACGCAACGCCGACGGCGCCGGTGATGGCATTCGACTGGTCAACGCCACGATCAAGGGCTTTTCGCAGACGCTCGTCATCGAGCATCGTGGCCGCACGCACACGATCCGGCTGCCGCTGGTCGGCGAATTCCAGATCGAGAACGCGCTGGTCGCGGCGGGCCTTGCGATCGGCACCGGCAGCGTCGCTGATAACGTCATCGGCAGCCTCGAGCATCTCGAAGGCGCCAAGGGCCGGCTGGAGCATGTCGGCGAGCACAATGGCGCGCCGATCTTCGTCGATTACGCGCACAAGCCCGATGCGCTCGCCAAGGCGTTGCAGGCGCTGCGGCCCTATGCGAAGCGCAAGCTGGTCGTGATCTTCGGCGCCGGCGGCGACCGCGACGCCGGCAAGCGCCCGATCATGGGCGCAATCGCGACCGAGAATGCCGATACCGTCATCGTCACCGACGATAATCCGCGCAGCGAAAAGCCAGAATCGATCCGCGCCGCCATCCTTGCGACTGCGAAGGGCGCGCGGGAGATCGGCGATCGCGCCGAGGCGATCCGCGCCGGCATCGCGCAGCTTGAGCCCGGCGATGCGCTGCTGGTCGCCGGCAAGGGCCACGAGATCGGGCAGATCATTGGCGACAAGACGTTGCCGTTCAGCGATCACGATGCGGTTGCTGCCGCACTCGCAGCGAGGGGCGCATGAGCAAACTACTGTGGACGTCGGATGCGATAGCGCAGGCGATGCGCGCCGCCACCCAAGGCGCGCTGCCGGAGGGCGTCACTGGTCTCTCGATCGACAGCCGCACCATCGGGCGCGGCGAGGCCTATTTCGCGATCAAGGGCGACGTCCATGACGGCCACAATTTTGTCGAGGCCGCGCTGAAGGCCGGCGCCGGGCTCGCGGTCGTCGAGGCCGCGCAACGCACGAAATTTCCTGCCGATGCGCCGCTGCTCGTGGTCGATGACGTGCTCGCCGCGCTGGTCGAGCTCGCGCATGCCTCGCGCGCGCGGCTCGGCGCGCAGATCATCGCGGTGACCGGCTCGGTCGGCAAGACCTCGACCAAGGAGGCGCTGCGCTGCGTGCTGTCGGCGCAGGGCGAAACGCATGTCTCCGCCGCCTCGTTCAACAACCATTGGGGCGTGCCGCTGTCGCTGGCGCGCTGCCCGGCGGACGTACGCTTTGCGGTGTTCGAGATCGGCATGAACCATGCTGGCGAGATCACGCCGCTGGTCAAGATGGTGCGGCCGCATGTTGCCATCGTCACCACGGTCGAGCCGGTGCACCTGGAGTTCTTCGCCGGCATCGAGGCGATCGCCGATGCCAAGGCGGAGATTTTTACAGGCGTCGAACCCGGCGGCGCGGTCGTGCTCAACCGCGACAATGCGCAGTTCGCGCGGCTGCAGCGGCGCGCCAAAAAGGCCGGCATCATCCGCATCGTGTCGTTCGGGACTCACAAGAAATCCGAGGCGCGGCTGATCGACGTCTCGCTGCATGCGACCTGCTCGGCAGTGCATGCCGACATCCTCGATCACGACATTACCTACAAGCTCGGCATGCCCGGCCGCCACATGGCGATGAATTCGCTCGCCGTGCTGGCGGGCGCCTCGCTGCTCGGCGCCGACATCGCGCGTGCGGCGCTGTCGCTGTCGCAGCTCGAGGCGCCGTCGGGACGCGGTGTCTGCCGCGCGCTCGAGGTCGGCCAGGGCGAGGCGACGCTGATCGACGAAAGCTACAACGCCAATCCGGCTTCGATGGCGGCTGCGCTCAACGTACTTGGCCAGGCCCGGATCGGCCCGCACGGCCGCCGCATCGCCGTTCTCGGCGATATGCTCGAACTCGGGCCGACCGGTCCCGCGCTGCACCACGGCGTGCTCGAGGCCATCACCGTCAACCGTATCGATCTCGTATATTGTTGTGGTCCGCTGATGCGGAATCTGTGGGATGCCCTTTCCAGCGGCAAGCGGGGAGGCTATGCCGAGAGTTCGGCGGCGCTTGAGGCGCAGGCGGTCGCCGCGGTCCGCGCCGGTGACGCGATCATGGTGAAGGGATCGCTGGGTTCGAAGATGAAAATCATCGTCAGCGCGCTGGAAAAGCGTTTCCCCGGCAAAGCCGCGCACGAAGAAGCGGTATAGGGCTTTTTGAATGTTTTACTGGCTGATTGATCTCTCCAACACCGTTCCAGGTTTCGGGGCATTCCGCAGCGGTTTGAATGTGTTCCGCTACATCACGTTCCGCACCGGCGGGGCGATGGTGACAGGCGCGCTGTTCGTGTTCCTGTTCGGGCCCTGGATCATCGACCATCTGCGGCTGCGGCAGGGCAAGGGCCAGCCGATCCGCACCGACGGCCCGCAGTCGCATCTGATCTCCAAGAAGGGCACGCCGACCATGGGCGGCCTGATGATCCTGTCGGGTCTGGTGGTGTCGACGCTGCTCTGGGCCAATCCGCTCAATCCCTACGTCTGGATCGTGCTGGCGGTGACGCTCGGCTTCGGCTTTGTCGGCTTCTATGACGATTATTTGAAGGTCACAAAGCAGTCACACAACGGCTTCGCCGGCAAGCTGCGGCTGCTGATCGAGGCGGTGATCGCGCTCGCCGCCTGCTATGCGCTGGTCCGGCTCGGGCGCGACGTGTCCTCGACCTCGCTTGCGATCCCGTTCTTCAAGGATACCGTGATCAATTTCGGCTGGTTCTTCGTGATCTTCGGCGCCTTCGTGATGGTCGGCGCCGGCAATGCGGTGAACCTGACCGACGGCCTCGATGGCCTTGCCATCGTGCCGGTCATGATCGCGGCGGCGAGCTTCGGCATGATCTCGTATCTGACCGGCAACGTGGTATTCTCGGACTATCTGCAGATCAACTATGTCGCCGGCACCGGCGAGCTCGCGGTGCTCTGCGGCGCGGTGCTCGGCGCAGGCCTCGGCTTCCTCTGGTTCAACGCGCCGCCGGCCTCGATCTTCATGGGCGATACCGGATCGCTTGCGCTCGGCGGCATGCTGGGTGCCATCGCGGTCGCGGTGAAGCACGAGATCGTGCTCGCGGTGATCGGCGGCCTTTTCGTGCTGGAGGCGGTCTCGGTGATCGTGCAGGTCGCGTCGTTCAAGCTGACGGGCAAGCGCGTGTTCCGAATGGCGCCGCTGCACCATCATTTCGAACAGAAGGGCTGGACCGAGCCGCAGATCGTGATCCGGTTCTGGATCATCGCGGTGATGCTGGCGCTCGCCGGCCTCTCCACCCTCAAGCTGCGCTGAGCGGCCGATGATCCCCGTCACCTCCTTCGCGGGCAAGACGGTCGCAGTGTTCGGCCTCGGCGGCTCCGGCCTTGCGAGCTGCCATGCGCTGAAGGCCGGCGGCGCCGAGGTGATCGCGGCCGACGACAATGCCGACAATGTCGCCAAGGCCGCCGCGGCCGGCTTCACCACCGCCGATCTGCGCACGGTGTCGTGGGCGAATGTCGCCGCGTTGATCCTGACTCCCGGTGCGCCGCTGACCCATCCGGCGCCGCACTGGAGCGTGCTGCTGGCGCGCCAGGCCGGCGTCGAGGTGATCGGCGACATCGAATTGTTTTGTCGTGAGCGGCGGCGTCACGCGCCGAATGCGCCGTTCGTCGCCATCACCGGCACCAACGGCAAGTCGACCACCACAGCGCTGATCGCGCACCTGATGAAGGTCGCCGGCTACGACACCCAGATGGGCGGCAATATCGGCACCGCGATCCTGTCGCTGGAGCCGCCGCGGATGGGACGGGTGCATGTCGTCGAGATGTCGTCCTACCAGATCGATCTCGCGCCCTCGCTCGATCCGTCGGTCGGCATCCTGCTCAATGTCAGCGAGGACCATATCGACCGCCACGGCACGCTGGAGCATTACGCCGCGGTCAAGGAGCGGCTGGTCGCCGGCGTGCAGGCGGACGGCACAGCAATCGTCGGCGTCGACGACGGCTGGTGCCGCGATATCGCCGACCGGCTCGATCGCAATGGCAAGCGCGTAGTGCGCATTTCCGTGAAGAACCCGCTGCCCGACGGCCTCTATGTCGAGCACGAGACCATCGTGCGCGCATCGGGCGCGGCGCGCAGCGAGGTGGCGCGCCTCGGCGGCATCGGTTCGCTGCGCGGCCTGCACAATGCGCAGAACGCGGCGTGTGCCGCGGCCTGCGCGCTCGCGATGGGAATCTCCACCGAGGTGCTGCAGAAGGGCTTGCGCAGTTTTCCCGGCCTCGCCCATCGCATGGAGCAGGTCGGCCGCCGCGGCAATGTGCTGTTCGTCAACGACTCCAAGGGCACCAATGCCGATGCGACCGCGCATGCGCTGTCGTCGTTCGCCGACATCTTCTGGATCGCTGGCGGCAAGCCGAAGGCCGGCGGCATCACGGGCCTGGCAGGATATTTCCCGCGCATCCGCAAGGCCTATCTGATCGGCGAGGCCGCGCCGGAATTCGCCGGCACGCTCGGTGGCCGCGTGCCGCACGAGATGTCTGTTACGCTCGACGTCGCAATCGCCAGCGCCGCGCGCGACGCGGAGGCCTCGGGGCTCGCCGACGCGGTCGTGCTGCTGTCCCCGGCCTGTGCCTCGTTCGACCAGTACCGCAATTTCGAAATCCGCGGCGCCGCGTTTCGCGATCTGGTCAACGCGCTGCCGGGCGTCAAGCCGGTGGTGTAACGCGCGCACTGCGTAGGATGGGTAGAGCGCAGCGAAACCCATCAATTCATATCCGCGGCACGAACGATGGGTATCGCTGCCCTCCACCCATCCTACGGATTTTTTCCCACCGTCACCCTGAGGAGCGCGCTCTTGCGCGCGTCTCGAAGGGCGATGGCCCGGCTGGTGGCCGTGCATCCTTCGAGGCTCGCTCCGCTCGCACCTCAGGATGACGGAGCTGCTGGCAGCGTTCCCAGCTGGTGAGAGTCCAAAACCCACCTCCCTCAAAAGTTATCCATTCCGTTAACTCCTTGGAAACCAACCTGCGCCACGAATGGACCCCACCTCTGCCATCTGGGGACGCCCATGCTCGCCCGTGACCAACGCACCCCGTTCTCGGACTGGTGGTGGACCGTCGACAAGCTGTTGCTTGCCGCGATCGCCGCGTTGATGCTGGCCGGGGTGATCCTGTCGCTGGCGGCAAGCCCGCCGGTCGCAACCCGCATCGGGCTCGATCCCTTCCATTTCTTCAACCGGCACGTCATGTTCCTGGTGCCGTCGCTGATCGTGCTGATCGGGGTGTCGTTCATGACGCCGCGGCAGATCCGACGCACCGCGGTGATCGTATTCGCGGTCTCGATCGCGCTGATCGTGGCGACGCTGCTGATCGGGCCCGAGGTCAAGGGCTCGCGGCGCTGGATCACGCTGATCGGGGTCAACATCCAGGCTTCCGAATCCGCCAAGCCGGCCTTCGTGATCCTCGCGGCGTGGCTGTTTGCGGAGTCGACGAAGCGGCCGGAGATGCCGGCGACCTCGATGGCGCTGGTGCTGCTGATGACGCTGGTTTCGCTCTTGGTGATGGAGCCTGACTTCGGCCAGACCATGCTGATCTCGATGGTGTGGGGCACGCTGTTCTTCATCGCGGGCATGCGCATGATCTGGGTGCTTGGGCTTGCCGGCGCGGCCAGCGCGGGGCTGTTCACCGCCTATCTGCTGGTGCCGCATGTCGCCGGCCGCATCAAACGCTTCATGAACCCGGCCTCCGGCGACACCTTCCAGGTCGACACCGCGATGGAGGCGTTCTGGAACGGCGGCTGGTTCGGGCTCGGTCCCGGCGAAGGCATTGCCAAACGCAGCCTGCCGGACAGCCATACCGACTTCGTGTTTGCGGTCGCCGCGGAGGAATTCGGCATCATCCTCTGCCTGATGCTGGTGGCGCTGTTCGCCTTCGTCGTGATCCGCACGCTGACGCGGGCCTATTCCACCGACGATATGTTCGCGCGCTTTGCCGCGTCGGGCCTTGCGATCCTGTTTGGCGTGCAGGCCGGCATCAACATGGCGGTCAATCTGCAGCTGATCCCGGCCAAGGGCATGACGCTGCCATTCATCTCCTATGGCGGCTCCTCGTTCGTGTCGCTGGCCTATGGCGTCGGCATGATGCTGGCGCTGACGCGGCAGCGTCCGCGTACCGAAATCGAATCGGCGGAAGGCGCCAGCAGCGCCTTGCGCGCCTACGCGTAGGTGACTGCAATGGTCGCGTCGGCTATCTGGACACCATGGACAACGCGCCCCTGATTCTGCTGGCGGCCGGCGGCACCGGTGGCCATCTGTTCCCGGCCGAAGCGCTCGGCGTGGAATTGATCCGGCGTGGCCTGCGCGTGCGGCTTGCGACCGATGGCCGCGCGCTACGCTACAGCGGCCTGTTCCTCAAGGACAGCATCGACGTGGTGCCGAGCGCAACGGTGCGTGGCCGCAATCCGGTCTCGCTGGCGCGCACCGTGCTGATGCTTGGTTACGGCACCATGGTCGCCGCCAATGTGGTGCGGCGGCTGAAGCCATCAGCCGTCGTCGGCTTCGGCGGCTACCCGACCTTGCCGCCCCTGATCGCGGCGCGCCTGCTTGGCGTCCCCGGCATCATCCACGACGCCAATGCGGTGCTCGGCCGCGCCAACCGCTTCCTCTCCAGCCGGGTCGACGCGATCGCGACGTCGTTGCCCGGCGTGCTCGATCGCGATCCCGCGCTCGCGAGCAAGGCGACCACCGTCGGCACGCCGATGCGCCCGGCGATCCTGGCCGCCGCGGCGGTGAAATATGGGTCGCCCGAAATGGGCGGCTCGCTGCGCCTGCTCGTGGTTGGCGGCAGCCAGGGCGCGCGGGTGATGAGTGACATCGTGCCGCCGGCGATCGAGAAACTTGATCCCGTATTGTGGGGCCGCCTGATCGTCACCCAGCAGGTGCGCGAAGAGGATATGGCGCGGGTGCGCGCCGTCTATGACCGGCTCAAGATCAATGCCGAGCTGGCGCCGTTCTTCCCTGACTTGCCGGCACGGCTGGCCTCGAGCCAATTGGTGATCTCGCGCTCCGGCGCCGGCACCGTCGCCGAACTCGGTGCGATCGGCCGGCCCTCGATCCTGGTGCCGTTGCCAGGGGCGATCGATCAGGACCAGTTCGCCAATGCCGGCGTGCTGTCGCAGGCCGGCGGCGCGATCCGCATCGCGCAGGGCGACTTCACGCCTGATCGCCTGGCGACCGAGATATCGGCCTTCGCCGCTGATCCTGCGAAGCTGACCGCGATGGCGCAAGCCGCGTGCGGCGTCGGCCGGCTCGATGCCGCCGAGCGGCTCGCCGATCTCGTCATGAAGGTCGCCGGGATCGCGGCGGCAGGCAGGGCGGAGTCTTCACCATGACGGGCCTGCTGATTCATTCCGTTTCGGAATTCTCCGATCTGATCATGACGGCACTTCGCCTCGCGGAGGCGCGCGACATCGTCGAGATCGGTGCCGAGTATGGCGGCATGTCGGCGCTGCTTGCCGAGCACTGCCGTGTCAGCAACGGGCAACTCACCAGCATCGATCCCGCGCCGAAGCAGGAATTCCGCGATTGGCTGAGCACCAATCTGCATGTCCGCCATCTCGCCAAGACCAGCCTCGAGGCGTTCGGCGAACTGGAGGCGGCCGACGCCTGGATCGTCGACGGCGACCACAATTGGTACACCGTCTATCACGAGCTGAAGCAGATCGCGGCGATCAGCCGCCGCGCCGGAAAGCCCGTGCTGGCCTTCCTGCACGATATCGGCTGGCCCTGCGGGCGGCGCGACATGTACTACGCGCCCGAGCAGATTCCTTTGGAGTACCGCCAGCCGCATCGCTATGACGCGGGCGCCATCCTGGATCAGCCGTCGCTGGTTCCGGGGCGCGGCTTTCGCGGCATGGGTCAGTCGGCGTTCGCAACGCTTGCCGGCGGCCCGCGCAACGGGGTGATGACCGCGATCGATGATTTCCTCGCGGACGCGCTCCGCGAGGGGACCGAATATGGCTTTGCCGAAATCCCCGCGGTGTTCGGCCTCGGTGTGCTGTTCGACATGAACGCTGTTTGGAGCGAGAGGCTTGCCGAGCTGGTGCTGCCCTTTCACCAGAACAAGCTGCTGCGCGCGCTCGAGACCAACCGGCTGCGCAACTATCTCCGGGTCATCGAGATGCAGGATGAGGCCGCAGCGCGCGGAACGGGGTAGGGCCATGATACGGGCATTTCTGCGTCCCGAAGCTCGGAAAAAGCGCTTGTCATGCCCGGCAAAAGCGGGGCATCCAGTGTCGTGCGGAGCTGATTTTGATGTCGCGCTGCGCACACGAGGAGATCATCCGCCAGGCGCGCAAGCGCGCGCAAGGGGTCGATGACGTCAGGAACCGGATCATGAGACTGCCGCGCGAGATCGGACCTATTCATTTCGTCGGGATCGGCGGCATCGGCATGAGCGGCATCGCCGAGGTGCTGGTCAATCTCGGCTATACCGTGCAGGGCTCGGACGCTTCTGACAATTATAACGTCGAACGGCTGCGCCAGAAGGGCGCGAAGGTGTCGGTCGGCCACAAGGCCGAGAATGTCGACGGCGCCGACGTCGTGGTCGTCTCGACCGCGATCAAGCGCGACAATCCGGAGCTGATGGCGGCGCGCGCGCAGCGCATCCCGGTGGTGCGGCGCGCCGAGATGCTGGCGGAATTGATGCGGCTGAAGAGCTGCGTCGCGATCGCCGGCACCCATGGCAAGACCACGACGACCACGATGGTGGCGACACTGCTCGATGCCGGCGGGCTCGATCCGACCGTGATCAATGGCGGCATCATCAATGCCTATGGCTCCAATGCGCGTCTCGGTGGCGGCGACTGGATGGTGGTCGAGGCTGACGAGAGCGACGGCACCTTCCTGAAGCTGCCGTCCGACGTCGTCATCGTCACCAATATCGACCCCGAGCATCTCGATCACTTCAAGACCTTCGAGGCGATCCAGGACGCATTCCGCGACTTTGTCGAGAACGTGCCGTTCTACGGTTTCGCCGTGATGTGCACCGATCATCCCGTGGTGCAAACCCTGGTCGGCAAGATCGAGGATCGCCGCATCATCACCTATGGCCAGAACCCAGAGGCCGATGCGCGGCTGATGGATCTGACGCCGATGGGCGGCGGCTCGAAGTTCAAGGTCGCGATCCGCAACCGCGCGACCGGCGCCATCCACGAGATCGCTGATATCACGCTGCCGATGCCGGGCCGCCACAACGCATCGAACGCGACGGCGGCGATTGCGGTCGCGCATGAACTCGGCGTTTCCGATGAAATCATCCGCGAGGCGATGGCCAGCTTCGGCGGCGTCAAGCGGCGCTTCACCAAGACCGGCGAGTGGAACGGCGTCGCCGTGATCGACGATTACGGCCATCACCCGGTCGAGATCGCGGCGGTGCTGAAGGCGGCACGGGAATCCACCAACGGCAAGATCATCGCGGTGGTGCAACCGCATCGCTTCACCCGCCTGCAATCGCTGTTCGAGGATTTCTGCACCTGCTTCAACGACGCCGATGCGGTTGTGGTCGCCGAGGTCTATGCGGCCGGCGAGGCGCCGATCCCGGGCATCGACCGCGATCATTTCGTCACCGGCTTGCGCGCCCATGGTCACCGCGAGGTGATGCCGCTGCCGAACGCCGGCGAACTCGCGAAGATCGTCCACGGTCTTGCGAAGTCCGGCGACCTCGTCGTCTGTCTCGGCGCCGGCAACATCACGCAATGGGCCTACGCGCTGCCGGACGAATTGAAGGCGCTGGGGTGATGGTGGCGTTCCCCGACATCACGCCCGATCTAAAAGCCGCGATGCCGGAGTTGCGCGGGCGGTTGCTTGCCAATCAGTCGCTGGCGGAGCTGACCTGGTTTCGCGTCGGCGGTCCGGCGCAGGTGCTGTTCACGCCGGCGGATGAGGACGATCTCGCGTACTTCCTGACAAACCTGCCGAACGAGCTTCCGGTCTATGTCGTCGGCGTCGGCTCCAATCTGATCGTGCGCGACGGCGGCATGCCGGGCGTGGTGATCCGGCTCGCGCCGCGCGCCTTCGGTGAGACGAGTGCGGCCGGCGATATCGTCACCGCAGGGGCCGCTGCGCTCGACAAGCGGGTGGCGGAAACCGCGGCGAGCGCCAATATCGGCGGCATGGAATTCTTCTTCGGCATTCCCGGCACCGTCGGCGGTGCGCTGCGCATGAATGCCGGCGCCAACGGCGGCGAGACCAAGGACGTGCTCGTGGCTGCCACCGGCATCGGTCGCGACGGTGCCAAACATACATTCAGCAATGCCGACATGAAGTTCGTCTATCGCAACAGCGGCGTCGATCCGTCGGTGATCTTCACCTCCGCGCGGTTTCGCGGGACGATCACGGATGCCGATGCGATCCGCGCCCGCATGACCGAGGTGCAGACCCATCGCGAGACCGCGCAGCCGATCCGCGAAAAGACCGGCGGCTCGACCTTCAAGAATCCGCCTGATAACAGCGCCTGGAAGCTGATCGATGCCGCCGGCTGCCGCGGCCTCAAGATCGGCGGCGCGCAGGTCTCGGAGATGCACTGCAATTTCCTGATCAACACCGGCAACGCCACCGGGCACGACATCGAAACCCTCGGCGAAACGGTGCGTGAACGGGTCAAGCAAAGCAGCGGAATCGAGCTACACTGGGAAATCAAGCGGATCGGAATGGAGCAGACCTGATGCGGGCAACCATTCTCTTCGGCGGCACCAATAAGGAACGCCTGGTCTCGGTGGCGAGTGCGCAGGCGCTGCACCGCGCGCTGCCGGATGCGGATCTGTGGTTCTGGAACGTCGACGACACCGTGCATGCGGTGACGTCGGAAAAGCTGCTCAATCACGCGCGGCCGTTCGAGGTCGACTTCAAGCCCGACGATCGCGGCATTGGTCTCGCGGCGGCGCTCGACGACGCGAAGATCGAGGAGCGCGTGCTGGTGCTCGGCCTGCATGGCGGCCGCGCCGAGAATGGCGAGTTGCAGGCGATGTGCGAGATGCGCGGCATCGCCTTTACCGGCTCCGGTTCGGCGTCGTCGAATCTTGCCTTCGACAAGGTCGCGGCCAAGCGGTTTGCTGCGATCGCAGGGCTGAATGCGCCGCAGGGCGTGGCGCTCGAACAGATCGATCAGGCCTTCGCCGCGCACGGCAGGCTGATTGCGAAACCGGCGAAGGATGGATCGAGCTACGGGCTGATCTTCGTCAACGCGAAGCAGGACCTTGTCGCTGTCCGCAATGCCGCCAAAGCCGAGGACTATCTGATCGAGCCGTTTGTATCGGGCGTGGAGGCGACCTGCGGCGTACTCGAGCAGTCCGATGGCACGATGTTCGCGCTGCCGCCGATCGAGATCGTGCCGGCGGAGGGCGCCTTCGACTACACAGCCAAATACCTCCTGAAGTCGACGCAAGAAATCTGCCCCGGCCGCTTCGCGCCTGATATCAGCGCCGCGATCATGGACCACGCATTGCGGGCGCACCGTGCGCTGTCCTGCTCCGGCTACTCACGCAGCGACTTCATCGTGTCGACGACAGGACCGGTCTATCTCGAGACCAACACGCTGCCCGGGCTCACCGCGGCGTCGCTGTATCCGAAGGCGCTGAAGGCGCAGGGCATCGCGTTTGCCGATTTCCTGCACGACCAGGTCGAACTCGCCCGGCGCCGCACGCAGAGATAGGGCTGGGGAGGGAGCCCAGGAGCCGCAGTGCCCTGAGGGAACCCGCACTGTTGCTAAAATGCAAACGAGTTCGCGGCAAAGTACTCTCAACGTTGATCAAAACACGCCATGGGCGGGCCCCGTTTACCGTTTGTTTACCAGCAGGCCCGAAGGTTAACGCTGGCGGCGCATGTAGCGCTTGGCTGCCGGGGCGTGAGCGTTGCGGAATACCGCTTCGAGGAACGCAACCAGGGAACAGGGGGTCACTCTATCCCACCGGTATCGTCGAGACGTCACCTGCGCCGGGACCCGCGATGTGCTGCGGGCACAACGTATGACGAGCTCGTGCAATGGATGGAGCAGGACGCCTCACTCGATCGCTGCGATCGCAGGGGCCTCAAGCTGACCTGAAAGCAGCCGCTATTGGAGCGGCGGTGCTGCTGCGCGAGTATATCGGCGTGCATCTCGCCCGCCGCCGGCGTCCTGCCAGGCAGAACGTCATCGATCGCGAGCCGCCCAACCGTTTCATCCAGCTGGTCGAGCGCTATCTGCCACGCCGTGTCGGCCTCGCCGCGACGCTTGCGATCCTGTTCGGCAGTGCCGGCTTCGGCATCGTCAAAGGCGGCCATGTCGACGAGTTCGTCGCCACGCTGAGCGATACCCGCAACGCGCTGGCCAATACCGCGGGCTTCCGTATCACCACCGTCGGCATTAACGGCCGCAAGCAGCTGAGCCAGGACGAGGTCCTCGCGATCGGCGGCGTCAACGGCCGCTCCTCGCTGTTGTTCCTCGACGCCGAGACCGTGCGCGACCGGCTGAAGGCCAATCCCTGGATCGCCGATGCGACGATCCTGAAGCTCTATCCGGGCCGGCTGCAGATCGACATCGTCGAGCGCACCGCGTTCGCCCTGTGGCAGCAGGACGGCCGGCTCTCGGTCATCGCCGCCGACGGCGCCGTGCTCGAGCCTTACGTGTCACGACGATTCCTCAATTTGCCGCTGGTGGTGGGCAAGGGCGCCGACAGCCGGGCAAAGGATTTCCTGGCCCTGCTCGACCGCTATCCGCAGGTCCGCTCGGTGACCAAGGTTGCGATCTTCGTCGGCGAACGGCGCTGGAACCTGCGCCTGAAGGACGGCCTCGACATCCGCCTGCCGGAAAACGACGTCGGCAACGCACTCGCTGCGCTCTCCAAGCTCGACAAGGACGACAGGCTGTTCTCGCGCGACATCGTCGCCGTCGACATGCGCCTGCCCGACCGTCTGGTCGTGCAATTGTCCGAGGACGCCGGCAAGGCGCGCGACGATCTGTTCAAGGACAAGAAGCCCAAGAAGAAGCCGGGTGATTCCGCATGACCGGCCTCGACCGCAATCTGACCCCGAAGACGCGCCCGATGCAGAAACGCACCGCGCTGGTGGCCTCGCTTGACGTCGGCTCCAGCAAGATCGCCTGCATGATCGCGCGGCTGAGGCCGTCGCCGCCGAACGAGGCGCTGCGCGGCCGCACTCACGCGGTCGAGCTGATTGGCTACAGTCAGATCCAGTCGCGCGGCGTCAAGGCCGGCGCCGTTGTCGATTTGGCCGAATGCGAAAAGGCGGTGCGCCATGCCGTGGCGCTGGCCGAGCGCATGGCCAAGGTCCGCGTCGAGTCCGTCCTGCTGTCGGTGTCCGGCGGCCGGCTGCACGGCCAACTGGTTGAAGCCGCTGCCGATATCCGCGGCGGCTCGGTGACCTCGGATGATATCAGCCGCGTCACGTCGGCCGGCATGCGCCATGCCACTGGCGAGGGCCGCACGGTTCTGCATGCGCTGCCGGTCGGTTACGCGCTCGACGGCGTCAAGGGCATCCGCGACCCCAGAGGCATGGTGGCGCGGCAGTTCGGCGTCGACATGAACGTGGTCACATCGGATGCGACGGTCGCCAAGAACCTGATGCTGGTGGTCGAGCGCTGCCATCTCAACGTCGAAGCCATGGCGGCGAGCCCCTACGTCGCCGGTCTGTCGATCCTGACCGATGACGAGGCCGACCTCGGCGCCGCCGTGGTCGAGATGGGCGCAGGCACGACGACGATCGCGACCTATTCCGGCGGCCGCTTCGTGCATGCATCCGGATTTGCGCTCGGCGGGCAACACATCACGATGGATCTTGCACGCGGCATCGGGGCGTGCATTGCGGATGCCGAGCGAATCAAGACTTTATACGGCACGGTGCTGACCGGCGGCTCGGACTCGCGCGAGCTGATGTCCGTTCCGACCGCAGGCGATGATCGGGAGACTCCGCAGATCGTGTCCCGCGCCACGATCGCGAATATCGTCCGGCATCGCGCCGAGGAGATTTTTGAAATGGTCCGGGACCGGCTCGCGGATTCCCCCTTTGCGGCTGAGCCGAGGGCGCGAGTGGTGTTGAGCGGCGGCGCCTCGCAGCTCGCCGGCACCGTCGAGCTCGCCACCCGCATCCTGAACCGCCCGGTCCGCATCGGCCGCCCGCTCGGCTTCGGCCGGCTGCCCAACGAGGCGAAGGGCGCCTCGTTCGCGGTGCCCGCGGGCCTGCTGGTCTATCCGCAATACGCTCATCTTGAACATGTCGAACCGCGGCGTACGCGGCAGCTCAGGACAGGGACTGACGGTTACTTCGGAAAGGTCGGACGATGGCTTCGCGAGGGCTTCTGATGACCGCATCCCGGCTCACACGATTTTCACCAACTCCCGCGGCCGCCGGCCGGGGCGAACCAACGCGCGCGTAATCCAGAGAGGCAACCATGGCACTCAATCTGACCCCCCCAGACATCAGCGAGCTGAAACCGCGGATTACCGTCTTCGGCGTCGGTGGCGCGGGCGGTAACGCCGTCAACAACATGATCACCGCCGGGTTGCAGGGTGTCGACTTCGTCGTCGCCAACACCGACGCCCAGGCGCTGACCATGTCGAAGGCGCAGCGGATCATCCAGATGGGCACCCAGGTGACCCAGGGCCTCGGCGCCGGTTCGCAGCCCGATGTCGGCGCAGCCGCCGCGACGGAGGTTATCGACGAGCTCCGCGATCATCTCACCGGCGCCAACATGGTGTTCGTCACCGCCGGCATGGGCGGCGGCACCGGCACGGGCGCTGCGCCCGTGATCGCCAAGGCCGCGCGCGAGATGGGCATCCTCACGGTCGGCGTGGTGACCAAGCCGTTCCACTTCGAGGGCCAGCGCCGCATGCGCACCGCCGAGGCCGGCATCGCCGAACTGCACAAGGTGGTCGACACGCTGCTGATCATCCCGAACCAGAACCTGTTCCGGGTCGCCAATGAGAAGACCACCTTCGCCGACGCCTTCGCGATGGCCGACCAGGTGCTCTATTCGGGCGTCGCCTGCATCACCGACCTGATGGTCAAGGAAGGCCTGATCAACCTCGACTTCGCCGACGTCCGCGCCGTGATGCGTGAGATGGGCAAGGCGATGATGGGCACCGGCGAGGCCACCGGCGAGAAGCGCGCGCTGACCGCCGCCGAAGCCGCAATCGCCAACCCGCTGATCGACGACTCATCGATGAAGGGCGCCCGCGGCCTGCTGATCTCGATCACCGGCGGCAAGGACCTGACGCTGTTCGAGGTCGACGAAGCCGCGACCCGCATCCGCGAAGAGGTCGATGCCGACGCCAACATCATCGTTGGCGCGACCTTCGACGAATCGCTTGATGGCGTCATCCGCGTTTCGGTGGTCGCGACCGGCATCGAGCAGGCCGCGATCGCGCGGGCTGCCGCTCCGGCCGCTGCGCCCGCCGCCGCCGCCGGCTCGCCGGAAAGCCGGCTGGCCGATCTGACCGCGCGCCTGCGCGCCGACAATCAGCGTCTTGCCGAGCGCACCCAGAAGATGGAACCGCCGACCGGCGTGACCGTCGCTCCGATTGCCGCGCCTGCCGCCGCCGCGCCGCAGCTGCGTCCCACTGCGAACAACGTCGAGCGCGCCGCGCTCGCCGCGATCGCCGCCGCGGTTGCTCCGGACAATTCGGCGCCGATGCAGCCGGGGTCCTACGGTGACGTGACCGTGCGCCCGATCGCCCAGAAGCCGACGCTGTTCCCCGATCATGACGCGGTCCGTGCCGAGCAGCACGAGCCGATGCCGCCCGAGACCTTCATCCCTCAGGCGGCCGAGCGTTCGCCGGTCCGCGCCCCGCGGATGCCGAAGTTCGAGGACCTTCCGATGCCGGCGCAGGCCGAAATCCGCCAGGCGCGCGGCGAGGGCGAGGAGGAACACCCGCAGAAGACCCGGCTGTCGCTGTTGCAGCGCCTGGCCAATGTCGGCCTCGGCCGCCGCGACGAAGAGACCGAGCCGCCGATCGCGGCGCGCGCCTCCGGCCCGGCACCCTCAATGCCGCCGCTGCCCGACCGCCGGCCGGCCCGCAGCGTCGCGCAGCAGATTGCGTCGAACGAATCGCCGGTGTCGGAGTATGCGAAGCGCCCCGCGCCACAGGGGTTGGACGTTCATGGGCGTCCTGCACCTGTTGCGCCCGCGCCACAGGGCGACGACCATCTTGATATCCCGGCCTTCCTGCGCCGGCAGGCGAACTGAAGTTTGTTACAAATCTGGCGACCAAAGAAGGCCCCGGCGAGAACCGCCGGGGCCTTCGTCTTTAGTCGGATTGCCGTTCACGGTCCGGTGAGCAAGCAACTGATTTTAAATGATTAATTATTCTTCTCGTGATCAGATGCCGGTCCCGAAATGGCGTTTTTCGCTGCCGCAATTTGGTTAACCTTGGGCGTGAATGCGGCAGAGATGGGGTAACAATCGGTAAAGAAGCGTGAGTTGGCGCGGTTTAGGGCAATGACTATGGTCTGCCCGGACTTGGGGAGCTCGGACGAATCGGCCTTGGGGAAATTGGCCGCTTGTTTGGGCGAAGTCGGGTAGTGGGCATTAACGCATGAAGTTCAGTCGCCAAACAACGCTTCGGTCGCAAGCCACCGTGACGGGCGTCGGCGTTCATTCTGGTCTTCCTGTTCATCTCACTTTGGGACCTGCGCCTGT
Organism: Bradyrhizobium sp. LTSP885; assembly: GCF_000938305.1. Taxonomy (GTDB): domain Bacteria; phylum Pseudomonadota; class Alphaproteobacteria; order Rhizobiales; family Xanthobacteraceae; genus Bradyrhizobium. The sequence continues at coordinate 124,721 of NZ_JYMT01000002.1, forward strand.
TGATGCAGGTTTTATTTTTGTCCGCACCGGTCTCGACAGTGCCGACCGTGAAATTCAAGCCGTCGCCGATGCCGTGATCGCAACCGATTTTGCGACCGTGCTGGGTGACCGCGAAGGGCCGCTGGTTTCCACCGCCGAGCATGTGCTGGCCGCGCTGCGCGGCATGGGCGTCGACAACGCCACCATCGAGGTCGATGGTCCCGAAGTTCCGATCATGGATGGCAGCGCCGCAGCTTTCGTCGCTGCGATCGACCAGGCCGGCATCGTTACCCAGCCCGCCGTCCGCCGCTTCATCCAGGTGTTGAAGCCGGTGCAGGTCAAGATCGGCAATTCCATCGGCGAGCTGCGTCCGTTCGCCGGCGGGTTCCGCGCCGAGGTCGAGATCGATTTCACCAACCCGGTAATCGGCCGTCAGAGCTTCTCCTTCAATCTGTCGCCGGAAGGTTTCCGCCGCGATATCGCGCGCGCCCGAACCTTCGGCTGCGTGGGTGACACGGCGCGGCTCTGGAGCGCCGGCTTCGCGCTCGGCGCGTCGTTCGAGAATACGGTGGTGTTCGACGAAACCCGCCTGCTGAACCCCGAGGGGCTGCGCTACGGCGACGAATGCGTCCGCCACAAGGTTCTGGACGTGATCGGCGATCTCGCACTGGCCGGTCTGCCGCTGCTTGGCAGCTACCGCTCGACGCGCGGCGGCCACAAGCTGAACCACGCGGTGCTGAAGGCGCTGCTCGCCGACCGGAGCGCCTGGCGGGTGGTCGAAGCAGAGACCGCACGGCGCCCCGCTCGCGGCCATGTGGAAGCTGGCGCAGGCACGGTGGGCGGCATGATCGCCCCGGCCTACGGTCCGGACGTGTCCTGATCGTCGCAACCGGCGTCATTCGTTCTGACTAGCTTCATTCGCCCCGGATTTCGTAGGTACCACAGCCGTTAGCAGGTGTGTCCGGCCGCCTTAATCCGGGCGGAATGGCTACGTATTCGATTGGTCGAGGACCATTTTTCGGCTAGACAGGCCTGAGGTTGCACGACACTGCGCCAATGGCACGGGGAATATTGTATCCATGATCGCGGTTCATGGATGGAGTGGGGCTTCGCCGTTAACCGCATCAAAGGCGTCAGGTTTTATATTTCATGTCGGCAAAGCGGATGGCGCTCGAACCACGCAATTCTTCTGACGTCTCCGGCCTGAAGCAGGCCGGTCGCGCGCTGCGTCTCGCGGCGGGCCTGATCGTGCTGGCACTGCCGCTGAGCGGCTGCGGCACCGGCGCGCTCTGGGACAAGTTCATGGCCAAAGACGATACCTTCGTCGATGAGCCCGCGGACAAGCTCTACAATGAGGGCTTGTACATGATGAACCAGAAGAAGGATCTGAAGGCTGCCTCGAAGAAGTTCGAGGAAGTGGACCGCCAGCATCCCTATTCGGAGTGGGCGCGCAAGTCGCTGTTGATGTCGGCCTATTCCTATTACCAGGCCGGCGACTACGACAGCTGCATTGGCTCGGCGACCCGCTACGTCACGCTGCATCCCGGCAGTCCGGATGCGGCCTATGCCCAGTACCTGATCGCCGCCTCGCATTACGACCAGATCCCGGACATCTCCCGCGACCAGGGCCGGACCGAGAAGGCGATCGCGGCGCTGGAAGAGGTGGTGCGCAAGTATCCGACGTCGGAATATTCCACCACCGCCAAGTCCAAGATCGAAGCCGCGCGCGACCAGCTCGGCGGCAAGGAAATGGCGGTCGGGCGCTATTACATGGAAAAGCGCGACTTCACTGCCGCCATCAACCGGTTCAAGACGGTGGTCACGCAGTACCAGACCACGCGCCATGTCGAAGAGGCGCTCTTCCGGCTCACCGAGGCCTATATGGCGGTCGGGATCGTCGGCGAGGCGCAGACCGCGGCCGCCGTGCTGGGGCACAATTTTCCCGATAGCCGCTGGTACAAGGACGCCTATAATCTAGTAAAGTCGGGCGGTCTCGAGCCGAATGAAGACACCGGCTCTTACATCTCCAAGGCCTTCAGGAAACTGGGTCTCGCTAGGAACTGATCCCGCATGCTGGCGCGTCTGTCGATCCGTGACATCGTCCTGATCGAACGGCTCGATATCGAATTTTCCCGTGGCCTTGCGGTGCTGACCGGCGAAACCGGCGCGGGCAAATCCATCCTGCTCGATGCCTTTGCGCTGGCGCTCGGCGGCCGCGGCGATGCTGGCCTCGTCCGCCACGGCGCGGAGCAGGGGCAGGTCACCGCGATGTTCGATGTGCCGAAGGGCCATCCCGCGACAAGGATCCTCGCCGAAAATGGCCTGGACGATACCGGCGAGATGATCCTGCGCCGCGTGCAACTCGCCGACGGCCGCACCCGCGCCTTCATCAACGACCAGGCGATCAGCGTGCAGACCCTGAAGGCGGTCGGCGCCGCGCTGGTCGAGATCCACGGCCAGCACGACGAGCGCGCGCTGGTCGACGCCTCCACCCATCGCCGGCTGCTGGATGCGTTTGCCGGGCTGGAAAAGGATGTCGCGGCGCTGGAAGGGCTGTGGGACTCGCGTCGCGTCGCCTATGCCGCGCTCGATGAGCACCGCGCCGGCATGGAGCGGGCGGCACGCGAGGCGGATTATCTGCGCCATTCATCCGATGAGCTGAAAAAGCTGAAGCCAAAGGACGGCGAGGAGACCGCGCTGGCCGAACGCCGCACCACGATGATGCAGGGCGAGAAGATCGCCAGCGATCTGCGCGAGGCGCAGGAGGCGGTCGGCGGCAATCATTCGCCGGTCGCGGCCTTGTCGGCGGCGGTGCGCCGGCTGGAGCGTCGTGCGGGAAATATGCCAGCGCTGGTCGAGCCGGCAGTGAGGGCGATCGACGTCGCCATCAATGCGCTGGAAGAAGCCGACCAGCACCTCAACGCCGCGCTGCGCGCGGCCGATTTCGATCCGGCCGAGCTGGAGCGAATCGAAGAACGGCTGTTTGCGCTGCGTGCCGCCTCGCGCAAATATTCGACCCCGGTCGATGGCCTGGCCGCGCTGGCCGCCAAATACGCTGCCGACGTGGCGCTGATCGATGCCGGTGCCAACCAGTTGAAGAAGCTGGAGGCCGCTGCTGCCGAGGCCGACCAGCGCTACGGCGCCGCCGCCGCAAAACTGTCGGCGGCGCGCGTGAAGTCGGCCGAAAAGCTGAACAAGGCCGTCAACGCCGAGCTGGCGCCGCTGAAACTCGAACGCGCCAAGTTCATGACCCAGGTCGAGACCGACGCGAAGTCACCGGGCCCGCAGGGCATCGACCGCGTCGAGTTCTGGGTGCAAACCAATCCAGGTACCAAGCCGGGGCCGCTGATGAAGGTCGCTTCCGGCGGCGAGCTGTCGCGCTTCCTGCTGGCGCTGAAAGTGGTGCTGTCCGATCGCGGTTCGGCGCCGACCCTGGTGTTCGACGAGATCGACACCGGCGTCGGTGGTGCCGTGGCCGACGCGATCGGCGCCCGGTTGGCGCGGCTCGCCGGCAAGGTGCAGGTGATGGCGGTGACGCACGCGCCGCAGGTCGCCGCCCGCGCCAGCCAGCATCTCTTGATCTCCAAGGACGCGCTCGACAAGGGCAAGCGGGTCGCCACCCGCGTCAACGCCCTCGCCGCCGACCACCGCCGCGAGGAGATCGCGCGGATGCTGGCGGGTGCCGAGATCACCGCGGAGGCACGCGCTGCGGCGGAACGACTGCTGCGCGCGGCGAGTTAGTTGCTCCGATGGCCACCAAGGCGAAGAAAGCGCTGGTCGACGTCGCCAAGCTCACAAAGGCTCAGGCCAAGGTCGAGCTGACGCGGCTGGCGCTGGAAATCGAGGGCCACAACGAGCGCTATTATCAGAAGGATGCGCCGACGGTGTCGGATGCGGCCTATGACGTGCTGCGCCAGCGGCTGGAGGCGGTCGAGGCAAGGTTTCCCGATCTTGTCGCCAAAGATTCTCCGTCGCAGAAAGTCGGCGCCGCGCCCGCGCGCGGTTTCGCCAAGGTGCAGCACGCCGTTCCCATGCTGTCGCTCGGCAATGCCTTCAGCGACGAGGACGTGACCGAGTTTGTCGAGCGCATCAGACGCTTCCTCAAGCTCGATGCCGAGCAGATTCCAGCGCTCGTCGCCGAGCCGAAGATCGACGGGCTGTCGCTGTCGTTGCGCTACGAGAACGGCGAACTGGTCCGTGCGGCGACGCGCGGCGACGGCTTCACCGGCGAAGACGTCACCGCCAATGTTCGCACCATCAAGGACATCCCGCATCATTTGAAGGGCCGGAATATTCCGGCAGCCTGCGAAATGCGCGGCGAAGTCTACATGCTCAAGACGGATTTTCTCGAGCTGAACAAAAAGCAGGCCGAAGCCGACGACACCATCTTTGCCAATCCGCGCAATTCGGCGGCGGGATCGCTGCGCCAGAAGGATGTCTCGATCACCGCCTCGCGCCCGCTGAAGTTTTTTGCCTATACCTGGGGCGAGATAAGCGAGCGGCCCGCCGATACCCAGCACGGCATGCTGGCATGGATGGACAAAGCCGGCTTCGTCGTCAATCCGCTGATCACGCTGTGCAAGGATGTCGAGGATGTCCTGGCATTCTACCGCAAGATCGGCGAGGAGCGCGCCACGCTCGGCTACGACATCGATGGTGTGGTCTACAAGGTCGACCGGCTCGATTGGCAGGATCGCCTCGGCTTCGTGTCGCGCAGCCCGCGCTGGGCGATCGCGCACAAATTTGCGGCCGAGCAGGCCACCACTGTTCTCAACGGCATCGACATCCAGGTCGGACGAACCGGGGCGCTGACGCCGGTGGCGCGGCTGGCGCCGGTCACGGTCGGCGGCGTGGTGGTGCAGAACGCGACGCTGCATAACGAGGACTACATCAAGGGCACCGGCAATGACGGCAGCCCGATCCGCGATGGCGTCGATATCCGCGAGGGTGACACGGTCGTCGTGCAACGCGCGGGCGACGTGATTCCGCAGGTCGTCAGCGTGGTGCTCGACAAGCGGCCGAAAAGCGCAAAACCGTACAAGTTTCCGGACACCTGTCCGGTCTGCGGCAGCCATGCGGTGCGCGAGGAGGACGAGGTGGTGCGCCGCTGCACCGGCACTCTGATCTGCCCGGCGCAAGCGGTGGAGCGGCTGAAGCATTTCGTGTCGCGGTTGGCCTTCGATATCGATGGCCTCGGCGACAAGCAGATCCAGGAGTTTTACGAAGACGATCTCGTGAAGTCGGCCGTCGACATCTTCACGCTGCGCGAACGGGACAAGCGTTCGACCAGCAAGTTGATGGAGCGCGAAGGCTACGGCGAGACCTCGGTGCGCAACCTGTTCGACGCGATCGACGCGCGTCGCAACATCGAACTGCATCGGTTAATCTTTGCGCTCGGCATTCGCCATGTCGGTGAAGGCAATGCCAAGCTGCTCGCACGGCACTACCACACGATCGAGAATTTCCGTGAGGCGATGCTGGCCGCCGCCAAAGGCAGTACGGACGAAGAGAACACAACCGAGGCCTATCAGGACCTCAACAATATCGGCGGCATCGGCGAGATCGTCGCGGACGCCGTGGTCGAGTTCTTCGCCGAGCCGCGCAACGTCAAGGCGCTCGGCGAGCTGCTGCGCGAGATCGAGGTGAGGCCGGCCGAGCAGCCGCGCAAGAGTTCGCCGGTCTCGGACAAGACCGTGGTGTTCACGGGCTCGCTGACCAAGTTCACCCGCGACGAGGCCAAGGCGGTGGCGGAACGCCTCGGCGCCAAGGTCGCGGGCTCGGTGTCGAAGAAGACGGATTATCTGGTGGCCGGTGAGGAAGCCGGCTCCAAGCTGACCAAGGCGCGTGAGCTTGGCGTTGCGGTGCTGACCGAAGACGAGTGGCTGCAGCTGATTGGGGAGTGATATGGCGTCATTCCGGGATGGTCCGCAGGACCAGACCCGGAATCTCGAGATTCCGGGTTCGATGCTTCGCATCGCCCCGGAATGACGAACAAGTCACATCATCCCCTGTTCTTCCTCCTCCGCCTGCTCGATCAGCTCCTCGCTGACCACGATAGTTCGCCGTGGCACGATGAAGATCATCGTGCAGGCGCAGGCGATCGAGATTGCGAACAGCGCCGATGTCAGCGGCAGCGTGGTGGCGGAGTGGCCGCCGAGATAGGCGCCGAATTGCGAGATCAGCGAGCCGATGCCCTGCTGCAGGAATCCCATCGTGCCCGACGCGGTGCCGGCGGCCTCGGGGCGGATGCTGATGGCGCCGGCGGCGGAATTGGCCATCACGAAGGCGTTGGCGACCATCACGATCATCTGGGTGCCGAACAGCCAGAGCGGCGCCTGATTGAATCCCGTCAAGCTCCAGATCAGGTTCAACAGGCTGCCGCCCAATTGCAGCGCCAGGCCGAACCAGATCAGCCGCTCCAGCGAATGCCGCGGCGCAAAGCGCACGCACAGCAGATTGCCGACGAGGTAGGCGAAGCCCGTGCACGCAAACCACGCGCCATATTCGGCGCTGGTGCGGCCCATCTGCGTCACCACGATGTAGGGGCCGCCGCCGGCGAAGGCGAAGATGATCTGCGACGCCAGCACCTGGCACAGCATGTAGCCGACGAAGGCGCGGTTGCGCAGCAGCTTGCCGAGATCGCCGCGAAAGCTGGAACTGTCGGCGCGGTCGCGACGGGTTTCCGGCAGCGCCAGCGCGATGAAGATCGTGATCGTCAGCGACGCGCCGGTGATGAAGAACAGGATCGCGCGCCAGCCGAACGCGGTCTCCAGCAGGCCGCCGGTCAGCGGGCTCACCATCTGCGCGATCATCAGCGCGGCGACGACGAGGCTGATCATGGCCCCGACCCGCTCGCGCGGATAGAGATCGCGGATGATGGCGCGGCTGATCACCATGCCGCTGGCGCCGCCGAGCGCCTGGAAGAAGCGCGCCGCGATCAGCTGCGGCAGGGTCTCGGCGAACACCGAGCCAACACCAGCCACGACCATCAGGCCGAGCCCGGCGAGCAGCACCGGACGGCGGCCGAACTTGTCCGACAGCGGCCCCATGATCAGCTGCGACAGGGCGATGCCAACCATGTAGAGCGACACCGTCATCTGCGCGACGGAGATGTCGCGGCCGAACGTGGTCGCGAGCACCGGCAGCGCCGGCACCAGCATATAGAGCGAGATCGGCGCCACGCCCGTCATCACGACGAGCATCAGCAGCATGACCTTCGAAGTGGCGAGGTTATCCGTACCCGCGTCGGGCGGCTTGCCCATCACGCCGTGCATTCAGGTCCGATCCAATGTTGTTAGTCGGACTGTAGCGATCTCGTTCGCGCGGAATACGCGTGTTTCGGCATGCGGCCATGCGTTTCGGGAGGCTGCCGTCTCATTGTCTCGTGAGGCAACACGCGTTGCGCAACAACCTCCGCTGTCGTCCTCCGCGAAAGCGGAGGACCCAGTATTCCAGAGGCAGTGTGCGAGCACGTCATTCCGGGATGGTGCGCAAGCACCAGACCCGGAATCTCGAGATTCCGGGTTCGATGCTTCGCATCGCCCCGGAATGACGGAAAGCTACGTCAGCACCGCCGTCGCCTCGTCGAGCCACAGCTTGGTGGCGTTGTCGTCGAGATGCGGGCGTACCACGCTGACGACGCGGGCGTGGTAGTCGTTGAGCCAGTTCAGCTCGCCTGCGCTCAGCATGCTGGTATCGATCAGCCGGCGGTCGATCGGCGCCAGGGTCAGCGTCTCGAATGCGTTGACTGGCTTCTCGGCGCCCGCGATGTCGGTGCCGATGACGAGTTCGAGGTTCTCGATCCGGATGCCGTAGGCGTCGGTCTTGTAGTAGCCGGGCTCGTTGGACAGGATCATGCCGCGCTTCAGCGGCGTGGTGCCGAGCTTTGATATTCGCGCCGGCCCTTCGTGGACGCTAAGATAGCTGCCGACGCCGTGGCCGGTGCCGTGCTCGAAATCGACGCCGGCCTGCCAAAGATATTGCCGCGCCAGCGTGTCGAGTTGCGCGCCGGTGGTGCCGTCGGGGAAGATCGCGCGCGCGATCGCCATGTGGCCGCGCAGCACCCGGGTGAAGCGGTCGCGCATCTCGTCGGTCGGCTTTCCGATCGCGATGGTGCGGGTGACGTCGGTGGTGCCGTCCTGATATTGCGCGCCGGAATCGATCAGCAGCAGATCGCCGGGCTCGATCCGGCGGTTGCTCTTGCGCGTAACACGATAATGCACGATCGCGCCGTTCGGTCCGGTGCCGGAGATGGTCGGGAACGAGACGTCCTTCAGCGCGCCGGTCTGGCGGCGGAACGTCTCCAGCGCCTCGACGGCGTCGATCTCGGTGAGCCCGCCGGAAGGCGCCTCGCCGTCGATCCAGGCGAGGAAGCGCGTCAGCGCCACCGCGTCGCGCTGGTGCGCGGTGCGGGTGCCGTCGATCTCGGTGAGGTTCTTGACTGCCTTCAACAGGCTGACCGGGTCATTGCCGCGCACCGGCTTGCCGCCGGCGCCTGAGATCAGGCGGCTTAAGGCATCCGCCGCCGTCGCGCTGTCGAGCGCGATCGAGGCGCCGCGTTTGGCGAGCTCGGTGAGTTTTGTTGTCAGTGCCGCCGGCTCCTCGACATCGGCGGATTGCTCGAGATGGTCGCGCGTCGCATTGGAGAGCTTGCGGTGATCTATGAACACCAGCGGTCGGCCCTCCTTCGGCACCAGCGCGTAGGACAGCGGCAGCGGCGTATGCGAGACGTCGGCGCCGCGGATGTTGAAGGCCCAGGCCACCGCATGGCTGTCGGAGAGCACCAGCGCATCGGTGCCGAGCTTGTTGATCTCGAGCCGGATGCGCTTGAGCTTTTCGGCTTCGATCTCGCCGGCGAATTGCGCGCCGTGGATCGTGACCGGGCCGAGCGGCGGTGCCGGCCGTTCGGTCCAGACCGTGTCGACCGGATTGCTGTCGACCGCGACCAGCTCCGCGCCGGCCTTGGCGCAGGCGGCGGCGAGACGTTCGGCTGCTGCTGATGTGTGCAGCCACGGGTCAAATCCGAGGCGGTCGCCGCTCGCGAGGTGCCGCGTCAGCCAGTGCTCCGGGGGCGGATCGACCAGCGGTTCGACCTCCCAGGCCTTGCGGTCGACCTGCTTGCCGGCCTGCAGGGTGTAGCGGCCATCGACGAAGATTGCAGCTTCCCTGGTCAGCACGATCGCCAGCCCCGCCGATCCCGTGAATCCGGTCAGCCAGGCCAGCCGCTCCTCGGCGGGGGCGACATATTCATTCTGCTGCTGGTCGGCGCGGGGAATCACGAAGCCCGTCAGCTTGCGGCGCGCCAGCTCCTCGCGGAAGGCGCTCAAGCGCGCGGTCAGCGCCACACCGCTTTCGGGTTCTTCGAATGTCTGGAAATGGGCTTCGAACATCGCTCTCGCACTCTCTTGGGATCGAGCATGATCATCGCGCAAACTCTCTGCGTTTGTCGCGAGGGAAAACCGGTTTCCACTGTTCCGGTTCATGCCTTCAGGTGGACTTGGCTTCAGGTGGACAAGTTCCACAATACGGGCGGCATGACCACAATTTGGCATAACTTATGCTTGAATCGTGGCATAACCATTAGAGAAGACGGAACGCTTTCCCTGGCAAGTCGTTCGTCTAGAGTACTGAAGTGTCCAGGAGTGTCTCAACTCAACGGCGAGGAGATACACAGTGCCTGCTTTCACATTTGAGAAGATCCCGCCGCCGGTTCGCCGTGGCCCGATCGCACCCATCGAACAGAAGCAACGCGGTGTCATCGTCCAGATCCTGGACCGATTTGTCGAGGCGCGCGTCCGGCGCTCGCTGAAGCAAGGCAAGGTTGTGATCCTTCCCCGCGATCCGGCGAAGTCCAAATAGTTATCCCCGCAGGTCGCAAATACTGCCCAGATCGGACGCCTTCACCACAGTCGCATTGACGACCTTTGTCCCCTCAAATTCCCGCACGATCCGCTCGTCAGGGCCGACGATTCCAAGATCGAACTCGCGGTCGGGCGTCAGCAGCGTCATTCGCTGGCCGACGATGACGACGATGGTCATGTCGAGCGGCCCGCCGGACACCGCCCATTGATGCATCTCGCTGCGGAACGGCTGCTTGCGCCAGGCGTCGGGGAAACCGGGGTCGCATCTGACCTCGAGGCCATCTTCCGACGTCGTCAGGACAAGCTTGGATCGGCTTGGTTTCCAGTGCTCCTCCAGCCGGTCATTGACCAGCCAGACGCAGCCGAAGGACCGGCATTCCGCCGGCCGGTTCGCGTAAGTCTGGCAGCCGCGCCCCGGCTTGCAATGCGGGCACCACGCGTTGGCCGGCTTTGCCAGTTGCTCGATCGCCATCACCTTGCAGCAGAGCGTGCAGTCGCCGCACTGTCTGCCGGTTGAGGTCATTTAGAGCATGATCCGGAAAAGTGGGACCCGGTTTTCCCTCGCGACAAACGCGGAACGCGTTTGCGCGGAGATCATGCTCCAACAAGGAGATAAGATCATGATGCGATTTCCTCTTAATCGCATCATGATCTTGAGCGCAGCAACAGGCTGCTCCAGCCCTCGATTCTGACATGCCGCAGCGGCACCAGCCCGCGGGCGCGGTAGGCGGCGATGACCGCCGGCGCCTGGTGCGTCAGCAGGCCCGACAGGATGACCTGCCCCGATGCCGCAAGGTGCCGCGTCATCGGGCCGGCCAGTTGCCGCAGCGGATTGGCGAGGATGTTGGCGAGCACGAGATCGAACGGCCCGTCCGCGGCGAACTGCGGCGCCGCAAAGCCGGTGGCGCTGATCACATCAACCAGATGTCCTGCTCCGTTCAGCCCGGCATTCTCCTCAGCGACCCGCACCGATAGCGGGTCGATGTCGCTTGCCAGCACTTTGGCGTGCATTGCCTTGGCGGCGGCGATCGCCAGCACGCCGGTCCCGGTGCCGAGATCGAGCACGCGGCGCGGCTGATAGGCCTTCAGCACATGGTCGAGCAGCAACAGGCAGCCGCGCGTGGTGCCGTGATGGCCGGTGCCGAAGGCGAGCGCCGCCTCGATCTCGATGCCGATCTTGTTCGACGGTATCCGCGTCCGGTCATGCTGGCCGTGGACGACAAAACGGCCGGCCGGGACCGGGACGAGGTCTTCCAGAGACGCCTTCACCCAGTCCTTTGCCTCCACGGTATCGAAGGTCATGGCGGCCGCGACATCCCGTCCCACCGCCTGTCCGACCAGTTCGCGCAAGTGCGCCTGGTCCGGCGCGTCGGCAAAATAGACGGTGACATCCCAACGGCGGTCAGGCCGTTCGAAGGTCGAGAGAGCCGCTGAATCGTCGAAAAACGCCTCGGAAAGCGCGTCAATCACGCGTCTTCCGGTCGATTCGTCTGCCAGCGTGACGCTGGCGCGATGCGTGGAGGGTGTCATCGCATGCCGGTAGCGCGGTTTTTGTTACAATTTCAACTGAGATTTCATTCGATTATCGCGAGAATTGGGTAGTGCATCAGCTGACACTACCGAGTGTCCACAAAGCCGACCCCAACCTATCAACAGGATACCAAGGGCGTTGTGGCGAGGTTATTGGCCAGCATTCCACAGCCGATCCACAGTGTTTTCCACCACTCCTCCGGGGAAACTCCAGAGACCTATACAGGGCCAATCCACCGCTTCTCCACAAGCTATCCACAGCTTGCCGCGGGCTGCGGTGGCGTCTCCGAGGGCCTGCCCTACGAGAACAGCCTCCGGTGATCCGCCAGGATCACCCGCGCGGAATTGTGGCCGGGGGCACCGGTGACGCCGCCGCCGGGGTGGGCGCCGGAGCCGCAATGGTAGAGGCCCTTCAGAGGGCCGCGGTAGTCGGCATGACCGAGCATCGGGCGGGCCGAGAACAGCTGGTTCAGCGTCAGCGCGCCATGGAAGATGTCGCCGCCGAGCAGGCCGAACTGCCGCTCGAGGTCGAGCGGCGACAGCATCTGGCGGCCGATTACGGTGCTTGCGAAGCCGGGGGCGTAGCGGTCGACGGTCGCGATCATGAGATCGGCGACCTCCTCGCGATGATCGTCCCACGACTTGCCGTCAGGCAATTGCGGCGCGACGTGCTGGCAGAACAGGCTGGCGACATGCTGGCCCGGCGGGCTCAAGCTGTCGTCGAGCGTCGAGGGGATCAGCACCTCGACGACAGGTGCGCGGCTCCAGCCGAAATCGTGCGCGTCGCGCCAGGCGCGATCCATGTAGCCGAGATCAGGCGCGATGATGATGCCGGCGGTGAGGTGATCGCCGGGGCCGGGCAGCGCGGTGAACGAGGGCAGGGTATGAAGCGCGACGTTCATCCGGAACGTGCCCGAGCCGTTCTGCCAGCGTGAGATCCGCGTGAGGAATTCGCCCGCCAGCGCGCCCGCCGGCACCAGCCGCGTATAGAGCAGTTTTGGATTGACGTTGGAGACGACATATTTCGCGCGGATGGTCTCGCCATTGTCGAGGATGACGCCGCAGGCGCGATCCTTCTCGACGATCACCTCGCGCACGCCGGCGTCGGTCTCGATCTCGGCGCCGTGGCCGCGTGCGGCACGCGCCATCGCCTGCGTGATCGCGCCCATGCCGCCGATGGCGTGGCCCCAGACGCCCTTCTTGCCGTTCACCTCGCCAAAGGCGTGATGCAGCATCACGTAGGCCGAGCCGGCCGCGTAGGGGCTGGCATAATTGCCGACGATGGCGTCGAAGCCGAACAGCGCCTTGACCAGATCGCTCTCGAAGCGCTCGTCGAGCATCTCGCCGGCCGAGCGCGTGAACAGATCGAGCAGGCTGCGCTGTTGCTCGAGCGACAGCCGCCGCAGCCTATTGGCGCTGCCGAGCGCGTTGAAGGCTTCGCTCACCGCGCCGATGCCAAAGCCTTCGACGACATTCGGTGGCGCGCGCAGCACGAACTGGCGCAGCACATCCGCGATCGCCTCGAGCTCCCGCGAGAACACACCGATCTCAGTGGCGTCGCGTTGGCTCAATCTTGCAACCGACTCTTCTGTGCGGCCCTCGCCGGTCAGGAGATAGCTGCCGTCGGGCGCGGGCAGGAAGTTCTGGGCGCGACGCTCGACGATCCGCAAGCCCTGATCGGCAAGTTTCAGGTCAGCAATAATCTGCGGGTTGAGCAGGCTCACCGTGTAGGCGGCGACCGAATTGCGGAAGCCCGGAACGAACTCCTCGGTGACGGCGGCGCCGCCGACCACCTTGCGCCGCTCCACGACCCGGACCCGCAGTCCTGCCATCGCGAGATAGGCCGCGCAGGTGAGGCCGTTGTGCCCCGCGCCGATGATGACGACGTCCGTTTCGTTCATGTCCGCTTCAAGAAGGAGTGATGACAACCTGTCGTCGCGCCGCAGCGGCGCTTCGTCAAGTCCGCGCTATCGGCGGTTTCTTGCCCGTGCTGATGCCATATGCTCAACTCAGACCGTCCGGCGCGCTGCCGCCGGACCATCCGTGTCCGGCGCCCGCCGGGTCCATGCCGGAGCTTTCATGATTTCTGAGCCGTCCGCCTCGCGAAACCGGCTGGTGCTGGTTGTCTACACCGCCGCGATCTTCGTCAGCGCCCTTTTGCTGTTCTCGGTGCAGCCGCTGTTCACCAAGATGGTACTGCCGCGGCTCGGTGGTTCGCCGGCGGTGTGGTCGGTGGCGATGGTGTTCTTCCAGTCGCTGCTGCTCGGCGGCTACGCCTATGCGCACCTGCTGATGAAGCTGCGCAATCGCGTGGTTCCGGTCGCGGTGCATCTGGTGCTGCTTGTTATCGCGCTGCTGACGCTGCCGCTAGCGATCAAGAGCGGCTGGGGCGAACCGCCAACCTCGGGTTATGCGTTCTGGCTGCTCGGCCTGTTCGCGGTCTCGATCGGCCTGCCGTTCTTCGCGCTCGCCGCCAACAACCCGCTGCTGCAGGCCTGGTTCGTGCGCACCGGCCACCCCAACGGGCCCGACCCCTATTTCCTCTATGCGTCGTCGAATATCGGCAGCTTCCTGGCGCTGTTGTCCTATCCGGTGCTGCTGGAGCCGATGTTCACCCTGCGCACCCAGAACCTGATCTGGACCGGCGGGTACGGACTCCTGATCGTCCTGATCGCGGGCTGCGGCGCGCTGCTGCTGCGCTCACCGGCCAATGCAGGCGCGCTCAACCTAGGGGTTGACGATGCCAACGCGCCGGCACCGTCCTGGGCTCTGCGCGCACGCTGGATATTCCTCGCCGCGGTGCCGTCGGGTCTGCTGATCGCGGTCACCGCGCATATCTCGACCGACGTTGCCGCCGCGCCGCTGCTCTGGGTGCTGCCCCTGTCGCTGTATTTGCTGACCTGGGTGCTGGTGTTCCAGTCGCGGCCGCTGCTGCCGCACAAATGGATGCTGCTGGCGCAGCCGCTGGCGCTTGCCGGCGTCGTCATCCTGCTGGCGGTCGGTGGCGAGCAGAATCTGCTGCTGACGCTCGGTGGCCACCAGCTCTGCTTCTCCATCATCGCGATGGCCTGTCACGGCGAACTGGCGCGCACGCGCCCGGCGGCGAAATATCTCACCGGCTTCTATGTCGCGTTGTCGTTCGGCGGCATGGTCGGCGGCATCTTCGCAGGACTGATCGCGCCGTTCACCTTCTCATGGGTCGCCGAATATCCCATCCTGCTGGCGCTGGCGGCGCTGTGCCGGCCGCCCGGCGGCGCCGAGCGGCTGCCGCGCTGGAGCGCCTGGTACTGGCCGTTCCTCGCGGTGCTGGCGGTTGGGTTGATCGCGCCGTCCTATTCGGCCGGCAGCGTCTTCAACTGGCTCGACGATTGGCGGGTCTGGGTGATCGGCGCGGTCGGCGTGCTCTCCGCGCTGCTGGCGCTTGCGCTGAACGCCAGCCGCTGGAAGATCTTTGCCACGGTCGCCGTCGCGCTGGTGCTGCTGCGCGCCTATCCCTCCGACGACGGCCGCGTCGAAACGGTGCGCAGCTTCTTCGGCGTCCACAAGATCGTGGTGACGCCGAACGGGCAGTATCACGTGCTGATGCACGGCACCACGATCCACGGCGCCGAGAAATTCAAGAACGACGACGGCACGCCGGTCACCGGCCGGCCGGAGCCGATCAGCTATTATCACAAGGACGGCGGCATCGGGCAGGCGATCACGGCGATCCGCGAGCGCAAGGGCGCGCCGCTGAAAGTGGCGGTGATCGGGCTCGGCTCGGGCACGCTGACCTGCGCGTCACAGCCGGGCGAAGACTGGAAGTTTTTCGAGATCGACCAGTCGATGGTCGACACCGCGCGCGATCCGAAATACTTCACCTACATCCAGAACTGCGCGCCCGACCTGAAGCCCGTGATCGGCGATGCGCGGCTGACCTTCGCCAAGGAGCCCGACGGCGTCTACGACCTGATCATCGTCGATGCCTATTCCTCGGACGCGATCCCGATCCACCTCGCGACCGAGGAGGCGATGGCGATCTACAAGCAGAAGCTGGCGCCGCAGGGCGCGGTGGTGATGCACGTCTCCAACCGGCATCTCGAGCTTGCCAGCGTCATCGTCGGCATCGCCGACGCCAACGAGATGAAGAGCTGGGTCTACAGCGAGGATTCCGGCCGCGACAACGAGTACATCTTCGCGACCTCGGTGGTGGTTTCCGCGCGCGAGGAGGCCGATGTCGGCAAGCTCGCATCATCGGACGTCTGGGCCGAGACCGAGGCCGACGAAAACCAGCGGGTCTGGACCGACGACTATTCGAACGTGCTGGGTGCGGTCTACCGCCGCCTGCGTGACGGCGAACAATAGCTTCGACCGTCGGTCATTTGTTGCCGACGGTCGTGGGCTTGTCTTGGCTTGGTAGGTGGTCCTGGCTTGGCGCCGCCGCGGTCAGCAACGGCATCGTCAGTTGCTGGCCCTCGTCCTCGTCGAGGAATTCCTGCACTTTCGCCTGGATCGACGACTTGACGTTGTCAGGACCGCGATCGCTGAGATCGTTGTGCTGAAACTCGGTTCTGACCACCTTGATGCCGGCCTTGGCGCAGATCTCATCGTCAGGCACGACGCCCGGGTCGGCCTTGAACACCGGATCCTTCGAGCGGAATGAGAGGATCTTGATCTTGCCGTCGGTGATGAAGGGGACGCGCAGATTGTCCAGCGTGACGACCTTCTTGACCAGGTCGGGATGCTGCTTGGCGAAGAACATCGAGATGTCGCCGCCGTTGGAATGGCCGATCATCGTCAGGCGCTGATAATTCGCGTTGGGATAGAGCTTCTTGATCTCGTCGACCGCAGCCATGATGTTGAAGACGCCGCGATTATATTGCATGCGGCGGCCGGCATATTCCTCGCCGGCCTTGGTCACCATCGGAGCATCAGTGTCGAGATCGTGCTGAATGCTGACCACGAGGTAGCCGCGCGAGGCGAAGACGTTGGTGAGGAATGAATACTCGGTGTTCTTGACGGTGTTGCCATGACTCAATATCGCGACCGGCAGTTCGATCATCTCGGCCAGGGCCTGCATTTCCTTGTCGCGGCGTACCGCGATGTCGACGGTCACGTCGCGGTCGTCGCGCAGGACGTCATGAAATGTCAGCGTCGTGTGGCGGATGGCCCAGCGGTCCGCCGAATAATAGGCGGCGATCGCCACGGTGCACAGGCAAAGGACGACGATGCCTCGTTTCATTGTGACCTCTGATCTTGCGTAGCGTGGACGCGCTCTGGCTCTGATTCAACAGGCACTCCGCATCACATGGCCTCCCAAAAAGGCCCAGCGGCGCTATCGCTGCCGATTAAAGGGCTATTTTTACAATCCGATGACAACGCGACGACGAGCCACGGCGTGTGACCGCGGCAACGGGTGTGAAGGGTCACAAGCAGGTGAACGGGGCGGGAGGAACTGACGGCGCGCTGTCGTCACGGCGCCGTCAGCTGGGGAGCGGTCGCGTCTCAGTCCTGATAGAAGCCGCGCTGCTGCTGATAAGTGGGCCGTGGCTGGTAGTAGCCCTGCGGCGCAGGCGCATAGCCCTGGTTGCCGTAGTACTGCTGCTGGCCGTAGTAGCCTTGCTGGCCGTAGCCTGGCTGAGCGTAGCCCTGCTGACCGTAGGCCTGTGCGTCGTAGACCCGACGGGTCGTCCGCGACGACGGCGGCGCCGGGTAGCGCTGGTCGCTCGAGCCGCCGTCGGCCGGATAGATATAGCCGTCGTCGGTGCGCGGCTGCGCCGGATAGACGCGCGGCTGCGGCGTCAGCACCACCGGCTCGCCGTTCGCGCTGTATTGCTGATCAACCTGCTGCTGCGGTGCGCTGCGGGCGACGGCAGTGCCGTTGCGCGGACGCGGATTACGCGCCAGCGCGACCTGCGCCGAACCGGTCAGTGTCACCGTGGTGTTGAGCACGCCTTCCTTCTCGACCAGCGCGTACAGCGTGGTTGCATTATCGCGCGACAACCGCACGCAGCCGTGCGAGGCTGGCGTGCCGAGGCGGTTGACCGAGTCCGTGCCGTGGATCGCGTGCCCGACCTTGGTGAAGAAGATCGAATGCGGCATCGGCGCGTCATCGAATTCCTTGGAGTAGTGATCCTCCTCCATGCGGAAAGCGCGGAAGCTGCCGTTCGGCGTTTCGCGGGAGGGGATGCCGCTCGAGACCGGCCAGTGATAGCGCTCGATGCCATCGACCGCGACAGTCATCTGCTGATTGTCCTTGTCGATGGTGATATCGACCTTCGCCTGCGCTGCGCCGGCGGTGAAAAGCATCAAACTTGTGACAGCAACGAGGAACGAACGCATTTTACCTTTGGCCTCCAGGCCTGATCGCGGCGCCGCGGCTCTCCGTCCCCCGGCATCCAATATGGACGGAATCCGACTTTGGTTCCAGTGGCGTGCAAAGCCATCCTTAATCGAGCCATCGTTAATCCGGCGCGCGGCGCAAACAAGGCCGAAGACGGGCTTGTCGGTCGCGGCGTCCTGACTTTTTCGCGAGCGGGGCCGCGACATCGGCCTCGATTGGTCGCGAACGCGCAACCATTTGGCCGCAAGGGCGTTTCATGATCCCGCCCGGCGGCGTCATCGCGTCGCGTTGCAAGGAATCAAGATGAACAAGACCAAGGTTAAGACCGCGGCCGTCGAACCAGCCGGCCCTTCCGCGCGGCTCCTGCTTGCCGGTGCGGCCCTCGCTTTGGCGCTGCTGGCGCTCCCCCATGCCGGCCATGCCCAGGGCATCGTCCGCGGCGCCCAGGAGGGGGCCTACGAAGGCGACCGGGCTGCTGGACCAGTTGGCCGCGTGGTCGGCGGCGCCGTCGGCGCCGGTGTCGGAGGAGCCATGGGCGCGGTCAACGGCGTTCTCGGGCTCCCGAACCACGGCTGGCGGCGCCACGGCTGCCGTGGCTACTACAACAGCTACGGTCATTTCCGCTGTTATGGGTAAGGGATGTTCGTCAATTCTTCAGCCGATATCCGGTCTTGAAGATCCACGCCACGGCGGCCATGCAGACGACCAGGAAGCCGATCGTCACGCCGAGGCTCAGCGCGACGCTGACATCGGCGATCTCGTAAAAGCTCCAGCGGAAGCCGGAGATCAAATAGACCACCGGATTGAGCAAAGTGAGAGTCCGCCAGCCCGACGGCAGCATGTTCACCGAATAGAAGCTGCCGCCGAGGAAGGTCAGCGGCGTCACCACCAGCATCGGGATCATCTGCAGCTTCTCGAAGCCGTCGGCCCAGATGCCGATGATGAAGCCGAACAGGCTGAAGGTGACGGCGGTCAGCACCAGGAAGGTCAGCATCCAGATCGGGTGGTTGATATGTAACGGCACGAAAAGTCCGGCAGTGGCCAGGATGATCAGGCCGAGGATGATCGACTTGGTGGCGGCGGCGCCGACATAGCCGATCACGATCTCGTAGTAGGAGATCGGCGCCGACAGGATCTCGTAGATCGTGCCGACGAATTTCGGGAAGTAGATGCCGAACGAGGCGTTGGAGATGCTCTGCGTCAACACCGACAGCATCACGAGCCCCGGCACGATGAAGGTGCCGTAGCTGACGCCCTCGACCTGGGTGATGCGCGAGCCGATCGCAGCGCCGAACACCACGAAATACAGCGAGGTCGACACCACGGGCGAGACGATGCTCTGCAGCAGCGTGCGCCAGGTGCGCGCCATTTCGAACAGATAGATGGCCCGGATTGCGCGGTAGTTCATGGCGCCCTCACCAGGCTGACGAAGATATCCTCAAGCGAGGATTGCTTGGTATCGAGGTCCGAAATCCGGATGCCGGCGTTGCGGAGATCGCTGAGCAGGCTGGTGATGCCGGTGCGGTCCCCCTTGGTGTCGTAGTCATAGGTCACTGCGCGGCCGTCGCCGGACAGTTCGAGATTGTAGGCGGCCAACGCCGGCGGCACGGCGTCGAGCTTGCTCTGCAGGTGCAGCGTCAGCTGCTTCTTGCCGAGCTTCTGCATCAGCGACGCCTTGTTCTCGATCAGGACGATCTCGCCCTTGTTGATGACGCCGATGCGGTCCGCCATCTCTTCGGCTTCCTCGATGTAATGCGTGGTCAGGATGATGGTGACGCCGGCGGCCTGTAAGCCGCGCACCACTTCCCACATGCCCTTGCGCAGCTCGACGTCGACGCCGGCGGTGGGCTCGTCGAGGAACAGGATTTGCGGCTCGTGCGACAGCGCCTTGGCGATCATCACGCGGCGCTTCATGCCGCCGGACAACGTGACGATCTTGTTGTCCTTCTTGTCCCACAGCGACAGGTCCTTGAGCACCTTCTCGATATGGGCGGGGTTCTTCGGCTTGCCGAACAGGCCGCGGCTGAAGCTGACGGTGGCCCATACGGTCTCGAATGCGTCGGTGTGCAGTTCCTGCGGCACCAGCCCGATCATCGATCGCGCCGCGCGATAGTCGCTGGCGATGTCGTGGCCATCGACCAGGATCTTGCCCTGACTCGGATTGGCGATGCCGCAGATGATGCTGATCAGCGTGGTCTTGCCGGCGCCGTTCGGCCCCAGCAGCGCAAAGATCTCGCCTTTGACGATGTCGAGATTGATGTTGTTCAGCGCCTTGAAGCCGGAGCCGTAGGTTTTCGAGAGATTGGAAACGGAGATGATCGGCGACATGGGTGGTCAATGATGTGGGGGATGGGCGCGCGCGGAACCGCGGGCCGGGGGTTTACGGCAAATAGGGACGGTCGATCCGTTCTGCAATCACCCGGTTGAATAGAAAATCTATTCTGCGGCGTGAGCTCTGACCGGCAATTCGACCAGTGCGACCATGTTGGTCTTCAGGTCACCAGCGACTTCAGGATCGGCTTTCAGCTCCGTCAGTGTTCTCGGGCGTGGCAACTGCTTGCCATCTTGCTCGATGCCTTCGGCATAGAGTTCCAAGGCCTCGGGGGCATTGCGCAGCGCCCCGTCGACGTCATCTCCGGCGGATATGCAGCCGGGTAGGTCCGGGAACCACACGCCGACGGCGTAGTCCGGTCCGGTATCCTCAATGATGGCGACGTAGTGAGCCAAGGTCTGCCTCAATCGGGTTTCCAGCCCGCTCTCTCAGTGCTTCTTCTTCGCCGGCTTCTTGGCCGCGGCGGCCGGTGCCGGATGCGCGGCTGGCTCGGTCTCGGCCACCTTGGCGACGGTCATGATCTGCAGCTGGTTGTTGACCGGCGCGTTGATATGCGCGGGGTCGAGCAATTGTTCCTCGCCGAGCCCGACCGACTGCAGGCGTTTCGGGGCGACCTTGAAAGTGTTGACGAGGATGTCCCTGATGGCATCGGCGCGGCGCTGGCTCAGCAGCACGTTGTTCTCGCGCCGGCCGGTCGATTCGATGTGGCCGACAATCAGGAACGTGTAAGGCAACAGCGATGCATGGTTCAGGGCATCGGCGATCCGCCCGACGGTCTGGTAGGACCCCGGCAGCACGATCGGCGTGTCGACGTCGAACTGGATGTCGACATTGAAGGTCGGCAGATTGGCCAGATCAGGTGCGATCGGCGGTCGTTTTTGCGGCGGCGGCTCGTTCTTCCCGCGGGACTTCGAGCGTTCGGCTGTCTGCTGACGCAGCGCGGGGATGTCGATATCGGCGGCCGTCTCGAAATGGTCCAGCTTGGCGATGACGTCGTCGCGCGTCACCGCCGTTTGCGCATGCGCCGGAACGAGCGGCGTCGCCAGCAGCAGGAGCGTGCCGAGCATGCCGACCTCGCGCAGGCCTCGGATCAGCCTACGCATTACTGATACCCCGCATCGATGATCGCCTGGGTGCAGTTGCGGCTCGCGCCCTTTGCGGTCACGAGGCAGGGCACCGACTTGCTGGTCTCCTTGGTCGAGCCACCGCACACCTTGACGATCTCGCGGGCGCAGGCGTTGGCAACCGTGACGCGCGCCGCGATCCGCTTCTGGATCGCATCGAGCGTCGAGGGATAGCTCGCCTTGCAATCGGCCGATATCACGTCGCGGTTGCGTGACAGGCATTCCTTGAGGCGGCTGGCGTCGAGGTTGACGCCGCGGCAATTGGCGGTGATGTCGGCGCCGCAGCTCTTGGCAAGCGCCGCTGCCGCATCGCCAAAGCTCATCGTCTCCGCGACCGCCAGCGACGGCGCAGTGAGCGCGACGACAAAAAGGAAAAAACCTCCCCGGACCATGCGGCCATCTGAACCCATGAAATCAGCGATGGTCAAGGGCTACGAAGAGAGGAGTGACTTTAGTCACGCCCGCTCCACGAAGCTGTCGACTACCTTCTTCTCGCCGGCCTTCTCGAAGGCGATGGTCAGCTTGTTGCCGTCGATCTTCACCACGTGGCCGTAGCCGAATTTCTGGTGGAACACGCGGTCCTCCAGCGAAAATTCTGACACCGTGCCGGTCGATTTGGCCACCAGCTCGCCCTCGATCACCATCGGGCCGCGCTTGGCCTGTCCGAAGCCGCCCGATGAGCCTGAGGCAGCATTACGCGAACCAGAGGTATCGCTTCGCGAACCCCGGAATGACGACGGCCGCTCCTCGAACCCGCTGCCACTGCCGCCGCGCGCCTGGCCGCGGTTGCGGTTGGCCTGGGCGCGCTGCCAGCCCGGGGTCGAATAGCTCGAGCCGAACGCCTCCATATCGTCGAACCGCGACGCGCCATAGCCGCCGCTGCCGCCCCAGCCGGAGCCGCCTTTCGACTCCGTGATCTCGACATTGTGCGCCGGCAGCTCGTCGAGGAAGCGTGAGGGGATCGTGGTCGACCAGGTGCCATGGATGCGGCGGTTGGTCGCGAAATAGATTTTTGCGCGGCGGCGGGCGCGGGTTATCCCGACATGGGCGAGCCGGCGCTCTTCCTCGAGCCCGGCACGGCCCTGCTCGTCCAGCGTGCGCTGGCTCGGGAACAGGCCTTCCTCCCAGCCCGGCAGGAACACATTGTCGAACTCCAGGCCCTTGGCCGAATGCAGCGTCATCAGCGACACCGCCTCCTCGTCGGCGCCGCCGTCGCGGTCCATCACCAGCGAGATGTGTTCGAGGAACCCTTGCAGGTTCTCGAACTCCTCCATCGAGCGCACCAGTTCCTTGAGGTTGTCCAGCCGGCCGGCAGCGTCCGCCGAGCGATCCTTCTGCCACATCTCGGTATAGCCGCTCTCGTCGAGCACGATTTCGGCGAGCTCGGTATGCGAGGTGACCTCGCGCTGGGCGCGCCAGCGGTCGAACTGCATGACGAGTTCGCGCAACGACCCGCGCGCCTTCGGCTTTAGTTCGTCGGTCTCGACCACGGCGCGCGCCGCCTCGAACAGCGGAATGCGGCGCTTGCGGGCATGGTCGTGCAGCATCTGCACGGTGGCATCGCCGAGCCCCCGTTTGGGCACGTTGACGATGCGCTCGAAGGCGAGATCGTCGGCCGGCGAGTTGATGGTGCGCAAATACGCCAGCGCGTCGCGGATCTCGGCGCGCTCATAGAATCGGGGGCCGCCGATCACGCGATAGGGCAGGCCGAGCGTGACGAAGCGATCTTCGAACTCGCGCATCTGGAACGAGGCGCGGACCAGAATGGCGACGTTGTTGAGGTTTTCGCCCGCGCGCTGCAGCTCCTCGAGCTCCTCACCGATCGCGCGCGCCTCCTCTTCCGAATCCCAGGAACCGGTGACTGTGACCTTCTCGCCGTCGACATCCTCGGTGCGCAGCGTCTTGCCGAGCCGTCCCTCATTGTGTGCGATCAGATGCGAGGCGGCGGCAAGGATGTGGCCGGTGGAACGGTAGTTGCGCTCGAGCCGGATCACCTTGGCGCCGGGGAAATCGTGATCGAAGCGCAAGATGTTGTCGACCTCGGCGCCGCGCCAGCCATAGATCGACTGGTCATCGTCACCGACGCAGCAGATGTTCTTGAGGGGAGCTTGCGACGCCGCATTCTCCGTCATTCCGGGATGCGCCGTAGGCGCAGACCCGGAATCTCGAGATGAGTCCTCTTTACCTCGAGATTCCGGGTTCACGCCTTCGGCGTGCCCCGGAATGACAGCAGAACTGATAGCGCCCGGAATCACCGCCGACAGCGGCACACCCGGCCGCGACGGCGCCTGCGACAGCAGCCTCAGCCACAGATACTGCGCGACGTTGGTGTCCTGATATTCGTCGACCAGGATGAACTTGAAGCGGTTCTGGTAACCCCGCAGCACATCGGGGTTCTCGCGGAACAGCCGGATATTCTCCAGCAGCAGATCGCCGAAATCCGCGGCGTTGAGGATTTTTAGCCGCTCCTGGTAGGTCGCGTAGATCTTGCCACCCTTGCCGTTGCCGAACGAGGCGGCCTCGCCGGCCGGCACCTGCGACGGCGATAGCCCGCGGTTTTTCCAGCTATCGATCAGGCCGGCCAGCATCCGCGCCGGCCAGCGCTTGTCGTCGATGTTCTCGGCCTTCAGCAACTGTTTCAACAGCCGCACCTGGTCGTCGACATCGAGCACCGTGAAGTTGGATTTGAGCTGCACCAGCTCGGCATTGATGCGCAGGATGCGGCCGCCGATCGAGTGGAAGGTGCCGAGCCACGGCATGCCCTCGACCGCCTGGCCCAGCATATGGCCGAGGCGCAGCTTCATCTCGCGCGCCGCCTTGTTGGTGAAGGTCACCGACAGGATTTCCTGCGGCCGCGCGCGACCCTGGCTCAGGATATGCGCGATGCGGGTGGTCAAGACCCGGGTCTTGCCGGTGCCGGCGCCGGCGAGCACCAGCACCGGGCCGTCGAGCGTCTCGACCGCCTCGCGCTGCTCCGGATTGAGGCCGGTCAGATATTGCGGACCCGCGGCCGCCCGCGCACGCGCGGCGATGCCGCCAGCCAGCGGCTGGTGCTCGGGAACGCCGTGACTAGGCAGTTTGCTCGGTTCCGTCATGCGCGAATCGTCTCGGCCCCACGATGGCACCGCGGGATGGTGAAAGGGAGCCTTCTTAGCAGGGATTGAAGGCCATATAGGGCCTCGCCGGCGGTTTTGACAGGTTTTATCCGGCGGCGCCGAACGGCCTTGGCCTGGAATTTGGTTCCTGATTTCAGTGAAAATTTCGCGGTTTCGCGGTCAGGAACCCGCGTTTCCGCTCTGGATTGTTTCAACAGGCAGTGCGCCGGGCATCAACCCGCGCGAGGCAACGAAGCGGAGGTTCTGGTCATGCTGAGCTGGGTCGTCACGTTCTTGGTCGTCGCCCTGATTGCGGGCATTCTGGGTTTCGGCGGTATCGCCGGCGCGTCCATTGAAATCGCCAAGGCGATCTTCTTCATCGCCATCCTGCTGTTCCTGGTGTCGGCGGTGGTCGGATTGGCGCGCGGCCGCACGAGGGTCTAGCGCGGGGCAGCGTGCTTGCGCTGTCTCCGTCATCCTGAGAGGAAGTGAATGTATGACTCAGTGGCTGCGCAACAGATTCAGTGTCGTCCCTGCGAAAGCAGGGACCCATAACCACCGAAGGTCATGGTTGCGCACCACTGGGACGACGAGTCCCTTTCATCACATCCGCCGCGGAGTATGGGTCCCTGCTTTCGCAGGGACGACAGTTGAACAAGCTGTTTGATAGGTGAATCAGAGCAACCCGTCCCCCTGAGGTGCTCGCCCAGCGGCGCAAGTGCGCCGCAAGGCTCGCACCTCCAGCGACAACGGCGAGGCCGTTGCGCGGGGATGACGGCGGTGGGTAAGCTACTTCGAGGGCATCGCCACGTTGCGGCCGATGCCCTCGGGACGCGGCACGGCCGCGTGGCTGCCCAAGATCGCCTGAGCGCGGGCGCGGATGTCCGGCGGAAACGGCGCCACCTTTCGCGCCTGCATGTCCATATGCAGGGACATGTTCTCCGAGGTCGCCGACAGCCAGCCTTCGGTGGCGTGGCGCATCTCCTGGAATGTGTGCAGCCGCTTCTCGTCGGCACCGAGCAGGATGATCGAAATCTGCACGGGATCGCCGAGGTGGATCTCCCTGATATAGCGAACATGGCATTCGGCGGTGAAGGTCGAGCAGTGCCGCTCCTTCATATAGGCCGGGCCGATGCCGAGCTGCAGCCACATCTCGTCGATGGCGCGGTCGAACATCACGTTGTAGTAGGCCATGTTGAGATGGCCGTTATAGTCGATCCATTGCGGCTCGATCTGCATCACCGAGGATTTGAACGGGGCTGATGGAAGCGGCATCTCCCTGGCGGCAGTCACGTCAGTCATTATCCGTCCCTGTTGGTTCGATAGGTTCTTGACCCCTTATACAAGCTTTGCCACGGTCGGTTAAAGCCGGAGGAAATTTGACGTGGCGACAACGATTTCGAGCAATCTGACACGACCTGAGCCGCAGGCCCTGAAGGGCGCCATCGATGCGCTGGCGGCGCGGTTCGGCAACCGGCTCGTGACGTCGCTGGCCGTGCGCGAGCAGCATGCCCATACCACCACATGGCTGCCGACCCAGCCGCCGGATGCCGTGGTGATGGCCCAGGACACCGCCGATATCCAGGACGTGGTGCGAATTTGTGCCAAGCACGGCGTGCCCGTGATCGCGTTCGGCACCGGAACCTCGCTGGAGGGGCAGGTCAACGCGCCCGCGGGCGGCGTCTGCATCGATCTGCGCGACATGAACAAGGTGCTCGAGGTCCATGCCGAGGATCTCGACTGCGTGATCCAGCCGGGCGTGACCCGGAAGGCGCTCAACGAGCATCTGCGCGACCAGGGCCTGTTCTTTCCGATCGATCCCGGCGCCGACGCCTCGCTCGGCGGCATGACCTCGACCCGCGCCTCCGGCACCAATGCAGTGCGCTACGGCACGATGCGCGAGAACGTGCTGGCGCTCAAGGTGGTGCGCGGCGACGGTGAGATCATCACCACGGGCACGCGGGCGAAGAAATCCTCGGCCGGCTATGATTTGACGCATCTGTTCGTCGGTGCCGAAGGCACGCTCGGCATCATCTGCGAACTCACCATCAAGCTGCGCGGCATCCCTGATACGATCGCGGCGGCGGCGTGTTCGTTCGAGACGGTGCGCGGCGCCTGCCAGGCCACCATCCTCGCCATTCAAACCGGAATTCCCGTCGCGCGGATCGAACTGCTCAACGCCGAGCAGGTGCGCGCCTGCAATGCCTATTCGAAATTGACGCTGCCGGAGACGCCGCTGCTGCTGCTGGAATTCCACGGCAGCGAGGTCGAGGTCGCCGAGCAGTCGAAGAATTTCCGGGACATCGCCGCCGAATGCGGCGGCGGCGACTTCAGCTGGACCACCAAGCCGGAAGACCGCACCAAACTGTGGCAAGCGCGGCACGACGCCTATTGGTCGGTGAAGGCGCTGCGCCCCGGTGACCGCATCGGCGTCGTCGCGACCGACGTCTGCGTGCCGATCTCGCGGCTTGCCGACTGCGTCACCGAGACCGAGGACGATCTGAAGCGGCTCAATCTGCTGTCGCCGATCGTCGGCCATGTCGGCGACGGCAATTTTCACTGCTCGCTGGTTTGCGACATCGACAACGCGGACGAGATGGCGCGCGGCGAGGAGTTCATGCACCGCCTGGTCGAGCGCGCCCAGGCGATGGGCGGCACCTGCACCGGCGAGCACGGCGTCGGCCAGGGCAAGCAGAAATATCTCAAGGCCGAACTCGGCCCTGAAGCACTCGACGCGATGCGGGCGCTGAAGCGCGCCCTCGATCCGCAGAATATTTTCAATCCCGGAAAGATCGTCTCTTCTCTCTGATTCATTTGCGATCTTCCGGCCACAGGACGTGGCGATGGTGTGGTTCAGCAAGGCCAAGCATATCGAGGTCTGGGACGAACCCGTCGCGGAACAACTCGGCGACATCGAGGCTGCGCAGAAGATCCGTGCGATCTGCCACACCGCCGCCGATAGCGCCGAGAAGGTCGGCACATCAGAGGGGCGCGCGCCGAAGAAACTTCAGGTCGACCGCGACCGCTACGAGCGCGCCGCCAAGGCCGCGATGGCGATCGCGATGAAGATTTCAGACGAACTGGTGCGCGACTCCGCGGTGCGCGAGATCGTCGGTCTCTGCATGAAGGCCCACAACATGAAGACGGCCCGGGCGCTGTTCCGTGCGATTCATTCTGGCTCAATCAAGGCCGAGGTGCTGAAGGAGCATCCGACGCTGGAGGGCGAGGCGGAGTGAGTTGGTCCGGCTATGGCGTGTACTCATGAATTCGTAACGTCCGTTTACCCTCGAAAGCGGAGGTTGAAGCCGACATGTGTGCATGTCGGCCCGGGCCACAAGCGATTCTTGCCGCTCAGGCCTCGACACGGAAACCGACTTCGATCACCGCATCGTGCGGGATTTTGAAGAAGTCGGGCGCG
Organism: Bradyrhizobium sp. LTSP885; assembly: GCF_000938305.1. Classification (GTDB taxonomy): domain Bacteria; phylum Pseudomonadota; class Alphaproteobacteria; order Rhizobiales; family Xanthobacteraceae; genus Bradyrhizobium. The sequence goes on from NZ_JYMT01000002.1 coordinate 152,381, forward strand.
CGACTGGCGATCCTGTTAAGGAACGTGAACAGCGCAAAGGTGAAAGGATCCATCGACGATCCAGTTTCGCGGCGCACGATGGTCTCGTGCGCGAGATAGTAATTTTTGTGGTCGAGATCGCCGTCGAAGCCGAGCTTGTTGCAATTGATTAGGGTCAGCGGGATATCCGGCGTCTGCATGAAGCCGAGCCGGACCTGGATGCGATAGAAGCCGTGGCCGAGGCGATGCACGGAATGGCGTTCGCCGAAGGGCACGCGCGGCCGGCGATCAGAAGCAAAGGTGAGTAGCACCACCGTTTGGTGGAGCACGCGGTTATGCTCGATATGGCGGAGCAGCATCGGCGAAGCGCCATGCTCGACCTTAGTGAGCCAGACACCCATGCCGGGCGCGCGGCCGATCACCGCTTTGTCTGCATAGTCCAGAAATTCCTTCAGCGGCATCGACATCTCTTGCAGCCGGTGTCGTACTGCGGAGGAGCCCTTGCGCCATGACAGCATCAGCGCTGCGATCAGCGTGCCGACGAGCAGTGGAAACCAGCCGCCCTCGACGATCTTCAGCGAGTTGGACACGAGGAAAGTGGAGTCGATCGCACCGAAGATGGCGATGACGGGAATTGCGAAGCTTTGCGACCATTTCCAGCGCGATACCGCGACCCGATAGAGCAGGATTGTGGTGATTAGCATGGTGCCTGACACCGCGATGCCATAGGCCGCAGCAAGATTGTCCGACGAGCGGAACAACACCACCGTCAACAGCGTGCCAGTCATTAACAGCCAGTTGGCCGCGGGCACATAAACCTGGCCTGCCTCATCGAACGAGGTCGGGGTGATGCGCGCCCGCGGGCATAGCCCCATCTGCATCGCCTGGCGCGTCAGCGAAAACACGCCGGACACCAGCGCCTGCGAGGCGATGATGGTGGCGAGCGTCGCCAGCCCTACCATCGGGATCAGCGCCCAGCCAGGGACAAGCTTGTAAAAGGGATTATCGGCAGCGGATGGATCGGCGAGGATCAGCGCGCCCTGCCCAAAATAGTTCAGCAGCAGCGCCGGCAGCACCAGCGCAAACCATGCGCGCCGGATCGCAGCCGCTCCGACGTGGCCCATGTCGGCATAGAGTGCCTCGCCACCGGTGAGCGCGAGGAAGACGGCGCCGACAACGACAAAGGCGACCTTGGGATCCCCGAGCAGGAACTGCACTCCCTCAAGCGGATTGACGGCACGCAGGATTGCCGGTGCGGCGATGATGTTGACCACGCCAAGCAGGCCAATCACGGCGAACCATGCCACCATGACCGGGCCAAACAGCTTTCCGATGCTCTCGGTCCCGTGACGCTGAATCACGAACAGGCCGACCAGGATCGCGATCGTGGCCGGCAGGATGAAATGCTCGAAGCTGGGCGCGACTAGCTTAAGGCCTTCCATTGCCGAAAGTACGGAGATAGCTGGCGTTATGACGCCGTCCCCATAAAGAAGAGAAGCACCGATCACGCCGAGGAGGACCAACAAGGGAAGTTTCGCGCCGTCCCCAACCTTATCCGCCGCGACCAGTGACAGCAGCGATAAGATGCCGCCCTCGCCTTCATTATCGGCGCGCAGGATCAAGACGACGTATTTCAAGGAGACCATGGCGATCAGCGCCCAAAGAATGAGCGATACGATTCCGGTCACCTCGGCTGCGGCGGGAGCCGGGTGGCCGAGCCCAGTAAGCGCCATCTGGAAGGCATAAAGTGGGCTCGTTCCGATATCGCCGAAAACCACGCCAAGTGCGGTCAGGGCCAAAAACCATGGATTGCCCGCATGATGCAGGTCTTTCGCCTGGTCGAGCGTGGGCTCCGGATGGTCGAAACCGAGCCCTCTCACCGAACGATCGATCAAGTCGCTCAAGGCTGCACCTCGCACGGTGGACGGAATCTACCTCTGCAAAATGCAAGCGCCGTGCCGGAACACTCCTCAGGACTGGCAGTAACGGATCGAGCTCGAACAGTACGGCTTAGTCGATGTCCGCTTTCACGGCTTTCGGCCGAGAGTGGGTACGCATTTGCTCTGACGTGAAAGCGACCCAATCACGGCCTGGACGTCACTGAGATCGACACGCGAGTCGGCAACGGGTCAAAGCCAGAAAAATCCTAAGCGGAGCACAAGACGTGCGCTCTGCTCCCGAGAGCCGACGTTATGAGCACACGATCTAAGCCTGCCCGCCCAGCGCGCGCACGGCTTCATCGACGCTGTGGAAGACGTGGTCCCTTGGCAGAACCTCGTAGAGATTGAACCGCTCGAACGCATCCTGTGCGCGCGATGATTCGAGCCGCGCGACGGCGACCGTAACGCTGTCCTCGCGGCATTCGCGGAATAGGTCATGCAGGCACTGCGCCGCGGTGAAATCGATCTCGATCATGCCGCTGGCCTCGATCACCAGCAGCCGCGGTTTTGGCGTCGATGCGCCGATCGCCTTGAGCACTGCGCCGTGAAAGCCTTCGGCGTTGAGGAACGACAGCGGCGCCTGCAGGCCGACGACGGCGATGCCCGGTTTCGGCTCGCCTGATGTGTGCGGGCCCGACGGCCACCAGATCGTGGTGCCGGGGACATGGACGAACTCGACCACCCGGCCCCGCGTCGTGGTCCAGATGCCATGCAGCAGCGACAGCGCGATGCCGACGGCGACGCCCTGCTCGATCGGCAGCACGATGATTGCGGCTGCTGTCGCCACCACCAGCAGGAATTCGTAGAATGACTGGTGGAAGATCGCGACGATCTGCTTGACGCGGATGATGCGCAACGCGACGAACAGCAGGACACCGCCGAGCGCTGCGTCCGGCACGTGCTGCAGCAGCGTCGCGCCGAACGCCAGCAGCGCCAGCACGATTCCCGCAGCAACCAGCCCGCCAAGCTGGGTGCGGCCGCCGGTCTCCGACACGATGCCGGTGCGCGGGGGGCTGGCATTGACCGGGAAGGCGCCGAACAGGCCGGCGAGGAGACTGCCGGCGCCGGCGCCGAGGAAGTCGCGGTCGACATCGGCCGGCTTGTCCGGATCCGACAGGAACGACCGCGTCGTCGCCGCCGTCTGCACCATCACGACAACAGCGATCAGGATCGCGAGCGACGACAGCTTCACCCATCGCTCCGGGGCAACCACGGGAAGCGACGGCGTCGGCAGCGTCCCCGGCACGGTGCCGACCACTTTCACGCCCTTGCTTTCGAGATGCCAGGCGATCACAGCGATGGTGGCCGCGACCAGGCCGATCAGCGCGCCCGGAATCCGCGCGCTGATCTTTTCCGATCCGGCGACCAGCGCCAGCACGCCGAGGCCGATCACCAGCGTGTAGGGGTTGGTCTTGTCGATCTCGCCTGCGAGAACGCCGAGCTTGTAAAGCGTCGGCCCGTCCGGCGAGGCGAGGCCGAGCACGCCGGGCAGTTGCGAGACCAGGATGTGGACGGAGATGCCGGCGAGGAAGCCGACGGTGACCGGCGTCGACAGCAGATTGGCGATCCAGCCGAGCTTGAACAGGCTGCCGGCAACCATGATCGCGCCGACCATAAGCGCCAGCGCCATTGCCAGCGACTGATACTCGGGCGTGCCTGCGGTTGCCATCAGCGCTAGGCCGCCGGCGAAGATCGGCGTGATCGTGGAGTCAGCTCCGCAGGACAGGAAGCGGTTGGCGCCGAACATCGCAAAGCCGAGCGAGCCCGCCATGAAGGCGAAGAAGCCGATCTGCGGCGAGAAGCCGCCAAGCCGCGCGGTCGCCATCTGTTCGGGGATCGCAATCGCCGCCAGCGTCAGCCCGGCGATCAGGTCGCCCGGCAGGTCGCTCGGCCGGAAGCCGGCAAGCGAACGGAAGATCGGCCATTTGGCGCGCGGTGTATGATCCCTGGCCATCGATTTCGAATCTCTTTCGGCGTCTGCTGCGGTGAGAGGAAATAGTCCGCCATCGCACGGCCAAAATCCAGCTAAGTTCCGTGTGTGTGGCCGCGAAGGGCGGTGGCCAGAGCATGACGAGATTAGGTTGAAGAGCCGCCGCGAAGTCTGTGCTCCCTCTCCCGCTTGCGGGGGGGACGAGGGACGCCTGCATTATTTCGGAATAATGGAATAATACCGCTGAGTTGCCCGACGTGTCAAGTTGCCGTGTCGAACGCCGGCAGCGTGGCTACTTTGCATGGGGTTGTTTTCGATATTTTGGCAGCGCGCCCCTGCGATAGCCTGCCGCGAGACCGATTCAACCCGACTTCATCATGCTCTATCGCGCGCGCGGTTCGGTGATGGCCTTGCGGATCGCGGCGAGCGGCGCGCTGTCGTCGAACTCGAGGGTCTCGCCCTGCGTCTTCAGTCCGAGGTCACGCCACAGCGCGGCGAGATCGGGCGTCACCGGCTTTGGTCCCATTTCGTTGTGCATGCGCGTCAACACGTCGGCGCCGACAGCCTTGTCGGCGGTCGCAAGCACCCGATCGATCGACCAGTCCTTCTCGTGATTGCCGCCGGCGGCGAGCACGCCGCGCATCGCATCCTGCAGTCCGAGCCGGTTGCCGGTGCGTTTGCGGATCTCGATATCCGCGAGCAGGCAGAACATCGCGCCGCCCCAATATTTCCGGCCCCAGGTGTCGGTGTTGTCGAGCCCCTCATCGCCGGCCTGCGACAGGCCCTTCGGCATGTCGCGCATCATCGCCTGCCAGATCTCCCGTGCGGCGAGGTCGCCGGCCTGGACCCGCGCAATCGGCTCGATATAGACGGCGAGGCCTTCGGACAGCCAGCCGTAACGATCGTCGAGGTCGGGCAGGGCGGTGTGCACCATCTCATGCACCATCACCCAGTCGCGCTTCAAATCGTCCTCGTCGGAGGCGCGGCCAAGCATCACGCGGATCGCAGCGCCACGATAGCCCCAGGTGGTGCCGCCACGGACGCGCGGGCCGTCGACGGGCACGAGCAGCAATCGCAGTGAATCGACAGGGAACCGCCCGTAATAGGTCGACACGGCTTTCGCCGACATCTTCACCCAGTCCAGGATTTTCTCCTTCGGCAGCGCGATGTCGCCGGGTGCGAAGCCGACATGGATGGTCGCGCCTGACATGTCGAGGTCAGTCTTCGGCAGTCGGTCGAAGGCGTCGTAAGGCATGCGGTCGCCGCGCATGAATTCGGACTGCGCCTCGACGTGCCAGGACACCACGCCGATCAGCAGTGCGGCAATCAGCATGGCTGCGGCGATCACCCGATATGTTGGAATGCGCTTCATCGCGACACGCTGCGAGACGTCGGCGCCGCGCGCTCGGCCAGCGCCGCGGCGACCTGTTCGTGAAGATCGTCGAGCAACGCGGCCAGCAGAACCTCGCCCTTGGCCCGCGTCGCCAGCGTCGGATCGCCGTAGCTGCCGGAGCGGCTGTAGTTCGGCGAGTTTGTATCCGATGGCGTCAGGCGGCCGGGCACTTCATGCCGGATGGCAGGGCTTGCCTCGGCACGTGCCATCTCGACCATATCAGGGGCGATCGCGAGCATCAGCGAGGTCTCGAGCTCGTCGGCATGGCTGCCATAGCTCTGCTGGCAGAGCGTCTCCGCGGCGTGCACATAGCGCGGCCCTTCATAGATGCGCAAATGGTGCACCTTGCCGCTCTCGAGGCGGCTCAGCGCCCGTTCGGCCGGCGCCAGCGTGCTGATGCCGGTGTTGAGCACGAACAGGGCCTTGCAGCCGCTGCCCAGGATATCGGCGGCGATCTCGTGGATCACAGCCTCGAAGGTGGAGCCCGACAGGCTGGCGCTGCCGGCATATTCGACGAAGGCGGGATAGTAGCCGTAGGTGACGGTCGGCCAGATCAGCGCGTCGATGCGCTGGGCCAGCCGTGCGGCAAACCATTCGGCCTGCAGGCGGTCGGTGTTGAGCGGCAAATGAAAGCCGTGTTGTTTGGCTGCGGCGCCAATCGGCAGGATCGCCGGGTGACCTGCCGCTATCCGGCGCGCCACCTCGTCCCAGGTGAGGCGCTCGATGAAGTGGCTGCTGATGTCGGCGCCCATGCCGGGCCCTCTATTCGCGGACGGATGCTGCCGTCAGGAGTCCTGCCGTGATCCAGCCGTGCAGATAACCGGCGCCGCGCGCGGCCGCGCCGTCGGGATCGTCGTAGGTCGCAAGCATTTCGCAGAGCACACCGAACGGAATGCCGTTTGTGGCCTCGTCCCACATCATGGCTTCCTCGGTCGGCAGCTCGCGGAACATCGGCGTGGTGTCCTGGCGCCAGATCAGCGTGCGATACGGCTCCGCAAGCGTTTCGGCTTCAGGCGGCGCCTCGTCGTTCTTCAACGCCATCCAGACCGCGGCCGCATTGGTCGAGAGGTCGATCCTGGCCGCGCTCGGATGCGGTTCGAACACCAGATCGTTCCACATCTCGGGCGCGAAGCCGGCCATCGCTTCCAGCGCCAGCACGGTACCTTCCTTGGCATCGAAGGCATCGTTCAGCGCCTGCTCCAGCGCAGCGAGATCGGCCAGCACGGGATGATCGCTGTAGGGCGCGTTGGATCGCAGGAAGTCCGGCAACGCTTGCGAGAACCAGCGCAGGTTCGGATGCTGCGACGGCCGCGCCTTGACATAGGCATGGCCCATCTCGTCAAACGTCTCGTCGCCGAGATAAAGATGCAGCAGCTCGTGGTCGTTGCGCATGGCCTCGACCAGCCGCGAGCCATAGGCATAGCGATAGACGCCGAACAGCGTCCCGCGCTTCTCCCGGGGGCTGTCGAGGATTTCGGCCAGGATCTTGTCGTCGCCGGTCAGGATGCCGTGCTGGAAGTCGCTCTGCTGGCGTGCGAAGTCGCTCATCGCGCCGGCGCGCCCGCGGGCAGCACCTGCTCTGCGATCTCGCGCGTCCTGACGACTTCGACCATCAGCTCGTCGAGCGGCGGGATGTTGTCGTCGCGCTCGATCATGGTCGAGACTCGCCCGAACCGCTTCAGTGCCGCGACATAGAGATCCCAGACGTCCTCGCACACCGGATGATCGTGGGTGTCGATGATGTGCGTACCCATATGGCTGTGGCCGGCCATGTGGAATTGCACGACGCGGTCCGCAGGGATTCCGTTGAGGAAGGTCAGCGGATCATAGCCATGATTGAAGGCGCTGACATAGACATTGTTGATGTCGAACAAGAGCCAGCAGCCCGAGCGGCGCGACAGCTCGGAGAGGAATTCCCATTCCGTCATCTCGGAATTGTTGAACTGCACATAGGTCGAGACGTTCTCGAGCACGATGGCGCGGCCGAGAAAATCCTGCACCAGTTGCACCCGGCTCACGACATGATCGAGCGCTTCCTGCGTGTAGGGGATCGGCAGCAAATCGTGCAAATTCTTGCCGTGCACGCCGGTCCAGCACAGATGGTCTGAGACCCATTTCGGCTGCACGCGTTTCGCGAGGTCTTTCAGGCCCTGCAGATATTCGAAGTTCGGCGGCGCGGTGGAGGCGATCGACAGCGAGACGCCGTGCATCACGACCGGATAGCGCTCGCAGATCTGATCAAGGATGCGCAGCGGCTGGCCGCCCGGCAGCATGTAGTTCTCGCTGATCACCTCGAACCAGTCGATCGGCGGATTGCCGTTGAGGATCTCGTCGTAATGTTGCGCGCGCAGGCCGAGGCCGAAACCGAGGAACGGCGGCTTGGCTGATTGCATCGGACGCGCGCTGTGCGCCGTCGATGTGTCGGGCAATCGGCTTGCGACGTTCATGGCGTCTCCGCGCTGCGGGCGCCGTGACATCGGCGCCTGACTTGCAAAACGTTGATTGGTGAAACTATCACGGAAACGGGGCCCGGCCTACACCGGGCCCCGCTTGATCCGGTGCGTTTACGCGGGCTCGAACTTGCCCTTGGCGGCGTCGCACTTGTCCTTGGTCATGGCCGAGAAGCCCTGACCCTTGCAGGCGTTCTGACCCTTGCAGGCATGATTGCCGCCCTTGCAGGCGCTCTGGCCCTTGCAGGCATTGGCGCCGACGCAATGGCCTTCGCCGGCGGCATAGGCCGTGGTCAACATGGTGGCTCCGGCGAGGAACAGAGTGGCTGCAGCGGCGGCGATCGCGGCTCCAGACCTGGAAGTAACCTTCATGAGCATCTCCTCTGGAATAACATTGAAGGTGCGCCGCCCGCTGGCCGCGACAGTTCCGGCCAAAGGCTGCACCCAGCGTTAGCTACGCGCGCGGTGCGCATTGGTTACATCGCGGGCGAGCTTTATTTTAGAATTTATTTTCGTGGCGGCTCGCAAAGAAGAAGGCCCGGCGGCAGCGCCGGGCCTTCGTTGCATCGATCCGGGACAATCAGCCCTTGACGTAGGCGCCGCCCGACGCTGCGCACTTCTTCTCTGATGTCATCGAGAAGCCGGTGCCCTTGCAGGCGTTCTGGCCCTTGCAGGCATTGGCGCCGCCCTTGCAGGCGCTCTGGCCCTTGCAGGCGTTGCCGGCCATGCACTTGCCCTGGGCAGCGCTCGCTGAAGTCGTGGTGGTCGTGACCACCGCGCCGGCGAGGAACAGGGTGGCAGCAGCGGCTGCGAGCGTCGCACCGGACTTGGAATTCAACTTCATGACGATCTCCTCGATGGTTGTTTGAACACTGAGTGTGACGCTGTGGGCATCCGACGATCGTTCGATCCCAGACCACAACGAGTGGACATTCGGAAAACAATCAGATCGCAGCGGCGGTCGGAGGACGGTGCTTCCGCGGTCTGAATGCTCTTCCAAAAACAGCTACGGGACGTCAGGTGATTTGGTTACAGAGTTTCAAAAGAAAATTTTGTTTTGGCCGGTTGGACAACCCGTTCATGTTGAACCCCGCGGCGCCGGGAGTATTTCATTGCGTCCGGGCGATGTACATGCTGCGTTGCACAACCGGATTGAATCAGTTCTGGGCTGCGCGCGCCGGCTTCAGCTTGGCCATCTGCGCGACGTTCGCCTGCAGTTCTGCCGCATTGAACGAGGGAAACGAGCAGATGCGGTTGCTGCAGGCAAAGGCCGCGGGCTCGCCGAGGTCGGGATATTCGACATCGGGATTCGGCAACTTGCCTTCGCGCGGGTCGAACCAATCGAGCCGCTTGTAACGGTCGGGCAGGGCGCGGGCGATGGCGTGAAGCGCCTGCGCGCGGCTGTCATCCTTGTGTCCGACGATCGTCATATGCGTCGGCTCGACCGCCAGCTCCTCATCGGCGAGCAGCACGCCGGGCAGCGGCCGCTGCATGTCTGATGCCGCAGCGCTGAGGTAGCGCATCGCGTGCGCGGCCTGTTCGCGATAGGCCTCGGTGCCGTAGTAGCGATTGAGCATGTTCATGAAGCGCGCGAGAAGGATCTGGTCGTCGATCAGTTTTGCGGGTTTTGCAAACACGCCCGCTTTCCCCTCCGATGTCTTCGAGGTGAAGAAGCCGCCGGCCTCGTCGCGGAAGGTCGCGGCGAAATCCCCGGCCTTGGCGGCCGAGGTCAGCCAATCGCGGTTGCCGGTCGCGGCGTAGAGATCGAGGAAGGCCTGGCCCATCGCGACGCTGTCGCCGAGGAACGGGCCGCCGCGATCCTTGTCGCCGTGGCGGAAACCGCCATCCGGCAGCGCCCGATTGGCGAGCACCCATTTGGCCGACCGCTCGGCGATCGCCAACACCTTCGGATCGTTGGTGACGTCGTAATAGGCCGCCAGTCCCGAGATCGCCCAGCCGTTTTCGCGAGCATAGAGGTTGCTGTCGATGCGGGGCAGGCCGAGCTTGCGGCGCTCAGTGTCCGGCAGCGCGTAGTATGCGTGGCCGTCGACATCGTGGTTGAGATCGGCATCCTGGCTGACATAGAAGGCGCCGTCAGGGCTCAGGAGGAAACTCGTGAGATAGCGCTCGACGTTGCGCGCCGCCGCGAGATGTTTCGGGTCCTTCCACAGCGCATAGGCCTGGCTGTATTGCCGCAGATATTGCGACTGGAACGACATGATCTTCTCGAAATGCGGATGGCTCCAGCTGCCGGCCTCCGAGTACTGGAACACGCCGCCCCACACCGGATCGATCAGCGCCACCGCGGCGTCCAGCGTTTGCCGTGCGCGCTTGGCGGCAATGGCATCGCCGGCCTCGGCGCGGGTGAGCGAGAGGTCGAAACTGTCGGCGTCGATATATTTCTGGTTCTCGCCCCAGCCGCCGAGCTTGTCGTCATAGGACTCGTCGAAATTCTTCGTCAGCTCGGTGCGCTGCTCCTTGGTCAGGAAAGCGGACGTCGTCGGCTTGACCTCGAAGGCCTCGCCGACCGACGGGCCCGGCGAGGGATCGTCGATGATGGCCTTGAGCAGCGCCTGCATCCGCTCCGGCTCGATATAGCCCCTGATCTTCGCGATCTCGGTGCCATCAGGCGCGAACACGATGGTCGCCGGCCATCCCCAATCGCCATAGCGGCTCGACAGATCCGGATTGGCGTCCTGGTCGACGCGGACCGGGAGATACTTCGCCGACAGCAATTCCTGCACCGTCGGATCGGCGTAGGTGGTCTTCTCCATCACGTGGCACCAGTGACACCACACCGCCTCGAGATCGAGGATGACGAAGCGCTTTTTGGCCGTGGCGTGCGCGAACAGATCGTTGTTCCAGTCGCCCCATGCCGGCCCGTCGGCCCCGAACGCGGGCGAAGCGGTCAGCGCGGCGAGCATTGCGATGGTGCGGACGAGTTTCATGGCGGCTCCTGGAGCACGAGGCGTTGGGAGCTACGCGCCCGCCGGGATCGGGGCTCGCGATGTCACGGGATTGTGAGCCGCCGTCTCAGGTCGACTCCCCTCAGGTCGATTCCTTCGGATGCCCTGTTGCGTTCACCAGCAGGCGATCCAGCGAGGCGGCGCCGGGGCCTGCGATCGCCAGCCACATGAAGGCGGCGAAGTAGGTCATCTCCTCGAAGCCGAACAGCGTCTCCAGCGAATCGACGTCGCCCCATTTCGCCGACTTGATCGCGACGAGCATCACCACCGCCAGCATCGCGGCGGGGATGCGGGTGAACAGGCCGAGGATCAGCATCACGCCGCCGAAGCATTCGACGCCCGATACGAACGGCGTGAGGATGTGGGGGAAGGGAATGCCCCAGTCGACGAAGTTCGCGGTGACCTGCGCGAGGTTGGTGAGCTTGCCCCAGCCGGCCAGCATGAAGGTGTAGCCGACGATGATCCGCATGATCAGCGGCCCGGCCCAGGAGAAATACGCCGCGATCCGCGCCGGCAGCAAAATCAGCAGGTTGACGATGAAATTCATGGGAAACCCCTCTCGAACATGTCGTCACGCGGCCTGCGCCGGCGTTCAGGGCGAACGCGCGTCAATCGGCTCGAGCCGAAAGCTACGGCCGCGTCATGGGAGGAGTTTCGTTCAAGTGAGGCGCTTGTTACAGCGGCTTAGCCGATATTTTGCAGCGCCGGGAAGGTTTCCAATAGCCAAACGCTGACAGTCGACACGCTGCCGGTCAGGAAGGCGATGCCGGTGATCACCATCAGCACGCCCATCGCGCGCTCGACGTTGTGGAGCTGCCGCTTCATCCGGGCGAACAGCGAGGAGAACTGCTCGACCAGGAAGGCCGCCAGCAGGAACGGGATGCCGAGTCCCGCCGAATATACCGCAAGGAGCCCGGCGCCCCTGGTTACGGTGGCCTCTCCCGCGGCGATCGAGAGGATCGCGGCCAGGATCGGCCCGATGCACGGCGTCCAGCCGAACGCGAAGGCCAGGCCCATGACATAGGCGCCCCACAGCCCGATCGGCTTGGGCGCGGTCAGCCGCCCTTCGCGCATCAAGAGCCCGATCCGGGTCACGCCGAGGAAGTGCAGGCCCATGATGATGATGACGATCCCGGCCAGGATCGAGAGCTCGGCCGACCAGGCGCGGATCAGGCCGCCGACAAAGGACGCGCTGGCGCCGAGCGCGACGAACACGGTGGAGAAGCCGAGCACGAACATCAGCGCCGCAATCATCACCGCGCGCTTGGAGGCCGCCGTCGCCCCGTCCTGGTTGACCTGCTCGATGGTCGCACCGGTCAAATAGATCAAATAGGGCGGCACCAGCGGCAGCACGCAGGGCGACAGGAAGCTGACAAGGCCGGCGATCAAGGCCGCCGGGATCGAGACGTCGTGCATCAGTGAGCCTTTGAGGGTAACTGTCCTGTCTTGGCGTGTACGCAGTCAACAATCCAGAAGTTTCGTTATTGGTCGGTTCAACTATGGTCACAGGCCCGTGTCCGTAGTCCCGGCTTGAGTCCCGACTTGCGTCCGCGCCGGCGAAACAAAATGCGGATATGTTCCGTAATGCGGTAGAGATACCGCGAAACCGGGTTATCCAATGCGCATCGGCATCCGCAGTGCCATCTCCGCCCTCGTGCTGACCTCGATCGTGGTCAGCGCCGTCGGCGTGCATCTGCTGTGGTGGCGCACCGCACAACGGGTCAGCCAGACGTTGGCCGACACCATTAACGACCAGATCGTCTCCGCCGTAGGCGACGAGCTGCAGTCGATCACGACCGAAGCGCGATCGTCGATGATGGCCGTGCGCACGCTGCTGGCCGGAAAAGTGTTCGAGGCGCGTGACGCCGAAAAGCGCGAATTCGTCTTCAAATCGCAGTTGCTGTCTGAACCGACCATCTCCTGGGTCGCATTCGGATGGCCGGACGGATCGTTCTTTGCCGGACACAAGCTTGGCGACGCCGTGATCGAAATGTTCGAGATCACGCCCGACGCCAACACGTCTGATGCGAAGATGCGGCGCGACCGCTACGAATTTGTCGGCAATGACCTGCGGCTCAAGAGCAGCCAGATCGAGGACACCAAATATCGGGTCGCCGATCAGGAATGGTTTCGCGTATCCATGGAAACCAATGACGAGCACTGGTCCACGCTGACGACGCTTCCCAGCGGCGAGCGGCTGGCGGCGGCGTTTGCTGCGCCGATCGACGTCGATCAAAAGGCCACCGGCGTTCTGTCCATCATCATCGAACTGACGCGGGTTTCGAATTTCCTGTCGCAGCTCACGGTCGGAAAATCCGCCGGCGCCTTCATTCTGGAGCGCGACGGCAGCGCCGTGGCGTCCCCCGATCCGGACGCCAATGAACTCAACGCACTGAAAACCGATCATCCGCTGTTTCCCGTCGCAGTCGATGCAATGCGGCAGGCCGGGAGTGCCTACAATCCGAACGAAGGACAGCCGTTTCACACCCAGGTGACACGGGATGGCAAGGCCTACAAGGCCGTGCTGACGCCGATCTCGTTCCCGGGCTGGTCGCTGGTAACAGTGGTGCCGGAGTCGGAGTTTCTTGGTCCCGTACAATTGACCATTCGGAAATTGCTGATCGGCCTGGCGATCCTGATCGTCTTTGCCGGGCTGGTATCGGCATGGCTCGCCCAGCGCCTGATCGCGGCGCCCCTGATCAAGGTGATGGGCGAGATCAGGCATGTCGAACGCTTCGATCTGGACAAGGTGGAGCGGCACCCGTCGCGGCTGACCGAAATTGAAAACCTGTCGGGGGCGATCGGGGATATGGCGCAGGGGCTCGCCGCGTTCCGCAAATATATCCCGGCCGATCTGGTCCGGCGGCTGGTCAGCGACGGCAACGGTGCGCGGCTTGGCGGCGCGGTGCGGCCGATGAGTGTGATGTTCATCGATCTCGCCGGCTTCACCGGCATGTCGGAGCGGTCGGGCGACCGCATCATCCCGCTGCTGTCGCGCTATTTCGATGCCGTCTCGGGCGAGATCCAGAAGCAAGACGGCACCATCGACAAGTTCATCGGCGACGCCGTGATGGCGTTCTGGGGCGCGCCTTCGGAAAATCTCGGTCATGCCGTCGATTGCTGCCGGGCGGCGCTCGCCTGCCAGCGTGCGGTTGCACAGGCCGGCCTGGTCGACGACACCGGCGAGGCGATCAGGATCCGCATCGGCATCAATTCCGGCGACATGCTGGTCGGCAATATCGGCTCGGAGGTGCGGCTGAACTACACCGTGATCGGCGACGCCGTGAACATCGCAAGCCGCCTCGAGAGCACTAACAAAGTCTATGGCTCGACCATCATCATCGGCGAGGCGACGCGGCGGCTGGCGGGCGATCGCATTCTGGTCCGCGAGCTCGACCGGCTCGCGGTCTACGGCCGCGCCGGCGGCTTGCAGATCTTTGAACTGATCGGAATGGCCGATCAAAGCGCAACGCCTCCCGATTGGGTGACATCCTACGAAGCCGGCCTCGCAGCATGGCGCGCCGGTGATTTCACCGCGGCGATAACAGCGTTCGAGAAGACCCTGGCGCTGCGCGGCGGGGATGCCGCATCAACGCAGATGATCGCGCGCTGCCAGCATCAGCTCGCCAATCCCACGGATGCGGATTGGGACGGCACCAGTGTGGCGCGGACCAAGTAGGCCGTCGTCAAATCTGTCTCTTCAAGTGTTGTTGATAGCACGTCGCTCCCTTGCCACCACCGCGGACGGCCTTACAATTCGAGGCGGTGCATCCGCCTGCCGGGAGAGCCATGGTGATTGCGCGTCGGGACTTTCTTCTCGGAACGATCGCGAGCGCGGTCTGTTCGGTGCGGGCGTATGCCGGCTTCGCGCCGGATGAGGACATCAGAAATATCCTGCGGGATCGCGTCGATCGAGCCCGCCAAAGCCTCGGCATCGTCGCCAGCGTATTCGATTCCACCGGCCAGAAAACGGTGGCCCATGGCCACAGCGGCGCGGCCAACGATCGGGCGCTGGACGGCGACACCGTGTTCGAGATCGGCTCGATCACCAAGGTCTTCACGGCGTTGCTGCTGGCCGAGATGGTGACGCGTGGCGAGGTCGCCCTCGACGATCCGGCCGCGAAATTTCTTCCCACGGATGTGAAGATGCCGGCCCGCAGCGGAAAGCAGATCACATTGCTGGACCTTGCGACCTATTCATCCGGCCTGCCGCGCGTCCCCGACGGAATACCGGCCGACGGTGACAATCCCTATGCGGCCTACACCGTCGAACAGCTCTACGCGTTTCTCTCCGGCCACACCCTGCGCTTCGATCCGGGGACGCATTACGAATATTCCAATCTGGGATTCGGCCTGCTCGGGCATGTGCTCGCGCTGCGGGCCAACATGAGTTACGAGGACCTTGTGGTGTCGCGGGTCTGCGCGCCGCTGGGGCTGGCGGATACGCGGATATCGCTGACCGCCTCAATGCGCGAGCGCCTGGCGCAGGGGCATCTCTCCAATCTCAAGCCGGCCTCGAACTGGGATATTCCCACGCTTGCCGGTGCCGGCGCGCTGCGATCGACCGCCAACGACCTGGTCAAGTTCATGAATGCGACCTGCATGGCCGGCGCTGGCGCACCGCTGCGCCCGGCGATCGATCTGCTGCTGCAAACCCGCCGCCCAACGAACGTTCCGAGGTGGGAAGTCGGCCTTGGCTGGTTCATCCTGTCGGCCAACAAGGATGAGATCGTCTGGAAGGACGGCATGACCGGCGGATACGGCACCTTTGTCGGGTACTCCACCTCGCTGCGCTCCGGTGCGGTTGTGTTGTCCAACACGGCAAATTCCGTCAACGACATCGGGTTCAACCTGGCTAATCCTGCGAGCAAACTCGCCCAATATCCTCCGGAGGTGACGGTCGATCCTGCGATCCTTGCGGCCTACGCGGGCGTCTACCAGTTGGGACCGAATTTCGCGCTGACGATCCGCGCCGAGTCGGAAAGGCTGTTCGTGCGCGGGACCGGACAGCCCGAGTTTGAATTATTTGCCGAGAGCGAGAACCGCTTCTTCATGCGGATGGTCGACGCGCAGGGGATATTTCTGCGCGACAAGGATGGAAGGGTCGACCGGCTGCTCTGGCATCAGGGCGGCAGGTATCAGTATTGCCCGCGGACACCTTGACCGGGGTCGAGCACGATCATTGACGAAATGCAAAGCTCGGACAAATCAATGTCGCGAGAATGCGAGTGTATGACTCACAAGTGTTGCCACACACGCGCTGTCGTCCCGGGCTTGACCCGGGACCCATAACCACAAATGCTGATTGCTGCGCGACGCTGTGGCCCCAGCTCATCTAACAACCCAATCCTGTGGTTATGGGTCCCTGCTTCCGCAGGGACGACGGTGGGGGAGGGCAGTGCGCTTATCACGATCATCACCGCTTGCGCGCAGGCCGCGGCGCCGTCGTCTCGAATTCGCGGCCGCGAATCCGCACCAGATCGTCGGCGGAATGCGCCAGCAGCACGACCGTCGTCTCGCGCGCGGCGTCCGCGTCGCCCGCGGCAATCGCATCCAGCACGGCGCGGTGCTCGATCAGGGCGCGCGGACGGTGCGAGCCGGTCGCAGCGATTGCAAAGCTCTGGCGCAAGGTGATCTCGAACATCTGGGCGATCGGCCAGAAGAACTCGTTGCGGGTCGCGAAATAGATCGCCTGGTGAAAGGCGATGTCGGCGACGACGAACTCCTCGTTGATTTCAGCCGCGTCCATGCCGTCACAGCCGGCGCGGATGCGCGCGATATCCTCCTCGCTGGCCTGGACCGCGGCAAGCGCTGCGGCGGCCGGCTCGACCGCGGTGCGCAACTGAAACAGTTTTGCCAGATACTGATCCATATCCGATGTCTCGAGGTGCCAGCGCAGCACATCGGGATCGAGCTGATTCCACTGCTCGGCTGGACGGACACGCGTCCCGCTCTTCGGCCGCGACTCGATCAGGCCCTTGCCGGTGAGGGTGCGGATCGCCTCGCGCACCACGGTGCGGCTGACATCCATCATCTCGCAGATCTGCATTTCCGGCGGCAGCGTCTCGCCGATGCCGATCTCGCCGCGGACGATGCTGCCGCCGACCCGGTCGGTGACCTGGCTGTGCACGTTCCGACGCAACACGTTGGAGGTCTGGAACATCGGGGAGCCTCGTTGCGGTTGGTGCGTGCGTCGGCAGGCCGCGCCCTTGCACAATCCGGTTGCGGACTTGCGCAACCGGATTTGTTTTGTCATACATTATGACAAATAGCCTGCCAAGCTCGCTGCAATCAATGCGACGGGCAACAACAATGCGTTCCTGGGGAGGAGCACCATGATGTCGAAGCGCCTGAGCCGCCGAATTGTGTTGCAGTCGTCGGTCGGAGCCGGCGCGTGGCTTGCCGCCGCACCCGTGCTGATCGGGCGTGCCGAGGCTGCGACCATGAAGATGCGATGTTCGTCGTCGCTGCCCAACGATCTCAAATTCGCCAACGGCCGCGTCTACTACGACAATCTCGTCAAGCAGATCAAAGCGAACGGGCTCGGCGAGCAGATCGACGTCACCTTCTTCCCCGACAACCAACTCGGCCAGGAAATCGACGTCATCAATTCGGTGAAGCTCGGCGTGATCGACCTGATGGTCTCGGGCTCGTCGATCTCGGCCAACCTCGTGCCGCTGGTCGGCACCTTCGACCTCGGCTACCTCTTCTCGAGCTTCCCGCAGCAGACCAAGGCGTTCGACGCGGGTGCGGCGAAGCCGATCGAGGATGCGCTGCTCAAGGGCGGCAATATCCGCATCATCGCCTGGGCTTACAATTTCGGCGCCCGCAGCGTGCTGTCGAAGAAGCCGGTGAAGACGCCGGAGGATCTCGCCGGGCTGAAGATCCGTACCCTGCCGAACCCGATCATCACCGAATGCCTGCGCCTGATGGGCGCGGCGGCGACGCCGCTGGCGTTCGGCGAGATCTACACGGCGCTGCAGGCCGGTGTGCTCGACGGGCTCGAGCATGACCCGCCGACCATCCTCGCCAGCAAGTTCTACGAGACCGCAAAGAACTACGCGCTGACTCAGCATATCTTCTCGCCGCTCGCGGTCTATTTCAGCGACACGACATTCAATCGCATGGACCCCAAGCTGCGCGAGGGCTTCCTCGACGCCGCTAAAAAGGCTGCGATCGATACCCGCGTTCACGGCCTTGCGGTGGAGAAGGAAGCGCTGGCGGCGTTGGTGGAGAAGGGCGTCACTGTCGTGGAATGCGACAAGGAAGCGTTCCGCAAGCGTGTGCTGCCGCAGACCGACAATTTCATCAAGGCGCGGCCGGAGGCGAAGGCCGTCGTCGACATGATCCGCGCGACCCAGGCCTGAGGCCGTCGCGATGTCAGTCGCCGCAGTCGCACCCGGCACCAGTTATCGGATCACGGCGCCGCTGCTTGGCTTGAGCGACGCGATCGCCGCGATCCTGCTCGCCGCCGATTTGGTAGTGGTCTGCGTCTCGGTGCTGGCTCGTTACCTGTTCAATGCACCGGTCGAGTGGTCCGACGACGTCGCCCGCGGCCTGATGGTCGGGTCGAGTTTCTTCGGCGCGGCCAGCGCGCTGGCGCGCAGCGAGAACCTCGGCGTCGCCTTCTTCGTCGACATGCTGCCCGGAAGCGCGCGGCGTGTCGTCGATGCCGTCGGCGCGCTGCTCGTCACCATCGTCGCCGGTTATGTCGCGTTCAACGCTCTCAAGATGGGCTGGCTGACCACCGGGCAGACATCGGGCTCCGGCCTGCCGCTGGAATGGACGTTCTATCCGATGGGCGTCGGCGCGCTGTTCATGACGATCTTCGCCTTCGAACTGTTCTGCAGCCGGCCGCTGCGCGACATGATCGCAGGCATCGTCGCGACCGGGGTGATCGCCGGCGTCTATCTGGCCTGGGACGCATTTGCGCCGTCGTCGGTGCCGTCGTCGCAAACGCTGATGCTGGTCGGCTTCTTCGTCACGCTGGTCGGTGGATTGCCGATCGGATTTGCGCTGGCGCTGGCGGCGCTGATCTTCCTCTGGGTCGAGGGCACGCTGCCCGGCGTGATCTTCGCCCAGCAGATGGCGCGGGGCATCGACAATTTCGTGCTGCTGGCGATCCCGTTCTTCATCCTGGTCGGCTACCTGATGGAAGCCAACGGCATGTCGGTGCGGCTGATCGAGCTGTTGCAGCGTGGGGTTGGGCGGATGCGCGGCGGGCTCAATGTCGTGATGGTGATATCGATGGTGCTGTTCTCGGGCATCTCAGGCTCGAAAATGGCCGATGTCGCGGCCGTCGGCTCGGTGCTGATCCCGGCGGCGCGGCGCTCGCGGCAGAACCCGGGCAGCGCGGTGGCGTTGCTCGCCGCGTCGGCTGTCATGGCGGAGACGATTCCGCCCTGCATCAATCTGATCATCCTCGGCTTCGTTGCCAACCTCTCGATCGGTGGATTGTTCGTCGCCGGCATGCTGCCGGCCGCGCTGATGGCGGTGGCGCTGATCGCGGTGTCGATCATCTTCGGCAAGCGCCCGGCGGTAGTCAGCGAAGCCGAACCGCGCGCGGCGGTGTCGGGCCTGTGGACCGGTGCGATCGCCTCGTTCGGGCTGATCTTCATGATCTTCTTCGGCTTCAAGAGCGGCTTTGCCACCGCGACCGAAATCTCGGCCTTCGCCGCGGTCTATGCGATTGCCGTCGGCAGCCTGCTGTTCCGCGAGCTTGGCGTGAGGAGCCTCGCGCACTGCTTCGTGCAATCGGCGACGCGCTCGGGGCTGGTGCTGTTCATCGTCGCGGCGGCGCAGTCGCTCGCCTTCATCCTGACACTGCAGCAGGTGCCGCATGCGGTCGGCGAGTTCATGCTCTCGGTCTCCGGCAGCCATGGCGTCTGGCTGTTCCTGCTGTTGTCGATCGCGGTGCTGATAGTGATGGGCTCGGTGCTCGAAGGTGCCGCGGCGCTGATCATCTTCGGGCCGCTGCTGTTGCCGGTCGCGGTCAAGCTCGGCATTGACCCCCTGCATTTCGGCGTCGTGCTTGTGATCTCGATGGGGCTCGGGCTGTTCGCGCCGCCGCTTGGCCTCGGGCTCTATGGCGCCTGCCTGATCGGCAATGTGCCGATCGAGCAGACCATCAAGCCGATCTTGGGCTATCTCGGCCTGCTGCTGCTGTGCCTGCTGGTGATCGCCTTCGTGCCCGCCATCAGCACGGCGCTGCCGCGTGCGCTGGGTTACTAGGAGAGTGCGATCGTGAAAGTGCTGCTGGCCCACACCCCGCAGATGCGCCGCGACTATTATGGCGAACAGAGCCTGAGCGGCCTGCGTGGGGTGGCTGATGTCAAGCTGCATGAGGGCGACGTGGCGCTCGACGCGGCAGCCCTGGTGAGCGCCGCTGCTGATGTCGACATCATCGTCGCCGACCGCATGACGCCGGGCCCCGGTGAGATATTTCCGCTGCTGCCGAAACTGCGTGCTTTCGTGCGCTGCGCTGTCGATATCCGCAACATCGACGTCGAAGCTGCATCCGCCGCTGGCGTGCTGGTGACGCAGGCAAGCCCCGGTTTCATCCAGTCGGTCGCCGAGCTCGCGGTCGGCTTCATGGTCGACCTGTCGCGCGGTGTCTCGCGCGCTACCGCCGACTACCATGCGGGGAGGAGCCCCGACGTCGTGATGGGCCGGCAGCTGGCCGGCAGCACCATCGGCATCATCGGTTATGGTGCCATCGGCCGCGCTCTCGCCGAGATCGCAAAGGTGCTCGGCATGAAGGTGCTGGTCGCCGATCCCTTCGCCATCATCGACGACGCCGCGATCCGGCACCTGCCGCTCGACGATCTGCTGGCGCAGGCCGACTACGTCGTCTGTCTTGCGGTCGCCAATGCGCAGACCGAGAATCTGATCGGGGAGGCGGCGCTGGCGCGGATGCAACGGAACGCGTTCTTCATCAACCTGTCGCGCGGCAATTTGGTCGACGAGGTCGCGCTTGCGGCCGCTCTGCGCGACAACCGGATTGCCGGGGCGGCGATGGATGTCGGCCGCGCGCTCGACCAGATGCCGTCACCGGAGCTTGCGCAGCTCTCCAACGTCATCGCGACGCCGCATGTCGGCGGCCTGACGCCGCAGGCAATCGAGCATCAATCGTCGGAGACCGTGCGCCAGGTCGCAAAGATCATTGCCGGTGAAATTCCAGTCGGTGCCGTCAACGCCGATCAGTGGACGCGGCGGCCAAAGTGATGAACGCAGGTTGCGAGTCAATGCGTGGATGGGGGCTGGACAAGGCGTTTGGGTCAGGCTCAAACTTGGGTTGACCGAAACCGCAGCCATTGAAGCCGTGGATAATGAACAAACGGACGTCCGCGATCAACGACGGGCGCCCCAAAGAGGGAGTGCATCACATGGCCGTTTCACGCCGTGACGTTTTGTTGGGCAGCGCCGGCGCACTCGGCGCCGCATCGTTCTCTTTCCCGGCGCCTGCGATTGCACAGACCGAACCGATCAGGATTGGCTGCCTCGCGGCGATCACCGGTCCGAGCTCGGCACCAACCGTCGGCTTCAATCGCGGCGTCAATTTTGCCGTTGACGCCATCAACGGCGCCGGTGGGGTGAAGGGCCGCAAGATCGAACTCGTGATGCGCGACACCCAGGGCGATCCGACCAAGGCGGTCAACGCCACCCAGGAGCTGATCAGCCAGGCCAAGGTTCATGCGATCTGGGGACCGCTGAATTCGGGCGAGGCGCTGGCGACCACGCCGATCATGGCGCGCGCCAAGATGCCGGACCTTCACCCCTGCGTCGTCGAGACCCTGATCGATCCGGTCAAGTTCCCCAATGCGTTCCGCATCGCGCCATCAAACAGCCAATGGGACGATGCGGTGCGCAATTATTGTCTCAAGATACTCAAGGTGAAGAAGGTCGCAGTCATCGGTGACACCACCGGATACGGCGTCACTGCGGTTGGCGCGTCGGTCACGGCCTTCAAGAAGGACGGCGCCGAGGTGGTCTATCAAGCCAATGTCGATTCGACCCAGCCTGACATGACGCCGGATATGCTGCGTGCCAAGAACGCCGGCGCCGAGGCGATCGTGGTCTGGAGCGTCTCGACCGGCATGGAGGCGCGCATGTTCAACACCCGCGCCGCGCTGAACTGGGACGTTCCCTTTGTCGGTCATCCCTCGCTGGCGTCGGGCGAGCTCGCCAACCTCGTCGCCAAGCCGGAGAACTGGAACAAGGTCTATGCGATCGGCTACAAGAGCTGCAGCTATGACAGCGCCGGCAAGCTGCCGTCGAAGAGCGCGGATCTGGTCGCGCGCCTGACCAAGGCCAACGTCGCGCTGAACGACACGCTGCTGTGGTGGATCGCGGGCGGCATCGATTGCATCGAGCTGATTGCCAAGGCGGTTGCGGAAAGTGGCTCGACCGACGGCGCTGACATCATCAAATACTGGAATACGCTGTCGACCTATCCCGGCTATTTCGGCAACTTCCATTTCTCGCCGACCGAGCATAATGGCTACCTGACCGAGGAGATCGTGATGTCGGAGGCCAGCACCGCGAAGAACGGCACCTTCGCGCTGGCGCCGGGATACACCTAAGTCACGGGGAGGGCGCAGCCGATGCTCGCCTCGATGCTCACCTCGATTCTTGCATCCGGTCTCGCGGCCGGCGCGATCTACGCGCTGGTCGGCGTCACCTACAACACGATGTTCTCGACCTCGCGGGTGATGAGCTTCACCGCCGGCCAGCTCGCCATGTTGGGCGGCGTGTTCGGCTCGATGTTCACGCTGAAGCTGGGCCTGCCGATTGCCATAGGCTTCCTGCTGACGCTTGCTTGCTGCGCCGTGATCGGGGTCATCACCGAATTCGTCGCGGTGCGCCCGGTACTGAAGAATCTCGACCAGCACCTCTATGTGCTGTCGACATTGGCGGTTGCGCTGATGATCCAGCAGATCACCGCGATCAAATGGGGCACCGAGCCGCAGCCGTTCCCGCGCGCGGTTGGGCTGGGTGAGGGGGGCCTCGACGAGAAATTCTGGCTACCGGTTGTGGCCTGCGCCGTCACGATTCTGGGCCTCGAATATCTCTACCGCCGCACGCTGGTCGGTCGTGCCTTCCTGGCCATCGCGGAAGACAATTTTGCGGCGCGAGCGCTCGGATTGCCGGAACGCAATCTGCGGGTCGCGAGCTACGCGCTCGCCGGCGTGGTCGGCGGCATCGCGGGCTTCTCCGGCGGGCAATTGCTGCTCGCCTTCTTCGCCAATGGCGCGCTGCTGAATTTTTACGGCTTCGTGCCGGTGGCGCTCGGCGGGCTCGGCAACAATCGCGGGGCGATCATCGGCGGGCTGGCGCTCGGCCTGTTCCAGCAGGCCGCGAACTTCCTGGTCGGCGGCATCTTCTCCTCGGTTGCGGTGTTCACGCTGTTCATCGTGGTCTTGCTCGCCGCGCCACAAGGACTGTTCGGCGCGTCGACCGCGCGGAGAGTGTGATGACCGCGCTCACTGCCACTCCGTCCCGGACCGGCAGCGGCGCCTGGCGCGCGGCCTTGCCGCACATCGCGCCGTTCCTCGGTATCCTCGCGCTCGCATTGCTGCTGCCATTCGTCAGCAACGACTATTGGGCGCTGATCGGCACCCGCATGGCGATCTACTGGGTGCTGGTATCAGGCCTGAACCTGGTCGTCGGGTTCGCCGGTCATCTCGCGATCGGTTATGTCGCGCTGCTGACGCTTGGTGCCTACACGACGAGCGTGCTGGTCGCGGGCAATGTGATGCCTGCGATTCCGGTGTTCGCCGCGTTGCCGGTCGCAGGCTGCATCGGGGCGATTTTCGGCGTGATCGTCGGCCTGCCGGCGCTGCGGCTGCGCACCTTCTACTTCGCTATGTCGACGCTCGGCTTTGCCACCATCGTGACCCAGATCGCGCTGGCCTGGCAGAGTGTCACCGGCGGCGGCATCGGCATCACCGGTCCCGAATTCCCGGAGCCGTTCAACACGCCGTGGGGTTTCTACGGCCTCTGCATCGCATTCGCGGCTGTTACCACCTGGATGAGCGCCAACATCGCGCGCAGCCGGTTCGGCCGCGCCCTGATCGCGGTGCGCGATGCCGAAGTCGCCGCCGAAGCCACCGGCATCTCAAAGCCAAAGATGCTGGTCGCGATCTTCCTGTTCGCCGGTGCGCTCGCTGCGATCGCCGGCGGACTGTTCGCGACCTTGCAGACCTATATCACGCCGGATGCCTTCACCTTCGATCTCTCGGTGCTGTTCTTCATCGCGATCCTGATCGGCGGCCGCGGCTCGATCCTGGGGCCGATGCTCGGCACCATCATCCTGACCATCTTGCCGGAGATTGCCGCACCTCTGGCGGCATGGTCGACATTTCTCTACGCCGTGCTGCTGCTGGTGATCGTGCTGGTGATGCCCGGCGGCATCGCGGCGCTGCTCGATTTCCGCAACCGCCGCCCGCTCGCGAGCAACCGCGCCATCGTTCCGCGGCCGGCTGTTCTCGCCGACATCGTGCGCCGCCGGGCCGGCGGCAAGGCGCTGAAGCTGCGTGGAATTGCGCTGAGTTTCGGTAATGTGAAAGCGATCGACGGGCTCGATCTCGACGTTGCGCCCGGCCAGATCCACGGCCTGATCGGTCCGAACGGCAGCGGCAAGACCACGACGCTCAACGTGATCTCGGGCTACTACGCCGCGAAAGCCGGCACTATGACGCTCGGCGATGAGGTGCTGCCCGCGGGCCAGCCCCTGTCGCGCGCCATCAGCGGCATCGCACGCACCTTCCAGACACCGCGCGTGATCGGCGAGGCCTCGGTGCTTGAGAACGTCATGATCGGCGGATCGATCGAGGGCAGGGCGACCTTCGTCGAGGCGATGCTTGCTTTGCCGCGCAATAGCGCGGACGAACGCTTGCTTGCCGCCAAGGCGCGGGCGCTGCTCAGCGTCGTCGGACTGGAAAGCCTCGCCGACGTGCGCGTCGATCGCCTGCAGCACAGCGAGTTGCGCTTCATCGAGATCGCGCGGGCGCTGATGCTGGATCCGGATTTCCTGCTGCTCGACGAGCCCGCAGCAGGTCTTTCCAATAACGAGATCGCGCGGCTGGCTGCGCTGATCAAGGCGGTCTGCAGCCGCGGCACCGGCGTGCTGCTGGTCGAGCATCATGCCGATCTGATCTTCGACATCTGCCATCAGGTCACCGTGCTCAATCTCGGCCGCACGCTGGCGGCGGGAACGCCGGCGGAGATTCGTATCCACAAGGAGGTCGTCAGTGCCTACCTCGGCGGCTGAACCTCTGCTCGCGGTGCGCGCGCTGGAATCCGGCTACGGAAAAATCCGCGTGCTGCACGGCATTGATCTCACCATCGCCGCCGGCGAGGTTGTTGCCTTGCTCGGTCCCAACGGCGCCGGCAAGACCACGCTGCTGCGCGCGATGTCGGGGCTGCTGCCGGTCACCGCCGGGCGTATCCGGTTCGATGGCCGCGACATGACCAATGCCACGCCTCGCGATGCCGCGCGCGCCGGCCTCGTGCATGTGATCGAGGGCCATCGGGTCTTCACGCAGATCTCGGTCACCGACAATCTGCTGCTCGCCGGCTACGACCTGCCGCGCGCCGAACGCAGCGGGCGAATCGAGGAGGCACTGTCGTTCTTCCCGGAGATCGCCGAGAAACGCCACGAGCGTGGTGGCGCGCTCTCGGGCGGACAGCAGCAGATGCTGACGGTGGCGCAGGGCCTGGTTCGCCGTCCCCGGCTGTTGATGCTGGATGAACCCTCCGCCGGCCTGTCGCCGGTGCTGGTCGACCGCGTCCTCAATGTCATCGACCGGCTGCGCCAGCAGGGCACCGCCGTGCTGCTGGTCGAGCAACTGCTGGAAAAGGCGCTGGCATCGGCCGACCGCGTCTATGCCCTGGTGCAGGGCGCAATCGCGCTGGAGGCGCCGACCGGCGAAAGCGACCTGCCGTACCGGCTCGAGCGCGCTTATTTCGGGCACGAAAGCCATGCGCTGGGGGATTGAGCGCCTTATCCCGGCCTCGCTTAAAGGTAAGGCTTGGCGTTGGACGCCGATTCTGGCTTCATAGGCTCATGTGACCGGCCTCCCGATCGTGCCAGGGCGTGCCGGAGTCTGTAAACGGACAGCAGATCGGGAGGGTGGTGTTGATGCTGTGCCCGGCCTGTCAGACTGAGACCCTCGGGGAAGATGGCGTCTGCCGGTCGTGTGGCCTCAGCTTTACCGCCGTCTGTGTGAATTGCCAGCATGCCAATCTCGAATCCGCACGGTTTTGCGGTGCCTGCGGTGAGCGCCTGGTCCAGGTCCAGCCGGTTGGCGAGCGCAAGGTCGTCACCGTGATGTTTGCCGACATTGTCGGCTCCACGGAATTGATCGGGGACAACGATCCCGAGCTTGCCCTTGATCGCCTGCCGCCGGCGCTGGCGCGGATGGGCAATGCGGTCCAGCAGTTTCACGGCACCATCATGCGCAGCATGGGCGACGGGCTGATGGTGATCTTCGGCATCCCCCATGCCCAGGAGGACCATGCGCTGCGTGCCTGCCAGGCGGCACTCACCATGATGCAGTCGTCGCGGGACAACGACATCGTGCTGCGCGTCGGCATTCATTCCGGGGAAATCGTCGCGGGCGTGCCCGACAAGTTCACCAAAGAGCAGAGCGTCTACGGCGCCGCTGTACATCTTGCGAGCCGGCTTGAGCATATGGCCCAGCCTGGCGACATCTGCATCACCGAGTCGACGTTCAAGCTGGTGCAGTCGTTTTGCGACGCGCATGCCCTGGGCCATCAGGACGTGAAGGGATTTCCGCGGCCGATCGGTATCTACCGGCTGGTCGGCATGACGCCGGCGCGCGCGCCGTTCCGTGATGCCGTCGTCGGCAGCTATCGGGGGCGCGACGCCGAACTTGCCATCCTCCAGCAGGCGTTCGCCGGGGCCGAGCAGGGCGCCGGCAAGGTGATCGGGATTTCGGCGCCGCCCGGCATCGGCAAGAGCCGCCTGTGCTTCGAATTCGCCCGCAGCGCCAGGGAGCGTCTGGTGCCGGTGCAGGAGGCAAGTGCATCGCCCTACGACCATTCCGGCCCGCTGCAGCCGCTGCTGGAATTCTTCCGCAACTTCTTCCGGATCGCCTCGAGCGACGATGCGGAGGCGGCGCGCACCAAGATCGCGGAACGGATCGCGTCCTCGGTCCCGCATTTGATGGACGACGTGGCGTTGCTCGCCGATTTTCTCGGCATCCGCGACCCGCAATCCCCGGCGCCTGCGATGGAGCCAAAGACGCGGCACACGCGGCTTGTCAATCTCGTGGTAAGCCTCGTGCGCGACGGCACGCGCACGCCGTCGGTGATCATCATCGAGGACATCCACTGGCTCGACGAGGCGAGCATCGAGTTCGTCTCGGCGCTGGTGAATGTCGCGCATGTCAGCCGCGCCCTGATTATTCTCACATACCGGCCGAGCTATCATGCGCCGTGGCAGGAGGGGCCGGAATTCAAGGAGATCCGGCTCGTCGAACTCCATGATGAGGATATTTCCGCCTTGATCGAAGATGTGATCGGCGATCATCCATCCACCGGCGCAATTTCCGGCAGCATTGTCGAACGAAGTGGCGGGAATCCGTTCTTCGCGGAGGAATTGATCCGGTCGCTGATCGATGGTGGCGATCTCACCGGCAGGCCTGGCTATTACGAGACGTCCGGGCAGGTATCGCCTGAGACACTGCCGGCGACGGTCCAGACTGTGATCGGTGCGCGCATCGACCGCCTTGCGCCGATGGACAAGGAGGTGCTGCAGATCGGCGCTACGATTGGACGGGAATTTCCACTTTCGGTGCTGGCCGAAGTGACACGCACGACCTACACCGATCTCGTTGGCATTCTCAGCCGATTGTCGCAGCTTGAGTTGATCCAGGCGGGGGCCAGCGAGACTGAGCAGGTTCGCTTTGCCTTCCGCCATCCGCTGATCCAGGAAGTTGCCTACGCCATGCAACTGCGCACACGCCGCGTCGAGTTGCATGCCGCGGTGGCCAGGGCGCTTGAGCGCTTCCACCACAATCAGCTGAGCGAATATGCCGACCCGATCGCCCATCATTTCGAGGCGGCGAAGGATTATGCGCCGGCGGCCGCCTACACCGCGCGCGCTGCGGCCTGGATCGGCACCACCAATTCGCGCCTGGCGATGAAGTCGTGGCTGAAGGTCCGCCGGCTGCTACAATCGCTGCCTTATTCGTCCGAGACCAACCAGCTGCGCATGCGTGCATCGCTGCAGATCGTGGCTCTTGGCTGGCGCGATGGTATGACTGTCGACGAGGCCGCGCCGTTCTTCAAGGAAGCGCTCGATATCGCGCGGGATTTGAAGGACTCGGTCTCGGAGGTGTTGATCCTCGCCGCCTTTGGCCGAATCTCCACCTGCACCGGCTCGGCGGATGAATACGCAAAGCAGGTGTTGCAGGCGATTGATTTGTCCGACAGCACGGACCTCAGCGTCCAGGCGATACTGCTCGTGTTCCTCTGCCAGGCCTACGGCCACGCCGGCAAGCTGCGGGAAGCGCTCGCGGCCGGCGATACCGCCCTTCGCCAGATCGACAACATCCGGAGATCCCACGAGGCGGTGATCGGATTCAATGTGAAGCGCTGGGCTGAGAGCCTGCGCACGCGGATATTGGCGCGGATGGGCAGCTTCGACATTGCACGCAACTGCATTGCGCAGTTGATATCGAGCGAGCAGGAACACCCCGATGCGGCCATCCAGTCAATACCGCACCATGCCGGCGCCGAATTGGCGTGGCTGATGCACGACCGGGAGCTCGCCGGATTTCATAGTCAGCGCATCGACGAGATCGCTGCTACAAGCAGCATCCCTTACCTCGCGGTCTATGCGAATGCGTTCCGCGGGCTTGCGCTGTCATTATCCGGAGATCACGTCGGGGCGATTCAGAAGATTGAATCAGCCATTCACCTTGCGCGGGAGGTTTTTGCCGGCCTGGAATACGAAAGCGACATGCTGGCGTTCTTGGCGGAAATCCATCTTAGGAATGACAGTCCTGCCGCGGCCTTCCGCGCTGCCGAAAACGCCATCGCGGTCGCGGCAGAGCGGCGATCGCGCCTTGCGGAGTGTCGCGCCACGCTGGTGCTGGCACAGGTGGTCAGCGCAGGAAGCGTACAGCATCCGGGATATCGGCTGAGTGACCTGCTGGCCCGCGCCCGGGACCTTATCGAGGAGACCGGCGCGCGGCCTTTCGAGAGCCTGTTCCCGCTCGCGCAGTCGTCGGCGGGGTCTTGCGGACAAGAAGCGTGAATTCCCGAAGTCCGTAGCCGGTGATCAACTCCACGCGGCCAAACCGCTCGCAAAGCGGCGTCCAACGCTCCGGCGTGGTGCGATACAGCCCCGCTTCGGCAGGGGCCTCATCGCGAGGCAACATGAAATTGACGGCAAAACCAATCCGGCTGCTGGCCTCGAGATCGGTGAGGATCGCCTCGACATAGACTTCCCATTCGCCGACGGGATGACCGAGCCGGACGTTGAAGGTGCCGCTTGTGAGCGAATAGTCGGCGAGTGCGCCGCACTGCGAACCCTCGGCGAACACGGCCTGCGTGTTGCCGGCCCAGCGGGTGCGGGCGGCCGCGATCATCGCCGGCGAAATGTCGATGCCGCGATAGGTCACCTTTGCATCGCCATGCCGCATGGCCAGGAATTCCAGCAATGCGCCGTAGCCGCAGCCGAAATCGTTCAGGCTGAATGTTTGCCCGAAATCGCATAGCTTCACGAGCTGCACGAAGCGCAGATACTGCGAGAGCACGTTCGGCCAATCGACCCCGAGCGGGGTCGGGCCGTGACGCTCCAGCGTTCCGGAATAATAATCGCGAACCTTGGCGTGCAGTTCGAGCATCGCCGAGGTTTCACGCTATTTCTTGCGCTTGCCGGCCTTCGGGTGGTCGGCCCCGATCGTTGGCATCGAGATCGTAAGAAAAACCAAAGGGGAAAAACTCAGGACGCGATCGCCGGCCGTCACCTTCACGACGCCCTTCGGTTGGTCCCCAGAGTGCGAGGTAAAGAACACCGACAACGGCTTGCCGCTCTCGAGATTGCCTTGCAGCGACGCGATGATTTGATCGTGTCCATTCAGCTTCGACGGCTTGCCGTCGACTGACGCGCCCGCCTTCTTCAGCAGATTCAGATATTTGAAAAACCCCTCGCGATCCTCTTCGCCAACCGGCGCAATATTGAGCAGCCCGAAGGACATCCGCAGCGTATGCTGCGGCGAGAAGACCTTGAACTCCTTCTGAAACTGGACCATTTCGCCCAGGGCTTCAGCAATAAATCGGGAATTCATCTGTTGTAGAAGATCCGGGACGTAACGGTCGGCAACCAAACTGCCCATGGTATTTCTCCCCAAAAAGCCATGATAACCCGATTCCCCGCTTTCGGCGAGATGTCGGCGGATGGCTGGCTCACGGTACAATCACCAATTCGCGCCGCTGTCTATGAACTGCTTCACAGAGTTGGCCGTGCATGATGCAAAGGCGACGCTTTTCGTGAGCCGCCCGTCCGGTTGGCTTCTTGTCCGTCCCATTCTCAGGCTCAACGGCCGCTTGAAGTCAACAAGCTTCAACAGCTGCACGAGGCGCAGACATTGCGACGCAGCGCTTGGCCAGTCGACTCCAAGCGGAGTGGGGCCATGACGCTCAAGCGTTCTCGACCAGTAGTTCCTTACCTTGGTCTCCAATCAATGCATCTACAACGCCCCTGCTGCCGGCCTTCATCTTGTATGCCTCGGCAGAAATCATGGGAAATGAGATCGTGAGGAAGCTTTCGCTCGAAAAACTCAGCACTTGTTCATAGGAAATTCGCACGGTTCCTTTTGTTCTCCCACTTGCGTGGTTGGTAAAGAACACCGGCTTTGGATTGTTGCTCTCCAGGTTTTGCTGAATGGACAGCATGATCTGATCGTGCCCGCTTGTCGCCGTTGGTGTCCCGTCAAGCTCAGCTGCAGTCTTCTTCAGTCGATCGAAGTAAATCATGAACCCGTTACGATCCCTTTCTTCGACGGGAGCGATGCCGAGGAGTGCGAATGCACTTCTCAGCGTATGTTGTGGCGAAAACACCTTGAATTCCTTCTGAAGCGCAATCATCTCGGTCAAGGCATCTCCCATGAACCTGCGGTTTATCTGCGTCAGAACGTTCGGGACATAGCTGTCGGCGCACAAGCCACCCATGCTGCTCTCCTCTGAAGATTAGCAAACCCATTTTTTACAGGGCGTTAGAAAGAGTACTTTGCTCCGACGAAAAGTCAACTATAGGTAGAAACGGCGGGCTGTGAAATCTTTGATAACAATGTGGGCATGATGGCTAAGGTATCGGCGTTGACGCAGCGTCGGATTGTTCTGTCGGGATCACATGTTTGAACGACTCCCCTTTTTCTACGGCTGGATCATCGTCGCGGTGACCTTCGTCACCATGGCGATTGGCGTCAACGCGCGGACGGCGTTCTCGCTGTTCTATCCGCCGATCCTTAGTGAATTCGGCTGGGAGCGCGGCGTCACGGCCGGCGCGTTCTCGTTCGGCTTCGTGGCGTCGAGCATTGCGAGCCCGCTGATCGGCCGGTTGATGGATCGCCATGGTCCGCGCGCGGTGATGGAGCTCGGTGTGCTGCTGATGGGAGCGGGGCTGTTGCTGGCCCCGCTGACCTCACAGCCATGGCATCTCTATCTCACCATCGGTGTGCTGGTCGGCGCCGGCAGCGTTTGCCTCGGCTATTCCGGCCATTCCCTGTTCCTGCCGAACTGGTTCATCCGCCGTCGCGGGCTCGCGATCGGGCTTGCCTTTGCCGGTGTCGGGATCGGTTCGGTGACGCTGCTGCCGTGGGTGCAGCACATGATCGAGCAGACCGGCTGGCGCACTGCCTGCGCCGCGATGGGGATCGTGGTGCTGGTCGTGCTCGCGCCCGATCAACCTGCTACTGCATCGGCGGCCCGAGGACATCGGGCTGCAACCAGATGGCGATGCTGCGCCGACGGCGACATCGGCCAAACCGGCCTCCAACATCGTCGATCCGGTTTGGGCCAGCACCGACTGGACGCTGCCGCGCGCGTTGCGCACCGCGCGGTTCTGGTGGATCGCGGTCGGCTATTTCTGCGGCTCGTACGTCTGGTACGCGGTGCAGGTGCACCAGACCAAGTTCCTGCTCGATATCGGCTTCAGCTCCAGCGTCGGCGTCTGGGCGCTCGGCGTTGTCAGCCTGCTCGGCATTCCCGGCCAGATCTGTCTCGGGCATTTGTCCGATCGCGTCGGCCGCGAATGGGTCTGGGCGATTGCCTGCTTCGGCTTCGCGAGCTGCTTTGCCGCGCTGGTCGCGCTGAAATTCTGGCCGATCATGCCGCTGGTCTATCTCATGGTCTTCACGCAGGGCGCGCTCGGCTATGGCGTCACGTCCGTGATGGGGCCGGTCGTGCTGGAGATCTTTCAGGGCAAGCGGTACGGCAGCATCTTCGGCACCGTCATGCTCGCCCAGCTGGCCGGCGGCGCTGCGGGACTGTGGGTGACCGGCCAGCTGTATGATCTGTCGGGCAGCTACACGGTGGCGTTCACGGTCGGAATCGCCGTGAGCCTGCTGTCGGCGATCGCGATCTGGCAGGCCGCACCGCGTAGGGTCCGCGCGGTCGCAGGGCAGATCCACAAGATTGTGAGCGTGGCTTGAGATCAGGCGGTGCAGCTGGGTCACGGTACAATCACCAATTCACGCCGCTGTCTATGAATTGCTTCACAGAGTTGACCATGCATGATGCAAAGTCGACGCCTTTCGTGAACCGCCACGTCTGGTTGGCTTCTTGTCCATCCCATCCCACAGTGCTTCCATGCGACCTCCCTTCTTCTACGGCTGGATCATCGTTGCGGTGACCTTCGTCACCATGGCGATCGGGGTCAACGCGCGGACCGCGTTCTCGCTGTTCTATCCGCCGATCCTCAGCGAGTTCGGCTGGGAGCGCGGCGTCACCGCCGGCGCATTCTCGTTCGGCTTCGTGGCGTCGAGCATTGCGAGTCCACTGATCGGCCGGTTGATGGACCGCCGCGGTCCGCGCGCGGTGATGGAGATTGGCGTCCTCTTGATGGGATCGGGGCTGTTGCTGGCGCCGCTGACCTCGCGGCCCTGGCATCTCTATCTCACCATCGGCGTGCTCGTTGGCACCGGCAGCGTCTGCCTCGGCTATTCCGGCCAGTCGCTGTTCCTGCCGAACTGGTTCCTCCGCCGCCGCGGATTGGCGGTCGGGCTTGCTTTTGCCGGGGTCGGGATCGGCTCGGTGACGCTGCTGCCATGGGTGCAGCACATGATCGAGCAGACTGGGTGGCGCACCGCCTGCACCGCGATGGGCATTGTCGTGCTGGTCGTGCTGGCGCCGATCAACCTCTTGCTGCACAGGCGGCCCGAGGATATCGGCCTGCAACCCGACGGCGATGCCGCGCCGACGGCGACGTCGGCCAGACCGGCTTCCAACATCGTCGATCCCGCCTGGGCAGCGACCGACTGGACATTGTCGCGCGCGCTACGCACCGCACGATTCTGGTGGATCGCGGTCGGCTATTTTGGCGGCCTGTACATCTGGTACGCGGTGCAGGTGCACCAAACCAAGTTCCTGCTCGATATTGGCTTCAGCTCCAGCGTCGGCGTTTGGGCGCTCGGGGTGGTCAGCTCGCTCGGCATTCCCGGCCAGATCTGGCTCGGCCATCTGTCCGACCGCATCGGCCGCGAATGGGTGTGGGCGATCGCCTGCTTCGGCTTCGCGATCTGCTTTGCTGCGCTGGTGGCCCTGAAATTCTGGCCGATCATGCCACTGATCTATCTGATGGTCTTCACGCAGGGCGCGCTCGGCTACGGCCTCACCTCCGTGATGGGGCCGGTCGTGCTGGAGATCTTCCAGGGCAAGCATTACGGCAGCATTTTCGGCACCATCATGCTCGCCGCGCTGGCCGGTGGGGCTGCCGGACCGTGGGTGACCGGGCAATTGTATGATCTGTCGGGCAGCTACACGGCGGCGTTCATCCTTGGCATCGCCGTCAGCCTGCTGTCGGCCATTGCGATCTGGCAGGCCGCGCCGCGCAGGGTCCGCGCCGTCGCAGGGCAGATGCACAAGATTGCCAGCGCGATGTGAGCAGGATCAGGCGGGCGCAACCCCGATCGCCCGCTGCAGATCGGTGATCGCGCGCAGGAAGCTGTCGGATGGCGTGGTCTCCGGATCGATCAGGCGGTGCAGCCGGAAACCGTCTTCCAGCGCCAATACGATCGCACCGGTCCATTCCGGGTTGATCACGCCGTTCCTGCCGGAATTTCTCAGCGTGGTCGCGACGATGTCGGTGATCAGCTTGCGGCGCGCGCGCAGCCGCTTGGCGAGCTCGGGCCGGCGCTTCTCGGCGCGCGCCACGAACAGGATCATCTCCATATGCAGGAGAGGCGAGCGGCCGAGCGGATCCTGCCGGCTGCGATCCATCGTCCTGAGCGCCTCGAGGAAATCCGGAAGGTTCTTGTGCCTGTCGAGCAAATCGAGATTGCGCCGGATCGATTGCTCGACGTGGTCCTCGAGCATCGCGATGATCAACTCGTCCTTCGTTTTGAAGTTCGAATAGAAAGCGCCGCGGGTGAAACCGGCCGCGGCCGCGATCGCCTCGATGCTGGCGCCGCCGATTCCCTGGTCCTCGAACACCCGCGCCGCCGCCTCGAACAGCTTCTCGCGGGTGTCGTCCCGTGTCGGTCTGGTTCGAACCCTTGACATCCGCGGATTTTAGGGCAGAATGCAACTCAATACAATAGTGTATCGAGTTGCATTTGACCAGATCAAGATGGCCGGCCCATTGAGGACTAGCCCTGAGGATGACACCAAGGCGCGCCAGGGTGCAGACACCGGCGCAGCAAACGAGCGAGGGTCACCATGAACGAGCATGTTCAGTCGGCGAGCAGCGAACCGCTTTTCAATCCACTGGCGCCCGAATTCATTCGCAATCCCTATCCGTATTACGAGCGGTTGCGCACCATGGACCCGATGCACATCAACGCGCACGGCGCCTTCGTCGCCAGCCGTCACGCCGAGGCGAGCCTGGTGCTGCGCGACAAGCGCTTCGGCAAGGACTATGTCGAGCGCAGCATCCGCCGCTACGGCCCCAAGATCATGGACGAGCCGGTCATGCGCAGCATGGGCCATTGGATGCTGCAGCAGGACCCGCCGGACCACACCCGTCTGCGCGGCCTCGTCGTGAAGGCCTTCACCGCGCGCCGGGTCGAGGACATGCGCCCGCGCATCCAGCACGTCGTCGACGAGACGCTCGAGCGCATCATTCCGCAGGGGAAGATGGACCTGATCGAGGATTTCGCCTTCCGCCTGCCCGTCACCATCATCTGCGACATGCTTGGAATCCCCGAGGAGCATCGCGAGGCTTTCTACAATGGCTCGCGCGACGGCGGACGCCTGCTCGAGCCGGTGCCGATGACGCCGGAAGAAATCAAGCAGGGTAACGCCGGCAACGCGATGGCCGCGATGTACTTCCACCAGCTGTTCGAACTGCGTCGCAAGCAGCCCGGCGACGACCTCACCACGCAACTGGTGCAGGCCGAGGAAGACGGCCAGAAGCTCACCAACGAGGAGCTGACCGCCAATATCATCCTGCTGTTCGGCGCCGGCCATGAGACGACCGTGAACCTGATCGGCAACGGCCTGCTCGCGCTCTATCGAAACCCGGACCAACTCGCGCTGCTCAAGGCCAATCCCGGCCTGATCACCAATGCGATCGAGGAGTTCCTGCGCTACGATTCCTCGGTGCAGATGACCGGCCGGGTCGCGCTGGAAGATATTGAGGATCTCGGCGGCAAGCGCATCCCGAAGGGCGAGAGCGTGCTGTGCCTGCTCGGCTCGGCCAATCACGACCCGGCGGTCTATCCCGACCACCCCGAAAAGCTCGACATCGAGCGGCCGAATGTGAGGCCGCTGTCGTTCGGCGGCGGCATCCATTTCTGCCTCGGCGCCCAGCTGGCGCGGATCGAGGCCGAGATCGCGATCTCGACCCTGCTGCGCCGGCTTCCGGACCTGCGGCTCGATGACGCGGAGAATCCGGAGTGGCGGCCGACCTTCGTGCTGCGCGGGTTGAAGAGCCTGCCCGCGAGCTGGTGATCGCTCGATCTTTCGGGCGCGTCGCGGTCCCGCCGCGCACGCGCTGTTGAGCGGAAAACGCCGTCCGGCCTGAAGTCACAGCAGCAAAGCTGCTGTGACTTCGCCATACTTGTCTCTATATATTGGGCTGCTCCGGTTCAGGCTCGGCGTGGGCACGCTGCCGCGGAGCGGGCTCAAAGGGAGACACCGTGCAGACGACGCTGCTCGGCCTGGCAATCGCCTTCATCCTTGCACTGGTCGCCGCGCTGGTCGGTCCGTACTTTGTCGACTGGAACCAGTTCAGGCCGCAGTTCGAGGCGGAGGCGAGCAAGATCATCGGCGCGCCGGTCCGCGTTGCCGGCGATCTCGACGCGCGCCTGCTGCCGGCGCCCTCGCTGCGGCTGAAAACGGTTACCGTGGGCGGCGCCAACGACCTCGGCAAGGTCCGTGCCGCCAAGCTCGACGTCGAGTTCAGCCTGAGCTCGCTGATGCGCGGCGAGGTGCGCGCCACCGAACTCACCATCAATGGCGTCTCGCTCGATCTCGGGCTTGATCCGAAGGGGCGGATCGACTGGCCCGCCTCCAGCGGTGCCTTCAATCTGGCGTCGCTTGCGGTCGACCGGCTCAATCTCACCGGCCGCCTCGCGCTGCACGATGCGGCGAGCCGCGGCACGCTCGAGCTGAGCGACATCGCCTTCAGCGGCGACGTTCGCTCGCTCGCCGGCGCGATCCGCGGCGACGGCAATTTCATGTTCGACGGCAATCGCTACCCGTTTCGGGTCTCGTCTGGCGTAGGACCCGACGGCAACGGCACGCGCCTGCATCTCAGCGTCGATCCGGGCCAGCGCCCGATCTCGGCCGATCTCGACGGCGTCCTGACCTTCGAGGCGCGGGCGCCGCGGTTCGAGGGGGCGGTGACGCTAGCCGGCGCGCCTGGCCAACGCGGTAGCGGCGATCAGCCGGCATGGCGGATCGCGGCCAAGGTCAAGACCGACTATTCGGCGGCCCGCCTCGACCAGGTCGAGGTGAGCTACGGCGCCGAGGACCGCGCGCTGAAACTTGCAGGCTCCGGCGATATCCGCTTTGGCGCGGCGCCGCTGTTGCGCGCCTCGCTCTCGGCGCGCCAGCTCGACGCCGACAAATTCGCCGCCAAGGATGCGAACAAGGATGGAAACAAGGACGGCAAGGACGGAAATGCCGAGCCGGCACGCGTGCTGCCGGCGTTGCGCGCATTCGTCTCGGGCCTCCCACAGAGCCCGATCCCGGCGCAGGTCGAACTGGCCACC
Source organism: Bradyrhizobium sp. LTSP885 (assembly GCF_000938305.1). GTDB lineage: Bacteria > Pseudomonadota > Alphaproteobacteria > Rhizobiales > Xanthobacteraceae > Bradyrhizobium. The sequence continues at coordinate 189,447 of NZ_JYMT01000002.1, forward strand.
GAGCAGGTCATGCTCGGCGGCCGTCCGCTGCAGGACATCTCGGCCGAACTGCATTCGGACGCCAAATCCTGGACGGTGCGCCGGCTGGAGTTTCGCGCGCCGGGCTCCACGCGGGTCTCGATGAGCGGCGCCAGCGCGCAGGCGGGCGCGTCCAACAGCTTCAAGACCGCGCTCGATATCGAATCGTCGGATCCCGACGCGCTGATGACCTGGCTGCAGGGTCGTGGTGACATGGCCTATCGCAGCCAGAAGCCGCTGCGGCTGCGCGGCGACGTCACGGTGTCGCCGGCGGGCTTTGCGATCGACGCCATGAAGGCAGAGATTGAGGGCGGCGCGGTCGAAGGTCGTGTCGCGGTCTCGCATCGCGAGGCGAGCACCGGATCGAAGGTCGAGGCGCAGTTGAAGGCTGATCGGCTCGACCTCGACGCGACCGCGGCCTTCATCCGTTCGCTGGCCGGTCCGCAGGGCGAATGGCCCGACGAGGCAAAACTCTCGCTCGATATCGGGCGCGCCATGTCCGCGGGCCAGGAATTGCGGCCGCTGGTGGCGAAGTTCGCCTATAGCCCGAAGGACATCGTGCTCGAGCGTGTGCAGATCGGCCAGCCCGACAATGTCACGCTGGACGGCAGCGGCAATTTCGACCGCATCAATGCGACCGGCAGACTGGCGATCGATGCGACCGCCGCGTCGCTCGGCCGGCTTGCCGCGATTGTTCAGCCGTTCGCGCCGTCATTCGCCGCGCGGCTCGGCGGCGTCCGGGCGGATGCCGGTCCTGTCCGCGCAAAGCTTGCGCTCGATCTCACCAAGGGCAAGGGACAGGCTGCCGATAGGAGCAATGCGCAAGCGACGCTCGATCTTGATGCGCCTCAGGTGAAGGGACGCACCATGATATCGGCGACGCCGCCGACCGCGGCGATCCGCGCGCTGGATCTCGACGCGATTGGCCGCAGCGACATTGCGGCGGAGGCCAAATTCTCGGCCGGCGAGGGAAATGCCCTGCTGGCGTTGCTGGGCCTTGATCGTGCCATCGCGGCCGGTGCCGGCCCGGCGCAGTTCGAGGGCACCGTGAACGGCGCGTGGCGTGCGCCGTTGCGGCTGAAAGCCAGACTCTGGGGCGCCGGACTTGATGCGGATGCCGATGGCACTGCCGAGCCATGGGCGAAGGACGCCAAATCGAGCGTCAGCCTGCGCGTCCGCAGCGCCGACATCAGTCCGCTGCTCGATCTGAAACCGTCTGATCAAGCCGGAAACATCCGCCTGTCGTCGCGCGTGACGCTGGCAGGAGACAGACTGACCTTCGACGATCTCGACAGCATCGTCGCCGGCTCGCGGCTGCGTGGGCGGCTGGCGCTGACGCTCGCCGACGAGAAGAGCATCGAGGGCGAACTCGGCCTCGATCAGATCGCGCTGGCGCCGGTCTTTGCGACAGCGATCGGCGCAGCGGGGCATGATGCGACCGAGCCGCTCGGCGCGGGGTTGACCTGGGGCTGGCGCGGCAAGGTCACGTTCGAGGCGCTTCGCGGCGCGCTGCCGGGCGGCGCCGAACTGCAGCCGGTCAGCGGCACCATCAAGTCCGACGGACAGTCGCTGACCTTCGATGGCATCAAGGGCAAGATCGGCGGCGGCGAGGCGACCGCCACCGTCGACGCACGGCAAGGCGCTAATGGACTTGCACTGAATGCGAACGTTCAGCTTTCCGGCGTCGACGGTTCCGCGCTGCGTTATCGCGGCCTGTCGATGCCCAAGGGCCGCGCGTCGATGCAGATGACCGTGTTGAGCCAGGGCCGCAGTGCCTCCGCCTTGACGGGCGCGCTCTCCGGCAGCGGCACCGTCACGCTGGACGGGGTGACGCTTGCGGGTCTCGATCCACGGTCGTTCGAGGTCGCGATCCGCGCCAGTGACTCCGGACAGGCGACCGACGACGTCAGGCTGAAGCAGATCGTCGAGCCGGTGCTGGCGGGCGGCACGCTGTCGATTCCGTCCGCGCAGATTCCCTTCAACATCCGTGACGGCCGCCTCCGCGTCGGCGCCACCACGCTGGCGGCCAACGGCGCCAATGCGACCGTATCGGGCGGCTACGACATTCCGGCCGACCAGGCCGACATTCGCGCCGCGCTGGCATCGACGCTGATCGGCACGGCCAATAATCGTCCGGAGATCCAGGTGCTTGCGGTCGGCACGCCCGACGGACTGACGCGCAGCCTCGATATCGCGGCATTGTCGTCTTGGCTTGCGGTACGTGCGATCGACCGCGAAACAAGGCGGCTCGACGCGATCGAGCGCGGTGAGCCGCCGCCACCGCCGGAGCCGATACCGGCGACGATTCCGCAACCCAGCGAGCCCGCGCCCGAGACGCCGAACGCCAATTCGGCGCCGGTGCCTCCTGTGGAGGTGCCGCTGCCGCGCCGCGTGCCGCCGAAGCCGAAGATCGTGGCGCCACGTCCGCCCCTCGTCCCGCCGGTGGCCACAGCGCCTGCGGTTGCGCCTGCCACTGCGCCTCCTGCACCGATCGCGAGTCAGTCGCAGGTTGCACCCTTGCCGCCGCCGATCGAGGTCAAGCCGCTGCCGGGCGCCGTGAGGCCGAAGCCGCGTCCGCCCCTGTCACTGACGCCGCAGGTTGCCAATCCACCGCCGCGGCCGGCGATACAGAATTAGCTTACGGCTGGTGCTGGAGAATATTGACGAGCTTGCCGAAGGGATCGCGGACGAAGAAGCGCCGAACGCCCCACGGCTCATCCGCCGGTCCGTATTCGATCGCAATGCGGGCCGCCGTCACGCGACGAAGCGCATCGTCGAGATCGTCCACCTCAACCGAGAGATCAGGCACCGGCGTTCCGGAGCCGCCTTCGGACGCGAAGCTGATTTGAACCCGCATCGTTTCGGACGAGCCGTAGGTCGCAATCCAACCGAAATCCATCAGCGGTTCGAGTCCGAGGATGTCCTGATAGAATGTCTTCGCTGCCGCCACGTCAGTGGCGGCAATGTTAGCGACGATGCGTTTGACTTTCATGCTGATATCCGCGCCACAACACGATCGCCTGCTCTATAGCATGGCGGCGATCGGTCGCGGGAAGCGGAGAGGCCGCCAGAGCGTTTTCCAGCGAAGTGGCCGCCGGTTCGTGTGAGGAAAACGCGTCAAAACAAAAATCCAGAGCCCGTTCCGATTCCATCGGAACGGAAAGGGCTCTAGGCCTGCTGACGCGTATCGACGGGCTGCAGCCTTGCTTCCGGCACGGCCGGTGTGGCGCGCGAGCGGAAATAGTCCAGCACGAAGAGGCGGATTGCGGAGGAGAGATTGCCCTGCTGGCGATTGCTGTCGATCTCGCCGACCAGTTCCGACAGCGTCATGTTTCGCAGACCGGAAATCTCTTTCATGCCGTTCCAGAACGCCTCTTCAAGGCTGACGCTGGTCTTGTGTCCGGCGACGACAATCGAACGTTTGACGACGGGAGATTTCATGATGCGTCTCCACCGTCGATGCGATGTTGCTCAAGCTGACGAGCGTTGTGCTCGGCGAGATGTTCATCGCGCGCGCGTTCAGACTTGGTGCGACCAAATAGCGCACGATTTGTTTCGGCCTGCTTCGCCACTTGTTCGCGCTCGCCCCGCTTCTTGAATCGTTTCAGATTGACCACGTCGCCCATGCTCGTCCCTCATCGTCCCCTTATACGAATTGGTGATGCATCGTGACGAACGCAAGAGTGGTCGCGCTGCGCGCCTGGCTCGATATCCATCCAGAATCCCCGTTTGATGCCTCGTGATAGCATCAAAGAATCAGTTTCGCTCTGCGAAAACTTGACATCTGTCTTGCTGTAACATGCGTCAGCGCGGAGCCGATAGATGACCGGCCTTAGTCTTTAGGCGTTATGATCTATAATTATATCACGCAGGTTGTCTGCAATTGTCCGGACAATGATCATGCACTCAGCCGGGGTGTGTCATTTTGTCCGGCTGCACGAGCCGATCGAATTCATCTGCAGATACAAAGCCGAGCCGCAAAGCTTCTTCCTTCAGCGTCGTTCCGCGCGCATGCGCAGCCTTGGCGACCTTGGCCGCATTGTCGTAGCCGATCTTCGGCGCGAGCGCCGTCACCAGCATCAGCGAGCGCTGCATCAACTCGCTGATGCGCTTTTCGTCGGCGCGTATGCCGACAACGCAATGCTCGGTGAACGAGCGGACGACATCGGCCAGCAGTTGAATGGAATTCATCATACAATATGCCAAAACGGGCTTGTACACGTTGAGCTCGAAATGACCCTGGCTGCCGGCGATCGTGATCGCAGTCTCGTTGCCGAACACCTGGCAGCAAACCATGGTCACCGCCTCGCATTGGGTCGGGTTGACCTTGCCCGGCATGATCGACGAGCCCGGCTCGTTCTCGGGCAGGATCAGCTCGCCGAGGCCCGAGCGCGGACCGGATCCGAGGAAGCGGATGTCGTTGGCGATCTTGAACAGACCGGTCGCCACCGAATTGATCACACCGTGAACCAGCACATAGGCGTCGTTCGAGGCCAAGGCCTCGAATTTGTTCTCGGCGCTGGTGAACGGCAGCCTGGTGATCTTGGCGACGTGCCTGGCAAAGGTCTTGGCGAATCTCGGCTTCGAGTTGAGGCCAGTGCCGACCGCGGTGCCGCCCTGCGCCAGCGGAAACAGATCCTTCACCGCCACCCGCAGCCGTGCGATGCCGCTCCCGACCTGCGCGGCGTAGCCCGAGAATTCCTGGCCGAGCGTCAGCGGCGTTGCATCCTGGGTGTGGGTGCGTCCGATCTTGACGATCCTAGCGAACGCCTTCTCCTTCTTGCGCAGCTCGCGATGCAGTTCGGTCAGCGCCGGAATCAGATCGGCGATGATCCGCGTCGCCGCCGCGATATGCATTGCGGTCGGGAATGAATCATTCGACGACTGGCTCATGTTGACATGGTCGTTCGGATGGATCGGCTTCTTGGCGCCTAGCTCGCCGCCGAGCGTCTGGTTGGCGCGATGGGCGATCACCTCGTTGAGGTTCATGTTGGTCTGGGTGCCGGAGCCGGTCTGCCAGACCACCAGCGGGAAATGATCGTCGAGCTTGCCATCGATCACCTCCTTGGCGGCGCGAACGATCGCGCCGGTGCGGCGTGCGTCGAGCAGGCCGAGATCGCGATTGGTCTCTGCGGCCGCGAGCTTGACGATGCCAAGTGCGTGAACGATCGCGATCGGCATCCGGTCATGGCCGATCTTGAAATTCTGCCGCGAGCGTTCGGTCTGCGCGCCCCAGTAACGGTCGGTGGGCACGTCGATCGGACCGAAACTGTCGGTTTCGCTGCGGGTGGTGGTTTTGGCAGTCGTTTTGGCGGTTGTTTTGGAACGTGTCGTTGATCGAGCCATGGATGGTTTCCGTGCGTCACAAGAGCGTGATCCCGCAATGGGCCGGTCGTCGCGCGAAAGCTCATGCTCATGCAGAAGATAGTCCGGGATGACGATCTGTCATCCCGATCTTCGCAAGCACCCTACAAGGTCGAGGTTTGATCTGCGCTTAGATTATTTCTTGGATTATTTCTTGCGGAAACGATCGAGCCGCACCACTTCGGCGCCTTCGCTGGGCTTCGCCGGCTCGTCGTCGGTCTCGGCGGCCCTGGTCTCGGCCGCTGCCCGGAGCGGGGTCGCGGGGAGGGAGGTGGCCGCAGATGCAGCCGGCACTCTGGCCGGGGACTCTTCGACCGCTGCGTCCGACACATCGAACAGCAGATCGAACGGCGCGGACGGATCGAGGAAGCGCGTGACCGAGGCGAACGGCACGGTCAGGCGCTCGGGAATTCCGCCGAACGACAGGCCGACCTCGAACCGTTCCTCCGTCACCACCAGGTCCCAGAACTGGTGCTGCAGGATGACGGTCATTTCCTCCGGATATTGCGCCAGCAGCCGCGGCGAGATCTTCACGCCGTCGGCGGTCGACAGGAAGGTGATGTAAAAATGGTGCTCGCCCGGCAGGCCGTGTTCGGCGGCGTCGGTCAGAACCCGGCGCAGCACCCCGCGCAGCGCGTCCCGCGCCAGCACGTCATATCGGATGTGATCGGTCGCCATGGTGATCCTGTCGCTTTCGAAAATAGTGCCTGGCTCGGCGGCGCCGGACCGCCCGACTCGCCCCTTTGAGCCATGCTACCCTGCCGGGAGCCGGAAATCAGCAGGGGCGGCGCCGGAAATGTGGGCGGGAAGCGCCGGGTCTGGAATCCGGGTCTGGAATGAAGTGGAGGCTTCTGTTGCCAGGTGCCTCCGAACCCCGCCTAACGGAGCTTAACCCGTTAGGACTTTAAGTGTGGTCTTTCAAACTGCGTTACGCAGCCTGAGCAACCGGAGCAAAGTTGTCGTTGGCAACTATTGCATTAGCCCGATAACGGCGGAACCATACCGAGAAAAAACACGCCCTTTACGCCCTCGTCGATCCTATTTCGCCCCCGCCGAAAGCCACCCCATGATCGGTCGGTCAGGATGGGTTTTGGTGGAGGCGCCGGGTACCGCCCCCGGGTCCGAATGGTTTATTGCGACGGCCATTTATTTCCATAGCCGGCGAACCGGCACCCCCAATATAGGCGGCAACGCTGGAGAAAAATAGAGCCGATTCAGGGCTCTTGAGGTGTGAAAACACGCCGATTTGGGTTGGTCTGCGTCGTGCGGTCGTCCTAGATTTTGTTTATGCCTCCGGATTCGCAGCCGGTTGCCGTCCCGGCGCCGGACGTTCCCCCGTCATCTTCGCCCAGCCAGCCCGGCCTGTCCGAGCTGTTTTTTGCCTTTGCCAAGATGTCGCTGGCCGGCTTCGGCGGGGTACTGGTCTGGGCCCGGCGGGGCATTGTCGAGCAGCACCGCTGGATGACGGCGGAGGAGTTCAACGAGACCTTCGCGCTCTGCCACTTCCTGCCGGGGCCGAATATCGTCAATCTGTCGGTCGTGTTCGGCTCGCGCTTTCGCGGCATCGCCGGTGGCGTTGCTGCCTTCGCCGGCCTGGTCGGCCCGCCGATGGTGATCGCCACCATCCTCGCCGCGCTCTATGTGCGCTACGGCGAGATCGATGCGCTGCGTCGCACGCTCGCCGGCGTGTCCTGTGTCGCGGTGGGCCTCCTGCTCGCCGTCGTCTTCAAGATGATGACGCCGCTGCTCAAGCGGCGCGACGTCACGGGCCTCGTCGTCATGCTCGCGGTCTTCGTCGCGATCGGGCTGATCCGATGGCCGCTGCAGCTCGTGCTGCTGGTCGCGATCCCGCTCAGCCTTGCGATCACGATTCTGACGCGCCGCAAGGTCAAGGCATGAGCACCGAGTCCAACCCGATCGCCATGCTGGTCTGGACCTTCGGCTTGATGTCGCTGTTTGCGGTCGGCGGCGCCAATTCGGCGATCCCCGAAATGCACCGTGCCGCGGTCGACGTGCATCACTGGATGACCGACAAGCAGTTCGCCGACGTCTTCGCGATCGCGCAGCTGTCGCCGGGACCGAACGTGCTGATCGTGACGCTGATAGGCTACTCTGTCGCAGGCGTCACCGGTGCCTTGGCGGCAACGCTTGCGATGTGCGGTCCAACCGCGCTGCTTGCCTATTATGTGAGCCGTTTCCTCGAACGCTCGCGTCACGCGCGCTGGCCTGCGCTCGTTCAAGCGGCACTGGTTCCGCTGTCGATCGGCCTGATGGCGGCGAGCGGGCTGATCCTGGCGCGGACATCAGACCAAAGTTGGATCGCGGCGCTGCTCACCATTGTCGCAGCCGCGCTTGCGTTTGCGACGCGTGTCAATCCTTTCTGGCTGCTGCTTGCTGGCGGCATTCTGGGTTTTGCTGGCGTTGTCTGACGAAAATCGCTAGCAAGTCCTCAGGCCAGCATCACGAGCCATCAAATCAGAACGGGTGGGCAAGCCTGCCGTGGGGGAGTGAAATCATGAGCGATACGCCGAGCGAGGCGCCGGTCAAATCCATCCTGCCAAAATGGGTCCGCGGTCCGCAGGATTTTGTCGGCGGGATCGCCTTGATGGCGATCGCCCTGTTCGCCCTGTGGGCGTCCAGCGACCTGCAGGGCATGCACGGATTTTCGTTCGGCGCCGGAACAGTGCCGCGCATGTTCGCGGTGCTGCTGTTGCTGCTGGGCGGCGTCATCGCGCTGATAGGAGTCCTCAACGACGGCCCGCAGATCGGGACTTATGCTTGGCGCGGGCCGCTCTTCGTCATGCTGTCGATCGTATTCTTTGCACTGGCGATCAGGCCGCTCGGTCTCGTCGTCTCCGCCTTCTCGTGCTTCCTGATCGCGGCGCTCGGCTCGCATGAGACGAAATGGCTCGAGGCGATCATCGTCGGCGCCTGCCTGACGCTCGGCTGCGCGCTACTCTTTCCCTATGTGCTGGGACTGCCGATGCCGATGTTCCCGCGTTTCCTGATCCAGTGAGGGCGTGATGGACCTCTTTGCCAATCTCGCCCTCGGTTTCGGCGTCGCCCTGACCCCGATCAATCTTCTGCTGTGCCTGATCGGCGCGCTGGTCGGCACGTTGGTCGGCGTGCTGCCGGGCATCGGCACCATCGCCACGGTGGCGATGCTGCTCCCGATCACCTTCGGCCTGCCGCCGGTCGGCGCCCTGATCATGCTCGCGGGCATTTATTACGGCGCCCAATATGGCGGCTCGACCACGTCGATCCTGGTCAATATTCCCGGTGAAGCGACATCGGTCGTGACCACGCTCGACGGCTTCCAGATGGCCAAGCAGGGCCGCGCCGGCCCGGCACTCGCGATCGCCGCGATCGGCTCGTTCTTCGCCGGCTGCGTCGCGACGGTTTTGATCGCTGTACTAGGTGCGCCATTGACAAAACTCGCGCTGGCCTTCGGGCCTGCCGAATATTTCTCGCTGATGGTGCTGGGCCTGATCTTCGCGACGGTGTTGGCGAAGGGGTCGATCCTGAAAGCGATCGCTATGATTGTGTTCGGGCTGCTGCTGTCGATGGTCGGGTCCGACATCGAGACCGGCGCCTCGCGCATGGCGTTCAACGTTCCCGAGCTCGCCGACGGCCTCGGCTTTGCGACCGTCGCGATGGGCGTGTTTGGCTTTGCGGAAATCATCCGCAACCTCGACGCCGGCGCCGAGATGGACCGCGATCTGGTGCAGCAAAAGATCACCGGGCTGATGCCGACCAAGAAAGATTTGAAAGACTCGTTCCCTGCGATCGTGCGCGGCACGATCCTGGGGTCGATTCTCGGCATCCTGCCGGGCGGCGGCGCGGTGATCGCGTCGTTCGCGGCCTATACGTTCGAGAAGAAGATCGCCAAGGATCCGTCGCGCTTCGGCCGCGGCGCGATCGAAGGCGTGGCGGCGCCGGAAAGCGCCAACAATGCGGCGGCGCAGACCTCGTTCATCCCGCTGTTGACGCTCGGCATCCCGCCGAACGCCGTGATGGCGCTGATGGTCGGCGCGATGACCATCCATGGCATCGTACCGGGCCCGCAGGTGATGCAGAAGCAGCCAGAGCTGGTATGGGGCATGATCGCCTCGATGTGGATCGGCAATCTGATGCTGATCGTCATCAACCTGCCGTTGGTCGGCATCTGGGTGAGGCTGTTGCGGGTGCCATACCGGCTGATGTTCCCTTCGATCGTGATCTTCTGCGCGATCGGCATCTATTCCATCAACAACGCACCGGTCGATGTCGTCCTCGCCGGCGCGTTCGGACTGCTCGGCTATTGGCTGATCAAGCACGATTTCGAGCCCGCGCCGCTGTTGCTCGGCATGGTGCTCGGACCGCTGATGGAAGAGAACCTGCGCCGGGCACTCTTGATCTCGCGCGGCGACTGGAGCGTGTTCGTCTCGCGGCCGCTGTCGGCGGTGTTGCTGGCGATCGCAGCCGGTCTGCTGGTGCTGGCGATCTTGCCGGCGCTGCGCGCCAAGCGCGACCAGGTGTTCGTGGAGTCGGAGAGCTGATCGCGCGGCGGTCGGCAAGTTAAGCAACGTAATCAAGTGGATAGGCAAGGGGCGGAACGCCAGTTCCGCCCCTTGTTGTTTGCGATTCCGTGATCATTTTTCGGGGTATAATCAGCGCAATCAACCGAATCGGCGTGTCGACCGGCGGCCCAGGCCGCTAAATTGGCAAACTCCGACAAACCCCGAAGCCAGCGCCATGAACCAGTATCACGATCTGCTCGAACGCATCCTCGCCGACGGCGCCGAGAAACAGGACCGTACCGGCACCGGCACGCTGTCGATCTTCGGCCACCAGATGCGCTTCAATTTGTCGGCCGGATTCCCGATGCTGACCACCAAGCGGCTGCCGCTGAAGGCAATCGTGCACGAGTTGTTGTGGTTCCTCGCCGGCGACACCAACATCAAATATCTCAACGACAACGGCGTCACGATCTGGGACGAGTGGGCCGACGCTAATGGCGATCTCGGCCCGGTCTACGGCTCGCAATGGCGATCATGGCCCGCGCCTGACGGCCGCAGCATCGACCAGATCGCCAACGTTATTGAGATGATCAAGCGCAACCCGGATTCGCGGCGGCTGATCGTCAGCGCCTGGAACCCGGCTGAGGTCGACAAGATGGCGCTGCCGCCGTGCCACTGCCTGTTCCAGTTCTATGTCGCGAACGGCAAATTGTCATGCCAGCTCTATCAGCGCTCCGGCGACGTGTTCCTCGGCGTGCCCTTCAACATCGCCTCCTATGCGCTGCTGACGATGATGGTGGCGCAGGTGACGGGGCTGAAGCCCGGCGACTTCGTGCACTCGCTCGGCGATACGCATCTCTATTCGAACCATCTCGAGCAGGCACGCCTGCAACTGACCCGGCCGACGCGGCCGCTGCCGACCATGTCGATCAATCCGGATGTGAAGGACATCTTCGCGTTCCGCTACGAGGATTTCAAACTCGAAGGCTACGATCCGCATCCGCATATCAAGGCAGCCGTCGCGGTATGAGCGATTGATGTCTCTCACCATCCGCCGCGCGCGGCCCGATGAGGCCGGACTGGTGTTCTCGCTGGTCCGCGAACTCGCCGAATACGAAAAGCTCTCGCACGAGGTTCACGCCAGCGAGGCCGACATCGCCGACGCGTTGTTCGGCACCAACTCGCGGCTGTTCTGCGATATCGCCGAGTGGAACGGCGAGCCCGCCGGCTTTGCGGTGTGGTTCGTCAACTTCTCCACCTTCGCAGGGAGCCACGGCATCTATCTCGAGGATCTGTTCGTGCGCCCGGCGCTGCGCGGCAACGGCATCGGCAGGGCATTGCTCATGCACCTCGCCAAGCATTGCCTCGCCAACCGCTGGTCGCGCCTGCAATGGGCGGTGCTCGACTGGAACGCGCCGTCGATCGCGTTCTACAAATCGCTCGGCGCCGAGCTGATGGACGAATGGACGATCTGCCGCGTCTCCGGTGCGGCGCTCACGGCGCTGTCGGAAGGAGCGCGCTGATGGAGATCGTGCTGATCGTCGCAGCCGCCGAAAATGGCGTGATCGGGCGCGACAATACGATTCCGTGGCGGCTGAAATCCGACCAGCAGCGCTTCAAGGCGATGACCTTGAACAAGCCTATCGTGATGGGACGAAAGACCTTTGAATCCTTGCGCAGGCCGCTTCCCGGACGAACCAACATCGTCGTGACGCGCGACGCGAACTACACGGCACGCGGCGCGGTCGTCACGACATCGTTCGAAAATGCCCGTGCGGTCGCGCATGGCGACGCGTTGCGGCGTTTGGCCACCGAGATTGCAGTGATCGGCGGTGCGCAGATCTACGCGCAATGGATGGATGTGGCCGATCGGCTCGAAATCACCGAAGTCCATGCCAGGCCCGAGGGCGACACGCGCCTTGCCACAATTGATGCGAAGGACTGGGAAGAGATCGCGCGGGTGCGAAATCCGGCCGGCGAGGGCGACAGTGCCGACTTCTCCTATGTGACATATCGTCGGCGCAGCCAACGTTAACCAATGTTTGCATTGACAATTTTGCCCCGGCGCATAGCTCGTGCGGCTAGGAAGCTTGCGTTGTAAGGGCCTCGACGGTCCCCTATAACCGGGCCGGACATTCGAGCCCGGACCGTTCCGGTCGAGGCTTGCCTAGGAGATGTTTGATGCCGTGGAAGAATCAAGGCGGAGGACCGTGGGGCTCAGGTCCGAAAGGACCATGGGGCAACGGTCCGCAATCGGTCGGGCCGAGGCCGCCGGACCTTGAGGACCTTCTGCGCCGCGGCCAGGACCGACTGCAGCAATGGCTGCCCGGTGGGGGTTTCAGCGGCATGGGCATCGCGCTGGTGCTGGTTGCCGCGCTGGTGATCTGGTTTGCGACCGGAATCTTCCGCGTCCAGTCGGAAGAGCTCGGCGTCGTCATGCGGTTCGGCAAGTATGTGCGCGATGCGCAGCCGGGCCTGCGCTATCATTTGCCGTATCCGATCGAGACCGTGCTGCTGCCAAAGGCGCTGCGCGTGAACACGCTCTCGATCGGTATGACCCTGATCGACGATCCCGCCCGGCGCGGCCGCACCATCCGCGACGTGCCGGAGGAGAGCCTGATGCTGACCGGCGACGAGAACATCGTCGACGTCGATTTCACCGTGCTGTGGCGCATCAAGCCGGGTGGGGCCGGCGCTTACCTGTTCAACATCCAGAATCCCGAAGGCACCGTGAAGGCGGTCGCCGAAAGCGCGATGCGTGAGGTGATCGGCCGTTCCGAAATTCAGCCGATCCTCACCGGCGCGCGGACCCAGACCGAAGCAACCGTGCAGGAGCTGATGCAGAAGACGCTCGATGGCTACGGCGCCGGCATCCAGATCGCGCAGGTGCAGATGCAGAAGGTCGATCCGCCGGCGCAGGTCATCGATTCGTTCCGCGACGTGCAGGCGGCGCGCTCCGACCTCGAGCGTGCGCAGAACGAGGCGCAGACCTACGCCAACCGCGTCGTGCCCGAGGCGCGCGGCCGTGCCGCGCAGATCCTGCAGGCCGCCGAAGGTTACAAGGAGCAGGCGGTCGCCGAGGCCAGGGGCCAGAGCGCGCGCTTCCTGAAAGTCTATGAAGAGTACAAGAAGGCTCCCGAAGTGACGCGTGAACGTATCTATCTGGAAACCATGGAGCGCGTGCTCGGTGGGTCCGAGAAGCTCGTCTATGACGGCGGACCGGGCCAGAACATCGTGCCGTATCTTCCGCTCGGCGAACTGACGCCGCGGCGTCAGGCAGCACAGGCCACAACCGGCCAGCCGCAGGGAGGCACGCGATGAGATCCCCCGTCACGGGCATTGCGACCCTGATCGTCCTGTTCGTCGTGGCCATCATAGCCTACAGCTCGATGTTCACCGTGCAGCAGACCGAGCAGGCCCTCGTGGTCCGGTTCGGCAAACCGGTCGACGTCGTCACCGAGCCGGGCCTGAACTTCAAGGTCCCGTTCACCGACAGCGTCATCTCGATCGACAAGCGCATCCTCGACCTCGAAAATCCGTCGCAGGAAGTGATCGCATCCGACCAGAAGCGGCTCGTCGTCGACGCCTTCGCCCGCTACCGCATCAAGGACGCGCTGCGCTTCTATACGAGCGTCGGCTCGATCCAGGCCGCCAATCTGCAGCTCACTACGCTGTTGAATGCGTCGCTGCGCCGCGTGCTCGGCGAGGTCTCCTTCATCACGGTTGTCCGCGACGAGCGCGAGCGGCTGATGTCGCGGATCCGCGATCAGCTCGACAAGGAGGCCGACGGCTACGGCATCCAGGTTGTCGACGTGCGTATCCGCCGCGCCGATCTGCCGGAGCAGAACAGCCAGGCGGTCTATCAGCGCATGCAGACCGAACGTCAGCGTGAGGCCGCCGAGTTCCGCGCCCAGGGCGCCCAGAAGGGGCAGGAGATCCGCTCGAAGGCCGACCGCGAGTCAACGGTGATCGTCGCCGAAGCCAACTCGACGGCGGAGCAGACACGCGGCGGCGGCGACGCCGAGCGCAACCGCCTGTTTGCCGAAGCCTACAACCAGGACAAGGACTTCTTCGCGTTCTATCGTTCGATGTCGGCCTATGAGAACAGCCTGAAATCGGGCGAGACGCGCTTCCTGTTGCGGCCGGATTCGGAATTCTTCAAGTATTTCGGCAATGCCAACGGCAAGCCGCCTGAGGCGGCGGCCGCGGCGAAGCAGTAGCTTCAAGATCTGTAGCTTCAAGACATGTAACTTCAAGATCTGGCGGCGACACGGTCGACGCGTCGCCGCCATCAAAGAAAAACAAACACCAAGCGGGAGGCTCTCATCCGATGAGGTCAATAGCGTTCGGCGACTTCCTCATCGGTTTGGGAATCCTGTTCGTGCTCGAAGGCATCATGTTCGCGGCAAGTCCGGCCTGGATGCGCCGGGCGATGAAGAGCGCGCTGGCGACGCCAGATAATATCCTGCGCGTCGTCGGCATCGGCTCGGCGGTCGGTGGGTTGCTGCTGATCTGGCTGGTACGGCGCTGATCGTCGTTGTCGTTCCGGGGCATGCGAAGCATCGAACCTCAGATGCGCGATTGCGCATCGGGGAACCTCGAGATTCCGGGTTCAGCCCTGTCGGGCTGCCCCGGAATGACAACCAAGAATGAACGCAATCGTGAGCCTTTTGCGGCCGGTTTTTCGCCGAAATGGCCGGCTCGGATGCTTGCGCCGAAAGCCCGTTCGGGCGCACTGTGCGATCAAACGATATTCACCCGTTTGCCTGGAGAGAAGCTGACATGACCGCTGCCAGACCAGCCCTGAGCCGTCGCCTCCGTCTGATGGGAGCCGCGATCTCGATCGGTGCTGCAAGCATGCTGAGCTCAGTGCCGGCGTTTGCACGCGGCCCCGATGGCATCGCCGACGTCGCCGAGAAGGTGATCGATGCCGTCGTCAACATCTCGACGTCGCAGACGATCGACGCCAAGGGCGGCGGTGGCGCGATGCCGCAATTGCCGCCGGGCTCGCCGTTCGAGGAATTCTTCGACGACTTCTTCAAGAACCGGCGCGGTCCGGGCGGTCCTGGCGGCAAGGGCGGTGAGAAGAACGGCGAGTTCTCGCCGCGCAAAACCAACTCGCTCGGCTCCGGCTTCATCGTCGACACCGCGGGCATCGTCGTCACCAACAACCACGTCATCGCCGACGCCGACGAGATCAACGTCATCCTCAACGACGGCACCAAGATCAAGGCCGAGCTGGTCGGCGTCGACAAGAAGACCGACCTTGCCGTGCTGAAGTTCAAGCCGCCGAAGCCGCTCATTGCGGTCAAGTTCGGCGATAGCGACAAGCTTCGCCTCGGCGAGTGGGTGGTCGCGATCGGCAACCCGTTCAGCCTCGGCGGCACGGTCACCGCGGGCATCGTCTCGGCGAAGAACCGCGACATCAGCCAGGGGCCGTATGACAGCTACATCCAGACCGACGCCGCCATCAACCGCGGCAATTCCGGCGGTCCGCTGTTCAATCTCGATGGCGAAGTGATCGGCGTCAATACGCTGATCATCTCGCCGACCGGCGGTTCGATCGGTCTCGGCTTTGCCGTGCCGTCGAAGACGGTGGCCGGGGTCGTCGACCAGTTGCAGAAGTTCGGCGAATTGCGCCGCGGCTGGCTCGGTGTGCGCATCCAGCAGGTCACCGACGAAATCGCCGAAAGCCTCAGCATCAAGCCGGCACGCGGTGCGCTGGTCGCCGGCATCGACGACAAGGGCCCGGCCAAGCCGGCCGGCATCGAACCCGGCGACGTCGTCGTGAAGTTCGACGGCAAGGACGTCAAGGACCCGAAGGACCTGTCGCGCATCGTTGCCGACACCGCGGTCGGCAAGGAAGTCGAGGTTGTCATCATCCGAAAGGGCAATGAGGAGACGCACAAGGTCACCCTCGGCCGCCTCGAGGACAACGACAAGGTTCAGCAGGCCAACGCCAAGCCGGCCGAGCCCACCGAGAAGCTGGTGACGCAGAAGGCGCTCGGCCTCGACCTGGCCGCGCTGAGCAAGGACCTGCGCACCAAGTACAAGATCAAGGACAGCGTGAAGGGCGTCATCGTCACCGGTGTCGACGCCAGCTCCGACGCCGCCGAGAAGCGCCTGTCGGCCGGCGACGTCATCGTCGAGGTGGCGCAGGAGGCGGTCGCCAGCGCCGCCGACATCAAGAACCGTGTCGAGAAGCTGAAAAAGGACGGCAAGAAGTCGGTGCTGCTGCTGGTCTCGAACGGCGACGGCGAACTGCGGTTCGTCGCGCTGGGCGTGCAGTAGGGACGCAGCAAGAGCCTCGCCCACCACTGTCATCCCCCGCGAATGCGGGGGATCCAGTACGCCGCGGCCGTAGAAGCCGCGAACCAATCGATTCTCTAATTGTTAGTGAGCGATATCACGCAACTTCAACACAGTGCTTTCGTCGGATCGTAATCTTGGATCGTTATGCCACCTGCGGGAGCAGCAGCGGTTCTCACCGCTTAAGCGCGCCGCGTTGGAGCGACACAATGTTAGGGATTGAAAAGAGGTATGTCGAACGCACGGCGCGGACCAAATCAAGATCATTCGTGAAACGGGTGATCATTAATAACTCAATGGCCTTACCCATTTTCCTGCTCTTTGCGATCGTCACTTGGAATGACGCAAAGTCGCCGGCGGATACTTTTTTTGCAATATTGTTCTCTATTGGCTTCCTGGGCGGGCTGCGCTTTTTCTATTTGGTGTGGCGCGCCGCGAAACAGCAAAGGGAGCTAAACATTCATTGATGCGCACAGATGATTTCAGAGCATTCCATGTTTCAGAACTGAACGCACTCCGCATTGACCGCTTCCAGGAATTACGGAATTACGGTGCACTGAAGCGATCGTCTGCAGCGGCAAAGGGTTAAGTGCACTGTCGTCGTAGCCCGTTCTTCCTGGCGTGTATCGCCGCGCTGGAGCTTGAGCACGTGGTGCCAAAGTCGATCTAGGCACGCGCGAAAGCCCGGCGCTCGCTAAAGCGCCGGGCGAATGCGAATATCTTCCAAACGGGCAATAGGTGACGGTGGGCGCTCACGCTCCCGCTGTCTATCCGTAGATGTACCGCTTGTGGCGTCTGCACCATAACACCGCGTAATTGCGACGACGGTGCACTTGATCGATGTGGAAGCGAAACCAAGCAAGCTTTTGGCGCGAGATGTGTAGGACACGCCGTTAATTGTGCATCTGACGCGCCGCGCGAGTTCTGATTTTCGTAATTCATCTTGACTGCCACCCCAACTCACCGCCATAATCGCGCCCGTCTCACCCAATGAGAGGGGCGTGCGCACGTCACGAACGCGCGGTGGGATGCGGTGGACGCTGACGGCGCGGTTGACGATCGCGCCGGCGGCGGACGGTGAAGTCGTGTGGTTTTGACGCCCCAAGGTTGGTGTCAAGTTCGTGAGACGCCGACGCTGATCACGAACGACGGTGACCAAAACGCCTGGGCACCGGGAAGAGCACGAAGTAAGCCGTAAACCATCGCGCAGGGAAAGCCGGGATGCCTCCGCTGGACCTGTATGCTCGTGTGCGCACTCTCTTTCTTACATTGCACACGAGATCGCGGGTGCAGCGCGCACCCGGCTTTCCCTGCGCCCTCTGCTAAGGAGAGGGCGGAACGAGATGCAGAACTCGGGCAAATCATGTCGCGAGAATGCGAAGGTATGACTCACAATCCGCGCTACAAATTCACTGTCGTCCCTGCGAAAGCAGGGACCCATAGCCACGAATGCTAATTGGTTTGCAGCGCCGGGGCCACAGCCTGCTTCAACGACTCAACCCTGTGGTTATGGGTCCCGGCCTTCGCCGGGACGACACCACGCTACCCCTCCACGAACTCGTTCCGCCGATACCCCTGCGCATACAGCAGCGCGGTGAGGTCGCCGTGGTCGATCCGCGCCGCGGCGGCCGCAGCGACCGCCGGCTTGGCGTGATAGGCGACGCCGAGGCCCGCGGCCTGGATCATGCTGAGATCATTGGCGCCGTCGCCGGTGACCAGCGTGTCGATGTCGTCGAGATCGAAGGATTCCATCAGCTCGACCAGGGTCGCGAGCTTGGTGGCGCGGCCGAGGATCGGTTCGACCACTTCGCCGGTCAGCTTGCCGTCCGCGACCTGCAACTGGTTGGCGCGGTTCTCCTGGAAGCCGATCTTCGCCGCGACCACGTTGGTGAACAGCGTGAAGCCGCCCGAGATCAGGCAGGTATAGGCGCCGTGGGCGCGCATGGTCATGACGAGCGCGCGGCCGCCCGGCGTCAGCGTGATGCGCTTCTCCAGCACCTCGTCGACCACGCTGACCGGCAGCCCCTTGAGCAGCGCGACGCGCTCGCGCAGCGCCGCCTCAAACTCGATCTCGCCGCGCATCGCGCGCTCGGTGATCCCGGCGACATGGGCCTTGAGGCCGGCGAAATCGGCGAGCTCGTCGATGCATTCCTCGCCGATCATGGTGGAATCCATGTCGGCCAGAAAAAGCTTCTTGCGCCGGGCGATCCGAGGCTGCACGACAATGTCGATCGGGAGGTCGCCGCGCGCCTGGTGCAGGCGGGCTTCGATCGCCTTGACGGCGTCCCGGTCGGTGTCCTGGCTCTCGAAAGGAATGTCGACCGCGACTTCGTTGAACAGCCACTGTGCCGGGCCGGGTGATGGCAGCACGGCCCGCGCGCCGTCGACGATGGTGGAGTCGAGCGCAGGGCTCGCGGGATTGCAAATGAGCGTGGCGACGAGGGACATGCGGGCGCATTCGGGATTGTTGGACAAGGCAGTCCTTATCGCAGGGCCGACCGCCAGCGGCAAGTCGGCGCTGGCGCTCGAGCTTGCGCGAGAATCCGGCGGCGTCGTGATCAACACCGATTCCATGCAAGTCTATCGCGACCTCCGCATCATCACGGCACGGCCGAGTGAGGACGAGGAGGCACTCGTTCCGCACCGGCTCTACGGCCATGTCGATGCGGGCGTGAATTTCTCCGCCGGCGCCTGGGTCGCCGACGCCGCAAAGGTGCTCGGCGAGGCGCGCACGCAAGGCCGCCGGCCGATCTTCATCGGCGGCTCCGGCCTCTATTTCAAGGCGCTGACGCGCGGCCTCTCAGCGGTGCCGCCGATTCCTGCCGAGGTGCGTGACAGCGTGCGGGCAAGGCTGGAGCGGCACGGCGTCGAGGCGCTACATGCCGAGCTCGCGGCGCGCGATCCGGTGTCCGCCGAACGCCTGATGCCGCGCGACCGCACCCGGATCGCGCGCGCGCTCGAGGTCGTCGAGGCGACGGGGCGTCCGTTGCCCGACTGGCATCGCGATGGCTTGCCGCCACTGCTGCCGCCGGGCGAGTTTTCCGCGATCTTCCTCGCACCTGACCGTGACCAGCTCTACGCGCGGATCGATGCGCGGTTCGGCACCATGTTGGAGGCCGGCGCGCTCGCCGAGGTCGAGCGGCTGGCGGCACGGGGCCTGGATCCGCTGCTGCCGGCCATGAAGGCTCACGGCGTGCCGGCTCTGATCCGGCACTTGAGGGGCGAAATCAGCCGGGAGGAGGCTGCCGAGATCGGCCGCGCCGACACCCGCCACTACGCCAAGCGCCAGTTCACCTGGTTCCGCCACCAGCTTCCGGAATTCGAATGGGTGGCCCCGGAGGATGCGAGGGAATGGCTCCAAAGTCGGATTTCGTAGCCCGGATGGAGCGAAGCGCAATCCGGGACTTGCATCTGTGGATCGTTCGGTCCCGGATTTCGCTGCGCTCCATCCGGGCTACGGGACCGGCGCCCGTCTGCCATGCACGTTGCGCCACCCAAAAACGCTCGCCGAACGGCCGGAACCCCGCTACAGTGCCGAAATCGCGAAAGTGGCTGCCTTGCCTTGACATTCGGGCTTTGGCCGCTATGTTTCGCGCAACCTTTGGGAAGCTTGGGTCACACCGTGCGCAACATTATTACCAAACTCCTTATCGTCGTCGTACCCAGGCACACCGCCGGGGATGGCTAGCGGCCATCCAGATACGGGCGGTGTGCATGGGGCCTCTGGGGCCCTTTTTTATTGCCTGAAGCAGACCTGCAAGAAACCAACAGAAGCCGCGCAAACCAAGCGCATCCGGAGCGAGCCATGACCGACAAGAGCCACGACCCCAATCAGATGACCGGCGCCGCGATGATCGTGCGCGCGCTCATCGATCACGGCGTGCAGCACATTTTCGGCTATCCCGGCGGCGCAGTGCTTCCGATCTACGACGAGATCTTCCAGCAGAGCGAGGTCGAGCACATCCTGGTCCGCCACGAGCAGGGCGCCGGCCACGCTGCCGAAGGCTATGCGCGTTCGACCGGCAAGCCCGGCGTGGCGCTGGTGACCTCAGGTCCCGGCGCAACCAACATGGTGACGCCACTGACCGATGCGCTGATGGACTCGATCCCGCTGGTCTGCATTTCAGGCCAGGTGCCGACCCACCTGATCGGCAATGATGCCTTCCAGGAATGCGACACGGTCGGCATCACGCGGCCCTGCACCAAGCACAATTGGCTGGTGCGCGACGTCAACGACCTCGCCAAGGTGCTGCATGAAGCCTTCTATGTCGCGATGACCGGCCGGCCCGGCCCGGTGCTGGTCGACGTGCCCAAGGACGTGCAGTTCGCGACCGGCACCTACCATCCGCCGCGCAAGTCGGACGTGCACATCTCCTATACGCCGCGCGTGAAGGGCGACGCGACCCTGATCCGCAAGACGGTTGCGATGCTGGCCTCCGCGAAACGCCCGGTGATCTACTCCGGCGGCGGCGTCATCAATTCGGGCCCCGATGCCTCGAAGCTGCTGCGCGAGCTGGTCGAGGTGACGGGCATTCCGATCACCTCGACGCTGATGGGGCTCGGGGCCTATCCGGCCTCGGGTCCGAACTGGCTCGGCATGCTCGGCATGCACGGCACCTACGAAGCCAACATGGCCATGCATGATTGCGACGTCATGCTGTGCGTCGGCGCGCGTTTCGACGACCGCATCACCGGCCGCGTCGATGCGTTCTCGCCGGGCTCGAAGAAGATCCACATCGACATCGATCCGTCCTCGATCAACAAGAACATCCGGGTCGACGTGCCGATCATCGGCGATTGCGGCAACGTGCTCGGCGACATCCTGCAGGTGTTCAAGGCGGAGGCGAAGAAGCCCGACATCAAGGCGTGGTGGCAGCAGATCGCGCAATGGCGCGCGCGCAAGTCGCTGTCCTACCGGAAGAACAACGATATCATCCTGCCGCAATACGCGATCGAGCGGCTGTTCGAGCTGACCCGCGGCAAGGACACCTACATCACGACCGAAGTCGGCCAGCACCAGATGTGGGCCGCGCAGTTCTTCGGCGTCGAGGAGCCGCACCGCTGGATGACCTCGGGCGGTCTCGGCACCATGGGCTATGGCCTGCCGGCCGCGATCGGCGTGCAGGTGGCGCATCGCGACAGCCTGGTGATCGACATCGCCGGCGACGCCTCGGTGCAGATGACGATGCAGGAGATGTCGACGGCGGTCCAGCACGAGCTGCCGATCAAGATCTTCATCCTGAACAACCAGTACATGGGCATGGTGCGGCAGTGGCAGCAGCTGTTGCACGGCAACCGCCTGTCGCACTCCTACTCGGAGGCGCTGCCGGATTTCGTCAAGCTCGCCGAGGCCTATGGCGGTGTCGGCATCCGCGCGCACAAGCCCGCCGATCTCGACGGCGCGATCAAGGAGATGATCTCGGTCAAAAAACCGGTGCTGTTCGATTGCCGTGTCGCGGCCCTGGAGAACTGCTTCCCGATGATCCCGTCGGGCAAGGCGCATAACGAGATGTTGCTGCCGGAAGAGGCGACCGATGAAGCCACCGCAAAGGCCTTCGCCGGCGGCAAGGCGCTGGTGTGACGATGCGCGACGCAAACACAAACTCCGCTGTCATCCCCGCGAAAGCGGGGATCCAGTACGCCGGGACGTCTGAGATTGAATCGAGAGGCCGCGGCGTACTGGGTCGCCCGGTCCATGTGCGCAATTGCGCACAGGCCGGGCGATGACAACGGAGAGAGCAGAGCGATTGGAAGCGAAGATGTTTGACCTCAACGAGCTCGAGCGCGCGCACAAAATCGTCGGCACGGTTGTGCCGCCGACGCCGGCCTATGCGTGGCCGCTGCTGGCCGAGCGGCTCGGCACGCGCGTCGTCGTCAAGCATGAGAACCACACGCCGATCGGCGCCTTCAAGGTGCGCGGTGGCCTCGTCTACCTGGAACGGCTGAAGCGCGAGCGGCCGGATGTGCCGGGCATCATCTCAGCGACGCGCGGCAATCATGGCCAGAGCCTGGCCTTTGCCGCTGGTCGACACGGCGTGCCGGCGGTGATCTATGTGCCGCGTGGCAACTCGGTCGAGAAGAACCGCGCGATGCGGGCGTTCGGCGCCGAGCTGGTTGAGCATGGCGAGGACTTCCAGGCCGCGAAGGAAGAGGCCCAGCGGCGCGCGCAGTTTGCCGGGCTGCACATGGTGCCGTCGTTCCATCCAGACCTGGTGCTGGGAGTTGCGACCTACGCGCTCGAACTGTTCCGGACCGCGCCTGACATCGACATTCTCTATGTGCCGATCGGGCAGGGCTCCGGCATCTCCGGCTGTATCATGGCGCGCGACCTGCTCGGTCTGAAGACGGAGATCGTCGGCGTGCAGTCGACGGAAGCGCCGTCCTATGCGCTGTCGTTCGCGGCCGGCAAGATCGTGACCACCGAAACCAGCGACACCCGCGCCGACGGCATGGCGACGCGGATTCCCGATCCGGAGGCGTTCGCCCTGATCCGCAAGGGCGCGTCCCGCATCGTGCAGGTCACCGACGACGAGATCGGGCATGCGATCCGCGCCTACTGGACCGACACGCACAATCTCGCCGAGGGCGCGGGCGCCGCTCCGCTCGCGGCCGCGCTGCAGGAAAAGAGCAGGCTCGCCGGCAAGCGGGTCGGCCTGATCCTGAGCGGCGGCAATATCGATTTCGATCTGTTCCGCACCTGGGTCGGAACGGATGCCAAAATGGATGCCAACCCCGCCGCCAAGCGGGCGGTGGCATGACGATGAGACCGTAAGGGGACGACAATGAACCAGCCCGCATCCGCCTACTTCCTTGAAGAGCGTCACGATCCCAACGAGACGCACACGCTGTCCGTGCTCGTGCAGAACGAGCCCGGCGTGCTCGCCCGCGTGATCGGCCTGTTCTCGGGCCGTGGCTACAACATCGACAGCCTTACGGTGTCGGAGACCGAGAGCCAGAAACACCTCTCGCGGATCACCATCGTCACCACGGGCACACCGATGGTGATCCAGCAGATCAAGCACCAGCTCGACCGCATGATTCCAGTTTACCGCGTGGTCGACATGACGGTGACCGGACAGGCGATCGAACGCGAACTCGCGATGGTCAAGGTGCGGGGCGGTGGCGACCACCGCGTCGAGGCGCTGCGGCTGGCGGATGCGTTCCGCGCCCGCGTGATCGACGCCACAACAGAGAGCTTTGTGTTCGAGATCACAGGCAATTCGTCCAAGATCAATCAGTTCATCGACCTGATGCGCCCGCTGGGCCTGGTCGAGGTGTCACGAACCGGGGTGGCCGCGATCACGCGCGGGCCGGAAGGGATGTGAATCATGTTGGCGCGCGACTGGTACTATACGCAACGGCGGCAGGTCGGTCTCGATACCGCGGTCGCCTCGATCTATGACCGCCACGACGACAGCGACGGCCGCGCCCATCAGGCGCTGACCATGCTCGGCGTCAAGCCGGGCTGGCGGGTCGCCGATATCGGTTGCGGCAACGGCGTGCTGGCGACCGAGGCCGCGCTGATGGGGGCCGAAGTCGACGCCATCGACATCTCGCCGGCGATGCTCGGGCTTGCCGAAATTTACGCCCGTGACCGCAAGGCGCGGGTCCGGACCCAGCCGGCCGGCCTGCTGTCTTTCGCCTACCAGCCCAACTCCTATGACCTGATCGTCAGCGAGTTCACGCTGCACCATCTGCCGGATTTCTGGAAAGCCGTGGCGATGTCGCGGATATTCAACGCGCTGAAGCCGGGCGCGAACTTCTATCTGCGCGACATGGTGTTCGTCAGCATGCCCGACGGCGTCGAACGCGACGTTGAGGGCTGGGCCGATTTCTCGATCAAGAACCACGATTTCGAGCGCGAAAGCGTGATGACCCACATGCGCGACGAATACTCGACCTTCGGCTGGGTCATGGAGCGCATGCTGACGGAGACCGGCTTCACGCTGGTCTCCGTCGATTATCACGCGCCGCTGCACGGCACCTATCTGCTGCGCAAACCGAAGCCGGACCAACAAATCTAGCCGTCGCACCCAAACGGAACCAAAGAAGAAAAACAATGAAGCCGGCTGATGTTGGCATCGCCGTCATGGTCGCGGTGATCTGGGGGCTCGCGTTCGTCGCGAGCCGGATCGCACTCGACGAATTCTCGCCGGAGCTGATGACGACGCTACGCTTCGCCATCGCGGCGTTGCCGTGCCTGTTCCTGCGCAAGCCCGACGTCTCCTGGCCGCTGCTGATCGCGATCAGCTCCACGCTGTTCCTCGGTCAATTCCTGGCGCAGGCCTTTGCCATCGCCCATGGCGTTCCAGTCGGCCTCTCCAGCGTTGTCGTGCAGAGCCAGGCCCTGTTCACCATCGGCTTTGCCGCCGTGATCTTCGGCGAGATGCCGACGCGCATGCAGGCCACAGGCGTCGCGATCGCCGCCATCGGCCTTCTGATGATCTGCGGCACCGTCGGCTACGACTTCAGCGTCGGTTCGTTCGCAATCCTCATGATCTGCCCGATCAGCTTTGCGATCGGCAATCTCCTGCTGCGGCGAGCGCACGGCGTGCCGATGTTCGATCTGTTTGCCTGGCTGTGCCTCTCGGCCGCAATCCCGCTTGCCCTGCTGACGTTGATCAGCAACGGACCGCAGCCGACCTGGCAGGCGCTGACCCACATGTCGCTGACCGGATTTATCTGCGTGGTCTGTCTCGGCGGCATCTCGACCAGCATTGCCTACTGGCTGTGGGGCCGGCTGTTGCGGGACTATCCCGCCGCACAGGTGGTGCCGTTCGCGCTGCTGGTGCCGTTCGTCGGCTCGGCCGCCTCCAGCATCGTGTTCGGCGAGAAATTCGGGCCGCTGCGGCTCGCGGGCATGATCACCGTCGTCGGCGGCATCGCCGTGATGCTGCTGTCGAAGCGGCCCAAAATTCTGCCGAAAGTCGCGTGAGGGCACCATGTCGCATTCGTTGCTGTTGGCCTTCGTTATCTTTGCCGTCGTGATGTTCTTCACGCCGGGACCGAACAACATCATGCTGCTGTCGTCGGGGCTGACCTACGGCCTGCGCCGCACGGTGCCGCATATTGCCGGCATCACGGTCGGCTTCGCCTTCATGGTCGGTGCGGTCGGCATTGGGCTCGGCGCGATCTTCATCACCTATCCGGTACTGCAAACGATCCTGAAATATGCCGGTGTGGCCTATCTGGTCTATCTCGCAGCCGTCATCGCCATGGCCGAGCCGCCGTCGGCGGACCAGGGGGATGAGAGGTCCGGCCGCGGCCCGATGACGTTCTGGGGCGCGGCCATGTTCCAATGGATCAATGCCAAGGGCTGGGTGATGGTGATCGGCACCATCACGGCCTATGCGGCGATTGCCGCCTTCCCCTGGAACATCGCGATCCAGGTAGGTGTGAGCCTGCTGCTGGGAACTGTTTCCTGTATCGCCTGGGCCCTGTTCGGCACCGCGCTGCGGCCGGTCCTGACCTCGCGCCGGGCGATCCGTGTCTTCAATGTGGTGATGGCCATCCTGCTGCTGGCCTCGCTCTACCCCGTCTTCATGGACGCATGATGCCGCACCGCGCCATGCGAGATGGGGGTTTCCCAGATGAGGGAAAATGCTCTAGACAACCCCGGAAATTCGCGGGCGCCCGGCGGTTCTGACCTTCCGAAAGCCTGATCCATCGGCCGATTCTCGGCCCCTTCAAATGAGGAAAAATACGATGCGAGTCTACTACGATCGCGATGCCGACCTGAACCTGATCAAGGGCAAGAAGGTCGTCATCGTCGGCTATGGCAGCCAGGGTCACGCCCATGCGCTCAACCTGAAGGATTCCGGCGTCAAGGACGTCGCCATCGCGCTGCGCAAGGGCTCGGCCTCCGCCAAGAAGGCCGAGAACGCCGGCTTCAAGGTGATGGAAGTCGCCGAGGCGGCCAAATGGGGCGACCTCGTCATGATGCTGACCCCGGACGAACTGCAGGGCGACATCTATCGCGAGCACCTGCATGACAACATGAAGAAGGGCGCAGCCCTCGTGTTCGCGCACGGCCTCAATGTCCATTTCAACCTGCTCGATCCGCGCGCCGATCTCGACGTGCTGATGATCGCGCCGAAGGGCCCCGGCCACACAGTGCGCTCCGAATATCAGCGTGGCGGCGGCGTGCCCTGCCTGATCGCGATCGCCAAGGATTCGTCCGGCAACGCCCATGACCTCGGCCTGAGCTACGCCTCGGCGATCGGCGGCGGCCGTGCCGGCATCATCGAGACGACTTTCAAGGAAGAGTGCGAGACCGATCTGTTCGGCGAGCAGGTCGTGCTCTGCGGCGGCCTGGTCGAGCTGATCAAGGGTGGCTACGAGACGCTGGTCGAAGCCGGCTACGCCCCGGAGATGGCCTATTTCGAGTGCCTGCACGAAGTGAAGCTGATCGTCGACCTGATCTATGAAGGCGGCATCGCCAACATGAACTACTCGATCTCCAACACCGCCGAGTATGGCGAATACGTCACCGGACCGCGCATCGTGACCGCGGAGACCAAGGCCGAGATGAAGCGCGTTCTCGCCGACATCCAGGGCGGCAAGTTCGCCCGCGACTGGATGCTGGAGAACAAGGTCAACCAGACCTCGTTCAAGGCGACCCGCGCCAAGCTCGCCCAGCATCCGATCGAGGAAGTCGGCGCCAAGCTCCGCGACATGATGCCGTGGATCAAGAAGGGCGCGCTGGTCGACAAGACCAAGAACTAAGGCCTGATCAACGCCTTTTCGTCATCGAGGTCGCGCGCTGCGCGATCTCGATGTCCAAGGGCTGTCAGGATCTGGATCTGTGAGATATCCGGCTCTCCCCGATTGCATCCGCTGGCGGGGAGAAGGTGTTTCTAGTCGAACGCCACCCCGAGCCGACAGGCTCTTCGCCAGGCGACATGGCAGGGCACGTGTAGCCCTTCCGCGGGCATCACCAGGGTGAATTGATCGGGGATGCCGGTCTGGCTCTCGACCTGGAGCGCTGCGCCCGTTGGCGACAGATTGCGGATCGTGCAATCGATCGCGCCGCCGCCGAACTCGATCGTCCCGGCCTTCAACACCCGTTGTCTGATACCCCGACGAGCGTCCGTCATCGTCCTGGTTCCATACTGGTTCGATTGGTCTCAACTTGAACCGGCTGCGTTAATGCAGATTTACCCGCGATGCCTGTAAGACTACGGGGCATCACCGCTGTTTTGACGGCTTATATTACGTACGAAATATTAAGGTGCCCCGGTCACCTTGGCCGTCGATATCTTGGGGCGGAATCGACATGCTGGGACTTTTTCGATGGCTGGGGCGGTCCCCAGGATCGCCGGTTGCGGTACTCGGCATCCTGCTGTCGATGTCCACGATCGTTTTGTTCTGCTTCGATATAGAGACCCGCTATCTGGAGCGGATCGTCGCTGCCAAGACCGATGCGCGCAGCTTCGCGAAAGTCCTTGCCGAACATACTGCCCTGGCATTCGATGATATCGACCGCGTTCTGCTTGAAGCAGAGGCGATCCGGGCCAGCAGCCTGGCGGTGAGGGGCACTGATCCCGCAACGGCAAACCTTGCGCTTCGCCAGTTGCAAAGCAACTCCTCCGTTCTCGTTGCGATCGGCTGGACCAACGCATCCGGCGACGTGTTGGCGCACTCCTATGCCGCCGCGCCGCCTCGCACCAATATCTCCGACATGGCGCACTTCGTCGCGCAGCGCGACAGCGCGGATGATCAGCTGTTCATTTCGCCGCCATATCGTTCGGCGGTCGGCGACAAATGGTTCAGCGCGGCATCACGGCGGTTGAGCAACCCCGACGGCAGCTTCGCCGGCATCGTCACTGCGCCGCTCGACCAATCGTACTTCGCCAGGATTTACCGCTCGATCGATCTCGGCAAGAACGGCTCTGTCGTGCTGTTGCATCGCGAGGGCCGCATTCTGGCCCGAGAACCCGAGCGGCGGGACGCGATCGGAAAGTCGTTCGCGGATGTCCCGCTGCTGACCGACTATCTGCCGACATCTCCGAGCGGTTCCTTCGAGTCGACCAGTCCGGTCGACGGCATTGAACGGATTGCCGGCTATCAGGCGGTACCCGGGTTGCCGCTGGTCCTCATCGTCACCTACGCGCGCACCGACGTCCTCGCACCGTGGTATCGCCACCTCTACACTTACGGTCTGCTCGTGGCCACGATCGTCTTGTTCATCCTGTTCGGGACCTATTTGCTGGTGCGGCAGACGAATCGACTTGCTGCGAAGACGCAGGCGTTGGGACGCACCAACACCCGGTTCGATGTGGCGATCAGCAACATGTCTCAGGGGTTGTGTTTGTTCGATGCCGACAAGAAGCTCGTCATCTCCAATCGTCAATATCAGGAAATGTACGACCTGCCGGACGATCTGGTCGTGCCGGGGACGCCGCTGGATCGCATCCTGCAGTTCTACAAGGATCGCGGTGAAGCCAGCAATCTGACCGTCGACCAGCATGTCCAGCTCATGCCGACCCAGCGCAAGCAGGATCACGAATTGGCGGACGACCGCAAGATATTCATTCAACGCAAACCGCTGCCGGATGGTGGCTGGGTCGCGACCCACGAAGACATCACAGAGTTGAAGCGCAGCGAGCAATTGCTCGCCGAAAAGGCCGCCGAACTCGGAGCCATCAACCTCCGCTTCGACGCTGCGCTGAACAACATGTCGCAGGGGCTGTGCATGTTCGATGCCGACCAGAAGATCGTGGTCGCGAACGCGCGTTACGGCGAAATCTATCGTCTGGACCGGGACCAGATCAGACCCGGAACGTCGCTTGCGCAGATCCTGGAATATCGTCGCGAGAAGGGCACCAACTTCGCCGATGTGGCGCCGGAGACCTATCTCACCCGGAACATCAAGGAAGCGGCCGAGGTTCGCGAACTCGTGGACGGCCGTGTCGTTGCAATCGCCCGCCACATCATGGCGGACGGCGGCTGGCTGACGACCCATGAAGACATCACGGAGCGGGCGCACAACGAGAAGAAGGTCGCGTTCCTCGCTCAGCACGATCTGCTCACGGGACTGGCCAACCGCGTCGTGTTTTCGGAGAAACTCGATGAAGCGGCGCGGCGGCTTCAGCGGCACGGCACCACGTTTACGGTGCTGATGCTCGATCTCGACAAGTTCAAGAACGTCAATGATACGCTCGGGCATCCCGCCGGAGATCGATTGCTGGTGGAAGTCGCCCAGCGTCTGAAATCGTCGCTGCGTGACACCGACGTGCTCGCCCGCCTCGGCGGCGACGAATTTGCGATCATTCAGGACAACGAGAAAGACCAGGTCGCCGGCGCGGTCGGACTCGCTCGCCGGATCATTGGCTTGATCGAGCAGCCTTTCGACCTCGGTGGCAACAAGGTCAATGTCGGGACCAGTGTCGGCATCGCATTCGCGCCCGAGCACGGCGACACCGCGGATGTCCTGCTGCAAAAGGCCGATATCGCGCTCTATGCGGTGAAATCCGGCGGGCGAAACGGCTTCCAGATATTCCGACCCGAGCTTACCGAGGCCGCCGACATGCAGAAGTCGTTGGAGAGCGACCTGCGCGACGCATTGTCCCGCAACGAGTTCGAGCTGCACTATCAGCCCATGGTCGATGCGACGACGCAGACCACTTGCGGCGCAGAGGCGTTTGTACGCTGGCGGCATCCGTCAAAGGGTATATTGCTTCCCGACCAGTTCCTCCGGGCGGCGGAATCGACCGGGCTGATGCTGCCGCTCGGCGAATGGATCCTGCGGCAGGCTTGCCTGGACGCAGCCCGCTGGCCGTCGCCGATCCGACTCGCGGTTAACATTTCCGCCGCCCAATTCGAAGGAGGCAATCTGCTCGACTCCTTGCTGGGCGCGCTGGTCGCATCCGGCCTGTCACCCGACCGGCTCGAACTGGAAATAGCCGATGACGCGGTCGTGCAGGGCAATCAGGTCCATCTGCGCACCATGCGACAGTTGAAGAATCTCGGTGTCTCGATCGTCCTCGACAATTGCGGTGCGGGATATTCTGCGGTGAGTTCCCTGGCGGGCTTCCCGTTCGATAAGATCAAGATCGACAAGCCGATCGCGCAGGGCATGGCAAATCGACGCGATTGCGCGGCAATGGTCTCGTCCGTGCTTGCCCTGGCGGAAGGGCTCAACGTCGCGACAGCCGCCAAGGGCGTCGAGACTGAAGCGCAGTTCGAAGCCCTGCGGGCGGCGGGCGTAGACTTTGTCCAGGGTTATCTGTTCGGGCGGCCGGTGCCGGTTGCCGAACTCGAGTTTAGCGCGCGCAGAACGTCAGCAAAACATGTTGCGTGACCATCGGAGGACGCGCTCTGCCGGCTAACCCGCCACCAGTGCCGGCTTTTCGATCCTGTTGTGCAACTGCCAGAAACGCACGGTGCGCTGCGCGGTTTCCAGCGACAGCCGGCGGTAATCCCGCTGCGCGACCGAAAGCGTCGCGTCGTCGATCGGATGCGGCAGCGGCCGCTTGCGCAGGATGGTTTCGACCGTCGGCCAGTTCAGACGGGCGGAGCGGCAGGGGATCAGCATCAGGTCGGCGCGGGGACCGAGCATCAGCCGCTCGATCATCTCGAGCGGCATGTCGTTGAGGACCGCGAGTGCGACCGTGACCTCGTCGAACTTGCCGGTTTCCGCGAATTTATAGACCGCCGCGTCGTCGAGCTCGTTCAATTGCTTCATCAGCTTGACCAGCTCTTCGGCGACACCGTAGTTGCGGCGCGGGGTGGCGCCGCCTTCCTGGGCGATATCGTTCAGCACCTTCTGGATTTCGTTGCGCACCGCGGGCGGCGCGAGCGCCAGCAGGCGGGCGCGCACCGCGTCCTTGGCGCGGCGCAGCAGCTCGCGCAGCAGCTTGGCCGGGAGATCGATGCGCAGTCCGAGGATTTCGACCAGCTCATCGTCGCCTTCGGCGCGTGCGACGATGTTGGAATAGCCGTTGTCAGAGAACTGCGCGCTCGCGTTCTTGGCGAGGCGCCGGATCACCCTGTCCTCGCCGCGACCGACGATCACGTCGGTGACGGATTCGGGCAGGTTCTCGCGCGTCGAGATAGCGAACAGATGCTCTTGTCCCTTGGTGCTGGCGATCTCGAGCAGCGCCTCGTTGCTGAGGCGGCTGGAATGGGTGAGCACGTCGCCGGCGACGCTGATGTCGTCGTCCCAGGCGAGCGACTGGATCACCTCAAACGGTGCGTAGTCGAGCGGCGCCAGCCGCTTGCTCAGCTCGGCCCGCGCACGCGTTTCGACGCGTGCGATCAGGAGACAAAGCACGTCGTCGAACACCTTGACCTGTTCGTCGTTGAGGCGATCGCCGTCGTTCAGGAACAGGTCAGTCACGCGCCGCAGCGTCTGGACGCGCTTCGCGGACGTTCCGTCCCGGACAGCATCTTCAAGTTCGGCAATGATCGATTGTGCCGGCTGTTGCGCCATTGATGGGCAGCCTGTTGTTGCTGGATGACACCTGCGTGCAGGATGCAGCGCGTGGTCTTACACCTGCGTTAAGGTGGAACCCGGCGCAAATACGGGTGCGTTGCATCCTTAACGGGCGGCCACTGGACACGATTCAATTCGCGCCTCCTGCAGTCGTTTAAGGATTTGTTCAGGATGATTGCGCTTGCACCGCGGCCGCCGGGCGACGCGCGATGGCGAATATGTCGATCGGCGCGGCGCGGCCGCGCAGCTGCGTCGCGCCGAGCGCGTCGATGACAAGGTCATCGGCGGGTGGCAGCAGGCGAAGCAGTTCGCCCGACACCAGCAGCGCGCGGCCGACTTCCTTGCAATGCTGCTGCAGCCGCGCCGTAACGTTCACGGTGTCGCCGAAATAGGCGATCTGCCGGCGGGAATCCCCGCATTCGCTGATGACGACCGGTCCGGCATGGAGCCCGGCACGAAACGCCGGAACCACGCCGAATTCCCTGCGATAGCGGTCGGCCCGTTGCGTAAGAAGATCCTCGATCGCGAACACGCAGTCGAGACAGCGCGGCGATGGTTGGCCGGCATGGACCGGCCATGTCACGATCACCTCATCGCCGACATAGGCATGGACTTCGCCGTCATGCGATACGATCGCCTCGTCGATATCAAAGAAGAAGCGCGTCAGGAGTTCCTGCACGCGCAGCTCGCCCATCGTCTCCGCGAGCGTGGTCGAGCCGACGAGGTCAAGAAACAGCAGCACACGCTGCTCGCGGACCGGCCTGCGATAGCGTCCGAGCACGACATTGAGCAGCGTCCGGCCGCCGATCATCCGGATCAGTTCGTAGAGCGCCGTGATCGGGATCGACAGCAGCAGGGAGGTGCCGATGATCTTTGGAAAGCTCTCGCCGATCCACTTCGCCTCGATACCATGTCCGTAGAGAACGACCTCGAGCGCCATTGCGGCGATCGCCACAACCGTGGCCATAATGACGGAGCGGGCGATCAGTTCGACGATCAGCGGCCTTTTTCGCAACCAGCCGCCACCAAACGCGGTCAGATTGAGATGCGTGCCCCACGCGGTCAGGGTGAGGGCGGCGCCTTCCAGGGCGCTGCGCAGATAGTTCGCGACAGAGGCCGCGCTGGATTCGTCGAAGACATAGCGAAACAACCCGCCAACGAGCAGGCCGAAGACGGCCAGAACGATCGCAGGCCTCATCGCGCGCCGCATGATCCCTCCACGCTCCTCAGATATCCTGCGCGGATCGGGAAGGCCAGCGGGCGCAGCATGGTCGGGAAGTGAACGGAGACCGCCGCCGTTGCACTAATGTGGGGTTGGGCCACTTGCGGCCCGAACCAGACCCGACGCGAAGCGACATGAAATCTGCCATGATCACGAGGACCCTTACCGGGATCGGCCGGTTTGCCGCAAAACTGCTGGTCGATCGCGCATCGCGCGTAGCGATCGCCGCGGCCTTCACCGCCGTCCTCGCTTCATCGGCTCAGGCCGGCGACCAAGGCGATCCCAAGCAGTCCTGTGACGGCAACACGTTCCAGATGGTCGAATGCCTGAAGGCCAAGACCGCGCAATGGGACAAGCGGATGAATATCGCCTACCAGCAGGCGATCAAGGATGCCGGCGAGAAACAGGGTGAACAGTTGCGTGCGGCGCAACGCCTCTGGATCCAGTACCGTGACGCCAATTGCCTCTATTACGGACTGGGCGAGGGCACCATCGCCCGTATCGATGCGGGTGAATGCATGCGCAACATGACGGAAGCGCGCGCCAAGGAGCTGGAAGATCTCGGCCATCAGTGAGCCATCTTCCGGTGTCACGCCAAACATGATGACCGAGGCAAAGAGCCAGGACGAACTGACCCGTCTCGCGGATGATGCGCTGCGGGCCCACCCCGGCTGCGAGACGGCCCGCGTGCCGGCAGTCGCTGCGCTGCCGCATAGTCACAGCGACCGCAACTGGGAAATTCCGAACGTTGTGCTGGGCGACAGCCTGATCAGCGATGTCGACCGCGCCGTAATGTCGGTTCATCGCCAGCTTGGCCGCAAATTTCATCTGGTCTAGCGCCGACGGCTGTGCAGCCTAGGCCGCCTGCGCCGGACGCGGTGCGGGCCGTGAGGCCATGCTGACCATCCGTAGCGCGAACACGGCGGCGAGCGGGATCAGGAACAGCGCGTAGAGCGGCATCTCGGGAATCCGCTTGCCGAACGAGACCGTGAACTGCAGCAGCAGATAATAGCCGCCGGTCAGGTGCAGCACGCGCCAGGCGCGCGGACCCAGCATGGCCGCGGTGCGATCGAACGAGGTCGCGGTCAGCGCGATGATGAAGCCATATCCGATGCCGCCGAAGATGTAGGACGCAGCCGAGGTCGCGCCCGCGAAGCCGGCCGGGTCGATGCTCGCGAACCAGACGATCGCAACCGCATGGATGGCGTGCGAGGCGGCAAAGGTGACGCCAAGATAGCGCCGGTTGCGGCGCTGCCACCGCGTCCAGGCGTTCGGCCTGAGATATGCCAGCGACGCGGCCGAGAAGGCGAGGCAGAAGAACAACAGCGAGGTTCGCGCGGTGAAGCGGATCACCATCCGCACGCCCTCGACCTCGAACTGCCGCATCCCGGCAATCCAGATCGAAAGCACAATCAGGGTCAGCGTGAGCAGGGCGAACAGCCGCCAGCCCTCGAACCAGTTCCGACGCATCGGCATGTGCGGCCTCCCTCGCTAATGTAATCACCAGTTACATGGCGTCGCGACAGGTCGTCAATCCGTGTAATCGGCGCTTACATTCACAAGGGGGTGATGCTAGAGGTCCGGGATGCGCCGCCCCGCCACCCGTTCACCGTCCGGATCCCGAAAGGCCAAGCCGCGCCCGGCCACGGCGCGCGCGCCGGCGGCGAAGCCGTATCACCATGGCGACCTGCGCCGCGTCCTGATCGACGCCGCCATGCAACTGGTCGGCGAGGGTGGGCCGGAGGCGGTCAGCGTCCGCGAGGCCGCCCGCCGTGCCGGGGTCTCGCCAGGGGCGCCGTTCCGGCATTTTCCGAGCCGTGATGCCCTGATGAACGCGGTGGCGGAGGAAGCCCAACGCCGCTTCCGCGCCGAGATCGAGGCGGCGTTGTCCGATGCGCCGCCCGGCGACCCCCTGGGCCGTTTCCGCCGGCTCGGGATGGCCTATCTGCGCTGGGCGATGAAGAACCCCACCCATTTCGAGATCATCTCCAGCCGCCGCTTTTTCGACCATGACCGGTCGGCCGGGGTTACCAGCGACAATGCCGAGTTGATCGCCCTGACCGAGCGCTTGTTGGCGGAAGCTGTCTCGGCTGGCCAGCTCGGGCCTGTGGATCTGAAGCTGGTCCAGATCGCCGGCCGCGCGCTGGTCTACGGCTTTGCGCGGATGAACATCGACGGCCATTTGCCGCGCTGGGGTGTCAGCGATGCGGATGTCGAGCAGACGGCCGCAGGGATCATCGATCTCTTCATCGCGGGTATCGCAAGGCACGTAACGCCTGCTGCGAAAGTTTAAGGCGCGCAAAGCCGGCCCGGCCGCCTGCGGGTCGGCAAGTTCATTGCGTGTTCATGACGATTCCACTACGTTTTTATGACGCGATGCAGGTTCCGGCTGCGCCGTGCGTCTCCTGGCCTTTGCCAGCCAAGGCCCTTGTATTGCGCCGGGTTGTATTGCGTCTCACCCATGGCGCCCGCGCCACAACCAAATTCCTCCGTTGCCGCGCTCGCCGGCGGCCTCGTCGCCATCGGAATCTGGCGGCTGATGGCGGTCGCCGCGCCGCATCTCGGTGCGCTGATCCTGATGCTGCGGACCGAAACCGATTTCGGCGCGCGGCTCTGCTTCCTGTTGACCTGGGGAATCCTGAACTTCCTGTTCATCGCGCTGCTGCGCAGGCCGGCGCTGTCGGGGGCGCTGTCGCTGACCTTGGTCGTGGTGCTGGTGCTGCTGTCGCGGTTCAAGCACGACGTGGTGCAGATGACCGCGAACTTCGTCGACCTGATGGTGATCGACCGCGACACTGCGGCCTTTCTGCTTACGATCTTCCCGAACCTGCGCTGGTCGATCATCAGTGCCGGCCTCGTCACGCTGCCGCTGATGTACGCGCTGTGGTGGCTCGATCCGTTCCGCATCCGCCGCCTGCCGGCGGCCGCCGCCTGCCTCGCCTGCACGGCAGTGCTCTCGGCCTATGCCTTCACCTGGCCGGACGAGGCCTGGCGCGGTTACTACGACGACGGCTACCTGTCGAAATTTGCACGCTCCGGCGTCACCGCGGTCTCCGATTTCGTCAGCTACGGCTTCATGGAGTCGGATGCGAGCGTGAATGACCGGCTCAAGGTGCCGCTGGTCGATGCCTGCCATCCCTCGGGCCGACGGCCGAACATCATCATGATCCATGATGAGTCGAGCTTCGACATCCGCGCGGCCGCTGGCGTGAAGGTGCCGCCGGGCTACGGCAGCCAGTTCAAATCCTTTGACGGCGTCGAGCGGACATTCCTGGCCGAGAGCAATGGCGGGCCGAGCTGGTTTACCGAGTACAACGTGCTGGCGGGGCTGTCGTCCCGTTCGTTCGGCCGTTTTGCCTATTTCGTGACCCGCATCGCATCGGGGCGCGTCGAGCGCGGACTGCCGCTGGCGCTCCGCCGCTGCGGCTACGATACGCTTTCGCTCTATCCCGCGTTCGGCGCTTTCATGAGCGCGCGCAGCTTCCAGGCCACGACCGGCGTCCAGCGTTTCTATGACGCGCACGATCTGCACGCCAAGGACGTCGAGCCCGACAGCTTCTTCTACGACAAGGCCGTGAGCCTGATGGCGGAGCAGAAGACGCCGGGCGCGCCACTGTTCGTCTTCGTCTATCTCGCCGCCAACCATTTCCCATGGGAGACGAAATTCCGTCCCGATTTGCTGCCGTCCTGGAAGCGGCCGGGCAACGTGGCCTCGGTCGACGAATATCTGCGCCGGCAGGCCATGAGCGCCAACGACTATGCCGGCTTCGTCGCGGCGCTGAAGAGGAGTTTTCCGGCGCAGCCGTTCCTGATCGTGCGTTACGGCGATCACCAGCCGGAATTTTCGCCGCAACTGCTCGATCCCGAGCTCGACGAGGCCGGCATCGGCAAGAAGCTCATGGCGTATGACCCGCGCTACTACGCGACATACTATGCGATCGACGCCGTCAACTTCGAGCCGGTGAAGAGCCCCGCGGTGATGGACACGATCGATGCCGCCTATCTGCCACTGGTGATCCAGGAGGCCGCCGGCATTCCGCTCGATCCGTCGTTCGAGGAGCAGAAGGCCATCATGCTCCGCTGCAACGGCATGTTCTATTCGTGCAGGGATGGCGCCGAGGCACGCCGCTTCAACCGGCTGTTGATCGATGCCGGAACGATCAAGGGACTTTGAATTCCGTCATTGCGAGCGTAGCGAAGCAATCCATCGTTCCGCGCGCGAGGAAAGATGGATTGCTTCGTCGCTACGCTCCTCGCAATGACGGACAGATCATTTGCCCCCGACCTTCTCCCACAGCCAACGCGCCACGGCATCCGGCGACGATGTTGCATCGTTGCCAGACGCGCGCAGATTCGCCGCGCGCATCGCAGTAATGTCGATCTTGCCGAGCAGCGGCTGCAGCGCTCCGGTCAGCGCCTGATCGTCCTTGCGCTTCGGCGACAGCAGCAGGATCGCGTCATAGGGCGGAATCGCGTTCCTGTTGTCCTCAAGCGCGACCAGATCGTATTTCGCGATCAGCCCATCGCTGGTGTAGCCGGCGATCACGTCGACCTCGCCGGAGGCGACCGCGGCGTACATGAAATCCGGCTGCATCTGCCGCTGGGTGCGGAACGACAGCCCATAGGCCTTCTGGATGCCGGCCCATTCAGGCCGCGAGAAGAATTCGTAATCGCCGGCGATCGACATGGTCGGCGCCCGCGACGCCAGGTCGGCGATCGTGCGAATCCCGAGTTCGTCGGCGCGCTTCTTCGGCATCACCAGGGCGTAGGCATTCTCGAAGCCGAGTTCGCCGAGCAGGGTGATGTTCGCTCGCGCCAGCGTCGCCGTTAACTCGCTCAGCAGTTCGGCACGCGGCTTGATATCGGTGTGGTGGAACTGGTTGGCCCACAGCGTGCCGGAATAGTCGATATAGACGTCGATGTCGCCGGTGGCGAGCGCATCAAAGATCACGTTGGAGCCGAGGCCTGCGCGCATCGTGGCCGATAGCCCGGCCGATTGCAGCCGCTGCGCGATCAGCGCCGACAGCACATATTGCTCGGTGAAGGTCTTGGCGCCGACCACATAGCTCGCATGCGGGCGCGCGATCGCCTGCAACAGCGTGGCCGCGATCAGGGCGGCGATACCGAGACCGCCGAGCCCGGCGCGTACGCGGCTGCGGTTACGCAGGCCGTTCTCGATCAACGCCAGCAACTGGTCGACGGTAAGCGCGAGCACGGCCGCGGCCAAGCAGCCGAACAGCACGAACACCCAGTTCTGGGTCTGCAGCCCCGCGAAGATGTAATTGCCGAGGCTGGTCTGGCCGATCGGCGTCGACAGCGTCGCGGTGCCGATCACCCACACCGCCGCGGTGCGGATCCCCGCCATCATCACCGGCAGCGCCAGCGGCAGCTCGACCGTGAATAACGACTGTCGCGGCGTCATGCCGACGCCTTGGGCTGCCTCCAGGATTGCCGGATCGACGCCCAACAGCCCGGTGATGGTGTTGCGCAACACCGGCAGCATCGAATAAAGCGCCAGCGCGAGCACCGCCGGCAGGAAGCCGAATGCGGAAAAGCTGAAGCCGAACCACGTGGCTGAAAGCGCCGCGAGCGCCAGCAGCAGCGGATAGAACAGCGCCAGCAGTGCGAGGCCCGGCACCGTTTGTACGACGCTGGCAAGCCCAAGCAGCGCGCCGCGCAGCAGCGGCCGGTTGCGGGCGATGATCGCCAGCGGCAGGCTGACGGCGAGCCCGAGCGCCAGCGCGGCGAGGCTGACGCGCACATGATTGCCGAGGTAATCGGGCAAGTGCGCCAGCGCCTCGCTCCAGCGTGGGTCGGCTGATAGGCTCATGTCGCGCCATCCCGCGGCAGCAGCGCGCTCAGCCGCTGCGCCTGCCGCCGCGGCGTGCGCATCAGCTCGCCGACGTAAGGCTCGGTGCTGGCCGAAAGCTCCGCCGGCGTGCCCTGCGCCAACAGCCTGCCGCCGCGCATGACCGCGACACGATCGGCGAGCAGGATCGCCTCCGTCATGTCGTGGGTGATCATCACGGTGGTCAGGCCAAGCTTGTGATGCAGCGCGCGATAGTCGTCGCCCAGTGCGTCGCGGGTGAGGGGGTCGAGGGCGCCGAACGGCTCGTCCATCAGCACGATCCGCGGTTTGGCCGCCAGCGCGCGCGCCACGCCGACGCGCTGGCGCTGGCCGCCGGAGAGCTCATGCGGCAGGCGGTCGCGATATTGCGCGCGGTCAAGCCGCACCAGGTCCAACAACTCGTCGACCCGTGCTGTTATCTCGGCCTGCGGCCAGCCCAACAGCCTTGGCGTGACGCCGATATTGCCGGCGACCGACAGGTGCGGAAACAGCCCGCCGCTCTGGAAGACATAGCCGATGCGGCGACGTAGCAGGATCGGGTCGACCTGGCTGACATCCTCGCCCTCGACTGAGATCCGGCCGCGGTCGGCCTCGATCAGCCGGTTGGTAAGTCTGAGCAGTGTGGTCTTGCCCGAGCCCGAGCCGCCGACGATCGCCAGGAATTCGCCCTCGGCCACGTCCAACGAGACATCGTCGACCGCCACCACGCGGCCGCCGTCAAAGCTCTTGCCGACATGCGCATAGGCGATCAACGGCGTTGCGGGCATTGCGAAGCGGCCTTGGGGTTCACCATCATGAACGACAGTGATAACCCATAAAAGGCGCTTTGACTTGAGCCGAAGACGCGGTCGACGGTTCGCGTCGCGCGTCGCTCCTGATCAGATGTTTACCAAGAATCAGGTCCGCATCGGCCGGCTTGTGAGCACATCACACATCGTTCTTGGGCACGTATTTGCCCATGATGCATTTGTAGCTCTGCACTCGCCATTCGTGATACGGCCCCTTGGCGAGCCAGTCGGCGATGCCGATTTGTGCATTGACTGCGCAGGCTCCCATGGTGATGCCGGATTGATCACTGGTGGTGACAACCTTCTCCATGCAGAGCTGGGAATTGCAGAGAATTGCGACGAGCGTAACAAGCATGACGGCCCTTGTCGGTGTGAATATCCCGGTCAAATTCGACTCATGCAGGGTTCATGCCATTATCAACGCCCGCCGTGTCGCGGTGAGCAATTCCGGGAAAATACGGTTGGCCTGGATGATCGCTGCCGGCGGCGCGTAGCCGCACGCCTGCGGATGCGCTATAGTCCGTGCCCAACTACGACGTGAGATCGGGGCCAGCGAGGAACGTTGCGCTGTCGGGGCTGCATCGATGATGACGTTACCTGAATTGGCGGCAAGCGCCCTGGAAAAGTTTCTCGCTGCGCATGTGCAGCGCACCTTCGGGGCGTCGCAGGCGCGTTTTGGCGAATTGCTCCCGGCTGCCGCCCGCATCGCCCTGGAATGCATCGGCAACAGCGATGCGCTTTACCACAATGTCGAACATACGTTGCTGGTTACGCTCGCCGGGCATGACATCATGTGCGGCCGTGCGCTGCGGACCCATATCACCGCTGAGGATTACACGCACACGATCATTGCCTGCCTGACCCACGACATCGGCTATGTACGTGGCCTCCTGAAGGGCGACGGTCCGGATGGCTACGTCATCGATGCCGCCGGCAAGAAGGTGGTGTTGCCGCGCGGCTCGTCGGACGCAGGGCTGATGCTCTATCATGTCGACCGCTCCAAGCTCTACGTGCTTGATAGGCTCGAGGCCGTGGTTCCGCTCGACCGCGAGCGGGTCGCGCGCGACATCGAGGGCACGAGGTTTCCGGCATCGGAAGGCCAGCAATACGACGACGAGGCGGCGATCGTCCGCGCCGCGGATTTCATCGGGCAGCTCGGCGATCCCAACTACATCCGGAAGGCCAACGCGCTCTATCACGAATTCGAGGAGGTCGGCATCAACCGCCAGCTCGGCTATGACTCGCCGGCCGACATCGTCGATCGCTATCCGCAGTTCTACTGGAACATGGTGGCGCCGCACATCCAGGGCGCGATCGGTGACCTCAACATGACGGCGCGGGGACGGCAGTGGATCGCCAACCTTTACGGCAACGTGTTCCGCGCTGAACGGGAGATCGGACTATCCGGTCCGCAGAGCTGAGATTTGCAGAGCTGAGATTACCGGCGTCACCGGGTTGCGCGACCGATGCAAATCGGCGACCTTGGGCCGAGGGTCGATGGTCTGCCGGGGCCGCAGGTCGAGATGTCGACGGGCTCGTGCCGCCAGATCGGAAGCTTCGTGACGCGGCAGGTCTCCAGCGTCACCTGCGCCGCCACCGACCGGAACGGCAAGACATACGAATTGAGCTTCGAGTCGGACGGCTCGCCCATGACGCTACGCCGGTTGCGGCAGGCGTCGCTGCCGAGCGTCCGGTTGCGCGCCCGCCAGATCGCGCAGATCGAGTGCCGCCTCAAGGCCCGCGCCGCGCAAGTCCGGCCGCGGGACATCACCGCCTTCATCATTCGCTGCCTGGGCGAGGACGACGGCAAGCCGGCCGGCGATCAGCAATAAAGCTGCGACTATGATTTGACCGCGCCTGCGGTCATGCCGTCGATGAAGCGGCGCTGCAGCAACACGAACACCAGCACGACCGGCAGCACGATCATAATGGCCGCGGCCAGCATCTCGCCCCAGTCGGTCGAATACTGGCCGGTCAGATTGTAGAAGCGCACGATCGCCGTGACGTTGCTGTCGTTCTGCAGGAAGGTGACGGCGACGACGAACTCGTTCCACGCATTCAGCCCGACGATGATCGCGACCGTCAGCAGCCCTGGCCGC
Organism: Bradyrhizobium sp. LTSP885; assembly: GCF_000938305.1. Lineage (GTDB taxonomy): Bacteria > Pseudomonadota > Alphaproteobacteria > Rhizobiales > Xanthobacteraceae > Bradyrhizobium. The sequence continues at coordinate 231,030 of NZ_JYMT01000002.1, forward strand.
ATCATCGGCAGGATGACGTAGAGGAACACCTGCCAGGGCCGCGCGCCGTCGACCCGCGCGGCCTCTTCGAGCGCGACCGGAATAGCGAGCGCATAGGTCCGCAGCAGGAAGATCGCAAACGGCGAAAACATCGCCGTGTAGATCAGCGCTACCGCAGGGATCGAATTGACCAACCCGAGTTTGGCAAAGATGAAATAGAGTGGATACAGATAGAGCTGCACCGGCACGGTGATCGACGCCATGAAATAGAAGATCAGGACGCGCCAACCCTTGCCCTTCTGGCGCGCCAGAACATAGGCGCAGGGCGTCGCCGTGATGCAGACCATCAGGATGGTCAGACCGGCGACTTCGGCGCTGTGCAGCAGGCTCGGGCCGAGCGCGGCGTTGCGCCAGGCCGAGGTGAAGTTCTCCCAGTGCAACTGGGTCGGCGGCGCCAGCGGATTGGTTGATATCTCGACCGTCGTCTTCAGCGCGTTCATCACGGCGAGCACGATCGGCAGCAGCGAGCTGAACGATGCGACGCCGATCAGTGCGAAGCTGATGGTTCTGTTCCAGCGGTCTTCCTTCATGTCGATCGTGCGTCGTCGCCGCGCTGGAGCCAGAGATAGGCGGCCGTTGCACACAGGCCGAACAGGCTCATCACGCAGGCGGCCGCCGCGGCCTGCCCGACGTCGCCTTCGAAGAAGGCGTGCCGATAGGCCAGTGTCGCGAGCACCTCGCTGCCATAGGCCGGCCCGCCGCGGGTGACGATGAAGATGAACTCGAACACCTGGAACGACCAGATCACGGTCAGGATCAGCATCAGCGTAAGTGTCGGGCGGATGCCGGGCAACAAGACATAGCGGAACAGGGCGAAGAAGCCCGCGCCGTCGAGCCGCGCCGCCTCGATCTGGTCGATGCTGATCTGGCGCATCGCGGCCAGGAACACCACCGCGAGAAAGCCCCACCAGTGCCAGATATCGACGGCCGCTACCGCATAGAGCGAGCGATCCGGATCGGCGAGCGGATCGGAGATCGAAAATCCGTGCTCGTTCAGCCAGGCGACGACGCCCGTGGCGGGGCTGAAGATCATGCCCTGGAAGATGCGGCCGGTGACCGCGACCGCGATGATGCGCGGCAGGAAGATGATCGACTGCACCACGATCCGCGCCTCGGGCGCCATCAGGAGCGCGGCGGCCATCAACAGCGCGATGCAGACCGGGACGGTCAGGAAGATCGCGGTCCAGATGAAATTGTTTGTCAGCGCCGACCAGAACACGGGGTCGTCGAACATGTTGTGGAAATTGGCGAGTCCCGCCCACACCGGCGTGCCGACACCATCCCACATGAAGAACGCCGCCGTGAAGGTCAGCACGGCGGGAATCAGTATGATGCAAACATTGATCAGGAGCGCCGGAAGCGCGAACAGCCACATTGCTTTGCTCAGGCCGTGCGCGGCGGCAGCGGCGGCACCTTGCCGTCCTTGGCCTCCTGGCTGAACAGCGTCTGCATCCGGCCGAGATAGGCCTCCGTCGTGATCTTGTTGAGCCAGACCTGCTCGATGCCGTCGATCAAATAGCTGTTGGTGGCGCCGGGCCAGAACGTCCAGGTCGTGAAGCCGTACTGGCCCCTGCTGAAGGCCTCATGCAGTGTGGCGATGGTCTTCTCGAACAGCGGATAGCCGATTCCTTGCAGCATATCCGGCGGCAAATCCTTCACCGGCAGCGCCCATTTGCCCGGCCAATCGCGGTTCATGCTTTCGTAGAATTTCCGCGTCAGCATGAAGTCGAACACCGCCGCAGCGCCGTCAGGATTCTGCGAAGTTTTCGCGATCGACAGCGTCGCGCCGCAGGCCAGATGCACCAGCGATCCCGTGAACGCCGAGCCGAGCGTGGGAACGGAGGTCACGTCCATCACGGTATCGGGCTTCGACATGCCGTACGACTTGGTGCCGAACGACCACGTGCCGCCTAGCGCCATTGCGGCCTTGCCGGCCACCACCTGCAGGAAACTCTGCTCGATGGTCAGCGAGAAATAGTTCTTGCCGAAATAGCCCTTGTTGAACCAGGCCTTCGATAATTCGACCGCCTCGACGAACGGCTGCGATGTCCAGGGTAGTTCGCCGGAGAGCGCCTTGCGGACATTGTCGGGGCCGGCGACGTTGTTGAGGAACACCGTCATCAGCCACTCGTTGACGCCCTTCCAGTCGGCGTTGCCGACGCCGAACGGGATGATGCCCTTGGCGAGGGCGGCGTCGGCTACCTGTTCCATCTCGGCGCGATTGGTCGGCAGCTTCCAGCCGTTCTGCTTGAACAGCTCCTTGTTGTAGAACAAATGGATCGACTCGTAGTCGCGCGGCAGCGCGTAGAGCTTGCCGCCATAGACGCTGGTGTTGAGCAGCGGCGCCAGGAAGCGCTCCTTCCATTTGTACTTGTCGGCATAGTCGTCAAGCGCCAGCACCTGACCGGCGTTTGCGATTGCGGTGAGATAGGCGGGGCCGGCGGTCTGAACGATATCGGGGCCGTTGCCAGCAACCAGCGCGACCTTCAGCAGATTGTTGACGGCGGCACCTTTCACTTCGATCTGCAGCAGGTATTTGTCCTGCGAGGCGTTGAACGCCTCAACCAGATCGCTGCGCAAGGTGGCCTGGCCGTCCGAATTCGCCTGTCCAAACCAGAACGTCACGACCTTGCGTCCATCCTCGGCGCGTGCGCCGCGGGGCAACTGGCTCGCGAGGGCGGCTGCAGGAATCGCGGCAACGATCTGGCGTCGGGTCAATGGCATGGCGTACCTCGCTCCTGCGCACGATGCGCTGATATGTTGCTTTTGCTTTAGTAATACGTATAACTATGCATAATGAAGCCGTCAACAACGACAAGAGGGCGCAACTGGCGCGGCGCGCGTGCACCCGCCCGCCCGACCCAGAAGGATATTGCGCTGGCGGCCGGCGTCTCGCAGGCGGCGGTGTCGCTGGTGCTGAACAAGACGGAAACCCCGTCGGTTCCGGCGGCGACGCGGGCCCGCATCCTGAAGGTCGCCGGTGAACTCGGCTATCAGCCGAACCATCCGGCGCGGATGCTGCGCAGCGCGCGGACCATGACATTCGCCTGCGTGATCCCTGATATCACCAACCCGTTCTATCCCGGTCTCGTCCGCGGACTGCAGACGGTCGCGGCGCCGGCCGGCTATGATGTGCTGATCTACGACACCGACGGCCGCCCCGAAGGCGAGGCGCGCGCCATCGACTGGCTGTTGCAGGGCCGCGCCGACGGCGTGGTCGCGACATTCTTTCACCTCCGCGTCCCCGAGCTTGCGGTGCTGGCACGCAACGGAATTCCGCTGGTTCGTCTCGAGAGCCAGCACAAGCCGGACGGGCCGCTCGCGATCGACAGCGTCTACATCGACAATGTGGAAGCGGCGGCGGCGATGACGCGCTTCCTGATCGCGCGCGGTCACCGGCGCATCGCGATGATCCAGGCCGAGTTCGGTCCGAGCAAGCGGCGGGCGCTCGGCTATAGTTCGGTGATGCGCGAAGCTGGATTGTCGCCGGAATTCGTGACGGATAGCGCGTACTCCGAAGAGTCGGGCGCACGCGCGATGAAGCGGCTGCTGGCCGAAAAGCGCAACCGGCCCACCGCCGTGTTCGGCGCCAGCGACGTGCTGGCGCTGGGCGCGATGGAGGAGGCGCGCAATGCTGGACTGTCGATTCCCGGCGACATCGCGATTGCCGGGTTCGACGATATTCCGGTCGCCAAGCTGTTGGGCCTCACGACGGTGCGCCAGCCCGAGCTCGATCTCGGCGCGCTCGCCGCAACGACGCTGATCAAGCGGCTGCAGCCGGGCGGCCTGAAGGCGCCCGGCAGGAGCTTTGAGCTGAAATTCGAAATCATGAAACGCTCGTCGGTCTGACCGACGCGCTGAGGGAGAAAACACATCGTGCCGGCCATTCCTCACGACTATGCGGAACGCGTCTACGCAGGCGTTCTGGGCAAGCTGATTGGCGTCTATCTCGGCCGTCCCTTCGAGGGCTGGACTTATGAGCGGATCATGCAGGAGCTCGGACCGATCAATTATTACGTCAATGAGCGCCGCGACGTCGCGCTACGCTCGCACCATCTGGTCGTAACCGATGACGACGTGTCCGGCACCTTCGCGTTCCCGCGCGCGCTTGAAGACAACGGCTTCCCGAAACATCTGACCTCCGAGCAGATCGGCCACGCGTGGTTGAACTACATTGTGGAGGAACGCGCGATCCTATGGTGGGGCGGCATCGGCAATTCCACCGAGCACACCGCCTATCTCAGGCTCAAGGCCGGCATTCCGGCCCCGCAAAGCGGCTCGATTGCCCTCAACGGCAAGACGGTGGCCGAGCAGATCGGCGCGCAGATCTTCATCGACGGCTGGGCGATGGTCAGCCCGGGCAATCCGGAGCAGGCGGCCTATCTGGCCGAACAGGCCGGCCGCGTCAGCCACGACGGAGAGTCCGTCCACGCCGCCAAGCTGCTGGCGGCGATGGAGGCGCAGGCCTTTGTCGAGCGCGACGTCCAGAAGCTGTTGGATGTCGGACTTTCATTCGTGCCGAAGGACGCGTTGATCCGCCGCGTCGTCGAGGACGTCCGCGAATGGCATGCCGGCGACAACGGCCGCGACTGGGAGCGGACCCGCGCGCTGATCGCCGGGCGTTACGGCTATGACAAGTTCGCCGGCAATTGCCACGTCGTCCCCAACCACGCGCTGATCATTCTGGCCACGCTCTACGGCGAGACCAGTTTTCAGGACGCGATGCGCATCGCCAACACTGCCGGCTGGGACACCGACTGCAACGCCGGCAATGTCGGTTGCCTGTTCGGCATCAGGACGGGCCTTGCCGGCATCGACACCGGTCCGGACTTCCGCACGCCGGTCGCCGACCGGATGTACATCTCGACGGCCGACGGCGGCGGCGCGATATCAGATGCCGTGATCGAGGCGCAGTCGCTGATCAAAGCAGGGCATGCGCTGGCAGGCCGGCCGGCGCCCGCTGCCGTGAAGAACGGTGCGCGTTTTAATTTCGAATTTCCCGGCAGCCTGCAGGGTTTTCATGCGCTGGGCGGTTCACCGGCGCGGTTGCATGAGGCTAGCCTGCGGAACGTTGCCGGACACAGCAAGAGCGGATCGCGCAGCCTCGCGATCGACCTGCGCCGTCTGGCGCCCGGACGCGTGGCGCGCGTCGCCAGTCCGACCTTCTTCGACAAGGAGGTCTTCACCATGCCGACCTATCAGCTGATCGCCTGTCCGACGCTCTATTCCGGCCAGACCGTCGAATGCCGACTCGAGTCGGATCGCGGTAGCGGCAAGGTTACGGTTCGGCCGTTCGCCAGCGTCTACGATGCGCGCGACGAGCTCAGGCAGATCCATGGCGATCAGCAGGAGCTTGCCGCCGGCAGCGAGGTGCTGCTGAGCTGGCGTATCCCGGAGACCGGCGGATATCCGATCTTCGAGATTGGCGTCGAGATCGCGACGGACGATCCGCTCGGCGCCGATGGCACGATCTATCTCGACACCCTCACCTGGCGCGGCGCGCCCGACACCATCCTCGCGCGGCCTGACGACAATCTAAGCGCCATGTGGAAGCATGCCTGGGTCAACAACGCCAGCCAGTTCCAGACGCGATGGGAAGGGCTGCGCGTCACCAATGGCGATGGCATCGGCTTCATCGCGCAGGGAACGCGCGACTGGAAGGATTATCGCGTCGCCTCCGAGGTGACGCCGTTGCTTGCGGACGCCTGGGGGCTCGCCGCGCGCGTTCAAGGGCGCGAGCGCTATTACGCACTGATGTTCGACCGTGCCGGTCGCGGCCGTGTCAGGCTCGTCAAGCGGCTGCACGACGAGACCATCCTCGCCAGCGATCGCTTCGACTGGGAACTCGACCACAGCTATGAACTCGCTCTCCAGCTTCGCGGCAATGAGATCGAGGCTTGCATCGGGGACAGGAAGATCTTCGCGGTTCGTGATACCGAGGGCCTTCCGTTGACCGGCGGTGCCGTCGGCCTGATTGTCGATACGGGGTCGCTCGCGACGCAGAGTGTGCGCATCTCGCCGTTGTGACGGCTCGCCTGTTGACTAACCCCGGCCGTTGTGGGGAAACGGTCCGATACCAAGGAGAATCCGATGCGTCCGAAACTCTACGCGCTTGCCGCTCTTGGCGTGTGTTTCGCCGGGCCCGCCGCGGCGCAGGCCTATGATCCGAACTATCCGGTGTGCATGCAGGTCTATGGCGGCACGCTGACGCCGGAATACATCGATTGCAGTTTTACGTCGCTTCCGCAGTGCCAGGCCTCGGCCTCCGGGCGACCGGCGTCCTGCACGGTCAATCCGTTCTATGCAGGTCCGAAACCGGCGCCGCGGAGCCGGGTGCACCGGCGTCGCAATCACGCCGACTGATCCCTCGGAATCGGGCGCGTCGCATGGCAGCGTTCGCGTCGCTGCGGTTGACTAACTCCGCCCGTTGTGACGAAACCGTCCGATACCATGGAGAATCCGATGCGTTTGAGACTCTTCGCGATCGCCGCTTTTGCGGTCGCCTTCGCGGGGCCTGCGGCCGCACAGACCTACGACCCGAACTATCCGGTGTGCATGCAATACTACGGCGGCTCGTTCGGCGGGAACTACATCGATTGCAGCTTCACCTCGATACCGCAGTGCCAGGCGACGGCGTCGGGCCGTCCGGCGGAGTGCTACGTCAACCCCTATTACGCAGGTCAGGCGCAGGTGTGGAAGCGCCGGGCGCGTCATCACCGCTGACACCGCTCAATTTCGCCGATGCGGAGCACGACCCGCTGTCTCAGGCACGGCGGCGTAGGGCGCGAAGCGCGACACCGTTTCGTCGACATTGAGCGGGCGTCCAATCGGCGGGAAGGCGCGTTGCGGGCACTCCCGCCGCTGACAGACCTTGCAGCTCACCCCGATCGGCGTCGCGTTTTCGGGGCTCGCAAGGTCGAGGCCGCGTGAATAGACGATCTGATCGGCGTGCCTGAGATCGCAGCCCAGTGCCACCGCGAATGTCTTGCCTGAGGAGCCGTAACCGCCGGGACTGTGCGTGACGGTGCGTGCGATCCACAGATACGTGCGGTCGTCGGGCATGCGGGCAATCTGGGTCAGGATCTTGCCCGGGCTCGCAAAGGCTTCGTAGACATTCCAGAGCGGGCAGGTGCCGCCGACGCGCGAGAAGTGGAAATCGGTTGCCGACTGGCGCTTGGAGATGTTCCCGGCGCGATCGACCCGAATGAAGAAAAAGGGAATGCCGCGCGCCGCAGGCCGCTGCAGCGTGCTGAGCCGGTGGCAGGCGGTTTCGAAGCCGACGCCATATTCCTCGCCCAGCAGTTCGATGTCGTAGCGAAGCCGTTCGGCAGAGGCGAGGAACTTCCGATACGGCATGACCAGGGCGCCGGCGAAATAATTGGCGAGGCCAATTCGAGCCAGCCCTTCCGCCTCCTGGCTGCTGAACCGCGATGTCTTCACCAGTTCGGTCACGTCGTGATCGAAGGCCAGCATCGCCACCTGGGTGGCAAGCTGGAAGGCGAATTGTCCCGGCCGCAGCCGCTGCGAGACGTGCAGGATGTTGGTGCTGCGGTCGAACCGGCGCTGCGTGCCGATGGCGCCGGGATCGAGGACGACGGACACCTTGTGCTCGCGTGCGAGATAGGCGGTCAGGCTGTCGGCCATCGCGCCCGGCACGAGCGCGAGGTCCGACGCCAGCGCTTCCGCCGCCTCGTCCAGCCGGGGGATGTAGTTGTTGTTCGCGTAGAAGAAGTCGCGGACCTCCTCATAGGGCGTCGACGGCAGCAGGACGGTTTCGGCCTGGCGGTCTTCGCCCAGTTGCGCGGCCAACGTCGCGGCCTGTTCGGCCGCCTGGCGATGGCGGCGGTGCAGGCCGATCAAGGCGCGGCCCACCGCCGGCATGTTGATCGCGAGTTCGCGCAACTCGGCGGTCGAGATCGTCTCGCCCAGGGTGGGATCGGCGAGGACGTCACGCAAATCGGCAATCAGCCGGGCTTCGTCGTCCTCGGAGAACGATTGCACGTCGAGGCCGAAGGCGCTGTTCAGCGCGAGCAGGACCGGCAGCGTCAGCGGTCGCTGGTTGTTCTCGAGCTGGTTGAGGTAGCTGAGCGAGATATTGAGCTTGGCCGCGAGCGCGGCCTGGGTCAGGCGCCGCTCCTCCCTCAGCCGCCTCAGGCGGACACCCATGAATGTCTTCTTCATCGGCTTGTCCTCGACTTTGCAAACTTTGCAAAAGGTGTGGGATTCCTACGCAAAAATCCACAATATCAGCCATTTTCAATCGGATGGTTTAGCGGATATTGCGAAGCTATGACCGAAAGACAAGAGGCCGGAGCTAAACAGAATGAATTTATCCGCTGTGCGCGACGAACCCGGTCCGGCCGGCGAGACACGCTTTCTGGATGTCGTCTTTCCGGATCGCGCCAACCATTACGGAACCCTGTTCGGCGGCAACGCGCTGAGCCTGATGGGCCGGGCTGCCTTCATCGCCGCGGTGCGCCGGGCTCGCCGCAATGTCGTGATGGCGACATCAAACAAGATCGAGTTTGCCGAACCGGTCGCGGTCGGCGAACTTGTCGAGGTGATTGCACGGGTGGAGCGCGAGGGCCGCAGTTCGATGACGGTCGCCGTCGAGATGATCCGGGAAAATCCGATCAGCGGGCAACGGCGGTCGGTCGTTCGCGGCAGTTTTGAGATGGTGGCGGTCGACGATGCCGGCCGTCCGACTGCGATGGGTGAGGCGGCCGATACGTCGTCGCCGGCCTTTCAATTGACTTGAGCACAAGGAAGCTTTCGTGAAGCAGCATAGCGTTCGCACCTACAAATCCGCCGAGAAGCTCGCGCGGGTCGACCAACTCGCCTGGAAGATCGCGGAAGTGGCCGCCGACCCGGTCGCCGTCGCGCCTGATGTGGTCGAGATGATCGGCAACCGCATCATCGACAATGCGGCCGTCGCCGCCGCCTCGGTCGCGCGCCGGCCGGTGCGAAGCGCGCGCGCCCAGGCGCAGGCCCATCCGTTCCAGCCCGGCGCAACGGTGTTCGGCCTGGCTCAGTCCGAGCGCATCTCGCCGGAATGGGCTGCCTGGGCGAACGGCGTTGCCGTGCGCGAGCTGGATTTCCATGACACGTTTCTCGCCGCCGATTATTCACATCCCGGCGACAACATTCCGCCGATCCTTGCGGTCGCACAGCATTGCGGGCTCGGCGGCGCGGCGCTGATCCGGGGGCTGGCGACCGGCTACGAAATCCAGGTCGACCTCGTGAAGGGCATCTGCCTGCACGAGCACAAGATCGACCACATCGCGCATCTCGGGCCATCGGCAGCGGCCGGCATCGGCACGCTGCTCGGCTTGCCGACCGAGACGATCTACCAGGCGGTGCAGCAGGCGCTCCACGTCACCACGACGACGCGGCAATCGCGCAAGGGCGAAATCTCGAGTTGGAAGGCCTACGCGCCCGCCTTCGCCGGCAAGATGGCGATCGAGGCCGTCGACCGCGTGATGCGCGGCGAGGGCGCGCCGTCGCCGGCATGGGAGGGCGAGGACGGCTTCATCGCCTGGCTGCTGTCCGGGCCAAAGGTCGAGTACAGCGTGCCGCTGCCGGAGAAGGGCGAGGCCAAGCGCGCCATTCTCGACACCTACACCAAGGAACATTCCGCCGAGTATCAGAGCCAGGCGCTGATCGATCTCGCGCGCAGGCTCGGGCCCAAGATCGGTGATCTCACCAAGATCGAGAGCATCGTGATCCACACCAGCCATCACACCCATTATGTGATCGGCACCGGCGCCAACGATCCGCAGAAGATGGACCCGACCGCGAGCCGCGAAACGCTCGACCACTCCATCATGTACATCTTCGCCGTCGCACTCGAAGACGGCGGCTGGCATCACCAGACGTCCTATGCGCCGGAACGCGCGGGGCGCCCTGAAACCGTCGCGCTTTGGCACAAGATCTCGACGCTTGAGGACCCTGAATGGACCCGGCGCTATCACAGCACCGATCCGCGCCAGAAGGCGTTCGGCGGCCGTGTCGTCGTCACGCTCAAGGGCGGCTCGGTCATATCAGACGAGATCGCGGTGGCGGATGCGCATCCGCTCGGCGCGCGGCCGTTCGCGCGGCCACAATACGTCGCCAAGTTCCGAAGCCTTGCTGAAGGCATCATCGCGCCAGCCGAGCAGGATCGCTTCCTCGCCGCCATCGATCGCCTGCCGTCGCTTAGGGCAGGTGAACTGAACGGGCTGACCTTCAGCGTTGCGCCCGAGCGTCTCGGCGGCATGCAACCGTTCGGCATCTTCGATTGGAAAAAGTAGCAGCCGCACCGCAGTGGCCGAGCAAGGAGAATATCATGGCTGACGATACCAAAACGGCCGCGAAACGGGCGCCGAAGAAATCCGTCGCGCTGTCCGGCATTGTCGCCGGCAACACCGCGCTCTGTACGGTCGGGCGAACCGGCAACGATCTGCACTATCGCGGCTACGACATTCTCGATGTCGCCGAGAGTTGCGAGTTCGAGGAGATCGCGCATCTCCTCGTGCACGGCACGTTGCCGACGCCGGCGGAGCTTGCGGCCTACAAGGCCAAGCTGAAGGGGCTGCGTGGCCTGCCGGGCGCCGTCCGTGCCTCGCTCGAAGCGTTGCCGGCAGCCGCGCATCCGATGGACGTGATGCGCAGCGGCGTCTCGACGCTCGGCTGCGTGCTGCCGGAGGCTCACGACCACAACCATCCGGGCGCACGCGACATTGCCGACCAGCTGATGGCCTCGCTGGGCTCGATGCTGCTTTACTGGTACCACTTCGCCCATCACGGCCGCCGCATCGAGGTGGAAACCGACGACGACTGCATCGGCAGCCATTTCCTGCATTTGCTGCACGGCAAGGCGCCGTCGGCCTCGCACGAGCGGGCGATGCACACCTCGCTGATTCTGTACGCCGAGCACGAGTTCAACGCCTCGACGTTCACCGCGCGATCGATCGCCGGCACCGGCTCGGACATCTATTCCGCGATCGCGGGCGGGATTGGCGCGCTGCGCGGTCCCAAGCATGGCGGTGCCAACGAGGTCGCCTTCGAGATCCAGAAGCGCTATGCCGATCCGGATGAAGCGGAAGCCGATATCCGCCGCCGCCTCGAAGCCAAGGAGGTCGTGATCGGCTTCGGCCATCCGGTCTACACGATCTCGGATCCGCGCAACGAGGTGATCAAGGAAGTCGCGCGCAAGCTGTCGCGCGAGAACGGTTCGATGAAGATGTTCGAGATCGCCGACTGCATCGAGAGGGTGATGGGAGAGGCGAGGAAGATGTTCGCGAACCTCGACTGGTTCAGCGCGGTGTCCTATCATGCGATGGGGGTGCCGACCGCGATGTTCACGCCGCTGTTCGTGATCTCCAGGACGTCGGGCTGGGCCGCTCATATCATCGAGCAGCGGATCGACAACAAGATCATCCGCCCCTCGGCGAACTATGTCGGGCCGGAGAACCTGACTTTCATCCCGCTCGGCGAGCGCGGCAAGCCGCCGTCGCCGGTGCGGGCCGCTTAGGAGCCGTCATGCCGTATCTTGTTGCCGCCGATCTTCCCTCCGAGAGCGCAGGCCGCAGATTTCGCGCCCTGCTGCGCGAACCCGGCATCCTGCAACTGCCGGGCACGCATAATGGCATGGCGGCGCTGCAGGCCAAGGCGGCCGGCTTCACGGGGCTCTATCTGTCGGGCGCGGCCATGACGGCATCGATGGGCCTGCCCGATCTCGGGGTGATCACGGTCGATGAAGTCGCATTTTTCGTGCGTCAGATTGCGCGTGCATCCGGCCTGCCGCTGCTGGTCGACGGCGACACCGGCTACGGCGAGGCGCTGAACGTGATGCACATGGTCCGCGTCTTCGAGGAAGCGGGCGCCGGCGCGGTGCATCTGGAGGATCAGCTTCTCCCCAAGAAGTGCGGCCATCTGAACGACAAGAAGCTCGCTGATGCCGGTGACATGGCCGCCAAGGTCCACGCCGCGGCGAAGGCGCGCCGCGATCTCGTCGTGATCGCGCGCACCGATGCCGCCGCAACCGAGGGCCTCGACGGCGCGGTGGCGCGGGCCAAGCTCTACATGGAAGCCGGCGCCGACGCGATCTTTCCCGAAGCGCTCAACACGGCCGAGATGTTCCGTGCCTTCGCCGAGCGGATGCCCGGCACGCCGTTGCTCGCCAACATGACCGAGTTCGGCAAGACGCCGTTCTTCACGGCGGCCGAGTTCGAGGCGATGGGCTACGCGATGGTGATCTGGCCGGTCTCGTCGCTGCGGGTCGCCAACAGGGCGCAGGAGTTGCTTTACGCGGCGATCGCGCGCGACGGCGGCACCCACAAGATGATCGACAGGATGCAAACCCGGGCCGAGCTCTACGCGACCATCGGGCTGCACGACTACGAAGCGCTGGACGCCTCGATCGTCGCGACGGTGATCCCCGAAGGCATGCCGCAGCGCTGACGCGGGTAGGCCTTGAAACCAAAGAGGCCGCCAACACCGGCGGCCTCGCGATGGGCGTGTATCGTTCCGAGGCTAATTCGCCAGGCCCTCGGTGACATAAGACCTGGTCTTAATCGCCTTGCTTCGCTCGGCACCAAGTGCCGCCCAGGCCGGCGAGTTGCGCGAGGCTTGGGCCTTTGCGAGGCTATCATAGACCACGATGGTCACGCGCTTTGGTGCTTCGCCTTCGAGCGCGACAGTGTTTCCGCCTCGAGCCAGATATGTTCCGCCAGTCGACTTGATCACCTCCGTGACTTTCGGGACATAGGCGTTTTGCGCGGCTTGATCGATGATCTCGATCTCGGTGACGACATAGGCCTTTGGCGACGACTGGGCGTGAAGCCCCTGGATGGCGACGGCGCCAACCGCGATGCCGGCAAGCATGGACAAGGCAACGGTGTATTGTGTTTTCACGGTGAGTCTCCCTATGATCTTTGTTTCAATGCGCGCACGCAGGTGAGCGTACGCGTTCGCTGACCGCTGGAATTTCAAATTCGAGAACAATGATGGCCGATGGATCAGGCTGCAACGGTCGCAAGCGGAGAGTTCGGCGTGTCTCCGTTTTATCTGCAGCTCTCGGCGAGCAAAAACGCTCGGCCGCGCGAGGAGCCTACACCGTCATCGGATTGATGCCTATGTCTGTTTGGGCTCAGAGAGGCGAAATGCCGGCTGCGCGGTGAGAATCCCTGCAGCCCGGCTTGACCTGCTCAGGGCTTGTTGTCTCCGACCAGCTTGATGGCGTCGAGCATCGCCTGACCATATTGATCGGCGAAAATCCGGATCGCTGCCCGTACGCTTTCGATCGAAAATCCGTGCCTCCAACGCGACGGATCTTCAACGATCTGTTTTTTCCAGAACAGGAATTTCTGATCGATCAGCGCCTGGCTGTTATCGGCCGACATGTCGATGACGAGAACCAGCTTGTCCGGCTCCCCTCTGGTATTGGAAGGCGACCAGCCAACCAGATAAGGCCCTTCGCCATCGAAGTTGGCGTGTTGATGCTGCGCATCGCTGATGGCGGCCTCCGAGGCGTTGAGATCATAGTGAGCGACCGCGAACTCGCAGTCGTCGTTCCTGGCTTGCTTGGCGTCCGGATTATCGAGCGGCCAGATCGTTACCATCTGATCTTTCAGCGGAGCACTGGCGGTCTCCTGACGCGGAAAGAACGCGACGAAGGAATTGCAGACCATCGTCAGCTTGGCTTGATTGGCTGAGGTGGCTTTGGAATGGAAAACGACGAGGCCGTAGGCGCCGGCTCCGGCAGGAGGAATCTCCCTTGCGCGCAGATACGCGCGGACCGGCTCGAGAGGTGTTGTTGCGGAGTCGCTTTCGCTGGTGGTGGTCGCAGCACTGCTGGGGCGGATGGCGGCTCTGTGCGGGGTGGGCCCGCCACCTCCGCCACCTTCGGGGGAGCTCTCGATGGCAGGTCCGGTGCCGTGGCCGGCCCTCTCGACAGCAGGCCCAGGGTTGTGGGGGGCGCTCTCGACAGTAGGCACGGCCTCGTGGCCGGCCCTCTCGACCGGATGCCCGACCTCATGGCCGGCATCCTGGTGGGCTTTCGCGGCCCTGGCCGCCTCTTCCAGCGCCTTGATTTCCAGCGCTCTGCATGCGGCGGGATCAAGTCGACATTCGGCGTGAGCGCCGCCGGAAAAAATAAGCGCAATCGGTAACAAGAATAAAAATCTAGCTCGTGTCATCATGGCCACCTGCTGCAGGGGCTTTGAGAAACAACTTGCCCACAAATGTTATCACGACGCTGGCAATGAAACAGAAGACGGTACTTGCGACCACGATAAACACGGTTCCGGCGCTGGTGTCGGGCCGAACCCACCAAACCATCGCAATCCCGAGGAAAAGTCCTATGGCGCTAGCGAATGCGTAGTTGTTCAACGTTGGGCCCATTGGCTGCCGCGTGGTCAGGCCGCGCAATTTATGAGTGAGTTTGCCTCAGATTGCATCCTGATTGCAACACGCAACTTTGTGTAGCGATTGTGGCCGGCGAGGCGTCGGCGATCGCTCCCGGTCGCGCAGTTCCATTGCGTCCCGGCATAGATCGGCTCCAGCCTCAAAACGGAGGTCTCGTGTCGTGTACGTACGCGCTCTACGCCGGGGCGCCCATCACATAGGGCTTCAGCACCGCGTAGAGCATGCTGTGGGTCGGCGTCGCGACGCCGAGCTTGCGGCCGAGCTCGACCACCTTGCCGCTGAGCCACGGCAGTTCGAGCCGATTGCCGCGCTCGAGATCGAGCGCCATCGACGCCTTCATGGCAGGCGGCGCGTGTCCGATGAAATCCAGCACCTTTGCCAGTGCATCCGGCGGCAGCTTGATGCCGCTGGCGCGGGCGACGGCGATGGTTTCCTCGCAGGCCGAGATAAAGAACGGGCGCAGATCAGGATCGTCGCGCAGTCTGCCCATCGGTTGCCGGGTCACGGCTGTCATGCCGGCGTTGGTGGCGAGCCCGACGAACTTCATCCAGAGATCGGTGATGATCGCCTCGCTCAGCGTCGCATCGAAGCCGGCCTTCAGGCAGAGCGCGAGCAACGCCTGGCCGCGCGGCGTGACGCGGCCGTCGAGCTCGCCGAAGATCATGCGCATGAAGGTGCCGACCTGGTTGATCACGCCGGGCTTGATGATCGACGCGCTGATCTGTGCGACGCCGCCCATCACCGCGTTTGGTCCGAGGATCGGGATCAGCCGTTCGGGCGCGTCGATCCCATTCTGCAGCGGGATCACGGCTGTATCCGGCCCGACCATCGGCTTGATGTGTGCCCCGGCGCTCTCGACATCCCACAGCTTGACGCAGAACAGCACGACATCGACTGGGCCGACGCTTCCCGGATCGTCGGTCGCCTGGGTCGGCACCAGATGGGTGTCGCCGCGGCCGCCCTGAATCCTGAGCCCTTCGTTCCGCATCGCCGCCAGATGGGCGCCACGCGCGATGAACGTGACGTCGGCTCCGGCATGCGCCAGCGCGGCACCGAAACCACCCCCTACGCCTCCGGCGCCAACGACTGCAATCCGCATGATCTGTCTCCTGGCTCTGGCTCGGGGGCCGGGCGCTTTGCCGCATTGATGGCGGCAGCCTTAACGATGTCGGGCCAATTCTCAACCCGCTATCCCGCAGAGGACGCCTGCGCCATCTTCCTGCGTTGAACTTGCCCGCCCGACTCGCTAAGCCATTCTGCAAACTCGGGAGGTAGGCGCGGTGGAGATGACAGGGCCGACGGCGGTCGCGCTTGACAACGCGACGGTGGCGTTTCGGTTGGCGGATGGGCGCGTCTATACCGCGGTCGAGCAGGCAAATCTGGCCGTCGCGCATGGCGAGTTCGTCGCCATTGTCGGGCCGACCGGTTGCGGAAAGTCGACATTGCTGAACGTCGCGGCCGGACTTTTGAAGCCCGCGGCCGGGACGGCGCGGATCTTCGACAAGCAGCTTTCGGGCTTGAACCGCGATGCCGGCTATTTGTTTCAGGCCGACGCCCTGTTCCCATGGAAGACCGCGATCGACAATGTCGCAATCGGGCTCGAGATCAGGGGCACGCCGCGGGCCGAGGCGTTGGCGCGCGCGCAAAAATGGCTCGGCTCGGTCGGGCTTGGCGCCTTCGCCAACCGCTATCCGCACATGCTGTCCGGCGGCCAGCGCAAGCGCGTCGCGCTCGCGCAAGTGTTGATCCGTGATCCAAAAATCCTGCTGATGGACGAGCCGTTCGGCCCGCTCGACGCGCAGACCCGGCAGATCATGGGCAATCTGCTGCTGGAATTGTGGACCGCCGACCGCAAGGCGGTGCTGTTCGTCACCCATGACCTCGAGGAGGCGATCGCGCTCGCCGATCGCGTCGTGATCATGTCGGCCGGCCCTGGCGCCCGGATCATCGGCGACTGGCGCATCGCGCTGCCGCGGCCGCGCGACATTTCCGAGATCCGCATGGAGAAGGACTTTCACGCCCTGCACCGCGAGATATGGAGCGTGCTGAAGGACGAGGTGATGAAGGGTTACGTGCAGTCCTCGCAGGCGGGGGCGGCGTGATGTCACGCGTGACTTTGTTGTCGCTGCAAATCCTGGTCGCCGTCGTCGCGCTCGCGCTGTGGCAGTTCCTCACGTCGGTGCCGGTGTTCGGCAAAATCCTGCTGCCGCCGTTCTTCTTCTCCAACCCGGTCGACGTGTTCAGCCAGATCGTCAACTGGTTCTACACCGGCGTGATCTGGAAGCATCTCGCGATCACGCTGTGGGAATCGATCCTTGCCTTCGTGATCGGCTCGGCTGCCGGCATCCTGGTCGGCTTCTGGTTCGCGCGGCAGCCGCGCGTCGCCGCGGTGTTCGATCCCTATGTAAAGATGGCCAATGCGCTGCCGCGCGTCGTGCTGGCGCCGATCTTCGCGCTGTGGTTCGGGCTCGGCGTCTGGTCCAAGGTCGCGCTCGGTGTCACGCTGGTGTTCTTCATCGTATTCTTCAACGTCTACCAGGGCGTCAAGGAAGTCCCGACCACGGTGCTCGACAACGGCCGCATGCTCGGCATGAGCGAGCGGCAATTGATGCGCCACGTCTACTGGCCGTCGGCGCTGTCCTGGATGTTCTCTTCCCTGCACACCTCGGTCGGCTTCGCGGTGGTCGGCGCTGTGGTCGGCGAATATCTCGGCGCCGCCGCCGGCCTCGGCTATCTGATCCAGCAGGCCGAGGGAACGTTCGACGTCGGCGGCGTGTTCGCCGGCATGTTCGTGCTGTCGGCGTTCGTCATCCTGATCGACATGGCCGTGACTGTGGTGGAGAAGCGGCTGCTTGTCTGGCGGCCGACGGTGGCGCCGCGGGATTAGGACGGGCCCGCCGCGAGTTGATCTCCACGTGCGGCGACATAGATGAAGCTGTGCCCGACTCGGCCACCACAGCGGCTCCTATCATCGCACCATTCAACCCGAAGAGTACTCGCTCATGCGCCCCCACATCATCTGCCACATGGGCACGTCGATCGACGGCCGCCTTCATCCCAGCCGTTTTACCGCGGTGGCGGCGGGCATCTCTGCCAGTGTCCTGCGCGGACATTATGAAAGGATCCACGACGGCTTCGACGCCGATGGATGGATCATCGGCCGCAAAACCATGAGCGAAATGGCCAAAGGAACCGAGCGACACATCGCCAAGGCGCTAAGGGTTCCACGCGAGACCCACGTCGCCAGGCGCCATGGCCGCAAGCTCGCGGTCGGTATCGACCCTTCGGGCCGCGTCCACTATGGCAAGGACAATGTCGGCGGCGACCACGCCGTGGCGGTGCTGGGCGAGCAAGTCTCCGACGCCTATCTCGCCGAACTGCGCGAGGACGGCGTGTCCTATATCTTTGCTGGCCCAAAGGGCGATGATCTGCCCCGCGCCATGGAGCAGCTTGGCTCGGTGTTCGGCGTCAAGAAGATGCTTCTTGAAGGCGGCGGCGGGATCAATGGCGCGTTCCTCAAGCACAGGCTGATCGACGAATTCAGCACGTTGATCCATCCGGCCGTCGACGGCGTGGCTGGGACGCAAAGCATCGTCGACTATCACGGCCCGGAAGGCGATCGACCCGGCGCCGGGCAGGCGCTCCGGCTGACCCACTGCGAGACGCTCGAGGGCGGCATGGTCTGGCTGCGTCACGCCGTGGAGCGTGCACCCGGTTGATGGGGCTGCGATAGCCAGTGCCGTGATCGCGGCGTGGGATACGGCGTGTCAGGCATCTCGCCGAGCGCGACAATCACGCGGGTTCAACTGCGGGCGTCGAGTCCATCAGCCCGCGGATCTTGTCCACCACATCAGGGTCGGTCGGATTGTAGACGATCATGCTGAGGTCCGGACGGCCATCGATCGCGAACGCGGAATATTCGAAGGAGACCGGGCCGAGAACGGGGTGCCTGAGGTGCTTGACGGCCTCCCCGTGGCTGCGAACGTCGTTGTCGCGCCACATCGCCGCGAATTCGGGGCTCAGCCGGCAGAGCTCATCGACGAGTGGTTGCACCTCCGCCGCGGCGCCTGCGCGCGCGGCGTCGACCCTGAATGCGCCCACCACGAACCGCGCCACGCTCTCCCAATTGGCCTGCGCGGCGCGGACGCGCGGATCGAGAAAGATGAATCGCAAGACGTTGCGCTGGTGCGGCGGCAGCGCGCCATAGTCGGTCAGCATGATGGTCGCGGCCCTGTTCCAGGCCACGATATCCCAGGTCGCGGTCCTGATGATGGCGGGGCTCGGCAGCAAGGCGTCGAGCACGCGCTGCAGCCGCGGCGTTACACCTTCGTTCTTCTGGTAGCGCACCTCGGGCGAGCGGCCGAGGCCGAGCAGGAACAGATGCTCGCGCTCGACATCCGTCAGCATCAGCGCGCGGGCAATCCTGTCGAGCACATCGGCCGAGGGCGCGCCGCCGCGGCCCTGTTCGAGCCATGTGTACCAGGTCGCACTGATGTTGGCGCGCTGCGCGACTTCCTCGCGGCGCAGGCCGGGCGTGCGCCGGCGCCCTGAAGGAAAGCCGAACGCGGCCGGATCGAGCTTGGCGCGGCGGCCCTTCAGATAGGTCCCGAGCAGGTTTTCAGCGACGTATTCGCTCATCCGGTTAGCTATTATACCATGATAAGATCACTACTTTACCAGAATAGCCTAACAGCCGAGATGTGTCTCCAACGAAACTTGGAGACTTGCTCATGCGCATATTTGTCACTGGAGCCACCGGTTGGGTCGGCTCGGCCGTTACGAAAGACCTGATCGCCGCCGGCCATCAGGTGCTCGGCATGACCCGCTCGGACAAGGGCGCGGAAGCACTGGCCGCCGATGGCGCCGAGGTTCACTACGGGACGCTCGAAGATCTGGATAGCCTGCGAAGCGGCGCGGCGCAGTCGGACGCCGTGATCCATTGCGCCTTCAATCACGACTTTTCGAGGTTCGCACAGAACTGCGAGGATGACCGCCGCGCCATCGAGGCACTTGGCGCTGTGTTGGAAGGGTCGAAGCGCCCGTTGATCACCACGTCTGGCGTCGCGCGCGTGGCGCTAGGCCGCGTCGCGACCGAGGACGATCCGCCGATTCCCGTCTCGTCCACCTATCCGCGCGCGTCCGAAGCGACGACCACGGCGGTGGCGGCGCGCGGCGTGCGCGCCGCCGTGGTCCGGCTTCCGCCGTCGGTACATGGTCATGGCGATCATGGTTTCGTGCCACGTCTCGTCAGCTTCGCGCGCGAGAAGGGCATCTCCGTCTATATCGGCGAGGGGCTCAACCGCTGGCCGGGGGTGCATCGCCTCGATGCGGCGCGCGTCTATCGCCTTGCGCTCGAGCGTGGCGTCGAAGGCGGACCGTTCCATGCCGTGGCCGACGAGGGCGTGCCGTTCAAGGCAATCGCCGAGGTGATTGCCCGCCGCCTCAACATTCCCCTGGTCTCGAAATCGCCTGACGAAGCGATGGAGCACTTCGGCTTCTTCGGCCGATTCGTGAGTTTCGACGTTCCAACCTCCAGCGCGCGCACCAGGTCGCGGCTCGACTGGCAGCCGCAACAGCCTGGGCTGATCGCCGATATCGATCACCCCGCCTATTTCGCGCAATAGCGATTGACCGTCATTGCGAGGAGCAAAGCGACGAAGCAATCTATGCGTCCGCGTGCGCGGAGAGATGGATTGCTTCGCTGGTGCTCGCAATGGCGGGTGAGGGAGCTTCGTCAATCCAGCAGCTTCGCATCGTCGGGCACCTGCAGCGGCGCCTTGATTGCGGCTGTTCGAGATCGAACGACAAGCCCGCGCTAGGTCGTGTAACACTTGCGCCATCATTCGTGACTCGTCTTCCGCGGACGGCGCGTGCATGAAGGGGCGAGGCCGTGCAGGGAGCGGGCTTGGGGGCTTTGGGGGCCAGGGGCGCAAATGCTCGACGAAACGTCACCGCGTTATGCCGGCTGGCGTGTCGTGCTTGCCTGCTTCCTGATGGCGTTGTCGATCTTCGGCTTCGCCTTGTATGGCCACGGTGTCTACCTGGCCGAGTTGCAGCGCTTGAACGGCTGGTCGGCCTCGCTGATATCGGGCGCAAGCACGCTCTCGCTCCTGATAGGCAATGTGGTTGTCATATTCACCGACGAGATCGTGGCGCGCCTTGGAGTGAGGCGCCTTGTGCTCGCGGGAATCGCGAGCCTTGCCGGCTCGATGGCGCTGCTCGCATTTGCGTCCGCACCCTGGACGCTCTACGCGGCGTTTGCGCTGATGTCGCTCGGATGGGTCGGGATGGGCACGGTCGTCATTTCTGCGCTTGTCGGCTCATGGTTCGTGAAGCGGCGAGGCCTGGCGATCAGCCTGGCATTCCTCGGTGCAAGCTCGGGTGGCGTCATCGTGACGCCGCTGCTGGTGCTGCTCGTCGCCCATGTCGGCTTCCAGGCGGCGATGCTGATCGCGGGCACGGCCATGGTTGCCATTCTCGTGCCGGTCACCTTCGCCTGGGTTGGCGCGCCGTCAGCATCCGCCGGCCCGGTCGTCCCAAGGATAGGCGATCCGTCCCAACCGCAAGCAAGCGTGCGGCCTGACGGCATCTCGCGTCGGCAGGTCGTGCGGCGGCTGGCGTTCTGGACAATCGCGATTCCCTTCGCGCTGGGCGTGATGGCGCAGGTCGGCTTCATCGTGCACCAGATCGCAATCCTGGAGCCGAAGATCGGTCCCGTGCGCGCCGGGCTTGCTGTCAGCGTGATGACATCGATGGCGATTGTCGGACGGCTTTCCCTCGGCATGGTCGCCGATCGCATCGATCCGCGGATTGCGGCGGCGGCATCTCTCCTGAGCCAGGCCGCGGCTTTGCTGGCGATCTGGCAGACGGACGATGTTCGGATGGTCCTCGCAGCCTCCGCCGTCTTCGGCTTTTCCATCGGCAACCTCATCACGCTGCCGCCGCTGATCATTCATCGGGAGTTTGACGCAACGGGCTTTACGGTGGTCATGGGGCTGTTCACGGCGATCAGCGGGACGATCGGCGCGCTGGGTCCCGGATTGATCGGCCTGGTGCGCGGCTGGAGCGGCGACTATGGGGCGGCGCTCGTGCTCTCGATCGTGCTGGAAATCATCGCCGCCGCGATCGTCGCCGTGCGAAGTTTTTCGAGTCCGCCTTACGATGCCTAGGATTTGTTAGTCATTCCGGGGCGCGCACAGCGCGAACCCGGAATCTCGAGATTCCGGGTTCGCTTCGCGCCCCGGAATGACGACAAGCGGTCGTCAATCCAGCAGCTTCGTATCGTCAGGCGCCTGGGGCGGGGTCTTGATCGCGATCGCCTTCAGCGGGCGGCCGTTCGGCTTGGTGCCGCCATGCGGGGTGCCTTTCGGAATCACGATGAGATCGCCCGGTTTCACCGCGATCTCCTTGTCGCCGAGCCAGACCGTGCCGGTGCCTTCCAGGATGAACTGCATCTCATTGGTGTTGGGATGCATGTGCTTCGGCACGTTGCCGTCCTGGATCGAGACGGTGGCGCCATCGGCGGACACGAACGTCCTTGAGCGGAGGCCGCCGGCATTGGCCGCGCCGAGCTGGTCGCCCTCGATCTCGCCGGTATGGATGACCTGCGCGGTGATAGCATCGGCGGCGAGCGCCGGGCGCAGCAAATGAGTGACGCCGCAGCCGGCAGCGAAGGCTGCGACAAGCGACAACGTCGTGGCAATGCGATTCATGAGAAGGGTCCCTTGGTGTTCCTCTGGAGTTTCTTGTAGGGCGGATGCTATGCCGCTGATACAGGATTGACCAGTTATCGGAAAGTCGCCTTCTCAAGCCTGCCGCGCTGCACTATCGTGCCGCCAAATTTGGAAGTGGAGGACGTCATGAGGACGATGTTTGACAAGGTGGCGGGTGCATTGCTGGCGCTCGTGCTCGGCACGGGCCTTGCCGCGGCGCAAACCAAAATCACCGTCGCGGTCGGTGGCGGCGCCTGCCTCTGCTATCTGCCGACGGTGCTGGCCAAGCAGCTCGGCGAATACGACAAAGCCGGGCTCGCGGTCGAGCTGGTCGACCTCAAGGGCGGCTCTGACGCGCTCAGGGCGGTGCTCGGCGGCAGCGCCGACGTCGTCTCCGGCTATTTCGATCACTGCGTCAACCTCGCGGCCAAGAAGCAGGAGCTGCAGGCGTTCGTGGTCTATGACCGCTATCCCGGCCTCGTGCTGGTGGTCTCGCCGAAACACACCGGTGAGATCAACTCGGTCAAGGACCTCGCCGGCAAGAAGGTCGGCGTCAGCGCGCCGGGCTCGTCGACCGATTTCTTCCTGAAATACATGCTGAAGAAGAACGGCCTCGATCCGATGGGCACGTCGGTGATCGGCGTCGGGCTCGGCGCGACTGCGGTCGCGGCGATGGAGCAGGGCCAGATCGACGCCGCCGTGATGCTCGATCCCTCCGTTACGGTGCTGCAAGGTAGCTACGCCGACCTCAAGATCCTGAGCGACACCCGCACCCAGCACGACACGCTCGCGGTGTTCGGCGGCGAATATCCGGGCGGCGCGCTCTATTCGACCACGGCCTGGGTCAACGGGCACGAGAAGGAGGTGCAGGCGCTGACCAATGCGATCATGGCGACGCTGTCCTGGATCCATT
Source organism: Bradyrhizobium sp. LTSP885 (assembly GCF_000938305.1). GTDB lineage: Bacteria > Pseudomonadota > Alphaproteobacteria > Rhizobiales > Xanthobacteraceae > Bradyrhizobium. Next base: position 254,100 of record NZ_JYMT01000002.1, read on the forward strand.
CGCATTCGGCCGAAGAGATCATGGCGAAAATGCCGGAGGAGATCGTCGGCAAGAACAAGGCCCTCTACCTCGCCGCGCTGAAGAACACGATTCCGATGTTCTCGGAGACCGGCAAGATGGACCCGAAGGGCGCGGATGCGGTGCTCGCGGTGTTCAGCGAGGGTTCGCCGGAGGTGGCGAAAGCCAACATCGACGTGACCAAGACCTACACCAACAAATATGTCGAGCAGGTCAAGAAGACGACGGGGAATGCCAAGTAAGCATAGCATGCAGTCTCCGGTCATCCATCGCGTCACCACGCTTGATCTGGCGTTGCAGAAGCGGCCGTGGCCGTTTGCGGACCAACGGCGCGCCGAGATCGACGCGCACTTCGCCGCCCAGCAGCGCGCGAAACCGAGCCTGTGGAACGGCCGCGTGCTGCTCGGCCGTGATCCGGTGTTCGCGGGCGAGCGGCTCAGCGCCAATTATTTCGAGACCGATTTCGCAACCTTCCTCGCCTGGCGCGACTGGGGCTTTCCCGACAAGGAGATATTCAACGGTTTTGGCATGGGCGCGCTGCTCACCAGCGACGGCGCCTTCGTGATGGGCGAGATGGGCCAGCACACCTCCAATCCCGGACGTATCTACTTTCCGTCAGGCACGCCCGATCTCGACGACATCAGGGGTGACACCGTGGATATCGCCGGCAGCGTGCTGCGCGAGCTGGAGGAGGAAACTGGCCTCTCTCCGGCCGATTGCCGCGCGGACGCGGATTGGCACTGCGTCTATACCGGCCCGGCGCTTGCCATGATGCAGATCCTGCGCGTCGACATGCCGGGCGAGGCGCTGCGGGCGCGGCTCGAGGCCAATCTCGCGCGGCAGGACGATCCCGAACTGGCCGCGATCCATCTGGTGCGCAGCCGCGCCGATCTCAACGCCGCGATGCCGCGCTTCGTCACCGCGTTCATCGAAACGCAGCTGTAACCGCGTCCTTGCGGCCATGCGGAAGCTTTGAGCAGGCCTGCGCCGCGCCGACGCAGCCATGGCGCTTGACATCATCGGCCGCTCCCCCTGTGATAGGCACCAAGAAAACAAAAAACGCAGTGCACAATCTCCGGGGAGGAATGTATGCCGGTCACGAAGGCTGCGCGTCGGCCTGCGGCCGTATCGGTCGCGGATTTGGGGCGTAGGGGACCGCCGTGCTCGCTGTCGAAGGCCTGACCAAGCGGTTTGGCGGCTTTCGCGCCGTCAACAATTTGTCGTTCCGCGTCGAGCAGGGCGAGATCCTTGGCTTGATCGGCCCGAACGGCTCGGGCAAGAGCACGATCTTCAACATGCTGTCGGGCACGCTGCCGCCGACGTCAGGCTCGATCCTGTTTGACGGCCGCGAGATCGCGGGCCTCGCCCCGCACCGGATTATCGTCAGTGGCATCGGCCGCACCTTCCAGATCCCGCGTCCGTTCCATCGTCTCAGCATTTTCGAGAATGTGGCGCTCGCCGCCTTCTACGGCCAGGGCCGCCATAGCCGCGCCAAAGCCGAGGAGGCGGCCGAACGCGCGCTCGCGATGGTCGGCCTGCCGACCGATCGCCACGCCAGCGTCGAAGGCTTGGGTGCCGCTGGGTTGAAGAAACTGGAGCTGGCGAAAGCGCTCGCCACCGGGCCCAAATTGCTGCTCGCCGATGAAAGCCTCGGCGGACTCGACGAGACCGAGATGGACCAGGCCGCCGACATGCTGCGCCGGATCCGCGACGAACTCGGCATCACCATCATCTGGGTCGAGCACATCATGGGCGTGTTGATGCGTGTGGTCGATCGCGTGATGGTGCTCGATCACGGCGAGAAGATCGCCGAAGGCCTGCCGGCCGATGTCGCCGGCGACGCCAAGGTGATCGAGGTCTATCTCGGCACCGATGCCGATGCGAGCCTGGCGGCCGCCGTCGCCGAGCAGGCGCGCCGCCGGATCGGGGCGTGACCGGCATGCTCGAGCTCAGATCGATCGATGCGGGCTATGGCAGCTTCCAGGCACTGTTCGATGTCAGCCTCGACGTCAAAGCGGGCGAAGCCGTCGGCGTGATTGGTCCGAACGGCGCGGGCAAAACCACCTTGATGCGTGTGATCTCCGGGTTGATCCGGCCCATGAGGGGCACCATCGCGATGGAGGGCACCGACGTCGTGGCGACGCCGGCGCACCGCATCGTCAGCCTCGGCATTGCGCATGTGCCGGAGAACCGCCGGCTGTTTCCGCGGCTCACCGTCGACGACAATCTGAAGATGGGCGCTTTCATGCCAGGCGCACGCGCTCACTATTCCGAACGGCTCGAATTCGTGTTCGATCTGTTCCCGCGCATGAAGGAGCGCCGCCACCAGATGGCCGGCACGATGTCGGGCGGCGAGCAGCAGATGTGCGCGATCGGCCGCGCGCTGATGTCGAACCCGAAATTGCTGCTGCTCGACGAGCCCTCGGCCGGGCTTGCACCGGTCGTGGTGCAGCAGGTGTTCGAGCTGGTCAAGCGCATCCGCGCCAGCGGGCTCACGGTGTTGATTGTCGAGCAGAATGTGCAGCAGGTGCTGAAGGTTGTCGATCGCGCCTATCTCTTGGAGGCCGGCAGCATCCGCGCCGCCGGCACTTCGGCGGAGCTTGCGGCCAGCGACACCATCAAGCAAGCGTATCTCGGGGTGTGAGCATGCAATCCTTCCTCGACATCTTCGATATCTACCTGCTGGAGGCCGTCATCAACGGCATCCTGCTTGGCGGCGTGCTTGCGCTGCTGGCGCTCGGGCTGAACCTGATCTTCGGCGTCATCGACGTCACCTGGATCTGCTACGCCGAGCTCGTCATGATCGGCATGTACGGCATGTACTATCTGGTGCAGGTGTTCCATCTGCCGTACTGGGCCGCGGCGCCGCTCGTCATCCTGCTGGTCGCGCTGCTCGGCGCCGCCTTGCATTTCCTCGTCATCGCGCCCCTGTTGACTGCGCCGCCGATCAACCAGCTACTCGCCACCGGCGGCGTGCTGTTCATCCTGCAGAGCTTCGCCACCGTCGCCTTCGGCATCGACTTCAAGAATCTCGGCATCCGCCTGCCGGTGCTGGCGCTCGGCGAGATGAACTTCAGCTACGCCCGGCTGCTTTCGTTTGCCGCCGCGCTGATCGGCATGGTCGGCGTCTATCTGTTCCTGACCCGCACCTTCACCGGCACCGCGATCCGCGCCATCGCGCAGGACCGCCAGATCATGCCGCTGATGGGCGTCGACGCGAAGCGTCTCTATCTCATCACCTCGGCGATCGGCGGTGGACTTGCGGGCCTCGCCGCGTGCCTGCTGGTGCTGCAATATGACGTGCATCCCTATGTCGGCCTGTCGTTCGGGCCGATCACTTTCCTGATCTGCGTGCTCGGCGGCCTCGGCAATTTCATCGGCGGCTTCATCGCCGCGTTCCTGTTTGCCGAGATCATCTCGCTCGGCGGCCTGTTCTCCGATCTCGAATGGGGCTACGTGCTGGCCTTCGCCTTCTTCATCGTGATGATGTTCATCCGGCCCGCCGGCCTGCTCGCGAGGCGACGCTCGTGACCAGCAAGCTCGCCGGCTGGATCATTGCGCTGATCGCACTCGTCGCGCTGCCGTTCGTGCACCGCGATCCCTATCATCTGCATTTGCTGGTGCTGATCCTGATCTGGTCGTTCGCTTACACGTCGTGGTCGATCATGGGCCGCTTCGGGCTGGTCTCGCTCGGTCATGGCGGCTTCATGGGCATCGGCGCCTATGTCACCGCGCTACTCTGGAATCACCTCGGCGTCTCGCCCTGGATCGGCATTCCCCTGAGCATGGTGACTGCGGGTGTGCTGGCGTTGATCGTCGCCTATCCCTGCTTCCGCTTCCGCATCACCGGCCACTATTTCGTGCTGGTGACCTTGGCGCTATCCGGCATCGTGCTGCAGGTCATCACCGCAATCCGCGACTATACCGGCGGCTCGCTCGGCTACACGCCGCGTCGCGCCGGCGGCAGCAGCATCGCCGCGCTGCAATTCGACGACAAGACGACCTGGTACATGATTGCGCTCGCAGTCTGGCTGGCGGGCCTCGTGATCTGGCGCTGGATCGACCGCGGCATGATCAGCCAAGCCATGGAGGCGATCTCGGAGGACGAGGACGCGGCCGCCGCAGTCGGCGTCAACGTCACGGCCGAAAAGCTCAAGATCACCCTGATCAGCGCGATGATGACTGCACTCGCAGGCGCGCTCTATTGCCAGTACCAGATGTTCATCTCGCCCGACACGGTCAGCGGCATCGCCGTCTCGTTGCAGATGGTGTTCGCCGCCATCGTCGGCGGCGTCTATGTCGCGCTGGGACCGACGGTGGGCGCCATCATCACCATCGTGCTGGCGGAGAGCTTGCGCATCGGCTTTGGGACCAGCGCGGTCGGCTGGGACAATCTGGTCTATGGCGTGCTGCTGGTGCTTTTCATCATCTTCCTGCCGAAGGGCATTCTTGGTAGCGTGATCGACCGGATCACATTGCCCCGCAAGACACCTATAGACAAGACATCTGTCGACAAGACACCTGCAGACAAGCCGCCGAGAAATCATGAGCAAGAAACCGTCCCAAGCGCTCGCCGATGAACTAAACCCCTTCGTCGCACCGTTTCGCTTCGACGGCACGGGTGAGTTTCACCTGAAGTCCTACCCGACCGCAGAGAAGGGCGGCATCGACAAGGACGCCGGGACGAAGGTCATCGAGGCCAACCGCAAGCGGCTGTCCGATTTCCAGGAGAAGCTCTACGCGCAGGACCGCTGGTCGCTGCTGCTGATCTTCCAGGGCATGGACGCCGCTGGCAAGGATTCTGCGATCAAGAGTGTGTTCGACGGCATCAATCCGCAGGGCTGCGAGGTCGCCTCCTTCAAGCAGCCGTCGACCAAAGAACTGGATCACGATTACATGTGGCGCGCCATGACCGCGTTGCCAGAGCGCGGCCGCATCGGCATCTTCAACCGCTCCTATTACGAGGAGTGCCTGATCGTGCGCGTGCACCCGGAGGTGCTCGAGAAACAGCGGATGCCGAAACGCCTGGTGACGAAAAACATCTGGCACGAGCGCTTCGAGGATATCGCCGCGATCGAGCGCTATCTTTCGCGCAACGGCACCGTGATCCTGAAGTTCTTCCTCAACGTCTCCAGGGACGAGCAGCGCCAGCGCTTCCTCGATCGCCTCGACGAACCCGCCAAGAACTGGAAGTTCTCGATGGCCGACATCTCCGAGCGCGCACTCTGGCCGAAATACCAGGCCGCCTACCAGGACATGATCCACCACACCTCGACGAAGGAAGCGCCGTGGCACATCGTGCCCGCCGACCACAAATGGTTCGCCCGCGTGGTGATCGGCTCTGCGATTGTCAGCGCGCTCGACAGGCTCGACCTGAAATTCCCCGAAATCGACAAGGTGGAGCTCGACGAATTCAAGCGCATTCGCGAGTCGCTGATGGCGGAGAAGGGCGAGGCGGTGAAGGCGACGGTAAAGAAATAGGCGAGACTGACGCCTGACATGCGCATCCACTACATGAGCGACCTTCATTTAGAAGCTCAGGGATTCCGTGGGCGCATGCCGGAAGGTGACGTTCTGGTCATTGCGGGCGACCTGTGTCATGCGGACTGCTTCGAGGCCGACGCGGCCGACGGCTATAAGATCAAGCAGCGCGAGCGCGTGATGAGGATGATTGACGCAGCGCTCAAGAACTTCGCGCATGTCTTGTTGGTCGCCGGCAATCATGAACATTACGGCAGCATTTTCGACGAGACCGTGCCGAAGCTTCGTCGTGCGCTGCCGGGAGTGACGGTGCTCGACAACGAAACCATCGAGATCGGGCAGGTCCGGTTCTTCGGAACCACGCTTTGGTCCGATTACGACGATCGCAGCGTCGCCTGCATGGATGCGGTCAGGAAACGCTGTGGCGAATTCTTCTTCGTCAAGATGCGCGCACAGGACCAAGCCGGACAGGAAACGCTGCGGAAATTCAGGCCCGAGGACGCGCTCGCCGCGCTTGACACGGCGCTCGAAAACTTGCGCGGCTGTCTCGCCCAGGCCAAGGGCCGGCCGACGGTGATCATCACGCACCATGCGCCCAGCCTCAAGGGGCTTAACCCACATTATGCCGTAGACGCCATGAGCGGCACTTATGCGAGCGATCTGGACGCGATGATACAGGGGCTTGAGAATGTACCGGCCTGGATTCACGGCCACACGCACATCCGCCGTGTCTACAAGATCGGCGGCGTCCAGATACGCACCGATGCACGCGGATTTGATGGCAGAGACTTGGTCGCCCGCAGCTTCACGGGGCAATCGTTTTTCGAGATTTGAGCGTCTTCCATCGTTTTCGGCTCCGCCAATCGCGGCTCTCTGGCGGAGTCCCTGCGCGGGCTCGGCCGTCGGCGGCGACGTCATTCGAAAGAAGGACGCGGATGGCCGGGACAAGCCCGGCCATGACGAGGAGAGGGAAGCATCATCCATTAGGTCAACTATCCTGTCCCTCTTTCCCCATTGCAGGCCGCCGCCCTTCTCGTCTAGAAACACCCCAGCGCGAGCCTCCGGCAACCAACCGTCAACGGTTTTGACCGAGGATTTGCGCTCAAAAGGGTCTGGCAATGCTGATTCGCGGCCAAATTGATGGGATTTCGGTGGAGGTGGCCTTGGCCGCCGCCGCGATCCCGGCCGCGCTGCCCACCCTGCTTATTGGCGGCCTTCTCCTTACCTGCCCCTGAGGGCCGGCTGGGCGTTTGCGCCTGGGCACTCAGGGGGTTGTAGGAGATCACCGAACCCCGATAGCGCCTTGGCAGTATCACGGGCGCAGAAGCTCAAAGGAATTCCTGAAATGACCACCGCCAACAAGTCCGATAAGGACCGCGTCATCATATTCGACACCACGCTGCGCGACGGCGAGCAGTGCCCCGGCGCCACCATGACGTTCGAGGAAAAGATCGAGATCGCCGAGATGCTCGACGACATGGGCGTCGACGTCATCGAGGCCGGTTTTCCGATCACCTCGGAAGGCGACTTCCAGGCCGTCAGCGAGATCGCCCGCCGCTCGAAGAATTCGGTGATTGCAGGTCTCTCGCGCGCCAATCCAAAGGACATCGACCGCTGCGCCGAAGCGGTGAAATTTGCAAAACGCGGCCGCGTCCACACCGTGATCGCGACCTCGCCGCTGCACATGCGCGTCAAGTTGAACATGACGCCGGAGCAGGTGATCGAGCTCTCGGTCGCCAACGTCACCCGTGCGCGCAACCAGATCGACGACGTCGAATGGTCGGCCGAAGACGCCACCCGCAGCGAGATGGATTATCTCTGCCGCATCGTCGAGGCCGTGATCAAGGCCGGCGCCACCACGGTCAATCTCCCCGACACTGTCGGCTACACCACGCCGGAGGAATACACCCGCTTCATGCGCACCATCATCGAGCGGGTGCCGAATTCCGACAAGGCGGTGTTCTCCGTTCATTGTCATAACGACCTCGGTATGGCCGTTGCGAATTCGCTGGCCGGCATCGCCGGCGGCGCCCGGCAGATCGAATGCACCGTCAACGGCATCGGCGAGCGGGCGGGCAACGCCGCGCTCGAGGAAGTCGTGATGGCGATGAAGGTCCGCAACGATGTGTTTCCGTGGTGGAACCAGATCGACACCACACAGCTCACCCGTGCCTCGAAGATGGTGTCGGCCGCGACCTCGTTCCCCGTCCAGTACAACAAGGCGATCGTCGGCCGTAACGCCTTCGCGCATGAGAGCGGCATCCATCAGGACGGGGTGCTGAAGGACGCCTCGACCTACGAGATCATGCGGCCCGAAATGATCGGTCTGAAGAAATCGTCGCTGGTGCTCGGCAAGCATTCCGGCCGCCATGCCTTCGTGCACAAGCTGGAGGAGATGGGCTACAAGCTCGGCGCCAACCAGCTGGAAGACGCGTTCGTGCGGATGAAGGCGCTGGCCGACCGCAAGAAGGACATCTACGACGAGGACATCGAGGCGCTGGTCGATCAGGAGATCGCGGCCTCGCATGACCGCATCAAGCTGACCTCGCTGACCGTGATCGCCGGCACCCATGGCCCGCAGCGCGCCACCATGAAGCTCGACGTCGAGGGACAGATCAGGATCGAGGAAGCCGAGGGCAACGGTCCGGTCGATGCCGTCTTCAACTGCATCAAGGCGCTGGTGCCGCACGAGGCGAAGCTGGAGCTCTATCAGGTCCACGCCGTCACCGAGGGCACCGACGCGCAGGCCGAAGTCTCGGTGCGGCTCGCCCATGAGGGCCGCTCGATGACGTCAAAGGCATCGGATCCGGATACGCTGGTGGCGTCGGCAAAGGCCTATCTCGGCGCACTCAACAAGATCGTGAAGAAGCACCAGCGCGACGACGCGCCAGCCAAGGCCGTGGGCTGACCGATTGTTTTGATCGATGCATTCAGAAACGCGGCGCCTCGGCGCCGCGTTTTTTGTTTGTCGGGCGGATTTGGCACACACCCTTCGTCATTCCGGGGCGATGCGAAGCATCGAGCCCGGAATCCATCGGGCCGCTAGCGCTGAGGTGAAATGGATTCCGGGCTCTCGCTACGCGAGCCCCGGAATGACGAGGTGGTTGATAGCCTGCTCAAAACACACGCTGCAACACTCCTCGCAAATCACCTCAATCGACCGAAACCGCAACCATCCTCCGCCAGTCTCGCGCATGTGATCCGCACCGCGTGTGACCTCGCTGTGTGATGTGAGCCCGTTCACACCGGTCCCGGCGCGTGGAGATTATAAGCAGTAACGGTTGTGCAACGTTATGAAATAATCTCAGGTTGATGAGAGGCGCAGCCACTTTTGCATCGAGTCATTTTCAGCCCTGATGCTCGCCGCCGGCGAGTGTCCTTTCACGGGAGAATGCGTCATGGAAAATCCTCTCAGCTCGGAGCAGATCAGGTCCGCGCTCAAGCCGCGTCCGGCCTTGAAACCGGCCGACGTCTAGATCGCCTTTGAACGGCAGCTCGTGTCGCCGAAGCCCGGCGTCCGGCTGTTTCCGGATCCGATCAAGGGCACGCTCGTGGATCGCCCAGCCAAATCCAGTGCCGTTGCCGCCGACCTCGACAAGAAGCTCGAGGGTTTCGTGCCCGATCATCTGGCCTTCAACCCGCACGCGCCCGCGCTCGAGGAGCGGTTTCAGAGGAAGGCGTTCTTCGATCCCGCGGCGCCGCTGAAGAGGGGGCAATTCATGGCGACGACGATCTTTCCGCCGGATCAGCGCCGGGTGTTCTCCGACACCTCGTTTCCCTGGTGCACGGTGGGGCGGGTCGATGTCACCGGCGGCACCGGAAGCGGCGCCCTGGTCGGTCCGCGCCATCTGTTGTGCGCCTCGCACATGATGACCTGGAACGCGGACAACACCGTCAATCAGGTGACGTTCACGCCATCCTATTTCGACGGCAACGCGCCGTTCGGTAACTCCGGCATCATCCACTGGTACGCCTTCCGCAAGGTGGTGGGTCCGATCCTGAGCGGCGACGACTGCCAGCAGGATTATGTGGTGCTCGTGCTCAACAACCGTCTCGGCGACACCTGCGGCTGGATGGGAACGCGCGGCTACTCCGATTCATGGAATGGACAGTCGGCCTGGAGCCACATCGGCTACCCCGGCGATCTCACCGGCGCCGCGCGTCCGACCTTCCAGGGTAGCATCGCGATCAACAGCACGGCCGGCAGCGACGACCCGACCGACGAGAGCCTGCTGCAACAGGCCGACGTCTGGCCCGGGCAATCCGGCGGTCCGTTCTTTGGCTGGTGGTCCGGCGAACCCTGGCCGCGCGTGACCGGCGTGCAAAGCGCCCAGAACTCGTCGACCAACCTGGCCGGCGGCGGCAACGACATTCCGATCCTGGTGAACCAGGCACGGAACGATTTCCCATAGGCGTGAGCGGCTGAATTAGCCGGTCTCGCCGTCGTGAGTTTCGTTTCGCTCGCCCCATCGTAAGTGAGGTGAGCACGCTCATCAGGCTCCCTCTCCCGCAAGGGGAGAGGGAACCCTTCCCGCCGGTGGCCCCCTAATTCGCCCTACATCTGAGTTGCCCGACGGCGCAAGCGTCTCGCGCAAAAATATTTCGCTTTATCAGAAGAGAAACTCAGTGTATGAATCAGCCCGTCCTACCCGATTGAGGGGCGAGCGCACGTCACGAACGCGCGGTGGGATGCGGTGGACGCCGGGCGTGTGACTGACGAGCACGCGTAAGGCGGACGGTGAAATCGTGTGGTCCCGACGCCCCAGTGGCAGGCAAAAGTTCGCAAGGCGCATACGCGTCTCGCGGATGACGGTGACAAACAAGCCCGGTCTTCGCCGGGGAGAGCACGTATAAGCCGTAACCCATCGCGCAGGGAAAGCCGGAGTGCCTCCGCTGGACCTGTATGCTCGTGTGCGTTTCTTTCTCTCACTTTGCACACGAGACCGCGGGTGCGGCGTGCACCCGGCTTTCCCTGCGCCTCTATTCGATGAGAGGGCGAAACGAAATGCAAAGCTCGGACAAATCATGTCGCGAGAATGCGGAGCTGCGTCCCCATCCACAGATGTCATCGCCCGGCCTGTGCGCAATTGCGCACATGGACCGGGCGATGACACCGAAGATGTGGCCTGCAAGTGATCACCGCACGCTTTTTGCAGTGCAGCAATCACGCAAACGGACCCTGCTAAAGGGGCAATGGCGTTCGCAGCCGCTTCTCTGTATTGGTGCGACCGGATGTCTCGGGGCCGGTGGTTCGTGCTCCGCAATTACGCGGGAGGAAACATGCGTAAGTTGATTTTGGCCGCGGCGTCGATCGCGGCGCTGACCTTTGTGGGGCCGGCGTCGGCGCAATCGCCGATCGTCCTCAAATTCAGCCACGTTGTGGCCGCGGACACCCCGAAGGGCAAGGCGGCCGACAAGTTCAAGGAGCTCGCCGAGAAGTACACCGCCGGCAAGGTGAAGGTCGAGATCTACCCGAACTCGACGCTCTACAAGGACAAGGAAGAGCTCGAGGCGCTGCAACTCGGCGCGGTGCAGATGCTGGCGCCGTCGAACTCGAAGTTCGGCCCGATCGGCATCAGGGAATTCGAGGTCTTCGATCTGCCCTACATCCTCCCCGACCTCAAGGCGCTGCGCAAGGTGACCGACGGCCCGCTCGGCGCCAAGCTGCTCAAGCTGCTGGATTCGAAGGGCATGACGGGCCTCGCCTATTGGGACAACGGCTTCAAGCAGATGAGCGCGAACAAGAAGCTTCTCGCGCCCTCTGACTACAAGGGCCTCAAATTCCGCATCCAGTCGTCGAAGGTGCTGGAAGCACAGTTCCGCGCGCTCGGCTCGATCCCGCAGGTGATGGCGTTCTCGGACGTCTACCAGGCGCTGCAGACCGGCGTCGTGGACGGCCAGGAGAACACCTGGTCGAACATCTACACCCAGAAAATGAATGAGGTGCAGAAATACGCCACCGTGACCAATCACGGCTATATCGGCTACGTCGTGATCGTGAACAAGAAGTTCTGGGACGGTCTGCCGGCCGACATCCGCGACGAACTGACCAAGGCGATGAAGGAAGCGACCGAGTTCGGCAACGGCCAGTCGGCCAAGGACAACGAGGACGCGCTGGCCGCGATCCAGAAGGCCGGCAAGACCGAGATCGTCACGCTGACGCCTGAGCAGGACGAGGCGATGCGCAAGGCGATGATGCCGGTCTACAAGGACGTCGCCGCGCGCGTCGGCCAGCCCCTGATTGACGACTTCCTGAAAGAGACCGGCCGCGGCCCGATGAACTAAGCGGACCTGAACCGCAAATGAGCGAACGCCGCGGCCGCGTGAGGCCGCGGGCAGGGGGGCGTGACCGGATCGCGTATCCGGCCGCGACGGGGGAGATCGATGCTGCTGAAAATTCTCGACAGGCTTGAGGAAATCATCATCGCGAGCCTGATGGGTGCGGCGACGCTGCTGACCTTCATCACCGTCGTGCACCGCTTCCTGGTCGATGTTCCCGTCCTCTATCCGTATCTGTTCGGCATCAACCTCGCATGGTCGCAGGAACTCTGCATCTACATGTTCATCTGGATGGCGAAGTTCGGCGCCGCCTATGGCGTGCGCACCGGCATCCATGTCGGCGTCGACGTGCTGATCAACCGCCTCAACGATCGCTGGCGCAAGATCGTCGTCATGTTCGGCCTGCTCGGCGGCGCGCTGTTTACTGCGATCGTCGGCACCATGGGCGCCAAGTTCGTCTTCGAGCTGATGCACACCACCCAGGTCTCGCCCGACCTCGAAATTCCAAGCTGGATCGTCTACGGCTGCATTCCGCTCGGCTCCTATCTGATGTGCTTCCGTTTCCTGCAGGTGTGCTGGAACTACTGGTGGACGAACGAGCTGCCGCATCATGACGCCTCCCATGTTGACGGCGTCGAGACCAGCAAGACTGCGCCGATCGCGCTTGGAGAAGCGTGATGAGCGCCGCCCTTATTTTCGGACTGCTGTTTGCCCTGATGCTGACGGGCATGCCGATCTCGATTTCGCTTGGCCTGTCGGTGCTCACCTTCCTGTTCACCATGACGGAGGTGCCGATCGAGAGCGTCGGCCTGAAATTGTTCTCAGGCCTGGACAATTTCGGCATCATGGCGATTCCGTTCTTCATCCTGGCCGGCACCTTCCTGACCCGCGGCGGTGTCGCGCGGCGGATGATCGATTTCACAACCTCGCTGGTGGGCCATCTGCCTGGCGGCCTCGGGCTTGCCGGCGTTGCGGCCTGCGCGATGTTCGCGGCGATCTCCGGCTCGAGCGTGGCCACTGTGGTCGCGATCGGCTCGATCATGATGCCGGCGATGGTCGAGCACGGCTATCCGAAGCGCTTCGGCGTCGGCGTGATCTCGACCTCGGGCGCGCTCGGCATCCTGGTGCCGCCCTCGATCATCCTGGTGCTCTACGGCGTCTCCACCAACACCTCGATCGGCGCGCTGTTCATGGCCGGCATCGTGCCCGGCGTGCTGCTGGCGCTGATGCTGGCCGCGGTGACCTTCTTCGTCGCGCAGCGCAACGGCTATCCGAAGATGAAGCGGGCGACGATCGGCCAGCAGTTCACGGCGTTCCGCGAGAGCATCTGGGGACTGTCGCTGATCGTGATCGTGCTCGGCGGCATCTATGGCGGCATCTTCACGCCGACCGAAGCGGCCGCGGTCGCCGCGACCTATGCCTTCTTCATCACCGTGTTCGTCTACAAGGAGCTCAAGCTCTCCGAGGTGCCGCGGGTGCTGCTGCAGGCAGCGTCCATGAGTTCGATGCTGCTCTACATCATTACCAACGCGGTGCTGTTCTCGTTCCTGATGACGCATGAACAGATTCCGCAGGAGATGGCGGCTTGGATCGTCGACAAGAACTTCTCGGTGTGGATGTTCCTGCTGGTGGTCAACGTTATCCTGCTGCTCGCCGGCAACGTGATGGATCCGTCCTCGATCCTGCTGATCATGGCGCCGATCCTGTTTCCGCTAGCGACCAAGCTTGGCGTTCATCCGGTGCATCTTGGCATCCTGATGATCGTCAACACCGAGGTCGGGTTGTGCCATCCGCCGGTCGGGCTCAATCTCTACATCGCGAGCAGTATCGCCAAGATGGGCATCAGCGAGATCACGATCGCGGTGCTGCCGTGGCTGTGTGCGATGCTGGTGTTCCTCGGCCTGATCACCTACGTGCCGGAAATCTCGCTGTGGCTGCCGCGATTGTTGGGAATGATTCAGTGAGTTCCGGAACATTTCTGACGGGCAACGAAGCGGGATTACATCTTTGTAAGAGAGGTCTCTCTGTCCAATCCGTAAGTTGAAGCCGCGGGGCGGCGGCCTCATCTTCAAGCAACCTTCAAAGGAGGTTCGTATGAAGAAAGTTCTACTCGCCGGTGTTGCGGCGCTCGCCATCGCCGGTTCGACCGCGGTCTATGCCCAGCATCGTCAGTGGTCGCATGATCACGTCCGGATGAACCCGGAGGACAGGGCCGCCTTCCTCGACGCGCGGATCGCCGCCGTCCACGCCGGGCTGAAGCTGACGGCGGATCAGGAGAAGCTGTGGCCGCCGATCGAAGCCGCGGTGCGCGACTTTGCCAAGATGCGCCTCGACCGCGCCAATGCGCGGATGGCCGCAGAGAAGACCGATGCGGACAAGCCGCAGAAGGCGGATGATCCGGTCGCGCACTTGCGCGAGCGTGCCGACAACATGGGCGCGACCGCGGCCGCGCTGAAGAAGATCGCCGACGCCGCCGATCCGCTCTACAAGACGCTCGACGACAACCAGAAGCGGCGGCTGACCATGCTGACCCATATGGAGCACCGTTTCGGTGGGGAAGGCTGGCGGCACCACCGCGGCGAGCGCGACGGGGACCGCGACGGCGGCCGTGGACGCGATCGTTTCGACCACGATCGCGGGCCGGATCAGGAGCGCTCGGGCCGGCTCTGAGAGCCGGTTATAGTGCCCTCGGTAAGCCTCGGAAAAGCCGCCGGAATCCGGCGGCTTTTGATTTCTCGGGGAGGCAGGCGAAAGACGGGAAAACTTGGCTTGGTTTGCTGGACATCCCGGGATCGCTTTGCTAAACGACGCCCTCTCGCGAGGGTGACTTCCGGACAAGTTCCGGGCGCATAGCTCAGTTGGTAGAGCAGCTGACTCTTAATCAGCGGGTCCCAGGTTCGAGCCCTGGTGCGCCCACCACCCTCAAGAGGATGGCCCGCATGGGCTTTTTTAATTTACTCGGCAGAACAAAACCGGTCTCGTGCGACGTTTTTTGTGGTCGTACGTCGCACGCCGTGCGACGAGTTCATGTTTCCTCAGAGTTCTTAGCCGGATCCGATGCGCAGCGATCGTCATGTGACCAGGATAGGATTTAGGGACACTATCCACGTCAGAATTGCGGGGAGCGCAACGCGGTGGCGCTCGGTCTGATGGGGCTGTGAGGATTGCAGTCGAAGGGCGCAGGCCGCAATTGGCCGCGTTGCGCGCCAAATCGGCTAGGCCGGGCACCCCATGCCGGCAGACCTACAGAGCACCGGAGAAACGAGATTCAACCGGTCTGTGATCAGCCCTTCATCCCTTCCTTGCGCACCTGCAACTGGAGCCGGTCAATGCCGGAATCGGCGCGGTCCACATTGCGGGCGCGGTAGTGCTTCACGATGGTCTGCGCACTTCGGTACGAGTGCCCGGTGATGTCGCAGATCGTTAACAGGTCGCAGCCGGCCCGATCGAGCAGCATGACGCAGGTGTCGCGTAGGTCTTGGTCGTGCTTCTGGTCTAATTCGCCGGCGCCGTTGACGAACATCAGCGCCGGACATGGCTTCAAGCGCCATGCCCTCTCACCGTCACTGCTGTCACGCGCCGCCTGCGCATGCAGCCAATCCGCCAACACACGCTTGCGCTGATCAACCGCGCGGGCACGCTGCGCCTTGTTCTCTTCATCAAGCGGGAAGGCCGCGAATAGCCTGTCCACGTTTCTGATCAGATCGGTGCTCAGCCGCTCTGCGCGGACGATGGCCTGGCGAACGGCATCGCGCGCGAGAAAGCCGAACACGGCGACGGCGCGCGCGATCGAGACCCAATGGCGATAGGTGCTCTCATCATAAGGCTCACCATTGTCCTCGTTGACGACGAGTTCGGGCGGCAGCCTCTCAAGCTGAAGGCGCAACTTGAGCCCCTTAACTCGCGCGCGCGAGGCGTTTAGCCGTGCGCTGAGTTGTGGTGCCTCCTTGATGTCGACGAGTTCGCCAGTCTTGCTCTGTCGGAAAGCGTGCCGCCCCTCGACGCCACTCTCATTACGCATAATCAGACGATCGGTCTGGCGTTGCCCGGTGAACAGCGCGAGATAGAAGCTGTCGCCGATCGACGCCCGCTCGATCGCGTCAGCGGCGGCGACCCAGGCGGCAAATTCGGGCATTGCGACCAGGACGATGCGGCCGTCTGGATGATCGAACTCCATGCCTTCTCGCGGGTTTGGTCCGAGGCGCCACAGAATGCTTTCCTGCCCCCACGTAAACGCGGCGGAGAGCGTCGCGATCATCGCCAGCGCCATATGATGGCCGCGTGCCGATTTGGCGTAGTTATAGAACGCTCTGAACTCTGGCTTCCCGATCGTCGATGGCGTGGCAGTTGCGATCGCCTCGAGTTCGCGCGCGGGCTCGGCCACGCCGAGCAGTTTGGCGGCCCGGATTTCGGCACGCATTTTCGCGGCGGCCTCGCGCGTCTGCGGCCGGTAAAGGATAGCAGAGATGCACTTGCGATACGAGGATTGCGAGGCGGCCGACAGCACCCTGAACTCGGCCGAATTGCTCCAGTCGTCCAGAAGATCGTCGATCGTGGTACGCTTCCGAACCGTGATCTTTGTCGGCAATTTGCCAGCGCGGCGCGCAGCCTCAATTTCGGACTTTCGTTTATCGGAAAAGTCCGAGGCCTCCTGAAGATTGAACCAGGCGCCGACCGCGCGGCCTTTTTCATCGTAGGGCGGATGGCGCAAGTCGCCATCGACAAAGCCGAGTACTCGCGCATAAGCGCCATGCGATGAGCGCGGACGGCCGTCACGCCACTTCACGTAAGGAAACTTTGGATCGGCCATAGATAGCCTCGGTGCCAAGCAAGATGTGGCAACCATTGGAATCTAGCCCCACAAAATGTCAAGCGCCGTAGCGTCCATAGGCAGCTCGCAGCCGCTCGCGATGTTCTTCATCGCTTGCTGCCGGCGGTCGCGCGAATGTATCATTAGCGACTGTCTTCGGACGCATTGGATGATGCCGAGTCAGCCAGGCATCGAAACCGGTACGTTCCCATCTGAGGGGGCCACGTTTGCTGATTGGCGCTGGCAATCCGTCGCGCTCGTGTCGGATTTCGCGCGTGCGATAGAACGTATCTAGCGAGACGCCTATCGCCGTCGCAACCTCGGTCGAGGAATACGGAGGCAACACGCTCTGTGAAGTATTCGGCTGGCGCAAATACATAAGTCTGCGATGCCTCGTCACTCTTCGCATCTTTGACCGAAGACGATGCAACATGAGAGCAAAGAAAACGAACGCGAAAGCGCCCCGCATCGAGCGTAGGGAATTCGGCTTCTTTGGAGTGCAAATAGGATGCAGGCGGCGCTACAACTTCGCGCATTCATTCGCCGCGTTAACGGACTCACGGGATCGAGTAGTAACTGGTGCGGTGATCCCAACTTGCGCTTGACAGAGCTGGGATTTCACTAGCCGGCTAGCGAGCTCGATCCTGGAACCGCACCGTTATGAGCGGCGGGATAATTGTCATTCGGCCTGCAATATTGACCCCCTAAGCCGGGGGATCGGCGTCCAAAATTGACCCCCTACAGGTTGGTCTGTTGCGCTGCCTGCTTTGTAATGAAGCAGGTGGTCGGGGATGCTGGTCGTGGAGACAATTGCCCGGATACGGCGCGAACACTTCATCAAGGGCAAGACGATCAAGGAGATCGCCCGGGACCTGAAGGTGTCGCGGAACACGGTCCGGAAGGTGCTGAGGTCGGGAGAGACCTCATTCGAGTACGAGCGTGTTGTCCAACCGCGGCCGAAGCTGGGACGATGGGCAGCGGAGCTCGACGGATTGCTTGCGGGGAACGCAGCTAAGGCTGCTCGCGAACAGTTGACGTTGATCCGGATCTTCGAAGAGCTGCGCGGGCGCGGCTATGATGGCGGTTACGATACCGTTCGGCGTTACGCCAGGCGGTGGAGCCAAGAGCGTGGGCAATCGACGGCTGCAGCCTATGTCCCGCTGAGCTTTGCGCCTGGGGAAGCCTATCAGTTCGACTGGAGCCACGAGGTCGTCCTGCTCAATGGCGTAACGGTGATCGTGAAGGCCGCCCATGTCCGGCTCTGTCACAGCCGGATGCTGTTTGTGCGGTGCTATCCGCGCGAGACACAGGAGATGGTGTTCGACGCCCACGACCGGGCATTTGCTCTGTTCAAGGGCACCTGCGGACGCGGCATCTACGACAACATGAAGACGGCGGTGGAGACCATCTTCGTCGGCAAAGGGCGTCTCTACAATCGCCGCTTCATGCAGATGTGCAGCCACTACCTGGTCGATCCGGTTGCCTGCACGCCAGCGTCGGGCTGGGAGAAGGGTCAGGTCGAGAACCAGGTCGGACTTGTCCGGGAGCGCTTCTTCACGCCACGGCTGCGGTTCAAAACCCTCAACGAGTTGAACGCGTGGCTGTTGGACAAGTGCATCGCCTACGCCAAAGCGCACCGGCATCCGGAACTGATCGAACAGACGGTCTGGGAGGTGTT
This sequence comes from Bradyrhizobium sp. LTSP885, assembly GCF_000938305.1. Lineage (GTDB taxonomy): Bacteria > Pseudomonadota > Alphaproteobacteria > Rhizobiales > Xanthobacteraceae > Bradyrhizobium. The sequence goes on from NZ_JYMT01000002.1 coordinate 272,366, forward strand.
CGAAGCTGAGCGACCGAAGCTCGTTCCCTATGCCGGCCGGTTCGACGGATTCCACGCGGTGCCGGCGTCGGTCTCGAAGACCTGTCTGGTGCGTTTCGACAACAACAAATACTCGGTCACGGCCAGCGCTGTCGGGCGGCCTGTCGAGGTTCACGCCTACGCCGACCGCATTGTGATCCGCCAGGACGGGCGCATCGTTGCCGAGCATGCTCGCTCGTTCGGCCGCGGCGATACCGTCTACGATCCCTGGCATTACGTGCCGGTGCTGGCTCGCAAACCCGGTGCCTTGCGCAACGGCGCTCCCTTCAAGGACTGGGTACTGCCGGCCGCGATCGAACGTGTACGGCGCAAGCTCGCCAGCGCCGACGATGGCAATCGGCAGATGGTCGACATCCTCAACGCAGTTCTGACCGACGGCTTGCCGGCCGTCGAAGCCGCCTGCGCCGAGGCGATCACTCACGGCGTTCATTCCGCCGATGTCGTGCTCAACATCCTGGCCCGCCAGCGTGATCCTGCGCCACCGGCCAACATCCTCACCCCGGCTGCGCTGACATTGCGCCATGCCCCGATCGCCGACTGTGCCCGTTACGACAACCTCAGGAGAACCATCTGATGGAACGTACTCAACTGTTCGACCTCATGAGCGAGCTCAAGCTCTACGGCATGAAGGCCGCCTTCGATGAGATCATGGCGACCGCTGTCAAACGCCAGCACGAACCTCAACGCATTGTCGGCGACCTGCTCAACGCCGAGATCAACGAGAAGCAGGCGCGCTCGATCAAGTACCAGCTCACCATCGCCAAACTGCCGCTGGCCAAGGACCTTGAGGACTTCCAGTTCGAGGGCACTCCTATCAACCAGACGCTGGTCAATGATCTCGCCGGCGGCGGCTTCATCGCCCAGCAACGTAACGCCGTCCTGGTCGGCGGTACCGGCACCGGCAAAACACATATGGCCATCGCCATCGCCAGAAGCTGCATCCGATCTGGTGCCCGCGGCCGCTTCTACAACGTAGTCGACCTCGTCAATCGCCTGGAGATCGAGACCCGCAATGGACGGCAGGGTCGCATCGCCGAGCATCTGACCCGGATGGACTTCATTGTCCTCGACGAACTCGGCTACCTTCCGTTTGCTCAATCCGGCGGCCAGCTACTGTTCCATCTCGTCAGCCGGCTCTACGAGCGCACGTCGATCGTCGTCACCACCAACCTATCCTTCGGGGAATGGCCCAGCGTATTTGGCGACGCAAAGATGACCACCGCGCTGCTCGATCGTCTGACTCACCATTGCGATATCGTCGAGACCGGCAACGACAGTTGGCGCTTCAAGAGCCGCGACGACGATCACGCAACCCGCGCTCGCACCGTCTCCGCAACCCCGACCAGCTCCGACGGCGCGAGCGCTACCGCCAAAACCCGTCGCCCAAAGGGGTCAAAATTGGACGCCGATGCGGGGTCAAATTTGAACGCCGATTGACA
>NZ_JYMT01000020.1:0-77051 GCF_000938305.1 Bradyrhizobium sp. LTSP885
TTACGTCTGGGAGGCTCGCGCAGATGTCGTTGGAGAGCGAGGCTGGCTCTGCGCAGACGCGCGATTGTGGGCTGGGGAATGATGGCTTGGAGCAGGGAGGCGATGAGCTGACGGAGCAGGCGCCATGCTGCAGGTCTGGTTAGGCGGCTTCGGCCAAGCGGGGAGAGTCCTCGAGTTCGTCGACAAGCGGCTCGAGCAGAAGAATGATCAGCAGGTGAGCGAGGATATGGGGTCTGGCAGACCGCTCGTCAGTTCCTGGAGGTCCTTTCAAGCCAATCAGGCTCTTCAGCCGCTTGAAGCCGAGTTCGATCCGCCATCGCAGCCGGTAAAGGGCAAGCAGATCAGCGGTTGTGAAGTCCTCGGGCTTGAGCGAGGTCACCAGGATCACCCAATCCGCAGCATCAAGCGTTTGCCTGGAGAGACGATGGCCTCCCTTCTGAGCCGTCCTGCGTGCCTTGCGCCGTGCAGCCTGAGCCGCATCTGCAGGTTTCTTGACGGCAACCAAACGCACAGCAAGCGGTGCTCCACCAGACTTGCGTTTTACCCAGATCGGCCGGTCGATGATGCCGCGTGCCGCGGCCTTGCGCAGTTCGGCGACGAGATCGATCAGATTGCCTTTGCGATCCAGCCAACAAGCGCTCTTCCAGCCCGAGCGGATCACGAAGTCCGCACCGGCCTCGACCAGATACGCCATGCGCTCCGGCTGCAGATAGGCGCGGTCGGCAAGACGGATCTCGCCGGCAATCAGCGGGATCCGGTCCAGCGTCTCGCCCGCGCGTTCGTCGGTCAGCTCGAAGTGACCAAAACGTTCTTGCGGAAGATCGAACGCACTGTGGATGCGCCACACCGCATTCTTCTGCCTGCCGCCGGTTCCAGCTTTTGGGACCGTCGTGGCGTCAACGATGCGGATCAGTCGACCGCGGCTTGCCTTCGGCGCACCGCTCGCAAGTGCCCGGCCTATCAGCTGTGCAAGCCAATCCCCGGACTGACGCAGCCGGTATAACAGAGCCACGTTGGAGATATCGACAAGGCCCACCGAAGTCGCCCATGCCGCCGTCAACCGCAGACCTCTCGTGCCCAGGCAATACGCAAGGATCAGCCGCAGCAGATCGACTGCATTGCTGATCTCGCGCGGGCGAACAAACGCCTTCGTCTCCCGCGCGCCAGCCTCCAGAGCCTCAGCTCCGCCCAGCCGCGAAACAACACGCGCCCAGTCTTCGTTCACAAGCGATTCGTTTCTCATCTCTTCTTGGAATCACACGTAAATCCAACGCGCAAATCCTATTTTAGCGCCTATGGGCCTGCGCCGGGACGACATGGTGGCTACCCACTATTCCTCAGCCCCGCCGAGATGCCATTGATCGTGATCTGAATCCCGCGCAGCACCTGCTCGTCGGGGTTCTGCGCGCGGTGCTCCTTCAATAGCTCCACCTGCACATGGTTGAGCGGATCGAGATAGGGGAAGCGATTGCGGATTCCGCGCTCCAGCAGCGGGTTGCCCTGCAGCAGCCGCTCGTGGCCCATGATGTCGAGCAGCGTCTCGATCGAAAGATGCCATTCCCTGCGGATGCGGCCGAAGATCTTCTCGCGCAGTTCGACGTCGGGCACCAGTTCCGCATAGCGCGAGGCGATCGCGATCGAACTCTTTGCGAGCACCATGTCCATGTTGGACAGCAACGTACGGAAGAACGGCCATTCCTTGTAGAGCTCCTGCAGGAACGGCATGCCCTGCTCCGGGTGCTCCGCGATCCAGGTCTCGACTGCCGCGCCAAAGCCATACCAGCCGGGCAGCATCAGCCGGCATTGCGCCCAGGAGAACACCCAGGGGATGGCGCGGAGGTCCTCGATCTCGCGCGTCTTCTTGCGCGAGGCCGGACGGCTGCCGATGTTCAGCGTCGCGATCTCGTTGATGACGGTCGAGCCCCAGAAATAATCGGCAAAGCCCTCGGTCTCGTAGACGAGGCCGCGATAGGCCTTGAAGGCGAGCGCTGAGATTTGCTCCATCGCCTTGAGATATTCAGGACGCGGCGCGCTCTGCCGCGGCTGCAGCAGGCTGGTCTCGAGCGTTGCGGCGGCGAGAATTTCCAGATTGCTGCGGCCGACCTCGGCATTGGAATATTTCGAGGAGATGATCTCGCCCTGCTCGGTGATCCGGATCTGGCCGTTCACGGCGCCACCGGGCTGCGCGATGATCGCATCATAACTCGGGCCGCCGCCGCGCCCTACCGATCCGCCGCGGCCATGGAACAGGCGCAGGCGGACGCCGTGGCGCTCGAACACGTCGACAAGACCGATCTCGGCTTTGTAGAGCTCCCAGCCCGAGGTGACGAAGCCGCCGTCCTTGTTGCTGTCGGAATAGCCGAGCATCACCTCATGGACGCCGCCGCGGCTGTCGACCAGCTTGCGGTAGTCGTGCAGCGCCAGCATGCGGTCCATGATGGCGCCGGAGTCCTGCAGATCCTCGATCGTCTCGAACAGCGGCACGATGTTGATGGCGCTGCGGCCGGACGGATTGACCAGCCCGACCTCCTTCAACAGCACCGCGACCTCGAGCATGTCGGACATGCTCTTGCACATCGAGATGATGCATTGGGAGATGACCTCGGGGCCGAATTTGGCATGCGCCTCGGCCGCGGCACGGAACAAGGCGAGTTCGCCGAGCGTCTCCTCCGAATATTTGACGAAGGGCGAGGCGAGCGGCCGCGCGCTACGCAACTCATTGAGCAGCAGGCTGACGCGGGCGTCCTCGCCGAGCGCCAGATAGGATGTGCCGGGATTGGCGGTATCCAACAGCTCGGCAATGGTACGCTCGTGCACCGCCGAATTCTGACGGATGTCGAGCCGCGCGAGATGGAAGCCGAAGCAATCTACGGCGCGGCGCAGCTGCCGCAACCGGCCGCGCGCGATCACGCCGGAATTGTTCGCGATCAGCGAGCGATTGAGCACGTCGAGATCGGCCTGGAACTCCTTGACGCCCTGATACGGCTCGGCCTTGCCGACCGGCCGCCTTGTGGTCTCGACCTCGAGCCTCGCCGCCGTCGCCGCGAGCCTGGCATAGATGCCCGACACGGCCAGGCGATAGGGTTCGCCGCTGCGATGCGGCGAGGTGTCGGGCGAGCGCTCGGCGAGCGTCCGCAACTCGTCCGAAATGTCGGCGAGATGTGCCGCCAGCGACAATTCGGCGCCGAGCGTATGCAGCTGTTCGAGATAGAAGTTGAGCACCCGGCTGGATTGCAGCCGCAGCGTGCCACGCATTACGTCTGCGGTGACGAAGGGGTTGCCGTCGCGGTCACCGCCGATCCAGCTCCCCATCCGCAGGAACGACGCCAGATCGCCGGCCTCGCCGCCTTCCTTGTTCAGGCGGTCCTCCAGCGCACAATGCAGCCGCGGGACTTCCTGCAGGAAGGTGTAGTCGTAGAACGACAGGCCGTTGGCGACCTCGTCGAGCACGGTCAGCTTGGTTCGGCGCAACAGATTGGTCTGCCACAGCGTCACGACGGCGCGGCGGAGCTGCTCGTCACTCGTCTCGCTCTCATCCGGCGTCATCTGCAATCGCTCGCGGCGATCGAGCAAATCAGCGATCTCCATCTCGCGGTCCATGGTGCTCTTGCGGCGAACCTCGGTCGGATGCGCCGTCAGCACCGGACTGACCAGCGCGCCCTTGAAGAAGCTGCGGAGGTCCGCCGGGCTGATACCGGCTTGGCGAGCATGGATCAGCGTCTGCTCCAGCGTGCTCAGCTGCGGCGCCCCGCCCGGGCCGCGGCTGCGCATCTGGCGGATGTTGTTCTGGTCCTCGGCAATGTTGGCGAGATGGGAGAAGTAGCTGAAGGCCCGGACGATCTGCAACGTCTCGGCGATCGACATGCCGTCGAGGATGGTTTCCAGCTCGTGCCGCGCTAGTTTGTCCTCGTCACGATGGAACCGGACCGAGGTCTGGCGGATGCGCTCGACCAGATCGAACACGTCGGCCCCCTCCTGGTCACGCACGGTGTCGCCCAGGATGCGCCCCAGCAGGCGGATGTCGTTCCGGAGCCGCGCATCCTCCTCCTGTGCCGCTTTTTCAAGAAGGCTGACCTCCTCTGCACGCTTGGCACGGATATCGGTCTCGGAGGGCATGGTCTGGGAAGGCAAGATCTGGGAAGACATGGCTGGCTACTCCAGAAGCTGCCCGGCAATGCCCCGGAGTGTGCAAGTTTTTTGCCGCAGCGCAAGATGAACTTGGAGGCGGCGCACACTCACTTGTCGTCCCTGCGAAAGCAGGGACCCATAACCACCGATGCCCCGGCTCATCAACAGCTGGGGCCACAGCCCGCACAACACAGACATTCGTGGTTATGGGTCCCGGGTCGCGCTTCGCTTGCCCGGGACGACAGCCTCCTTGTGGCCCTCAAATCCTCCGCCCCGCCCGCTCCCAATAGGGGTCCCGCAGCCGACGCTTGAAGATCTTGCCGGAATCCTCGCGCGGCAGGTTGCTCTGGATCTCGATATGCTTGGGCACCTTGTAGTCGGCGAGCGCGGTCCTGAGCTGGACGCGGATCGCGGCAAGATCGAGCGTCACACCGGGTCGCGGTTCGATCACCGCCATCAGCGCCTCGCCGAACTCGGCGTCGGGAATGCCGAACACCGCGCAGTCGTGCACGCCTGATACCGCGTGCAGCACCGCCTCGATCTCGGCCGGATAGATATTGACGCCGCCCGAAATCACCATGTCGCGCTTGCGGTCGCAGATGAAGACGTAGCCGTCAGCGTCGATATAGCCGACATCGCCCGAGGTGATGAATCCCTGCCGGTCGATCTCGGCGCGCTTCTCCGCCTTGTTGTGGTAGGTGAAATCGGGATTGCCAGATATCCGCGAATAGATCTCGCCGATCTGCCCCTGCGGCACCTCCTTGCCGTCATCGCCGACGAAGCGCAGCTCGGCACCGGGCGATATCTTTCCCACCGTGCCGGGCTTCTTCAGCGCATCCTCTGAATTGGCGAAGGTGACCGCGCCTGATTCCGTCGAGCCATAGAATTCATAGATCACCGGCCCCCACCATTCGATCATCGCGCGCTTGACGTCCGCCGGGCATGGCGCGGCGGCGTGGATGATGTGGCGCAGCGACGACATGTCGTATGTCTTGCGGACTTCCTCCGGCAGCTTCATCAAGCGGATGAACATGGTCGGCACCATGAAGATAGTGTCGATCTTCTCGCGATCGATCAGCGCTAAGAATTCCTCGGCGTCGAACCGCGGCATCAGCACCAGCGCGCCGCCGAGCCGCCCTGAACGCAGCCCGAAGGAATTCGGCGCCGAATGGTACAGCGGCCCGGGCAGGATCGCGCGCGCCCCCGGCTTCAGGCCGTAGATCATCGCGCGCATCGCTTCGGCATTGGCGGTCTGCGCCGGCGTCGGCGCAAAACGTTTCACGCCCTTGGGATGGCCCGTGGTGCCCGAGGTGTAGATCATGTTCTGCGGCTGCGGCACCGCAGGGCCGTCATAGCGCGCCTGCTGCGTCAGCCAGGATTCGAAATCGACCGCGAAATCCGGCGTCGCGAGATGATCGGGATCGATCTTGTAGTTGGCAAGGAGTTCCGGCGGCGTCGGCACGCTGAGCACCGTAACATCAGGCGGAATGGCACCGCGCAACGGATGCAGCATGTCGGCATGGGCGATCAGGACCCGCGTGCCGGAATCGGTCAGCACGTAGTTGATCTCTTCTGGCTTGAAGTGCCAGTTGATCGGCACACCATAGGCGCCGAGCCGCATCGCCGCATAGGCGGCCTCGATGAAGGCGATGTCGTTGCGCATCAGCATGCAGACGCTGTCACCCGGCTTGACGCCGAGCTGGTGCAGGCCGCTGGCGATGCGGTCGGCGCGCTCGGTGACCGCGGCATGATCGCGTTTGCGCTCGCCGCTGATAATGCCGAGGAAGGGTTGGGACGTTTCGCTCATTTGTTGTGATCCGATCTGTCGTCGGTTTTGAAGTGTCATTCCGGTGCGCGCGCAGCGCGAACTACGGTGCGCAATTGCGCACCTGAGAATCTCGAGATTCCGGGTCTGGTGCTTACGCACCATCCCGGAATGACAGCGTGCACGTTACCCCGCATCCGCAAACCTTGGCGCGCGCTTCTCAAGATTCGCGCGCACGGATTCAGTCTGGTTCGGGCTGCCGAGCAGCTTCTGCTGTTCGACGGACTCCGCCAGCAGCGCGGCGGCCGGATCGACCGAGAGAGTGTTCAGCATCCGCTTCGCCGCGCGGATCGCATCCGGGCTCTTGCCGGCGATCTCGCGTGCCATCTCGAGCGCCGCGGCGCGCGGATCGTCGCAGATCCGGGTGGCGAGACCATAGCTCTGCGCTTCCTGCGCCGAGAAGATGCGGCCGGTGTAAGTGAGTTCGCGCAGGATGTCGTCGCGCACCAGGCTCGCGAGGATCGGCGTGCCTGCCATGTCGGGCACCAGGCCCCATTTGATCTCCATGATCGACATCCGCGCGTCAGGTGAGAGCAAGCGGATATCGGCGCCGAGCGCGAGTTGGAAGCCGCCGCCGAAGGCGACGCCGTGGATCGCGGCGATCACAGGCACCGGAAGCTGACGCCAGCCCCAGACCGCCTGCTGCGCGAAGTTGGCCTTGCCGTGGGTGCGGATGGAGAGGTCGCGCTTGTCACCACCGGGCACCCCGTTACCGCCATCCTTCATGGCGGCGAACCGGCCCATGTCGAGCCCGGCGCAGAACGCCCGGCCCTCGCCTGATAACACGACCACCCGCACGGTTTTTTCCTTGGACAATCGCTCGGTTGCGGCCACCAACGCCTCGAACATCGCGGCATCGAGCGCGTTCATCTTGTCGGCGCGCACCAGGCGCACGTCGGCGATACCGTCCGAAATCGATATCGAAACGCGATCTTCCATTGAAATCTCCTCCGCCTTTCCTCGTTGGCACTTTACAGAAAGGCCGTTGTCCGGTTTTAGTCAATCGACCAATTAACAGACAACCCCGTGGGTGGAAACGATGTTCAACGATCAGCTTCTCGCCGGGCGACGCATTCTCGTGACCGGAGGCGGAACAGGCCTCGGCAAATCCATGGCTTCGCGGTTCCTGCAGCTCGGGGCCGAGGTCCATATCTGCGGCCGCCGCAAGAGCGTCTGCGACGAGACCGCCACCGAACTGATGGCCGAGTACGGCGGCCGTGTGGTCAGCCACGGCGTCGACATCCGCAACGCAATGGCCGTCGACGAGATGATCGAGGGGATCTGGACCACCAGCGGCCCCCTCACCGATCTCATCAACAACGCCGCGGGCAATTTCATCTCGCGCTCGGAGGAGCTGTCGCCGCGTGGCTTCGACGCCGTCGCCAACATCGTGATGCACGGTACCTTCTACGTGACACATGCGGTCGGTCGCCGCTGGATCGCGGGCGGCCACCGCGGCAACGTGGTGTCGATCACCGTCACCTGGGTGCGCAACGGCTCGCCCTATGTGGTGCCGTCGGCGATGAGCAAATCGGCGATCCACGCCATGACCATGTCGCTCGCGATCGAATGGGGCCGCCACGGCATCCGCCTCAACACCATCGCACCCGGTGAAATTCCGACCGAGGGCATGAGCAAGCGCATCAAGCCGGGCGACGAAGCTGGCGCGAACACCAAGGCGATGAACCCGATGGGCCGGGTCGGCACCATGGAGGAATTGCAGAACCTCGCAGTGTTCCTGATCTCCGGCGGCTGCGACTGGATCAATGGCGAGACCATCGCCATGGACGGCGCGCAGGCGCTGGCGACGGGCGGCAACTTCTACCAGCTGCGCGACTGGAGCGACGACGACTGGACCAAGGCCCGCGACTCGATCAAGGCGCAGAACGAGAAGGATCGCGCGGCGCGGGGTTGAGGCCGCAGCTCGCGCCTCTACCTCAGCTGTCGTCCCTGCGAAAGCAGGGACCCATAACCTCCGCTCGAAGTGAGCACGCTGGGGCCACAGCGCGCTTGATGACTCAATCCTGTGGTTATGGGTCCCGGGTCAAGCCCGGGACGACGGTGTGATATATCCTGTGCCACACCCCGTATTGTCTTCCGCGCGAGATGTCGCCACACTCCGCGCAACCAAAACAAGACATCGGGGGAGACATGTCCGCTACGCAGCAACTGGCAAACCTTGCCGACATGGTGCGCAACCGCGCCAAAAGCCGCGGCGATGCGCTGGTCTATGAGTTCGAGGGCCGCCAGACCACGTTTGCCGAGTTCGACATCAAGACCAACCGTGTCGCCAACGCGTTGATCGCCATGGGCGTCAGCAAGGGCGAACGCATCGCCTATCTCGGCAAGAACAGCGACTTCTATTTCGAGCTGCTGATGGGCGCGATGAAGGCCGGTGTGGTGATGGCGCCGGTGAACTGGCGACTCGCAGGCCCCGAGATCGCCTTCATCGTCGACGACTGCAAGGCGCCGGTGCTGTTCACCGGCCCCGAATTCATCACGCAGGTGCGCAACATCCGCGACAGACTGCCCAGCGTGCGCACCATCATCACGACCGAAGGCGGCGCTCCGGAATGGCCCGATTATCTCGCCTGGCGCGATGCGCAGAGCGGCGATGACCCGAGGGTTGCGATCGCGCCGAAGGACATCGCGATCCAGCTCTATACGTCGGGCACCACAGGAAAGCCGAAGGGGGCGATGCTGTCGCACGCCAACTTCCTCAATCTGGTGCAGAGCGGCAATGAGGCCGAGAAGCCGGAGTGGAACCGGTGGACCACCGACGACGTCTCGCTGGTCGCGATGCCGATCTTCCACATCGGCGGCTCCGGATGGGGCGTGATGGGCCTCTACCACGGCGCCCGTGGCGTGATCGCGCGCGAGTTCGATCCGACCAAGGTGCTGGATTTCTTCGAGCAGTCCGGCATCACCAAACTGTTCATGGTGCCGGCTGCGATGCAGTTCGTGGTGCGGCAGCCGCGGGCGCGGCAGGTCGATTTCTCTCGGCTGAAATACATGCTCTATGGCGCCTCGCCGATTCCGGCGGCGCTGCTGAAGGAGTGTATCGAGGTCTTCAAATGCGGCTTCGTGCAGATGTACGGCATGACCGAGACGACGGGCACGATCGTCGCGCTGCCGCCGGAAGACCATGTCGAAGGACTCGACCGCATGCGCTCGGCCGGCAAGGCGCTGCCCGGCATCGAGCTTGCGATCCTCGACGCGAACGGAAAGTCGCTCCCGCCGGGCGAAGTCGGCGAGATCGCCACCCGCTCGGGCTCCAACATGGCCGGCTACTGGAATATGCTGGAGGCGACCGCGCGCACCATCGACGGTGACGGCTGGCTGCGCACCGGCGATGCCGGCTACATGGACAGCGATGGCTATCTCTATATCCACGACCGCATCAAGGACATGATCATCTCCGGCGGCGAGAACATCTATCCGGCCGAAGTCGAAAGCGCGATCTGCGATCATCCTGACGTCGCGGAAGCCGCTGTGATCGGCATCCCCGACGACAAATGGGGCGAAGCGGTGAAGGCCGTGGTGGTGATGAAGCCGGGCAAGACGGCGACCGCGACCGACATCATCAACTTCACCCGCGAGCGCATCGCGGGTTTCAAGACGCCGAAGTCGATCGACTTCATCCCCGCCCTGCCGCGCAACCCGTCGGGCAAGATTTTGCGGCGGAATCTGCGCGATCCATATTGGGCGGGGAAAGACCGGCAGGTGAATTAGCCACACCAAGCGAGCCACCGGTCTCTCCAGGTCATTGCGAGGAGCGAAGCGACGAAGCAATCCATGTTCCCGCTTGCCGAAGCATGGATTGCTTCGCTTCGCTCGCAATGACGGCGTGGCGAGCATGTATTGTGGGCAATACTTCAGTGCTTCCCCGCTCCCATGTAGCCGAACAGGAAGCCCGCCACCTTGCGCTTCTGGATTTCCTCGCTGCCCTCGGTGATGCGGTAGCGGCGGTGGTGGCGGTAGATGTGCTCGAACGGCTTGTGGCGTGAATAGCCCATGCCGCCATGCACCTGCATTGCGCGGTCGGCGGCTTCGCAGCACAGACGATTTGCCCAGAAGTTGCACATCGAGACCCGGTCCGACAGCGTGTGCTCGACCTGGGCCTGGGTTAGCTGGTCCATCTCCCAGGCGGTCTTGCGGATCAAAAGCCGCAGCATCTCGGCCTGCGTCGCCAGTTCGACCAGCGGCCACTGGATCGCCTGGTTCTCCGCCAGCGCCTTGCCGAACGGCTTTCGCTCGCGCGCATATTTCACGCTCTCGTTGATGCAGTAGACGGCGGCGCCGAGCGAGCTTGCGGCCTGGCGGATGCGGTTCTCGTGGACGAAACATTGCGCCAGCGACAGGCCGCGGCCGACCTCGCCGAATAGCGCATCGTCAGGCACGAACACGTCGGTGAAGCTGACCCGCGGGTGATCGGTCGGCATGTTGAAGGTCCACATGTATTCCTCAACCTTCACGCCCGGCGATTTCGCCGGCACCAGAAGGCAAGTGATGCCGCGGGCGTCGCCGTCATCGCCTGAGGTGCGGGTAAACAGCGCGCAATGCGTGGCGACATGCATGCCGGTGGTCCACATCTTCTCGCCGTTGATGATCCAGCCCTTGACGTTGTCACGGGTCCCGGGCACCGCCCTCGTTTCCATGTGGGTGGCATCAGAGCCATGGTCGGGCTCCGTCAGACCAAACGTGATGCGGTATTTGCCGGTGATGGACCCGTCGATCATCGCCTTCTGTTCGTCGGTTCCATAGCGGTCGAGCATGGTGACGATGGGCAGATTGCCGACGATCGAATGCTCGTTCTGCAGATCATTGTGCAGGCCAAGACCCTTCGAGGCGAAATGCTCGCGGATCACCGCCATCCAGAGGTTGGAGCCATCCTTGCCGCCATAGCGTTTCGGGATCGCGAAACGCAGATGACCGGCGGCGTCAGCCAGATTCTTGACCTTGCGCAGCAGCGCCTCCCATTCATGGCGCGGCAGGCCGCCATTGTCGAAATCGGTGCGCGCCCATTCGCGGCGATGGTCGAAGAAGCGGATGTTGTCGTCGGCCGCTTCGAGCGGCTTGATCTCGCGTTCGATGAAGCCATCGAGTTCGGCGAGATAGGCTGTGAGGTCGGCCGGCAGATTGAAATCCAAGGCAGTCTCTCCCGGAACTATTGTTGATTTTCGATTTTGCGTTTAGGCGCTATCGCACCCGCGCCTTAGGACCGATTAAGCTGAGAAGCGTCCCTCCAAGTCAAGCAGGGGGATCGCGCTTGCGCGCGCGGTGCCTTTGCGTAATTGGATGGCACGGGGCGGCACGCACGCGCTAGGATGCCACCAATATTCTTCGCCACAGAAAATCGACGGGAGCCAACATGGATCTGAAATTCTCCAAGGTGACGCGCAAGGGTCCCATCACCATCGTGACGCTGTCGCGCCCCGAGGTTTACAACGCGCTGCATATCGACGCGCATTTCGAGCTCAACAAGGTGTTCGACGACTTCTCCGCCGATCCCGAGCAGTGGGTCGCGATCGTCACCGGCGCCGGCGACAAGGCATTCTGCGCCGGCAACGATCTGAAGTGGCAGGCGGCGGGCGGCAAGCGCGGCTGGGACAAGGGCGGCTTTGCCGGCCTCACCTCGCGCTTCGATTGCGACAAGCCGATCATCGCCGCCGTCAACGGCGTCGCGATGGGCGGCGGATTCGAGATCGCGCTGGCCTGTGATCTGATCATCGCGTCGGAGAATGCGACCTTCGCCCTGCCCGAACCGCGGGTCGGCCTCGCGGCGCTCGCCGGCGGCGTGCATCGCTTGCCCCGGCAGATCGGCCTGAAGCGCGCCATGGGCATGATCCTCACCGCACGCCATGTCAGCGCCAAGGAGGGCCTCGAGCTCGGCTTCGTCAACGAAGTCGTCCCGCAGGGCGAAGCGCTCGCCGCCGCTGAGCGCTGGGCCGAGACCATCACCAAGAACTCGCCGATGTCGATCCGCGCTTCCAAGCAGGCGATCCAGCGGGGTCTCGAAGGCTCGCTGGAACAAGCGATCACCGAGCAGCGCGAATATCCGGCGGTGAAGGCAATGGCGGCCTCGCAGGATTACATCGAGGGACCCAAGGCGTTTTCGGAGAAGCGGCCGCCGAAGTGGCTGGGGAAATAGGCCCCTCGTCATTGCGAGAAGCGAAGCGACGAAGCAATCCATGTCTCCGCAAGTGGCGAGATGGATTGCTTCGCTTCGCTCGCAATGACGATACATCTTACTTCGTTCCAAGTTCCCTCTTGTACGACGCGTAGTTCGGTTGATCGACCGCGAGCTTGTCCATCGTGGTCTGCCAGAGATGCTCCGCCAGCCCCGGCGTCTTCAAATCCACCTCGCCGCTCGCGATTTTTTCCGACAGGGTGCGGTTCAGTTCCAGCAGCGCGCCGTCGGCCTCAAACAATTGCTTCAGCCGCGCCGCTTCCGCGGCGTCGCCTTGGTCCGCCAGCGCCAGCTGCCTTGTCACCAGATCGAGCGCGTTGATGCCGACGCGGAGCTTGAAGGCGTTGTGGCCCTTGATGACGGGCGTGATCTCGCTGCGCAGGAAATCGGCAACGGCCTTGATCAGCTCGGTGGGTGTCGGTTCGTCCTGCATGGTCATTTCCCTCGTGGGGCCAACAGCCGTAACAAATCGATCTCGGTCTCCGACGACCGTCGCCCGATCATCGCGCGCTCCATCGAATGGTCCGGGCCGGAACGAAAACGCTGCATCATGCCGCAGCACATCACGCCCCAGCGCAGCGTGCCCATGACTTCCCAGAACATCACCCTATCAGGATCGGCCTTGCGGCCGGCCTCCGCGTAGCCGGCGAACAGATCCTCGCGTGTGCCAAAACCGCCGACCGGCTTGTCGATTTCGCCGAAGCGCCAGGAGTTGACGCAGATCCAGCCGAGATCCTCCATCGGATCGCCGAAATGCGCGAGCTCCCAATCGAGCACGGCGCGGACGCCATCGGGCCCGATGATCAGATTGCCATGGCGAAAATCGCCATGCACCAGCGTCACCTCCGACGACGGGCCGGGATCGTGATCGCGCAGCCAGCGCAGCGCCAGCTCGAACACCGGCCGCGGCCAATTGAAGCTGCGGTACTCGCGCTCGAGATCGTCGATCTCCTTTGTCGCCGACATGCTGCGCAGTTGCGGCAACTTCGCGCGCGGCAGGCCATGGATGCCGGCGATGACGCGGCCGAGCTGGCGCGCCAGGATCGGGCGTGCGCCGGCATATTCCTCGTCGCGCAAAATCTTGCGCGCGATGGTCTCGCCCTCGATGCGCGCCATGATGAAACCGCGGCCGAGGCCGTCTTCCGGCCTCAAGACATGCATCACCTTCGGCGATGGCAGGCCGGCATCATGGGCAAGTTGCATCAGCACAGCTTCCGCATCGAGGCCGGCGGCACGTCCCGGCGCCGCGCCATAGCCCGGCGGCGCGCGGCGCAGGATCGCGCCAACAGGGCCGTCAGGATGCACGATGTCGAACGTCCAGGTCTCCTGGCTGGCGCCGCCGGACAATTTTGCCGCACCAGTGACGCCGGTCGCGCCGGGATGGAAGGTGGCGACGCAGCGCCCGAGTTCGGTCTCGATCATTTGCCTTTGAACTTCGCCGGTCGCTTTTCCAGGAATGCGGTGACACCTTCCTTGAAATCCTCGGCGCCGCCGGCGATCCTCTGCGACTCGAATTCGAGATTGAGCTGATCTTCGAACGAATTCTCCGGGCTGTCCCAGTACAGTTTTCGGATCAGCGAGAGCGCGACCGTCGGACCGTTGGCGAGCTCATGCGCGAGCTTCATCGTCTCCTCCATCAGCACGCCGTCGTCATAGACGCGGTTGATGAGGCCCCATTCCAGGGCTTTCTCGGCAGGCAGCCGCTCGCCGAGAAGTGACAGCTCGACCGAGCGCGCCTTGCCGATCAGCCGCGGCAGCAGCCAGGTCGAGCCGCAATCCGGCACCAGGCCGATACGGCGGAACGCCTGCAGGAAGTAGGACGAGCGCGCGCACAGGATCAGGTCGCCCATCAGTGCGAAGCTCATCCCGGCGCCGGCGGCCGGGCCGTTCACGGCCGTGACGATCGGGCAGTGCAGCTTGCGCAGCCGGCGCAGGAACGGATGGAAGCCGGTCTCGAGCGACGCGCCGGCGTTGCTCTTGCCGGGTTTCTGCTGGGCGTTGCGGCCCTGCAAATTGGCACCGGTGCAGAACGCGCGGCCCGCACCCGTGATCACCAGGCAGCGCACCTCCTCGCGCTTGTCGTCGATCGCATCGAGCGCCTCGGCGAGGCCGCCCAGCATGTCCATCGAGACCGCGTTCATGACCTCCTGGTGGTCGAGCTTGAGGATCGCGACCGATCCGTCGAAGTCGAGCGTGACGTGTTTGAACTGCATGGTTTCCTCCGTCAGTTGTGCCGCGTGGGTCACGCGTCGCATTGTGTTCCGACCCATATTTGATTTTTGTACCGGGCTTGTCCATGGTTGCGGCCAAGCCCATCCTCGGACGCGTGATTAACGCGCGCCAAACCAAATGGAAACCCCAATGAGTAGCATCTTCGACCTCACCGGCCGCGTCGCAGTCATCACCGGCGGCAATGGCGGCATCGGCCTCGGCATCGCGCAGGCACTCAACGCCGCCGGCTGCAACGTCGCGATCTGGGGCCGCAACGCCGAGAAGAACGCCAACGCGGCGGCCTCTATGGCGGCCGGACCCGGCAAGGTCGTCACGCAATTCTGCGACGTCAGCGATCCCGGTTCGGTCAAGACCGCGATGAAGACAACGCTCGACACCTTCGGCCGCGTCGACGGCTGTTTTGCCAATGCCGGGATCGGCGGCGGCGGACGGCGCGCCTTCATCGACCGCACCGAGGAGGAATGGCGAAAAATGTTCGCGACCAATCTCGACGGCGTCTTCCATGTGTTCCAGGTCGCCGCGCGCCACATGAC
Organism: Bradyrhizobium sp. LTSP885; assembly: GCF_000938305.1. Classification (GTDB taxonomy): domain Bacteria; phylum Pseudomonadota; class Alphaproteobacteria; order Rhizobiales; family Xanthobacteraceae; genus Bradyrhizobium. Next base: position 14,909 of record NZ_JYMT01000020.1, read on the forward strand.
CGAGCGCGCCGAGGCCGGCGACGGTTTCGGCCGGCTGGTCGCGACCTCGAGCCTGGCCTCGCTGTTCGGCACCGCGCGCAACGAACATTATGCCGGCACCAAAGCGGCGCTGAACGCGCTGTGCCGCGCGCTCGGCGTCGAGCTGGCGCGCCACGGCGTCACCGCGAATGCGATCCTGCCCGGCTGGATCAAAAGCGACATGACCGCAGGCATCATGGCCAACGACAAATTCGTCGCCAACGTGATGCCGCGCATCCCGGTGCGCCGCTTCGGGGAGCCGAGCGATTTCGGCGGCATCGCGGTCTACCTCATGAGCAAGGCGTCGTCGTATCATACCGCGGATTGTTTCGTGATCGACGGCGGGTATACGGCGTTTTAGGCTGGCGCTCGGCCGCACCCACAGCCGTCGTCCCTGCGAAAGCAGGGACCCATAACCACAGGGTTGTGTTGTTGAGATGAGCTGTGGCCCCAGCGTGCGCAATAACTGGCATTTGTGGTTATGGGTCCCGGGTCAAGCCCGGGACGACAGCGAATATGTGGCGCGATTTGTGAGTCGTGTATCCGCTGTCTCGCGACATGATTTGCCCGAGTCTTGCTTTTCGTTCCGCCCTCTCTGGAAGTAGAAGGCGCAGGGAAAGCCGGGTGCCGATGGGCGCGCCTCCACTTCCGTCGCGGCGAAACTGCTGCTAGCGTTCGCGCCATAAGCAACAGGGGGGATTCAAGAAATGTTTTCGCACGTGATGATCGGCACCAACGACCTCGACAAGGCCAAGGCGTTCTATGACGCGCTGCTCTCCACGGTCGACGTCCGGCCAGCGAGGGTCGACGGTCACCGCATTTTCTACATCACCAAGACCGGTGTTTTCTCGGTCTCCAAGCCGATCGACGGCGAGCCCGCGACGCACGCCAATGGCGGTACGATCGGTTTTGCCTGCCATTCGCCCGAGCAGGTCGAGGCCTGGCACGCGGCCGGCGTCGCTGCCGGCGGCAAGCCTTGCGAAAACCCGCCCGGCGTCCGCGAAGGTGCTGCCGGCAAGCTGTATCTGGCCTATCTGCGCGATCCTGACGGCAACAAGATTTGCGCGATGCACCGGATGGTGTGAGTCCGTGCGCGACGCTTTGCGTCGCAGGCGACGGCGTTCAAACATTGTTTGAAGCGCCGCCGTCATATTCCGCGATGCGGTAGAGATCATCGCGAAAATCGGCTCGCGCTAGACGCGGCCCGCGTCTATTGTCCGCCGCAACACGCGCCTTCGCCGATGGGAGAAACAACAATGAAACACGCCTATGTGCCCCGCACCACCAATTACACGCTCAGCCCGGGCGATGAGCTGAACGATCTGCGGATGTCGGAACGGGTCCGCCCGCTTTACGATCATGTGAAGCAGTTCATCCGCGAGACCGTCGAGCCGATGTCGGTCGAGTTCTATCGCCACGGCGAAAAGAAGACCGATCGCTGGAGCTTTACGCCCGAACAGCTCGCGGTGCTGCAGAAGGCCAAGGACAAGGCCAAGGAGGTCGGCCTCTGGAACTTCTTCCTGCCCGACGCCGAAACCGGCGACGGGCTGAACAATCTCGACTACGCCTATATCGCCGCCGAGCTCGGCAAGAGCCCGCTGGCGTCGGAGTCCATGAATTGCTCGGCGCCCGACACCGGCAACATGGAGGTGCTGGAGCGCATCGGCACCAAGGAGCAGAAGGAGAAGTGGCTGAAGCCGCTGCTCAACGGCGAGATCCGTTCGGCCTATGCGATGACCGAACCGAACGTCGCCTCCTCCGACGCCAAGAACATCTCGACCACCGCAAAGCTGGTCGGCGACGAGTGGGTGATCAACGGCGAGAAGTATTACATCTCCGGCCTCGGCGATCCCCGCTGCAAGATCATGATCGTGATGGTGAAGACCAATCCGGACGCGGCCCCGAGCAAGCAGCAGTCGCAAATCCTGGTGCCAAAGGACACGCCCGGCGTGGAGATCCTGGGTCCGATGCACGTGTTCGGCCACGACCACGCGCCGCGCGGCCACATGCATCTGCGCTTCAACAATGTGCGCGTACCAAAGGAGAACATCCTGCTCGGCGAGGGCCGCGGCTTCGAAATCTCGCAGGTCCGCCTCGGCCCGGGCCGCATCCATCACTGCATGCGCACGATCGGCAAGGCCGAGAAGGCGCTCGACATGATGGTGCAGCGTGGCCTGACCCGCGAGGCGTTCGGCAAGAAGATCGCCCATCTCGGCGGCAACATGCAGATCATCGCGCAGGCGCGCTGCGAGATCGAATCGATGCGGCTGATGGTCTTGAAGGCGGCGAAGGCGATGGACGTGCTCGGCAACAAGGAGGCGCGTGTCTGGGTTTCGATGGTCAAGGCCATGATCCCCGAGCGCGCCTGCAAAGTGATCGACCAGGCGATCCAGATGCACGGCGCCACCGGCATCTCGCAATGGACCCCGCTCGCCGAAATGTACCAGGACGTCCGCCACCTCCGCTTCGCCGACGGTCCGGACGAGGTGCACTGGATGGTGGTCGGCCGGCATGAACTGAGCATGGCGTAGCTCTTCTCCTTCTCCCCGCTCTTTGCGGGGAGAACTTCGTAGAGTGGGCAAAGCGAAAGCGTGCCCACCTTCGCGAGCACGACACTTGATGGTGGGCACGCTTCGCTTTGCCCACCCTACGGCAGCCGACCAGGACCTCGCCATGGAATACGCCGCCAGCGACCTCACCCAGCGCGAACGCTACAAGGTGCTCGCCTCGTTCGTGTTGCCGCGGCCGATCGCGTGGGTGACGAGCGTGGGCCCGAACGGCGTCGTCAATGCCGCGCCGTTCTCCTTCTTCAACGTGTTCTGCGAAGACCCGCCGCTCTGCATGTTCGCGGTCAACCGGCGCCCCGACGGCCGGGAGAAGGACACGCTCATCAACATCCAGAAATCAGGCGAGTTCGTGGTCCATCTCACCGACGAGCCGCTAGCGCGCGCGATGCACGAGAGTAGCGGTGACTTTCCGCCCGAGATCGGCGAGCCCTCCTATCTCGGGCTGAAGCTCGCGCCGTCGAGCAAGGTCGCAGTGCCGCGGCTCGCCGACGCGCCTTTCGCGATGGAGTGCAAGACCTGGAAGCTGATCGACGTCAACGGCGACCGCCAGCTCATCATGGGCGAAGGTATCAATTTCTACATCCGCGACGAGCTGTGGGATCGCGACGCCATGCGCGTGCATATGGAGCGCTATCACCCGATCGGCCGCATGTTCGCCGACCGCTATTGCCGCACCGACGATCGGGTGGTGTTTCCAGCCGCCGAAGGCGCGCAGAACAAGTAACCGCGAGCACCGGACCATGGCCGAGACATTCCGCGACAACGAGGCACAGAGCCGGTTCGAGCTGGAGGCCGACGGCGCCATCGCCTTCGTCGTCTATCGCAAGTCGCCTGACACGATCACCCTCGTCCACACCGAGGTGCCGCCCGAACTCGGCGGCCGGGGCATCGGCTCGAAGCTCGCGCGCGCTACGTTGGAGGCAGTACGTGCGCAAGGCCGCAAGCTCGTCGTCAAATGCGAATTCATCCAGGGCTTCATGAAGAAGTATCCGGCGTACGACGATCTGCTGGCATAGGCCGACGATTCAAATTCTCCTTAAAGTTGTTATGTGAGAAACATCACTACTGCGCCTCCCGCCACGCGCCATACTGACCGCATTGAAACCACCAACTGGAGCAATGCCATGTCAGACGTCTTCGTCCTTGGAACCGATCAACGCTTGTGGCTGGAGCACAGTCCCTTCGGTCACGTCCCCCCTGCCCGCAATTTCATCGATCAAAACGTGTCGACGTTTCAGGCGCTCGACGAGCAGAACATCCTTGTGCTCGGCAGTGACGGAAAACTGTGGCTCGAGCATCCGCCGTTTCCGCGGCTGGACCGTGTCGGGCCGCGAGTCCAGGTCGACGCCGACGTGATGGCGTTTCACGGACTGGATGCCGGGACCGTCGCTGTTCTCGGCACCGACCGGCGGCTGTGGCTTGAGAAGGCGCCATTCGGCAACGTCCCTCCGGCGCGTCAATTCATCGACCAGAACGTGGCCGGCTTCCAGGTGCTGGATACGGACAATCTCATCGTCCTCGGCACCGATGGAAACCTCTGGCATGAGCACTCCCCGTTCGCACGTACCGGCCGGGTCCCGCCGCGAACACAGATCGACAGCAACGTCCTGTCTTTCGCCGCGCTCGACGTCAACACTATCGTCGTCCTCGGCAGCGACCGCAGGCTGTGGCTGGAGCATGCGCCGTTTGGCAACGTGCCGCCGGCGCGCCAGTTCATTGACCAGAACGTGGCCGGATTTCAGGCGCTGGATACCGACAATCTCATCGTCCTCGGCACCGATGGAAACCTCTGGCACGAACACTCCCCGTTCGCGCGCACCGGCCGCGTCCCTCCGCGGACGCAGATCGACAGCAAAGTGCAGTCGTTCCGCGCGGTCGATGCGCAGAACGTCGTCGTGCTCGGAACCGATGGAAATCTCTGGTTCGAGCATGCGCCGTTTGGGCACGTGCCGCCGAGCCGGCAGCAGATCGACGCCAACGCGCGTGCGTTCCAACCGATGAACTGAGGCTGCCCTCGCCCCGCTCTTGCGGGGAGAGGGTCGGGGTGATGGGCCGCCTCCGCAAATTCGATAGACGCGTGTGCGGACGGTCCCCCTCACCCGGAACGCATCTAACGATGCGTTCCGACCTCTCCCCGCACGCGGGGCGAGGTGGATTGAGATCGCTCCCGCGACACTAACTTACGACGCGGCCGGCTCGCCGATCTTGTCCTGCGTCCTGGTGTCGAAATCACCGGCGTCGTGGCGCTCGTGGAGCTGGCTCGAGGGCTCGCCCCAGGTGCGGTTGACCATGCGGCCGCGCTTCACCGCGGGCCGTTCCGCGATCGCATCGGTCCAGCGCTGCACGTTCTTGTAGTCCTGTACCGACAGGAATTCACCGCCGCCGTACAGCAATCCCTTGGCGAGCCCGCCATACCACGGCCACACCGCCATGTCGGCGATGGTGTAGACGCTGCCTGCGAGATATTCGTTGTCGGCGAGCCGGCGATCGAGCACGTCGAGCTGCCGCTTCACCTCCATCGCAAAGCGGTCGATGGCATATTCGATCTTGGTCGGCGCATAGGCGTAGAAGTGGCCAAACCCGCCGCCGAGATAGGGCGCGGCGCCCATCTGCCAGAACAGCCAGGAGAAGGTTTCGGCGCGGGTCTTGACGTCGGTCGGCAGGAAGGCGCCGAATTTTTCGGCGAGATGGACCATGATCGAGGCCGATTCAAAAACCCGGACAGGCTCCGGCCCGCTGCGGTCCATCAGCGCCGGGATCTTCGAGTTCGGATTGACGTCGACAAAGCCGCTGCCGAACTGGTTGCCGTCGATCTTGATCAGCCAGGCATCGTACTCCGCACCCTTGTGCCCGGCCGCCAGCAGCTCTTCCAGCATCACCGTGACCTTGACCCCGTTCGGCGTCGCCAGGGAATACAATTGCAGCGGATGAAGTCCGACCGGCAATTCCTTGTCATGCGTGGGACCTGCGATCGGCCGGTTGATGCTGGCGAAACGCCCGCCGCTCTCCTTGTTCCAGGTCCAGACTTTCGGCGGCTCGTAGGCAGGGGTATCGGTCACTTGCGGCTCCTGGTTTCCATCTCGTGCACTAGATGGTGGGCACGCTTCGCTTTGCCCACCCTACGGCACCGGCTTTTTTTGCCGTACGGAATGCATCGCCGAGGATGCGGCCACGGCAGCGCCTGCACGCAAGATCGCAGCAAGCGAAACCCGCTTGGCTTGACCGTCCATGAGCGCTAGCGTCGCGGGGCCTGATGCAAAAAAACACAATAAGCTGCCGCCGGGAGAGAACGCATCCATGAAATCACCTGTTTGCGACATGCTGGGAATCGAATTCCCCCTGCTTGCCTTCAGCCATTGCCGCGACGTGGTGGCGGCGGTCAGCCGCGCCGGCGGGTTCGGTGTGTTCGGCGCAACGGCGCATTCACCGGAGACGCTGGAGCAGGAGTTGACCTGGATCGACGCGCATGTCGATGGCAAGCCCTACGGCATCGACGTGCTGATCCCCGAGAACATCTCGACCTCGGGCGAGAAGAACGTCACCTGGAAGAGCTTGGAGAAGCGCGTCTCGCAGGAGCATCGCGACTTCACCCGCAATCTCCTCAAGAAGTACGACATCGAGCTCACCACCAAAAACGTCGCCGACAACCAGCCGCAGCCATTCGACGCGGAAACTGCGCTAGAGCTGCTCGACGTGTCCTTTCGTCATCCAATTAAACTGATCGCGAATGCGCTCGGCGTGCCGCCGAAGGCGATGATCGATCGCGGCAAGAAACATGGCGTGCCGGTCGCCGCCCTGGTCGGCGCCAAGGAGCATGCGCTGCGCCAGGTTGCGGCCGGCGTCGATATCCTTGTCGTGCAGGGCACCGAGGCCGGCGGGCATTGCGGCGAGGTCTCGACCATGGTGCTGGTGCCGGAGGTGATCAAGGCGATCACGCCGATCCGCGACGTGCCGGTGCTGGCCGCCGGCGGCATCATGACCGGCCGACAGATGGCGGCCTGCATGGCGATGGGCGCGGCGGGTGCGTGGACCGGTTCGGTGTGGCTCGCCACCGTGGAATCGGAGACGTCGGAAATTTTTCGCGAGAAGATGATCGCGGCGTCCTCGCGCGACGCGGTGCGCTCCAAGGGCCGCACCGGCAAGCCGGCACGACAACTCCGCTCGGTCTGGACCGATGCGTGGGACCGCTCGCCCGAGTGCCCCGGCGCGCTGCCGATGCCGCTGCAAAGCATCATCAGTCGCGACGCCTTCAACTCGATCGACCGCGCCGCGGCCGCCGGTAACGCCAAGGCGCGCGATCTCGTCAGCTACTTCGTCGGCCAGGGCGTCGGCCTGATCGACAGCGTGAAATCCGCAGGCGCCGTGGTGCAGGAATTCAAGGAAGACTTTGCCGAAGCCGTCGAGCACATGAACGCGCTGGTGGCGGAGTGATGGCCCTCGCCGTCACTGCGAGGAGCGGATCGACGAAGCAATCCATCTTTCCCCGAGTTGCGGCGTGGATTGCTTCGCGGAGCCTGTCATCGGGCGCGCATTCGCGCGACCCGTTGGCTCGCAATGACGGCTAAAGGCACCATCGAATTCAATCTCTCAAAGTGAACAAGAAAATGACCGCATCCCCCGAAGACCGTATTCCCGTCATTGTCGGCGTTGGCGAGATCGTCGATCGCCCGAAGGACATCGTTGCCGGCCTCGAGCCGCTGGCGCTGCTGGAACAGGCGCTGCAGCGCGCCGAGGCCGACAGCGGCGCAAAACTGCTTGGCGAGATCCAGTCGCTCGACATCGTCAACTTCCTGAGCTGGCGCTACCGCGATCCCGAGAAGCAGCTGGCGCAGCGCCTCGGCATTACGCCTGCGCATCTCTATTACGGCCCGGTCGGCGGCGAGAGCCCGATCCGCTATTTGCACGAGGCGGCACAGCGCATCGCGCGCGGCGAATGCAGCGTTGCGGCAGTTTGTGGTGCCGAGGCGCAGTCGACCGCAACGAAAGCGCAGCGCGCCGGCGTCGCGTTGCCGTGGACGCCATTCGCGCATGACGTCGAAGAGCCGAAGCGCGGCGCCGCATTCCAGAAACCGATGGCGGTGGCGCTCGGCGTGTTCCGGCCGATCACGGTCTATCCGCTCTATGAATCCGCAACCTCGGCGCATTGGGGCCAGACGCCGCGCGAGGCGCTGACGGAGTCGGGCGAACTGTGGTCGACCTATGCGCGCGTCGCGGCCGACAATCCGAACTCCTGGCTGAAGAAGCATTTCACCGGCGACCAGATCACGACGCCGACCCCGGACAACCGGATGATCGCCTGGCCCTACACAAAGCTGATGGTGGCGAACCCGATGGTGAACATGGGTGGCGCGATGATACTCACCAGCCTGGCCAAGGCGCGCGCCGCCGGCGTGCCGGAGGAGAAGCTGATCTACCCGCTCGGCGGCGCCTCTGCCGAAGAGCCGCGCGATTATCTGACCCGCGATCAGTTCGTCGAGAGCCATGCGCAGACCGCGGTGCTGAAGACGGTAATGGATCTCATCGAGGGCGACGGCAGGAAGTTCGACGCCATCGAGCTCTATAGCTGCTTCCCCTGTGTGCCGAAGATGGCGCGGCGGACGCTCGGTCTCGGCCCTGACGTGCAGCCGACCGTGACCGGCGGGCTGACGTTCTTCGGCGCGCCGCTCAACACCTACATGACGCATGCGGCCTGCGCGATGGTGCGCAAATTGAGAACCGGCGGCACGCTCGGCCTGCTCTACGGCCAGGGCGGCTTCGTGACCAAGCATCATGGCCTGGTGCTGTCACGCGCGGCGCCGAAGCAAGTGCTGAAGCAGGACATCAGCGTGCAGGCCGAGGCCGACCGCAACAGACGCGACGTGCCCGAGTTCACCACCGAGGCCCAAGGCAAGGGCAAGGTCGAGGCCTTCACCGTGATCTATCGCGGCAATGGCGAGGTCGAACATGGCGTGGCCATGCTGCGCACGGAAGATAACCGGCGTACCCTCGGCCGCATCCCCGCTGATGATACGGCGACGCTGGCCTATCTGCAGAATATGGATCGCACGCCGGTCGGCTCGCTCGGCGACATCGTCACGGCGGATGACGGCATGCTGGAATGGCGGGTGGGGTAGGAGTTCTCCCTCGCCCCGCTCTTGCGGGGAGAGGGCTGGGGTGAGGGGCTGTCTCCGCGGTTTCGATCTATCGATAGACCTGTACCCCCTCCCGGATCGCATCTGGCGATGCGATCCGACCTCTCCCCGCAAGCGGGGCGAGGTTAAGGAAGAGCGGGGCGCGCCGCGCCGAACGCCTTACCCCTTCACGTCCTGCTTTTCGGAGGCCGTCGTCGGCTTGCCCTTGGCGCCGACCCCGACCACGCGCACATGGTCGCCATCGGCGAGGCCGTCCGGCGGCGCGGTGATGACGCGGTCATCGGCCGCAAGGCCCGACGCCAGCTCGATCTCCTTGCCGAGGTCGCGCCCGATCGTCACCGTCTTGAACAGCACCTTGTCGTCTGAGCCGACAGTCGCGACCCGCAATCCGCTGCTGTTGAAGATCAGCGCGCTGGCGGGAATGCTCAGCGGCGTGGAATCGCGCTGCAGGCTGAGCTTCACGCTGGCGTAGCCGCCCGGCATCAGCTCGCCACTGGAATTGTCGAGCCCGAGCTGCATCCGCGTGGTGCCGGAGGCGACATCGACCGCCTGCGAGGAGGCTTCCACCGTCGCCAGGAACGTCCGGTTCGGATATTCCGGCATCAAAATCGTCGCCTTAGCGCCGATCTTGATCGCCGGCACGTAGGTCTGCGGCACGTTGACGTAAACGCGCAGCTTGCTGATGTCCGAGACCGTGAACATCGCCGGGCCCGAGTTGCCGCCGGCATTGATCAGCGCGCCGACGTCGGTGTCACGCGACGTGACGATGCCGTCGAACGGCACCGTGATCTTCTTGTAGCCGGCGAGCGCTTCCAGCCGCTCGACATTGGCCTGGCCGGAATTGACCGCGCCGTTCTTGCTGGAGAGGTCGGCGGTGCGCTCGTCGATCTCCTGCGCCGAGACGAAGTTCGACGCGACCAGCGTCTTGCGCCGGGTCAGCGTGGCCTCCGAGAGCTTGGCGTTGGCCTGTGCGCTCGCCAGATCGGCGCGCGCTTGCAGCAATTGCTGGTCGAGGTCGGGGGCCTCGATCTCGGCGATGACCTGGCCAGCCTTGACCCGCGCGCCCATATCCGCGTTCCAGCTCTTGAGGTATCCGGAAACCCGCGCGAAGATCGGCGCGCGCGAGTACGCCTCCAGCCGGCCCGGCAGGTCGAGGGTCGGGTTCGAGGCCCTGGCGTTTGGCAAGGCCACGGCGACGGTCGGAATCGCCTGATCCTCGGTCCATTCCTTCAGCCGCGTACCCTGCTCCTCGCGGGCGCGAATGCCGGTTCCGACGATCAGGCCTGCGGCGATCAACGCCACCACGCCGAATATGCCCAATTTCCGGTGCGAAACCGGCGGGCGCTGTTCAGTGGGCGGCATGCGGAATCTCCGATGAGGCGGCGGCCTTGGCGCCTTGTTTCTTGTGTACCATACTGAATACCACGGGAACAAACATCAGCGTTGCAAAGGTTGCAAAGATCAGGCCGCCGATCACGGCCCGGCCGAGCGGGGCATTCTGCTCACCGCCCTCGCCCAGTCCCAGCGCCATCGGCGCCATGCCGATGATCATGGCGAGCGCCGTCATCAGCACCGGGCGGAACCGGACGAACCCGGCCTCCAGCGCGGCCGCGACGGGATCGCCGAGTTCCTCGTAGCGCTCGCGGGCGAAACTGATCACGAGCACGCTGTTGGCGGTCGCCACGCCCATGCACATGATGGCGCCGGTCAGCGCCGGCACCGACAGCGTCGTCTGCGTCGTGAACAGCATCCAGACAATACCGGCGAGCGCTGCGGGCAGCGCCGTGATGATCACGAACGGGTCCGACCAGGACTGGAAGTTCACGACGATCAGGAAGTAGATCAGCACGACGGCGCCGAGCAGGCCGAACAACAGGCCGGTGAAGGCCGAGTTCATGGTCTGCACCTGGCCCAGCAGCACCACGGACGAGCCCTTCGGCACCTCCTTGGCGGTCTCGGATATCAGCGCCCGCACCTCGGTGGCGACAGCGCCGAGGTCACGGCCCTGCGTCGTTGCGTAGATCTGCACCAGCGACTGGATGTCGTATTGCGACACCACCGCGCTCGAGGTCGAGCGCTTGATGTCGGCGATGCCGCCGAGGATCGGCGCCTGCGTGTTGCCGGTCGCGGTGATCGGCAGCGCCTGCAGCGCGCTCAAGGAGTCGATCTGGTACTGCGGCGTCTGCATCACAATCGAATAGGACACGCCGTTGTCAGGATTGAGGTAGTAGGTCGGCGCGACCTGCGAGGAGCCGGCGAGATTGACCACAAGGGCGTTGGTGACGTCGCGCTCGGTCAGGCCGACATATTGCGCGCGGGTGCGGTCGACATCGATGTTGAAGGTCGGGCTATTCGGCGATTGCTGGATCCGCGCATCCGCGATGCCGGGAATCTTGCGGATCCTGCTCAGGAGCTTGTTGGCGTAGGCGAAGTTGGCTTCGATGTTGGCGCCGCGGACCTGCAAATCGATCGGCGCCGGGGCGCCGAAGTTCAGGATCTGGCTGACGATGTCGGCCGGCAGGAACGAGAAGCTGACGCCGGGGAACAGCCGCGGCAACTGCTCACGCAGCGTGCGCACATGTTCCTCGGTCGGTCGGTGGCCTTCCTTCAGCTTGATCTGGACGTCGCCATCCTGCGGGCCGATCACGCCGGTGTTGTTGTAGGTCATGTTGATGCCGGAGATCGGCATGCCGATGTTGTCGGTGAGCGTCTCGATCTCACCGGGGACCAGCTTGCGGACCGCCTTCTGGATGTCGGCGAGCTGGTTGGCGCTCTCCTCGACGCGGGTGCCGACCTGGGTGCGGACGTGCATCAGGATGTTGCCGGCGTCGACCGACGGAAAGAAATTACGTCCCAGGAACGGCACCAGCAGGAACGACGCCGCAACGACCGCAAGAAAGCCGGTCACGAACACCGCGCGGTGGCCGAGCGCCATCGCCAGCAGGCCGCGATAGCCGCCGCGGATGCCTTCGAACCGCGCCTCGAAGCCGCGCTGGAACCAGACCAGAGGATTGCGTGACGTCGGCGGCGCGCCCTCGTGGTGCACATGCGGCTGGAGTAAATAGTTCGCCATGGTCGGCACCAGCGTGCGCGACAGGATGAACGACCAGATCATCGCGAACATCACCGCTTCCGCCATCGGAACGAACAGGAAGCGCGCCACGCCGGTCAGGAAGAACATCGGCACGAACACGATGCAGATGCAGAGCAGCGAGACGAAGGCCGGCGTCACGATCTGGTTGGCGCCATCGAGGATCGACTGCTCGACCGGCTTGCCCTGTTCGAGGTGATAATTGATGTTCTCGATCGTCACGGTGGCGTCGTCGACGAGGATGCCGACCGCGAGCGCAAGGCCGCCGAGCGTCATGATGTTCAGCGTTTCGCCGATCGCCGACAGCATGATGATGGCGCCGAGCACCGATAGCGGGATCGACACCGCGATAATGACCGTCGAGCGCCAGCTGCCGAGGAACAGCAGGATCATGACGCTGGTCAGCAGCGCTGCGATCACGCCCTCGAAGGCGACGCCCTGGATCGCGCCGCGCACGAACACTGACTGGTCGCCGATGAAGCCGATCTTGAGCGCGTCCGGCAGTTGGTCCTTGACCTCGATCACCTTCTGCTTGATGCCGGAGATGATATCGAGCGTCGAGGTCGCGCCGGCCTTCAGCACCATCATCAGCACCGAACGGTTGCCGTCGACATGCACGATGTTGGTTTGCGGCGGGTTGCCGTCGCGCACGGTGGCGACGTCGCGCACATAGACCATCGCGCCGTTGACGGTCTTGATCGGGAGGTTGCCAAGCTCGTCGATCTTGAGCGGCGAGTTGTTGAGATTGACGGTGTATTCGAAGCCGCCGATCTTCTGGGTGCCGACCGGCGTGATCAGGTTCTGCGCCGCGAGCGCGTTGGCGACGTCCTGTCCCGACAAACCGCGTGCCTGCAGCGCCGCCGAGTTGAGGTCGATCTGGACCTGGCGCTGCTTGCCGCCGAACGGATACGGGATCGCCGCACCAGGCACCGTGACCAGCGGCGTGCGCAGCTGGTTGATGCCGATATCGGCGAGGTTCTGCTCGGTCAGGCCTTCACCCGACAGCGCGACCTGGATGATCGGCACGGTGGACGCGCTGTAGTTCAGGATCAGCGGCGGCGTCGAGCCCGGCGGCAATTGCTTGAGCAGCGTCTGCGAGATCGCGGTGACCTGCGCGTTGGCGGTGCGGATATCGACATTGGGCTGGAAGAAGATCTTGACGATGCCGACGCCGTTATAGGAATTGGCGACGATATGCTCGATGTCGTTGACCGTCGTGGTCAACGAGCGCTGGAACGGTGAGGTAATGCGCCCGGACATCTGGTCCGGCGGCAAGCCGGTGTACTGCCAGACCACGCCGATCACGGGAATGCGAATATCCGGAAAGATGTCGGTCGGCGTGCGCAGCGCCGCCAGCGGTCCGATGATAAGCAGCAGCAGCGCGAGCACGACGAAAGTATAGGGCCGGCTCAGCGCGATACGCACCAGTGCGATCATAGAAGGAGTATTCCCGAAATTCCCGAAAAGGCCTGCCCAGGCAAGGGAATCGGCGTTTCAAAAAAAGCCGTTCCACTAGGGGTCGATTTACCCGATGCGAAGCCAAACGCCAACCCGCGCAGCGTGGGTGGCCTTCACTTCCTTGGCATAGCTTGGTGAGAAACCCCGCACCGGCTGCTCAGGCTGCCCGCACCGTGCTCAGGAATTTGCCAACTTCGAGCTTGAGACGGTTGCTGTCACCCGAAAGTGACTGCGCGGCACCGAGCACCTGCGCCGAAGCCGAACCGGTCTCGCTGGCGCCGCGCTGGACATAGGCGACGTTGGCCGAGACCTGCCCGGTGCCTTCGGCCGCCTGTTGGACGTTGCGGGAGATCTCCTGGGTCGCGGCCCCCTGCTCTTCCACGGCGGCGGCGATGGTGGAGGAAATCTCCGACAGCCGCTCGATGGTCGAGCTGATGTCCCGGATCGCGCTCACGGAGTCCTGGGTCGCGGCCTGGATGCCGGAAATCTGCTGGCCGATCTCCCCGGTCGCCTTTGCGGTCTGCTCGGCCAGCGCCTTCACTTCCGACGCCACCACGGCGAAGCCGCGGCCGGCCTCGCCGGCGCGCGCCGCCTCGATGGTCGCATTGAGCGCCAGCAGGTTGGTCTGGCCGGCGATGGTGTTGATGAGCTCGACCACGTCGCCGATGCGGGCGGCAGCCTTCGACAGTTCACCGACCCGATCATTGGTCGCGCGGGCCTGGCTGACCGCTTCGCCAGCCATCCGCGCGGACTCCTGCACCTGGCGGCTGATCTCGTTGACCGACGACGACAGCTCTTCGGTTGCGGATGCCACCGACTGCACATTTGTGGAGGCTTCCTCGGACGCCGCGGCGACGGTTGTCGCCAATTCCTGCGAGCGCTCGGCCGTCGACGTCAAATTGGTCGCTGATGCCTCGAGCTCAGTCGAAGCCGACGCGACGGTCTCGACAATCTCACCGACCGCACGCTCGAAGCCGTCGGCCAGCTTGAGCATGTCGGAGCGGCGCTGCGCGGCGGTCCGCGCTTCCGCTTCCTTCTGCTCCTGCTCCATGCGGATCTTGGCGAGGCCGTTGTCCCTGAACACCAGCGCGGTCTTGGCGACGTCGCCGACCTCGTCGCGCCGATCGGTGCCGTGGACCGCAACCTCGTAATTGCCGTTGGCAAGCTGCTGCAGCAGCTCGACGACGGCACGGATCGGCTTCGCGACGCCGTACTGGCCGACGACAAAGCCGAACAGCAGCCCGAACAGGACGCCCGACGACGCAAGCAGGATCAAAAGCCCCGAGGTCGACGCATATTCCTGCTCGCTCGCCTTGACGTTTTCCTTGACCTGCTGATCCTGGCGGTCGGCCACCGCCCGAACCTTGGTCTGGAGCGCCTCCGCCGCCGCACGGCTCTTCATGGCGATGTTGCGAAGCTTCTCGGCCGATTGACTCAAGTCGGCTGCGCTCGCGCCATCGACCGCATCGAGCGTCTGCTTGAGTTGGGCCTGATAGGTCGAGAGCGCCGATCGCACGTCCGGCAGCAGCGCGATGGTCTGCGCATCCTCGGTTTTGTTGATCTCGGCAAGGCGCTGCTCCAACAGCTTGAGCTGCTCGTCGATGACCGATCGCGCTGCGAGCCTGTTCTCGTCGCGAGGATCAAGCGCACTGCGAAACTCGGCGCGATTGATCGCAAGCACGTTCTGGTTGGCGCGCGCGGACAGTAGCGAGCGCTCCGCCGCGCGGGCTGTGACCTGACCGCGCTCGCTGAGCGATTTGAGCGAGGAAATTCCGAGATAGGCCAACATGCCGGCAATGACGGAGAGCCCGCACACAATCGCCAGTATCTTCGTAAGGATGCGGAATCGCGCCAGGAACATCATCGAACGCCTCTGTCGGTAATGGAATTCGCTAGCGGCTCTTCTGCATTGGGCCCTGTAGCGCTGTGTCAAACTAACGCGCATGGAACTACGGTTCGTTAATCACGCCGCCCGTGGAATTACGGAACGCTGCACAATGAATTTGCAAAGAAAAATGCCCGGCTTGCAAAGGCCGGGCATGCTTCGGTGTAACGCACTCGATCGACTTAGGCGGCGCGGACCGACTCCAGGAACTTGCCGACTTCGAGCTTGAGACGGTTGCTGTCGCCCGACAGCGACTGCGCCGCCGACAGCACCTGGCTCGAGGCCGAGCCAGTCTCGGTGGCGCCGCGCTGCACGTCCGTGATGTTCGACGAGACCTGCTGGGTGCCCTGCGCGGCCTGCTGCACGTTGCGGGAAATCTCCTGCGTCGCAGCGCCCTGTTCTTCCACGGCGGCCGCAATGGTCGAGGAAATCTCGGAGAGCCGCTCGATGGTGCTGCTGATCTCCTTGATCGCGCCGACCGACTCCTGCGTCGCGGCCTGGATGCCGGAAATCTGCTGACCGATCTCGCCGGTCGCCTTTGCGGTCTGCTCGGCCAGCGCCTTCACCTCCGACGCCACGACCGCAAAGCCGCGGCCGGCCTCGCCGGCGCGCGCCGCCTCAATGGTGGCGTTCAGCGCCAGCAAATTGGTCTGGCCGGCGATGGTGTTGATGAGCTCGACGACGTCGCCGATCCGCGCGGCAGCCTTCGACAGCTCGCTGACGCGATCGTTGGTGGTGCGGGCCTGGCCGACGGCATCAGTGGCCATCCGCGCCGATTCCTGCACCTGGCGGCTGATCTCGGTCACCGACGACGACAACTCTTCAGTGGCCGAGGCCACCGACTGCACATTGGCGGAGGCCTCCTCGGAGGCGGCTGCGACCGCGGTGGTCAGCTCCTCCGAGCGAGAGGCGGTCGACGACAGCGTGCCGGCCGAAGCCTCGAGCTGGGTCGAGGCCGACGACACCGTCTGCACGATCTCGCCGATCATGGTCTCGAAATTGCGCGTGATGGCATCGACCCGGCGGCCGCGCTCGATCTTGGCCTCCGCGTCAACCGCGGCGGCCTCGTCGGCCGCCTTCTTGGCGACCAGGGCTTCCTTGAACACCTGCAGCGTGTCGGCCATCGCGCCGATCTCGGTCTTCTCGCCCTGATGCGGCACGATCGCGGTCAGGTCGCCGCGGCCCAGCGCCTGCATCGGCGTCACGATCGAGGCAATGCCGCTGGATATGTCGCGAACCAGGTAGAAGCTGACGCCGACGCCGACAACAAGAGCTATTCCGAGCAGCACGGCAAGCATCATGAAGGCGGACGAATAGTTGTCAGCCGCGTCCTGGGCTGCCTTGTCAGCGCCGGTATTGTTGAGGTCGATGTCCTTGCGAAGAATTTCGTCAGCCTCCAGACCGATCTTGTTCACGGTCTTGGTGTTCAGCTCGTGGGCTTCATGCGGAATCTTGCCGGCTTCCTTGCGCGACAGCTCCATGACCTCGTCCGTACCCTTCTTGTACCTCGTCCAGGTATCGACCCACTGATTGTACAGCGCGCGCTCTTCCGGCGAGGTAATCACGGCCTCGTAGGTCGCACGGGTCTTAGTGTTGGCCTCGACCACACCGGCCAGGGTCCTTTCCGCCGCCAGCTTCTCCTCGAGCGTTTCGGCGAGCATGTGTTCGCGGATCACGTTGCGATAGGTGATGAGGCCCGCGCGCAATTCGCCAAGAATCCGCACGCTCGGCAGCCAGTTGGTCGTGATGTCGACGGTGTTGGCGTTGATCGCCCGCATGTCCCTGACGGCCAGCAGGCCCATGCCCGTGACGACGAGGAGGAGGAACGCGACCACGGAAATGAGCTTGGCGCGGATCGAGTATTTGGCGAGCATCGTGAGCTTCCGATCGTGACGGCTGGAGAGACACAGGCGCGGCGGGACGCCACAGGCATCAATGCCCGCTCGCCCCTGCGGTAGAGTTAATTTGGAACCCCGTTGAACTACTGAGTCGAAAATGTGCGTCTGAAAATGGCGCGCTTCGCGCGGTCAGCGCATCAGCGCGAGTGCGTCCGGGAAAAATTGCGGCCCGCCGAAATTGCCTGATTTCAGGGCAAGCAGCATCTCGCCGTTCTTGACTCCGACGGCGCGCAAAACCGGCACGCCCGCAGCGATTTCCGCACCGACGAGGAATCCGGGGATACGCAGCCGATCGACCACGGCGCCCGATGTTTCACCACCGGCGACCACCAGCCTGCGCACGCCCGACTGCACCAGACCTTCGGCGATGTCGGCCATCGCCTGCTCGATGGCATGTCCGGCTGCATCACGGCCATGACGAGATTGCAGAGCTGCAACCTCGTCGGGGGTCGAGCTGCTCGCGATCAGAACCGGTCCGTCGCCGATTCGGTCCTTTGCCCATGCAACCGCGCGCCGCGCCTCGTCCGGGCCTGCGACCACCCGTTCGGGATCAAGATGCAAGACCGGCATCACCCTCTCAGCGCTGGAGATCTGCTGCAGGGTCGCCTGCGAGCAACTGCCGGCGAGGCAGGCGGCCGTCCCTCCGACCGCCGCGTCAGGCGTGGCATTCAGTGCGTCCGGCTTCACGCGACCCGAGGCGACCAGCGCCCGCGCCAGTCCAAGCCCGATGCCGGAAGCGCCGACCGAGAGACGATGGCCCAGCGCCACCTGCCCGATGGTTTCGAGGTCGCGGTCGAACACGGCGTCGACGATCGCAGCGCCGATGCCTTTGCCCGCGAGCTCGGCGAGCCTGGCCCTGACCGCATCCGCGCCGCGGGTCAGCGTCGCCAGATCGACCAGCCCCACCATGGTTCCGCTCTGCCGCGCCAGCACCCGCACAAGGTTGGAATCGTGCATCGGGTTAAGCGGATGGTCCTTCAACGGGCTCTCATTGAGGGGCACGGCCCCGACGAACAGATTGCCCTGATAGACGGTGCGGCCGGTTTCCGGAAAGGCCGGCGTCACCAGCACGATCGCGTCGCCGGAATCGGCGCGCAGCGCATCCATCACCGGGCCGATATTGCCTGTAACGGTGGAGTCGAAGGTCGAGCAGATCTTGAACAGGACATGCTGAGCGCCGCGGCCACGCAGCCAGGTCTCGGCGGCGCGCGAGCGGCTCACCGCGAGACCAGCCTCGATCGACCGGCTCTTCAGCGAGACGACGACGGCATCGACCTCGGGCAGCGCAAGATCATCTGCGGGAACGCCAATCGTCTGCACAGTGCGCAATCCGGCGCGGGTCAGCGTGTTGGCGAGGTCGGAGGCGCCGGTATAGTCATCGGCGATGCAGCCAAGAGCCAGTTTCGCTGCCAGCGTCACGATTTTGCTCCGGCATAGGGCTTGAACCAGGCGAGGCCATCGGTGGTCTTGCCGCGCGGATTGTATTCGCAGCCGACGAAGCCGCCATAGCCGAGCCGGTCGAGCTCCTCGAACAGGAATGGATAATTCAGCTCCTCTCCGTCAGGCTCGTTGCGCGAGGGGATCGAGGCGATCTGGATGTGGCCGATGATTGGCATCATCTCACGCAGCCGCATCGTCACGTCGCCATGGATGATCTGGCAGTGATAGATGTCGAACTGCAGCTTCAGGTTCGGAATCCTCAGCTCGTTGATGAGGTCGCGCGCGAACAGGAAGTCGTTGAGGAAATAGCCGGGCACGTTGCGCGAATTGATCGGCTCGATCACGACGTCGAGGCCGTGGGGCGCAAAGAATTCAGCAGCGTAGGCGACCGACTTGCGGAATGCCGCGACGGCTTTGAGATCACTGCGGTCGGCGATGCCTGCCATCAAGTGCAGCCGCTTGACGCCAGTTGCCTGCGCGTAAGGCAGCGCGATCTTCAGGCTCTGCTGCAGATCGGCGAAACGGTCCGGCAGCGCGGCAAAGCCCTTTTCGCCAGCATTCCAGTCGCCCGGCGGCAGATTGAACAGCGCCTGCGTCAGGCCGTTACCGTGCAGCCGCTTGCCGACTTCGTCGGCCGGATGGTCGTAGGGAAACAGGAATTCGACCGCGGCAAAACCCGCTTTCGCCGCCGCCTCGAAGCGGTCGAGGAACGGGACCTCCGTGAACATCATGGAGAGGTTGGCGGCAAAGCGGGGCATTTTGAGATCCTCTTATTTCGCGCCGGGTAGTTTGGTGCCGGTGACCTGGGCATACATCCGCGCCACCGAGGCATCGTCGTCGCGGCCCATGCCGGCGGCTGATGTCATCAGGAACATCTGCAACGCCGCGGCCGACACCGGCACCGGGAAGCGCGCGGTGCGCGCCATGTCCTGGATGATGCCGAGATCCTTGACGAAAATCTCGACCGCGCTGCGCGGCGCATAGTCGCCGTCAAGCACATGCGGAATCCGGTTCTCGAACATCCAGGAATTGCCGGCGGAGGCCGTGATCACCTCATAGACCTTGCGGATATCGAGGCCCTGTTTGGCGGCGAAGGCGATCGCCTCCGAGGCCGCCGCGATATGGACGCCTGCAAGCAGCTGGTTGATCATCTTGAACGCCGCGCCCTCGCCCGCGGCATCGCCGAGTTCGTAAAGCTTCGCGGCCATCGCATCCAGCGCCGGCCGCGCTTTCGCGAACGCCGCGGCGCTGCCGGAGGCAAGGATGGTGAGTTCGCCCTGCGCGGCACGCTGCGCGCCGCCGGAGATCGGGGCGTCAAGATAGTGGCGGCCGGTCGCCTCGAGCTGCTTGGCCAGGCGCCGCGCGATGTCGGGGTCCATGGTCGCGGAAGACACGAATACAGCGTCCTTCGGCATCGCCTCGGCGACGCCGGCGGTGCCGAACAGGATGGCTTCGGTCTGTGCCGCATTGACGACGACGCTGACGACGATGTCGGCATCCTTGGCCGCCTCGGCCGGCGTCGTCGCGCCCCTGCCGCCATCTGCCACAAACCGTGCGACCGCATCGGCCGACACGTCGCAACCGGTCACCTCAAGGCCGGCGCGCCTCAGCGAAATCGCCATGCCGAACCCCATCGAGCCGAGCCCGATCACGGCGATACGCGGTTTGGCGGAACTGGACATGCGACGATCCCTCGAGAGTTTTTCTTAGCCGTTACGCCTGCCTATCACGGCTTGGCCGCGCTGCCAAAGCATGGGACAAGGCGAAAAGACGGAAGGCTTGCGCGCCAAGAGAAAAACATGAGCGAAACAAAGCTTCGTGAGGACATCTGCCGCTTCGGCCGTTCGCTGTTCGAGCGCGGGCTGACGCCGGGGTCGTCAGGCAATATCAGCGTCCGCGTCCATGATGGCGGCTGGCTGGTGACGCCGACCAACGCCTCGCTCGGCTTCCTCGATCCCGCCAAGCTGTCGCGCCTAGACGCGGACGGCCGATTGATCTCCGGCGATGCGCCGACCAAGGAAGTGCCGCTGCACACCGCGCTCTATCAAACCCGCAGCGCGGCCCGCGCGGTGGTGCACCTGCACTCAACCCATTCGGTGGCGCTCTCGATGCTGCCCGAGATCGACCCGCGCGCGGCGCTGCCGCCGATGACCGCTTATTACGTGATGAAATGCGGCCAGACCGCGCTGGTGCCGTATTTTCGTCCCGGCGACCCTGATGTCGCCGACGCGATCAGGGGGCTCGCCGGGAAATACTCATCGGTGCTGCTCGCCAATCACGGCCCTGTCGTGTCGGGCGACACGCTGGAAGCCGCAGTGTTCGCGACCGAAGAACTGGAAGAGACCGCAAAGCTCTATCTGCTGCTGCGCGGACTGAACCCGCGCTATCTGTCGCCGGAGCAGGTGGCGGATTTGACCAAGGTGTTCGGGCTGACGTTGCCGGAACATGGGCATTGACCCCTCCCCGTCATTGCGAGGAGCGGAGCGACGAAGCAATCCATGGCTCAGCACGCGGTGAGATGGATTGCTTCGCTTTGCTCGCAATGACGTATGGGTAGAGCGGTTGCTTACTTCGCGTGAGCCATTTACTTCGCGTGAGCCTTGGCGGCTTTCTCGATCAGCTCAGCGACGGCCTTCGACTGCGAGACGTAGACCGCGTGGCTT
Source organism: Bradyrhizobium sp. LTSP885 (assembly GCF_000938305.1). Taxonomy (GTDB): domain Bacteria; phylum Pseudomonadota; class Alphaproteobacteria; order Rhizobiales; family Xanthobacteraceae; genus Bradyrhizobium. The sequence goes on from NZ_JYMT01000020.1 coordinate 36,060, forward strand.
CCGCTCTGTTCGACGACCGAGGCGCCTGCCCGCTTTGCCATGGCGCGCTGGGCATCCGGCGGAATCATCTTGTCGGCGGTCGCAACAAGGTACCAGCTCGGCTTGGTCTTCCACGCCGGCTCCGTCACGGCACCACTGAGAGCGGCAACGCCCCAGGGCACTTGCGCGTTGGCCATGAAGGACGCCAGCTCGGGCTTCACGTCGGCGGCGAAGGAGGCCGCGAACTTGGCCTTGTCGAGGTGCAGGAAGCCATCCTGCGGCGGCAGGATCGGCGGCACCGGCGCGCCGGGCGGCGGGTTGGCGATCAGCGATGATACCGACTCGCCTTTATCAGGCGCGAAGGCTGTGATGTAGACGAGCTTGTCGACCTTGGGATCGTTGCCGGCTTCGGTGATGACGACGCCACCGTAGGAATGTCCGACCAGGATCACCTTGCCGTTGGCTTCGGCGATCGCACGCTTGGTCACCGCTACGTCGTCGGCCAGCGTGGTCGTCGGGTTCTGAACGATGGTGACCTGATAGCCATCCTTCTTCAGGATATTGTAGACGCCCTCCCAGCCGGAACCGTCGACGAATCCCCCGTGCACGAGGACGATGGTTTCGGGTTGGGTCGATTGGGCGGCCGCAGGCGAAATGCCGGTCGCGAGGGCAAGCAGCGCCGCCGAGGCGAGAAGTTTCTGGATCATTTGGCTCTCCTTATTAACTATCACGATAATCATTATCGCGATAATTATTTGATAGTGGCAATCTGAAGCCTTGTCCAGAACTATTTATCGCGATAAGTATTATCGCAGTAACCCGCTCATCTCGCAGGGAAAAGATTGCCATGACATCTCATGTCCCGCTCGACGGACAGCTCTGCTTCTCGCTCTACGCGACGTCGATGGCGATCAACCGGGCGTACAAGCCGATGCTGGACGCCATGGGGATCACTTATCCGCAATACCTGGTCTTGAGCGTGCTGGCGGAGAACGGCGAGCAAACCATCTCGACGATTGCCGAGCGGCTCGACCTCGAGCCGAGCACGATCACGCCGCTGGTCAAGCGGCTCGAACACGCCGGACTGCTATCGCGTCGGCGAAATCCCCGGGACGAGCGCGAGGTCCAGGTCGCGCTCACCGCGAGCGGCAAGCGGCTCCATGATGAGAGCGGATGCCTCACCGAGACCCTGCTGCGCCGTTCGGGATTGACGGTGCCGGAGATGATTTCCCTTAACGAGCGAATTCAATCGCTCCGCCATGCGCTGGTCGCTGACGACGGCCGGGACTCCGATCAGGCCTCTGTCGAGAGCTAAAGCCCCAGATACGCCTTGCGCACGTCGGGATTGCCGCTGATCTCGGCCGCGGTACCCTGCATCAGCACGCGGCCGGTTTGCAGGATGTAGGCGCGGTCGGCGATCTCGAGGCACTCGGCCATGCGCTGCTCGACGATCAGCACGGTCATGCCGGCGTCGCGGATGCGTTTCACGGCCTGGAAGATCTCATCCACCAGTTTTGGCATGATGCCCTGCGACGGTTCGTCCAGCATCAACAGCCGCGGTCGCGTCATCAGCGCGCGGCCGATCGCCAGCATCTGCTGCTCGCCGCCGGACAGCGTCTCGGCGCGCTGCTCCAGCCGCTCGCCGAGCCGCGGGAACAGCTGGAACACCAGATCGAGCGGCGCATCGCGGTCGGCCTGGCTGCGATAGAGATAGCTGCCGAGCCGGAGATTGTCGCGCACCGAGAGCCGCGGAAACAGCCGGCGGTTCTCCGGCACGAAGGCGATGCCGCCGGCGGTGATCACATGCTGCGGCTTGCCGTCGATGCGGTTGCCGTCGAAGGTCACGGTCCCCGCGCGCGGCCGCTCGGCGCCGGCGATCGATTTGAGCAGCGTCGACTTGCCCGCGCCGTTGGCGCCGGCGACGCAAACGATCTCGCCCTTGGCGACGTCGATCGAAACCGAGGAGATCGCGACCAGGCCCTGATAGGCGGTGGTGACTTCACGCACCGACAGCATGACGATCCCCGAGATAGGCAGAAATAACTTCTGGATTGCGGACGACGTCGGTGGGCTTGCCCTCGACCAGTACCTTGCCGAGATTGAGCACGATGGCGCGGTCGACTAGCGGCATCACGATCTCCATGACATGCTCGACCATCAGCACGGTGACGCCAGTGGCGCGCACCTTGCGCACCAGTTCGACGCCGGTCTGGGCCTCGACCGGCGTCAACCCGGTGAGGACCTCGTCGAGCAGCAGCAGCTTTGGCTCGGTCGCGAGCGCGCGGGCGACCTCAAGCCGGCGCTTCTCCGACGGCACCAGGTCGCTGGCGAGCACATTGGCGCGCGCGGCAAGGCCGCAGAAGTCCAGCACCTCGTAAGCCTTCTTTCGCGCCACCCGCATCACCGTGTTGCGGATCAGAGCGCCGACGATGACGTTGTCGATGACGGTCATGGTCTCGAAGCTCTTGACGACCTGGAAGGTACGCCCGATGCCGCGCTGGCAGCGCTCGGCCGCAGGCAGGCTGGTCACGTCCTCGCCGTCGAAGATGATCGAGCCTTGCGTCGGCGGCAAAACGCCGGCGATCAAATTGAACAGCGTCGACTTGCCGGCGCCATTCGGGCCGATCAGGCCGACGATCTCGCCGCGGCCGACCGAAATCGAGACGTCGCTGTTGGCGACGAGGCCGCCGAAGCGCTGCCAGACACCGCGGGTTTCCAGAAGTGCGGTCATCGCGCGGCCTCCTTGCGGGAGGCGAACAGTCCGACCAGTCCCTGCGGCCGCGCCAGCGAGATGGCGACGATCAGCGAGCCATAGACGATCAGGTCAACACCACGGCCGGAGCCGCCGATGAAAGAGCGCGTCAGCTCGGTGAGCGGGATCAGGATGACGGCCCCGAGCATCGGCCCCCACAGCGTGCCGATGCCACCGACCACCGCGGGCAAGGCCATCAGCAGCGAGAACTGAAAGCCCATCACGCTTTCGGGGTCGATATAGGAGACGAATTGCGCATAGAAGCCGCCGCCGACGGCGACGAGGAATGCGGAGACCGCGGCTGCGCCCATCTTGGAATTGAACACGACCACGCCGAGGCTTTCGGCGGCGTCGGGATTGTCCTTCACCGCCCGCCACCAATAGCCCCATTTGGAATCTTCCAGCCACCAGGTGACGAACCAGGCGACGCAGGCAAGCGCCAGCGCGAAGTAGAAATACGGCAGCTTGGAGCGGGCGAACTGGAATTTCAGCCAGCTGTCCCCGCGCATCGGAATCGTGATGCCGAGCGCCGCACCCGCCCAATCCCAGTTCTGGATCAGAAGCAGCCCGATCTCGGCGATCACGATGGTCGCGATCACGAAGTAATGCCCGCGCAGGCGGAAGAAGGGATAGCCGAGCACCATCGCGATCACGGCGGAGATCACCCCGCCGGCCAGCATGCCGAACCACGGCAGCACGCCGAACTTGGTGAACAGCAGCGCGGTGGCGTAGGCCCCTAATCCGAAATACAGCGCATGTCCGAGCGAGATCTGCCCGCAATAGCCTGACAGGATGTTCCAGCTCTGCGACAGCGCCGCGTACATCAGGGTCAGCACCATGATGTTCTGGACATAGACGTCCTTGACGAACAGCGGCACCAGCGCGGCGACGACGGCGAGACAGAAGGCCACGATCAGGTCGCGGCGGCGGCGTTGGGCGAAGGTCGTATCCATCACATCGATCCGAACAGGCCGCGCGGCCGGATGAAGACGACCAGCAAATAGACGGCGTAGATACCGACCGATTTCAGCGACGGCGGCAGGATCAGCGCGGTGGTCGCTTCCACCAGGCCGACAATGATGCCGCCGGCAAAGGCGCCGAACACGCTGCCGAAGCCGCCGAGCGCCACGGTGACGTAGGCGATCAGCGCGAACGACGCGCCGACGTCCGGATAAATGTAGAAGAAGCTCGCCATGATGGCGCCGGCGAGCCCGACCAGTGCCGCGCCAAGGCCCCAGCCGAGCGCGAACACGCGGTTCTTGTCGATGCCGACCAGAGCCACCGCGCCGGCGTCCTCGCGTGTCGCCTCGAGCGCGCGGCCGAAATCGGTGCGGTTGATGAAGAAGTAGAGCGCGACAAAGGCCGCGATCGAGACCAGCGCGCCGACCAGCTGCGGCTCGGGCAAATAGATGCCCGCGACCGAGATCGTCTTGCCGCCGAGCCAGGAATGGGTGACGCTGCGATAATCAGGCGTGAAGAAGAACTGCGCCAGGCCCCGCATCACGATGGCAAGACCGAAGGTCGAGAAGATCTGTACCATGCCGGCATTGGCCTTGGCCCGCACCGCGAAACGGACGATCAAGAGATAGACCACCGCCCCGAACACGAACAGGGCTGCTGCAACCAGCGGCGCCGCCAGCAAGGGATCGATCGCGAAGAACGCGAACAGGAAGAAGGTCGCGTACATCGCAATCATCAGGAATTCGCCGTGCGCGAAATTCACGACGTCCATCAATCCGAAGATCAATGCGAGCCCGACGGCGATCAATCCGTAGAGCAGCCCCATCAACAGGCCGCTTGCCAGACTCTGGATAATGGCTTCGGCGGTCACGGCTGCACCTCCACGCCTTGGCTGCTGCCGTTAACACCCGTCATTGCGAGGAGCGAAGCGACGAAGCAATCCATTCGTTCAACCTGCGGCGAGATGGATTGCTTCGCGGAGCCTGTCATCCGGCGGCGCTTCGCGCCGACCGGGTGGCTCGCAATGACGGAACACGCGAGACTCTCGATGATCTCTTCAGCTGTCACAGTGCTTGGTCCCCCACCTGGCGCTGCGGCCCGGCCTACTTCATCGGCCAGATGGCTTCGGCGACGGCAGCCTGCGCCGGCGAGATGGTGACGAACTTGCCGCCGACATATTGCAGCAGCACCGGGTCGGCGTCGTTGTTCTGGCCCATCTCGTCAAACTTGACGCGCTTCCAGGGCATGATGGTCTGCTCGCCCGGGATATCGGTCGCGGCCAGCGCGTCGCGAATCTTCTCGCCATCGGTCGACTTGGCGCGGTTGATGGCATCCGCCATCACGATCAGGGCCATGAATTCCCGCGACGTGTTGTCGTTCAAATCCTTGCCCGACTTTTCCTTGAACATGGCGTTGATCTTGCCGACCATCGGCCGCTTGGCCGCGAGATCGAGCGAAAAGCTGCCACGGGTGATGACGCCTTCGAGCTTGTCGCCGACCGCGTCGTACAGCGCCTTCTCCGAGAAGCCTGCCGCCTGCGCGACAATGGCGTTCGGCTTGTAGCCGAGCTCACCCATGGTCTTGATCAGCAGGATGCCGTCGGTGGTGTAGCTCGAGGGCATCAGGACGTCGGCATTGGCCGCCTTGAGTTGCTGAACCTCGGCCGACAGCGACGGCGAATTGGCGCGGTACTTGATGTCGGCGACGATCTTGTAGCCGCGCTCATTGGCAAGTTTGGTCTGCGCGTTCGCGGAGTCCGTTCCGAAGATGGTGTCCTCGTGGAACAGCGCCAGCGTCTCGATCTTGGTGCCCTTCTTCTTCATGACGTCGTAGAAGTCGAACATGCCCTTCGAGAACATCTCGTCATGGGGAGCCGCGCGGAAGAAGAATTTCAGGCCGCGGGTATGCAGGCTCGGCGACGAGTTGTCGGCCGAAACAAACGGGATCTGATAGCGCTCGCAGGTTTGGCTCACCGTGACTGCGACCGCGCTCTGATAGGTGCCGACGATCGCGCAGACCTTCTCCTGGGTGATCAGGCGTTCGGCCTCAGCACGGCCCTTCTGCGGGTCGCCCTGGTGGTCGGCATAGACGAGGCGAATCTTGGCACCGCCGAGCCCCGGCAATCCTGCGTCCTTGGCAAGCGGCAGGTCGAAATCATACTTGGTGTTGATGACGTCAAGTGCGGCCTCATAGGCCTTCTGCGCGTCAACGCCCATCTGGGCGCTGGCGCCGGAGAATGGGTAGAGGACGCCGATCACCACTTCGGCGGTCTGCGCGCGGGCTACGATCGGGGCCAGCGCGGCGGCGGCGGAGGCGCCAAGCAATACGTTGCGGCGAGTGATCGTCATATGCGAAAAGTCCCCTGTTTGGTCTATCGATGAGGCGCTTATAGCGCGCAGTAAAGCCTCAATGAATTGCACGAATTGCCTATTCAGAGCACAGCGAGCTGCTTGTTCCTGAGATCAGTGACAAGCATCAGGCCCGGCGCATGCGTGATCGCGAAGGGCAGCTTTGCATTTGCGATCACCGCTTGCGGCGTCACGCCGCAGGCCCAGAACACCGGGATCTCGTCGTCGGCGACCGGCACCGGATCGCCATAGTCGGGCTTGGCAATGTCCTTGATACCGATCGCATGCGGATGACCGAGATGCACCGGCGCACCATGAACCGACGGGAAACGTGACGTGATCTGCACTGCGCGGATCGCATCCTTAGGCTTGAACGGACGCATCGACACCACCATCGGCCCCGCGAACGGACCCGATGGACTGCACGCGATATTGGTGCGGTACATCGGCACGCGCACCTTGTGCTCGATGTGGCGGATCGGCAGCCCGTCGTCCATCAGCGCCTCTTCGAACGAGAACGAGCAGCCGAGCACGAAGGCAACCAGATCGTCGCGCCAATATTTGATGATATCGGTCGGCTCCTCGACCACCTCGCCGTCGCGCCAGACCCGGTAGCGCGGCACGTCGGTGCGGATGTCGAGGTCGAGGCCGAGGCCGGGAATCCTGAAATCGCCGACATCGGACATGCCGATGATCGGGCAAGGCTTCGGATTGAGCTGGCAGAAGCGATGGAAGGCGCTGGCGAGTTTCTCCGGCAGGATCGCAAGATTGCCTTGGACGAAGCCGTTGGCGACGCCGGCGGTGCTGGAGGCCATGCCGTTGCGGCAAGCCAGGCGTGCGTCCCGGCTCGGAAGCGACGATTGTTCGGACGATCGCTGCGCTGCCGCAAAATCAGCCATTAAAATCCCCTGCCTGTAATCTCAGCAAAGACAGCCAACACCAAGCGTGCTATAAAGTCTAATCGTCCTTTCTAATCATAATCGATAAATCCTGCTTATCGATTGGAAAATGCTCCCGATGACGGACTTCCGCTCGATCGAAACCTTCCTCTGGGTCGTCAAGCTCGGTAGCTTCCGCGGCGCCGCCCAGCGACTCAATACCACCCAACCGGCGATTTCCCAGCGCATCGCGCAGCTCGAGCGCGAGATGGGTGTCAAGCTCTTGAATCGCGACCATCGCGTGGCGTCGCCGACGCCGAGCGGGCGGCAGATGATGGTCTATGCCGAGAAGCTGATCGGCCTGCGGTCCGAAATGATGGCGGAGGTCGGCGACCGCTCGGCGATGCGTGGCGTGCTGCGCCTCGGCGTCGCCGAGACAATTGTCCACACTTGGCTGCCGCGGCTGGTCAAGAGCGTCAACGAAATCTACCCGAACCTGTCGCTGGAGATCGAGGTCGACATCACGCCGAATCTGACCGCGCGATTGCTCGCGCAGGAAATCGAGCTCGCATTCGTGGTCGGGCCGTTGTCCACCCCCGGTGTGCAGAGCCGCGTGCTGTGCGACTACCAGATCGGCTTCCTGGCGAGCCCCTCGCTCGGGCTCGGCAATGCCCCCGTCACACGACGCGATCTTGCGCGGTTTCCGATGATCACCTTTCCGCGCAAGACCAAACCCTATGAGGCCGTACGCGCCGTGTTCGACCGGCCCGACCTGCCGCCGATCCGGCTGCACGCCAGCGCCTCGCTTGCGACCGTCATTCACATGGCGATCGAGGGGCTCGGCATCGCCGTGATCCCCTCGGTGATCGTCGAGAACGAACTCACCACCGGACGGCTGCAACTGCTCGACACCGACGTCAAACTGGCACCGCTCACCTTCTCGGCAAGCTGGCTGACCTCCCCCGATGCGGTCGCCGTCGAGCGTGTTGCGGATCTCGCCCGCCAGTTCGCGCAAGCAAGCGTAGCGGTTGACGGCGCCGCGACGACGGGCCATGAAAAAACCGTCGCGTGAGGGAAACAAGCCGCATGAACCGAGCCGTATCCAATCTGCAGATCGATTCCGCCCGCCTCTGGGGCACCATCCACGAAACCGCGCAATACGGAGCAACCGCCAAAGGCGGCGTGCGGCGGTTGACGCTGAGCGCCGAGGACAAGCAGGTGCGCGACTGGTTCCGCAAAGCCTGCGAGGAGGCCGGCCTCGAATTCCATGTCGACGCGCTCGGCTCGATGTTCGGGTTGAGGAAAGGAAGAGATATGTCGAAGCCGCCGATCGGAGTCGGCTCGCATCTCGACACCCAGCCGACCGGCGGTAAATATGACGGCATCCTCGGCACGCTTGCCGCGCTCGAGCTGGTCCGCACGCTCAACGGCGCCGGCATCGAGACCGAGCTGCCGATCTGCATCTGCAACTGGACCAACGAGGAAGGCTCGCGCTTTGCGCCGGCGATGATGGCCTCGGCGGCTTACGTCGGCGACTTCACCACCGACGACATCCTGTCGCGCAAGGACGCCGAGGGCGTCACGGTGGCGCAGGCGCTCGACGGCATCGGCTATCGCGGCGATGTCCCGGTCGGGCGGCAGAAATTCTCCAGCTTCGTCGAGCTTCACATCGAACAGGGCCCGATCCTGGAGGCCGAGAGCAAGACCATCGGCGTGGTCGATTCCGGCCAGGGCGTGCTGTGGTACGACGGCAAGATCACCGGCTTCGAGAGCCATGCCGGATCGACCCCGATGCCGCTGCGGCGCGACGCGCTGGCGACGCTGTCGGAGATCGTGCTGGCGATGGAAAGCATCGCCAGGAAGCACGGCCCGAAGGCGGTCGGCACTATCGGTGAAGCCGTGATCGCAAATCCCTCGCGCAACGTCATCCCCGGCGAGATCGCCTTCACGATGGATTGCCGCAGCGCCGACGCTGCGATCATGGACGCGCTCGACAAGGACTTGCGCACGGCGATCGCCGAGATCGCGGCGCGGCGCAAGGTCGAGGTTAAGATCGACCTGGTCTGGCGCAAGGCGCCGACGCATTTCGATCCGAAGCTGGTCGACGCGGTGGAGAACGCCGCCAAGCAGCTCGGCTACTCGCACCGCCGCATCACCTCCGGCGCCGGCCACGACGCCTGCAACCTCAACACCGTGATGCCGACGGCAATGGTGTTCGTGCCTTGCAAGGACGGCATCAGCCACAACGAGCTGGAAGACGCGACGCAGGCCGATTGCGCCGCCGGCGCCAACGTGCTGCTGCATACGGTGCTGGCGCTCGCCGGCGTCGCATCCTGATCAGTCCTGGTATCCGCGGAGGTTGCCGTGCGCGCAGTGTTTGTCGACGCCAATGAATCGCTCGCCGTGATCACCGAGCGGCTAGAGAAGCCTGGTGATCCCGCGATGCGGATCAACCGCAATCCAGACATCGCACCCGAGGACTACCCGGCCGTTCTAGCCGGCGCCGAGATTGCGGTGGTCGATCACACCGCACTGCCAACCGAGGTCGCAAAGGCCTGCACCGGATTGAAGCACGTCGTGTTCCTCGGCACCGGCGCGCGCAGCTACATGAATCCGGAGGAGCTCGCCGAGCTCGGCATCTCCGTGCACTTGATCAAGGGCTATGGCGACACGGCGGTGGCGGAATCCGCGATTGCGCTGATGTGGTCGTCGGCCCGCGTGATCGCGCAGATGGACCGCGAGATGCGCGCCGGCAACTGGCTGCGCGAGGACGGCATGCAGCTCACCGGCAAGACGCTGGGGCTGGTCGGCTTCGGCGGTATCGCAGCCGAAGTCGCGCGCATCGCGCTCGGCAGCGGCATGAAAGTGATCGCCTGGAACCGGTCGCCCAAGACCTATCCCGGCATCGACTTCGTCGATCTCGACACGGTGCTCGCGACCAGCGACGTGGTCTCGATTCATCTCCTGCTGAACGACGAGACCCGCGGCATGATCACCCGCGAGAAAATCGCGAAGCTGAAGCCGGGCGTGATCCTGATCAACACCGCGCGCGCCGCTGTTGTCGATGAGCAAGCGATGATCGACGCGCTCGCATCAGGCCACATCCGCCACGCCGGCCTCGACGTCTTCAACACGGAGCCGCTGCCGAAGGATCATCCGCTGACGAAAATCCCCAACGTGACGCTGTCGGCGCATTCAGCATTCCGCACGCCAGAAGCAAGCGAGAATCTGATCCACGCGGCATGGGAGCATTGCCGAAGGATTGTGAAGGGGTAACTACCCTGCAGGTGTGCGCGAACAGTGCGCTTCTTCCCTTCTCCCCCTGTGGGAGAAGGTGGCGCGGACGCAGTCCGCGACGGATGAGGGGTTTCTCTCCGCGGATGCAGACCCCTCACCCCGCTTCGCTGCGCGAAGCGACCCTCTCCCACAAGGGGAGAGGGTGAGAACAATCAATCCACCATCTCCGCGACCGCCTTGCCGCAAGCCGTCGTATCGGCATTGCCGCCGAGATCGCGCGTCCGCAGCGTGCGTTCGCCGAGCGTGCGCTCGATCGCCCCGACGATGGCGGCCGCGGCCTGCTTCTCGCCGAGATGCTCCAGCATCATCGCGCCCGACCAGATCATGCCGATCGGGTTGGCGATGCCCTGCCCTGCGATGTCGGGCGCCGACCCGTGCACCGGCTCGAACACGCTGGGGAAATTGCCAGCCGGATTGATGTTGCCGGACGGCGCGATGCCGATCGTGCCGGTGCAGGCAGGGCCGAGGTCGGAGAGGATATCGCCGAACAAATTGGAGCCGACCACGACGTCGAACCAGTCCGGATGCAGCACGAAGTTCGCGGTCAGAATGTCGATGTGGTACTTGTCCCACTTCACCTTGGGATAGTTCTTGGCCATCGCCTCCACGCGCTCGTCCCAATAGGGCATCGTGATGGAGATGCCGTTCGACTTGGTCGCCGAGGTCAAGTGCTTCTTCGGCCGCGACTGCGCCAGGTCGAATGCGAATTTCAGGATGCGGTCGACGCCGATGCGGGTCATCACCGTCTGCTGCGTGACGAATTCGCGGTCGGTATCGGGGAACATGCGGCCGCCGACGGATGAATATTCGCCTTCAGTGTTTTCACGCACCACCCAGAAATCGATATCGCCCGGCTTGCGGCCCGCCAGCGGCGACGGCACGCCGGGCATCAGCCGCACCGGGCGCAGATTGACATACTGGTCGAACTCGCGGCGGAATTTGATCAGCGAACCCCACAGCGAGACGTGATCCGGGATCTTGGCGGGCCAGCCGACGGCGCCGAAATAGATCGCGTCGTGCTTGCCGATCTTTTCTTTCCAGTCGGCCGGCATCATCTCGCCGTGCTTCTCGTAATAGTCGTAGGAGGCGAAGTCGAAATGATCGAACTGCACGGAAACCCCATGCTTCTTCGCCGCCGCCTCGATGACGCGCAAGCCCTCGGGCATCACTTCCTTGCCGATACCGTCGCCGGGAATGACCGCAATCCGATACTGCTTCTTTGCGCTGCTCATCGAGAACACCCTTGTGATTTGCCCGGCCGGGAATGCCGCCTATGCTGATCGCCCTGCAATGAACCAAACTTCGCGCGGGCGCAACGCTGCAGTGCAGTGTTGACCGCGGCGCGACCCTGCCCCACCAAATTCGCCGACATCCGTTCCTCATAGCAAGCGAGCACTCCCATGGATCTGCATCTGCGCGGCAAGCGTGTCCTGATCACCGGCGCCTCCAAGGGCATTGGCGCGGCCGCCGCCGAGGCCTTCGCCGAGGAAGGCGCCCATCTGCTGCTGGCCGCCCGCAACGGCGAACAGCTCAAGGCACTCGCCGAGCGGTTGCGCTCGGCTCATCAGATCGATGCCGCGATCAGCGTGGTCGACCTGCGCAAGCCGGACGATCTCGCCCGGCTGGCCAAGGAGGCCGCCGACATCGACATCCTCGTCAACAATGCCGGCGATATCCCCGGCGGCTCGATCGACAAGATCGACGAACCAACCTGGCGGCACGCCTGGGAGCTGAAGGTGTTCGGCTACATCAATTTGACGCGCGCGATCTACGCCCAGATGAAGGCGCGCGGTGGCGGCGTTGTCGTCAACGATATCGGTGCGGCCGGCGAGAAGTTCGATGCCAATTACATCTGCGGCAGCGCCGGCAATGCGGCGCTGATGGCCTTCACCCGCGCGCTCGGCGGAAAAAGCCTCGCCGACAACATCCGTGTGGTCGGCATCAATCCCGGCCCGGTCGGCACCGACCGCCACGTCACGCTGCTCAAGACCCGCGCAAAGCATCAGTTCGGCGACGAGAACCGCTACAAGGAATTCCAGAAGGGCCTGCCGCTCGCCCGCCCCGCACACGCGCGCGAGATCGGCGACCTGATGGCGTTCCTGGCATCGGACCGCGCGGGATATACGTCGGGAGTGATCTATACGGTGGATGGCGGTTTGACGTCGGGGTGGGGTTAGGCCCGTCCTCTCTCCGTCATTGCGAGGAGCGATAGCGACGAAGCAATCCATGCTTCCCCAAGTGGAGGCATGGATTGCTTCGCGGAGCCTGTCATCGGGCGCGCATTCGCGCGACCCGTTGGCTCGCAATGACGGCTAACTCCGCGCATTGCCACAACCGCGAAAAATGTTCTACAGCACCTGAAAGCAAAACCGATAGGAGCAACGGCGCATGGCAGATCAGGGCTTGGTACGGGAAACGGCATGCGCCGTCGTCGACAAACTGAGAGCCGGCGACGTCACCCCGCTCGACCTGCTCGACGTGCTGGAGAAGCGCATCGCGGAGGTTGACGGCAAGGTCAATGCGCTACCGACGCTGTGCTTCGACCGCGCCCGCAGCCATGCAAAGGCCTTGATGCAGAAGCCCGCGGCCGAGCGCGGCCTGCTCGCCGGCCTGCCCGTTCCGATCAAGGACCTCACCAATGTCCAGGGGGTTCTGACGACGCTGGGCTCGCCGATCTTCAAGGACAATATCCCCGCGAAGTCCGACCTGATGGTCGAGCATCTCGAAAGCAATGGCGGCGTGATCTACGCCAAGTCGAACACGCCGGAATTCGGCGCCGGCGCCAACACCTTCAACGAGGTGTTCGGCCCGACGCGCAATCCCTGGGACACATCGCGCTCGGCCGCCGGCTCCTCCGGCGGCGCGGCGGTGGCGCTGGCGACCGGCACGGCCTGGCTCGCGCATGGTTCCGACATGGGCGGTAGCTTACGCAACCCCGCCAGCTTCTGCGGCGTTGTGGGCCTGCGGCCGAGCATCGGCCGCGTCGCGCACACGCCGAAATTCGGCGTCAATCGTACGCTCGGCGTGCAGGGACCGATGGCGCGCAACGTCGAGGACCTTGCACTGCTGCTGGATGCGATGAGCGGCGAGCATGCGGCCGATCCACTGTCCCTGCCTGTGCTGCCGACATCGTTCCTGTCAGCGGCGCGGTCCGGCAACAAGCCGAAGCGTATTGCTTACTCGCCCGATCTTGGCATCACGCCTGTCGATCCCGAGGTCAGGGCGATCACCCGCAAGGCGGCGGAGCGCTTCGCCGAAGCCGGCGCGATCGTCGAGGAAGCTCATCCCGACCTGCGTGAGGCCCATGAATGCTTCCACGCGCTGCGCGCGTTCGATTTCGCGATCAGCAAGGCCGAATTGTTGCGCACCAAGCGCGACCTGCTCAAGCCGGAGGTGATCTGGAACATCGAGGAAGGCCTGAAGCTCTCCGTCGAACAGCTCGCGCGCGCCGAGGCGCAGCGCGTGGCGCTGACCGAGCGGACCCTCGCCTTCTTCGACAAGTATGACCTGTTGCTGGCGCCCGCGACTATCGTGCCACCGTTCCCGATCGAGAACCGCTACGTCGCCGAATGCGACGGCAAAAAATTCGACAATTATGTCGAATGGCTCGGCATCGTCTATGCGATCACGCTGGCCTGCTGCCCGGCGTTGTCGTTGCCCTGCGGCTTCACCGCATCGGGACTTCCGGTCGGCCTGCAGATGGTGGCGAAGCCCCGGGCGGAGGCGCGGCTTCTGGCCGGCGCGAAGGTGCTGGAAGACATTCTGGGCCTGCGCGGCACGACGCCGATCGATCCACGGCCGCCGAAGTAAGGCGGCTTAAGCCTTCTCTTCCGCCGCCTTCAGCGCGACTGACAGCGCGAGTTTGGTCTGCTCGACGATCTCGTCCATCAGCTCCTCGCGGCTGATATGGGCGACCTCGCCGGTGAGCAATCCCTGCTCCGCCAGCATCACGATGCCGTGCAGCCCGGCCCAGATCTTCAGCGCCTGACGTTCGCGCAGCAGGCCGACCGCCGGCGCCTCGAACGCCTCGATCAACAGCGCCAGCGTTTCCATCGCCGCAGTATGCAGCTCGCTGCCGACAGGCGCGCACGCCATGGTTCGCGAAGCGAACATCAGCCGGTAGATGCCGTGGCGCTCGAGCCCGAAGGCGAGCGCTGCTTGCGCAAAGCGCGACAATTTCGATTGCGAAGCCGGCGTCTCGATCGCGTCGCGCATGATCACGTTGAACTGCCGGAACGCTTCCGCGGTCACCGCCTGCAGCAGCGCGTCGCGGTCGGCGAAATGCCGGTATGGCGCCGGCTGCGAGACGCCGAGCTGCTTCGCCAGCGCCTTGATGCTGATCGCCTCCGGCCCGCCGAGTTCGACCTCCTGCAAGGCAGCCTGGATCAGGGCGTCCCTGAGATCGCCATGGTGGTAGGTTTTGAACGGCTTACGAACGATTTGTCCCATCACGGCTGACATCACTGACTTTTCGCTTGACGCGCAAGCGCTTCGATAATGTAATATACTATAACTTGGCGATCCGGTTAAGAGGCCGGCCGCCCAAGCAAGCTAGACCTTGCATAAAGAGGATTGAGGAAACCCGGCGCGCCCGATTGCACACGAGGGCCCGAAGGAAAGCGCCGCCTGAATCCAGGTCAGTAGTCGGTCATCCGAGACTTCCCCTCACGAGCTACATCCAACCAGCTTCGGAAAGGAATCCCGGAACCTGATCGAGTGCCGCGGCAACCTTGTTCGGCGAATAGTCGGGCAACGGCTTGCGGCCCGTGCCGCGGTCGATCCAGATCGCCCGGAACCCAAGATCACGCGCGGCGACGAGATCGAGATGCGGGCTGGCGCAGATATGGACGAGCTGCGGCTTGTCGATCCCGATCGACGCCCAGGCATACTCGAATATTTCACGCGATGGCTTGTAGGCTTGGGCCTGCTGCGCCGTGATCACCCGATCGATGTAACCGCCGAGCTGTGCGACGTTGCCGGCGATGATCGCATCGACCGTGTTTGAGATGATCGCCAGCTTGAATCCCGCGGCCTTCAGGCGGCCTAGCGTCGCGACGACCTCCGGAAAGGGAGGCATCTTGCCGATCGACGACGTCAGGATCGCTGCGTCATTCGGATCCGACGGCAGCGACAACTCGGTCATGGCGGCTTCAAGCGCTTTGGCGGTCACCTCCTTGAACGACAGATGCGGGCGGCTTCGCTCGAGGGAATGTTCATGGCGATCAAACACCTCCAGAAACGCCTGCGGCTCGATGCTCGATCCGGTGCGCGCCAGAATTCGATTTGTCGCCGAGATCAGGCCCTCATCCCATTGAATCAGCGTCCCGTAGCAGTCGAACGTCAACCAGTCCGGGCGCGATCCGATGAGTGCCATCGCAAATACCCCTTCAGTCTGCCGTTCATGGTGACAATTCACAGCGTCATTTGGAAATTAAATTCCTCAATGACTTCGATCGAAAATCCAAATGATGATCCCTCTTGCAGATCGCGGATTGCCCACTCTGCCGTGCAGACGTTGCTCGGACGGTCCACCACGCTGAATTTTCGCTTGACGCGCAAGCGGTTCGATAATGTAATATGCTATAACTTGGTGGTCCGGTTAAATGCCAGCCACCCAAGCAAGCTAGAACTTGCAAAGAGAACAATGTGGAACCTGGCGCGCCCCATTGCGCGCGAGCACCGAGGGAGAGCGCTTGCATGTCCAAGCTGAAGATCCGCGTCGACCAGGACAAGTGCCAGGGTCACGCCCGCTGCAAATCACTCGCCCCTGAACTGTTCGAACTCGACGACTACGGCAACGCCCATGAGATCGGCGACGGGTCCGTCCCTGATGGCCTCGAGGACAAGGCTTGGCTTGCCCAGACCAATTGTCCGGAAATCGCGATCGAGGTCACGGAAGAGTAACACCGTCGCATTCAGTCCACTCTTGAACGAACGAGCAGAGGAAACGACCCGATGTCCGATTCCGAGTCCGCAAACTTCGTGCCCGAACACCCGGCGGTCACCGACTGGGTCAACGATTTCGACCACACCGATCCGACCTGGACCGAAGATCCGTTTCCGATCTGGGAGGAGCTGCGCGCCGCCTCGCCCGTCGTGCACACCGAGCGCTTCCTCGGCTGCTACATGCCGACGACCTATCAGGCGGTGAAGGAGATCGCCTACGACACCGAGCATTTCTCCTCGCGCCGCGTGATCGTGCGCGACGTCCGCCCCGACATCACCGCGAGGGCGCCGCCGATTACCTCCGATCCGCCGGAGCACAAGCCCGCCAAGCAGGTGCTGCTGCCGCCGTTCACGCCCGATGCGATGAAGAAGCTCGAACCGCGAGTGCGCGCGATCTGCAACGAGCTGATCGACGAGTTCATCGCCGATGGCCGTTGTGACGCCGCGGCGCGCTACACCAAGCACATCCCGGTGCGCGCCATTGCCCACATGCTCGGCATCCCCGAGAAGGACGGCGACCTCTTCATCAAGTGGATCCACCAGATCCTCGAGCTCGGCATCAAGGACGACAACCAGCTGATGAGCGGTGTGCGGGAGATGACGGGCTACTTCATGGCCCATCTCGAGCAGCGCAAGCTTGAGCCGGGCGACGACCTGATCTCGACGCTGATGCAAGCCAAGGGCCCGGACGGTCGGCCGCTCTCCGACGAACACGTGCTCGGCTCGCTGCGGCTGCTCTTGATCGCCGGCATCGACACCACCTGGAGCGCGCTTGGCTCCTCGCTCTGGCATCTCGCCAAGACACCCGCTGACCGCGAGCGGTTGCTCGCCGAGCCCGCATTGATCCCGACCGCGATCGAGGAATTCCTGCGCGCGTATTCGCCGGTGACGATGGCCCGCGAGGTGATGAAGGAGACCACCATCTCTGGCTGCCCGGTGAAATCGGGCAACATGGTGCTGCTGTCATTCCCGGCGGCCAACCGCGATCCCGCCATGTTCCCCGACGCCGACAAGGTGGTGATCGACCGCAAGGAGAACCGCCACGCCGCCTTCGGCCTCGGCATCCATCGCTGCGTCGGCTCCAATCTGGCGCGGATGGAGATGACGGTCGCAATCGAGGAATGGCTGAAGCGGATCCCGGATTTCCGACTCGACCCGGCCAGCAAGGTGACCTGGTCGGAAGGCACGGTGCGCGGCCCGCGTCAACTGCCAATGCTCTTTGGCAAGAACACCTCCAAGAACGCCTGACGAGCCGGAGAGCAGTTCCATCGCGCCACCCAAATGAGGTAGCTTGGCCCCGGAATCAAACAAAAGAGTCCGGGAGGCCACGCTATGACCGATCAAACCGCTCAGCCCGCGAGCAATCATCTCGACATCCACGACGTCGAGCGGCGGGTGAAGGCGATCTTCATCGGATCGGTCGGCAATCTCGTCGAGTGGTATGATTTCTACGCCTATACGGCGTTTGCGCTGTATTTCGCGCCGGCGTTCTTTCCGAACAGCGATCCGGTGGTGCAGCAGCTCAATGTCGCGGTGCTGTTCGCGGCGACCTTCCTGATGCGCCCGCTGGGCGGCTGGCTGTTCGGTTACATCGCCGACCGCTATGGCCGCCGCCTGTCGCTGACGCTCTCGGTGGTCTGCATGTGCTTCGGCTCGCTGATCATTGCGGCGACGCCGACCTACGCCACGATCGGCATTGCCGCCCCCGTGATCCTGGCGCTGGCCCGCATCATCGAGGGCCTGAGCCTCGGCGGCGAATATGGCGCAAGCGCCACCTATCTCAGCGAGGTCGCCGACCCGAACCATCGCGGCTTCTATTCCAGCTTCCAATACGTCACGCTGATCGGCGGCCAGCTCACCGCGATCATCGTGCTGTTGCTGCTGCAAAAGGTCTTCCTGACGCCGGACGAGCTGAGGGCCTGGGGCTGGCGGATTCCGTTCGTGATCGGCGCTTTCCTTGCGATCTTCGCCGCGGTGATGCGGCGCGGCCTGCACGAGACCGAGGCCTTCATCGAAGCCAAGAAGGTCTCCAAGCCGACCGGTTCGATCCGCGGCCTCCTAAACTACCCCCGCGAATTGCTGCTGGTGGTCGGCCTCACCGCCGGCGGCACCGCGGCGTTCTATACATTCACCACCTACATGCAGACCTTCGTCAAGCTCTCGGTGGGCTTGACCGAGGATCAGACCACCTTCGTGATCTTCGGCTCGCTGATCTTCGCGACCATCCTGCAGCCGATCTATGGCGCGCTTTCCGACCGCATCGGCCGCAAGCCACTTCTGATCTTCTTCGGCGTGGCCGGAACGCTGGCGACAATCCCGATCCTGACCGTATTGAAAGAGACCAAGTCGCCCTTCATCGCGTTCCTCTTGATCTGCGCCGCCTGGATCTTCGTCGCCGGCTACACCTCGATCAACGCGATCGTGAAGGCCGAGCTGTTCCCGACCAATGTCCGCGCGCTCGGAGTCGGCCTACCATACGCCATCACTGTCTCGGTGTTCGGCGGCACCGCGCCCGCGGTTGCGCTCTACTTCAAGAGCATCGGGCATGAGGACTGGTTCTACTACTACCTCAGCGGCATGATCTTCCTGTCGCTGCTGATTTACACGACCATGCGCGATACCAAGAACGAATCGGCGATGCATCGCCACGAGTGATACCGCCATGACCGACGACGACCAACCGCCGACCGAGAGCAAGCTGACGCGCAGCAAGCAGCGCTGGGCGCGCGAAGGCAAGTTCCTCACCGGCAAGATCAGCCGGCCCGAGGAGCAGCGCCTGCCGCCCGGTCAGCATCTGACGCGGGATTGGCCGGTCCTCGACCTTGGGCTGCTGCCCAATATCTCCCAGGCGCGCTGGCGTCTCGACGTCTACGGCGCGGTCGCGTATCCGATCTTCTGGACGTTCGAGCAGTTCGTGGCGCAACCGCAGACGCAGTTCGTCTCCGACATTCATTGTGTCACGACCTGGTCGCGCTACGACAATCAGTGGGAGGGCCTCGCAACCCGCGACCTGCTCGCCGCCTGCCAGCCACGCGAGGACGCAAGCTTCGTCGTACTGCATTCGCATGACGGCTATACGACGAACCTGCCGTTGGAGGATTTCGCCGCCGAGGACGCGCTGCTCGCCCATAGCTGGTCGGGCCAACCGCTGGAGCAGGAGCATGGCGGGCCGGTGCGGCTCGTGGTGCCGCATCTGTACTTCTGGAAGAGCGCCAAATGGCTGCAGCGCATCGAATTTCTGGCCGAGGACGCGCCCGGCTATTGGGAGGTGCGCGGCTATCACAATCGCGGTGACCCCTAGGCCGAACAGCGCTATTCTGGCGACTGACAACCAATAACGACGATGGAGCCCGCCGTGCCGCATGAACGCTTTCAATTCACGGGTACGGGCGGCCATCAGCTTGCCGCCGCGCTCGATACGCCCGATGGCCCGGTCAAGGCCTACGCGCTGTTCGCGCACTGCTTCACCTGCGGCAAGGACGTTCTGGCGGCAAAGCGTATCGCGGTGGCGCTCGCGGCCAAGGGCATCGCGACGTTGCGGTTTGATTTCACCGGCCTCGGCTCCAGCGAGGGCGATTTCGCCAATTCGACCTTCTCGTCGAACGTCGCCGATCTCGTCCGCGCCGCGGATCATCTGCGCGAGACGCGGCAGGCGCCCGCGATCCTGATCGGCCACAGCCTCGGCGGCGCCGCGATCCTCGCGGCCGCCGGGAAGATCCCCGAGGCGAAGGCGGTCGTCACCGTCTCCGCGCCGTCCGATCCCGCCCATGTCACGCATCTGTTCAAGGACAAGGTCGACGACATCCGCGCGCAGGGTGAGGTGGAGGTGTCGCTCGCCGGCCGTCCGTTCCGCATCAAGCGCGAACTGCTCGACGATGTCGCCGAGCAGAATCTGACGGCGCAGGTGACCAAGCTGCACAAGGCCCTGCTGGTCATGCATTCGCCGACCGACGATACCGTCGGCATCGACAACGCCACGCATATCTTCGTCGCGGCCAAACATCCCAAGAGCTTCGTCTCGCTTGCGGGCGCCGATCACCTGCTGAGCGGCAAAGAGGATGCGGCCTATGTCGCCGACGTGATCGGCGCCTGGGTCGAGCGCTATGTCGATCTCGCGGCACCGCAGCCAGTGGCAAACACAAGCGCCGCGCCGCGCAACGTCGTGGTGCAGGAGACCCGTAACAGCAAATTGCAGCAGATCGTCACGTCAGGCCCACATCACCTGCTCGCCGACGAACCAGTCTCGGTCGGCGGCCAGGATAGCGGCCCCGGTCCTTACGATTTCCTGCTGACCGCGCTCGGCGCCTGCACCTCGATGACGATGCGGATGTATGCCGACCGCAAATCACTGCCGGTCGAGCGCATCACCGTGACGCTTCAGCACAACAAGATCTATGCGAAGGATTGCGAGGAGTGCGAGACGCGGGAGGGCATGCTGGACCAGATCGACCGCGTCATCAAAATCGAGGGTGCGCTCGACGCCGATCAGCGCAAGCGGCTGATGGAAATCGCCGACAAATGCCCCGTGCACAAGACGCTGACGTCGGAGGTGCGGATCGTGACCAAGGCGGCGGAGTAAACGGCCGCCGCTGGCGCGCGCTGCCAAAATATCGAAAACAACCCCATGCAAAGTAGCTGGCGGCTGCCGGCGTTCGATCAGGCAACTTGACACGCCGGGCAACTCAGGGGTATTCTTCCAATATTCCGAAATCGTGTACCCGACTCGCCCGCACTAGGGCGTGGACTCAAAGATGCCGTTCAGGACGCGCCGGTCGTCAACACGGGGAATGCCACGCGGCTTGTTAGGCAGAAACGACCGGATGGCAGCCCATTCAAAGTCCGTGAGTTCATACCGCATGATTCGAGGCCCCGGTTTGGACGCTTGAATCACGTCCAACCCGATGCCTTCAACCGGCAAAACCGGAGGACTGGTACTTCCGAGATTATCCCGTAAGCGGACATAATCCCGGACATGCCAAAATCGACGCGACCGACCCAAAGCAGACTTCGAACCTCTAAAAATCAAAGCTTGTGGGGTTTGTGAATTCGGCGCGTCAGGTGCTGTCGTCATCGGGCGAAGCCCGTTTTCTGAAAAACGGTATGCTTTGAAATCACCTGCACGCCGTCAACGAATGTTGAGCTCTTTTTGCCGTTTAGCGGCGCGCCATACTAAATAAAAAATACGCAGTCCGACCAGGAAGCCAGTAGAGACCAATATTGCAAAAAAAACATCTCCAGGCGACTTTGAGTCGTTCCAACTCCCGATCGTGAAGAAAAGGAAGAAAGGCGCGGTCATTGAGTTAATAATGATCACCCGTTTCAAGAATGATTTTGATTTGGTCCGTGCCGTGCGTTCGACATACCCCTTTTCAAACCCCAACATTACATCACTCCGACGCGGCTCGGTTAAGCCGCGAGAAGGGCTTGCTGCTCCCGCAGGTAGCGTAACGATCTAAGATTACGATCCGCCGAAAGCGCTATGTTGAAGTTGCATGGTATCGTTTACGAGTAGTTAGAGGATCGATTAGTCCGTGGCTCCTACAAAATGTCGGTTTTAGATGCTCGACCGCTATTGGCAATTTGAGACATGCCCGGCCGGTCCGACGATGTCCGTTCCTCGGGGTAGACCGGAAGCTACCGACACAGGGTCAAAGCGACGCGATTGACCCAGAGCGGAAGTCACATCGCTTCAATCCAAAATTGAGCATTCGGCGCGTTATTGGTTGACGCAATTAGCCCATACAACCTAGCGACAGTGGGCGACGAGGCGCGAGTATGACTGAACCCAATATGACAATGCGATAGACATTTTGGGGCCATCGATCTGAAAGGCGGCAATGAGCGTGGCGTGGATTGTAGTCATAGCTTTTATTGCATTTATTGCATTGTACTTCTGGAGTGGGAAGCGAGCACGCGAAAAGAGCGCTGAGCGTGTGGCCTCGGGACAGTTGCAATCACCCCTTCACAAGGCAGCGTACGCATTGGAACTCGTCCTTTTGAGTTTTCTTATGTGCGGCGGGAACGTCGATGAGAACCATACCGCAATAGTAGTCTTCATTTTTATCGTTTTTCCGCTAATCATTGTCGCGTTACGTCTGCTGAGCTGAACTTTAAAATGGCACTACCCATACGTCTAGCTGGCTGACGCCGAGCGTAGTCGTGGTAGGGGACATCGGCCTTTGGCCCTTCTGAGACATGCCTAACGGCCGTAACGATGTCCGCTTCCGAGCAAAGACCGGACGTGCCTGCCCGCCGGTGCGAGGTCTCAGTTTGACCCTTGACGGACATTTCGATCGATTTTGAGCCCAACCACCCTTGGCTGAGGTCGGGCCGTCATGCTTTGATGTATCAGGAGCGAAATCGAGGTGGCGCCCAGCGTCCCGCCTGATAATTTGGAATATTCATTGTGACGGATAACGTTGCCGGCGATCCCCAGCAGGTCATTGCTGATCTCCAGCGCAGGCTTGATGCGTCGATTGCGCAGCAAACCGCTACCGCTGACGTGCTCAAGATCATCAGCCGCTCGACTTTCGATCTCCAAATTGTTCTCGAAACGCTGATAAAGTCCGCAGTGGGGATAAGTGGTGCCAATCGGGGCTCGATCTTCCTTCGCGAAGGCGACCTCTTCCCGCTGAAGGCGGCGTCCAGCACCACACCCGAATTCCTGCAATATTGGGCGGCTAATCCGCCGAGAGCGGGCCGTGGTTCGGCGACCTCACGCGTCATCGGATCGGGAAAGGTCGAAGTTATTCCTGACGTTCTCGAGGACCCGGACATGGAGATGCCGGCCGGTTCCCTGATCAGAATTCGCGCGACGCTGGGCGTGCCAATGCTAAGGAACGACAAGGTCGAAGGCGTGCTGGTGCTGACGCGTCCCGAGCCCGGGCCCTTCACCAAAAGCCAGATCGATCTGGTAGAAACCTTTGCCGACCAGGCAATGATTGCCATCGAAAACGCTCGGCTGTTCAACGAGACGCAGGAGGCATTGGAACGGCAGACCGCGACGTCAGATATCCTCAAGATGATCGCAAGCTCGCCCTCCGACGTGCAACCGGTCTTCGAATCGATCGTGAAGAGCGCGGCAACGCTGTTCGCACCATGCTCGGCGACGATTACAACGCTGAAAGACGGCCAACTTCACTGGAATGCGAGCGCTGAGCTGGTCGCAACCTTCGACCACGACCGTGCCAGCGCCATGTATCCCATTCCGTTCGATGCGGAGCGCTCGCCGTCGGCGCGCGCCCTTGTGACGCGACGAATCGTTGAAATTCCGGATATCACGGATCCTGAAACGCCCGACTTCACCAAACGGATCGGCATCGCGGGCGGTTTCCGATCGATCACCTTCGTGCCGCTCATCAGTCAAGCGAGCGGCATCGGCACGATCATCCTCACCCACCCGGAGGCGGGCTTCAGACTCTCGGAAAGGCAGCTCGAACTGCTGCAGACCTTCGCCGACCAGGCCGTGATCGCGATCGAGAACGCTCGCCTGTTCGACGAGGTACAGACGAAGACGGCCGGCTTGCAAGAGTCCCTACGGCATCAGACCGCGACGTCCGAGGTGCTCACGGTCATCAGCCGCTCGCCCGGTGAACTCAATCCCGTGTTCCAAACGATCTTGGCCAACGCGACCAATATCTGTGATGCCCAATTCGGTCTGTTAGTCCTCTATGAAGACGGCGGCTTCCGTTGCGCCTCCATGTTCAATCTGCCACCGGCGTTCGCGGAAACCTTTTCGCGCAATCCTGTCATCTACCCGCCGCCCATTGATCCGTTAGGACGGCTGATTGCGACCCAGCAACTCGTTCACGTCGTCGACGTTAAAGAGGAGCCGGCCTACCTTACCAACTTCCCTCCGATTGTGGAGTTGGTCGAGTTGGGCGGTGCTCGCACGCTGCTGCTCGTACCGATGTTGAGAGAAAAAAGCCTTGTCGGCGTGATCGCTATCTTCCGGCAGACCGTTCACGCCTTCTCCGATAAGCAGATTGATCTGGTGACAAGCTTCGGCAGCCAGGCCGTGATCGCCATCGAGAATGCCCGCCTGCTCAACGAATTGCGCGAGCGCACCGACGATCTCAGTGAATCCCTGCAGCATCAGACTGCGACTTCCGAGGTGTTGCAGGTCATCAGCCGCTCGCCCGGTGAACTGGATCCGGTGTTCCATACCATCCTGGCCAGCGCGACCACGATCTGTGACGCCCAATTCGGCAATTTGTTTCTTTGTGAAGATAAAGGCTTTCGTTGCGCTTCGGTGTTCAACCTGCCGCCGGCCTTTGCGGAATCCTTTTCCCGCCATCCCGTCATCTTCCCGCCGCCGACCGACCCTCTGGGCCGGGTCGTTCTGACCCGGCGGATCGTCCAGGTCCCGGATGTCAGGCGAGAGCCGGACTACCTGGCGGGCTTCCCGCCGATCGTAGAACTGGCTGAACTCGGCGGTGCCCGGACCGTTCTGCTGGTGCCGATGTTGAAGGAGGACCGCCTTGCTGGTGTGATTGCGATTTTCCGGCAGACCGTTCACCCGTTTTCCGACAAGCAGATTGATCTGGTGACGAGCTTCGCCAGTCAGGCGGTGATCGCCATCGAGAACGCCCGCCTGCTCAACGAATTGCGTGAGCGCACCGACGATCTCAGTGAATCGCTGCAGCAGCAGACCGCGACCGCCGACGTGCTGAAAGTCATCAGCCGCTCAGCGTTCGACCTGAAATCGGTGCTCACCACACTGACCGATTCCGCGAAATCGCTGTGCGGCGCATCGCTCGGAATCATATGCCTGCGCGAAGGCGAGGTGATGCGGCTGCAGGCCGAATCGGGCTGCACGCCGGCCTTTGTCGATTTCATGCAGGCCAACCCGATCAGGCCGGGTCGTGAAACGATCACCGGCCGGGTCTTCATGGACGGCAAGCCGGTTCACGTCGCCGATGTGCAACTCGATCCCGAATATAATTTTGGTCAGGCTCCAACGATCGGCGCCTACCGGGCGGTGCTCGCGGTGCCGCTGATGCGCGACGGCGCGGTCGAAGGCGTGCTGTTGCTTGGAAGACCGGAGCCCGGACCGTTCAGCCAGCGCCAGATTGACCTCGTACAGACCTTTGCCGACCAGGCTGTCATTGCCATCGAGAACGTGCGTTTGTTCGAACAAGTACAGGCGCGCACCAAGGAGCTCTCGCTCTCGCTCGAAGACCTGCGCACCGCGCAGGATCGCCTGGTGCAGACCGAGAAGCTGGCTTCGCTAGGCCAGCTCACCGCCGGCATCGCCCACGAGATCAAGAATCCGCTCAACTTCGTCAACAATTTCTCGGCGCTCTCGACCGAGTTGATCGACGAGTTGAACGATTTGCTCAAGGCGGCCGCGCTCGACGGCAAGGTGCGGGAGGAGGTCGACGAGCTCACGCAGATGCTGAAGGGCAATCTCGAAAGAGTGGTGCAGCACGGCAAGCGCGCCGATTCGATCGTCAAGAACATGCTGTTGCATTCGCGCGAAGGGTCGGGCGAACACCGCCCCGCCGACATCAATGCGATCGTCGAGGAGAGCCTGAATCTGGCCTATCACGGTGCGCGGGCCGAGCGTTCCGGCTTCAATATCACGTTGCAGCGGGATTTCGATCCCGGTGCCGGCATGATCGACCTTTATCCGCAGGAAATCACGCGGGTGTTTCTCAATCTGATTTCAAACGGCTTTTATGCCGCCGCCAAACGCAAGGAAACGGGCGACGTGAGTTTTGAGCCGACGCTGAGCGCGACCACCAAAAGCCTCGGCAACAAGGTCGAAATCCGGATTCGCGACAACGGCACCGGAATCCCACTGGAGGTGAAGGAGAAGATGTTCAATCCCTTCTTCACCACCAAACCGGCGGGCGAGGGCACCGGACTTGGCCTGTCAATGAGCCACGACATCGTGGTGAAACAACATGGCGGCAAGATTGACGTCGATACCATACCCGGCGAATTTACCGAATTTATTATTACGCTGCCGCGAACCGCGGCGGTACAGTCGCAGGCTGGAGGCGCAAATTGAGCGTTTATATCCTTGTCGTCGATGACGAGCCCGACGTTGAAGCATTGTTCCGTCAGCAGTTCCGCCGTGACCTGAAATCCGGGCGCTTCACCATGGAGTTTGCTCCATCAGCGCCTGACGCGTTGCTCCGGGCCGCCGAGATCAGCGATCCGTCGCTGATCCTGATCCTGTCCGACATCAATATGCCCGGCATGAGCGGGCTGGAGATGCTGCCGAAGGTGCGCGCGGAGCGGCCCGACGTTCCCGTCATCATGATTACCGCCTATGGCGACGCGGAAACACGCCGCAAGGCCATCGAACGCGGCGCGATAGGGCTGCTGACCAAACCGATCGACTTCTCGCTGTTGCGTCACGAGATAGACACCCGTCTTGGGCAGGCCGCATGACCGCCACCATCCTGGTTGTCGACGACGAGCCCGATCTTGAGGCTTTGGTGCTGCAGAAATTTCGCAAGCAAATTCGTGACGGCGCGGTGGCGTTTGTATTCGCGCACGATGGCATCGAGGCACTGCAGTCGATCGCGGACCATCCGCAGGTCGACATGGTGGTCTCCGACATCAACATGCCGCGGATGGACGGTCTGTCGTTGCTGCAGAAACTGCAGGAGGCTGAGGACAGGAAATCGACCATCATCGTTTCCGCTTATGGCGACATGAGCAACATCCGTACCGCGATGAATCGGGGTGCGTTCGATTTTCTGACCAAGCCGATCGATTTCGGCGATCTCGAAATGACCATCGACAAGACCATCCGTCACGTCGAAATGATGCGCGAAGCACGCCGCCGCCAGGCGGAAGCCGAGCGCGCGCACGCGTCGCTTTCGCGATATTTTTCGCCGCAGATCGCCTCCCGGCTCGCGGCCGTCAGCGAAAGTAACGGTATGGAAGTGCAATGGCGCGAGGTCGCGACCATCTTTACCGACATCACCGGTTTCACATCGCTGGTGGAAACCGCAGCACCCGGAGTGCTGGGCGCGTTGCTCAACGAATATGTCGGCGGCATGACCGATGTTGTCTTTGCGCATGAGGGCACGGTTGCAAAGATCATCGGCGATGCGATCCAGATCCTCTTCAACGCACCGGGAGACCAGCCGGATTATGCGGCGCGCGCCATTGCCTGCGCTCATGGTCTGGATATCTGGGCCGAGGAATTCCGCGGGCGGTGGCAGGCCAAGGGTGTGAATTTCGGTACAACCCGCGTCGGCGTTCACGCCGGCCCCGCGCTGGTGGGTAATTTCGGAGGTAGCCGCTTCTTCGACTACACCGCCTATGGCGACACCATCAACACCGCGGCGCGGCTTGAGGCTGCCAACAAATTTCTCGGCACGCGTATTTGCGTCAGTGCGGCGGTCGCCGACGGCGCCAAGGCCTTTCGCGGCAGACCGGTCGGCGATCTGATGTTGCGCGGGCGCAGTGAACCACTGCGGGCTTACGAGCCGCTGTCGGAGGCTGCGTTCGAGGGGGCCGCCACGGCGCAGTATCGCGATGCCTTCGCTAAACTGGAGGCCGGAGACGCCACGGCGATGCCGGCCTTTGCGGCATTGGTCGGGTTGCATTCCAGCGACGCACTTGCGGGCTTTCATTTGCGACGGCTGTTGAACGGAGCCAAAAGCGCGCGCATTCAATTGGAGCAATAGCGCGGCGAGAGCCATGGAAATTTGACCATCCGCCCCGCGCTGACAAGGTAGACATGGCAATGTCCGCTCCTGGGCCCTTTTCGGACATGGGGCCATGTCCGACACGAGTCCGTTATCGGCACCAAAGCGGACGTCCGCCGGCCGCTCCAAGTTTATGGGTTCACGCCCTAGCTAGCCGCGGACCGCGCGCTTGCCGGCCAGCGCGTTCGCCATGATCCGGACCGCGGCGCCGATCTCGGCCTCGCGCCAGGCGGCGAAGCCGAGCAGCAGGCCATGGTCGCGAGGCCGCTCCACGGCGAGGCTCGACAGCGCACGCACCTCGACGCCGGCGGCGCCGAGCCGGCTCACGACGTCGCGATCGGTGGTGCCATGTTTCAGGCGGGCGACCAGTTGCATCCCGCCAGGCGGGACCTCGGCCACCAGCACCTCGCTCAGATGCCGTGTCAGCGCCGCGGCGAGATGGTCCCGGCGCGAGCGGTAGATGCGCCGCGTGCGCCTGATATGCGCCAGGAAATGTCCGTCCGCCATGAAACTGGCCAGCGCCTCCTGGACATGCACGGAGGCGATCAGCCCGAGATGCCGCTGCGCGATCTCCATCGTTCGCGCCAGCGACGCTGGCACCACCAGATAACCGAGACGGATATCGGCGGTCATCGCCTTGGCGAAGGTGCCGACATAGAGCACGCGCCCTTCCCGATCGAGCCCCTGCAGTGCCGGCATCGGCCGGCTGTCGTAGTGAAACTCGCCATCGTAATCGTCCTCGACGATCCAGGTCTTGCCGGGCTCGGCGGCCGTCAGCAGCTCGGTGCGGCGGGCCACCGGCATCACGCGGCCGGTCGGATGCTGATGCGAGGGCGTCGTGAAGATCAGTTTTGGCGGCCGCGCCTCGCGCATCCGCATCATGCCGCAATTGTCCAGCCTGACGCCGACGACGTTGGCGCCGGCCGCGCGAAACGCTGCCGCGGCACCGGGATATCCGGGGTCCTCGGTCCACACCGCATCGCCAGGCACGATCGCGGTCGCGGCGATCAGCGTCAGCGCCGCCTGTGCCGTCGGGAGGATCAGGATCTGGTCTGCCTCGGCGCGCACGCCGCGGTTGACCTCGAGGTAGTCACGCAAGGCTTCACGCAAACTGGGCCGGTTGATCACGGTCTGCTCGTTGAAGCGACGGCGCAGCGCGCTGCGGCGCAGGCAGCGCGCCCAGATCTCATGCGGAAATTCGCGCGCATCGGCGAGCCCGGGACGCAGCGGCCGGAAATCCGCCTGATAGGACAGCGGCCAGTCGGTGTCCGACAGCCGCAAAGCCCAGGGTGACAGCGACGGCTTACGCACCGCTTCGCGTCGCGGCGCAGGAGCTGTCTTAGACGCTGCCTTGGCGAACCGCTCGCCGATATCATCAGCCACCACCGGGCGACGCCGCGCGGCGACGCGCAAATAGCCTTCGGCCGCGAGTTGCTCATAGGCATGCGTCACGGTGTTGCGCGAGACATCGAGCTCGGCCGAAAGACTGCGGCTCGACGGCAGCACGGCGCCGCTCCTGATCCGGCCGCCCGCCATCAGCGCACGGAGCTGATGCGTCAGTTGCCCAACCAGCCCGGCATCGTCCGTCCGCTTCAGCGCGAGCAATTCTGCGAGGATCAATCTGGCTCTCTCTATCTATCTTGTCTGGCTCTTTTGAGAGAGCCAGAACGATCCTATTCAGAATGGGTATCACCCGCAAGGATTCTGCCGTGAACCAGTCCCTGTCATCTGCCAAGGCCACCGCCCTGTTCATCGTCGTGGTGCTGGCCTGGGGCATCAACTGGTCGGTGACGAAATCGCTGGTCCAGGCCGTCCCGCCGCTGTGGACCGCGGCGATCCGGAGCTGGATCGCCCTGGCCGCGCTGCTGGTCATCCTGCGCGCCAGCGGCAACCTGATTATTCCTGATATCGCCGACGTCCCGGTCGTGCTCAGCGTCGCGCTGCTGCACATGACGTTCTTTTCGGTCCTGGTCGCCGCCGGCCTGCGTTACCTGCCGGCGAGCAAGGGCATCGTGCTCGGCTACACCACGCCGCTCTGGGTCGCACTCGCCGCCGGCGCTGTGCGGTCCGAACGGCTCGGCCTGCTGAAACTCGCGGGCGTCGCATCGGGGCTGGCCGGTCTCTGCGTGATCCTCAACCCGGCATCGCTGGACTGGAGCAACCTGCACGTCATTGCCGGCGCCGGCATGATCATCCTCGCCGCGATCTGCTGGGCGGCCAACATCATCTACATCCGCTCCCACCGCTGGATCGCGACCCCGCTGCAGTTGCTGCTGTGGCAGGTGCTCGTCGCCACGCTGGTGCTGACGCCGATGGCGTTGGCGATCGAGGGCGTGCCCGAGGTGACCTGGTCACCCCACCTCGCGCTGTTGTTTCTCTATTCCGGTTTCATCGGCACGGCGCTGGCCTATTGGGCGATGTCGATGGTCAACAAGAGCTTGCCGGCGCTGACGACGTCGCTGGGCACGACCGGGACGCCGATCGTCGGCATCGTAACGGCGGCGCTGCTGCTTGGCGAACCGATCGACCTGTCGCTGGCGGTAGCAGCGGCGCTGATCGTCGGCGGCATCGCGCTCAGCTCGCTGGCCGATGCGCCATCGCGCGCGTGATTTTTCAGCTTGCCGCGAGTGGGCGAACCCGGAGCGCGCCACGCAGGCCAGCGGCGGCGCCGAGCATGATGCCGGCGACCGCGACAAAGGATGCCAGCGACAGCGTCGACAGGCCGGTCAGCCCCTGGCCGATCGAGCAGCCGAACGCCATCACGCCGCCCGCGCCCATCAGCGCCGCGCCGCCGGCGGAACGCAGCATGTGCCACGGCGAATGATAGCCCTCGAGGCGGAAGCGCCCGGTGGCGAGCGCCGTGACCAGGCTGCCGGCGAACACGCCGAACACCGTGACGATGCCGAAATTGAGCGTCGAGCCCGTCGACAGCATCACATATTGCAGCGAGTCCGCGATCGGCGCGACGAAGGTCAGCGAGGTCACCGGCGTCGGGTTGAAATCATCGGCGCCGAGAAAGCCAGTCGCATACCAGCCGGCGGCCACGAGCAGGCCGACGATCAGGCCGGCCAGGATCTGGCCGAACGATTTCCGGAACGGCGCATGCGCAAGGGCAAAGATGATTAGTGCTGCGGCAAGCACCGACGCCGCAGCCATCCGCGCGTGCGCGGCGCTGAGACCGAAGGCCGCAAGCAGCGCAGGCGCCGAATTGGCCGCCAGCGTCACTTGCGACACCTGCACCATCGCGATCCGCGCCGGCGCAATCAGGCCCTTCAGCGTCATCTCGGCGAAGATGCCGAGCACGATCACGACCACAAACGAACGGAGATTGCCGCGGCCGAGCAGCACCAGTGCGCGCGAGCCGCAGCCGTTCGACAGCACCATGCCGTAACCGAACAGCAGGCCGCCGAGGAACATCACCGGCGCCGAAAATGACGGCTGCAAATAGATCGACTTGCCGAGATCGACGATTCCAGCGGCTGCAAGGAGCTGCGAGGCTGCAATCCCGACACCCATCGCCAACGCAAAGGTGCGCACCAACCGGCGATCGCCTTGCGCCCACCAGCCGCGCAGGCTGCTCATCATGCAGAAGCCGCTGAGCAGCCCGACCGAGCCGTAGATCAGGCCGATAACGAGGGCAGAGATGATGACGATGGTGACGGAATCCATGTGGCTGCCCTTCGCTCCCTATGGCCGCAGGATCACGCGGTCGCGCGACGAGCCGGCGACCGCGACGAAGGCGGCCGTGGCCTGCGCCAGCGGATAGATGGCGCTCGGCTTGATCGGAAACGGCTTGAGATGCCGGCTGGCAAATCCTGGCGTCAGTTCGCGCAGCACCGCGCCGGTCGCAACCGACGACAGCCCGAGCGTGTCGATGCCGACATAGGTGTGCTGTCCGCGGTAGAATTCGAGGATGTTGAACTGCACGATGCGGTCGACCGCCGCGATCAGGATCTGGCGGCCGCGCAGCGCCAGCGACTTGTGCGCGGCCTGGAAATAGGGATCACCGACGGTGTTGAAGACGATATCGGCGCCCTTGCCGCCGGTCAGCTCGCGCACCCGGGTGGCGACATCAGTTACGGAGGCATCGATCACCTCGACCGGTGAATTGCTGTGGCCCTCATAGGGCTCGCTCTTGCGCACCACGCCGATCACGCGTGCGCCGTGCCAGCTCGCGATCTGCACCGCGGCTTGACCGACCTTGCCGTTGACGCCCATCACCAGCACAGTGTCGCCGTTTTGCGGCAATCCAGCGCGGCGCAGGCCTTCCATCGCGGTGACAAAGGGCACGCCGATCCCGGCCGCCTCCTCCCACGAAATGCTGCCGGGCTTCTCGACCACGGCGTCAGCCTCGACCAGGAGATGCGTGGCATGGGTACCGTCGCGGCGGATTCCGAGGTCGCCCGATGAGCCGAACACCTCGCGCCCGATCCAGCCCGCCGGGCCGTCGATCACGACACCCGCATAGTCGCGCCCCGGCGTGCGCGGAAACACAGCATAGGGCATCAGCCCGGTGGCGGCTTTCACATCGGACGGATTGACCGCGGCGGCCTTGACCTCGATCAGGAGGTCACTGTCGCCACGCGACAGCGCATGCCTCTCGACAACGGGCAAAATCGCTGCCGCATTCTCCGCTTTCGTCAACAGGCGCACGCACCGCGCTTCGACCGGCTGATGATGGGGGAGAACCGACGGCATGGACATTCCAGTCTTGGTCGTTTTGGCGTGACGCCACGCCCGCAAGGATCGTTGCCGCCAGGCGGCTTGGCGTCATGACTAATCGACTGACCGTTCAATTCAAGGGGCTTGTTGCGTCAAACCGCAGCGCGACGGACTTGCCGCACCGCGATGATGACGGGTCACAGTTTCGGCGGAGGTGCCGAGCCCAGGATCGCCTCGATCGACAATCCAAGCCCGAGCAATTTCGCATCGCTGCCGACGGGACCATCGATCTCGAGCCCGACCGGCAGGCCATCCGGCGTCATACCGGCATAGAGCGACAGGCCGGGAAGGCCGGCGTTGCTGGCGGGATCGGTGTTGCGGATCATGGTGCCGAAGGTTTGCGCCGGTTCGCCACCATTGACCGACATATCGCCGGAGCCGTTGGTGGCATCGATCACCGGCGCTGACGCAATCGTGGTCGGAAACAGGATCGCATCCAGACCATTGTCGCGGAGATACGCGGCGTAGGTCGCCTGCAGCGCCGGCCGCTGCACCCGGATCGCGTCGTCATAGGCGGCGCCGAAGGCGTCCGCGGTGATGGCGCCGAACGCGCCGACCACATCGGGGCTGGCGACCTTTGCTGCGATGTCGGCAAGCGTGATTCCCGTGAGCCCGGACGCTGCCAGATAGGCCGGAATATCGGCGATCGGTTCATGCAGCGCGACCACGAACGATACCTTTTCGTTCTGCTCGAACAGACTGGGCATGTCGACGTCGACCAGCACCGCGCCGGCCTCGCTCAGCCGGGCGCAGGCCACGCGGCAGACGGCCTCGACATCGCGATCCAATCCGCGCCAGAACACCGCAGGGATGCCGAGGCGGATACCCCGCAGCGGAATCGCCGATGTCAGCGACGTACCCGTGATCACGGAATCGAGCAACGCGACATCCGCCACGGTGCGGCCCATCGGACCGACGGTATCGCGGGTATGGCTGATCGGAACCACCTGATTGTCGTCGTGATAGCGCCGCTCGGCGCCCCCATTGCCGACCGACGGCCGCAGGCCGACGGTCCCGGTCAGGGCCGCGGGCACGCGGGTCGAGCCGCCGGTGTCCGATCCCAGGCCACAGGTGGCGATGCGTGCGGCGATCGCCGCCGATGTTCCGCCCGACGAGCCGCCTGGAATCCGGGTCGTGTCATACGGATTTTTCACTGCCCCTGCGAAGGCTGCGAAATTGGTGCTGGTGATGCCGAATGCGAGTTCGTGCAGATTGGTCTTGCCGATGACGACGGCGCCGGCATCGAGCAATTTCTGCAGCGACGGCGCATTCCGCGCCGGTCGCGCATGCTGCAACGCCGGCGTGCCGCCCGAGGTCGGGAGATCGGCCGTGTTGATGTTGTCCTTGACGACAACAGGCAGGCCGGCGAGTGCCCCGGTCAGTTCGCCGGCATCGACCCGGCGGGCCGCCGCGAGTGCGCCGTCCCGGTTCAGCAGGATGAATGCGTTGAGGTCCTTGAGGCGTTCGGCACGATCGAGCGCGGCCTGCACGACGCTGACCGCCGTCAGCTTCTTGTCGCGGATTGCGGCCACGATCTCCGCGGCGGTTGCTTCACTCAAATTTGCCATCGAACCCTGCGCCCTCTTGGATTGCGGGCGCGAAGCTAGGCTTTCGGCCGCTTGTCGTAAACCCGTTTCGCCTTGCCGAGCGAACGTTCTAGCGTCTCGGGGGCGACGGCGCGGACGCGGGCGGTGATACCGATCGTGTTCTTGATGAAGACCGAGACCTTTTCAGCGTGGGCGACGAGCCCGCTGCCGTCCCATATCTCAGGGCGGGCTTCGGCAAGCACGGTCATCTCGTCCATCCGGCCCTCGCGGGTCAGCTCGATGATGAAGTGACCGCCGCACCAGTCGGTCGCGAGCAACGCCTCCTCGATCTGGGTCGGAAACACATTGACGCCGCGCAGAATGATCATGTCATCGGAACGGCCAGTCACCTTTTCCATCCGCCGCATGCCGGGCCGCGCCGTGCCGGGCAACAGCCGCGTCAGGTCGCGGGTGCGGTAGCGGATGATCGGAAAGCCCTCTTTGGTCAGCGAGGTGAAGACCAACTCGCCCTTTTCGCCATCCGGCAACACCTTGCCGGTCTCGGGGTCGATCACCTCAGGGTAGAAGTGATCCTCCCAAATGTGCAGGCCGTCCTTGGTCTCCACGCATTCCTGCGCGACGCCGGGGCCCATCACCTCGGAGAGGCCATAGATGTCAGTGGCGTCCATATCAAAGGCATGCTCGATCTCGACACGCATCGCGTTGGTCCAGGGTTCGGCGCCGAAGATGCCGAACTTCAGCGACGATTTGCGTGGGTCGAGCCCCTGCTTCCTAAACTCGTCGAGGATCGCCAGCATGTAGCTCGGCGTCACCGTGATGATGTCGGGCCGGAAGTCGTTGATGAGCTGCACCTGCCGCTCGGTCATGCCGCCGGAGATCGGGATCACGGTACAGCCAAGCTTTTCGGCGCCGTAATGCGCGCCGAGACCGCCGGTGAACAGGCCATAGCCATAGGCATTATGCATCAGCATCCCGGTGCGGCCGCCGGCGGCGCGGATCGAGCGCGCCATCACATCGGACCAGACGTCGATATCGCCCTTGGTGTAGCCGACCACGATCGGTTTGCCCGTGGTGCCCGACGAAGCATGGATCCGGACCAGCTGCTCGCGTGGCACGGCGAACATGTTGAACGGATAATTGTCGCGGAGATCCGTCTTCACCGTGAACGGAAATTTCGCTAGGTCGGAGAGCTGCTTGAAATCGGATGGATGCACGCCGGCCGCGTCGAACGCCTTTTTGTAGTGCGCGACATTGTCGTAGGCGTGCTTGAGCGACCAGGCGAGCCGTCTGGTCTGCAGCGCCATCATCTCGTCGCGCGAGGCGCGCTCGGCGTCGTCGAGTTCCGCGCGGTAGCCGCTTTCCTTGACCTTCAGCTTTGCCGTCGCCATCACATGTCCCCCGAGGTCGTTATTTCTTGATGTTCGTTTCAGGCAGCCACGTGCCCGGTATCACGCGCGAATGGCCGCGGAATTCGGCGATCACGCTATCGCCAGCGGTGACGCGCACGTCGTAGATTCCGGAACGGCCGCTGCGCGAGATCTCGCGCGCGGTGGCGACCAGGCGGTCGCCGAGCTTACCCGGCCGGATGAAGGTGATGTTGCCCTGCGCCGCCACCACGCGCTCATTGTGGCTGTTGCAGGCAAAGGCGAAAGCGGAATCGGCGAGCGCGAAGATGAATCCGCCATGGCAGATGCGCTGGCCGTTGACCATGTGCGGCTGCACAATCATAGACATGACCGCCAGCCCCGGCTTGATCTCGACGAGCTCCATGCCGAGGCCCTTGCTGGCGTCGTCCTCCTTCCACATCGCCTCCGCGCAGGCGCGGGCCAAATCTTCCCGCGTCATGTCTTCGGGCGCTAGCGTGGCCTTGACGTTCACATCGAACTCCCTGTTAGCGGACCCGTTGCAAGGGCCTTTTCGTCATAGTCTTGAGCGCGGCACCAGGGTGTCAACGCTATCTAACTTCCGTCATTCCGGGGCGATGCGTAGCATCGAACCCGGAATCTCGAGGTTCCGGGTTCGCTTCGCGCCCCGGAACGACACTTCACACGTCACACGTGGTCGTAATCGACCACGACCTTCTCAGAACACGGCTTGGCCTGGCAGGTGAGAATGAATCCCGCCTTCAACTCCCACGGCTCCAGCGAATAATTCAGATCCATCTTCGCATCGCCCTCGACCAGCTTGGCGCGGCAGGTGGAGCACATGCCGCCCTTGCAGGCGAACGGAAGGTCCATGCCGGCGCGCAGCGCGGCGTCGAGGATCGATTCACCGTCGGCCACCGGCACCTCGCGGCGCTTGCCGTCGATGACCAAAGAGGCGATCGCCTTGGGCGGCGCGCCCGCTGCGACCACCGTCTTCGGCCGCGGCTTGCCGCCAAATTCCGAGACGAAGCGCTCGACATGGATCCGCTCGTCGGCGATGCCGATCTCGCGGCAGGTCGCCTCGATCGTCTCGCTCATTCCAGTCGGACCGCAAATGAAGACGTGATCGACGCTTGCGGCCGGCACCAGCGAGCGCAACAGCACCCTCACCTTGTCGCCGTCGAGCCGGCCTTGCAGGATCGGAATGTCCTGTTCCTCGCCCGAGATGACGTGGAATACCGAGAGCCGCTGCATGAAGCGATCCTTCAGTTCCTCCAGCGCCTCGCGGAACAGCATGCTCTCGGTCGAGCGGTTGCCGTAGAACAGGAAGAAGCGGCTGTCGGGCTCACGCGCCAACACGCCCTTGACGATCGAGAGGATCGGCGTGATGCCGCTGCCGGCGGCAAAGCCGACATAGACCCGGGCCTGTTCGGGTGCATGCGTGATGCCGAAGCGGCCGGTCGGCGTCATCACGTCGAGTTCGTCGCCGGCCTTCAATTCGTCCGCCGCCCAGCCCGAAAACGCGCCCCCATCGACCTTCTTCACCGCGATGCGCAGTTCGCCGTCATCAGGACCCGAGCAGATCGAATAGGAACGGCGGATCTCCTCGCCGTCCATCGTGGTTCGCAGCGTCAAATACTGGCCGGGCGTGAAGCTGTAATCGCCTTGCAAATCCCTGGGGATCGCGAAGGTCATGGAGACCGCATCCGACGCCTCGCGGCGCAGATCGTTGACGGCCAGACGGTGAAAGCGCGGGGTTGACATGGTCAATGACACTTGAAGTAGTCGAAGGGTTCGCGGCAGCTCTTGCAACGCCACAGCGCCTTGCAGGAGGTCGAGCCGAATTCAGACAGCAGTTCAGTATCACCAGAGCTGCATTGCGGGCACATCACCTGCTGTTCGCCGAACAGCGCGCGGCGGGACGAGCCCGGCAGCGGCGGCGCAATGCCGTAATCCCTCAGCTTGCGGCGGCCATCCTCGCTCATCCAGTCGGTGGTCCAGGCGGGCGAGAGCACCGTGCGGACCTTGGGCCGGTGAATGCCTTCGCGTTCCAGCGCGAGCTCGATCTCCAGCGCGATCATGTTCATCGCGGGGCAGCCGGAATAGGTCGGCGTGATCGCGACCTCGACATGGCCATCGTGGACGGCAACATCGCGCAGAACGCCGAGATCGGCGATCGTCAGCACCGGGATTTCGGGATCGACCACTTGCGCAGCCGCGCTCCAGGCGCGTCGGCGCAGGTCGGCATCGCTGATCGCAGCCGTTACCATGTTGCCCCCGGAAAGGTCCGCGGCAGCGACTGCAGCTCGCTGAGGAGATGGCCGAGATGCTCGCTGTGCCGGCCGCTACGGCCGCCCTGCTGCATCCAGTTGCTTTTCGGCAGCGACAGCGTCGCCTCGTTGACCACGCCAGTCACCGTCTTCAGCCATCGCGGCTGCAGCGCCGCCGGGTCGATCGCGATGCCGGCATCAACAAGGCCGCGCTCGCTGTCGTCGACCGCAAACATCTCACCGGTATAGGCCCAGAGATCATCGATCGCATCCTGCGCGCGGCGATGGCTCTCCTCGGTGCCGTCGCCGAGCCGGACGATCCATTCCGACGAATGCCTCAAATGATACGCCGTCTCCTTCTCCGACTTCGCCGCGATCGCGGCAAGCGTCGGATCTGATGATCCCATCATTGCGCGCCAGTACAGATCGGCAAACGCTGCGTAGAAGAACTGCCGCACCAGGGTGCGGGCGAAGTCGCCATTCGGCTGCTCCAGCAGCAGGAGATTGCGGTACTGGCGGACATCGCGCAGATAAGCGAACTTGTCTTCGTCATTGTCCTTGCCTTCAACCTTGGCGGCATAGCTGTAGAGCTCGCGGGCCTGGCCGAGCAAATCGAGGCCCATATTGGCGAGCGCCATGTCCTCTTCCATCGCGGGTGCATGGCCGCACCACTCGGAGAGCCGATGGCCGAGGATCAACGCATCGTCGGCGCGGCGCAGCGCGTAGAGCACCAGCGGCGTTTCGGAGACTTTGATGTTGGCAGCGGCCATTTGATCAACTCGCTAGTTGTTCCGTCATTGCGAGGAGCGGAGCGACGAAGCAATCCACACTTGCTTTGCGGCCCGATGGATTGCTTCGCGGAGCCTGTCATCGGGCGGGCATTCGCCCGACCCGTTGGCTCGCAATGACGAGCGGAGAGAAAGTTACATATGCCCGACTTCGTCCGGCACGTCGTAGAACGTCGGGTGACGATAGATCTTCGATTCCGACGGCTCGAACATCATGCCCTTCTCGGACGGATCGGACGCGGTG
Organism: Bradyrhizobium sp. LTSP885; assembly: GCF_000938305.1. Classification (GTDB taxonomy): domain Bacteria; phylum Pseudomonadota; class Alphaproteobacteria; order Rhizobiales; family Xanthobacteraceae; genus Bradyrhizobium. The sequence goes on from NZ_JYMT01000020.1 coordinate 74,827, forward strand.
ATCGCGTTCGACGGCACCACCCAGATCGACAGCCCTTCGCCGCGACGGGTGTAGATGTCGCGCGCGGCCTGCAAAGCGAGCGTCGCATCAGTCGCGTGCAGCGAGCCGACATGCTTGTGCGCGAGCCCGTTGCGGCTGCGGATGAAAACTTCCCAGAGCGGTGTGTTCGGCGTGGCCATCTCAGTGCTCCCCTATTCTGCAGCTTGCGCGAGCTTGCGGTTCTCGCGCTTCTCGGCATAGGCCATCGCGGCCTCGCGCACCCAGGCGCCCTCTTCATGCGCCTTGCGGCGTGCGGCGAGACGGTCGCGGTTGCAGGGGCCGTTACCGGCGAGCACCTGGTTGAACTCTTCCCAGTCGATCGGGCTGTATTCCCAGTTGCCGTTCGCGTTCTGCTTCATGCCGGGATCGGGAATGGTGAGCCCGAGATACTGCGCCTGCGGCACGGTGGCATCGACGAATTTCTGGCGCAACTCGTCGTTGGAGAAGCGCTTGATCTTCCACTTGGTCGAGGTGTCGCTGTGCTGGCTCGCCTTGTCGGGCGGGCCAAACATCATCAGCACCGGCCACCACCAGCGCTCCAGCGCATTCTGCGCCATCGCCTTCTGCTCTTCGGTGCCGCGGCACAGCGTCACCATGATCTCAAAGCCCTGACGCTGGTGGAACGACTCTTCCTTGCAGACGCGGATCATCGCACGCGCGTAGGGGCCGTAGGAGCAGCGGCACAGCGGGATCTGGTTCATGATCGCCGCGCCATCGACCAGCCAGCCGACCGTGCCGATGTCGGCCCAGGTCAGCGTCGGATAATTGAAGATCGAGGAATATTTCGCCTTGCCCGAGAGCATCAGGTCGACGAGCTCTTCGCGCGAGGTGCCGAGCGTCTCGGCGGCGGCGTAGAGGTAGAGGCCGTGGCCGCATTCGTCCTGCACTTTCGCAAGCAACGCAGCCTTGCGACGCAGCGATGGCGCGCGGGTGATCCAGTTGCCTTCCGGCAGCATGCCGACGATTTCGGAATGGGCGTGCTGGGAGATCTGCCGGGTCAGCGTCTTGCGATAGGCAGCAGGCATCCAGTCGTTCGCCTCGATGCGCTCGTCGTCATCGATGCGCGCCTGGAACTGCGCGGCTCGGGCAGCATCCTCGATTCCGCGATCATCGCCGTCGGATGAATTGAGCGCCTGCGTATACATGGCCGACCTCCCGGTGTGTTCTTAGGCGTAAATATATAACATTATTTTCTTAGTGCAACAAATTTCTGTAACATATTCACACACCCTCAAAGCGGCGCGAAACGGCGCCGTTGGGCTTCGGCAAGGGGCCGTCCTCGTTGGTTGCATGGTCATCAAGCCATTGTTCTGACGGCACAAGCAGCCCGCGATAAATCTCACCGCAGAGTTCCCGCGCCGCCCTGCCCGGCCAGTCCTTCGGCAACAGCTGATACGGCAGCAGCGGATCGCGCAGCACGACGCGGCGGTAGTGGTGGATCAGCAGGATCCGCGCGGTGAAGGCATCGGCATCGCTGAGCGCCTCGCCGCGGGCGATCCATCCGCGCAGCGGCTCGAACGTCTTGACGAATTTCAGATAGGCATCCGCGGTGCGATCGAGCGGCCAGCTCTCGCTGAGCAATCGCCGCCCGCTGTCGTCTTCCGCGGAGACTTCGAGACGGATCGCGCGCGCCGCCTCGTCGGGAATCGGCGCACCCGACGGCGCGACCCAGACGCCGGGCAGCGGGCTGCCGAAGCCGGCGTTCTTCAGCGCCTCGCGCGAGGCGTCGCGGTCCTCGGCATTGCCGATCAGCAGCAGCTCGAAGCGGCCGGTCCAGTCCGATGGCGGTGGATCGTAGATGTGCTTCGTCGCGGTATCGAAGGTCTGCCGGCCCTTCTTGATCAGCCGATAGAAACTGTTGCGGCCGACCTTGCTGCGCTCGAGCCAGCCATCGGCGGCGAGCCGCGACATCGCGGTGCGCACCACATTGCCGTCGATGTCGAGCAACTGGAAGAATTCCAAGAGCGTGCCGAGCCACACCGAGCCGCCGCGCGGCACGATGGCGTCACCGAACACGGTGATGATGATCGAGCCCGTGCGCGACGGCTCGCGCTTCAACTGATCGATGATGCGGGCAAGCGGCTGCGGCATGCTCCACGCATACCGCGTTTTTGGGATTCACGACAATGCGGGCTCGGTGCTTCTTCCCCTTCTCCCCGCGTGCGGGGAGAAGGTCGGGATGAGGG
>NZ_JYMT01000020.1:77097-160730 GCF_000938305.1 Bradyrhizobium sp. LTSP885
GACTCCCCCTCACCCGGATTGCATCTGCGATGCAATCCGACCTCTCCCCGCAAGCGGGGCGAGGTAAGGGAAACGCCCGTCGTTACCTATTCGGATCCGGATAGACCATGCTGCGCCAGCCGCCGCGATCGAACGGGGCCCACTCGCCTTCCTTCTGCGCGAGGCGATCGGCGACCGCGTAGACGGCGGCCGGATGATGGCCCATGCCGCAATGGCTGCTCTCGACCTCGATGCTCTCGGTCGTGGCGGATGTCTGCTCCCGGCAGCCCTGCCACGCACAGATGCCGTCGGTGCGGCTGAAGACCGCGGTGGTCGGCACCGGCGGCGCGCCGGCGAGCGAACCGCCGAAACGGGCATCCTCTTCGTCGGCGCGGCGGCCGCTGGCCATCTCGTAGACGCGCCAGGCATTGGTCGCCTTCGGACCCGCTGCAAACGGGCTGCCGAGCGTGATCACCTGGCGTACGCGCTCCGGCATCATCTTGGCGAGCTGGCGTGCATAGAGACCGCCGAGGCTCCAGCCGACCAGCGAGACCTTGCGGCCGCTCGTCTCGTTCATCTCCCGCAGCAGATCGACCATCGCGTTCTGCACGCCATCACGAAGCCCGAGATTGCGGCCCTGGCGCCAGCCGCTGACGGCGTAGCCCTTGCTGTTGAGAAAGCTGCGCAGCGGACGGGTCGACGTGTCGGACGCAACGAGCCCGGGCAGCACCAGCACCGGATGGCCGTCGCCGCGTGGGGCCAGGCTCAACAGCGGCAACGCGCCGAGGAAGGCGCCGAGTTCATGAATGGCGCGGCCTTCCAGAAACATCAGTGTCCTGGACGGCGGGCGTAGCGTCTGCGCAGCAACGGACATTTCAACTCCTCTTCCGGCGTGGCCCTGAGGTCCCGGCAGCCGGCAATGGGTCAACAGGATAGGTCAAAGGGATTGACGCAAATCCGGCGGAATCGTTCCGCAACGCAACAATCTGTCGTGAAAAGCTAGGGAACCGATCACTTTCTTGCAAGCGCCCTAAGTCACATCCGCCACAACTAAAAGCGCTTCCGTGCCTAATCGGTCACAGCAGCCGCAGCACATATTCCAGCGTGTAAAGTGCAAGCCCGGCAAGCCCGCCGATCAGCGAGCCGTTGAAGCGGATGTACTGCAAATCCTTGCCGACATTGACCTCGATCAACGCGATCAACTGCTCCATGTCCCAGCTCTTCATCTGGTCGGCGATGAAGGTCGAGACGCCACTTTTTTGCTCGGCGACGACCGTGCGCAGAATCGCGGCCAGCCCCTGGTTGATCTCGCCGCGCAGCTCGGCGTCGCCGGCCAGCGCCTCGCCGGCCTCGGTGAACATTCTTGCGAGTTGATGCTGCAGCACCTGCGACTCGCCCGAGGCGCTGCGCTCGATGAAATCCTTGACGTTGGCCCAGATGGTGCGGCCGAGATTGGCAAGCTCCGGCCGCGCCATCAGGTCGCGCTTGAGGCCCTCGATGCGATCGGCGAACGCCTGGTCGCTGCCGAGCCGGTCGACAAAGGACAGCAGCATGCGATCGAATTCGCCGCGGAACGGATGCTTCGGGTCATCGCGCACTTCCTCGAAGAACTTCGTGGCCGAGGCGATGATCCGGTTCACCACGAACTTGTCGGCGCGGTAGAGCCTAAGCAGCGTCGGCATCTCGGCGCGAACCTTGTCGCGGATCAGCGCCATGGTCTCCTGCTGCGTCAGCGTCTGATGCATCGCGCGCAGGATGTCGTCGAGCAGGCCCGCATGCTTGCCCTCCTGCACGAAGCCGCGCAGTGCGCCGGCCGCAAGCGGCGCCAGATCGACCGAGAGAATCTGCGTCGTGATGCGGCGGCTGATGAACTGCATCAGGCCTGACGACTCGGTCGCCGACAACGCCTCGGGCAGCATCCGCAACACGAAGCGCGCCAGATCCTCGGCCCGCTTGCGGTCGCGGAGCCAGTCGGCGATGAAGCTGCCGAAGTCGATCTCGCGCAGCTTGGCGTCGACCGGCCCACTGTCGAGGAAGTTCGTCTCGATGAATTCGCCGAGCTTCTCGGCGATGCGCTGCTGGTTGCTCTGGATGATGGCAGTGTGCGGGATCGGCAGTCCCAGCGGCCGCTTGAACAGGGCGACGACGGCATACCAGTCGGCGAGCCCGCCGATCGTCGCGGCCTCCGCGAACGCCGCGATGAAGCCGAAGGCGGGATGCATAGGCAGCAGCGCCTTCGAAGCGATGAAGATGACGAAGGTCGCCGCCAGCACGCCCGTCGCCAGCCACTTCACGCGCCGCAGCTCGGCCGCGCGTTCGACATCGACGGGAGTTGCGCTGAGGGCGGCGGGAAGGGTCATGGGACTTTTCGTAGGGACAAATGCATTAAGCCGGAGCGCACCGCCCCCATTATCGTCATTCCGGAGCGTGCGAAGCACGAATCCGGAATCTCGAGATTCCGGATCGCCGCTTCGCGTCGTCCGGAATGACGGAAGATACGACGACGATCTATGGCGCGGCGCCCAAAAAAGAAGGCCCGCGAAACGGCGGGCCTTCGAATTGGTCAGTTGGTCGGATCGCGATCAGGCGGTCTTGGTATAGACCTTGGCGAAATTGTCCTGCGCGGTCTTGGCACCGTCGGCGACGAGCTTGCCGAAATACTCGGTGGTCGCCTTCGCCCGCGAGACGAACAGTTCGCCACGCGCACGGACCATTTCCGACTGGATCTGGGCAGCTTCGCTCAGCGACTTCGCCGAAGCGAGCTTGTCGATGCCGGAGAAGAACGCTTCCGCGTCCTGGAAGATCGCCTGCTGGATGTTACGGCTGATCTTGGCGGCCTCGGTCACCGAACCGGCAACGGCGGACTCGATCGCGGCAGTCACCTTCTCGGAGCCGGCATACGCATCGGCAGCGCGGGTCTTGGCGGTCTCGGCCTGCTTCTTCACGAACTCACGGGCGGCTTCCGGAACTTCCAGGTTCTGTAGCTTGGTGAACGCCTCGGTGACGGGCGCGAAGGCATCCTTGACGGTGTTCAGCACGGAATTGGTTTCGGTGGTCATTGGGGTCTCTCTCCATCCTCAGGTTTGAGCTATGGGCTCACCCCGTCCGGATTGGCCCGGGGCAAGAGTGTTGTGACACAGTTAATGGTGCATCGCAACATCAATGGTGCAGCGCGATATCACGAACGCGTGAGCAGCGTAAATATCCAGCAGATTGCCTGCGGAACCGGCGGCAAAAGGTGCCTAATTACTGTTGGACTGCCCCGGGAAGCCCATAGGCTTCCATCTGGGCCCGGACCTGCGCCACATTGTGCCCGAGCACAACGATGTCGTGGGTCTTGCCCTCGACGTCGCGGACGTGGTCGCGCAGCAGCGCCTCCGCCTTGAAGCCGAGGCTTTCGAACAACGCGATCGCCGCCCGCTGGTCGACGGTCATCTGCACCGAGAACTTCTCCAGCCCGGCCCCCAGCGCGATGGCAAAGGTCTCCTGCGACAGCGCCCGGCCGACGCCCTGCCCGCGGACATCCAGCGACACCACCATCCTGATTTCGCCGACATGGGGCGACCAGGAATGTGGGTCGCGCACCACCGTGCCGCAGCCCACCACCTTGCCCTCCTTGATCGCCAGCAGGCTCGTGATGTCGCCACGGTCGATCTCGTTGACCCAGGCCGACAGCACCTTCGGCTGGCTGATGTTGCGCGGCAGGAACAGCAGGTCATGCGTCGGCAGCTTTTGCGCGAAGGCGAGCACCGCGGCTTCGTCGGCCCGCGTCATCAGATGGAATTCGATGTCGCCCGCCTCGGTCTTGACGTGGCGCGGATAGGAACGTTGTTCGGTCATGTCGATCTCTTGCTCAACCAGGTATCCAGTTTCGGCCACAGCCGCTTGATCGCGTTGGCGCCGGCAACCAGTGAGACGTGACCGCCTTTCAGCATCACCTCCTCCTTGTCCTCGGAGCCGATCTTGGTGATCAGGTGCTTTGCCGCGTCATACGGCACGATATGGTCGTGCTCGGCGACCGCATGCAGGATCGGCACCTTGATGTTGGCGAGCTTCGCCTCGCGGCCGCCGACTGTCATGGTGTCGTTGAAGAGCTTGTTGTCCCACATCAGGTTCTTGACGGTCTGACGGAAATATTCGCCGGCCAGCGGCAGTGTGTCCGTGCCCCAGCGATCCATCATCCGGTAACCTTTGACGTATTCGTCGTTCCAGATGTTGTCCCACAACTGCACCTGGCTGAATACGCGCGACGCCGGCCGCAGCATATCGAACGAGGTCATGATCATGTCGCCCGGCACATTGCCAACGCTGTCCACGAGCTTGTCGACGTCGAAATATCGTCGGTCAGAGAAGCTCCGAAACAGCTTCATCTCGCGGAAGTCGATCGGCGTCGTGAAGCAGATCAGGTTCTTCATCGGCCCGTCGTTGAAGATCGAGGCGTAAAGCAGCGACAGCACACCGCCGAAGCAATAGCCGATGATCGAAACGTCGGTCTCGCCAGAATCCTGCTGCACGCGGCGGACGCAGTCCGGGATGAAGTCGAGGACGTAATCCTCCATCGCCAGCGATTTCTCCTCCGGCTTCGGCGCGGTCCAGTCCAGCATATAGACGTCATAGCCGCGCTTGAGCATGAACTCGATGAAGCTCTGGCCGGGCACCAGGTCGAGGATGTAGCCGCGGTTGGTGGTTGCCATCACGATCAGGATCGGCACGCGATAGACTTCGCTTGCCATCGGCCGGTAGTGATAGAGGTTCATGGTGCCGCGCGAAATCAGCACATCCTTCGGCGTCGAGCCGAGCGACGGACCGGAGCTCGATATATACTCGACACCCTTGATGCTGCGCTGGATCGCGCGTTGCACCTCGGACTGCACGCGCTCCGCGATCGAGCCGACGTCAAATCCTGTGGGAGCGTTCATTTTCGCTCTCCCTCCGGCGGTGGCTGTTTGGTGCGCGGCGGACGCTGGGTCGTGCCATAGCCGCCCTCCGGCGCCAGCGAGTTGTGGTGCACCTGCTGCAGCAGCGCCTTGATCTCGCTGAGCTGGCCTTCGATCGACTGGATGCGCTCGGCCATGCCGACGAGCTGGGCGCGGCTCGGCAGGTTCATCGCCAGCAGATATTTCTCCATCAATTCGCCAAGCTGCTTCTGCGCCCCTGCCGCGGCGCCGCTGGCCTGGTTCATCACGCGCGAAAATTCCGGCGATGCCATAAGCTGGTTGCCGAAGGAGTTGAACCCCTTCTCCATCTCGCCCATCATCGTCTGCCAGATCACGGCAGGGTCGTTGCCCTTGTCGGCCATTCGGCGTCCTCCACACCATCCCGAGCGCTTGCCGCGCTTCCGCTTGTTTGCGCCATACGACACCGTTCGCGTGGGGCGAGTCAACTGCACGGCGCGACCAGCGACACCGAAAGCCTTCTGCGCTGCGTCAAACCATGGCATAGAGGGTTTTGACCGCGATACCAGCAGGGGATGCCCGTGACCACGCTCGCCCATCAGCCGCCGCAAATCATCCGCGCCAATGGCATCGACATTTGCTACGAGATATTTGGGGATGCGAACGCGGAACCGCTGCTGCTGATCATGGGCCTCGGGGCTCAGATGATTCACTGGGACGACGATTTCTGCCGCCAGCTCGCCGCGCGCGGCTTTCGCGTTGTCCGATTCGACAACCGGGACATCGGCAAGTCCTCCCATATGAGCGGCGGCAAGCGCCTGACCCCGCTCGAACTGCTCAAGCTGCGCTTTCTGAAAATCCCGGTCGCGGCGCCCTACAAACTGGGCGACATGGCGCAGGATACTGTCGGGCTGATGGATAAACTCGGTATCAAATCGGCGCATGTGGTCGGCGCGTCGATGGGTGGCATGATCGCGCAGGAGATCGCGATCACGTTCCCGGAACGGGTGCGGTCGCTGACCTCGATCATGTCGACAACCGGCAATCCGAAAGTGCCGCCGCCGACCCGTGAGGCGACCGCGGTGCTGATGGCGCCGCCGCCGGCGACCAAGGAGGAGTATTTCGCGCGCTACGCGCAGACCTGGAAGGTGTTGCGCAACGGCTCGTTCCCCGAGGACGAAGCGCTCGACCCCGCGCGCGCCAGACGCACCTATGAGCGTGGCCTCAATCCGCCCGGCGTCGGCCGCCAGCTCCGCGCCATTCTTGCCTCAGGTAGCCGCAAGGCACGTTTGCGCAGCGTCAAGGCGCCGACGCTGGTGATCCATGGCACGGTCGATCCGCTGGTCAATCCCGAGGGCGGCAAGGACACCGCGGCCTCGATCCCCGGCGCAAAACTTGTGATGATCGAGGGCATGGGCCATGCGCTGCCGATTCCGATGTGGCCCGAGATCATCGACGCGATCGACAAGCACGCGCATGGGGCGACGGCCAAGGCCGCGTAAGGTGAGTTTCTCCGGGGTAACCATGTAAGCCCGAGGTGCGCTCTTCCGCGCGAGACGCGAAGCCTGTAGAGAGCGTGCGATCAGTCACCGGGAGCTTTCAGAGATGAACACCATTTTCCGGCTGCGGGCCGCCATCGCCGCCGCAATCTTTCTTGCGCTCGCTTCTCCGGCCGCGATGGCTGCGCCGAGCGAAGCCCAGCAAGAAGCCAACCGCAAGGCCGTGCTGGCCTTCTACGAGAAGGGGCTGAACCAGAAGGATGCCGACGCGGCGCTTGCCTATGTCGGCGACCGCTATGTGCAGCACAATCCGGGTGCCCCCGACGGTCCTGACGGCTTCCGCAAGTTCATTGCCTTCCTGCGCGAGAAATTCCCGAACTCGCACAGCGAGATCAAGCGCTCGTTCGTGGATGGCGACTACGTCATCCTCCACGTCCACGCGGTGCGCGAGCCCGGCACCCGCGGCAACGCGATCGTCGACATCTTCAAGCTGGAGAACGGCAAGATCGTCGAGCACTGGGATGTTGTGCAGCCGATCCCGGAGAATCCGGCGAACAGCAACACGATGTTCTGAGTGCCTAGCCCGGATGGAGCGGAGCGCAATCCGGGACACTTCGCACGCGGATCGACCGCCCCCGGATTGCGTGGAGCCTGTCATCGGGCGCGCATTCGCGCGACCCGTTGGCTCCATCCGGGCTACACGGCAAAGCCTATCCCTTCGTCGCGATCCAGATCACATGCCGTGCGCCGCCACCTTTGCCGGTGGCACGGACGGCAACTTCGTTGACCTCGAAACCGGCCTGGCGAAGCGATTTCGGGAACTTGGCATTCGGCCCGGACGACCAGACCGCGAGCACGCCGCCGCGCCGCAAAGCAGTGTGCGCGGTCTTCAGTCCGGCGACATCATACAACGCGTCATTGGCCTTGCGGGTCAGCGCTTCGGGGCCGTTGTCGACGTCGAGGAGGATCGCGTCGAAGGTGTGCTTATGTCGCTCGATGACATCGGCAACATCCCGTTCCTGGATGCTCACGCGCGGGTCGTTCAGGCTGTTGCCGAAGATCTCCGCCATCGGGCCGCGCGCCCAGGCGACGACCGCGGGCACCAGTTCGGCCACCACGATTTGCGCTTCGCTCCCGAGCACGGCGAGCGCAGCCCGCAGCGTAAAGCCCATGCCGAGGCCGCCGATGAGAAAATGCGGCTTCTTGATTTTTTCGATCTGCTTCGCAGCAAGCGTCGCCAGCGCAGCTTCCGAGCCCGACAGGCGGCTGTTCATCAACTCGTTGGTGCCGAGCATGATCGAGAATTCGCGGCCGCGCCGCATCAGACGCAATTCATCGTCAGTGCCGGGAATCCCCGCCGTGTCGATCTTTTCCCATGGAATCATGCGATGACGTTTAGCATGACCACCCTAGCTTACCCACCTGCCCAGACGTCGAGCACGTATCGATTCTTCGCGCCCATCTCCTCGATCCAGCGCGCGGCGGCGTCAGCATCGACACCGGAACGTTCTCGATAAATCGACATCAACGTCGCTTTGACGTCGGGTTCCATCTTCCCGCCATCACCGCAGACATAGATGATCGCGCCCTGCTGGATGAGCTCCCAGACCCGATCCTTCTCCGTGGCGACGAGATGCTGCACATAGGTCTTCGGCCCGTCGGCGCGTGAGAACGCGGTGTGCAGTTCCGCGACACCGTCGGCCGCGAACGCCTTCAGCTCGTCGGCATAGATGAAATCCTGCTCTGGATTCCGGCAGCCGAAGAACAGCATCGCGGGCCCGAGAGTCTTGCCCTGCGCCTTGCGGGCCGCGCGCTCCTGCAGGAAGCCGCGGAACGGCGCCAGTCCCGTGCCCGGCCCGATCATGATGATCGGCACGGCGTTTTCGTCGGGCAAGCGGAAGCCGGCCTTGGTTTCCTTCACGGTGGCGTGGACGGTATCGCCGGCGCGACGGCGCGCCAGATAGTTCGAGCAGACGCCCTTGTAGATGCCGCGCCCCGAGCTTGCGGGCGCCTCGACCACACCGACGGTGACGCTGCAGCGCTGCGCCTCGCCCGCCGGTGACGACGAGATCGAGTAATAGCGCGGCGCGAGCAGCGATAGCATCTCCAGGTAAAGGTGGAACGGCAGCTCGCAGGCCGGATATTCCTCGAGCAGATCGAATACCGATTTGCGCTTGGCCAGCACCTCGGCCCGGTAGCGCTCGGCGGAGGCATCGTCGTCGCCGACATAGGCCATCAGTTTTGGCTTGGTCATCGGGCAGCGGGTCTGCTCGGCCATGATCTGGATCTGCTTGCGGGTCGCAACCTGCTGGAGATCGACGAATTCGGTCAGCAGCCGCCCGACCGACACTGCGTTGCCGACCGGCAATTGCGCGCGGCGGCCCTCCGAGACCTGCAAACGGATCTGATCGGCCGGCAGGAAGCCGAAGCGGCGCGCGACGGAATCGACCAGCGTCGGGTCGTTGCGCGGCACCACGCTGAGGTGATCGCCAACGCGATATCTCAGGTTCGCCGGCAGCTCGACCTCGATATGCCGGGTCGACCTATCAGATGGATGGGCACCCGTCTTGGTCTGCAACTCGTTGTTGACCAGCACCTTCATCGGCACCGCGCCGCCTTGCGCCACGATGGTGTTGACCGCGCCTTGAGCCACCGGCTCGATCGCGTAGAGCGGCTCATCCTCGGCGGTCCGGGTGAAATTCCAATCGATGCCGAATTCCTTGGTTGCAACCTTCGCGGCCTCCGGGAACCATTTCTGGAACTGGCCGTCGAGATCGCTGCGCGCATCGCCTTCGCCGCGCGGATAGACGGCGCGCGCGCCATGCGCGGCAAGCTGCTCGTCGATGAAGCGCGGCACGGATTGATAGGTCGCCGCCCAATCGCTGTTGCCGCAGCCGAACACCGCGTAGCGCACCTTGGCAAAGGCATCCTTCGGCAGGTCGTCGCCGAGCCATTTGACGAACTGCGTGGCATTGTCGGGCGGTGCGCCATTGTAGGAGGCGCAGATGATCAGGACGCCGCCCTCCTCCGGCAGCTTGCCGACATAGTCGTCGAGCGGGCCAAGCCGTGTGGCAAAACCATTGATCTCGGAGAGATCGGCCATGCGCGTCGCGAGCTCCTCGGCCGAACCGAGGTTTGAGCCGTACAGCACCAGCATCGGTGTGTTGTGACCCGGGCGCGCGATCGGTGCGCGCGGCGCCGTTGGCGCGGCGGTGATGGCACCCACACTGCCGGCGAACGAGCCGCGATCCCTGTCGTCGCGCGGCCGTACCTTGATCTTGAAGCCGTCGGGCTTGACCGTCAGCGTCTCCTTCAGCTGCATCTGGTAGCGGTGGATGTCCATCAGCCTGAAGCGTTGCAGGATCATCCCGATCGCGAGCGCCGACTCATGCATCGCAAAACCGCGGCCGATACAGGCGCGCTGGCCGTTGCCAAACGGCTTCCAGGCGTTGATCGGGCGTTTGGCTTCAGCCTCGCGGCTGAAATTCTCCGGATCGAACACGTCGGGGTTCGGACCCCAGACCGAGGGGTCGCGGTGCAGCGCCATCACCAGGATGGTGATAAAGGTGTTCTTCCGGAGCTTGTATTTGCCGCCGATGGTTTCGTCGGCCAGCGGCGCGATGCCGTAGGCCGGCGCCGGCGGCCACAGCCGCAGCGCCTCCTTCAGGCATTGCGTGATGTAGGTGAGCTGCGTGACCTGCTGATAGGTCGGCCTGGCGTCGATGTCGGGCCCGAGGACGCGATCGACCTCCTCATAGGCCTTCTTCAGGATCTCCGGATGCTTCAGCAACGCGTAGATCGTGCACGACAGCAGACCGGACGTGGTCTCGTGGCCGGCAATCAGGAAGGTGTTGATCTGGTAGCGGATGTTGACGTCGTCGAGTTGCTCACCCGTAGAGCGGTCGACGCCGGTCATCATTGCCGCCAGCATGTCCTTCTTGTCGGAGGTCGCGTCGGTGTTGCCGCGCCGCTCGGCGATGATCTCGTCGACCATCCTGTTCATGAAGCCGACGTCTTCGGTGAGCGTCTTGCGCCGCTTCTGCATCCACAGCCCTTCGAGCGGCAGGCCGCGGGTCATCATGATGGTCTCGAGCGAGCGCACCAGCGATTCGACGAAGGGGTGGTAATCCCTGCGATAGAACGAATTGAAGCGGTAGTCGAAGCCGCAGAGGCCGATCGTATCGAGGGTCAGCGCCGTCATGTCGTGGACGACGTCGATCTCCTCGTCGGCGTTCAGCCGCTGCCATTTCTGGACGAGCTGCTCGGCAATATCGACCATGCTCGGGTGATAGGACTGCATGGCGCGGTTGCCGAACGGCTGCATCAATATGTTGTGCGCCTTGCTCCAGTTCGGCTCCCTGGTGTCGGCAGTAAACAACCCGTCGCCGCCGACCGCGCGCACCCGGCGCAGCGAACCGCGCACCGCCTTGTCGAAGCGCTTCTCGTCGGAGAGTTCCTCCACGAGGTCATGGCCGGAGACGATGACGATCGGCGCGCCCATCATGTCGAGCCAGAAGATCGGCCCGAGCTCCTTGGAAAGCCGTACCAGATCCTGCACGGGTGCGGTCGAATCCAGCGACAGCATGTTGCCGACCACCGGCTTCGTCGGCGGCTGCGGGATCGGACTCAGTCTGTTGCCGGACGCCATCTTGGAAGTTTCCCCCTGCCTGATCTCTCAACCGTCATTGCGAGGAGCGAAGCGACGAAGCAATGACGGCGCTAGTGTCTCGTCGTCACCCAAACCGTTTTCGACGCCACTCGATCAGCTTGGCGCTGACTTCTTCGGGCTTTTCCTGCTGCGTCCAATGGCCGCTGCCACGGACCAGGTACTTTTCCAGGTCCGGCACCAGTTTCTCCATCCCGTCGGCGGCCGACGGCGGCAGCACTGCGTCGTTCTCAGCCATGATCATCAGCGACGGCACGCGCACGTTATGGTCGAGCCCCACTGAGCGTTCCCAGTTGCGGGTGAAGTTGCGATACCAGTTGATGCCGCCGGTGAAGCCGGTTGTCGTGAAGGTATCGACGAACACCTTCTTCTCCTCCACTGAGAGGATCGGCGTCCGCGGATCGTGCTTGGCGTCATAGTTCGCGATCATCTGCGGAAACGCCAGGTTAAGCCGCGCTGAGGCGCCGACGCCGGCGATCGGCGTTTCCTCCGGAGTGCCTGGTGGGCGCGCGACCGGCTTGCGCATAAAGGCGTCGAAGGTCTGCTCGACGCGGCTGCCGAAGATACGGTCGGGCTCCCGCGCCGGATCCTGGAACTGGACGATATACATCTGGTCGCCGAAGCGCTGGCGGAACAACGCGATCGGATCAACCGGCGCGCGATCCCAATGCGGCGTGTTGACGCCGACGACGCCGGCGACCCGCGACGGGTGCCGCAGCGGCATCTGCCAGACGACAAAGCCGCCCCAGTCGTGGCCGACAAAGATCGCCTTGTCGATCTTGAGATGATCGAGCAGGCCGACGAGGTCGTCGGTCAGATGCTCCATATCATAGGCCTCGACCGGCTCGGGGCGGTCGGTCGCGCCGTAGCCACGTTGATCCGGCGCAATCACCCTGATTCCGGCGTCCCCCAGCGCCTTGATCTGGTGACGCCAGGAGAAGGCAAGCTCCGGCCAGCCGTGGCACAGCACCACCGGCGGCGTGTCGGTCTTCGGACCGGCTTCATAAAACCCCATACGGATGCCGTTCGTCTCGGCGAACTGCAGCGGCGGCATTTCAATCATTGCAAAATCCTACTCGGCCGCGCCTTTGATGTCGGCAGGCGGAGGCGCGAACGCCGCCTCGAGTGCATCGAATTCGAGCGGCAGCATGTCGCACAAAACCTGCACATGGGGAATGACGTTGGCACCCACGATGAAGCCGAAATCGAGCTGGTCGCGATAGCTCTGCACGGTGATGTTGAGCGCGATGCCGTGGGTCGAGATCGAGACCGGGAAGATATGCAGCAGTTCCGCGCCGGCGGCGTACAGCGTCTGCCGCGGGCCCGGCACGTTCGATACCGTGATGTTGGTCGCCGGCGGCAGCACGTTGGACAGGTCGGAGCGGCTGTAAAGCAGCGCCATGATCTGCACCAGGATCGGCGTGCCCAGCATCGAGATGTTGGAGACCTGCGGCATCAGGGCGCGCAGCGGATGCGACATTTCCTTGGACTTGGTCGATTGCGCGATGATGGTCTCCAGCCGCCGCTTGGGGTCTTCGACGTCCGTCGCGATCGAACAGATCATGCCGAACACCTGGTTGTTGGAGTCGGCGTTGCCCTCCTCACGCAGCGAGATCGGGACGCCTGCCGTGAGCGACTTGTTCGGCAGCGCGCCCTGGCTGATCAGATAACGCCGCACCACGCCGGAGGCGATCGCGAGCACGACGTCGTTGAGCTTGCCGCCGGACGCCTTCGCCACCGCCTTGGCGCGCGACAGCGAGATCGAGGTGCCGGCAAAACTGCGCTCCGATGAGATCGCCTTGTTGAGGATGGTCGGCGGCGAGGACATCGACTGCAGGCTCTCGCGCGATTTGGGGTCCGCGACCTTGGCCACAACATCGGACAGGCTCTTCAACATGGTCGGCATGGCGCCGGCGAACTTCACCGCGCTCTCGATCTGGAACATGGCGTTGTCGAACAGAATCGAGCCGAGGTCACTCTTGCCCGAGCGCGGCAACTCCAGGCTCTTCTTCGCGGTGGCCGCCGCCTCGAATGGCTGGGTCCAGAGCTGCTGGTAGGCATCGATCAAATTGGCTGCGATATCGCGCGGCTCGGGCGCCACCTTCCTGGCCGCCGGCGGATCGATCTCCCGCGGCACCGGTGTCACGTCGTAGATCATGCTGGTCAGCGCGGCGCCCGCGCCACCGTCGATGCAGGCATGGTGCATCTTGGAATAGAGCCCGATCTCGTTGTCCTTCATGCCCTCGAAGACGTAGAACTCCCAGAGCGGGCGGGCGCGGTTCAACAGCTTGGCGTGCATCCAGCCGACGATGCGCTCGAGTGTCGCGCGATCACGCGGCGCGGGCAGGCTGGCGCGGAAGATGTGACGGTCGATGTCGAACTGGTCGTCCTCGACCCAGGACGGATGGTCGATGTCGAGCGGCGCCTTCTGCAGGCGCGCTTTGAGGATCGGCGCGATATGCAGCCGCGAGGCGAGCATCGCCTTGAACTCCTCGAAGAAGTCGCCCTTGTAGCCCTCGGGCAGGCGAAAGATCGCCATGCTGCCGACATGCATCGGCATTTCCGGCGTTTCCAGATAGAGAAACGATGCGTCCAGCGAGGACAGCTTCTTGGCGTCGCTCATGATTTCCTCCAGAGAATCAACCGATACGGGCGCCTTTGCGGCGCTTCTCGTCATTTAGTCAGGACGGTGTCTGCAGTCAGGATAGTGCCTGTTCCGCAGGCCCATAGGCAATGGCAAAGGGACCGGACCGGTCAAAATGCCGGAACTCGCCTTCCGGCTGCGCCAGCCGGTCGGCGATCGCCCAGAGGGCCGCCGGGTTGACGCCAAGCCCGACATGGCTGGCGAGATGCACCTCGATATTCTCCGCGGTCGCCGATGGCCGCAACTGGGTGGTACGCCAGTTCACGACGCCGTCGGTACGCGAATAGATCGAGGTCGCGGGCACCGGCATGTCGCCGGCGATCGCCTCGCGGATCTCGGGGATGTCGTTCACCCCTTCACCGGACAATAGCTCATAGAGCCGCGTCGCATTGGTGGCGCGGATGTCATCGGCAAACGGACTGCCGAGCGTGATGACCGAGCGCACCAGGTCCGGCATCTGCAGCGCGAGATCGCGCGCATAGACGCCACCTAAGCTCCAGCCGATGATCGAGACCTTGCGCCCGGATGCCTCATGGATCCGCTTCAGGAGATCGCGCAGCGCGCCCCGCTTGGAGGCGACGCCGCCGAGATTGCGGCCCAGGTTCCAGGCATGGGCGTCATAGCCGAGCTCCTTCAGATAGCGCCGCATCGGCGCCATCGACAGGTCGCTGGCCAGGAAGCCCGGCAACGCGAGCACCGGATGGCCGTCGCCCTTTGGCGCCTGCATCAGCAGCGGCGACAGCAACAGGCTCGTGTTGAACTCGAGCACGCTGCGCGCCTCGGCCAGCATCAGGAACAGGCCCGGCGGGCGCAACCGGCGTTCGGTCACCTCAGCGCTCCCGTCCGTGCCGGCCACTATTTCTTGTCCTTCTTGCCGATGCCGCCGAGGCCGGCCATCGTCACGAACATGTCCTGGAAGCGTTCGGCTATCTTCGGATCGAAAGTGAACCAGCTTTGGATCAGGGCCTCAGGCGAGACCTTGTCGATGTTCGAGATCATCTGCTGCTGCAGTCTGTCCATGACCGCGGCCTGCATCGGCGCCACGTCCGGCAAGCCCATGAACTGTCGCGCTTCGATCGGCGTACAATCTATCTCGACATTGACCTTCATGTCCGCCTCCTCAAATGCGCCTGACCCGCCTCAGTATCGCCGCGACAGGGTGAGTCATGCAAGCGACCCCAACCCACCCCCGGACCCAGTCAGCCTCAATCACCCGTTATGGTCAACCAAACCGGCGCCGCTGGCGGGCGGTTCGGTGACCGGTCCGAACGTCAGGCCATGGTGCTGGCGGCCGAAATGAACGTTGGCACTCCGAAAGTTGAATGTCACGCGCTTGCGGTGACCGCGTATCCTCAAATCCCAGTCATTGCGCTGCGCCCGCGCAAACCGGTTAACCCTTTGGGAAATCGCGCTTGCGCGTCGGGCAAACTCTGGCAACATGGACGACAATACCGACCGGGCGTGTGCAACCGGCGGACAATAGCGGGAACGGGGTCAGATGTCGGTACGTTGGAGTTTGGTTGCAGCGACAACAGTCGCGCTGGTCGCATGGGCTGTGCCGGCATCGGCCCAGACATTGCGCTACGCCAACCAGGGCGAACTCAAATCGCTCGATCCCTATACGCTGAAGGAAACCACGACCATCGCCCACCACGCCCATGTCTATGAAGGGTTGGTCGCGCGCGACAAGGATTTGAAGATCATCCCGGCATTGGCGGAAAGCTGGGAGACGCCAAGCCCGACCAAATGGCGCTTTCATCTGCGCAAGGGCGTGAAATTCCACAATGGCGATCCCTTCACCGCCGACGACGTGCTGTTCTCCGCCGATCGCGTCCGCGCCAAGGGCTCCAACTTCCTCAGCAACGTTCCGGGCGACGCCAAGTTCACCAAGGTCGACGACTATACGGTCGACGTGACGCTGGACTCGCCCAATCCCATCCTGACCTCGCAGTGGGATAGCTGGTTCATCATGGACAAGAAGTGGTGCGAGGACAACAACGCGGTCGCGCCGACGCCGGCCTCCGCGACCACGCCGAGCTACGCTGCACTGCACGAGAACGGCACCGGCGCCTTCATGATCGAAAGCCACCAGCCCGGCGTGAAGACCGTCTTCAAGGTGTATCCGGATTACTGGCGCAAGCCGGAGCATAATCTGAAGGAGATCATTTTCACCTCGATTGGCTCCGACGCCACAAGGGTCGCCGCGCTGCTCTCGGGCGACGTCGACGTGATCGAGCCGGTTCCGATCCAGGACATCCAGCGCGTCAATTCAAGCGGCAATGCCACCGTCCTGACCGGACCGGAAATCCGCACCCTCTTCATCGGCATGGACGTGGCGCGCGATGAGCTTCTGTACTCGAACGTCAAGGGCAAGAACCCGTTCAAGGACATCCGCGTCCGCGAAGCCTTCTACAAGACCATAGATGTCGAGCTGATCAAGACCCGCGTCATGCGGGGGTTGTCGACCCCCTCGGTGCTGATGGTCGCACCGCAGCTCTACCCGCTGTCGAAGGAGTTCACCCGGCCGAAGCTGGATCCTGACGGAGCCAAGAAGCTGCTGGCCGACGCCGGCTATCCGAACGGCTTTGAAGTCACCATGGATTGCCCGAACGACCGCTACGTCAACGACGCCGCGATCTGCCAGGCCGTGGTCGGCATGCTGGCCCGCATCGGTGTCAAGGTGAACCTGCTGGCGCAGCCGAAGGCGCAGTATTTCGCCAAGGTGCTGAAGCCCGGCGGCTACCAGACCTCGCTCTTCATGCTCGGCTGGACGCCCGCCACCTCCGATTCGCACAACGTGCTTCACGACATCCTCGGCTGCCGTGACGATCCGAAGGATTCCACCCGCGGCGAAGCCAATCTCGGCGGCTATTGCAACAAGGAGGTCGACGCGCTCACCGACAAGGTGCTGGTCGAACCCGACACCGCCAAGCGTGATCAACTGATCAAGCAGGCCTACGAGATCGTCATCAAGGAATATGGCTACATCCCGCTGCACCAGCAGGCGCTGGCGTGGGGCGTATCGAACAAGGTCAAGCTGACCCAGCGCGCGGACAACCAGGTCCTGCTGTACTGGGCGACCAAACAAGGTGAGTAAGTGACGCCAACGAATTCGGTCCCGGAAGCCCCTGCTTCCGGGACTTGTCGTTTTCCGGCCGCGCAGCGTCGCGCGACTGGTTTGAAAACAAGTCTGAAAAGCAGTGAAAGGTAGAGATGCTCGCTTTCACTCTTCGCCGCGCGCTGCAGGCCATCGGCGTCATGATCGCTGTCGGCGTCATCTCGTTCGCGATGTTCCGCTTCGCGGGCGACCCCGTGAGCCAGATCGTCTCGATCGACACCTCGGCCGCGGAGCGTGCCTCGATCCGGCAGTCGCTCGGCCTCGACGATCCCGTGCTGGTGCAGTTCGGCCGCTACTTCATCAATGCCGCGCAGTTCAAGTTCGGCGTGTCCTATCAATTCCGCCTGCCGGTCGCTGACCTCTTGAAGGAGCGCCTGCCTGCGACTCTCGAACTTGCGGTCTGCGCCACCATTCTCGCCATGGTGTTCGGCATCCTGATGGGGGTCTATTCCGCGTTGCGGCGCGACACCGTCCTGGCCAAATTATTCCAGGCTGTTTCGCTGGTCGGCATCTCGCTGCCGACCTTCCTGATCGGTATCCTCCTGATCTATCTCTTCGCGGTGACGCTGGGCTGGCTGCCCTCCTTCGGCCGTGGCCAGGTGGTGAAGCTCGGCTGGTGGACCACCGGGCTTCTCACCCTCTCTGGCCTCAAGGCGCTGATCCTGCCGTCGATCACGCTCGGACTGTTCCAGATGACCCTGATCATGCGGCTGGTACGCGCCGAAATGCTGGAGGTGCTGCGCACCGATTACATCCGCTTCGCCCGTGCCCGCGGGCTGACCACCCGCGCGATCCATTTCGGCCATGCGCTGAAGAACACACTGGTTCCCGTCATCACGGTCGCCGGGCTGCAGTTTGGCTCGGTTATTGCATTTTCGATCATCACCGAAACCGTGTTCCAGTGGCCGGGCATGGGACTTCTGTTCGTGCAGGCCGTGCAAAACGTCGATATTCCGATCATGGCCGCGTATCTGTTGATGGTCTCGCTGATCTTCGTCACCATCAATCTCGTGGTCGATATCCTCTATACGGTGGTCGATCCGCGCTTGCGCGCCACCGTCAGCCGCGCGTCATAGGGATGAGCCATGTCTGACGCGGTCGTTCCCCATCGCAGCGAAGAGGGCGCACAGGCGCCGCCCGGCGCCGGCTGGTTCCGGCGCGCGCTCGACAGCGACATCTTCTATTCGTTCCGCCGCTCGAAGATGACCATGGCGGCGGCCATTGTGACGCTGCTGTTCTTCCTGCTGGCAATCTTCGCGCCCTTGCTATCTGCGCAAAACCCGTTCGATCCCGCGCAACTGCAACTGATGAATTCGCGGATTCCGCCGCTGTGGACTGCCGATGGCCAGAGCCCGTTCCTGCTCGGCACCGACGAGCAGGGCCGCGACGTCTTCTCGGCCATCCTCTACGGCCTGCGCGTCTCGCTCGCCGTGGGCGTCGCCGGCGTGGTCTTTGCCGGCGCACTGGGCATCGCGCTCGGGCTGATCGCCGGCTATTTCGGCGGCGCGATCGACAGCCTGATCATGCGGATCGCCGACGTGCAGCTCACCTTCCCGGCGATCCTGATCGCGCTTCTGGTCAACGGCGTCGCCAAATCGCTGCTCGGCAACCGGCTTGACGAAACCAGCACGCTCGGCGTGCTCGTGATCGCGATCGGTCTCAGCTTCTGGGTGCAGTATGCCCGCACCGTGCGCGGCTCGGTCATGGTCGAGAAGAACAGAGATTACGTGGCGGCCGCGCAACTGATCGGCCTGCCGGCGCCGACCATCATGCTCCGGCACGTGCTGCCGAACACCATGGGCCCGATCCTGGTCATCGCAACCATCAATCTCGCGCTTGCGATCATCACCGAGGCAACGCTGTCGTTCCTCGGCGCTGGCATGCCCGACACCATGCCTTCGCTCGGCACCTTGATCCGGATCGGCAACAACTACCTGTTCGCCGGCGAATGGTGGATCGTCGCCTTTCCGGGCATTGCGCTGGCTGGCCTGATCCTGTCCATCAACCTGCTCGGCGACTGGCTGCGCGACGCGCTCAATCCAAAGCTCCGATGACCCAGCCTGTCCTCTCCGTCCGCGACCTCGAGGTGGAATTCGTCACCCGCCGTGCCGTCTTGCACGCGATCAACGGTGTGTCGTTCGATATCGCCAAGGGCGAGGTGCTCGGCGTTGTCGGCGAGTCCGGTGCCGGCAAGTCGGTGACGGGCCTTGCCGTAATCGGCCTGATCGATCCGCCGGGCCGCATCTCCGCCGGCCAGATCGAGCTGTCGGGGATGCGGATCGATCATCTGCCACCGGAGGAAATCCGCCGCATCCGGGGAAAACGGATCGGCATGATCTTCCAGGATCCGCTGACCAGCCTCAATCCGCTGTACCGGATCGGCGATCAGATCATCGAGACCATCCGCACTCACACCAATCTCGGCGAGAGCGCGGCGCGCAAGCGCGCCATCGACCTGCTCGCCGAGGTCGGGATTCCTGCGCCGGAGAAACGCATCGACGGCTACCCGCACGAATTCTCCGGCGGCATGCGCCAGCGCGTCGTCATTGCGCTGGCGATCTGTGCCGAGCCCGAGCTGATTATCGCCGACGAGCCGACCACCGCGCTCGATGTGTCGGTGCAGGCGCAGATCATCGCGCTGATCAAGCGACTCGGGCGTGACCACGGCACCGCGGTGATGCTGGTGACCCATGACATGGGCGTCATCGCCGAAACCTGCGACCGCGTCGCGGTGATGTATTCGGGCCGGATCGCCGAAATCGGTCCGGTGCAGGACGTGGTGCGCAATCCGTTGCATCCCTACGCCAAGGGCCTGATGGGCGCGATCCCGACACTCGCGGGCGAGGACAAGCGGCTGGTGCAGATTCCCGGATCGATGCCGCGGCTGTCGGCGATCCCGCCGGGCTGCCCGTTCAATCCGCGTTGCGCCTTTGTCTTCGACCGTTGCCGCGTCGAGCGGCCCGAGCCTGTCAAGCATGGCACGCAAGCGGTCGCCTGCCATCTGTTCGCGCCGGCGACGGAGAGCGCGGCATGAGCACGACGCTGATCGACGTCAAGAACCTGCGCCGCGTCTTCGACGTCTCGAAGCCATGGCTCAACCGCGTGCTCGAAGGCGGCCATCTCGAATTCCTGAAGGCGGTCGACGGCGTCACCTTCGACATCAAGCGCGGCGAAACCTTTGCGCTGGTCGGTGAATCCGGCTCCGGCAAGACCACGGTCGCGCGCATGGTCGTCGGCCTGCTGCCGCCGAGCTCCGGCGAAGTCGTCATCGACGGCGTCTCGATGACCAACCCGCGGCAAGCCCAGGAGCGCCGCCGTCTGCGCCGCCGCATCCAGATGATCTTCCAGGATCCCTATGCGAGCCTCAATCCGCGCTACCGGGTCGATGCCATCGTGGCCGAGCCGATCCGCGCCTTCGCGCTGATCCAGGGCGAGCGCGACATCAAGGCGCGCGTCGGCGAATTGCTCTCGCTGGTCGGCCTGCACCCCGACGACGGCCTGAAATTCCCGCATGAATTTTCCGGCGGCCAGCGCCAGCGCATCGCGATCGCCCGCGCGCTGGCCTCGGAAGCCGAGTTCATCGTTTGCGACGAGCCAACCTCGGCGCTCGATGTCTCGGTTCAGGCGCAGATCCTCAATTTGATGCGCGACCTGCAGGACAAGTTCGGCCTGACCTACCTCTTCATCAGCCACAACCTCGCGGTGGTCCGCCACATGGCGACCCGGATCGGCGTGATGTATCTCGGCCGCATCGTCGAGATCGCCGAAAGCCGCAAGCTGTTCGATGATCCGCAGATGCCCTACACAAGGATGTTGCTCGGCGCGGTTCCCGATCTGGCGATGTCCGGCCGCCAGCGCATTCCGGTCAAGGGTGAAATTCCCAACCCGATCGATCCGCCGCCAGGATGCGCCTTCAACCCGCGCTGCCCGCTGGCATTCGATTTGTGCCGCCAGAAGGCGCCGGATCTGATCAATGGCGTGGCCTGCCACGCCGTCAACAGCCCGGTCGCAGCTGTTCTGGCGTGATCACGCGGATGCGAGCAGCCATGTGCACCAGACGGTTGGCATCCCAGGCCGCCTGTGATCAAGTGCGCCGCAACAAGCCCTTGGACGGTGAAGCCGCATGAGCAACGTCAATCCCGATCCGTTCACCACCCGGCCTGAAATCGAAGGCACATTCGGCGTCGTCACCTCGACGCACTGGATCGCCACCGCGGTCGGCATGGGGATCCTGGAAAAAGGCGGCAACGCCTTCGACGCCGGCGTCGCGGCGGCCTTCACGCTCCAGGTGGTCGAGCCGCATCTGAACGGCCCCGGCGGCGACGTCCCTGTGATCGTGCACGATATCAAGCGCGGCAAGACCGAGGTGATCTGCGGCCAGGGTCCGGCGCCGGCCAAGGCGACCATCGCGCATTACCGCAGCGAAGGCCTCGAGATGGTGCCCGGCACCGGCCTGCTCGCGGCCTGCGTGCCCGGCACGTTCGAGACCTGGATGCTGCTGCTGCGCGACTACGGAACTGTGAAGCTCCGCGACGTGCTGGAGCCCGCGATCATCTATGCGCGCGATGGCTATCCGCTGGTCGAGCGCGCGGCCGCGACCATCCAGATCGTGGAGCAGTTGTTCCGCAAGCACTGGACCACCTCGGCGGATGTCTATCTGCCTAATGGCGAGGTGCCGAAGCCCGGCACCATCTTCACCAACAAGCGGCTTGCGGAGACTTACATCCGCATTCTGAACGAGGCCGAGAGCGCCGGCGGCGATCGCGTCGCGCAGATCGAGCGTGCGCGCCAATCCTGGTCAAAAGGTTTTGTCGCCGAGGCGATCGACAAATTCTGCCGCACCCAGGACGTGATGGACGTCTCGGGCTCGCCGCATCGCGGCGTGCTGACCGCCGACGACATGGCGCGTTGGCAGCCGACCATCGAAGCGCCGCTGACTTACGACTACGGCCGCTACACCGTGCAGAAGGCCGGCGTCTGGAGCCAGGGCCCGGTGATGCTGCAGCAGCTCGCGCTGCTGAAGGGCTTTGAACTCGACGGGCTCGATCCTGTCGGTCCCGA
Source organism: Bradyrhizobium sp. LTSP885 (assembly GCF_000938305.1). Lineage (GTDB taxonomy): Bacteria > Pseudomonadota > Alphaproteobacteria > Rhizobiales > Xanthobacteraceae > Bradyrhizobium. Next base: position 98,960 of record NZ_JYMT01000020.1, read on the forward strand.
CTTCATCCATCTGCAGATCGAATGCGCCAAGCTCGCCTATGCCGATCGCGAGACATTCTATGGCGACCCGAAATTCACCGAGATCCCGATCGAAACACTCCTGTCGGACGCCTATAATGACGAACGGCGCAAGCTGATCTCAAAGGACAAGGCGTCGCTCGACTTCATTCCCGGTTCGGTCGAGGGCTTCGGTGCCGTCGTCAAGCTGCGCCGCGCGGAGGGGCATCGCGAAGCCGTCGGCGCGATGGGTGCCGGCGAGCCGACAGTCGGCCGCTTCGGCGAGGTGCGTGGCGACACCGTGCATTTCGACATCATCGACAAAGCCGGCAACATGATCTCGGCGACGCCGTCCGGCGGCTGGCTGCAATCCTCGCCCGTGATTCCCGAACTCGGCTTCTGCCTCGGCAGCCGCGCGCAGATGTTCTGGCTGGAGGAAAACCACCCGGCCGCGCTGGCACCGGGCAAGCGGCCGCGCACCACGCTGTCGCCGACCATGGCGCTGCGCGACGGCGAGCCGTATCTCGCATGGGGCTCGCCCGGCGGCGACCAGCAGGATCAGTGGATCACGCAGTTCTTCCTGCGGCACGTTCACGCCAAGATGAATCTGCAGGAGGCTATTGACGCGCCGGCCTGGCACTCCGAGCATTTCCCGATCTCGTTCTGGCCGCGCACCGCGCGCCCCGGCGTGCTGGTGCTGGAAAATCGCGTACCGAAGCCGACCGTCGACGAATTGAAGCGGCGCGGCCATGTGGTGGAGATCGGCCCCGATTGGTCGGAAGGCCGCCTCACCGCAGCGTCGAAAGTCGGGCCTCGCCGCCGCGCCGCTGCGAACCCGCGCGGCATGCAGGGCTACGCGGCGGGCCGCTAGATAGAGGCTTGAGATGACCTGGTCGATCATCGCCCGCGACAGCGCCACCGGCCAGTTCGGCATCGCCGTCGCGACCCGGTTCTTCGCGGTCGGCGCGCGCGTGCCCCATATCGCCGCCGGTATCGGCGCGATTGCGACGCAGGCGATGGTCAATCCCTATTACGGCATCGACGGCGTCACACTGCTGCGCGGCGGCAACAGCCCGCACGACGTCATCGCGACGTTGCTCGCGCGCGATGCCGGACGCGAAAGCCGGCAGGTGCATATCATGGACGCCAAGGGCCGCATATCAGCGCATTCCGGCAAGGATTGCGTCGACTGGTTCGGCCATATCTCGGGCGACGGCTTTTCGATCGCCGGCAACATGCTGGCCGGGCCCGCGGTGCTCGACGACACCGCGAAAGCCTACGCTGCCAACGAAACGCTGCCGTTCGCGCAGCGCCTGATCAAGGCCATGTTCGCCGGCGAGGCGGCCGGGGGCGACAAGCGCGGCAAGCAATCGGCGGCACTCTTGATCCATGGCACGGAGGAATGGTCCGATCTCGACCTGCGGGTCGACGACCATGCCGATCCCCTGCACGAGCTGGAGCGGCTGGAGGCGGTCAGCCGCGAACGCTGGGTGCATTTCCGAAAATTCATGCCGACCCGCGACAATCCCGCCGGGATCACCGACCGTGTCATCATTGACGCCGCCATCGATGCCGCAGCGAAGAGCCAGGGATGACGGCCGGCCCGCTGATCGAGATCGAGGGCCTGCGCGTCATCTTTCACGGCGATGACGGCCGCACCACCCACGCCGTCGACCGCGTCGATCTCAGCGTCGCCAAAGGCGCAACCCTTGGCCTGGTCGGTGAATCCGGTTGCGGCAAGAGCGTCACATCACTCGCGATCATGGGCTTGCTGCCGAAGCAATCCGCCGCCGTCACCGGCGCGATCCGCTTCGACGGCTTCGATCTGCTCGACGTGCCGGACCAGACGCTGCGCGATCTGCGCGGCAATCGGCTGGCGATGATCTTCCAGGAGCCGATGACCTCGCTCAACCCGAGTTTTACGATCGGCGACCAGATCGTCGAGACCATCCTGCGTCACCGCGGCGGTTCGCGGCGCAGTGCGCGCGAGCGCGCCATCGCGCTGCTGCGCCGCGTCCACATCCCCTCGCCCGACAAGCGCATCGACGACTATCCGCACAAGCTGTCCGGCGGCATGCGCCAGCGCGTGATGATCGCGATGGCGCTGGCCTGCGACCCGCAGCTTCTGATCGCGGACGAGCCGACCACCGCGCTCGACGTCACCCTGCAGGCGCAGATCCTCGATTTGATGCGCGAGCTGAAGGATGCGAGCGGGGCGGCGATCATCCTGATCACCCACGATCTCGGCGTCGTCGCCGAAGTCTGTGACGAGGTCGCGGTGATGTATGCCGGCGAGATCGTCGAGCGCGCACCCGTCGACGATCTCTTCGCCAATCCGCAGCATCCCTATACGGTCGGCCTGCTCGGCTCGATCCCGCGGCTCGACCGCCGCACCACCCATCTTGCCACTATCGAGGGCATGGTGCCGAACATGGCGAACCCGCCGGCGGGCTGCCGCTTCGCCGCGCGCTGCCCGTTCGTCGAGGACGACTGCACAAAGACCCCGCCGCCGCTCGCGATGCTGAGCGCCACCCACGCCTCGCGCTGCATCAGGGCGCCGCTGGAGCGGCTGGTGTCATGACCGCACTGCTCGAGGTCGAGGGCCTGGTCAAGCACTTCGTCGCCGCGCGCTCGGTGTTCGGCCGCCCGACCTCCCATGTGAAGGCCGTCGACGGCGTCAGCTTCACGGTCGAGGCCGGAAAGACGCTGGCGCTGGTCGGCGAATCCGGCTGCGGCAAATCCACCGTCAGCCGGCTGGTGCTGCGGCTGATCGAGCCCGACGCAGGCACCGTCCGCTTCGAAGGCCGCGATCTCGGCGCGCTCAACGCTGCACAATTGCGCGCGTTCCGCCGCGACGCGCAGATCATCTTCCAGGACCCCTACGCCTCACTCAACCCGCGCATGACGGTGAGCCAGATCCTGACCGAACCGCTGGCGCTGCACGACCTCGTGCGGTCGGCCGGCCGCCGCGATCGGGTCGAGGAGCTGTTGCGCCTGGTCGGCCTCGAACCGCGCTTTGCCCGCCGCTACCCGCATGAATTCTCCGGCGGCCAGCGCCAGCGCATCGCGATTGCCCGCGCGCTCGCGGTCGAGCCGAAGCTGATCATCTGCGACGAGCCGGTGTCGGCGCTCGACGTCTCGATCCGATCGCAGATCCTCAATCTGTTGCGCGACCTGCAGGATCGCCTCGGGCTTGCGTATATTTTCGTCTCGCATGACCTCGCGGTGGTCAAGCACATCGCCGACCGCGTCGCTGTCATGAATCTCGGCACCATCGTCGAGACCGCGAACGCCGATGCGCTGTTCGCCGCCCCGCGCCATCCCTACAGCCGCGCATTGCTATCGGCGATCCCGGTGCCTAAACCGAAGGCGAAACGCAGCCGCATTGTGCTGCAGGGGGAGATGCCGAGCGCGCTCGATCCGCCCTCCGGCTGCCGCTTCCACACCCGGTGCCCCTATACAATCGCGCGCTGCCGCAGCGAAGTGCCGCAGCTCGCCGAAGATGGCACCGGACATGTAACGGCGTGTCACCGGACGGCGGAGCTGCCGCCGGCGGATGCGATCGTGCCGTCCGACGGCGGCTTCTCGCCGGTGCTGGAAAAATTGGTCGCGGCCTTCAGCAAGCCTGCGGAAGGGGCTGGGCGTTCCGGGGTTGGTACAGTCGGGAGCTAGGCCGCGCATGAACATGGGGAACGGTATGATGAGGATGCTTCTGAAGGCAGCGACCGCTGCGACCCTGTTGCTGGTGCTCGGCGCAGGCGTCCAGGCCCAAGCCCAGACCACGTTGCGCATCGGCCTTGCCGAGGATCCTGATATCCTCGATCCCTCGACCGCGCGCACCTATGTCGGCCGCATCGTGTTCGCCGCCTTCTGCGACAAGCTGTTCGACATCGACGAGAAGCTCAACATCGTGCCGCAGCTTGCGCTCTCGCACGAGACTTCCGCGGACGGCAAGGAAGTCACGATCAAGCTGCGCCCCGGCGTCAAATTCCAGGACGGCGAGCCGCTCGATGCGGAAGCCGCAAAATTCTCGCTCGACCGCCACATGACGATGCCGACCTCGTTCCGGAAGTCGGAGCTTGCCAGCGTCGATCACGTCGAGGTGGTCGATCCCCTGACCATCAAGCTGGTGCTGAAGACGCCGTACTCGCCGCTGATCGCCCAGCTCACCGACCGCGCCGGCATGATGGTGTCGCCGAAGGCGGCCAAGGAGGCCGGCGACAAGTTCGGCCTGCATCCGGTCTGCGCCGGCCCGTACAAATTCGTCGAGCGCGTGCAGCAGGACCGCATCGTGTTCGAGAAGTTCGCCGACTACTGGAACAAGGACAACATCTTCATCGACCGCATCGTCTATTTGCCGATCGTCGACGCCACTGTGCGGCTCGCCAATCTGAAATCCGGCGGGCTTGACCTTATCGAGCGCGTGCTGGCCACCGACATCAAGGATGTTCGCGCCGATCCGAAGCTCGTGCTGTCGACGGCGCCGGAGCTCGGCTATCTCGGCCTCACCGTCAACATCGCCAACGACAAGGCCAAGGGGCCGCTCAGCCAGTCGGAGAAGGTACGTCAGGCGCTTGACCTGTCGATCGATCGCGAGGCGCTCAACCAGGTCGTGTTCAACGGCGAGTTCACGCCGGGCAATCAGTGGGTCTCTCCGACCCATCCCTATTATCAGAAAGCGTTTCCTGTCCGTGGCGGCGATGTCGCCAAGGCCAAGGCGTTGCTGAAGGAAGCCGGTGTCACGCTGCCTGTCACGGTCGACTACATGATCCCCAAGGGCTCGGAGTATGAGGCCGTGGCTCAGGTCGTGCAGTCGATGGCGGCCGAAGCCGGCTTCGACATCAAGATCCGCGTCGTCGAGTTTGCGACCACCTTCAAGCAGGCCCAGGCCGGCGAATTCCAGGTGTTCCAGATTAACTGGAGCGGCCGGATCGATCCCGACGGTAATTCCTATGTCTTCATGCACTCAAAGGCGCCGCAGAACGACGGCGGCTATTCCAGTCCGGACGCCGACAAACTGATGGAAGACGCGCGGCTGATCGCCGATCCCGCGCAGCGCAAGGCGATCTACGAGAAGCTGGCCAAGATCCTGCTCAACGACGAGCCGATCATCTACCTGTTTCACCGCAAGCTCTTGATCGCGCACACCACCAAGGTCGAGGGCTACCGGCAGATGCCGGACGGGCTGGTGCGCGTGGTCGGGCTGAAACTGAAGTGACGGTCGCAGCGCAGGCACAGCCATGCTGAACTTCCTTGCCAAGCGGCTGGTGCAGATCGTCCCGACGCTGTTCTTTGTCTCGCTGCTGATCTTCTCGCTGCAGCATCTGCTGCCGGGCGATCCCGCGCTGGTGATGGCTGGAGAGGAGCGCGATCCAGCCGTGATCGAGCAGATCCGCCAGCAGTATCACCTCGATCAGCCGATCCCGGTGCAGTATATCTACTGGATCAAGGGCGTGCTGTCGGGCGACTTCGGCGAGTCCTTGCGCAACAAGATGCCGGTGCTGAGCCTGATCGCGCAGAAGCTGCCGGTGACGATGCAGATCGCCGGTATGGCGATCGTGATCGCCTTCCTGATCGGCATTCCCGCCGGCATCATCTCGGCGGTCAAGAAAGGCACCGCCTGGGACTATGGCGCCAATCTGTTTGCGCTGTGGGGCATCTCGACACCGAATTTCTGGCTCGGCATCATGCTGATCTTCCTGTTCTCGATCAAACTGGGCTGGCTGCCGGCCTCCGGCTACGTGCCGCTGAGCGAGGACTGGCGCGCCAGTCTCGCCGCGTCGATCATGCCGGCCTTCGTGCTCGGCAACGCGATCGCCGCGATCCTGATGCGGCACACCCGCAGCGCCATGCTGCAGGTCTTGGAAAGCGACTATGTCCGCACCGCGCGCGCCAAGGGCCTGTCGGAGCGGTCGGTAATCCTCAAGCATGCGATGCGCAACGCGCTGACGCCGATCATCACGCTCGGCGCGCTCGAGCTTGGCACGCTGCTGTCGGGCGCAGTGCTGACCGAGCAGATCTTCTCGATCCCCGGCTTCGGCAAGCTGATCGTCGACGCCGTGTTCAACCGCGATTACGCCGTGGTGCAGGGCGTGGTGCTGACCACGGCGACGATCTACATCGCGCTCAACCTGATTGCAGACATCGCCTACATCCTCGTCAACCCGCGGCTGAGGGGTTGACGCGATGACCGACACCGCCCTCGGCACGATCCCCCTCACCGCAACAGACGAGCTGGAGAGTCCGGCCCGCCGCGCCTGGCGGCGGTTGATGAAGCGCAGGGGCGCGGTCATTGGCCTTCTCGTGATTGTAATCTTCGTTCTGCTGGCGATCTTTGCGCCGCTGATCGTGCCCTACGATCCGATCGCGACGAGCTGGTCGCTGGTGCGCAAGGGCCCCTCGGCGCAGCACTGGTTCGGCACCGACGATCTCGGCCGCGACGTGCTCGCGCGCGTCGTGTTCGGCGCCCGCGCTTCGCTGCTGGCGGGCGCAATCTCGGTCGGCATCGCACTCACGATCGGCGTTCCGCTCGGGCTGCTCGCCGGCTATCGCGGCGGCTTCATCGACGCGCTGATCGGCCGCATCACCGATGCGATGCTGGCCTGCCCGTTCCTGATCCTCGCGATCGCGCTCGCGGCCTTCCTTGGGCCCAGCCTCGGCAATGCGATGATCGCGATCGGCATTTCCGCAACGCCGGTCTTCATCCGGCTGACCCGCGGCCAGGTGATGAGCGTCAAGGTCGAGGACTATGTCGAGGCCGCGCGCGCCATGGGCAACCCGCGCTGGCGCATCGCGCTGTTTCATATCCTGCCGAACATCATGCCGGCGTTGCTGGTGCAGGCGACGCTGTCGATCGCGGCCGCGATCATCGCGGAAGCCGCGCTCTCCTTCCTCGGTCTTGGCCAGCAGCCGCCGTTGCCATCCTGGGGCAGCATGCTCAACGCCGCGCAGCGCTTCCTCACCAACGCGCCCTGGATGGCGATCTGGCCGGGGCTTGCGATCTTCCTGGTGGTGCTCAGTTTCAACCTGGTCGGCGACGGCCTGCGCGACGCGCTGGACCCGAAGGCGCGGTGATGCTTTCACCTATCACACAGCTTGTTCAAGTGTCGTCCCTGCGAAAGCAGGGACCCATACGCCGCGGCGGGTGTTATGAAAGGGACTCGTCGTCCTAGTGGTGCCCAACTATGAACTTCGGTGGTTATGGGTCCCTGCTTTCGCAGGGACGACACTGAATCTATTGCGCAGCCACTGAGTCATACATTCACATCTTCTCAGGATGACGGGATCGGCAGAGCGCTCGCTTCTCGTTCTAAACCACCACCTCCCGCAACACCCTCCGGCAATCCATCTCGTATTCGAGATCGACCACCGGCGGGCGGGCGAAGTGCCAGGTCAGGCCAGAGCGCGTGGCGCCGCGGCGGACCAGTTCGTCTGCGATCACGGGATGGACATCGTGGACGGTGTAGGCCTGCACGGCCGTGGTCTCCGTCCAGGTGAAACCGAACTGCGCAAGGCGGCGCTCCATCTCGCTCGCTGTGAAGCGAACCTTCTCCCGCCAGGCGTCAGGGCTGAGGTCACGATAGCGCACGATGCGCTCCGGATAGCTTCCCACGCCGCCCCGCGCCTCCGCGCCTCCAGCGATCACGAAGGACGGTGACGCATTCGCGCTCGGCCGCGTGAACGAGAACGCGTAGAATGACGGCTCAGACGGCGGGTCGATCTCGGGACAGACATTGCTGCGCGCCACCGGATTGGTGGTGCCGTCGAACAGGCCCCATTCGGCGAGCGTCTTGACGTAATGCTGGTTGAAGGCGCGAAAGCCGTCTTCGGTGAAGGCGGCGGGCGAGCGCAACTCGCAGGCGCAGAACGCAGTCAGCGGCCGGCTGGCGCCCTGGATGGTGGCGGCGATCCGCGCAAAGCCTTCGGCGAGCGGCACCAACTGGTCGAACCGCACCCGCTCGATCTCATAGCCGGGGCTCGCCTGCGCGCCGCTTGAATACTGGAAGACGGCGGGAATGAACCGGTAATTGCCGGCCGCGAAATCGCTCACCATGTCTGTTCCTCCAGATCTTGTAGCGTTTTCGAGCGAAGTGGATTCCGGTTCGCGTGAAGAAAACGCGTCAAAAGAAAAAGTCGCTTCCTGCCCTGCGCACAGACGATATTACGGCACAAAGAAAAGGCGGCAATGGCTTTCGCCAGCGCCGCCTTTCCTGCGAGCATGAGCCTGGAGGGCTCAGGTCGGTTTCAGCGCGCCGTGACCGCCGTCGAGATCGAAATCGGCGATCTGCTTGGCCCGCTCGGAGCCGGCCGCCGCCTGGTGGTCGGTCGCGATCACCGTGTAGACCGCCGGCAGCACGAACAACGTGAACAGCGTGCCGATCGTCATGCCTGATACGACGACGAGGCCGATCGAGAAGCGGCTGGCGGCGCCGGCGCCCGAGGCTGACAGCAGCGGCAACAGGCCGGTGACCATGGCTGCCGTCGTCATCAGGATCGGACGCAGCCGGATCCGGGCCGCCATCTCGATCGCCGAGCGGCGGTCGAGCCCCTCGTTGAGCTGCAGCTCGTTGGCGAACTCCACCATCAGGATGCCGTGCTTGGTGATCAGACCGACCAGCGTCAACAGCCCGACCTGGGTGTAGATGTTCATGGTCGCGAGGCCGAAGAACAGCGGGATCAGGGCGCCGACGATCGCCATCGGCACGCTGATCATGATCACGAAGGGATCGCGCAGGCTCTCGAACTGCGCGGCCAGCACCAGGAAGATGATGATGATCGCGAACGCGAAAGTCACCAGCAGCTGACTGCCTTCATGGACGTATTGCCTGGAGTCGGCCAGGAAGTCGTAGTTGAAGCCGGAGGGCAGCTTCTTGGCTTCAGCGGTCAGGAAGTCCACCGCCTGGCCCATCGAGACGCCCGGCATCGGCACGGCCTGGAAGGTCGACGAGTTGAGCTGGTTGTAGTGGGTCAGCGCGTTCGGATCGACCCCGGTCTCGACCGCGACCAAGGTCGACAGCCGCACCAGCTGCCCGGTTGCGCTCGGGACATAATAGTTATCGAGCGATTCTGGCGCGAGCCGGTTGGCGCGCGGCACCTGCGGAATCACCTGGTAGGAACGTCCTTCCAGGTTGAAACGGTTGACATAGTTGCCGCCGAGCAGCGTCGCCAGCGTGCCGCCGATCGACTGCATCGTCACGCCCAGGTCGCTCGCCTTGGTACGGTCGACCTTCACCCTGACCACCGGCTGGTTGAAATCGAGGTCGCTGTCGCTGACGATGAACAAGCCGCTGCTGCGCGCGGCCGCCTTCAGCTTGTTCATCTGGTCGAACACCTGCTCGAATCCGGACGTCGAAGAGATGACCATCTGGACCGGCAGACCGCCGGGTCCGCCGGGCAGCGGCGGCAGGCTGAAGGCGAACGCGTTGACGCCCTCGATCTTCGACAGCTCCGCCTGCACCAGCGGCTGGATTTTCTGCGCGGAGCGCGTGCGCTCATCCCACGGTTTCAGCAACATGCCGGCGAAGCCACCCTGCGGACCGGTGATGCCGTTCAGGATGAACCGCAGATCGGTCTCGGGGAACTTCGCGAACTCCTTGTCCATCCTGTCGCCGTAGAAATCGATGTAGTCGATATTGGCGTATTTCGGCGCCTTGGTGATCGCGAACACGATGCCCTGGTCTTCCTGAGGCGCCAGCTCCTTCTGGATATGCAGGTAAAGGAATCCGACCAGGCCGAGGATGGTCAGGGCGAACAGGCCGGTGATCGGGCGGTAGTCGAGCGAGCGATCGAGCTGGCGGCCGTAACCGCGCGTCAACGCGCCGAACACGCGGTTGACCAGCTTGGCGAAGCGTCCCTCCTCCGTGTTCTTGAGGAACATCGAGCACATCATCGGCGACAGCGTCAGCGCGATCACGCCCGACACGATCACCGAGCCGGCCAGCGTGAAGGCGAATTCGCGGAACAATGTGCCGGTCACACCGCCGAGGAAGCCGATCGGCGCATACACCGCGGCGAGCGTGATCGTCATCGTGACGACCGGGCCCACGATCTCGCGGGCGCCTTTCAGCGATGCCTGCACCGGTGACAGGCCCTCCTCGAGATGTCGATGGATGTTCTCCACCACCACGATGGCATCGTCGACCACAAGGCCGATCGCCAGCACCATCGCGAGCAGCGTCAGCAGGTTGAAGCTGAAGCCGGCGGCCAGCATCAGGATGCAAACACCGATCAGCGACAGCGGGATCGTCACGACCGGGATGATCACCGACCGGAACGACGCCAGGAACAGGAAGATCACGACGACGACGATCAGCACGGCTTCACCGAGCGTCTTCTCGACCTCGTCGATCGAGGACTGAATGAACTTGGTGGAGTCGTAGGCCACCTTCATTTTCATCGATGGTGGCAAATTGCGTTCGAGGTCGGGGAACAGCGCACGCACGCCCTTCACCAGGGTCAGCGGGTTGCCTTGCGGCGTTGCCTTGATGCCGATGAAGATCGCATGTTCACCGTTGAAGGCGACGCTGGCGTCCGTGCTCTGCGCCGCGAGCTCCACCGTCGCGATGTCCTCGACACGGACGAAGCCGCCGTCCTTCGATTTCACGATCATCCGCTTGAACTGATCGATGCTCTGAAGGTCGGTATTGGCCGAAACGTTGGAGACGATGAAATAGCCCTTGGTCTGGCCGGCGGCCGCCTGGAAGTTGTTGGCGGCGATCGCGGCCGAGACGTCGTTCGGCGACACGCCTCGGCCGGCCATCCGGATCGGATCGAGCCAGAGCCGCATCGCAAAAGTCTGGCCGCCCAGGATGTCGGCGGAGGCGACGCCATCGACGGTCGACAGCACCGGCTGCACGACGCGCGTCAGATAATCGGAGATCGCCGACCCGGTCAGTTCTTCACTGGAGAAGCCGAGATACATCACCGCGATGGTGTCGCCGGTCGCCTTGCTGACAACAGGGTCGAATGCTTCCTTCGGGATCAGATATTTGACCGAGTTGACCTTGGCGAGAACCTCGGTCAGCGCCTGGTTCGGATCGAAGTTGAGCTTGACGAACACCTGGATCGTCGAGGTGCCGAGCACCGAGTTCGACGTGATGTAATCGACGCCCTCGGCCGAGGCGACGGCCTGCTCGATCGGGGTGGTGATGAAGCCATTGATCAGCTCCGGCGCGGCGCCGGGATACGACGTGGTGATCGTCACGACGGTGTTCGAGAGGTTCGGATATTGCCGGATCGGCAGCACCATCGCCGCGCGCAGGCCGATCAGCAGGATCAGCAGACTGACGACGATCGACAGCACCGGACGCTTGATGAAAATATCAGTGAAGGCCATCGCCAACCTATTCTTGTTGTCTGCCGATTTGCGGCAATGTGTTGCGGAGGGCCAATCGGCCCTCCGAATTGAAGCGTTCGCGACTAGTAGCGCGGCGGCTCAGCCGGAATCGGCGGCGTCGGATCGGTCGAGATCGCGACCGCCATCCCCGATTGCAGCTTGATCTGGCCAACGGCGATGACGCGATCGCCGGGATTGAGGCCCTTGAGGATCTCGACGCGCCCGGCGACCCGGTTGCCGGTCTTCACGAAGGTACGCACCGCGGTCAGGCTGGTCTTGCCGTCGTCCGCTTTCTTCTCGGTGATCAAGAACACGGAGTCGCCGTACAGCGTATAGTCGACCGCCGTTTCGGGAACGGTGACGACCGCCGGCTTCTCGGGCAGCACGATCGTGGTCGTCGCGAACATGCCGGGCTTGAGGATGCTGTCGGGATTCTGGATCGTCGCCTGAACGCGGATGTTACGGGTATCAGTCGCGATCTGCGGCTCGATGGTCGTGATCTTGCCCTCGAAGGTGCGGCCCGGATAAGCATCGACCACGACCCGCACGATCTGGCCGACCTTGATCTGCGAACTCTGCTTCTCGGTGGCGGTCAGGTTCGCGTACAGCACGGACAGATCGGTCAGCGACACGATCTGCGTGCCGGCCGTCAGGTACTGGCCGACTTCGACCTGGCGAACGCCGAGATCGCCGTCGAACGGCGCACGCACCAGCTTCTGCGAGATGAGCGCCTCGGTCTTGGCAATACCCGCCTTGGCCTGGTCGAATGTTGCCTGCGCCTGGTCGACGGTGGACTGCGGGCCGAACTGGCGGGCCGCGAGCTGCTTGGCGCGGTCGAGCTGAAGCTCTCCCACGACCGCCTGGGCCTTGAAGCTGGCGAGGTCGCCCTGGTCGGGCGTATCGAACAATTGCACGAGCGGCGTACCCGCCTTCACGTGGCTGCCGGCCGTGAACAGGATGTCGGTGATGCGGCCGGACACGTCGGTGGTGACGTTGACCTGATGCACCGCGACGAGATCGCCGACCGCGGTCAAGAGGTTCGGAATCACCTCGGACTTCGCGTCAGCGACCGACACGTTCGACGGCGGCGGTTTGTTGTTGGCAAAGAACTGCGCGATCATTTGACCGCGGAAGTGGTTGAACCAGACCAGGCCGCCGACCAGCAGCGCCAGCAGCGCGCCCACGATGATGAACCAGCGCACCATGCGGACCGGGCGCTTGACCTGCTTGTCCTTGAGCGGTTGCCCCGAGATATGGCTTTCGGTCTGAATATTCATGTCATGCACTTTCTGCAGTTACCGACTGTCCGTGACCCGGTGACGGCTGTCGGCCCAAATGTGTGGCGATTGCGGCGTCGCCAAGTCCGATGCCGCGGAGGATGAATTGGCAAAGCTGCCGTTCGGCGGCGGCGCCATCGCCAAAGACGAGGCATGGTGTCGCAGGCATCTGCGTCAGCGCCGCCATCAGCACGGTGTGGTGGGCGAACCAGAACAGGTTGAGCGGCTCGTCGCCGATCGCTGTCGCGTCGCCCGAGGCAACCGCGCTCTCGATCGACGCGGTAAAGGTCGGCCCGATCAGCTTGCCGATCTTGTCGTAGAGCAGCCGCGCGAACTCGCCATCGTCGAGATGGCTCGTCACCATCAGTCGCATCCGCTGCGCTTCTTCCTGGTCCGGCGCGTCGCGAAGCTGCATGAAGTGACCCACCATGCCCTGCACCAGTTCGACCAGCGTCGCGGTCGATGGTTCCTGGCCGAGCAGGTGCGCGAGATCGGGATCCGCCTCGCACTCCTCGGCCAGAATTTCTGCGTAGAGTGCTGCCTTCGACGGGAAGTGCTTGAACAACAGCCCTTCCGAAATGGCAGCCGCAGCCGCCACGCTCTTGGTCGTGGTGCCGGCAAAGCCGTTGCGGGAGAAACACCGCTTGGCGGCGCTCAGGATCAACTGACGCCGCAAGTCACTCGTCATGCGTAAGGTCGACATTTGGGGTCGTGAGTAATCACTCACCTTGCCTGATGTCAAGGTTCTATTGCACCGCGAAGGCAGTTTTATATCGGAGTGTGTCCGAAAGACCCGCGGATGCGGTTCACGATGTAGGTTCCATCGCGGCTCGACAGCACCCGCTCCAGATTGGCGCCATCGATCTTGGCGCTGGCGAACCGGGGCCCCGTCGTAACATCCTGCAAAGACGAGGCAAAAGCCTCGACCTCGGCCATCGTGCTGATCGCCCTGCTGTCCTTGATTCCACAGGCTTTGGCAACCCCGACGAGATCGGCGGAAGCGGCGGTGTGGCTGACCTGACCGCCGGTTTCGCCATAGGCCTCGTTGTCGAGCACGACGATCGAGAGATTGGCCGGCCTCTGCAGACCGACGGTGGCGAGGCTGCCCATGCCCATCAGCATCTCGCCGTCGCCTGTGATCACGACCACCGGCAGGGACGGCTGCGCCAGCGCAAGCCCGAGCCCGATCATCACGGCGCCGCCCATGGCGCCCCAGAGATAGAGGTTGCGGTCATGGTCGCCGGCGGCGGCGATGTCATAGGTCGAGGCGCCGAGGCCGCCGACGGCGATGGCGCCGTTCCGGTCCTTGAGCAGTTGCGCAACGACGGCGCGGCGGTCGAGGAGATTGGCTTTGCTCATTTGGTGAAGACCTTTGCCCCGATCAGGCGCTGCGACAGCAACACGGCGGTCGGCGTGCAGGCGTTGTAGGCCTGCGCCGCACCGGCCTCGACGACCTCGCGGACCTCGTCGGGATGCGAGGCGCGCAGCACCTTGATTCCCGACAGTTCGAACACCGCCTGGGTGCTCGAGCCCATCGGCACCTGCCACGGATTGAACTCGCCCCATTCGCCGCGCATCGTCACCAGCGTCAGGAACGGAAAGCGGAAGATCTGCGTCAGCGACAGCATGTTGATGCAGTTACCGACCCCGCTCGACTGCATCAGCAACACGCCGCGCTGGCCGCCGGCCCAGGCGCCTGCGAGCAGCGCCACGCCCTCCTCCTCGGTCGTCAGCGAGACACCCCGCATTGTCGAAGAGCCCAGCACGCGCTCGATCAGCTCCGAATGGCCGGCATCCGGCACATAAGGGACCTGGCGCACCTCGAAGCGCTGCAATATCGCGAAGATCTCCTCGGGCCACGAGGCCGCAGTTTCGGCGCGGGCATGCATCGGCGTTTCCAGTCCCAGATTGTTTGGCCGCGACTGTAGATGGGCCGGCGCTTTTCATCAAAGCGCAAAGCCGCATATGGCTCTGCGATTTCCGCACCACATCGCGCGCCGCCGCGCGCTTGCGGGCGCCCCCGCAAATCCTGTTGCGCGGCGTTCGCCTCCGGCCTAAGATAGTTGCAAGTGAAACTAATAAAGGTTGGAAACTCCAGCATGGACGGGCACGCGCGCGAGCTGGCTGACGGGTTCGACCTGGCACATCTGACGCCGGAGTTCTACGCCAACCCCTACCCGACCTATCGTGCATTGCGGGAGACCGCGCCGGTCAAGCTTCTGCCGAACGGCTGTTACTTCCTGACCCGCTACGACGATCTCGTCACCGCCTACAAGAACACCAAAACGTTCTCGTCGGACAAGAGGAAGGAGTTCTTGCCCAAATACGGCAACTCCCTGCTCTACGAACACCACACCACGAGCCTCGTGTTCAACGATCCGCCGGCGCACACCCGCGTGCGGCGACTGATCATGGGCGCGCTGTCGCCGCGCGCGATCGCCGGCATGGAGGGCGACCTGATCGCGCTGGTGGACTCCCTGCTCGACCGCATCGCCACAAAAGACCGGTTCGAGCTGATCGGCGATTTCGCCTCCGCGATTCCCGTCGAGGTGATCGGCAATCTGCTCGACGTGCCGCACGACGCGCGCGAGCCCTTGCGCGACTGGTCGCTGGCGATCCTGGGCGCTCTGGAGCCCGTGATCAGCCAGGAGGCGTTCGAGCGCGGCAACAATGCCGTGAAGGACTTCCTCGCCTATCTCGAAATCCTGGTCGAACACCGCCGAGCAAAACCGGGCAATCCCGAGCGCGACGTCCTGACCCGACTGATCCAGGGCGAGGACAATGGCGAGCGGCTGACCGCGAAGGAGCTCTTGCACAATTGCATCTTCCTGCTCAATGCCGGCCACGAGACCACGACCAATCTGATCGGCAACGGGCTCGTGACCCTGTTGGACTTCCCGGAACAGAAGAAGCGCCTGATTGAGCAGCCCGACCTGATCAAGGCCGCGGTCGAGGAAATGCTGCGCTATGAAAGCTCGAACCAGCTCGGCAACCGCATGGCCGTCGAGGACATCGAGCTCAGCGGCGTCAAGCTGTCGGCGGGCACGCTGGTCACGCTGTGCATCGGCGCCGCCAACCGCGATGGCGCGCAATTTCCCGACGCTGAAAGTTTCGACGTCGCGCGCACGCCGAACCGCCATCTCGCCTTCGGCACCGGCGCACATCAATGCGCAGGGATGGCGCTGGCGCGGCTCGAGGGCGCGGTCGCGATCTCACGCTTCCTCAAGCGCTTTCCGAATTATGCGCGCGATGGCGAGCCGGTGCGCGGCGGCCGCGTCCGCTTCCGCGGCTTTCTCAGCGTGCCGTGCCGGCGCGAGGCGTGATCCGATGAGCGTCGAGCAACTGCGCCAGCGCTGGGGCGATTCACTGCTGACAGTGCTGACCGGGGTGATCCTGGTCATGATGTTCGTGGTGGCGCCGCTGCAGGCGCTCGGGCTGTTCGAATTCCAGGTGTTCGAACTGTTGCTGGCGATCTTCCTGGTCGGCGGCGTCTTCCTGATGTCGGGCAGCGCGCTCGCCGTCGTCGCGATGCTGGTTGCGCTGGCGATGATCGTGGTCGGCGCTATCTTGAGGATTCGTTCGCCCTCGATCCTCGATCTCAACCTGTTCGCCGGCTCCTGGCTGATCGTCGGCGTCACCATGGCCGTGACGGTGGCGCGCGCGACCTTCGCGCCGGGGCGCGTCACCTATCACCGCGTGATCGGTGCCGTCCTACTCTATCTCACGGTCGCGGTGATCTTCGCGGCGCTCTACACCTTCATCGGCACGCTGGTACCATCAGCCTTTTCCGGCATGAAGGTCGAGGACAGCCCCAAGCTCGCAAGCCAGCTGATCTATTTCTCGTTCGCCACGCTGACGACGACAGGCTATGGCGACGTCGCGCCGCTGCACCCGATTGCGCGCAGCCTGTGCAATGTCGAGGCGATCTTCGGCCAGCTCTATCCCGCAACGCTGCTGGCGCGGCTGGTCACGCTGGAGCTCGCGCACCGGGATCAGGATTCGTGACCCGCAAGGATGCTGACTGGATGGAGCGAATTTGGTTCGCAGCCATCCTTTAAGCCAAGCGGGCCGATCCCCAAATCAGCTATAATGCGATCAGGCCACACCACCTGGTGCCGGCCCGCCACAACTGGAGTGACGACACATGCGTCCGCCAGTCACCGATTTCATCACACGGGAAGCGCAGTTCGGCGCCCAGAACTACGCGCCGCTCGGCGTCGTACTATCGCGCGGCGAAGGCGTTTGGGTTTGGGACACTGATGGCAACCGCTACCTCGATTGCCTGTCGGCCTATTCAGCGGTCAATCAGGGCCACTGCCATCCGAAGATCCTCGCCGCCATGGTCGAGCAGGCCGGACGGCTGACCCTGACCTCGCGCGCCTTCCACAACGACCAGCTCGCCCCGTTCTACGAGGAACTCGCCGCACTGACTGGTTCCCACAAGGTGCTGCCGATGAACAGCGGCGCCGAGGCGGTGGAGAGCGCGATCAAATCGGTGCGCAAATGGGGCTACGAGGTCAAGGGCGTGCCTGACGGCGAGGCCGAGATCATCGTCTGCGCCGATAATTTCCACGGACGCACGCTTGCGATCGTCGGCTTCAGCACTGATCCTGCAACTCGCGCGCATTTCGGGCCGTTCGCGCCGGGCTTCAGGATCATTCCGTTCGGCGACGCCAAGGCGCTGCAAGACGCCATCACGCCGAACACCGTCGCATTCCTGGTCGAGCCGATCCAGGGCGAAGCCGGGGTCGTCATTCCGCCAGCAGGCTATTTCACCCACGTCCGCGAACTCTGCACCCGCAATGACGTGATGCTGATCCTCGACGAGATCCAGACCGGGCTAGGCCGCACCGGAAAACTGCTGGCGGAGCAGCACGAGGGTATTGAGGCCGACGTCACGCTGCTCGGCAAGGCGCTGTCCGGTGGCTTCTATCCGGTCTCGGCGGTGCTTTCCAACAACGAGGTCCTCGGCACGCTGAAGCCCGGCCAGCACGGCTCGACCTTCGGCGGCAACCCGCTCGCCTGCGCGGTGGCACGCGCGGCGCTGCGCGTGCTGGTTGGCGAAGGCATGATCGAGAACGCAGCCACCGAGGGCGCGCGCTTCCTCGACGGCCTGCAGAGCATCCGCGCCAACACGGTCCGCGAGGTGCGCGGCCGCGGGCTGATGCTCGCGGTCGAGCTTCACCCCGAGGCCGGCCCCGCCCGCCGCTACTGCGAGGCGCTGCGCGAGAGCGGTATCCTCGCCAAGGACACCCATGATCACACCATCCGCATCGCCCCGCCGCTCGTGATCACGCACGATCAGGTCGATTGGGCGCTGGAGCGGATCGATGCCGCGCTGAAGCGGGATTTCTCGTGACGGCGGAACATGTGAGGTGGGCAGTAACGGCAATCCGAGCGTCGCGCGGCCAAAGTCGCGAGCTGACGTGAGCGGTCGGACGGCTATCTGAAGCGCAAGTTCGCACGCGAGAGCTGGCTGATCGAGGAACATCCCATCAGCCGCATGTCCCGCACCAGCTCCGCCTGCAGGAGACCAAGCGCCCGCTCGACTCCGGCCTCGCCGGCGGATGCCAGCGGATAGAGATAGAAGCGTCCGAGGCCGACGGCCTTGGCGCCCAGCGACAGTGCCTTCAGCACATGGCTGCCGCGCTTGATGCCGCCGTCCATCATCACATCGATCCGGTCGCCCACGGCATCGACGATCTCGGCCAGCTGATCGAACGCCGCCCGCGAGCCGTCGAGTTGCCGGCCGCCGTGGTTGGACAGAATGATGCCGGTGCAGCCGATCTCAACCGCGCGTTTGGCATCCTCAACCGACATCACGCCCTTCAGGCAGAACTGGCCATTCCACTGCCGGACCATTTCGGCGACGTCGTCCCATGTCATGGCCGGATCGAGCATTTCCGTGAAATACCGCCCGATCGACATGGCACCGCCGCTCATGTCGACATGCTCGTCGAGTTGCGGCAGCTTGAAGCTTTCATGGGTCATGTAATTGATGGCCCACGCCGGCTTGATGGCGAATTGAAGCATACCGCCGAGCGTGAGCCGGAACGGAATCGAAAAGCCGGTGCGCAGGTCGCGCTCGCGGTTGCCGCCGGTGATGCTGTCGACGGTCAACATCATCACGTCGACACCGGCTTGCTTGGCGCGTTGCATCATCGCGAAGTTCAGACCGCGATCCCGGTGGAAATAGAACTGATAAACCTGCGGTGTATCGTGCGCCTTGCGTAATTCCTCCAGGCTCACGGTACCAAGGGAGGAGACGCCAAACATCGTGCCGTATTTCGAGGCTGCGGCAGCGACGGCCCGTTCGCCCTGATGATGAAACAGGCGCTGCAGCGCGGTCGGCGAACAGTAGAATGGCGTTGCGAGCTTCTGCCCCATCACGGTGACCGAGAGATCGACCTTCTCCACACCGCGCAGGACATTGGGCACCAGGTCGCAACGTTCAAAGCTCGCGGTGTTCTGCCGAAGCGTCGCCTCATCGTCCGCGCCCCCGTCGATATAATCAAAGATCGGCCCGGGAAGCCGCCGCCGCGCCAGTTCGCGGAAGTCATGGAAATTGTGGCAATCGCTCAAACGCATGTCGTGCTCCGAAGGTCCGGACCGCGGAGTTCAACCGGCTCTCTTGTGCCGCTCACACCCACAGCACCCGGAATAACGGGCATGCGTCGCCTTGTCCACCGAACGAGTCGTTGGTTCAAACCACCGAGCGGTGTCGCTCGATGCAGGTCCGCAATACCTCGTCGATCGGCCGGTCCCACCAGTCATTCGAAAAGATCTCGATCTCCGAATAGCCGGCAAAGCCCTGCGCCTCGACTGCGGAGCGCACCGATTTGATGTCGATCACGCCGTCGCCCATCATGCCGCGGTCGTTGAGGATGTCCCTGGTCGGCACCAGCCAGTCGCAGACATGGAACGCGAGCAGACGATCCTTTCCGGCGCGTGCGATCTGGATCATCAACTCCGGATCCCACCAGATGTGATAGACGTCGAGCGCGACGCCGAGCGCGCCGGTCCTGTCAGGATCGAGCGCGTCGCAGATGTCGAGTGCGTGTTTTGTGGTGTTGACGCAGGCGCGGTCCGCGGCATAGGTCGGATGGAGCGGCTCGATCGCGAGCGGAAGCTTCGCCTGTTTTGCATACTCCAGCATCTCCGCGATGCCGTCGTGCACCTGATTGCGCGCCGTCGCGATGTCCTTTGATGCCGCGCTACCCGGCCGCGAATATTGCGGCAGGCCGCCGACCACGAGAACGATGCAAGGCGCGCCCAGCGCCTTCGCCTCGTCGACCGCGCGGCGGTTGTCGTCGCGGGCCTCGATCCGATGCGTGGTATCAGCCGTAAACATACCGCCGCGGCAATAACCGGAGAGATCGAGCCCGGCGTCCTTGACCGCGCGGACGGCGCGCTCGAGGCCAACGCTTGCGACCTGGTCGCGCCAGGGATCGATGGCACGGATGCCGTGACGCGCGCAGGCCTCGATGATCTCAACGAGATCGCCCTGCTTGCGGACGGTTGCCGTGTTCAGCGACAGCCAGCGGTGGTCGTTCGAAAAATCGCGCATCAGGGTTCGATACCGCGTGTCGCCAGGATCGTCGTCATCCGGCGCGTTGCAATCTCAGGGTTGGCGAGCAGTCCCGCCTTGTCGGCGAGCCGGAACAACTCGGCCAGATGGAGCGTCGAGCGCGCGCTCTCCTGTCCCCCGACCATCGTGAAATGATCCTGGTGGCCGTTGAGATAGGCCATGAACACGATGCCGGTCTTATAGAAGCGCGTCGGCGCCCTGAAGATGTGGCGCGACAGCGGCACCGTTGGTCCCAGCACGTCGTGGAAGCCGGCCTCATCGCCGGCCGCCAGCCGCGACAGCGCGTAGGACGCCGCCGGCGCGATCGCGTCGAAAATGCCGAGCAGCGCGTGCGAATATCCCTTGTCGTCGCCGGCGATCAGTTCGGCATAGTTGAAATCGTCGCCGGTATACATCTTGACCCGCGCATCGAGCCGCCGGCGCATGTCGATCTCGCGCTGCTTGTCGAGCAGCGAGACCTTGACGCCGTCGACCTTGGCCGCATTGGCGTTGATGATGGTGACGGCAGTGTCCATCGCCTTGTCGAGATCGGCGGTGCCCCAATAGCCCGCGAGCGCGGGATCGAACATGTCACCGAGCCAGTGGATGATCACGGGCTCGCGGACCTGCGACAGCACGCGGTCATAAACCCTGGCGTAATCCTCGGCACTCTTGCCGAGTTTTGCGAGTGCGCGCGACGCCATCAGGATGATGCGGCCGCCGGCCTTCTCGACCGCTGCGATCTGCTCCTCATAGGCCCGGATCACATCGTCGATGCTTTTCGCATCTTCCACCGCGAGGTGGTCGGTGCCTGCACCGGAAAACACCAGCGCGTTGCCTTTCGCCTTTGCCGCCTTCACCGAACGCTGGATCAATTCGAGCGAGGTCGGCCAGTCGAGCCCCATGCCGCGCTGCGCGGTATCCATGGCCTCAGCGACGCCGAGGCCGAGGTCCCAGACATGCTCGCGGAATGCGATGGTCCGGTCCCAGTCGACTGCCGCCGTCAGCCACGGATCGACGTCGGCGCGCGGATCGGTCGCCACATGCGCGGCGGAAAACGCAACGCGGTTCAGCGTGCCCTCGAGCTTTGCCGGAAACGTCCGCGACGCCGCAAGGCGATAGGTCTCGAGGCCTCCATCAGCGGTCGGCAGTTTCAGCGACAATGAAGACATCGGCAGGACTGGCTTGTTCATGGTGTCCTCCTCAGACCACGATCGGCGCGACGTCGATCCAGCGCCGCTCCTTCCAGCTCTTCAGCGCGCATTCGGCGAGCTGAACGCCCTTGGCGCCTTCGAGCAATGTGTATTTGTAGGGCGCATCCTCGCAGACATGGCGGATGAACATCTCCCACTGCTCCTTGAAGCCGTTGTCGTAGACGACGTTCTCCGGCAGCTTCTGCCAGTCGCCGTAGAAATCATGCAGCCGCTTCTCGTCCGGATTCCACACCGGCCGTGGCGTCGCCTGGCGCGCCTGGATCACACAGTCGGTGAGGCCGGCGACCGCCGAGCCGTGGGTGCCGTCGACCTGGAAGGTGACGAGGTCATCGCGATAGACCCGCGTCACCCAGCTCATGTTGATATGGGCGATCACGCCGCCCTTGAGCTTGAAGGTGGCATAGGCTGAGTCGTCCGCCGTCGCCTTGTAGGACTTGCCCTTCTCGTCAAAGCGCTCGGGGATATCGGTGTTGCCGATGCAGACTACGCTCTCGACCTCGCCAAACAAATTGTCGAGCACGTAGCGCCAGTGGCAAACCATATCGAGGATGATACCGCCGCCGTCCTCGGTACGGTAATTCCACGACGGCCGCTGCGCCTCCTGCCAGCCGCCCTCGAACACCCAGTAACCGAACTCGCCGCGCACCGAGAGCATGCGGCCGAAGAATCCGGAGTCGCGTAGGAAGGCGAGCTTCTTCAACCCCGGCAGGAACAACTTGTCCTGCACCGTGCCGTGCTTGAGGCCTTTTGAATTCGCAAGCTTCACCACCGCGACCGCCTCTTCCAGATTGGTCGCGATTGGCTTCTCGCAATAGACATGCTTGCCGGCATTGATCGCCTTGGTCAGCAGCGACGGCCGCGCCTGCGTGGTCGCGGCGTCGAAGAACACAGTGTCGCCCTTGTCTGATAGTGCCCGGTCGAGATCGGTGGTGTGGCGCTCGATGTTGAAGCGTTTTGCCAGTACAGCGACCTTCTCGGCGTCGCGGCCGACCAGGATCGGATCGGGCATGATGCGGTCACCGTTCGCAAGCTGTACTCCGCCCTGCTCGCGGATCGCGACGATCGAGCGGATCAGATGCTGGTTGAGCCCCATCCGGCCGGTGACGCCGTTCATGATCAGGCCGAGGCGTTGGGTTGTCATAGTGCTTGCTCCTGGAAAACGCGTTGTGTTGGCCGCTGCAGCGGCTGCATGGTGGGCCAGTCCGGATGAACCGAACTGGCAAAACCCGGGGCGATCAGCGATCCCGTCAGGAGATCGCCGTCATGGATCGCGAGGCGGACCTTGCCGCCGGCGCGCGTGTAGAGATCGGGATGTGCGGCGAGGAAGGCATCGGCCTCGCTCGCCGGGGTCTCGGCAAAGCCGTCGACATAATGGTGCCCGTTGCGCTCGGCATGGGTCACGCCGATCAGGGCGCCGAGCGCGAGATCCTGCTGCACCGCGAGCCCGGCCTGGCAGGTCAGATCCTCGCCGCTGACGAAATACGGGCCGCCATCCCCGCTCCATGCTGCCGCGCGGGTCGCGTTGATGATCGATTTGTAGAGGCCTTTGCAGGATTTCGAGGAGATGCCGCGATAGCCGAGCGCGCGCGCCGCGGGAAATGCGTCGTAGGAATCGTCGGCTTCGTCGATGATGATATTGCGCGCGGCGAGCCGGCCGAGCGGCGATGTTTTGGTGATGTCGCGCGGCATCGGCTGCTCGATATAGAGCAGGTTCGAGGCGATCGGCGCCAGCGCCACGTCGTGATCCAGCCGGTCGACCAGCGCATTCAGCGCGGCCAAATCCGCATACTGCTCGTTGGCGTCGAGCGTCACCTTGATGGCGTAAGGCAGCGTCGCCAACTCCTTGCCGATTCCCGCCAGCCGCGCCGCGTCATGCACGGGATCGCCGTTCAGCTTGAGCTTGAAATAGCGCGCCCCGGAATTCTCCTTCGGGTCCGCGACACCGCCCTCGCCTTCGATCCTGTCGTCCATTCCGACCGTATGCCTGACCGCGACGCGCTCGAGTCGCTTGCGCGTCGCGAGGAAGCGCGCAATCGCTGAAACATCGAGATCAAGCAATAGCCGCGCGTCGAGCCCCACGATGTTGGCGGTCATGCCGTCAAAAAAGCTCACACCGGCCACGCGCAACAGCGCATCCAGGATCGCCTTGTCGATTTCCGCGGGACCAAAGGCCGCGGCAAGCGGCGGGATGTCCTCCTTGGCGCAGGCCGCGACCTGCGCACCGATGCAAGCCGCATGCAGACCGAACGCCGTGTCAAATCCCTTGTTCGCCAGATAGAGCCCGCGCGCAATCAGCAGCGAGCGGCGGAGTTCATCGATTGTCTCATCCGGCGTCAGCTCCGGCCGCTTGTCGAACCATTTGGGCGCCAGCAGTTCGGCGCTGGCGCCGGTCGCACGGCCCTTGCCCTCCACCTCGATCTCGACCCGCACGAACATTTGCGTTGCCGCGCTCATGGTCACCGCGCCAAAGCGGAACGGCCGTGCGAAAATGACCGGACGTTCAAAAAAGGCGATATCTCTGACAGTGAGGCGAAGCGGCATCGAAGGTCTGGCCTAGTCCAGCGTTCCCTGCGTGAAGAAGTGCTTCCGGATCCGCTGCACCAGTTCGGTGAAGACGGGATCGGACATCGAATCCAGCGAGCGCGGTCGCGGCAGCGGCACGTCGTAGATCGCGGCGATCGCGCCGGGCCGTTCGGTCATGACGAGCACGCGGTCGGCAAGGAACACCGCTTCGGGGATCGAGTGGGTGATCAGCAGCACGGTCTTGCCGGTCTCGCGCTGGATCCGCATCAGTTCGACATTCATGCGCTCGCGCGTCATGGCGTCGAGCGCGCCGAATGGCTCGTCCATCAGCATGATCTTGGGATCGTGCACCAGCGCGCGGCAGATCGAGGCGCGCTGCTGCATGCCGCCGGACAGCTGCCACGGCAGCTTCTTCTCGAAACCAGCGAGACCGACCAGCTTCAACAGGTCCTTGGCGCGGGCGAGATATTTGGCCCGCGGCAACCCCTTCATGTCGATCGGCAGCATCACGTTGGACAGGATGTTGCGCCACGGCAGCAGCAGCGCATTCTGGAACACGATGCCGACATTGCCGTGCGGTTTCGTCACCAGCTCGCCATCGACCAGCACCTCGCCGGTGGTCGGCGCCAACAGCCCCGAGATCATCTTCAGCAGCGTAGACTTGCCGCAGCCGCTTGGTCCGACCACGACAAAGAACTCACCGTCATTGATGGTGAAGTCGAGCGGCCGCAGCGACGGCACATCGCCGTCGCGGGACCGGTAGGTCTTCGAGACGCCTGACAGTGTGATGCCCGGCGTGGCGCCGGCCGCGCGGTCCGACACCAGGCGAAGGTGTGCGGCGGGTTGGTCGAGATCGGATGGCTTGGTTGCAGGGTTCATCGCAATCCGCTCCACCCGTCGTCCCTGCGAAAGCAGGGACCCATACGCCGTGCCCGTGCATTGAGGCACGCGGGTAGAGACCTCTCGCAACACCAAGGGCCGGTGGTTATGGGTCCCTGCTTTCGCAGGGACGACAGGTGGGTGTGGCTCACGAGTCGCCCTTCGGCAGATAGTCGTTGCTGTAAAACGCCTTCGGATTGTCCTTGGCCTTGGCGTCGAGGCCGCCGTACTCGACCATCAGATTGACCGACTCGGTCATGTTCTGGTCGGTGACCTGGAACGGCCGCTTGTTCTTGGTCTCGGGTGTCCGATAGAGCGGGATCGTCAGCTCAAAGCCCTGGGTCAACGTATCGATCTTGCCGCCCTTCGGATTGGCATCGAGGATCGATTGCGCCGCGGCCTTCGGCTCCTTCTCGGCGGCTTCGACGGTTTTGGTTGTCGCCGACATGAAGCGGCGGACCAGATCGGCGTTGGCTTTCACATAGTCTGAATTGGCGATGATGCCCGACGACACCATGTTGATGCCGTAGTCGGCGAACTTGATCGGATAGACGTCCTTCCCCGTCGCGTCCTTGATCTTCATCGACTGGTCCATGACGTAGCCGAGCAACAGGTCGGCCTGGCCATTGATCACGGCGTTGAGCTTGGTCTGGCCGTCGCCGGCCACGATGTTGAAATCACTTTCCTTCAGGCCGGTCTTCTTGAGGAACAGCGGCCAGATCTGCGTCATCGAATCCGCCGGCGTGATCGCCACCGTCTTGCCCTTGATGTCCTCGGGTTTGCGGATGTTCTTGTCGACAAAGCCCATTGCCGACATCGGGCTGGTCTGCAGCAGCACGCCGGTTGCGATCACGGGTGCGCCCTTCACCGCCGCGCGCATCATGGTGGGCACGTCGACATAACCGAAATCGGCGGTCTTGGCGGCGACGGCCTGCGTGGTCGCGGCCGAACCGCGGCCTTCCTGGATCTCGAGGTCGATGCCTTCGGCGGCGTAAAGGCCCTTGGCCTTGCCGTAATAGAACGGCGCGTGCTCGCCATAGACGTACCAGTTCAGCATCAGCACGACCTTGTCGGCCGCGGCGGCCGGCGCCACCGCAAGCGCGGTCCAGGCCAATGTTGCAATAACTGCAGTGATCAAACGCATCAGATAATCCTCCCGTTGTTCTTGTTCTTATGCAGTAACCCTACGAAGCAAAAATAATGTCCGCGCGCTGGCTGACGTGCCACGGGATCACCAGCCGCTCGATGCGGTCGACGATCCAGAACAGGATCACCCCGAGCAGCGCCAGGATTACCAGCGCGGCAAACATCGTCGGCAGGTCGAACGTCCCGATCGAGCGCTGCAACACATAGCCGATGCCGGAATTGGAGCCGACGAACTCGCCGACGACGGCGCCGACCACGGCCAGCGTCACCGACACTTTCAGACCGGAAAAGATCGCGGGCATCGCATGCGGCAGGTTCACCGCGCAAAACACCCGGAAGCGGCTGCCCTGCATCGCGCGCGCAAGATCGACCATATCGGAGTCGACAGACTTGAAGCCCTGCACCGCCGAAACCACCACCGGGAAGAAGCCGAGCAGGAAGGCCGAGATCACCTTTGGGATGATGCCGAAACCGAACCACACCACGAACAGCGGCGCGATCGCGATCTTCGGCACCGATTGCGAGAACACCAGCAGCGGATAGACGTAGCTCTCCACCGTCCTCGAGCCCGCGATCAACATCGCTGTGGGAATGCCGAACAGCGCCGAGAGCGCGAAACCGCAGATCGTCGCATAAGTGGTCGGCCAGGACTGCCGCAGCAGCTCCGGCCAGTCGGTCCAGAGCACCGCAACGACGTCGCCGGGCGACGGGATCTGGTAGGCCGGAATGTGGAACAGGCGGATCGAGAGGTCCCAGGCAGCCACGATGACGAGCAGAAACACGAACGGCCGCAGCCAAGCCGCATTCAGCACCCTCGACACGCCTGAAGGGCTCTTCGCCTCCGCCACGTCACGCTCCCCTGCATTTCAGTTCTTCGGGGAGAAATTAACCCGTTGGATAAATACTGTCCAGCCCCTCGCAGGCGGTAAAATCGGAGCGAGAACTTCGACTTTCGTCAGGTGAGAATTTTGCCGGCTGATATTCCGTAGCCCGGATGCAGCCCACGGGTCGCGCGAATGCGCGCCCGATGACAGGCTCCGCGAAATCCGGGACCGCGTTATCCGCCGATCGAGCGGCCCCGGATTGCGCTTCGCTCCATCCGGGCTACAGGTCATTGCAATAACGGCAGCGGTGGAACTACACCACCTGATGCCCCGCCGACAGCAGCGCCGGCATCTTCACCTTGCCAAACGACGCCGTGGATTTTCCGGTCAGCGCCGCCAGCACCAGCGCGACCATGTGGCTCAGACGCTCGTCGCGAGCGTCCTTCTTCAAGAGGTCGCGGCCGAAGATCACGCTCAGCGTGGCGCTGTTGGAGAGATAGAAGAAGCAGAGCCCGGCGATCGAGATGTAGAGCTGCACCGGATCGACCGCAACGTGGAAGTCGCCGCTCTCGACGCCCCGCGTCACCACCGTGCGGATCATCTCGACGAACGGCGAGTGCATCGACTTCACCTTGGTCGAGCGCTTCAGGTGTTTTGCTCTTGCGAGGTTTTCGGTGTTGAGCAGCGCCAGGAACTCGGGGTTGCGCAGAAAATAGTTCCAGGTGAAGTCGATCAGGCACGCGATCGCCTCGGGCGGATCGAGATGCTCCAGATCGAGCGTGCGCTCCTCGGCGCGGATCTTCTCATAGGCGCCTTCCAGCACCTCGAGATAGAGATCCTCCTTGTTGCCGACGTGGTAATACAGCATCCGCTTGTTGGCGTCGGCGTTGGCCGCGATGCGGTCGACACGCGCACCGGCGAGGCCATGGGCGGCAAATTCCTGCTTCGCCGCCTCGAGAATGCGCTGCCGCATGCCCGCGGGATCGCGCTGCCACTTCAATATTCGCTTCGCTTTGGCCAAATCGATTGCTCGGTGATGCTGGACTGATGAATGTAGCACGACCCGCGGCGTTTGAGAACGAATGTTGTTGTGATGGTCGGGTGAATGCGAGGCGTTCTCGCGGTTGCGATGGCTGCCCGCTCCCGCCCGTCATTCATCCAGCCGCGCCACAAACTCACTGTCGTCCCGGGCTTGACCCGGGACCCATAACCACAAATGTTGATTATCACGCGAAGCTGGAACGACGAGTCCCGCCTACAACATCCGCCGCGGAGTATGGGTCCCGGCCTTCGCCGGGACGACGCGCGGATGGTGTGTCGCCTACTCCCCCTTCCCCGCCGACGGCTGCACCAGCAGCGTCGGTACGCCGCTTGTGCCATTCCGCACGGTCATCACGCGGGTGCCTGGCTTGCGGCCGGTTCTGATCTCGGAGACGTCGACACCGGCGGCGGCGAGCCGCGCATGGGTGGCTTCGATGTCGGCGACGCGCCAGCAAAGGCCGCGAAGGCGGTCCCGCGCGTCCGTCTCCGCCTTGTTCTTTTCCTTACCCGGCCGGTGCGTGACCTCGACGATCAGATCGCCACAACGGAAGAACATCAGCCGGCCCCAGTCCGGATGCGACCGGTCGAGCGCCATGTCGAGCCCGAGCCGCGCGCCATAGAGCGCGGCGGCGCGCTCCGGATCGGCGGTCGACACCACAACATGATCCATCGCGGTGATCGCGGCCGTCGTGGTGCGCACCGAGAGCGGCCGCTCCTGTTCGCGCTCCAGGAAGAACATGCGGATGCCTCGCGTCGCATCGGTTGCGGCCCGCGTGCGCTTCCACGACAGCACGGCGCCGCTCGCATCGTCGCGGCTCTCGACCTCGGCGACCGGTTCGGGCTTCAGCGTCAGCCGCTCAAGCCGGCGGTGCGTCTTTGCGATATCGCTGGTGCGGAAGCAGAGGCTCGCGAGCCCCTCGCCCTGGGTGGCGAGCGCGCTGCGGACACGCTGGGCTGCGGCATCGTCGCCGTGGGGCGCCAGCAATTCCAGCGTGGTGTTGTCGAGCGTAAACAGCACCCGGTCCGCGCCGTCGCCGCGGTTGCGCCAGCCAGGCGCCCGCGCAAACAGCGTCTCATAGGCGGCGCTGGCAGCCGTGATGTCGCCGGTCAGGACGACGACGTGATCGAGACCGGTGATCATGGCTGCGATGTCCCCGAATTGGCCGTCATTATGCTCTCCCCTCAGGTACGATCAGGAACCGCGGACAGCGGCCGGCTGTTATGCCGAATGCCAGCACGGCCCGATCCGCCCCCTCAATTTCTAGCCGCAAACCAGGCAGGGTTGCGAATATTTTCAGCGATATCGGCCGACCAGCAGTGCTAGTCTGCAACGCCGGCCCCCAAGCCACGACGGAAAGCGAATGCAGGCTCTCTTCATCGGACAGACCTATATCGACGTCACTTTCATCACCGACCACATGCCTGTTGGCGACGAGAAACACGTCGCTGACGCCTATGCCGTCTCGTTCGGCGGCAACGCCGTCACCGCGGCATTCTGCTGCTCCAAGCTCGGCGTTGAGCCGGACCTGATCGCCACCATGGCCAACGACTGGCTGGGGCGCATGTTCTGGGACATGGCCGACAGGTACGGCATCTCGTTCCATCCCCGCAAGGTGAACTCCTCCTCGCTCTCCTTCATCATGCCCATTGACGGCAAGCGCGCGATCGTCCGCTGCCGTGACGACCAGCACATCCATCCCTTTCCACTCCTGAACATCGAGGGCTGCCGCGCACTGCATATCGACGGCCACCAGCCGGACGCTGCGATCCACTACGCAAAACTCTGCCGCGAGGCCGGCATCATGACCTCGCTCGACGGCGGCGGCTTGCGCACCAACACCCACGAGCTGCTCGAATTCATCGATGTGGCGATCGTCGCCGAACGGCTGTGCGAGCAGATGGACAAGACGCCCGAGCACATGCTCGACTATCTGAGGAGCCGCGGCTGCAAGGTCGGAGGCATCACCATGGGCGAGCGCGGCCTGCTCTGGTATGACGAGGCCGGCGTGGTCAGCACCCTTCCGGCATTTCCGATCCCGCGCAAGCGTGTGATCGACACCAACGGCGCCGGAGACGTCTTCCACGGCGCCTACATCTATTCCTATCTCGCCAATCCGAGCAAAGGCTGGCATGAGCATTTCGAGTTCGCGCGCGCCGCATCGACCTACAAGATCCAGAAGCTGGGGAACGAGGCCGGCCTGCCCACCCTCGCCGACATCGATGCGGTCAAGCGGGAATTTGCCGCTGCTGTCTGAGATGTGTGGACGGGGTTAGCCATGGGACGCGTCTTCGTCGCCGGCAGCATCAACATGGACGTGGTGGCGACCGCCGAGCGCCACCCGCGGGTCGGCGAGACCGTCGCCGGCGAGGCCGTGCTCTACTTTCCTGGCGGCAAGGGCGCCAACCAGGCCGTGGCCTCGGCCAAGCAGGGCGTACCGACGACGCTGATCGGCCGGCTCGGCACCGACGCCTTCGGGCAGGAACTCAGGACCTTCCTCGCCGCGCAGGGCGTAGATCTCGCCTTCGTCAAGGACACCGCCGGCACGCATTCCGGCACGGCGATCATCACCATCGCCAATGCCGACAACACCATTGTGGTGGTGCCGGGCGCCAATGCGCAGGTCGACGCCAACGACGTCGCCGCGCCCGTGTTGGCCAAGGGCGACGTCGCGGTCAGCCAGTTTGAAATCCCGCTGCCGACGATATCGGCCTTCTTCAGGCGCGCTCGCGCCGCCGGTGCCACCACGGTCCTCAATCCGGCGCCGGCGAAACAGGTCGACAAGGACCTGCTCGATCTCGTCGACATCCTGATCCTCAACGAGACCGAGCTCGGCGTCCTCACCGGCGCCGAGCTTAGCGACAGCGACACGCCGGCGCGCTTCGCCGAAGCGGCACGGAGTTTGGCACGTGGCAAGATCGTCTGCGTCACCCTCGGCAGACGCGGCGTGCTGGCGCTGGTCGAGAACCAGCCGCTGCTGGTCGCGGGGCGCGAGGTGAAAGCTGTCGACACCACAGGCGCCGGCGATTGCTTCGTCGGCGCGCTCGCCTCACAGCTCGCAAACGGAAGGCCGCTGCGTGATGCGCTGACCTACGCCAACATCGCCGCCTCGATCTGCGTGCAACGGATGGGCGCTGCGCCATCGATGCCGACGGCGCAGGAGGTTGGCGCCGTTCTTTCCGCGAGTCGTCCCGGCGAAGGCCGGGACCCATAACCACAAATGCCCATTGGCTCGCAACGCTGGAACGACGATCCCGTCCACAACGCCGGCTGCGGAGTATGGGTCCCGGCCCCTGTGCGCTATGCGCACAAGGGCCGGGACGACGGGATCGTTACGTCAGCGCACCCTTCAGATCAAACCCCGTGTCCGCGGCCTGCTCCGGCGTGATCGAGCCGCCGGCGCCGAGAAGTCGGCGGCCGAACATGTGATCGCCGGCGCGGTTGACCGACTCGATGCCGAGCAACTTATCGCCGCGGTAGCAGAACGCCGAGAACGCCCCCTGCGCGCGGTCGCCGCGCACCGCGACGCGGTCGTAGCCGGTGGTGAGGCCGACCATCTGCAGCTTATCGGGGCCTTGATCGCTCCAGAACCACGGCAGGCCGTCATAGACTTCGGTCTTGCCGGTCAGCCGCGCCGCCACGCAGCGCGCATGGTCGGTCGCGTTCTGCACCGACTCCAGCCGCAGCGATCCGCCGAACCGCTTGCTGGTGTAGAGCGCGCAATCGCCGATCGCGGAGATATCAGGATCAGCGGTCAAAAGATGCTCATCGACGATGATGCCGGAGGCGACCGGCAGCCCGGCATCGGCTGCCAGTTCGACATTCGGCAGCACGCCGACGCCGACCACGACGAGATCGGCCGGGATATGCGTGCCATTGCTCAGGCTGACCCCGGTAACGTTGGCGCCGTCGGCCTCGATGCCGGTGACCTGCACGCCGAGGTGAATGCGGATTCCGGCCGCGGTGTGCCGGGATTGCGAGAACTCGGAAATCTCGGCGGTCACGGCCCGCGCCATCACGCGCGACGCCAACTCGACCACATCGACCTCGAGACCCTTGCCGCGTGCGGTGGCGGCGAATTCGAGTCCGATGAAGCCGGCACCGACCACGACGACGCGCATATCGGGCGCAAGCAGATGGCGCAGCGCCTGGCTCTCGTCGAGCGTCCGCAGATACCGTACGGCGTCCAATTTAGCGTTCGGAATATCGAGCAGCCGGTTCCGCGCGCCGGTCGCAAGCACCAGATGGCCGTAGTCGAGCGAGGAGCCGGACGCGAGCGCGACCTTCCGCGCATGGCGGTCGACCGCATGAGCGCGATCGGTGATCAGTTCGATCCGGTTGTCCTGGTAGAATTTATCGGGCCGGAACATCAGGCTGTCGGGCCCGCCGGTTCCCTTCAGATAGGCCTTGGACAGGGGTGGCCGCTGGTACGGCAGGTGCCCCTCGTCATTGAGCAGCGCAATGCGCTCAGAATAGCCGCTTTGGCGCAGCGACGCCGCGAGCTGGAAGCCGGCGTGTCCCGCGCCGACGATGATGACCCCATTTGCCGTCATCGGTTCAACCCAGATGCGAGCGAGCAGGAGTGACCCATGCCGTTTTCCTCACCATTGATGTTAGCTTGCTTGCCCCGACCCCACAGCGCTCGTGTCTGCGTACCGAAGGCGGGTGCCATTTGGCCTCATGGCTCGCGCGGACGCAAGGGGGTCCCCGCCAAATCGGGACCACCGGTGCGCCCGCGCCTGAGGCAGGCCGGATTGCCAGCTCTCCCGCGAGGGCCTTAAATGGCGGGAAACAACAAGCCCAAGGTCTTCAAGATGCCTGAACCCGTCACCACCCCTACCGCTGACCCGGCCCTGCTCCGGATCGACGGCCCCATCGCGACCATCACGCTGAACCGGCCGGCCGCATTCAATGCGATCGACATGTCGATTGCCAGGAAACTCGAACAGCTCGGCGCCGAGGTCGAAGCCAACAAGGACGTCCGCGTGTTGGTTATCGAAGGCGAAGGCCGCGCCTTCTGTGCCGGCGGCGATCTGCAGACCATCGGTGCCGCGGCCGAAGCCAACACCATCGCGCCTGTCGTCGGCGAAATGCTTGGGCATTACCATGCCTTCATCACGGCGCTGCGGCGGATGCCGAAGCTGGTGCTCGCGAGCGTCCACGGTTCGGCCGCCGGCGCCGGCCTGTCGCTCGCCTTCGTTGCCGATCTTTGCATCGCCGCCGAGGACGCCCGCTTCACGCCGGCCTACGCCAAGATCGGCGTCTCGCCGGATGGCGGCGGCACCGTGGGCCTGGCTGCCAGCGTCGGCCCCCGCCGCGCGCTGCAGATATTCCTTGCCGAGGACAGTTTTACCGCGCAGCAGGCCCAGCAATGGGGCCTCGTCGCCAAGATCGTGCCGGCAGCCGAACTGAAGGCGGCGACCCGCGAGTTCGCGCTGCGGCTGGCGCAGAACGCGCCCGCCGGGCTCGCCGCCACCAAGGCGCTGATCCATCAGGCGCCGACCACGACGATCGAGGCGCAGCTCGATGCCGAGCGCGACGCCATCATCGGCTGCATGAACACAGAGGAGTTCCGCGTCGCGGTGAAAAGGTTCACCAGCAAATCGAAGTAGCAGATCGGTCAATTCGGACAGATGTACCCCGTGCCGCCCGGTGCCTTGAAGCAGCCGACCGATTCCGGGATCACCTGCTTGGGCAGCCACAGCACGATTTTCGGGAAGTAGATCGTGAAGCAGATGGTGACCAGGAATACGACATAGATCGGCAGCGCCGCGCGCAACGCTTTCCCAAAGCTGACGCCGACGAATTTTGAGGCCATCAGCAGCACCAACCCATAGGGCGGTGTGATCAGGCCGAAGGCCAGCGTCGCGATCAGCACCACGCCCATATGGACGCCGTTGATGTCGCCGGCCTGCGTCAACGCGTTCACCAACGGCATGAAGATGATGATGGTGGGCACCGGCTCGATGAAGTCGCCGACCACGGTGAACAGCAGCACCATCAGCAACATGATGAGCTGCGGGTCGTTGCCCGCGATCGAGGTGATCAAGTCGGCGATGTAGATTGCCCCACGCAGATAGGCCAGCATCCAGCCAAAGGCATTCGCCGCGCCGATCGTGATCAGCGGCAGCGAGAAGATCAGACCGGCAAGACAGAAGTCGTAAGGGATCTTCTTCAGGTGCCCGCGGTTCAGCGCCGGGATCACGACGATAATGATATAGACGACCGCGACCACGCCGGCCTCGGTCGGCGTGAACCAGCCGGTGAGGATGCCGCCGAGCAGGATCACCGGGATCATCAGCGGCAGCGCCGCGTCGCCGGCAGCGAAGGCGATCTGGCGGAGCGGCGCACGCGGCTTGCGCAACCCCGAAGGGCCGAAGAAGTAACAGTAGATCATCAGCCCGAAGCCAATCATCAGCCCAGGCACCACGCCCGCCATGAACAGGCCGGCGATCGAGACGTTGCCGACGGCGCCGTAGACCACAGCCGTAATGCTCGGCGGCACCAGCGCCGCAATCGTCGAAGCGGAGGCGATGATCGCGGCGATGAACGCCGGCTCATAGCCCTCCCGCTTCATCGGCCCGCCAAGCGCCCGGCTCATCACGGCGACGTCAGCGGTGGTCGAGCCCGACATTTCCGAGAAGAACATGCTGAAGACGACGACGACCTGCGACAGCCCACCCCTGATATGGCCAACCAGCGAAACCGACAGATTGGCGATCCGCACCACGACATTCGCCGAGCTCATGAGTTCGCCGACCAGAAGGAAGAACGGGATCGCAAGCAACGCCTCGGAATCGACGCCGTCAAAGATCTTCTGGATGATCGCGGCCAGCGAGACATCCGACAGCAGTGCGCCGATGAACACGCCGGCCATCAGAGAGAACGGCACGGGGACGCCGAGATAGCCAAAGAACAGGAAGCAGGACGACATCAGCACGAGGACGACGGGCGCGCTCACGGCTGTGCTCCAGTCGGCGCGCTGGTGCCGATCGGGGGGATCGCAAGGTCCTCGTCGGGCGGCTCGGGATGGTCAAAGCCGTTGCGGATACCGTTGACGAGCTGCTCGATCGTGAACAGGCCGATCAGGATGCCGGACAGGGGAATGATCACGTACAGCGAAGCGATCGGCGTACCCGACGGCAGCCGGAAACTGCCGAAGCCACGGAGGTAGTTCAGATAGCCATACCAGACCAGGCAGAATGCAACGCCCAACACCACCAGGCGAATGACGATCTCGATGATCAAGCGCGGCGTGCCGTGCATCGCGTCCGAGATGGCGGTGAGATAGAGGTGATCATTGCGTCGCGTCGCGGCCGCTGCACCGATGAAAATCGCATAGATGAACAGCGTCGAGGTGACTTCCTGCAGCCACAGCCAGGGATGGCCGATGGTGCGGGTGATGATGTCGGCGGTGACAGACAACGAAAAGCCGCAGCAGAGCAGGCCACACAGCACCATCAAGCCGAGTTCGAGCCTGTCCAGCGCCAGCCATTTCAGATGCCGCTGCCGCTGCAGCACCAGTTTGTCGGCGATGGCCATCGAATGCTCCGTCGTCCTCGTTGGCCGTCCCGGCGACGCGTGACGCGAGGCTCAGTTGATTGCGCGGATCAGATTCTTGATCTTCTCCGCGTGCGGTCCGAGATCCTTGGCAAGCTTGTCGAGATAGGGATCGGCGATCGCGATAAAGCTCTTCTTGTCCACGTCATCGACCACCTTGACGCCGAGCGACTTCAGCTTGGTCAGCGCGGTCCGCTCAAGGTCGAACGCTTTCGCCGGTTCCTTGGCGCTGACCTCGTTGGCGGCCGTCTGCACCCACTGCTTCTGCTCGGCGGAGAGGCTCTGCCAGAGCTTGTCGGAGATAAACACCAGCGCGTTGTTGGCTTCATGCTCGGTGATGTTCAGCACCGGCGCGACCTCGTAGTGCTTGTTGACGAGGTAGACGTTGATGCTGTTTTCGGCGACGTCGACCACGCCGGTTTGCAGCGAGGTGTAGACGCTCCCGAAGGGCATATGAACCGTCTGCGCGCCATAGGCCGGGAACATGGTGTCCTCGGTTGCTGTCGCCTGCACCCGGACTTTCAGTCCCTTGATGTCGTTGACGTTGTGAATTTCCTTCTTGCTATACATGTGCCGTACGCCCTGCGAGCCGGTCGCGATGAGATGCAGGCCCTGCGTCGTCTCGTCGATCATTGTCTTGAGCGCTTCGAACACCTTGGGATCGGCCAGTCCGTTGATCACGTGCTTTTCGTCGCGGAACAGGAAATGCAGCGACATCACGCCGGCCTGCGGCGAGATCGTCGCGGTGTTGGCCGAGGAGATGATCGCGAACTCGACGTCGCCCGACTTCACGAGCTGCAGGACCTGCGACTCCTGCCCGAGCTGCGCGCCGGGATATTGATCGATGAGCAGGGTGCCCTTGCTCAATTCCTTGAGCTTCTCGGCGAACAAATCAGCCGCGATCGAATAGCCGGTGTTGCGCGGCTGGTCGTAGGCGAAGCGGAAGTGCTTGACCTCCTGCGCCGTGACGCTGGCGGACAGCAGCAACGCTGCCGCGGCCATGGCGGCCCCGATGATCTTTGCTGGAACACCCATCCCAACGCTCCCCCTGTTTTTAATTGCCGCGATCATCCCATCAGTTCTGCGGGATTGTCAATAAAACTGGGGAATATGGCTCACAGCGACACTCAAGAGGCGCCGCACAACGAGAATTATCGACAATTTGACGGCCTTGCGGAGCGAAGTCGTCTATTTGCCCTTTACTTTCCCTTGGCGCGCATGAAATCGAAATCGCAGCCTTCGTCGGCCTGCAGGATCGTCTCGTTGAAGAGATGGGCATAGCCGCGCTTCGCCCATTCGGGGGCCCCCGCCGGCGTCAGCGTCGCGCGACGCTTCTGCAGCTCGGCCTCGTCGACCAGGAGATCGATGCTGCGCTTGGCGACATCGAGCCGGATCATATCGCCGTTCCGCACCAGCGCCAGCGGACCGCCGACGGCGGACTCCGGCGTGATGTGCAGCACGATGGTGCCGAACGCAGTGCCGCTCATCCGCGCGTCCGAGATCCGGACCATGTCCTTGACGCCGGTGCGCGCAAGCTTCTTCGGGATCGGCAGATAGCCAGCCTCCGGCATGCCGGGCGCGCCCTTCGGGCCGGCATTGCGCAGCACGAGCACGTCGTCGGCCGTGACCTCCAGCGCGGGATCATCGACCCGCAGCGTCATGTCCTCGACGGAGTCGAACACCACCGCCCGGCCGGTATGTTGCAGCAGCCTCTCGCTCGCCGCCGAGTGCTTGATCACGGCCCCGCGCGGCGCGAGATTGCCGTGAAGGATCGCCATCGCGCCTTCCGCCTTGATCGGGTTCGCCGTGGAACGGATCGCATTCTGTCCCGGCACCTCCTCCGCGCCGGCAACAACCTCGCGCAGGGTCTGGCCGGTGATGGTCTTCGCGTCGAGATCGAGCAGGCCGCCGAGCTGCGCCATCAGCTTCGGCACGCCGCCGGCATGATGGAAATGCTCCATGTAGTGTTCGCCCGACGGCTTCAGGTCGATCAGCACCGGCACCTCGCGGCCAAGCTTGTCGAACGCCTCGAGATCAATCTTGTACGATGTGCGATTGGCGATCGCGGTGAGATGAATGAGCCCGTTGGTGGAGCCGCCGATCGCCTGCATGACGACCTGAGCGTTGCGGAACGATGCCGGCGTCAGGATTTCGCTCGGCTTCGGTCCCTTGGTTTTGGCCATCGCGGCGGCGACGCGGCCACTTGCTTCCGCCAGGCGAAAGCGTTCGGCATGGGGCGCGGGGATCGTCGCGCTCATCGGCAGCGACAAGCCCAGCGCCTCGGTGACGCAGGCCATGGTGGAGGCCGTGCCCATCACCATGCAGGTGCCGACCGACGGCGCGAGACGGCCGTTCACCGCCTCGATCTCGACGTCGTCGATCTCGCCCGCGCGATATTTGCCCCACAGCCGGCGGCAATCGGTGCAGGCGCCGAGCACCTCGCCCTTGTGATGGCCGACCACCATCGGCCCGACCGGAATCACAACGGTCGGCAGATCGGCGCTCACGGCGGCCATGATCTGCGCCGGCAAGGTCTTGTCGCAGCCGCCGATCACGATCACCGAATCCATCGGCTGGGCGCGGATCATCTCCTCGGTGTCCATCGCCATCAGATTGCGCAGATACATCGAGGTTGGATGCGCAAAGCTCTCGGCGATCGAAATGGTCGGGAATACGAACGGCATCGCGCCCGACAGCATCACGCCGCGCTTCACCGCCTCGATGATTTGCGGGACGTTGCCGTGGCACGGATTGTAGTCGCTGTAGGTGTTGGTGATGCCGACGATCGGGCGATTGAGCGCATCGTCCGAATAGCCCATCGCCTTGATGAAGGCCTTGCGCAGGAACAGCGAGAAGCCGGCGTCACCATAGCTCGTCAGTCCCTTGCGAAGTCCGTCAGCCATTTTCTTGTTCCCTGTCGTCATTCGCCCGCACTTAAGGAGCGGTCGGAATTATTGTCAATATGGGATAATTCTGGACCAGAAATAATGGTTCCCGCGACCAGATTACCCCCATTATTGACAATGACCGTTGCGCCGTGGTGACGTCAGCCGACAATCCAAAGCGAATGCATATGAAAGTCCAGGCCGCATCACCCGACATCCAGCCCCCCTCGCGCGAGGAGGAACAGGCCGAAGTGATCCGCCGGCTGGAGGAGGACATCATCTTCGGCCGCTTCGCACCCGGTCTGCGCCTGGTCGAGGACACGCTGATGCAGCGTTACGTTGCGAGCCGGCATTTCGTGCGCCAGGCCCTGTTCCAGCTCGAGCGCCAGGGCATCGTGCTGCGCGAGAAGAATGTCGGCGCCACGGTGCGGTTCTATTCCGCCGACGAAGTGCGGCAGATCTACGAGGTCCGCGAGATGCTGACGCGGCAGGCGGCGCTGATGATCGCCCTGCCCGCGCCCGCAGACCTGATCGCGCAACTGAGCGAGTTGCAGCGACACTATTGCGCCAGGGCCGATGCGCAGGACATGCGCGGCATCCACGAAACCAACGATGCGTTCCATCTCGCGCTGTTCTCGGCCTGCGGCAATCCCTATCTGGTCCGTTCGCTGCAGGACTACATGAACCTGACACTGCCGATGCGTGCGAAAAACCTCGCCGACAACGAAGGTCTCGCGCTGTCGCGGCGGCAGCACGAATTGATGATCGAACTGCTGAAAGGCCGCGACAGCTGGGCGCTGGCGCAGCTCTGCGTCGATCATATGCAGTACAGCAAGGCGGATTATCTCGACCGCATTGCTGTGGACGAGACCAAGCGTTAGCGCTTGGTCCAATCGATAATTGAACTCGTGTCGCCATCGAACTCCATGCCGCAGAACGCGCCGCCCTGGTAGAAATCGCCGACCGGATCCGGCGGCAGCTTGGCCTGCTCGGCCATGGCGTGCTCGCGAAAATCCTCACTCCGCCCGGTCGGGCGATAGCCGAGATCGTAGGCGCGGTGATTGTCCCACCAGGACCGCTCATTGTAGGAGGCGCCGTAGAAGATCTCGAAATGGATGTCGGGATGCTCGAGCCCGATGCGGCAGAGCTGGACCAGGTCTTCCGGCTTCAGCCAGATCGAGAGCCTACGATGGTCGAGCGGCACCTCGCCGAAATTGCCGATCCGGATGCAGGTGACCTCGAGCCCGTGCTTGTCGGCATAGAGCGCACCGACCGCCTCGCCAAACACCTTGCTGACACCGTAGCGGCTGTCCGGCCGTGCGGTGACGTCGGTGCCGATGTGGTGATGGCGAGGGTAGAAACCGACGGCGTGGTTGGACGAGGCGAAGATCACGCGCTTGACGCCCTGCTTCCGCGCGGCCTCGAACAGATTGTAGCCCCCGATGATGTTGGACTGCAGGATCTGGTCCCAGGGTCCTTCGACCGAATAGCCGCCGAAATGCAGGATGCCGTCGACGCCCTCGCAGATCGCCTCGACCTGCGCGAGATCGGCGAGATCGGCCGCCTTGAAGGTCTCGTCCTTGGCGAGATCGGCCGGCGGCTTGATGTCGCTCAGCACCAGGTCCGGATAGATTGGCGGCAGCAATGTCCGCAGGCTCGTGCCAATTCCACCCGATGCGCCGGTCATCAATATGCGTGGCATTCCGTCCCTCGTCTGTCCTGTTTGCCCAAGGGAATCATTGGGCTGAATTGCGGTCGCAGGCTGACAATGATAGCAAACCAACTGCTAGGGAAACACAACAACGAGAACAGCAAATGTCCGATGCCCATTCCGCCGGCTGGCGTCCCGCGACTTTTTATCCCGATCCCGCGATCCATGCGCTCGACCCGCGCTTCGAGAAATACTGGCTGAAGCTCTCCGCGGTGGAGCGGCTGACCACCGGCCTGCGCTGGGCCGAAGGCCCGGTGTGGTTCGGCGACGGGCGCTATCTGCTCTGCAGCGACATCCCGAACCAGCGCATCCTCAAATGGGAGGAAGAGACCGGCGCGGTCAGCATCTTCCGCAAGCCCTCCAACTTCGCCAACGGCAACACCCGCGATCGCCAGGGCCGGCTGGTCACCTGCGAACACGGCGGCCGGCGCGTGGTGCGCACCGAATATGACGGATCCATTACGGTACTGATCGACGCCTTCGACGGCAAGCGGCTGAATTCGCCCAACGACGTCGTGGTGAAATCCGACGGCTCGATCTGGTTCAGCGATCCCACCTTCGGCCTGCTCGGCAATTACGAGGGCTACAAGGTCGAGTCCGAGATCGACCCGAATGTCTACCGGCTCGATCCGGCAACCGGCAAGGCCACCATCGTCGCCGAAGGCGTGCTGGGACCGAACGGGCTGTGCTTCTCGCCGGACGAGAAGATCCTTTACGTGGTGGAATCCCGCGGCGAGCCGACCCGCAAGATTCTTGCTTACGACGTCTCCCCGGACGGCACCAAAATTTCCAACAAGCGCGTGTTCATCGATGCCGGGCCCGGCACGCCCGACGGCATGCGCTGCGACATCGACGGCAATCTGTGGTGCGGCTGGGGCATGGGCGATCCCGAGCTCGACGGCGTCGTCGTGTTCGCGCCCGACGGCGTCATGATCGGCCGCATTGCGCTGCCCGAGCGCTGCGCCAACCTTTGCTTCGGCGGCCTGAAGCGCAACCGCCTGTTCATGGCGGCGAGCCAGTCGATCTATGCGCTCTATGTCAACACCCAAGGCGCGCTCGGCGGTTAGAAACGAGCGACGCCGGAGCGATCTCTCGCTCCGGCGTCGCATTTGCGTCACGAAACCTTACGCCGCGTTGTAGCCCGCGACGGCCTTGGCTTCGAGATACTCTTCCAGACCGTAGCGGCCCCACTCGCGGCCGTTGCCGGACTGCTTGTAGCCGCCGAACGGAGCGGAGCGCTCGTTCGGGACGCCCTGCAGGTTGACGTTGCCGGCGCGGATCTGGCGGCCGACGCGGCGCGCGGTTTCCACGGTGTCGGCGGAGACGTAACCGGCGAGACCATAGGGCGTGTCGTTGGCGATCTTGACGGCTTCGGCTTCGTCCTTGGCGCCGAGGATCGTCAGCACCGGTCCGAAGATTTCTTCGCGGGCGATCGTCATGTCGTTGGTGACGTCAGCGAAGATGGTCGGACGGACATAGAAGCCCTTGTTGACGCCCTCGGGCAGACCCGTTCCGCCGGCAACGAGGGTTGCGCCCTCGTCGATGCCCTTCTGGATCAGCGCCTGGATCTTGTCCCACTGGCCGCGGTTGACGACCGGACCGATGGTGGTGCCATCGCCACGCGGGTCGCCCGCCTTGGTCTTGTCGGCGACGCCCTTGGCGATCGCGGCCACTTCCTTCATCTTGGAGAGCGGCACGATCATGCGCGACGGCGCGTTGCAGGACTGGCCCGAGTTGTTGAACATGTGCATCACGCCGCCGGTCACCGCCTTGGCAAGATCGGCGCCGTCGAGGATCACGTTCGGCGATTTGCCGCCGAGTTCCTGGCTGACGCGTTTCACGGTCGGAGCCGCGCGCTTGGCGACGTCGACGCCGGCGCGGGTCGAGCCGGTGAACGAGATCATGTCGATGTCCGGGTGCTCGCTCATCGCAGCACCGACCTCCGGGCCAAGACCGTTGAGCAGGTTGAACACGCCCTTCGGCACGCCGGCTTCGTGAAGGATTTCGGCGAAGATCAGCGCCGAGGTCGGGGTGAACTCCGAAGGCTTCAGGATCATGGTGCAGCCGGCGGCGAGCGCGGGCGCGACCTTGCAGGCGATCTGGTTGAGCGGCCAGTTCCAGGGGGTGATCATGCCGATCACGCCGACCGGCTCGCGCACGATCACGGCGGTGCCCATGGTCTCCTCGAACTCGTACTTCTTGAGCACGTCGAGGGTGTTCATGAGGTGGCCGAGGCCGGCGCCGGCCTGCAGCTTCTCAGCCATCGGCAGCGGAGCACCCATCTCGTCGGAGACGGCGGCACCGATCTCCTTCATGCGGCCCTTGTAGATCTCGATGACCTTGCTGAGCAGCGCGACGCGCTCCTCGCGGCTGGTCTGGGAAAATGTCACGAACGCGCGCTTGGCGGCGGCGACTGCCTTGTCGACATCGGCTTTGGAGCCGAGCGCAACCTCATACATCGCTTCTTCGGTCGCCGGGTTGACGACGGGGGTGGACTTGCCTTTGACGACGGGGTCGACCCAGGCGCCGTCGATGTAGAATTGCATACGATTGACCATCGGAAACCTCTTGTAGGGGGCGTATGGAGTGGGGGAACGGAAGCGTTCGGCAGGCATCCTTGCACGAAAGCAGGGCGAATTGAACCCGCCATATGCGGGGCGCGGCGCTGCACGCGCCCACCGCATATAAGGTTGCCGCCCGAGGAGTGGCAAGAC
This sequence comes from Bradyrhizobium sp. LTSP885, assembly GCF_000938305.1. GTDB lineage: Bacteria > Pseudomonadota > Alphaproteobacteria > Rhizobiales > Xanthobacteraceae > Bradyrhizobium. The sequence goes on from NZ_JYMT01000020.1 coordinate 141,631, forward strand.
TGCTTCCCCCGTCATTCCGGGGCGCGACGAAGTCGCGAGCCCGGAATCCATCTCACCACCATTTGCGCGGCCCGATGGATTCCGGGCTCGTCGCTTCGCTCCGCCCCGGAATGACGAGGGCGGAATGACATTCTCACACAGCCATTTTGCGATGCCGCACCGGAGCGCCTGATGACAGCCCCTCCGCCGCGTCGATGATGGCGTTGGCATCGATGCCGTAATGACGGTAGAGGTCGCCGATCGTGCCGGTCTGGCCGAAATGTTCGACCCCGAGTGCCTCGACGCGATGGCCGCGGACGCCGCCGAGCCAGCCGAGCGCCGCCGGATGGCCGTCGATCACGGTCACAATGCCGCAGTCGCGGCCAAGCGGCGCCAGCAACCGCTCGATATGACTCAAATGCTGCACACCGCGGCGATCACGGCGCAAATTCCGCGCGGCGGACCATCCGGCATAGAGCCGGTCGGCGGAGGTGACCGCCAGTAGACCGACGTCGCGGTGGCTCTCGCCGATCAGGCCGACGGCCTCGACCGCCTCAGGTGCGACCGTGCCGGTATAGGCGATGACAAGGTCGCAGTTCGGGCCCGGCCTGCGCAACCAATAGGCACCATCGGTGATGTCGCGCTGCAGGTCCGGCGGCATGATCCGCTGCGGCTGCTCCAGCGTGCGCGTCGAGAGCCGCAAATAGACCGAGCCGCCCTCCGCACCCTCGCGCTGCATGTGGCCGAAACCCCAGCCCATGATCACGGCAAGTTCATCGACAAAGGCCGGCTCGAACGAGGCCAGCCCGTCCTGCCCGATCCCGATCAGCGGCGTCTTGATCGACTGGTGCGCGCCGCCCTCCGGCGCCAGCGACACGCCCGATGGCGTCGCCGCCACCATGAAGCGGGCGTCCTGGTAGCAGGCATAGTTCAGCGCATCGAGGCCGCGCTCGATGAAGGGATCATAGAGCGTGCCGACCGGCAGCAGCCGCGCGCCATTGATCTGGTGCGACAGGCCGAGCGCCGACAGCATGATGAACAGGTTCATCTCGGCGATACCGAGCTCGAGGTGCTGGCCCTTGGGCGAGTATTCCCAGGTGAAGGCCGACGGGATCTTTTCCTGCCGGAATAGATCGTGGTTCTCCGCCTTGGCGAACAGGCCGCGGCGATTGACCCAGCCGCCGAGATTGGTCGACACGGTGACGTCGGGCGACGCGGTGACGATGCGTGCGGCCAGCGCACTGTCGCCCTTTGCGAGTTCGTGCAGCACGAGCCCAAAGCCCTGCTGCGTCGACATCTGCGCCGATGCCTTGAACGTAAGTCGCTCCGGCACCTCGATCACGGGCGCCGACAGCCGGCGGCGGCCCTCGCGGTTGAACGGTGCCTCCGCCAGGAAGGCTTCGAGCGTCGCGGGCTGCTGCGACAGGCCCTCGAACTTGTCCCACTCATGGCCGGTCCGGATGTTCTGGCTGGCCCGCCACTTCTCCATCTGCGTCACGGTCATCAGGCCGGCGTGGTTATCCTTGTGGCCCTGCATCGGCAGGCCGACGCCCTTGATGGTGTAGGCGATGAAGCAGACCGGACGGTCATGGTCGATGGCTTCAAAGGCCTCGATCATGCTCGCCATGTCATGGCCGCCGAGATTCGACATCAGCGCCAGCAATTGCTCGTCGCTGCGGCGGTCGATCAGTTGCGTGACCTGCCCCTGGTCGCCGATGTCGTCCTGCAGATGCTTGCGGAACGCAGCCCCACCCTGGAAACACAGCGCCGCGTACATCTGGTTCGGGCAATTGTCGATCCAGCGCTTCAGCGCCTCGCCGCCCGGCTCGGCGAAGGCGTCAAGCATCAGCTTGCCGTATTTCACGATCACCACGTCCCAGCCGAAATTGCGAAACATGGATTCGAATTTCGCCCACAGCCCTTCGCGCACGACGGCGTCGAGCGACTGCCTGTTGTAGTCGACCACCCACCAGGTGTTGCGCAGGCCGTGCTTCCAGCCCTCGAGCAGCGCCTCGAAGATGTTACCCTCGTCCATCTCGGCGTCGCCGACCAGCGCGATCATGCGGCCTTCCGACCGCTCCTTCATCCAGCCATGCGCCTTGACGTAGTCCTGCACCAGCGAGGCGAACAGCGTCTGCGCGACACCGAGGCCGACCGAGCCGGTGGAGAAATCGACGTCGTCGACATCCTTGGTGCGCGACGGATAGGACTGCGCGCCCTTGTAGCCGCGGAAGTTCTCCAGCTTGTCGCGGGTCTGGTGCCCGAACAGATACTGGATCGCATGGAACACCGGGCTGGCATGCGGCTTCACCGCGACGCGGTCCTGCGGCCGCAGCACCGAGAAATAGAGCGCCGACATGATGTTGGCGAGCGAGGCCGAGGAGGCCTGGTGGCCGCCGACCTTCAGCCCGTCGGTGCTGGGCCTGACGTGGTTGGCGTGATGGATGGTCCACGACGACAGCCACAGCACCTTGCGGGCCAGGGCGGACAGCGATTCGAGACGTTCAGGCGCGATTCCCATGACGAGACTCCGGGGCAATATCGCTGATGTTACTGCCGGCGCGGGCGGCTAAAATCTCAATTCCACGCGACAGCACAGGAAAAATTGGGATAAATTCCCACGATCCGGCTTCAACCAATGAGTTCATCCCAATGCCTGCCCTCGACGCCATCGACCGCAAAATCCTCAGCCTGCTGCAGACCGACAGCCGCATGACCATGCAGGCCCTCGCCGACAGGGTCGGGCTTTCGGTGTCGCCCTGCCACCGCCGGGTCAAGCTGCTCGAGGAGCGCGGCGTGATCAGCCGCTATATCGCGACCGTCGACCAGAAATCGCTGGGGCTGCATGTCTCGGTCTTCATCTCGATCAAGCTTGCGCGGCAGAAGGAGGAGGACCTGAATCGTTTTGCGCGAGCGATCTCCAAATGGGACGAGGTGCTCGAATGCTATCTGATGACTGGCAACCGCGACTATCTGCTGCGCGTCGTCGCCGCGGATCTCTCGTCCTATGAAGCGTTCCTGAAAAACAAGCTGACCCGGCTCGACGGTATTGCGTCGATCGAGTCGAGCTTTGCGCTGAGCCAGGTGAAGTATTCGACGGCGCTGCCGGTGTGAGCGCTGTTTGTGTCGGGCTTCGCTCGCGCCAAAAATCACGTCGTCGTCCCGGCGAAGGCCGGGACCCATAACCACAGGATCATGTTGTTGAAGTAAGCTGTGGCCCCAGCGTCGCAACGCAACTCGCATTTGTGGTTATGGGTCCCGGGTCAAGCCCGGGACGACAGCGAATTTGTTGCACGGCCGGTGAACAAACATCCACATTCTCGCGACATGATTTGCCCGAGCTTTGCATTTCGTTTCGCCCTCTCCTTGAAGAGGGCGCAGGGAAAGCCGGGTGCACGCTGCACCCGCGGTCTCGTGTGCAAAGGTAGAAAGAAAGCCGCACACGAGCATACAGGTTCAGCGGAGGCACTCCGGCTTTCCCTGCGCGATGGGTTACGGCTTATACGTGCTCTCCCCGGCGAGACTAGGCTTTGTTGTCACCGCCCTCGCAAAGACGCTGTCGCGTCTTGCGAGAGGACACCAACCACTGGGGCGTCCGAACCACACGACTTCACCGTCCGCTTCACGCGCTCTCGTCAGTTGCGCAATCGGCGTCCACCGCATCCCACCGCGCGTTCGTGACGTGCGCTCGCCCCTCAATCGGGTGGGACGGTCGCATTAAACGGCTGAGTTGGGGTTGGTGTCAAGGAAAACTTCCGAAAAAACGAAATGACTTTTGTCGCGAGGACTTGCCATGTCGGGCAACTCAGTGATTGGGAACCACGGTGGGCACGGAGTGGTCGATCGTTCCGCTTATATCCGACAGTGTTAAAATCACCCCATTTCTCTTTCAGTCAGCCTCTTAGAGTGCCAAAGTGATTTTTGGATGGGGTCGTTCAGCGGGTGTCGTTCCGATCAAATCGAATGATACGATTTAGCGCCCGCTATAGGCTTTATCGAGGAGAGACATCTTGATCTACCGTGCTTGCGCGATTGCTACGCCCCTCCCCCGCATCCGGTACCTGATCGCATGACCAAAGCGCGCGCCGTGCCCATGCCTAACAACAGCGTGCTTGCGCCGCTTTACGCGGGCGCGGACCTTTTGGACGCCTTTGCAATTCGACTGCCGGTGGGGGCCAGCGATGATCTAGAGGTGCTGGCACGCGCCGCGTTCGAGCGACAGGCGGGGTGGATTCGTGCGCTCACTCGTGTCCGCGATGTGGTGATGGCGGCAGCCGCCGTCAAATCGTCGCGCGCCATCGGTCTTGCCGCAGCGGCGCGTGGGCCGGTTATCGGCTACTTCCCGGTGCTATCAAAGAGCGCGACGGAGCTGGTAGTGGGCGAGGATGACCGGCATCTCGACTTCCGCGCCACCATCCAACTTCGCGCCGATGCAGCAAATGGGCGCGAGCTGGTCGTGGGTACTGTGGTGCATTGCCATAACCGACTGGGGCGTATCTATCTTGCGACGATAGCACCGTTTCATCGCGTGATTGTGCGGGCGAGTTTAGAACAGGCGGCAAGAGCAACGAAGATTTAAGCGTGCTTTGGTGGTCGCGACAGGCTGTCGTCGGCCATTGGCGGTCCGTGGCGCATCCCGCGAATTTGATGGTGCTTTGCAATTTGCATGGCAACATAGCCTACCTTCGATAGGTGGGTACATTTAGGCAAACTACTGGAAGAGCGAATATGTCTGAGCGCGACACTAAGCTCCACGGTTGCTGGCGGTTAGTTTCTTTTGATACTGAGCTTCAGGATTCAAAGGAGCGCAGTCAACCGTGGGGCCCCGACCCCAATGGGTACCTTATTTTCAGCTCTGATGGGCGAATGATGGTGCTCGTTACCGCAGAGGCGCGGGAGCCAGGGAATACAGATGAAAAACTGGTGGCACTTTTCCGTACTCTGATGGCCTATACCGGACGGTATCGGATCGATGGGGATAGGTTCATCACAAAGATTGACTCATCTTGGAATGAAGCCTGGAACGGCAGTGAGCAGGAACGATTCTACAAGCTTGATGGAGACACGCTCGACGTCTTTACGGCCTGGATGCCGAATCCGTTAGTATCGGGAAATCCAATAGGAAGAGGTATTCTCAGTTTCAGGCGCGAGTAGTTTTCTCTACGCTGAGTTCGCAACTGGTCGCTCGTTTGCAGGTCATCAACTCGACGGTGAGTCGGGCAACTACCTTTGAATGACCGCATTGTGGCGGCCTCCAGGGAAGGTCTGCATAACTCGGCTCGATACGTGCTTGACGACGTCGGGCTGACTTGAGAGGCCTCGACAACCGACCGTAGGGTGACGAAGGCGCGATGATCAACTCGCCGAGATGCAGCGGCGGTCGAAATTGCCCCGCCAGCTCGCAGGCGCATACAGAGGTTCGGGCTGCGGAGACCCTTGCTGCGGTGATGACGGCGCGTTGGTCATCGCGGGCTCCGACACTTCGGGGCAGCATTTGGCCGATGACGCCGACGCCGGCGGTTCCGCTGCCGTTACGCGTTTCAGGCCGAACTGCCTTGGCATAGGCGCCTCCGAATCAACGTCGTGTCCTGTTGTCGATCGTAGCGCGAGTGGTTGGTAGCCCAAAGGGGAATGCTGATCGCTTCGCAATCTTCACAAGATTGCAGAACGCTCTTCAAGAACTTCGCATCTTCGCTGATTCAAGCGAAGCGCGCCTCTTGGCGCGAACCCGGAATCCATTCATCCATAAAGCCTGCGGCCCAATGGATTCCGGGTTCTCGCTTCGCGAGCCCCGGAATGACGGGTGGCGAATGTGGTGGACGGATTCGTCAGATCACCTTCCGCTGCGCCAAATTCTTCATCAACGCACTGAGGCCGAACGTCCAATGCTCGCACTCGTCGCTGTGACGCATCCGGTTGACGAGCTTGCCGAGCTGGGGGGCCGCGATGGTGACGATGTCGTCACGCTTGTGGGTAAAGCCCTCACCCTTGGCGTCGCGATCCTTGACCGGCGCGAACATCGTGCCGAGGAACAGCGCGAAACCGTCAGGATATTGATGCACCGGGCCGATGGTCTGGGCGACCAGATCAGTTGGATCGCGGCTGATCTTGCTGATCGAGGAATGGCCCTCGAGCACGAATCCGTCCGCGCCCTTCACGGTCAGGCCGACGTCCATCTTCCTGACGTCGTCCAGCGAAAACGTCTGATCGAACAGCCGCAGCAGCGGGCCGATCGAACAGGAGGCGTTGTTGTCCTTGGCTTTCGACAGCAACAGCGCCGAGCGGCCCTCGAAGTCGCGCAGATTGACGTCGTTGCCGAGCGCGGCACCGACGATTCTGCCGCCGCTGGAGACGACCAGCACGACCTCCGGCTCCGGATTGTTCCAGGTCGATTTCGGATGCAGCCCGGCATCCATGCCGGTGCCGACCGAGGACAGCGTCGGCGCCTTGGTGAAGACCTCGGCGTCGGGCCCGATGCCGACCTCCAGATACTGGCTCCAGGCGTTCTGCTCGATCAGCACCTGCTTCAGCTTGATCGCCTCCGCCGAGCCCGGCTTCAGCTTCGAGAAATCGTCGCCAACCAGGCGCACCACCTCCTTGCGGATCGCCTCTGCCGAGGCCGGATTGCCGCGCGCCCGCTCCTCGATCACGCGTTCCAGCATCGAGATCGCGAAGGTGACGCCGGCGGCTTTCAGCACCTGCAAATCGACCGGCGCCAGCAGATGCGGCTTCGCCGCGTCGCGGCCGTCGGGCGGCGTGTTGGCGAGGATCGCCGCGAGATCGCCGATCCGCGTGCCACCTGCCGCACGCAGCGCCGCCGCGGGATCGGGCTCCTCGCAGAGCGCGCTCACCGTGGGGAAAATCGCTGTCACGTCGAACACGCCGTCAGGGCGGACGGCTGCCACGGCCGGACCGCCCGCCTGCGGCAGCCAGACCCGCCCGACCAGCGTGCCATGGGTGCCGTCAACCGGCAGGACGTCGTTTGGCGCGAGTGTGATCATCGGCTTCTCCCCTTCTTGCTCTTGTCGGCGCTTGTTAGCACAGTCTCGTCATCGCTGTGAAACGGCCGTCATCGCGATGTCACACGAAGGTAACATGGGCCGTCAATGCTCCGGCGCGATCCACATATCATGGAAAGACGGATTCATGACTGCCTCCGCCCTCACCGACGAAGCACTTCGTGCGCGCATCCACCAGGAGATGGCCGACAGCCTCGACGAGGAACTCGAACTCGAGCTTGACGACAACAGGCTCGACGAGCTCGACCATGAGGCGGGGCCGGGGCTCGACCGCAAGCTTTACTTCCGCGAACTGCTGCGGCTGCAGGGCGAACTGGTGAAGCTGCAAGACTGGGTGCACCACGAGAAGAAGAAGGTCGTCGTGCTGTTCGAGGGGCGAGATTCCGCCGGCAAGGGCGGCGTCATCAAGCGCATCACCCAGCGGCTCAACCCGCGCATTTGCCGCGTCGCGGCGCTGCCGGCGCCGAGCGAGCGCGAACGCACGCAATGGTACTTCCAGCGCTATGTCACGCATCTGCCGGCCGGCGGCGAGATCGTGCTGTTCGACCGCAGCTGGTACAACCGCGCCGGCGTCGAGAAGGTGATGGGGTTCTGCAGCGAGGAGCAGTACCAGGAGTTCTTCAAGTCGGTGCCGGAATTCGAGCGCATGCTGATCCGCTCCGGCACCATCCTGTTGAAATACTGGTTCTCGATCACCGACGAGGAACAGCAGTTCCGCTTCACCATGCGGATCCAGGATCCGCTGAAGCAGTGGAAGCTGAGCCCGATGGATGTCGAGGCGCGCAGCCGCTGGGAGCAGTACACCAAGGCCAAGGAAACGATGCTGGAGCACACGCATCTGCCTGATTCCCCGTGGTGGATCGTCGATGCCGTCGACAAGAAGCGGTCCCGGCTCAACTGCATCTCGCATCTGCTGACCCAGATTCCCTATCAGCAGGTCGAGCACGCCCCCGTCACGCTGCCACCGCGGGTGCGCAATCCGGATTATCACCGCGGCCCGGTCCCGCCGGAGATGTACGTGCCGGCGAAGTTTTGATCTCCCTCTCCCCGTTCTTACGGGGAGAGGGTTGTGGTGAGGGGCTGCCTCCGCGAACACGATGAGAGACGATTTGCGGAGAGTCCCCCTCACCCGGATTGCATCTTCGATGCAATCCGACCTCTCCCCGCTTGCGGGGAGAGGTGAAGAGATGGACAGCAAAACCGTCGCCGCGCCTACTAATGGCGCAGGCCGGCACACTTGCTGCGGCCAAACGCCGACGTTAGGCTTCCCCGATCTGGTGCAGGGAGGCCTTCGTGACTCAATCCGACGACGTCAAGATTTCAGAAGATCGCCGCGACGCGCTGCGTTTTGCGCTCGGGATCGGCAGCGGCGCCGCGCTGGCGGCTGCGATGGCAACTCCGGTGTCGGCGCAGACGGCCGCGGACAACACGCTCGACCGCATCCGCGCCAACAAGGCGCTGCGCATCGCCGTGCTGCCGGGCGAACTGCCCTATTTCAACAAGGATCTCGCGTCAGGCACCTGGTCCGGCTTCTCGATCGAGATGGCCAACGATCTGGCAAAGCTGCTCGACGTCAAGCTGGAATATGTCGAGTCGACCTACGGCAACTCGATCCTCGATTTGCAGGCCAACAAGATCGATCTCGGCTTCGCGCTCAACCCGACGCCGCAGCGGGCACTGGTGGTCGATTTCACCAGTCCGGTGTTTCCGCATCCGTTCGGCGCGATGCTGAAGAAGGGCCTCGAGGCCAAGACCTGGGCCGACATCAGCAAGCCGGAGGTGAACATCGCGGTCGACGTCGGCTCGGCCAATGAGGCGGTCGCGCGGCGGTTTGCGCCCAATGCCACCATCAAGTCGCTGAAGTCGCGCGACGAGGTGATGCTGGAAATGTCGTCGGGCCGGGTCGATTGCGTGGTCAACGCGCTGGTGCTGGGGCTAACCGCGATCGCCAAGAACCCGAACCTCGGCACCTACAAGATCCTGACGTCGCCGTCGGTGACGATCGCGAGCGGCATGGCGGTGCGGCGCGAGCCGGACAAGCGCTGGCGCGATTTCCTGTCGGTGTGGGTCGACTATAACCGAGGCGTCGGCCAGATGCGCGAATGGTTCGTCAAGGGCCTGACGCTGAGCGGCGTCAAGCCGGAGGACGTGCCGGTGGAGTTGAATATTTGATGTGAGCTCTTTTCACCTCGCCCCGCCTGCGGGGAGAGGTCGGATCGCATGCAGCGCAGCGGAATGCGATCCGGGTGAGGGGGTACAGGCCTCTCGATCTTCGACAGTCCCGGTGAGAGCCCCTCACCCCAACCCTCTCCCCGTAAGAACGGGGAGAGGGAGAAGGACAGTCATCACACCTTGTCGTAGGTCAGGCCGCGCTCGAGCCGCCGCGCCACCAGCGTCGACGGGAACAGGATCGCGAAGTAAATCAGCGCCACGACGGTATAGACCTCGAGCGGCCGGTAGGTGTCGGCGTTGATCAGGGTCGCGTTGTAGACGAGGTCGGGCACCGCAATGATCGACACCAGCGAGGTGTTTTTCAGCTGCGTCACCGACTGGTTGACGTAGGGCGCCATCATCGGCTTCATCGCCTGCGGCAGGATCACGAGCCGCATCAGGCGCCAGCCGCGGAAGCCGAGCGCCTTGGCGGCATCCCATTGCCCGATCGGCACGCTCTCGATGCTGCCGCGCACGATCTCGGCATAGAACGCGCCGCCGTAGAGCGAGAGCACGCTGACAGCCGCGACATGCGCGGGGATGTTGACGCCGATCACGACCGGGAACGCGTAATAGAACCAGATGATCTGCACCAGGAGCGGCGTGCAGCGGAACAGTTCGATATAGGCGATCAAGAGCCAGTCGATCACAGGAATGCGCTTCAAGCGCAGCATGCCGACGATCAAGCCGATCAGCGATCCCAAAATGATGGTGCCGATCGTGTAGGCGATGGTCCAGCCGAGCCCGAGCCAGAACAAATGGCTGTACTTGCCGAGGATCGCAAAATCCCAAACGTAATTCATGCTGCCCCTCGATGACCGGATTTCTCAGCGTCCGCTGATGTGACGTCTCAGCATCGCAGGCGGACCGGAGCGAGTCACGCGATCACATCAAAGTCAGCCCGCCATCGACCGGCAGCATGGCGCCGGTGACATGGCCCGCACCCGGCGACAACAGGAACGCGATCACGGCAGCGACCTCCTCGGACTGGGCCAGCCGCTGCATCGGATTGGCTTTCGCCACCCGCTCCCAGGTCGCGGGATCCAGCGCGCCGACCAGGCCGGGATCCTTCTGCGTGTAACCGGGCATCACGGCGTTGGCGGTGGCGCCCGAGGGCGCAAGCTCGATCGCCAGCGACTTGACCAGCACTTCGAGCGCGGCCTTGGCCGCCGCCGATCCGGGATAGGTCGCGCCGGGCACGAAACGATGCGGCCCGAAGCTCGAGACGGCGACGACGCGCCCGTGCGTGTTCCGCGTCAGGTCGGGCAGCGCGGCGGCCGCCATCTCGTGGAATGCCGCCGCCATCACGGCAAAGGCGCGCTCGAGGCCCTCACGGGGCAGGCTGGCAAAATCGCGCCGGTCGGCAAAGCCCGCGGCGTGCACGATGGTGTCGACCGGTCCGAATGCCGCGCGCGCGGCGTTGACGAGCTCGGCGCCGGTGCTGGCCTTGGCCAGATCGCCGGTGCGGATCTCAACTTTTGCGCCGGCGCTGCGGCAGGCGTCCGCAACCGACGTCAGCCGCGCGAGGCCGGCGGATTCGGCGCCCTGCCCGTGCAGCATCAGGCATTGATCTGAAGCAGCGAGGCGTCGCGCAACCGCAGCGCCAATGCCGGAGCCGCCTCCCGTGATGATTGAAACTCGCATGGTCAGCGTGAGGTCTGTGTTGCCAGAGGACAGCGAACTATAGGTTCGGCGTCACGGATTGCAAACCAGCATGCCTATCGCCGGAACGACTACCGCCAGGGCTCGACGAGAATCTTCGTATGCGCCTCGGGATTGGCGAGGTCGGCGAACGCCTGCGCGACGCCGCCGATGCCGACGCGGCCGGTCACCAGCGATCCGGCATCGACCTGCCCTTCGGCGATCAGGCGCAGCGAATACGCGAACTCCTCGGGCGTGTAGCCGAGCACATATTGGACGTTGAGCTCCTTGAGGATGCCGAGCATCGGCTCGGAGCGGTCGGTCTCCATGCAGACGCCGACCACCACGATGCGGGCGTCGCGCGGCGCGCCCTCGAACACCTGCTGCAACAGCCCGGGCACGCCGACGCATTCGAAGATCAGCGCGGGCTTCAGCGGCGGCAGCATCGCCTGCATGGGCGGCCGCGCGGCCTTCTCTTCCGGCGACATCTGGGCATGCTCGGCCCAGCTCGCATAAGGCTGCGTTTTTGCGGGATCGATCACGACATCGGCGCCCATCTGCTCAGCGAGCCGGCGCCGCATCGGCGAGTAGTCGGCAGCGACGATCGGATGCAGGCCCTTGATCTTCAGCGCCGCGATCACCGCCAGGCCCACCGGGCCGCAGCCGATCACCAGCGGTACCTCGCCGCCGCTGATATTGGCCTTCGCCACCGCGTGCACTCCGACCGCGAGCGGCTCGGTCAGTGCGGCGTGCTCGGCCGCGAGCCCGTTCGGCACCTCCAGCAGCAGGGCCTCGCTGAGCAGCATCTGCTCGGCATAGCCGCCGACATTCTCGTTGGAATAACCGATGCCCTTCGGGCCCTGCGGCGTCAGCAGCGCCGGCAACGAGCACACCTTTGTGCCCGGCTTCAGCTTGCGCGCGGTATCCGGGCCATAGTCGAGGATCTCGCAGCAGAATTCATGGCCGAATACGACGTCGCGGGAGAGATCCATCGGCGTGCGGCCGGGAAAGAACTTCGTCAGCTCGACCATGCGGTGGGCGTGCTTGCGCGCATGCAGATCGGAGCCGCAGATGCCGCAGGCCAGCGTCTTGACCAGCACCTGGCCGACGCCCGGCTTCGGCTCGGGCATGGTGTCGACGACAATCTCGCCGTTCCTGAAGATCGCTGCGCGCATGATCACTCCCTGCTCTGTTTTCAGAACAGTAGCACAGGGATCACCACGAATAGCGCATAACACCCTTGCCGGCGTAGGATTGCGTGACGTTGGAAAACTCGCCTTCGAAGGTCGCCGCCGCCGACCAGCCGTTGCGCCATTTGATCTCGGCGGATGCGGTCGTCAGCGCGGAATCGCGCGATTGCGCCGCGCCGTTGACCACGAAGGCGGCGCCCGGCAGCGTCTGGAACACCGCACCGATGGTGCGATCCGGATTGTAGTCGTGCGCCCAGGCGAGTCTGCCGCGCAGCGTCACGATGCCGCTGTCGAGTGCGAACGATTTGTCGGTGCGCAGGCCGAGTTCGCTACGGGTATCGGTCACGCTCTTGGCGGCGTAGGTGAGCGCAAAGGCGCCGCCGCCGGAGACGACGGACTCCGCATAGTTCGGCAGCTCAAACGACGTGAATTGCGCCGCGGCGTAGGGCGTCAAACCGATCCACGGCGTGGCGTAGCGATAACCACCTTCGAGCCGCCCTGACCAGGCATTGGCGTTGAACTCGGCGCGCAGATGATCGACGCCCGCCACTGTGACGATGCGGTCGGTGGTGATGTCCTGCCAGCCATAGGCCAGCGCAGCGCTGATATACGCCGGCCCCACCGTGTGACGCACGAACGCGCCGGCCTGGAACAGGTCGGAGCGGCCGTAGCCGAGTCCATTGACGCTGAAATTGGTGCCGCCACCGGCGAGCGCAAAGCCCGCGATGGTGTTCGGCGAGAAGCGGTAGTCGGCACCGACCGCGGAGCCATAGACGCTGCTGGTGGTATTGTTCGACCCAAGCGCCGCGTTACCGCTGGTGGTCTGCGAGCCGCCATAGCCCGCCGCCCAGACGCTCCAGCGCTGCTCGAAGTCAGGCCGCGGCGGCGCCTTGTTGATACTGGCGAACGCATCGCGCGCGTCAGTCTTGCGCGCGGCATAGGCGAGCGAGGTGCTCTCGTCGGCGAACGGCACAGCGCCCGTGCCACCACCAAAGCCGCCATCGCGCCCGGCGACAAACGGATCTGTGAGCAGCCCGAGGAACAGGCCCATTGCGTTGAAGGTCGCCTGCTGCGATCCGGTTGCCGGCTCACCCGAGGCTTGCGTCAACCCGTTCGGCGTCAATCCGGCAAAGACAGCGCTGATGCCGCCATTGGCGTTGAAGAAGTTCTGCAGCGTGGTGGCGACGTTCTGCTGATTGATGTTGAGGTTCGACTTGGCGCCATAATTGAGCGCGAAGTTCAGGTAGGCGTGCGTCGGGTCATAGCTCAGGCTGGCAACCAAACCGGACGGCAGGCCAAGCGTATCGACGCCAGTGAACGCGCCGCTGCGGCCGCCGCTTGCCGAGAGGATGGTATATTGCTTCACAACCGTGCTGCCGGCGGCAACGCCGACACCAACCGATCCATCGAGCGTTGCGGTGCCCGTCACGTTGGTGAACGTCGACGTCGTCGAATTGATTCCCACCAGATAGAGCGCGCCCGACTGGAAGGCGAGATTGCCCGAGACGATCATCGACGTACCAGGCGTGCCATTGCCAGGCAGGAAGATGCCGCCGCTTGCGATCGTCGCATTGCCGACGGTACCGACGCCGGTCAGCAGCCCACCGGCATTCACCGTCGTGAGGCTCGATGAGGCGATCGAGCCGTCGACCTGCAGGATCCCGCCATTGATGCTGGTGGTGCCGGAATAGGTGTTGATGCCCGAAAGGATCAGCGTGCCGCTGCCGGTCTTCTCAAGGTTGCCGGCTCTGGGCAAAGTGCTAAGCCCATCCTTGGCGAGGGTGAGCCCTCCGCAGCCGCACGGTGCATTGTCGGCAATCACGCCACTGACCGTCGTCGACAGATTGTTGCCGCCGACGACCAGTGTATTGCCGCCGCCGATGTAATAGAAGCCGGAGCCGGCAATCGAGCCAGCCGTGATGCGGCCGTCGCCGTTCGGCCCGAGGCTGCCGCCGAAATCGACGAAGCCGGTGCCGTTGGTGATGAACTGCGCGGTGCCGCCGCTCGAATTGTCGTAGAACAAGGTCGCGCCGCCGGAATTGGTGGTGATGACCGCGCTTCCGGCAGTCGAAAACGCGTTGAACTCGGTCGCGCCGCGATTATTGTTGATGATGACGGCGTTGCCGGCGGTCGGCGCGTCCGTGTCGTAGGGCGTGCCGAACGAGGTGGTGCCGTCCGTGCCGTTGGTGATCGTGGCGCTTGCCGCCGACGAATGCTCCAGGAACACGGTGCCGCCGCCATTGCGGTTGGTGATCGTCGCGGTGCCGGCGTTGGTGAAAGCGGCGAAGATCGTGCCGGAGCCCTTGTTGTCGATGTTGGCGTTCCCCGCCGTGCTGGTATCCGTGCCGCCGGGAGTGCCGAAGTAGATCACGCTGCCGCCGGTGTTCTTGATCGTGGCGTTACCGGCGCTGCTCGCGTCCACGAAGGCGAGAAGGGCGTGGTTGGTGATGGTCATCGTGCTTGCGGACGTCGTGCCGAGGAACTCCGTGAGACCGTAATTGGCCAGCGCCGTGACTCCAGACATGTCGGCATTCTGGATGGCGAACTGTCCGTCATTGGTGACTTTGCCGATGATGGACGCGGTATGGGTGGCGTCGCCCAGCACCAGCGTCGCGCAGGAGCAGATCGTGGTGCCGCCGCTATAGGTGTTGGTGCCGAGCAAAGTCACGACACCGCCGCCGAAGGAACTGTCCAGAATCGTCAGCTTGCCGGAGCCGCTGCCGTCGGTGATGTTGCCGGCAATGGTGAGCCGCACGCCATTGGCGTCGAGCGCGCTGCCGGATGCCGAATTGTCGATCTTGAAATTGTTGGCGAAGGTCAGGTCGCTCTTGCTCTCGGCTTGGAACAGACCGTCCCCCAGCGTGACCGTTCCGGTGCCGACCGAATTGTTGTTGGTCACCTGCAGCGTGCCAACACCGACATAGGTCCCGCCCGAATAGGTGTTGGTGCCGGACAGAACCAACGTGCTGGACCCCTGCAACATCACCTGAACGCCGGCGACCGATTCCCCGATGTTGTTGGCGATTGAAATTGTCTGGCCGAGATTGGCGTTGTCGAAGATGCCGCCGAAGACCGGCACGGCCGAACTGAATTTGATGTCCGCCCCGGTGAACGTGTAGGACTGCGACGGAACGGTGAAGTTGAAGAAGTCGGGAGCAATCGAGCCGCCCGTGATGTTGACGCTGCTCGATCCGGTCGAATCGAAATAGGCGCCCTTCCCGGCTGAAACCGGCGGCGCACCGGCCGGGGCATTCGACCAGTTGGTGGCAAGGTTGTAGTCCGCCGTGCTGGTCGTGCTGCCGGCGCCGCCCCAGGTATAGCCTTGGGCTTGCGCCGCGCTGATCGACAGCAGAGCTGCCGCGGCGCCAGCGAGGAGCAGAGTCGCGCATCGACGCAGCCGCGCTTGAAACAAGCAAGGCAGCCGCATCTGAAGCAAATCAAAAAGAAACAAACGAAAAAAATACACGGTACCGCCCCAATATTCCCCAGCACTCTGCGGCGCTTCTGGGCTTAGGCTAGCACGCGGCCCCCCGTAGTTTTGCTGTTTGTTTCACGAATACCGCCGAGCCGGCGCCCGAAATGAAGCTTTTCGGTCGATCTGTTGTACCCGTGCAACGTTCAGAGCGCCCCGCTTCGCAACCAGCGCACGATTTCGACCACTCGGTCAGGCGTTTGGCGACGGCTCGCCGGCCACGGCCAGCAATTGCGAGCGGCGGATACGCTCGCGGTGCGCGGTGTAGAGGCCGGACGCGACGATGAAGGCGGCGCCAGCGATGGTCCAGCCATCGGGCAGTTCGCCGAACACGAAGAAACCGAGGATGCTGACCCACACCAGTTGGGTGTAGGAGAACGGCGCCAGCACCGAGGCATCGCCATAGCGGAACGCCAGCACCACGATCCACTGGCCCGCAGTCGACGCCACTCCGATCAGCAGGCCGAACAGGATGTCGTGCCAGGTCGGCGTGACCCAGACGAACGGCACCAGCGCAGAGACGATGACGACGCCGACGATGGACGAATAAGCCATGATGGTGGCGGGACGTTCGCCGCCGCTCATCTTGCGCGTCAGGATCAGCGTGCCGGCCCAGGCCAGCGCCGAAAAGATCGGGAAGAACGCCGCAGGATGAAACGCCGCGGTACCCGGCCGCAGGATGACGAAGACGCCGAACAGACCGACCGCGGTTGCGATCCAGCGGCGCAGGCCGACCTTCTCGCCAAGGAATGCGATCGACAGCGCGGTGACGAACAGCGGCGCGACGAAACTGGTGGCCGAGGCTTCCGCGATCGGCAGGAAGCTTAGGCCCGTGATGAACAGCAGCGACGAGCCGAGCAGAGCCGAACCACGCAGCACGTGCAGGCCAGGACGCTTGCTCTGCAGCGCAAACAGTGGCGAGCCCGGCAACATCGAAGGCAGCATGATCAGCGCGAACACCACGAAGCGGATCCAGGTGATCTCGATCGCGGGCAGCGTCGACGACAGATATTTGGCAGTGACATCGGAGGTGCCCAGAAACACCGTCGACAGCAGCATCAGCGCGATGCCCTTGAACGGCCGGTCGGTGCGCGCAGGTGCTTTGCGCGCGACGGTCGTCTTTTCAGGCAATGGCAAATAAGCACTGTCCAGCCTGGCGGCTGCGGCGGGGGGCGGAGTCACGGCAATCTCGATGGCAAAACAAAACGAATCTGGCGAGGCTCTCAAAAACTCCTATTCCGCCCGGAGAACAATGCCCGAAAACGGGACTCCGATATGCGTCGGGGTGCGCGGCGGCGTGCCGCAGGCCACGCGGGGCCGCGATTGAAACAGTTTGTTAGCAATTGTGTGTGCGGCGCTAGAGCATCGGCAAGCCGCGCGGCTTCGGCCCGCGCGGAAACGCCTTGTCAAGCGCGGCGATCTCGCTGTCGTTCAACTTGATATCTCCGGCCGCCGCATTCTCCGCCGCATGATCCGCGCTCGATGCCTTCGGTATCGCAAGCACCGATGAAACACGCGTAAGGAAGCTCAGCGCCACCTGACGCGCGGTCGCCATGTGCGTCGCTGCAATCGATTGCAGCACCGCGCCGCCCTTGCTCGATGGCGACGGAAACTCATTGTGACCGAAAGGTGAATAGGCGACGACAGCAACGCCGTGTTGATCGCACCACGGAATCACCGCGTGTTCGATCGCGCGCTCCTGCAGATGATAGAGCACCTGATTGCAGGCGATCTTGCCCTCGCCTGCGACGTCGAGCAGTTCGTCGAGATCCTCAGTGTCGAAATTGCTGACGCCCCAGGACCGGATCTTGCCGGCCGCGATCAACTCGTCGAACGCCGCGACGGTGTCAGCGAGCGGATAGGATCCGCGCCAGTGCAAGAGATAGCAGTCGAGACGGTCGGTCTTCAGGCGCTTCAGCGAACGCTCGCAAGCGGCGATGGTGCCGCGCCGCGAGGCATTGCTCGGCAGCACCTTTGAAACCAGGTACAGTCTGTCGCGTTGCCCCGCGATCGCGTCCGCAATCACCAGCTCGGCGTCGCCATACATCTCCGCGGTGTCGATATGCGTCATGCCGGCATCGATGCCGCTGCGAAGCGCCGATATCGCCGCCTTGCGGTCGCCGCGATCGAGATACCAGGTGCCCTGCCCGATCACCGAAACCTGCGGGCCGTTGTTGCCGAATTTTTTTGTCTGCATGGTTGTCTCGTTCTGCGTGGTTCGTTTCTGACCCCGCAGAACGATAAAGGAAACAAGCGACTATGTCTCCACACCGTCGTCCCGGCGCAGGCCCATAGGCGCTAAAATAGGATTTGCGCGTTGGATTTACGTGTGATTCCAAGAAGAGATGAGAAACGAATCGCTTGTGAACGAAGACTGGGCGCGTGTTGTTTCGCGGCTGGGCGGAGCTGAGGCTCTGGAGGCTGGCGCGCGGGAGACGAAGGCGTTTGTTCGCCCGCGCGAGATCAGCAATGCAGTCGATCTGCTGCGGCTGATCCTTGCGTATTGCCTGGGCACGAGAGGTCTGCGGTTGACGGCGGCATGGGCGACTTCGGTGGGCCTTGTCGATATCTCCAACGTGGCTCTGTTATACCGGCTGCGTCAGTCCGGGGATTGGCTTGCACAGCTGATAGGCCGGGCACTTGCGAGCGGTGCGCCGAAGGCAAGCCGCGGTCGACTGATCCGCATCGTTGACGCCACGACGGTCCCAAAAGCTGGAACCGGCGGCAGGCAGAAGAATGCGGTGTGGCGCATCCACAGTGCGTTCGATCTTCCGCAAGAACGTTTTGGTCACTTCGAGCTGACCGACGAACGCGCGGGCGAGACGCTGGACCGGATCCCGCTGATTGCCGGCGAGATCCGTCTTGCCGACCGCGCCTATCTGCAGCCGGAGCGCATGGCGTATCTGGTCGAGGCCGGTGCGGACTTCGTGATCCGCTCGGGCTGGAAGAGCGCTTGTTGGCTGGATCGCAAAGGCAATCTGATCGATCTCGTCGCCGAACTGCGCAAGGCCGCGGCACGCGGCATCATCGACCGGCCGATCTGGGTAAAACGCAAGTCTGGTGGAGCACCGCTTGCTGTGCGTTTGGTTGCCGTCAAGAAACCTGCAGATGCGGCTCAGGCTGCACGGCGCAAGGCACGCAGGACGGCTCAGAAGGGAGGCCATCGTCTCTCCAGGCAAACGCTTGATGCTGCGGATTGGGTGATCCTGGTGACCTCGCTCAAGCCCGAGGACTTCACAACCGCTGATCTGCTTGCCCTTTACCGGCTGCGATGGCGGATCGAACTCGGCTTCAAGCGGCTGAAGAGCCTGATTGGCTTGAAAGGACCTCCAGGAACTGACGAGCGGTCTGCCAGACCCCATATCCTCGCTCACCTGCTGATCATTCTTCTGCTCGAGCCGCTTGTCGACGAACTCGAGGACTCTCCCCGCTTGGCCGAAGCCGCCTAACCAGACCTGCAGCATGGCGCCTGCTCCGTCAGCTCATCGCCTCCCTGCTCCAAGCCATCATTCCCCAGCCCACAATCGCGCGTCTGCGCAGAGCCAGCCTCGCTCTCCAACGACATCTGCGCGAGCCTCCCAGACGTAA
>NZ_JYMT01000021.1:0-134253 GCF_000938305.1 Bradyrhizobium sp. LTSP885
GCCTGGAACGGGCCGAGATCGCTGAGCGGCAGATCGGCGAGCGCATCGGCCAGCGCTGCGAAATCGGCGGCTACCTGGGCGAAGCGCGGGCCGCGCTCGCGGCGGCGCTCATCCATATAGACCGCGCGGTTGAGCTCGATCTGGACCGTATGCAGGCCGCTCGCCGGATTGCCGTAGTGCTCGGTGATGAAGCCGCCGGCATAGGGCTTGTTGCGGCCGATCGAATAACCGAGCGAACTCATGGTCTCCTCGACGAGATCGGGCAGCAGCGGCGCGCAGCTCGTGCCGTAGCGGTCGCCGATCACGATGTCGGGCCGTCGCGGCTCGTCGCGCGACACGCCGATCGAGGGCATCGAATGGCAGTCGATCAGGATCACCGTGCCGAACGCCTGGTGGGCCTTGTTGATCAGCCGGCGCAGCGCACGGTGATAAGGCTTGTAGAGCACCTCGATCCGGTTCAGCGCCTCGTCGACGTCGAGCCGCTCGCGATAGATCTCCTGGCCGTCGCCGACCACGCGCGGGATGGTGCCGAGGCCGCCGGCCACCCGCATCGAGCGCGTGTTGGCAAAGCTCGGCAGCCGTCCGGTGAACATGCGCGGGTCGAGCTCGTAGGGCTCGCGATTCACGTCGACATAGGAACGCGGAAAATTGACCCGCACCGTCGGGAAGCCGCGGTCGCTCAAGTCCGCGATCAACTCGTCCATGAAGGAATCTTCGGAGCGATGCAGCGCAGCAAGATCGATCCGCGAGGCGTTCAGGAAATCGGCCGGGTAGACCGAGCCGGAATGCGGGGAATTGAAGATCACCGGCGCGCGCCAGGTCTGCGGCTCGACGATCTCGAACGGGGGCGACAACTCGCCGGCAAATTCGGTCATTCCCTTGGCGCCGTCCCTTGTGTCCGTCATATCCGGAAAAATTGGTTCTGCCGGAAAAGCGGAGATTTATGGGGGCTTATTGTCGGTAATCGCGGCCATTCTGCCAAGTGAAAAGAGTGTGGTGCCTGCTGGAACGCGTCTTAAGAACAGGAAACCGCAACCTGGTTGATTCGATGCGTGGTTCGGTCCACAAATAGATCGCGCTCGCCGCCGCGGTCCGGGCCAAACTTCACCCGAAATTTACCGACTGTCGGGCTTAGTGTTTTGACCGATATCCTCCAGCCGGATTCGACGATCCCTATCATGCCGAAAATCCTTCTCGCCGAAGACGACAACGATATGCGCCGTTTCCTGGTCAAGGCGCTGGAAAACGCCGGATTCAAGGTTTCACCGCACGACAACGGCATGTCGGCCTATCAGCGGCTTCGCGAGGAGCCGTTCGAGATGCTGCTCACCGACATCGTGATGCCTGAGATGGACGGCATCGAGCTGGCGCGCCGCGCCTCGGAACTCGACCCCGACATCAAGATCATGTTCATCACCGGCTTTGCGGCCGTGGCCCTGAATTCCGATTCGGAGGCGCCCAAAAACGCCAAAGTGCTGGCCAAGCCGGTTCACCTCCGCGAATTGGTCAGCGAAGTGAACAAGATGCTGGCGGCCTGATTCGGGCCAATTTTCCGGACTTTGCGTCCTTGCCTGCCCCGCCGGGGTCCGTTATAGGGACCCGACCCAATACGACAATTCGGGCGCGTAGCTCAGCGGGAGAGCACTACCTTGACATGGTAGGGGTCACAGGTTCGATCCCTGTCGCGCCCACCATCCTTCGCTCGCGCAGCGCGCGAAGGATGCCACGCCGAAGCCCAACGGGCGCAGGCGGGCTTGCTGCCGCGAGCTACGGCTCGGCAAGCCACGCTTCTGTTCCACAGTTCGCATTCTCGATTCCGTCATCCCCGCACAACGGCTACGCCGTTGTCGCTGGAGGAGCGCGTAGTGCGTCTCGAAGGATATACGCCCCGGCTTGCGGCTGTCGTGCTTCGCACGCGACTTCGCCGTCCGCGTCATTCGCACTCGTCTGTTGCGCAATCAGCGTCCACCGCATCCCACCGCGCGTTCGTGACGTGCGCTCGCCCCTCAATCGGGTGGGATGGGCATATCTATACACTGATTTTCACTTCCTATAAACCGAAATATCTTTATCGTGAGGGCTTGCCGCGTCGGGCAAATCGATGATCCGCGATCTCGACAATTGGCGCGCCTGCGGCATTGTGGTGCGTGGCAAGGACCGCCCGCGGCTTCTCAGGGATCGAGAAGCGTGGAAGAAGGAGAAACCGCCGTGCTCGATCATATTCTCAGGTTCATGACACTTGGGACCATCCTCGTCGGCGTCATTGCGATCTACACGGCGCTGCACACCAACAACCGGCGTCTGGGTGCCGACATCTTCCTCAGATACTCCGACCGCGTTTCCGATCTGCGGCGCAGCCTGCCGATGACTGCATTCTTCGACGGGAGCGCTTCTGCCAATCTGGAGATGACGCCGGAAGAGCGCCGAATTGTGCATGAAGTCATCTACTCGATCTTCGAACTCTATGAGCTCAAAGTGCATGGCTTCATTCCGCCGGCGATCTGGAAGATCAGGGAGCCCGACATTGAACGCGTGTTGTCCCTTCCGGTCTTCCAGCAGGAATTGGCAGCCTTGCAAGGCAGATTCACGAAACATCCACGTTTTGCGGCATGGGTAGACCAAATCGGGCGAAGCGGGACACAGGCAAGCCTGGGATAGAAGGTTGGAGCGGGCCATTCGGCGAAGTGTAGCAGCGGCCCGAGGGCCTGCGTCGTCGCGGTTTCCGAAAGATTTCACCGATCGGGTGATTTGAGTCCCGAATATTGAGTCCGGATCGAGATTGGCGCCCAGGCAGCGCAATTGTCGTGTCCTTCACTTTGCGCTGGACACCGGCGTGCCTTGCGGTAAGTGGTCGCTCCCGTGGTATACCAGACTTGGCTCGGTGGTCCGCTCACGCAGACCCTGTCGGCCAGGCATGGTGCAGCCGTTGAAGAACCTTCCCCATCGTCTTTGAAAGAGAGAGCATGGCGCGCAACATTCTGATCCTTGGTGCCTCGTACGGCTCCTTGCTGGGGACCAAGCTTTTGATGGCGGGGCACAACGTGTCCCTGGTCTGCCGGAAGAACACGGCGGAGCTGATCAACCGCGAGGGCACCGAAGTCCGCATCAAGCTGCGCGACGAAAAGCAACACCGCTCGATCTTCTCGCGCGACCTGCCGGGCAAGCTCGACGCCGTGACGCCTGCCGACGTCGATGTGTCGCGTTACGACATGGTCGGTCTTGCGATGCAGGAGCCGCAATACACCAACCACACGGTTCGTGTCCTGATGATCAAGATCGCGGCGGCGAAGCTGCCTTGCCTGTCGATCATGAACATGCCGCCGCTGCCCTATCTCAAGCGGATCCCCGCGCTTGCCGACATGGATCTGGAGGAGGCCTACACCAACGCGCAGGTGTGGGAGCGCTTCGAGCCGGGCCTGGTGACGCTCTGCTCGCCCGACCCGCAGGCCTTCCGTCCGCCGGACGAGAAGGCCAACGCGCTGCATGTCGGCCTGCCGACAAACTTCAAGGCCTCCACCTTTGCCGACGACAAGCACAACAAAGTCCTGCGCGAGTTGGAAGCCGACATCGACGCGGTGACGCTGGATGGCCAGGACGTTCCGGTGAAGCTGAAAGTGTTCTCTTCGCTGTTTGTCCCGCTGGCGAAATGGTCGATGCTGCTGACCGGCAACTACCGCTGCATCACGCCGTCGGAACCGCAATCGATCCGCGACGCCGTGCATGGCGACCTGAAACTCTCGCAATCGATCTACGACCATGTCGACACGATCGCGCGCCGTCTCGGCGCCGATCCTGCGGATCAGGTCCCGTTCCCGAAATACGCCAAAGCGGCGGAAAGCCTGCTCAAGCCGTCCTCGGCGGCCCGCGCGGTGGCCGCCGGCGCGCCGTTCATCGAGCGGGTCGATCTCCTGGTGAAGCTGATCTCGCATCAGCTCGGCACGCCGAGCACCGAGATCGACCGCACGGTCGAGATCGTCGATCAGAAGCTGAGCGAGAAGATCGTGCAGGGTGGATCGGGCGGGGAGTGAAGAACTCCACGGTTAAGCGCGCCGCCCGGAGCCTCAGTCGGCGCGCGTGAACGTTTCCGTCTTGCTGCCGGTGACGATTGTCAGTTCGGACGGTCTGGCCGGATCCGTGCCGGCAAACCGCAATCGCAGGTTCATGGCTGTCGCGAAGAATTCCCCGGCGGACGTGGGATACAGCGGCAGCGGTTGTTGAGGCGGGAACGTGACGAGAAGCCGCTTGCCGTCCTGCGTCACGCGTATTGTTTCGTTCGCGCTCCCATAAGAGCCGGCGTAGGCAATGTCAGGCGCGATGTCGCCGATCTCAGGCACGTCCTTGAGCGCGGGCCAGCCATATTCACGCGCCACCGCAGCCGTGATCTCGCCGCGTAACATCCAGCCTTGATGGGAGTTCACCATCACGACGACGCCTTTGCCTGTCGCCGGCAGCATCAGCATCGTGGCGACGTAGCCATGGTTCCAGCCCTCGTGAAAAAACCGGAAGGTTTCTTCCCTGCCTGCGCAGAACCAGCCAAGCCCCACGAAATCCTGTCCGACCTCCTGGTTCGCCAGCTGAGGACGAAGCATGCTGCCCACCGTCTCCGATGCAAGTCCGATTTTGGACGGCTTGCCTCGCAGCGCCCGCATGACGTCAGCGCCGAGCCGTGCAAGATCGGTCGCGCTGCTCCAGAGGCCGGCCGCGGCCATTTCGGGATAGACGTGATAGCCGCCTGACGTCTCGATGCCGTTCAAGGGATGGCCGCGGGCGACCCGCCCGGCGAAAGCGGACGGCACAGGCTGCTCGTAGCTGCTGTCCACCATCCCGACCGGATCCAGCACGAGCTCTCGCATGATCTCGGGAAGCGGCTTTCCCGTCACGTCGACGATCGCCTGCTGGGCAATCGTCGTGCCGCCGCCGGAGTAGCGGAACTGCGTGCCAGGAAGCACGTCCACAACGATCGGTTGGGTGTTCGCGGGCGGGGCGCCGTGCAGGACGTCAGGCACCGTGGGCCATGGTCCCGAGGCCGGATAACCCGGAAATCCGTGCACGGTGGTGCCGGCGGAGTGACTCAACAGCTGACGCAGCGAGACGCGTGGCTGCCATCCGTCGTTGGCGGGCACGCGCCATGATGCGAGGTACTCGTTGACGTCGGCGTCGAGATCGATGGTCCCGGTCTCGGCGAGCTTCATCACCGCGAGCGCGAACACCGGCTTGCTGATCGAACCGCACTGGAAAGGCGTATGCGCTGTTGCGGGCGCGGCCCCTGCGGCAAGCGTGCCGAAGCCGCGTGCCCACGCCACCTCGAAATCGTCGATCACGCCGACGCTGACTGCCGGCGTGCTGGTCTGCGCCATTCGTTGATCGACCGGACAAGGCGAACCAACCCGGCCCGGAATGGATGTCTCCTCGCGCAGATCGGACATCACGCGCCGGATACGGTCTTCCAGATCCGATGACGACATGTGGTTCGCTTTCACAAAGTGCGCCGCAACTTTGCTGCAACGCGCAGGGCTGTTCAAGGCCGGCATGCACCCGCGAGACGCAAAAGCGCGGATTTTGGCCGTCGAACGCATAGCTGTCCGCATGCAGGTCATGTAGGCTCGCGCAGATTGTGGTTGGGAGTGACGACCATGCCAATCAAGCCGCTTCCCCCGATAGCCATCCACTGGGACATGGAGCGCGCACGCGACATCATGCGCGCATGGAAACCGCTCGACCTGCTGTCCCCCGACGACGCGGAGATTGTCGCAAAAGCGATCGCCGAAGGCATTGCGCGCGGACGCCGGCACGGAATCGAGATGGGGCAGGGCCACGTCGCCGCGTAAGTTACGCGCGCGGTAGTGGCTGTTCATGTGAGGTGAGCCCGCTGTTCAGGCTCCCTCCCGCCGGTGGCTCCCTCACGTGGAGAGCGGGAGAGCCGGTGCCGCGTCGTGCGAATTCTCTTCCTTCACATCCGCATCGCGTTGCGGAAAAACCTGCGCGACAATTTCGGCCGTGAGCATCTTGAGCTTTCGTTGACCCATCTTCGGCGCGATGGCGAGCTCGGCGAGGCGCTGTTCGATGTGCGGCCACTGCTTGGTCTCGCGGGGGTCGGTGTCGTTCTTGGCGAGATTGCAGGGGTAGCAGGCCAGCACGCGGTTGCCGCGCGAATTAAGGCCGCCCTTCCCGAGCGGAATGAAATGGTCGACGCTTGCCCGGATCTTGCCGTCGACATGCTTGACCTTGGGCAGCCCCACACCGCAATAGGCACATCTTCCGCCCCAATCGACATAGCAGCGCTTGTAGACCAGTCCGTTGGTTTGCACCGACCTTGCCATCGTCCCCGTGCTCTCCCACCTCGCCACTTGATATACCGAGTCGGCGTTGGAGACGAGACCCGCCCGTGCCTTAAGGATGCTTTCGCGTTTCCGTCGGCCGGAAAACGCACCGCGGCGTCAGTTCGCATCACCGCTGACGAGACTGATCTCGGTCTTGATGTCGCCGAAGGCGATCTGTGGCTGCAGATTGGTGACCTCGATACGATAGCTGCCCCTGTTGATATCCAATCGGCCAATCGTCCTGTGTTTGTCGTTTCGCGCGTGAGCCGCATGACACAGCGAGTGGAAGGTCCGTTCGACCACGGAAGCTCCTTCGGGCTCGCTGCGCACGACAACTCTGAACGGAATCGGGAGGCCCAGCCCGGAACGTTCATGGTCCGGGATGGCGTCATACTGGATATCACTGTCGCAATAGTCGCTGGTGCGGCCGTCACCAACGAGCCGGTCCTTGATGCGGCTCTCCGTGGAGGGAAACACGAACCTCAGGTTCAACAGATATGATGTGTCGACCGGGGCGTGGAATTCCCTGCTCAGGATCAAGCCGGGGTCGCGCAGTGAAACTTCGGTCGCCGGGATCAGCGGCGCAAACGCACAGAACCCGGTGATCCACATCGCGAGCCCGATGATTTCCTTGTGGCAGAGGCTGTAGGCGATTGGTCCCATCTGGTCTCTTCGGTCAAATGCGAAAGTCGGCACGTCCGAGTCGATGCCGGACAGGATTGCGGAACCTCAAGCGTTTCCGCCGCATCTGGTGATGCCAACCTAAGGCGTCGTTCGAAGATATTCGACGGCTGATATCCGTGTTGGGTCAAATGGCCACATGCGCGGATGAGCGCGGGGCGCGTACGCGCGCCGGCTGATGCTGCCGTTAAGGCTGGCCGAGGCCGGTGAGGCCGATCGCCGCGCCGGCGGCGAGCGCGAGCAGCGGATGGATGCGGGTCGTGGTCGTGACGATAGCCACCAGCGCTGCGATCAGCATGAGGCTCCAACTCGCGGCCGAAGCGTGGGTGATGACGATGGCGCTGGCCGTGACCAGGCCGGCCGTAACAGGAACGAGCCCGGCCTGAACCTTGCGTCGCCACGGCCGGTCCTTGAAGCGCTCCCAGAGCTTCAGCGCGAAACCGGTCACGAGTGAGGATGGGCCGAACTTCGCAAGCGACGTCACCAGCACGCCGTTGAGGCCGGCGACATGCCAGCCGACCAGCGGCACGACCATCATGTTCGGCCCGGGCGCGGCCTGCGCGAGTGCGAACAGCGCGCCGAACTCGCGCGCCGTCATCCAGTGATTGATATCGACGACCTGACGCTGCATCTCCGGCAGGATGGTGTTGCCGCCGCCGAAGGCGAGCAGCGAGAGCTCGGCGAAGATCAGCGCCAGCGTGACGAGGACCCCGCTCATGGCGTGAGCCTCGCTTTCAGCAGGATGCTGAGCGGCGCCAGCGTCAGGAGGGTCGGCAGCAGCGGCAACCGGAAGATCGCGATTGCCAGCACGCAGAGCGCGCCGATCAACAGGCCCACCGCGTCCCGCCGCAGTGGCCAGGCGATCTTGATCGCCGTGGAGATGAGCAACCCCGCGGCGGCGGCGGCCAGCCCGCCGAACAAATGACGGACCGTCGGCTCGTTCGCGTAGCGGTCATAGACCACGCCAAGGGCGATGACGACGGCCGTCGGCGCAGCGACCAGGCCGACGATTGCCGCAAGCGCGCCGGCAATGCCGCGAAACTTCAGCCCGACCGCCACCGACATGTTGATGATGTTGCCGCCAGGCAGGAACTGGCAGAGCCCGAGCAGGTCGGTGAACTCGGCGCCGCTCAGCCAGCCGCGCTTCTCCACCATCATCCGCCGCGCCAGCGGCAGCACGCCGCCGAAGCCGGTCAGTCCGAGAATGAAGAAGCCGGTGAACAACTCGCCGACACCGGGCGTGTCCTGCTTGATCTCGACTGTGGCGGGTGCGGCGTCCATCGGCAGATCGGCTCGGTATGAATCGTTGTCGACGCAAACGTAGTTTGCGGCGCCCCAAATTTCAAATATATGGAAATGGCAAAATGCATATCTATTGGATATGGATCGACAGATGATCGAGTTGCGTCACCTTCGCTATGCCGTCGCCGTGGCCGAGGAAGGCCATATCACCCGCGCCGCTGCAGGGCTCGGCATCCAGCAGCCGCCGCTGAGCCAGCAGATCCGCGCGCTGGAGACGGCGATCGGCGCGCCGCTGTTTCGCCGGCAGCCACGCGGGGTCGAGCTGACAGCTGCCGGCCGCGCATTCGTGGACAGAGCGCGGCTGATCCTGCGCGACGTTGACCTTGCGGTGGAGGCGGCGCGCCGCACGAGCCGCGGCGAGGAAGGCCAGCTCGCGATCGGCTTCACCAGTTCGGCCGCGTTCCATCCCTTTGTCACCGGTGTGATGCGCGAAATGCGCGAGCGCGCGCCGGCGATCACGTTGTCGTTTGAAGAGGCCTCTACAGGAGAACTGATCGAAGCCGTCGAGGCCGATCGTCTCGACGCGGCGTTCGTGCGCTCGCCGAGCGAGCGGCTCGAGGGCCTCACGATCACCCACCTGCTGGACGAGGAAATGCTGGTCGCGGTTCCCGACCACCATCCGCGCGCCCGGAAGGATACGCGTCGCCGGATTTCGCTGGCTGCGCTCGCCGACGAGCCGCTGATCCTCTATCGCCGCCCGACCGGACCGGGCCTCTATGACAGCATCATCGCCGCCTGCCGCGCGGCGGGCTTCAGCCCGAAGGTGGCGCAGGAGGCGACGCGGATGGTCTCGACGCTGAGTCTCGTCGCAGCGGGGCTTGGGATTTCGATCGTTCCGGAATCGATGGCGCGGCTCGAGACCACAGGCGTCGCCTATCTCCGTCTCGACCGTGCCGCGGGCCTCGTCGCCCCGCTGGCGCTGGCGCGCAAGAAAGGACCCGCGAGCGGAACGCTGGGCCGCCTGCTCGGGATCGTCTCGCGGCGGGTGAAGGATCGCGCGGGCGCCTAGGCGCACGCGATGCGGGTTGTCAGGGTGTGACAGGGCCGCGTGGAACGGCACGCGGCGCGGTCAATTCCTTCCACGTCGAATTCGCGACATGGACCGGCGGGAAGGCGGGCCGCTCGATGTAGCGGCCACTGCCCTTCTCGGCGCGCAGGTCGCCGTCCTTCCAGACAATCCTGCCGCGTGACAGCGTGATCGCCGGCGCGCCGGTGCAGGTAAAGCCTTCGAACACGTTGTAATCGATCCGGCTGAATTGCGTCTTGGCGCGGATCGCCTTGGTTGCCGCGGGATCCCACACCACGAGATCGGCGTCGGAGCTGACGGCGACGGCACCCTTGCGCGGATAGATATTGAGGATGCGGGCGATGTTGGCCGAGGTCACCGCGACGAACTCTTCCTTTGTCAGCCGTCCGGTGCCGACGCCTGCGGTCCAGAGCAGCGGCATGCGGTCTTCCAGGCCGCCGGTGCCGTTCGGGATCTTGCGGAAATCGTCAAGCCCGAACCGCTTCTGCTCGGTGGTGAAGGCGCAATGGTCGGTCGCGACGACCTGCAGCGATCCCGCTTGCAGGCCGGCCCACAGGCTGTCCTGATGCGCCTTGTTGCGGAACGGCGGCGACATCACGCGCTGCGCCGAATGATTCCAATCCTTGCTCTCATATTCGCGCTCATCCAGCAGCAGATGCTGGATCAGCGGCTCGCCATAGACGCGCTTGCCCGCCGCGCGCGCCCGCGCGATCGCCTCATGCGATTCGCGGCAACTGGTGTGCACGACATAGAGCGGCGTGCCGGTCATGTCGGCGATCATGATGGCGCGGTTGGTGGCCTCGCCCTCGACCTCCGGCGGCCGCG
This sequence comes from Bradyrhizobium sp. LTSP885, assembly GCF_000938305.1. Taxonomy (GTDB): domain Bacteria; phylum Pseudomonadota; class Alphaproteobacteria; order Rhizobiales; family Xanthobacteraceae; genus Bradyrhizobium. The sequence goes on from NZ_JYMT01000021.1 coordinate 10,156, forward strand.
AATAGGCGTGGCCCTCGGGCCCGGTGACGCCGCGCGCCATCATCGCCTCCTGCATGTGCGCGACGATGTCACCGTTCTCGGCATGCACCAGCGGCATCGCGCCGAGGCCGGCGCAGCGGGCGAACGAGTTGTAGAGCTCGTCATCGTTCACCATCAGCGCGCCCTTATAGGCCATGAAGTGCTTGAAGGTGTTGATGCCGTAGGTCTTGACGACGGTCTCCATCTCGTCGTGGATCTGCTTGGACCAAGACGTGATCGCCATGTGGAAGCCGTAGTCGGCGGCCGCCCCTTCGGATTTGCGCCGCCAGTCCTGATAGGCCGCAAGCAGGGATTGGCCGGGATCGGGAAGGCAGTGGTCGACCACCATCGTGGTGCCGCCGGTCAGCGCCGCCTTGGTGCCGGATTCGAAATCATCAGCCGTGACGGTGCCCATGAAGGGCATTTCGAGATGGGTGTGCGGATCGATGCCGCCCGGCATCACATAGCAGCCGCCGGCATCGATGATCGCGGTATCAGCGGGCGCATCGATCGCGCTGGCGATTGCGGCAATGGTTTCGCCGTCGATCAGGACGTCGGCGCGGCGCGAGTGATCGTGATTGACGACGGTGCCGCCGCGGATGAGGAGGGGCATGATGTCTCCGGGGAACGGTTGCGCGACTGCGGGAGCGGGAGATCGCACTCAGCGTAAGCCGCGCGATTGCCCTGTGACAGGTGAAAATTTAGTCAGCGGATGAACCGTTCGTGAGCGCTCGATGCGTCCATCGGAACGTTCGCCGCCATTCGGGCCGTTGGCGGGGAAGGTGGGGCCTTTGGCGAAGCCTTCCTGCTGGGGGCGACTAGATAGCCGTCATCGAGCTCATCAACAAAAGGCAATTCCCATGACCGGCCCCATGACACGTTTTCCTGTCTACACGCTCGACTCCGCCCCTGAAGCCTCCAAATCTGCCCTGCGTGACGTGCAGGCGCGATTCGGGATGATTCCCAACCTCGCGGGCGCGATGGCGACATCGCCGGTGCTGATCCAGGCCTTCATCGGAATCTTCGACAAGGTTCATGGCGGCAACTTCACCGAGCAGCAGATCCAGACCGTGCTGCTCACTGATGCCGTCACCAATGGCTGCAACTGGGCGGTCGCGCTCCATTCTGCGCTCGGATTGCAGGCCGGCCTCAATGCAGCGGACGTCGAGGCGATGCGCTCCGGCCGTTCGCCATCGGACAAGGGGCTCGGCGCGCTCTCGACACTGGCGCGGACGCTGATCGAAAAGCGCGGGCGGCTCGACGATCAGGACATCGAATGCTTCGTGGCGGCGGGATTCGGCAAGGAACTGCTGCTCGAGGCGATCACCATCGTCGCGGCCTCGACCATCACCAACTACACCGGCAGCGTGACCAACCCACCTCTGGAGGCGGCGTTGCAGGCGCACGCCTGGAACGGTTGAACTGCAGTCTCTCTCGCGCTTCACAACACGGCGGCCGCATGGCCGCCGTGTTGTTGTGGCCGATCGTCAGGTAAATCTCGCCCGGTAGTCTTGCGCCGTGGTCGCCAGCAATCGCACGAAGCTGCGGCGCATCGTCTCTTCGGACCCAAACCCGCAACGCTGCGAGATCCGCTTGATCGGCAGGCGCGTTTCCGACAGCAGATGTCGCGCGCCTTCGACCCGCAGCCGCTCGATCGCGCGCGCCGGTGTCAGCCCGGTCGATTCTGCGTAGTGCCGGCTGAAGCTGCGTTCGCTCATGCCGGCCTGTTTCGCCAGCGTCGGAAGCGAGAGGTCAGCGGCCAGATGGTCGCTGATCCAGTCATGCAGCGCGCTGAATCTATCGTCGGTTGCCTGCAACGACAATATCTCGCTGAATTGGGCCTGCCCGCCCGGCCGCTTGAGGAAGACGACCAGATAGCGGGCGACGGCGAGCGCTGTCGCGCGGCCGAGATCCTCCTCCACCAATGCCAGCGCGAGATCGATGCCGGACGTCACCCCGGCCGAGGTCCAGAACGAGCCATCGCGCACGAAGATCGGATCGGACTCGACGCGGACGGCAGGAAAACGCCGGGCCAGTTCCGCGCAAAATCCCCAGTGAGTGACTGCGCGCCGGCCGTCGAGGACACCGGATGCGGCGAGCAGGAACGCGCCGGTGCAGACCGATGCCGTGCGGCGGGCCCGCCCGGCGCGCTTGCGGACCCAGTCGACCAGCACCGCATCATCAGCCGCGGCATTGACGCCGTCGCCGCCGGGGACCACCAGCGTATCGACGGCTGCATCGACGGAAGGAAGTGGATGCACCGCGAGTCCGACGCCGGCCGATGCTTCGACCGAGGGACCGTCCTTGGCGACAATGCGGACCGTATAGGGCTCCGCGTGACCGGCTTTCGACGTCAGCGCGTTGGCGGACGCGAACACCTGCAGCGGGCCGGTGACATCGAGCAATTGCACCGCCGGGTAGGCGAGCACTTCGACCAGTCGGCTCCCGTTTGGCCGAGAACGAGGGGATTTTGGCGTCATTGCGCGAACGTGGCGCGGTAGCCTCGCATTGTCCAGCGTGGAACAGGAAGACAACAATGATTCCTCATGATGTTCATCTCCAGATCGGATCGCTGCTGTTCGAAGCGGTCGATCAGATCGATCTGACCGGCCCTTTCGAGGTGCTGTCGCGGATTCCGAACTCGACCTGTCGCATCTACGGCAGGACCGCTGGCGCGGTTCGCGACGTGAAGGGATTGCGGTTGACGCCGGATGCTTTGCTGGCTGATGCGCCGCCGCTCGATGTCCTGCATGTGCCGGGCGGATTCGGCCAGGAGGCGCTGATGGAGGACGCGGAGGTGCTCGGCTGGATTCGCCAGCAGGCGGCAGGCGGCTGCCGCATCTTTTCGGTATGCACGGGTGCGCTGCTGTGCGGCGCGGCCGGCCTTTTGAAGGGACGCAGGGCGACCACCCATTGGGCGTCGTTCCATTTGCTGCCGTTCTTCGGCGCGATACCCGTCAACGAACGCGTGGTGGTGGATGGCAGCTATATCTTCGCCGCCGGTGTCACCGCCGGGATCGACGGCGCGTTGCGACTCGCTGCCGAACTGCGCGGCGACGATGCGGCGCGGGCGATCCAGCTGTACATGGCCTATGCGCCGGAGCCGCCCTTCAACAGCGGCACACCTGAGACGGCGCCGCCTGCGATCCTTCAACAGGCCCGGCAGGCGGTGCACGCGATTACGGCGCAACGCGAGCAAACCGCCCGCCGCATTGCTGCGAGGATGGGCATCGTTGTTCAGGTGTAGCGGAGCCAGCAGACCGGCCGCAGATTCCGGCGATGGCGTGGACCCACAAGTGCATGATGTCGGCTTTTGCTGGTGAAGCAGCCTTGCGCAAGCAACTCCCAACAAGAGTAATCATCCTGAGGCATGCCGTTTGCATAACCCTTCTTTGACAAGCGAATCTCATCCAGAAAACCGTGGCGTTGTCAGAGGAGCCAGCCGGGATGCCAAACACGAATGTGAAGTTGATGAGTTTTTTGGGCCGGGTTGCCAGCGCAATTCTTGTGGCCTTTCTAGTAGGTTTTGACGGGAGGGTTACAACAGCGCGAGCGGAACAAATTTCGGGCGGCGTTGTCAGGATCGGCGTCATCAATGATGCGTCCGGTCCGCTTGCTGATGCGACTGGTTCGGGAGGGCTCGTCGCCGCTAAAATGGCCGTCGACGATTTCCGTAAGAGCCACCCGAATATTGCAGTAGAAGTGGCGTACGCGGACCACCAGAACAAACCGGATGTCGGGGTCGCAATCGTGCGCAAATGGTTCGAGACCGACGGCGTCGACGTCGTTGCCGACGTGGGCAATTCGGCGGTCGGCCTCGCACTACAAAACCTGATCCGCGACAAGAACAAGATCGCGATTTACACTGCGGTCGCAACGACAGAATTGACCGGAAAGCAGTGCACGAAAACCGGCTTCGCCTGGCTCCACGATGCTTTCACGCTGGTCTCCGGACCGATCCGAACCCTTGTGGCGCAGGGGCAAGACACATGGTTTTTCGTAGCGGCCGATTACGCCTTTGGAAAGAACATGGTGTCAGAATCGCAACGCATCCTGGCGAGCGTCGGTGGAAAATCTCTTGGTGCAGTCTATCACCCGATGGCGAATACCGACTACAGCTCGTTTCTGCTTCAAGCCCAAAGTTCGGGTGCCAAGGTGGTCGCCTTCGCGAATACCGGCGATCAGGTCGTCAATTCAATGAAGCAGTGGAAAGAATTCGGGATGGACGACGGCAAGCAGCGGCCTGTTGCCGAACTGTTGTGGTTGACCGACGTCCATAGCATGGGACTCGACATAGCGGGAGGTCTCACCTCAATCGTTGCTTGGTATTGGGGGCTGAACGATGAAACCAGAGCGTTCGGTCATCGCTTCTTCGAATTGCATCATAGAATGCCCACAGCGCCCCAGGCAGCTCTCTACTCCGGCCTCTCGCATTACCTGAAAGGCGTCGCGGCGACAGGGTCAGACGACACCGATACCGTCGCGGCATGGATGCGCGAGAACGCGGTCGACGATTTTTACGCGCGAGGCTCCAAGCTCCGGGCGGACGGGAAGCTCATCCACGACTTCTACCTTTTCGAGGTCAAGAAAAAGTCCGAAGTGACGGAGCCCTGGGATTATTACAAAATCATTCGCCGTGTTCCAGCCGAGGAAGCGTTCTCTCCTCTCGCACAGAGCGAGTGTCCTCTCGTCACCCCAGCGAGGTAGTCCGCTCCAGAGGGCAGAGCAGACACGAGCTCGTCGGATTTATCAGTACACGCTCTAATTCCCTGGCTCGAACGTGCAATCGGCGCCGCCGCCGGCATTTTCCTTGATCACCTTCGGATCGAGCGTGCAGCTTAGCTTGGTCAGCCCCTCGAAGATCGTGCCGGCCGCGCCATCGGAGGGCACGCCGGCCAGCGCCTCGGTGGCGAAGATCTCGTTGGCTTCGCGGCCCTTCAAGGTGCTTGTGTGGCTGCCGAAGGTCAGCTCGCAGGAGCGTGATGTGATCGCTACATTGCTGGCGCGGCAGAGGATCTTGTCTGCGGTCACGGTGATCTTCTTCGTGTACGGAACATTGCTGTTGCCGTTGAAGAACGCGGCGACCGTCTTCTTCTCAGCAGCCGGCAGCGGCGAAAAGGGCGCGACCACGCCGGCGAGCGCCAGCGCCACCGAACCCGACGCCGTCGAAGGCGCGGCCGAGGCGGCGGAGACGGAGGCCATCAAAAGCGAAAGGATAAGGGTAGCTGATCTTCCAGATGTCATCATGTCCTCCTCTGGTCCGGACGATGGTCCAATGCACTGATATGACCGGTAACACATCCCGCAATTGCGGATGGTGAACTGGCTCATACGCTGTCGTGACAGCGCTGTGACCGGCATCGCCGGCGAGGCCGGCAATTGACTCAATCTTTGCGGGATGTACTCTCCGGCCCAACAAGATGAGGCCTGTCCAAAACAAGGACAGGGAGCAGGGAGGGCGCCATGAGCTGGTTACGGCTGGTTTGCTGTTCTGTTGCGATCCTGGGTCTGTTGTGTTCCGGACGGCCGGTTCTCGCCGAAGACACCATCAAGCTCGCTTACACCGATCCGTTCTCGGGTCCGTTCGCCTCGGGTGGCGACGAGTTCCTCAAGGTCTTCCAGTTCATCATTGCGCGAAAGAACGCTGCCGGCGGGGCGCTGGGCCGGAAGTTCGAGCTCGTTCCGTTCGACGACAAATTGCAGCCGGCCGAAGCGCTGATCGCGCTCAAGAGCATGACTGACCAGAACATCCCGTTCGTGATGCACTGCACCGGGTCCAATGTCGGCTCGGCGCTGATCGACGCGGTGTCGAAGCACAACGCGCGCAACCCTGATAACCGCATCCTGTATCTGAACTGCGGCGCGCTCGCCACCGAACTGACCAACGAGCAATGCGACTTCTGGCACTTCCGGTTTGCCGGCAGCGTCGACATGCGGGCGGCGGCGCGGATCAAGTCGCTGCCGGCCGATCTGAAGAAGGTTTATCTGCTCAACCAGGACTATCTGTTCGGCCAGTCGATCCAGCACGATACCAAGAAATGGCTGGCGAAGCTGCGTCCCGATATCGAGATCGTCGGCGATGAGCTGATGCCGTTCGGCAAGGTGCAGGATTTCTCGTCCTACGTCGCCAAGATCAAGGCGTCCGGCGCGCAGAGCGTCGTCACCGGCAATTACAATCGCGACCTCAACCTGCTGATCAAGGCATCGGTCGATGCCGGTCTCGACGTGCGCTTCGACACTTATTTGTCGCATCTGATCGGCGGCCCGACCGCGATCGGCGCGGCCGGCGAAAACCGCCTGACCTCGGTGATGGAATTCAACGGCAACGTCGCGGTCGACCAGAAGAGCGCCGACGCCGAGAAGCTTGCCAACGACTGGCGGGCCAACCACGCAACCGACTTCTCGACGCTCAACTTCCTCACCATGATCGATATGCTGACCAATGCGATCAACAAAGCGGGCTCGACCGATCCCTTGAAGGTGGCGCTCGCGCTCGAGGACATGCATGTGAAGGACCTGGTCGGCCAGGACAACATCATGCGCAAGGAAGATCATCAGCTGCTGATGCCGTATTACGCGGGTGTTTTCAGCAAGGATGTGAAGTTCGACTCGGAACATACCGGCTTCGGTTGGAAGAACATCATGACGGCAACCGCCGCCGATCTGACATTGCCGACGATCTGCAAGATGAAGCGCCCGGAATAGCCGGGCGGAAGGGGCGGCGAAACCGGGGGCGCAATCATGGAGATCGTCCTCGTTTCGCTGTTCAATGGCCTGGTCTACGGCATGCTGCTGTTCATGCTGGCGAGCGGGCTGACGCTGATCTTCAGCATGATGGGCGTGCTCAATTTCGCCCATGCCAGCATCTACATGATCGGCGCCTATCTCGCCTTCACCGTCAGTCAGTTGATCGGCTTCTTTCCCGCGCTGATCGTCGCGCCGCTGCTGTGCGCGCTGATCGGCGCGGCGATCGAGGTCTGGGGGTTGCGGCGGGTGCACCATAACGGCCACATCGCCGAGCTGCTGTTCACCTTCGGCCTCGTGTTCATCATCCAGCGCGGCGTGCAGATGATATGGGGCATGCTGCCGATGGCCTATCGGGTGCCGCCGAGCCTCGATTTTCCGCTGTTCACGGTCTATGGCGCCAACTTCCCGGCCTATCGCGGCTTCATGCTGCTGGTCTCGGTCGGCATGCTGCTCGCCACCTGGGTGTTGCTGAAGAAGACCCGCGTCGGCCTGATCATCCAGGCGGCGCTGACCCACCCGCAGATGGCCAGCGCGCTCGGCCACGACGTGCCGCGCGTCTTCACCGTCGTATTCGCCGGCGGCTGCCTGCTTGCCGGGCTGGCCGGCGTGATCGGCGGCAATTATCAGACCACCGAACCCGGCATGGCGGACGCGATGGGACCGATCGTCTTTGTCGTGGTCGTGTTCGGCGGCCTCGGCTCGCTGCTGGGCTGCTTCATTGCCTCGATCCTGATGGGGCTGATCCAGACCTTTGCCGTCGTCATCAATTATTCGCTGTTCGACCTGGTCAAGCCGCTCGGCGTGACGCTGCCGGGGGACAATCTGTTCACGGAGATCCTGACCATGCCGGTGGCGCGGATCGGCGCGCTGCTGCCGTTCGCACTCATGATCATCATGCTGCTGTTCCGCCCGCGCGGTCTGATGGGAACGCGCGACACATGATCGGCAGATCGGGTCAGAGCTGGGTCTGGATCGTCACGCTGATCGCGGCGATCGCCGCGCCCTGGGTGTTCTTCAACTACAATACCGGCCGCCAGTCCGGCTTCGTACTGTCGATGCTAAGCCAGATGGGCATGATGAGCGTCCTGGCGCTGTCCTACAACATGCTGCTCGGGCAGGCCGGCCTGTTCTCGTTGTGCCACGCCACCTTCTTCGGCATCGGCGGTTACGCGACCGTCCATTTCCTCACCATGGCCGGTGCCGGCAGTTTGCCGCTGCCGATCGAACTGATTCCGATCCTGTCGGGTCTGTGCGGGCTCGGCCTGGCGATCGTGTTCGGCTATATGGCGACCAAGCAGCGTGCCACGGCCTTTGCGATGATCACGCTCGGCATCGGCGAGTTGATGACGACGGCGGCGCTCAGTTTTCATCACTTCTTTGGCGGCGAAGGCGGCGTCAATACCAACCGCATGATCGATCACAGCCTGTTCGGGCTGAAATATGCCTCCAGCATCCAGGTCTATTATTTGATCCTGGCCTGGACGCTGATCGCTGCGCTGGCGATGTTCTTCCTGACCCAGACGCCGCTCGGGCGGATGGCGAACGCGACGCGCGACAATTTCGAGCGCGCGCAGTTCATGGGATACGACCCGCGTGTCGTGCGCTTCCTGCAGTTCGCGTTGTCAGGATTTTTCGCCGGTATCGGTGGCGGCCTCTACGCCATCACCTATGAGATCGTCACCTTCGATGCGCTCGCCGCGCCGTTGTCGGCGAATGCACTGCTGATGGCCTATATCGGCGGCACCGGCGTGTTCGGCGGCCCGATCCTCGGCGCGGTCCTGATCACCCTGCTGCAGAGCGGCGTCAGCCTGATGTCCAATTCCTGGCTGGTCTATGTCGGCGTGCTCTTCATCGGCATGGTGATCTTCGCGCCGCAGGGCATCATGGGGCTCGTGATGGTGCATCGGCCGATCGTCCGCGCCGGGCAGTTCGGCCGGCTGGCGATGCCCTATGCGCGGGTGATCGTGCCTGGTCTTCTGACGTTGCTCGGTTTCGTTGGCCTGGTGGAATTGACATCGTTTTTGACCATCGGTGCGGCCCAGGGCAAGACGCTGGTGCTGTTCGGCCGCAAGATCGATGTCCACGCGGTGCTGCCGTGGTCGGCCGCGACCATTTGCCTGCTCGGCGGGATGGCATGGCTGCGGATCGAAGCGCGGTCGTTCCGGCGCATCTGGGAAAAGCTGATGGCCGAGCTCAAGCCGCAGCGGAGCGCGGCATGACCGAGACCGCGCTCAGCCTGCGCAACCTGACCAAGGCGTTTGGACCGACCGCGATCATCCGTGGCGTCAATCTCGAGATCGCAAAGGGAGAACGCCACGCCATCATCGGTCCGAACGGCGCCGGCAAGACCACGCTCTTCAATCTGATCAGCGGCCGTTTTCCGTCGTCGTCGGGCGAGATCCTGCTCAACGGCGTCAGGGTCGACCAACTGCCGCCGCACCGGATCAACCGGATGGGCCTGTCGCGGAGCTTTCAGATCACCTCGATCTTCCACCGTCTGTCGGTGTTCGAAAACCTTCGCTGCGCGCTGCTCTGGAGCATGGGCTATCGCTATTCGTTCTGGACCGCGCTGGGGATGCAGCGCGCGCTGAACGAACGCACCGATCGGATGCTGGAAGAGCTCAACCTTGCATCGCGGCGCGATACCGCCGCGGGCCTGCTGTCTTACGCCGATCAGCGCGCACTCGAGATCGGCATGACCATCGCGGGCGGCGCGTCCGTCATCCTGCTCGACGAGCCGACCGCCGGCATGAGCAACACCGAGACCGACAACGCCGTCGAACTGATCCGTCGCGTCTCCGAAGGCAAGACGCTGGTGATGGTGGAGCACGACATGAAGGTGGTGTTCGATCTCGCCGACGTGATCACGGTGCTGGTCTATGGCCAGGTCATCGCGTCGGGGCCGCCTGCGGCCGTGCGTGCCGATCCGGCGGTGCAGGAGGCCTATCTCGGCCGGCTCGCCGCATGATCCTCGAAGTCAACAATCTTCACGCCTACTACGGCCAGAGCCACATTCTGCACGGCGTCGATATCGATGTCGGCGACGGCGAGATCGTCAGCCTGTTGGGACGCAATGGCGTCGGACGATCGACCGTCTGCAAGGCGATCATGGGCCTGGTTCCGGCGCAGGGCAGCGTCAAATTCAAGGGCCGCGACATCACCGGCCTGCGGCCGAACCAGGTGGCGCATGGCGGCATCGGCTACGTGCCGGAAGACCGCCAGATCTTTCCGACGCTGACGGTGCGGCAAAATCTCGAGCTCGGGCTGAAGCGCGCGGGCAAATTCGGCCGCTGGAATTTTGCCGACGTTTACCGGCTGTTTCCCAATCTGGAAGCGCGGCAGGATATTGCGGCGGGGCTGCTCTCCGGCGGCGAGCAGCAAATGCTCACGATGTGCCGTACGCTGATGGGCGATCCCGACCTGATCCTGATCGACGAGCCGACCGAGGGGCTAGCGCCAAAGCTGGTCGAGCAGGTCGGCGCGTTGCTGGCGGAGATCTCCCGGCGCGGCGTTTCCATCCTGCTGGTCGAACAGAAGCTGGCGATTGCGCTGAAAATCTCGGCGCGGCTCTACGTGATGGGCCACGGCCGGATCGTGTTTCGGGGCACCCCAGCCGATTTCGGCGAGAATTCCGTCGTGCGCAAGGAGTGGCTGGAGGTTTAGGGAATGGCTGTTCCGCGGCGTATTGGCTTGCGCTCCTACATGCCCGGCGGCACATTCGGCCAGCGGCGCGACATAGCCGCCAAAAGCAAAGCCTGAGGAAACCTCGATGGCGGCCATGCGCATCGACTGCGACATCCATCCCGCGGTGGGGGGAACGCGCACCACGCTGCTGCCCTATCTCAACGATCACTGGAAGGAACAGGTGGTCAGCCGCGCCATCGACGGGCTCGACCTCAACTCCTATCCGCCGTCGATGCCGCTGTCGGGCCGCGCCGATTGGCGGCCATCCGACGGCAGCAAGCCGGGCTCTGATCTCGCCATGGTGCAGCGCGGCGCGTTCGACCAACTCGGCGCCAGCCATGCGATCTGCAACGTGGTCTACGGCGCGCAGGCGGTGTTCGATCCCTATATGGCGGCCGACTTCTGCAAGGCGATCAATGACTGGATCGCGGCGGAGTGGCTGTCGAAAGACAAGCGGCTGCGCGCCTCGATCGTGGTGCCGATCCAGGCGCCTGATCTGGCGGTCGAGGAGATCGAGCGCAGGGCCGACGATATCAGATTCGTGTCGGTGCTGGTGCTGTCGCAGGGCGAGATGCTGCTCGGGAGGCGGCACTATTGGCCGATCTACCAGGCCGCGGAGAAGTACAAGCTTCCGATCGCGATCCATGCCGGCAGCGCCTACCGGGGTGCGCCAAGTTCGATCGGCTGGCCCTCCTATCGCTATGAATATTATCTGGCGGAAGCGCAGGCGTTTCAGGCGCAGACCCTGAGCCTGATCTATGAGGGCGTGTTCGGCAAGTTTCCGGGGCTGAAGGTCGTGCTGATGGAGTCAGGCGTGAGCTGGCTGCCGGCCTTCATGTGGCGCGCCAACAAAACCTGGCGTGGCGTGCGCGTCGAGGTGCCGTGGGTCGAGCGCGAGCCGGCCTCCATTATCCGCGACCATTTCCGCGTCGCCATGCAGCCGTTCGACGGTCCGCCGGATGCGACCGGTGTCGAAGATATCATCGACCAGATCGGCTCGGACAAGATGTTCCTGTTCGCGTCCGACTATCCGCACTGGCAGTTCGACGGCGACGATCCGATCCCGCCGCATCTGCCGAAAAGCCTCGTCACGCGGATGTGCGAAGACAATCCGCTGGAAACCTTTCCGCGTTTGAAGCTGGACGCTTGAACAAACCAAGGAGGATCGCATGAGTGATGTCATCGACCGCCCGATGCTCGATCAGGAGAAGACCGCGGCGACGCGCTTGCGGATCATCGACTGCGACATCCATCCGAGCATCCGTTCGCACGATGACCTCAACGAGTTCCTGCCGAAACGCTGGCAGCAGCATCTGAAGGAATACGGCAGCCATCTGCGCACGCCCTATATCGGCACCACGCCCTATCCACGTTCCTCGCCGCTGATCGCGCGGCGCGATGCCTGGCCGCCGACCGGCGGGGTGCCCGGTTCCGACCTCGATTTCATGCGCAAGCAGCATCTCGATCCGTTCGATGTCGAGTTCGGGATTTTGCAGGTGCTCGACCTCTTCATCTTCTCGCAGCAAAATCTCGAATTCGGCGCCGCGATCCAGCGCGCCATCAACGATTGGCAGCTCGCGTTCTGGGCGCACCGCGATCCCAGGCTGAAGGCCTCGATCCTGGTCGGACAGGACGGCAGCGACCTCGGCCTTGCCGAGATTGATCGCTGCGCCAAGTCAGGCGAATACATCCAGATCAACGTCTCGCCGCGCGCCAATGAGCCGCTCGGCCGCCGCGGCTACTGGCCGATCTATGCGCGTGCGCAAGAGCTCGACCTGCCGCTCGGCATCCATGTCGGCGGCTATGGCGGGCATGCGCCGACCGGCGGCGGCTGGCCGTCCTATTATTGCGAGGAGCATCAGTCCAACGCACATACGATGGCGTCGATGCTTACGAGCCTCGTGCTCGAAGGCGTGCCTGAGCGCTTCCCGAAGTTGAAGATCGTGTTCATCGAGGGCGGCTTCGGCTGGATCCCGTCGGCGATGTGGCGGATGGACCAGCATTTCGAGCGCTTCCGCAGCGAGGTGCCGCATCTCAAGCGCAAGCCGAGCGAATATGTGAAGGAGCATTTCTGGTTCACGACCCAGCCGATCGACGAGCCGGATGAAGCAAAGCACCTGCGCTCGCTGATCGAATGGGTCGGCATCGATCGTCTGCTGTTCTCGTCGGACTATCCGCACTGGGACTATGACGACGCGCGCTTTGCGTTCAAGACGCCGCTGACCGAGGCCGAGCGGCGCAAGATCTTCAACAGCAATGCCCGCGCGGTCTACAAGTTCTGAGCTTCAAGGATTGTAATGGCCCGTCACATCGTCGCGCGCACCAGCGAGATTCCGGCCGGCGGCAACAAGGTGTTCGGCGTCGAAGGGCGCGACATCGTCGTGTTCCACGTCAACGGCGAGTTCTTCGCGCTGCTCAATCGCTGCCCGCATGAAGGCGCGCCGCTGGAGAAGGCGGCCTGTGTCGCCCGGCTCACTTCGCCAGAACCCGGCATCTATCAGCGCGACCGCGTCGGCGAGATGCTGCGCTGTCCGTGGCACGGCTGGGAATTCGACATGCGCAACGGCCAGTCCTGGTTCGATCCGAGCCGGTTCAGGATCCGCTCCTATCCGGTCGCGGTCGAAAGCGGCGAGGAATTGCAGAAGGGGCCTTATGTGGCCGAGACGTTTCCGGTGCATGTCGAGGACAATTACGTGATTGTCGAGGTGTAGGGCCTGTGCTGTTGAAGCAGCGCTGCAGCGCCCTTCGTTGTCACGACGTCACGGAATGCATTATATCGTTATGCATCGTCTAGCCTCGACGGGAGAGTACCGTGAAAACCTACCAGCTTTTCATCAACGGCCAGTATGTTGACCCCGCCAACGGCGAATGGTTCGACACGATCGATCCCTATCGCGGCGAGGCCTGGGCGAAGATTCCGCGCGGGTCCGCCGCCGATGCCGACAAGGCCGTGAAGGCGGCCAATGAGGCGATGTGGCGCGGCCCGTGGTCGAAGATGACGGCGTCGGCGCGCGGCAAGGCGATGCGCAAGCTCGGCGACCTCGTTGCCGCGAATGCCGAGCGTCTCGCCGAGATCGAGGTGCGCGACAACGGCAAGCTGATGGCGGAGATGCTGGGCCAGGTGCGCTACCATTCGGAATGGTGGTGGTACTTCGGCGGGCTGGTCGACAAGCTCGAAGGCGGCCTGGTGCCGATCGACAAGCCTGATACCTTCGCCTACACGACGCACGAGCCGGTCGGCGTCGTTGCGGCGCTCACCGCCTGGAATTCGCCGCTGCTGTTCGTCGCCTGGAAATGCGCCGCCGCGCTTGCCGCCGGCTGCGCCGTTGTCGTCAAGCCGTCGGAATTCACCTCCGCCAGCACGCTGGAATTTGCCGCGCTGACCAAGGAGGCCGGGATTCCGGATGGCATTTTCAACGTGGTCACCGGTTTCGGACCCGAGGCCGGGTCCGCGCTGATCTCGCATCCCGGCGTCGCCAAGATCACCTTTACCGGATCGGACACGACCGGCGCGAAGGTCTACGAGACCGCGGCGAAAAGCCTGAAGCGCGTGTCGCTCGAACTCGGCGGCAAGTCCCCCAACATCGTCTTCGAGGATGCCGATCTGACCGCTGCGGCGGCGGGCGCGATCTCCGGGATATTCGCAGCCACGGGGCAGACCTGCATCGCCGGATCGCGCCTGCTGGTGCAGAATTCGATCAAGGACAAGTTCGTCGAACGCGTTCTGGAGCTGGCGCGGACCGCCAAGATCGGCGATCCGATGCGCTCGGACACCAATGTCGGCCCGATCACCACGCCTGCGCAGTACAAGAAGGTGCTCGACTACATCGATATCGCGAAGGCAGAGGGCGCGCGCTGCCTGCTCGGCGGCAAGCCGGCGTCCGGCGCCGGCATCATCGGCGGCCAGTTCGTCGAGCCGACGATCTTCACCGATGTCGACAACTCGATGCGGATCGCGCGTGAGGAAGTGTTCGGGCCGGTGCTCTCGATCATCGGCTTCGACACCGAGGACGATGCCGTTCGGATCGCCAACGACACCATCTACGGCCTTGCCGCAGGTATCTGGACCAAGGATCTCGCGCGCGCCATCCGTGTGCCGAAGCAGCTGCGCGCCGGCACCGTGTGGGTGAACTCCTATCGCGCCATCAGCTACATGATGCCGTTCGGCGGCATGAAGTATTCGGGTGTCGGGCGGGAGAGCGGCATCGATGCGGTCCGCGAGTATCTGGAAACCAAGAGCGTCTGGATCTCGACCGCCCAGGACGTTCCCGCCAACCCGTTCGTGATGCGCTGATCGACCACGAAGCCGCCCCCCTCAAAGGGGCGGCTTCACCGCGCGGAGTTGGTGGTCTGATTGGCCCTCGAAGTCCTCATCATGGCCATATTGTTGCGGTAACTGCAATAATGAAGTGTCGATTCCGATAATTATCATTACGACTGCAATGAGCCATCTTCAGGTCGCGGATCGGGAATGACCCCGTCCACGATCTCGGGAACGGCATCATGAAGCTCTATCACTATCCTTTGTCGGGTCACGCGCATCGCGCGCGCCTGTTCATGTCGCTGCTCGGAATTCCGCATGAGCTGGTCGAAGTCGACCTGAAGTCGGGTGCGCACAAGACCCCGGAATTCCTGGCGCTCAATTCGTTCGGCCAGGTGCCGGTGTTGGACGACAACGGCACCATGATTTCCGATTCCAACGCGATCCTGGTTTACCTCGCGACAAAACTTGGCCGAACCGACTGGCTGCCCACGGATGCGAAGGGCGCCGCCGGTGTCCAGCGCTGGCTGTCGGTAGCCGCCGGGGACGTGGCATTTGGCCCGGCGGCGGCGCGGCTCGTCACCGTGTTCGGCGCAAAATTCAATCCGGAGGATGTGATTGGCCGCGCGCATGTCCTGCTGAAGCGGCTTGAGGCCCATCTGGCCGACCGCGATTGGGTGGTCGGCACCGGGCCGACGATCGCGGACGTGGCGCTGTACAGCTATCTGTCCAGTGCGCCTGAAGGCAACGTCGATCTGTCCGCATATCCTCGTGTCAACGCGCTGCTGCGGCGGATCGAGGCGCTGCCGGGCTTCGTGCCCTTCGCCAAGACGGCGGTCGGTCTGGCGGCTGCTGCATGACGCGCTGACCGGGCGCGCTTGCGGGGCGCGCCCGTCCAACCCCGAAGGGGAGGGCGAAACGATGAGCGACAGGCGATCCAAAACGAGGTTGGCGACCTGGCATGCCGGGGAAAAGGCGATCCAGCAGAAGGTCGGTGTTTCCGAACGGATGCTGGCCGTAGGCGAGCGGGCCGTGCGGGACTTCATGCCGGACCAGCATCGCGAGTTCTACGCCCAGATTCCTTTCGTCGTGTTGGGCAGCGTCGACCGCAGCGGCGACGCTTGGGCCACGTTGGTGGCAGGCCGACCCGGCTTCATCTCCTCGCCGACACCGCGCAGCCTCGAGATCGATGCGAAGCCAGACCCCACCGATCCCGCGAGCGAGGGCGCGCAAGCGGGCGACGCCATCGGGCTGTTGGGAATCGAACTGCACACGAGGCGCCGCAATCGTGCGAATGGGATGCTTCGCGCATCATCAGGCAAAGCGCTCAGCTTCGACCTCGATCAGAGTTTTGGAAATTGTCCGCAGTACATCCAATTGCGGGATTTCAGGTTCGTGCGCGAGCCGAGCGAGGCCTTCACGGGGCAGGTCGAGGAGAACTCCGGTCTTGATCAAGCCGCGCGCGACATGATCAAGGCCGCCGATACGTTCTTCGTCGCGTCCTACGCCGAGCGCGAGGACCGTCGCCAGGTCGACGTCTCGCATCGCGGCGGCAATGCGGGCTTCGTCCGTGTCGGCGATGACGGCACGCTGACGATCCCAGATTTTGCCGGCAATCTGTTCTTCAACACGCTCGGCAACATGCTGCTGAACGGCAAGGCCGGGCTGGTGTTCGTCGATTTCGAAACCGGCGACCTGCTGCAGATGACCGGCGATGCCGAGGTGATGCTGGATTCACCTGAGATCGCGGCATTTCAGGGCGCCGAACGCCTTTGGAGTTTCCGCGCCCGCCGTGTGGTGCGAAGGCGGGGCGCGCTACCGTTGCGTTGGGCTTTCCAGACCAACGGCTGGTCGCCGAACGCGCTGATGACGGGCGACTGGACGCAGGCCGCCGATCGGATCCGGGCCGCCGAGCTTGCGACACAGTGGCGTCCGTTCAAGGTGACAAAGGTCGTCGACGAGAGCGCCTCGATCCGTTCGTTTCATCTGCAGCCGGATGACGGGGCCGGGCTGCTGCCGCATCAGGCGGGACAGCATCTGCCGATCCGGCTGTCATTGCCAGGGACGGACAAGCCTGTGATCCGGACCTACACGCTGTCCGTCGCGCCGTCGGACGGGACATACCGCATCAGCGTGAAGCGCGACGGTCTGGTGTCGCAGCATCTCCACGACAGGATCGCGGTCGGCGACATCATCGAGGCGCGCGCGCCGAACGGCGCTTTCACGATCGATGCGCGCGAGAAGCGGCCGGCGGTGCTGCTTGCCGGTGGCGTCGGGATCACACCGATGCTCGCGATGCTGCGCCATGTGGTTTACGAGGGCCTGCGCATCCGCGGCGTCAGGCCGACGATCCTGTTCCAGGCGGCGCATTCGAAACAGGACCGTGCCTTCGGCAGTGAATTGCAGCAACTCGCCAACGCCGCCAGTGGCGCTATCAGGATCATCCGCGTGCTCAGCAATGTCGATGGCGCCGAGGAAGGCGTCGACTACGACGTTGCGGGGCGGATCGACATGGCACTGCTGTCGCGCCTGTTGCCGTTCAACGACTACGACTTCTATCTGTGCGGGCCGCCGCAGTTCACACAATCGCTTTACGACGGCTTGCGGAACTACAACGTTGCGGACAACAGGATCCACGCCGAGGCGTTCGGTCCCTCGTCACTGCTGAGGAAGCCCGACCTGGCCGCTGCAACAACGCCGCGCCGGCCGGCTGCGACGAGTCCGGTGCCAGTGGCCTTCACCTCGTCACTGAAGGAGGCGCGCTGGACCCCGGAGTCCGGGACACTGCTCGAGCTCGCAGAGTCGCGCGGCCTCAGCCCCGCGTTCAGTTGCCGGGCGGGGAGTTGCGGATCGTGCCGCACCAAATTGCTGGCGGGCGAGGTGACCTATGTGAAGGAGCCCACCGCCGCGGTGGCCGATGATGAAGTGCTGATCTGCTGCGCCGTGCCGGCGAAGTCGGAAGGTGACGGCGAGGATCGAATCCAGCTCGCGCTTTGACCGGCCGTCCGGGCCGGTGGCCAGACGACCAAGTCGACGGCTTTCACGTGCTCCGAATTCGGAGCTCGGCACCCGACCGCGTCAATCCGGCATGCACGACCAATGACCGTGCCGTTGTGCCTTGAGACGCACGCAAACTATCGCTACCACTGCAATCCAGATGCGGGGCTCGAGGAGACCGCCGGTGGAGACCGGTTCGGCTCGCGGGCCCACTGAACGGTGCTTCAACGCATTGGAGAAGGGACGTTTCTCATGACTGACACGATCGCGGAGCTCGAGCAGCTCCTGATGCAGCGTTCGCTCACCGATCCGCAGCTTCTGGCTGCGGCGGAAGCGGCGCCCGACTTCCGGATCCTGCCGGACGCTACAGTGATCAAGATCGGTGGACAGAGCGTCATCGATCGTGGCCGTGCTGCGGTCTATCCGCTGGTCGACGAGATCGTCGCCGCCCGCAAGGCCCACAAGATGCTGATCGGGACCGGAGCCGGCACGCGGGCCCGGCATCTCTACTCGATCGCGGCCGGGCTTCGCCTGCCGGCCGGCGTGCTCTCGCAACTCGGCGCCTCGGTCGCCGATCAGAATGCTGCGATGCTGGGGCAGCTCCTTGCCAGGCACGGCATCTCCGCCGTCAGCGGCGCCGCGCTCTCGGCTGTGCCGCTCTACCTGGCCGAGGTGCACGCCGTCATCTTCAGCGGCATGCCGCCCTATGGCCTCTGGATGCGTCCCGCGGCCGAAGGCGTCATCCCGCCCTACCGCACCGATGCCGGATGCTTCCTCGTGGCCGAACAATTCGGCTGCAAGGCGATGATCTATGTGAAGGACGAAAACGGCCTCTACACCGCGAACCCGAAGACTTCCAAGAGCGCCACCTTCATCCCGAAGATCTCGGTGGCGGAGATGAAGGCCAAGGGGTTGCAGGATTCGATCCTGGAATTCCCGGTGCTCGATCTACTCGCCTCGGCGCGCCACGTGCGCGAGGTGCAAGTCGTGAACGGCCTCGTTCCCGGCAACCTGACCCGCGCGCTCGCGGGTGAGCATGTCGGCACCATCATCACCGCGAGCTAGAGAGAGACATCATGGCTGACACCAACCAGATCAAGCATGTCGCCTCGCCGCTCGCGCGCCAGACCCTGCTCGACGGCGATCTCACCCGCCCTGTCGCAGGTAGCCGCCCGATCCGGCTTCTCCCCTGGCTGCAGGTCGTGAAGATCGGCGGCCGCGTCATGGATCGCGGCCATGAGGCGATCTTGCCGCTGGTGGATGAGTTGCGATCGCTGCTGCCTGAGCATCGTCTGCTGATCCTGACCGGCGCCGGTATCCGCGCCCGCCATCTCTACAGCGTCGGCCTCGATCTCGGACTGCCGGTCGGGTCGCTTGCGCCGCTCGCGGCGAGCGAGGCCGGGCAAAACGGTCACATCCTTGCGAGCCTGCTCGCGCCGGAGGGCGTCTCCTACATCGAGCATCCCACCATCGCGAGCCAGCTCGCCATTCATTTGTCCGCGGCCCGCGCGGTCGTGGGCAGCGCCTTTCCGCCCTATCATCACCATGAGTTCCCGAACTCGCGCATCCCGCTCCACCGCGCCGACACCGGCGCGTTCCTGCTCGCTGACGCGCTGGGCGCTGCCGGGCTCACGATCGTGGAGGATGTCGATGGGGTGTATACCGTCGATCCCAATGGTGCCGACGGCAAGAGTGCCCAGTTGCTCCGCGAGACCAGTGCCGCTGACCTTGCGAAGCACAAGGGCACGCTGCCGCTCGATCCCGCGCTTCTCGATGTCATGGCGAATGCACGCCACATCGCGCGCGTGCAGGTCGTGAATGGCCTCGTTCCCGGCCGCCTCACCGCGGCGCTGCGCGGCCAGCACGTCGGGTCGATCATTCACACCGGCGCACGCCCGGCCTAAGCCCCCGATTGGGGTAGAACCGTCGCGTGCCATCAATCCCGGCACGCGGCGGAGCGCATCGCTCGACAAGCAGTGTCGGAGACGGCGCGAAATCGATTATTTGATCGTCGCGTGTACCGTGATGACCGAGGTGCCCGACGCCTTCGGCCCTTGGCCCGTTGCCTTGACGGCGAACGTGTCGCTTCCCTTGTATTTGGCCTTCGCCGTGTATTCGAAGGTCGATGCGTTGACCTTCTTCAGCTTGCCGTGTTCCGGCTTTTGCGAAATCGCTGAATCGGTCACCGTGCCGCGTATCCCGATTGGCAACAGGCAACTTTCCCCGGATTTGACGTCAATGTCGCCGGTCGAATTCTCGCCCCAATCCGCCAGCGTTGCCGACGTGGAACAGTCGGGCGCGGACGCGGCGCGCGCCAAAGACGCTGGCAAGAGTCCGGCAGTTCCAACGATTAGCGCCAAAGCGACCCTGGACACAAGCGCAGCCAACATACTCGTTCTCATGCAAGATCCCGTGACCAATGCTTCCCCTCACAAAGCTGACGCGGCGCGAGAATCTTGCAACGCGCGTACACTGTAGGCAAGGGCTTTGACCAAAAGGTGTCTTTGTCGTCAATCGCGCCGCGATATGATCGAGCTGCAACGACTCAATGCTCGAGGGGAGTGGATGTCCAATGGGTGAGAGTATCGACGGTCAGGCAAGTGCCCAACAGACCGGGTTTGCGGGTGTCACGCGCAAGGTTCTCGAACGTCTTGCATTGCCCGGCGATCATCGGGAGCTTGTCGTGGTCGAGGTGACCTATCCACCCGGTGGCGTCGCTCCGCTGCACCGGCATCCCGTTGGCGGCGTGATCTTCATCGTCGAAGGCGTTGCCGAGTCCGCTTATGGCAGCGATGATCCGCGAGAGTATCGGGCCGGCGAGACCTTGCAGGATCGCGCCGATATCCCACACACGCTGTTTCGCAATTGCGACCCGGAACGCCCGCTGCGCTTTCTGACCATCTACGCGCTCGAATCTGGCCGCTCCTACACGATGGAGCCATGAGGTCAGGGCGCTTCCGGCACCGGACGACCCGATCGCATCATCGCCGCTTCTGTTCAGTCCATCATGAGTTTGATCTGGCCGCCTTCAATGGTTCCCGCCGCAAGGGCGTCGCGGGCCATCTTTTCGATGGTCGGCCAATTTGTGAGAAGGTACTTGTGCGCCTGTGCCTTCGTCGGGAAGGTGGTTTGCAGAACGCAGTCCTGCCGCGCGTTTCCATTCGCAATCTGAAAAGATACAGCTTGGGGCCCCTCGATCATTTCTTGTTCGGTGGGGTTGGGAAGCTTGCGCATACTGCTCCTTCACGGAAAATCTCGCGCTCGTCGCGCGTGGAATTCGGTCGGCCGGGCCGCGAGGCCTAGTCGGCGTCGGCGGCTCCAGCCGCGATCTTTTTGGCTTTCGCCGGGCGCTGCGACGCCTGCTCCGGGTTGGGCGTGTTGCGCACAGCCTCGGTCAGCATCTCGCGCAATTCAGCCTTGGTCCTGGGTGGTTCTCGTTTGCCGGATTTCTGCCAGTTTGCCATCCACCCCATATGGGGATGCCCAAGGCAAAATGCTACCGTTGGCCTGGCAGCAGAAATCGACGCGGCAATGCCGCGTGGCGGTATCAGATCGTTCTCACTTTCGATGACTTTGCAGTTCTCGGGTGTTTTGCCCCGCCGTGACTGTCCCGGTTGCGCTTCTTCGACGCCAATCCCGCCAAATGCGTCCCGGTCCCGCGGTGACCTGCATATTCCTGGCCGTCGATCGGTGCCAGATGCGCCGGATCCCTGTCGAGATAGGGGCGCCCGATCCCAAACTCCTTGCCGTGTGCATCGATCCATTTCCAGAGCCGCTCCGAGGCCGCCCATCGCTCGTCGCGTGTCGCGCCATCGACGCTGACGACGTCGGCTGCGAGCCCATGGCCATAGCCGCCGCGGAGGCTGCCGCCATGGTACGACCGGTTGCTGGCCGCTGCGAGGCCGCTTGCAATCGATTGGCGGTAGTCATCGCGGAACGCGCTGGTGATGCCGGGCGACAGGCCGGCCTGCTCCGCCGTGTAAAGCACATGGAAAAGCTTCAGCTTGAAGCTCGGAGTCACGCCGCCGATGACGTAGTCCATCATCGACATCCCGGCTCTTACGGCTGCCTTCGGATCCTTCCAGGCGAAATCCTCATCGACAAGCCTGGTGACCGTTCTGGTGACAGTCACCATTTTTCCTTTCTTCCTGACCTCTATTTTGCTCTGCTCCGGAACCTTGATGGTGTCCTCCTTGGGCGCCCGTTGATAGAGCGCCCACAGGTACCGGTCGACGCAGGCGCCCACGACCCAGCACTCGTCAAGAATTTCGACCGAATTGAGCGCCTTGGTGGCGTCGCGAGGCGCGGGATCCGGTGTGCTTGCGGGGGGCCCCTGCAGCGGCTCCGCTGCGGGCAGCAGGACCTGCGCGGGGTCGGTTAAAGCGGCCTCGACCGTCGCTTCCGCCTTATCCGAGGTCGTCGTCGTCACGGCGGTTGCCGCCGGCTCTGATCCGTCCGTGGCTTTCGTATCAGCGCTACCGGCAGCGACGCTGTCCATCGCGGCTGGCTGTGGTGCGACCGGTTCGGCGACGACAATTGGGGTAGGGTGGTCGACGACCGGTGCACCAGCATTCTCGATACCGGCTGAACCATGAGCGAGCCACGCGACAATCGCGCTCGGGAGAACGATCGCTCCGAACAACGCCGCCACTCCCATTCGCCGCGAGTTCATCATCCCAGCCTCCAAAGCTCCTCGTAAACGGTCCCTCGGAAAGGCTCTTTCGGAGCCGGATTGCACAGCCAAGCATGCGACGCCACGGATGGTGGGATCACGATATGGACAGGCAATGGCGGAAAATGCAGCTCGTCAAGCTTCCCGACGAGTGTTGCCCGAATGCATCGTGGATACGCGCTATTCTTTTTTCGCCGTCAGCCCGTCGATCATCGCCCGCGTCAGGGTTGCGATCTCGTTGCGCAGTGCGGGAAGCGGCACCGCGATCAGCTTCTGCTCCAGCCCGAGCGCGACCATGCCATGCACGGCGGAGAACAGGCTGCGCGCGGTGACGCCGAGCTGTGTGGCTGAGCGCTGCGGGAACAGCGCGGCGAGCGGCTTGTAGATGTGGCGGAACAATTCCATCTGCTCGCTGACAGCCCATTCCGGCACCGGCTTGCCGGGCTGCATGCGGTGCTCGAACAGCGCGCGCCACAGTTCGAGATTTTCCGCCGCGAAGTCGCAATAGGCGACCGCGATCCGCACCAGCATCTCGCGTTGGCTGGCCGAGCCGCCGATCTCGGCCAGCGACAGCGACGCGTCCAGCCGCGCCAGTGTGCGCGAGCCGACGCGCAGGATCAGCTCGTCGACATCCTCGACCAAATTGTAGACGCCGCCATTGGCGACGCCGATTTCCTGCGCCAGTTCGCGTGTTTTCAGGCCGCCCAGGCCTTTTGCCGCAATCGCGCGTTCGGCGGCCTCGATCAGTGCTTCGCGCAGTTTGGCGCGTCTTTCCAATGCCTTGGACATGATTTACCTGCCGTTAACGAAGTACTTGAGCGACGCTCAAATATTTCTTGAGCAATGTTCAGAGCGTGCTATACCAGATTCATGAGCGATGCTCATAGCAGGGAGTGACCAAATGTTCAAAACTGTTTTGACGATTTTCCGCGGTACCGTGGCCGCAGCCGAGGAAGAACTGGAAGACCGCACGGCGCTCGTCGTCCTCGACCAGCAGGTGCGCGACGCGGCGGCCGCCGTGGACCGCTCGAAGCGGACGCTGGCGCTCGCCATCGCCGGCGACCAGCAGGAGGGCCGGCGGCTCGAGACCACCAACAACCGGATCGCCGATCTCGAAGTCCGCGCGACCGCAGCGATCGAGGGCGGCCGCGAGGATCTCGCCCGCGAAGCGGCGCAGGCGATCGCCAATCTGGAGGCCGAGCGCGATGCCGCGATGACCGCCCGCACATTGTTCGCCTCGGAGATCACGCGGCTGAAGCGCCACGTCGCCAATGCAGAGGCGCGCATCTCCGAACTCGACCGTGGCCGCCGGCTGGCGCGTGCCTCTGAGGCGGTGCGCTCGCTGCGCCGCAGCGGCATCGAGGCGGCACGTCCCTATGAGTCGACGCTGCCGGAGGCGGAGGCCACGCTGAAGCGGCTGCGCGAGCGGCAGATGGAAGCCCAGGCCGCCGACGACGCGCTGTTCGAGATCGACGCGGCCTCGGGGCCGCTCACGACCGCCGAGAAACTCGCCGAGCAGGGTTTTGGCCCGCGCATGAAATCGACCGCCGACGACGTGCTGGCACGGCTGAAAGCCAGGCGCCCGCCCGCTGCCTAATTCCAAACCTGAACCCTCAAACCTCGTATCATCAAGGAGAGTACCATGAACCAGACCATCCAACCCCACAGCAGCTCCTGGGTCACCTTCACCTACGCGTCCTTCGCGGCCTCCGCCTTCCTCCTCGCCGTCGGCGTGTTCTTCCTGCCGATCGATCTCTGGATGAAGGGCTATCTGACGATGGGCATCGTGATGCTGGTCCAGACCTGCATCACCCTCACCAAGACGGTGCGCGACAACTACGAGAGCGGCAAGTTCGTGAACCGCATCGAGGACGCCAAGGCCGAGCGCCTGCTGATGGAAGTCTCCAAGGCGGCGTAAGCCGGAATCAAAGGAAGCGGCGGGTGTTTCTCACCCGCCGCTTTTCGCGGGAGAGGATAGTGGCCCAATTCTTTCCCCGTCATTGCGAGGAGCGTAGCGACGAAGCAATCCATCTTTCCGCGTCCGCGGAGGGATGGATTGCTTCGCGGAGCCTGTCATCGGGCGCGCATTCGCGCGACCCGTTGGCTCGCAATGACGTGGATGGTCCTCGGTCTGTCGGGATAAACTTGTCCCGTTTCCGGAACGGCTCGTTTACCCTGCGACAAACGGCGTCAGCTGGCGCTCATCGCGCTTTAACAGGCTGACGTGCACAAATCGCGCCGATCACGGGCAGGACACATGGCGTCATCGGACAACGGCACTCCGGCATCGCGCGCGGCCAACGGTTTTGCGAAGGTGCGTGCGGTTCTCGACCGCCTGGCCGGCCATGCAGGCTTCTGGCTGAAGGCGCTGTCGCAGCCGACCATCGACCTCACGCTGCGCACCCAGGCGGGCCAGCGCACCCGCATCGTCGAATCGCCGGGACTATCGTTACCGAAGGCGGAGCTTGATGAACTGGTCGTGCAATTGCGCAGCGTCGCCGCCAAGACGCTGCCGCAGGAGAGCCTGACCTACGGCATTTTCTCGGGCGAACCCGAACGGTTGTCGCGCGTCGTCGTCACCTTGATTTGCGAGGAGGAGAGCGGGCGTCCGATCGCCTTCAACGCGCTCTCGCTGATGGATGTCGTGCTCGACGGCGAGCCGACCGAAGTCACTCATCTCGGCCTTGTGATGGTCGACCCTGATGTGCGCGGGCAGGGGCTGTCCTGGGTGCTCTACGGCCTGACCGCGCTGGTGCTGTTCGCGCGCGACGGGCTGCGGCCGAAATGGATCTCCAACGTCAGCCAGGTTCCCTCAGTGGTCGGTATGGTCAGCGATACTTTTTCCGACGTCTACCCGTCGCCGCTGCCGGGCGCGCGGCAGAGCTTTGCCCATCTGCAGCTCGCGCGCGGCATCATGGCGCGTCATCGCGCGGTGTTCGGGGTCGGCGCGGAGGCTGGCTTCGACGAGGCGCGCTCTGTCATCACTAACGCCTATACCGGCGGCTCGGATGCGCTGAAGAAGACCTTCGAGATCGCGCCCAAGCATCGCAACGCGGTTTACAACGATTTTTGCGAGCGCGAGCTCGACTATGACCGTGGTGATGACGTGCTGCAGCTCGGTCGCATCGATCTCGCCGGCGCGCGTCGCTATCTCACAAGCGAGGTCCCGCACGGCTCGCTACCGGCATTGCTGGCGGCCTCTGCGGTGCTGGCGTTGCAGCGGCTGGTGCTGCCGGTCGTCTACTGGTTGGACGATACGCGCGCCTTCGGTACGCTGCGGCCGCGCAAGCACGGTCCCGAACCGACGGGCGGCAAATGACCTCGGGCGCGATCGCCGATTCCATCGTCAATCTCTGCGGCGCCATCGGGTTGGCCGTGGCGATGATGACGTTCTACCGGCGCGATCCCGTGAGCCCGCTGACCCGCCGCCTGCTGATCGCCCTTGGTGTGATCGCGATCCTGTTCCTGGATCGCGGGCTGGCGTGGTGGACCGGCAGCGTGGTGCTCGATCGCCTCTCGGTGATCCCGGCCTCGCTGATCCCGCTCGGCGCGTTGATCGTCACCGAGGGCATTTTGCGGCGTCACGCGCCGCGCGCCGTCAAGATCGCAGCACTCGCCGGCGGCATCCTGCTCGGCCTCGGCGGCACATTCGGGCTGCAGCGCTTCGCGATGCCGTATGCAATCACGCTGGCGCTGTTCCAGCTATTGGGCTTCGCCACCTGCGCGCTTCTGCTGGCGACGCGCGACCGCGCGGCGCTGATGGCGTCGGAAAACCGCAGCATCGGGCGGCTTGCGGTCGGCGCGCTGGTGGTGATCCCGTTCATCCTCACCGATTTCCGCACGCTGTTTCCGGATATTCCGGTCCGGCTCGGCGCACTCGGCGCGCTGCTCACGGTGACCGTGATGCTGATCGCCGGCGGCGGTGCCGAGACGCGCCGGCACGGGCTTGCGATGATGGCGCTACGGCTGATCAGCTCGGGCCTGCTTGGCTTTGCCGCCGCCTTCATGGCTGAAGATGTCGATGCCGCGCAGATCATTCGCTTCGTTGCGGTTGCGATCGCCGGCGTGCTGACCATCGGCCTGATGACCGATACACTGCGGGCGCTGTTCGAATCGCAGGAGCCGGGCGTGCTCAATTCGGTTGCCGCTTCACCGGCGCAAACCCGGGATCAGTTGATCGCCGAGCTGGCGCGCCACCCGATCTTCGAAAGCGCGCGCAGATTCCGTGAAAGCGAGCTGGCGCTGTACGATCCGCCGCTGTTGCGCGATTTCCTGGCGGCCGAAGCGTTTTCGAGCGAAGTGGAGACCGGTTCGCGTGAAGAAAACGCGTCAAAACAAGAATCTGGAGCTCCGTTCCGATTCCATCGGAACGGAAATAGCTCCAGGCGGGTGCTGCGCCGGTCCGATGCGCCGTGGGGGCTCGCGTCCACCGAGCCTGCGGTCGAGCGCATGGTTTCGCTGATGACGGCCAACAGCGCGACCCATGTCATCGTGCTGGCACATGATCCGCTCGACCTGATCGTGCTGGCGGTGCCGGTCACCGCCGCCGACCCCGCCACCGAAACCGCGCTGGCGCTGGTGCGGCGGCTGTTGGCGCTGACTCCAGACGTCAAATGACGCTACGCGCCGACCCGACAGGGTTACTACGGCCCGATATCCGCTGTTGAAGCGGCATACGGTCGTGCTATGACCGCGCCCGCAACCAACGACCGGTATGGATCATGTCGAAGCAGACGATGCGCGAGGAGGCCGAGCGCCTGATCCGCGAAACCATGGAAAAGCGGAACCTCGTCGTCAAGCACGGCGCGACCCGGATCGAGGCGGTCTGCGGCAAATGTGGCGCGCCGAACCGGCTGCAGGCGGACAAGGGCGAGACCCGCGTCAAATACGCCTGCAAGCAGTGCGGCCACAAGCAGGAAACGCTGTGAGCGTTCGGATCGGCTATTTGAAAACTTCGCACACCGTGACGTGATCCGGCGCGATCTGGGCCGCATTCCGCAGCGAGACTCTGCGCCACCACGAGTCCAGCGCCTGACGATCGCAGGCGAGCTTCACGCTCATGCCGCCGGCGAATGTGATCCAGTCCGCAAAGCTCTTGCGTGACACCGCGATGACGACGGGAATGTCGGCGTCGAGGGCGCGTTCGATCAGATAGGCAAGCCCCTTGCCGTCGCGCTCGCGTTTGCCGAAGCGGTTGACGATCAGAATGTCGGCGCCACCCTCCAGCGCACCGGCGACGCGGGTGCCTGCGTCCGCAGCCGCGCCAAATCGAGCTTGCAGCCGGTTGCGCCGGGGACGGGGTCCTGCGCCAGCAGCAGCGTTTCACCGCTATGAACCAGCACAGCCGACAGGCTGGAATCGGCGCATTGTCCGGCCTGCACCATGCCGATGGCCCGGAAACCCTGCGCATTCAGCTCGGTGGCGAAATCGCGCAGCACCGCGTCAGGATCATCGTGGTGGTCATAGACCAGGGCGGCAAGGTCGCATTGGGCGTCGAACATCAACGTCTCTGTTCGTGGTGGTCGAGGGAGCGACCGCGGCGCCATTGCGCCGCGATCGCAAGTGTTCGGATCAGGCGGCCGGCGGGCCGTTGATGATCTGCAGCTGGGTGAACTCGGCGAGACCTTCCTCGGCGAACTCAGTCCCGATCCCCGACTGCTTGGAGCCGCCGAACGGGATGTTCGGCGCCATGTCGAGGTGCTTGTTGATCCACACCGTGCCGGCCTCGATCTGGGTCGCGACCGCGTGCGCGCGCTCGATGTTGGACGACCACACCGATGCGCCGAGGCCGTAATTGGTGGCGTTGGCGCGGCGGATCACGTCATCCTTGTCGGAATATTTGATCACAGGCAGCACGGGGCCGAATTGCTCCTCGTCGACCAGCTTCGAGCCTTCCTTGATGTCGCGCACGATGGTCGGCTCGATGAAGTAGCCGGGACGGTCCATCGCGGAGCCGCCGGCGATCACGTTGCCGTTCTTGCGGGCATCGTCGAGGAACGCCTTCACCTTCTCGTACTGCATCTTGTTCTGCAGCGGCCCGAGCTTGGTGCCCTGCTTGGCGCCGTCGTCGACCACCGTGTTCTTGGCGATCGCGACCAGCTCGTTGCAGATTTCGTCATAGACGGACTCGTGCACATAGAGCCGCTTGATGGCGAGGCAGACCTGGCCGGAGTTCTGGAACGCGCCCTCGAAGATGCCGGGTGCGACCTTCTTCGGATCGACGTCGTCGAGCACGATACCGGCATCGTTGCCGCCGAGCTCCAGCGTGATCCGCTTCAGGGTCTGCGCCGCGCTCGCCATCACCTTCTGGCCCGTCGCCGTCGAACCGGTGAAGGAGATCTTGCGGATATCCGGGTGCTTGGTCATGTGATCGCCGAGGTCGTTGGCGTCGGCGATGAAGTTCAGCACGCCCTTCGGCAGCACGTCCTTGACCAATTCTGCAAACCGCAGCGATGCCAGCGGCGTGGTCGGGGCGGGCTTCACGACCAGCGTGTTGCCGGCGAGCAGCGCCGACGGCAGCTTGAACGCGAGGATCAGCAGCGGATAGTTCCAGGGAATGATCGCGCCGACCACGCCGAGCGGGCGGCGATAGGCCTCGACCTTGCGGTCGCCGGAATTCTCGATCACGCGCATCGGCAGATCGAGCGAGCCGAGATAGCGGAAGAAGCCGGCCATGCCCATGACTTCGCCGGTGGCGTCGGCCAGCGGCTTGCCCTGTTCGCTGGTCAGGATGTGCGCGAGTTCGTTCACATTGGCCTCGATCACCTCAGCCATCTTGACGATGAGCCTGCGACGCTCCTCGATCGGGGTTGCGGCCCAAGCAGGGAAAGCGGCCTTGGCTGCGGCGACGGCCTGGTCGAGCTGTTCCTTGGAGGCGCGCGGGCACTGCGCCAGCACTTCCTCGGTCGCCGGATTGAGGACCGCCATGGTCTGGTCGCCCGGTACCATCTTGCCGTCGATGAGAAGTTTGTAATCACTCATAGGCTTCGCTCTCCCTGGGTCGGCGGACCCTTCGCGGGTCTCGCTATATCCCGTCATATATCACGTCTGCGGTGGGGGAGCCACGGCCTATTAACTTCACGGCTGGACGCGCGCTACCGGACCGATATATTCTAGTGAATATAACGAAGATATGATCCGGAGTGCCGGTATGCAGATCGAGACCCAGGAACTCACCACCTGCGAAATCGCGCCCGACGGCTGCGCGATTTCGCTGGGGTTCGTCGACGGCAAGGGCGAGCCCGCAACGATCCGGCTGTCGATCAACCAGGTCGGCGCGCTGGTTATGACGCTGCCCGGGCTGATCAGCAAGGCGCTGCAAACCCGCTTCGGCGACCAGAGCCTGCGCCACGCCTATCCGCTGGATTCCTGGGTGATCGAACAGTCGAGCGATCCGACCCAGGGCATGATGACGCTGAAAACCACTGACGGCTTCAGCGTCTGCTTCTCGATCCCGCGCGCCCAGCAGAGCGAGCTCGGCGAGGCGCTGGTGGCGCAGCCCGCGACGCAGATGCGGGTGCGGGCGAATTGAGAGTCCCCTCGTCATTGCGAGGAGCGTAGCGACGAAGCAATCCATGTCTCCGCAAGCGGCGAGATGGATTGCTTCGCTTCGCTCGCAATGACGGAGGGGCCTACTTCCCCTTCACGAACGCGGCGAACGCATCACCAAAATCCGGGTGCCAGCGCGACAGCGGCGGGCGGTTCTCGACGATGTCACCGGCGGCCCAGAGGATGCGGCGTTCGTCGAGCGCGCGCGGTACGTCATTGTCGGGGCAGAGGATGTAGAAATCGCCGGCGTCGAGGTGCGCGATCATGAAGTCGACGGTCTGCTCCGCGGTCCAGGCGGCGGCCGGCTTCTCGGTGCGGCCGTGTGCGGTGAGGCCAGTGAACACGAAGCCCGGGATCAGCAGATGCGCTGATATCTTGCAGCCGTCGGTGTTACGCAGCTCGTGCTGCAGCGCCTCGGTGAAGGCCTTCACGCCGGCCTTGGAGACGTTGTAGGCGGGATCGCCCGGCGGCGTGGTGATGCCCTGCTTGGAGCCGGTGTTGATGATCAGCCCCGGCCGCCCGCGCTTGATCATGTTGGGCGCAAAGGCCTGTGTGCCGTTGATGACGCCCCACAGATTGACCGCGAGGATGCGCTGCCAGTTGTCTGCTGGCCCGAACATCGTGCTGCCCGGCTGGATGCCGGCATTGTTCATCAGGATATCGGTGCCGCCGAACCGCTTTGTCACGGCGGCTTCGAAGTTCGCAACTTCGTCGGCGCGGCTGACGTCGACTTCGGCCGTCATGATGTCGGCGACACCACCCGGCGCGGCAGATGACAGTTTTGTTTCGGCTTCCTTGAGCCTGATAGCACCGAGATCGGCGATGCAGACCTTCATGCCGGCTTTCGCGAAGCGCAGCGCGGCGGCAAGCCCGATGCCGGATACGCCTCCGGTGATCACGGCAACATGATTGGGTGACATCGCGGGATGGGGCATCATCGGTCTCCAGACATATTTGTGGCGAGCATCCTGTTTAGGCTAGCACAGGACGCGCAGCCTGCACGCAGGCGCATGGGAGGTCTTCATGCGCGCCGTCCTCATCAACGTCCGCTCGGCTTTACGGTTTCGCGCCGGCGCTGTAGAATCCAGGATATAACGCTTTCAAAGACCCCAGCCGACATTCAGGGAGTGCAAACATGGCTGTTTCGCAGGCAATTCCGATCACGCGCCATCCTTATGCCGATGGCTCCTACAAGAAGATGCTGATCGACGGCAAATGGGTCGACGCGGCCTCCGGCAAGACATTCGAGACCCACAATCCGGCCACCGGCGAACTGCTCGCGACCGTCGCCGAGGGCGATGCCGAGGACATCAACCGGGCTGTTGCGGCCGCGCGCCGCGCCTTCGAGGGCCCGTGGAGCAAGGTCAGGCCGTATGAGCGGCAGAACCTGCTGCTCAAGCTCGCCGACCTCGTCGAAGCCAATTTCGAGGAGCTGTCCCAGCTCGACACGCTCGACATGGGCGCGCCGATCAGCCGCACCCGCGGCAACAAGCTGCGCTCGCTTGGCATGCTGCGCTATTACGCGGGCCAGGCGACCGCGATCCACGGCGAGACCATCGAGAACTCGCTGCCCGGCGAGATATTCTCCTACACGCTGAAGGAGCCGATCGGCGTGGTCGGCGCCATCATCCCATGGAATGGCCCGCTGACCGCCTCGATCTGGAAGATCGGCCCGGCGATTGCGACCGGCTGCACCGTGGTGCTGAAGCCGGCCGAGGAATCGCCGCTGACCTCGCTGCGGCTCGCCGAGCTCTGCATGGAAGCCGGTATTCCGCCCGGCGTCGTCAACGTCGTGCCCGGCTATGGCGAGACCGCGGGCGCGGCGCTGGCCTCGCATCACGATGTCGACAAGGTCGCCTTCACCGGCTCGCATGTCACGGGCCAGTCGATCATCCGCGCCTCGGCCGGCAACCTCAAGCGCGTCTCGCTCGAGCTCGGCGGCAAGTCGCCCGACATCGTGTTCGCCGATGCCGATCTCGATGCAGCGGTGCCCGGTGCTGCGATGGCGGTGTTCGCCAATTCCGGCCAGATCTGCAGCGCCGGCACGCGGCTGTTCGTCGAGCAGAAGGTCTATGACGAATTCGTCGGTCGCGTCGCCGAGTTCGGCAAGAAGCTGCAGGTCGGCAACGGCCTCGACCCCAACACCCAGATCGGGCCGCTGGTGTCGAAGGATCAGCTCGATCGCGTCTCGGGCTATCTCGAACTCGGCCAGAAGGAGGGCGCCAAGGCGCTCGCCGGCGGCGGTCGCCTCACCGAGGGCGCGCTGTCAAAGGGCTACTTCGTGCAGCCGACCGTGTTCGCCAATGTGCAGGACAACATGCGCATCGCGCAGGAGGAGATTTTCGGGCCTGTGATCTCGGCGATCTCGTTCAAGGATCCGGACGAACTGATCAAGCGCGCCAATGCCACCACCTTCGGTCTCGGCTCCGGCGTCTGGACCACCAATGTCAGCAAGGCGCACCAGGTTGCGAAGGCGCTGCGCGCCGGCTCGGTCTGGGTTAATTGCTACCAGGCGATGGATCCAGCCGTGCCGTTCGGCGGCTACAAGATGAGCGGCTACGGCCGCGAGTCCGGCAAGCAGCACGTGGAGGAGTATCTCAACGTCAAGGCCGTCTGGATCAAGACGGGCTAGTTGCCGCCTTCACCTCTCACCGCTTGCGGGAGAGAGGTCGCCGCGCTCTTGCGCGGCGGGTGAGGGGGTACAGGTCCCACGGCGATCGCGTGCGGAGAGAAGCCCCCCACCCCAACGTTTATACGATTTCGGAATATTAGAATAATATCCCTGAGTTGCCCGACGTGTCAAGTTGCCGTCGCCTGGTCGAACGCCGGCCGCCGCCGGCTACTTTGCATGGGGTTGTTTTCGATATTTTGGCAACGCGCCCTGCGACGGCCGCCGCCTTTGTGCTTTCACCGCCCCGCAGCCCGCTTCGGCTTGCCGATGTCGCTGCTCAACGCCTCAAGATCCTTGCGCACGGCGGTCGCCGCATCGCGCTCGATCTTGCGGTAGCGTGCCACCAGCGAGAGGCCAAACGGGGTCAGCACCGCGCCGCCGCCATTCTTGCCGCCGGTTTGCCGCGCCACCGCCGCCTGCCGGCAGATGCGGTTGATCTCGTCGACCAGGTCCCAGGCACGCTTGTAACTCATGTCCATGGCGCGGCCGGCAGCCGAGA
The DNA here is from genome assembly GCF_000938305.1 of Bradyrhizobium sp. LTSP885. Classification (GTDB taxonomy): domain Bacteria; phylum Pseudomonadota; class Alphaproteobacteria; order Rhizobiales; family Xanthobacteraceae; genus Bradyrhizobium. The sequence goes on from NZ_JYMT01000021.1 coordinate 43,253, forward strand.
TCGAGCCGCATTCCCGGATGTTCTCCAGGAGCTGGATCTTGCCCGGCCCGATCCTGCCCTCGGCATCAAGATCAATGCGGACGCTCAGGGAAGGGAGGAATGTGGCGCTCGGTTTCGACATGGCAAGCCTGCTAGTCTCCTCAGTAGATTGCCACTACAGGCTTTTGCGAACAAGATGAACCCGTTAGATAACGGGAAATCGTACAAGAATATCTGGGGCAGGCATGAATCCTCCGTCGCTGTTTTCTCCTCTGCAAATCGGTCCCTACCAGCTCAAGCACCGCGTCGTGTTGGCGCCGCTGACGCGGATGCGGGCGGCGCGGCCGAGTCTCGCGCCGCGGTCGCTGAACGCCGAATATTACGCGCAACGCGCCACGCCGGGCGGGCTGCTCATCGCCGAGGCCTCGCCGGTGGTCGCGACCGGCTTTGGCAATCCCGGCGTCCCCGGCGTCTATAGCGAGGCGCAGATCGCGGGCTGGCGCGAGGTGGTCGATGCCGTCCACGCCAAGGGCGGCATCATCTTCCTGCAGCTCTGGCACGTCGGCCGTGTCTCGCATTCCTCGTTCCAGCCCGGCGGCGCGCTGCCGGTGGCGCCATCGGCGGTGGCGATCTCCTCCGAATTCAAGGCGATGACGGCTGACGGCAAGGTGGTCGACTACGAGACGCCGCGTGCGCTCGAGACCGGCGAGGTCGCTGCGATGGTCGAGGCCTATCGCCAGGGGGCGAAGAATGCGCTGGCCGCAGGCTTCGACGGCGTCGAGATTCACGGCGCCAATGGCTATCTGGTCGAGCAGTTCCTGCAGTCGCGCAGCAATTTGCGCACCGACCAATATGGCGGATCGATCGACAACCGCGTCCGCTTCCTGTTGGAGGTGACGCAGGCCGCGATCGACGTCTGGGGCGCCAACCGCGTCGGGGTGCGACTGTCGCCCTACGGCATCGCCAATGGCAGCGGCGAGGCCGATCCGATGCCGCTCTACAGCCACGCCATCACGGCGCTCGACAAGCTCGGGCTCGCCTATCTGCATTTCATCGAGCCGCGCGCCTCCGGCACGGGGCGTGCCGAGGTCAATTGGCAGAATGTGCCGTCCGCGATGGTGCTGTACCGCCCGATGTGGAGCGGCGTGTTGTTGACCGCCGGCAACTTTGTCGGCGAAAGCGCCTTGAGTGCGATCGCGGAAGGCCATGCCGATGCCATCGCCTTCGGCCGCTATTTCATCTCCAACCCGGATCTGCCGCGCCGCCTGCAGCACGGCTATCCGCTGACGCCCTACAACCGCGCGACCTTCTATGGCGGCGAGGAAAAGGGATATACGGATTATCCCGCGCACGATGAATTGGCGCAGGCCTGAGTCTTCGTAGCCCGGATGGAGCGAAGCGCAATTCGCGGCCGCGGCGTGTGGCTTCCCGGATTACGCTTCGCTGCATCCGGGCTACAAGAAAGCCGGAGAAACCCGATGTTTCCGGACGACGACGAGTTCGAGGCGCCCAAAAAGCCAAAACCCGTGGCGCTGGCAAAACCCGCCGCGGGGCAATGCCTGTGCGGCAAGGTGCGCTTCGAGATCGACGTGCCCGCGCGCTGGGCGTGGCACGATCACACACCGGCCAGCCGTCGCGCGCATGGCGCTGCCTATGCGACCTATGTCGGAAGCTGGCGCAAGCGTTTTCGAATCACGAAAGGCGCAAGCGATCTCTCGCGTTACGAGGATGCCGCGACCAAGACGGCGCGCAGCTTCTGCACCAATTGCGGCACGCCGATCGTCTATGAACGTCCTCGTTCGCCACACATGGTCAACATTCCCCGCGCGCTGTTCTCGGGCCGCACCGGCCGCCAGCCGCTCTATCACATCGCGATCGAGGAGCTGCAGGAATGGGCCTATACCGGCGAGCCACTGGTGCCGCTGAAGGGCTATCCCGGCGTGGTCTGGCAGCGTTCGAAAAAGAAGAAGCGCGCTGATCGCGAAGGGATGTTCTGAGGCGTTCTATGCTCCAGGCGCGCGCCTGCGGAATGCAGCCATGATCGCCCGATCGATTGCCCCCGCCGCGCAAGTTTGGTCATCTGCCGCATCCCGTCGGCCAACGCGCCCGCGGCTCCGGAGGAGACATGAAGAACCGCATTACCGGCCGCTCGGCGTTCTTGGCGCTGCTGAAGGACGAGGGCATCACGCATCTGTTCGGCAATCCCGGCACCACCGAATTGCCGATCATGCACGCGCTGAAGGACCATCCCGATCTCACCTATGTGATGGCGATGCAGGAGAGCCTGGTCGTCGCGATGGCCGACGGTTTTAGCCGCGCCTCGGGCAAGCTGGTCGCCTGCAACGTTCATGTCGCGCCGGGCCTCGGCAACGCGATGGGCTCGCTCTACAATGCGAGCTTCACCGGTACGCCGCTGATCCTCACGGCCGGCCAGCAGGAGCAGGGTCACGGCCTGACCGAGCCGGTGCTCTATGGTCCGCTGGTGCAGATGGCAACGCCCTTGGTGAAATGGGCGGTCGAGGTGACGCGCCTGGAAGACCTGCCGCGGATCGTGCGCCGCGCCGCCAAGATCGCGACCACGCCGCCGACCGGGCCGGTGTTCATCTCGCTGCCCGGCGACATCCTCAATGCCGAGGCCGGCATCGAGCTTGGTCGCTCGACCCGCGTCGATACCCGCGTCAGGCCGTCCGACGAGTCGCTGAAGGCATTGGCCGCGCGCATCCTCAAAGCCGAGCGTCCGGTGATCGTCGTCGGCGACGAGATCGTGAAGAGCGATGCGCTGCGCGAGGCGGCTGACCTTGCGGAGACGCTGGGTTGCCCGGCCTGGCAGTCGTCCACGCCCTATGGCTCGCACTTCCTCTCCGAGAGCCCGTGCTTCATGGGCGCGATCGCGCGCCTGCAGAAGGTCGCCCGCGATGTGTTGGCGCCCTACGATCTCCTGATCGCGCTCGGCGGTGATCCGTTGCGGATGTCTGTTTATAGCGAGGTCGATCCGCTGCCGGATGGCTTGTCCATCGTGCAGGTCGGCCTGGTCGACAGCGATCTCGCCAAGAACTATGGCGCCGAGATCGCGGTCAAGGCCGATGTCAGGGAAACATTGCGCGCGCTGGTGCCGGTGTTGAAGCAAGCCGGCGGCGGTGCACTGGAGACGCGCGCGAAGCAGGGGCTCGCCGCGCTGTCGTCGAAGAACTGGGCGGCCAAGCGCAAGACGCTGGTCGAGCAGATATCGAAGGCCGCCAACACCTCGCCGATCGATCCGGACTGGCTCGCGCTGCACGTGGTGGAGGCGATGCCCGACAATGCGATCCTGGTCGATGAAGGCCTGACCTCGTCGCGCCAGATGCTGGCGCTGCGCCCGCACCGCGACCGCTATGCCTATCACGCGCTGGCCTCCGGCGGCATCGGCTGGGGCCTGCCGGCATCCGTCGGCGTCAGCCTCGCCAATCCGGCCCGGCCGGTGGTCTGCTATTCCGGCGATGGCTCGTCGATGTATTCGATCCAGTCGTTGTGGACCGCGGCCAACCACAAGCTGCCGCTGACTTTCGTCATCGTCAACAATGGCGGCTACCGCATCATCAAGCAGCGCCTGCTCGCCTTCCACGGCGACGACAATTATGTCGGCATGGATTTCATCGATCCGCCGGTGGATTTCACTGGCATCGCAAGGTCGCTGGGGCTGGAGGCGATCAAGGTGACCGACCCGCGGGAGCTGAAGGGCGTGATGAAGTCTGCGTTCAGTCGGCCAGGCGCGAAGCTGATCGAGGTCGTGGTGAGCAATTCGGTGAATTGAGCGACACCGTCATTCCGGGATGGTCCGAGGGACCAGACCCGGAATCTCGAGATTCCGGGTTCAATGCTTCGCATCGCCCCGGAATGACGCCAAGGGATTACTCCACCGCCGCAGCGCGCGGCTTGACGCGATATCGCCCCGCCGGATGCGTCGCGTCGAGCCTGGCACGTCCCGTACCAAACAGCTTCTCCCGCAGCGTTCCCTTGGCATATTCAGTCTTGTAGCGCCCTCGCTTGGTCAGCTCCGGCACCAGCATATCGGCGATATCCTCGAAATCGCCGGGCGAGATCGCGAATGCGACGTTGAGGCCGTCGACGTCGGTCTCCTCGAACCATTGCTCGATCTTGTCGGCGACCTGCTCGGGCGAGCCGACGATGACGGGGCCGGCACCGCCGATGCCGACATGTTCGGCGACCTCGCGCACGGTCCAGATACGATCGGGATCGGCGCGGGTGACGTTGTCCATTGCGGAGCGGCCGGCGTCGTTCTGGACGTGGCGCACTTCTTGGTCGAGCGAATAGGTCGAGAAGTCGACGCCGGTCCAGCCCGACATCAGCGCCAGCGCGCCCTCGTGGCTGACATGGCTGCGATACTCGGCATATTTCGCCTTGGCTTCGGCTTCGGTCGGAGCGACCACGATGCACATCATCGAGAACATCAGGATCTCGGCCGGGTTGCGGCCCTTCGCGGCGGCGAGCTCGCGGATCGCCGCGACGCGCGGGCCGATGATTTTTGACGACGGCCCCGACATGAACACGCATTCGGCGTGCTCGGCCGCGAATTGCCGGCCGCGCGGCGAGGTGCCGGCCTGGTACAGCACCGGCGTGCGCTGCGGCGAGGGCTCCGAGAGATGGATCGCGTTGAGCCGGTAGTTGGCGCCCTCGTGGCGCACCGGATGCACTTTCTTTGGGTCCGTGAAGATGCCGCGCGCGACGTCGCGGATCGCGGCGTCGTCCTCCCAGCTGCTTTCCCAGAGCTTGTAGACCAGCTCCATATATTCGTCCGCGAGCTCGTAGCGGTCGTCATGCGCGGTCTGCTTGTCCTTGCCGGCGCCGCGCGCCGCCGAATCGAGATAGCCGGTCACCACGTTCCAGCCGACGCGGCCGCCGGTCAGATGGTCGAGCGTCGACATCCGCCGCGCGAACGGGTAGGGCGGCTCGAACGAGAGGTTGCTGGTGACGCCGAAGCCGAGGTTTTCGGTCACCGCGGCCATCGCGGGGATCAGCATCAAGGGCTCGTTGGCGGGCGTCTGCGCCGCGTTGCGCAGCGCTGCATCCGGATTGCCGGCATAGACGTCGTAGACGCCGAGCACGTCGGCGAGGAACAGCCCGTCGAACCGTCCGCGCTCCAGCGTCTTGGCGAGATCGGTCCAGTAGGACAGCTTGTTGTAGTCCTTGGTGCGGTCGCGCGGATGGGTCCACAGCCCCGGCGACTGATGCGCCACGCAGTTCATGGCAAAGGCGTTGAGCCGGATCTGTTTCGTCATTGTCGAAGCCTGATCGTGCGATGGATGCCCGGTTGGATATCGGGCGTTCGCGCCGAACTTGTTGCGACTTCCCATGTTTTGGCAAGGCCCAATCGCGTTTGGTGCCCTTCCGGTCGCGATCCGATCCCGATAGGTTGGCCGCCTCCGAAGCGTACTTCCAAAAGGGACAATCATGGCGACACGGGCCGACGCAATCGCTGTTGTGCGAGAGCATTTTCAATCGGGGCAGTTCCTGAAGGAGCTGAACGCCAGGGTCGGCTACCAGACCGAGAGCCTGAATGCCGACAAGGGCGATGCGCTGCGCGCCTATCTGGTCGAGAACCTGCAGCCGGCCTTCGCGGAGCTCGATTTCAAGACCCGGCTGATCGAATCGCCGACCGGCCGCGGACCCTATCTGATCGCCGACTACCAGGAAGATTCCTCGCGGCCGACCGTGCTGACCTACGGCCATGGCGACGTCGTCGACGGCATGGTCGGCGAATGGCGCGACGGGCTCAATCCCTGGCAGACCACGGTCAAGGGCGATCGCGTCTATGGCCGCGGCACCGCCGACAACAAGGGCCAGCACTCGATCAATATGGCCGCACTTCGCGCGGTGAAGCAGGCGCGCGGTGGCAAGCTCGGTTTCAATTCCAAATTTATCATCGAGACCGGCGAGGAGATCGGTTCGCCCGATCTGCGCGAGGTCTGCGAGGCCCATCGCGAGGAGCTGAAGGCTGATTTGTTCCTGGCCTCCGACGGGCCGCGGCTCTCCGCGGAGCGGCCGACCATCTTCCTCGGCTGCCGCGGCGGCAACCGCATCCATCTCGACGTCAATCTGCGCGAAGGCGGCAACCATTCCGGCAATTGGGGCGGCGTGCTCGCCAACCCTGCCACGATCCTGGTGAACGCGATCGCAAGCCTGGTCGACGGCAAGGGCCGCATGAAGCTCGAGATCCTGAAACCGCCGCCGATCTCCAACCGCGTCCGCGCCGCGCTGGCCGACGTCAAGATCGAGCCCACGGCAGACGAGCCTCAGCTCGCGGAGGATTGGGGCGAGGAGGGCCTGACGCCGGCCGAGCGGCTCTATGCCTGGAACACGCTTGAGGTGCTGGCGATGTCGTCAGGCAACATCGACAAGCCGGCCAATGCGATTCCCGGCAAGGCCAGCGCCGTGCTGCAGCTCCGCTTCGTCGTCGGCACAAGGCATCTTGAAGTGATCGATGCGGTGCGCGCTCATCTGCACGCCAACGGCTTTCCGATGGTCGACGTCTCGGGCACGCAGCGCTTTGGTGCCTCGCGTACCGACATGGACAGCCCCTGGATCGAGTGGGCGGCGACGTCGATCCGCACAACGACCGGCAAGGCGCCCGCGGTGCTGCCGAATTTCGGCGGTTCGCTGCCGAACGACGTGTTCTCCGAAGGCCTGGGGCTGCCGACGATCTGGGTGCCGCATTCCTACCCGGGCTGTTCGCAGCACGCTCCCGACGAGCACATCCTTCTGCCGGTGACCGAGGAAGCGCTGACCATCATGGCGGGCCTGTTCTGGGATTTGGGCGAGACGCCACGCATGGGGTGAGACGCGGGCAAAAAGGCACAATCCGATGACGCTATCGACGCCGGTCGAAACGCGGGGCATGGCCGCGATCGATCGCAAGAGCATCACCCGTCTGATCGTCGCGACCTCGATCGGCAATGCGCTCGAATGGTACGACATCTCGATCTATGCCTATTTCGCGGTCTACCTCTCCAAGGCGTTCTTCCCGGCCAATGACCCGACCACGTCGCTGCTGCTGACCTTCGGCAGCTTCGGCCTGTCGTTCCTGGCCCGACCGATCGGCGGCATCGTGCTCGGCGCCTATGCCGATCGTCACGGCCGCAAGGCCTCACTGATGGCCTCGATCGTGCTGATGACCGCAGGCACGCTGGTCCTTGCATTGATGCCGACCTATGCGAGCATCGGCATCCTCGCGCCGATCGCGGTCATTCTCGCGCGCTTGGTGCAGGGCTTCTCCGCGGGCGGCGAGTTCGGCTCGTCGACCGCGTTCCTGGTCGAGCACATGCCGGAGCGGCGCGGTTTTGTGGCGAGCTGGCAGTTCGCAAGCCAGGGCGTCAGCGGATTGCTCGGGGCAGGCTTCGGCGCGCTGCTGACCTCGCTGATGAGCCCGGAGGATTTACAGTCCTGGGGCTGGCGGCTGCCGTTCCTGTTCGGCGTCTTGATCGGCCCGGTCGGCATCTACATTCGCAACCATGTCGAGGACGCGACACCGCCGCCTGCGGCCATGCTGGAATCGCCGGCCAGGGAAGTGTTCGCGCGGCAGAAGCTCGCCACGATCCTCGCCATTGGTGCGCTCGCGGTGTCGACCGCGGTCAACTATTTGATCGTCTACATGCCGACCTATGTGGTGAAGACGCTGAACCTGCCGCCGACGGTCGGATTCGTCGCCGCGTTCGCCGCGCAGAGCGCGGTCGCGCTGCTGGCGCCGATCGCCGGCATCGTCTCCGACAGGATCGGACGCACCACGCACATGATCCTGTTTGGCGTGCTGCTGCTGGTCTCGATCTTTCCGGCCTTCCTGCTGCTCACGGGCAGGCCGACGCCGACGATCATCCTGCTTGGCGTGCTCTGGCTCGGAATCCTCAAGTCGCTCTATTACGGGCCGCTCGCCGCGCTGATGTCTGAATTGTTCCCGCCGGCGACGCGCGCCACCGGGCTCGGCCTCAGCTACAATATCGGTGTCACATTGTTCGGCGGCATGGGACCGGCGATCATGACCTGGATGGGCGGCTTCGTGTTGATCGGCGAGCTCGCGCCGGGCTATTACCTCACCGCGGTCGGCATCCTCAGCCTCGGCGCGCTCATCACGATCCGCCGGATGCGGCTCGCATAGCCGCGTTTCGCCGGATTTCGTGCTGCGAAATATTCAAAGCTGATGAAGGTTATTTTGGTGCGAAGCAGCGCGAATAGCTGAAATCAAAGTTTCATCTGACGAAAGTATATGGTGTCGCGCCGCCGCCGTCCGCTTTAGGATGATGGCCGAGTTTGCGACTGAGGGAATGGCATGAACGCGTCCACGACTGCGACCGCACGGGCCGGCCGGAACAAGCCGCTGCCGGAGCCGGGCCAGCCCGACAAGTTCAACGCGATCCAGAAGGTCTGCGCGATCCTGCGCGTGCTGGCGCAGCGCTCGCCGCTGCGCCTCACGGACATCGCCGACACCACCTCGCTCAACAAGGCCACCGCGCTGCGCATCCTCAATTCGCTGATCGAGGAGGGGTTTGTCAGCCGGGTCGCCGGGTCCAAGACCTACGAACTCGGCCAGGAGGCGCGGGTGATGGCGGTCGGCGCGCGCCGCTCGGTCGACATCGCCGAGCTGGCGCAGCCGAGTTTGCTGCGGCTCTCCGAGCGCTCCGCCGACACGGCGCTGTTGTCGGTGCGCTCCGGCGTCGAGGCGCTGTATCTGGCGCGCTCGGTCGGCAGCCATCCGCTGCAGCCGAATTATTTGCAGATCGGCAGCCGCCGTCCGCTCGGTGTCGGCGCGGGTGCGCTCGCGCTGCTGGTCTGGTTGCCGGACGCCGAGATCGAGGCTGTGATCGAGGTGATCGTGCCGCGGCTGGCGAAATCGCCGCGCATCACGCCGAAATTTTTGCGCGAGCGCATCGCGTCCGCGCGCAAGATCGGCCACACCGTGCTGATCGATGCGGCCTTTCCCGGCATGGGCGGCGTCGGCGTTCCCGTTCGCGACGATGCCGGCGAGGTGATCGCCGCGTTGTCGATCGGCGCCGCTAGCGACCGCATCCGCCGCCGCGAGACGGAACTGGCCGACATGCTGAAGAAGGAAGCCCAGGTGCTGGCGCGCGCGGTGGCGCAGGCGCCGAACAACGGCCGTGGTGTCAAGGCGGGCTAAAGCGCCCACGTCACCTCCACTTGCGCGAGGCGCTTGTTCGCACGCGGCGTTTGGTCAAGTGTATAATCAAGGGAATCCAAGGCCCGCGGCGCCTTGCGACCTCACGTGCTTCCGGCCATCATGCGGCCGCCCGCCGCCGGAACCCTGCTCAACGGATGACACGATCGCCTGACGCCACCGACGCCGCAATCATCACGGCGTTTGCCGGCATTCCCGCGTTGCTTGACCTTGCCCCGGCGCTGATTGCGCGCGGCCGGCTGCTCGATTGCGACTGCCGTCTCGGTCCGATGGATCATCCGTTTTACGCCGCGATCCGCGCCGGCCGCATCGTCGAGTTCGCGCCGACGCCGATCCTGATGCGCTCCTGGCGCTTCTCCTATCGTGCGACCACGCTCGCATGGGCGTCCCATTGGCAGGCGGAGCCGAAGCCCGGCTGGCACGATCTGTTGGCGCTGACCAAGCGCGGCGAGGAGGTGCTGGAAGGCGATCTGCATCCCTTCATGACGCATCTGCAATATTTCAAGGATCTGCTGGCGCTGCCGCGCGCACATGTTCAAGCGGTGGTGTCATGAGCGGCCACATCGAGAACGGTTATATTGAGCCGATGATCGGCCGCTACGTTCACGTCGAGATCGACGGTGAATTGCATCGCATCTATTTCGAGGAGAATGGCAAGGGCATTCCGCTGGTCTGCCTGCACACCGCGGGTTCGGACGCGCGGCAATGGCGGCATCTGCTCGCAGATAGCGAGTTTGCCGAAAATTTCCGCATCATTGCCTTCGATATGCCCTTTCATGGCAAGTCGAATCCGCCGAAGAGCTGGGCCGGCGATGACTATCAACTCACCACCATCAGATACACCGAGACCATCCGTGCCTTCTGCCGCGCGCTCCACCTGGAGAAGCCGGTCGTGATGGGCTGCTCGATCGGCGGCCGCATCGTGCTCAACCTTGCGATCGAACATGCCGCCGAGTTTCGCGCGCTGATCGGGCTCGAGGCCGCCGATTTCCAGTCGCCGTGGTATGATACGAGCTGGCTCAACCGTCCGGACGTTCATGGCGGCGAAGTCTGCGCCGCGCTGGTATCGGGATTAATCGCCCCGCAAAGTCCGCAAGCCTTGCGCATGGAAACGCTGTGGGCCTACAAGCAGGGCGGTCCCGGCGTGTTCAAGGGCGATCTCTACTTCTACCGGGTCGATGGCGACCTGCGCGGTCGGGTCGCGTCAATCGATACTAAAGTATGCAAGCTCTATCTGCTCACGGGCGAGTATGATTTCTCCTGCACGCCCGAGGACACGCGGCGGACCGCAGCGGCTATAGGGGGCGCCAGCGTCACGATCATGGAGAAGCTCGGTCATTTCCCGATGAGCGAGAATCCTGAGCAGTTTCGCCGCTACATCGCCCCCGTCCTCGCCGACATTCTGACGCATTAACCGACCGATTCCACGAAGGAGTAGACGTATGACACGCAACTATCTGATCGGCTTCGCGCTCGCCGCCGCGCTCGGCGCAGGCCAGGCGCAGGCCGAGGAGCTGACCGGGACGCTGAAGAACATCAAGGAGACCGGCGCGATCACGCTCGGCTTCCGCGATTCCTCGATTCCGTTCTCCTATCTCGACGACAACCAGAAGCCGATCGGCTACGCCATGGACATCTGCAACAAGATCGTCGATGCGGTGAAGAAGGAGCTGAAACTCGACAAGCTCGAGGTCAAGCTCAACCCGGTGACCTCGGCGACGCGTATTCCGCTGATGGCCAACGGCACTGTCGACCTCGAATGCGGTTCGACCACCAACAATGTCGAGCGTCAGAAGCAGGTCGCCTTCACCAACACCCACTTCCTGACCGCGAGCCGCTACGTCTTCAAGAAATCGAGCGGGCTCAAGTCGATCGACGATCTGAAGGGCAAGACGGTGGTCTCGACCTCCGGTACCACCAACATCAAGCAGCTCACCGAAGCCAATGTCGCCCGTAACCTCGGCGTCAACATCATTCCCGCAAAGGACCACGCCGAAGCCTTCCTGATGGTCGAGACCGACCGCGCGGTCGCCTTCGTGATGGACGACGTCCTGCTCGCGAGCTTCGTCGCCGGCTCGAAATCGCCGGACGATTACGTCATCTCCAAGGATGCGTTCTCCAAGCCCGAGCCCTATGGCATCATGCTGCGCAAGGATGACGCGCCGTTCAAGAAAGTGGTCGATGCCGCCACCGCCGCGCTCTACAGCAGCGGCGAGGGCGAGAAGATCTACGACAAGTGGTTCACCCAGAAGGTCCCGCCGAAGGGCTTGAACCTCAACTTGCCGCTCGGGCCGGAGCTGAAGAACGAGTTCGCCAAACCGTCGGATTCACCGGATCCGGATTCGTACAAGTAAGACAGACTTACTCTTTCCACGTCATTGCGAGCGAAGCGAAGCAATCCATTGTCACCTAGCATGAATATGGATTGCTTCGTCGCTATCGCTCCTCGCAATGACGGAAATGCGTGAACCCACCACCTCTCGGTGGGTCCTAAATTCACATGTCCGGCCATTTTTGGAGGAGAATGGCCGGACATTTGCATATATTGGGCGCATACGCGTTGGGGTATGCGTGATCGGCGCGTTTGCGCGGGGGACCCGTGAACTATAACTGGAACTGGCATATCTTCCTCGAGCCGAACCCGATGGGGACGGGCACCTATCTCGACCTGTTGCTGGCGGGACTGGTGGTCACCCTCAAGACGGCGGCGCTGGCCTGGATCATCGCGCTGATCATGGGCACCGTGATCGGTGTCTTGCGCACGTTGCCATCGAAGACGGCCTCGTGGATTGGCTTCTGCTGGGTCGAATTCTTCCGCAACATGCCGCTGCTGGTGCAGCTCTTCCTGTGGTTCTTCGTGCTGCCGGAATTGCTGCCGAAGTCCGCCGGGCTCTGGATGAAGCAGATGCCGAATGCGCCGTTCTGGACCGCCGCGATCGGTATCGGCCTGTTCATGTCGGCGCGGGTCGCGGTGCAATTGCAGGCCGGCATCGGCTCGCTGCCGCGCGGGCAGAAGCAGGCTGCGACCGCGCTCGGCCTGACCACGGTGCAGGCCTATCGCTACGTGCTGTTGCCGATTGCGTTCCGCATCATCCTGCCGCCGTTGACCTCCGAATTCCTCAACACCATCAAGAACACAGCTGTTGCGATCACCATCGGCCTGATCGAGCTGACCGGTGAGGCGCGCTCGATGCAGGAATTCTCGTTCCAGGTGTTCGAGGCCTTCACCGCAGCGACCGTGATCTATCTCCTCGTCAATTTCGTCGTGGTCACCGCGATGCGCTATCTCGAGCGCTATGTCGCGATCCCCGGCTACATCACGGGGAAATAGCGATGTTCTCCAATCTCGATTTCGACGTCATCCGTCGCGCGCTGCCCTATTTGTTTTTCGAGGGCATGCGATTCACGCTGACGCTGACGGCGCTCGCCGCGGTCGGCGGCCTGGTGTTCGGCACGCTGATCGCCTTGATGCGGTTGTCCGGCTACAAGGTGCTCGGCCGCATCGCGGGTTTCTACGTCGACTTCATGCGCTCGCTGCCGCTGGTGCTTGTGATCTTCTGGTTCTACTTCCTGGTGCCGTATATCGGGCAGTGGCTGACCGGCGCGTCGCGCCCGATCAGCGTCGGCGCCTTCGCTTCCTCGCTGATCACCTTCGTGATGTTCGAGGCGGCATATTTCTCCGAGATCATGCGCGCCGGCATCCAGTCGATCTCGCGCGGCCAGCCGGCTGCGGCGAACGCGCTCGGCCTGACCTACAGCCAGACGATGCGCTACGTCGTGCTGCCGCAGGCGTTTCGCAACATGCTGCCGATCCTGCTGACCCAGACCATCGTGTTGTTCCAGGACACCTCGCTGGTCTACGTGCTCTCGATTCCGGATTTCCTCGGCGCCGCCAGCAAGGTGGCGCAGCGTGACGGCCGTCTGGTCGAAATGTATTTGTTCGCGGCGCTGGTCTACTTCGTCGTTTGCTGTGCCGCATCCTTCTTCGTCCGCCGCCTGCAGGCGCGCATTGCCATCGTTCGCTAGGCATGATCCGGCAAGATCATGCCAAACAGACAAGTTGAGAACCAATGATCGAGATCAACCACGTCGATAAATGGTACGGCCCGAGCTTCCAGGCTCTGAAGGATTGCACCACCAGCGTCGCCAAGGGCGAGGTGGTCGTGGTCTGCGGCCCGTCCGGTTCGGGCAAGTCGACCCTGATCAAATGCGTCAACGCGCTGGAGCCGATCCAGGGTGGCGACATCATCCTCGACGGCATCAAGGTCAACGACCCCAAGACCGACTTGCCGAAGCTGCGCTCGCGCGTCGGCATGGTGTTCCAGCACTTCGAGCTGTTTCCGCATTTGCGGATCATCGACAATCTCTGCCTCGCGCAGGAGAAGGTGCTCGGACGCAAGCATGACGAGGCCACGGTCACCGGCATGAAGCTGCTGGATCGCGTCGGGCTGAACGACCACGCCAAGAAATATCCGGCCGAGCTCTCGGGCGGCCAGCAGCAGCGCGTCGCGATCGCCCGCGCGCTCGCGATGAACCCGATCGCCATGCTGTTCGACGAGCCGACCTCGGCGCTCGATCCCGAGATGATCAGCGAAGTGCTCGACGTGATGGTCGACCTCGCCCGCGAGGGCATGACCATGATGGTCGTCACCCACGAAATGGGCTTTGCCAACAAGGTCGCCGACCGCGTCATCTTCATGGACCGCGGCGAGATCGTCGAGGACGCCAACAAGGCCGACTTCTTCGGCAAGCCGCGCAGCGACCGGGCGCAGAAGTTTCTGTCGAAGATCTTGCAGCATTAATCTCTCAGCCGTCATTCCGGGGCGGTCCGCAGGACCGAACCCGGAATCTCGAGATTCCGGGTTCGATGCTGCGCATCGCCCCGGAATGACGCGTGCTTGAGGGTTTATCGCCGTTAATAATTTGCGTATACGAAGGGCTGAAACCCGCCCTTCGCCGCAGGAGAATTCGCTTGGAAAAGATCGCTTACGTCAACGGCTCGTATGTGCCGCATTCCGAGGCCAAGGTCTCGGTGTTCGACCGCGGCTTCCTGTTCGCCGACGGCATCTATGAAGTGGCCGCGGTGCTCGAGGGCAAGCTGATCGATAACGCCTCGCATTTGGCGCGGCTGAAGCGTTCGGTCGGCGAGATACAGCTCGCGCTGCCGGAGACGCTCGAGCGGATCGAGCAGATCCAGAAGGAACTGATCAAGCGCAACGACCTGGTCAACGGCATGGTCTATCTCGAGGTCACCCGAGGCGCCGACAAGGGGCGCGACTTTCCGTTCCCGAAGGCGGACGTCAAGCCGACGCTGGTCATGTTCACCTCGGAAAAGGACATCATCAACGCAGCCTCGGCCAAGACCGGCATCAATGTCATCACCGTGCCCGACATCCGCTGGACGCGACGCGACATCAAGAGCGTCGCGCTGCTGGCGCAGGTGCTGGCCAAGCAGGCTGCGGCCGAAGCCGGCGCCGGCGAAGCCTGGATGATCGAGGACGGCAAGGTCACCGAGGGCGGCTCGTCCTCGAGCTTCATCGTCACCCAGGACGACGTCATCGTGACGCGGCAGAACGGCAGCGAGATCCTGCCGGGCTGCACCCGCAAGGCAGTGGTCAAGCTCGCCGAGGAGCGCCAACTCCGCATCGAGGAGCGCGCCTTCACGATCGAGGAGGCGCTCGCCGCCAAGGAAGCCTTCATCACCAGCGCCTCGGTGTTCGTGCAGGGCGTGGTCGCGATCGACGGCAAGCCAGTCGGCAACGGCAAGGTCGGCCCGATGAGCGCCCGCCTGCGCGAGATCTATGTCGAATTCGCCAAGGCGACCGCGGTTTAGCGCGGTCCTGCCGTATCTTCAGCTGTCATCGCCCGGCTTGTCCGGGCGACCCAGTATTCCAGAGACAGCAATGCTTGAGCCGAGAGGTCCCGGCGTACTGGGTGCCCCGCTCAAGGCGGGGCATGACAGCAGAGTGTGGGGCGGGCAGTGGTGTCATCACGCCGCCACTTTCACCTTCACCGGATGCACCGCGCGGAAGCCGATCGCGATCCGGTTCCAGGCGTTGATCGTTCCGATCAGCATCGTCAGGTTGACCGTCTCGGTCTCCGAGAAATGGGCGCGCACGGCCTCATAGTCGGCGTCGGGCGCGTGCGTTTCGGAGACCAGGGTCAGTGCCTCGGTCCAGGCCAGTGCTGCGCGCTCGCGGTCGGTGTAGACCGGCGACTCGCGCCAGGCGTTGAGCAGATAGAGCCGCTGCTCGGTCTCGCCGTGCTTGCGTGCGTCCTCGGTATGGACGGCGATGCAGTAGGCGCAGCCGTTGATCTGGGAAGCGCGGGTCTTGACCAGTTCGATCAGGGATTGCTCGAGGCCGCTCGCCCTGATCTGGGTGTCGACCGCGGCCAGCGCTTTGATGAGCTCCGGTGCAGCCTGGTAGTAGTTCATGCGAGGTTTCATGGTCGTTCTCCTTGGGTCATCGTAGATAATGCTCAGTGCGCGCCGCCGCCACCTGCGAGATGGCCGGGCTTCTTCAGGAACAGGCCCGCGATCAGTGCGACGATCAGGGCGATGCCGAGCAAATAGAAGGTGTCGCTGAAGGCGAGGATGAAGGCCTGCTTCTGCACGATGCGGCCGATCGCAACGATCGCGCTGTGGGTCGCCTCGGCCTGGCCGGCGATGCCGCGGTTCATGAAGTATTGGGTCATCTGGTCGATCCGTGCGCGGGTGGCCGGCTCCAGCAGCGAGACGGATTCGCTCAGCACGTTGGAGTGATACTGCTCGCGCTTGGTCAATACCGTTTGCAAAATTGCGATGCCGACCGCGCCACCGAGGTTGCGCATCATGTTGAACAGGCCGGACGCTGAACCCGCGTTCTCCGCCTCGATGCCTGCGGTCGCGACTGCGGACAGCGGCGCCATCACCAGCGCCTGGCCGGCGGCGCGGACCACGTTGGGCCAGAACAGCTGATCGGTGGCGTAGTCGTTGGTCATGAAGATGTTCATGAAGTTGGAGCCGGCGAACAGCGTGAAGCCGATTCCGATGATGATACGGGGGTCGAGGCGCTGCATCAGCCGCGGCACCATCGGGATCAGCAAGAGCTGCGGCAGGCCGGTCCAGGCCAGCACCATGCCGATCTGTTCGGCATTGTAGCCCTGGATGCGCGACAGGTACTGCGGCAGGATGAACACCGAGCCGTACAGCGCGACGCCGAGCAGGAAGTTGGCCAGCATGCCGAAGCCGAAATTGCGGCGGAGCATCAGTCGCAGATTGAGCAGCGGCTTCTCGACGCTGAGCTCGATCACCAGGAAGCCGGTCAGCGCAACCACTGCGATCACCGACAGGCGGACGATAAAGGGCGAGCCGAACCAGTCGTCCTTGTTGCCCTCTTCGAGCACGGTCTGCAGCGCGGCTAGCCCAATCGCCATGGTGATGATGCCAAGCCAGTCGCCCTGACGGAGCAGCGACAGCTTCATCGGGCCGGCGTCGAGCGAGACATACAGCATGCCGATCATGACAGCGCCGGGCACCAGATTGACATAGAAGATGTACTGCCAGCCCCAGTTCTCGGTCAGGTAGCCGCCGATGGTCGGGCCGATCGCGGGCGCGAACGTCGCCGAGATCGCGAACAGCGCGAGGCCGATCGGCTGCTTCGCCCGGGGTAGCAGCGTGATGATCAGCGTGAAGGCCATCGGGATCAGCACGCCGCCGGCAAAACCCTGCACGGCGCGCAGCACGATCATCTGCGGCAGGTTCTGCGCCAGTGCGCACGCCGCGGAGAACACCAGGAACAGGACTGCGTTGGTGAGGAGGTAGATGCGGACCGAGAACACCTGCGCGAGCCAGCCGCTGAGGGGGATCACGATGATCTCGGCGATCAGATAGGAGGTCGATATCCAGCCGCCATCATCGATGCCGGCACCGATCGCGCCCTGGACGTCGGCGAGCGATGCGTTGACGATCTGGATGTTGAGCACCGCCATGAAAGCCCCGAGCGTGGCGCCGATCACCGCGACCCAGGTCTTGAGCGAGATTGCCACCGGCGCTGATGTCGCGGCCTTGGGGGCATCGAGGTCAGCCGAGGCTGCGGTATTCAATGTGGGCTGGAGCGCGGTCATTGGGGTCGTCCCTTGCTTTGGCAAGCGCAGGATGCATTAGGCGGCACGTTTCGATAATCGGGGAAATGTTGGAAGGATTGTCCGGCCGGGATTGATAATGAGGTTGCCCGTAAGGTGAGCAAGCACGCTCGGCTCCCTCCCCCCTTGTGGGGGAGGGCTGGGGAGAGGGGTTGGCCCCGGGCGCTGCCGTCCGAGATTTGCGAACAGCTTCAATCCTGCTGACGCGTCACGGCTACGTCCTCGCGAACCGTCGAAGGTCAGCGCAAGTGGTACCCCTCTCCCCAGCCCTCCCCCACAAGGGGGGAGGGAGCCTGGGACGCGTGCTCATCTTACGAAGAATGGTTCAGCGGCTAGCTGCCGTTGCCGCGGTTCGCAGCGATCCCGAGGGCGAGGCGGCTCTTTGCTTCACGCTCAGCCAGCACTGTCGCCTTCGTGTTGACGACGGGCTCCGCCGACATGCCCGGGCGCAGCAGGCCGGTGAGGCTGTTGTCGTCGAGCACGATCTTCACCGGCACGCGCTGCACGATCTTGGTGAAATTGCCGGTGGCGTTGTCGGGCGGCAGCAGCGCGAACTCGAGGCCGCTCGCCGGCGACAGGCTGTCGACATGGCCCTTCAGCCTGGTGCCGTGGAAACTGTCGACGGTGAGCTCGACCGGCTGGCCGTTGCGCACATGGGTGAGCTGGGTCTCCTTGAAATTGGCGACCACATAGACCGCATCCAGCGGCACCACGGCCATCAGCTGCGTGCCAGCCTGCACATATTGGCCGACGCGGAGCGTGCGGGCGCCGACGGTGCCCTCCACCGGCGCGGTGATCTCGGTGTAGGACAGGTTCAGCTCGGACTGCTGTTCAACTGCGCGGGCATGATCGAGTTGCGCTGTGGCCTGGGCGCGCTGGGTGGTGAGCACGTCGATCTTGCGCTGGGCTGCCAGCAGGCCGGATTTGGCGTGCTGCAATTGGGCGTTGTTCGAGCGCAGCGCCGCGTCGGTCTGCTGCGCACGCTGCACCGTGCCGGAGCCGGTCTTCATCAGGCCGTCGTAGCGGGTCTGCTCTTCCTGGGCGAACTTCAGATTGGCGTCGGCGGCGGCGACGTCGGCGGTCTCCTGGTCGATGAGCGGGTGCTGCAGCGAGATCTGGGCGTCGAGATTGCGCACTGACGCCTGGGCGGCATCGACATCGGCCTTGGCTTGGCCGAGCGCGGTACGGAAATCGCGATCGTCGATCTGCGCCATTAACTGACCGGCCTTTACCGGCTGGTTGTCGCTGACCAGGACCCGCGCGATGTAGCCGGACACGCGCGGCGCGATGATCGTGGAATCAGCCTTCACATAGGCGTCATCGGTGCTCTCGAGATAGCGGCCGGTGGTCAGGTAACCGTAACCAAAATCGCCCACCACGGCGAGGCCAAGCGCGGCGGCCAGCGCAAGGGCTGCCCGCTTGATCACCCTCCGGGACGGGCGCAGGCTTATTTTCGGAGCATCATCAGAGACATAGGTGGTGGTCGACATGGCATCCTCCGAATCGAAAGGCGTATCCTCCTGGGAGGGCGCCGGGTACGTCGGGAAGATGCAATGTCCGCCGCGCCGTGATAATCCCGATTAAACTGGAAGCAATATCAAGCCAGAGCGAACAATCCGGGTCTCGCCACATGGATCGCCTGACCAGCCTGACCGCCTTCGTCCGGGTCGTGGATTCCGGGGGCTTCTCCGCCGCCGGCCGCAAGCTCAACATGTCCACGACCATGGTGAGCAACCACGTCCAGTCGCTGGAAGAACGCCTCGGCGTCCGGCTGCTCAACCGCACCACGCGCAAGGTCAGCCTCACCGAGGTCGGCCAAGCCTATTACAACAGATGCATCCAGATCCTCTCCGATATCGAGCAAGCCGACGACATCGCGGGCGCGCTGCAATCGGTACCGCGCGGCACGCTGCGCATCTACACCAACACCCACGTCGTGCAGTTCCTTTCGCCGGCAGTCGCCGAGTTCCTGGCGACCTATCCCGAGGTCAAGGTCGATCTCACCATCGGCGAGCGCGACGTCGACCTGATCGACGAGAATTACGATCTCGCGGTGCGGATGATCCCGCCACCCGATTCCAGCCTGATCGTGCGCAGCATCGCCACCTGGCGGCACGTGCTGTGCTGTTCGCACAGCTATCTCGAGCAGCACGGCAAGCCGGAACAGCTCGCCGATCTCGCTGATCGTAACTGCATCCAGCATGTCAATTATCCCTTCAGGGACGAGTGGCGTTTCGTCGACCGCAAGGGCGCGCCGGCATCGGTGCGGGTGTCCGGCAATCTGGTCTCGAACAGCGGCGAGACGCTGCGGCTGGCCGGGATCGCCGGCGTCGGGATCTGGCTGGCGGCGGGGTTTCTGGTCCGCGACGATCTGGAATCCGGCGCGCTGGTTCGCCTGCTGCCCGAATACCGCCCGGTCGAGCTGACGATGAACGCGGTCTATCCGCATCGCCATCATCTCTCGGCCAAGGTGCGCACCTTCATCGACCTCCTGGTGCGCCACGCCACCGAGCAGCAGAAGCTGATCAATCCGTATTCGTGATGGACCCAGCCGTCATTGCGAGGAGCGAAGCGACGAAGCAATCCATCGCTCTGCATACGTTGAGGCATGGATTGCTTCGCTTCGCTCGCAATGACGGAGCGTAGTGGATAGCGAGCCTGTGCGTCATATTACGGCTTCAGCAGCAGCTTCTGCACTCGCCAGTTCAACAGCTCGGCGACGTAGAGCACGTTCTCCGACGGGCACGCCATCGCGTGGATCCAGCCGAATTGCTTGAGTTGCTTGCCAGACTGGCCAAGCATGCCGAGCACCTTGCCGTCGAGCGACAGCTTGTAGATGCGGCCGGGCCAGGCGTCGGAGCTGTACAGCACCTGGTGCGGCGGCGGCGTGATGCAGATCGCCCAGGGCGAGCCCGGATGGAATGTGCCGCCGGCCATCATCGCTTCATCGGGAATCTTGCCGATCGCAGGTTTGGCGTCCGGCGGCACCGGCAGGTCGATCACGAACTGACGCAGGAATTTGCCGTCCTTGTCGAACACCTGGATGCGGTGATTGCCGCGGTCGGCGACATACACATTGTCGTTGGCGTCGGTGGCGATCGAATGCGGCGTGTTGAACTGGCCGGGCTCCTTGCCGCGGTCGCCCCATGACTTCAGCCAGTTGCCGTCCTTGTCGACCTTGGCGACCCGCGAATTGATGTAGCCGTCGCTGATGAAGGTGTCGCCGGCCTTGTCCCAGGCGACATCCGTGACCTGGCGGAAGCGGCCGTCCTCGGCCGGCAGCGGCGGCTTCGGGTGCTTCAGCGGTGCGGTGTCTTCGTCGGAGGCCTCCTGCTTTCGGCCGAACACCATCAGGACGCGGCCCTCGGGCTCGAACTTGATCACCATGTCCGAGCCCTTGTCGGTCACCCAGATATTGTCCTGGGGATCGATCTTTACAGTGTGTCCGAACGACCAAGCATAGAGGTTCTTGCCGATCTCCCTGACATATTTGCCCTGCGCGTCGAACTCGAGCAGCTGCGTCGCCGCGGCGGCATAGGCCGGCCCGCTGGTGTTGCCGCGGGACAGCACGAACACGTGGCCCTTGGAATTGACCGAGACGCCCGAGGCTTCGCCGAAATACATGTTCGGCGGCAGTTTCAACGGATTGGGCACGGACTCGAAGGCGATGGTGGGAACGGCCTGTTGTGCGAGCGCCTGCGGCGCAACCAGCAGCAATAATCCGGCGACCCAATGCCTCATACGATCCTCCCGAAGCGGTTTTTCGGCGCGGAGGCTAGTCGATCGAAGCAGTGACGCACACGCGCGCCACGTCATGACCGCTCATCGTCCCTTGCATGGCGCGCGCGTGTATGACGCGTATATGAAGAGGGCGTTCTTGCTTCCGGGGCGCGTCATGCGGTTTCGAGTTCTGATCACCATTCTGTTCGCGATTGCAGCAAACGTGTTGTTGCAGGCGCCGGTCCTTGCCGCCTTTCCCGATCACATCATCAAGATCGTGGTGCCGTTCGCACCGGGCGGCGGCACCGACGTCGTTGCGCGCACGCTGGCGCAGGAGATGCAGAAAGACCTCGGCGCCACAATCATCATCGAGAACAAGCCGGGCGCGGGGACCATCATCGGCACGCAGAGCGTCGCGGGCAGCCCGGGCGATGGCTACACGCTGCTGATGGGTACGTTTGCCAACGCCGTCATTCCGAGCCTCTACAAGAAGCTGCCCTACGATGCGCATAGGGATTTTGCCGCGGTGGCGCTGGTCGCGCGCTCGTTCAACGTGGTCGTGGTCAATCCATCGTCGTCGATCAAATCGATCGCCGACCTGATCGCGGCGGCGAAGGCCGATCCGGAGAAGCTGTCTTACGGCACCTACGGCACCGGCACCTCGGCGCATCTCGCTGGCGAGCTCTTCAAGCATCTGGCGAAAGTCAATCTCACCACCGTGCCCTACAAGGGCGGCAGCTTCAAGCCCTTTGGAGCGATAATCTAGCATTAGTTCAGGTACTTGCAGCGCCGGGCCGTTTGAAATGTCCCGGCCATGTCCCGGCCGGTTCGGACAAACGCCGGGATGCCGGGAGACTGGCGGATTAAGTCCGTCAGCTCGGTTTTTGCTCATCGAGCCCGGAATCACCTCCGCCAGCCGGTCGGCAGTGCGACGGATCGAAAGGGCTGGCGCTCGGTGCCCGGGACTATTGCCCTCGACACGGAGTCACGCTGCGGGGCGGCATCGCCGCCGCGACCCTAGCGTCTTGCGCGGCCTGCCGAGCGGGCCAAAGCGGATCGATGACAGACACCACCACCGCCCGCCGCCGTGCCTTGGCGACCGAGCAGCCGCCTGTTCGCTTCACTGATCTCGCCACCGTCGACAGGAAGGGCCGCCCCGTCGCGCTGAGGAAGGAAGCCCGGTCATCGTGCCGGGGCTATTTGCCGTATATTTCCAACCATCCCTAGGGGATTCGCGAAGGGACATTTCTAAATGGCATCGTTTCAGACATTAGCCGTGGGCTTTTTCGGCGCGTTGATTGCGGCCGTCGGCGCATGGATTGCCGCGCGACAGATGGTGATTGCGAACGACAGACTCCACATGGACAAGTTCGTTATGCTGTACCCCAAACGGGTTGCGGTCTACGCGGCGACGCGGGACATTCTCGCAAAAGCATACGATGGCGTCACGGAAGCTGACATTCGATCCTTTGGATTGATGGCTCTCGATGCGCAATTTTTGTTCGACGACGAAATGTTTAAGTATCTAAGAGAGGTACGCTTTCGCGTGGAAGCAGTTAAATCCGCCGACGAAGCGATTGATGAGGCGTTGCCGCCCGAACGAGCCGAATATCGCAGAGACAGAACTGCGCATTTCGATTGGTTGCGGGAACAAGGCGACGGACCTTCGGACTTCTCGCATAGGTTTCGTCCGTTCCTAGTCCATGAGTTCCCGAAACGTCGATGGTGGCTTCGTTGGCCTGCGTGAACGAAAATCCCGCCAACGAGCCGGGCTATTGCGTTGTGCATAACGAATCTCGTTGCCCCAATATTGCCGCAACGATGGAAGGCAATTGAGGACGAAGGGGGAGCTACCAAATGCATTTCATTAGATTTGACGCGGAACGGAAGGGTGAAATCGACAGCCTAAATGCTGAATGGCGAAGGTCCCGACGCGAAGAGGCTGGCGCTGTGCTAACGGTTGACGTGCAGGAGGTTTGGGGGACGCCAATCGGAATGACGTTAAGCCGAATGTATCCGGCGGACTTCATCGGTTTCTTAAAGAGCAAAGGTTTCCCGTTCAAACCGGAATAACTTTGAGGTCGCACTAGTAGGCAGCCACGCCTTGCGCTTGTATCACAGTGTTGTCGAGCGTTCGTAAGGCCGTTGCACACGGTTCCTCGAAAGTCCGGCCTTGGGCGCAACCGTGGTCGTTGGCCACAGGGTTGCCCCGACGACTAACCCAAAATGTCCTTCCAGCGATCTTCGTGTCGCGCCACTGCCTTCATACTCATAAACGCGTTGTCCTTCCATCCTTCGGGATGATGGACATGGCTCGCTAACTTCTTATTCTTAGCAATGAAGTACCTGATCGGCTTAGATGCGGTCTCGGGACCTATCAGCACATAAACCGTGACCTGTCGTGCATTCTTGCCCGAAAAATCGTCAGCTCTCACAAACCACGGTGCAGCTCTAACGGTTTTCACCTGCACTTTTCGCAACGTTGGAGATGTAGCGAGTCCGACCACCAAATCGTAACCCTTGGTATTTCGGTCGGCCAGTTGAGCGTCAAATCCACGACGAAGAAGTTCGCCCATTACAAAATATTCCCCCGCGTTTCCTGTTGGGATTCCTGTTTTGCGTTTCTTTTTTGGAGCGTCTTGATCAGTATCCGTCATTGTCTTCCCCTCGCTACAACCTCTGCTTCCGACAATTCTCTCGCGCATATTGCACGAAGTTCAACCTGTGAGACAATGGCATCTTCCGACGACCGGCGATCCGGAGAAAATCATGAGGACTAGCACCGCCCTTCAAATTCTTTCTGCAATTGCTGCGTTCGGCGCAGCTTGGTTCTGGTTGTTGGCATCGGTGGATACCGCGCCGGATATGAATTTGGACAGTCTGGAAGCGCTTAAGCCGTGGCTCGATAGCTCGGCTCGACTCAACAAGTTTGCCGCCATGTGCGCGGCAATTTCGGCGCTGTGCAGCGGGATGACCCACGTGGTCGATTGGTTAGAGGCATATTTGGCCAAGCACGAACCAACCGTTTGAGAGGTTAATCATCCTCGCGCCGCTACGGCGTGCCCGGCTTTGGTTGAACTGCAACTTTCGGACGGAACGGGCGATAAAGTTTGGTCTTGCGTGCCATAAATTCCGTTACACGACGCTGTACGTCCTCTCCGCATTCTTCGTCTGTGCAATTGCGAACCGGGCAAGGAGCTACAAAGCCAGTCATGGTTGGATCGCTTTCTGTGCCACCAACGACAAAATTGGCAGCTTGAAAGCAGAACTGCGTGAGTCTCCACGAAGATTGATCGAAGATGTCGTGATAGATCGCGACGCCGTAGACATACAGATGCGTAAACGCGCCGAGCTGCCCCAAGATCACGTCGAGACTGGTTACGGGGCAAAGCCCGGCGCGATTAATCTGCTTGGGGCCAAAGACTGCTTTGGAAATCGTCGTCACTCGAAAGGTTGTAGCTCGCTTCTCCTTCGGGATGTTGGCCGGGTCGACCAACTGTTCGAAGCCAGAGACGCAATTGGCGATGACGGTCAAATTCTTTGTTGGCGTGTTGCCGCTGTTTTCCCAGAATACGTCTGCGAGCCATGTGGCCCCCTTGATGCCGAACATGGTCAATGGTTCGAACCGAATTTCCTTTGCGGTCATAAAAGCCCGCTGCTGGATTACAAGCGAATCCCGATTTTGTTGAAGAGTCTCTTTGATGGTGTGATCCGTGTTTTCAAGTGTCTCCCATTGAAGGGCCGCGACCCAGACCAACGCCACGGTGGCGACCGCCAAGATAGCCGTGAACAACGTCAACGGTTCTTTGAGTGTGGTCCGCCATGTGTTCTTCTCGCGCGTATCCCAAATTATCAAGGCAATGAGCGCAAGCCACGGCGACAATATGCAGAGCCAATCCTTCACTAGAAACATGCCCCGCTAAGATACATCGCCCAATCGACCGCTGTTTCAGATCGCGGCGCAAAGTCAGACATCACGCACTCCGCTACAACGCACTCAAATCATCCGGCACCTCGCCAAACTTTCTAATCACTGTGGCATCGCCGAAATTGCCGGTCGCAGGATCACCAGTGCGGCTAAACGCGATCGCGCCGACGTGACCTTCTTTGCGCGACAGCGCCTCCGCGCGCATTACAACAGCCGTGGGATTGAAGCATTCGGTCGGCTCGCCTGCCGCGATGCCGTCGTCACTGGCAACAAATGGAAGTGCGACGTAATAGGTAACTTCGGTCATGTTTCCCTCCTATCGACCGAAACTTTGCTGGATTGCTTCCGCGTTTTCGTGCGCGACCTTGCTGGCGAGGCCAATGAAAATCGGAATAGCGACGACCAATAGCAAGCCCATCACCAAACGAGTACGGCTCATAGGTCGCTTGGGTCGCTTGATGTAATGGACCTTTGAACGATCGTTGGTCTCATCGTTTTCCATCGCGTCAGCCCGTGTAAGTCTTGAACCTTCCCCGCACGTAGGCGTGCGACACCGCCCGCATCAGCTCGCTGACTTCCGCTTCCAGATACTCATTGGCTACGATCACTGCCTTGAGCGCGGCGCGCACGTCGCCACCGCACGCCGCAATCGCTTGGTCCGCTGCCACCTCAAGCCGGTCAGCGTCGGCCTGTGGATTGGGCGCAGGACCACGCGACATGGACGGTTCCGAGTTGACTGGACGCTCGGAATGTTCTCATTCTGTTCTCAGGGTGTCAAGCGGGCAATACGTCCTTCATGGGCACGAGATCACGGGAGTCAATCTACGGTGCGTCGGTCCGTGCGGCAGCGGAGAGGGCGACTGAGGCACGCAAGCGAGCCGACCGGCTCGCCTGTGAGGCTTGGAACGCCCGTATGCTCGGCTTTCAGGGACCGGCGCAACCTTCCCCGGCACTCGGCGATGCGCTCAACGCCGGTTACCTGTATCTTGAGGTCAAATGCCTTGGCTGCGACACGCATCAGACGGTCGCGCTCAACATCGTGCGGCGGCCGAAAACGACACCGATCCATGAACTGGAACGCTACATGCGCTGCAAAGACTGCTCGGAAGTTCGCGGCCATCCGTACAAGCGCAGTCATCTGGTGGCGCTGCGGTTGACCAAGATTTCCGCCATCGATCCGCCATCGACGTGGTGGCCGGGGGAACGATGAACAATCATGCGTGACCTGTTCGGCAATTCAATGAGAACGAGCCTACATTTTTTTCTCTCAAGGTTGAGCCGCCTGAGATGGCAGTTTGTTTCGAACAGACCTATCGCCTCAATAACTTGGTCTGCCATCCGCCGGATCGGAAAATCGAAGCTGCTATCTTTGACAATCATAGTTCCGTTTATCGGCTCTCTTCTTCTTTTCAATCAACACATTGTCGATCTCCTGACGTTGTCGCCTGATCTGGTTGCACACTGGATGAAGTTGCCTGAGGGGACCGCTGACGTGGTAGCACGACAGATAACGCTGTCTCGACTCTACTATGTCTATTTCGGACTTACATTTCTCGGCTTCGGTTCGGCGTTATTCTCATTGTCATGCCCGCAGATAGTCAAAGATTATGCTTCGTCCACCGAGTACGTGCAGGCCGAAAACTTGATAACGACGACCACGCGGATTGCTCTGATCGTGAGCCAAATTTCTATCTCGTTTACTCAGTGGGCGGGTGGAGAATTCTCCATGATGCCGGGGGTCATCAGACGGCTTGGGCTTCCGTCTGACTTTATGAATTTGTACTCCGTCGCCATTTTGGAGGTATTTTCAGAGCTACCGGAAGAGTTTCCAAGTGGTGATGATCCAATCAGTAACACCGACCATCCGTTCTACGACGATGAAGGAAGACCCAACTCCGACCGGATTGCATTGGCATTAATTAGCGGACGGCGGGTTGTTCAGGGGTTTGTGCGGGCCTTGGGGAAGGTTGCGGGGACCGACAAGTATCGAAACGACATGCTGGCGCTTCATTACCTGGCGCTCGATAACACCAAACCTCGTTTGCGTGTTTTTGTCTCATTTCTCTACGCGTCGGGTTTTATCCTTTTATCGATCCCCACGGTCATAACGTTTGCGCAGGTGTCGTGGCACCTTTTGAACTGAAAAGCACCAAACCAACATGTGCAATCTCTATTCGATCACCACCAACCAAGAGGCAATTATCCGCCTGTTCAAAATCATGAACAGGTACGTCGGCAACCTTGCTCCAATGCCCGGTGTCTTCCCCGACTATCCCGCCCCCGTAGTGCGCAACGCTGGCGACGACAGGGAGCTGGCAATGATGCGATGGGGAATGCCACCGCCACCGCGCACGGGCGGGCCGCCGGTCACCAACATCCGCAACACCGCTTCACCGCACTGGCGCGGCTGGCTCAAACCGGAAAACCGGTGTCTCGTCCCGGCCAATAGCTTCGCGGAATACGCGCCTGAGCCGAACCCAGAAACGAAGAAAAAAGACGTGGTGTGGTTCGCGCTCAATAACGAACGACCGCTATTCGCCTTCGCTGGCATCTGGACCGAATACAGAGGTGATCGCGGAACGAAGTCCAAACCGATTCCCGGTCCGCATCTTGTCTACGGATTCTTGACCACCTCGCCGAATGAGGTTGTCGCGCCAATCCATCCAAAGGCGATGCCGGTGATCTTGACGACGGAAGAGGAGCGCGACGTTTGGATGCGCGCGCCGTGGGATGAGGCGAAGGTACTGCAAAGGCCATTGTCGGATAATGCGCTACGGATCGTCGCGCGGGGTGCGGATAAGGAGGATCAGACCGCCGCCGCATAAGCGCCTTGCATCGTTCGGCGCAAATGTCCTTGCGCGCGCCCTCTAGTTGCGGAAGACTAAGGCTGGGATTTGGAGGGTGATTCAATGAAAAGAGTATTCATCAGTTTTCGTCACGAGGACAAACCGCAGGTAAACGGTCTGCGTCTTCTCGCGGCGAACGACAAATTTGATATCGAGTTTTACGATGAGTCACTTGATAAAGCGATTGATAGCGAAGACGCTAAGTACATCAAAGCGAAGCTCAGAGAAAAAATCGCTCGGACTTCCGTAACCGTCTGCATGGTGAGCGCGCTCACTCACACTAGCCCGTGGGTAAATTGGGAACTCGAAGAAAGCTTCGCTAAAGGCAACAAAATAATCTGCATGGGACTAAAGGACGGTCCGGGGCAACTTACGTTACCGCCTCTTGCCAGACAGTTGAAGCTGCCATGGTACGCTTGGGATCACAATTACCTCGCTCAATTGATCAACGCGAAATGACCGTAGCCACCACAAGCGATGAGCCAAATTCGGGCTATCTTCGGCTTGAACAACAAATTCAATGGTACGACACAAAATCGGGGACAGCCCAATGGTGGTTCAAGCGGGTAAAATTATTTGAGTTCGTTTTCAGCGGGCTTGTCCCAATCACCGCATTGTTAGCTAACGGCTGGGTGACGGCGTCGATAGGCGCTGCCGCCGTTCTCCTAGAGGGACTTCAACAACTCAATCAATGGCAGCACAATTGGATAACCTATCGATCTACCTGCGAAGCCTTACGACACGAAAAATACTCTTACATTGCGCGTTCGGGTTCCTACGACGGAATGGCGGACGACCAAGCATTCAAAACCCTCGTGGAACGAGTGGAGTCCTTGGTGTCGACTGAACACGCGAAGTGGATCACGAGGCAAGAATACGATCCTACGAAAGTGAAACCGCCCGCGCATCACGACGGACCATAAGGATTGACGAGACCAAGATATTTTTTCGTGGTGAAATCGCGACACGTCTGACTCTCGGTCACAGACAAACGGTGCGATGGGAGGAGACATTGCCCTACCACAAACCACCTCAAGGAACGCCCGACGGGCGCTGCACAGTTTGTGATTCGCCTGCAAACGTTTTGCGAACCGAATTCCAAATCGGCACCGTCGTTGACTGTTCCCGCTGCGGCGACTTCGCGGTTGAACACGTCGTTGTACGTGACTTTCCACTGCCATATACAGACGACAAGCGTAAGGCACTCGCGAGCTATCTTATTCGAAAATTGCAAAAGCAGGCACGAGCG
This sequence comes from Bradyrhizobium sp. LTSP885, assembly GCF_000938305.1. Lineage (GTDB taxonomy): Bacteria > Pseudomonadota > Alphaproteobacteria > Rhizobiales > Xanthobacteraceae > Bradyrhizobium. The sequence continues at coordinate 72,280 of NZ_JYMT01000021.1, forward strand.
ATCCTCGCGCGGGAGTTTTTTGAGTCTCTACGCTAGCATTCTTTGCCAACACCTGCTGAGCTATGCGACAATTTATTGCTCTGGTTTTGTGAACAGGCAGACGGTCGCGTTGGCAAGATAATCGGCACTACCCACGCGCTCTCGGATCTTGACGTTCTTGCGAGCGTCGGTGCAATTGATGCTGTCGATGCACAATGGGCGGCGACAGCTCTGTCGAACAACGGATTGATCACCCTCCAATCTCTCACTGGTTATGGCTTTAGAAGCCAGATCACCCCGTCAGGTTGGAACCAAATCGACCAATTGCAGCGTTCGCACGTGGCCTCGCGGTATGCGTTCTTCGCGCGAAAATTCGCAAATGCCGACTTGGACATTCTGTACGAGAATTGCCTCAAGAAAGCCGTCGCCGATACTGGGTTTGAATTGCGGACAGTTACGCAGAAGGCTGGACACATCGACGCTATAGTCGAGGATGAAATACGCCGTTGCCGATTCCTTGTCGCCGACTTGTCCGATGAAAACGCCGGAGCGTATTGGGAGGCGGGTCTTGCCGAAGGCTTGAGAAAACCCGTTATCTACATTTGCCGCGATAAGATCGAGACGCACTTTGACACCGATCACCGACAAACAGTGCGATGGGACTTAGCCAACCTAGACGAAACCGCCGCGCGATTAAAGGCCGTGATTAGGAACACGTTGCTGGGCGACGCAAAGCAAGAGGAAGAATAGCCGAAGTTCGTGTCTTGGGATCAAGCATTCTTCGATCCAATCGTGCTGCCCAACGGTCGCAAGCTAATCACCTTGCGCGACGCTGCGCTCTACATTACCAAGCTGCCGAAGGCCGAGCACGATGCACCGGAATGGCAGACGGCCATGGAATTTCTGTTGAAGGTCGTCGAGCGTGGCTGGCCGCAGATGTTTGCACAAATTGCGATGATGCAAGCGCTCAATAACTAACAACGGAAACCGGCCGCCACACCACGACGTAAGCGCGTCAAGGCTTACAAGGTCATTCGGTAGTCGACCGGTGGTTGATGCGGGACGCAATAAATAACTGTGTGCGTTATATCGTCGGGTACTTCGAAAAGAGATACGTCGCACGTCGTACCGCTAACGGTATACTCAACGAGGTGCCTGCTGTTGCTGCGATCTCTAGCGACTCTCGAATAATCAGCTCTCGGATTTTGGCGACCTTCCGAACGTTACGTAGCTTCCGTTGTCGTTCCGCACCGGTCATGGTTTGCCGCTTGGGCTTCTCACCGAAATTCTTCGCGCGCCATTTCTTATTGCGTTCCGCGCCGGTCATTCGCACCGAGCTTATTGGCCGTCTGCCACGCTGTGCCATTTTTCGTCACCGATAGCGTTACTGATGCTTGTGACGCAAATCTAACGTAATCAAACTTGACTTCGCAAGGCGGTCTTGCAGCCGTGGCGCTGCGACGGATTGTGTGGTGACTTAGTGGCGCTAAGTCACTCGGGCTCGTGCCAATGAACGACCATCAATCTGAGATCGAGCGCGCAATTCAGAACGATCTCAACCCGCAAGAACGGGCATTGATCGAGCACGGTCGCGATCTCTCTCGTCAGAAAGTTGAAGGAGTCGATCTCGATAACTGGATCACTATCGGTCTCGCTCACAACGCTCACATCAGGCTGGCACTTCGCTTGGCGAATACCAACAAACGCTCAGGCTCCATCTACGCCAAACATCTGAGCGACATGATGCGGTACTACGGCATTAAAGGCGACAAGAGATATAAGGGCATCCTGACCGCGCTCGCGTTCATTCTCGATGAGGAGCATCCCGAACGGCTTGAAGCATTGAACGAAGCTCGTGCAAAGATGTCGCCGGGTGAGAAAGCAACACTTGCATCACCGCACACCGCACGGACGTTGATCAAGAGATTACTCAATGAGAAATCCGGCTATGAGCCAGCGCCGAAGGGGCGAACGTGGAAACAGAAGGAGAAAGACCTGCTAGACAAGGTCGCTCATCTGGAAGAGCAGCTTGCATCCAGTGACGACAGCGGCGCGGTGTTTACACCGACCGACACGGCGAAGGAGATCGTCGCTGCGATGTCGGGTTCAGTCTCGCGAAATAAGTTGATGGAGGTTCAGAAAGCGATAGGCGTTTGGCTCAAGGATCATCCGGTTCAAAAGCCAAAGCCACCGACCAGATGATGTTTGGAGAGAGAAGAATGGGAAGTGCGTCGAGCCAAATAAGTGACCTCAGATATCACGGAACGAATCTGATCGAGCTTCGTAGTTGAGTCTCGCGCAACAACGAAATTGACCTTAACAGGAATCGTAATGGCAATCTCAAATAGACATGAACGCCGCAAGGCCTCCGCTACTGAACCAACAACGATGACGGTATCCGAAGTGAAGGCTTTGGGAGGTGGGTGCGCATGGAACGGGTGCACGGTGACGTGTAAGCGTAGCGAAACTGAGAACCCGCCGAGAGGATGGACGGTGTTACTGTTGTTTTGGACAGGAAAGCCTGTCGTCAACATTTGGGATGACGTGCTGCCGAGCGCGATGCTGCGCGATTGCTACTTATGTCCCGAGCATACCGAGATGCTTGATCGTCAACTACTGATACGATTGCCCAGTCGCCTGATGGAGTAAATAAGGGAGCGCGTGAGATGACGTCACCAGCACGGATACTCATGCCTGTTTGATGCCGCGAACCGACGCGCGGCAGGGATGTCCGCTATGGGGCGCATAACAGACTCAAGGCGGGCATCGTGCCACGTCCGGGATGGGCCACAAAAGCGACCGCATCGACTACGCTGCCTTCCTTTCGGAAATCGCGAACGACAACTCGTTGCTCATGACAACCCGGTTTATTGAAATGGAGACTTGTATCTGTCTATCGAGGACAACAATTCAGGTACCGTTTCCTGCTCACGCTTCCACATTGGCGTTAATTTTTCTATGGCTTCGATTATCTTGTCGAAGCCCTCGTCAATGCAGTATTTGCATAGGTCCTTGTTCAAGGATATTCGGTAATAAAAATCTCCGAAGGCATTCAGGTCATAAACAGTTATCGTCCCAAGAACGATATGCGCGTAAGCAATCCGCCAATGAAAATTTAGATAGCTCTCGAATGCCATACTGTTTGTAACTTCGGTGGTCGTTCCCTTCAATTCTTTCATCACACGCAGGAACGTCTCAACGGTGAAATCTGGCTTAAGGCCATACAAAATCTTGTTGCCCTTTCGCATTGAAGAATCAGTCTCAAAAAATCTCTGTTGCTCAAAAATAAACCTCGTGCGTTCCAGAGAGCGAGATCGGAGACTATTGAGCGTGTACGAAATCGCCCCCCAAGTAAGGCTGGCAGCTGCAACCATCCACGAATGATTTGTCGAAAGACCGAAAAAACTGCTCATAGGTCGCTTTCCGAAAGGCTTCGAGGCTGAACAGGACTGAACAAAAATGTCGCCCGGCGCGCAGAAACTAACAATCAGGACTTTCAGGAGCTTCGCTTCTCGGTAATATCACTGGGATCGTCATCGTCGCCCTTATCGTCATCGTCGCGCTTATCGTCGTCGTCGCGCTTATCGTCGTCGTCGCGCTTATCGTCGTCGTCGCCCTTATCGTCATCGTCGCCCTTATCGTCGTCGTCGCCCTTATCGTCGTCGTCGTCCTTATCGTCGTCACGGCCCGGTATGTGGTCGTCTATTTGATCGTCTGGGACTTCGACTGAGTCCTTCACTATGCTGCCACGGTCGCCCTCTCCGAATCTTTCGACGTACTCTTCATGCCGATCGCCACCTGCAGATGTTATTATTTCACCATCCTCGTCGTAGACTGTGGTTCCCTGCGGGTCGGTAATGATTGTTCTTTCGTCGCCCTCTCCATTAGCCACAACTGTTACGGTCGCCATCGTCGCCCCCTTTGCGGAATTCATTTGGCCACTATCGTAGAAGTATAGCTAAGCAAATCTCACAATTCTATCGCGAATATATTTCTGGCTATTTTGGACTTCCGCGCGATTTTCTGACTTAGCTCTGCAGCGAGCGCACGATGTCCGCCAACAAACGGTTCGATAGGAGTAAGCCCGGTTTGAACCTTGAGGGTAGAGCGTGCGAAGCATGCGCTAGGTCCGGTTTTGGCCAAAAACGCTCCTGACGGCCCCGAGACGCCACTTTGGTCTACCCCGGTCAACGGACATTCTCAGGATTGGCCGGGGCAAGCATGCCCCGTCCGTCCCATGAATGTCGCACAGTATCTCGGCGGGTAAAACTGGGTTTCGACAAGGGCGCGCTGCGTCGCTCGATGCGCTATTGATGGAGCTGCCCGTCCAAGCGTGCAGCTCAGAGGGGCCATCACGGGGCTCATTGGGAATATGCCGTATACGAGCGCGGGCCACATAGCGCACGAGATATCGCCTGCGCAGGCATTAGAGATCGCGAGACGCAGGTTCTGTCGTATTTCCGCCGACGGCATTTTGTTGGCGCGTCGCGGTGCGCCGTATCAAGAGATCATCGTTGAACAGGTGAATCGCGCGATGGAATTCTTGGCGACGCTAACACCGACAAAGTCAGCTCGCGCGTGTTCTTATCAGTTGAAGCATGCCGCTGAGAGTTGGGCAGGTGCGTATATCTCGAATGGCGCGCTGATCGTCGCAGCCATCGCGCTCGGCCTCAAAGTGAGAAGTGCAGGCCGCGACTTTGAATCGAACCCGAACGCGTTGATCGGAGTGAGGGCTTGACGGTTCGAAATTTAGGTTCACGGTAATCCGACATAGACGGCACCGAATCAATAAAATCTACAATCCATAAAAGCGCCTGCATGTCCAAGCCCCCGAGTTTGGCGTGCGCCGCAAGAGGACTAAGGCCCGACAAATAAGGTCGCCGGGCGGTTCGATCCAACCATCTCGCCTTTGATGGCACTGGACGTACTATAAAAATTGGGCGGCATGCTCCTGCGGGTCATGCGGCAAAACAAAGGGTGAGCAGACCCAGCCCGCAGGATAACCACGTCATGAAAGCAAGACATGGCCGCCCCGACAGTGTCGAGCTGTCAGGGCCGGTGGATAATTTCAAGGAAGAAGCCAGCCGTAGCACCGCTCACCCGAACACGCAAGCGTTTGCTACTTATATTGTAGCGATGGTGGTGGCGTGACGGACGTTCACACACCCACGGCGACCGCAGCCACGACCAAGACGCCAGTTGAACTCGCGCTCGACCATGCCCGGCGTGGCTGGCATATTTTCCCGTGCTCGCCATCTGACAAGTCGCCAATGATTAAGGGTGGCTGCAATGCTGCGACGAACGATGAGACACTGATCCGAAAGTGGTGGCGGCAACATCCGACTGCAATGATCGGCGTCGCCTGCGGAGAGAAGTCAGGCGTCTGGTGTCTCGATCCGGATGCACCGACGGACAAGAATCCGAGTGATGGCCGCGTCAACCTCAAGGCGTTGGAACTGATCAACACCAAGCTGCCGATGACACATACACAGCTCACGCCGGGGGGCGGCAAACACCTCATCTTCGCATGTCGTACTGATCGTGCGCCGGTGACCAACCGTGAGGGCGCGCTCAAGGGCAAGCACATCAACGTGCGAGGTGCGGGTGGCTACTTCATTGCTGCCGGTTCGATCAATGCCGATGGCGTCGAGTATGTCATGGCCGAACCGGGGGACTATTTCAGCTTCCGGCCCGCGCCGGATTGGCTGCACGACATGATCGAGGCGAAACCAGAGCAACCGGAGTTGCTGACCATAAGCCAGCGAGCGGCGGCGCTGGTTCGTGTCCCGGAAGAGGCAATGACCGGTAACGCTTTCACCGAGTATGCCAACACCGGCACCGGCAACGGATATGCAGACAGCGGCCTGCGCAAAGAAGCCGACCGGCTGGCTATCACCTCGATCGATCGCAACATTGCATTGAACAACGCTGCGATATCGCTAGGCGGATTGGTCAAGGCCGGTGCGCTGACCGAGACGGCCGTGATCGGCACGTTGATTGCGGCATCCGTCGCCAATGGATACGACAAAGAGCACGGGCGGGCCGCGACGCTGGCCACCATCAAGAGCGGCATGGGTGCGGCCGCAGCTCGCAAGCTGCCATTGCGGGATGTGGGTGCCGTTGATCTGGCCCCAGACACGGGAAACGCTGACGCGGCAAAGCAAGCCGGAATTCCGATCACGCTATATCGGAATTTCGGCAGCACGGTCGCAAAGGATTGGTTGATAAAAGGTGTCATTGCGGTTGGCGATACTTCAAGTTGGGTTGGGCCACCGGCGTCTGGTAAATCCGCAATCCTTACCGACCTCGCTATCCATCTCGCATCAGCGGCGGACTGGCGCGATCATCGGTTAAAGCGGCAGTGTGGCGTCGTCTATTTTGCACTGGAACGTGCATCGCTAGTGAAGCGTCGCTTGATGGCGCACGGCCATCGGGACCAGCGCCTTGCCAGTGACCTGCCAATTGCGGTCGCGGGTCAGATTATCGACCTACTCAAACCGGCGACCTGCAAAGATATTATCGACACCATCTGCAACGCAGAGACAGCGTTCGGTTGCAAGGTTGGCTTGATCATCATCGATACCTTTTCCAAGGGCATCGCCGCTGGCGGCGGCGATGAGAACAGCGCCAAAGATCAGAACATGACGCTTGCCAATCTGCGCCGGGTTCAAGAGGCGACGGATGTGCACATCGCCCTAATCGGCCACACTGGCAAAGATGAGACCCGTGGCGCACGCGGCAGCAATGCGCATCTCGGCGATGTCGATATGATGGTGCAGTTCTCCGGCGAGAAAGATCAGCGGATTGCCACCATCACCAAGAACAACGACGGGGCCGAAGGCGTGCTGACCCGGTACAAGATGGAGTTGATCGTTCTCGGCATCGATGACGATGGCGACGAGATCACGACCGCGATCATCTCCACCGACACGCTGGCTTCCGACAAGGAGATCAGCCGCGCCAAGCTGAACAAAAGCCAGCGCCGGGCAATGGAACTGCTTGAACGCTGCATCAACGACGAAGGCGTGCCCGCGCCGGTATCGAGCCAGATGCCCTCTGGGATCGGCAGGACCGTCACCCGTGAACAGTGGCGGAATTGCTGCATCGATGGCGGATTGAGCGCCGGAACAAAGGACAGTTCCGACAAGGCATTCCGCCGCGCGATGACCGATCTGATCGACATGCACCGCATCGGAACATGGAAAGAGTTGGTTTGGATCGCTTATGAGCCGAGTTGATGTGGCGGACAGAGCAGACAATATGAATTGAGGAAGCAAAAGATCAATGAACTTGGGCGTTTGTGAGCATCGCGGACAAGCCGGACAACAGCGGACATTTGGAATTTTGTCCTTTTGTCCCATTCGGACAGACAGGACAGCCCTCTATAGGCTGTCCGTTTGTCCGGAGACCCGTGTGATGGCCAGAACTGTGCTGCGGCCTGATCGCGGTCACGGCGATGTCGACGATCGCGATTGTGACGGCCTCGCCCGTGCCTTCGATCGGCGACGGCACGGCGATGCCGCCACTCACAGGCGACGCCGCCAGCGAGCCGCGCTGACGATGGAACCGTGCAATCAACAACAACACAACCGATATCGACTGCTATCCGATCGGCAGAAACGGGAGCTGAACCATCGTGAGTGATCTTCGCGACAAAGCCGCAGGCGACACGCTGATCCGGCGAAGCATGCAGCGTCGATTGATCCGGGCCATAGCGCAGCGCGGTTATGCTGTCGGTAAGATGGTGGCCGGTCACCGCGAGTTCGGTTCAACTCCCGTAATGGGGCGGGTCCCAGTTACCGCCTCCGGCGGGAGCGGGTCGCGCCCGCGTACGGGATACGGTCAGGCAGTAATCGCGCCCGATATCCAACAACCGCAGCTATCCGAACACCTGCACAATTAATTTCGATGCTAACCAACAACAACAGGAGACGAATAGATGAAAACGGAATCTGCCAACGCTCTCTCGCAGCTCTTTGAAATCGACCGCGCCACGATGCTCCGTGCGCTTCGCACGACACCGCCAGATGCAGGCGACGGCTCACGGCCCACGTGGAAGGTCTCGACCGCTGCCAATGCGTTGGCAGCTCATCGCGCCAGCGTGGCGCGCGTTGATAGTCGCCAGCATCTCAACCGCAACGGCACCGCCAGTGCTGATACGAATTACCAAGACCCGCTCTTGGTGCAGCTCCATGCGCAGTTCGATGAAGCGAACGCCAGACTTCGTACGCTGCCGACGCTTGAGGCGCGCAGGCGTGCAGCGATCGATATGGTTCCGGTCATCGGTCGTGTTGATGCAGCATTACGCGAGCGTGGTCGGCTCAATGGTCTCGACGCTGATGCGGTCGATCTGCGAGCGGATAGCTTGTACGCCTTGCAGCTACGCAAGTTCGAAGCACCATGTCAGTGGACGATCGCCGAAGTCTGGGCCGCAATGGCGGAGAGGGTGGGAGCATGATCGCACAGAAAGCACGCATCGACCCGCCGCCGCCTGATGACGAGCCACCGACCGTGTTGGAGTTGCAAGCAACCATCGCGATGCTCAATGCCAAACTAGCGGTGTATGAGGCGGTGCCCCAACCGGGCGAGGATCATTGGTGCGTTTTCAAACGAGCCACGAAAATTAGCGGCATGAAACGCGAGAAGCTGCGCAGGCGGTGCGAAAGCGGGGAAGTGGAGGCTCGCAAGGTGAAGGGGCAGTGGATTGTCAATGCGACCCATGCCACCCGCCGCCGGTTTGAAGAGGCTCGGTTGGGTAGGAGCGGGTAATGCCGTCCGATCCTTCCGCGCCGCGCAGTGCTACCAATGATCAACAGGAGACCACGAATGGCTCTATTCTCGAAATCCGACCCGATTGCCGCCGCCGTTGTCGACCGCACCAAACTGGCTGGCCTCGAAACTGACGCCAAGCTGGCGCTTGATATTGCGGAGCAAGCTGCGGAAGCGTCGGCGGCCAGAGGTGCCGACGATGCGACGGTCAAGGCGGACAATGCAAGGGTACAGGAATGTCGCGACTTGCTGGCGCGGCGTCAAACCGCAGGCGAGCGGAAAGACGCTGATATCGTCACGCTCACGAGCGAGCGCGACAAAAAACTTGATCAGGAAACCCGGCACAATACCGCTGGCGAGTGCGAGACGCGTTTGCGAAGCGGCCACGCCATTGGCAAGCGCTTTGACGCGGTGATGGCAGAGCTGGCTGAGTACGCTGCATGGGCGGTGCCGTTCATTCCAGAGGCGGGCGGACTTCACAATTATTGCAAAGCATCGGCCACTCAGATTCCGGAAGCGCTGACCCTGATCGGTAAGCTGGCGGCCAACCATGCTGCCGCCGTGTTGGCAGGGACGGCACCGGCGACATTGCGAAGGCCAGAGCCCGCGCCTGTGCCGACCGTTGCACCGGTTGCGCCGACCGTGCATCTGTTCGCGATGAGGTCGGTAAAATGGAAGGACGCCAACGGCTCGGCGATCGTGGCACAAGCATGCACCGACGTATATCTGACACCCAACGCCGCGATGCGTGCTCTCTCTGCCAAAGCGTGCGTCCAAATCAATGATCCGCTGCGCCGGAAGCATCACGGGACCGTGGCCGGGCATGCTGATCCGCGCTTCGCGCTCGATCTCGATGCCGACCCGGAAAGCACCGCAGACCCGATCTTGGCATCAACGCCAGCGTCGCCGCAGCCGCAATTTACTGTTGTCGACCGTGGCCCGGCAATTCAGATGAAGGTAGTGAGGTGAGTTTTATGATCATTGCACCACGAGGCTGGAACGCCAACAAGGTCGAACAACGGTTTCTGAGCGCGCCACTATCGTACAACGCTTCTGATCACTCGTGCGAATGCGTCATCAGTGCTGGGGCTGCCGTCGATCGTGTCTATGGTCGAGAGATTTTGGAAATCTCAAAATCGGCCATCGATCTCAGTCGTATCCCGGTCCCGCTTTTGGATTCGCATAGTCAGGCAAGCGTGATCGACAGCACGTTAGGCAGGATCGACACTGCATGGATCACCGACGGCAAGCTGCATGGGCGAATTGTTTTTGCACAAACTCAGCGCGGCAAGATCGCCGAAGGCATGGTTGCCCGTGGTGAGGTGACGGGCATCAGCGCTGGTTATTCTGTTTCAACATGGCGCGTGACTGATTCCGATAATGATGTTGTTGATCGTGATGCGTCATGGGATGACGATCTCACGTACACCGCAACGAAGTGGTGTTTGTACGAAGGAAGCCTTGTTGGATGCCCAGCCGACATTTCGGCCGCCGTCCGCTCGCACGGTCGCGGCGACACGGCATACGACGCGCGTATGCGTGCTGAGGTCCGCGCGCGAATGCACATCAGGCAGGCGATGCACGACAGGCAGCAAGAGGCCAGCAAGCTGCATTGAAAAACGAGCATCCCCGAAGTGCTCAGGAGTTGAGTTGATGGTTGATGGATATCCGGTCGACGGCCGAAGCGAATTTCGTAACCGGAGAATTGCCGTGCACGAGTGCGGGCACGCGCTTGTCAGCCGTGCGCTCGGCGACTCGGTGTGGTCGCTCACTATCATTCCGGGCGGCGGCTTCGAAGGCCGCTGCATTCGATCCGGGCCGCCATCCGAATTGACGCTTGCTGAAAATGGACCGGGTAAAACGGAGGAAATTCGTTCAATTTGCGAACGGTTGGAACGGATTGCGCCAGAGCTTGGATCAACCCGCGTCGCGCTTTCGGAATACATCATCAGAAGCCAAAACAACGTTGTCGAGCTGCTTGCCGGTGAGGCGGCAGAATTGATCCTTCATCCCGATCTCCCATCGCTCGGCGCGGTTCACGATTTTGTTGAGGCCGATGCTTTCGCAAAGGTCGCGGTCGCCGTTCGACCGGCGACGATGGCGCTGCTGGAATATTGTCGGAGCGAAGCGAGCGGACTGCTAACCGAGAATCGCGACATCCTCGATGCGCTGATTGCGGCGCTGATCGCCAAGGGCACGTTGAGCGGCGATGAGATCGACGCAATCATTGCGGGCTGCATCACGGTGCGGTCGGCAAAGGCAGAGGGCGCGCGGCGACAGGATTGGGAACGGCGGTCTGTGTCGGCAGCGACGTTCGCGGGCATCAGCGAGAGATGATATCTGGACCACCGACACCAAGGACCACCACCGGCACCATTCAATCCGCAGGCACCGTGCCGGGAGCGCAGCCACGAATCCGACATGCGAGGCGGAGCCGTTTGGGCAGGGTGATCATCACAATATCGGTCCGCCTGAGTCCGCATGGACTCTTGAGAAAGGCCGGTGAACAGTTAATCGACGGCGCTGCTCCTGAGTCGCTCGACCGTCAAGTAACAGGCCCGGATCACGGGTTGTGCTGCGGCGCTGATAAGCCGCTCAGGGATAACGCGTTCAGCCAGTGTGATTTGCGAAATGAAAACGCCGAAGGAAATGATTCAGCAGTCGATTGACGACGTGCCGCCGCCTGCATCTTGGAAACCCGGAGGCGACCTAGCATTTTCCATTGAGGAGTTTTGCAGGCGGCACAGCCTCTCGCGCGGGACTTATTATAATCTGAGAGAAGCTGGAAAGGGACCGTGTGAGGCTCATGTGTTGGGCCGTGTCCTGATCACGAAGGAAGCGGCCAAAGAGTGGCGGAAGAAGATCACCGATGTATAGTGGCGAACTTCACAACGTTCGGCGCTTGCGCTGCAACGGGCAATAGTGCAGCGCGCAGCATCGCTTCCGTCTGATCACTGACAATGTACCGCGAGTAGGTGCGCTCGATCTCCGCGACTGACGTGTCGTGCGCACTGGCAACCAACCGAGTCGGCGTACCGCGCATCAGATGCCGAACTATGGACGAATGCCTCAACGCATACGGCGTGATTTCATCATCGCCATTGAGCCCGGCCTTCTCGCGTCCCTCTTTGGTGTCGAAACCAAGTTGTTTTGTGACCCGGCGAAACGCTTCCGCCAACTTGTTGTAAGCATCAAGCAACGGTGCGTTAGGCGGTTTGCCGACTGCGTGTTGTTTCAGTGTCGCGGCCAGCTCCGACGAAATCGGTAACGGCTTTTGCGACCGCTTGCGTCCTTTGCCCTTCTTACTTGAAGGCATCACGAGTCGATCACCCTGCAAATCGATCACCTCAAGCCGCTTGCATTGGCTTTCACGGTTGCCGGTGTCGGAAAGTACATGGCACCACAAGGCTAACCGACGGTCTATCTGATAAGCCGTGTCGATGATGGCGCGTTCGATGTCAGCGGGCAGGATAACGTTGCGGGCGCTTTCGCTGTCATTGTTCAATTTCGTCAAAGCATTGCGCCATTCGGCACTGTTGATGATCCGCTTGTCGGCCTTCGCCGCAAGGTTCAGCGCGGCTTTGAGAACGCGGCCGACGCGATCCGCGCTGGCGAGTTCTAGTTTATTTTCGGTGATCATGTTGTTGCGCCAAACCGTGAAATCGTTTTCGACACACAGGACGAGTTTCTTTCGGCCAAGCCAATCGGGCATGTTGTACCTGATTTGCGTAGCGTTGCCCTTATTCGCCTTGCGGCGGATCAAGTCGGCTTCGTATCGGTTGATGGCTTCGAACACCGTGATCAACTGATTGTCGTCGCCGCTAGACTTCGCGCCAGCGCCCGCCAGCTTCCGGGCTTCATCCCATGCCTCTTTGAACGACAGAACGGTCGTGGTGTTCGACGGTTCGATGTCGTCGGCGGTGGCGAACTTGGTGATGCGGTTGCCGCCCTTGCCGTCAGCCAAGCGGAACGACCATGTGCCCGCGCCAGAGGCGGGGCGGCGGTAGCCAAGCGACAGCCCTGCGGTGATTTCCTGCCAGTACGGCTTGCCGCGCGAGGCCAGTTTCAGGCGGGGCTTTTTGTCGAGACTTGCCATCGGGAATCAGCTTTCCTTTTGTCCCGTGTCCCGGCAATGTCCTGCCGGGGCAGTGAACAGGTGTTGATGAGCCTAGACCCCTTTGAACGGAAACACTGTAGAACAAGGGCTTCCGAGAGATCAGATGAACGGCCTTGGACCCATCTGGAAAGCAAATATGCCCTACAAGGGCGCCGCACCCGCGATCTCGGACCTGCTCGGCAACCAGATCCAGGTGATGTTCACGACGGTCGCGAGCTGCGCCGCACTGGTCGAGGCCGGGCAGTTGCGCGCGATCGCGGTGACTTCGGCGGAACGCTCGACGGCGTTCCCGCAATTGCCGACGGTGTCGGAGGCCGGCGTGTCAGGCTATGCCGCCGAATCCTGGTACGGCCTCTACGCGCCCGCGAACACGCCACCCGAGATCATCGATCGCCTCAACAGATCGGCCGCGAAGGCTGCACAGTCCGAGGCCTTCAAGAAGCTCAGCATCAACGAGGGTCTCGTGATGATCACCGCACCGCCGGCCGAGCTCGACCGCTACTTCGCCGGCGAGGAGACGCGCTGGCGCAAGGTGATCCTTGATGCCGGCATCAAGGCGGAGTAGAGCGCGAGATGAGTCTGACGATCACATCTGCCGGTATTGCAGCGCAGCAACCGCAATTCCGGTTGCATGCGCGACGAACCGGTTCCTAGATCGTTTGATAGAAGGTGCCGGCGAATCAAGCCGGTTTGGGGTGGGAGTGAGCCATGTGGGTTCTGTTGCTGCTGCCGTTTATCGGCTTGCTGTGGGTGCCGTTCTACAATTTCGCCGAGCCGTCGCTGTTCGGCTTTCCGTTCTTCTATTGGTACCAACTTGCCTGGGTGCCGATCTCCTCGCTTTTGATCTGGCTGGTCTATCGCCGCCAAACGCCTGACGAGACGCGGTGAGGGGGCTGCCATGACCGGTCAGATCGAGTGGACGGCACTCGCCGTCTTCATCTTCTTCTTTGCGCTCGTCACCGTGATGGGCTTCTTCGCCGCGCGCTGGAAATCCGGCCCGGTCAACGATCACCTCGACGAATGGGGTCTCGGCGGCCGCCAGTTCGGCACCTGGATCACCTGGTTCCTGGTCGGCGGCGATTTCTACACCGCCTACACCGTGATCGCGGTGCCGGCGCTGGTCTATGCGGTCGGCGCCTACGGCTTCTTCGCGCTGCCCTACACCATCATCGTCTATCCCTTCGTGTTCGCGGTGATGCCGGTGCTGTGGAAGAAAGCCCATGCCGGCGGCCATGTCACCGCCGCCGACGTCGTCCATGCCGCCTATGGCTCACGCAGCCTTGAACTCGCGGTGGCGCTGACCGGCCTGGTCGCGACCATGCCCTATATCGCGTTGCAGCTGATCGGCATGGAGGTGGTAATCAAGGCGATGGGCCTGACCGGCGAGCTGCCGATCATCGCCGCCTTCGTGATCCTCGCGCTCTACACTTATAGCTCCGGCCTGCGTGCACCGGCGCTGATCGCCTTCGTCAAGGACATCATGATCTACATCGTGGTGCTGGTCGCCGTCATCGTGGTGCCGACCAAGCTCGGCGGCTACGGTGCGGTGTTCTCCGCCGCCAACGACGCCTTCACCGCAAAGGGCGGCGCCACCGGGCTGACGCTGAAGCCCGCGCAGTTCCTGCCCTATGCGACGCTGGCGCTCGGCTCGGCGCTGGCCGCCTTCATGTATCCGCACACGCTGACCGGCATCTTTGCATCGAAGTCGGCGGATACCATCCGCAAGAACGCGATGCTGCTGCCGGCCTATACGCTCTTGTTAGGCCTGATCGCGCTGCTCGGCTACATGGCCTATGCCGCGGGCATCAAGGTGACGTCGCCGAACGATGTGGTGCCGACGCTGTTCAAGACCCTGTTCCCGTCCTGGTTCGCCGGCTTCGCCTTCTCCGCGATCGCGATCGGCGCGCTGGTGCCGGCCGCGGTGATGAGCATCGGCGCCGCCAATCTGTTCACCCGCAACGTCTGGAAGTCCTACGTCAATCCAGACATTTCAAATGCCGGCGAGGCGTCGGTGGCAAAGATCACCTCGCTGGTGGTGAAGGTCGGCGCGCTCGCCTTCATCCTGTTCCTGCCGACGCAATATGCGCTCGACCTGCAACTGCTCGGCGGCCTCTGGATCGTGCAGACGCTGCCGGCGCTGGTGTTCGGCCTGTTCACCGTCTGGTTCCGCGCCGAGGGGCTGTTGCTCGGCTGGGCCGTCGGCATCGGCTGGGGCACGTATACGGCATGGAGCAACGGGCTGAAGCCGCTCGCCACCATCACGCTCGGCGACACCAGCTACACCTTCTATGTCGGCCTCGGCGCGCTGCTGCTCAACATCGTGGTGGCGGTGCTCGCGACCGTCGTGGTCGGCTGGGTGTCACCCGCGAAGCGCAGCGCAGCGGTCGGCTCCTGAGCCGTCGCCGTGATGCGTCGGATCTGAGGCGAGGCGCGCGGTGAGCCGCGCGACTTCCGCTTTGGTCTTGTCGATCGCAGCGTCCTTCACCGGGCCGTAGCCCCTGATCTCCATCGGCGCCCTTGCGATCGCGATGAGATCGGGCAGGCGTGTCGCATCGAGCTTGCCGAGCATCGTGTCGATCACCGCCTGATACCAGGTAATGAGCTCGCGCTCGGCACGTCGTTCGGCGCTGTAGCCGAATACGTCGAGCGCCGTGCCGCGCAGCACCTTGAGCCGCGCCAGCACCCGCAGCGGCGTCTGGATCCATTGGCCGAACGCGCGCTTCCGCGGCCGCCCCCGCGCATCGTGGCCGGAGGCGAGGAATGGCGGCGCCATGTGGTATTGCACCGTGAAATCGCCGTCGAATTCGCGCTTCAGCTCGTCGAGGAAGCCGGTCTGCATATGCAGCCGCGCCACCTCATACTCATCCTTGTAAGCCATCAGCTTGAACAGCGAGCGAGCTACGGCGTCGGTAAGGCTCTCGCTATCAAGCGCCGCCTCGGCGCGACGGACGCGATCGATCGTCGCCCGATAGCGCACGGCATAGGCCGCATCCTGATAGCCAACGAGGAAATCCGTCCGCCGCGCGATCATCTGGTCGAGCGTCTCCAGCGCATTCGCTCCAGCGTTCTCGGCCTTCGGCAAAAAGTCCGGATCGGCAAACGCGATCCGTCCCCAGGCCAGCGCCTGCTTGTTGCGCTCGACCGTGACGCCGTTGAGTTCGATCGCGCGCATCAATGCGTCCAGCGACACCGGCACCAGCCCCTGCTGCCAGGCAAACCCCAGCATCATGATGTTGGCATACACGCTGTCACCGAGCAGCCGCTCGGCCAGCGCATTGGCGTCGATCGCGGTGAGATTGCCCGTCCCTATCACCCGCTCGATCGCCCGCAGCCGAACCGGCGAGGCGAGGTCGGCATCACGAAACCGCACCACATCGCCGGTCGGCATCTCGGCGAGATTGATCGCGGCGCGCATGCCCTTGCGATAGGTGCCGGACGCCTTTGCCGACGAGCTCACCACGAGATCGCAGCCGATCAGCACATCGGCCGCGCCCTGGTCGATCCGCACTTGGTGCAGCGCGTCGGGTGTTGCGGCAAGCCGCAGAAAGCTCAGCACCGGGCCGAATTTCTGCGCGAAGCCGGTGAAGTCGAGCACGGAGACGCCGCGCCCTTCGAGATGCGCGGCCATCGCCACCAACGCGCCGACCGTGATCACGCCGGTGCCGCCGACGCCGGTGACGAGCAGATCGTAGGGCCGCTCCAGCGCAGAAAACTCGGGCGTCGCCAGCGTGGCGGCGCGCGCCAGCGGATCGACCCCGCTGGCGGTCTTCGCGCGCCGCTTGCCGCCTTCGACGGTGACAAAGCTCGGGCAAAAGCCGTTGAGGCAGGAAAAATCCTTGTTGCAGGTCGAGAGGTTGATCTTGCGCTTGCGGCCGAACGGCGTCTCCTTCGGCTCGACGCTGAGGCAGTTCGACTCCACCGAGCAGTCGCCGCAGCCCTCGCAGACGAGATCGTTGATCACAGCGAAGCGCGCCGGATCCGCGATCGTGCCGCGCTTGCGGCGCCTTCGTTTCTCGGTGGCGCAGGTCTGCTGATAAATCAGCACGGTGACGCCTTTGATCTCGCGCAGCTCGCGCTGCACGGAATCCATCTCCTCGCGCGGCTGGATGGTGACGCCGGCGGGAAAATCGGCGAGCGCGAAATGCGACGGCTCGTCCGAGACCAGCGCGATCCGCGCCACGCCCTCGGCGCGGACGCTGTGTGCGATCGCATGCACGGTGATCGGGCCGTCGACCGGCTGTCCGCCGGTCATCGCAACCGCGTCGTTGAACAGGATCTTGTAGGTGATGTTGGCGTTCGCGGCGACCGCCTGCCGGATCGCCATCGAGCCCGAGTGATAGTAGGTGCCCTCGCCGAGATTCTGGAAGATGTGCTGATGGCCGGTAAATCGCGACGAGGCCGCCCAGTTGACGCCTTCGCCGCCCATCTGGATCAGCGACGAGGTCTCGCGGTCCATCCAGCTCGCCATGAAGTGGCAGCCGATGCCGGCCAATGCTTTGGAGCCTTCGGGCACTTTTGTCGAAGTGTTGTGTGGACAGCCCGAGCAGAAATAGGGCGTCCGCGTCGCGCCTGGCACTGCGATCGTGCGGTCCTGCTCGGGGACGAGTTCGGCAACGCGCCGGGCAAGCTGCAGTTCGGGAAACATCGGGTCGAGCCGCCGCGCCAGCACGTCGGCCAGCATCCGCGGCGACAATTCGCCGATCCAGGAGATCAGCCGCGCCCCTCGCTCGTCATGCTTGCCGACCATCCGCTCCGGCTTCGATCCGGGATAGTCGTAGAAATATTCCTTGAACTGGCTCTCGATGATGCCGCGCTTCTCCTCGACCACGAGGATCTCGCGCTTGCCCTTCACGAACCCCATCGCGTCGTGTAGCGCCAGCGGCCACACCATGCCGACCTTGTAGATGTCGATGCCGAAGCGGCGGCAACTGGCCTCATCGAGCCCGATCAGCCGTAGCGCCTCCATCAGATCGAGATGCGCCTTGCCTGTCGTGACGATGCCGTAGGTCGCATCCCTGACGTCGTAGATGCGGCGGTCGATCGGATTGGCTTTCGCGAAGGCATAGACCGCGTGTTTCTTCGCCTCCAGCCGCTCCTCGATCTGCGGCCCCGGCAAATCCGGCCAGCGATAATGCAGTCCGCCCGCCGGCGGCGTAAACTCCGGCGGCACGAAGTCGCGCGGCGCCGGCAGTTCGACGGACGCACCCGACTCCACGATCTCCGAGATCGCCTTGAAGCCGACCCACATGCCGGTGAAGCGGCTCAGCGCGTAGCCATATTCGCCGAAGGCGAGATATTCGCTGACATCGGCCGGATGCAGCGTCGGCATGAACCAGCTCATGAAGGCAACGTCGGACTGGTGCGGCATCGACGACGACACGCAGCCATGATCGTCGCCGGCGACGACAAGCACGCCGCCATGCGGCGACGAACCATAGGCATTGCCGTGCTTCAGCGCATCGCCGGAACGATCGATGCCGGGACCCTTGCCGTACCAGAGGCCGAACACACCATCGACCTCGCGGTCTTTCTGCGTCTCGACCTGCTGCGAGCCGAGCACCGCGGTCGCCGCAAGGTCTTCGTTCACGGCGGGCAGGAATTCGATGCGGCTGTCCTTCAGCCGCTCGCTGATCTTCCACAGTTCGAGATCGACGCCGCCGAGCGGCGAGCCGCGATAGCCGGAGATGAAGCCTGCGGTGTTGAGCCCGGCGGCGCGATCGCGCCTGATCTGGTCGAGCGCGATGCGGACGATTGCCTGCGTGCCCGTGAGGAAGACGCGGCCGCGGTCGCGCGTGTAGCGGTCGGAGAGCTGGTAGGCGTCGAGCTGCGGCATCTGGCCCATGACTGACCTCTCGCGAGTCGCAATGTCTGATGGGACGAGGTTATGCCTGGGCGCCTGGTAGGTCATACCTATCCGTTCGTCTGCGGCGTTATCTTCGGTAAAATATTGCAAATTGATGGGTTATGCGGTAATTTCTACCAGATGGAGGATTGGGCGTGGTCGAGGAGCAGGACGAGAAGATCCTCGCTGAATTGCAAAAGGATGGCCGCGCCACCAACCAGCAGCTTGCGGAGACTGTCGGGATGTCGACCTCGGCGTGCTGGCGCAGGGTCCGCGCGCTGGAAGAGTCCGGCGTCATTGCAGGTTATTCAGCGCTGGTGGCGCGCCAGCAGGCCGGCTTTGCGACCTCCGCGATCCTGCACGTCTCGCTGGAGCGGCACGACGCGACCTTCGTCGATGAATTCGTCGCGCGCGTCATGCTGCGCCGCGAGGTGTTGGAATGCTTTGCGACCACCGGCGACGCGGACTATCACCTTCGCGTCGTCGTGCGCGACATGGACGCCTACAACAGATTCCTGGACGATTTCATGTTCCGCATCCCGGGGATACGTCATGTCCGGACCAATGTGGTGCTGAAGGAAATCAAGACCGGCGTGGCGCTGCCGTTTTGAGGGGGCGGTATCTCCCCTTGTCATTCCGGGGCGACGCGAAGCGTCGAGCCCGGAATCCATTGATCCATGGATCATGCGGTCTAATGGATTCCGGGCTCGCGCCAAGTGGCGCCCCCCGGAATGACGAGAGGCCTAGGCGCGCTTCTGAGGATGCCAGTCAGGTACGGCCTTTGTCATCTGCCACACCAGCTGATCGAGCGCGCGGCTCATGCCTGCATCCCGCGACCTTGTATTGGTGAACGCCGACCAGCAGAAATCGCCATTCGTTCGGACGGAAATGGTCGTTGTTCCATCCAGCAGGCCGCTGTGCCACCAATTGTTGTTCGCGGTGATGAAGAGGCCTTTGGCATAGCGAGGGTTCGCGGTGCTGGGCGTGCTCATGGTGCGGAGGCTGTCGTCGGTGAGCAGTTGCTCGGTATCCTTGAACCCGTCGATATGAACGAACAGCGTCGTCAAATCGCCCGGTGTCGCAATCCAGCCGCCATGAGAATCCATGCGGGCGACGTTCATCCGATATGGATCGCCGCCGGTCTGGCTATAGTATTTCACCTCGTTGGTCGCCCGATCGCTCAGGGTATTTCCGGCAATCTGCATATCGGCGACGCCGCATCGCTTCAGGACGTTGTTCTTGATGTATTGCTCGTAGCTCTGACCGGTCAGTTTCTCGATGACGCGACCGAGGACGCAGTAGCCGAAATTCGAGTAAGCATAGGTCTCGCCTGGAGGGTTGGTGAGAGGCATGTGCTCCAGCGTCCAATTGATCAGCTCGCGATGTTTCATGTCCTGGTTCATGAACATCGGGTCACGAAACTGGTTTCCCCAGGTCCCGGTGGTGTGAGTCAGCAGATGCTCAATCGTGATCTGCTCGACATACGAGCGAGACGCACCTGTTGACATCAAGCTCTGCGGGGTAGGCGTCGTCGGGTAGTCCTTTCCGAGAATGGAATTCGATCCAAACACGTAGTCGCCGAGCCGCAATTTGCCGGCTTCGACGAGTGTGAAGATTCCGGTCGAGGTCACCGGTTTCGATATGCTGGCGATCCGGAATCGATGTTGCGGCGTCAATGCTTCGCCGGTCTCTCGATCCGCGACGCCGAACGCCTCGTCATAGGCGGGCCTTCCCTTGATCGCGATGGCAATTGAAAGACCGGGAACGTCATAGGCCTTCATGAAATCCGCGGCCAAGCCGGCCATCTGCTTGCGCTGATCCGGCGTCGGCAGCTCCGCAGGCTCCTGAGTAAGGGCTGGCGATGGCGCGCAGGCCATTCCCGCAGCACAGAGCAGCGAGCCCTGAAGTAATGTTCGGCGTGAAAGGGGCATGGCTGCCTTGCCTATGTTGGAGCGAGCGGCCGTACGGTATTGCGGTTCTACTGTTTCTGTCACGTTACGAAAATGGTTGTGTGACCACGTCACGATAGCCTGTCGGGCAAATCAGCAAAGACCTGTCAAGCCTGCGCAATAAAAATATTTCGGTTTATCGAAAGTAAAATTCAGTGTATAGATGTGCCCGTCCCACCCGATTGAGGGGCGAGCGCACGTCACGAACGCGCGGTGGGATGCGGTGGACGCCGATTGCGCAACTGACGAGTGCGCATAAGGCGGACGGTGAAGTCGTGTGGTTCGGACGCCCCAGTGGCTGGTGTCCTCTCGCAAGACGCGACAGCGTCTTTGCGAGGGCGGTGACAAACAAGCCTAGTCTCGCCGGGGAGAGCACGTATAAGCCGTAACCCATCGCGCAGGGAAAGCCGGAGTGCCTCCGCTGAACCTGTATGCTCGTGTGCGTTTCTTTCTTTCACTTTGCACACGAGACCGCGGGTGCAGCGTGCACCCGGCTTTCCCTGCGCCCTCTGTTTCGAGAGAGGGCGAACGAAATACAAAGCTCGGGCAAATCGTGTCGCGAGAACGCGGATGTGTGAGTCACAAGTGGCGCAACATACTCGCTGTCGTCCCGGGCTTGACCCGGGACTCATAACCACAAATGTGCATTGTTACGCGACGCTGGGGCCGCAGCTCACTTCAAAAACACAGCCCTGTGGTTATGGGTCCCGGCCCCCCGTGCGCAATTGCGCACTAGGCCGGGACGACAATGGGGATGGAGCGCGGTCAGAAACTCAGTGGCCTCACACCTTCTCCCTCACAAACCTGTTGCGCAACGTCCCGATCCCGGTGATGTCGATCTCCACCAAATCGCCGTGCTTCAAATCCGGCGAGGCGCCGTCGGTGCCCATCCAGATCACGTCGCCGGGCCACAGCGTGAAATACTTGGTCAGCTCGACGATGAACGGCACGATGCCGAAGATCATGTCGTTGGTGTGGAAGCGGCCGGTCTCCTTGCCGTTGACGCGGATCGCGGTTTCCATGGTGTCGAGATCGACATCGGTCTCGATCCACGGGCCCATCGGCTTGAAGGTGTCGGCGTTCTTGGATCGCCACAGGCTGCGGTCGGCCTTCTGCCAGCTCCGCTCGGAGACGTCGTTGCCGATAGTGTAGCCGAACACGCAATCCATCGCGTTGGCTTCAGTGAGATGTTTTGCTTTTTTGCCGATCACGACGACGAGCTCGCCCTCGTAATGGATCTTCTCGGTTGCAACAGCCGGAATCACGACGTCTTCGTCATGGGCGATCAGCGCGTTCTGCGCGCGGTAGCCGATCTCGGGACGATCAGGGATGTTCGGCACCGTGCCGGCCTTGTCGGCGGCTTCCTTCAGGTGCTTCAGATAGTTCAACCCGACGCAGTAGAAGGTGCGCGGGATCAGCGGCAGCTCGATCTTGACGTCGTTGAGCGCGAGCGTTTGCGACGTCCTGGTCCATTCGCCAAACGGATCGCCGCTGACGGTCGTGACCTTGTCGCCTTCGACGAGGCCCCAGGATGTCTTGCCTGCGGCAGTGAATTTGAGCCAGCGCATGATGATGTCCTTCTATTCCGCGGCCTGCGTACGTGTCTTCCACGCCCCGGCGGCGGGGCGTCGCAGTCCGAGATTCTCGCGCAGCGTCTTGCCGGCGTAATCTCTGTGAAACAGGCCGCGGCGTTGCAGCTCGGGCACGATGTGGTTGACGAAATCGGCGTAAGAACCCGGCACGTAGCTCGCCGCGACGACGAAGCCGTCGCAGCCGCGGCCGACGAACATTTCCTCGAGTCTATCGGCGATCTCCTTCGGACCGCCGACGATCGCGTCCTGCACCTGGCCGCGGCCGGAAAACGTGATGAAGTCGCGGGTGGAAGGATTGGTCTTGCCGGAGGTGCGCAGCACGCCGTCGCGGATGCCGATCATGCCCTGCATACCCTGCAGTTCCGGTGTCGTCAGCGGCTCGTCGATGCCCTTGGCGCCGAAGTCGAAGTTGAGGCCTTCGGCGAGCAGCGACAGCGCGTCGATCTCGAGCGGCAGCTTTTGGATCACGGCCATTTTGTCTTCGGCCTCGGCCTTGCTGGCACCTGCGACCGGCGTGATCAGATTGCAGAGGAACATCTGGTCGGGATCGCGGCCGGCCTTGGCGGCTTCGCCCCTGATCGCCTCGTAGCCCTGCTTGGCATTGGCGAGATTGCGTGCCGCGGTGAAAATCACCTCGCCCCATCGTCCGGCGAAGCGCTGGCCGCGGCCGGAGGCGCCGGCCTGGATGACGACGGCATGGCCCTGCGGCGAGCGCGGCACCGTGAACGGGCCGCGCGAGGTGAAGAACGCGCCCTTGTGGTCGAGCCGCTTCACCCTGGTCGGATCGGCAAAACGGCCCGATGTCTTGTCGATGATCAACGCGCCGTCTTCCCAGGAATCCCAGTGGCCGAGTACGACTTCCATGAACTCGTCGGCGCGGTCATAGCGATGGTCGTGCTCGAGATGGTGCTCCTTGCCCATGTTGAGGGCTTCGCCGTCATTGACCGAGGTCACCACGTTCCAGGCGGCGCGGCCGCCGGTCATCAGGTCGAGGGTGGCGAAGCGGCGGGCGACGTCGAACGGCTCGAAATAGGTGGTCGACGCGGTCGAGGCGAGGCCGAGTTTCTCGGTCACCATACCCATCGTGGTCAGCACCACGATCGGGTCCATCTTCACGCAGCGGATGCCGTATTCGACGGTGTGGGCGTGATCGTTGCCGTAACGGTCCGGCATCGCCAGCCGATCGTCGAAGAACGCCATGTGGAACTTGCCGGCTTCCAGGATACGCGCGATCTCCTGGTAGTAGTCCGCCGACATCGAATCGTCGCGCGACTCCGGGTGACGCCATGAGCTCGGCAGGTTGGTGCAGTTCTGGGCCTGCAGGAAGCCGACCATCGCCATTTGCCGTGTCATGCTGTTCTCCCGTGCTTGGCGATGGGTCAGTGAAGGTCGAGAGCGAGCTTGTAGTCGGCGGCGAGCGCCTTCAGCTTCTCCCAGGTCGCATCCTCGATCTCGATGCCGTCCTTGCGCCGCTGCTGCTCGCGGATGAATTCGACTTCACCAGGATAGAACACGCCGCGGCTTCCTTCGGAGGGTGGCGTCGATTTCAGATAGCGGGCGAAGTCGGCGACTTCCTTCTTGAAATCCTGCAGCGGGCGGAACGCGGCGACGTTGAACACTGCCATGAAGCAGCCGTCATTGTGCCGGCCGGTCGGCTCGACGCCGAAGCCCAGACCCGTCAGCAGGCCGCACAGCACTTCGACCATCGCGGCGAGACCGCTGCCCTTGTAGCCCTCGCTGCCGCCGAGCGGCAGCAGCGCGCCGCCCTTGCGGTAGTCCCTGGGGTCGGTGCTGTCGCGCCCGTCGGCGTCGATAATCCAGCCCTTGGGGATCGCTTCGCCGCGCGCGACCGCGAGCTGGATCTTGCCGGCGGCGACCGCCGACGTCGCCATGTCCAGATAGAACGGCGCGTCGAGGTCGGAAGGCACCGCGATCGAGATCGGGTTGGTGCCGAGCCGGGCCTCGCGGCCGCCGAACGGGGCGACATGCTTCGGCGAGCGGCCGGAATCGGCAGTGGCGATCCCGATCATGCCCTCGCGCATCGCCATCAGCGGATAATGCGCGAGCCGCCCGACATGGCTCTGCCGGAACACGGTGCAGGCCGCGACATTGGCGGTCTTGGCCTTGTTGATGGTCATCTCCATCGCCTTGGCGTTGACGTGGAAGCCGAACCCCCAGTGACCGTCGATCACGGTGGTGGTCGGGGTCTCCTGCACGATGGTCCATTTGGCGCCGGGCACGATGTGGCCGGCCTCGACGCGGTCGATATAGGTCGGAATTGCGATGATGCCGTGCGAGTCATGTCCGGCAAGGTTGGCGTTGACGCAGCCGGAGGCGACGGCGTTCGCCTCCTCCTCCGATGCGCCGGCGGCCTTGAGGAGCGCCGCGCCGATGCGCGTGAGACGGTCGGCCTGGACGATCGGCATGGGATTTCCTCGCTGTCCGCCCGCACAATCAGCGGGTCTTGCTTGCCGTGGTTGACCGCATGGTCTCAAAGCGCCGCCGACGGAGCAAGGGCGGAAAATGCGGACGGCCATGCCGGGAGCAGGTGCTCGCCGCGTCGATTTCACAGCGTGGAACGGGCGCGGTCGCGATGCGGAATTTGGGCGCCATGACGGCGCGAGCCGGGCGGCGGCGCGCCGCCGGCGGCATCAGCGCCTCAGCCTGGCACAGCAGGGCCCGTAATTTTCCGGAAGCCGGCTGCCTTTGTTCGTCATGTGTTTACTTTGACTCGCAACTTGCCGGATGTCCTAACCTCCACTTAGGCCTCTCGCGGGCATGGTTCCCGCCCAGATTGAAGGGGGCGGCCCCAGGGGCCTCAGGGATCGTGCAGTCGAGCATCGGACGTACATTTGCGGCGTTGAATGCCACCAACGAAGCGATCCTGTACGCAAAATCACCGGAAGAACTGTACGGCAAGGTCTGCGAGGCCGCTTTCTCCGGCGGCGACTTCCTGGCCGTTACCGTCTTCCTGCTGGAGCCGGATACCGGCCGCTTGAAATTCGCGGCCGGCTTCGGCGACGACGTCGCGCGCCTGCGCAGCATCAGCATTTCTATTATCGCCAACACGCCCGAGGGCGAGGGCGTCGCCGGGCGGGCGTTCCGTGCCCGGCAGGCCTATGTCAGCAACGACTACATCAACGAAGCCTGTTCGGCGGCCTGGCGTAGCGGCGCGGTCGCGGCCGGCATCGGTGCGTCTGCAGCAATGCCGCTGATCTGCAACGGGCGCAGCGTCGGCGTCTTCATGGTGACGCGGCGCGAGCCGCATTCGCTTGGCGAGGAGATCGTCTCGCTGCTCGAACGCATGGCGGCGAACGTGTCGTTTGCGCTCGACAATTTCGACCATGAGGCGTCACGCAAGAGCGGCGAGCGGGCGATGCGCCGGCTGAACCGCATGTTCGGCGCCATCAGCGCCACCAACGAAGCCATCCTGCGCGCCAAGACCGAGCACGATCTGTATCAACGGGTCTGCGATGCCGCGGTGTTCAGCGGCAAGTCCTTCGCCACGGTGGTACTGCTGGCCGAACCCGACACGCACTGGCTTGAGCCCGTCGCCGGCACGGGCGAGGCGATCGATCTGATCACGCAGACCCGCTTCTCGACCGACCCGGACAACGTCTACGGCAAGGGCATCTGCGGCGAAGCGTTCCGGACCCGGCGGCCCTGTGTCGAGAGCGACATCCCCAAATCGGCGAGTTCCTCGCAGGTGAAAATCCACGGCAGCGGCCTGATGGCCTGCGTCGCACTTCCGCTGACTCGATTCGGCAACAGCATCGGCGTCCTGATCTTCTTCATCAGCAATTCCTGGGCCGGCGACGAGGAGATCATCGCGCTGCTCGCCGGGATCGCCGAGAACGTGTCGGTCGCGCTCGACAATTTCGGTCGGACCACCGAAAAGGCCAAGGCCGACGCCGAAAGGGAGCGGCTGTCGCGGATGTTCGCGGCGCTGAGCGCGACCAACGAAGCGATCATGCGCGCCAGGTCGCGTCTGGAGATGTTTGAGCTGGTCTGCGCGGCGGCGGCGCATGGCGGCGGGTTCAATTCGACCAGCATCCTGATGGCGAAGCCCGGCGACGACTTCCTGGAGATGATGGCGGTCGCCGGTCCCACCGCGGACAATGCGCGCCGTCTCAACGTCTCGCCCAATGAGGCGCGCCCCGAGGGGCGCGGGGTCTGCGGCAGGGCGTTCCGTTCGCGGCGGGCCTGTATCAACAACGACTTCCTGAGCGACATCACCAACAGCGCATTCCGCGACGTCATCGACCGAGAGGAGGCGCGATCGGGTGCAGCGTTTCCGTTGCTGGTCGACGACCGGCCGGTCGGGGTGATGTTGTTCATCTCCGCCAAGCGCAATACCTTTTCGCCTGAATTCGCCGAGCTGTTGCAGCGGCTCGCCGACAATGTGTCCTTTGCGCTCGGCAGCTTCGATCGTGCCGACGAGAAAGCCCGCACCGAAGAGCAGAAGGAGCGCCTGACGCGGATGTTTGCCGCGTTGAGCGCGACCAACGAAGCGATCATGCGGGCGAAATCCCGCAGCGAGATGTTCGACCTTGTTTGCGATGCCGCGGCCGTCGGCGGCCAGTTTGTCTCAGCCACGATCAGGCTGGTGCGGCCGGGCGAGGTCCTCCTGGAGAACGTGGCGGTCTCGGGTTCTGACCGCGTTCGCGCTCGTGAGGTTTTGTTGTCGGCCGATGCGTCGCGCCCGGAGGGGCAGACTCTCACCGGTGTCGCGATCCGCACCCGCAGGCCCTGCATCAGCAACGACTATCTCAGTGATTTCGGACCTGAGTCGCATGTCTACCAGGTCGCCCGCGACAGTGGCGGCAAATCCGGTGCGGCGTTGCCGCTGCTCAAGAACGGCGAGGCGATCGGCGCGCTGGTGTTCCTCTCCGGAGAATTCGGCACGTTCAGCCCGGAAATGATGGCGCTGCTGCAGCGGCTCGCCGAGAACGTGTCCTTTGCGCTCGACAATTTCGACCGCGTCGACGAGAAGGCCCGAGCCGACGAGCAGAAGGAGCGACTGTCGCGGATGTTCGCGGCGCTGAGTGCGACCAACGAGGCGATGATGCGGGCGAAGTCCCGCACTGAGCTGTATCGGCTGGTCTGCGAGGCGGCGGCGACCGGCGGCAAGTTCACCTCTACCACCATCGCGCTGGCGCAGCCCGGCAGCGACTATCTCGAGATTGTCGCAATCGCAGGACCGGCCGCGGAGGGCGCGCGCCATGTGACGCTGTCGATCAACGAGGCCCACCCGGAGGGACGCGGCGCCTGCGGCAGGGCGTTCCGCTCAGGCAAGGCCTGCATCATCAACGACTACTCTGCCGATCCGCACACGGCGGCCTTCCACGAGCGGGCCCGCCTCGATGGCACGAAATCCGGTGCCTCGTTTCCGCTTGTTGTTGGCGGCCAGGTCGTCGGCGTCATGATC
Source organism: Bradyrhizobium sp. LTSP885 (assembly GCF_000938305.1). GTDB lineage: Bacteria > Pseudomonadota > Alphaproteobacteria > Rhizobiales > Xanthobacteraceae > Bradyrhizobium. Next base: position 99,956 of record NZ_JYMT01000021.1, read on the forward strand.
TTCGTGGCAATCGAGAAGGACACGTTCACGCCGGAGTTCGTCGAGCTTTTGCAGCGGCTCGCCGACAATCTGGCGTTCGCACTGGAAAGTTTCGATCGTGCCGACGAAAAGAACAAGGCCGACGAGCGGATCGAATATCTCGCCTCGCATGACAGCCTGACCAAATTGCCCAATCGCGAGATGTTCAACGAGCTGTTGCATCATGCGATCGAGGCGGCGGACCGCCACCAGCGGCAGTTCGCCGTGCTGTTCATCGACCTCGATCGTTTCAAGGTGATCAACGATTCGCTCGGGCACGACGCTGGCGACATGCTGCTGGTCGCGATCGCCGAGCGGCTGCGCGGCTCCCTGCGCACGAGCGACGTCGTGGCGCGGCTCGGCGGTGACGAATTCGTGGTGATCCTGGAGGAAGCCGCCGAGCGCGCCGACGTGGAGCGCATCGCGGGCGTCCTGCTGGCGGAGCTCAGTCAGCCGCTGCAGCTCAGCGGCCATGAGTGCCACACCACGGCCTCGATCGGGATTGCGACCTATCCGGCCGACGGCTCTGACGTGCAGACCCTGACCAAGAACGCCGACATGGCCATGTATCTCGCCAAGGAGGACGGCAAGAACAACTTCCGCTTCTTCTCCAAGGAGATCAAGGCGCAGTCGATCGAGCGCCTGACGCTGGAGAACGCGCTGCGCCGCGCGCTCGAGCGCGAGCAGTTCTCGCTGCACTATCAGCCCAAGGTCGATATGGCGAGCGGACAGATCAGCGGCGTCGAGGCGCTGCTGCGCTGGAGCCATCCGGAGCTCGGTCAGATCACGCCGGGGCAATTCATCCCGCTGGCCGAGGAAACCGGGCTGATCGTGCCGATCGGTCGCTGGGTGCTGAAGGAAGCCTGCGCGCAGAACATGGCGTGGCAGCGCGGCGGCCTCAAACCGGGCACGATGGCGGTCAACCTCTCGCCGCGGCAGTTCGCCGATCCGCATCTGCTCGACGATATCGACGCGGCGCTGCGCGACAGCGGCATGTCGCCGGTGCTGCTGCAGCTCGAGGTCACCGAGAGCATGGTGATGCGCAACGTGCCGCGGGCGATCCGCGTGCTCGACGCGATCCAGAACCGCGGCATCCGGCTGGCGATCGACGATTTCGGCACCGGCTATTCGTCGATGTCGCTGATGAAGCAGTTCCCGATCGACACCATCAAGATCGACCGTTCGTTCGTGCGCGACCTGCCCGACGATTCCGAGGACGTCGCGATCGCGCAGGCGATCATCAGCATGGGCAAGGCGCTCGGCATGACCATCGTCGCCGAAGGCGTCGAGACCTCCGAGCAGCGGGACTTCCTGCGGGCGCATGCCTGCGACGAGATGCAGGGCTTCCTGTTCTCAAAGCCGCTGCCGCCGCGCGATCTCGCGGAACTGCTGAACTCGTCGCCGCTGCTGGCCTCGCCGCCGCTGCAGCCGGCGTTGGACCACGAGGCTGCGGCTGATGCCGAGCTGGACTCAGGGCGGAAACGCGCTGTCGTCTGACGGCTGGACGTGGAGGTCGCGGACGTCGGAATCGGTGGATGCGACCATACGCGAGAAATCATAGGGCCACGGCACGAGAGTCTGGTCGGCCATCGTTCGGCGCAGCGCCGCGGCGCCGTCGGCATAGGTCGCGCCGTCGTTGAGGCGGAGCTGGCGGCACCACCGGGATGGCAGCGCGTCGGCGACGTCGCGCATCTCGAACGCCGCTCCCCACCACCAGGCCGGCGCAGGCGGCCGTTCCGGTTCGGCGATCGCGCGCCAGCGCACGAACTCGTCGACGATGCGGGCAAATTGCAGCTTGGCGGCGGGATGCATCGATCGGCCTCTCCTGGCCCTCGATGATAGCAGCGCCCTCGATCCATGCAATGCGCGGTGCGGCCCTGCCGGCGCGCGGCGGCTACTTCTGTTCCAGCTCGGTCGCGGTCGCCGGCCCTTCGCCCATGATCAGCAGCACGGCGTCCTCGTCCTTGGCGCCATCCCAATGCACCTGCTTGCCGGTATGGGTGACGAAGCTGCCGGCCGGCATCGGCACCGTGCCGTGATCGGGGTCGAATTTCGGGCCGGTGCCGACCCACCAGGTGCCCTGCAGCACCACGATGTAGCGGTCGTTGGGATGGAAGTGCGGGTGGCTGAAGTGATTGCCCTTCGTCCACTTGGTGTAGACCATGTAGAACCCGGGCTTCGAGGGATCGCCGACCACGACAGCATTCTGCGCGCCGCGCGCGTCGACGGGGCTCCAGGGGATTTGGTCCGGCAGCTTGTAGGTGACCGCGGCGGGATTGAGTTCGGCCGCGGAGCTGATGCTCAGCATGCCGGCAAAGGCCAGCGGCAGCATCAGGTATCGCCAGAGATATTGCCGAGATCGGTTCGACGCCGTCATCGTGTCCTCCCGCTGGATGGGCGCCGTTCGATAGCTGGCGCTCCGTGTCGTTGTGGCGATGCTAGCTGCTCTCGCTCCGGCTCGGCAAGACACGCTCGCGCATGTGTGACCCGAGGATGCGGCAACAACGCAGCTGCAACATGAAAAACGGGATTTACGCCGCGCGCGGCGATGCTAGGTTGCGCGCCACCAAAACAAACGGGAGGACAACCTTCATGAAGCATTTGTCGACACTTGCGGCCGGTCTGTTGATCGGTGCAGCCGCGTTGCAATTTTCCACCGCCGCCTCGGGCGATGACGGCTGGGTCACGTTGCTCGACAGCACCGCGAAGGGCGATTGGGGCGAAGTCGGCAAGGCCAACTGGGCGATGAAGGATGGCGCGCTGGTCGCCGACAAGCTCGACGGCAAGGATCTCGCCTATCTCGTCACCAAAACCCCCTACAAGGATTTCCAGATCAGGGCGGAGTTCTGGACCGACGAGGACGCCAACAGCGGCATCTTCATTCGCTGCGAGTCCAACACGACGATCGACTCCAAAGTCTGTTATGAGGTCAATATCTTCGACAAGCGGCCGGACCCGAGCTACGGCACCGGCGCGATCGTCGATGTCGGCAAGGTCGATCCGATGCCGAAGGCGGCCGGCAAGTGGAACGTCTATGAAATCACGGCGCAGGGGCCGCACTTCGTCGTGACGCTCAACGGCCAGAAGACCGTCGATGCGCAGGACACGAGGCACGCGAGCGGCTATGTCGCGCTCCAGTACGGCTCGGGTGTCGTGAAATTCCGCAAGGTGCAGATCAAACCGCTGTGACAGCGGCGGTCGGGGCCGCTTCGTGACCGTCGCCTCGGGTGCGAATGTGATGGCCGATCACCAGACCGGTCAGGCACAGCAGCAGCCCGAGCGCCGGCGGCGCAAACAGCGCCTCCTCCTGGAAGATGCCGTTGACCAGCACGACGATCGTGCCGAAGGCGGCGAGCCCTTGCGTGAGAATTCCGGAGGAGGCGTAGAGGCGCCATGCCTTCAGCGCCATGGCGAGGAAGAAACCCAGCGGCACCAGTGCAGCGATGCCCATCTGGTAGAGCAATACGCCGATGGCGCTCTCCACCGCGCCCTCGATAGTGCCGGCCTGCTGCGCGGCGCTCCAGTCGATCGCGAAGTAGCCTTCGGTCAAATTGCCGCCAACGCCAAGTCCGCGGCCGAACGGGTTTTGCATGAAGCCGTTCCAGCCGCCCATGAACCCGATGACGTGAAAGTCGCCGATTTGCAGTCCGATATGGATAGCGACGATGACATAGAGGACGAGCGCAACGAACCCGGCCACGAGCGTGATGCTCGCGCCGAGCAGCCAGGTCGACGTCCAGGCAAACGCCACGAAGATGACCAGGATAAGCGCTCCCTTCACACTGCAGAGAAGCAGCAGTGGTATTGCGGCCACGGCCAGCCAGCGATATCCGACCGAGAACAGGAACAGGATGGAGAATGCAATTCCGTAGCCGAAGCTGATCGCGCTCATGTTCGGTCCGTGAATGCGCAGGATCGTCGACAGTCCGAAATCCTCGAACAGCGGGCTGTTGAGGAAGCCGAAGCGGAAGCGGTCGATGAGATCCACCGGCACGTTGCCGGTTGCGCGCATCTGGGCTTCCCAGGCTCCGGAACGGGTCGCCTTGAGCTCGTCGAACTGCCAGAACGTGTAGCCATTGGTGATATGGAGCCAGGCATCGCGGAACAGCAGTTCCATATATCCGCAGGCGATCAACAGCGTGGCGACGGCCACAAGGAAGGGCGTGATGCGGATTTCGAACGTCGCGGCGGTCAGCAGCGATAACTGAAAGAGAAACAGCGGCAGCGCAATGTTGCGCAGATAGAAGAGTGCCGCGCGCGGGTCTTGCGTGGCGCCGATCACGAAATACACCGTGACGGTCGCCAGCGTGATGATCCCCCATGTCATGATCCGGTCGATGTCCGCAGACCGGTTGCGCTCGCGCAACAGATACAGCGCCAGTGTGACCAGCCACATCACCGAACAAACGAGGAAGTTGTAGCCCTTGACGAATTCCATCTCCGCTTCGGTCGACAGATATGACGACAGAATCGAGACAAACAGGTTCTGGAAGAGAATGATGAATATGGCGATCGACGGCGCATAGGCAGGCGCCGCGAGAACGATCGCGCAGCCGACCAGGGTTTCGACGACGATTGCGAGCGCGGGGTTGGCCGCCTGCAGGATTGGGACGAATGCGATCGATGCCACGGCGACGCCGAGTGCCGGAATCACATCGCCGGCCATCAGCGGCCGCTGGGCTATGCCTGCTCGCACGAGCTCTGACCTAAACCGGACGCGTGGCGCGCCACACCCGAATGGTCGATCTAGCGGCTCAATGTGTAAGAACTGGTTAACCAGACGGGCTAGCGCGCCCCGAGCAATACCTTAAGCACATCGGGATCAGCTTTGCCGGTGATTGCGTCCGCCAGGCCAAAGCCCTGCGATAGCTCCCAATGGGTCCAGCCCCAGCAATGCTGCCGGGCGTAGGCAGTGACTGCCGCGAGCCAGCGCAACCGGCTGTCGCGCGGGGCTCCGGCCTTGAGCACGCCGAATTCATTGATGATGAGCGGACGTGAATATTGCTGCTGCCAGGCGGCACCAGGCTGGAGCCATTTGTCGATGCCGCGGTCGGGGATCGCGCGGTCCAGTATCGCGAGTGCCTTGCGCTTGTTCAGCGCAGCGAGTTGCTCCCGCAATCGCTGAACCTGCGGATCGTCGGCGCGGATCGGATAGGGCAATCCGGTGATGTCATGGAGCGGCTCGCTCGGATCCCAGTGGGCCTGATGGGTGAACGCCATCGGGTCATAGACGTGAATTGCATAGACGACGTTCGGATCGTCGAGCGGCATGAAGCCTGGCAGCGCATCGGCGCGCTGCCAGTTGACCGGACCGGTAATCAGCGTTGTCTGCGGAAGCAGCCGGCGAACGAATACGGCGAGTTCTTCGACTTCGTTCTGCCACTGCGCGGCGTCGACCTCCGGCTCGTTCAACAGTTCCGCAAAGACCCGATCGGCTGGATAGTGCTGTATGACCCGCGCGAGCGCGGTCCAAGCATCCTTCATCTCCTCCATCGCGCCGGGTGGATCATCCTTGTGCAGCGCATTGAAGCGCTTGCCGGAATGCAGGTCGACGGAGACGGCATAGCCAAGCGCAAGCAGGGTTTTTAACGCAGCATCGAGCGTATGCAGATGTTGGTCGCGATCCGCCGTCGTGGCGAAGCGCGGCATGATATCGTCGGCATGCACCGGCAGCCGGATGTGGGTCATGCCCGCCTTGCGCAGTTCGAGCAAGAGGCTGCGGGGCGGTGCTGACTGCGGATCGGCAATCCAGCCGTCGGCATTGACGCCGCGTGACAGGGCTTCGATCCGGTCCGCAGCGACACCTTCGATCAGGGACGGGCATGCCCCCGCGGCGGCGGACACCAGAATGGATGCGGCGGCGGTGATGGCAAGGATCGACCGCCGGGCCATTGGACGATCAGTTCGCGACGGCTGTTGCAGGAGCAGGGTGCGCGGCGGCCCGGCTGCCGCGGCGCTTACGCATACTGCTTGTCGTGCTGATGACTTGCAGCGGTCGGCCGGAGCTCATTGAGGACGACGCCGACCAGCTTGCGCTGCGCGCCACCGAGCGCGGTGATGATGCCTTCCATGCAGTCGTTGATATCGCGTTCGGCCGGCAGGACCGCGACGAGGCCGTCGGCAACGTCAAGCAGCTTGCGCTCCGCCGTGCCCCACGGCATCGGGGGCCCGTCCAGGATCACAAGGTCGTAGCCACCGGCTGAGCGCGCCTGGGCGACCGCCTTGCGGATCGCCTCGCCGGCCTTGGCAGCGCTGCCCTGGATCGTAGGCAGGATCATGATGCCGTTCGCGGTGTTGACCGCGCGGGCGGCCTTGCTGCCAATGCTGAGCCAGCCGAGGCGGCTTGGTTCAGACTTGCCGAAATGCGCGACCTTGCTCGACAAGGCGTGGCTCGCACCATCGGCATCGATCATCAGAACCCTGGCGCCGCGGCGTGCCGCGGTCAGGGCGATGTTGAGCGCAACGATGCTGCGATCATGATCAGCGTCTGTGCCGATCACGGCCACCACGATGACGCCCTCGGGATTGGTCCGGTTGGCGAGCGCTGCGCACGTCTCCCACATCGTGGTCGAGAACGCCGACTGGGAGGCGCCGGTGCGCAGGGTCGGCCAGCCGAACCGCGTGACGTCGGCGGTGTTGCCGCCGGTCAGGATTCCACCGAGCGTGCGCATTACGTCGGACTCCTGCAGCTCGGCAATAACGGGCTTCTCGATCAGGCCGACCGCAGGCTGCGGCGCGGGCCGTGGAGTGACCGGCTGTTTCGCCTTCGCGATAACGGCCTGNCCTGCCGCTCCGGAGCGGCATCCTCCTTCGGCTGGACCCTGGGCCTGACCGGATCGGCGCCGGGCGCGAGCTGACGGGCGGCGATGGCCCAGGCCGCAGCGGCAAGTCCGCCGAACATAAAGCCGATCATCGCGAGCAGGCTCATCGCCGGCGGGAAGGTGCGGCGCTGCGGAATGGTGGCATCGCCGATCACCCGGGCACTGGAGGTGTTGAGGGTCTCCTGCTCCTCGGTTTCACGCGAACGTTTGAGGAAGGACTGATAGACGTCGCGGCTCGCATCGACCTCGCGCTCGAGTTCGCGCAGACGGACCGACGCCTGGCTCATCTGCACGCTCTGGCGCTTCTGGACGTCCAGCGCCTTGTTCAGCGACGCCTCGTAGTCGCGGGCCCGGGTCAGATCGTTCTTGGCCGACAGCGCATAACGGTCGATCTCTTCCTTGATGGTGCGGCGCAGGTCCTCGACCTGCTGCTCGATCTGGCGCAGCGCCGGATGCCGCGGGCCCAGCTCGCCCTGCAGCTCGGCCTGCCGCTTCTTCGCATCGGCATATTGCGAGCGGAGATTGGCGATGGTCGGCGACTGCAGCGCTTCGGGAATAGCACCTGGATCGGTCGAGCCTCGGCGGCTGGCCTCGATCTGGTCGAACTTGGCCTGGGCGTCGAGCGTCAGCGCGCGTGCCGCGGCCAGCCGCTGATTGCTGGCGGAGAGCTGCTGGTCGCTGATTTGGTTGTCCTGCGAGCCGACGAAATTGTTCTGCGCCTTGTAGGTCGCGAGCCCATCTTCCGCGTTGCGCAGCCGCTGTTGCAGCTCCTTCAACCGGCCGGACAGGTCGCTGGTGGCGCGGCGGGCGGCGGTGGCCTGCGATTGTTTGGACTCGGCGAGATAGGCCCTCGAGACCGCGTTGGCGAGCATCGCGGCCTTCGCCGGGTCGTACGACCAGACGTCGATGTCGACGATGAAGGTGCGGTCGGTCTTCTTCACATTGATGTGGCGGCCGAGCGAATCGAGCGCGTTCATCTCGATCTGCTTTTGCTCGTCCGCGGTCACCTTCGGCTCGATGCCGAACAAGCCGAGCAGCGATGCGAAGATGCCCTTGGTCGCGGCGCCGCCGCCGAACTCCGGATCCTTGACCAGATCGGTGTTGCGGATCACCTGCAGCAGCACGTTGTTGGAGGTGATCAGGCGCGACTGGCTTTCGACCACCATCGAGAGGCCGGAAACGTCCTGGGCGCGCGGGGTCAGCTCGCGATCGACGAGCTGCAATTCGCGCGGGTCGACATAAAGCTGGGCACTCGCGGTGTATTTCGGCGTCAGGCTTTTACCGATAGCGATCGCGATGCAGGCGCAGATCAGGGCGGCCGATACGATCGCGACCTTGCGCTCCCACAGCAGCCGTACCAGGTCGAGCACGCTGAAGCCCGCCGTAACAGCGGCGTGGAGAGGCTCTGGCTTCGCCCGGCCTATCGGCTGGTCATAGTTCAGCATCAACCCCAGCTTCCATTCGAACTGGCTGCACGCATCGGCTGAGGGGTTATCTTGCGAGTCACGCAATGCGCGCGGGACGACAACGCGAATAAGACGCAACACGAAAAATTAACCATACCCATTGAGGGACTATTCACCAGAAAGGCAAACAAAGCGTTTAACCGCGGGCGCATCGAAATGCCTCTGCCATGGTCAACGCCGGGATGCCCCGTCGTGCCGCGGCTTCAAGCGCGTAGGTCATGAGATCGGGCGAACAGCCATAGAGGCTCGGCCGGTTGGCGACGTCGTGGCTGTAGAAAATTAACCAACCGTTAGTGTCTCGCGCCTCGTCGAACGCCTGATCAATCCGTTCGCGGGTCATCTGGCGGTCGATCAGCGGCATGGCGCGAAGGAACTGCGGGTCGACCTCGCCGCTGTTGACGCCTGGTACGATGCTGCGGCAGGTGCGGAACTCGGACTTCAGCTGGTGCTTGCGGGCGTAGGAGCCGTAGCCGAACGGGTAGGCGAACGTCTCGATCGACATGGTCGGATCGAGCGAATGGAAATAAGTGCGATTGCGATCGATCTCCGCGGCCAGCGACGTCTCGTCGAGGTCGCAGGCGCGGCGATGCGAGAAGGTGTGGCAGCCGACCTCGTGGCCGCGACGATGCAGCGAGACGACGTCGTCGGCGCTGCCGCTGGCCCAATCGGGCGTGTCGATGCCGACCAGGCCGCCGGATACGTAGAACGTGCCGCGGGAACCGTAGGACTCGAGGATATCGGCCCCGAACGTTGCGGCGCTCTTCGGCAGATCGTCAAAGCTGAACGTCACCATCGGCGTGGCATTGTTCAGCCGGAAGTGCTCGACCTGCACATGCATCGCCAGCCGATGGCTGACCTTGACCCTAGCCTCTGACCACAGAGCATTCATTGTTACAGCTTTCGCAAGATCACATGGTAGTCGCCGTGCCGCACGTCTGTTTTGCCTGATAGCACCGCATTCATGGCCCTTGCCGCGGAGTCGATCAGCGCGGCGATCATTGGCTTGCGACGGCGCATCTCGGGATAGCGCGGGCTCTCGTACGTCTTCCGGTAGATGACCTGCAGCCCGTGCCGGCCCGCAAAGGCCTCGAGATTGGCAAGCGTGACCAGCGGATGGAAATGCGTCGGGAAGGGCGCCTCGCCCGGCAGCCCGGCTTTCTTCTCGCCGCGGATGTGGCGGTAGAACCAGACGTGGAACCAGTGCGGCGAATATTTGGTGACGACGCCCGAGAGCGACTTCGGATTCGGTGCGCCGATCAGCAGCAGGCCGTCGTGCTTCATCGCCGTGCAGAAGCCGGTTAGCACGGCCTCGACGTCGGGCACGTGCTCGATGACGTTGTAGCAGATGATCAGATCGAAGCTCTGCGGTGCGAAGCGATAGGTCTGGAGGTCGCCGAGGATCGCCTGTTGTGCGTAGCTGTTGTTGCGGATCTGATCCTCGTCGATGTCGACGACGGTCACATGCGCGCGATCGAGCACATTGAGCGGCAGATAGCTGGTCGAGCCGCCGCCGGCCTCGTAGATCGACAGTGGTCCCGGCGGTAGCCTGGCTTCGAGGATGCTGTGAACCGTCAACAGGCTCTGCTTGGCCTCGCCGGGCGGCAAAGCGAGCAGCGATTCAGGGTGGATTGGTGCGACCGGGGCCAATGCTGTCACGTGGACCGGCGGAGCATCAAGCGTGTCGAGCGCAAAGGTCTTTGTCATTGGCTCATCCAATATTGCTGTTGGCAAACTTTGTGCGGGCCGCGATCAGGCCCTGTCTCAGCCGTCCGCGGACGTGCGCGATGTCGAACAGCCAGCACAGCGCGGCATAGACCGCGAGCCCCGCACCGGTCAGTACGATGCTGACGGGGAGGTCCGCGATATGCAGGCTGCGGTCCAGCGCGCCGACGGCGAGGACCATGGCGAGCGATGCGATGACGATCAGCGCCAGCCGGCCGAGCGGGACCGGGACCGCGAAGGCGAAGCGGCTGAGCACCAAGGCGCTGGCAAAGCCTGTGATATCGGCGCCGAGCCGTGCCCATGCCGCACCGATCGTGCCGTAATGGCTGACCAGGACGTAGGACAGGATCACATTGGCGGCGATGATCGAGGCGGTGTTGATCAGATAGAAGGAATTGCGCCCCGAAAGCAGGAAGCCGGCATGCAGATATTGCTGGGTCAGCACCTGGAAGATCACGGCGACCGCGATGACAGGCATGATCTGCGCCGCGACCTCGCGGAAATCGGCGCCGAGGATGATGTTGGCGATATGCGGAGAGATCGTCGCAAAGCCGAGACAGGCCGGCAGCGTGATGCCGGCGAGCAGTTCGAGGCATTCCGCAAGATGGGTCTTGACCGCGGCGTCGCCCTGCTTGGCGTGGATCTGCACGGCCATCGGGAAGAAGGCGGCGGCGATGCTCATCGCCGGCATCATCAGGGTCTGACGCACGAGGTCGAGCGCCGCGACATATTTGCCGGCATCCGCGGCGCCGATCAGATTGGCGATCACGAAGCGGTCGGTGACGCTCGAGATCGCAAGCAGTGTCAGCGATACTGTCAACGGCAGGCCGGTCCGGGCGAGTGTGGAAAGATCGGCGCGGTCTAAGCGGATAGTCGTGCCCCGCCACGCGCTGCGCGACTGCACAAGAACTGCGACGAGGTAGGCCGCGGCCGCCGCCGATAACAGCAGGAAGCCGGTCGGGCTGACCAGTGCGACGATGACGCCGAAGCCAAGCAGTGCGCCGGCGCGGACCAGCGTCGCCCTCATGACCGAGAGCGCCTTAAGGCGCGCCCGCAGCAGGTCCTGCGTCAGCTCGAACAGCCCGATCGTGACCGCGAGCGCAACGGCGGCCATTGCGGCTGTTCCATCGAGCCCGACGAGGCGTGCCAGCGCATAGGCGATCGGCGCGGTGAGGCAGCAGACCAGATAGCCTGACAAGACGAGGCCGCGGACATCGGTGCCGTCGTTGCGGGCGTGCCCACTCAGGATCAGGTTGCGGAACCAGCCGACCAGGAACACGGAGATGACGGACGCGAAGCCGACGCCGAGCAGGTAAACACCATAATCATGCGGCGCGAACAGCCGCGTGAAGATGAATACGCTCAGCAGCCCCAGCACAGCGGAGAGGATGTTGGCGGTCAGATTGATGCTGGCCTGTCCGATCAGCATAGGGCGGCAACCCCCGCGGGTTCGATGGCCAGGTGAGGGGCGAGAATGGCATCGCTCTCCGCGACGACCTCGCGGATCGTCTCGACCGGCGTGCCGGAGAACGACGCGATCGAGAACGCGACGTCATCCCTGTCGGCGCGCAGCAGCAGCCGATTCAGTTCATCCTTGCTCAGGGTCGGGTCGTCCCAATAGCTGATGCACTGTGTCTTGGGCACGACAGTGTGACGTAGCGCGGAGGCCGCGTCGTTCTCTACGAAGAAGCCGTACAGCAGATATTCGGAGAACTCCCGGGTCTTGCACAGCGCCTCGATCCAGCTGATGCCGGTGACGGCCTCGATGCGTTCGGCGAGCGCCCGCGTGGTCTGCTTGTCCCAGAATATGATGTGTCCGATGAAGTCGGGCGCCGGGAAGGGCGGCGTCGGCAGGCCGAGGAGCTGGTGACTGGTCTCGAGCCAGCGCGAGTGACGCGGCTGGTCGGCAGTCACCGCGTCGTTCATCTTCAACAGCGGGATCGTGTTCGGGTATTCGAACTGCGCCAGATCGATGTCGCGGAAGAATACGATGTCGGAATCCAGGATACAGACGCGCTCATAGGGCAGCGCCATGGTGGCGGCGATCTTCAGGATCTGCTGGACGTGCCAGCCGTTCACCGGCTTGGCGCGCAGCGACCACCAGAACTGGCGGCGCTTGCGCTGGATCATCCGCGGCAGCGGCCGCAGCCAGTCGGGGAGAAAGGAGGAAGCCGGGATGATGATTCGGCGCTCGCTCGCCAGCGGCGCGAACAGTGACAGGTCGCAGTCCGGGACGAGCAGATAGTGTTTGGAGAAAGACGTGACGTGGCGATCCACGCTCTCGCAGAGCAGCGTGCAGATCTCGAGATCGCGCCCGTAAGTCGGGGTCATCAACGCGACAGGGTTCATCTCGTCAGTCTCTCCGGCAGGACCGTTTCAGGGCGGTACGTTGCAGTCGCCCGAATGTCCTTGTTGCCAGTTCAGCAAGATCGATGCCGGGGCATTCCAGGCGCACCGCACGCGGTCCTTGATGGTTAATTGTTTGTAAACAGCTCGATGGTGCGCCAGTTAATGGAGTGCGCAGTAACCATTTGTGCGCGTGATTTCGCGCTGGAAGGCGTTTTGCCCGGATATTGCAGTGCTCGTGCCTGCATTGCCGACGCGGTTCGGTGCAGGTGGGTAGGGATGAGAATTGATTGGCATTCCCGGCGGAATATTGCCGCCGGTGGGACGGCGGCTGAGCTGCCAGCCCGTTTCGACACACCTGCGCTGTTAGCAGTGTCCGCTTTTGGCACGGCCGGCTCCGGCACGAAACGGCGATCGTGCGGCGGTGCCATGTCATGAAGTACCGTTCCGATATCGACGGCCTGCGGGCGCTCGCCGTCATCCCGGTGCTGCTGTATCACGTCGGCGTCCCCGGCTTCGGAGGCGGTTTCGTCGGTGTCGACATCTTCTTTGTCATATCGGGATATCTGATCTGCGGCATGACCGACGCGGACATCCGCAACGGAACGTTTTCGCTCGGAAATTTCTACAAGCGGCGGATTCTGCGCATCCTTCCGGCGCTGTTCGTCATGCTGCTGGTCACGGGTGTGCTCGCTTACATCTATTTCCTGCCCGTCGAGCTGGAAGATTTCGCAAAGAGCCTCGCCAGCGCCGTCGGCTCGGTCGCCAACGTCTATTTCGCAAAGACCGCCGGCTATTTCGAAGCACCGGCCGAAACCAAGCCGCTGCTGCACGCCTGGTCGCTCGGCGTCGAGGAGCAGTTCTATCTCGTCGTCCCGGTCGTGATGCTGGTGGCCTACCGATTCGCGCCCAAGCGCGCCAGGCTGCTGCTCGCGATCGGTGCTGTCATGTCGTTCGCGGCCGCGATTGCGATGAGCACCCGCAACGAGACGTTCGTCTTCTACCTGACGCCGTTCCGGGCCTGGGAACTCGCGCTTGGCGCGCTGCTCGCGATCGGCTTCATTCCGGCGCCCCCGCGCGGAATGTGGAGCAATGTGTGCGGACTGGCGGGGCTGACGCTGCTGCTAGGCGTCATCCTTGCAGGCTCGTCTTCGGCGCCACTGTTATTGATGACGTCGCTTGCCGGCGTCGGCGCGACGATGGTGATCGCCTCCAGCGAACGGGGCATCTCGCCGGCCGGCCGGCTGCTGTCGTTGCGACCGCTGGTGTTCGTCGGCCTGATGTCCTACTCACTCTATCTCTGGCACTGGCCGCTGATCGTGTTTCAGCGCACCGATGCGGTGTTGAAGACGGGCTCGTCGGCCAGCACCAAGCTGCTGCTGATCGTTCTGTCGGTTGGTATGGCCTATTTGTCATGGAAGCTGATTGAGCTGCCGTTCCGCAGCATGGCTCGCAACACGTCCCGGACCAAGGTTTTCACCGCGGCATCGGGCGCGATGGCATCAGCCTTCGTGATCTGTGGGCTGGTCCTGCTGGCTGGCGGGGCGCCGTTTCGCTTCCCGGAGCGCGTGCTGCAGATCAGCGCCTACCTCGCTTATGATTCCTCGGCGGCGTTTCGCACCGGCCGATGCTTCCTGCTCACCAATCATCAACAGCTCGACACCGAGACCTGCATGACGCGGGATCCGGCGCGGCCGAACTACCTTCTGATCGGCGACAGCCATGCGGCGCATCTCTGGCTCGGGCTTGCGTCGGCCATGCCCGGCGTCAATGTGATGCAGGCAAGTGCCAGCCTGTGTCGCCCCGCCGTGCAGGGCGGCTCGCACTATGACAGCCCGGCGTGCCGGCGCATGATGGACTTTGTCTTCAACGATTTCCTGGCCAACAACCGGATCGACAAAATCTTGCTGGCGGCGTCCTGGAAGGACGAGGACCTGCCGATCCTTGCGACGACCCTCGACCTGCTGAAAGCGAGAGGACTTCGTGTCACCGTGCTTGGACCGATCGTCGAATATGACAGCGCATTGCCGCGTCTGCTTGTCGACGAGATCCTGCGCGACGACCCGGCGGCCGCCCGCGCCATGCGCCGCCCTGGCGTCCATGAACGCGACAGCGCGATGTCGCACCTCGCGGCCGATCACGGCGCCTCCTATGTCTCGCTTTATGATGCGATCTGTCCGGACGGACGCTGCGACGAATATGTGGCTGCCAACGTGCCAATGCAGTTCGATGAAGGCCATCTGACGTCACAGGGGTCGATCGAGCTGGGTCGGCGGCTGGCGCCGTTCCTTGCACCGAAGCTTGTCGGAGCGCGCGATGCGAACTGATGGACAAGGCGGGATCACGCGGCGGACGGCACTCGGCCTTGCGGCGCTTGCCGTGAGTGGACTGTCGGCGGCGAGGGCCGCGCCATCGCGGGAATCACAGCTTGGTCCGGATGCGGCGAGGTTCGCCGGCGCGTTCGTCAATTGGGGCGAGACCGGCCGCGAGCATATGCTGCAAGCCTGGGAGAAGTGGCTGAACCAGCCACCATCGTCGGTGATCGGCGTCGACTTCTACGGCCAGAATACATGGGAGGATTTCCACAAGCTCGACTGGGTGCCGGGGCTCTGGAAGAAGCTCAACCCCGCGCGAAACGTCGTCTGGTCTGTCCCGCTGACGATCACCGGCACGCCGCTCGCCGATGTCGCCGGCGGCTTGCACGATTCCGACTTCGAGGCAGCGGCGCGCGCGATCGCGCAGGCACATCCCAAGGCGATTATTCGGCTCGGTTGGGAGATGAACATCTCCAGCATGGGCTGGTTCGCCAAGGGACAGGAGGACGACTACGTCACGGCGTTCCGCCGCGTGGTCGCGATCTTCCGCCGTCATTCGCCCGACTTCAAATTTGACTGGTGCCCCGGATGGGGAGCTCAGGATACACCGGCCGACCTCGCCTATCCTGGCAACGATGTTGTCGATACCATCGGGCTCGATGTCTACGACTTCAAATCCGAGGGCTCGGTGGCGGAGCGCTGGTCCAACCTTTATCTCAAGGCGCCGTTCGGTCTCGAATGGCAGCGTGAGTTCGCTTTGGTGCACGGCAAGCAGATGAGCTATCCGGAGTGGGGCGTCGGTCAGGCCGGCGACAATGCGGAGTTCGTGCAACGGATGCACGACTGGTTCGCGGCCAATCGGGCCGTGATCGCGTATGCGGCCTATTTCGACGTCGATGGATTGTGGCCGACGCAGATCGATAACGGGCAGTTCCCGAAGTCTGGCAACCTGTACCGGAAATTGTTCGCCAGCTGATCGATCCAACAGGCCCGATTGGCAAGACAGAGCCCGATCCATCCATCGGACCGGGCTTTATTCTCTCCGCTGTGGTGTTAGGCCGCGTTCTTGCCGGCCAGCAGTGTCAAGCCCATCTTCAGCTTGTCCTGAAGCGTACGCTGGGCGAGGCAGGTGAACAGGCACAGCTTGTCGCAGGCGATGGTTTCCTTGCGGCGCGTGCGGGCTTCCTCGCTGTACCAGATTTCGCGTGCGGTCTGGGTACGGACATTGCCGATCGGCTTGAAGAACCAGCAGACCTCGAGCCGGCCGTCGGAACGAATGAAATAATTGCGCATGCCGACCCGGCACGGCATCACTTCCGGTGGCGCCTTCTCGCGGCGGAAATGGTTCGGCCAGGCATTCAGCACAGCCTCGCCGTTGAGGATCGGCGCACCTGCGCGCTTCAGCCGCAGCAGCTCGTCGCGAACCTTGATGAGATCGTCCATCTCGTTCTCGCCGATCCACAGCTCGTCCTCGACCTCCTGCGTGCCCTGCTCGACCGGCTGGAAGCTCAGCGCGGTGGCGCCGATCTGCTGGATCCAGTCGACCATTTCGGGCAGGCGGCGGAAGTTGAGCTTGTGTACGACAGGCTTGATGATGATCGGAAAATCGAGCCCCTCGGCGCGGCGCATCTCGGACACGTTGCGGATGCCCTGCACGATGTCATCAAGCGAGTTCTCGACACCGCGCGAATAATTGTGGATCGTCGGGTCGACCGAGTCGATCGAGATATTGATGTTGAAGGGGCGCGCCTCGACGGTCTGCGCCACGATCTTCTTGTTGAGATAGGCGCCGCCATTTGTGGTGACGCCCCAGTGGATGTCGTTGTCGCGGCAGAACCGCAGCAGGTCGAGAAAGCCCTTCTTGATATAGGGTTCGCCGCCGGCGAACTCGACATGGTAGGCGCCGATGAATTCCTTCAGGCTGGAGAGCGCGCGCTGCCACTCCTCGATGCTCATCTCCTCCCGGTAGTTCGGCCGTCGCCAGTAGTCGCAATAGCGGCATTTGTAATTGCAACGTTCGACGACCTCCGCGAAGATCGAGGCCGGACGGGTGACGTCGCGTCCGGTGCGCAGATACAGCTCCTCCGAGAGGGCATTGCGGACGTGCTTGGAGCCGAGCGAGACGAGGTCGAGCGCTTTCAAGGTGAACCTCAGGCGGTTTTTGCGATCGGGATCGATACGCTGACTTATGGGTCGATCAGCAAATTGGATGCCAGCCGGACCAGAAGCGTCGTCCGGTCGGATCCGGGCGGCTCTTAACCCTAAGAATGTCTTGCCTGTGTAGTGCCGATCGCACGGCTTTCGGCCCAGCCCGGCCAAGCATCGCGGCAAATCACATCGCTAGACTTCAAATTAACCTTGCGACGAAATCGCGCTGAGGTGTGCGGTGGCTGGATCGGATTTTGCCATGAGGTCGCCGTAACGTTTGAACTGCATCCGTATCGCTGCACGCGGCGGTCATCTCGGGACGAAGCTGTCCCATTATGACGACTTGCCTCGCTCCGGCATGATGCGCGTGCGGGGCGGGAATGCCAGGAGTGCTGAACCAGATGTCGACCGAGTTTGCCGCACCGGACCGGGCCTGGGTTGCGACGTCGCCTGCGCTCGACTGCTCCATCGAGACCATCATCTGCATTCCGAGCTTTCGCCGGCCGAAGCACCTGCGACTGACACTGGAGTCGATCGCGGCGCAGCGGACCGAGCGCCGCTTTGCCGTGGTCGTGGTCGAGAACGATGCCTCGCGATGTGAAGGCGCGCCGGTCGCGGCCGAGTATCTCACCTCCGGCCGGCTTCGCGGCGTCTGCATCGTCGAGCCCCGGCAGGGCAATTGCCAGGCGATCAACGCGGCGTTCGAAACGGCGCTGGCGACGTTCCCGCAGGCAAAGAATTTCCTGATGATCGACGATGACGAGGTCGCTTCGCCCGATTGGCTGGAGCGCATGGTGCAGGCAGCCGAGACGACCGGCGCCGAGATCATCGGCGGGCCGGTGTGGCCGAACTTCGACGACGAGCACAAGGGCGGCCTCAAGCGCCATCCGGCGTTCGCTCCGGCCTATCACACCAGCGGTCCCGTCCCGGTGATCTATGGCTGCGGCAACTGCCTGATCCGGCGGGCGGTGTTCGAGCGGCTCGGACAGCCCGCCTTCGACCTGCGCTTCAATTTCCTCGGCGGCGGCGACCATGATTTCTTCGCGCGCGCCCGCCGCGCCGGCTTCCGCTTCTTCTGGGTAACGGAGGCTGATATCAGCGAGACCGTTCCGGAGAGCCGGACCAGTCTCGGCTGGATCGTGCGGCGTGGTTTGCGGATCGGCGCGATCAACTATCATATCGAGCGCAAGGCTGCGCAAACGATCTGGTCGCGCACGGCCGTAAAGGCCAAGATGTTCGGCCTCGTGCCGTTCTCGCTGCTTCGTTTCACGCGCATCGTCTTGAAGGAGCAGCAGGCTGTCATCGCGATGCATCCGATGGTCGTCGCCATCGGCAGCGCGCTGGCGGTTCTCGGCATCGAGCCGCAGCCTTATTCGGCCTCCAAGATCGCGCCGTGACCGATTTCCCCATCACCGCGGAAAGCCGTGCGCTGATCGCGGGGGTCTCGCGCCGGCCGCCGATGGATTTTGTCCGCGGCGCGATGTTCATCGGCATCCTGTTGCTGGTCTGGGTCTCGCTGCATCCGTTCGAAGATCTGAGCGGCTTTTATGTAGCTGACGTCACGACCGGCAAGGAGGCGTTTCTCTATGGCCTGTTCGGCGTCCTGATGGCCGTCATGCTCGCGCTGACCATGCGAGACGACATGCCGGCGCTGAAATCGCTGGTGACGCCGGCCTTCATGCTGTTTGCAGCCTGGGTCTGCGTCACCGTCGTGCTGTCGTTCGATCCGGCGACGTCGCTGCGCCGGCTTGCGCTGTCGGTGTTCGTTATCGTGGTCAC
The DNA here is from genome assembly GCF_000938305.1 of Bradyrhizobium sp. LTSP885. Classification (GTDB taxonomy): domain Bacteria; phylum Pseudomonadota; class Alphaproteobacteria; order Rhizobiales; family Xanthobacteraceae; genus Bradyrhizobium. The sequence continues at coordinate 118,571 of NZ_JYMT01000021.1, forward strand.
GGCAACCATGCTGCTGTTGCCGAAGTCGCAAGGCGAACTGATGCGCTGGTTCAGCGTCGCAGCGCTCGTCCTGCTCGTAACCTGCTATTTCGGAGTCTTGCTGGTCCCGCATCTGGCGATGCACCAGGCCACCGATCCGCAGGAGCCGGCGCTGGCCGGCAATTGGCGCGGTGTGTTCGGTCACAAGAACGTCGCCGCCGCGATGATGGCGATGCTGCTGTTCCTCGGTATTTACCTGATCAGGGCCGGGAGCTGGCTCTCGGGCATCGCCGTGGCCGTACTGGCTTCGGTCTTCCTGTTCTTTACCGCCGGCAAGAGTTCGATGGCGTTGTGTGCCGCCGTGTTATTGCTGAGCTCGCTCACGCTGGTCGTCCGTTCGTTCTGGGCGCGTGCGTTCCTGCTGCTGACGCCGCTCGTGCTGCTCAATTTGTTCAGCGTCGGCACTGTCATGAGCGATACGCTCGCTGCGATTGCCGACTTGCTGCCACTCGACACGTCCTTTACCGGCCGAGCCGACATCTGGACGTTCGCGCTCGACTCGCTGCATCAGCGACTCTTGACCGGCTACGGCTTCGAGTCGTTCTGGGGCACCGATGCGATCCAGAACCTGCAGGAAGGCAAGGAGTGGGCGGGCTATGCCTCGCACAGCCACAACGGCTACCTCGACACCGCGCTCGGGACCGGCCTGCCGGGTCTCGCGCTGCTGATCGCGGCGATCGTCGTCAAGCCGTTGCGGGATTTCCAGGCTGCGGATCAGGGTGGCAATAACGGCCCGCTGACGATGCTGTACCTGCGCATCTGGCTGTTCGGCCTCTATCTGTCGTCGATGGAAAGTTTCTTCCTCGATCGGGCCGATACGACCTGGGTGACATTCCTGATCGCCGTGTTCGGGCTGCACTATCTCGCCCGGTTCCGGATGCGGATCTAAAGCGTTTTCAAGCGAAGTGGACACCGGTTCGCATGAAGAAAACGCGTCAAAACAAGAATCTAGAGCTGCGCGCGTACGGCGTTCGCCACGTCGGTCCACCAGCCGTCAAAGTCGAACGGCACGTGCATCGTCGGTCGCTTCAGCGCCGCGACGATCGTGTCGGCATAGGCGACGCTGTCCGAATCGCGCGGCACCAGAAGGATGGCGCCGCGATTGATCAGCTCCTTGAAACGCGGGTGGTGGTCGAACTCCTCCGGCAGTGCCGGACCGGTGACGATCAGCGGCCGGCCGGACTGCACGCAGGCCAGCACGCTCGACCGCCGCGCGGTCAGACCCTCATCGAGCGGATAGCAGAACACGTCGACTTCGCCGAGCAGGCCAAACACTTCGTGATCGGAGGCGACATAGCCGGAGACGATCACGTCGCCCGTGAGCCCCAGCTCGGCGACGCGCGCGTGAAACCGTTGTTCGGTGTTGTCGACGCCGCGGATGAAGGAGCCGACATAGACGATCAGCGGCTTCAGCCCGCGCTCCTTCAAGGTTGCGCCGATCTCGAGCAGTCCATTCGGCTGCTTGCCGGGATAGATCGAGCCGAAATGCCCGATGATGAGCCGGCCGTCGCTACGCGCGGCAGCCAGCCGTCGCCGCAGTTGCGAATCCTCGATGCCGGCTGGCGCTGCGATATTCGGCGGCAACGGCGCCAGCACGCATTTCCGCACCATGCCGCGCATGAAGCGATCGTCGGCGAGCTCCCGACGCACCAGCGGCGAGAACATCACGATGGTATCGGCCAGCCATAGCGCCGGGACGTAGGTGAGCCGGCGCATCCTGTTGAGGCCGGCCCATTCGTGCTGGATCAGGACAGTTTTGCGGCGCCGGAGCCGCGCAAAAGCGAGCGCGAGCAGCGGCCGGACGATCACCCGCTTCCAGGCCACGATCGGGAAGCTGCAGATCACACTCTCGGCGGTGCCGACCGCGCGCCAGATCGCGCCGGTCGTCCCGTCCGTCTGCGTCAGGGTTAACGTCGTGCTAGCGCCGGGCTCGCTCTTTTCGAGCATTTCCTGCAGCAGGCGCGTGAACTGCCCGACGCCGCATTGCATCTGCGGTCCGGCGCCGAGGAACAGCGCCCGATATCGGGGTTTTTCGGTCATCGTGCTCTGGCAGCCGGTCCGGATGGCGTCGCCGTTAGCGATACAAGCGAGACATTAGCTTCGGGTAAGCGGCCGCATCCACCGACGGCATCCTTCTTGCCAATCTCTCTGCAACAACCCCCCGCTCGTCCCGGAACGGGACATCGGATGAACAAAACGGCGCAACACATTAGGAGCGCGACAATGACGACGGGCAGGATCTTCACGAACTGGGATGACACCCATTCCGAGCTCTGGAGCCATCAGCCGATCCGGCTCGAGCACAGCATGCACAAGCAGCCTGCGTTCTCGATGGACGATCTCGCCAGGCTGATCGAGACCTATCCGCGCGAGCATTACAGCCTGGTCAAGACCGGCGCCAAGGGATCGAGCCGGGTCTGGCGCGAAGGCGAGATTGGCAACCTCTCTGGCCGCCAGGTGATCGAGGCGATCTCGCGCGGCGGCCTGTGGCTGAACCTGCGCAACGTCACCGCGATCGATAGCCGCTACCGCGACATGATCACCGAGATGTTCGGCGAGATCGTAGCCAAAGTTCCTGGTTTCGACGCGCCGACGCACCAGGCCGGTATCCTGATCTCGTCGCCCGACGCGCAGGTCTACTACCACGCCGATCTGCCGGGGCAGGGCCTGATCCAGATCGCCGGGCGCAAGCGCGTCTACATCTACCCCAACACGGCGCCGTTCATCCGGCCCCAGCATCTGGAAAACATTGCGCTGTTCGACGTCGAGGTCGATATCCCCTACGAGCCCTGGTACGACTGGCATGCGCGGGTGATCGATCTCGAGCCAGGCCAGATGTTGAACTGGCCGCTGAATGCGCCGCACCGGGTCGAGAATCTCGATACCGTCAACATCTCGATGACGGTGTCCTATGTGAATGACGACATCCGCCGCGCCCAGATCCTGCATCTCGCCAACGGCATGCTCCGCCATCGCTTCGGCTACGCGCCGAAGAGCCGCAGCATCCGCGGTCCGTCCTTCTTCGCCAAGCAGGTGATGCAGAAGCTGCTGCGCGACGGCAAGTGGGTGAAACGCGAGCGCTCGGCGCGGCGCGCGATCGACTTCCGTCTCGACGACACCGGTCCCGGCAAGATCGTCGACCTGCCCAAGGCTGCATTAGAGGTGGCATAGCGAACGGCGCAACGTGACCAGGAGCAGGACGGTGACCACAGGCAGGTTTTTCACGAACTGGGATGACACCCATTCCGAACTCTGGAGCCACCAGACGATCCGGCTCGCGCACAGCATCCACGAGCAGCCGGCGTTTTCTTTGGATGATCTCGCCAGGTTGATCGAGGCCTATCCGAGCGAGCATTACAGCCTGGTCAAGACTGGGCCCCGGGGATCGAGCCGCATCTGGCGCGAGGGCGAGATCGGCAAGCTCAGCGGCCGTCAGGTGATCGAAGCGATCTCGCGCGGCGGTCTGTGGCTGAACCTGCGCGAGGTCTCCTCGATCGATCGCCGTTACCACGACATGATCGATCAGATGTTCGCCGAGGTCGCGGCCAAGGTCCCGGGTTTTGAGGTGCCGACCCATCAGGCCGGCATCCTGATCTCGTCGCCTGATGCGCAGGTCTATTATCACGTCGATCTGCCGGGCCAGGGCCTGATCCAGATCGCCGGCCGCAAGCGCGTCTATATCTATCCGAATACGCCGCCCTTCATCCGCCCCGAGGATCTCGAGGACTGCGCGCTATTCCAGGCCGAGGTCGATATCCCCTACGCCGCCTGGTACGACAAGCATGCCCAGGTGATCGATCTCGAGCCCGGCCAGATGCTGAACTGGCCGCTCAACGCACCGCACCGCGTCGAGAACCTCTCCACCGTCAACATCTCGATGTCGGTGTCATACATGAACGATGATATCAGGCGCGCCCAGGCCCTCCATCTCGCCAACGGGATGTTGCGCCGTCGCTTCGGTTATGCGCCGAAGAGCCGCGGCCTGCACGGACCCGCGTTCGTCGCAAAGCGCGTCATGCAAAGGCTGCTGCGCAACAGCAAATGGGTGAAACGCGAACGCGCCGTGCGGTGCCCGATTGATTTTTGTCTCGATGAGAGCGATCTCGGCGGGATTGTCGACCCGCCCAAGCTGGCATCACAGGCAGCGTAGGACAAATAGGGTCTGAAAATGACGGTGTTGACAACGACGGTTGGAAAGATCGGTGCGCGGGCATCCTCGCACGCAATCGGCTTCCACGTCGAGCTGTTGTCGGATTGGACGCGGGCTGTGGCGCGCTGGGGATCGTTCGATCCGCCAACCGCGTTCCAGCATCCGCAATGGTATGCATCGTGGTACAGCGCTTTTGCAGCGGCTGCCGGCGTCGATCCGCTGATCGCTGTCATCACGGATGCCGCGACCGGCGAGCGCGCCGCACTGCTCCCGCTGATCCGTCGCCAGCAGGGCAACATTCGTATTGTCGAATTCGCCGATCTCGATCTCACCGATTACAACGCGCCGCTGCTGGGACCCGCCGCGCCGCGTGACGCTGCCGCTGCACGTCTGCTTTGGCGCGACCTGCGCGCGGCGCTACGCGCGTCGGCCGGTGGCGCGGATCTTGTCCGCCTGCGCAAGGTGCCCGCCGAGCTCGGCTGCCGCGCCAATCCGCTGGCGCTGCTCGACGCGGCAGGGCCGTGCTCGCTCACTGGCAACCCGATCCTGACCGGCGACGACTACGACGCCTGGCGCTACACGCTGGACAAGACCGTGCGCAAGGAGCTGGAGCGAAACTGGCGCGTGTTCACGCGCGATCACTCGGCTGCCTTCAGGATCGCCGCCGATGCCGATGAAGCGCTGCAGATCCTTTCGACCTTGGAAGTCCAGCAGGCCTCGCGGATGACAAGCCTGGGGCTCAACTTCATCCTCAATGAGGAGAATTGCGCCGCCTTCTATCGCGGCCTCGTCCGTGACAGCATCGACGGCGGCTACACGGTGGTGACAGCGCTGACCGCAGGCGAGGAGGTGGTGGCGACACTGCTCGGCATCCGCACCGGTACGCGCTATGTCATGATCCGCATCAGCAATGCCGGCGGTAAATGGTCGAACTCCTCGCCAGGGCGCCTGATCATTGAGCGCACCATGGCAGCGCTGCACAAGGACGGTGTGCGGGAATTCGACCTCTCGATCGGCAATTACAGCTACAAGCGCCGTTTCAAGCCGGAGCGGATGCCGCTGGTCGATCTCAGCGCAGCCTTAAGCTGGCGTGGCCGTCCGTATGCACTGCGCGATCGCGCCGTACTGGCGCTGCGCCGCTATCCAAAACTCACCGCGTGGCTGAAGCAGGCGCTCGGCAAGTCGAAGCCGTCGCGCGAGGATTATTGAGCGGTCGGCAAGCCTCCTTGCCTCGATCTCGTCTAGGTCTTTCTGACCACGCCGGGCTGACCTGGTGCGCATTCGAGCGCATCGCGGTTCCAGCCTGCGTTGATCGCCGCGGCCTCATAGCTCGATTGCAGGAAATCGAGCAGCGCCTTGTCGGGGTCTGCAGCCGTGCGCACGGCGTCATAGGGCAGAATGAATTCGCCAAGCACCTCGCTGAAGAATGCGGCCTCGGGTCGGACCGGCATGCTGCGATAGCCGGCAGGCTCCGGGTAGGCGTAGGAATAGAACGCTGGATAGTCGATAGCGCCGCCGCCCGGCCAGAAGCCGGCGCTGCTGACCTCGTGCGAATAGGCTTCGTGTGCCACCCTGTCGGGCAGATATGGTACGCCGCCGGGATGCTGCGGTGCCGTCCTGCCGGAGAAGCGCGTGACCGCGAGATCAAAGCTGCCCCAGAAGAAATGCACCGGACTCGCCTTGCCGAGAAAGCCGGTACGGAATTGCTTGAACACGCGGTCGCAGTTCACAAGGATCCGATGAAAACTGCGCACGGCGTCCGCATCGTAGGAGGCATGCTGCGTGTCTAGCGAAAACCGGATCGGATCGGCCAGCTCGTTCGGCATCTCGTCGATAGCGACGTTCACGCCGAGGCCCTCAAGGTTGGCCATAACGGTCGCGTAGAAGCTCACGACCGATTGCGGGACAAGCGCGAATTGCCGCTCAGTGCCGTCGCAGGTCGAGATGCGGAGGACGTGATCGATGAAATCGAAGTCGATCTGGAACGTGCGGTCGCCGTCCGGGATAGGCGAGGTCGTCAGCCCGCGCGCGGTGATATAGAGCGTGACGTGCCAGGAATGATTGAGCCATGGCGACTTTGCGAGCCGGATCTTGCCGACGATCTGGGTCCAGAGCTGCAGCGTGGCACAGGTGTCACGCCACGCCGCGGTCGGCAGCTCAGGCCAGCGAGGGTTGGAAGTGGTGTTCATCGCAAACCTCTGCGCTGCCGAGATGACGCTGTGGTCTATCACGATCGGGCGGCATCCTCGAAGGAGAATGCCGCCCGTATCGCATCAGCCATGCAGTTGGCCGCTGAGCTAGCCGCGATGCTTAGCCATGCAGCTTCTTGGCAGTCTCCGCGATCACACGGCCTTGATAGCGCGCGCCGGCCAGCTCATTTTCGCTCGGCTGGCGGCTGCCGTCGCCGCCGGTGATCGTGGTGGCGCCGTAGGGCGCGCCGCCGGTAACCTCATCGAGCTTCATCTGGCCGGCAAAGCCGTAGTTGAGGCCGACAATCGTCATGCCGAAATGCAGCAGGTTGGTGATGATCGAGAACAGCGTGGTCTCCTGGCCGCCATGCTGGGTCGCCGTTGACGTGAAGGCACCGCCGACCTTGCCGTGCAATGCGCCCTTGGCCCAGAGGCCGCCGGCCTGATCGAGGAAGTTCGCCATCTGCGACGCCATGCGGCCGAAGCGCGTGCCGGTGCCGACGATGATAGCGTCATAGCTGGCTAGGTCGTTGATCTCAGCGACCGGTGCGGCCTGGTCGACCTTGTAGTACGAGGCCTTCGCGACTTCGGCCGGCACCAGCTCGGGCACGCGCTTGATGTCGACGGTGGCGCCGGCTTCGCGCGCGCCTTCCGCGACGGCATTCGCCATCGCTTCGATGTGACCGTAGGCGGAATAATACAGGACGAGAACCTTGGCCATGATGGCCTCCTTTGAGTTTGCAAGTTGTTGTGGTGGGGAGGGGGCATGCGCGGACGTTTGTCCGCGCATGAGAGAAGAAGACGTCAGGCCGCGTCGACCAGCACCAGCTCGGCATCCTCGAGCGCGGTGATCTTCAGCTTGGTCTCGTCGCGGATCGCCGCACCGTCGCGTGCATTGACGCGCACGCCGTTGACCTCGACGCTGCCGGCCGCCGGCACCAGATAGAGGTGACGGGCCTTGTCGGAATCGTATTCCGCGCTTTCGCCGGCCTTCAGCGTGGTGGCGAGCACCCGCGCATCGGCCCGGATCGGCAGCGCATCCTTGTCGCCGTCAATGCCTGAGGCGATGGTGACGAGCTTGCCGGAGCGGTCTGATTTCGGGAACGGCTTCGAGCCCCAGGTCGGGTGACCGCCTTTCGTCGTCGGCTCGATCCAGATCTGGAAGATCTTGGTCTTCGACGGCTCCAGATTGTACTCGGAGTGACGGATGCCGCTGCCGGCGCTCATCACCTGGACGTCGCCCGCTTCGGTGCGGCCCTTGTTGCCTAGCGAGTCCTGGTGCGTGATCGCGCCCTCGCGGACATAGGTGATGATTTCCATGTTGGCGTGGGGATGCGCGGGAAAGCCAGAGTTCGGCGCGATCTCGTCATCGTTCCACACCCGCAACGCGCCGTGGCTGATGTTGTCGGGGTCGTGGTAGCTCGCGAAGGAGAAGTGGTGCTTCGCCTTCAGCCAGCCGTGGTCGGCGCCGCCGAGCTTGGCGAATGGTTTCAGTTCGATCATGGGATATCTCCATCGGTTGAATTCCGTTGGCTCTTGGATATGCCCCCCGCTGTGGTATAGAAATAGAAACTATCGAAACTCATTGTTTCTTATATTGAGCAAGCGGGACAGCTGCCCATGCCAAAACTTCCGGACTTCGAGGCGCTCGCGATTTTCGCAAAAGTCGTGGAATTACGGTCATTTGCCGCCGCCGCGGGCGACCTTTCGCTGTCCAAGGCCACGGTCTCCAAGGCGGTCAGCCGGCTCGAGGAGCGGCTCGGCGCGCGGCTGTTCAACCGCACCTCGCGGCGGCTGGCGCTGACCGATGCCGGCCAGAAATTGTCCGAGCGCGCAGCCCGCCTGCTCGCCGACGGCGAGGCCGCGGAAAACGAGGCGCTGGCGCAATCGACCACGCCGCGCGGGCTGGTGCGGCTCGCGGTGCCGATGAGCTTTGGCATCAAGACGGTGGCGCCGCTGCTGCCGGAGTTCATGGAGGCCTATCCGGAGGTCGCGATCGACCTGCATCTCAGCGATGCGACGGTGGACCTGATCGGCGAGGGGTTTGATGCCGGCCTGCGCATCGCGCGGCTGCCGGACTCCTCGTTGATCGCGCGTCGGCTCTGCGCGATGCCACGTTACACGGTGGCCGCGCCGTCCTATCTGAAGCGCCACGGAAGGCCGACCCATCCGATGCATCTCGCCGAGCACAAATGCTTCGGCTACGCCTATCTTTCGACGCAGGGCGTCTGGCACTACACCAACGCCGCCGGCGAGCAGGCCAATGTGCGCCCGGCGGGCCAGTTGCGGGTCAACAATGGCGAGGCGGTGATGCCCGCGTTGCTCGCCGGCCTCGGCATCGCCGACCTGCCTGATTTCATCGTCGGCGAGGCGATCGCCAGCGGTGAGGTCGAGGTGATCCTGAAGGGCTGGCACCAGCCGGAGGCCGCCGTGCACCTCGTCACCCCGCCCGGCGGCCCGCGCCCCGTCCGCGTCGAGGTGCTCGCGGATTTTCTGGCGAAGCAGTTTGCGAAGGGGAAGAAGAAGTAGCGTCCGTTCGCGATCGAACGGCATCGCTGATCGGCACCAACGACCATGGCTGATGTTGTGATCGCAGCGTGCGTTGGCCGCGCGCGCCGAGCCCGAACCCCCTGCCGAGCTTGTCTCCCACCAGCAACAGACCCCCTCAATCGTCGAACGGTGACGCCCAGTCCAGACCGGGTGACGTCCAGTCCAAGCCGATTTCCCAGAAAAAACTAAAATCGCGGCTCGGATTCGAAATTTCGTGTTGCGATTTTGGCTGCGTCAGCTGGCGCCACAACGGCCTGGGATCGGAGCAGACGTTGGAGGCAGATTTGTTTTTTGGTCGCTTATCGGTCTCCGGTATTCGCTCGCGGTGCAGTGTGTATTTGCCGAGGCTGGCCGTGTTGGCCTTGCTTCCTGCTTTTTGGCCGGCCTCAGCCCAAGCGCAGACCTGGCTGGCTTCGCCGGGCAGCGGCGATTGGAATACGGCGGCGAACTGGAATCCCGCGACCATCCCGGATTCTCTGGCGGCCGCTGTCGTCTTCGGCACGTCCAACAAAAGCGCGGTTTCACTTTCCAACCAAGTGGCGGTCGGCAGTCTCACGTTCAATGGAACGACCGCTTATACGGTCGATCTCAACGGTCAGTTGATGACGGTCAACGCTGCCGGTGTTTCCAACACCTCGGGTCACACGCAAAACATCACCGTCAATGGCACGATGGATTTCAAGAACAGCGCCACTGCGGGAGGAGGCGACGTCGCCTATTCCGTGCAGGGCGGTGGCAGCACGGCGCAGTTCCAGAATAACTCGACGCTGGGAGCGGCGACCTTCACGGTCAATAGCGGCACATTCCTTCAGATGATCAATAGCTCGACGGGGGGTACCGCGCGCATCATCAACAACGGCACTTTGGTCATGCAAAAGTCAGACGGCGTGCTGAGCGTCGGGTCGCTGGAAGGAAGCGGCGATGTGGTCTTTTCGACCCAGAACGGAGGGGCCGCCACGCAGACCCTGACGGTCGGCACATTGAACACCAGCACAAGTTTTTCCGGGCAGATCAATAATGGCGTCGGTGTGACTGGCGCCTTGTCCAAAGTCGGGACTGGCACGCTCACCTTGACGGGCACCAACGGCTATACCGGCGCGACCACGATTGCGGCCGGGACGCTGGCGTTGACGGGAACGGGCAGCATTGCCGCATCGAGCCAGGTCAACCTGACCAACGGCGCGATATTCGATATCTCCGGGACAACGGCCGGCGCTTCGGTCGTTTCGCTGAACGGCGTCTCCGGCAGCAATGTGAATCTGGGTACGCAAACCCTCACCATTACGAACGGAAACGGACTGAACATCTACTACGGCACCATCGGTGGTGGCGGTGGACTGACGGTCGCCGGTGGCTTCGCAGTGCTCGGTGGAACCAACACTTATACCGGTGTGACCAATATCACGACCACCGGAGACCTGGCGCTTAACGGCACCGCTTCCATCGCAAGCTCGAGCAAGGTCATTAATAACGGCACCCTCGATCTTTCGGTCATGTCTGTCGACACCTCGATCAAGTCGCTGGCCGGAACCAACAGCAACTCGAATTTATTCCTGGGCAACCAGTCACTGATCCTGACCGCGGCAAACGATACCTACGCAGGCATGATCAGCGGCAACGGCGGACTTACGCTGACGGGCGGCACGGAAACGCTGACCGGCGCCATCGGCTATAGCGGCGCGACCACGGTCAATGGCGGCACCCTCGTCGTCAACAGCTCGCTCGCATCGTCGAGCGGGGTCACGGTGAATACCGGCGGAACGCTCTCGGGCACCGGCGCCGTCGGCAACACCTCGATCGCAGGCGGCACGCTGGCGCCGGGCTCGGGCACGCCGGGGTCGTCGTTGACGATTTTTGGCACGCTCGGCTTCACCGCGGCATCGACCTATGCCGTCAATATAAACCCGACCACATCGTCGTTCGCCAACGTGAGCGGCACTGCGACGCTGAACGGCGCGACCGTCAATGCGACCTATGCCAACGGCAGCTATGTCGCCAAGAAATACACCATCCTGACCGCGGGCGTTGTCAATGGCTCCTTTGGTTCGCTGATCAACAGCAACCTGCCGACGAACTTCGCGACCAGCCTGAGCTACGACGGCAAGAACGCCTACCTCAATCTGGCGCTGAGTTTCACGCCGCCGGCCACCCCGCCGGTCACACCATCCGGTCCCACGGCTCCGGGCTTCGGCTCCAGCCTCAATGTCAACCAGCAAAACGTCGGCAATACCCTGATCAATTTCTTCAACACCACCGGCGGCATTCCGCTGGTGTTCGGCGCGCTGACGCCGGCCGGCCTGTCCCAGGCCTCAGGCGAGACCGCCACCGGCACGCAGCAGACCACGTTCAGTGCAATGACGCAGTTCATGGGCCTCATGACCGATCCCTTCATCGATGGACGTGGCAACGGTATCGCTCCACAGGGAAGCGGCGCGAACGGCTATGCTTCGACGCAAAATACCGGTGCGGCGCGCGACGCCTATGCGATGTTCGACAAGGCGCCGGTCACCGCCTTCGACCAGCGCTGGAGCGTGTGGGCCGCGGGCTTCGGCGGCTCGCAGACCACCGACGGCAATACCGCGCTCGGATCCAACAGCGCCACCAGCCGGGTTTATGGCACCGCGGTCGGCGCCGATTATCGTTTCTCGCCCGATACCATCGCCGGCTTCTCGCTTGCCGGTGGCGGCACCAATTTCAGCGTCGCCAATGCCGGCACCGGTCATTCCGATCTGTTCCAGGCCGGCGCGTTCGTGCGCCACACCGTCGGCCCGGCCTATCTCTCCGCGGCGCTGGCCTATGGCTGGCAGGACGTGACGACGGATCGCACCGTGACCATCGCGGGCATCGATCAGTTGCGCGCGCGCTTCAACGCCAATGCCTGGTCGGGCCGCGTCGAGGGCGGCTATCGCTTTGTCACGCCGGTCGTGGGCGTCACGCCCTACGCTGCTGGACAGTTCACCACCTTCGATCTGCCGTCTTATGCCGAAGGCGTTCTCTCCGGCGCCTCCACCTTCGCGCTGTCGTATGGCGCCAAGAGTGTGACCGACGCCCGCAGCGAACTCGGCATTCGCACCGACAAATCCTGGGCGCTACAGGACTCTGTTCTGACCTTGCGCGGCCGCCTCGCCTGGGCGCACGATTACGATCCGGATCGTTCGGTCGCCGCGACGTTCCAGACGCTGCCGGGCGCATCGTTCGTCGTCAACGGCGCGGCTCAGGCTTCCGACTCGGCGCTGACGACCGCCTCGGCGGAAATCAAATGGATGAACGGCTGGTCCGCGGCCGCCACCTTCGAGGGCGAATTCTCGGACGTCACCCGTTCTTACGCCGGCAAGGGCGCGGTGCGGTACGCCTGGTAACAGCCGCGTCCGCGATCAGCATTTGCGGACAGAACGCCGCAGGCCGTGATCGACGGTCCTGCGCGGCTCGTCTTCACATTTTTTTGTCTACGCGAACGATCCTTGGCCGCATTCCCTTGCCAATTTTGGGCAAAGCGCGGCGCGGAACTTTCGCATGCGCCTTCATGAAAATCGAACAAGGGGACCCGATATGCAAACGCAGCGGATCGTCCTAAGCTTGGCGATCGCAGTCGGCAGTCTGGCCGCTGTGACGCCCGCATCCTCCCAGGAATATCGGGGAACCTGGGAACAGCAGATGGCGTGCACGCCTGATGTGATGCGCCTGTGCAGCGATCAGATTCCCGATACCAACCGGATCGTCGCCTGCCTGCGGCAGAACACGGCGTTGCTCGGCCATTCCTGTCGCGCGGTGTTTGAATCGAATGCCAGCGCGCAGCAGCAGCCCGGGCCACAGCCGCCAATGGCGCGCGCGCCGCAGCCGATGCAGCGACCCCATGTGCCGCAGCAGATTCAGCCGACGCCGGTCGCGCCATCGCCCGACGATGACAACGAGTAAGATTTAGGGCCTGACCTCGCAGACATCGACCCATTCAGCCGATGTCAGCGCCGCCATCCTGTCAGGCGTGATGCGCACCGCGCTGTGGGTCGAGCCCGCGGCCGGCACCACCACGTCGAACGCCTTCAATGACACGTCGCAATAGATCGGCAATGGTGTCTTCAGCCCGAACGGGCAGACGCCGCCGACCTCGTGGCCGGTGATTTCGGCGACCTCGTCGAGGCCGAGCATCTTCGGCTTTCCGCCGAACTGCGCCTTCACCTTCTTGTTGTCCATCCGCGAGGTGCCGGCGGCGACGATCAGCACCACGCGGTCGCCGACGCGAAGGCTCAGCGTCTTGGCGATCCGCGCCGGCTCAACGCCGTAGGCCTCGGCCGCCAGCACGACGGTCGCGGAGCTCATGGCTGATTCGATCACGGAGATATCGGGCGCTTTCTCGGCGAAGAAGGCACGGACGGACTCGAGACTCATTTTCGTTCAGGACCTTTGGGCGGACACCAGGGCGGGAAGTTCGGAGAGAGCGCGGATGCGGTGATCAGGCGCGACGCCGAGCTCGTCCATCTGGGTACGCAACGCCCAAAACATCGTCAATGGGGTGACCGTCTCGCTCTCGACGCAGGCCAGAGCCATGGCTTCCGGCGTCACCCGCTCGATCCAGGCGACGTTGAGACCAAATGCCTTGGCGCCGCAGGCGTCCCACGGATTGGAGGAAATGAACAGCACCTCGGCGGGCGGCACGTGCAAGACCTCTTCGATCAGCATGTAGGCCTCAGGGGCCGGCTTGAACATTTTCTTCGCATCGACGCTGATGGTCGCATCGAGCAACCGGTCGAGCCCCGAATTGCGCACCAGCGCGTTGAGCATATCAGGGCTGCCGTTGGAGAGGATCGCGAGCTTCCTGTCCTTCATCGCGGACAGCGCGCTCACTGCATCGGGATAGAGATCGAGATGCTGGTATTTGTCGATGATGCGGGCGAAGGTCGCGGCGTCATATTGCAGGCCGAGGCTGCGCAGCGTGTAGGCAAGCCCGTCGCGCGTGGCGACGGAGAAATCCTGGTAGCGCCGCATCAGCGTGCGCAGCCAGGAATATTCGAGCTGCTTGATGCGCCAGACCTGCGTGATGATGTCACCATAGCCCGGAAAGGCATCCTCGGTGACATCAGCCACTGACTGGACGTCGTAGAGCGTGCCATAGGCATCGAAGACGACGGCTTTGATCGTCACTGTCATTCTCTCTTATCCCGACCGCCGCGCCGGGGACGCCGAGGGCGCAGTGCGGAGGTCGCCTTATATACCCAAAATCTTGCGCGCGTTGGCCTTCAAGACCTTGGGGCGGATCTCCTCGCGAATGTCGAGTTTTGCAAAATCGGCGAGCCAGCGGTCCGGCGTGATCACCGGCCAGTCGGAACCGAACAGCATCTTGTCCTGCAGGATCGAGTTGATGTAGCGCACCAAAATCGGCGGGAAATATTTCGGCGACCAGCCGGAGAGGTCGATATAGACGTTCGGCTTGTGGGTCGCGACCGACAGCGCTTCCTCCTGCCAGGGAAAGGAAGGATGTGCGAGGATGATCTTGAGATCGGGGAAGTCAGCCGCGACGTCGTCCATGTACATCGGGTTGGAATATTTCAGCCGCATGCCCATGCCGCCAGGCATGCCTGAGCCGACGCCGGTCTGACCGGTGTGGAACAGCGCGATCGCGCCGCCGTCATTGATCGCCTCGTAGAGCGGATAGGCCATGCGGTCGTTGGCGTAGAAGCCCTGCATGGTCGGGTGGAATTTGAAGCCGCGGACGCCGTAGTCCTCGATCAGCTTCCTCGCTTCACGCACCCCGAGCTTGCCCTTGTGCGGGTCGATCGAGACGAACGGGATCAGGACGTCGAGATGGTCAGAGGCGATCTCCAGCATCTCGAGATTGTTGTAGCGGCGGAAGCCGGTCTCGCGCTCGGCATCGACAGGGAAGATCACCGCAGCGATGTTCTTGGAACGGTAATAGGCCGCGGTCTCGGGCACGGTCGGCGGATGCTTGTGCGGCGATTTGAAGTAATCCGCCATCTGCGCCTGGAAGTCGTCATAGCCGTCGTCGCCATGCATGCCGCAGGGCTCCTCGGCATGGGTGTGGATGTCGATCGCGACGACCTTCTCGATATCGGGCAGTTTGAGCTTGGGCATGGTGGCCTCCCCGGCGGCTTGACTGTTCGGTCTCTGGCAAATTGATTATACTATATAATTATTTTCGCAAGCTGCTTCACATGGCGGGCGCCGGTCCCGTCGCCGCTCCGCACATCGCGGAATCGTGTTCAGCCGGGCGCGGGCTGTGAAGCAGATCATATGAGCGAGGTAATGATTGTGTCAGATTGCAACCTGTAATTGCTAATCATTTCCATATGAAAGGGTTTCATCATGGCCAATACCCAGCCCAATCTCTATGAGCTTTCCGGTCACGGCATTCACGCCACCTATTCGACCACCAGCATCACGGGGAAGCCGGTCTTCAGCTATCACGACGGATTCCAGACCAAGAGCTTCACCGGCGACGAGATCCAGACCCAGAGCTCGATTCTCGGCACGCTGGTCAGCGTGTTCCTGATGCGGACCATCGACGGGCCGTCGACGTCGTTCACGGTGCTGATCCCGAGCGTACGTCTGTCCGGTCCCGAGGTCGTCAACATCTCGACCGAGGGCATTACAACCCTGCATCGCTTCGGCATTCCCCTGCCGCCGACCGGACAAACCGAGCTTTACACCCTGCATCGGCTGCACGGGACCGCGCGATTCGTCGTCTTCTAAACTGCCGCCATCGCGTGGCGTCGGGACATGAGTCCCGACGGATGGCGGCT
>NZ_JYMT01000021.1:134262-472733 GCF_000938305.1 Bradyrhizobium sp. LTSP885
GGGCTGGTCAGCCTCCCGGCCGCCTGTTTTCCGAGCGATTTCAATGACGCGCCGGTGCTTTGGCCTAGCTCCCGCTCGGCTGGATGGTCCGAAAACCGGCCCGTTTCGGTTGACATTTGGCGGTGCGATGGCTTAGAAACCGCCCCGTCCCGGGCGGCAGGCCGCTTGTCGGGATAAATCCCATTTTGCCTTTGGGCAATGATCAGGCACGGCCTCCAACACGGGCCTTTCGAAGTAACAGGATTGTCCCATGAAGGTCCGTAACTCGCTGAAATCGCTGCGTGGCCGCCACCGCAACAACCGTCTGGTCCGCCGCAAGGGCCGGGTCTATGTGATCAACAAGGTCCAGCGCCGTTTCAAGGCGCGCCAAGGTTGATTCAGGCTTGATCCAGGATTGATTGGAGGCCGGTCGGCCTCTTCCGATCCGGGAACTGCACTCTTTCACAGCTCTTTGACGCCGTGCTGCTTTGCAGCGCGGCTTTCTGCGTTTAGACTTCCGGCATGGGATTACGACTCCTAGGGCTCAACCGGCTGGCAATCCTGATCGCGGCGCTGCTGGCTATGCCGGTCGCGGCCGCGGCACAAGACGATCCCCGGGTCATCCCACCACCGAAAGCGCAGAAGAAGCTGCCGGAAGCTCCGGGCAAGCTGCCGACAGTCCCGGCCGATCGCATCCGCGGGCTGGATTTCCTGTTCGGCGCACTGAAAGCCGCACCCGATGAAACCAGCGCCCGCCATGTCGAGGCGCGGATCTGGGCGCTGTGGCTACAGACGCCGAGCGACACCGCGGCGCTCTTGATGGTGCGCGCCAAGGCGGCGATCGACGGCCAGAATCTCGACGTCGCGTTGAAGTTGCTGGACGCCGTGATCAAGCTGCGGCCCGATTACATCGAGGCCTGGAACCGGCGCGCGACGCTGTATTATTTGAAGAACGACTACGGCCGTTCGCTGGAAGACATTCATCAGGTCTTGATCCGTGAGCCCCGCCATTTCGGCGCGCTCGCGGGTCTCGGCATGATCATGCAGGAGGCCGGCGACGACAAACGTGCGCTTGAGGCCTTCCGCAAGGCGCTCGCGATCGACCCGTATCTCGAGAAGGTGCCGGAGATGGTCAAGCAGCTCTCCGAAAAGGTCGAAGGCCGCGATATCTGATGGCGTACCGTTCGCCGCGATCGCGGGGGTGACGATCGCCAACGAAGACGCGAGAGGCACTGAACGCCGAAGCGCTCAAGACACTAATGAAGCAACCTGCCGCGTGGCGGACTGTCCTGGGCTGCAGCGGCATAAAATTGCTGCAACTCGGCTTCCAAATGCTCGTTGACCAGCAATAGTGCCCTCAGGGCTCCGCGCAGGTCGCCATTGCAGCTTTCCACGATCTGGTCGATGGCTGCATCGCTTGGGTCGGACATCATGGTACTCCTCCGAATATTCCCGTTGAACTCGTCGTGTGGATCCTGGTTCCTGTGAATATCGTGGAGAGGCCAGGTACTGTTCCGGCTTCGATGAAACATGGCGTCTGATGGCGAAATTGCCACCGACAACATATGAAATTGCTAATGACGCTGGTATGAACCCGCTATCCACAGGCTGGGCGCAGTGTGGAAAACCTTGCGTCGGGATGGCCCGGAAAAAGGCGCAATCGGCTTTTCGAACAAGGTCATGTCCGGACAAGATGAAACCCGCCCCGGCGCGAAACCTGCTTTCGTCCCCGCCGTAGTTCCCTGGTGCCCCGGATCGTCTCGATGCTGACTGTGATCATCGTTCTGGCGCTGGCAGGGCTGGCGCTGGCGACGCAAGCCGGAGTTTGGCTGATCCAGCGCAGCTTTCCGCCTCAGGGCCGCATGATCGATGTTTCGGGCGCGACCTTGCACGTGGTCGAACTCGGCCCGCGCGATGCCGCCGGCCCGCCGATCGTGATGCTGCACGGCGCAAGCTCCAACCTCCGCGTGATGCAGCATCCGCTCGGCGACAGGCTGGCAAAAACCCGTCGCGTGATCCTGATCGACCGCCCCGGCCACGGCTGGAGCACGCGCGATCGCGAGGACTATTCGACGCCGGCCATCCAGGGCCGGATGATCATGGAGGTGCTGACCAAGCTCGGTGTCGACAAGGCGATCGTGGTCGCGCATTCCTGGGCCGGCGCGCTCGCCCTGCGCATGGCGCTGGATGACGCGGACCGTGTCGCGGGTCTGGTGCTGCTCGCCCCCGTCGCCTATCCTTGGCCCGGCGGCGTCGGACGCTACAACGAGGTGATCGCGACGCCGTTGATCGGGCGGCTGCTCGCCTACACGGTCACGCTGCCGCTCGGCTGCCTCGTCGCTGCGTCAGGTGCGCGCGGCGTGTTTGCGCCGCAGGCGATGCCCGATCATTTTATCCAGGACACCGCCACGCCGCTGTTGCTGCGTCCGCGCGAGTTCATCGCCAATGCGCAGGACCTCGTGACATTGAAGGCCGCCGTGACAGCGCAGGCGCCGCGCTACGCGGAGATCATGGCGCCGATCACGATCATTTCCGGCGACGAGGCCGACAAGACGGTTTCGACCAATATCCACTCGCGTCCGCTCGCCGCCACCGCGCCGAATGCGAAGCTCATCGTGTTGCCTGGCGTCGGCCACATGGTGGCCGACGCCGCGCCCGATCTCGTGATGTCCGAAATCGAGGCGATGGCCGCCCGCATGGCGCAGCCCGCGGCGGCGCAATAGCTGGACGTCATCGATCCGACCAAGTTGTTGGACTGGAAGCACCGCGCGAATGTGATCCCGCGAGCCTTGCGTGGTCGCGTGGCGCCGAACATCATGCGGACGCGCGGTTCGGATCTCACACAAGGACAAGCCCCATGCGGATCGACAATGTCGCCGACCTCATCGCAGAGACGCTGACCCAGGCCGGTGTGAAGCGCATTTTCGGCGTCGTCGGCGATAGCCTCAATGGCCTGACCGAGGCGTTGCGCAAGCGCCAGACGATCGACTGGATCCATGTGCGGCACGAGGAAGTGGCCGCCTTCGCCGCCGCCGCGGAAGCCCAGATCACCGGCGGCCTTGCGGTTTGCGCAGGCTCGTGCGGCCCCGGCAACCTCCATCTCATCAATGGCCTGTTCGATGCGCATCGCAGCCGTACGCCGGTGCTGGCGATTGCGGCGCAGATTCCGTCCGCGGAGATCGGCGGCGGCTACTTCCAGGAGACCCATCCGCAGGACCTGTTCCGCGAATGCAGTCATTATTGTGAGCTGGTCTCCGATCCGGCGCAGCTTCCCTACATGCTGGAAAACGCGATCCGCGCCGCCGTCGGCAAACGAGGTGTCGCCGTGCTGGTGATCCCCGGCGACGTCGCGCTCAAGCCCGCGCCGAAACGCGAGATTTCACCCAACGCCGGGCTGCTGCCTCCGGCGCCGGTCGTCCGGCCGGCCGAGGCCGAGTTGACGGCGCTGGCCGATCTGCTCAACGGCGCCAAGCGCGTAACGCTGTTCTGCGGGCGCGGCTGCGCCGGCGCGCATGACGAACTGATGAAGCTCGCCGAGGCGCTCAAGAGCCCGATCGTGCACGCGCTTGGTGGCAAGGATCACGTCGAATACGACAATCCCTATGACGTCGGTATGACCGGCTTCATCGGCTTCTCCTCGGGCTATGCCGCGATGCACGCCTGCGACGTGCTCTTGATGCTGGGCACCGATTTTCCCTACAAGCAGTTCTTCCCAACCGGCATCCGCATTGCGCAGGTCGATATCCGTCCCGAGAATCTCGGCCGCCGCTGCAAGCTCGATCTCGGCCTGGTCGGCGATGTCGGCGACACCATCGCCGCGCTGCTGCCGAAGCTCGCTGCGAAGACCGACCGCAAGCACCTCGACGCCAGCATCGCCCATTACAAGGATGCCCGCGCGGGCCTCGACGATCTCGCCCGCGGCAAGCCGGGCCAAAAGCCGATCCATCCGCAATATCTCGCGCGCCTGCTCAGCGAGCAGGCCACTGAGGATGCCGTGTTCACGGCCGATGTCGGCACGCCGACGATCTGGGCCGCGCGCTATCTCAAGATGAACGGCCGCCGGCGCCTGATCGGCTCCTGGGTCCACGGCTCGATGGCCAATGCGATGGCGCATGCGATCGGCGCGCAGGCGGCGCAGCCCGGCCGGCAGGTGGTGTCGATGTCCGGCGATGGCGGGTTCGCCATGCTGATGGGCGATTTGATCACGCTGACCCAGATGAAGCTGCCGGTGAAGATCGTGATCTTCAACAACAGCGTGCTCGGCTTCGTCGCGCTGGAGATGAAGGCCGCCGGCTTCATCGAGACCGGGGTCGATCTGCAAAATCCCGATTTTGCGGCGATGGCCCGTGCCATGGGCATTCATGGCGTCCGGGTCGAGGACCCCGGGGAGCTCGAGGGCGCGATCCGCGACGTGCTCGCGCATAACGGTCCGGCCGTGCTCGACGTCGTGACCGCGACGCAGGAATTGTCGATGCCGCCGACCATCACGCTGGAGCAGGTCAAGGGCTTCAGCCTGTGGATGCTGCGCGCCGTGATGAGCGGCCGCGGCAATGAGGTGGTCGACCTGGCAAAGACCAATCTGCTGCCGCGGTGACCGATCCGGACAGGGCGTGATGCGGCCTTGGAATGTGTCTCGGGAGCAACATCGCCCCACTTCTCTCGTCGGCCTACCCTTTTGCCGCGCGGCCCTTCCGCGAACAGCCTATGGTTGCCCGGAGGGTTGTGATTCCAGCCGGCTGTTGGGGGCTGCGCGGACATGTCGACCGTGGTTCGATCATTGATCGGGTCTCGACGCCCTGTGCCTGTGGTGGGGGTGGTGGCGTTCACCTGCGCCGCTTTGCTCTCCGCCGGAGGGGCGTCGGCGGCGGATGGCACCTGGGTGGGTACAGGTATCACCAACGAATACGGCCTCCCGGCAAACTGGACACCAGCGACGGTTCCGACCGGCACCGCCTTCTTCGGCGTATCGTCGACCACCACGGTGAAGCTGAGCAACGAAGTAACCGTCGGCAGTTGGACGTTCAACGCCGGAGCCTCGGCCTACACCTTCACCAACACTTCCAGCTTTGTCACGTTTACCGGAGCCGGGATCGTCGTGAACGGCGGTAGCGTCATGTACGAGAGCCAAGGTCCGGGCCTTGGCATTGTAAACGGCTTGGTATTCGAGAATGCGAGTACGGCGGGCAGTGCCAGCATTTACAACGGCAGCAGCTTGGCCTTCACCAATTCGAGCACGGCCGGCAGCTCCAACATCGTCAACAATTTCAACCTGGCCTTCAGCGGTACGAGCACGGCCGCCAACGCTGGCATCACCAACAACCGCGGCGTGCTCTTCAGCAATTCGAGCACGGCCGGCAGCGCCAGCATCGCAAACAACTTCAGCCTGGTGTTCCGCGATACCAGCACGGCCGGCAACGCTGCCATCACTAATTCCAGCGGGCCCATATTTCTCAACGGCGACCCCTACTTTGCGTCAACGGATTTCAGCCTGTCGAGCGGCCCAGGCGGCAACCACAAGCTCAGCGCCGGTTCGATCGCCGGCGGCGGCACCTTCAGTCTCGGGCAGAACGAGCTGACAGTCGGTAACAACAACCTGTCGACCACGGTCAGCGGCGTGATTGCCGATGGCGGTCTCGGCGGTGGCACCGCCGGCTCGCTGGTCAAGGTCGGCACCGGAGTCCTGACCCTGTCGGGCGTCAACACCTACACCGGCGCCACCACGGTGAACGCAGGGACCCTGAGCGTCGACGGCTCGATCGCGGCGTCGGTACTGACGACGGTGAACGCAGGCGCGACGCTGACCGGCATCGGCACCGTTGGCGACACCACGATCAATGGCGGCACGCTGGCGCCCGGCCATTCGATCGGCACGCTGACCGTGCAGGGCAATCTGGTGCTCACCGCGGCGGCCAGCTACCTGATCGGGGTGTCGCCGACGGCCGCGAGCCGCACGACCGTAACAGGCAAGGCGACGCTGAACGGTGCTACCGTCACCGCGCTGTTTGCGCCGGGCGTCTATCTGTCGAATCGCTACACCATCCTCAGCGCCGACGGCGGACGGGTCGGCACCTTCGGTTCGCTGGTCAACGACAATCTGCCGTCGACGGTCACCTCAAGCCTGAGCTACGACGCCAACGACGCCTTCCTCGACCTTAAGCTCAACTTCTCGGTGCCGGGCGGGCTCAACGTCAATCAGCAGAACGTCGCCAACGCACTGATCAATTACTTCACCGCCAATGGCGGCATCCCGATGGCCTTCGCCGCGCTGACCCCGGCAGGCCTGACCCTGGCGTCGGGCGAACTCGGGACCGGCTCGCAGCAGACGACCTTTGATGCGATGTCGCTGTTTCTCAGCCTGCTGACCGATCCCGGCGGCTCGGGGCGGATCGGCGGCCCGGCCGGCGCGACCCCGTTCGCTGCAGAAGGCGCTGCGAGTGCCTATGCGGCGTCCGGCCGAGTCCGCGATGCCTACGGCATGTTCACGAAGGCGCCGCCGCTAGCGGCCTATGATCCGCGATGGCAGGTGTGGGCCGCCGGCTACGGCGGATCGCAGACCACTGGCGGCAACGCGGTGCTCGGCTCCAACAACACGGCCAGCAGCGTGTTCGGCACCGCGGTCGGCGTCGACTATGTCTTCTCGCCGCGCACCATTGCCGGCTTTGCGCTGGCCGGCGGCGGCACCAATTTCAGCGTCGTCAACAGCGGCAGCGGGCGCTCCGACCTGTTTCAGGCCGGCGCCTTCATCCGCCATTCCGCCGGCCCCGCCTATATCTCTGCCGCGCTTGCCTATGGCTGGCAGGACATCACCACCGATCGCACCGTCTCCATTGCCGGCGTCGATCGGTTGCGCGCCGAGTTCAATGCCAATGCCTGGTCCGGCCGGCTCGAAGGCGGCTATCGCTTCGTGGCGCCGTGGGCCGGTGGCGTCGGCCTCACGCCTTACGCCGCGGGGCAATTCACGACATTCGACCTGCCGGCCTATGCCGAAGGCGTGGTGTCGGGCGCCGGCACCTTCGCGCTGGCCTATGGCGCGAAGAGCGTGACCGACAGCCGCAGCGAGCTTGGTCTGCGCACCGACAAATCATTTGCGATGGACAACGGCATTTTCACGCTGCGCGGGCGCCTGGCCTGGGCGCATGACGACAATCCCGACCGCTCGATCGGCGCCACCTTCCAGACGCTGCCCGGAGCGTCGTTTGTCGTCAACGGCGCGGCGCAGGCATCGGATTCCGCGCTCACCACCGCGGCCGCCGAGTTCAAATGGATCAACGGCTGGTCCGCGGCGGCGACGTTTGAAGGCGGGTTCTCCAGTGTCACGCAGAGCTACGCCGGCAAGGGCGTGGTGCGCTACACGTGGTAGCGCCACACGCGGACCGGGAGGCAACTACTTCTGCTTACCGTCCTTGTCGAACGACGAAATGTAGGCCCAGATGTTGTTGGCCTCGGTCTCGTTCTTGATGCCGGCGAAGGCCATCTTGGTGCCGGGGATCTTGGCCTTGGGGTCCTTGATGTAGTCGAGGAACTGGTCCTTGTTCCAGGTGATGCCGGAATTCTTGTTGGCGTCCGAATAATTGTAGTCGGGAGCGCTGCCGGAATGGCGGCCGTCGAGGCCGTTGAGCTCGGGGCCGACCTTGTTCTTGGCGCCTTCGCCGATCGCATGGCAGGCCAGGCACTTGTTGAACGAGGTCTTGCCGGCAGCGGCATCCTGCGCCAGCGCGGAGGACGCGAAAGCCAGCGATGTGACGACCGCCAGCGCGCTCAAGGTCAGTATCTTCATGGGGTGCTCTTCGTTTCGTCCCGGGAGGTGTGAATCGTTTGTGGCATGGTCCGCTTACACCGGACAAGCCACGAAACGTTGACAGGTTTCATGGTCGCCCGCTTGTCCGAGAGAGAACTCACCCGGCGCGAAGAAGGCAATCTGACCTTCGGCCGGCCTACCGAAACTGGTGCAGACGTGCTTGATTTGTCGTAACAAATCGGCAAACGGCCGAGACCCCGAGGGAAGCAAATATGTCCATCATGATGCCGGCGGCCGATCAGGCTGTCCTCGCTCGTCGCGACGAAATCGTCGCGGCCTTGCGCGCGATCGTCCCGGGCGAGGGCGTGATCGACAGTGCTGCCGAGATGCTGGTCTATGAGTCCGACGGGCTGACCGCCTACCGGCAGCCGCCGATGGTGGTGGTGCTGCCCGACACGTCGGAGCAGGTCGCAAAGGTCCTCAAATATTGCCACGCGCAGGGCATCAAGGTGGTGCCGCGCGGCTCCGGCACCTCGCTGTCGGGCGGTGCGCTGCCGCTCGCCGACGGCGTTCTGCTCGGCTTAAGCAAGTTCAAGCGCATCCGCGAGATCGATTTCGACAACCGCGTCGTCGTCACCGAGCCCGGCGTCACCAATCTGGCGATCAGCCAGGCGGTGGCCCATGCCGGCTTCTACTACGCGCCCGACCCGTCGTCGCAGATCGCCTGCTCGATCGGCGGCAATGTCGCGGAGAATTCCGGCGGCGTGCACTGCCTGAAATACGGCATGACCACCAACAACGTGCTGGGCTGCGAGATCGTGCTGATGAGCGGCGAGATCCTGCGCATCGGCGGCAAGTCGGCGGAGAATTCCGGCTACGATCTGATGGGGATCATCACCGGCTCGGAGGGCCTGCTCGGCGTCATCACCGAGGTCACGGTGCGCATCCTGCAGAAGCCGGAGACGGCGCGCGCGCTAATGGTCGGCTTCGCGCAGGTCGAGGCCGCCGGCGAATGCGTGGCTGCCATCATCGGCGCCGGCATCATCCCGGGCGGCATGGAGATGATGGACAAGCCGGCGATCCACGCCGCGGAGGCCTTCGTCCATGCCGGCTATCCGCTCGACGTCGAGGCGCTCCTGATCATCGAGCTCGACGGCCCGTCGGTCGAGGTCGACGAATTGATCAAGCGGGTCGAGGCGATCGCGCAAGCGTGCGGTTCGACCTCTTGCCAGATATCGACCTCCGAGGCCGAGCGCAATCTGTTCTGGGCCGGCCGCAAGGCGGCGTTTCCCGCGGTCGGGCGCATCTCGCCGGACTATCTCTGCATGGACGGCACCATTCCGCGCGGCGCGCTGCCGAAGGCTTTGGCCCGCATCCGTGAACTCTCGGAGAAATACAGCCTCGGTGTCGCCAATGTGTTCCATGCCGGCGACGGCAATCTGCACCCCCTGATCCTCTACGATGCCAACAAGCCCGGCGAGATCGAGCGCGCCGAGGCGTTCGGTGCCGATATCCTGCGCTGCTGCGTCGAGCTTGGCGGCGTGCTCACCGGCGAGCACGGCGTCGGCATCGAGAAGCGCGACCTGATGCCGGAGATGTTCACGGAGATCGACCTGAACCAGCAGCAGCGGCTGAAATGCGCCTTCGACGCCCAGGGCCTGCTCAATCCCGGCAAGGTGTTTCCAACCCTGCATCGCTGCGCCGAACTCGGCCGCGTCCATGTCCACGCCGGCAGACTGGCGTTTCCGGAGATTCCGCGGTTCTAGAGCGTTTTCGAGCGAAGTGGACACCGGTTCGCGTGAAGAAAACGCGTCAAAACAAGAATCCAGAGCAACGGTCCCTGAGTTCTGCTCCGGTACGGCTGGCCGTCGCAATTCGACGGATCGTCTCGATCAGCGAATATCCTTAACCGCCGCTTGCCGCGATCGCAGGCCTTCATCGCGTTGGTTCCCGGCAGGCCCATGTGGCCGAAATTGCAACGCCAGCATTTACACGGCCTTAGATTGTTTTTCTGCATATTCCTGGAACTGCAAGGTGTTTCAGGGAACGAAACCATGTTCAGCCTAGCTGACCAGCTGGCTCTTTCGCGCAATCGTCCCGCAGGTTTTGATTACATGAGGATTGCGCTGGCGGCCGCGGTCGTCTGCCAGCACAGCCTGGACGTGACGGTTGGGCTCGACGAAACGCTCGAGATATTGCGCCCCGCCCGCATCGGCGTCGCGATGATCCTGGCGCTCTTCTTCGCCTTGAGCGGCTTCCTGGTGACGGGCAGCTTGCTGAGGTGCAAGAGCCTGATTTCGTTTCTTGGCCTGCGCATACTCCGAATTGGACCTGCACTCGCGGTTGAGGTCGCGCTTTCGGCCATCGTCATCGGTCCGATTTTCACCGAAATGCCTTTGGCGCAATATTTCGCAAACCCTAAATTCCACTCCTACTTTCTCAATATGGTCGGCGACATCCACTTTCAGCTCCCGGGTGTATTCCTTCACAGCTCGTTGCCCGACATGGTGAATGGCCAGCTCTGGACGGTGCCATACGAGCTGTGGTGTTACATCATCCTCGCGCTTCTTGCCGCGATGACCATCTGCTTCAGCAGGGTGTTGTATCTTGGGTTTCTGGCGGCCGCACAGGTCGGGCTCATCATCTATGCGATCCAGCATTGGGGCGATTCGGCGGACATGCTGCTTCGGCCGCATCTTCTGGTTTTCTGCTTTCTTTCCGGTGTCGGTTTCTACCTTTGGCGCGACAAGACGCCGTTCAACCGGTCAGCGTTTCTATCGGCGCTGGTGCTTTGCGCGGTGTTCTTGATCACACCCTACGGTGACATGCTTGCTCCGGTCCCGGCAGCCTACGTCGTCTGCTATCTGGGCCTGTTGAACCCGAGGCGCAGCTGGATCGTGTCATCCGGCGATTACTCCTACGGTGTGTTTCTCTATGGCTTTGTCGTGCAGCAATGTGTCG
Source organism: Bradyrhizobium sp. LTSP885 (assembly GCF_000938305.1). GTDB lineage: Bacteria > Pseudomonadota > Alphaproteobacteria > Rhizobiales > Xanthobacteraceae > Bradyrhizobium. The sequence goes on from NZ_JYMT01000021.1 coordinate 144,941, forward strand.
CGACGTTTGATCAGCACTGGAGTCTGAACATCCTGATCAGCCTGCCGATCTCCTTTGCTGTCGCCTTTGTGTCCTGGCACCTCGTTGAGAAACGCGCGCTTCGGCTCAGAGGCCCTGTCGAAACGCTTGAGGCTGCGGTTCTCTCGAGGATTTCGCTCCTCGGGTTCTCGCGCAGATCGCGCGAGTCGGTCGCGCTGGGCGCTGCGCTTGGCGGTGGCGGGACATCGGTCTGATAAGACGCTCGCCGCGGCAGAACACACTAACTCGCCGCCGCCTTGGAGACCAGTTCGGGATGTCTGGTCTCCCGGCCCTTGACGTCGGGATAGTATTGCGGCGCCTCGCGGCGATCGAAGCGGCCGTAGTCACGGACCACGCGCACCTTGCGATGGCGCAGGCCTCGAATGCCCTCGATCTGCTTCGGCAACCAGCTGTCCGCGGACTTCGCGTCTTTCCATCCGACCAGCAGCGCCAGCTTCCCGGGATTGTAGATGCTGGTCCAGATGTCGTGGTCGGTGACCACGCCGTTGTTGACGTCGAGACCGAGATGCGCCGGCAACAATTCGGCCTGGTTTGCGAACGCCGCACCCTTGACCGGCGTGATCTCGGTAAAGGTCACTAGTTTCGCCTTGCCGACCTCGGTCTCGTCGAAACGCCGTTCCAGAACCGGCGCCTGCTTCGGCGGGGCGGTGTCGGCGGTGACGTCGCCGATGCGCAGGTGATAATCCCTGAAGATCTCAAAGCGTCCCTTTTCCTGCACGGCATGATGCTCGCTCTCGGTACGCCAGCGGACAACAGACTTCTCGTCGCGCCATGTCGAGTGCGACAGAACCCAGCCGGGCCGCAACATGCTTTCGAACCGCTCATTGTCGACAAAGCCGTCGACCGTCTCAAGGATCGGCTTCAGGTGCTTGGCCTGCGCGAGATAGTCGTCCTTGCGGCCATCGTTCGGATGAACTTCGAAGATCACGGAGAACATGATTGATCCTTTCCTGGGTTCAGGTGGGTATTGGCGCGATATTGTCGGCTTGAAGAAAGTTGATGCTTTCGCGCCAGAGCGCGTGGCGCATCGTCTCGAGATGCATCAGGTGGGTGGCGCGCGATATCTTGATGTCGCGCTTTTCGGGAGCGTTGCAGAATGCGTCGAACAGCCATTTGGCGTCGTCGTCGAGCATCAGCCCGTCCCATTCGCCCCGGATGATCGCCACCGGCGAGCGGACCCGTGCCGGATCGTAGGCAAGCTTGCCGTGCCACGCCTGCAGGATCTCGCTGAACGGGCCAAGCGGCACCTTGACTCCGGCAGGGTCGCGGGAGCGGCTCTCCGGATCGCTGTCGAGATAGGGCCGGCTCCATTGCTCGAAATGAGCACGGGACAGCACCGGCGGTTCGTTCGGCGGCACGTCCTCGATGAAGCGCTTCCATTGGTCTTCGACGGTCACGACGCGCCAGGCGGGGAACGTCGGTGCCGTCTCGTAGCGCCGCGGTCCGCGACGGCCGATCGGGCCGAACATGACGAGACGGTCGACCAGCGCGGGGTGCGCCCCCGCAAATCTTGCCATGGGCATCGAGCCCCAGGAGTGGGAGATCAGCGAAAGCTTCTCGATGTTCTGGTGACCGAGAATAAAGCGCGATGCCGCCTCGACTTGCGCCGCAGCATCCTCCGCAACGCAGAGCGGCGGGTTGTCCTTCGCCGGTTGCGACATTTCGGGATAACGGTCCGAATGACCGAAGCCATAGAAGTCCAGACCCCAGACGTCGAAGCCGGCCTCGACCAGGGCATCGCGCCAAGATTTGCTATCGGAGCCCTTGCCGTCGAAGCGGTGCGCGATCGAAAGCGCCGACGGAAAGGTCGCGCCGTGCACGTAGAGAACGGCTCGGCGCGGCGTGTCATGCCCGGCTTTCCCGTCCAGCAAGCGAAGAAACAGGGACAGGCCGTCGCGCGGTCCCGGAATGCGAAAATGCTGTTCGCGGGGATCGAGCTTTGTCGCCGCCGAATAATCTGTCATGTGAAGACCAATGCTGGTTTGCGGGTCCCTGAGCATTTCGGTTGTCGGGACGGGCCATTCCGACAACCGATTTCGGAGGCATCGGGTTCCGAAGAACATTTCGACCGCGGTCGAAGTGTCCCGAGCCTCGACGTGCCGATCCCGTTCAGATCAGAACGTATTGGGCACGCTCGCGTTTCGCGAGCAGAGGCAGCGCTTGCTCGGCGATGTGGGTTTTGAAGTACGCGCTTTCCTGATGCGCCTTCAGGGCCGCCTCATCCTGGAACAATTCGTAGAACAGGAATTGCGCCGGATTGTCCTTGCCGCGGCTGATCAGAAACAGCTTCGCGCCGGGATCTTTCTGCGCCTCGGGCAGGAAGCCATCGAGGATTTCCGCGATCCTGTCGCCCTGTCCGTCCTTTGCTTCCCACTGCGCCACAACCAGAAGGCCGCCGGTATTGACGGCGTCGCTGATGGTTCTTGTGCTCATTGCATAGTGCTTCATTCCCATTCCTCCGTTGTTTTGCTCTGATCGAGCTTGCGATGCGGTCAAGGGCGAGACGCCGGCGATCGCCATGATCGCCGCGAATGTGCCGATGGCCGACCGTCGGGTGAGCATCGTCGTCGTTGTCGTGACTTCCGAATGCTGCATGATCGTCTCCAGATGATTGGCGCCGGCTGTCTTGCCGGGCCGAACCACAACGCGGGAGATAGTCGATCGTTCTGCGGATTCACTTCGTCAGCGATCGAAGTGTCGATGTCGTGAACGGTTCGATCATGGCCGAAGCGTTGTGGTGAAGCGTCGTGTGACAAACGTCATGGGTTCGATCGACGCGATCCCGGGCGCGCCGGCATGCTGACGCGGCTGATGGAACGGGCGCGTTCCCAGACCGCGAGCGAGCTGGCGCTGGTCGCCGCCGTCACGCCGCAGACCGCGATTTGGCATGGCCGGATGGGCAGGGGCCGCGCTCGCCGACCTCGCCTTCCGGCGTTCAGGACTCTGTGCGGTGCGCCATTTGATTTCGGCGCCGAATTTGGTTACCGCCTAACGCGTGGATACGCTCAAGGTAAGAGACGCCAAAGACGTCGAAGAGGTGGTGCGCGCGGCTATAGCCAGCGAGCAGCCGCTCGAGATTGTCGGCCATGGATCGAAGCGTGCGATCGGCCATCCGATGGCGACCAACGCGGTGCTCGACCTCTCAGGCTTGAACGCCGTCACCTCCTATGAGCCGAACGAGCTGATCATCACAGTGCAGGCGGGGGCGCCGCTTGCCGACGTGCAGTCGCTGATCGACGCCAAGAACCAGCAATTCGCCTTCGAGCCGATGGACACGTCAGTTCTGCTCGGCACGCCCGGGATCGGCACGATCGGCGGCATGATCGGTGTGGGGCTGGCCGGTCCCCGCCGTATCAAGGCCGGCGGCGCCCGCGATCACCTGCTCGGCGCGCATGCGGTGTCCGGCTTCGGCGACAGTTTCAAGACCGGCGGGCGGGTGGTGAAGAACGTCACCGGCTATGACCTCTGCAAGCTGCTGACCGGGTCCTGGGGCACGCTCGCGGTCATGACCGAGGTGACGCTGAAGGTGATGCCGAAGCCGGAAAGTGAGCGGACGCTGGTGTTGCGCTCCCTCGACGACCTCACAGCGAACAAGGTGATGACAGCCGCGCTCGGGTCGCCCTTTGACGTCTCGGGCGCGGCGCATCTGCCGTATCAGGCATTCCGCACCGGCGCGGGCGCGCTCGCCGGGCTGTCAGCTCCCGGGCAGTCGGTGACACTGGTGCGGCTCGAGGGCATCGCGGCGTCGGCGGTGCATCGGGCCGATTCGCTGAGCAAGGCGCTGTCCACGTTTGGGACGGTGGACGTTCTCGAGGATCACGCCTCGGCTGAGATTTGGAGTGCGCTGCGCGATGTTCAGCCGTTCGCGGCCAATGGCGCGCTCGGGGCGTGGCCGGTCTGGCGTATCGTCTGTCCGCCGGCGGCAGGCGGCGCGCTCGGAGAGGGGCTGGCGCGCGACACCGGCGGCGACATCGTCTACGACTGGGGTGGCGGGCTGATCTGGGCCGCGCTGCCACCCAAAGCCGACGCGCAGGCAGCCTTGGTGCGCAGCCGGGTCGAGGCCGTCGGCGGACACGCCACCCTGATCCGCGCCACTGAGGAGGTGCGCCGCAACGTCGATGTGTTCCAGCCGCAGCCGGCCGGGCTTGCCGCGCTCGGCGACCGGGTCCGCAACAGCTTCGATCCCCGGACCATCCTCAATCGTGGCCGGATGAGCAGGGGTGGGGCCGCATGAAGACCGAATTCTCGCTGGCCCAGCTCGCCGATCCCGACATCAAGGAAGCCGACAAGATCCTGCGCGCCTGCGTGCATTGCGGCTTCTGCACCGCGACCTGCCCGACCTATGTCCTGCTCGGCGACGAGCTCGATAGCCCGCGCGGCCGGATCTATTTGATCAAGGAGATGCTGGAGAAGGACAAGCCGCCGACAGCCGATGTGGTCAAGCATATCGACCGCTGCCTGTCGTGCCTCGCCTGCATGACCACCTGTCCGTCCGGCGTGAACTACATGCATCTCGTCGACCAGGCCCGGGTCCGGATCGAGCGGGATTATTCACGGCCATTGACCGAGCGGCTGCTGCGGTCGGTACTGGCTTTCGTGCTGCCGCGGCCGGGCCTGTTCCGGATCAGCATGATATTGGCGCGGCTTGCCCGCCCGCTGGCCGCGCTGTTGCCGACCCCTTCGGTCGGCGCCTCGACCCCCGGCCTGCTGCGCCGGATCAAGGCGATGCTGGCGCTGGCGCCGCGCGGCCTGCCGCGGCCGGGACCGGCTGCGGGAACCGTGTTTGCGCCGCTCGGCCGGCGCCGCGGCCGGGTTGCGCTGTTGCAGGGCTGCGCCCAGCAGGTGCTGGCGCCACGCATCAACCAGGCCGCCATCAACGTCCTGACCCGGCACGGCATCGAGGTGGTGCTGGTCAAGGATGAGCAATGCTGCGGCGCGTTGACTCACCATATGGGGCAGGACGGCGACGCGCTCGAGCGCGCGCGAGCCAACGTCACGGTGTGGCAAAGGGAAGCGGATGGAGAAGGGCTGGACGCCATTCTGGTGACGGCCTCGGGCTGTGGGACAGTTGTCAAAGACTATGGCTACCTGCTGCGCGAGGACAAAACGTTCGCGGAGCCGGCGCAGCGAATCTCTGCGCTGACAAAGGATATCACCGAGTATCTCGCTCGCCTCGAGCTCGTGCCATCAACGCAAAAAGGCGACGTCACCATCGCCTATCACTCTGCATGTTCGCTGCAGCACGGACAGAAAATCTCTCAACTTCCGAAAGAATTGCTTTCCAAGAATGGATTCGTGGTGAAAGATGTACCTGAGAGCCATTTGTGTTGCGGTTCGGCGGGGACATACAACATTCTCCAGCCCGACATTGCGATCAGATTGCGCGATCGCAAGGTCGCCAACATCGCGATGGTCGAACCGGACATGATCGCTGCGGGCAATATTGGATGCATGGTTCAGATTGCCGGCGGTACGTCAGTTCCTGTGGTGCACACGATTGAGCTTCTCGATTGGGCGACAGGAGGTCCGCGGCCAGGATTGAATTGATCGTCTGCCACTCGAGCATGATCCGGACCTGGAGCTTTGCGTTGGCATAACGTGGGGACCGGCGCTCCGACAGGATGATGCCCGACGAGCGAGGGGGACGGCGTTTCTCGCGAGGCGCGTTCCCGTTCCGGCAAGCGGCCACTTCACTGTGCGCGGCGGACTCACATCAGCGGCAACAGGAGGACTATGATGGCGAAAGCGAAGAAGGCGAAAAAAAGCAAGAAGGCCAAAAAGGCCAAGAAGGCGGTAGCGGCGAAGAAGAAGTCCGCGAAGAAGTCAGCCAAGAAATCGGTGAAGAAGGTCGCCAAGAAGTCGGCGAAGAAGGCCAAGAAGGCGCCGAAGAAGGCTGCAAAGAAAGCCGCGAAGAAAGCTGCGCCGAAGAAAACCGCTCCCAAGAAGGCTGCTGCACCCAAAGCCGCTGCTCCCGTGGTAGCTGCACCCAAGCCAGTCGCCAAGAAAAGCGCGCCGAAGAAGGCGAAGCCGGCCGCGCCAGCTGCCGCTCCGGCAGCCGAGCCCGCGCCGCAGCCGGCGACGAGCTGGGCCACCCCGAGCCACGAGCCGGCTCCGAGCTACGGCTCCCCCGAGGGAGGCGAGCACCACTAACCGGATTACAGCGCCCCCAGGGGCGAGCCGGACTGATTGCAAAGCCGCAGCGGATCCCGCTGCGGCTTTTTCCGTGCCGCCGACCACCTAGAGCATGATCCGGAAAAGTGTGAAGCGGTTTTCCGAAAAGATCATGCTCAAACAAGGAGCTAAAGCGCGATGACGATTCACCTGATCTCATTGCGCTTTAGCCGTGGCCTGCGGGGCCAGCCGATTCGGCTGGTCGCAGGGTGAGCGCAACGTCCGCCGGACGGAGCTGGAGTTCCATGCCGACTCCCCGCTCGGCCTTCCCACTCAACCGGGACGGGACGGATCAAAGTTGTTGTGTCAATGCAACACCCGCAAACCAACGTACGACGAAACTGCCGCAACGCCTAAAAAGTCGGCAGATGCATCACTTTTTAGCTTCACCACATCGTGCCTGCGTTTCAGTGTGGACACACACGACGTGGATGCAGTCGGTTGTCGCGTGCCCAGGGGGGCCACCGGAGCTGGGCTGTCAGGACAGTAAATGGGGATCGTCATGAAGAAACTGGCCTTGTTAGCAACGGCGCTAGCAATGATCTCAAGCTCGGCGATGGCAGCGGATATGGCCGTGAAGGCCGTCAAGGCCCCGCCGCCGGCCCCGTTCGATCCCTGGGATATCGCCTTCGGCGCCGCCGTCATGAACGACTACGTCTTCCGCGGCGTGACCCAGTCCAACCACAATCCGTCGGTCACCGCCTATTTCGAGCCGCGCTACAACGTCAATAAGGACCTGCAGCTCTATATCGGCACCTCGACCGAAAGCATCTCCTTCGCCAACCGCGCCGCGGCTGAAGTCGACGTCTACGGCGGTATCCGCCCGACCTTCGGCGCCTTCGCCTTCGACATCGGTGTCTGGGGCTACCTGTATCCGGGCGGAACTTGCTACTACGGCGCCCCCGTTGACACCGCCGGCAACCCGCTCAGCGCGCAGTGCGCCGCCAACTTCCTGCCGAACGGCAACGTGATGAAGAAGGACGTCAGCTTCTTCGAAGTCTACGGCAAGGTCACCTACACCGTTAACGACAACTGGGCGTTCAGCCTGAACGAGTACTACTCGCCGAACTTCCTCAACACCGGCGCCTGGGGCAACTACTCCTCGATCATCGGCAAGTACACCGCGCCCAGCACCGTGTTCGGCACCAGCGGCGTCGGCATGTATGTCTCGGGCGAGTTCGGCCGGCAGTGGCTTGGCACCTCCGACAGCTTCTACGGCGTTCCGGCGTTCCCGACCGGCATCAAATATGCCGATTACAACACCTGGAATATCGGCATCGGCTTCACCTACAAGGTGTTCACGCTCGATCTGCGCTACTCCGACACCGATATGTCGAAGGGTAACTGCAGCGCCTTCACCAGCGACTATACCGCGGGTGGAACCACCAACGTCACCCCGATCAATCCGGGCGGCACGGGCTCCAACTGGTGCGGCGCGGCCGGTATCGCCAAGCTCTCGGTCGACCTGACGGCGATGTCCAACCTGAAGTAATCTCTCCTTCTGGAGACCAAGGGGCGGCAGAGCAATCTGCCGCCCCTTTGCGTTTGGGCGATGCGCGCCTAGCGATGAGATTGGATCAGGTTGAATCAGTCTCGCGGCAGACTGGCTGCACCTCTCCCGCTTGCGGGGGAGGTCGCATCGCATCGGAGATGCGATGCGGGTGGGGGCTCTCTCCACAATGCGNCCACCCCAGCCCTCCCCCGCAAGCGGGAGAGGGAGTCGACTGCCTTCGGGGTGCCGTTCGACCTCGAGGCGGAGCGGCGGTGCAGCCGTCTACGACGTGGCGGCCTTGGTCGCGTCACGCAGCGTGAAGCGGTCGCCGTCGCGGACCAGTGCGACGTTGCGCTGGTGGAAGGCCTCCAGCGTCGAACGGTGGCCGATCGAGACGACCGTGGTCGCGGGCAGCTTCTCGGCGATGAGCGCGTACAGCGCGGCCTCCGAGGGCTCGTCGAGCGAGGCGGTCGCCTCGTCGAGGAACAGGAATTGCGGCGCGTGCAGCAGTGCCCGCGCAATGCCGAGCCGTTGCTGCTCGCCGAGCGAGAGCATCCGGTTCCAGTGCGCCTCCTCGTCGAGCCGCGCGGCGAGCTGCGGCAGGCCAACGGCGGTGAGCACGTCGCTGATACGGCCGGCATCGTATTGCGCGGCCTCGCCCGGATAGACGATCGCGGCCTGCAGCGACCCGATCGGCAGATAGGGGCGTTGCGGCAGCATCATCAGCGTCGTGCCGGCGGGAATCTCGATCGCGCCGCTGCCGTAGGGCCAGATGCCGGCCACCGCGCGGAACAGCGTTGACTTGCCGGCGCCGGAGGGACCGGTGACCAGCGTCCGTTCGCCGGGACGCAGGCTGAAATGGTCGGCCGAGACCAGCGGCGCGCCGTTCGGCAGCTTGACCAGCAGCTGCGGCAGGGCGATCTCGCCGCCGGCGGCGGGCCTGGTGTGAATCGAGGCGGGGTCATCGGCCAGATACTCGGCTTTCGCAATCGAGCTCTCGAAACCGTCGAGACGGGCGATCACCGCGCGCCACTCGGCCAGGCTGCGGTAGGCCGAAACGAAGAACGAGAGCGCGTCCTGCACCTTGTTGAAGGCTTCGAAGATCTGGATCAATGAGCCGAGCTGGACCGTCTTGCTGGCGAAATAAGCCGGCCCCGCCAGCACGATCGGAAACACCACGGACGTCTGGGCATAGGCCTGGGTGAAGGCGGTCAGCCGCTTGGTCCGGCTCATGATGTCGTACCAATTGCCGACGACGCGGCCGAAACGCTCCGACAATCGCTCGCGTTCGGCGCCCTCGCCCTTGAGCAGCGCGATCTGTTCCGAGTTCTCGCGGACTCGCATCAGGTTGAAGCGGAAATCCGCCTCCAGGCGCTGCTGGTTGAAGTCGAGATTGACCAGCGGCGAACCGATCCACTGCGTCAGCAGGGTGCCGAACACGGCGTAGATCACCGCAGCCCAGACCAGGTAGCCCGGAATCGAAAAATCGATGCCGAACAGCAGCAGCGGCAGGATTTCCGACAGCCCCCAGAGGATGACCACAAAGGAGGCGAGCGAGACGATCGAGTTCAACAGTCCGAGGCCGATCCCAAGCGTCTGGCCGACGAACAGCTTGACGTCGTCGGTGATGCGCTGGTCGGGGTTGTCGGCGGCGTCGCCGGCGAGCTGCATGCGATAGTGATTGGCGCCATGCAACCACTCGCGGAGATATTTGCTGGTCATCCAGTTACGCCAGCGGATCTGCAACCACTGGTTCAGATAAAGCTGGTAGACCCCAAGCGCCACCGAGGCCGCCGCGATTGCGCTGAACACCAGCACCTCGCGCTTGAAGGTGTCCCAGTCCTTGTTCTGCATCGAGGTGTAGAAGCGGTTGCGCCACTGGTTGATCAGCACGTCCATGACGACCGACAACAGCTCGATCGCGATGACAGCTGCAAGCAGCCCGAGGCCCGCCCATTTGTCCTCGGATTTGAAATAGGGGGTCGCGATGCGCCACACGGTGGCGAGCGTCGAGCGAATGTTGTTCACAGATTATCGTCTCCGGGGAATGGCCCGCAAAGGCCTGACGAATCGGGACAATCGGGATGCGTCTAGACTAAAGTCGTAGCACTGGCATGCAAGCGTTGGCTTGTCCCGGCGTTCGAGTCAATCCTAGCATGCTGATAACGGCGAGGGGCGGGGGACCTTCGGTTTGTCGCGAGGATGTGAGCGATCCCTTAACGATCGTCCATCTCGCGAGCCGGGCTCAAGCACATCAGGGGCTCAAGCACACCAGACGCACTCCCGCGATCACGCCAGGCGCGCACGGCCGTTCACGCCGGCCAGCGCGCTGCATAATGCGTGGGGAGGTGCCGGACCATGAATACGTGGAATCAAGTCTACAATCCGCTCGGAAGCGCCGCGCTCTCGACCATCGCTGCCGCGATTCCCGTTGTCACACTGCTGGTGCTGATCGCGAGCGGCAAGGTGAAGGCGCATATCGCCGCCATCATCGCGGTGATTCTGACCAATCTGATCGCGATCTTCATCTTCACCATGCCGGCGAACATGTCGATCCGCGCGTCGGTGCTCGGTATCGTCTCCGGCTTCTTCCCGATCGGATGGATCGTTCTCAACGTCATCTTTCTCTATCAGCTCACGGTCGCAACCGGCCAGTTCGAGCTGTTGAAGCGCGCCGTCGGCGGCGTCACCGAAGACCGCCGCCTGCAGCTGCTGCTGATCGCGTTCTCGTTCGGTGCCTTCTTCGAAGGCGCCTCGGGATTCGGCACGCCGGTCGCGATCACAGGTTCGGTGCTGATCGGTCTCGGCTTCTCGCCGCTTGCGGCTTCCGGCCTGTCGCTGATCGCTAACACCGCGCCGGTCGCCTTCGGCGCGCTCGGCACGCCGATCCAGGGGCTCGCGTCGGTGACCGGGCTCGATCCCTACATCCTCGGCGCGATGGTCGGCCGGCAATTGCCGCTGTTCTCGCTGATCGTGCCGTTCTGGGTGGTGTGGGCGTTTGCCGGCTGGCGCGGCATGAAGGAGGTCTGGCCGGCCATCCTGGTCACCGGTCTGTCGTTCGCGATTCCGCAATTCGTGATCTCGAACTACATCAATCCCTGGATCGTCGACATCGGGGCGTCGCTGATCTCGATGGGGTGCCTGATCCTGTTCCTGAAGGTCTGGCAGCCGAAGAAGCTCTGGCTGTCGCCGGCGCTGCGCGGTCGCGACGAGTCCGCGGCGACGATGACCACACCGAAGCCGATGGACAAGACCTCGCTCACGCAAAAGGAGCTTTGGATTGCGCTGCTGCCGTGGATCATCGTCTGCATCGTGATGCTGATCTGGGGCAGCGGGTGGTTCAAGAACTGGGCGAACTCGATCTTCCTCTATAAGTATCCGGTTCCCGAACTGCACAACATGATCAATACGATGCCGCCGGTGGCAGCGAAGCCGACGCCGCAGGGCGCATCGTTTGACTTCTTCTATCTGTCGTTCACCGGAACAGGCATGCTGATCGCCGCGATCATTTCCGGCTTCCTGGCCGGCTTTTCGCCGGGGAAGATGGTCTCGACGTACGGCAGCACCATCAAGCTGTGCGCGATCTCGCTGATCACGATCTCGGCGATGCTGGCGATCGGCACGCTGACCCGGCTCTCCGGCGTCGACGCCACCCTCGGCCTCGCCTTCGCCGCCACCGGTGTGCTCTATCCCTTCTTCGGCACGCTGCTCGGCTGGTTGGGCGTGGCGCTGACCGGATCGGATACGGCCTCGAACATCCTGTTCGGCAATCTGCAGAAGATCACCTCGCAACAGCTCGGCCTGTCGCCGATCCTGATGGCGGCGGCGAACTCCTCGGGCGGCGTGATGGGCAAGATGATCGACGCGCAATCGATCGTGGTCGCCTCGACCGCGACCAACTGGTACGGGCACGAAGGCACGATCCTGCGCTACGTGTTCAAGCACTCGATCGTGCTGGCGTGCCTGGTCGGTCTGTTCGTGACCCTGCAGGCCTATGTGTATCCGTTCACCGAGATGGTGCTGAAATAGCCTTAGCAATCGGCGAGGCGATCCCCGCGGGCAAGCGCTCGCGGGGACTTGCGTTTCAGGCGCATTTTCTGCCGCCGCCAATCTGGCCAAGCGCAGCCTCGTCCAATACAAAGCGGCCCAAGGTGAGATCGCGGTTTCGAGGAATGGCATGATTTCGATTGGACGTATTTTGAACGCCGTTGCGGCGCCGGTGCTGATGGTGAGCGTGGTGTTGGGAGCGATCCCGGCTCAGGCCCAGGAGGAATTTCCGTTCGGCTTCCTGATGACGCTGGACGCCGCGCGGATGCCGGGCTCCAAGCGGATTCCCTCGCTCGAGGTCGGCGACAATGGCGAAGTGGTGCTCGAGCTCTGGTGCAATGGCGGCAAGGGCCAGTTTTCGGTGGCCGGCAACACCATCATCTTCGTCCCCGGTGCGATGGAGAACCGCAACTGCCCGCCTGACAGGGCACAAGCCGACAGCGATCTGCTCGCAGCTCTCGGCGAAGCGACGACGTGGCGGCGGCAGGGCGATCTGGTGACATTCACCGGCAGCAAGTCGCTGCGCTTCCAGATCAACACGAACTGATCGCCGGGAACGGCGACTATGGCGTCGCGATCAATCCGCTTGCGGTGGCGACGATCCAGCGATTGCCCCAGCGCACGATGGAGTCGACCCGGCCCAAGCCGGCGACAACGTCGCCGCGTGCGGCCATCTTGACACCCTCCGGGCCCTCGAGCACGGCCGTGCCGTCGCGGACTTCGACGACCGACCATCCGGGGATGGTGCTCGGCCGCGTCTCCGGCGCCGCCGCCAGGAACTGCTTCGGCGGCAGCGCGGCAGCTTGCGCGTTCAGGGTCGTGGGCGCCGCTCCCAATGCAGGCAGGCGCGGACTTGCAATGGTTCTGGGAATGCTGCCGGTGACGAGAGGATCGGTGTTGGACGCGGTCCGTCGCGGGCCTTCGCTCTTGAGGCTCGGCCTCGTCTCTGCAATGCGCGGGGCAGGCGCTTCCTTCTGGGCGACCAGGCCGGGGTTGGACGCGCCGTCGACCAGATGCCAGTTCAGCCCTCCGGCCCATCCAAGTGCGAACGTTAAGGCCAGCGCCGTTGCCGCCAGGCCAACGGTGCGGATCCGATCGATATAGGGCTCGCGCAACAGCAGGGCCGCGTCGCGATCGGCGCTCGAGAGCTCCCACAGGTCCGCCGGCTGCTCCGGCGACCGACCGCCAGCGGCGTCTCCCGCCCAGGGTATTCCCAGAATACTCGGCTCTCGGTTTTGCATGGCCTGACCCGTGTTCGGCTGCGCGATGATGATCCCCGAAACTGAATCGAGGCTTAATTTTCGGTGACCGAACTGCGGCAAGCGCGTGTCTGTCTGTCGCAGGCCGTGTATTGACGGACGTGCGGCGCCGGAGGTTGTCAGCGCGGTCTGTCTTGCAAGACGCGATCAAGACGTCATGCCCGGCGCAAGGCCGGGCATGATGGGCGGAGTCTGGCTTACGCGTCGTGAAGCTCCGGCGGCGTGGCGATCTCGATGAGGATATCGCCGGGCGCGGTGCAGTAGAAATGCGCGCCACGTCCGGAGCGTCCGGCCTCCTGGATCTCCCGCGGCGACAGCCCTGCGGCCATCAGCTCGTCGCGCTTGGCTTGCACGGCCGTCCGGTCCTCGACATAAAAGCCGACATGGAAGGTTTCCGGATAGACGTCCGGATCGCTTTTCTTCCGCTTCATCAAGGTCAGCACGAAATCGTCGTCATTGCCGAGGATCACGAATGCGCCCGCGCCGCGCTCGAGCAGGCATTTGAAGGCGAAGAAGCGCTGGAAAAACGCGGCGAGAGCGCCGACGTCCGACGTCGCGAGATTGAGATGTTTCAGTTTCATGGTTCTCATCCGTTCGGTTTGAGGAACGGACGGAAACGATGCCGACGCTGACGGAAGAGCCAAAAATCCACTGCGCATAACCGAATGTGCACGACCCAACCGGCAGCGTGACGATCTCGTCACTCCGTCCGGCCGTGGGTCCATCCGCAAGCGGGGCTAGAATTCCCGTGATTCGGGAACCGGCCGGGCTTACCAATCCGGCCATTCCTATTTTCGGCAGGCGTTGGCTATCACGCGACCGCGCGCATCGCAACGATGAGATCCGTCCCGCCAAACGAAAAGGGCCGCTGATAATCATCAACGGCCCTTCGCGGCAAATTGCTACGGTATGAAAACTGCAGCCCCGCGCTGGATGAAGCCACCTTAAGAGAATTCCGACCGCCTGTGGATTCCGGACAACTACCGTCAGGACCAGTGTCCCAAGTTCCAATCGCAAGCGTTTCGCGGCTCGGCTGAAACCGGTGTCAGGAAAAACTTCAGCGACCGACTTCCGGAGATCCCGGCATGTTGTTCCATCCAGACGGCAGCGGACCCCCGGGCCGTCCCTGAGCTTCGATCGCTTCGGGCAGGCGGATCAGGCCGAGCTGAAGCATCGCACTCAGCGCGTCTTCCTGCCCCAACTCCTCGGCGATCCGTCCCTGCTGCAGACGCAGCACGGTGGTGCCGGCGAACTTCATCTTGCGGCCTGAGGCTGCGGGAATCGAACCAAGACGAAAATCGCTGAACGCGGGACCGGTGTGGGTGCCGCCGCCTTCCCATCGGCCGACGACGTAGTCGCCTTCGGCGATGAGATCGCCGACGCCCCAGAAATTCAGATCGGGAAAGGCGTCGCGAAACTCGGTCATGAAGTTGAGGACCGCCGCACGTCCTCGCTTCGGCTCGTGCATCGGGTAGTGCACGACAATGTCTGCTGTCGCGAGTTCGTTGATGATACGTGGATTCCAGGGGTTGCCCCAAAACTCCTTGAACCATCGCCCTACGATGCTCTTGTTATCTTCTGACATCGGGCCGTCTCCATTCGTGCGTTGTTTCGATGCGTGCAGTAAGCGCTTCGAGACACGCGTCGCACCACCCGATTCCCGACTAGACGTACGAGCGTTGTCGGCCACCACAGGACATTGCGGAATCGTTTCGCGCGAATCTTGGTGTTGCTCGGTAATCGGGTGGTTGGCTGTTGCAGAACTCCTACCGTGCTTCAAACACAACAGGAGTGCACCATGCGCAAATTCCACTCGATCGCTGCGTTGCGCGGCGACGGACTTCGGCCCGAGCTGCAAGCGTTGTTCGAGCACCTTGCCATCGACCCACGTTCTGAGCTCTTCGTCAGAGCCGACGGCATGGCGCAGGCCGGTCCCGATCCCGCGTCTGAGACGGCGGTTGGCAACGTCGAGCCACTGAGGAAAAGAAGTGCGTGATGGAGTCGAACGTCAGGACGATGGATGACGAGTCTACTTCCACACCGACTTGTCGGCGTCCCAGCGCTGGCCCTTGAACTCCCTGGTCAGCGCGTCGATTGAGCCGTTGTCGTTCTTCGGCTCGTTGCCTTCCTCGTCGCTCGCGGAGTCGTCGGACAGGTTCAGCTTCGCGCCGGCGCTGTCATCCGTGGTCGAGGTCGCCGGGCTCGAGACCCACAGCATCAGCCGGTCGGTGCTGCCTGGCTTGTCGGGCGAGATCAACGCGGTGACTTCGAGATTCTGGGTGAGACCGAGGGCCGGATAGACCCCGCTCGGCCGCTTCAGAATCAGCTTGAGCTTGCCGGTGTTGGCGTTCCAGATTGCGGAGGCCGGCTTGGCCGACAGGGTTTTCGCCAGCACGCCTGCGACAGCGGTTGCGATCTTGTCCTTGTTGATCTTGTCGCCGTCACGCCAGTCGGCGGCGGCAAAGCGGATGGTGCGGTCCATCTCGACCACGCCGCTGGTCCAGCCCGCCGCCGTCACGCCTTGGGTCGATTTCGCCTTGGCAAGCAGCGCCGCCGAATGCTCGGGATCGACGGTGAGGTTGATGGTCTGCTCGCCGGCGCGCATCGCGTCGCAGGTCACAGCAAGGCTGCTGGTGCCGATCTCGACCGCCTCGCCCTTCAGGCTCTTGAGGAAGTCGGCGGCCTGCTCGAGCTTCACCCGCACCCCGACCGATTCCGGCGAGACGTCGGTGAAATCCTTCGGCTGTGGCGTGATGCCGTCGTCCGAGGTCTGGTTGTCCTGGAATTCCTTCTCGCTGAGGTCGGAATTGTCAGACGAGGCGACCTCGGTCACGGTCTGGCCGACCGTGATCTGGCCGCGGAATTCGAACGTGTCGCCGGTCGGCTTGCGGGTCAGCTTGACGGCGACCGGCTGCTTGTCGGCGATGCTCTGGGTCGAGCCGGAGAGGGTCTGGCCGTTGACGGTGAGATTGGCGACGAAGCGGTCCTTGCGGTCGGAGCTCTTGTCGACGGGATAGCAGACGTCGAGCACCGCCGCGGTGACGGTCTTGCCCTGCCGGGTCTCCTTCAGGATGACGTCGGCATTGCCGTCCATCAGCCCGTCCATCGCGGTGAAATAGCGCGTCTCGGGACCACCGGTTCCAGCCTTCTGCTGGAGCTTGATCTGGGCAAAGGCAGGGGCTGAGGCAGCAACAAGACCGAGCAGGAGCAGCGGGAGCGCGCGCATTGAGGGGTCCTCGGAGGGCCGAATCGGTATCCGTAAGTAGCAAACCTCTGTGTCATTGGCCAAAAAGAAGGCCGCCCGGAGGCGGCCTTCGATCTCGATACTGATGGGGGTAAGGGCTCAGAACCCGCCCATGCCGCCCATGCCGCCCATTCCACCCATGCCGCCGCCACCGGGCATTGCCGGTGCCGCGTCCTTGGGCAGTTCGGCGACCATGGCTTCGGTGGTCACCAGGAGGCCGGCCACGGAGGAGGCGTCCTGCAGCGCGGTGCGCACCACCTTGGCGGGGTCGATGATGCCCTTCTCGACCATGTCGACATACTCCTCGGTCTGGGCGTCGAAGCCGAAGGTCTCCGACTTGTTCTCGAGGATCTTGCCGACCACGATCGAGCCCTCGACGCCGGCATTCTCCGCGATCTGGCGGATCGGAGCTTCCAGCGCCTTCAGCACGATGTTGATGCCGGCCTGGACGTCGGCATTGGCGTTGGCGATGCGGCCGACCGCCTTCTTGGCACGCAGCAGCGCCACGCCGCCGCCGGGCACGATGCCTTCCTGCACCGCGGCGCGGGTCGCGTTCAGCGCGTCCTCGACACGGTCCTTCTTCTCCTTGACCTCGATCTCGGTCGCGCCGCCGACCTTGATTACCGCAACGCCGCCAGCGAGCTTGGCGAGGCGCTCCTGCAGCTTCTCACGGTCGTAGTCCGAGGTGGTTTCCTCGATCTGCGCCTTGATCTGGCCAACGCGGGCGTCGATGTCCTTCTTCTTGCCGGCGCCCTTGACGATCGTGGTGTTCTCCTTGTCGATCACGATCTTGCCGGCACGTCCCAGCATGTTGATGGTGACGCTTTCGAGCTTCATGCCGAGGTCGTCGGAGATCAGCTGACCACCGGTCAGGATCGCGATGTCCTCGAGCATTGCCTTGCGGCGATCGCCGAAGCCCGGCGCCTTGACGGCGGCGACCTTCAACCCGCCGCGCAGGCGGTTGACCACCAGGGTTGCCAGCGCCTCGCCCTCGACGTCCTCGGCGAGGATCAGGAGCGGCTTGCCGGACTGCACCACGGCTTCCAGCACCGGCAGCATCGCCTGCAGGCCGGACACCTTCTTCTCATGCAGCAGGATGTAGGCATCCTCGAGCTCGGCGGTCATCTTCTCGGCGTTGGTGACGAAGTAGGGGCTGAGGTAGCCGCGGTCGAACTTCATGCCCTCGACGATGTCGACCTCGGTCACGAGCGACTTGTTCTCCTCGACCGTGATCACGCCTTCATTGCCGACCTTCTGCATCGCCTGCGCGATCATCTTGCCGATCGCGGCGTCGCCATTGGCCGAGATGGTGCCGACCTGGGCGACTTCAGCCGAGGAAGCCACCGGCTTGGCGCGCTTCTCGATATCCTTGACCACGGCCGCGACCGCAATGTTGATGCCGCGCTTCAGATCCATCGGGTTCATGCCGGCGGCAACCGACTTGGCGCCCTCGCGCACGATCGCCTGCGCCAGCACGGTCGCGGTGGTGGTGCCGTCACCGGCGGTGTCGTTGGTCTTGGAGGCGACCTCGCGCAGCATCTGCGCGCCCATGTTCTCGAACTTGTCCTCGAGCACGATCTCCTTGGCGACGGTGACGCCGTCCTTGGTGATGCGCGGGGCGCCGAAGCTCTTGTCGATGACGACGTTGCGGCCCTTGGGGCCGAGCGTCACCTTGACGGCATTGGCGAGCACGTCGACGCCGCGCAGCATGCGGTCGCGGGCGTCTCCGGCGAATTTTACGTCCTTGGCAGCCATTTTGAATTGCTCCTGATTGAATTGGATATGATCTTGCCGCTTGTCGTCGCCGGGTCGTCTTCCCCTCTCCCCTTGTGGGAGAGGGTGGACGCGATGCGTGAGCATCGCGGACGGGTGAGGGGTCTGTCTCCGCGGATGGAGACCCCTCATCCGGCGCTTCGCGCCACCTTCTCCCACAAGGGGAGAAGGGAAGAGGCCGGTATGCAGCGGCTCTCGGGCTCGCGGCTTAGGCCAGCACGCCCATGATGTCGGACTCCTTCATGATCAGGAGCTCCTCGCTGTCGAGCTTGATCTCGGTGCCCGACCACTTGCCGAACAGCACGCGGTCGCCGACCTTGAGGTCGATCGGGATCAGCTTGCCGGCCTCGTCGCGGCCACCCGGGCCGACGGCGACGATCTCGCCCTGGGAGGGCTTTTCCTTGGCACTGTCCGGAATGATGATGCCGCCCTTGGTCTTTGCCTCGGCGTCGATACGCTTGACCACGACACGGTCATGCAGCGGGCGGAATTTGGATTTAGCCATCAGGTTCCCTCTTGCAGGCTTGGTTTCAGGTCCGGTTCATCTGGACCGGGGTTGAATGCGGTCGGCGCCGGGCAGGACGCCCGACGCATTTAGCAATCGTGATGTGAGAGTGCTAATTGTGCGCCGGGAAATATGGCTTGGCGCGGTTTCTGTCAAGCAAACCGGGGTTAAGGCCTTGGTGAGGCCAATATAGCATGGTGGTAGGGAAACCGAATCGTAGCCATGACGTAATTCTGTTGGACGTCATTGCTCCGCCTTACGTTTTACGCTTGGCTGCAGGTGGGTGCGGCCGGGCCATTGTCGGGGGATATGAATGATCAGGTCACTCAACGCGCGAATGGTCGCACGGCTCGCGGCTGTCTCGGCGCTGACCATATTCCTGGGGGCGTGCAGCAGCTTCAGCCTGCCGTCGCTGTCATCGAATACCGAGCCCGCCGCCGAGCCTGGCGTGGCTCCGGAAATGCCGGCGACCATCCGCGCCGACGAGATCGTCGGCCGCTGGGGCCTCGCCTCGTTCCAGAACCCGCCCGACCGCAAGCGCACCGAAGATGCCGCGCGCGGCCAGTGCAAGCAGCCCTACGTGATCGGCGCCGGCCAGTCCGGCGGCGTCATCATGCATCTGGCCGACCAGGCCACCCCGCAGGAACTGCGGCTGAAGGGGTCCCCGAGCGGCAAGAACTATATCGGCCCGCCCGGCCCGACCCCCGGCGAGCAGGACCGCGAGATCGTCTCCTTCGACGGCCGCGTCATGATCACCCGCTTCGTCGACAAGGACGCCGCCACCCGCTACGGCAACATGGTCTACGTCCGCTGCGCGCCAAGGGCGTGACGGCGGAGACGCTTAGCTTCTCCTAAGGCCACATCGGCGGTCACCTCTCCCCTTGTGGGAGAGGTCGGATTGCATCGAAGATGCAATCCGGGTGAGGGGTATCTCTCCGCGAGCGACCCTCTCTCGGATTTCGAGCCCGCGGAGACATACCCCTCATCCGGCGCTTCGCGCCACCTTCTCCCACAAGGGGAGAAGGGAAGAATGTCCCTCAAACAAAAACGCCGGCCCTTGAGGCCGGCGTTTCCGTTTGTCTCTGACTGCTCTCAGTCGAACAGCGCGTCGATGTCGTCCTGCGAGGCGTGGCCGGCGTCGCCGTCGAGCTTCGGGCCATTGAGCAGGCGGTCGTCGCCCTCGCGGGTGTCGATGATCGGCGGCGCATGCGACTTGATGGCGTCGACGCCGCCCCAGATGTTCATCATCTCGTTGATGTGCTGCTCGATGAATTTCATCGTCTGCATTACCTTGCTGATGCGCTGGCCGGTGAGGTCCTGGAAGTTGCAGGCCTCGAAGATCGCGATCACGCGCTCCTGGATCTCTTCGCTGAGCAGCTTCTGCTGGTCCGCCGAAACATTCTTCGACAGCGCACTGGCGGCCTGGTCGATCGCCTCCACCGCCTCGAGGATCTGCTGGGTGGCATGTTCGGTGCCGCCGACCACGGCACCGAGCTCGCCATTGACCTTGGCCATCTCGTCGCCATTGAAGCTCGTGCCGTGCAGCACGGCGATCTCGCGCTTGGTGCGGTTGATCGCATCGTGGATCAGGTCGAGCTCGACCTTGAGCTTCTCGCACTGTTCGATCTGGGCGCGGTAGGTTTCGAGCAGCGCATTGGCATCGGCGACTTCGCGTGCGACCGAGGCTTCGGCGGATTCGATGACGGCGGCGCGCGGCGCGGAGCCGCCGGCCATCTGAGCGCGGAGGGCGCGAAGCTCCGCCATGATCTCGCGATGCATCGGACCGATGTCGACGCCGTCCGCAGCTACGGACTCCGGCACCGGCACATCGCCCATCAAGGCCTGCTCGACACGAAAACGCTTGCGACTAACCGACATGATTTCATTCCCACCCCTTCACATCAGCCACATCTAGACGGCGGCGATTTAACGTGAGGTTCACGCGGGAACATTTTGGCGCACATGATGCAACGCGCCGTCAAATCGCGGTTAACCATGTCGGTCGCGCGTTCATCCAAAATAAACGCTGTCCGGCAAAAGCGCGCAGCGTTTCCGACGTGGTGAATCGAAACGCCTGATCTGTTTACCAAACCGATGCGGTTTTCATTGCTTATTGACCACGTGCAGCGGCGCAGTCCGTGCCGGCTGCGAAACACGTCACGACGAAACAGTACAGAGTACGTCGATGTTCCAGAAAACCACGCTTGCGCTGCTCGCCGGCGCGTCCCTGATTGCGTTCCCTCATCACGCCCTGGCGATCGACGCGGCATCAGCCGAGCCGACCGTGATCTACGCCGGCCAGCCGGCGCCGCAACCGCCGATGCGCACCGCCTATGTGCAGCCGCAGCGCTCCAACATGGGCGGCGGCTTCATCGAATTCCTGTTCGGCGACGGCCCGTCGTCGCAGGGCACCCAGCAGCCGATGTATCAGCAGCCGGACTATTACGGCAACCGCCACGGGATGCCGCCGATGGATCCGCAGCAGCAGATGATCTATCAGCAGCAGGAGTCGGCGGCCGATCCGACGCAGCGTCAGTTCGACCCGAAATATGAAAAGCAGCAGGTCGAGTATCACGGCAGGGAAGGGGTCGGCACCATCGTCGTCGATACCCCGAACAAGTTCCTCTATCTGGTGCAGGGCGACGGCCGCGCGCTGCGCTACGGCATCGGCGTCGGCAAGCCCGGCTTCACCTGGGCGGGCGTTAAGACGGTCTCGGCCAAGAAGGAATGGCCGGACTGGACCCCGCCGGCAGAAATGCTGGTGCGCCGTCCCGATTTGCCGCGGCACATGGTGGGTGGGCCGGAAAATCCGCTCGGCGCGCGCGCGATGTATCTCGGCTCCTCGCTCTACCGCATCCACGGCTCCAACGAGCCCTGGACGATCGGCACCAACGTCTCCTCCGGCTGCATCCGGATGCGCAACGAGGACGTGATCGACCTCTACGGCCGCGTCAATGTCGGCGCCAAGGTCGTGGTGATGTGAGATCCTTCACGCCGGAATCAAAACGGCCGCTCGATCGAGCGGCCGTTTTCTTTTCATCTGCGATCAGGCGTAGTCGCTGTTGTCGCCGCCGCCGTTATCATCGAGATCGTCGGCGTCCTGATCATCGTCTTGGTCCTGGTCGGCCTGCGCCTGGTCGAACGCGCCGGCGCGCGAGCCGGAATCATTGTCACGGCCGGACGAGCTGACGTCGTTGATCCCGGCGTCACGGGCAAGGTTGCTTGACGACTGGTCGCCGCCCCATGGGCGCGAACCGCCGCCAAGGCCGCCCGCATCGGCAAGCGACTGATGGCTGCCGCCGCCCATCATGCCGCGGATGCTGCTCAACAGCATTGAGCCGCCGACGACACCTGCTGCCGCTGCTGCCGCCGTGCCGAGGAACGAACCGCCGCCGCCGAACGCCGGCTGCTGCGGCCCGCCATAGGACTGGCCGTAAGGTTGGGACTGACCGTAACCCTGCGACTGCCCGTAAGGCTGGCCATAGCCGCCGCCTTGCCCCTGCTGCAGCGTCTGGCCCGAGTTCCAGACCGGGCGGCCGCCGACGTCAGGGGCGCGCACCGGCGGCACCGAGCCGTGTGACTGTCCTTGCGGCTGGCCCTGCCCGAAGATCGCGTCGCGCATCGAATCGAGGAAGCCGCCGGATTGCTGTTGCCCGCCCTGCTGCGGGCCGAGCTCCGCTTCCAGCTCCTGGATGTGATCGTGAGCTCGCTTCAGCGCCTCGTCCTGCACCAGCGCCGTCTGCACCAGCGCGTAGACCGCATTCGGCGCGGTGCGCAGGCCCTGCATGATCGCGGACATGGCCTCGTTGTCGCGCGGGGCATTCTCCAGCTTGGCGAGCCGGTCGAACAGATCGTCGATCAGTTGGCGTTCTTGCGGTGTCATGACGTTCTCCATCGCGTCGATCTCATCGGCGCGCCGCACATGTAGGGCCGCTTTGTGGCGCAAGGAGTGGGCGGGCGAATTAAATTTATGTATGCGACAAAACGACCGGATGATTTTTATGAACGAATTCAGGCCAGTGTAACATTGTTCAGGGCGAGCAGCGCGGCGAAATCGTCGCTTGCGAGATAGGCATATTCCTTCTCGCGCTGCGTCGTCAGCGGATCGAGACTTCGGAGCGTCTCGTCGACGAATCCGGGGTGACACATCACCAGCCCGTCCTCCGGCAGGCCCTTCAGAAAGCCGCGCATCAGCGGGCCGAAATCGGGCTCCCTGGTGAAGTCATAGGCGCCCGCAAAGGTCGGATTGAACCGCAAGCCGAGCCTTCTCGCCTTGTTGCGGAATTGCGTGCTGAGCACATCCAGCAGCAGCGTCTTGAGCCCGGTGATCCGCTGCGTGAGCGGCAAATTGAGCCCGCCCTGGCGCACCCACGCCTCCGGTGCGCGCTGCTTCACCGCGCGCAGAAATCCGTCGCACACCTGCGGGAAGAGTTGTGCGTGCTGATGGCCGTCGACGAAATCGGGCGCGCGCCCGAACAGCTCCTTGAAGGTGTCGAGCTGCGCCAGCACCTCGACATGCACACGCTCGGCATCGAGCCGCCGCAACAGCCCGCTGCGCAAAAGCTTCGGGAAGGGCAGGAACATATCGCCGTCGAGCGGGCGGAAATGCAGCGTCAGTGGCCGGAACGGCGCGGTCAGCGTCACATGCAGGCCGATCGCGCAATGTGGGCTCTTTGCGACTGAGGCCTGCAGCGCGGCCGCGGCATCGCGGCCGATCGCAGGCGTCACCATCATCACCGACGTCGCATTGAGCCGGCCGCGTTCGATCAGGTCGCGGATCGCGCGGTTGACGCCGTCACTTAAGCCGTAGTCGTCAGCACACAGCCAGATCCGGCATGGCGGTGCTGCGCCGTTCATTCGGCCGCGGTCCGCTCGGTCGCGGTTGCGGCGGTTTCCTCGCCGGCGCGCTTCTCGCTATGTTCGGCGACGAAGTAGATCGGCCGCGCCTTCAATTCGGAGAGGATCTTGCCGATATATTCGCCGACGATGCCGATCATGATCAGCTGCACACCGCCTATCGTCATCACGCCGATCATCAGCGACGGATAACCAGGGACCTGCTTGCCGGTGGTCCAGACCTCCCAGAGGATCGAGAGACCGAACAGGAACGCCGCGCCCGCGAGCAGCGCGCCGAGCAGGCTGGCGAAGCGCAGCGGCGCCACCGAGAACGAGGTCAGGCCCTCGATCGAGAGGCCGATCAGCCGGCCGGCATTGAAGGTGGTGACGCCATGCGCGCGCGCCGCCGGCTCGTAGTCGACGCGGATTTGCTTGAAGCCGATCCAACTTGCCAGGCCCTTGAAGAAGCGGTTGCGCTCCGGCAATTGCCGCAAGGCTGCGGCCGCGCGCGGCGACAGCAGGCGGAAGTCGCCGGCATCCGCGGGGATCTTCTGCCGTGCGCCCCAATTGATCAGCGAATAGAAGCCGCGCACCGCAAGCCGCCGTGTCGCCGATTCATTGTCGCGGTTGGCCTTCGCGGTGTAGACCACGTCGTAGCCGTCATCGATCCAGTGCGCGACCAGCCGCTCCACCAGATCAGGCGGATGCTGGCCGTCGCCGTCCATGAACAGCACCGCGCCGCGGTGGGCGTGGTCGAGGCCGGCCATCAGCGCCGCCTCCTTGCCGAAATTGCGCGACAGCGACACCACCTGGACGTCGAGCGCTTCTGCAGGCAGGCTGCGCGCGATCGAAAGCGTCGAGTCCTGGCTGCCGTCGTCGACATAGACCACTTCGCAGGCAAGGCCGTAGCGGTTACGCAGAGTTTTGGCGAGCTCGACCAGCCGCTGGTGCAGCGCGACAAGCCCGGCGGCCTCATTGTAGACGGGCACGACAATCGACAGCCCTCGCACCGCAGCATTGGCCGCGGTCGTGGTCAGGCCGGAAACATCGGAGCCGAGCGTCATCGGTCAGGTCTCATCAGTACTCTAGAGCACTTTCGGTTCTGATTGAATCAGAACCAAAAGTGCTCGATTCTTGTTTTAACGCGTTTTCTTCACGCGAACCGGTGTCCACTTCGCTCGAAAACGCTTCGGGACAGAATATGGTACCGGGCGCCATCTGTCGCCAGGATGAACGACACTGACGACTCATTGTCGCAGGAACGTCTCGAGCCTGGCGAACAGCGGGTTCTCGCGGTCGAACACGTAGTCGAGCGACACCACCGACACCGTGTCGGCGCCGTGGTCGCGCAGGAAGCTGCCGAGCGCGTAGAGCTTGCCGGGTGGGCAGTGCAGCGTGAGCATGCCCGACGAGGTCGGCCCGCCGAACGGCGCGACCACGCCGAAGCGATTATGCGCCTCGGTCAGGAGTGCATCGTTGCAGCCGGCAAAGCGGGTGCGGACCTCGCGATGCTTGCTGGCGCGGGCGCGCGCGGCGATGTGGTCGAGGATGACGCGTGCGGTCTCGCGCGCGCCGTTCGACCAGTCGGCATCCTTCGATGCCACGAGATTGGCCTGGCTGCGCAGGATCACGCCGTCGTCGAGCACCTTCAGCCCGTTCGCCGCCAGTGTGGCGCCGGTCGTGGTGATGTCGACGATCAATTCGGCGGTGCCGGCCGCGGGCGCGCCTTCGGTCGCGCCGGTGCTCTCGACAATGCGGTAGTCGCCGACGCCGTGCTTGGCGAAGAAGCCGCGCGTCAGATTGATGTATTTGGTCGCGACCCGCATGCGGTGATTATGCTGCTCGCGGAAGCCGGAGGCGACGTCGTCGAGATCGGCCATGGTGCGGACGTCGATCCAGGCCTGCGGCACCGCGACCACGACATTGGCGCTGCCGAAGCCGAGGCTCTCGATCAGCAGCACGCGCTTGTCGGCATCCGCGATGCTCTCGCGCACCAGATCCTCGCCGGTGACGCCGAGATGCACGGCGCCGCGCGCCAGATTGGCCGCGATCTCGCTCGCCGAGAGATAGGCGATCTCGACATTGTCGAGCCCGGCGATGGTGCCGCGATAGTCTCGCGCGCCGCCCGGCTTTGCCAGCGTCAGCCCGGCGCGGGCAAAGAAGGCTTCGGCATTTTCCTGCAGCCGCCCCTTGGAGGGAACGGCGACGACGAAGGGCGCGCTCATGCCGCGCCTCCCTTGGTCGCGGGCTTGCCATGTTGCGTCAAGGCTTCGATCCAGACCGAGAAGCCGACCGCGGGGATCGGGGTTGCCGAGCCGAGCTGGGTCATCAATCCATCATAGCGGCCGCCCGCGACCAACGGCTCGGCGCCGTTGCCCTTGGCGTGCAGCTCGAACTCGAAGCCGGTGTAATAGTCGAGGCCACGGCCGAACGAGGTCGAGAACCGCGTCCGGTGGGTGTCGATGCCGCGCGCGGCCATGAAGCCGACGCGGCTTTCGAACTGGTCGATCGCGGCGCCGAGATTGAGCTTGGCGTCCCCGGCGAGCGCGCGCAGCTGCGCGATCGCATCGTCAGGGTCACCTGCGATCGCAAGGAAGCGCTTGATGATCTCGACCGCGTCACGCGGCAGCGCGCCGGCCTTAAGGGTGGATTGTTCGAGGAAGCGATCGGCGATCTCGGCAACCGAACGTCCGCCGACGTTGGTGGTGCCGGCGATCGACATCAGGTCGGTGACCAGCGCCAGCGCCGCCTTGCGGTCGGAGCCGGCGAGCGCGGCAAGCACGCCCTCATATTCGTTGCGGCCCGGCGCGGTTTTGAGCGTCAGCCGCTCGATGTCGTCGGTCAGCGAGACCTTGCGGTTGAAATCCTTGATCAGCCGCCGCCGCCACACCGGATAAAGCTCGAGCGCATCGATCAGCGCATTGAACAGCGCGACGTCGCCGGTGCGAATCTCGACATCGGTCACCCCGAACGCCGTGGTCGCCTCCAGCGCCAGCGCCAGCATCTCGGCATCGGCCGCGGCGCGATCCTGCCGGCCGAACGATTCGACGCCGGCCTGCAGGAACTCGCTCGCGGCGCCGCCGCGATAGCGGAACACCGGACCGAGATAGCTGAAGCCGGCCGGCTGGCCGGCCCTGATGGAGGCGAGGTAGTCGCGCGCCACGGGGATCGTGAGGTCCGGGCGCAAGCAGAGCTCCTCGCCGGTGGCGTCCGTCGTCAGGTACAGGCTCTTGCGGATGTCCTCGCCGGAGAGGTCGAGGAACGGCTCCGCCGGCTGCAGGATGCCGGGCTCGGCGCGGAGGTAACCGGCCTGTGCAAACGACAGCAGCAGCGCATCCGCCCAGGAGGCCGATCCGTTGGCTGACCCTCCGGCGGATTGAGGCGTGCGTGTTGCGGCAGCTTCGGTCATCTCAAGGTCCAAAACGGCCGGAAATTCGGGTTCCGGCACCAGTTCCAAGTTGAATTGGCGCAGCCAATACCACGGCCGAACCGGGGTTTCGACAGGGAACGGCCAAGTGGCTTAATGATTGTGTTCGTTAACGATTTTACGACGGCTTGGCTAGGGCAAGATGTCGCCCCGGACCCGTAGCCCGGATGGAGCGCAGCGCAATCCGGGTCGGTCGACGGCACGAAGTGTCCCGGATCTCGCGGAGCCTGTCATCGGGCGCGCGTTCACGCGACCCGTTGGCTGCATCCGGGCTACTGACTCTTCCGCCAATCCCCCAGCGCTGCCTGCACCAATGCCAGCGCCGCCACCGCGGCCGTGTCCGCCCGCAGGATCCGCGGTCCGAGCGCGAGCCGGAGGATGTTCGGCTGGCGCGTCAGCAGTGCGCGCTCCTCCTCGGCAAAGCCGCCTTCCGGGCCGATCAGGACATCGATCCCGGCATTGGCAGCCGTTGCCGCCCGCAAGGCCTGCACGGGATCGGCGACCTCGGCGGCCTCGTCGCAGAACACCAGCAGCCGCGCCGGGTCCCGGCTCGCCAGCAAGCGGTCGAGCGGCACAGGATCGGCCACCTCGGCGAGCGAGATGATGCCGCATTGCTCGGCCGCCTCGATCACATTTGCGCGCATCCGCTCGCCATTGACCCGCGACACCTGGGTAAACCGCGTCAGCACCGGCTGTAGCCGCGCGCACCCCATCTCGACCGCCTTCTGCACCATGTAATCAAGCCGGGCATGCTTCAGCGGCGCGAACAGATAGGCGATGTCGGG
This sequence comes from Bradyrhizobium sp. LTSP885, assembly GCF_000938305.1. Taxonomy (GTDB): domain Bacteria; phylum Pseudomonadota; class Alphaproteobacteria; order Rhizobiales; family Xanthobacteraceae; genus Bradyrhizobium. The sequence continues at coordinate 172,519 of NZ_JYMT01000021.1, forward strand.
GAGCAGATCCTGCGCGCGGGTCTGCGCAGTGATTGCGAGCGTATCGGCCCGCTTGCGGCCGCCGATCTCCGCGCGCCACTCGCCGTCACGGCCGTTGAACACCAGCACGGTGTCGCCTGCGGCCAGCCGCAGCACGTTGCCGAGATAGTTGCTCTGGTTACGGTCCAGCTCGACCGTCTGGCCGGCGCCCAAGGGCGCGTCGACGAACAGCCGTGGCGCGCGAAAGTCGAATTCAGGCATATAATGATCCGTTTTGCCGTTGTTCGTAGCCTAAAGGCTTACAATCCGGGAACAATTTAATGTGGCGACGTGGCTCTACGCCGCGCTGTCGCCCAAATCCACGGGTTGTTAAGGCGTCTCAGGAATCGTAAAACGCCCCTCTCATTTCGTTGCTTCGTACGGAAGCCGCCGGGGTTGCCTGGACCTTTGCCGGAGAACCACCCTCGATGATCCGCCGCCTGCTTGTGCTGACCATTGCCGCGACCGCCCTGTCCGCAGGCCAGGCCGCCGCCCAGAGCGCATTTCCGGCCCCGTTGCCCGGTCAGGCCGGCACCGCCGCCGATCCTGCGTTTCCACCGGTCAAAGGCGCACCGGCCGCCAAGGCCTCGACCGCCGCTGCCGCCGACCCCGCGTTTCCGCCGGTCAACGGTGCACCTGCGTCCAGAGTCGGCACGACGCCCTCGGCGTTTCCGACCAACGGTGCCGCGCCCATCGCCGGCGGCGCCCTCTCGTCGCCGCCGCCTCCGCCAGGACCTGCGGCAGGTGGCCCCGACGAGGCCTGCATGAAAAACTTCGTTCCGCTGCGCGAGGAGACTGAAAAGCGCGGCAAGGCGATCAAGGCCGCCAGCGATCGGCATGCCGGTCCGGACGAGGCCTGCAAGCTGATCGGCAATTACAGCCAGGCCGAAGTCAAGATGATCAAGTATGTCGAGACCAACTCGAGCAAATGCGGGATCCCGCCGCAGATCGGCGACCAGCTCAAGGCCGGTCACAAGAATACGGAAGCTCTGCAGAAGAAGGTTTGCACCGTCGCGCAGCAGGCGGCGTCGCAGCCGCGCGGGCCGGCAGGTCCGTCGCTGAGCGACGTGCTGGGGTCGTCCGCCGCGTTGCCCGAGGCGACGGCGACGAAGAAGGGCGGCAGCACCTTCGATACGCTGAACGGCAACGTTCTCACCCGATGACCCGTTACCTGATGATCTGTCTGCTGTGAGCGACGTCTCCACCCGCGTTGCCGATTCCACAGGCAACTGGGTCGATACGCACGCGCCGGCATGGTCGCGGCCCTATCTGCGGCTCGCGCGGTTCGATCGCTCGATCGGATCGTGGCTGTTGCTGATGCCATGCTGGTGGTCGGCGGCACTCGCCGCCGGTGTCGCGCATGACGTCAGGTCGTTGCCGCTGGTCGTCCTGTTGTTCTTCATCGGTGCCTTCGTGATGCGCGGTGCCGGCTGCACCTGGAACGACATCACCGATCGCGATCTCGATGCCAAGGTCGAGCGCACCCGGTCGCGGCCGATCCCGGCCGGGCAGGTGACCGTGATGCAGGCGTTGGCCTTCATGGTCCTGCAGGCATTGCTCGGTCTCGTGGTGCTGCTGCAGTTCAACCGCTTTGCTGTCCTGACCGGCATCGCATCGCTGGTGATCGTCGCGATCTATCCGTTCATGAAGCGCATCACCTGGTGGCCGCAGGTCGTGCTCGGCCTCGCCTTTTCCTATGGCGCCCTGATGGGATTTGCGGTGACGCTCGAACGGATCGATGTAACCGCGCTTGCGCTCTATGCCGGATCGATCGCCTGGGTGATCGGCTATGACACCATCTATGCCCATCAGGACACCGAGGACGATGCGCTGATCGGCGTCAAATCCACCGCGCGTCTGTTCGGTGCCCGCACCCATCGCGCGCTCGTGGTGTTCTACGGCCTTGCGGTGCTGCTGATCGGCGTGGCGTTCGCGCTCGCCGGCGTGCGCTGGCCGGCCTGGACCGGCCTCGCGGCGTTCGCCGTTCAACTGGCCTGGCAGATCAGGCGGCTCGACATCAGCGATCCCGCGCTCTGCGGGCGCATCTTCTGGTCCAATCGCGTGGCAGGGTTGATCTTGTTTGCAGGCCTTGTGGTCGACGCGCTGCTGCGCGCCGCGTGAAGATCGTGCGTCAGGTGAGCACGCAGCTCAGGCTCCTTGTTGTACCGGGCTCGTGGGTGCGATCGGCACCCGGCTCACGAACCGTGCAACAAATTCTATGTCGTCCCTGCGAAAGCAGGGACCCATAGCCACGAATGCGGATTGGTTTGCAGCGCTGGGGCCACAGCTCACTTCAACAACACAACCCTGTGGTTATGGGTCCCTGCTTTCGCAGGGACGACGGCGGTTGTTGGGTCGCAATGCGCGACGAACCGGCGCAGCTCAATCCCGCGCGATGATCTCGCGCTCGCCCTGATGCACGCTTGCCTCATTGAGGCGAAAGCCGGCGCGGCGGCGGACCAGGAATTTCGGGCGGCGGGCACGGATGGCGTTGCGGCGGCGGCGGCGCGGGGCCGGTTCGCGTGGCGCTTGCTCGGTCAGTTGCGGAAGACGGAAGATGTCGCTCCACATCTGCCAGGCCTGCGCGAGCTCCTCGGCGTCGGAGCTGGTGCCGAGTGGAATGGCGAGCGAGGGATCGCGGTGAACCAGCACCAGCATCTGCGCATCGTCGATGCCGCGCACTGCGATGCCGAGGAAATCGCTGACGCGAACATTGACGGCCATCCGCATGCCCTTGATGGCACGGCGCAGCACGACGCGTTCGCGATGAAGCTCGATCTGCCGCGTCCCGCCATCCGCGCGCAAATCCTGCGCATGGAAGCTGAGCGGAAGGGAAAGAGGGTCGAGCCGCAATGCGCAGCTCGACCCGGCGGAATTGATTCCGCTTGTTGGTGTTTGACGCCTCACCGATTTATCTCCCCGCCGGGATTATGTTCCCGGTCGATGCGTGAGACCTTAGCCGAGCGATTTCCGTTTCGGCTTAAAAAGCCTGGTTAACCCGATCTCACCGGAGCTGTGTCTGCAGGCATGATTGACAAGACGTTGGCCCGCATGATTGACGAAGCCTTGACGTGATGCCGAGAATGTTTGCCAATTGCCCGAGTAAAGCGCTTGAAATCCTTGTGAATCCGGCACATCTGGTGGGTCTGTCGGCCTCATTCCGCTCCCCCGTCCAATCCGCAGGAATTTGTTCGTGAACCCTTCACCATCTGCATCGTCGTCGCGACACGGCGATCCCTCCGATCTGTTCGACCAATCCGCCTTAAGCGAGCTCGCGCAGCGCCTGGTCGAAGCCGCCAGGCGCGCCGGTGCCGATGCGGCTGACGCGGTCGCGGTGCGCGGTGTCTCGCAGGGCGTCGAGGTGCGCGACGGCCGCGTCGAGGAGACCGAGCGGTCGGAAGGCGACGATGTCGGATTGCGCGTGTTCGTCGGCCAGCGCCAGGCGGTGGTCTCGACCAATGACGTCAGCGGCGACGGGGTCGCCAAGCTCGCCGAGCGGGCGGTCGCGATGGCGCGCGTGGCGCCCGACGACAAATATGTCGGCCTCGCTGATCCGGCGCTCCATGCGCGTGATTTTCCCGATCTCGATCTGCTCGACCGTAAGGTTCCCACCACAGCCGAACTGGAGCAGCGCGCCATGGAGGCGGAGGCCGCAGCGCTCGCGGTCAAGGGCGTCAGCAAATCCGGCGGTGCATCGGCCTCGACCGGGGTAGGCGGCATGGTGCTGGTGACATCGACGGGCTTCCACGGCTCTTATTTGCGGTCTAGCCACGGCATCTCGACGAGCGCGATCTCCGGTGAGGGGACCGGCATGGAGCGCGACTATGATTTCACCAGCGCGCCGCATGCCTCCGATCTCGATTCACCCTCGTCCGTCGGCCGCAGTGCCGGCGAGCGCGCGGTGGCGCGGTCCAATCCGCGCAAGGTCGAGACCTGCAAGGTGCCTGTGGTGTTCGATCCGCGGGCTGCGGGATCGATCGTCGGCCATCTGGTCGGCGCCATCAACGGCGCCTCGATCGCGCGCAAGACCTCTTTCCTGAAGGACCGGCTCGGCGAGCAGCTGTTCTCGAAGGATATCCGCATCATCGACGATCCGTTGCGCCGGCGCGGCCTGCGTTCGCAGACCTTCGACGCCGAGGGCGTCAAGGTGAAGAAGATTGCGCTGATCGACGAGGGCGTGCTGACGACGTGGGTTCTGGACTCCGCGACGGCACGCGAGCTCGGCCTGGTCACGACCGGGCATGCCCATCGCGGCGTGTCCTCTTCGCCGTCGCCGGGAACCTATAATCTGCATCTCGAGCCCGGCACGGCGACGCCGAAGGAATTGATCTCCGACATCAAGCAGGGATTCTATGTCACCGATCTGATCGGATCCGGGGTCAACGGTGTGACCGGCGACTACAGCCGCGGCGCGTCGGGGTTCTGGATCGAGAACGGCGAGATCACCTATCCGGTCAGCGAGGTGACGATCGCGGGCCATTTGCTGCCGATGTTCAAGTCGCTGGTCGCAGCCAATGACCTGGAATTCCGCTACGGCGTCAACGCGCCGACGTTGCGCATCGAGGGACTGACGCTTGGCGGACGCTGATACGGACGACTGGACTAAGGCGCGCGACGCCGCTTTGCTGACCAGGTCGGTGCAGGAGGCGGGCCGCCTCGCGCTATCGCTGTTCCGCACCGAGCTGAAGAACTGGATCAAGGGCGCGTCGTCGCCTGTCTCCGAAGCCGATATCGCGGTCAACGATTTGCTCGAGGCGCGGCTGCGCTCCGCAACGCCGGATTACGGCTGGTTGTCGGAGGAGAGCGCGGATGACGAGGCGCGGCTTCGCAAGCGGCTGACCTGGATCGTCGATCCGATCGATGGCACCCGCGCCTATCTCGCGGGCCGTGAGGACTGGTGCGTTAGTGTGGCGCTGGTTGAAAATGCAGTGCCGGTGCTCGCGGCGGTTTATGCGCCCGCGACCGAAGAGTTCTTCTTCGCCGCGCGCGGGCAGGGCGCCACCCGCAACGACCTCGCCGTGCACGCCACCGCAGGGACCGGTTTCGATTTCCCGCGCATGGCGGGGCCGAAGCCGCTGGTGCAGCGGCTAAGCGACACATCGGACGAGATCACGCTGTTCCCGCGGATCGGATCGCTGGCGCTGCGGCTGTGCCGGGTCGCGCAAGGCAGCCTTGACGCCGCCTTTGCCGGCGGGCAAAGCCGCGACTGGGACCTTGCCGCCGCGAATTTGATCGTGCAGGAAGCGGATGGTAAGATGACTGCGCTCTCGGGGGATGCGATTGAGTACAATCGCCGGGAGGTGACGCATGGGGTGCTGGTGGCAGCGGGACGCGATCGTCATGCACGCATTGTCGAGCATTTTCGCAACCGTCCATTGCCATGAGGCCACCCCGATCCGCGCCGCGCATCCGACTGCTGCGACCAGAACTCTTGCGACCAGAACTGCGAACACCGTGACCCAATTTGCTTGCCGGGCATCTCGTTAGGAAAGATCCATCATGTCAGACAATGCCCAGCCGCAATTGCTCCACCTCGTGATCGGCGGCGAGTTGACCGATCTGGAACACAACACCTTCAAGAATCTCGACGAGGTCGAGATCGTCGGTGTGTATCCGAATTATGCGACCGCCTATGCGGCCTGGAAGGCGAAGGCGCAGCAGACCGTCGATAACGCCCAGATGCGCTATTTCGTCGTCCACCTCCACCGGTTGCTCGACCCCGAGCAGGATGCAAAGCACTCCCATTGAAACGCCTGTTTCGCGATTTGCTGCGCAGCCGCGTCGTGCAGCGCGCGCTGGGTGTGCTTGCGGCCGAGTATTTGCGGCTGGTCTGGCTCACCAACCGATTTGTCTACGACCCGCCGGATGTCTACGCGCAGGTCGAGCCGATGATGCCGGCGATCTTCGTGTTCTGGCACGGCCAGCACTTCATGACGCCGTTCATCAGGATCAAGGAGAGCTATCGCGCGAAGGTGCTGATCTCCCGCCACCGCGACGGTGAGTTCAACGCCATCGCGGCCGAGCGGCTCGGCATCGGCACTATCCGCGGTTCCGGCGACCATTCCGGCGCGTTCCATCGCAAGGGCGGCGTCGGCGCCTTCATGGAGATGGGCCGGGCGCTGGAAGATGGCTGGAACGTCGCGACCACGGCCGACGTGCCGAAGCGAGCGCGGGTGGCTGGTCTTGGGGCCATCATGCTGGCGCGGGAGACCGGCCGGCCGATCCTGGCGCTTGCGATGGTCACCAGCCGGTTCGTCCGGTTGAAAAACTGGGACTCCACGACCATCAATTTGCCATTCGGACGCGGCGCAGTGGTAGGTATTGAGCCGGTTCACGTGCCAGCCGATGCCGATGCCGAAACCATGGAAAAGCTTCGGCAGCACGTTGAGTTCCTTCTGAACGAGGCGACCCGGCGTGCCTATGCAGCCGTCGGGCGACCGGAGGCAGCGCTTGACTAGCTCGCTCCCGATGACGTTGCGCGTCTACCGCAAGCTGTCGTTCGCGATGGTGCCGCTGGCGCCTGCCTTGATCAAGCGACGGCTTAAGCTCGGCAAGGAAGATCCCGAACGGGTCGGCGAGCGGCGCGGCATGAGCGACGATGTCCGGCCGCATGGTCCGCTGGTCTGGATTCACGGCGCGAGCGTCGGCGAGGTGCTGGCGGCCGCAGCGCTGATCGAACGCTTGCGCGCGCTTAATTTGCGCATTCTCGTCACCTCCGGCACGGTGACTTCGGCGGCGATCGTTGCCAAACGTTTCCCGCCCGACGTCATCCATCAATACGTGCCGTACGACTCGCCGCGCTATGTCGCGCGGTTCCTCGATCACTGGCAGCCATCGCTGGCGCTGTTCATCGAGTCCGATTTGTGGCCGAACCTGATCCTGTCGAGTGCCGCGCGGCGGCTGCCGATGGTGCTGATCAATGGGAGGATGTCGCAGCGCTCGTTCCCGCGCTGGCGCCGGGTCTCCAACACGATCTCCGCGCTGCTCGGACGCTTCGAGCTGTGCCTCGCGCAGTCGAATACCGATGGCGAGCGCTTTGCCACGCTCGGCGGCCGCAACGTTATCACCACGGGCAATCTCAAGCTTGACGTCGCGGCGCCGCCCGCGGATCCAGCCAAGCTGGGGCGGCTGATGTCGGTGACGCGCGGCCGCCCGATCGTGGTTGCGGCGTCCACCCATCCGGGCGAGGAAGAGATCCTGATCGAGACGCACAAGACGCTCTCGGGGTTCTTCCCAGGATTGCTGACCGTGATCGTGCCGCGCCATGCCGATCGCGGCGAAGCGGTCGCGCGGCTGGTGACGGACGCCGGGTTGCGCCCCGGCCTGCGCTCGCACGAGGACCTGCCGGTCGCGACCACAGACATCTATGTCGCCGACACCATGGGTGAGCTCGGCCTGTTTTACCGGCTGGCCCCGATCGTGTTCATGGGCGGCTCGCTGGTCGAGCATGGCGGACAAAATCCGATCGAGGCGGTGAAGCTCGGCGCCGCGATCGTGCATGGTCCGCATGTCTTCAATTTCACCGACGTCTATGACGCGCTCGATCGGGCCGCCGGCGCCAGGCGCGCCGATGGCCAGGAAGCGCTGGTCAAGCAGCTCGGCCAGTTCCTCGCCGATCCTGCGGCGCGTGCGGCATCGCTGGCGGCGTCGGAACGTGTCGTCGAGCAGCTCGGCGGTGCGCTGGAGCGCACGCTTGCGGCACTGGAGCCCTATCTGTTGCAGTTGCGGCTCGAGATGGGAGCCGCCAATGCGTGAGCCGGCCTTCTGGCACCGGCCGTCGTCTTGGACATCGCAACTGTTGAGACCACTTGCCGCACTTTACGGCGCGGTCGCCGCGCAGCGCCTGCAGCGCGTCGGCGTCGATGCCGGAATTCCCGTGCTTTGCGTCGGCAATTATCACGTCGGCGGCGCCGGCAAGACGCCGACGGTGCTGGCGCTGACAAAGCTGTTGCGCGAGCTTGAGGAACGGCCGGTCGTGCTCAGCCGCGGCTATGGCGGCAGACTGCATGGGCCGGTCAAGGTCGATCCCGACAGACACACCGCATCAGATGTCGGCGACGAGCCCCTGATGATGGCGGCGACGCTGCCGGTCGTGATTTCGCGCGACCGCGCCGAGGGCGTCGCGCTGGCGCGATCGCAAGGCGCAAGCGTGATCCTGATGGATGACGGCTTCCAGAATCCAGCTGTCATCAAGGATGCCTCGCTGATCGTGATCGACGGCACGGGCGGCCTCGGCAATGGCCGGGTGATTCCGGCGGGGCCGTTGCGCGCGCCGTTGCGGCCGCAGCTCGAGCGCACTGACGCGCTGATCGTCGTCGGCGAGGGGCCGGCCGCTCAGAAGGTCGCGGCCCAGATCGCGGCCCGCGGCAAGCCCGTGCTGTCGGCGCATCTGAAGCCCGACGAGACCTCGCTCGCCGCGCTGAACGGCAAGCGCGTACTTGCGTTTGCCGGCATCGGCGATCCCACGCGCTTCTTCAACACGCTGCGGGCCAGCGGCCTCGAGGTCGTGCGCGGCAAGGCCTTCGCCGATCATCATGCCTTTACGAAAGGTGAGATCGAAGATCTCGTCGCGGAGGCTGCGCGTGACGGGTTGACGCTGGTGACCACGGAAAAGGATCTTGCACGATTGCGTGGCGCGGACGGCGTGCCGGCCTGGGCACAGGCGATCGTGCCGTTCGCGGTGACATTGCAGTTCGAAGACACCGCCGCACTGCGGCGTTTCGTGACCGATCAGCTGTTCAAGGCGAGGGACGGGAGATGGCGCAGCTGAGTTTAACCTTGCGGCTTGAGCGCGCCGGGAAAATGGCGCTGCAGCACCGCGGTTGGAACGGCGTAAGCCTCCTGCAGGTCGACGCTCCAGTATTTCAGTTCGTCGAGCGGAATCCGCGCATCCGTGATCGCACAGCGCACATAGGTGCCGGGCGAGATCACGCGGAAATCGCCGTCGAGATATTGCACCTGCGCTTCGCCATGGCCCGAGGGACCGAACTTGTTCAGCACGATTGAGCTCCGATTGTCCTCTTACGACACTTGCCTCGCGCGAGGCTTACTGGATGTTCATGAAACCGTCTATCACAGATAGGATGTCGTGTCCGCCCGTTAAACCACCGACTTGTGATGATTTGGCGGCGGAAGCACATGATAGCGTTGCAGAAATGGTTCGCGGTGGATCCAGCACCATAGCGAGACGGCCGGACCGGATGCGCCTCAAGTCAGCGTTGATTTTTCTGACGATGCTCGCCGCGCCGCTTGCGGCCGCAGCACCTCTGCCGGCCCCGCAACAGGTCGAGATCTCCGACGGCAATGTCACCCTGCACGCGCAGCTGTTCCGGCCTGACGGCGATGGACCGTTTCCGGTTGTTATCGCATTGCATGGCTGCGGCGGCCTCGCCAGCCGCTCCGAGCCGGTGCTGCCGCGTTATCGCGACTGGGCCGAGCAGCTGCTGACCACGGGTCACGCGGTGCTGCTGCCGGACAGCTACGGCTCGCGCGAGCTGGGTCCGCAATGCCGCACGAAGGAGCATCAGGTCCAGATCCGGCGCGAGCGGGTAGCCGACATCAATGCCGCGCGGCAGTGGCTGGTGCAGCAGAAATGGGTGGCGCACGATCGCATCAGCCTGGTCGGCTGGGGCAACGGCGCCGCCGCCCTGCTGTGGGCGGTGCGGCCGCAAATGTGGTCGCGTAATAACGAGCCGGATTTCCGCTCGGCGATCGCGTTCTATCCGGATTGCCGCTCGTCCTCCGGTCTCGGCTGGAGTGCGCGGGTGCCGACGCTGGTCCTGATCGGCGGTCGCGACGATGTCGCGTCACCCTCGGCCTGTCACCAGATGGTCGACGGCGCCCGTGGCCGCAGCGCGCTGGCCAGGATCGTGGTTTATCCCGACGCCTATCACGGCTTCGATCGCGCCAATCTGCCGCTCCATGTGATCGCAGCCTCGTCCGATGTTGCGATCGATGAGCGCGGTCACGTCGGCACCGACACCGACGCGCGCAAGGATGCGCAAAAGCGCGTTTCCGAATGGCTGGCGCGCTAAAAGAGACTGCCCTGATCGATCGGCTTTCCGATGCGCTTGGGTGCGACCGCAGTCTTCGCCTCACGTGGCGGCTGCGACCTGGGCTCGCTCGCGGGCGTCGCCGTAGGCGGCGGCCGATCGGCGTCGGCGGTAGCTGCCACGCGGCCGTCGGCGAATTCGATCGAGAGGCTGGCGCCGGGGCCAATGGCGACAGCCGCGTGGACCGCATGGCCGCGCTCGTCGCGCACCAGTGCAAAGCCGCGCGCCAGCACGCCGCGATAGGACAGCGCCGACAGCAGCTGTCCGCTATGCGTGACGCGGGCCTCGAGCCGCTGCATCGCGGTCGTCAGTGCCCGGCGTGCGCGTTCGGCGAGGCGGTGGGTGCGCTCCAGATCGCGCGCGATCGCGTTGCGCTGGGCCTTGGCATTGGCGAGTTTCGAGGCCTTCAGCCGGATCTCGAGCCCGGCAAAGCGTTCGCGCCGGCGGTGTAGCAGCGCGCGCGCCGACAGATTGATGCGTTCGCCGGAGACGGTCAGCCGTTGCCGCGCATGCGCGACCTGGCCGCGCAGCACGCCAATGGTCAGCCGCGCGCTGCTGGCGGCGAAGCGGCGGAAATGCGCGTGCGTGTTGGCCTTCAGCCCGCGCGGCAGCGCCGCACCGAGATGGTCGAGCCGTTGCCGCGGGATCGCGAGCAACTCGCTCGCCGCAGGCAGCGCACGTGCCGCGGCGCGCAGTTCGTTGCGGCGCGCCTCCTGGCTGCGCTGCCAGCATACCATGGTGCGGCGGGCTAGCCCCGCGACCTCGACCATCAGCTCGCTGCGCACCGGCACGGCCATTTCGGCGGCGGCCGTCGGCGTCGGCGCACGCTTGTCGGCGACGAAGTCGATCAGCGTGATATCGGTCTCGTGGCCGACCGCCGAGATCAGCGGGATATGGCTCTCGGCGGCGGCGCGAACCACGATCTCCTCGTTGAACGACCAGAGGTCCTCCAGCGAGCCGCCGCCTCGCGCGACGATCAGCAAATCTGGCCGCGGAATCCGGCCGCCCTCGGGGAGCGCGTTGAAACCGCGGATCGCGGCTGCGACCTGTTCGGCCGAGCCTTCGCCCTGAACCTTGACTGGCCACACCAGCACGTGGCGGGGGAAGCGGTCCTCGAGCCGGTGCAGGATGTCGCGGATCACGGCGCCAGTCGGCGAGGTGACGACCCCGATCACCTCCGGCAGCCACGGCAAAAGCTGCTTGCGGGCCTCGTCGAACAGGCCCTCGGCGGCGAGCTTCTTCTTGCGCTCCTCCATCAGCGCCATCAGCGCGCCGACGCCGGCCGGTTCCAGCGAGTCGATGACGATCTGGTATTTCGAGGAGTTCGGATAGGTCGTTAGCTTGCCGGTCGCGATGACCTCGAGCCCTTCCTGCGGCTTGAAGCGCATCCGGGCGTGGGCGAACTTCCAGACCACAGCCTCGATCTTGGCGTTCTCGTCCTTCAGCGCGAAGTAGCAGTGCCCGGACGAATGCGGGCCGCGGAAGCCGGAGATCTCGCCGCGGACGCGGACATGGCCAAAGCGGTCCTCCACCGTCCGCTTCAGGGCCGAGGAGAGTTCCGAGACGGTGAATTCGGGCGCGTTGACGAGATTTGGCGCTGCAGTCATTTCCAGGCGATTCGGCTGATGTGTGCTTCAGCGCAACGTAGGGGCTTTTGCGCCGCATCGCCATGCGAGGCCTTGTTTGTCCATATACTCTATGATACAGAGTTCTCTATAAACGGAGCGAAGTGATTGGAGGGCATATCCATGACGCCGCATCTGACGCTGGCAGGTCTCGTCCATTCCGCGGCTGGCGCAATTCACACCATCCTGGCGGTGCTGTGTATCGGCGTCGGGCTGATCCAGTTCCTGCGCCCGAAGCGAGGCGCCGGCCATCGGGCGCGCGGCTATCTCTTCGTCTACGCCATGCTGGTCGCCGACGGGACGGCGATGCTGGTCTATCAATTCAGCGGCAGCTTCAACCTGTTCCACGTCGGCGCGATCGTGAACTTCGTCTGCATCGTGGCGGCAATCGTTCCGCTGCTGCGCAGTCCGCGGCCCGCGAATTGGAGAAGAAAACACTACTACTTCATCGCCTGGTCGTATGTGTCGCTGATGTCGGCGGCATCGACCGAAATCGTGGTGCGCCTTGTGCCGCTGACGACGCGCGGACAGATCGGGCTCGCGGCACTCGTCCTGTCGATCGTGACGATGGCGATCGCTTATGTCCTGATCGGAAAATATCGTCCGCCACCGGAAGCGCAGTCCGCTTCCACGAGGCTGGTCGAGCAGAGCGGAGTGCCGTCATGATCGACAGCCAGCAGGCCAGCGCGGCGCTCGACGACATCAACGACGTCGTCCAGCGCGTTCGCCAATCGCGGATTTACGAGATTGCCAGCCTCATCATCACGCTGTGGGGCGTGCTGGTCTTCATCGGCTATATCGCCAATTACCTCTGGCCGCAGCAGGGCTATACGATCTGGACGATCGTCGATCTCGGCGGCCTCGTGATATCGAGCTCAGTCGGCTTCTTCGTCAACCGCCGCTCCGGGGCCGGCAATTTTCCAATCCGCTCCACGATCTCCTTCGTGATCATCGGCGTGTTCGGTCTTTATTGCACAATTCTCCTCGGCCATTTCGGCCCGCGCCAGATGATCGTGTTCTGGACCCTCTATGGCATGATGTTCTATGCGATTGCCGGTCTTTGGTTCGGCTACGCGTTCATCGTGATCGCGGCGTGCACAACGGCGTTGACGCTGATCGGCTACTACTGCATCGGGCCAGCATTCTTGTTGTGGATGGCGGTCGCCCACGGCGGCGGGCTCGTCGCCGGCGGTCTCTGGATGCGCCGGATCTAGCGCGATGGCCGACCTCGACGAGATCATCCACCAGCCGCTGCGGCTGCGCATCATGGCAGCACTCAACGCCCTGCCGGCCACGACCGGGCTCGAATTCGCGCGGCTGAAGAAGCTGACCGGCGCGACCGACGGCAATCTCGGCGCTCATATCGAGACGCTGGCCAAGGCCGGCTACGTCTCGGTTGAGAAAGCCTTTGTCGGCAAGAAGCCGCAAACCACCGTGACGGCCACCGCCGCCGGCCGCGGCGCGTTCGCCCGCCATGTCGCGACGCTGCAGGAGATCATCATCGCGGGCAAGCCACAGGCGTAAGCAAATCGCCCTAGGAATGCCGGGGAATGGGGCGGAACGGCCCTTGCGGCCCAGCGGGGATTCGTGCGAACCGACACGGGTCCCACAGCCTTTCGAGCCTGCATCCGATGAATATCCTCCTGCTCGGTTCCGGCGGCCGCGAACACGCTCTCGCGTGGAAGATCGCGGCGTCTCCGCTGCTGACGAAACTGTGGTGCGCGCCGGGCAACGCCGGGATCGCGCGCGAGGCCGAATGCGTCGCGCTCGATGTCGCCGACCATCCGGCGGTGATCGAATTCTGCAAGCGCAACGCCGTCGATCTGGTCGTGGTCGGGCCTGAGACGCCGCTGGCGGCCGGCATCGTCGACGATCTCACGGCCGTCGGTATCAAGGCATTCGGGCCGCGCAAGCAGGCCGCCCAGCTCGAGGGCTCCAAGGGATTTACAAAAGACCTCTGCAACGAATTCAACATTCCGACCGGCGCCTATCGCCGGTTCGACAATGCCGACGGCGCGCTGGCCTATGTCCGTGCGCAGGGCGCGCCGATCGTGGTCAAGGCCGACGGGCTTGCCGCCGGCAAGGGCGTCGTGGTGGCGATGACGCTGGCTGAAGCCGAGGCCGCGATCGCCATGATGTTCGACGGCGCGTTCGGCTCGGCCGGCGCCGAGGTGGTGATCGAGGAGTTCTTGTCGGGCCGCGAGATCTCCTTCTTCGCGCTCTGCGACGGCGACACCGCGATCCCACTCGCGACCGCCCAGGACCACAAGCGCGTGTTCGATCACGACGAGGGGCCGAACACCGGCGGCATGGGCGCCTATTCGCCGACGCCGTTCGTGACGCCAGAAATCCACGACCAGATCATGGCGCGGATCATCCTGCCGACGGTCGCCGGGATGAAGAGCCGCGGCACGCCGTTCGCGGGCGTACTTTATGCCGGCGTGATGCTGACGGAGCAGGGCCCAAAACTGTTCGAGTACAACGTCCGCTTCGGCGATCCCGAATGCCAGGTGCTGATGCTGCGGATGATGTCGGATATCGTGCCGGCATTCCTCGCTGCCTGCGACGGACAACTGAAGCATTTCGATCTGCGCTGGTATCCGGAGCCAGCGCTGACGGTGGTGATGGCGGCGAAGGGCTATCCCGGCGATTACGCCAAGGGCACGCGGATCGATGGGTTGGATGACGCTGCCAAAGTCGAGGGCGTCGAGATCTTCCATGCCGGCACGGTGGCCAAGGACGGCGCGATCCTTGCCAACGGCGGACGCGTGTTGAATGTCTCCGCGATGGGGAAGACGGTCACTGAAGCGAAAGAACGCGCCTATCAGGCGGTCGACCGAATCAAATGGCCCGACGGCTTCTGCCGCCGCGACATTGCGTGGCAGGCGGTGGAAGCGGAGCGGAACGGCTAGCCCGGTGCCGTAGGGTGGGCAAAGCGCAGCGTGCCCACCACTGCTTGCACTGCTCGTGAAGGTGGGCACGGCGCAAACGCGCCTTTGCCCACCCTACGCAGTCGGTCAGAGCAAATCCCCGCCCGCCGCGCTCGCCGTCGTCCCGTGCTCGCGGAACGCCTTGATGACGTTCTTGCCGATCTTCCACTTGTGCACCTCGTCGGGACCGTCGACCAGCCGCTGCGAGCGCACCTGGGTGTACCACTTCGCGAGCGGCGTATCCTGGCTGAAGCCGAGCGCACCGTGGAGCTGGATCGCGGTGTCGATCACCTTGTGCACCATGTGGGCGTGGAAGATCTTGGCGATCGAGTTTTCCTGCCTGATGTCGAGGCCCTTCTCCGCCTTGTAGGCGATGTGCAGCAGCATCAGCCGGCCGATATAGAGTTCGCTCGCGCAATCGGCGAGCATGAACTGGACGCCCTGGCGGTCGGCCAGCAACTGGCCGAAGGTCGAGCGTTTGGTGATGTGGGCGACGGCCATGTCGAGCGCGCGCTGCGCCTTGGCGACGTTGTGCATGCCATGGCGCAGCCGGCCGTAGGCGAGGCGGTGCTGGCCCATGTTGAAGCCGTTGCCCTCGCCGCCGAGCAGATTGTCCGCTGATACCTTCAGGTCCTTGATTTCGATCTCGGAATGGCCGCCATGGATGACGTCGTCATGTGGGCCCTCGATCGCCATATTCGCGATGTTGCGCTTGATGCGATATCCGGGATTCGGCAGCTCGACGATAAAGGTCGAGTATTGCTTGTGGCGCGGCGCATTCGGATCGGTCTTGGCCATCACCAGCGCCATGTCGGCGACGCTCGCAGACGAGGAGAACCACTTTTCGCCGTTGAGGACGTAATTCTCGTTGCCGTCCTTTACGGCGGTGGTCTGCATGCCGGTGGCGTCGGCGCCGGCGGCCTTCTCGGTCATCGAGAAGCAGATGCGCTTCTCGCCATTGAGAAGCGGCTTGAGGAACTTCTCCTTTTGGTACTCCGTGCCATGCGCCAGGATGGTCATCATCGAGGCGTCGTCGGGCCCCTGCGTGTTCATCGAGAGCGCGCCGAGCATGCTTTCGCCGAGCTCCATCTGCACCAGCGCGTTGGCCAACGGGCCGAGCCCCATGCCGCCGTATTCCTTGGGCACGAACGGGCACCACAGGCCCTGCGCGCGGGCCTTCTTCCGCAGCGGGCCCAGCACCTCGGTGAGCGGCTTGGTGTCGAGTTCCTTTTCGGCGGGGATGCACTCGTCGTGCACGAATTTGCGGACCTTCTCGCGGATCGCCTTGGCTTCGGCCGGAATCTCGAAATCGATCGACATGGCACTTCCTCGTTTCGGTTTGTTGTTGGCGCGGCTTGGGAATGGCATAAACCTGCGATCTGCCAGCGGCAACGACAAACAAAGTTTGAAGCAAGACCTGTTCGAAACAAGAGCTGCCGCTGAAGCCAAGGAGCGACCGATGCCTGATCTCGCAGATCTTTTTCCCGGCTACGCCTCCGAATGGATCAATACCTCGCAGGGCCGCATCTTCGCCCGCGTCGGCGGCAAAGGGCCGCCGCTGTTGCTGCTGCACGGATTTTCCTCGACCCATGTGATGTGGCATCAGGTGGCGCCTGATCTCGACGACAGATTTACGCTGATCATCCCCGACCTGCCCGGCTATGGCTGGTCCGACATGCCCGATAGCGACGAGAACCACACGCCCTACACCAAGCGGGCGTGGGCAAAGACCATGATCGAGGCCATGGAGCAGCTCGGCCATGTGCATTTCGCGCTCGCCGGCCACGATCGCGGCGGTCGCGTGTCGTATCGGCTCGCGCTCGATCATCCCGGCCGGCTGTCGAAGCTCGCGGTGCTCGATATCGCGCCGACCTATGATTACTGGCAGAAGCTGAACCGGCTGTCCGCGCTGAAGATCTACCATTGGGCGTTCCTGGCGCAGCCTTATCCGCTGCCGGAAACGCTGATTTCGGGGCAGGGGGAATTCTTCCTGAAGGAGAAGATGGCGAGCCAGACCAAGAGCAAGACGCTCGCTGCCATCGATCCGCGCGCGCTGCAGCATTATCTCGCGCCGTTCCGCGATCCCGCGCGCATCCACGCGATGTGCGAGGACTACCGCGCCGGCGCCTATGCTGATTATGAAATCGACAAGGCCGATGTCGATGCCGGCAACAAGATCACGATCCCGATGCTGGCCTTGTGGGGCGATGCCGGCGTTGCGAGTGCGGCGACCACGCCGCTCGATACCTGGAAGAAATGGGCGACCAATGTGAGCGGCGCGCCGGTGGATTCCGGACATTTCCTCACCGAGGAGAATCCGGACGTGACGGCCAAGCTGCTGCGGGAGTTTTTCCTGGCGGGGTGACGTCGCTCGTGTACCAACACTCGATGTCGTCCCGGCCTAGTGCGCAATTGCGCACGGGAGCCGGGACCCATAACCACCGAAGGTCATTGTTGCGCGACGCCGGGGCCACAGCCCTCTTTAACAACTCAACCCTGTGGTTATGGGTCCCGGCTTTCGCCGGGACGACGAGGGGAGAGATTCGCTGCATCCCAGCGAAGAGCTACCTTCGCACCCTGAAAAAATCCTTCAGCAGCGTTGCGGCCTCGCGTTCGCCGACCGCGCCGTAGACCTCGGGCACGTGGTGGCACGTCGGCTGCGCGAAGAACCGCACGCCTGATTCAACCGCGCCGCCCTTGGGGTCGGCGGCGCCGTAATAGAGCCGGCGGATGCGGGCCAGCGAGATTGCACCGGCGCACATCGTGCAGGGCTCGAGGGTGACGTAGAGGTCGCAATCGACCAGCCGCTCGGTGCCGATGGTTTCAGCGGCCTGCCGGAGCGCCAGAATCTCGGCATGGGCGGTGGGGTCGCGGTCGGTCAGCGTGCGGTTGCTGGCGGTGGCGATCACCTCATAACCCCGCACAATCACGCATCCGATCGGAACCTCGCCCGATTTTCCGGCATTTTTGGCCGTTTTCAGCGCCAAATCCATAAAAGAGGGGGCTGTCATGCCTCGTATCATCGGAAGAAACCTGCTACTAGCTCGCCTTCAGCAAAAGTGGATGCCGGTTTTGCGTCAAACGCGCCGCCAACAGGGCGCGTACGGCCGGTCACCCTTGCACCTCAATTGAACGTCCAGCGAGATTATTCATGCCCCGCGACAGCGATAAAAACAACGATTCCGGCGGCCGGCGTGATCGTCCTGGCGGTGGAAAAGGCCGCCCCGGCGGCAGCAAAGGCCGCTCTGGCGCCGTCCGCGGCCCGGACAAGAAGTTCGCCAAGCGCGGCTTTGGGGGCAAGGATTCGGCCAGCAAGGGTGATGGCGAGAAGCGCGCGTCCGGCGGTGATCGTCCGCCGCGCCGCGAGTTCGGCGACAAGCCGAAGTTCAATCGTGAGGATCGCCCGCGCGGCGATCGGCCATTCAGCGCTCGTCCTCCGCGCGATGGCGATGGCGAGAAGCGCCCGTTCAAGCCGCGTGGCGATAGGCCCTTCAGCGCGCGTCCGGCCCGCGACGGCGATGGCGAGAAGCGTTCGTTCAGACCGCGCGAAGATCGCGGCGGCGAAAAGCGCCCCTACACCCCGCGTGGCGACCGCCCGAATTTTAACCGCGACGACCGCCCACCGCGCCGTGATCGTGATGATGCTCGCCCGGCGGGACGGTCCTCTGATCGGAAGTTCGGCGACAAGAAGCCTTACGCGCCGCGTGATCGTGACGGCGAGAAGCGGCCCTATACGCCGCGCGGCGAAGGTTTTCGCAAGGACGGCGACCGGCCGCGGGGTGATCGCCCTTACAGTCCGCGCCCGCCGCGCGATGGCGACCGGCCGGAACGGAAATTCGGCGGGGAGCGGAAATTCTCGTCGCGCGGTGCGCCAGATCGTGGTCCGCGCAAGGATTTCGGCGACAGGGCGGACCGTGGTCCGCGTAAAGATTTCGGCGATCGGCCGCAGCGCGGCGAATCCAAGCCGTGGCAGAAGCGCGATGACCGGGGCGACCGCGATTCTCGCCCGCCGCGCGATGGCGCGCGGAGTTTCGACGGGCCGCGCTCCGATAAGCCGCGTGAGGATCGCGAACAGGGCGATCGTCCGAAATTCAGCCGTCCGCGCTGGGATCGCTCCGGGGATCGCAAAGAGGAAGGCGGCGACCGTCGTGAGCGGCCCGAAGGCCGCACGGGCTGGCAGGAACATCCGCGCAGCGAAGGCGGCTTCGGCGATCGCCCGCGCCGCGAGAACGAGGACGACAGCAAGGTCTTCGCGAAGCGCCCGGCCTTTGGCGGCCGCGGCGCCTATCGCGAACGGCCCGACTTCGATCGGCGCGAGCGTCCCGAACCGAAGCCGAAGAAGGCAGGCGAGCGCATCGCAAAAGTGCTGGCACGCGCCGGTCTCGCCTCGCGCCGTGATGCCGAGGAGATGGTCACGCAGGGCCGCGTCACCGTCAACGGCCGCGTGATCAACTCGCCGGCGCTCGATGTCACCGAGAACGATGTCGTGGCCGTCAACGGCAAGCAATTGCCGCCGCGCGAGCGAACGCGGTTGTTCATGTATCACAAGCCGCGCGGGCTGATGACGACGCACGCCGACCCGGAAGGGCGGCCGACCGTGTTCGACAATCTGCCGGAAGGCCTGCCGCGGCTGATCTCGATCGGCCGGCTCGATTTCAACACCGAGGGCCTGTTGCTGCTCACCAATGACGGCGGACTGGCGCGTACGCTTGAGCATCCCGACACCGGCTGGCTGCGCCGCTACCGCGTCCGCGCGCATGGCGAGGTGACGCAGGAACAGCTCGACCAGTTGAAGAACGGCATCGAGGTCGACGGCGTCAAATACGGCGCGATCGATGCGACGCTGGAGCGCGACCAGGGCGCCAATGTCTGGGTGGTGTTCGCGATCCGCGAGGGCAAGAACCGCGAGGTGCGCAACGTGATGGCGCATCTCGGCCTCGAGGTGAACCGGCTGATTCGGATCTCCTACGGCCCGTTCCAGCTCGGCGAGCTCGAGGAGGGCAAGGTCGAGGAGGTCAAGACGCGCGTGCTGCGCGAGCAGCTCGGCGAGAAGATCGCAAAGCTTGCCGGCGCGGATTTCAACCGGCCGGAGCAGCGCAAGGCCGAGGTCGGGGCCGACGAGGCCAGCGATGCGCCTGATGGCAAGAAGCCGTTCAAGCCCGCGGGAAAAAGCGCGCTGATCAATGACCGCAAGGGCCGTCGCGTGCTGGTGCAGCGCACCGGCAGCGACGAGGCGCGCGCGCGCAACGAGGACGAAGCCAACGGCTACGGCCCGCCGCGCCGCCCCAAGCGCGGCTATCACGGCAAGCGCGATCTCACGCCGAAGGACGAGTAATACGTCGTGCGCGTCGTCGGGGGTCGACTGAAAGGCCGCAATCTCGCGTCGCCCTCGGGCCGCGAGATCAGGCCAACCGCGGACCGCCTGCGCGAGTCCGTGTTCAACATCCTGATCCATGCCTATGACAACCCGATCGAGAACGCGCGTGTGCTCGATCTGTTCGCCGGCACCGGCGCGCTGGGAATCGAAGCCGTCTCGCGCGGCGCAAAATTCACGCTGTTCGTCGACAACGGCGCGGAGGCGCGTGCGCTGTTGCGCAACAACGTGGAGTCATTGGGCCTCGGCGGCGTGACAAAAGTCTATCGCCGCGATGCCACCGATCTCGGCCCCGCGCACCCGATGGAGCCGTTCTCGCTGGCGTTCCTCGATCCGCCCTACGGCAAGGGTCTCGCCGACAAGGCGCTCGCCTCGCTGCGCAACGGCGGCTGGTTGACGCCGGGGGCGCTGGTCGTCGTCGAGGAGACAAAGGCCGCGGCGATCGCAGCGCCGGAGGGATTCGAAGAGCTTGAGCGGCGCGCGTATGACGATACGGAGTTTGTGTTTTTGCGCGCTGTGGCCGCAGCCTAATCTGTCGTCCCTGCGAAAGCAGGGACCCATAACCACAAATGCGCATTGCCGACGCGCGCTGGAGCCACAGCCTTCACAAAACAAAAGCCGGTGGTTATGGGTCCCGGGTCGCGCTTCGCTTGCCCGGGACGACGAGGCCTTACCTCCGCCCGAACAGCTTCTCGATATCGCTCAGCTTCAATTCGACATAGGTCGGGCGACCGTGGTTGCATTGGCCGGAGTTCGGCGTGTCTTCCATTTCGCGGAGCAGCGCGTTCATCTCTTCCGGCTTGAGGCGGCGGCCGGCGCGGACCGAGCCGTGGCAGGCCATGGTGGCGGCGACATGCATCAGGCGGCGTTCGAGCGGCAGCGCCTCATCCCATTCCGCCATGTGCTCGGCGAGATCGCGCAGAAGCCCCGCAGCATTCGCCTTGCCGAGCAGCGAGGGCGTTTCGCGCACCGCGACTGCGCCGGGGCCGAACGATTCGATCGCCAGGCCAAATGACGCCAGCTCCTCGGCGCGATCGAGCAGCTTCTCGACGGTCGCCTCATCGAGCTCGACGATCTCGGGGATCAGCAGGATCTGCCGCTGCACGCCGTTCTTCGCCAGCGAGGCCTTCAGTCTCTCGTAGACGATGCGCTCATGGGCCGCGTGCTGGTCCACGACGATCAGGCCGTCGCGGGTCTGCGAGACGATATAGGTCTCGTGGATCTGGGTGCGCGCGGCGCCGAGCGGGCGGTCGAGCATATCGGGGGCAGGCGCGGCCTCGAAACGCACATCGGCGGTCGGCGTGCCGACATCGAAGGCAGCCTGCCCGGGTTCGGCGAACGCGGTCGCCGCCGCGCCCTCGAACGCGCGCATCGGGTTGACCGGAAAGGACGGCGAACTGCGCCAGTCCCAATTGCCCGGGCGCGGCGGCGCAAAGCCGGTGCGGAACGCCTGCAACGTCGCGCCGTCGGCGGCGTTGGCCGCGGTGCGCTTGCCCTCGCGCGCCAGGCCGTCCTTCAATGCGTGCACGATCAGCGCGCGGACCAGTCCGGCATTGCGGAACCGGACCTCGGTCTTGGCCGGATGCACATTGGCGTCGACCTCTTGCGGGTCGCAGGTCACGAACAGCGCCACCACAGGATGACGATCACGCGGCAGGTAGTCGGAATAGGCGGCACGCACCGCGCCCAGGATCAGTTTGTCGCGGACCGGGCGACCGTTGACGAACAGATACTGCCCGAGCGCATTGGCGCGGGTCAGCGACGGCGCGGCGGCAAACCCCTCGACCGAGACGCCCTCGCGTTCGGAATGGACCTCGATGGCGCAACCGCGAAAATCGGCGCCGAGGATATCGCCAAGCCGCGTCAGCCGGCCGGCCGCGCCGGGCAGGGCGGCGGCCCAGGTCACCGGCGCGCGCTCCTCGCCGGCCAGCGTAAAGGCGATGTCGGGACGCGCCATGGCAAGGCGCCGCACCACCTCGCGGATCGCCTCCGCTTCGGTGCGGTCGGTCTTCAGAAACTTGAGCCGCGCCGGCGTGGCGTAGAACAGGTCATTGACCTCGACGCGGGTACCGTGGCCGAGCGCCGCCGGCATCACGTCCGATTTCGCGCCGCCTTCGACTGACAGCGACCAGGCATGCGGCTCGCCGGCATGGCGCGTGGTGATGCCGAGCTTCGCGACCGCGCCGATCGACGGCAGCGCCTCGCCGCGGAACCCGAGCGTCCGGATGCGTAAGAGGTCCTCGTCGTCGAGCTTGGAGGTGGCATGGCGGTCGACCGCGAGCGCGAGATCGCCGCGCGTCATGCCGCTGCCGTCATCGGTGATGCCGATCCGGCGCCGGCCGCCGCCATCGGTGAAAACATCGATCCTGACAGCACCGGCGTCGATCGCATTCTCCACGAGTTCCTTGACCACGCTCGCGGGACGCTCGACCACCTCGCCGGCGGCGATGCGGTTGACGATCTGTTCGGGGAGCTGGCGGACGGGCATGACGCTACGTTTTGAGGAGATTCGAGGCTTGGGCCATTCTAGAGCGCCGCGCGGGCAAATGCATCGGGTGGCCCGGGAATGTCACCCGTTAGCTGGGGATGGAGCCGGCACATCGCCTTGAAGATGCTCATCTTCGGCATCGGACCCCGCTAGTTCCTACGTGGTGATTGTGAGGCCCGACGCGCAGGTATATCGTTTAGAAAAATTATAATCTTGCCGGAGGATCGCCATGTGCCATTTGTTCGGGCACCAGCCGCAACGCAACTATGAATCGCAGACCCGATCGCTGCGGATCGGCCGCCATTGCACCTCGATCCGGCTGGAAATGTCGTTCTGGGATACGCTGGAGGAAATCGCGGCCAAGGAAGGCATGACCGTGGCCAAGTTCCTCACCACGTTGTACGGCGAGGTCCTCGACCACCATGGCGAAGTCAATAATTTCGCGTCGCTGTTGCGCTGCTGTTGCCTGATCTACCGCTCACAGAGTGCGCCCGCCGTGTTTCACCGCGAGTCCATCCTGGACGCCGCCGAATAGGCAAGGCGGCACTGACGGCAATGAAAAGCGGCTCCGCCCGTTCCGGGCAGAGCCGCTTTCGTTTGAGACTGCCGAACCTAGATCTCCTTGCGTTGCATCGCACCGGCGATGCTGTCGGCCTGCCGGATTGCCAGCGACACGATCGTCAGCGTCGGATTGCAGGCTGCACCCGAGGTGAACTGGCTGCCGTCGGAGACGAACAGGTTCTTGATGTCGTGGCTCTGGCCGAATTTGTTGACCACGCCGTCGCGCGGCTTCTCGCTCATCCGGTTGGTGCCCATGTTGTGGGTGCTGGGATAGGGCGGCGTGGGGTAGGTCACCGTGGCGCCGACCGCCTCGTAGACGGCAGATCCCTGTCTGTAGGCGTGCTCGCGCATCGCGACGTCATTGGGGTGATCGTCGAAATGCACGCTCGCGACCGGCATGCCGAACTTGTCTTTGGCCACCGGATCGAGCGTGATGCGGTTGGTCTCCTGCGGCATGTCTTCGCCGACCAGCCACATGCCCGCCATCCGCGGATAGCCATCGATCGCGCTGGTGAAGGAACGCCCCCACGCGCCGGGATTGAGGAACGCCGCCATGAACGGCAGGCCGAGCGACAGCGTCTCCATCTCGTAGCCGCCGACGAAGCCGCGCTTCGGATCGTTCTTTGCCTCGTCACGGACGATGCCGGCCATCGTGGTGCCGCGATACATGTGCACCGATTGCTCGAACACGGCGTACACGCTGCCGGTCATGTGCCGCATGTAGTTGCGTCCGACTTGCCCCGATGAGTTGGCAAGGCCGTCCGGGAACATGGTCGAGGCGCTGTTGAGCAGCAGCCGCGGGCTCTCGATCGAATTGCCGGCGACCGCCACGACGCGCGCCTTCTGGCGCTGCGTCGCGCCCGCAGCATCAGCATAGACCACGCCGGTCACCCTGCCGGATTGATCGTGCTCGATTTTGATCACCATGCTGTTGGGGCGCACTTCGAGATTGCCGGTGGCTTCGCCCTTCGGGATTTCCGTGTAGAGCGTCGACCACTTTGCGCCGGACTTGCAACCCTGGAAGCAGAAGCCGATCTGCTGGCACGCTCCACGCCCGTCACGCGGCTCGGAGTTGATCGCCATCCGCCCGGTATGGACCTCCTTGTAGCCGAGCTTCTTGGCGCCGGCCTCCAGCACCTTGAAATTGTTGTTGCCGGGTAGCCCAGGGATCCCGTTGGTGCGCGTCACGCCCATCTTGTTCTCGGCCTTGGCGTAGTATGGCTCCATATCGGCGAGCGTGATTGGCCAATCCAGAAGGTTGGCGCCGGGCAGGTTGCCGTAGGTCGACTTGGCCTTGAACTCGTGCTCGTCGAAGCGCAGCGAGGCGCCGGCCCAGTGCGTGGTCGAGCCGCCAACCGCCTTCACGATCCAGGCCGGCAGGTTCGCGAAATCCTTGGCTACGCGCCAGCTTCCCGACGTGGTGCGCATGTCCGACCAGGCGAGTTGGGTGAAGCTGTCCCATTCATCATTGATGAAATCCTGGTTCTCGATGCGGCTGCCGGCTTCCAGGATCACGACCTTGATGCCCTTTTGCGCCAGTTCATTGCCGAGCGTTCCGCCGCCGGCACCGGAGCCGACGATGACGACAACGCCGCTGTCATTCAGATCGAATTTTGCCATTGTTGGTTTCCTCCTGACGTTCGTTGCGTGGGTTCAAGCCTTCGGCAGCCAGTCGATGTCGGCGAAGCCGCGCTTGATGTAGCCGCCATGCTCGGCGGAGGAGCCCTCGTAGCCGAACTTCGGCCAAACCTCCTTGTTGTTGTAGAGCGACACGATGAGGTCGCCGCGGATCTTCTGGAAGAAGGCGCTCTGTTCGATTCGTTGCAGCAGCGCGACGCGGTCGTTCTCCCAGGCAAGCTGGACGTAAGGCATCTTGTGACGGTCGTTGGCCTCCTGATCGAGGCGCGCGACGCCGTCAGTGATCAGCGATTTCACCGCCGGATCCTTGGCCGCCTTGTCATCCCACGGCTTGATCGCTGATATGTAGTAGCTGTCGCCGAGGAAATCTTGCGGGTAGATGTCGCGCGCTATCTTCAACAGCGTCTTCAGCGTGGCCGGCGGCAGCGTGCTCGCCTCATCGGCCCAGGCGTCGGTAACGCCGAGCCCTGTGCTGGTCGCGATTGCGACCGCAGGCGCGGTCGCTGCGGCGCCCTTCAGGAAGATTCGGCGGTCAAATTTGCTGCGACGATCGACTTCTCTCATGGGTTTCCTCCGTAAAATTATTGTTTGATTGCGATTGTTATTACCCGAAGCGCCCGCCGCGCTGGATCACCTCGATCTTGTAGCCGTCGGGATCGGAGACGAAGAAGAAGCGCGCCAGCGTCTCGCCGTCATGCTTGAAATCACGCAGTGGCCCGGGCGACAGCTTCTCCCTTTCGAAGCGTGCATGCTCGGTGTCGACGTCATCGACGACCACCGCGAGATGGCCGTAGCCGTCGCCGAGCGCGTAAGGCTCCTTGCGATCGAAATTCACCGTGAGTTCGACCTCGAACGGCGAGGAGGGATGGCGCAGATAGATCAGCGCGAAATCGGGAAATCTCAGATTGTCGGCAATCTCGAGGCCGAACGCGCGCTGGTAGAAGTCGAGCGCTTTGGCCTCGTCGAATACGCGGATCATGGAATGAACGGGTTTCGCCATTCAGCTCAGCTCCTTCAGATAGGCGATGATCAGGGCGCGGGTTTCGGGTTTGGCCTGCCGATAGGCCATCACGGCGCCGGGGATGAGGTCTTGCGGATTGGTCAGCCAGGCATCGAGCTTGGCCTCGTCCCAGACGAAGTCGGCCGTGGCGAAGCCTGCGGAATATTTGAAGCCATCAGCCTTGCCGGCGGGCCGGCCGACGATCTTGTCAAGCGACGGCCCCTGCCGAACCGGATCCGACGTGTTGGTGGTGTGGCAGGTCGCGCATTGCTGCTTGAACAGCGTAGGACCATCGGGTGGCTTGGCGGCAGGCAGGGGCATTTGCGCAACCGTCATTTGCACCGCAAGCATCGCGCCGCAACATCCCAGCCCGATCGTCCATGCTGCGCGCAGCTTTGTCATCTACATCACCGTTGGCGTGCAACGACTGTAGGGCGCGCAAAACTGCCGGTGGTAGTAGCGGGCTGTTTCACTGCAGAACAAAAGCAGGCGAGAACCGGAGAGCGGAACCGGGCTGCCGCATATGCGAACGAGAATTTCGCAAAATGACCGCGATATCCCTGCACGATGACCACACGATGCGGCTTGCATCGCACCTGCGTCGTTTGTGCAAATTCAATCGCGTGCGATGGGTCAGGTTCGGTGCCGCAAACGGCGCACACATGCGCCGCGCCGTCCATCGTCAATCAATGTTCGAGGAGAATTGGATGAAGTTTGCGAAAACCACCGTGCTCGCCTTTGCCGTCTCAGCCGCGCTGGCCAGCCCCGTCCTTGCGCAAGGCGCGTCGTCCGACACGCAGATGCGCGGCGGCGCACAGGGTAAAACCACCGCGCCGGGAGGAATGTCAGGCGGTGGCGACGAGGAACTCGAGTCGCAAACGGCCGCGCCGGCACAAAAAGGCAGCGTCAACGCCAAGGCGGGCAGCAAGACCACCGTCGGGTCCGGCCACGCCACGCCGCCGAAGGCGATCGGTACGGAGTCCGGCAGCAAGCGCGACTGATTCCGCAAAATCCAGATGCGGTGTCTCGCACCGCATCTGGAACTCCGATCTTAATCGTCGAAGCTGGGGCCGCCGCGCCCGGCCTTGATGTCGCCGCGGCGCTTCTTGCCTTCGAGCCGGCGCTGCTTGGAGCCGAACGTCGGCTTGGTCGGCCGCCGCGGCGTCGGCCGTACCATCGCCTCCTTCAACATCTCGAGCAGCCGCTCGGTCGCATCGGCCCGATTCCGCTCCTGGGAACGAAAGCGAACGGCCTGGATCACGATCACGCCGTCCTTGGTCATGCGGCTGCCGGCCAGGCGGGCGAGGCGTTGCGCGGCGTCCGCCGGCAAATTGATCTTGTTGGTGTCGAAGCGGAGCTGCGCTGCGGTCGAGACCTTGTTGACGTTTTGCCCGCCCGGACCGGAGGCGCGGACAAAAACGATCTCGATGTCGTTCTCGTCGATTACAAGGTCGCGGGAAACCCGCAGCATGGCATCACCAGGGGAAAAGAATCGGCAGATGCAAGATAGCGGGTTTGCGTTGCGTGTGCTCGGGGCGTGTTGAGGTCGACTACGTCTGCGATCAGAGCGCGTGGCTACCCCTCTCCCCAACCCTCCCCCCTTGTGGGGGAGGGCGGGGAGAGGGTAAGCCGCGATGGAGGTCTGCTTTTATAGAACCGCGTCAGTTCGACTTCGGCGGAGCCGACGCCGGTTGGGCGGCTGCCTGCGGGGCGCGGCCGACGATCACGGTGAGCAGGCCGTCGCCCCAGAGCTTCTTCGCAACCCGCCTGGTGTCGTCAAGCGTCACCGCGTCGACGATGGCGCTGCGTTTCTCGATGTAGTCGATCGGCAGCTTGTCGAGCTGGTATTGCAGCATCGCCTGCGCCAGCTTGGAGGAGGTGTCGAGCGCCAGCATCTGCGAGCCCTTCAGATAGGACTTCGCCTCGTCGAGCTCCTGCTGCGTTGGGCCCTCCTCGGCGATGCGGCGGATTTCCTTGTCGATCGCATCGACGGTCTCGCCGGCGCGATCGGCGCGGGTGCCGGTGTTGCCGATGAACAGCGAAGAGTGATCCATCCAGATCAGAGCTTCGTAGATCGAATAGGCCAGTCCCCGTTTCTCGCGCACTTCCTTATAGAGCCGCGACGACAGGCCGCCGCCGCCGAGAATGTGGTTCAGTACATAGGCGGTCATGAAGTCCGGGTCATGCCTGTTGATGCCGGGGCCGCCGAAGGTGACGACGGTCTGCGGCACGTCGAGCGGGATGAAGGCGCGCTGTGGCGGCTTGGTCACGACGACGTCGGGGACCGGCGTCAGCTCGGCCTTGGCCGGCAGGCTACCGAAGGTCTTGTCGAGCAGTTTGCCGAGCGTGTCGGGGTCGATGTCGCCGACCACGGCGATGCGCAGCGTATCCTTGGCGATGACCCGACGCGTGTAGTCCTTCAGGTCAGCGATCTCGATCTTCGGTACGGTCTCCAGCGTGCCGGTGGCCGATCGGCCATAGGGATGATCGCCGAACGCGACTTCGAGGAACTTGCGGCCGGCCAGCGAGGACGGGTTGGTCGATTCACGGCGCAGGGTCGAGATCACCTGGCCGCGGATGCGTTCGACGTCTACAGGCTCGAAATGCGCCGAGGTCAGTGCCATCCGCAACAGCTCGTAGGCTTCGTCCTTGTTGTCCTTGAGCATCCGAAGCGAGCCGCGGAAGTGATCGCGTGCCACGGCAAAGCTCAGTTCGATGGCACGGCGGTCGAGCCGCTCATGGTAGGCATTGGAATCGAGATCGCCGGAGCCTTCGTCGAGCAGGTCGGCGACCAGGTTGCCGACGCCGGGTTTGCCGGCCGGATCCTGGCTCGCGCCGCCGCTGAAGGCATACTCCATCGCGATCAAGGGCACGGTCGCGTCCTGCACGAACCACGCCTCGATGCCACCGGGCGACACCAGCTTCTGGATCTTGGCCGCGGCCTGCGAGGGCGCCGATGACAGCGTCAGCATCGCGGCGCAGGCGCCGCCGATCAGCGCCACGCGGCGGGTGAGGGAATAGGTCACGAGCGCTTCTCCTCGCGTTTCGGCGCAGTATCCTTGATCAGATAGCCGGTCACCGACCGGTTCTTGTCGAGCCATTTGGCCGCGGCGTCGCGCACCTGCTCGGCGGTGACGGCGCGGATGCGGTCCGGCCAGCTCCTGATATCGTCGATGCTGAGTCCAGTGGTCAGGGCACCGCCATACCACCGCGCCAGTGTCGCCTGATTGTCCTGGGCGTAGATCGCTTCGGCAATCAGCTGGGTCTTGACCCGCTCGAGGTCCTCGGCGCGCGCGGTGTTCTGCGCGAGGTCGGCGATCACCTTGTCGACGGCGTCCTCGATCGGCGCAAACTCGACGCCTTGCTTCGGCGTCACCGAGATCGAGAACTGCGACGGATCGAGGGACGTGCCCTGGTAGCCGGCGCCGGCGCTGATCGCCAGCCCCTTGTCGATCACCAGCGCGCGGTAAAGATAGGAGTTGGCGCCGCCGCCCATCAATTGCGCGAGCACATCGAGCGCGGGACTTTCGCCGGCTGCCGCGGTCGCGGCCGATGGCACCAGATAATAGCGGCGCAAGCCGGGCTGCTCGACGCGCGGATCTGCCAGCGTCACGGTGCGCGGCGCCACCGGCGTCGGCTCCTGCGGCCGGATGCGTTTTTCAGCGATCGAGCGTTGCGCCGGGATCGGCGTGAAATTCTTCTCCACCAGCGGGCGGATATCCTTGACGTCGACGTCGCCGGCGATGACCATGATCGCGTTGTTCGGCGCGTAGAAGCGCCTGTAGAACGCGAGTGCATCCTCGCGGTCGAGCTTCTCGATCTCCTGGTGCCAGCCGATCACCGGGCGACCATAGGGATGGTTGAGGTAGAGCGCGGCCATGATCTGCTCGGTCAGCCGGGCATCCGGATTGTTGGCGACGCGCATGTTGTACTCTTCGAGCACGACATCGCGTTCGGGCAGCACATTCTCATCCTTGAGGATCAGGCCGGTCATGCGGTCGGCCTCGAACTCCATCATCGAGGCGAGCTGCTCGCGCGGCACGCGCTGGAAGTAGCCGGTGTAGTCGACCGAGGTGAAGGCGTTCTCGTTGCCGCCGACCCGCAACACGGTCTGCGAGAACTCGCCGGCCGGGTGCTTGGCGGTGCCCTTGAACATCAGATGCTCAAGGAAGTGTGCGAGCCCGGATTTGCCGGGCGTCTCGTCCGCGGAGCCGACCTTGTACCAGATCATCTGCGTCACGACAGGCGTGCGGTGATCGGGGATCACCACGACCTGCAGTCCGTTATCGAGTGTGAAGCTGGCGGGG
This sequence comes from Bradyrhizobium sp. LTSP885, assembly GCF_000938305.1. Classification (GTDB taxonomy): domain Bacteria; phylum Pseudomonadota; class Alphaproteobacteria; order Rhizobiales; family Xanthobacteraceae; genus Bradyrhizobium. The sequence goes on from NZ_JYMT01000021.1 coordinate 202,512, forward strand.
CGTTCGGAGGTCACCGTGGTCTGGGCGCGGAGGCCGCTGCTCGACAGCAAGATTGTGGAAACAAGTGCGGCAGCGAAAAGGGCAGTCGCTCGGCGTGAGGGCATCATAGTCCTTATGGAAGCCCGGACACGCGGTCGGGGCGCGAAAGCAGGGCATGCTACACGGGACTGCCCGTGCCTGATGTCACAAAGCGGAGAGACGCGCGCCACCCCGAATTAAGCTTTGACCATGTCAGGCCCGGCCGGCAGATGTCACGCAACTACTCGAGCGGTTTGCCGGTCATGGCGTCGTATTTGCCTTCATTGGCCTTCGGCTTCTGCGGTCCGGTGCCATAGGCAAAGTTCGATGATGGTGTCTGGTAGCCCGCAGGCGGCGCGGTCAGGGAATCGCGCGGCGGCTCACCCTTGAACGGTGCCGACTCGCTGCTGTTTCCCTTGAAGACGCCGAGCAGGCCGCCGGTGTAGCCGAGCTGGTCCGGCAGCAGCGAAGGATTCTTGGTCACGCCGGGTTCAATCGGCTCCCTGCTGTTGTCGACGGCGGTCTGTTGCTTCCTGCCTGCATCGATCTCGGCTGGCGTAAGCGGAGCAGACTCCTGCCACGGCTGCTTCTTGACTTCCTTCTTCCGTGCCTCGATCGCAGCCTTGCGCTTGGCGATATCGGGATCCTTCGGCCAGTTCGGTGCATTGGCCTGGACGGCGGAGGCCGGCGGGGGCAGGTCGAGTTTCGGCGGCACCACCAGCGGGGAGCGCTCGCGGTAGTCGATGCCCTTGCTTGCCGCGCTCCTGGCGCCGAGCCCGCTCATAAGATTGTCGACGATCCGCTCTTCGAAGGTCAGGCCGTCGTCATCTTCGTCATCGTCGCCGGCGCGTACCGGGCCAGCCGACATGACGAGGCCGATGCCGGCCGCAACCAGCGCCAGGCGAAGGCCGCGCATCAGCGTCAGCCGGGAGGTCCAGGTCAGGTAACCGCTGATATCGGTGTTGCGCATCGCGCTCTTCCCATCTCAAATTTCGGCAAAGCGATCACTGGCTTAGGCACAGTTTCGCTGCATGCGACCGGTCTACCGCCGACAGGCTCGTATCGGCCGGGATCAGGGCGCTTTTGCGGCGGGTACCCCCAGGAAGGAATCATACAACAGGGTCGCGACCCCAGCAACGATGGCCGTATCGGCGAGGTTAAACACATACCAATTGAAGGTTTTTTCGCCGATCTGAACGTGAAACAAGGCAAAATCGACCACTGCCCCATAGGCGAAGCGGTCGATCCCGTTACCGATGGCGCCACCGATGATCAGGCCGAGCGCCACCGTGGCAAGCCAGGTCCGGGACCGGGCCATCCAGATGGCCAGCGCAATCACCGCGGCCGCCTTGACCACCATCAGCAGGATCTGTGCCGCCGGGCTCTCGCTCTGAAACCAGCCGAAGCTGATCCCGGGATTCCAGGCCAGCACCAGGTCGAAGAACGGCGTCACCCGCACCGCGCCACGATGGACGATGTCGAAGACGTACAGCAGCCACAGCTTGGAGGCCTGATCGACGATCAGGGTCGCGATGGCGGCGAGCACGCCGGCGCGCAGCGTGGGAGTCAAGCGGTGCCCCCCAGCGCCTTCCACTCGCGCAGCGCCTGCGCGTCGCGCGGCGAGACGTCGGGATATTCGGCATCCTCGCCGACCGTGGGCAGGATCTTCCACGAGCGCGCGCATTTCGTCCCGACCGCCTTCTCGACCACCACGGCCACTCCGGGCACGGCATCCAGACGGAATGCATTGGCGGGCGCTTCGCCCTCGCGCACCTCGTAGTTCGAGGTGATGCAGACCTCGGCGAGGTCGACGTCGAACAAAACAGCCAATGTGTCCCTGTCAGCGATGTAGATGACCGGCGAGGCCTCCAGCGACGAGCCGATGTTCTTGGCGGCACGTTCGAGCTCGAGCGCGCCGGTGACGACGCGGCGCACGTTGCGGATCGTCTCCCATTTCGCGGCGAGGGCGTCGTCGCGGAACTGCTCGAGCCCGTCCAGGAACAGCGTCAGGTGCACCGACGGCTCGGCGTCCGGCCGGTACATCCGCCACGCTTCGTCGGTGGTGAAGCTCAGCACCGGCGCAAGCCAGCGCAGGATCGCGTCGCACAGCATGTCGATCGTGGTCAGCGCCGCCTTGCGCGCCACCGAGGACGGCGGATCGCAATACAGCGTGTCCTTGCGGATATCGAAGTAGAACGCCGACAGCTCGGTGTTCATGAAGGCGGAGAGGCTTGCGACCACGGTCTTGTAGTCGAATTCAGCATAGGCCTTGCGGATGGTCTCGGCCTGGCCGGCAAGCCCGTGCAGCATCAGCCGCTCGAGTTCGGGCATGTCGGCCGTGGCGACCTTATCGCTCGGTTTGAAGTGGTGCAGCGTCCCGAGCATCCAGCGGATCGAGTTGCGCAGCTTGCGATAGGTCTCGATGGTGTTCTTCAGGATCTCCGACCCGATGCGCTGGTCGTCGGCATAGTCGGTGGCGCAGACCCACAGCCGCAAAATATCTGCGCCGGAATCCTTCATCACCTTTTGCGGCTCGACGGTGTTGCCGACCGATTTCGACATCTTGCGGCCGTTTTCGTCGAGCGTGAAACCGTGAGTGAGCACGATGTCGAACGGTGCGCGACCGCGTGTGCCGCTGCTTTCCAGCAGGGAGGATTGAAACCAGCCACGATGCTGGTCGCTGCCTTCCAGATACATCACCGTGTCGTTGCCGCCATCGACCTTGCGGACAATCTGGCCGAGCTGGGGAAAATGCTGGCGGTCCTCCAGGACGAAGGCGTGGGTCGAGCCGGAATCGAACCAGACGTCGCAGATATCGTCGACTTTCTTCCAGTCTTCGCCGGCGCGCGAACCCAGAAAGCGCTCGCGCGCCCCGTCCATGTACCAGGCGTCGGCGCCTTCCTCCATGAACGCCTCGGCGATGCGCTGATTGACGATTTCGTCCTGCAGGATTTCCGCGGAACCGTCGTCCTTCTCGCGCACGAATACCGCGATCGGCACGCCCCAGGCGCGCTGGCGCGAGATCACCCAATCGGGCTTGCTGTCGATCATGCCATTGATGCGGTTCTTGCCCGCCGGCGGCACCCATTGCGCAACCGAGATCGCATGCAGCGCGCGGGCGCGCAGCGTATCGCCCTTCTTCGCATGGCCTTCGTCTACGATGGGCTTGTCCATCGCGATGAACCATTGCGGCGTGTTGCGGAAGATCACCGGCTTCTTGGAGCGCCAGGAGTGCGGGTACTGATGCTTGAGGCGGCCGCGCGCGAGCAGCATGCCACGCTCGACCAGCGCCTTGATCACGGCCTCGTTGGCGTCGCCCTTTTCGCCCCTGTCGTTGATCACGCGCTTTCCGGTGAAGCCGGGCGCGTGATCGGTAAAGGCGCCGTTCTCATCGACGGTGTAGGGGATCGTGGTGTTGATGCCGCGGCTCTCCAGCTCGCGCGCGTTCGCCATCCAGACGTCAAAGTCCTCGCGGCCATGACCGGGCGCGGTGTGCACGAAGCCGGTACCGGTGTCGTCGGTGACGTGGTCACCGGCCAGCAGCGGTACGGTGAATTCATAGCCCGCGAGACCCTTCAATGGATGCGCGCATTCGACCGCATCCAAGGTGTCTCCCGGGATGACGCGCACCTTCTCGTAAGCGGTGACGCGCGCCTGCTTGAATACGCCCTCCGCCAGCGCATCGGCGAGGATCAGGAGATCGCCATTGCGGGCCCAATTGTCGGCCGGCGCGTCGGCGACCTTGTAGAGGCCATAGGCGATCTTCGGCGAGAAGGAGATGGCGCGGTTGCCGGGCAGCGTCCACGGCGTGGTGGTCCAGATCACCACCGAGGCATTGGCGAGCATGCCATGCGCCGGCGAGGTGACGGGGAATTTCACCCATACTGTATCGGAGGTGTAATCCTCGTACTCGACCTCCGCCTCGGCGAGCGCGGTCTTTTCGACCACGCTCCACATCACCGGTTTGGAGCCGCGATAGAGCGTGCCGTTGGCCGCGAACTTCATCAGCTCGCGCGCGATCGCAGCCTCTGCCGGATAGCTCATCGTCTCGTAGGGATGGTCCCAGTCGCCGATGATGCCGAGCCGCTTGAACTCCTCGCGCTGCACGTTGATCCAGTGCGTCGCATAGGCGCGGCACTCCTTGCGGAACGCCACCATCGCGGCGGAGTCGCGGAAGTCGGGCTTCTGCTTGCCCTTGGAGCGGTAATTCTCCTCCTCGATCTTCCATTCGATCGGCAGGCCGTGGCAGTCCCAGCCCGGCACGTAGTTGGAGTCGAAGCCCAGCATCTGCTGGCTCTTGGTCACGACGTCCTTGAGGATCTTGTTCAGCGCATGCCCGATATGGATATGGCCGTTGGCGTAGGGCGGGCCGTCATGCAGCACGAATTTGGCGCGGCCCTCGGCGGACTGGCGCAGCTTCCCGTAGAGGTCGATCTCGGTCCAGCGTTTCAGGATTTCCGGCTCGCGCTGGGGCAGGCCGGCGCGCATCGGGAAATCCGTCTGCGGCAGGTAGAGGGTCTTGGAATAGTCGCTGGCGTCGGTCTTTTGCGGCTTGTCGGACATAAATGCTCTGATTTTGGCTCGGAGGGGCGCGGAAACGCGGTGAAACGAGGACATCCCGGTCTTGCGCCGAGCCGTGAGGCTCAGGCGGAAGCCGGGCCGCTAATCCGTATGATGCGCCGCGAAAACATGGGGTTTCCATAGCAGCCGGGCGGGGAAATCGCAAAGCCCTCCGGGCTGCCCGCAGGCCGCCCCCGCGGCACCCGTTAACCTGGGCGTGGCCGGGCCGGATTTCCCGTTACGGTCGCACCTGACGCGACGTCCCGCGTGACCACGCTGCCGGCGCCGATCAGTGCGCCGTCACCAATGCTGACGCCGGGCAGGATGATGGCACCGCCGCCGATCCAGACGTCGCTGCCGATCCGGATCGGACGGCCGAATTCCAGCCCGGCGCGCCGGGTTTCGGCGTCACGGGGATGGTCGGCGGTATAGATCTGCACGGCGGGTCCGATCTGGGTGCGATCGCCGATCGTGACCTCGACGACGTCGAGGATCACGCAATTGAAGTTGAGGAAAACGCCGTCGCCGAGGCTGATATTGCTGCCGTAATCGCAGAAGAACGGCGGCCGTATCACGGCATCCTTGCCGACCCGGCGGAAGCGTTCGCCGAGCAGCGCGTGCAATTCGCTTGCCGCAGATGCCCCCGATATGTTGTAGCGCGCCATCCATTGTTCTGCCGCCGTGTGGTCGGCGGCGAGCTCGGCATCCGGGCGATAGAGTTCGCCCGCGAGCATCTTCTGCTTTTCGGTCTTGTTCAACCAATCACTCCGAGCTTCGGGAACGCGTCCGGCGCCGCAGCCAGGGCCGCGCGCGCGGTGGCGCTGTCGTCATCCATCTGGCGTATCAACGCTTCGATGGCGTCGAATTTCAGCTCGTCGCGAATGAAGCTGATGAAGGCGACGTCGAGGACCTTGCCGTAGAGGTCGCCCTTGAAATCGAACAGGAACACCTCGAGCAGCGGCGCGCCGTTGTCGAAGGTCGGGCGGCGGCCGAAGCTCGCGACGCCGTCGAACCGCATTTGGTCACTTCCCTGGCCGAGACCGACCCGCACCGCATAGATGCCGTGCTTCAGCCCGCAAGTCTTGTCGAGCCGCATATTGGCGGTGGGATAGCCGAGATCGCGGCCGCGCTTCTCGCCGTGGATCACCTCGCCGGTCGCGAACCACGGCCCACCCAGCATGGTGGTGGCATCGGCGATCTGGCCTTCGGCGAGCGCCATGCGGATGGCGCTGGAGGATACCGGTCGCTCCTCAATGTCGACATGGGCCTGCACGTCGACCTCGATGCCGAGCCGCGGCGCTTCGCTGACGAGGAGGCTTGGCGAGCCGACCCGGCCCTTGCCGAAATGGAAGTCGTAGCCGACCGCGATCCCGCTGATGCCGAGCCGGCCGATCAGATCATGATGAATGAAATCCTGCGCCGTGGTCCCGGCACGCGCCTTGTCGAAGGTCATCACCACCGCGCCGGCGAGCCCGGTGGCTGCGAGAAGCCGCAGCTTGTTGCTCTCGTCCGTGAGACGGAATTGCGGGCTGTTCGGGCTGAAGAAGCTGCGTGGATGCGGCTCGAAGGTGACTGCCAGCGCGGGCCTGCCACGCGCGTTGCCCATCGCCAGGGCTGCGCCGATCACGGCGCGGTGGCCAAGATGGACGCCGTCGAAATTGCCCATCGCGACCACGGCGCCTTTCGGGATCGCACTCGCTGGGGTGTTGTCGCGGATAACGGTAAAACCAGTGCTCATGTCAGGGGTTCTTCAAGGATTCTTAAGCATGATTGTTGCGGCCGGACGGTGACGTGTCGACGGCTTGGAAGTCAAGCAGGCCAAAATCGCGTCAAATCCGTAACAATCCGGTTCCCGCCGGTTAACGCGCTGTTTAACGCCTGCTGCTAGTCCTTGGCGGAGAGCTGCGGGTCGCGCAGAAGCGTAATTGCGTTAGCGTCGTGTGGGGGAAGAAGATGGCGGTTGATTTGTCCATGTCGGTTCTGGTGGTTGATGACTACAGCACCATGATCCGCATCATCCGGAATCTTCTCAAGCAGCTTGGCTTCGAGAACATCGACGACGCCTCCGACGGCTCGGCGGCGCTGAACAAGATGCGCGTCAAGAAGTATGGCCTGGTGATTTCCGACTGGAATATGGAGCCGATGACCGGCTACGACCTGCTCAAGGAAGTCCGCGCCGATCCCAATCTCGCCACCACGCCCTTCATCATGATCACGGCGGAATCCAAGACCGAGAACGTGATCGCGGCCAAGAAGGCCGGCGTGAACAACTACATCGTCAAGCCGTTCAACGCGGCGACGCTGAAGACCAAGATCGAGGCGGTCTTCCCGGACATGGCGACGGCGTAACGCGCCCGCTACTTGCAAGCATCAATGTTCGTCATGCCCGGGCTTGTCCCGGGCATCCACGTCTTTGGGGTGCGGCGAGGGGATGTGCGCACAATTTCGGAATATTGGAATATATCCCTGAGTTGCCCGACGTGTCAAGTTGCCTGGTCGGGCGTCGGCCGCCGCCGGCTACTTTGCATGGGGTTGTTTTCGATATTTTGGTCGCGCGCCCCTGCGACGGTCGAGTTACGGGGCGCAGCGTCGCTTGTCGCTACCACTTCAACTCGCGCATCAGCGCGCGGGGTGGGTGGCCGAACAATTCCTTCACCGAGGCCGGGTCGAGCTGGTCGATGCCCTCGAATTCCTCGGAATGGATACCCCGTGTGATGAACAGGAGGTCGATGCCGAAGCCATGGGCGCCGGCGAGATCGGTGCGCACGGAATCGCCGATCGCCAGCACGCGGCTCAGCTCGGCCGGTCGGCCGCGGCGTTCGGTGGCCAGCGCCATGGCGCGCTCATAGATCGGCCGGTGCGGCTTGCCGTAGAAGATCACCTCGCCGCCGAGCTCGCGATAGAGTTCGGCGATCGCGCCGGCGCAATAGATCAGCCGGTCGCCGCGCTCGACCACGATGTCCGGGTTGGCGCAGACCAGCGGAAGCTTGCGCGCGAGCGCCTTCATCAGCATGTCGCGATAGTCTTCGGCGGATTCGGTCTCGTCGTCGAACAGGCCGGTGCAGATGATGTAGTCCGCCTGCTCCAGCGGCACCATCGTCGCATCGAGGCCGCGATGGATCGAGCTGTCGCGCTCCGGGCCGACCCAGAAGATTTTCTGGCCGGGATGATCGGCCACGAAATGACGGGTCAGGTCGCCCGACGAGACGATGGCGTCATAGGTCTCGTCGGCGACGCCGAGCTTGCGGAGCTGCCTCTGCACGGAATCGGCCGGCCGCGGCGCATTGGTGATCAGGATGACGGTGCCGCCCTGCTGACGGAATGTGTGCAGCGCCTCGCAGGCCTCCGGAAAGGATTCCAGCCCGTTGTGCACGACGCCCCAGATGTCCGACAGCACGACGTCGACGCCGCCGACGAGGTCACGCAGCCGATCCGCGAATCGAAGCGAGGTCATGACCGGAAACGCCCGTTAGCTCGGACCGACGGCGCGGCGTGCCAGTGCGGCATTGCCGGTTGTGCGCGGCGGCTGTTCCATTGCGGAGCTGGAGACAGGGGCTGAATTGCTGGCGCCATTGAGGTCCTGCGGCTTGGTCTGGGGAACCTCGGCGGTAGCAGATGCCCCCTCCGGCCGCAACGGCCGCGGCGGCGCGAACAGGAAGCCCTGGCCGAACCGGACATCGTAGTCGAGCAGGTCGACCACGGCGCGCTCGCCCTCGATCTTTTCCGCGATCAGGTCGATGCCGTAGCGGCCGAGCAGGTCGGAGAGGTCTGACGGGTGGATGTCCGTGGCGGCACTCTGCCTGGGATCAAGCAAAAGCGACGCGGGCACCTTGATGAAGCGGACGCCGCGGTCGGCGAGCTCGCGCGGCTCGATACGAAGGTCGCTGACATGGTCGATCGAGAAGCGGTAACCGCGCTGCGACAGCGCGGCGAGATTGTCGCTCTCGGTTGGCCCAAGATTGCGGAACGTCGCCTGCTTGAACTCGAGCACGAAGGAGGGCGCCAGCGCGCGGTTGGCTTCGAGGAAGTCGAGGCATTGGGTGAAATTGACCGGGCTTGCGAGCGTCGCTGCCGAGACATTGCAGAACACGCCGACGTCCTTGTTGCGCACCATCAGGCGGCGCAGCACCTGGATACAGCGCAGCATCACCATGTGGTCGATGCGGCCGATCAAGCCGCCGGCCTCGGCGACGCCGATGAAGTCGTCGGCGGCAAGGATCTGGTCGCGCTCGTCGCGCAACCGCGTCACCGCCTCGTAGTAGCGCACCTTGCGCTGCGGCAGCGTCACCATCGGCTGCAGGTAGATGTCGAGACGGTTGTCCTCGATAGCGCTCTTCACCGCGCCGAGGAGCTGGCTCCCGTTGCGTGCGACCGCGGCGACCGGCACCGGCTGAGGTGCCGCAGTGACGGTCGGGATCGGCGCGGCCGCCTGCAGCAGGTCGTCCCGCGGCAATGCGGGGGCCGGATTTGCCGCGAGCTGGTCTTCCTGGCTGGCCACGGAGGCTGCGAGCTGCTTCACCAGCACGCCAAGCTCATTGATCTCGCCGGCCATCGCCTGCATCCGGTCGGCGCCAGTGGAATTGGCCGACGTCACGCGGCCCTCGACGGCAGCCAGCCGGCGGCCGAATTCGGCGACCTGACGGGCGAGGTCGGCGGTGCCGCGCGACAGATCCGCGATCTGGCCGCCGACGTCGCTGCGGTCGCGCAGCCGCATCGAGACCGCGTTGTAGAGGATCAGGAAGGTGAGGGCGGTGAGCGCCACGATCGCCGATTCCGATCCGCTGATGCCCGCCACCGAATACAGGACGAAGCCGAGCGAGGCTGCGACCAGCACCATGCAGATGGCGATGAAAATCGTCGAAATGCGAATCATGTCGCGCGCTATGCCCTCCAGGCCGCACAAGCTTAGCATCAATGTTGATTCGACGGGCCAGCGTTCTTTGGAACCGGCTGGAACTGCACACGATTTTCGTCTCGTCTCGAGTCCGGCCCGTACTAGTCCGGGCTGGGCCCAGACGGCGCCGGATCAGAGATCCGCGGCAGCGATCCAGAACACCTCGCCCTCGGACGCCTCGGTGTCGAGCCAGAGCAGCGGCAGGTTCGGATAGGCGGCCTCGAGATGGTCGCGGCCGCGGCCGATCTCGCAGAGCAATCCGCCCTGCGGGGTCAGATGTTGCCCGGCTTGATCGATGATGCGGCGGACGATATCGAGCCCGTCGGCACCGCCATCGAAGGCGAGCTTCGGCTCGGCGCGGCACTCGCGCGGCAGCGCCGCCATGCCCTCGGCGTCGACATAGGGCGGGTTGGAGATGATGAGGTCGTAACGCGTGCCGCCGAGCGGCTTGAACAGGTCGCCGCGATGCAGTGTCAGGCGATCCTCGAGGCCGTGGTCGGCGACGTTGCGCGCGGCGACCGCGAGCGCGTCTTTTGAAATGTCCACCGCATCGACCGCGGCGTAGGGGAAATTCCGACTGGCCAGGATCGCAAGGCAGCCGGAGCCGGTGCAGAGGTCGAGCACGCGTTCGACCTCGGCGGGATCGCCGATCAGCGAGGTGCTATCTTCGTCGCCGCCGAAATGCGAATCCAGCAACTCGCCGATGAAGGAGCGCGGCACGATGGTGCGCTCGTCGACATAGAACGGCAGGCCGCGCATATAGACCTTGTTGACGAGATACGCGGCCGGCTTTCGCGTCGCGATGCGGCGTTCGATCAGATCGAGGATCTGGTTGCCCTCGGCCACGGTCACCCGTGCGGTCGCAAAGCTCTCGAACTGGTCGGGATGCAGATGCAGCGTCTCGCTGACCAGGAAGGCGGCCTCCGCCACCGGATCGGTGGTGCCGTGCGCGAACACGAGTTTTGCGGCGTTGAAGCGGCTGACCGCGTAGCGCAAATAATCAAACAGGGTCCGGAGTTCGCCGGGTGCGACCTTTGGAACCTTCGGCACGGCAGGGCTGCGCTTCATTGGCAGTTTGCTGCGCTTGGCCTCCAAGAGCTTGGCCATCAGGATTTGGTCCAGCGCGCGGCAGCCGCGTCGTCATGGCCGCGCGCCTCGATCCAGCTCGGGCCGCGCGCGCTTTCCTCGCGCTTCCAGAACGGCGCGCTGGTCTTCAGATAGTCCATCAGGAATTCGGCGGCCTCGAACGCGGCTTGCCGGTGCGCTGACGCGGTCACGACCAGCACGATGTTCTCGCCCGGCTCGATGCGCCCGACGCGATGGATCACGGTGAGGCCCTGCAGTGGCCAGCGCGACAGCGCCTCGTCGGCGTGGCGCTGGATCTCGGCTTCCGCCATGCCCGGGTAATGTTCGAGCGTCAGCGCCGCGATCGGTTCGCCTTGTTCGCTGCCGCGGCAGATTCCGCTGAAGCTGACGACGGCACCGATGTCGATGCGGCCCTTGCTCAGGTCAGCGATTTCCCGCGCGACATCGAAGTCGGCGTCCTGGATACGAATGGTCGCAGCAACGGTCATGCTAAGGATTCAGCCGCCGGTCATCGGCGGAAAAAATGCGATCTCGCGGGCGCCCAAGATCGCCGCGTCCGGTTTGACATGGGTCTGGTCGATCGCGGCGCGGATCACCTTGGGTTTTTCGAAGGCGTAGGCATACGTCTCGCCGCGCGCGGCGAGCCAGCCGATCAGGTCGCCGACGGTGCGCACCTCGGCCGGCGGCTCGACGGTCTCCTCGGCCTTGCCGATCCGCTCGCGGACCCAGGCGAAATACTTCACCTTCATCCCTCATCCTCCTTGATGAGGTGATGGATGCCGGCGCGGAAATAGTCCCAGCCGGTGTAGATCGTGAAGATCGCCGACATCCACAACAGCACGATGCCGATCATGGTGGTCGGCGAAAAAATCTGCTCGCCGGCTTCGCCCGCGATCAGGAAGCCGATCGCCACCAGCTGGATCGTGGTCTTCCATTTCGCCAGCTTGGTAACGGGAACGCTGACCCTTAAGCCCGCGAGATATTCGCGCAAGCCCGAGACCAGGATCTCGCGGCACAGGATCACGATCGCGGCCCACAGCGTCCAGCCGTGGATTGAGTTGTCGGCAGCCAGCATCAAAAGGCAGGATGCGACCAGAAGCTTGTCGGCGATCGGGTCGAGCATCCGGCCGAAGGCGGATTGCTGGTCCCAAATCCGCGCGTAGTAGCCGTCGAGGTAATCGGTCACCCCGGCCGCGATGAACACGGCCAGTGCCACCCAGCGCAGCCACAACGGGCCGTCGAGGATCGACTGCCAGTAAACACAGCCGATCACCACCGGGATGGCGGCGATCCGGGCGTAGGTCAGGATATTCGGGAGGGACAGGGTCTTGCCCTGTCCCCGGGTCGTGGCGATGTTCATCCGTCTTACCAATACCGCTGAGGCGAGAAGGTCAACTATGCGTACCCAAGAAGGCCCGTCGCAGGCAACGCCCTGATGACTCGATTTTCCCTTTAACCCGGCTGGGCGTGGAAAAACTCGAAAATCTTGCGGGCACTCTCGGCGCTGACGCCGGGAACCTTGCCGAGGTCGGCGATCGAGGCCCGCTCGATCTCCTTGAGCGTTCCGAAATGATGCAGCAATGCACGTTTGCGCGACGGGCCGATGCCCGGAATCTCCTGCAAGCCGGCCTCCCTTATGTCCTTTTTGCGCAGCTTGCGGTGCGAGCCGATGACGAAGCGGTGGGCCTCGTCGCGCAGCCGCTGGATGAAATAGAGCACCGGGTCTCGCGGCTCGAGTTTGATGGCCTCGCGATCCGGCATGAACAGGGTTTCGCGGCCGGCGTCGCGGTCCGGTCCCTTGGCGACGGCCATCAGCGAGACCTGGGTCAGCCCGAGGGTCTGGAAAATATCCCTGACGGCGTTGAGCTGGCCGCGGCCGCCGTCGATGATCACGAGGTCGGGCCATTGCGGGAACGAATCGTCATCCGGCTTGTCGTTTGCCTTGGGCTTTACGTTGTCTTCGGCACCGTCCTTGGCGGCGTCGCCCTCGGGCGGCTTCAACAGGCGCTTGAAACGCCGTTCCAGCATCTCGCGCATCATCCCGTAATCGTCGCCGGGCGTCAGCCCCTCGGACTTGATGTTGAACTTGCGGTACTGGTTCTTCATGAACCCGTCGGCCCCGGCAACGATCATCGCACCGACCGCGTTGGTGCCCTGGATGTGGCTGTTGTCGTATACCTCGACGCGCTTTGGCGTGTGCGGCAGGCCGAGCGTGCTGACCATGGCCTGCAGCAGCCGGCTCTGGGTCGCGGTATCGGCGAGCTTGCGGCCGAGCGCCTCGCGCGCATTGGTGAGCGCGTGGCCGACCAGCTCCTTCTTCTCGCCGCGCTTCGGCACCGAGACTTCGACCTTGTACCCGGCCTTGACCGAAAGCGCGTCGGCGAGCAGCGTGCTCTCCTCGATCTCGTGCGACAGCAGGATCAGTTTCGGCGGCGGCTTGTCATCGTAGAATTGCGCGAGGAACGAGGCCAGGACCTCCTCGGGTGTGAAGGTCTTCTCCGCCTTCGGGAAATAGGCGCGGTTGCCCCAGTTCTGGCCGGTGCGGAAGAAGAACACTTCGACGCAGGAATAGCCGCCGTCCTGGTGGATTGCGAACACGTCGGCCTCTTCGACCGTGCGCGGATTGATGCCCTGCTGTGACTGGATCGCCGACAGCGCCGCGAGACGGTCGCGGTAGAGCGCCGCGGTCTCGAACTCCAGTTCGCCCGACGCTTTCTCCATCTCGGTGGCGAGCAATTGCTTCACGGCGTGGCTGCGGCCCGACAGGAATTCGGTCGCCTCGCGCACCAGCTCAGTGTAGCCGGGGAAATCGATCTCGCGCGTGCAGGGACCGGCGCAGCGCCGGATCTGGTAGAGCAGGCAGGGCCGCGTCCGGCTCTCGAAGAAGCCGTCGGTGCATGAGCGGATCAGGAATGCGCGTTGCAGCGCCGTGATGGTGCGGTTGACCGCGCCCGCGTTGGCGAACGGACCGAAATAGCGTCCAGGCCGCGACTGCGCGCCGCGATGCTTGAGGATCTGCGGCGCCCAATGATCGCCTGATATCAGGATATAGGGAAACGACTTGTCGTCGCGCAGCTGCACGTTGAAGCGCGGGCGCAGCTGCTTGATCAGATTGGCCTCGAGCAGCAGCGCCTCGGTCTCGGTCGTGGTCGAGATGATCTCGACATGCGTGGTCGCCGCGATCATGCGCAGGATGCGCGCCGGCAAGGGGGCGTTCGCCCGCGCATAGGACGACAGCCGTTTGCGGACGTTCTTCGCCTTGCCGACATAGAGCACGTCGTTGGCGGCGTTGAGCATGCGGTAAACGCCGGGCGACGTCGGCGCGAGGCGGACCGCGTTCTCGATCGTGGCGTGCCCGCTTGCCAGCCGCCCTTCGGCGATCGCCTCGGCTGCGTCCTCCGTCGCATCGGGCAGGCGCGCCTCGTCATCCTCGTCGGTGACGGAGCTTGCGGGATCGACGTCGCCCGTGTCGAGCGTCAGGTCGTCTTGCGGCAGATCGGATTTTGAACCGCGCCGGGCCGGTCGCGGGGGCGGCGTCGGACGCTCGGGAGAATCGTGAACCATGGCTGTAAATTAAGCGCTGGACGCGGCGGTCGCCAGCGTCGGCGACGCTGGGAAGAGGGCGATTGCAGGCGGTTTCCGGCTCCACGCAGCCGCCGGGGAGGACAGGTAACACATTGTTAAGACTGATGAGCGGGGCGGTAACCGGCCTTAACAGCCCTTTAACTTAAAACTCTCGATAAACCTTAGCGAAATAAAGTGGAAATCCGTAACCACGCCGGCCGCGAGCCGGCTGGTCACGGCAGTTGCGTGGTGGAGAGTACCGATGACCCGGTTGGTTTTGCGTGCGCTGGCACTGATCGCGGCAGTCTGGACGACCTCGGCGGCGGCCGCCGACCTCAATTACGGATCGCCCTACACCGTCCCCCAGCCGCTCAATGCCTATAGCTGGGCCGGCCCCTATCTTGGCGGCAATATCGGCTACGGCTGGGGATCGGTCGCCAACAATCCGACCAAGCCCTCCGGTTTCGCCGGCGGCGTCCAGGCCGGCTACAACTTCCAGAACGGCACCCCCTGGGTGTTCGGCATCGAGGCCGATATCCAGGCCTCGGCCGCGGACGATACGTTCGCGCCCTGGAAGTTCTCCAATCCCTGGTTCGGCACCCTGCGCGGCCGCGTCGGTTATGCCTTCAACAACGTGCTGTTCTACGGGACCGGCGGTCTGGCCTTCGGCGAACTGCGCGGCGAGACCTTCGGCGTGTCGGAGTCGCACACCAATGCGGGCTGGACCGTCGGCGTCGGCGCCGAAATGGGCTTTGCCCCGAACTGGAGCGCCAAGATCGAATATCTCTACGTCGATCTCGCCAACAGCAACTTCGCGCTCACCGGTGGTGCGGCGAACGGCTACAGCTTCGGCCTGGTCCGCGCCGGCGTCAACTATCACTTCTGAGAACAAGAAAATTTCGACCACCAACTCCCGGCTGCGCCTCGCGCGGCCGGGTTTCTTTTTGTGCTGACGGCTTGGAGCGATTGTTCGATCGGCCGCACATTGCGACTCTGCGGAATCAGCCAGTTGGCGACCACATCGTGCAGGCGATCACGCAGCGAGCACGCGTCAAGCGCTCGGCAGGCAGCTTACACGAAACGCTTCATTCCGCTTTCGCCGTGAGCCCGGGGTCATGACGCGATCGCAAGCAACCGCGACGCAGCCTCAGGTTCTACATTCGCGCATGATCCAGTCGGAAACCCGGCTTCCACTTGTCCGGATCACGCGCGCACTCACGAAGAAATCACCAGGTTGACCGCCTTGGGGCCCTTGCCCTTCTTGTCCGGTTCGACCTCGAATGTAATGCGTTGTCCTTCAGTCAAGTCCTTCAATCCTGCCCGCTCGACGGCGGTGATGTGAACGAACACGTCGCGACCGCCATCATCAGGTTTGATGAAGCCGTAGCCGCGCTCTCCATTGAAGAACTTGACGGTCCCAGTCATGGCCATCGGGAAACTCCTCCCCCGTATTGCTCCACCGCTACGCGCACGCCGCGTAGCGGTTGACCGACATTCGCTTGTCGGGAGCCTGGCCACCTGAGCAGGCCGGCGTCACGCCGCCGGTTTGCCTGGATTTTATTTCGGCCTCGTCACTCCGCCGCAACCATTCGCGGAAGCGGAACGTAAAGCCAGTCGTAACAGGATGAGCATAATACGGTTCCGCGCAGATTGCCTACGCTTCAATCGAACTTTTCAGTGGGCGCGCCGGATTAGGGTTTGGGAGTATCGAGTCTGAAGCGGGCGGCTCCGCCCTGGCCGAGCGGCTTCTCGAGTTCGGGCAGGATGATCTTCAGCTCGTTGGCAAGCGTCCACGGCGGATTCACTATCAAAAGGCCGGTGGAAACGAGGCCGCTGCCGGTTTCTTGCGGCGCCACACTGAATTCCAAACGCAAACATTTGCCAGGCGGCCGACTCGTTGCTGCTGTGGCGGCCACGCTGCGCGCGAGTTCCTCGGTAGCTCTCCGTGTTTTTACGGGATACCAGATCAGGTACATGCCGGTCGGCCATTTTGCGAACGCTTCCGAAAAACCCTTGGCCAGCCGCTCGAACTCATTCTTCGCCTCGAACGGCGGATCGATCAGCACCAGACCGCGCCGCTCGTTCGGCGGCACGAAGGCCGGCAGCGCCGTCCAGCCATCGAGATCGACAACGCGGGCCTGGGTGTCGCGCCGCAGCGCGTCGATCAGTTGCTTGCGCGCGGTCTGTTCGATCTCGCAGGCAGTGAGGCGATCCTGCGGTCGCAACAGCGCCCGCGCGATCAAGGGCGAGCCCGGATAGGCTTTCAACTCGGCCTTCGGATTGAACGCTCTGACGATATCGAGATAGGGCGCGATCAGCGGCAACGCCTTGTCGGAGAGCCGCGCCTGCATCACACGGGCGATGCCGGTGAGGCATTCGCCGCTGCGCTGCGCTTCGCTCGATGCCAGATCGTAGAGCCCGGCGCCGGCATGGGTGTCGATGACGCGGAACGGCGCCTGCTTTTCCTGCAGGTAGCTGAGCATGCGCACCAGCACGATGTGTTTGATGACATCGGCGAAGCTGCCGGCATGAAAGGCGTGACGGTAGTTCATCAGCTAGCAGTTACCACGTCATTGCCGGCGTAGCGACTGTCGGCCTTCGCTCATAGAGCTTCAGCGGACCCGGTCGTCGCTCGCGCCCCTCGCGACAACGCCGAAGCGAGACCTATCCGCCGCGCATCGGAGGCATTACCACCTCCTCGCGGCGGCAGGCGCGACGGTCGATTTCCTCGCAGGAGCGGAATTGCAGGTCCTTGGAGAGGCAGATCCGCACCTCGCTGAGCCGATTGCGGTCGCAGGTGACCGAGATGGCTGTGCTGCTGAGCCCCGGATTGGCCTTGATGAACGCCGCTTCCAGGTCGTTGGGCGCGATCGTCTTCGGCTCCGACAATTGCAGGAATTCCTCAGGGATCTTCACCGCGGCGCGTGCCTTGCGGATGGCTTCGAAATAGGCGCGCTCGCCGAGGCCGGAGCAGGTGCCGTGCTTGTCCCATTCATTGAAGATCAGCCCGGGCGCCGGCATCAGATCGAGCATCGAGGTCATGATGTTGCGGGCAAGGCGCGGCGAGGGCCGCTGGCAGTATTCCGGGAAGCCACGTTCATATTGCGGCCACAGGCCGTGCACCACGAAGGAGAACGGCCGTCCGCCGCACTGTGCCTGCGTGCCACGGCCGTTGTTGCCGCGTTCGCTCGCCGACTCGCAGAAGGAGGGCGACCAAGACAGCGACAGCACATAGAAATCGAACTCGCCCGGCGCGTTCTGCCGCTGGTCCTGGGCTGACGCCAAGCCGCCGGAAACCAGAACCAAAGCTGCAAGCGAAATCAGAAATCGGGAAATTGTGACCAACCGAGGCATCAAACGCTCCCTAACTTGACCATGGCGAACCTAGCAGGAGGTCGGAACATTTCAAGAACAAAAATGCCGCCTGCCCCGCTTCGGAGGGCAGGGCGCAAACGACGGCTCGCCAGTCTAGCAGGAGATCAGGGTCGCGCGGCCCTGCAGGAAGGGTTGTAGGCCCAGTTGCGGTCGAGGCCCGTGACGCACCATTCGACGCCCTTGCCGAAGCCGGCGAAGCCGCCATCCTCGATGATCGAATAATGTACGGAGCGCTTCTTGCCGTCGCTCAGCATCACGTCGCCGGCACAATAGCGGCGCGGAATATTGTCTGACTGCCAGGGACGGAATGCGGTCTCGTGAATCCGGTCGTAGCCGGTGATCTCCAGCGGCGAATTCCAGAAGGTGGCTTCCTTCTCGTGGAACTGCGAGCTGATGGTGGGCAAGGCCGTCTCGCAGTCGGGCACGCGGCCGTCATAGCGCGGACCGGACAGCCAGAAGTTCAGCTCAAGCGGATTTGCGGCATGTGCCGTGCCCCCAAAAGCCAGCAGGCCGAACATGAGCGCGGCACCAAGGCCGAGTTTCTTGGGGGAGGTAAACAGGTTGCGCATGGGAATCCGCCCGATGATCAGATGCCGCGGACGGTGCCGTGAAGCCCCGGCAAGGTCAAGTGCAGCGCGGCAACACCTGCAGAGAAGTCCACTTTCGGAGGTGGCTCGTTCTTTCCATGGCCGGCGGCGCACTCTATGTTGGTGCCAAGCGAAATGGAGTCTGCGATGCGAAGGAAATTGGCTGCGTGCCTGGTTGCCGTTTGCGGGATGCTGGCCGTTGCCCCGGCACGGGCCGACTGGCTGCAGCCGGTGCCACCGTTCAAGGCCAATGATACCGGCGGGATCATCGCCTATACGCTGGCGGTCCAGAGCGATGCACGGCAGCTTGCCGTCGACCATTGCGCCTCCTACGGCAAGGTGGTGAAATTCCTCGCCGTGCAGGCCTATCCGGGCGGTTACATCTCGTTTGCCTGTCGCTGGGTCCCCTACGGCGCCGCAGGCCGGCCCTTGCGCACGCTCTACTGAGAGCGGTCTCGAATCCTGCAATCGTTCAGCCGGGAGCCAATCGCCATGACGCGCCAGCTTGCTTTGCTTGGTTCGGCCGTTTGCCTCGTGTTGTCGGTCGGCGCTGCCAGTGCGGTCGACCTGCCGATCCGCAAGCCGGGCCTGTGGGAAATGAAGATGGTCAGGACCGGCGGGCCGATGCCGGAAATCACCATGCAGCATTGCACCGACGAGACCACCGACAAGGACATGAGCACGGCGGCCTCGCCATTGGCGAAGGAGATCTGCTCGAAGCAGGATATCCAGAAGACCGCGACCGGCTATGTCGGCGATAGCGTCTGTGGCGTGGCGGGCGTGTCGGTGACGTCGCATACCGAGATCACCGGCGACTTCAATTCGGCCTATACGGTCAAGAGCACGTCGCATTCCGAAGGCCGCCCCTCAGGCCCCCGCGACGCCACCACGACCGTCGAGGCGAAGTGGCTCGGCACCTGCAAGAGCGACCAGAAGCCCGGCGACATCATCATGCCCGGCGGCATGAAGATGAACATCAAGGACATGCAGAAGCTGAAGGACCTGCTGCCCAAGCAGAAGTAGCGCGCCGATCTGTAGCCCGGATGGAACGAAGCGCAATCCGGGGCCGCTCCCCCAGTTCAATGTCCCGGATTGCGCTTCGCTCCATCCGGGCTACGAAATCTTCGCTACACCGGCACCCGCACCGCGGCCCGCAAGCCGCCCATCGGACTTTCGCCGAGCATGATGTCGCCGCCATGCGAGCGGGCGATGTCGCGGGCGATGGCAAGGCCGAGCCCGGTGCCGCCTTCGTCCTGGTTGCGGGCATCGTCGAGCCGCAGGAACGGCTTGAACACCTCCTCGCGCATGTCGGCCGGAATGCCCGGGCCGTCGTCGTCGACGGTCACGGTGAGATAACGGTGATCGCGGTTGCCGGTGATCGAGATCGTGTTGGCGTGGCGCGCCGCATTCGACACGAGATTGGCGAGGCAACGCTTGAACGAGGCCGGCTTCACCGTGACGACGGGCAGGCCGTGGAATGCCACGGTGGTGGTATGGCCGTGACGCTCGGCGTCGTAGCGCAATTCCTCCAGCGCCAGCGC
This sequence comes from Bradyrhizobium sp. LTSP885, assembly GCF_000938305.1. Classification (GTDB taxonomy): domain Bacteria; phylum Pseudomonadota; class Alphaproteobacteria; order Rhizobiales; family Xanthobacteraceae; genus Bradyrhizobium. The sequence goes on from NZ_JYMT01000021.1 coordinate 222,137, forward strand.
CATGTCGGTCGGCTGTGCGATCTCGCCGGAATCGCCGCGCGCAAAGGCGAGATAGTCCTCGAGCATCATCGACATCTCGTCGACGTCCTTGCGCATCGCGTCGATCTCGGGACCTTCGCCGAGCAGGACGAGCTCGAGCTTGAAGCGGGTCAGGATGGTGCGCAAATCGTGCGACACGCCGGCGAGCATCGCGGTGCGCTGCTCGATCGAGCGTTCGATGCGAGCCTTCATCTCCAGGAACGCCTGCGCCGCGCGCCGCACCTCACGCGCGCCGCGCGGCCGGAAATTCGGTGCCTCGCGGCCCTTGCCGAAGCTTTCGGCGGCATCGGCCAACCTCAGGATCGGCTTGATCTGGTTGCGCAGGAACAGCACCGCGACGATCAGCAGGATCGATGAGGTGCCGACCATCCAGAAGATGAAGATCTCCGAATTGGAGGCGTAGGCCGCGCTGCGCTGGGCGAAGATCCGCATGACGGAGTCGTCGAGCTGCACGCGGATCTCGACCAGGTTGGAGTTGCCGACGGTGTCGATCCAGAACGGGCGGTTGATCTGCCGACCGAGCTGCACCGAGAGCGTCTGGTCGAGCAGCGAGAAAAACGGCTTCGGCCCCGGCGGCGGCATGTCGCCGGCCGGGAGGAAGTCGACCACGAGCTGCAGCCGCTGTGCGATGCGGCGAAGCTGCGCATGATCCTTGTCCTGCGGAAAGCCCTTGTAGACGTCGATCAGACCGGCGATCTCCTGGACCACCGAGGCCGAGAGACGTCGCGTCACCGTGTTCCAGTGCCGCTCCATGAAGACGAACGCGACCACGGTCTGCAGGATCACCATTGGCACAATCATGATCAGCAGCGCGCGGGCATAGAGGCCGGTCGGCATCCAGCTCTTGAACGCGTTGCCCATCCAGCCATTGGCCTTCGACACGCGCTGCGACGCGTTGCGGATCAGGGTCAGGCCGGTATCGAGCGTGCTCATGGCTGTGTTTGAGATCATGATGCGATTGCAAGCAATCGCATCATGATCTCATCTCCTTAGTTTGAGCATGATCTTCTCGGAAAACCGGTTTCCACTTTTCCGGATCATGCTTTACGGCGAGGCCACCAGGCGATAGCCGATGCCGCGCACCGCCTGCAGGAACAGCGGATTGGCGGGATCGCGCTCGATCTTGCGGCGGAGGCGGTTGATCTGGACGTCGACGGCGCGCTCGTTGACGGTGCCGCCGCTGGTCAGCGCCGTGCGGGGCACGGTCTCGCCGGGGGCGCTCGCGAGGATGCGCAGCATCTCGCGCTCGCGGTCGGTAAGATGGACGGTCTCCTCGCCCTGGCGCAGCTCGCTGCGCTCAATATGGAAGATGTAGGGACCGAACGCGATCTGCTCGACGGCGGCGACCTGTGGCGTCGCGGTGCGCTTGAGGATATTGCCGATCCGCAGCACGAGCTCGCGCGGTTCGAACGGCTTGGCGACGTAATCATCGGCGCCGATCTGCAGGCCCTCGATGCGGGCCTCGGCCTCGTGCCGCGCGGTCAGCATAATGATCGGTACCGACGACGAGGTGCGGATGAAGCGGGCGAGGTCGAAGCCGGTCTCGCCGGGCATCATGACGTCGAGGATCAGGAGGTCGAAATGCAGGCCGAGGAGCTTGGCGCGGGCGTCGCTCGCGCTCATCGCAGTCGTGACGCGATAGCCCTCGCCGGAGAGAAAGCGCGACAGCAGGTCGCGGATGCGCCGGTCGTCGTCGACCAGCAGAAGATGCGGTGCGTCGTCGGCCGGCTGGGCCGGCGTGCGCATCATGGTTGCAACCTGGGCCACGATCACTCCTTTGTCTTTCTTGCGCCGAAGATCGCCTCTAACACCTTGTCGGGATCGTCGCGGTCGATCATCGCGCGCAGGAACTGGCGAACCGTCTCGACGCCTTCAGCATCGATGCCGGCGACCGCGCGGTTGATGCGGTCGGTCTGCAACCCCGCGAGCTTGGCGACCAGCGCCTCGCCCTTGGGCGTCGCGTAGAGCAGGCGCTGCCGGCGGTCGTTGTTGCCGGTCTTCTGGACGATATAGCCCTCGTCGAGCAGCTGTTTGAGCACGCGCCCGAGCGATTGCTTGGTGATGCGTAGCACGTCGAGCAGGTCGGCGACCTTCAGCCCGGGGTAGCGGGTGACGAAGTGGATGACCCGGTGGTGGGCGCGGCCGAAGCCGAAAGCTTCCAGCTCCTGATCGGCGTCGCCGACAAAGTCCCGGTAGGCGAAGAACAGGAGTTCGATGATGTCCCAGCGCAGGTCGCTTGGGCCGGCCGCAGAGGACGGATGGTCGCTCCCCTGCGAATCGGGCTTGGCAGCCATGCCTGAGAAATTTATGTCAGTCATATTGACGTATCTTGGGTTCAATGTTACAAAACTGCCAGTCACGACGAAATATTAAGTCGCTTCGTCGCTGGCAACGTTGGAGGCGGCCTGAAAGAGCCAGTGATGGCGGTTTGGGCCGCAAATTGGACCACCGTGCGATGTCGAGCGGCATTTCGGCAAACATACTGGACTTCAGCACTCCGCAAAAGCTCGTCGAAGCGGCGGCAGCTGCGGGAGGCGCCCCTCGAGGGGGCGGCTGGGGCCCTTCGTCTCAACAGCGCCTAGGCGCGGGCGCAGACAATTGCGTCCATCCCGGAGAGAAGCCATGGGAGTTTCATTCGACAAGATCGACGGCGTCATCTGGTACGATGGCAAGCTCGTGCCGTGGAAGGATGCCAACGTCCATGTGTTGACCCATGGCCTGCACTACGCAAGCAGCGTGTTCGAGGGCGAACGGGCCTATGGCGGCACGGTCTTCAGGAGCACGGACCATTCCGAACGGCTGAAGCGGTCGGCCAACATCCTCGACTTCGAGATTCCCTATTCGGCCGCCGAGATCGACGCGGCCAAGCAGCTCGTGATCGACAGGAACAATTTGCCGGACGCCTATGTCCGCCCGGTGGCCTGGCGCGGCTCGGAGATGATGGGGGTGGCGGCGCAAACCAACACCATCCATCTGGCAATCGCCGCCTGGAATTGGCCGAGCTATTTCGATCCCGCCGAGAAGCTGAAGGGCATCCGCATGAGCCTTGCCGAGTATCGGCGGCCGGACCCGGCCACCATCCCGGCCCTGGCGAAGGCGGCGGGCCTCTACATGATCTGCACGATCTCCAAGCACAAAGCGGAGCGCGAGGGCTATGCCGACGCGATGATGCTGGACTGGCAGCGCCGGGTGGCCGAATGCACCGGCGCCAACATCTTCTTCGTCAAGGACGGCAAGATCCACACCCCGATCGCGGACTGCTTCCTCGCCGGCATCACCCGCGCCACCGTGATCGATCTGGCCAAACGCCGCGGCCTCGAGGTGATCGAGCGCCGCATCATGCCGGACGAGCTCGACGGCTTCTCGGAGTGCTTCATCACCGGCACGGCCGCCGAAGTGACGCCGGTGTCCGAAATCGCCCGGTGGAAGTTCACCCCCGGCAGGATTTCGGAGCAACTGATGACGGATTACACCGTCGAAGTGCAGCCAAAGGGCAAGCAGGCGGCGGCGTGAGTGGACAGAGGCGCATTTCTTCCCCTCTCCCCTTGTGGGAGAGGGTGCCCGCAGGGCGGGTGAGGGGTATCTCTCCACGAACACAGACCTCTCCTGCGGAGACAACCCCTCATCCGTCGCCTCGCTCCGCAAGGCGCCACCTTCTCCCACAAGGGGAGAAGGAAGGTTGCCCCACCGCGCCTCGGCTGGTACCAACCCGCCCCATGGCCGACAAACCGAAAAAACCGCAGAAATTGAAGGCACGCCTGCCGCGTGGGCTGGAGGATCGTGGTCCTGCCGCGATCGCGGCCACGCGCCAGATGGTGGACAAGATCCGCGCCGTCTACGAGCTCTACGGCTTCGAGCCGGTGGAGACGCCGGCGATGGAATATACCGACGCGCTCGGCAAGTTCCTGCCCGACCAGGACCGTCCCAACGAGGGCGTGTTCTCGTTCCAGGACGATGACGAGCAGTGGATCTCGTTGCGCTACGATCTGACCGCGCCGTTGGCGCGCTACGTCGGTGAGAACTACGGAACGGAGAGCTTGGTGCTCCCGTATCGCAGCTACCGCCACGGCTATGTCTATCGCAATGAGAAGCCGGGCCCCGGCCGCTTCCGGCAATTCATGCAGTTCGATGCGGATACGGTCGGCTCCGGTTCGACCGCAGCCGACGCAGAAATCTGCATGATGGCCGCGGATACGATGGAAGCGCTCGGGATTCCGCGTGGCTCCTATGTGGTGAAGGTCAATAACCGCAAGGTGCTCGACGGCGTGCTGGATCGCATTGGTCTTAGCGGGGCAGAGAACGCATCTCGCAGACTGACGGTGCTCCGAGCCATCGATAAGCTTGATAAATTCAAGCCCGAGGAAGTCCGTCTTCTGCTCGGGGAAGGACGCAAGGATGAGAGCGGCGATTTTACTAAAGGCGCTCAGCTAAATGATGCTCAAATTGAAACCGTCTTTCAGGTTTTAAAATACAAAATCGAACTCAACGAAAGTTCTGATGGCATTGAGAGCCAATCTTTAGTCATCGACGCGCCGGGTATCTTCTTTCAAAGCAAGGAAGGGACAGATCTACTTCATCAGGGAAGATCTGAACTGGTTGAGATCGTGAAGCTGGCGGCAGCGGCGGGCTATGGAGAAGATCGCATTCGCATCGATCCCTCCGTCGTCCGCGGCCTCGAATACTACACCGGCCCCGTCTACGAGGTTGAGCTCCTCCTCGAGACCAAGGACGAGAAGGGTCGCCCCGTGCGCTTCGGTTCGGTCGGCGGTGGTGGGCGCTATGACGGTCTGGTTTCTCGCTTCCGTGGCGAGCCGGTGCCGGCGACCGGCTTTTCGATCGGTGTGTCGCGCCTGCAGGCCGCGCTCACCATGCTCGGCAAGCTCGACACGCGCCCCGATTTCGGGCCCGTGGTCGTCACCGTGTTCGATCGCGACCGCATCGCCGACTACCAGAAGATGGTCGCGCAGCTACGCAACGCGAAGATCCGGGCCGAGCTCTATCTCGGCAACCCCAAGAACATGGGCAACCAGCTCAAATATGCCGACCGTCGTAATTCGCCTTGCGTGATCATCCAGGGCAGTGACGAAAAGGCGCGCGGCGAGGTGCAGATCAAGGACCTGATCGAGGGCGCCAAGGCCGCAGCCGCGATCGCCTCCAATCAGGAATGGCGTGAGACGCGTCCTGCACAGTTCTCCTGCGCGGAAGCCGATATCGTCGCCAAAGTCCGCGAAGTGCTGGCACGGCATGACGTGAAGTGGGGATAGCCATTCGCTTGTGACGTCATGTCCGGCCTTGTGCCTGATATCCACGTCTTGTTTGATGGAAAAACGACGTGGATGGCCGGGACAAGCCCGGCCATGACGAAGACAACAGGGAGAGCAACGATGCCTGAGATCACCGTGAGCATGGCCGCCGGCCGCACCGACGAGCAGAAGGCCGGCATGATGCGCGACATCACCCAGGCGTTGGTCAAGAACCTCGGCGTCGATGCCGACGCGGTCGTGATCCAGATCAACGAAGCGCCGCTGCATCACAAGATGAAGGGCGGCAAGACCTTCGTCGAGCGCGCGGCGGCTGCGAAGAAGTGACGCGATAGCGTCATTCCGGGGCAGCCCGCCAGGGCTGAACCCGGAATCTCGAGATTCCGTGTCTGGTGCTAACGCACCATCCCGGAATGACGGCAATGATTGAAAACATCCCATGGACGCACGCGACTTCATCACACCTGGCATGAGCGCCGAGCGCATGCTCGTGGTGCCGCCGGAGCGCACGGTCGGGCATTTCGTGCCTGATATGCCGATGGTCTATGCGACGCCGATGATGATCCTGGATATGGAGATGGCGTCGGGCGATGCCATCAGGAATTCATTGCAGCCCGGCTGGATCACGGTCGGCACCGAGGTCGACATCCGCCATCTCGCGGCAGCCCTCGTCGGCGCCACGGTGCGGACCACCGCAAGGGTGATCGCGGTGGAGCGCCGCGTGATCCGTTTCGAGGTCGAAGCCTTCGAAGGACCGCGCAAGCTCGGCGAAGGCCGCCACGCCCGCGGCCTGGTCAATGTCGAGAGTTTCAACAAGCGGCTCGGGGCCACTTAGGCCACACACTCCGACGTCATCCTGACTACTTCGCCAATTCCCTCGAGCGCCTCGTCGCTGCGGCGATCGCGCGGGTCAGCAGCGGCTGCATGCCGTCCTTGGCCATCAGCACCTCGAGTGCTGCGGCGGTGGTGCCGCCCGGCGAGGTGACGTTCTGGCGCAAGGTCGCCGACGGCAAATCCGAGCGATGCAGCAATTCGCCGGAGCCCGCGACCGTCGCACGCGCCAGTGTGGTTGCGAGCGTTTCGGGCAGGCCGGCCGCGACGCCGGCACGGGCGAGCTCTTCGGCGAGCAGGAACACATAGGCCGGGCCGGAGCCGGACACCGCGGTCACCGCGTCCATCAGGCTTTCATCGTCGACCCATTCGACCTGACCGGTCGCCTGCAACAGCGCATTCGTGGTCGCGCGCTGCGCTGACGTGACGCTTGTCGCCGGCACTGCGACCGTGATGCCGCGGCCGATCGCCGCCGGCGTGTTCGGCATTGCGCGCACCACCCTGCCGCCGCAGACTTCTTCCAGCACTGATATCGTCGTGCCGGCCATGATCGAGACCACCAGCGTCGAGGGTCCCACGAACGCCTTCAGCGCAGCGCCGGCCTCGCGAAACGACTGCGGCTTCACCGCGACGACAAGCGTATCGACCGCGCCGATCTCCTTCGCCGGTGGGTTGAGACGAACGCCCTTGGCGGCGAGCGCGGCAATCTCCGGCGCAAGATGCGGATCGATCACCACCACGCGCTCCGGCGCAAGCCCCTGCGCCAGCCAGCCGGTCAACATCGCGCCGCCCATCTTGCCCGCGCCTGCAAGCGCGATGGTGCCGGTGGTGTTCTCTAATGCGCTGCTGGATGTGTTCACAGGTATCACCGCCATCGTCGTCCCGGCGGAGGCCGGGACCCATAACCACAGGCGGTTCTAGTGAAGCGAGGGAGAGGTCACAAGCAGTTTGCCGAACCCCGACGTCACGGAGTATGGGTCCCGGCCTCCGCCGGGACGACGAAGGGAGAAACCCCTACGCCTCACCCTCGGTATCGAACATCGCAGCCGACATCGCTTCCGCGGCCGACCTGCCGGCCCACACCACGAACTGGAATGCGGGATAGTAGCGCTCGCAGGCGTGGATCGCGCTGACCAGCATGCTCTCGCATTGCGCGGCGGAGGCGGTGAGGCCGCCGGGCAGCACCAGCGCCTGGCGGTGCATGACCATGCCGCTATGGGTCCACAGGTCGAAATGGCCGACCCACAATTGCTCGTTGATCGCGGCGACAAGCCGCTGCACCTCGGCGCGCCGCGCTTGCGGAATCTTCATATCGAAGGCGCAGGCGAGATGCAGCGCCTCGATCTCGCCCATCCAGGTAAAGGAGAGCTGATAGTCGGTCCAGTCGCCCTTGGAGACGATCGTTACTTCATCTTCGCCGGATCGCTCGAACGCCCAGTTGTTGTGAGCGGCGATATCCTCGACCACTGCAAGCGGGTTGTTCCGGGAATCAATAATGCCTTCGAGCAGGGACATGCCGTCTCGACCCTTGTTCTTATGTTCTGTTGATACGCACACGGAAGCCGGCACGTGCGACAACTGCGTCGTGGCCGAGTGCAGTTCCCAAAACGGGCTTCCGGATGCCCCTGGACCTGACGCGGTTGAAGTGATGTGATTTGCGGAATCCGCGCAACCGCACGCCGAGTCCGTCCACAGCCAAAGCGCGCATCGTCCACAGCTGATCACGCCACATTTATTAATTTGAGAACAAATCGGAATCGGAGCGGGCGCGGTAACGAATTGTTAACTATTTGCCGCGGCTTCGCCGCATCCGTGAATCAGCTCTCAGGCCCGCAAGACTCGCAAATCGCTCATGGGGGACATGACAATTTCCCATGCCAAAGGTCCTTGCCCGCCTGTCGCGCTTTGGTCATATTTGCTGGCAGGCACGTCCATCCCGGGCGGGCCGATGTTCTCAGGGCGGGGTGAAAGTCCCCACCGGCGGTAAGGGTGCAAGCCCAAGCCCGCGAGCGCCTTCTTCGTGAAGTTGAGGAAGGGTCAGCAGATTCGGTGCAATTCCGAGGCCGACGGTTAAAGTCCGGATGAAAGAGAACGGTTGCGGCAACCCGCGCGGTTTCGCGTGGGGCTGTTGTTGTCCGTATGCCCTGATTCTGGTCCTGAAAGAGGAAAGCCATGAATCAGATGTTGCAAGACCAAGACGTCCAGACCTCCCAAGCAGAAATCGTTGCCGATACGCCGGTATCCCCGCCGGCGACAGACCATCCACGCTTCGCGAAGCCGCAGCGTGTCGCCTTCGTGCAGGCGTCCTGGCACCGCGAGGTGGTCGAGGAATGCCGCATCGCGTTCCTCAAGGAGATCGAGGCGCGGCACATCACCAATGTCGACGTGTTCGAGGTGCCGGGCTCGTTCGAGATCCCGCTGCATGCGCAGATACTGGCGAAGACGCGCCGCTACACTGCGATCGTGGCCGCGGGACTCGTCGTCGACGGTGGCATCTACCGCCACGAATTCGTCGCCGACACCGTGATCAAGGCGCTGATGGACGTGCAGTTGCGCACCGAGGTGCCGGTGTTCTCCGCGGTGCTGACGCCGCAGCAATTCCACGAAACCGAGGTGCATCTCGACTTCTTCCGCCGGCACTTCACGATCAAGGGCATCGAGGTCGCGGAAGCCTGCGCCAACACGCTGCTCAGCCTGGAGCGCCTGCGCGGCCAGGTCGCCGCGGGGATTGCGGGCTAGACTAGGGGCCACACAAAAGCGATTCCGGCATGCGCGCCGGAATCGCTCTCGCCTGCCGCGCTTTCGGCTATGCTCGCGGGCATAAACCAAAAAGCGCGGGAGGCGCCCATGACCGAACAACATTCCTCCGACTGGCTCGGCCTGTCAGGCCGGGTTGCCGTCGTCACCGGCGGAGGTGGCGGCATTGGCCGCGCCACGGCCGTCAGTTTTGCCCGCGCCGGCGTCAAGGTCGCCGCGATCGATCGCGACGAACACGGGCTTGCAGAAACAAAGGCGAAGCTGCGCGAGTTCGGCGACGGCCATCTCATCGCAAGCTGCGACACGACGAGCGCCGAGAGTGTCGCGGCGGCGGCCGATACCGTCGCGCGCGCGCTCGGGCCGTGCGGCATTCTCGTCAACACCGCCGCAGTACTGCGTCCAGGCGGGCTCGATACGCTCGCGCTCGCCGAATGGAACGCGGTGCTCGCGGTCAATCTCACCGGCTATTTCATCTGCGCGCAGGCGTTCGGCCGCCAGATGCGCAACGCGGGCCGCGGCAGTCTCGTGCATATCGCCTCGATCGCTGCCAGCAATGCGCAGGGACAAAGCGGCGCCTACAGCGTCAGCAAGGCCGGCGTTGTGATGCTGTCGCAGCAGCTCGCCGCTGAATGGGGCCCGCATGGCATCCGCAGCAACGTCGTCAGTCCGGGCCTCGTGATCACGCCGATGAGCCAGGCCTTCTACGATACCCCCGGGGTTACCGAGCGTCGCACCGCCGTGGTGCCGATGCGCCGGATCGGCGCGCCGCAGGACATGGCGGATGCGATCATGTTCCTGGCCAGCGACCGGTCGTCCTACGTCAACGGCGAGGAGATCATCGTCGATGGCGGTTATGCGCGCACGCTGATGAGCCACGTGCCGCGGCCGGGGTTTTGAATCCCGTCATTCCGGGGCGATGCAAAGCATCGAACCCGGAATCTCGAGATTCCCCGATGCGCAATTGCGCATCTGAGGTCTGGTCCTTCGGACCATCCCGGAATGACGGCGTGAACTACTAATCGAACAGGCTCGAGACCGACTCTTCCGCCGCGGTGCGGCCGATCGCTTCGGCGATCAGGCCGGCGACCGAGATGGTGCGGATGTTCGGCGCCTTGTTGACGGCCTCGGTCGGCAGGATCGAGTCGGTAATGACCAGCTCCTTCAGCCGCGACGAGGCGATGCGCGCGGCGGCGCCGCCGGACAGCACGCCGTGGGTGATGTAGGCCGACACTTCCTTGGCGCCGTGCTTGATCAGCGCCTCGGCCGCGTTCACCAGCGTGCCGCCGGAGTCGACGATGTCGTCGACCAGGATGCAGTTGTAGCCCGAGACGTCGCCGATCACGTTCATGACTTCGGATTCACCGGGCCGCTCGCGGCGCTTGTCGACGATGGCGAGCGGGGTGTTGATGCGCTTGGCGAGACCGCGGGCGCGCGCCACGCCGCCGACGTCGGGCGAGATCACCATCGTCTTGGAGAGGTCGAACCTGTCCTTGATGTCGCGCACCATCAGCGGCGCTGCGTAGAGGTTGTCGGTCGGGATGTCGAAGAAGCCCTGGATCTGACCGGCATGCAGGTCGAGCGTCATGACGCGGTCGACGCCGGCATGGGTGATCAGATTGGCGACGAGCTTGGCCGAGATCGGTGTGCGCGAGCCGGAGCGGCGGTCCTGCCTGGCATAGCCGAAATAGGGGATCACTGCCGTGATGCGGCGCGCCGAGGAACGGCGCAGCGCGTCGGTGATGATCAGCAGTTCCATCAGATTGTCGTTCGCCGGAAACGACGTCGACTGCAGGATGTACATGTCCGAACCGCGGACGTTCTCCTGGATCTCGACGAAGATCTCCATGTCGGCGAAGCGCCGGACCACGGCCTTGGTCAGCTCGATTCCGAGCGCTTTGGCGATATCCTGTGCCAGCACAGGATTGGAGTTGCCGGCGACGAGCTTGATTGATCCGTTCTTGGCCGACATCGAGGCTTCCTCCCGCTCTTTGCTGGATAAGACGTTCAGCATCACAAGTCCCTACAGAACCGGCGGGTTTTCGATGGGCGAGGGAATATCAGGCGGCCGCCTTGGCTGGCAACCCATTGGGCCGGTTTTCCCGGTCAAAAATGGGCTATCCCCGTGATAACGCGGGGCTTAGTTAGCGGAATATCCGAGCGCGACGGTCTCGGCTGGGGCGCTTGCCACCGCCGGCCCGCGCAGCTCCGGTGCCGGGGTGCGCGCGGAGCCATCCGCCGGGCCGCCATTGATCATGCTGGACAGGCCGCTGAGGCCCGCTTGGGCGATCTTGCGCAGGACCAGGTCGTCGGCCGCGGCCCAGGCGTCGCGGCCGGCCTTGCCGCCGGGTTCCTCGCCGGAAAGCCGGAGCGCGCGCTGCTGGTTGCTGTCGTAGACGTCCCAGACCCAGGAGATCACGGTGCGGCCACGCACCACCTGCGCCGACAGATAGCTGCGCACGCGATAGGCGGCAGAGCCTTCGCGTGACACGATCGAGAGGCTGCGCAGCTTGGATTCACTGTCGAGCACGCCGACCATGCGGTCGAACACCTGAGGCGGCGGGCCGTCGATCGATTCGAACGCGACGGTCGCGCCGCCGCTTGGTGCGGCCATGGCATAGGAATCGGCCGCGCCACCGCCGCCGGCACAGCCGCCAAGCGCGCAGGCGATCGCAAGCCACGTCGCAGCGATCGCGACGCGCACGACTGTCCCAGTTTGAAACTGGCTTTTTGACGCTTCCCTCATTGCGTCCTGCGATATCGTTAAAACGGCTTAACGTCTAGGGCAGGGAGGGCACAGGTCTTAACGGATCCGGCCGGCAGGCGACGGGGCAGGACCGAATTCCTTGCCTGGTCGACCAGACGATGACCAGCTTTGCTGGATCGCTACTCCCGCATCAGCGCGATGGCATGTACGTGCCGGCCGTAATCGCTTTCCTTGCGGTGCACGGAACGGCGGTAGCTGAAGAAACGCTCGTCGGAATAGGTGTCGATGCCGAGATCGTCGATCATCAGCACGCCGGCATTCTCCAGCCGCATCCGGATGAAGCCGGCGAGATCGAACATCGCATGTCCGTCGCGCTCGCCCGGAATGAAGAACATCCCGTTCCCGGCGTCGGCCTCGATGAAGCGCTCGACGAATTCGCTGCCGACTTCGTAGGAGTCCTGCCGGATCAGCGGACCGATCGCGGCGACGATGCCACTGCGGTCGGCGCCAAGCGTCTCCATCGCGTCGATGGTCGATTCCAGCACGCCGGTCAGCGCGCCCTTCCAGCCGGCATGCGCCGCGCCGATCACGCGCGCATTGGGGTCGACGAACAGGATCGGCCCGCAATCGGCAGTGGTGACGCTGATCGCGAGACCTTCGACATTGGTGACGAGCGCGTCCGCCTTCGGGCGCGCGTCGCCGTTCCAGGGTCCGGTGGCGACCACGACGTCTGGCGAGTGGATCTGGTGAACGCTGACGAGATGCGCCGGCGACACGCCCAGTCGTTCGGCCATGCGCCGCCTGTTTTCAACGACGCTTGCGGGGTCATCGCGTGAGCCGAGGCCGCCATTCAGCGCGGCATAGATGCCCTCGGAGACGCCGCCCTCGCGCGCGAAGAAAGCGTGGCGCAGGTCCGGGATGGCCGACAGCAGAGATGATCCCAATGTCATGACTCTTCGGCCTCGTCAGGCGGATCGCTGAGGCCAGCGATCGAGGTGATGCGTGGATCCGAGACCGCCATCGCCTTGAACATCGAGCCCATGCCGCCACGGCCGGAATCGGTCAGGCGCCGCAGGGCGCCGGCGATGTCGGCGGAGACCTCGGGCGTGGCTTTCGCCATCAATCCGGCGGCGCGGGCCTCGACACCGAGGCGCTTGAGGAAGTCGCCCTGCGTCACCGGCCCATGGACGCGCGCGCCGACATCCTCGGCAGCCCGCGTCAGCGCCTGGAAATCGACATGGGCGGTCACGTCGGCCTCTCCCGGATTCTTCAGCGGATCGGCGAAGCTGTGGCGCGCGATCGCCTGGAAGGTGTCGCCGGCGTCGCTGCGCAGATGGCCGTAGTCGATAATCAACGCGGCGCCGTCCTGGTCGCGCACCCGGGTTGCGAGCTTCATGATCTCGGTGTCGGGCCGCCATTCGAACACCGCGCCGAGCGGGGCGGCGCGCACCAATGGCGGCAGCAGTACCTCAAAGCGCGGCATCGGTTCCGGCGCCGCGGCGAAATACAGGCTGCCATTGGCATCGATCCCGACCGTGCGTTCGTGCCAGCCGGTTTCGCGCCGGACCATCTGGTGGATCGGAAGCACGTCGAAATATTCGTTGGCGAGGATGACCGCAGGTCCCTCGGGGACGTCGTCGATGGTCTCGTGCCACGCGACGTTGCGCACGCCTGAGAGCGTCGCGCGCTGCTTCTCCCGCAGCACCGGGTTGACCTCGACGAGGTGGATGCTGAGCGACTGATACAGCGGCGGCAGCACCCGGAGCGCGCGCAGCGCATCCGACATCATGGTGCCGCGGCCGGGGCCCAGTTCGACCACCCGCAGCGTCGACGGCGAGCCGATCGCCTTCCAGATCGATGCGCTCCACAGGCCGAGCAGCTCGCCGAACATCTGGCTGACTTCCGGCGACGTGGTGAAGTCGCCCTCGCGCCCCAGCGGATCGCGCGACAAATAATAGCCGTGCTGCGGATGCATCAGGCACAATTCCATGTAGCGCCAGACCGGCATCGGTCCGGACGATTTGATCAGCTTCCTGATCTCGTCCAGCAGCGGGGAATGTTCGCTCACAGGCGTCCCTTTAAATTGAATCGGGCACCGGCCCCTTTGCCTTGCGGCGAATGGAGGCCACGATGATGATAGCGCCCACAATAATCATTGGCACTGACAGCAACATACCCATGGTTAGCCCACCCCACAGGAATCCGAGCTGCGGGTCGGGCTCTCTGAAAAACTCGCCGGCGATTCGGGCAAAACCGTAGATCGTGATGAAACTGCCGAGGATCAGGCCGGGCCGCTTCAGCGCACCCATCCGGATCATCACGGCCAGCACAGTAAATAGCAAAATGCCTTCCAGGCCAGCCTCGTAAAGCTGGCTCGGATGGCGCGGCAGCGGCCCGCCATTGGGGAAGATCATGGCCCAGGGCAGGCTCGCCTCGGCGTGGCGGCCCCATAATTCGCTGTTGATGAAATTGGCGAGCCGTCCGAGGAACAGCCCGATCGGCCCGACCGCGGTGGTGATGTCGCCAAGCGACAGGATCGAGATGTCGTTCTTCCGCGCGAACCACATCACCGCGACGACGCAGCCCATGAAGCCGCCGTGGAACGACATGCCGCCCTTCCACAGCTCGAGGATCTCGGCCGGGTGCGCGATGAAGAAGGGCAGGTTGTAGAACAGCACATAGCCGGTGCGGCCGCCGACGATGATGCCGAGCGTGACCCAGAGGATGAAATCGTCGAGCTGCGGCAGCGTGATCGGCGCCGGCCCGCCCCACAGCCGTTGCTTCTTGATCAGCGAGCGGGCGTAGATCCACCCCAGCACGATGCCGCCGATATAGGCCAACGCATACCAGCGGATCACGACTGGCCCGAGCGCGACCGCGACGGGGTTGAACACCGGAAAGTCGATCAGCAGGAACGGCATCGTGCGTCTTGAGGCTCAGCTCACGAGGTTGCGGCGATAGAGGGCAAGCAGCCGCTCCCAATGGCGTTCGGCGGCGTCGCGGTCATAGACCGGGCGCTTGGGGAACGCAAAGCCGTGATGCGTGCCGGGATAGATCTCGACCTCGTTGTTCGATCCCTTCATGCCGACCTTCACCTGCTCGATGATCTCCTGCGGCGCGTAGATATCGGTCTCGGCGCAGGCGAAATAGAGTTCGGCCTTGGTCTTCTGTGTGGCGAGATGCGGGCTGTCGGGCTGGTCGGTCGCCAGATGCGTACCGTAGATCGAGGCGGCAGCCTTGACCCGGTCGGGGAAATGCGTCGCGGCGTTCACCGCATAGCGGCCGCTCATGCAATAGCCGACGGTGCCGACGATGTCGGTGTTCGCGGCCTTTTGCGTCTCGGCATAGGCGAGCAGGCCCTTGGTGTCTTCCATGACAAGCGGGATGTTGAGCGAGTGCATCAGCGCGAACATGCGCTTGCGCTCCGGCGATTCCGGATCGGGGTTGATCGGGCCGAGCTCCATCGCGCCGGCGCGGTAATACATGTTGGGCAGCATCACGTAATAGCCCGAGGTGCCGAGCCGGCGCGCCATGTCGCGCAGCTCCTCGCGGATTGCCGGCGCGTCCATGTAGAAGATCACGACCGGAAACGGTCCGCCGCGCTCGGGATGGGTGATGAAGGTGGTGGTCTTGCCGTCCTTGGTCTCGATATCGACCGTGTGCTCGATCATGACGTTTCCGTTCGCGTTGTGATTTGCGATTTCTGTTGTCGGTTCAATACGATTGCAAGGAAACCGGAGCATGACAAGGCAAGCTACAGGGGGCCAGCCATTCATTGCGGGCTTGAACCGCATCGCAGGGATCGCCATTGTCTGTGCGCGAGTTAAGTGAACGCGGAGAGTTTGCGAGATGACCCAGACCAGCAATCGGTTTTTCGACGAGATCGGCCGTCTGATGAACGATGCCGCGGGCGCCGCCCAGGGCGTCAAGCGTGAGGTCGACACGGTCATGCGCAACCAGGCCGAACGCATTCTGCGCGACCTTGATTTGGTCAAGCGCGAGGAATTCGAGGCGGTCAAGGACATGGCCCGCCTGGCCCGCGAGGAGAACGAGGCGCTGAAGGCCCGCATTGCTGCCCTCGAAGCCAAGCTCGGCGGCGCGACGGGGACGACGGGTTAACGAGACCCGTAGCCCGGATGGAGCGAAGCGAAATCCGGGACCGGACCATCCGCGGTTGGAGCGGCCCCGGATTGCGCTGCGCTCCATCCGGGCTACGGATTCGCTGTTCTGCGGCCGGCGAGCAAGAAAAGTCCCTTCATTTCCTTGTCATTTCGTCCCTTTGAGGCTAAAAGCCCGCCACGTCCGCGGCCCCCGCACCCCTGGAGGCTTGCTGTGGACTTGTGCATGGGCCGCGCTGCGGCCTTTAACTTTTTAAATACAAGGACTTAACGCTATGGCGACCGTCAAGGAATTGAAGGCGACCGCGCGTCCGCAGAGCGGCAAGGGGGCCGCCCGGGCAGAGCGTCGCGCCGGGAGAGTTCCCGGAGTGATCTACGGAAACAACCAGCCCCCCGTCACCATCTCGGTCGACGACCGCGAATTGCGCCAGCGCATCCTCGCAGGCCGGTTCCTGACCACGATTTACGACATCGATCTCGAGGGTAAGAAGCATCGGGTGATTCCGCGTGACTTCCACCTCGATCCGGTGAAGGACTTCCCGATCCACGTCGACTTCATGCGGCTCGGCGAAGGCGCCACCATCCGCGTCAGCGTACCGCTGCACGTCGTGAACGCGGAAGCCGCGCCCGGCATCAAGCGCGGCGGCACCGTCAACATCGTCACCCACGCGCTCGAACTGGAGTGCTCGGTCGACAACATCCCGCCATACATTGAGGCCGACGTCAGCACGCTCGAGATCAGCCACTCGCTGCATCTCTCCGAGATCAAGCTGCCTGCGGGCGTGAAGTCGCTGACCCGCGAGGACGCGACCCTGGTCACCATCGTGCCGCCGTCCGGTTACGCCGAAGAGCTGAAGGCCGCGGCTGCGGCGGCTGCTGGTGGCGCGGCGCCGGCTGCTGCGGGTGCAGCGGCTCCTGCTGCCGCTCCGGCCGCGGGTGCTGCGGCTCCGGCCGCAGGTGCCAAGGCTCCGGCTGCGGGTGCCAAGGCTCCGGCCGCAGGTGCCAAGGCGCCTGCCGGTGGCGACAAGAAGAAGTAACCGATCAGGTCGGCGCGCGATCAACTGATGGCGCGCCGATACGGGATGCCGTGCCATGCGCCTCTTCGTCGGTCTCGGTAATCCCGGCGCGAAATACGCCAGCAACCGGCACAATATCGGGTTCCTGGCGGTCGATGAGATTGCACGGCGTCATGGTTTCGCACCATGGCGCCGTCGCTTTCAGGGCGAGACCGCGGAAGGCGTGCTTGACCATCAGAAGGTCGTGCTGTTGAAGCCGGCCACCTACATGAACGAGTCCGGGCGCGCGGTGCAGGAAGCGGCAAGCTTTTTCAAGCTCGCGGCCTCCGACGTCACCGTGTTCCAGGACGAGCTCGAACTGCCGCCGGCGAAGGTGCGCCTGAAGGTCGGTGGCGGCATCGCCGGTCATAACGGGCTGCGCTCGATCTCGGCGCATATCGGCAACGAGTATCGCCGGGTGCGGCTCGGGATCGGTCATCCCGGCGTCAAGGAGCTGGTGCACAGCCACGTGCTGTCGGACTTCGCCAAAAGCGACCGGGCGTGGGTGGAGGCCTTGTGTGCAGCCGTCGCCGACAATGCCGGTCTGCTGGCGACCAGCCACGATGCGTCGTTCGCCAACAAGGTGCATCTGGTGATGCAGGCCAAGGGATTTTTCGACAAGGATGAGAACGGCGCGGCGTGACCCGCGGGGCTTCTCCAACAGATTTCGGGACGGACAATGGGATTCAAATGCGGGATCGTCGGGCTGCCTAACGTCGGCAAGTCGACGCTGTTCAATGCGCTGACCGAGACGGCCGCGGCGCAAGCGGCGAACTATCCGTTCTGCACCATCGAACCGAATGTCGGTGAGGTCGCGGTGCCCGATCCGCGGCTGGACAAGCTGTCGGCGATCGCCAAATCCGCCCAGATCATCCCGACCCGGCTGACCTTCGTCGACATCGCAGGCCTGGTCCGCGGCGCGTCGAAGGGCGAAGGCCTCGGCAACCAGTTTCTCGCCACCATCCGCGAGGTCGATGCGGTGGCCCATGTGGTGCGCTGCTTCGAGGATTCCGACATCACCCATGTCGAGGGCAAGATCGCGCCGCTCGCCGACATCGAGACCATCGAGACCGAGCTGATGCTGTCCGATCTCGACAGCCTGGAAAAGCGCGTCGACAACCTCACGAAGAAGGCCAAGGGCAACGACAAGGACGCCAAGGAGCAGCTCGAGCTGGTCAACCGCGCGTTGGTGCTGCTGCGCGAGGGCAAGCCGGCCCGCGGGCTGGAGCGCAAGCCGGAGGAGGAGCGCGCCTTCCGCATGCTCGGCCTTTTGACGTCGAAGCCGGTGCTTTACGTCTGCAATGTCGAGGAAGGCTCCGCCAAGGACGGCAACAATTTCTCTAAGGCGGTGTTCGAACGCGCCAGGGAAGAGGGCGCGGTCGCGGTGGTGATCTCGGCCAAGATCGAATCCGAGATCGCAACGTTGTCGCGCGAGGAGCGCGTCGACTTCCTGGAGACGCTGGAGCTCCAGGAAGCCGGGCTCGACCGCCTGATCCGCGCCGGCTACCAGCTGCTCGACCTCATCACCTATTTCACCGTCGGTCCGAAGGAAGCGCGTGCCTGGACCATCGATCGCGGCACCAAGGCGCCGGCCGCGGCCGGCGTGATCCATACCGATTTCGAGAAGGGCTTTATCCGCGCCGAGACCATCGCCTATGACGATTACATCGCGGGCAATGGCGAAGCCGGCGCGCGCGATGCCGGCAAGCTGCGGCTCGAAGGCAAGGAGTATGTCGTCGTCGACGGCGACGTGATGCACTTCAGGTTCAATACCTGATCGCGATTGCGGCCGCACTCTCTTCCCTTCTCCCCTTGTGGGAGAAGGTGGCGCGAAGCGCCGGATGAGGGGTACGTCTCCGCGGACTCATGACGTGAGAGTATGCGGAGAGATACCCCTCACCCGGATCTCATCTGCGATGCGATCCGACCTCTCCCACAAGGGGAGAGGTGAACTTCCGCTGCTGCTTTAGCCTTCTCCGATCACCGATCCGCGCGGCCGATCACATCCATCAGCTCGGTGATCTTGCGCCGCTGGTCGGCCTTGTCGCCGGACGAGATCGCATGCTCCACGCAATGCGCGACATGGTCGCGCAGGACCTCCTCCTCGACGCGGCGCAGCGCGGCGCGGGCTGCGGCGATCTGCGTCACCACATCGATGCAGTAGCGGTCGTCCTCGACCATGCCGGCGAGGCCGCGGACCTGGCCCTCGATCCGTTTGAGCCGTTTTAAACAGGACGTCTTGATCTCTTCGCGCATAAGCGTCATATACCCCCCTAGGGTATGATAATCAAGAGGCCGGGATACCGGCCGGGAAGAGCTTCGTGGCACACGCAGAACACGACCATTCGCACGCGCATGATCAGCATGGGGCGACGGCGCACGCCTGTTGCGGCGGCAAGCACGAGCACGGCGACAAGCCGGTCGAGGCGGCGCTGGCGATCGATCCGGTCTGCGGCATGAAGGTCAATCCGGCGACCGCCAGGCATCGCTTCAGCTACCAGGGCGAAGACTACTTCTTCTGCAGCGGCCGCTGCCGCGAGCGCTTCGAGGCCGAGCCGGAGAAATTCCTGAAACCGCGCGAGCCGGAGCCGCCGGCGCCCGCTGATACGATCTACACCTGTCCGATGCACCCGGAGGTGCGGCAGGTCGGCCCCGGCAGCTGCCCGATCTGCGGCATGGCGCTGGAGCCCGAGCAGGTCTCGCTCGATGACGGGCCTGATCCTGAAATGATCGACATGACCAGGCGGTTCTGGATCGCGCTGGCGCTGACCTCGCCGGTGTTTGTGCTCGAGATGGGCAGCCATCTCGGCCTGATGCATCTGGTGCCGCCGAATTGGTCGAACTGGATCTCGTTCGTGCTGGCGACGCCCGTGGTGCTGTGGGCCGGCGCGCCATTCTTTGTGCGCGGCTGGCAATCAATCCTCACCCGCAATCTCAACATGTTCACGCTGATCGCGATGGGCACCGGCGTCGCCTACGTTTACAGCGTCGTCGGGACGCTGGCGCCGCAGCTGTTTCCACCGGCCTTCCGCGATATGCATGGCGCGGTCGCGGTCTATTTCGAGGCGGCGGCTGTGATCACCGTGCTGGTGCTGCTCGGCCAGGTGCTGGAACTGCGCGCCCGCGCGCAGACCTCGGGCGCGATCCGCGCGCTGCTGGGCCTGGCGCCGAAGACCGCGCGGCGCGTCACCGATCAGGGCGATGAGGACATCGCGATCGACGCGATCAAGGTCGGCGATCGCTTGCGCGTGCGCCCCGGCGAGAAGGTCCCGGTCGACGGGGTCGTCATCGAGGGCCGCGCGGTGGTCGATGAATCCATGGTCACCGGCGAGTCGATGCCGGTGTCGAAGGAAGAGGGCGACCGGGTGATCGGCGGCACCGTCAACCAAAGCGGCGGCCTCGTGATGCGTGCCGAGAAGATCGGCCGCGACACCATGCTGGCGCGGATCGTCGACATGGTGGCGAAGGCGCAGCGCTCGCGCGCGCCGATCCAGCGGCTCGCCGATCGCGTCGCGGGTTGGTTCGTGCCGGCGGTGATAGCGGCTGCCGTGCTCGCCTTCGTGGCCTGGGCAAGCTTCGGTCCCGAACCGCGCTTCACCTTCGCGCTGGTTGCTGCCGTCACGGTGCTGATTATCGCCTGTCCCTGCGCGCTCGGACTGGCAACGCCGATGTCGATCATGGTCGGCGTCGGCCGCGGTGCGCATTCCGGCATCCTGATCCGCGACGCGCAGGCGCTGGAGCGGATGGAGGCGATCGATACGCTTGTGATCGACAAGACCGGCACGCTGACCGAGGGCAAGCCGAAGGTGGTGCGGATCATCCCTGCCGACGGCGTCGACGAAAACGAACTGCTGCGCCTTGCTGCCGGTGTCGAACAGGGCAGCGAGCATCCGCTGGCGGAGGCGATCATCGCGGCCGCGAAGGACCGCAAGCTCGCACTCGCCACGGTCGGCAACTTCGCCTCGCCCTCCGGCAAGGGCGCGACCGGCACGGTCGAGGGCAAACAGGTCGCGCTCGGCAATGCCGTGCTGATGGGCGAACTCAAGATCGCGACCTCAGCGCTGGATCAGGCCGCAGAGTCCGCACGCCAGGACGGCGCCACCGCGATCTATATCGCGGTCGATGGCCGTGTCGCCGGCGTGATCGCGATCGCCGATCCGGTCAAGCCGTCGGCGGTGCAAGCGCTCCAGGTGCTGCGTGCCGAGGGCCTGCGCATCGTGATGTTGACCGGCGACAATGAGACGACGGCGCGCGCCGTGGCGCGCACGCTTGGCATCGACGAGGTCGAGGCCGGCGTCCTGCCGGAGCGCAAGAGCGAGGTCGTGCAGCGACTGCGCGGCGAAGGCCGCACGGTCGCGATGGCCGGCGACGGCGTCAACGACGCGCCGGCGCTGGCCGCCGCCGACGTCGGCATCGCGATGGGCGGCGGCACCGATGTCGCGATCGAGAGCGCGGGCATCACGCTCCTGACCGGCGACCTGATGGGCCTGGTCCGCGCACGGCGGCTGTCGGTCGCTGTCATGCGCAACATCCGCCAGAACCTGACCTTCGCCTTCGTCTACAACGCCGCCGGTGTGCCTGTTGCGGCCGGCGTGCTGTATCCGTTGTTCGGCATCCTGCTGTCACCGATGGTCGGTGCCGCCGCGATGGCGCTGTCCTCGGTCAGCGTCATCGGCAACGCGCTGCGGCTGGCCAGGGTGAAGCTGGATTGATCAGATCCCTTGTAGCCCGGATGAAGCGAAGCGAAATCCGGGGCCGATCCCTCCAACGGAGAGGGCTCCCCGGATTGCGCTTCGCTCCATCCGGGCTACGAGGTCATGCGCTCTGCAACACAAGCGGCGCGCGGCGCTCGATCTCGGCATCGAGACATGCAGCGAGATCCTCGCTCACCTCGACCATCGGCAGCCGCACCTCGGGACTGTCGATCAGTCCCTGCCGCCACAGCCAGTGCTTGGCCGGCGCCGGGCTTGGTTCGGCGAACAACAGCTTGGTCAGGTTGGCGACGCTCTGCCACGCGGCCAACGCGGCATCGCGGTTGCCCTGCCGCAGCTGCGTCCGGATCGAGGCGAAGGTGTCGGTGTGAAGATGCGCCGACAGCAGGATCGCGCCGTCGGCGCCATCGGACAAGGCGTCGAAGGTTTGCGTGTCCTCGCCGGTCAGCACGCGGAAGCCGGCCGGCCGCCGGTTGACGAAGTCGATGGATTGCGCGCGGTCGGCGCAGCAATCCTTGATGCCGACGATGTTCGGGTGGCAGGCCAAGGCGAGCAGCGTCGCGTTGGTCAGGTTCACCGCCGTGCGGTAGGGGATGTTGTAGAGCACGATCGGCCAGGCGGCGTGATCGGCGAGCGCGTTGAAATGCTGCAGCAGCCCGCGCTGCGAGGGGCGGGTGTAGTACGGGCTGGCGATCAGATAGCCGTCGATCGGCCAATCGGCGGTATCATCAAGCGCATCCTTCATCCGCGCGGTGCTGGCGCCTGATAGCCCGAGGCAGATCGGCAGATGGCGGGAGCCGGCACTCAACTCGGCGCGCACCACGGTCGTCAGCCGTTCCAGCTCGCTGAAGCCGAGCGACATGCCTTCACCGGAGGTTGCACCAAGGATAAAGCCGTCCACCGGGCCGCTGGCGTAATGCTGCACGAGACGGCGCAGCGAGTCGACGTCGAGTTCGCCGTTGCGAAATGGCGTGATCAAGGGCAGCCACAGGCCCTGCAATTGCTGTTGTAGATCGGTCATGTTCCATCTCCTCAGGGGCAAAGCCGGAGACGGGACCAATAAAAAACCCCGTCCAGGCGGCGGGGTTTCGGGATCGGTCAAATGCGAAATGATCTTATCGCGCGCGATCTCGTGTCCCCGGGAGGGGAGCTTTTTTCGACGACAGAACGGCGCACGAAGTCGTGATCATGTCGCGATGATGCTGCGCTGCGTTCTCATTGTCAATGTCGTGACGCCCAGCGCACGGACGTGGCGCGCAATGTACCGACGTGACGCGCGCATGAAAAAAAGCCGGGCTCGAGAGAGCCCGGCTTGAGGTATTGGCCACGTGAGGCCGACACAATCACCTTCCAAGAGGGATTACTGAACTTCCGCGCCGCTGGAGGAGGGGGACATATGCGCGACGCGACCGCTCAGCGTGTCAACACTATGATCCCCATCGGCGCCACGCGGCAACCGTCCGAGCCGCATGTCTGACATGCGGAGATTTGGGGGGCCTCTTGTCGGCCTCTGGACAGGGCCGACCACCTATAATTGAATCATATAAGGGCCGCTTAATCAGGACGGCCAGCGCTGCGCCTTGCTGACCACGAAGTCGCGGAACACCTGCACCCGCGCCACCGTCTTCAACTCCTCCGGATAGACGAAGTAGGTGTCGAGCGCGATCGAGTCGGACTCGCCGAACAGCTGCACGAGGCGGTTGTTCTCCTCGACCAGATAGTCCGGCAGCGCGGCGATGCCGAGCCCCTGTTGACAGGCGCGCACCAGGCCCAGGATGTTGTTGACCTTGAAGTAGGCTTCGCGCGGGCCGGAACCGTTGCGCCCGGCATCGATCAACCAGCTGCGGTTCTGCAGATGCGGCGGCACCTGCGCGTCGCCGAGCATGATGATGCGGTGCGAGTCGAGATCGTCCAGCGTCCGCGGCGTGCCGAAGCGCTTGATGTATTCCGGCGAGCAATAGGCGTGGAAGCCGATCGAGAACAGCTTGCGCTGGATCAGGTCGGGCTGGGTCGGCTTGCGGGTGCGGATCGCCACGTCGGCCTCGCGCATCGACAGATCGAGATCCTCGTCGGTGACGATCAGCGAGATACGGATGTCCGGATAGAGCGCGGTGAACTCGTCGAGCCGCGGGATCAGCCAGTTGATGCCGAGCGCGGGCGGCGTCGTGATCTTGAGGTCGCCGCTCGGCCGCTCGCGGCTGTCGGTGAGTTTTGCGCGCGCCGCCTGCAGCTGCATGAACACGTCATGCGCGGTGCGGAACAGCAGGTCGCCCTGCTCGGTGAGGATCAAGCCGCGGGCGTGGCGGTGAAACAGCGAGACCGAGAGCTCCTGCTCCAGCGCACTGACCTGGCGGGAGACCGCCGATTGCGAAAGTCCAAGCTGCTCTCCGGCATGCGTGAAGCTGCCCGCTTCGGCTGCCGCGTGAAACACCTTCAGCTTGTCCCAATCCATATCCGTAAATCCGTCGCGAGAGCGTGCCATGATTATTCCGCCGCTGCGCGATCGCTCGCGCGAAGAGCCAGGAAGCGTTCCGCCTCGAGTGCCGACATGCAGCCGAGGCCGGCGGCGGTCACCGCCTGCCGGTAGGTTTCGTCGGCCACGTCGCCGGCAGCGAACAGGCCGGGGATCGAGGTCGCAGTCGAATTCGGCGCCACCTCGACATAGCCTGACGGTTTGAGTTTGATCTGGCCTTTGACCAGCTCGGTCGCCGGCGCATGCCCGATCGCGATGAAGACGCCGTCCGTCCGCACGTCGGTCAGTCTGCCGGTCTTGACGTTTTTCAGCCGCACATGGGTGACCTTGTTCGGGTTCTCCGTTCCGCAGATCTCGTCGATCGCACTATCCCAGATCACCTTGATCTTGGGGTGCTTGAACAGGCGGTCCTGCAGGATGCGCTCGGCGCGGAAATGATCGCGGCGATGGACGATGGTGACTTGCGAGGCGTGGTTGGTCAGGAACAGGGCTTCCTCGACCGCGGTATTGCCGCCTCCGACCACCACGACTTCCTTGTTGCGGTAGAAGAAGCCGTCGCAGGTCGCACAGGCGGACACGCCACCCCCCTGGAATTTCTCTTCTGACGGTATTCCAAGCCAGCGCGCCTGCGCGCCAGTCGCGAGGATGACGGTTTCGGCCAAATAGACGTCCCCGCTATCGCAGGTCAGGCGAAACGGCCGCTGGCCGAGTTCGAGCTTGCTGACGAGATCGTTGACGATCTTGGTGCCGACATGAGCCGCCTGCTTCTCCATCTGCTCCATCAGCCAGGGGCCCTGGATCACATCGGCGAAGCCGGGATAGTTTTCAACGTCGGTGGTGATGGTGAGCTGCCCGCCCGGCTGGATGCCCTGAATCAGCACCGGCTCGAGCATCGCGCGCGCTGCGTAGATCGCCGCGGTGTAACCGGCAGGACCGGACCCGATGATGACGACCTTGGCATGGATAGGCGCGGGCATTGGCAGATCCCTCTGTGCTGGGGATTTTGGTCAGGACTTGAGCGGAAAGCGCCCGGAAAGGGGTCGCGGCGGCGCTAAAAGTGCCAAATCCAGTCTATGATATCTGGGTAGCTATGCAAGAATTGCAATCCAAACCAGCGATTTTTCCCCGGAACTGAAATCAAATTCGCGAAATCGTGCGCTGCACGCGCAATAAAATTGCGCAAAGTGCGCAGCCTGCGCTAAGACAGTTGCCAGCAGACCTGCCAAACGTCCAAGCCTTCAGGGAATCGTAGTCGCGTGTCGAAGAACCTTGACGAAATCGACCTCAAAATTCTCGCCGAAATCCAGGCCGACGGCCGAATCACCAACGTGGAACTGGCCAAACGCGTCGGGATCTCGCCGCCGCCCTGCCTGCGCCGGGTCAGGACGCTGGAGGAGGAAGGCTACATCCAGGGATACCGCGGCATGCTCGATCCACGCCGTCTCGGCTTCGACGTGACGGTGTTCGCCGCCGTCCATTTGTCGAGCCAGGCCGACGCCGATCTGCGCGCGTTCGAGAATTTCGTGCGCGCCGAGCCCTTGGTGCGGGAATGCTGGATGCTGTCGGGCGAGGTCGACTTCATCCTGAAATGCGTCGCGCCCGACATGGCAACGTTCCAGGATTTCGTCACCCACCTGACCGCCGCGCCGCATGTGCGCAATGTCCGGACATCGCTGGTGCTGCACAATTCGAAATACGAGGCCGCCGTGCCGCTGGATCTCAAAGTGGCGGGCTGACGGAAATGAAAAAGCGATCCAGCGCCGATGGCCCTGGATCGCTTCGTTCAAGACGAACTCTGGCTTGAATTATTTCTTCCGCAGCAGCGCATCGAGGCTGATCGGACCTCCGCCCGACGTCACCAAATAGAGGCAGGCAAAGCAGAGCAGGATTGCTGCAGTGCCGCCGTTGATGACCGGGTAGAAGTTCTTCGGGAAGTGACTTATGAAGTAGGCGAACGCCATTTCTCCCGACAGGATAAAGGCGGCGAGACGCGTAAAGAGGCCGACGAGGAGCAGTCCGCCTATGATGAGTTCGATGCTGCCTGCCGCGCCGTAGAGCGAGAACAGTTCGACCTTTTCGAACATCGGTACCGGCGGAAACTTGAACAGCTTCGCGATGCCGTACTGAAACAGCATCAACCCGGTGATGAATCGGAAAAGGCTCAGCGCGATCGGCTGATATTTGGAAAGCGTCTGGTCCATTGTCATTGTCCCCCTGTTTGACATGCTGGAACGTGGAATTGAACGGATACACGGTGTGTGTCTCCGCCATATGATGTCAACACCGCTCCCGATGGATCATTGCATGAGGTGTGGCATGCGGTTTCCTTCGGGTAACTTAGTTATGGTGCATAATCATATCACCCCGCCTCACTAGGATAGGCGGTGCTCCGCGGCCAATTCACAATCCCGTCAGGGAGCGCATGAGGCGATACCGTGTTGTCTTGGCGCAACAAGAATTGGCGCAACAAAAAAGCCGCGTGCAAGACGCGGCTTCTTCGCAGCAAATCGTAGAATAAATCTATCGCCACTCGACCTTGGTGATTTCGTAGGCCTTGGCGCCGCCTGGCGCCATCACTTCAACCGTGGCGCCCTGCTTCTTGCCGATTAGCGCGCGCGCCAATGGCGAGGTAATGGAGATCCGGCCCTTCTTGGCGTCGGCCTCGACCTCGCCGACGAGCTGCCACACCGCCTTCTTTTCGGTGTCCTCGTCGACCAGCGTCACGGTGGCGCCGAACATGATGGTGTCGCCGGAGAGCTTCGAGATGTCGATGATGTCGGCACGCGCGAGCTTGTCCTCCAGCTCGGCGATTCGGCCTTCATTGTGCGACTGCTCTTCCTTGGCGGCGTGATACTCGGCGTTCTCCGAGAGGTCGCCATGCGAGCGCGCCTCCGCGATATGTTCGATGATGCGCGGACGGTCTTCCGACTGCCGCTTCTTCAGCTCGTTCGTCAGTCCGGTGTATCCACCTGCGGTCATCGGAACCTTTTCCACCATCATCTTCGTCCTTTGCCCGTGCGCGAATCCAGGGCGCACGGGACATCGAGTTCAGCTAACGCAGGATCGGGGCCAAAAAGGGCAGCCCGGAAGCCCAGTGATTTTCGGCCCCGCTAAGGGCCGTGACAACATCCAATCGCGCGGTGAGTTCCAGCCGTCAGGCTAATTGCTGACCGTTTCGGACGTTCGGCCCGGGCGGCGGTCAGCTCTCGGAAAAGTAACTCTGAAGCGTGCGGACCTCAAGGTCCCCGTCCCGGTAGGCGCGGATCCCCTGCGCGGCCGCCACCGCGCCTGAAAGAGTGGTGTAATATGGCACTTTATGCAAGAGGGCAGCCCGCCGCAGCGAACGGCTGTCGGCCAGCGCCTGTGGGCCCTCGGTGGTATTGAAGACCAGTTGGACGTCGCCATTGGTGATCGCGTCGACGATGTGCGGACGGCCCTCCAGGACCTTGTTCACCTTCTCGGTCGGCACGCCGTGATCGGCCAGGAAACGCTGGGTCCCTGACGTTGCCATCACTTTGAAGCCGAGCCCGTGCAACAGCCGCACGGCATCGGCGATGCGGTCCTTGTCGCTCTCACGCACCGAGACGAACACCGTGCCCTGGCGCGGCACGCGCGTACCGCCGCCGAGCTGGCTCTTCGCGAATGCGACTTCGAACGAGCGGTCGATGCCCATCACTTCGCCGGTCGAACGCATCTCCGGTCCGAGCACGGTGTCGACGCCGGGGAAGCGCGCGAACGGGAATACCGATTCCTTGACGCCGACATGGTTGAGCTTTTTCTTCTTCAGCTTGAAATCGGCGAGCTTCTCGCCGGCCATGATCCGCGCCGCGATCTTGGCGACCGGCGTGCCGACCACCTTGGCGACGAACGGTACCGTGCGCGATGCGCGCGGATTGACTTCGAGCACGTAGATCTCGCCGTCCTTGATGGCGTATTGCACGTTCATCAGGCCGACCACGTCGAGGCCGAGCGCGAGCTCGCGGGTCTGCCGCTCCAGCTCCTCGATCATCTTGGCATCGAGCGAGTGCGGCGGCAGCGAGCAGGCCGAGTCGCCGGAATGGATGCCGGCTTCCTCGATGTGCTCCATGATGCCGACGATGAAGGTGTCCTTGCCGTCGCAGAGGCAGTCGACGTCGATTTCAGTAGCGTCGGACAGATAGCGGTCGAACAGCAGCGGGTTTTTGCCGAGCACGGTGTTGATCTGCCCGGTCTTGTCGTTGGGATAGCGCGCCCTGACGTCGGCGGGCACCAGTTCGGGCAGCGTTCCGAGCAGATAGTCGTTGAGCTGGTTCTCCTCGCGGATGATCTGCATCGCGCGACCGCCGAGCACATAGGACGGACGCACCACCAGCGGCAAATCGAGATCGGCGGCCACCAGGCGTGCCTGTTCGACCGAATAGGCGATGCCGTTCTTCGGCTGCTTGAGACGGAGCTTGTCGAGAACGCGCTTGAAGCGGTCGCGGTCTTCGGCGAGGTCGATGGCGTCGGGCGAGGTGCCGAGGATCGGCACTTCGGCGGCTTCCAGCAAGCGCGCCAGCTTCAGCGGGGTCTGGCCGCCGAACTGCACGATCACGCCATGCAGCGTGCCGTTCTTGCGTTCGGTGGCGATGATCTCCAGCACGTCCTCACCTGTGAGCGGCTCGAAGTAGAGGCGGTCGGCGGTGTCGTAATCGGTCGACACCGTCTCCGGATTGCAGTTGACCATGATGGTCTCGTAGCCGGCATCGGCCAGCGCGAAGCAGGCGTGGCAGCAGCAATAGTCGAACTCGATGCCCTGGCCGATGCGGTTCGGTCCGCCGCCGAGGATGATCACCTTCTTGCGGTCCGACGGCTGGCTCTCGTCGGCGAGTTCGCCTGCGAACGGCCGCTCATAGGTCGAGTACATGTAGGCGGTGGGCGAGGCGAATTCCGCGGCGCAGGTGTCAATGCGCTTGAACGCGGGGCGCACGTCGAGCGCATGACGCTTGGCGGTGACCTCGGCCTCGGTGGTCTGCGTGATGACAGCAAGCCGCGCGTCGGAAAAGCCCATCGCCTTCAAAGTCCGCATCCCGAACGCGTTCGGCGGCAGACCGTGGTTGCGGACCTTGTCCTCCATCTCGACGATGCCGCGCATCTCGGCCAGGAACCACGGGTCGATCTTGCAGGAATTGAAGATCTCCTCGTTGGTCCAACCGAGCCGCATCGCCTGCGCGACCTGCAGCAGGCGGTTCGGCGTCGGCGTGCCCAAGGCGGCGCGGATGGCGTTCTTGTCGTCGCCGCGGCCGAGCCCGTCGATTTCGATCTCGTCGAGACCGGTCAGTCCGGTCTCCAGCCCGCGCAGCGCCTTCTGCAGGCTTTCCTGGAAGGTGCGGCCGATCGCCATCACCTCGCCGACCGACTTCATCGACGTCGTCAGCGTGTGGGAGGCGCCGGGGAATTTCTCGAACGCAAAACGGGGTATCTTGGTGACGACGTAATCGATCGTCGGCTCGAACGAGGCCGGTGTTGCGCCGCCGGTGATGTCGTTGGCGATCTCGTCCAGCGTGTAGCCGACCGCGAGCTTGGCCGCGACTTTGGCAATCGGAAAGCCGGTGGCCTTCGAGGCCAGCGCGGAGGAGCGCGACACCCGCGGGTTCATCTCGATCACGACCATGCGGCCGTCTTCCGGATTGACGCCGAACTGCACGTTGGAGCCGCCGGTCTCGACGCCGATCTCGCGCAGCACCGCCAGCGAGGCGTCGCGCATGATCTGGTATTCCTTGTCGGTCAGCGTCAGCGCCGGCGCTACAGTGATGGAATCGCCGGTGTGCACGCCCATCGGATCGAAGTTCTCGATCGAGCAGACGATGATGCAATTGTCCTTCTTGTCGCGCACCACCTCCATCTCGAACTCTTTCCAGCCGAGCACGGATTCTTCGATCAGCACTTCGTTGGTCGGCGACGCGTCGAGACCGCGTTCGATGATGTCGAGGAATTCTTCCTTGTTATAGGCAATGCCACCGCCGGTGCCGCCCATCGTGAAGGAGGGGCGGATGATCGCGGGCAGCCCGATCTCGGACAGCGCCATCAGCGCCTGGCCGAGCGCATATTCCTGGTAGCGCTTGCGACGGTCGCTCTCCCCCAGCGTCCACTGCCGCTCGAGTTCGTCCAGCGCCGCGCCGGACGCCTTCTCGCGCTCGGCCTGGTACTTGTCGCGAAAGGATTTCTTCAGGGCCGACGCGTTGGCGAGCCGCGACTTTGGCGTCTCCAGCCCAATCTTGGTCATGGCCTCGCGGAACAGCTGGCGATCCTCGGCCTTGTCGATGGCGTCGGCGGTGGCGCCGATCATCTCGACATCGAACTTTTCGAGGGTGCCCTGGCGGCGCAGGCTCAGCGCGCAGTTCAGCGCGGTCTGGCCGCCCATGGTCGGCAGCAGCGCGAAGCCGCCCGGAATGACGTGGCGTTCCTTCTCGATGATCTTGGCGACGATTTCGGGCGTAATCGGCTCGATATAGGTCGCGTCCGCCAGCTCCGGATCGGTCATGATCGTCGCCGGGTTGGAATTGACCAGGACGATCCGATAGCCCTCTTCCCTCAGCGTCTTCACCGCCTGGGTGCCCGAATAGTCGAACTCGCAGGCCTGGCCGATCACGATGGGACCGGCGCCGATGATCAGGATGGTGGAGATGTCGGTTCTTTTGGGCATCAGCTCTCGCGGACTGGAATTTGGGCACAAAAAAAGGGCGCGCGTCCCGCGCGTCCCTCGTGCCCTGCGCTACAGCTTGTAGCGCCGGAAGCGCGATCCCTCGCGCGCGGGTGGTCTTTAGACCAGTTTCCGCACCCGCGTAACCCCCAAAAAGGCCCAATCAACCGGCAATTTTGAGCGGTTTTAGCTGCGTCTGCCGTCCGCGAACCAAGAGCGCCGCGAGCGCGGCGGCGACGCTGAGGCCGCCCGCCCAGCCAAGGTCGCTGGGGCCCAGGAACGACAGCACGATGGCGCCGGTGATCCCGCCGATCGCGAAGCCGAGATACATCGCAGAGGCATTCAGCGACAGCGCGATCGTCGCGACATCAGGCTCGATTCGCACAATGCTCGCGATCTGTGCCGTGTAGAAGGCCCAGCCTGAAAGACCCTGGCAGAAGAGCAGGGCGAGGACGATCGGCCGAGCCAGTTCCGGCGGCGCAAACTTCAGCGCGGCCGATTGCAGGGTCAGGGCCAGGATCATCCCGATCAGTCCGAGGGTTGCGGTCGGAATCGGTCCGATGCGATCGGCGAGCGAGCCGCCGAGCAGATTCCCGATCGCTGCGGCAGAACCGAAAACCAGCAATGCCAGGCTGATCTCGGTGGGACCGAAACCAAGCTCGCGCAAGGGCACCGAGAGATAGGTGAACATGGTGAACCCGCCAACGGCCCAGAGAATTGTGATGGCAAGTGCCTGCAGCACGGCACCGCGCCGGGCGACGGCGATCCGCTGGCTGATCGTCGCGGTCGTGCGCGGCAGCCCGCGGGGCAGGCCGAACAGCAGGCCGAGCAGCGCCACCGCGCCGAGGCCGGCGACCATGACGAATGTGGCGCGCCAGCCGAGATGATTGCCGACGAGGGTCCCGAACGGGACGCCGAGGACGGTTGCGACCGTCAGTCCGGAGGTCACAAGCGCAATCGCGCGACCACGTCGCTCGGGGGTCGCGACCGCGACGGACACCGCCAGCGCAGTGGGCATGCACAGCCCGGCGCCAACGGCCATCAGCATGCGCGACGCCAGCAGCAGCACGAACGTCGTCGCCATCGCGGCCAGCAGATTGGCGGCGATGAAGACGGTGAGCGCAAGCGCCAGCAATGTCCGCCGGTCGAGATTGTTGAAGGCAACCGCAAGGATCGGCGAACCGACCGCATAGGTGAGGGCGTAGACCGTCACCAACTGACCGGCAGCCCCCGCGGAGACCTGCAGATCCGCTGCGATGACAGGCAAAAGCCCTGCAATGACAAAGGCCTCTGTTCCAATCGCAAATGCCGCCACGGCCAGCCAGAGCACGCTCATGATCGCCCCTTTGTTCAATGTTTGTTGAACAATTGACTTTGTTCCGGCCTTTGTCAATTAGTTCAACAAATATTGAACATTGCACCGGCTGCCTCGAATCGGTAAGGGTGAACCATGGCGAGACCCCTGCGACATCCGACCCGCGACCAGATGGAATTGCCGGTTGTGCTGGATTGCCTGAGCGATCCGATCCGGCTGGCGATCGTCTACCATTTGGCTCAGCACGAACGTGGCGGGACCGAGTTGTGCTGCGGCGATTTCAACGAGCTCAGCGGCAA
Source organism: Bradyrhizobium sp. LTSP885 (assembly GCF_000938305.1). Classification (GTDB taxonomy): domain Bacteria; phylum Pseudomonadota; class Alphaproteobacteria; order Rhizobiales; family Xanthobacteraceae; genus Bradyrhizobium. The sequence goes on from NZ_JYMT01000021.1 coordinate 254,362, forward strand.
GTCGAATCTGGCCTATCACTTCGCAAAGCTGCGCGACTCCGGGTTGATGCAAACGCGCATCGTCGGCACCAACCGGCTGATGAAGCTGCGCCGCGAAGACATGGACGCGCGCTTTCCCGGTCTGATCGATGCAGTGATCAAATCCGCCGCGCGCGATGCCGGACGGTTGCAGCTTCTGCCGGAATGCGAAATCGCGGACGCGGATTGACGCGGCGAGGGATTGAACGGGGAGGCTTGCCTTAGCCCGGCTTCGCCCTTCGGGCTACGCCGCGGCAGCCTTCGCTACGATAGGCTTGCCAAGCCGAAGCTCGCGAAGCGAGAAGGCTGGAGGCCCGGCCTGGATTTGAACCAGGATAAAGAGCAATGCACTGCTCCCGCGTCGACGCTTCCGCCACCGGGCCGAGTGGATCATTGCTGATTATTTCAGCGGCGGCCACGTTTACCTTTGGTTAACCTTAACGCTTCGTTGGCTTCCAATCAGTGCTGCGCCACGAACGTCATTCGCCACGGATTGTGCCCGATGTTGCGCGTGGCGCGCGTGGCGCTAAAGCCGGCGGCGCCGAGCTTTGCGATCATCTCGTCCTCGCCGTAGCGCTGCAGGCCGACCTTGTTGCGCAAGTGCCGGTAGTCGGACAGCGCGGTCGAGACCAGCCCGATCAGCGCGTCGCGCAGGAAGCCGTGGGTCGCGGCGAAGCGCAGCAGCGCCAGCACGTCGCTGATCATCCCGACCTCGGGGCGCAGGATGTCGCCGAGCACGAAGCGGCCCGTGGGCCTCAGCAGGCGGTGGATCACGTCGAAGGCGGAGTCCAGTTCCGCGGATGTCATGTATTGCGCGACCGAGTTCATCACGACGAGATCGACCGAGTTCTCGTCCATTGTCCTGAGATCGTCGAGCGAGCGCACGCGGATCGTGATGTTGGGGGCAAAGCGCGCGATCAGCCGGCCGCGGACGCCGGGCGCGGGCTCGGCCAGATAGAGCTTTCCGCAGGCCTCCGCGACCTTCACTGCTGAGAGCGCCTCACCGCAGGCATAGTCCAGCACCACGGCGTCGGGCGAGGCGATGTAGCCGACGATGTCGCGCGCGATGACCTCAAAATGCAGGTCGCGGTGCAGTTTGCTCGCATAAATCGTATGCGTGGAATCGTAATAGTCGATCCAGTCATCCATCTCAGGGCAATTCCGGCAAGAAACAGGGTTCCTGATACAGGAACAGGCAGGTGGCTGATGCGTTAGCGGTCCGGCGGCGAATGTTCAATGCGCCGAATGTCCGGTTCCTAACAGGAAGGTCCATCGTGAGCAAAGCCAAGACTGACGACAAGACTGACAAAATTTCTGCCGATCTCGATACGCCGAGCGACCTGCCGCAGGCTGCGGTGAACAAGATCTCGGCCTCGCTCAACACGCTTCTGGCGGATGCCTTCGCGCTCTACCTGAAGACCAAGAATTTCCACTGGCACGTCAGCGGCCGGCATTTCCACGACTATCATCTGATGCTGGACGAGCAGTCGGATGCGATCTTCGCCACCACCGACCAGCTCGCCGAGCGGGTGCGCAAGCTCGGCGGCGCGACGCTGAAGTCGATCGGCCAGATCGCCAAGCATCAGACCATCCAGGACAATAACGAGGACTATGTGCCGCCCGGCGAGATGCTGCGCGAGTTGATGGAAGACAACAAGCAGATGGCAGCCGCGATGCGCAAGGCGCACAAGCTCGCCGACGATCACGAGGATTCCGGCACTGCCGGCCTGCTCGAGACCTTCATCGACGAGACCGAGCGCCGCACCTGGTTCCTGTTCGAAGCAAGCCGCCAGGAAGGCAGCAACGCGGCCTGAAATTCACCCTCTCCCCTTGTGGGAGAGGGTGGCGCAATCGAGCGCAGCGAGATGAAGCCGGGTGAGGGGTTCTCTCCGCGGACAGAGACCCCTCATCCGTCTCGCATCTGTCGATGCGAGCCACCTTCTCCCACAAGGGGAGAAGGGAAGAGTCACCGCCTCCACAGCCGCACCAGCGGCCCATCCTTGCCCATCACCGGATCGGTCGCAGGGATCGCGATCAGCGGGATCGTCTTCAACGCCTTCGCATGGCTTTCCACTGTCGGCCGCTGCAGGTCCATCGGCGGTCCCGGCGGATAGGCGCCGACCACGGAGAAGTCGGGGCTGGCCGAAAGGCATTGATGCCCGGTGCCGGCGGGCAGGATCGCGACGTCGCCGGCTGAAATCTTGAGCTCACGGCCGCGATCGCCGCCGAAGCGCACGCGGGCGTGTCCGCGCGCAACGCCGAGCACTTCGTGCACGGTCGCATGATAGTGCAGGAAATCGTAGACGCCGTTTCGCCACATCGCGCCCCAGCCATTGGCACCGAACAATCCTTCAATCGTCGCTTCGGGATGGCTGTGATCGAGCGCAACCGCGCCCTTGTAAACCAGGAACGGCATCGGGTTGTTCGGCACGAGGCCGTCATCTTCGAAGACGATCGGGACCGGCTCGATTTTTTCGCTGACGACGGACATGAGAGTCTCCTCATGAAAAACCACGTGTGGATCAAACCGGCCGCTACCCCCAGCGTTCTGTCCCGCTAGATTTTGAACTTCAGCACTTCTTCCTTGAACCTGAGCCCGTGTCCCGGCCGCTCCGGCGCCGTGATCATGCCGTTGGCGATCTCGGGCGGATCGACCCAGAGATCGTCGATCAATGCCATGTTCTCGCACCAGATGCCGTTCGGGATCGAAGCCAGCAGATGCACGTTCAACTCGGGAAACAGATGCGGCGCGATAGTGATACCGAAGGTGTCCGCAAGCGCCGCGATCTTGCGCAGATCCGTCATGCCGCCGCGCATCGGGTCGGGCTGCAGGATCGGCAGGCAGGGATTGAGGAAGAACGGCCGCAGATCGTACCGCGTGAAATGAGTCTCGCCGCCGACGATTCGCATGTCCAGCGCCGCAGCGATGCGCTGATAGCCGGCGAAATCATCGGCCGGCACCGGCTCCTCCAGCCAGTAGATATCGTACTTCTCGAACTTGCGTCCCATCTCGATCGCGACATCGGCGCTCCAGCCCATATTGACGTCGATCATGATGTCGATGTCGGGCCCGAGCGCCTCGCGCATGCGGCGCACATTGTCGAGGTCTTGCGCGGGGGTGTGGACATGGGCGACCTGCATCTTGATCGCCTTGTAGCCCTGCTTCACGAAATGCAGCGCCTTCTCGATCATTCCATCGCCGCCGGCGCCGCGGAAGCAGCCGGAGCCATAGATTGGGATTTGCGAGCGATAATGTCCCCACAGCCGGTGCAGCGGCAGGCCGGCGCGCTTGCCGACCGCATCCCACAGTGCGATGTCGAGCGCCGACATCGCCATCGCGGCGATGCCGCCGCGGCCATAGGTCATCGTCGCCGTCCACAGATCGCGCCAGATCGCCTCGATCGCGGTGGCGTCCTTGCCCTTGACGCGCGGGATGATGCACTCGTCGAGACAGGCCGCGATCGACTTCATCCCCGGGCGGAATATGAACAGATAGCCCATGCCGGTGATGCCGCCCGCGGTCTCGACCTCGCAGATGAGAATGTCGCGCGTCGCCCCCAGCGCTGCGCCTTTCAGCCAGGGATCGTCGGCCCAGGGCAGCCGCAGCATCGTCACTCTGACGTCGCGGATGGTCATGTCGGGGCTGGTCATCGGGCGTTTTCCCTTCGCTGGCCGGACCATGTTTGACTGATCTCGGACCGGGAAAGTCAATCACATAACGCCGGCGCCAATCCAGCGCCGTCCGTCATGGCTCCAATGCGCGGGGACTCGATTGTCTTCAGGCGTTTTTGGGAATCTCGAACACCAGGCAGGTCGTGGTCGCATGTGCGATCAGCTTGCCCTTGCCGTCGGTGATGCGGGCTTCCGCGGTCGCGGCGCGGCGGCCGGCGTTGAGCACGCGGCCCTCGGTGCGGATGGTGCCGGTGTCCTTGCTCATGCCGCGGATGAAGGAGATCTTGAATTCCAGCGTGGTGTAGCCGCTTCCCGCAGGCAGCATGGTCTGCACCGCGAGCCCCATCGCGGAATCCAAAAGTATCGCGGCGTAGCCGCCATGCACCGAGCCGATCGGATTGTAGTGGCGCAAGCCGGGCACGCTGTGGATCACCACGAGGCCTGCCTCCGCCGTGCAGTCGAACGGCTCGACGTTCTCCATGATCGGCGGCTCGGGCAGGCTGCGGGCGAAGATTCCGCGCACGAAATCGAGCCCCGACATCGACGCCATTACCTCTATCGAGGTCACGCCGTATTCGGGCTGTGGATTAGTCATTGGGAAAGATCTCCGTCATTGCGAGCTAACGGGTCGGCGCGAAGCGCCGCCCGATGACAGGCTCCGCGAAGCAATCCATTCCTCCGGGAGTAAGGTGGATTGCTTCGTCGCATGCGCTCCTCGCAATGACGGCTGTGGCCTACGCCGCGCTCTTCTTCTGCCGCATCAGATCGGCGAAGCGCTGGAACAGGTAATGCGAGTCGCGCGGGCCGGGTGAGGCCTCGGGGTGGTATTGCACCGAGAACACCGGTCTGCCCTCGAGCGCGATGCCGCAATTGGAGCCGTCGAACAGCGAGATATGGGTCTGCGTCGCACCCTTCGGCAGCGTCGTCTGGTCGACGGCGAAGCCGTGATTCATCGAGGTGATCTCGACCTTGCCGGTGGTCTCGTCCTTGACCGGATGGTTGGCGCCGTGATGCCCCTGATGCATCTTCATGGTCTTGGCGCCGACGGCCAGGCCCAGCATCTGGTGGCCGAGGCAGATGCCGAAGGTCGGCGTGCCTGAGTTGATGACCTGCTGGATCACGGGCACGGCATATTTGCCGGTCGCGGCCGGATCGCCGGGGCCGTTCGACAGGAACACACCGTCCGGCTTCATCGCCAGGATGTCCTCGGCCGAGGTCGTCGCCGGCACCACGGTCACCTTGCAGCCGACGCCGGCGAGCAGGCGCAGGATGTTGCGCTTGATGCCATAGTCGACCGCGACCACGTTGAACTCAGGCGCGGTCTGCCGGCCAAAGCCCTGCTGCCAGACCCACGGCGTCTCGTCCCAGGTGAAGCGCTGGGCGGACGTGACCATCGGCACCAGATCCATGCCCTCGAGGCCGGGCCATTCGCGCGCCTCTTCCTTCAGCCCGTGCAGATCGAACTCGCCGTTCTTCGCGTGGGCGATCACGGCGTTCGGCATGCCCTTGGAGCGGATCAGCGCGGTCAGCGCGCGGGTGTCGATGCCGGAGAGGCCGATGATGCCGCGCGTCTTCAGCCACTGGTCGAGATGGCGCGTGGCGCGGTAATTCGAGGGGTCCGTGATTGCCGTGCGCAGGATCACGCCGCGCGCGCCCGGCGTCGCGGCCAGGTTCACCGTCTCGATATCTTCGTCGTTGGTGCCGACATTGCCGATATGCGGGAAGGTGAAGGTGATGATCTGCCCGGCATAGGAGGGATCGGTGAGGATCTCCTCATAGCCGGTCATCGCGGTGTTGAAGCAGACCTCGCCAACGGCTTGGCCCTCCGCGCCGAGGCCGAAGCCTTCCAGCACGGTGCCATCGGCGAGCACAAGGAGCGCGGTCGGTTTGTGGTCCGGCCAGGCGGGAGCGTTTACGGGGGTTGTCATGAGCCCTTTAAATAGTCGCCGCACCCTGCGGCGTCAAAGCGAAAGGGCGTCGATTCACACCGCATTGCCCGTCGATTTGACAGGCCCGAACGGCCTTTTAATCTAAAGTTCCCCTCGGCGGCCGTTTGCTTGCCGAAAATGACCCGGTTCGGAGCCTTCGCATGGACAATTCGATGCCGATCCTGCTCGTCCCGGGCCTCGTCTCGTCACCCCGGATTTTTGCCCCCGTGATCCCGGCGCTGTGGCGGTTCGGGCCGGTTACGGTCGCCAACCACATCCGCGACGACAATATGGGCGCGATCGCCCGCCGGATCCTCGCCGAGGCGCCGCCGCGCTTCGCGCTCGCCGGGCACTCGATGGGCGGCTACATCGCCTTCGAGATCATGCGCCAGGCGCCGGAGCGGGTCGCAAAACTGGCGCTGATCAACACCCAGGCGCGCCCGGATACGCCGGAGGCCAGCACGCGCCGCCGCGGCATGATCGAGCGCGCCAGGGGCGGCGATTATCGCGGCGTGCTCGACGAGCTCTTCCCCGGCTTCGTGCATCCGTCGCGGCTCGCGGATGCAAGCTTGCGGCAGCTGGTTTACGACATGGGCGCGGATGTCGGCGCGGAGGCCTTCATCCGCCAGCAGATGGCGGTGATGAGCCGGCCGGACTCGCGGCCGACGCTGGCCTGGATCCGATGTCCGACGCTGGTGCTGACGGGCGATGAGGACAACACCATCCCGAATGCGCTGTCATCGGAGATGGCCAACGGCATCCCCGGCGCCAAGCTCGTGATCCTGCCGAATTGCGGACATTTGCCGCAGCCCGAGCAGCCCGAAGCCTGCGCGGATGCGCTGGCCGACTGGCTCCGAAACTAGGTTGTTCTGCTATTGCGAACATCCTACATGAGGGGATTACTCGGTTTAAGGACATCACAATGCTGCGCGACGACATCAACAATGCGGTCAAGGATGCGATGAGGGCGAAGGAGGAGCGCAAGCTCTCCACGCTGCGCATGGTCAATTCGACCATCAAGAACGCCGATATCGACGCGCGCGGGCAGGGCAAGCCGCCGCTCTCCGACGCCGACCTGCTCGGCGTGCTGCAGAAGATGATCAAGCAGCGCCAGGAATCGGTCGAGCTCTACGACAAGGGCGGCCGCGCCGAGCTTGCCGCCCAGGAGCGCGAAGAGATCGCGGTGATCTCCGCCTACCTGCCGAAACAGATGTCCGACGACGAGGTCAAGGCCGCGATCGCTTCTGCCGTCACCGAGACCGGCGCTGCCGGCATGAAGGACATGGGCAAGGTCATCGGCGTGCTGCGCGCGAAATACGCCGGGCAAATGGATTTCGGCAAGGCCAGCGGCCTGGTGAAGGCCGCGCTCGCGGGCTGATGCCGTAGCCCGGATGGAGCGAAGCGCAATCCGGGTAAGTCCGTCCACGCGGCGTGGTCCCCGGATTACGCGGAGCCTGTCATCGGGCGCGCGTTCGCGCGACCCGTTGGCTCCATCCGGGCTACGCAGGGACGACGGCAGAGTGCATTCATGCAGGGAAGTTGAAACTACAGCTCCAGCAAGTCGTGGCCGACGACGAGATTTCCTGAAAAGAACGGCCGCACCGCGTCGAACCAGACCTCGTCCTTGAGAAAGGGATAGCCGCCGGGGACGAAGTGCGACAGCACCAGCGTCTTGACCCCTGCCTCGGTGGCGATGCGGCCGACCTGCTCGGTCGTGGTGTGGCTCGCCAGCAGATGTTCGCGCAGTGTCTTGGCGTTCGGCTCGGTCGCGATCAGTTGCTCGAGCGAGGGCAGGTGCATGACTTCGTGGACCAGAACATCGGCGCCCTGCGCGAGCTTGACCAGGTTTTGCGATGGCCTGGTGTCGCCCGAAATCACGATCGAGCGGTCGGGGCAATCGAAGCGGTAGGCGAACGCGGGCGCCACCGGTGGATGCTCGACCAGCGCCGCGGTCACCTTGACGTTGTCGTCCTGCATGACGAGGCCGTCGGCGCTGATCTCATGCGGAACGATCAGGTCCTTAAGCGGCGGGCGCCCCTCATCGGTCATGCGGGTGCGGATGTCATAGTCGTTCAGGGCGAGAAATTGCCGGGTCATCTCCGCCAGCGGCGGCGGCCCGTAGGTGTCGACGCGTTTGGCGAGATCGGTCGCCCAGGCCAGCAGCAGCAAATTGCCGTAGTCGGCGTTGTGATCGGAATGGTGATGCGTCAGGAACACGCTGCGGATCGACGCCAGCTTGAGCTTCGCCAGGATCATCTGACGGGCGACGCCGTTGCCGCAGTCGATCACATAGGACGTGTTGTTGACGACGATGACCTGCGCGGGCGCCGCGCGATTGGGTTTCGGTGTCGGTCCGCCGGCGGTGCCGAGCAGGATCAGGCGCGATTTCGGCTTTGCGGCCTCATCGGCCGCCGATGCCGGCAGAAACGGCGCGACTGCCGCCAGCGTCGCACCGGCGCGAAGGATGTTGCGGCGCGTCATTTGCGGCATGAAACGATCCCCCATCATGGCTTGTCTTGTCTCCCTTGTGTCGTATGACGTGCCTTGGGATAGCTGAACGTGAGGTGATCGCAAAGCGCCTCTCGAAAAATCTTTGGTTCGGGTAAGGTCAAGTCTCCGATGTCCAACCACGCTGGCAGCCATGCTGACTGAAGCCGCAACCTACGACGAACTCACCCGCAACTTCCGCTGGGATGTCCCTGAGCGCTTCAATATCGCATCCGCCTGCTGCGACCGTTACGCCGACGGCACCGGCCGCTTGGCGCTGGTTTACGTCGACGAGGACGGCGGCACCACGCGCACCACGTTCGACGAGGTCGCGGACGCCTCGCGCCGTTTCGCCAATGTGCTTGATGCCGACGGCCTGGTCCGCGGCGACCGCGTCGCGGTGTTTCTGTCGCAGTCGCTCGAACTGCCGGTCGCGCATCTCGCCGCGTTCCGCTCGGCGATGATCTCGATCCCGCTGTTCGCGCTGTTCGGCGAGGATGCGCTCGAATTTCGCCTGTCGAACTCGGAAGCCAAGGCCATCGTCACCGACGAGGCCGGCTGGGTGAAGATCGCAAAAATCCGCGACCGGCTGCCCGAGCTGAAGGCCGTCTACGTCGTCGGCGATCGCACACCCGCGGGCACAAAGTCATTCTGGGGCGCGATCAAATCGGCCTCGCCGGACTTCGCCACGGTCGACACCTCGGCCGATGATCCTGGCCTGATCATCTACACCTCGGGCACCACAGGTAACCCAAAAGGCGCGCTGCATGCGCATCGCGTCGTGCTCGGCCATCTGCCCAATGTCGAGATGTGCCACAATTTCCTGCCGCGTCCCGGCGATTTGATGTGGACACCGGCGGATTGGGCCTGGATCGGTGGCCTGATCAACGGCCTGTTCGCGTTCTGGTATCACGGCATCCCGCTGGTCGGGCACCGCGCGCGCAAATTCGAACCGCAGGCGGCGATGCAGATGATGGCCGATCTCGGTATCCGCAACGTGTTCCTGCCGCCGACTGCGCTGAAGCTGATGCGGCAGGCTGATGTCACAAACCCCGGCGTCAAGCTGCGCAGCATCTTCACCGGCGGCGAGTCGCTCGGCGGCGAGTTGCTGGGGTGGGTGCGCGACACCTTCGGCATCGATGCCCATGAGGTGTTCGGCCAGACCGAATGCAATCTCGTGATCGGCAGCAACTCGAATCTGTTTCCGATCCGCCCGGGCTCGATGGGCCGCGCCACGCCGGGCTTCGACGTCCGCATCGTCAACGACAGAGGCGAGGAACTGCCGCGGGGACAGCGCGGCATCATCGGCGTGCGCCAGCCGTGTCCCTGCACCATGATTGAATACTGGCGCAATCCGGAGGCGACCGCGAAGAAATATGCCGGCGAATTCCTGCTGACCGGCGATCTCGGCGTGCAGGATGAGGACGGCTATTTCTGGTACGTCAGCCGCGAGGACGATGTGATCACGACGGCCGGCTATCGCGTCGGCCCGTCCGAGATCGAGCACACGCTGATGAAGCACCCGGCGGTCGCGATGTCAGCCGTGGTCGGCATTCCCGATCCTATCAGGACCGAATCGATCAAGGCCTGGATCGTGCTGCGCCCAGGTTTTGCGCCTGATGACGCGCTGGCGCGCGAGATCCAGGAGTTCGTGAAAGTGCAACTCGCCGCCCATGAATACCCGCGCGTCGTGCAGTTCGTGGACAGCCTGCCGATGACGGCGACTGGCAAAGTGCTGCGGCGCGAACTACGGGCGTTGGGGTAGCCTATTCACCCAGCAGATACTGTATCATCTTGACTAGCGGCTGTTCGTCTCCATCAAAACTCGCAATCATGGCAGCCAACATCGCTTCAGGGTCGAGTTTGTCGAGCGTGAGAGGATGTCCGGCGCGGTCGGCCAGCAGCGCAAAGAATGCGAGCTGTGACCTGCCATTGCCCTCACGAAAGGCGTGAATGGCATTTAGTTCCGCCAGAAAGTGCGCAGCCCTGACCGAGAAGTCAGACGTGCCGAGACGCTGCAGATAATTGTCCCGACTCAAGTCGCTAAACAGTTTGACTGCTTGGCCCTCGATATTCTCCGGGAAGCAGAATGGATTGCCGCCCTTCGATATCCGAACGGTACGGACCTGACCTGCCCACTCATAGACATCCTGGAACAGGTGATGATGGATAGCCTTGTAATGGCTAAAGTCCAGCAAGCCCTCTGGCAGCGGGTCTTCTGCGCGAGCACTTGATATCTCAGCCTCAAAGGCATCAAGCTCGTCCTGGCCACGCAGGTCTAGCCTGTTCACCAGGACGGTCGAGTTCTCGTAAGTATAGGGGTCGTTTACAGCATCATACATTCGCGGCCGCTCAGGCCTTGCGGTGGCTGCGAATAATGGTCATCCGGTATTCTTCCGCGGTAAGCCCCTTTGACCGGGCGTCGTCGGCGCGTTTCTTCATAGGCGCGGTCAAGCGGATGCCCTCGACCGCGCTTATCTTTGCAAAGCCGGCGCGGCCGATAACGAACTTACCAGCCTTGCTGCCTGTAGTCCCGGTAGCCTTCTTCGCCATGGTTGCCATCATAACACGATTCACTCCGTGGTGCACGTCCTCGTGTCCGTATCTACGTCGGCATCGCAATCCTCAACTCCTCGGCTTGGCCTGAGAAATCTCGCCAACGTGTGTTTTGGCGCTGATGTCGCCATGCTAACGTCCCCTGCAGCCAACGCAGATTGGTCTGGGAATTCGGGGTGATGCGCATGGGTGGTCGCGTTTCGGCGGTTTGCTGCACGATTGTGTTTGTTCTGTTCGCGTGCGGAGCGAGCGCCCAGCAGAGGATCGGCGACCCGCCCGAAGCCTCCAACATGAAGCTGGTCGGAACTAACGACCTGCAAGCGCGCAGCGCCTATCAGCCGACCATTCATCACCAGGGTAACAGCTGGATCGCCTATATCGGCCATCACGGCGGCACCGACGACATTCCCGATCCTGTCAATCCGATGACCGGCAACGCCGAGCCGAACGGCACCTCGATCGTCGACGTCACCGATCCCGCGCACCCGAAATATCTGCGGCACATTCCGGGTCAGGAAGGCAAATATGAATCCGGCGGCGCGCAGATGGTGCGGATCTGCGACGGCAAGGATTTGCCGAAGGGCGATCGCAACGCGGTCTACATGCTGCGCACCTTCGGCAGCGAGGCGCATGAGATCTGGAACGTCGCCGATCCCGCCGACCCCGTGCTGGTGACGCGGCTCGGTGGCCTGAAGGACACCCACAAGAGTTTCTGGGAATGCGACACCGGCATCGCCTTCCTGGTGTCGGGCGCGCCGGACTGGCGCACCCGGCGCATGACGCAGATCTATGATCTCTCCGATCCGGCGCATCCGGCGAAGATCCGAGATTTCGGCCTGCCCGGGCAGGAGCCGGGCGCGACCGGCGCGGTGCCGACCGAACTGCACGGGCCGATCTCGACCGGCGTGAAGGGCAACCGGGTCTATTTCGGCTACGGCACCGACAAGGGCGGCTTCCTGCAGATCGTCGATCGCGACAAGCTCTTGAACGGGCCGAAGGAGCCGACGCCCGACAATCTGAAATTCCCCGAGATCGCGCGGATGCCGATGTCGGCGATGAACGGCGCGCACACGACGTTTCCGATGCTGGGCATGAGAATCGCGGAGTTTGCGCATGACAAGGACGGCGGTACGCGTGACATCGTGATGATCGTCGACGAGGCGATCCAGAACGAATGCGGCGAGGCGCGGCAGATGGTGTGGTTCGCCGACGTCACGACGGAGGCGCGGCCGATGATGATTTCGAGCTACACCGTGCCGGAGGCCTCGGGCTCATTCTGCGAGCGCGGCGGCCGGTTCGGTTCGCATTCGTCGAACGAGAGCATGGCGCCGGTCTACTACAAGAAGATGGCCTTCATCGCCTTCTTCAATGCCGGCGTCCGCGCGCTCGATATCCGCGATCCCTATCACCCCAGGGAAGTCGGCTATTTCATTCCATCGATCACGGCGGCGACCGACAAGCGCTGCGTCACCATCGACGGCAAGGACCGCTGCAAGGTCGCGATCCAGACCAACAACCTGGAAACCGACGCGCGCGGCTACATCTACGCGGTCGACCGCGCCAACACCGGCCTGCATATCCTTGAGTTGACCGGTGACGCGCGCGCCGTCGCTGGCCTGCCATGAGGCCGCGATGATGCGCTCGTGGCCCGTCATTGCGGCGATGTGTCTGGCGCTCGGTGGCTTCTCGGCCGTCGCTGCCTACGAGATGGCGCCGCCACGCGCCGGCGCGTGGCGCGAGATTGCCTGGCTGTTCCCGCGCGACGGCTGGCCGGCGGGCCGCGCGTTTCGCTGCGGCACGACGGATTGCGAAGGCGTCGAAGTTTACGTCCGGCCCAAGCTCGGCTTCTGCAATTGCGGAAGCGGCGTCGCCGATGACGACGAGGTCGACCGCGTCGCCGATATCGACATGATCAGCGCGCGGTTTGTACCGCTGAAGGCGGGTGACGTCGTTGATGTCGCCGACATGCGTGGGCGCGTGCGGGCGTATGACATCGAAATGCCCGAGGGGAAGCGCACCGCGATCGGCATCGCGCTGTCGCACCGCTGCGATCTCTTGGTGGCGGCTGCGCAGGGCAGGGGCGATGCGACGCGGGTGCAGCGGGTGACGTTGGAGTTCCTGGCGACATATGAGACGAAGAAATGGATTCGGAGCGCAATGGAGGTGCGCTGAACGCGCGTGCTTTTTTACCTCGCCCCGCTTGCGGGGAGAGGTCGGATCGCTCTTGCGATCCGGGTGAGGGGGTACAGGTCTATCTACTCGCACCACCTCGCGGAGAGAGCCCCTCACCCCACCCTCTCCCCGCAAGGGCGGGGCGAGGGAGCAGTCCGGCGCTTCCATCTGCGTCCCTCGCGTGCATAATGCCAAGAGCAAACAAAAGAGCCCCCCATGTCCCTGCAAGCCTATTTCGCCTTCGTCGCCGCCTGCATTGCGCTGGCGCTGTTGCCTGGTCCGATCGTCACGATGGTGATCGCCAACGGCCTGCGCTACGGCACGCGCTCGGCGCTGATCAATGTGCTGGGTGCCCAGGTCGGGCTCGGAATCGTGATCGCCATCGTCGCGGTCGGCCTGACCTCGCTGATGTCGACCATGGGTTACTGGTTCGACTGGGTGCGCTTTGCCGGTGCCGCCTATCTGGTCTGGCTCGGCATCAAGCTGATCCGCTCGCCGGTCGAGGGCCTCAGTACCGATGAGGCGCCGCCGCCGCCGCGCGGTGGCTTCTTCCTGCAGGGTTTTCTGGTGCTGCTGTCGAACCCGAAGGTGCTGGTGTTCTTCGGCGCCTTCATTCCGCAGTTCATGGACATGGACAAGCCGCACATTCCCCAGGTCGCACTGCTCGGCATTACCTTCATGGCAACCGCCGCGATGACCGACGGGGCCTACGCGTTGCTCGCCGGGCGCGCCCGAAAATTCTTCTCCAGGGAGCGGACGCGGCTGATGTCGCGCATCTCCGGCGGCTTCATGATCGGCGGAGGCATCTGGCTGGCGCTGACCCGGGCGCGGTAAACCGGGCAGAGCGGTCTGACGTCTGACAGCGTTCAAAAAGGACACACCGAATGGCCACAGCAATCCCGCCGGACGACGCGACCCGCAGGCTCACGCTCGCCAACCCGGATGATCCGGCAGCGCGCCACGTCTCAGTTGCGGGCGGCACCTATACGATCCTCGTCAGCGGGGAGGATACTGGCGGCCGCTATAGCCTGATCGACATGCTGGTCCCGCCCGGCGGCGGACCGCCACCGCACCGTCACGATTTCGAGGAGATGTTCACAATCCTGGAGGGAGAGATCGAGCTGACCTTTCGCGGCAAGGTGCATCATGCGAGCGCAGGCTCAACCGTGAACATTCCGGCCAACGCCCCCCACGCCTTCAAGAACACATCGGACAAGCCCTTGCGCATGCTTTGCATGTGCACGCCGGCAGGGCAGGAGGAGTTCTTCATGGCCGTCGGCGATCTCGTTGACAGCCGCACGGCGCCGCCGCCGAAGCTGAGCCCGGCCGAGCGGGCCGAGCGGATCCAGCGCGCCAAGGCGCTCGCGGCCAGGTACCGCACCGAACTGCTGGTCTGATACTGAACAAATCGACGGCCTGTTGAACCCTTAATCGAGGTAGCGCGTCCAACCGGGCGCTGCCACCGCTGAAGGGAACCGATCCGTGCCTAACCTGCCTTGGCTTGTCTATGCGATGCTGCTCGCGCCGCTCGGGCTGATCCTGATTGCGGCCGTCGTCAAGACCTGGCAGGCGCGCGAGGCCAAGGGCTGGCCGCAGACTGCCGGCTGCGTCGTGACGTCGACCGTCGAACTGCGCGAGGTCAAGGTTCCCGACGATGATCGCGAGGATGGCGAGCGGCTCGAGCAGCGCAACTTCGCCAACGTCGTCTACGAATACACGGCGAACGGCAGGAAGCTGCGCGGCAACCGCGTCAGCATCGGCGAGGACCGCGGCAATTCGGAGGTCGCCGAGACGTTGGCGAAATACCCGGCCGGCAGCATCGTGACCGTCTATTACAATCCCCGGCATCCCGACCAGGCGGTGCTGGAGCGCGAGTTGCCGAAGGGCCTGTGGGGCTGTCTCGGCATCGGCAGCGCAATCGTCCTCGCGATCGTGTTCGGTTCGGCCTTCGGCTTCAACAGATTGTACGAGCTTCTCTCGTGCCATATGGCGCGCCCCGATCTTTCGGGGATGGTGATCGGTCTCGGCGCGTTCGGTTTCGTCGTCGCGCTGTTCGGGTTTGCCGTGCGCCGGCAGGCCTCGGCGGCCAGTCACTGGCCGGTGATGCCGGGTACGATCCATGTGTCCGACATGGAGGAGTATCGCGGCGCCGCGTCTGAAGGCGGCGGGCGCGGGACCGAGATGTTCGGCAGGCGCGTGTCCTACAGCTACGCCTACCAGAACGTCAGCTATACTAACGAATGCGCCCGCGTCGGAGCCGGCTCGGCCTCGGCCTCGGACAGGATGCTGAAGCGCCTGCTGTCGCGCTATCCGGATGGCGCGGCCGTCGAGGTGCACGTCAATCCCGCCAATCCCGCGGAAGCCGCGCTCGACGCCAGCGGCGACGGCCGGTTTGCCTTTGTGCTGTGGGCGATCTCGGCGCTGTTCGTAGCGGCCGCCGTGTTTGCCGCGACCCGCGGCGGGTAGTCAGTTCAGGACCGAGCTCCTTGGATGTTCGTGCAGCCGTGCCTCAATTGAGAAGCTATGTTGGCATAGGACCGGCCTGAAACGGCTAACCGAGGTCAACATGAATACTCCGATCTTGCGCAGAGACGATGGTGTATGGCTGAACGAACCGGAACGATGGTCGTCGCAGGGCGACAGCCTCGAGATCGTCACCGACAAGGCCAGCGACTTTTGGCGCGAGACCCACTACGGCTTCAACCGCGACAGCGGACATTTCCTCGGCTTCCGGACCGATGAGGCATTCACCGCCGAGCTGCGCGTCCAGGGCGATTTTCGCGCGCTGTACGACCAGGCGGGCATTATGGTGCGCCTCGACGCGCAGCATTGGGTCAAGGCCGGGATCGAATTCTCGGACGGCCATGCTATGCTTGGCAGCGTTCTGACCGACGGGCGGTCGGACTGGGCGACCGCACATTATGGGCACGACGCCAGCGAGTTCTGGCTACGCGCGACCGTCGCGAGCGGCGTGCTGCGCTTGCAGGCCTCAGCCGATGGCAAGCTCTGGCCGCTGATGCGGCTGGCGCCGTTCCCAAAGGCAAGCTCCTACCTCGTCGGGCCGATGGCCTGCACGCCCGAGCGGGCCGGACTGAAGGTCGTCTTCTCGTCGTTTCGCCTGACGCCGCCGCTGGGGAAGGATCTGCACGATCTCGGCTAAGGGGTGGCCGCAGCTCCCTAAAGCGCGATGAAATCCGGCAAGAAAGCGTTTGTCTGGAATACTAGACAGGACAGAGTCACGCTATTGTCATTCATGAGCTTCCCGTAGAATTTGAAGGGAATAAATCTCTCGAAAGCGCAGGTGCAAACTCATGTCCGATGATGATTTCAGCAAGGGGACGGCATACGTCCGCGGTGCGTTTGTGCCGGTCGCCAAGGCGTCGATCTCGCCGCTGGATTGGGCCTTCACGCGATCCGACGTTGTCTACGATGTCGTCCACGTGTCCGACGGAGCTTTCTTTCGTCTTGCGGATCATCTCGATCGGTTCGAGCGATCGATGCGTGCCCGCCGCATGAAACCAACCGAGTCGCGTGAAGAGATGGAGCGAATCCTGCATCGCTGCGTGGCGATGTCGCGCCTGAATGATGCTTACGTTGCGATGGTGACCCTGCGCGGCCTCCCGCGCATCGCGGGTTCCCGTCGTCCGTCCGACTGCGAAAATCATTTCCTGGCCTACGCTATTGCATGGGTCGATATCGTTCCAAAGGAGGTTAAGGAGCGCGGGGTTCGGCTCTGGATATCGTCCGTTCCTCGTGTGTCGGACCGTGCGGTGGATCCGACCGTGAAGAACTATCAATGGAACGATCTGACCAGTGGACTTATGGAAGCGCACGACCGCGATTTTGATACGGCCGTACTGTGCGATGAGAGTGGGCTCGTCACCGAGGGCCCGGGTTTCAACGTCTTCATCGTCAAGGACGGCAAGGTTCGCACGTCAGACCGCGGTAGTCTTCAAGGCATCACGCGCCGTTCCGTGCTCGAATTTTGCAAGGCGCTCGGATACGAGGCCTCGATAGAGCCGATTCCCCGCGAAGCCATCGAAGCTGCGGACGAAATATTCCTGACGAGTACCGCGGGAGGCATCGTTCCGGTGGTGCGCGTCAATCAAACGATCTTGGGCAATGACCGGCCGGGGCCTGTCTTCGAGAGAATAAAGGACCTCTATTGGCGCAATCATCGCGAAAGTGCCTACCGCACAGACGTGAATTACGCGGTTTGAGCCATTGCACGCTTGAGCCCAGCCGCCGCTGGGCAAGGATCTGCACGATCTCGGCTGACGGGCGGCCACTACTGTGATGTCTCGCGAGGCTGCTAGACTGGCAAGCCTGGAACGGCGAGGGGCGTTCAGCCAAGCGGCGGTGCGCGCTGTTTGCGCGGTCGTCCGCCGGGCGAACGTGTCCGGGAATGGAGACAACAGATGGCTGACAAGAACTTCATCAATGCGCGACTAGACGACGGTGCGCTTCATGCGATGGCGGTGAGCGATGGGCGCATCACCGCCATTACAGGCCTGGACGATCGCATTGTGGCGCCAGGGACCATCGACCTCGGCGGCGCACTCGTCGTGCCCGGATTTGTCGAAGGTCACATCCACCTCGACACCAGCTTCTATGGCGACGTGTGGCGGCCGCACAGGCCGTGCACCAACGGCTTTGACGTGCATGAGCGGGTCGCATTCCAGGCGCAGAACATGGCCGAGGCCGCGCCGATGGACGTGCGGGCCAGAAACCAGCTCGACCTCTGCATCGCGCACGGCACCACGCAGATGCGCAGCCATGTGATGGTCGACGGCTCCGTCGGCCTCAAATCGCTCGAGACCATCCTCGGGGTTCGCGAGGAATACAGGGGCCTGATCGACATTCAGCTCGTCGCGTTTCCCCAGAGCGGAATCCTGAAGAGCCCGGGCACGCCGGAGTTGCTGGATGAGGCGATCGGGATCGGTGCTGATCTGGTCGGCGGCCTCGATCCCGCAAGCTTCGACCGCGACGTCGAGCGGCATCTCGACGTCGTGTTTGGCGTCGCCGAGAAGCGCGGCGTCGACGTCGACATTCATCTGCACGACCACGGCACACTCGGCGTGTTCGAGATCGAGCAGATCGCCGCTAGAACCCGCGCGCTCGGCATGGAAGGCCATGTGGCGGTCAGCCACGCCTATTCGCTCGGCGATGTGACGCCGGACGTGCTCGGGAAAGTCGCGGATGTGCTGGCGCGTTCCGGCGTGGCCATCATGACCAACGCGCCGGGCAGCCGGCCGTTTCCTCCAATTGCCGCCCTCAGGCAGGCCGGCGTCACCGTGTTCAGCGGCAACGACAACATCCGCGATTCCTGGTGGCCCTACGGAGATGGCGACATGCTCAATCGCGCGACGACGCTCGGTTACCGCTCGGGCTTTTATACGGACGAGGAATTGCGGGTCGCCTTCGACATGGTCACGGGAGCAGGCGCAAAGGCATTGCGGCTCGAAGGCTACGGCCTCTCCGTGGGCGCAAAGGCGGATTTCGTGACGTTGAACGCGGCGCATGTTCCCGAAGCCGTCGTTGGTCCGCCGCAAGGACGATCCGTCTACAAGGCGGGGACGCTGGTCGCGCGCGACGGGCGCGTGACCAAGCGAGCATCATAGTCCGTATCGACGCGCCGCCTTGCGGTCTCGCGAGCCTGCCAGCCGCGCGGCGAGCCTGCCAGGCCACGCGCTTGTGTGAGCTGGATCACGGGTGACCCTGCTGCGGCCGCGTATGCTCCATCATGCAGGGTCGAGCCTGCTCAGGCGGAGAACGCGAACATGGCCCAGGTCTATCTCCATTGCGCCAACACACGAGGGGTGTTGATGGATCGCCGCGGCAGCTCCGCCACCAGCCTCGCCGAGGCGTGCGAGGCGGCTACCTGCATGATGCGGTCGCTCGTCGCAACGATCAGCCTGGAAGATTGGCGCGACTGGACCATGCATGTCAGCGACGAGGCCGGCGACGAGATCGTTGTCCTCTCCTTTGCATCCGTTCTCGGCAAGCCGCACTGAGAGGGTGCCATGGCATCGGAGCGGCCGTCATTGCTGCCCTTTCGCCACGGCTTGAACGCGATCGCGACGGGTTGGCAGAATTTGATCAAGTGCTTTCGCGATCGCTACCGGCCCGAACTCCACTACATGCGCGGGCCCGGCCCCAAATGGCATGCGAAGCATTCCATGTCGTCAGCCGCTCGGCTTTCGACGGCGACGTGATGACCGCGCGCATTTAAGTCCGGAAGCGGCCGTCCGGACGACGCCCAAGACTGATGCCGAAGACTGATGCCCAAAACTTGGTTACGTCGGTTATCAGCACCCGAGCGAGCATTTTCTCAAGCCCGCGCCCGCCACAGCGTAACCGCAAGCAGGATATAGGCAGCACAAGTCCACAGCGACTGCCAGTTGTCCGTCCCTTCGCTAAGTCCCGCATAGATGGCTGCCACCAGAAACACTCCGGCAAATATCGATTCCGCCATCGGGCGGATTCCCTTCTTCGGCCGGTTGAGCAGCGCCATGGCCGCAAAAGGAACCGCCACCATGGTGAGGGCCGCGAAAGGAAAATCCTTTTCGCGCGGGTCAAACACAAAGCCGACCGCGGTCTGCGTGGTGATCACGATGGCGACGATCCAGACCAGTCCGTGCAGGAGCGTCAGCAGTGATGGGCTCCGGTCGTCCTTCGGCCCCAGCAATTCCAGAAATGTCGGCGGCGCGCGCCCCGACACCAGGGCGCTGGCGCCGAACACCGGTGAAGCAGTTGCCGCCACCAGAAGCGCGCCCCACAGAAGCCAGCTGCCCGCGCTGTAACTTTCATAGAACATCTTCTGGGCGGCCACCCCAAACAGGATTCCGGCTGTGGTTGCCGATATTCCGACCGCACACCATGAAACCAGCCGGGGCTGCCGGGGCTTGCGGCGCAAGGTCTGCCATGCCGCGCCGAAGACCAGGATCGCCAACGCCATTCCGCCGCTCATTTGCAGCTTCCAGAGCGGATAATTGCTGACGGGGATGCCGGGCGGATATTTCAGCATGCGCTGCACGGAATCGAACAGGCCCCAGGATCCGCCGACCGTGCCCTCGAGCTCTTGCTTCCACGATTCATCATAGGCCTCGAACAGGATGACGCGGAAATTCTCGCGCTGGGCACGATCGAGGATCTCCGAGATTACCCGGGCCTGATTGATCCGCGACGGTAGCGCCGACCGGCGCATCCGCCCCTCGCTCGGCCAACCCGTTTCTCCAATCAGGACTTCCTTGCCCGGAAATGTCGACGCCATCCGCATGCGGATGGCGTCGACGTGAGCGGCGGCGAATTTCGCCGGGACCGGGTCATTCTCCCAATATGGGTGGATATGAATGGTGATGAAATCGACGACGTCTTGAAGTTCGCGGTAGCGCAGCCAGAACTCCCAGACGTCGGAATAGGTGACGGGGACGGTCACCTGCGCCTTGACCGAGCGAATGATGGCGGCAAGGTCGGAAGCAGTCATTGCCCGGTGCAACATGACCTCGTTGCCGACCCCAAGCGCGATGATGGTTCCCGGATATTGCTGGGCGAGGCGTATGCCCGTCGATATTTGTATGGCGTTCTTCTGCGGGTCCCCTCCGAGCCAAATTCCCTGAATGACTTTCAGCCCCACCTTGGCCGCAAGCTCGGGGATCTGATCGAGACCCAGATCGGTCGCATAGGTACGGATGCAATCGGTTATCTTGGCAAGCTGGGCGAGATCTTCCGCGATCTGTTCCCGCGACACTTGCGTCGCCGGCGACTCGGACGTCTGGTGAGCGCGAAACGGCGCGTACGCGATGCATTGCAGCTTGGCATTCGGGTCGATCGGTGCGCGGACCAAATTGATGGGGGTGGCCAGCCACCACCACACCGCTGCGATCGTGCCCAGGGATATCAGGAGAAGCGCCAGAGGCGTGCGAAGCGAAATAGTTGCGTCCTCCAGGGCAGGGATCGTCGATCAACCGGCGTGCGACCCCGACCCCACCATAACAAGTACTCGACTCGCGAAAATTGCCGCCAGATTGTCCGCGCCGCAAGAGGAGAGTCACCTCTGACGATCACCATGATTCTACCGCAGAGCAGGTCAAAATAATCTTCGCCGTCTTTCGAGATGGCCTCCCTGACGGTCATCATGCGCCATGCAAGCGAACTTCTGATTCGTCCGCCTCACATGGACGAACAACCCCCAACTTTGGCGACGTCGGTTGTCGGCACCCGAGCGAACATCGGTCCGCGTAGATCCCCATTGCGGCGTTTGACCCGAAGCGGAAGTCGCTCGGCTCTGACGGATCATCGCTCATGACGAGAGGAGGCGCGCGTACCCAAATCGTGCAGGCTTTTCGCCAGAACCTCCGAAAATGTCGCCGCTGCGATGGACAGGCCGCGCACTCGCAACTGACTCAGCACCAGTTCGGCCCGCGGGGGATGTCGCGCGTGTCGATGGGACAGGCAACCAGGCCCATGCCCAGATCGGCGGATGGTGCACCGATCTCGATCTGGAAGGAGACCAGATCACATCGATAGACCAACCCCCGCAGCATCTCGAACGAGTTGGATTCCGCAACGACGTTGAAGCGCACCTCGCGACGGGTGGTGACCTCATCGAGAATGTGCCGGCCGCTGAGCGAGCGGTCGGGTAGAGCAGCTGGATATCCAGAGCATTAGGATATCGGCATTCAATCTGCGTCGACCCGAATCCTACGTTGCTGATCGATCGGCTTCGCCAGTTTGTCCGAACTGACGTACCAAAATGGCTGTGACGGCGCGTGCAGCCAAATGTTTGACTTTCTTCTGTTGGCCGTAGCAGGCTTACCAGCTCGGCTAGCGGCAACTGGCGCCTCTGTTGCGCACGCAACCCATTGTTTAGGCTTGATGAATCGCGGATCCGCCGGTTCGATGTGCGGCATCGCTTGGTGGCCGCGACGGTCGTCAAACGGGCGCCATCACATGGCTGTCATATCACTGTCATGTAAGCGTAGTCCTAATGTCACACGCCATAGCCCCCTATTTCATTTCCCAGAGAGAATTTATGAGCGATGTCGCGTTGCCCGGTTCGATCGAGCCTGCTCTCGGGAGAGGCCCGGATCTTGAAAAAGGCTTTCATCCCCTGACGGGTATTATCTACCTGGGAGTGATCGGTGCTGCTCTCTTGTTCGTCGCGTACAGCATCTACGCGGATGTCGGTGCCACCGGCGCAGGGAAGACCTCGTATCTGGCATTCCTGCTGCTCTTCGTCGCATTGCTGATCGCGCTCGGCTTCGAATTCGTCAACGGCTTTCACGACACGGCCAACGCCGTCGCGACCGTCATTTACACATGCTCGATGCCGGCCCATGTCGCCGTCGTTTGGTCGGGCGTGTTCAATCTCATCGGTGTTCTTCTGTCGAGTGGCGCAGTCGCCTTTGGCATCGTTTCGCTGTTGCCGGTGGAGTTGATCCTTCAGGTCGGCAGCAGTGCCGGCTTCGCGATGGTATTCGCGCTGCTGATCGCGGCGATCATCTGGAACGTGGGCACCTGGTATTTCGGGCTGCCGGCTTCGAGCTCGCACACCCTGATCGGATCGATCATGGGCGTTGGCATCACCAACGCGTTGATGCACGGCCGAGAGGGGACCTCGGGCGTGGACTGGTCCCAGGCCGGCAACATCGCCAAAGCCCTCCTCCTGTCGCCATTGTTCGGCTTCGCGCTCGCCGCGATTCTGCTCTTTGCGCTCAAAAGCGCTCTCTTGCGCGCGACGCCAGCACTGTTTGCCGAGCCAAAGGGCGACCAGCCCCCTCCCTGGTGGATACGAGGCGTCCTGATCCTCACCTGCACCCTGGTCAGTTTTTTCCACGGGTCCAACGACGGTCAAAAAGGCATGGGCCTTATTATGCTCATTCTGATCGGCACGGTCCCGACGGCTTACGCGCTGAATCGTGCGATGCCCGCCAGCCAGATCGAGCAGTTCGCCAACAACTCGGCTGCCGCAGGCAAAGTCATCGAGAGCAAAAGCGCCGACCGCCGCGTCACCGGCAACGCGCGCCCAGCGGTGACCAATTATATCGCGCTTCGCCAGCTCGACGAAAGCACCTACCCGTCACTGGTCAAGCTGATGCGGGAGATCAGCGACGAGGTTGCACAATACGGGTCGCTCGCAAAGTTCCCGGCTGAGACGGTCAGCAATACGCGCAACGATATGTACCTGGTTTCCGAAACCCTTCGGCTCCTTATGAAGAGTGACGAGAGCAAGCTCAGCGGCGACGACGTTGCAACGCTTGCGCGCTACAAGGGATCGCTGGACAGCGCGACGAAATTCATCCCGAGTTGGGTCAAGATCGCGGTCGCGATTGCACTTGGCCTCGGCACGATGGTCGGCTGGAAGCGAATCGTGGTGACCGTCGGCGAGAAAATCGGCAAGACCCATTTGACTTACGCACAAGGCGCGTGTGCCGAAATCACAGCGGCTGCGACGATTGCAGCGGCGGATGGCTACGGTCTGCCGGTGTCGACGACGCATGTTCTATCGTCAGGCATCGCAGGCACCATGACGGCCAACGGGTCGGGGCTGCAATGGTCGACGATCCGCAATATCGCGATGGCCTGGGTGCTGACCTTGCCGGTCGCTATGCTGATTTCGGGCACGCTGTACTTTGTCTTTGCTCATCTGTTCTAGCAGATCGCATCCCTCGACACCGAGATCCCCGGCCGTCGAAATGGGTTGATCGCTTCCGGCCCGAAATTATGAATGTGGAGATCGACCGGAGCAGGCGATCCAACCAGGTTCCAGGGCGTTCCCGAAACCTCAAGCATCCGCTCTTCGCGGCACAGGAGTTGAAATGGCGGCCGATGCGAGCTTCAGCGTCTTGACGGGGAATGATGTCGAGACGCGCAGCGTAAAAGCAGGCGACGTGATTTTTCGCGAGGGGCAACCGGCCAACGAGCTCTTCGTCATCAGGAGCGGTCAGGTTCGCATTCAAGTCGGCAACAGAGCCATCGCCGAGCTTTCGACTGACAACATCTTTGGCGAAATGGCGCTGATCGACAGCGAGCCAAGGAGCGCGACTGCCATCGCAATCACCGACGTCGAGCTTGTGCCGATCTCCGAAAAGCAATTTCTCTTCCTCGTGAGTCAAACGCCCTATTTCGCGCTCAAGGTCATGAGGACGCTCGCACAGCGACTGCGGGTGATGAACAAGGGCTTCGCCTGACGCTTCCTGCGAAAGCCAGGAAGGTGAATATGGCCGCCGATCCTCCGATAGGCGCCTAGATCAACGCTTCCTTGCGCAGCGTCGTCTCGATCTCGGCAAGAATCCGCGCCAGCCGATCGGCCCATGCCGTCTCGCCGGCCTGGTCGGAGATCAGGTCCTGGCGGATCTCGATGCCGGAGTTCATCAGGCCGCGCCTCTCGCCATGCACGGGGATCGTGTAGTCGGTCTCGTCGCTGACTGCATAGGGCTCGTTGTCGCCGACCACGAGTTCGCTCTCGTTGCGCAGATGTTTCAGGAGCAACGGCGGCAGCACCGTGTCGCGTTGATAGAGCGTGCCGATGTGCCAGGGCCGCGCGATGCCGGCATAGACGGGCGTAAAACTATGCAGCGACACCAGCACCGTCGGCATGCCCAGCTGCGCGCGGGCGTCGATGATCTCATCGATGCGGCTATGATAGGGATCAAAGATCTGCGCGCGGCGCGCTTGCGCGTCGTCGCGCGACAGGCCTTCGTTGCCGGGAACCGTCGTGGCTTCGCTGATCAGCGGGATCGAGGTTGCGACATGCGGCGGGCGGTTGCAGTCGATCACGAGCCGCGAATAGCGCTGCGCGACCAGATGCGCGCCGAGCTGGTCGGCGAGCAGCGTGGCGACGCCGGCGATGCCGATGTCCCAGGCGATGTGCCGCACGAGCTCGCTTTCGGGCAGGCCGAGATCGCCGAGGGCTGCGGGAATCAGCCGGCCATAATGATCGCAGGTGAACAGGAACGGCGAGGAGCTGGCGGGATTGCGTTCGAGAACCGGCGGAAGGTCGGTCTTTGCGAGCGGAAAAGAAGGATCAGCGACGCGATTCAAGGGGCTTTTCCTCAGTTTTGCCTATTCAGGCGGCATGCCGGTCTGGAAATGAGCAGCATTCCCTATAGATTAGAGTGTCCGAAATAACGATGATTGTTCGACGATGCCGCTACTGACGATCCATCACAAGACCGTTTATCGCTACAAGCGCCCGGTGGCGTTTGGCGAGCACCGCATCATGCTGCGCCCGCGCGACAGCCATGATCTGCGCGTGCTCGGCAGCGAGCTCGTGATCGATCCGCAGCCGATGTTGCTGCGCTGGATCCATGACGTGTTCGGCAACAGTGTCGCGATCGCGAATTTCGACGAGCGCGCCGACGCGCTGTCCTTTGTCTCGACGGCGACGGTGGAGCACAATCCGGCCGATAACTTCGCGCTGACGCCGGACGAACCCGCCTATTTCTACCCGTTTCTCTATGGCGATGAAGAACTCCCCGACCTGCAGCAGTTCATCACGCCGCAATATGGCGATCCGAACGGCGAGCTGTCGGCCTGGGCGCGGCGCTTCCTCGACGTCGTGTCGCCGACGCCGACGTTCAATATCCTGAGCGACATGACGCACGGCATTCGCGAGAGCTTCAAATATCGCAAGCGCTTCGAGCACGGCACCCAACATCCGCTCGACACGCTACGGACCAAGTCCGGCACCTGCCGCGACTATGCGCTGTTCATGATCGAGGCGCTGCGCCGGCTCGGCATCGCCGCGCGCTTCGTCTCCGGCTATCTCGCCAGCGCCAGCGACAGCGCACACGGCTATGTCGGCGGCGGCTCGACGCATGCCTGGGTGCAGGTCTACCTGCCGAGCGCGGGCTGGATCGAGTTCGATCCGACCAACGGCATCGTCGGCACCCGCGACCTGATCCGCGTCGCGGTGGCGCGCGATCCGCGCCAGGCGGTCCCGCTGCACGGCGTCTATCTCGGCCCGGCGGATGCGTTCCTGCGCATGGACGTCGACATCAACGTGGTCTCGGTCGGCGAGGACGCGGAGCGGGAGACCGCCTGACGATGCAGATCAAGGTCGGCTTCGAGATCACCTACACGGCGGCGCAACCGACGCCGATGGTGATCATGCTGTCGATCCATCCGTCGCGCTACGCCGACATCGTCGGCACCGAGCATATCGTCACCGTATCAGGCGTGCCGATCGGCTTCTATCGCGACGGCTTCGGCAATGTCTGCGGACGCCTGGTGGCGCCAGCCGGCGACGTCACCTTCCGCGGCGAGGCGCTGGTGCGCGATTCCGGTCTGCCTGATGTGGTCAATCCGGCCGCGCAGCAGGTGCCGATCGAGCAATTGCCAGACGACTTGCTGCTCTATCTGATGCCGAGCCGCTATTGCGAGACCGACAAGCTGACCGACATCGCGTGGTCGCTGTTCGGCGCCACGCCGCCCGGGTGGGCGCGGGTGCAGGCGATCGTGGAGTTCGTGCACAACCACGTCACCTTCGGTTACGAGCACGCCCATCACATGAAGTCGGCGCATGACGTCTACGAGCAGCGCGCCGGCGTCTGCCGCGACTTCGCGCATCTGGCGCTGACGCTGTGCCGCTGCATGGGCATTCCGGCGCGCTACTGCACCGGCTATCTCGGCGACATCGGCGTGCCGCCGGATCCCGCGCCGATGGATTTCTCCGGCTGGTTCGAGGTCTATCTCTCCGGCCAGTGGTACACCTTCGACGCCCGCCATAATCACCCGCGGATCGGCCGCATCCTGATGGGCACCGGCCGCGACGCCGCTGACGTCGCGCTCACCACCAGTTTTGGCCGCATGACGCTGGCGAAATTCGTCGTCGTCACCGATGAAGTGGCGGCGGCCTAGGATTGCTCCCATGATCTCCGATCTTCTGTTCGTCTACGGCACGCTGATGCGCGGCTTCGACCATCCGATGGCGAAGTTGCTTGCCGCCAATGCCGATTTCCTCGGCGAGGCGCAATGCCGCGGCCGGCTCTATCTGGTGAAGCACTATCCGGGCCTCGCCAATTCGGCTGATCCCGCCGACATCGTGCATGGTGAATTGTTCCGCCTGCGCGCGCCCGAGGTAATGCTGCGTGAGTTCGACATGTATGAAGCCTGCGGCGAAGGTTTTGCGCCGCCGACCGAATATGTCAGGGAGATGCTGCCGGTCACGCTTGCCGACGGCAGCGCGGGTAAGGCGTGGACGTATATCTACAACTGGCCGGCGACGGACTTGCCGCTGATCGAGTCAGGCCGGTTCCTGCAGCACTAGTCTTCCCTGATCACGCGGACGTCGACCTCGCGCTCGACATAGGTCCATTCTTCGGTGGCGCGCAGCGTGCCGACCAGCTCCTCGAACAGGCTGGCGTGCTCGGGCGCGAATTCGAACCAGGTCAGGAAGTCGAAGGACATGCCCAAGTCGCGCGAATGATAGAGCTGGCGGGCGATCGCCGGCAGATATTTCATGGTGCCCGCGATATGGTGCGACTTGTCCTCAAAAATCTTGCGCCGCTCCTCCTGGGTCAGCTCCCACCAGGCGGCGTTCTTCCGGATCGGGATCAGCGCCGCATGCGTCGCGTCGCTGTGGCCGAGCCCGGCCTGCACGGCGGTGAGCTGCTCCCTCTCCGCTTTCTCGGTGTAGCGCAGATGGCTGGCGACGCCGGCGAGCCGCCACGAGGTCTGCGACGGCAACAGCGGCAGCGCGATCGCCTCGCTCGCAACGATCGAGAGCGCCGCCACCTTCTGCAGCGTCTCGCCCTTGACCCGCGCGACCGAAGTCACCTTCCAGCCGCCGCTCTGCCCGCCTCTGAATGTCGTGAACATGGCCCCATCCAAGCGCGGAACCGGGGAGGGGGCAAGCCGTCTCCGTCATTCCGGGGCAGCGCGCAAGGGCTGAGCCCGGAATCCATGGACCAACGATGTGGATGAATGGATTCCGGGCTCGATGCGGAGCCTGTCATCGGGCCGCGCGTTGCGCGGACCCATTGGCGTCGCCCCGGAATGACGGGGGTGTGAATAGCCGGGAGAAGACAGATAAATTTGATATTCCGAGAGTTTCCTCACTATATCGATGATCGGTTCACGCTGACCTTGAGCCCCATGCGCTTTACGCCCGAATTCCTCGACGAGCTGCGTGCCCGGCTTCCGGTTTCGGAAGTCGTGGGCAGGCGCGTCAAGCTCAAGAAGGCCGGGCGCGAATATAAGGGCCTGTCGCCGTTCCAGCAGGAGAAGACGCCCTCCTTCTTTGTCAACGATCACAAGCAGGCGTGGTTCGACTTCTCGTCCGGGAAGAACGGCAACATCTTCGACTTCCTGATGATAACCGAGGGTGTCTCGTTTCCCGAGGCGGTCGAGCGGCTGGCGGCGATGGCGGGCCTGGCGCTGCCGGCGGCGACCCCCGATGCCGCGCGCCACGAGCAGCGCCGCCGCACGCTGCACGATGTGATGGAACTCGCCGCA
This sequence comes from Bradyrhizobium sp. LTSP885, assembly GCF_000938305.1. GTDB lineage: Bacteria > Pseudomonadota > Alphaproteobacteria > Rhizobiales > Xanthobacteraceae > Bradyrhizobium. The sequence continues at coordinate 282,654 of NZ_JYMT01000021.1, forward strand.
AAATTCTTTGCCGACACGCTGGCCTCGCGCAACGGCGCGAAAGCGCGCGGCTATCTGGCCGATCGCAGCATCACGCCGGCAACGCAGCTCCAGTTCCGCATCGGCTACGCGCCGACGGATCGCTTCGCGCTGAAGGAGCACCTTGGCGCACAAGGCATTTCCACCGAAGACATGGTGGAGGCGGGGCTTTTGGTGTCCGGCGAGGACAAGCCGGTGCCGTTCGATCGCTTCCGCGACCGCGTGATGTTTCCGATCACGGACGTCCGCGGCCGCGTCATCGCCTTCGGCGGCCGCGCGCTGGAGAAGGACGTTCCGGCCAAATATCTGAACTCGCCGGAAACCCCGCTGTTTCACAAGGGCGACAATCTCTACAACCTCTTCACCGCGCGCCAGGCCGCGCATGACGGCGCGCCCTTGATCGTGGTCGAGGGCTATGTCGACGTCATCGCGATGGTCACCGCGGGTTTCCCCGGTGCCGTCGCGCCGCTCGGCACGGCGCTGACCGAAAACCAGCTCGCGCTGCTCTGGAAGATGGCGGACGAGCCGATCCTCTGCTTCGACGGCGACCGCGCCGGGCAGAAGGCGGCGTATCGTGCCGCGGACCTCGCGCTGCCGCAGCTTAAGCCCGGCAAGAGCCTGCGCTTCGCGCTGCTGCCGGAGGGGCAGGACCCCGACGATCTGGCGCGCTCCGGCGGCCGCGGCGCGATCGAGGAGGTGATCGGTGCGGCGCGTCCGCTCGCCGACATGATCTGGTCGCGCGAGATCGAGGGCGGTGGTTTCAGCACGCCGGAACGCCGCGCCGCGCTGGAGGCCCGGATCGGCGACATGACCAACGGCATCCGCGACGAGGTGCTGCGCCGCTACTACCGCCAGGATATGCAGGAGCGTCTGAAGCGCACCTTCGCCCCCGAGAGCGGGCGCGGCGGTTATGGCCAAGGAAATTACAGCGGCAACAACAGAGGCAACAACAGAGGCAATTTCGGGGGCGGCTCTGGCCGCGAATCACCCCGCCAATTCGTCCCCCGCGGCTCCGGCCAGGGCGGCCGTTTTGCCCAAAAGAGCACCGCGTCAGGGCTGGCCGGCGGTCCCTACCAGGCGGCGAGCGCCCAGCTTGCCAACAGCCCGATCATGCGCGGCCAGCGCAGCGCGATCTCCCGCCGCGAGGCCCTGATCCTGGAATCCCTGATCAACCATCCCTGGCTCTTGCACGACCATCTCGAGGAGGTGGCCGCCCTCGAACTGGCCCATCCCGAGGCCCACAAGCTGCGCGCCGGCATCATCGCGGCCTTTGCCAACGACCATCACCATTCCCCCGACGAGGACGAACAGGCCGAGAAAATGCGCGCCGACCTCGAGGCTGGCGGATTTTCTCAAGTCCTTCAAAGGGTTGAGCGAGCGATCACGACCCAGGCGGTATGGGGCGCAAGAACCGGCGCGGCGCGCGAGGATGTTTTATCGACCTGGCGCCAACTCGTTGCCTTGCATCAGAAAACCCACGCCTTACTTAGGGAAATGAAGGACGCGGAAGTGGCTTTGGCTGAAGATTCCAGCGAAGCCAATCTGGCATGGTTGCAGGATATCCAGGCCCGGATGGCAGAAGCCGATGGGACCGAGGCCCTGATCGAGGGGTTCGGGGAATTGTCAGGCCGGTTCCAGCGCAGTGTCTGATGAAAAAATGATGCGGACGGCGTGAACCAAACCTGCGAAAAGACTCGCCAATACCATGGTTTGGCTGCAAAAACAGGGTTAAGCGAAACTTAATAGCCTCGCGGCTATTTGCAGATGGAAACCATCGAGACGGATGACGGGGGTGGCGATATCTGCGCCGCCCTTTGTGCGTCGAGAGCAAATTCTAGATTTTGTGCGGATGTGCGTGCGTGGCGCCATTTTGCACGACCGCGTTTCGGGAGCTTAGTGAATGGCCACCAAGGCAAAGACGCTGCAGGTTAAGGACAAGGAAAAAGACGACAAGGCAGCGGATACGCCTGAAAAGGATTCCGCCGACGCGCCGTCGCCGTTGCTCGACCTGTCGGATGCCGCGGTGAAGAAGATGATCAAGCAGGCCAAGAAGCGCGGCTTCGTGACCTTCGATCAGCTCAACGAAGTGCTGCCCTCCGACACCACCTCGCCCGAACAGATCGAGGACATCATGTCGATGCTCTCGGACATGGGCATCAATGTCACCGAGGCCGAGGACACCGAGGGCGAGGACGACAAGGACGACGCCGACGACGAGACCGACAACGAGCTCGTCGAGGTCACGCAGAAGGCCGTCACCGAGGTCAAGAAGTCGGAGCCCGGCGAGCGCACCGACGATCCCGTGCGGATGTATCTGCGCGAGATGGGCACCGTGGAATTGCTCTCTCGCGAGGGCGAAATCGCGATTGCCAAGCGCATCGAGGCCGGCCGCGAGGCGATGATCGCGGGCCTCTGCGAAAGCCCGCTGACCTTCCAGGCTATCATCATCTGGCGCGATGAGTTGAACGAAGGAAAGATCTTCCTTCGCGACATCATCGATCTCGAAGCGACCTATGCCGGCCCCGAATCCAAGGGCGGCATCAATCCGAACCTGATCGCCGGTCCCGGTGCCGATGGTGCAGCTGCCGAGGCCAATGGCAACGGTGCCGACGCCGCCGCGCCCGCGCATGTCGCGCCGCCCGCTGCTCCGCCGTCGCCGACCCCGTTCCGCGCCGTGCCTCCAGGTGCCGCGCCCGAGGGCGAGGAGAAGGATCCGGCCGAGGCCGCCGCCGAAGCCGACATGGACGACGACGAGTTCGAGAACCAGATGTCGCTCGCCGCCATCGAGGCCGAGCTGAAGCCGAAGGTGGTCGAGACCTTCGACAAGATCGCATCCGAGTACAAGAAGCTGCGCCGCCTGCAGGAGCAGGACATTGCGAACCAGCTGCAGAGCGAATCGCTGTCGCCCTCGCAGGAGCGCAAGTACAAGAAGCTGAAGGACGAGATCATCGTCGAGGTGAAGTCGCTGCGCCTCAACCAGGCCCGCATCGATTCGCTGGTCGAGCAGCTCTACGACATCAACAAGAAGCTGGTCTCGTTCGAGGGCCGCCTCTTGCGCCTCGGTGACAGCCACGGCGTCGCGCGCGAGGATTTCCTGCGCAACTACCAGGGCTCGGAGCTCGATCCGCGCTGGCTCAACCGTGTCTCGAAGCTTTCGGCAAAGGGCTGGAAGAACTTCGTCCATCACGAGAAGGACCGCATCAAGGATCTGCGCCACGAGATCCAGTCGCTGGCCGCGCTGACCGGGCTCGAGATCGGCGAATTCCGCAAGATCGTGCACGGCGTGCAGAAGGGCGAGCGCGAAGCCCGCCAGGCCAAGAAGGAGATGGTGGAAGCCAACCTCCGTCTCGTGATCTCGATCGCCAAGAAGTACACCAACCGCGGCCTGCAGTTCCTCGACCTGATCCAGGAAGGCAATATCGGCCTGATGAAGGCGGTCGATAAGTTCGAATACCGCCGCGGCTACAAGTTCTCGACCTACGCCACCTGGTGGATCCGGCAGGCGATCACCCGCTCGATCGCCGACCAGGCCCGCACCATCCGCATCCCCGTGCACATGATCGAGACGATCAACAAGATCGTGCGCACGAGCCGCCAGATGCTGAACGAGATCGGTCGCGAGCCCACTCCGGAGGAACTCGCCGAAAAGCTCGGCATGCCGCTGGAGAAAGTTCGAAAAGTCCTCAAGATCGCAAAAGAGCCGCTGTCGCTCGAGACGCCTGTGGGCGACGAAGAGGATTCTCACCTCGGCGACTTCATCGAGGACAAGAACGCGATCCTGCCGATCGACGCCGCGATCCAGTCGAACCTGCGCGAGACCACCACGCGCGTGCTGGCCTCGCTGACCCCGCGCGAAGAGCGCGTGCTCCGCATGCGCTTCGGCATCGGCATGAACACCGACCACACGCTGGAAGAAGTCGGCCAGCAGTTCTCGGTGACCCGCGAGCGCATCCGCCAGATCGAAGCCAAGGCGCTGCGCAAGCTGAAGCACCCGTCGAGGAGCCGGAAGCTGCGGAGCTTTTTGGATAACTGATTCTCGGATCGGCGTGCCTGGGCTCGACCGGGGCATCCATCGAGACGAGTGCGGCGGGNNGGCGAAAGCCCGCCGTTTGTTTTGGCGGGTCACCGCCATTTCCTCGTCATTCCGGGGGGCGCGAAGCGCGAGCCCGGAATCCATTAAGCCGCAGGTTTCGTGGATGAATGGATTCCGGGCTCGGCGCTACGCGCCGCCCCGGAATGACGACGGGATAGCGTTAGGTAGACGAGCCAAAGGGCGTAACCGCCCGCGTCGCTACTTCTTCTTCGCCCCAACCCGCTCCAGGCTCTTGATTTCGAGCGGCGGGCGGCCGGATTTCTCGGCGATTTCGCGGTCCTGCTCGTGGATGAACGCGCGCGCCGGCTCGTCGCCGTCGAGCCCGCCGAGCAGCTCAGAGGGCACGCGGCGGTTGGACCGCTGCGAACCGTCTTCATAGAAGACGTTGAAGAAGGCGAACTCGCCTTTGGGATTGGTCCCGGGTTTTTTCGGCATGCGGGCTTGTCCCCGATAGCGGCGGCGCTGTCAAAGCAAATTACGCGGGTTTTGGCGCCGATCTGCTCTGCACGGCCGGCTCTTGCGAGGTGGCAGCGGCAACGGCCGGTCCGTCTCGACGCGGCGGCGGCCCGATGCGCTTGGCCAACCAGGGCGCGTCGCGCGACGGCGTGCGCCGTCGCTTGCATGCCACCGACGGAGCGCCTGTCCCACCCCAGCCCGGTTTCGCATCGGGTGCGATCCGAACGGCCGGCGAAAGCCCGCCGCTCCTTCCACTTTGCCGCAGCGAAAGTCCCTGACTTTCTGACCATCGTCACTTGCGCGGCGACCTGCGATTCGCGTATGAGGCGCATCCTGCCTTTTCTGCAACTCACATTTTGAGAAGCAATCATCCGATGTCCAACGCCACCCTCGACGCCAACAAGGCGCTGGTGCTCGCGCATTGCGAGGCCGTGACCAACCGCCAGGATCCCGACGCGATCCGCGCCCAACTCACGACCGACTTTTTCGACCACGCCTCGGGCAAGATGATGAGCGCCGACGAGGTGAGCGCGCATTCGGCGCTGCTGCATGAGAGCTTCGCCAATTTGTCCGTCGTCGCCGAATGCCTGGTCGCCGAACGCGACATCGTCGCCGGCCGCTTCATCTGGCGCGGCATCCACCGCGGCCCCTGGCGCGGCATCGCGCGGACCGGCAAGCACGTCGAATTCCGCGGCATGACGTTCTGGCGTGTCCGCGACGGCAGGATTTGCGAGCGGTGGGCTGAGATCGATTTTGCGGAGGCGGAGCGACAGCTCACGACCTGAGCAAAATCTGCAAAACTCCGCCCCGCTTCGACCGTGATCCGCCGCCACTTTCGTTGGCGTGCATCACCCCCTGAAGCGACAGCCCGATCGTCCTGAACCCATCGCGAGTGCTGCGGCCAACTGGCCGCCGCTGCGTCGCTTCATCGCCGGCGAGCATCGTCTTGGCCTGGTCATGGCCCAGCGGCGCTCGACATTGGCGCTTTACGAATTCCTGCGCTTCGGCGTGAAGCAGGCCTGGGCCTGCCTGTTCGGCGGCATCGCGGTGGCGCTGATGATCGGCACCTGGCGCTACTATCCAGCGAACGCTCCGCTTGCGCGCTACGATTTCCTGTTTCTCTGCATGCTCGCCGTCCAGGTCGCGTTGCTCGCGGGACGGCTCGAGACCTGGGAGGAGGCGAAGGTGATCCTGATCTATCACCTCGTCGGCACCGCGATGGAGATCTTCAAGACCTCGGTCGGCTCCTGGATCTACCCGGACCCGAACTTTTTCCGAATCGGCGGCGTGCCGCTGTTCTCGGGCTTCATGTATTCCTGCATCGGCAGCTACATCTGCCGCTGCTGGCGGCTGTTCGACTTCCGCTTTACCGGCCATCCGCGCCGCCTCAGCCTGATCGGGCTCAGCATCGCGATCTACGTCAATTTCTTCAGCCACCACTACATCGTCGATCTGCGCTGGCTGCTGTTCGCCGCGGCGGCGATCCTGTTTTTCCGCACCAAAATCTATTTCAAGGTCTGGCACGTCTACCGCTCGATGCCGCTGCTGCTCGGGCTGGTGCTGGTGTCGCTGTTCATCTGGTTCTCCGAGAACATCGGAACCTTCACGAAGACCTGGCTCTATCCGTCGCAGCGGCTCGGCTGGTCGATGGTCTCAATCGACAAGCTTGGCTCCTGGTTCCTGCTCCTGATCGTCAGCTACACGCTGGTCAGCCTCGTCAATGCGCCGAGGGAGCGGGCGGTCTGTAATGACCGAGCCGATCTGCGGCGGCGGGATGCTGCGGATGCTCCGGTCGGGGCATCGGTGCCGACGCTTTGACTGCATCGTTTCCCCCGTGGCATGATCGGCGACGCGAAGCAGGGGGAATTTTGTATGCTCAGGTGTCGTTTGGCAGTTCTCATCGGCGCCTTGCTGCTCGCCACACCCTCCTACGCCGCCCGCTGCGGCGGCAATTTCAACACCTTCGTCCAGTCCATCTCGCAGGAAGCCGCCAGCGCCGGTATCTCGCAGGACGTGATTTCGCAGGCGCTCGGCGGCGTGACGGAGGATGGCAGCGTGCTCGCCTTCGACCGGCGGCAGCGCTACACCTTCAACAAGACCTTCGAACAGTATGTCTCGACCCGCGTCGGCCCCGGGCGCATCAATGGCGGCCGCGCGCTGTTGCAGCGCCACGCCGCGCTGCTGGCGAAGATCGAGGCGCAGTACGGCGTGCCGCGCCAGATCCTGGTCGCGATCTGGGGGCTGGAGACTGATTTCGGCAAGGGCGACATGGGCAAACTGCCGGTGTTTCGCGTGCTCGCCACCATGTCGCACGATTGCCGCCGCACCGACCTGTTCCAGGGTGAATTGCTCGCCGCGCTCAAGATCCTGCAGCGTGGTGACCTCCGCCTCAACGACATGATCGGCGCTTATGCCGGCGAGATCGGCCAGACGCAATTCCTGCCGTCGTCCTACATCAAGTATGGCGTCGATTTCGACGGCGACGGCCGCGTCGATTTGCGCCATTCGGTGCCCGACGTGCTGGCGTCCACAGCGAACCTGCTCCACACCAGCGGCTTCAAGATGGGCGCACCCTACGGCGAAGGCACTCCGAATTTCGAGGCGATGCGCGAGTGGAACCGGGCCGTGATCTATCGCAAGACGATCGGGTATTTTGCGGATCAGTTGATGGGGCGGTGACGGCGTTAAGCCGTCATCCCGGGGCGCGCCTTAGCGCGAACCCGGGATCTCGAACCACATATTCCGCCGTCATTCCGGGGTGCTCGAAGGGCGAGCCCGGAATCCATCGGGCCGCATCGCGTGTTGCGAAATGGATTCCGGGTTCTCGCTTCGAGCACCCCGGAATGACGGGATGAGAGTTCGGGGACTCCCATGGAAACGATCGGCACCGAAAAGATCTGGTCGTTCTTCGACCGCAGGGGATGCCAGATCGCGAAGAACGCGGCTATCAGGCAGGGGCCGGGCCATCGCGTCGGCTCCTACCTCGAGCTCGCCACCAAGATCGCCGAGCTGCAATTCCTCAACCGGGACCATGTGCTGCTGTTTCGCGGCCAGGGCGCCGACTTCAGGAACGTCAAGCGCAACTCGTCGCTGAAGCCGACGCTGTTTCGCAGCGGCCGTGGCAATCCTGATAGCGCAACGCTGGTTGCGCGGTTCGCGGCGCTGGCGCGTGCCGAGCCAATCCTGATCGCGGAGTATGCCAAGGCAAAGCTGCTCGGCGTCGAGCGGCTGAAGCGGCATCGCATCCTGCGCTGGTCGATCCTGCAGCATTACGAGGTTTGCGAAACGCCGCTGCTCGACGTCACCCATTCGCTCCGAATCGCGGCCTCCTTTGCCTCGCTCGCCGGGACTGCGACCGCCTTCCTCTATGTGCTGGGCGTGCCGAATTTGAGCGGCGCGATCACCGCGAGCGCCGAAGCCGGCCTGCAGATTGTCCGTCTCTCCAGCGTCTGCCCGCCTTCGGCGGTGCGGCCGCATATCCAGGAGGGCTATCTGCTCGGCGAATACCCTGACATGGCCGGCTACGAGCAGAAGGAAAATTACTTTCCATACGAGATGGATTTCGGCCGGCGGATGGTCGCGAAGTTCTCGTTCACGCCGGCCTCGTTCTGGAAGAACAATGATTTTCCGCGAGTGTCGAAGACCGCGCTCTATCCGTCGGAGAAGAGCGATCCGCTGTATCGGCTCGCGCTCGGCGTGAAGAAGCAGCTGGGCGGATGATTTCTCTCCTCCTGTCATTCCGGGGTATGACGCACAGGTGGCGCAACAAATTCGGTGTCGTCCCGGGCTTGACCCGGGACCCATAACCGCAAATGCGAATTGTTTTGCGATGCTGGAGCCACGGCCTTCTTCAACAACACAACCCTGTGGTTATGGGTCCCTGCTTTCGCAGGGACGACACCGGCTATTTGGCGCCGGTCGCAGCCGCCACCTTCGCCGTCGCCTTCTCGATCTGCCGCTGCATCACCTTCCAATAGGTGCCGGGACGGAAGCGTTGCAGCAGGTCCATGAATCTTGCGTCATTGCCGATCAGGATGCGCGGCTGGTTCCTTTCGATGCCGGCGATGATGCGCAGTGCGGCCGCGGTCGGCGTGGTCCTGGCCAGCGCGTCGAACCGCTCGATCGATTGCACGCGGCGGGCGTTGTCGGTGACGCCGCTGCCGGTGCGCGAGTTGCGCGCGATGTTGGTGGCGACGCCGCCGGGATGCACGACCGAGAGCTTTACCGGGCTGCCCGTTATCGCCAGTTCATGCCGCAGGCTTTCGGAGAAGCCGCGGACGGCGAATTTGGCCGCGCAATAGGCGCTCTGGCCGGGCGGCGCGACGATGCCGAAGATCGAGGAGATGTTGACGATATGGGCCTCGCGCTGCAGCGCCAACTGCGGCAGGAAGGCGCGCGTGCCGTGCACCACACCCCAGAAATTGATGTTGAACAGCCACTCCATCTGCGCCTGCTCGATCTCGCCGAACTGGCCGAGCAGAGCGACGCCGGCATTGTTGATGACGATGTTCAGCGCCGGATGCGCTGTCACGGCGGCTGCCGCGAACGCCGCGATCTCCGTGGGCTCGCTAACATCGACGCGGTGCACGCTGACCTTGCGCTGGCTCGTTTTGCCGATTTCGGCGGCGAGCGCCTGCAGGCCGGCCTCGTCGCGATCGGCCAGCGCGAGGTCGCAGCCGCGCAACGACAGTTCAAGCGCAAGCGCGCGGCCGATGCCGCTGGCGGCTCCGGTCACGGCGGCGGCGGATCCACGGATCGCGGTCATTGGTTCAGCTCGGTCATTAGTTCAGCTCCTTGGGAACAAGAGAATAGTGCCTGTTCCCGTGCTTTTCTCAGATTGGAACCGAACCATCCAGCGATTTCGGCCTTAACCCAAGTGACTTTACCAAGTGACTTTGCCCAAGGGACATTTGCACTGACAAAAGAGAGGTGACGATGGGACAATCGAAACCGTTTCGCGCCAAGGCGCTGATCGTTGAGGACGACCCGATGCAGCGTGAGATGATCGGTCTGCTGCTGGAAGAAAGCGAGTTCGACGTCATCACCTGCGAAAGCGCGGAGGCGGCCGAGCTTGTGCTACAGGATAGCGGCGACAAGGTCGGATTCATGATGACTGATGTCGAACTGGCCGGCAACATGACCGGCGTCGAGCTCGCGCATGCGGCCAAGCGATACAACCCCAACCTCGACGTCATCGTCACCTCGGGCCGGCCGTTGCGGCAGCGCCTGCCTGACGGCGCGACGTTCTGGGCCAAGCCCTGGGCGCCGCTGGATGTGATTCGCGCTGCCGAGATGAAGGCCTCGGCGTTCAACGAGGGAAGGGGATGCCGATCCTCATAACGAACTTGTCAGCGCGGGCGGTCGTGGCGGCGCCGGTACGCCGCTTCCGCGGGCGCTGATGGCGTGATATTTCCGGCTGATGTCCCGCCTGTGGTCGCTCATCGCGCTTGTTATGGTCATCCCAGCGTTCGCGGCCTCCGCCGCGACAGCGCAGACGACGGTCAATTTCCCTTCGCTCGACGGCGCGACCGACCTGATCGGCCACCTCACCCGCCCGGAAGGCGATACGCCGCGGCCGGCGGTGGTGCTGATGCACGGCTGCTCCGGCCTCAACGACAAGAAGGGCCGCATCTTCGGCCTCTATCGCGCCTGGGCGCGAGCGCTCGCGGTGCAAGGCTATGTCACCCTGATCGTCGACAGCGCGACGCCGCGCGGCCTGGGCCAGACCTGCTCGCGCGGGCCCGACAGCCGCAGGATGTGGCGCGACCGGCCGAAGGATGCCTATGGCGCGCTGCAATATCTGCAGGGACAGACCTTCGTGAAGGCCGACCACATCGCCCTGATGGGCTGGTCGCAGGGCGGCGGCGTGACGCTGCTTGCGATCAACGACAAGAGCATCGGCCGTCCGGTCACGCTGGCGCAGGATTTCGGGGTCCAGAACTTCAGGGTCGCGGTGTCGTTCTATCCCGGCGCCTGCGCCGATCAGTATCAATCAAAGCCGTACACGGACGTGGAGCCTGATAGCTGGACCACCAAGGTGCCGCTGCTGGTGCTGATCGGCGAGGCCGATGTCTGGACGCCCTACAAGCCGTGTTCCGACTTCATCGCGGCGGCAAAGGCGCGCGGCAATCCGGTCGAGCTGAAGAGCTATCCCGGTGCCGTGCACGCCTTCGATGCGCCCAATCTGCCGCGCAAGGAGCTGCCGGAGTATCAGATGCGCGACGGCGCGATTCCGGTGATCGGGACCGACCCCGAGGCGCGCAAGGATGCGTTCCCGCGCGTGCTGGACTATCTGAAGCAACATCTGGACTGAACGACACAGGGGATCTTGAGATGACGCTGTCCTTCCTGCTGACGACGCTGATCGTGGTCGCCTCGCCCGGCACCGGAGTGCTCTACACGCTGGCGGTGGCGCTGACGCGGGGCTCAAAGGCGAGCGTGGCGGCGGCGTTCGGCTGCACGCTCGGGATCGTGCCGCAGATGGTCGCGGCGATGCTCGGGCTTGCCGCCATCCTGCACACCAGCGCGGTGGCGTTCGCGGCGCTGAAATGGTGCGGCGTGGTCTATCTGCTCTACATGGCCTGGCAGGCGCTGCGCGAGCGCGGGGCGCTGTCGGTCGATACCGAGGTCAAGCCGCGCTCGAGCGGGCGGGTGATCGTCACCGCCATCCTGATCAACATCCTCAACCCGAAACTGTCGATGTTCTTCCTGGCCTTCCTGCCGCAGTTCATCGCGGTCGACGAGGCCCATCCGCTGGCGCGGATGGCCGAGTTGTCCGGGGTGTTCATGGCGATGACCTTTGCGGTGTTCGCCATCTACGGACTGTTCGCGGCCTCGGTGCGCGATCGCGTCATCACCCGGCCGAAGGCGATGGCGTGGCTGCGGCGCAGCTTTGCCGCCGGCTTTGCCCTGCTCGGCGCCAAGCTCGCCTTTGCGGAGCGCTGACCGCGCGCCGTGCGGAGGACGCAAGCAATAAAAAGCAGGCAATAAAAAAGCAGGCCTTGCGCCTGCTGCTTTCGAGATCTCATTTTCCGGACTGGGTGCCCGGGCAGGGCAAGAGCCGCTACCCGGGCGATGTCGGTTTACTTCTTGGCCTTCTTCTTCTTGGTGGCCTTCTTCGCCTTCTTCGCCTTCTTCGCTTTCTTAGCCATAGTATCCTCTCAGGGTTAAATGGATTGAACGCGACTCCGAGGCATGCTTGGCGGAGGGCCAGCCTCGCAACATCCTCAATAACAAACTCAGCAGATTCGCAGGCTGCTGCCGCGTGCTGTCACGCCGCTGTCATCACGTTATCCACAGCTGTTATGCATTTTCGGTACCTTTTCGCGAAGTTCGTCACGACATCAGCAAAAGCGTGAGCGTCCGCGTCATGCTTAACGTTGCGCAAACGTCGCGTGCGCGGTCTTCATCAATTCAAAACCACAGCATGGATTGGCGGGCGGCGGGTCAGAGTCCGTTAAGCGGCGCGGCCGCATCTTGTCGGCAAGACAACGGGGATTGTCGTCGGAGGAACGCCCTAAGGGCGGGCGGATCGATAACAGGGGAGGCGAGGCCCGAAGGGCTCGCACGAAAGCGATGTTGAGCGTTCCGACGCTTTGGACGGTGTTCGTTGTCAATTTTCTCGCGCTCGGCCTGATCTGGGCCTATGTGACGCGCAGCTATCCCACATTCGGCGCGGCCCGGTTCTGGACGGCCTCTGCTTTCGCCGCGGCCGGCGGCGCCGCCTGCGCAATGCTCCGCGTGGTCATGACGGACTCGCTGCTGCCGCTGCTTGTCGCGGGGACGCTCATGGTCCTTGCCGCCTGCCTTGCCGAGATGGGTGTCAGGTGCTTCTACGGCCGGCCTGTGAGCTGGCGCGGGACCGTGTTGATCAGCGCTCTCGCCTTCGCCGGCCTCGGTATCTTCATCTTCGCCTATGACAGCATGCCGATGCGCATCGTCGTCTATACGGCCGCGCAAGTCGTGCCGATGGCGCTGGCGGTGAAGTTGTTGCTGGCGCCCGAGAATGGACGCGTCTCCCCGGGTGCCCGGCTGGCTGCGATCGTTGCCACCATGATCATCGGCATCTATGGGCTGCGCCTGGTCGGCGCCCTGGTGCAGCCGGGTGAATTCTCTTACGTTCGTTTCAATGCCAGCCAGTCGCTCGTCATCCTGGTGCTGGTGTTCCTGTCGATGGCGCTGAATTTCGGTTTCCTGCTGATGGCGATAGACCGGCTGCGCAACGAGGTCGCCGACCTCGCGCTGCTCGACGACCTCACCGGCGTCGGCAACCGCCGCCATCTGCTGCAGCGGCTCTCCGAGGAATGCGCGCGCTCCGAGCGCAGCGGCGAGACGTTCGCGCTGCTGGTGATCGATCTCGACGGCTTCAAGGCCGTCAACGATACCCATGGCCACGCCGCCGGCGACGCCTGCCTGCAGCATTTCACCCTGATGGCGCAGACCCGGCTGCGGCCGGGCGACATGCTGGCCCGCACCGGCGGCGACGAGTTCTGCATCGTGCTGCCGTCCTCGACGCTGCGCGAGGGCGGAATGATCGCCCGACGCGTGCTGGAAGTCGTCCGCGCCGACGCCGAGCAGTGCACCGGCAACGACATTCCGATCGCGATCTCGATCGGCGTCGCGCAATGGAGCCGCGAGATCGGCCTGCATCCCGACCGGCTGATCGCCGCCGCCGACCACGCGCTCTACGACGCCAAGAAGGGCGGCAAGAACGGCTACGCGACCTACGAGCCATCAGCGCCGGCGCTGGCGCCCGACATGGTCGAGCTGCTGCGCAGGAGCGCGTGAGCGTGCTAGAGCATGATCCGGAAAAGTGGAGACCGGTTTTCCGACGAGATCACGCTCCAACAAAAGCTAGACGTCGCGGCACCGGATCTCTCCGCATGACGCTTCGCCTCTTCGCCGCGATCCTCGCGTTCGCGCTGTCTTCCCCCGCCTTTGCTGAAACGGCCGACCTCGCCAGCATGGCGCGCGCGAAAGGAACGCCCGAGATTCCCGGGCTGAAGATGGTCTGGCTGTCGCCCTGGGGCGACGTCGCCAAATCCCACCCCTGGCGCAACATCATCGTGCACCAGACCGAGGGCCCGGCCGGCTCGGCGCGCAATGGCGCGGCGGAGCAGCACAAGAACCCGACCCGGCGCGGCGTCATGGTCTGGGTCGAAACCGACGGCACGGTCTATTGGGCCGTCGCAGACGACCTGGTTCCGACCCACACCGACGGCGCCGATCGCAACGACAACAAATACATCGACAACAGCAAGACCTATCACCAGGTGAACAAGGACACCTCGATCGGTGTCGAGTTCGCCGGCAATTTTCCCGACGTCACCCGCGGCCCGACCGAGGCGCAGGTCGCCGCGTGGCGGGTGCTGGTGAAGGTGCTGCGCGCGCGCTATCGTATCCCGCTCGACCGCGTCTATGCCCATAACTGGATCGACTTCAAGGACGCCCGCTATTGCGAGGGCTGCGCGCTGGCGACGATGGCGCGGGAGTGGGGCGATTAGGGCGCGTACTCATTAAAATCCGGGACGCCCGCTTTCGAGGACGAAGCGGAAACCTGACCCGACCTCAGGGATATCGTCGTCTGACCCATTAGCCGACGTTCAGAGAACAGCGCGCAAACCAGGTGTTCGCTGGGCCACAAACCCGACAATGAGAAAGCTTGCCAGGATGCCGCCCAGACTGGCGAGCGCGAATTTGAGGCCGATGGAAGCAGGTAAAAAGTGCAGCAAACGCGTAATCGCGACTAAGATCGGCGCGTGCAAGACGTAGACGCCAAACGCATTGCGCGTGAGGAAGCGAGCGATGGGTCCTTGGCTGTCAAAGCGGTCTCGGTAGAGGACGATTGCCCCTAACGAGAGAGCAAGACAGGTGAATGAGCGCCAGGCGTCGATGCCGGCAGCCTGCCAGTGCCAGCCGCCGCCATAGGCGGACACGTCGCCGCTCATGGCACCGCCCGCAGCGACCAGGACGATCCACATCGCACCACCAACCCAAAGGCCATTCCACAACCAACGCCTTCCGACACGTGATGGTATCTGGCGCAACCAGTCACCTTTCCATGCGGCAATTCCGGCAGCATACATGAGTGGGTATTGCGGAAAGTCGTGTACATCGATGTTGAGAACAGTCGTCGCGTTCGGAAAAGTAGCGCCGACTAGAAAAGTCACGATGGCAATCAGGGCCGCGTAACCTAACACGGCCCCGGCCGAAGGCGGATGCCGCGGAGCGAACTGTATCGGGCGCGCCTGGCACAGCACGGCGTAGGCGGCCGAGAACAGGAGAAGTACAAGGCAGAACCATAGGGGTCCCGAGCCATCGAGTAGTTCCCCTGAACGAAGGTGCAGCCACCAGTCCTGGATGAACGTTCGCGGCGGGTTCGACCGCCACGACCCTGCGACGAAATATTCGGTCAGCGGACCGATCAAGGTCATATAAAGCAGCAATGGCAGGCCAAGTCTTTGTAGCCGCTCGCGGATGAAGCTGCGGACGCCATTGCGTGCAACGGCGCCGGCCGAAAAGAAGCCTGCTATGCCGAAAAGCAAACCCATTGCCACCGCGTGCTGGAAGGATTGATAGGCAGCGAAGGCAATCTTCGCTCCGATACCCAGTTCGGGATGCTCACGGTAGTACCACGCGCCAAAAGGCGAGTAGGTCACGGCCGCGTGCATGACGACGACCATGCTGATCGCTGACCAACGCAGGTTGTCGATATATAAAAGGCGATGGCTCGGCCTCTCTCCAGGCATGACCTGTCCTCCGGTTTGCGCCGGGATCAGGCCTTATGCCGAGGTCGGGGTCTTGCCGGAAGTTGCGTCCGACCTGGCCGATTCTGGCAAAATATGGCCGATTGCGGAATCGGCCAGTGCGCGACGGCGGAACTGAGTAGGCGTTTGGCCGGTTTGACCCTTGAAGGCGCGATTAAATGGACCGATCGATCCCCAACCGGCATCGAGGGCGATGGTGAGGACCGGGACGCGCGATTGCGCAGGATCAGACAACGCCTCCCGCGCCTCCTTCAACCTGTGCTCGTTCACGAAATCAGTGAAGTTCCGATAGCCGAGGCGCTGGTTGATCGTTCGCCGGAGACGATATTCAGGCACTCCCAACTGCTCGGCCAGTCGATCCACCGAGAGGTCCGAGTCGCGGTAGGCACGGTCTTGCTCCATCGCCCGCCGCAGCCGCTCCGCCAGTTGGCGCTCCTCAGCGCTCATTTCCGTTGCCGCGATGGGGATAGTAAGGCCCCCTCGCGCGGCCGGCGCCGGTTCAAGCGTTGCCTCAGGCATGACAGCACGCAGACGTATCATAGCGGCGACTATGGCCAAGCCCAGCACGGCCGAGAGACCGGGGAGCCAGCCGACGCCGGCTGCGTCGAGCATCGTTGTTGCCAGAATTACCAGACCCACAGCGCAGGCGAAAATGATCCTGAAGCGTCGTCGCCCCTCAACCAGGTCTGCTTTACGCCCTGCAAGTACCCGCGCGGTTTCGACGACGACCACGATCAGCGTCACAGCATGCGTCGCATTCCACGCCAGGCTTGAGCCGGATAAGGTTGCCACGCCTGCGAGCGGCAGGAGAGCAACGAAGACCGCCCACCGCCATCGCGTCGACTGGGAATCATCAAAGACTGTCTCGGCCCACGCAACGAAAACGCCGGCGATTGAGTTGCTGAGAATCCGCAGTGGAATGATCCACCAGACCAGCCCCTCGTGTATTCCGGGAGCTGTTTCGATGAGGAATGCTATTACGCACAGGTCGAACAGCAGTGTGGCGCGACCGATCGGTGATCGGAGCGTGCCAGGAAGACCAATGATCGCAAGTAGGCCGAACAGCGCCAATGCGCCGCCTCGGAACCCGGTTTCGAGCAGCATTGGCGAACCTCCAATGCTTTTCTGGCTTGAACAATAACCGGATGCAAGGCCTCGAGACACTGCGAGAAGCCGATTGGTGCATCGATGTGCTTCTGACCGTCCGGTGCGTGTCGAAGCATCATGCCAAAAACCAGCTTCGTGGGATGGGTAGAGCAAAGCGAAACCCATCAGCCTTGTGCCGCGCGGTGGGATGATGGGTATCGCGGAGCCTGTCATCGGGCGCGCATTCGCGCGACCCGTTGGCTCCACCCCCACAGACTCTCAACGCTTGCGTTGCGGAACAAGAGCTGGCGTTAACGACATCAAACGATT
This sequence comes from Bradyrhizobium sp. LTSP885, assembly GCF_000938305.1. GTDB lineage: Bacteria > Pseudomonadota > Alphaproteobacteria > Rhizobiales > Xanthobacteraceae > Bradyrhizobium. Next base: position 299,403 of record NZ_JYMT01000021.1, read on the forward strand.
TCCAGCCGAAGCGAAATCGCTTCGAAGCTTGTTAAAACTTGCTGGATACCTCTTCCAGGCAAGGGATCAGGGGAAGAGAAGATATGGGCAAGCGGGCCAAACGTGGGAAGACAGGGACGCTCGCAGTGCCGGTGGTCGGAAGGATCGCAATTGGCGCCGTGGCCGCGGCCGCGTTAGGGTACGGTTTGCTGTCGCGCCCGGCGAGTCTTCAACCGATACGGAAGCCGTCCACGCACCAGGTTCAGGCACCGTCGCCGCCAACTCATGTACCGCCTCCGGTTCTTGCATCAGCGCCGCCTCCGGTTCCAATCCCGGTCCCGGCGCCTCGGGTCGAAACACCAAAAGCCACCGAGGCTCCCGGAAAGTTTGTTCGGCAGGTGGTTGACTACGTCAGCCACCAGACGCCAGGCACCGTCGTCATCGATACCGGAAATACATTCCTCTATCTCGTTCTGAACGACCAGCAAGCGATGCGCTACGGCATCGGCGTCGGCCGCGAAGGGTTCGCATGGTCCGGTGAACAGACCGTGGCGCGCAAGACAGAATGGCCGGATTGGCGTCCGCCTGCGGACATGCTTTCGCGCCAGCCTTATCTGCCGCGGTTCATGGCAGGCGGTCCCACCAATCCGCTCGGCGCTCGCGCGATGTATCTGGGCGAGACCGAATATAGAATTCACGGCACCAACAAGCCCGATACGATCGGGAAGCGGGTGTCGTCCGGCTGTATCCGGCTGACCAATGAGGACGTCACGGACCTTTATGAGCGGGTGAAAGTCGGAGCGAAGGTGATCGTGCTTCCGGCCGCCGATGCCAGCCGACCATCGCAGGGAGCGCCGCCCGACGCTGCCTCCCGATCACCGGATGGCGCACCGCCGTCGAACCGGCCGCCGGCAACCAACGCGCAGGTGCAATCATCTCGACCGAAGATGGCCGAGGCCGAGTGACTCAATTCCTCTGTCCTGCGTCTGCAACTGCAGGCGGATTAGTGGGTTCAGGCAGCTTCGTAGGTGGGTATCGCTGCGCTCCACCCATCCTGCAGACAAAAACAAAAAGCCGGCGTTGCCGCCGGCTTTCGTATCACTTGGTGGTCGCCGCGCGTTTAGTGCGCGGCTTCCAAAGCTGCTTCCTGCCGGGCGATCGTGCCCTTGACGGCCGACTGCACCTTCTCGAAGGCGCGGACCTCGATCTGCCGCACGCGCTCGCGCGACACGCCGAACTCGGCGGCGAGGTCTTCCAGCGTCATCGGCTCATCCGCCAGGCGCCGCGCCTCGAAGATGCGGCGTTCGCGCGGGTTGAGCACGCCGATCGCACCATTGAGAGCCTGCCGGCGATGATCGAACTCTTCGCTTTCGGCCATCACGGCTTCGGCGTTGGGCGAGTTGTCGACCAGCCAGTCCTGCCATTCGCCGGCTTCGCCGTCGTCGCGGATCGGGGCGTTGAGCGACGCGTCACCGCCGAGGCGGCGATTCATGTCGACCACGTCCTGATCGGTCACGCCGAGGCGCTTGGCAATCAGCTTCACCTGGTCGGGGCGGAGATCGCCCTCTTCCAGCGCGGAGATCTTGCTCTTCGCCTTGCGCAGGTTGAAGAACAGCTTCTTCTGGTTCGCGGTGGTGCCCATTTTCACGAGCGACCAGGAACGCAGGATGTACTCTTGTATCGACGCCTTGATCCACCACATGGCGTAGGTGGCGAGACGGAAGCCCTTCTCGGGCTCGAATCGCTTCACCGCCTGCATCAGGCCGACATTGCCTTCCGAGACGACCTCGGAGATCGGCAAGCCGTAGCCGCGATAGCCCATGGCGATCTTGGCCACGAGCCGGAGATGGCTGGTGACGAGTTTATGCGCCGCGTCGCGATCGTCATGCTCGCGCCAACGCTTGGCGAGCATGTACTCCTGCTGGGGTTCCAGCATGGGGAACTTGCGGATCTCGGCGAGGTATCTTGAAAGACCGGATTCTCCATTGAGAACCGGTAACGTAGCTGTACGGGCCATTCGTGCGCCCTCCAGTGGTTCAGGCCCCCGATAGCGGCGGGCCCGGCAGGCGGCCGCTGTGTTAAAGCCGGCCGTGCTGCGATGTTCCGCGTTGGATATTCAACGCAGGTGCAACATACACCAAATGGGCGCGAATAGGGAAGGATTGCTGACGTCACGTCCCCGTGTGGCAGTTATAACCTATTGTCATAACTGGATTTTCCAGAAAGGGGTGCGTCATACCGCCGCTGCCAGCGCCCGTTGCAGGAGAAGCAAATCCTCCGGCAAAGCCCGTTCCCAGCGCAAAAGTTCCCCGGTCCGGGGGTGCTCCAAAGCCAGCAGATAGGCGTGAAGGGCCTGCCGGCCGAGGGTGGTGAGTGATTCTTTACCTTCCGCGCTGAGCTGCCCCGCCTTGGTTTTGAAATGGGCGCCGTAGACGCTGTCGCCCAACAGCGGATGGCCGATATGGGCGAGGTGGACCCGGATCTGATGGGTTCGCCCGGTCTCGAGCTGGCAGGCCAACAGCGAAGCGACCGGCTTGCCGTCGCGGCCGGCAAAGCTTTGCCGCAGCTCGAAATGGGTGATGGCCTCGCGGCCGCCCTGGCGCACCGCCATCTTCTCGCGGGCATGCGGGTGGCGATCGATCGGCGCATCGACGGTGCCGTGGGGGCGGTTCGGCACCCCCCAGGCGAATGCCATATAGCCGCGCTCCATCGGGCCGGTGCGGCCATGATCGGCGAATTGCGCGGTCAGCGACTGGTGGGCCTGGTCGTTCTTGGCGACGACCATCAGGCCCGTGGTGTCCTTGTCGAGACGGTGCACGATGCCCGGCCGTTTGACGCCGCCGATGCCGGACAGGCTGGAGCCGCAATGGGCGATCAGCGCGTTGACCAGCGTTCCCGTGGGGTGGCCGGCCGCGGGATGCACGACGAGGCCCTTCGGCTTGTCGATGACGATGATGTCGTCGTCCTCGAACACGATATCGAGCGCGATGTCCTCGCCCTGCGGCTCGGCGGCGACCGCCTCCGGCACGTCGATTATGATCGTATCGCCCTTGGTGACATGATAAGCGGGGTCGCGGATTGCGGCGTCCTTGACGGTCACGGAACCGGCGAGGATCAGCGCCTTCAGCCGGGACCGCGACAGCTCGGGGGTGCGCTGTGCCAGCACGCGGTCGAGCCGCGCCGACGCCTCGTCGCCGGCGACGATGACCTCCAGCTTCCGACCGTTATTCGAAGAGACCTGTTGCAAAGAAGAGCCTTGTGATGACCGACACCGCTGTGACCGAACCGACCCCCGACCAGGCCGCACTGATCGCACGGGTGCGGCGCATGATGCTGATCGCGGGCCTGACGTCGGCACTGGCGGTGGCCGTCTTGTTGATCGCCATCGGCTACCGCCTTTATCGCAGCGAGGGAAGCCCCGTTTCCGTATCCGAGGTCACTGCTGCGCTGCCGAAGGGCGCCCGTATCGTCTCGACCGGCGTCGCCGGCGAGCGATTGGTGGTGACGCTTGATATAGGCGGTGCAACCGAGATCCGCACATTTGATGCAAAGACGCTGAAACCTGTCGGCAGGCTGACCTTCGTCAGCGAACCCTGACCGCAGCCGTCGCGAACGCCAGACCGTCGATCAACCCAAAGCTGCAAAGCATTTTTTGCACCTGCGTTGATGCATCGAGATGGCACGCCGCCATCATTTAGGCCGAGTTGCACGTTCAGTTTGAGCCATGTCGGAGTCCAACCTCAGCGTTTCCATCGAAGCGACCGGAGAATCCGATCCGGCGGTTCCGTGCGCAGACCCGACACGTCGCGCGCTGCTGCTGACGGCGCTGGCAGGTTGCGCCTGTCTTGCGGCGATCGAACCCGCCGCCGCGGACGATGAGCAGCAGCCCGGCGCCAGTGAGCGGCCGCAAAAAGCCGATCTGCTGGTCCGCGCCGAGGGCGACCGAGCTGGCGAAATCATCAAGGCGGCGGACCTGACACTCGGTGGGCCGCCGCTGCGTGCCTGGCCGAAGGACCCGAAAACCTCCGTCATCCGCAACGGCTCGCGGCTGAACGAGGTCGTTCTCGTCAAGCTCGACCCCAGCGAATTCGACGACGTCACGCGCGCCCGCGCGCCTGATGGGATCGTCTGCTACTCCGTCATCTGCTCGCACGCCGGATGTCCGATCACGGCCTGGGTGAAGCAAGAGCAGGGCGACAAAACCGTTCTCAAATGCATGTGTCACAATTCCGAATACGATCCGCGGCAGAGTGCGCAGGTGGTATTCGGACCGGCGCCACGGCGTCTGGCGGCACTGCCGCTGACGGTCACCGACGGCGCGATATCAGTCGCAGCAAATTTCATCGGGAAGGTGGGTGTTCAGCAGGGAGGATGAGGCCGCATCGGGATTTCTGCACGACCTAAACTGAAAAAATAAACAGAACAGGGAGGTAGCATCTCATGACCAGGAAGCAGTTGATATTGTCGAGCTGTGTCGCGTTCACGTGCATCGTCTCGACTTGTGCGGTCGCAGGGCCGATCGAAAACTACAGTCCGGTGACGTCTCAGCGTCTCGAAAATCCGGAACCCGGCAACTGGATGCTCTATCGCCGGACCTATGACGGACAGGGTTACAGTCCGCTCGACCAGATCAACACCTCGAACGTCAAGGGCCTCAAGCCGGTCTGGACCTTCTCCACCGGCGTCCTCGAGGGTCACGAAGCGCCGCCGATCGTCAACAACGGCGTGATGTTCGTCGCGACCCCGATGGGGCAGGTGATCGCGCTCAACGCCAAGAGCGGCGAGGAATATTGGCGCTACAAGCGTCAGCTCCCCGACGATCTGTTCCAGTTGCATCCGACCAGCCGCGGTGTCGGCCTGTGGCAGGACAAGCTCTATCTCGCCACCACGGACGATCATGTCGTCGCGCTCGACGCCAAGACCGGCAAGGTGGTCTGGGACACCAAGGTGCAGGACTACAAGAAGGGGCAGTATTTGACGCTGATGCCGCTAGTGGTCGACGGCAAGGTGATCGTCGGCGGCTCTGGTGGTGAGTTCGGCGTGCGTGGCTATGTCGTCGCCTACGACGCCAACAGCGGCAAAGAGCTCTGGCGCACCTTCACCATTCCCGGCGAAGGCGAGCCGGGCCACGAGACCTGGAGCGGCGACGACTGGAAATCGGGCGGCGGATCGGCCTGGATGACCGGCACTTACGACAGGGACAACAAGACGGTCCTCTGGGGCGTCGGCAACGCCGCGCCGTGGCCGGGTTCGATGCATGCCGGGGACAATCTCTACACCAGTTCGGTGATCGGCCTCGATCCCGAGACCGGCAAGATCACGAAACACTTCCAGTATCACCAGAACGATTCCTGGGACTGGGACGAGGTCGATGCGCCGATGCTGGTCGACCTGCAACGCGACGGACGCACGTTCAAGAGCCTGATCCATCCGGGACGCGACGCGATCTTCTGGGTACTCGAGAACACGCCGGACAAGATCAACTACGTCTCCGGCTGGCCGTTCGTGAAGACCAATGTCTGGAAGGGCATCGAGGCCGAAACCGGCCGGCCGATCCTCGATCCCGACCACAAGCCCGTGCTCGGCAAGCGGGTCGAGTTCTGTCCGTCGCTATGGGGCGGCAAGGACTGGCCGTCGGCGGCCTACAGCCAGAACACCAAGCTGGTCTATGTTCCCGCCAACGAAAACTTCTGCGGCGGCTTCACCGGCGAGAAGCAACCGCTGGTTCCCGGCCAGCTCTGGCTCGGCACCAAGCCGGAAGACATCGGGCTGACACCTGCCCCCAATGCCGATCACTTCGGCGAGTTGCAGGCGTGGGATCCGGCCACCGGCAAGAAGGTCTGGCAGCACGACTTCAAGACTTCGCAATTGTTCGGCGCGGTGACCGCGACCGCCGGCGACCTCGTGATGGTCGGCGGCACCAATGACCGCAACTTCCGCATCTTCAACGCCAAGACCGGCGAGCTGTTGTGGGAGCAGAAGACCAACTCCGGCATCATGGCGATGCCGATCTCCTACGAAGTCGACGGCACGCAATACATCGCGGTCCAGTCGGGCTGGGGTGTCGACGCACAGCGCATCCAGGATGCACTGGCCGGCAAGGTTGCGGGCTTCGAGAACAACGTGCCGCAAGGCGGAGTCGTCTGGGTCTTCGCGCTCGACAAGAAGTAACGGCAACGATCGGGGGCGACCGGAAGGCGGCGGATGGGGAGTCCGCCGCCTTCTGCGCGCCTATTTGCCTTTGGTGTCGACCTTTTGCTTCTCGTCGTCGTTCATCTTCTTGATGGTCGGATCACGGCTGGTCTCGCCGGTGGCCTGTCCGGTGGTCGATGGCGGGCCGTTGCCTGGAACCGAAGTCTGGTCGGGCAGCACCCGCGCGGGGCGCGTTGCCGTCGTGCTCGGCGGCGAATTGCTCTGTGCGAACACGGCCTGCGTGCTGAAAAGAAAGACGCCCGCGACCATGGTTGCCGCGAGCGTCCAAAACATCGTCGAAGGGGTTCTCATCGGTCTACTCCTGTCAGATCGATGAGAACGGCCCGTTTCGCCTAACGTTCCTCCGTCAGGTCTCCAGCTGCTTGCCGATCGGAAGCGCGCGGATGCGCTTTCCGGTGGCGGCGAAGATCGCGTTGATCAAAGCCGGTGCGAACGGCGGCACGCCGGGCTCGCCGACGCCGCTCGGTGGTGTGCCGGGTCCCGGCGGCACGATGTGGACGTTGGTCACCGCAGGGGATTCGTCGATCCGGATCACCGGGAAGTCGTCGAAATTGCTCTGCTGCACCTTGCCGTCCTTGAAGCTGATCTCGCCATATTTGGCGAGGCTCAGCCCCATGATCGCAGCACCTTCGATCTGCGACTGGATACGCTCCGGGTTGACATAGGTGCCGCAATCGATCGCGGTATCGACCCGCGGCACGGTGAGCTTGCCTTTCTCGTCGACCGCCACCTCGACAATGGTCGCGATGTAGCTGACGAACGAGCGATGCACGGCGATGCCGAGGCCGTGGCCCTTTGGCACAGTGCGTCCCCACTCGCCTTTTTCGGCGACCAGTTCGACCACCTTGCGCAACCGCGCGGTGTCGATCGGGTAGCTGTCATAGGGCTCGCCATAGTTCCATGGATCCTTCACCGAGGACAGGTTGACGATCCGTGGGCTGCCGATCAGCTCCAGCAGCATGTCCTTCTGGTCGCGGCCCGTCGCATGCGCGATCTCGGCTGCCATCGATTGCACCGCGAACGCCCGCGGGATGTTCGACACCGAGCGGAACCAGCCGATCCGCGTGAACGCGGCGGCTTCCGGATTCTCGCACTGCAAATTGGCGATCTCGAACGGGTTGTCGATCAGGCCCATGCCGAGCTCGAACGGCGCTTCATGATTGGCGCCGGCCGCAAAGGTGGACGCGATGGTCGGCGCCACGCTGCGGTGCCGCCATGCGATCACCTTGCCGTTCTTGTCCAAACCCGCCTCGATGCGCTCGACCGAGACCGTGTGCAGGAAGTCGTGATGCACATCGTCCTCACGCGTCCATTGCACCTTGACCGGCGCGCCGAGCTCCTTCGACAGCAGCGCCGCCTCGATCGCGAAATCGCACTTCGATTTGCGCCCGAAACCGCCGCCGAGCAGCGTCACGTTGACGGTGACATTGTCCTCGGGGATACCGAGCGTCTTGGCGACGTCCTCACGGGTGCCGCCGGCGCTCTGCACCGGCGCCCAGATCTCGCATTTGTCGCCGGTAACGTTGGCGACCGCGACCGGCGGCTCCATGCTGACATGGGCGAGATGCGGCAGGTAGTATTCGCCTGTTATAACCTTGTCGGCGGTCTTGAGCGCCGCATCGGCATCGCCGTCCTTGCGCACGACGAGGCCAGGCTTTCGCGCGGCTTCCTCGAGCGAGGCACGATAGGTCGCGGAGTCGTATTTGCCGTTGGCGCCGTCGTCCCAGACGATCTTCAGCGCGTCGCGGCCCTTGATCGCGGCACCGGTGTTGCGCGCGATCACGGCCACGCCGCCGAGCGGCTGGAATTTTGACGGCCACGGCCAGCCCTTGACCTCCATCACCTTCTCGACACCGGAGATTTTCATCGCGGCGCTGTCGTCGAACGATTTGAGCTTGCCGCCGGTGACGGGCGGACGCGCGATCACGGCATACTTCAGGCCGGGCAGGCGGGTATCAGCACCGTAATGCGCCTTGCCGGTGGTGATGTCGTGGAGATCGACGATGGAGACCTCGCCCTTGCCGAGGTAGCGAAAGTCCTTCGGGTCCTTCAGCTTGAGGCCTGCGATATCAGGCACCGACTCCTTGGCGGCGTCGGCGGCGAGATCACCGAAGCCGATGCGGCGTCCGCTCGCGCTATGGACGACCTCATGTTTCTCAGCCTTCACCTCGGTGACCGGCACGCCCCACTTCTTCGCCGCCGCGGCCTCCAGCATCGCGCGTGCCGCCGCGCCGATCTGGCGCATCGGGATCAGATAGTGCCGCGTGCTGCGGGAGCCGTCGGTATCCTGGTTGCCGAACTTGACCTCGTCGCCATGCGCCTGCTGGACACGGACGCGCGACCAGTCGGCTTCCATTTCCTCGGCAACGATCAGCGGCAGGCTGGTGCGAACGCCGGTTCCCATCTCTGCACGGTGCGCCAGGATGGTGACGATGCCGTCGGGCGCGATCGCCACGAACACGCGTGGATCGACCACGACGCCATGCGGCATCTTGCCGGCGCCGGTTTCATAGGCGAAGGCAGGCCGTGACATCACGGGTGCGGCGAGCACGAAGCTGCCGGCGATGCCGAGGCCCTTCAGGATGCTGCGGCGCGAAAGGTTCTCGACCTTGATGTGCTTCTCGAAGCCGCGAAGCTTGCGAGAGTTTGTCGGCATGTTGGTGCGGATGTTCATGTCACACCCCCGTCGAAGCGAGATGCACGGCATTCTCGATCCGCTGGTAGCAGCCGCAGCGGCAGATGTTGCCCGCCATGGCCTCGCGGATCTGGTCGTGCGAGGGCTTTGGATTCTCGGTCAGCAGCGCCGCCGCCTGCATGATCTGGCCGGCCTGGCAGTAGCCGCACTGCGGAACATTGACCTGGCGCCAGGCCTTCTGCACCGGATGATCGCCGGTCGGGTGCAGGCCCTCGATGGTGGTGACCTCGCGGCCGACCACGTCTGATACCGATGTGATGCAGGCGCGCACCGCCTGCTTGTCGACGATCACGGTGCAGGCGCCGCACAGCGCCTGGCCGCAGCCGAATTTGGTGCCGGTCATTCCCGCTTCGTCGCGGAGATACCAAAGCAGCGAGAGATCCGGGTCGCCATCCCAATTCTGTTCCTGGCCGTTGATTTTGAGCTTGATCATGGTCTGTCCTCGCTCTGTTTAAGCTGTTGACCGGTGGGCGGTGTGAGGGACGGAACACATTTCCATTGTCCGGCGGCCGCGCTGATGTTGGTTTGCCAAGATGTTGGTGAGCCAGTTTGCCGTGCGCCAAAGGCTTGCGCTTTGTTCCAGGCACTCCTCTCGCTTCCCGGCGCCCGGCATGGCGCAGCATGGTGACGCGGCGATGCTATCAGACGTCGACGCTGCGTGACTTCACAGCCAGGTGTTTTGCATTTTGGTTTGTCAAAAGCGGGGCCGCGGATCACGGTGCCATGACGCACGTGCGAGCTTTGCGCGATGTGCGGACGCCGGGCCGGCTCTGTCCTCCGCGCCGATCGCGGCATGGGGCTCGGGACCCCGGCAGGCCCACGGGGGTCGATTTTGGCGCCGAAAATGCCCCTTGGGACGTAAAGCATGCGGTGACAAAACCCCCACCGCAATGCACAAGGCATCTTGCAGGGAGCCGATTTCAAGGCTATTGGCTTCCCTCCAACGCTCCCTTCGTCTAGCGGTTAGGACGTGGCCCTCTCAAGGCCGAAACAGGGGTTCGATTCCCCTAGGGAGCGCCATTTGCGACAGAACTGCGAACGACAGTGTTGACCGACGTGAGGTCCCGACGCCAACTGGCACGCTAGGCTATTGATCAGTCTGGCGGTGCAGCCGTCACTGTCGGACGCTTAATACCGTCCGTATCTCTTGAGGAATCGCCCGGCGCGACGAACTTGCCTGATCATTCCGCGGTATTTCGCATCGCATACATCTCTGGGTCACCGCTATCGGACGGCTTCGCGAGCACGCGCTTCAGCGCGGCACTCATCGGGACATTGAGATTCATTCCGTTCGGAGGAATCGGGTTGAGAAACCATTTAGCGTAGAGCTTGTTGATATCGCCGTTGCGATAGATTGCCGCGAGCGCATCGTCAGCCACCTTCTTGAAGGCGGGATCGTCGCGCCGCAACAGGATACCGTACGGCTCAACCGACAGCGCCTCGTCCGACACGACGTAGTCGGCGGGCGCTGCCGAGTTGGCCACCAAGCCGTACAGCAGGATATCGTCCATGACGACTGCAGCCGCGCGATCGGATTCCAGCATGCGGAATGCCTCGAAATTGTCCTTGGCCGCAAGGATGGTGAGGCCAAGATGGCGCTGCTCATTAAGCTCACTGATTTGCTTGAGGTTGGTTGATGCGATGGTCGACACCACCGTTTTGCCCTTGAGGTCATCCAGGGTCCGCAGATGAGCGGCTACCTTGGAGACGAACCGATTGGCGGCGACGAAATACGTAGACGAGAATGCCACGACCTTTTGCCGTTCGAGGTTGTTGGTCATTGTGTCGCATGCGAGATCGATCTTCTCGCTCAATATCGAGGGAATACGAAGCGCCGGCGTGATTGGCACTAGCTTGACCTCGAGCTTTGCCAGGCCGAGGTTGGCCTTCACAGCGTCGGCAATGACGTAGCAGAGGTCCACCGCGTAGCCCACGACCTTCTCGTTTTTGTCGTAATAGGAGAAGGGGATCGACGATTCACGATGTCCGAGCGTGATGATTCCGGTACTCCTGATCTTCTCCAGCGTGCCCGTCGGCTGCTGAGCGATCGCCGCATCGCCTGCGATGCACAGTGCAGTTGCGGCCAGGATCAATTTTAAGCGCGTCATTCCGCCTCCTCGCCGGGATCCCCGGTTCATCTTCACAACATCCATCAGGCGTCCTACGCCTTTAACGTCCGGCTCGCCGGCAGGCCGCGCCGCTCCGGGCTGGCTGGCCGGCCCACGACCTCCGCATAGCCATCGATCGAAGCCGGTCTTCCGATCAGGAAGCCCTGCACGAGATCGCAACCGGCACTGATGAGCACATTGAGCTGGGCCCGCGTCTCGACGCCCTCAGCGGTCACTGGAAGCTCGAGCCCGCGTGCCAGTCCAATGACACCACGCAACAGGGCCTTCGATTGCGCGCTGCGTTCGAGGTTCGATATGAAGCTGCGGTCGATCTTGATCATGTCGAACGGAAACGCCTGCAGATACGACATCGATGAGTAGCCGGTGCCAAAATCGTCGAGTGCGATGCGCACGCCCAGCGATTTGAGGCGCCGCAGGATCGACACCGCGCGGGAGAAATCGTCGATCAGAACGCCTTCCGTGATCTCCAACTCGAGTCGGCCGGCGTCCAGACCGGTTTCGATCAGAGTCTCGTGAACCAGCCGCACGATGTCGTCGTTGCGAAACTGCATCGGCGACAAATTGACGGAAATCTGCAGCCGGTTCGGCCAGGACGCGGCTTCGCGGCACGCGGCACGAAGGATCCATTCACCCATCGCGACGATCTGCCCGCTCTCTTCCGTGAGTGGAATGAAGATTCCGGGTGAAACCACCCCGCGGCTCGGATGGTGCCAGCGGACCAGCGCTTCAAAGCCCACGATCTCGCCGTCGCTCTTCGCCAGCGGTTGATAATCGAGCCGCAGTTCGTCGTTGGCGAGAGCAGATTGCAGATCGTGCTGCAATTCGCGCCGATCGCGCAACTGCGCAGCCATGTCGGCCTCGAAGAATCGGATCGTATCGCGTCCTTCGGCCTTGGCGCGGTAGAGCGCCATATCCGCGTTGGCGAGAAGGATCGCCGGGTCGGTCCCATCAACCGGACAAGACGCGATGCCGATGCTCAGTCCAATGCGCAGTTGTCGTCCGGTGATCTCAATGTCGCCGCTCAGCGCGGTCTTGAGGTGCTGAGCGAGCTGATCCACGGCCGCGGTCTGCGCGTCGCCGACGGTGATCACGATGAACTCGTCGCCGCCGACGCGTGCCAGGAAAGCACCTTCCGCAACGGCTTGCAGACGCCGCGCCACCTCGCGTAGCAGCGCATCGCCGACCAGATGGCCGTAAAGGTCGTTGACCTCCTTGAAGCGGTCGAGGTCGAGGCAGAGGATCGCGAATGTCCCGGCCGCGCGCAGGGTCTCATCGATGGTCGTCGCCAGATAGTCGGAAAACGCCGCACGATTGTGCAGACCGGTCAGTGAGTCGTGATGAGCAATGTGCGCGATCCGTTTCTCGGCGCGCTTTTGCTCGGTGATATCCTCTACGGTGGTGACGAAGCCGCCGCCCGGCGCCGGCCGGAACACAGCCACCATCGCCCGCCCGTCGGCAAATTCCGTCACAGTACTCGCCGGCTCGCGGGCGGTGATGATAGCCATCATGCCGCGGAAGTACTCGTCGGGACCACTTCCGGGATGCAGGCCCTGTGAAACCTGATGGTCGAAGATATCGCGTAGCGCGGTTCCCGGCGTCGTGAGCTCGTGCGGCAGTTGAAACATCTCGGCATAGCGATCGTTGCACAGGATCAGGCGCCGGTGTTCGTCGTACATGCAGACGCCTTGCGACAGATTGTTCAGCGTCGAGTCCAACTGGATGCTTTGCCTGCGGAAAAACTGTACGACGACGGCGCCGGTCCCGCCGATCGCCACCACGAGGACGATGGTGAGCCCGATCAGATACCCGGCCTCGGTCCGCCAGTCGGCGAGCGCGGCAGCTACGGTCGTACTGGCTGTCAGATTGATCGGGAGGTTGGGAAGGCGCGCTTCCGCTATCAGCCGCTCGGAATCATCCGCCACATCGCGTTGCTGAGCCACGCCGCTGCCGGACCGCTGCGTCATCCCGTGAGGCAAGCTGCGGACAAGCGATTTTCCGATGATGGAATCGATATGCGGATAGCGCGCGAGCACTACGCCATCGTCACGAAGCAGCGCGGTCGACTCATAGGTCCCGCGTGAGAGCGTTCCAAAGGAGTCCTCGAAGTACTGCGATGCGACCGTGCCAACGACCAAGCCGAGGAATTCGCCGTTTGATCCCCTGAATTTACGGGCGAAGTATATGGTCCAGACGCCGGTCTGGCGATCGCGCACCGGTCTGCCGAGCATCGAGCTCAAGCGCGGGTTGGCCTTGAGCGCCTCAAAATAGTCCTGACCTGCGAAATTGAGTGGTGGGGTTGGCCAGACCTGCGACGAATTGATGAGCTCGCCATCCGCGCCGACCAGCATAACCGCTCCGATGTGGGGGAAGCCGCTGATCTTGTCCTTCAGCATCAGGTGGATGCCGCGTCCCACCATGGCGCGGGCGTAGAGCTCATCCGAGACGATCGCGAGCGTTTCCATGTATTCGATCAGGTTGGCCTCGATGAGGTCGATCGACTGGAAGTCACGCGCTGCCTGCCGGGCAAGTACGGTTGCGGTCGCCAGCAGCTGTTGTTTGCTTTGTTCGATCGCCTGATGACGCAGGTTGGACAGGATCAGGGCGATCACGCCAACCACCAGCGCGATCAGGAATGCGCCGCATAGCACGAGGACGACAATTGGGCGCGTCGAGGCGGTCCGGCGCGTCGGATGCGTTGTGCCCTCCAACGCCGAATTCGCTAACAGGCCGGTACGTAAGCGAAAAGCCCACGACATGATTCCAGCGATGGTCGACATCCTGGAAACTCTCGGTCCGGCTGGTTCGAATCGCGTTAACGGTAATGCATTAGCCGCGCGGGAACCTCAGCACGGTTAAGAATGGATGTTGTCGCCGCGCTTGCGGCCCGAAGGCGCCCCGGGGCTTGTCATTCGGCGCACGAGATTGCCCCTAAGCTGGGGGATCGGCGTCCAAAATTCGAACGCCGATTGAGATGCCTCCGCCCCTATCTGAATCCGGCCGAAGGGGCTGTTGCAGGGCATAGCGGCCGTTCAATACGGCATCGGCGATAGACGAAGAAAAATTATATAGCTATTTCAATGGTATATGAGTTCGCGGTTTTATTCTGAATGGCGCGCCATGCCCGGTCATCAATTCCGGCTGAAGCCGCTGGTGGTCCTTGATCAGACGCCAACCCCCGTCTAGTGCGATGGCCTTTACGAGAACATTCGCTCGATCCGCAAAAAGGCAGGCGAGGGGGCGCTATAACTAACAAGCCTCACGTCAAGGTCGAATCCAGACGCCAGCTTGAGAGCCCGCACCAAACCAGCTTCGATCCAGCTCTCGTCGTTTCCGAACGCACCTCCGCCAAGGCTCGTCAACAGAACAGTGTTGGAGCCGCTGCGCCGTGCATTCAGCGCAGCCGCCCAGACCGTCGCTTCGTATGCGGCCTCAAGAACCAAGCAGGCAAATCGCGCCCAGTGCCGCGGGCCATGTCGGCTGTAGGCCACGGGCAGCGCCGAGCAGAAGGCTTGTGAAACGACAGGAAACGGGCGGCCGGCGTCAGTTGCCTCGACATCCCAATGCAGCCCTATACGCAGACGGCTGCGCAGTTCATCTATTTCGTCGGGATTGCTACACTCGAGAACGTGGTCGATGGCGTCCAGACCTGAACTATGGGCGAGCGCGTAGCCATTCACCATAGACCAAAGCTCGCCCACGTCTGGCGCGAGGCGTCGGCGGAGCGCCGTACCGAGATCTGCCAAGGCGTCAAGCTGTCGATCCTTCGTTTGACCCAATCGGCCGCCGACCTTCGCGAAGTAATTTCGGTAGATCGTAGCCGCGCCAGCGGCCATCGCGCAGGCCGGCCCCTGTGTCCCATCATGTTGATAGATGGTCACGCCGTCTTCAGGGGTCTTGTTCGGCCCGATCATTTCCAACAGATTGAACTGGGAAGCAACCTGAAAGAGTGCGCCGGCAAATGCGCGATGCCAGTGCATCTCTCTGACGTCACCGCTGATGAGCGATACCTGCAGTCGACCGGATTCCGTATGGGCCGATCTCATTTGATTTCGAAGGTCGGACAGCGATGTTAGCTCCAAGAGACCGGTGCTATAGCTCATGCCGCTGACCAGCGAAGTCAGCTTGCCACGGCTCACCTTGAGCTTGGCACGGGTTGACGCATAGTCCGTCTCGATGAAGCCCGTCAGTCTCTCGAACCAGTCCAAATCAAAAGTCTCCGCGATGCCAAATCAGCCCGTACGACTAGTTGGAGCCGAAGGTGTAACCCGCCATCGTGTCGATTCATAAGGGCGGTAATTACGGGGTGCAGTCCACTGCACTTAACGCCTATTTTGGTGATTTAGTGCTGTCACCGCAATTCAACAGATGATCGCTGGCCTCGCTATCGGTGGGTCCCGGCATAAGCACTTGGGCTCGGATACACCCATTTGACCAGGCTATCCGGATCAGCCTGCCATACTTCCACCCTCAGTGGATAACAGAGAGCGGCATCGCTCGAATGGCTCGAGCTGCAATCGCCACCAGGACACGCCGATAAGGCCCCCAACAGATCGATCTCGGCGAAGAACTCGATGTAATCGCCTGGCCTCACGGGGCTGGCCTTCATGAAATACTGGTGGGTATCCCGTGTAAACCCCGTGCACATGAAGACATTCAGCACGTCATGCACATGATGCTCGGCCTCTTGCATCGAGATGCCCTTGGCCACCGAGAGTGCGCGCATCAGGTTCGAATGGCAGCAATGATGATAGTCGTCGCCTTTCAGGAGCCGGTTCGTGTAAGGATCGCAGCGTGTTCCGATGACGTCATGCACGCCAGCTCCGTCATCATCCCAACCGTACCAGCCTAGGGTATCGTAAGTAATGGTGGCCATCGGCCTCAGAGTGGGCAGGGTGCTCCACAGCCGATCGCCGACGCTGACATGGGTTGCGTGAAGCGCGCGGGTCTTGCCGCTGAAGAAACGCTCGGACAAGTTGTCTGCGTTCCAGAGATTGAGGTCGCCGACCTGGGAGCCCTCCATGCTGACAATTCGAAAGAAGTGCCCCCGGGGAACAGTGAAGCTGCGTGCGTCCCTGGGCGGAACGATGACCTCGCTCACCTTTCTCAGGGTTTGCCTCGCGGTATTCAACACATCGAAATCCGCGGATGGCAGGGTCTCGACCGGATAAACCACGACTGCGCGCTTGCTGCGTCTCTCGGTGGCATCCGCAGGCGCCGGGACTGATAACGATTTTGACATGAGGACCTCCTGATCCAACCGATATGCCCCTGACGCCTGGTTGGAATACGGTAACGGTCCAGCCCTGTCACCGTAACACCAGGGAATGTCGCCCTGGAGCGGTTACCTCACGGAAAAGCCGTGGGCATAAGGATCGCGGTCGTCGATGAAGATCGTATTGTAGCCGGTCATACGCGCCCAGCCGGCGATCGAAGGGACGATGGCATCTCGGCCGGCGGCCCTGGCGGCAGCCTCGACACGTCCCTTGAACAGCGAACCAATGATCGATTCGTGCACGAAGTCGTCTCCGACCTTGAGCCTGCCCCTTGCCGCAAGTTGCGCCATGCGCGCGGAGGTTCCGGTGCCGCACGGCGAGCGGTCGATGGCTTTATCGCCATAGAATACGGCGTTGCGGGCATGCGCCTCCGGTTTCGTCGGCTTGCCGGTCCACTGGATGTGGCTGAGACCATTGATCTCCGGGTGCTCGGGATGAACAAACGCGTACTTTGCGTTGAGCGCGGCGCGAAGGCGCGGCGACCACCCCACCAGTTCGCTCGCTGAATGGTCGGCGATATCCCGGAAATTCCTCTGCGGCTCGACGATGGCGTAGAAATTGCCGCCATAGGCGACGTCAACGACGATCTCGCCGAGACCGTCAACCTGCACTGTCAGTCCCTCCGCGTAGAGAAAGCTCGGAATATTTGTCAGCCGCACTTCCTCGACGAATCGGCCTTCCTGCCGATAGGTGATGTCGATTTTGCCGGCCGGAGCGTCGATCGATAGCTTTCCGGATTCGCGTGGCGTGATGAGGCCGTTCTCAATGCCCATGGTGATGGTGCCGATGGTGCCATGCCCGCACATCGGCAGACAGCCAGATGTCTCGATGAACAACACTGCGACGTCGCAATCGGGCCGCGTCGGTGGATAGAGGATCGCGCCCGACATCATGTCGTGACCGCGCGGCTCGTACATCAGGCCAGTGCGAATCCAATCGTAGTCCCGCTGGAAGTGAGCGCGCTTCTCGAGCATGTTCGCGCCTTCCAGGCGCGGCCCACCGCCGGAGACGAGCCGGACGGGATTGCCGCAAGTATGCCCATCGATGCATGCGAATGTGTGGGTTGCCATCTTTCCAAATCTCTGAGGCGCGGCGCGGGCATTCAGGTCGTCGATCAGGGGACGCAGGATCCCGACTCCGCTCACGCCATGTTCCCTCAAGTCAGTCACGAAAGCTATGCCGTACCACGCCCGGCCCGAAATCGGGCGTCAGCGTCGAGGTCGGCGCGCTCGACACGCCAGGCGATGAGGTTTCGCTGTCAGGCTGCCGCATGATCTGGAATGTGTGGTCGTCCTCGCGGTAGGACAAGATCGCCACCAGGCGAACGGCATCGACTCTACCTGTTGGGGGCGGGAGAAAGTCCGTGGGCAAGGGCCGCTCGAATCGATAACTCGATTTCGATGAGATGGGCGTTCGCAGTTTTATTCCGAGTGGCTCGCGCCCCGACGATCGTGGTCGTCGGGGCACGTCCGTGCGTGAGGTCAACGCGACTGAATGACCTGTTTCGGCTTGGGGGCGAACACGAAGGCGTCGGCCAGTTCGGGCTTGCCCATGACGGCCACGTCGAGAATGCAATCGTCGAGTGCCGTTGTCTCCTTCACACCCCTCTCGACGCAGGTCTTGCGGGCCTGCTCGGCTTTCGCCTTGTCCAGCTGTTCAGTGGTGAGCGCTGCGACGGCGCCGCTTGGCGTGGGGCGGCCTTTCTCGCTGAATAGCGATTCGTTCGTCTCCACGCGCCAGCTCTCGATGAAGTTGTCCAGCGCGAGTTTGGTGACGGGGCCCTTGATGGGCTTGTTGTCGCGCCCGACGAGAAGATGTGCCTCATCGGCGGGATTGCCGACGAGAAGGCCACGGGTGCTGGACGCGTTGGTGGCGCCGATCTGAACCGTGATGTCGACGTGATTGCCTTGCACGTCGACATGGACGATGTCGCCGATCGGGCGCGAGATGGTGTACACCGAACCTCGGTGCACGACGGTGACGTCGCCGGCAAGCTCGATCGAATTGCCGTCCTCGATCGCGCGAGGGGCGCCGTTGACCTCGGTTCCGTCAACGGTGACGACGAATTTGTCCGCGCCCATCTTGACGGCGGCCCCGGTATTGACCGCGATCGCCGGCTGGGTCGGCGGCGTGATCAGGATCTGGCGGACCTGCACCTGGAAGTCAGGGTCGGCCTGGGCCAGGATGAACTCGCCGGAATGCTGGAAATTGTAGTGAGCGCCGTGGAAGGTGGTCAAATGCGGGTCGCCGACGCTGACGCCGGCTGGCAACGCCCCGCCCCCGGACTCGGTGAAGACGATGGCAGGATTGGCGCCGCCGGTGGCCTTGCAGCCCCCGGTGAGGTTGAGATTGTTGCTCTCCGCCGTGGTGCCCGTGAAGGTCGACGCACAGTTCGGCGCGTTCGTTGTTCCGTTCACGGTCGCCACACGCAGCGTCAGCGAAGCGGTGGTGGTCGAGGTGAAGAAGGTCTCGGTGGAACAGCAATCACCGACCAGATTGTATTCGACGCCGGTCCATCCGCTCTCCAGATTGGAGATGCTCGGATTGGAGACCGAACTGAGCGTGCCGCTGGAGTCGGACGCGGTGACCGTGTCGTTGCCGCCCCCGGTCTTGCCGACGACGCGGAGGCTTCCGAGGTCGGACAAGGGCACCGCCGACGAATTCTGAGCGGGGACGTTCAGGAAGCATCCCGGCACCGTGTTCGGAACGCTGCCGTTGTAGAAACTCCATGCGGGGCTGCCCGCGGGCGTGCTTGGACAGCTGCTGTTGTGGTTGAGCAGCCAGTATTCGATGAAGACGCAGGGCGTCGAACCGCACTGCGTTTGGCTGAAGATGAACTGCACCCAGGCACAGTTCGTCAGGCTGCCGCAAACGCTGGGCGTGAAGGTGTTGGAGTTCATCTGCATGGCATAGGCGTTCGGATGAACGACCGACGTATCGCCGCCGATCGGGCCGAGCAGATCGACGACGCCCGAGACGTTGTCGAACGACCCGGTGACTTGCGAGATGTTGCCGCTGGTTACCGTCGCAAACCAGTCAGTGCCGTCTCCGACAGTATTGGGCCTGGCGCCCACGTGTTTCGGGTTGGGATTGCGCGGCGGCGGCAGGCACTTGGTCTCGACCCACTGCTCGTCGGGGAAATGCGCCTCGAAGCAGCCGGGCTTGTTGGGGTGGGTTGCCGACATACGCTCCTCGTAGGTCCGGCGCTGCTCTTCCGTGGGACGGACGCGCTCCGGCGGTGCGGCAGGCCGCTCCGCCGGAGGCCGGGGGCGTTCGGCTGGCGGTTGCGGCGTCTGGGCATGGCTGGCGGCGAGTGGAATCGCCACGCAGAGGGCAACGAGATACGGGGCAAGGCGCCACCGCTCGCCGAACTTCGACGGAACCGAGTTGCAAGATTGGGTCATGATTGATCTCCTTTGGTATGAGATCCCTATCGCCGCACGCAGGCCGTCCGGCGAATACGCCCTACGGCAAACGGTATTGCAATATGCAATTCAGGGTTGTTATCCAGCTCACAATCGATGGGTGAGTCTTGTTTCTCGATGTGTCGGAAGCGCCTTGAACCCACCGTGCGATTGGCTAGAAGGCGGCGCATGCGCGACTTGTGCGCTGGACCAGCTGAAGGATGCCACGATCGTGGCCACCAGTCATTCCCCCCAGCTTTCTCTCGCCAAGGACAAGATCCGGGTCCTGCTGCTCGAGGGCGTCAACGACATCGACGCCGCGCGCCGCAGCGGCACGAGCTACTCGCGCAGAGCGACGTCGTGAGCCTGCACGTGCCGGAGACGCCGGCCACGGCCGGGATGATCGGCCGCGATGAGATCGCGGCGATCAAGCAAGGCGCTTTTTTCATCAACACCAGCCGCGGCACGGTGGTCGACCTCGAGGCGCTTGCCGCCCAATATTACGAGACCGCGAATGATGTCGGCTACGTGGTGCTCGATGCCGACGCCTCGGCGGCGGACAGCCAGCGCGTGCTTGCCGATATTCGCGCGCTGGAAGGCACGATCCGCGCCCGGCTGCTCTATGAGTGCAGGATGTAGGCCCAGCGCCCCCTCACGCCGCGGCGAGCACCGGTTGCGTTGGCCGCCGGCCGATCATCAGCGACAGCACGGCCGCGAGGATGCCGGTCAGGCCTGCGATCATGAAGGCCTGCAGATAATCGCCCTGGGCGGAGCGCATGAAGCCGGCGAACAGCGCGGCGCAGGCGGCGCCGAGCTGATGGCCGGCGACCACCCAGCCGAACACCAGCGGCGCGTTCTTGTCGCCGAACGCTTCGTTGGCGATGCGCACGGTCGGCGGCACGGTCGCGATCCAGTCGAGACCATAGAACACCGCGAACACCGACAGGCTGACCAGCGAGAAATCCGAATAGGGCAGGTAGATCAGCGACAGGCCCCGCAGTCCGTAATACAGGAACAGCAACTTGCGCGGATCGAAACGGTCGGTAAGCCAGCCCGACAAGGTGGTGCCGAACAGGTCGAAGAATCCCATCAACGCGAGCAGGCTCGCCGCCTGCACCTCGACGATGCCATGGTCGCCGCAGAACGCGATCAGATGGGTGCCGACGAGGCCGTTGGTGGTGAAGCCGCAGATGAAGAAGGTGGCGAACAGGAACCAGAACGTCCGCGTCTTCGCGGCGCGCGCGAGGTTTAAGAACGCTGATGTGAACGGATTGCCCTCAGCCTTCGGCGCGGGATGATCGTCGTGCGGGCTGCCGAACGAGCGCAACCCGACCGAGGCGGGCCGCTCGGGCACCAGAACATACACCAGCGGAATCAGCGCCGCGCAGCACGCGGCCACCGTCAGGACCACCGGCTTCCAGCCGCCCCATTCCACCAGCGCCGCGAGGCCCGGCATGAATATCAGCGTGCCGGTCGCGGTGCTCGCCGTCAGCAGCCCCATGACGAGCCCGCGATTGGTGGTGAACCAGCGATTGACGATGGTGGCGCCGAGCACGTTGGCGACCGCGCCCGAGCCGATGCCGGAGAGCAGTCCCCATGTCAGGAACAATTGCCACGGCGCGGTCATGAAATAGCTGGCGCCTGTTGACGCCGACATCAGCGCGAGCGCGCCCAGCACCGTGCGGCGGATGCCGAAGCGCTGCATGACGGCCGCGGCGAACGGACCCGC
Organism: Bradyrhizobium sp. LTSP885; assembly: GCF_000938305.1. Lineage (GTDB taxonomy): Bacteria > Pseudomonadota > Alphaproteobacteria > Rhizobiales > Xanthobacteraceae > Bradyrhizobium. Next base: position 320,825 of record NZ_JYMT01000021.1, read on the forward strand.
GAGGCCATAGAGGAAGATGCCGATCGCAGCCGACGATGAGATCACGCCGACGTTCCAGCCGAAGGCCTGTTGCAGCGGCAGCATCAGCACGCCCGGCGTGGCGCGCAGGCCCGCCGAGGACAGCAGCGCCAGGAAGATCACGGCGACGACGACGAAGGCGTATTTCTGGCCGAACGGGCGTCTCGACACGGGGGCGGGTTGTAGGGAGGTGGGTTGAAGTGGGGAATTTGGCATGTTACTTACCGGTACGTATTGCGATGCGGAATGTATACGTACCGGTAAGTAACATTGTCAAGCGTGCCGCGGGAGGATTCGGAGAGCATCATGAAGAAAACCGTCGCACCGTCTGTGGGACGTCCGGCGCGGGCCGCCGACCGGATCCGTGCTTCCGCGAGCGAGCTGTTCTATCGCGAGGGCATCCGCGCTGTCGGCGTCGACGAGGTGGTCGACCGGGCCGGCGTCACCAAGCCGAGCCTCTATCGCAGCTTCGCGTCCAAGGACGATCTCGCGGCCGCCTATATGCGCGACTACGACCTGAACTTCTGGGAGAATTTCGAGAAGCCAAACGGAAAATCCTATCATGATGCGCGTGAGCACGTGCTCGCCTATATTCGTGAGCTGTCCGCGCGCGCCGTGTGCAAGGGCTATCGCGGCTGCGGCCTCAGCAACGCCACCGTGGAATATCCGGCGCGGGACAATCCTGCGCGGCAGGTCGCCGAAGCCCACAAGAAAGTCTTTCGCAAGCGCCTGCGCGAGCTCGCCGCCGCGATGGGCGCGCGTCATCCCGCCATGCTCGGCGACGCCCTGCTGTTGCTGATCGAAGGCATCTACGTCACCGGCCAGCAGTCGGAAGAGGGGCCGGCGCAATCGGCGTTCGCGGTGGCGAAGCTGCTGATCGATGCGAGCGTGAAGGCGTGAGGTGGAATGGCCGTCCTTAAAGGTCGACCGAGATCCTCAATATTGCTTTTTCCAGGCGGGTCTTGATGGTGTTCATCTTGCCGGTCAGTTGGAGCAGCTCCTTGAGATCGAGATCCGCATAGACGAACTCGTTCAATTCCTTACGCTGCGATGACAGATTGGCCATTTGCTTGTGGGCGTGGTCGGTCAGCGACAGGTTGACGACGCGGGCATCCTCGGTCGAGCTTTTTCGGCGCAGAAGGTTCTTCTTTTCGAGCAATTTGGACTGCGTCACCACAAACGACTGATCGACGCGCAGTGCTCTCGAAACAGCCCCAACAGGCAGGCCGACGGCGCGATCCTCGACGTTCGCCAGGACCATCATGATCATCCATTGAGGACCGGTGATTCCGATCATCTTGGCCCAGATGCCGCGCAATTCGTCGAGGCGAGTGCTGGTCGACACGATCTCCCAGGCCAATCGCTCGGCCGCGTCCTGCAGTTTGTCGGTCGATTTGCGCTCGGTCATGGCCTTCCTTACGAAAAAGTCATCTTCACAGATATCCAATTCGTTTTGAAGCTGGGTTGGCGAAAATGTTCACACCCAGGCGTTGCATGAATGACACATGGCGGCCCAAACCATAGAATGACTAACTAATATAAGTTGAACATGTGAAAGGCTAATGCATAGTCGAGCGGTGGCGGAGGGGGGCACCCACCGTCTCACGCCTGCAGTGGCCGAGTTGACCACTAGAATCTTGAAAATCGCTGCGGGGCAGCGGCTTTCGGGAGGGGGTTCTTTTGTCGCTTTGCCAACAGCGCAAGGCATCACTTGGAGGATAACATGAAGATGGTAAAGGGCCTTTTGTTCGGCTCGGCGGCGGCTCTCGTTGCGATCAGCGGAGCTCAGGCGGCCGACCTTCCCGTCAAGGCCAAGGCGGTTGAGTACGTGAAGGTTTGCTCGCTGTATGGTCCCGGCTTCTACTACATCCCGGGCACCGACACCTGCATCAAGCTGAGCGGCTACCTGCGTGCCGACGTTCTGGCGAACACCAACTCGGACTTCTCTGGTCCGTTCGCTGGCGCCGGCGGCGCCCAGAACCGTTTCACCAACGGCTACACCTGGCGCTCTCGTGAAGACTTCGACATCGATACGCGCACCGCGACCGAATACGGCGTGGTCCGCACCTATTTCGATGCGACCTTCAGCTGGACGTCGGACTCCTACGGAGCGGGCGCCGCCGCAGGCTCGACCGTCTACGCGCCGATCGGCACGTCGTCTGCGCCGAACAACGCGAGTTCTGGTAACGTCGCCGGCGGTTCAATGGGCGTCTACCTGGCCTTCATCCAGTTCGCCGGTTTCACCATGGGCAAGGCGGTGTCGCAGTTCTCGGCTCCGTGGACCAACTATCCGGGCAACAACTTCGACGGTCTCGTCGGCGGCGCCGGCTTCGTCACCGGTGTGAACCAGTTCACCTACACCGCACAGTTCGGCAACGGCGTGTCGCTGTCTCTGTCGGCGCAGGATGGGACGGCGTACAGCCAGGCCGGCGTGCAGAATCTCGGTGCGCTCGGTACCGGCACTCTCGGCGCTTATGGCGCGAGCGACTATGCCGGCACGATTGCTCCGGACCTGATCGCAGCGCTCCGCGTCGACCAGGCCTGGGGTCTGTTCCAGGCGTCGTTCGTGGCGCATGACAACCACGCGGCCTACTACGGCGCCACCGAAGTCACCGGTCATCCGGACGACAAGTGGGGCTGGGCCGGTGCGTTGGCCTTGTCGATCAAGAACATCCCGACCGGACCTGGCGACACCATCAACATCCAGGGTGTCTATACCAACGGTGCAACCCGTTACAACATCAACGACCTGTCGTACGCTGGTTCAACCCAGATGTTCGGTGGCACCAGCGTGGCTGGCGCTTACCAGAGCATTGGCCTCGGCGTTGCTCCGGACAGCGTGTTCGTGACCGGTGGCTCGCAGCAGCTGGTCTCGACCTGGGGTATGCGTGGTGCATACGTCCACAACTGGAACCCCTACTGGAACACCAGCATCTACGGTGCCTACGCCGGCATCATGTATAACAGCACGTCGAAGTCCTACATCTGCGGCCCGACCGGCACCGGTGTGGGTGGTTCGTTCGGCGCTGTCTTCGGCACCGCTGGCCTGACCTCCTGCAACCCCGACTACAACATCGCGCAGCTCGGTACTCAGACCCAGTGGACCCCGGTCAAGAACCTGACCTTCACGGCAGACCTGACCTGGCAGCATCTGGATCAGAAGTACGCCGGCACGATCACCTATCCCGGCAGCGCCTCGATCGGCAAGCCGGCTGCAGTGTACCAGCTGAAGGACCAGGATGGCGTCAGCCTGCTGCTCCGCGCTCAGCGCAACTGGTAATACCGGTTGATCTGATCACGATCTAACAGAGCCCCGGCGGGAAAACCGTCGGGGTTTTTGTTGAAACAAGTCTCCATTATGTGATTAACTAATGTAATTGGATAATGTATAAACGGCTGTTGGCTTTGCCGCCGACACCAGTGAGGAGACCTCAAACGTCTTGATGAACTAACCTCCAAAACCTCCGGCAATGCCCTGCCGGAGGTTTTTCATTGGGTTCGGCCACGGATGGTGATGGCGACGCCGCAAGGCAGCCCGGATCAACCATGGACAGAAATTTATTTTTGTTATGTGACTATATCATGTAAATGCGACTGGCCCCGATCAGGAAGCGTCGCTCGGTATGCCGAAGGCAACTGCAAAATCACGCCGCAGCCGTAAACCCGCGACGGCCAATATCTCGCCGGCGTTGCGCGCCGCGCCTCGCGGCGATCGCGTTGCGAAAGCAGCCGGCCCGGAGCTCCAGCGCCTGACGGGCTGCTTGCATTCCTTGTCATCGCGCCACCATGACCTGATCCAGGGTTATGCAGAACGTGTCGGCATCGCCGGCATGCAGTACATGATTTTGACCACGATCCGTCATCTCGAGAGCAGAGGCGATGTCTTCCCCGTAACCATCGCAGAGCATCTCCGTTTGACCAGCGCGGGTGTCGCCAAAGCGATCCAACATTTGACCGAACTTGGACTGGTCGAGAAAGCAGGGGATCTGGGTGATCGGCGCCGTACCAGGCTGACCGTCACACCATGCGGCTGCGCGCTCTTGGACTCACTCGCGCCCATGCAATCAAGGGTCAACGACGTCTGGCTGGATTGCATGAGCGATTCGGAATTCTCGATCTTTCTCGATCTCGTCGAGCGATTCATCAGGTCCAGCGATCGCGCGCTGGCGCTGCAAAGCTATCTGGTCAAGGACAGTGACATCGTCCCCTTCAAATAGCGCAAGCGGGCGGTTGGAAGAGCCGGCGACCGCGGCCAACAGATTGCGCAACGCCGGAGCTTCCCGGGTCCATCCGCTTGCTGCGCCGGCTCTCGAGGTCGGCGGCAACCATTAACGATCCTTCATGTTCGAGAGGATTCAAATCCCGGTTGAGCGCGCCTGATCCAGCACACGCGTTAGGTAGCCTGCCGAAAGCGATTGCATCGAAGGGCTGCGTGGCATTGCGTGTTGCCTCGTGCCGTGCCGGGACATTGCCGACGCTGACCCTCTCGCTGAGTCACAGTCGAGTGACCGCCGACGTCTTCGGTCTCGCGATTCTGTGAGCAAGCTGGCGCCAACTCCAGGTTAGCAAAATCTAGAAACGCGTTTTCCTGAATGCTGCCGAGTTTCCGCACGGAAGGCGGTTGCGTCAGCAACAATCTACACACCCGCACATGCATGAGCGCAACGCATCTCTGCCCCGCCATGGCCGGGCCTCGTCGCCGCCGCAAGCTGCAGCTATCGCTACTACAGGCAGGCAAAGACCTGGGCCCGGCTCACGCGAAATCGTTGGCTGGCCGTAAGATAACATGACCAGCTTCTCTTCCGGGAAGCGAACGAGTTGACGAAATATGCACGGTCGCTGTGGGGCGCGAGGCGCCTCGTCAAGTAGCGTCGAGTTCGATGACAAGGGCTGGCCTTGCTGGCCGGATCGCGAGGATCTGTCCGCGGAGTTCATCCGGCTTCTGGCTGCCGCGCAGGAGGGAGGCGCGACCGTTTCCGAATGCTGGCTGACGTTGAGCAGGATCAACCTTGCTTCGGAGAGCTCGTGGTCGGAGGAGTGGATCAAAACCGCTGAGCTGAACGAGGCGAGAGCCGAACTTTCGTTCCAGAACGGCAACCTGATCACGGCTCGCCGGAACTGGCTCCGGGCCATGACCTACTTTCACGCGGCCGCAAGGCCTCTTGAGTCTCTTGATGATCTGCTGACATGCGCCGTCGACGGCATGCGGCGATGTGCAACCAACTTCCTGAAGAGCCGGGTTCCCGCCGGCGAGGTGCTTTCGATTCCCTGGACCGAAGACGTATGCCTTCAGGCCTACTATCTGCCGTCAGCCTTCCGCGACAACGGGCCGGTCATCGTCTGCATTGGCGAGCCCGGGTCCTACAAGGAAGAGTTGATCGCGAAGTACGCCGGTCACGCCAACGAGCGCGGGCTCTCGCTTCTCGCGGTGGATCTGCTGGGCACTCAGGTGGCCTTGCCGCCGGAACGACTCGGCCAAAGATTCGAAACCGCCATGAGCCGCGTCCTGGACTTTCTTTCAGAGAAGCCCGGTGTCGATAACACCCGGATCGCCATCGTGGCGGACGCCTGGAGCTCCTCCCTGGTCGCCCGGGCGGCCGCAAGCGACGCCCGATTTGCCGCGGCGGTCTGTGACGCCGGAATTTGGGACTCGCACGAGCGAAGTTTCTTTTTCCGACATGCAGCAGGGCATGAGCAGACAGGGTGTCTGGAAGAGTGCAACTCGATCTCACGGAGCATCGATTGCCCGCTGCTTGTCACCGCGGGTGAAGGCGGCTGGCTGCTTCCAGGCGCCCTGACCGAATTTGGCAACAAGCTGGGCAACATTCATCACGATGCCAGCCTGATCCTGTTTCGGCGCGCTGAAACGGCGGCGATGCAAGGCCATCTTGATAACCCCACGCTGGCCAATGAAGTGATATTCGACTGGCTCGAAGACCGGCTCCGGCTGAGAACGGGATTGTCCTGAGCCGGAGGGGGTAAAGTGCACCCTGCCTTTCGGTTGGCGTCATGCTCGACGAGTCGCACCGCGTCACCCAGCGCGGCAATGCCGCGCGCGGACTATTTCGAGAATGGAAATTAAGCACACTGTCAGCGTAACTCTGGTAACCTCGGGTACAAGACACGCGGCACGCGCGATTTGCGCAGCGCTCACGCGGCCTCGTAAGACGCGATCTTCTTGATCTGCGGCGCGAGCACGTCTTCGGCCGTTTCGAGATCGAAGCGCGCCTGCATGTTCATCCAGAACGCAGCGCCGGTCTTGAAAAACTTGCCGAGCCTTAGCGCGGTGTCGGCGGTAATGGGCTTTTCTTCGCGGGCGATGCGTTCGATCCGGGTGCGCGGCACGTTCAGCGCGGCCGCGACTGCGTAAGGTGTCAGCTTGAGCGGAACGAGAAATTCCTCCCGCAGGATTTCGCCGGGATGGATCGGCGGAAGCTTCTTTGCCATTTGCGATCTCCTGTTCAGTAGCTGCATTCGGCCGATCCGGGCTAGTGTTAGTCCACTATCTCCACGTCTTCTGGACCCGCGTCGGTCCACCGGAACACGATCCGCCATTGATTATTGATGCGGATCGCGTGCTTGCCCGCCAAATCGCGCTTGAGAGCTTCAAGGCGGTTGCCGGGCGAGTTCAGGGCCTCGAGAAGGTCGGCGGAGTCCACCATGATCAGTTTTCGGCGGGCTGCCCGGGCGAGATTTGCCGGGAAACCCTTCGGGACCATACGGCCCTGAAGGATCGGCTCGGCAAATTTCCCCTTGAAGGTCCTGATCACGGGCAATACGTATCCTACCGTGATACGTCTTGCAAGGCTTTCGTATCCTGATGAGATACCAGTGGCAAGACGCCGCACTTCCGATTTGAGTGCGGGCGAACCAGGAAAGCGACAATCTGCTGTTGTTGGCGATTTCGGTGCTGGAGCGGCGTGCCAATGGCAACTAATCGACAATACTCGTCCCGGAGTTTAGGTTGATCGGACAAATCCCGGCACGTATGTAGCTGGTACAGATTCTGCCTGACATTGTTTTCAGAGCTCATGGAGGCTGTTATGGAGCGCCGCTGTTTTCAATCCCGGCTCGGCGTCGCAATGGCTCTTGCATTTGCGCTGACGTGCATGACGGGGGATTTTGCTTTCGCGGCTTGCCTTGCGCAGATCGATCAGCCCGTTATCGGTAAATTTTTGGCCGACCCCGCCCGGATATTGAAGGACAATCCAAACGGTGGGCCTGGAATGATAGCCGCCTTGAGAGACCTGGCGGTAGCCAATCCGGGAACTCTCCAGCCTATCATCGGGCTGTTGCCGAGTGCTAACGCTGCTCAGAAAGCAGCGGTTGGAACTGCGTTCGGCCAGGCGGCGCGAGCGTGCCTCACCACACATGCTGCATATGCTGCCGAGATACAGCTGCAACTTGCAGCCAGCGGCGATGAGCCCGCGATCCTCGCTTTGGCGGCAGTCATGGGCAACGTGCCGATTGGAGTTCACGGCCGATGAGGGGGAGTGAGAATGGAAGTTAAGTACACTGTCACCCCACATCGATCGCGGCGATCCCGCCGGGCGCTATCCCTGCGGCCGGGCTGATGCCTTCAGAGGCTGCACCGTCGCATTCGGGCGCCTTTCGTCTCGGGGGATGAACATCGCAAATGTTTCCCTAACGCGCGCTGCCGGCGTCGCGTCGACGGAGGCCCCGGAACTGAAGTAAGCGGCTGAGCGGAATTCGTCCGGGGCGGGCCACCGGTGCGCAATGATCTCGGCTGCGACCAGCGCTGCGGGGCCTGCAATGCGCGAACAGGCATCGTAGACATAAAGAAAAGCAAGTCATGCCGCCACGGCGGCAAGAAAAGTCCTGAAAATGGGCATCGCTGATTGCGCCTTCTTGATTGAGGCGACGATGCCATCGCGGCGGTGAACACCGCGTTCAGTGCAGCGAGCGATCGTTCGATACGGTTCCCGCCTGGTGAATGCGGCCGATAACCCTTTGCTCACCAATCCGCTCAAGACGCCGGCAACCAGCTTTCCTCATCGGCTGGCAAGGAGTCTCTGGCATCTGGAGACAAACACCAGAACAACAGGGGGCACCATGTTCGTCGTCGTCCGGATCATGATCCTGATCGCCAGCGCATACGCCGGATCTGCGCTCGCAGACATGCAATTCGCGCCGCTGCCGGATTCGGCGCTGTCGTCTCAACCGTAGCGCGGTGCGCGTTCGGCTGGATGACCGCTCACATGTGCGCATATATACCGTCACCGCAACACGTGTAGTCGATCTAGCCGAGCCGCGCGAAGTAACATTCGTTGGCTCAAAGGCCCAATGATCAAGCGCTCTTGCTTTGCGCGTCGCGTTTGAGCTGCTGCTGTTTGTACTCGGCTTGTATCGCCGGATCGTCGTTGCTTCCGCGAACGGTGTCCGTCTCGCCCCTGCCTCCATCGAGCCCCTTGGCTGCCGCGATGTGTTCTTTGAGATCGCTCACCGCCGGGCGGATGTAAGGCTCGAGATATTTGTCGAGGATGCCTTTGCCAGGGTCGTCGAGCTCTTTCGTGAGCGCTTGAAGGTAGGCGGTCTTGTCGGTGGAGGCCCAATCGATGCTGAAGCCGGCGCGTTGAGCCAGTATGGAGTGAACAACCATGATCGTGCGGCCATTGCCATCCAGAAAGGGATGGCCGTGGGCCAGATAGCCCATGACCTCGCCGGGCTTCTCGCGCATGGTCTTGGGATCGTTGCCGAGCTTCAGGGCGTGCTCGATTGCGTTTTGGATGGACTTGGGATGTGCGAACAAAACGCCGCCCCGGCTGACGGCGATGTTCGGCGCCGTTTGAAGGCGGTCCTGCCCGGCCCACGGATACATGGCTTCGAAGAGGATCTTGTGCGTGGTCAGTACGTCCGCGTAGGTCAGGACCCTCTTTTTCTGGAGCGCCGCGAACGCGTCGTCTATCCCGGTCGTGAAGGAGGCATGTTCGAGCCTCCTTACGATCGCGGGATCTTTCTCTTGGGCAATATTGCGTAGGTATCCGCGCGCTTCGAAGTCGCCGAACGGATCAAACGTCACGGCTGGCTTCACGCAGATAGCGGGCCTGAAGAAGGATCATTTCCGGGCGGGTAATCCGCTCCGCGCGCACCAGGCCAATGAGCAACCGCTCGATCTCGTCCAGTTCGACCGTATCCCCGGCCAGGCGCGAGATATGATGGGCCAGACGGTCGTTTGGACCCTCAGAATAAGACACGTGGAACGTCCGGGCAAGGGTCCGGATGAGCTCTGCGGTCGAGGAGGCGGCTACCTTATCCATATCGAAAATATAGCACTTTCTGACTGAGATTCCATTAACGAAAAGACGTCTGAAATCAGTGAGTTGACGGGTGCTTTTTGGGTCGTCGATTCGAATTGCGATGGCGGTGCACTCAAATATCGGTCGTCGCTGCGATCGATCTCAATCGCGGTTTCGGCTCGACACGTGTCGGGCGGGTCACGCTCGGATGACTTCTCACCTGCGCGTATAAATAGATTAGTGCAATGTCACCGTAACCCGATGGTACGACCATCATCAAATGCGCGCCGACAGCATCCGCAAAAGGAAAGTCAAGCTCGTAAGGAAGGAAGATACCGACACACCATTAAAGCGCGGCGAATATCGTCCGATACAAAGTGATATTTGGAAAGGAGCGGTCAAGGCGGCTAAGGAGGTTGAGAGGCGGTTCGGAAAGAAGAATCTCGGGCCGTACACAGACTTCGAATGGGGAATGTTAACGGGGAAGCAGTCGGTCATCCGGTGGGTGCTCGGCTACGAATGGGATATGCTGGATACCTAATCGGCTGTCCAAAGCCTCGCGCGCCACACGTCGAACTTACGCTGCTTGGCTGCGTCGAGCTTCGTCCTAGACGCGGACCCGTGGCTCCTAGCAGCCGCCCATATTACCCGACATTACGTGCTGTGCGAGCGCCTTTGAGAAGCTCGTATAGCGTGTAACATGCCTCACATGGTACGGATGCTAGAGACGTTGTAACGCCACGGGGGTGGGAATGCCAATCGGGACGATCGCTAGAAGGCGACCGCTAGCTACTTTCAAGGAAGTAACAAAGCTCGCTGCCAAACAGGCCGAACGTGCGGCGAAGATCACGACAGATACCTTCAATCGAAAATACGTGTACGACGAAGACGACGTGACCGGAGCGTTTGTTGGCAGCTTAAACACGCTTTTTCACGACACCCAGCTAGGCGGTATGACGCTCGGGGCGTCAGTAGTGCGGCACCGAAGAGGGAAAGCCGCCGAGGAGAGTCGTACCGGCGCCGATATGCTGATCCATGTGTCGATGGATACTCCAACGCAAAGGTACTCGAAGGGTGTGTTGGTCCAAGCCAAGAAAGCAGACGCGGACTATGATTGGTCAGCCTCGAAACGTCAGGGCCTTATCGACCAATGCAACAAATTGCTCAGCATTACTCCCGCTGCCTTTGTGCTCAACTACGGTACTAACGGCATTCGCTGCGGCGCGGCTACCCGTGTGGCTGGCGCAACGACAGTATTCAGCGTTCGTTATCTGTGCAACTGGACAACGTACCGTTTTTTTCTTGAACTCTTTCGTTGTCCAATCGGGGATCCTCGCATCACCAGTCCCAGCGTAGCCAATCTCCCGGCTGCCAAGGGTATGGGCGAGACGTTTGGTGACATCCCGTTCGTTGTAGAACTGTCACTCAAAGGCGAGCTTGATATTGATCCGGGCTCTTCCGAATCCTAGTCTGTCTTGACTGGCAAGCTCCTGGTGCCCTTGTCGCGAATGTCCCTGTAGGTGTAGCCGTTGACGGCGGCACGGGCGATGCCGAGCGCCTGGAAGCGCGCGCTCTCGTGCTGGAAAATGTCCCGTGGTTACGGTAACACTGCACTAATATATGCGCGCTGAGAGGTGATCCGAGCGTGATCCGTCAATCACTTCATTCACTCCAACATCTTCCGCGCTTCCCCCAACGCAAGAAGGTCTAAGGGCCTCTCGAAATGATCGACAAGCCTCTCAATTCGGATGAAGTCACAGACGAGCAGAAGAAGCTGGTTGATGACATCATCTATCTTCGAGGCCGCATCATAACGTCCTACTCTCAGGTCGAGTTTCTGCTGGCTGATATCGCCGTGAAACTGGAGCTGAAATTTCCCTATCCGATAGCGGCGCGCCTGAAGGCTACAAAACGCATCGCTCAACTCAAAGGTTACGAGACCTATAGAGGGGAACTAGAAGAAGTCTGCGACGCTTTGGCAGATTTTGATGACATCAGAAAATACATGGCGCACGGGTGGGCTAATCTCGAAGTCGATAGAATAGGGAATCATCAATTTCAGTTGCTGATGTATGAGCGCACCGGCGAAGGCAAGTTTGAGATGATGAGCGCCACAAGCACTCGAGAACGGTTGCAGGATGCTTCTGATAACATCACCGCGTACACAGCGAAGGTGATAAATCTGTTTCGCCGCATATACTTCGAAAAAGGATTGGAGCAGCCGGAGTAAGAAGCCGAAGGTGGAAGCTCCGTATTAGCTATCGTTCAACTCTCTGGCTTCAGAACGTCCTCAATGCTCGCCAATCGGCCAAGCTCATCCAGCCAAGGTGACGGAGTGTAGTTTAGGCCGCCAAATGCACTTACTGGGACCAACAGTCCAGTTCGGCTTACCGACGCATACAACGACGAAACTTCCTTTCCGTAGCCGGCAGCTTTCATTTCCTCCTGGAGGATGGAAAAGAAGTCGAACGATGGCTTATCGCCCGCTTCATTTATCTTTCGCGAGAGGGCAATCGCCTTTCCGATCAGCATCAGTTCATCTCTAGTCATCTGCTCCAAGATAGAAGCCCACCTTCGAAATTCATCAGGATCCAAAGCTTTGTTACGTTTCAGTCCTGCAATTATCTGAGCAAGCAGCTTCAAATTCTTCCGGGCTGCGCCGTCAGCAACGGCCTTGGAGAAGCGATAAATAATTTCGATAAGGGGATCAACTTCGTGCTCGGAAATGTCGGCAGGCTCAGTTGACCCTTTTCTCAACTCGTCGATCAAGATTTCGGCGGCTTCTTTCTGCTTCCGCTCTAGATACTTGTCCCCGAGCTTGCCAAGGAAGCCGCCGCCAGGAACTTGAAAAACGCTCAGCACATCGCCAGCAATTGCGGAGCCCCATGGGACGATTTCCTTTTTGCTACTCATTTGGCTCCTCCCTTCGTTCTATTGGTAAGCTGACTACTCTAGGCAGATCGCTCATGACGGCGTCCTGCGCAACACCGCCGAAGCAGCTCCTCAACCGAGTTGGTCGGGATACCGGCTCGTTGGAAGGCAAGATATCCTTGCGCTGGCGGCCAGCCTGCACGCGCATGCGCTCGATCTCCGAGCGGAGATAGTCGAGTGTTGGCATGGTTCGCTCTGAATTGGCGGTAGATCGCCATAAGAACGAATGAAGAACGATGAGTAAGGCCGCAAATGAAAGGGCCGCCCGAAGGACGGCCTCTCTGAATAGTATCTAAAGGAATCAATGACCTAAATGGGGTCTATCCGACTCCAAGTCCCGTCAACCCTTATGGTTGATGGTGATGTTGATCGTGAAATTGATCAGCATCTGCTCCTCCTTTCCGCACGCCGTGCACAGCGGCTATTGGACTACAGCCAGCGCTGGTCCGCGGGCGACAAGAACCATGGGGCGGGCCGCTTCGCTAGCGATTTCCGCTGCGACCCTAAGCCGCCGATCCGGCATGGAACTATTTTAGGACGAGCTGACCAGCAGGAACTACGGTGACAGTGCACTCAAATATCGTCGTCACCGTAACTAATCACTTCATCCCCTCCAGCAGCCTCCGCGCCTCCCCCAACAACGCCCGAATCTGCCTTCGCTCGGCGATCGCATCCCCGGTGAACAGGCCGTGCTTGCGCGCGTTCCGGTTGGCCCTTGGCGCGCCGGATCCCGGTGCGCCGCCGTGCATGCGGCAGCGCGTCTTGCCGTGCACCGCCGGCGCGCGGCACGCGCGCGCGGTGCGGGTTTTGGCGCCGCAACGCGGGCTCGCCAGCATCGGGCCGGTCTGTCTGATGTGATCGCTCACGCCTGGGCTTGTCGCTCGGCATCGGCGGAATCGCGCCGTCGCCTGGCGCCCGCGGTCTTCGGCGGCTTCCGCGCCGCTTGTGCCGGGGTCTGGTCGGATACGATCACGTTCGCATGCTGGGTGACGTTGCCGACAATGGCGTTGCCGCCGTCCTCCACCTTCACGTTCTGCACGGTGAAGGCCGGCTCGCCAGGTCGTGTGCCTTGGCTCCGGTAGCGGTTGAGCGCATCGATCTGCGCGGGAAAGGTGCGGGCGAGCCGGCCCAATGCGCGCGCGGCGCTGTCGTGCTGGGCGAGGTCGTTCGCATGCGCGAGGTGATGGGCGCATCGCATCGCCATCACATGAACCGAAACCATCTGCGCCACCAGCATGGCCTCGACGGCATCCCGCGGGCGAATGCTCTTCACCATCGAGATCATGAAGGAGAGGTTGACCGCGTTGGGCCTCCCGCCGCTCACGCTGGCCTTCACCAATTGCCGCAGGATGCCCTCCATCGCGTCGCGATCGGCGACACCCAGGATATCAGCCATGAGCTGTTCGCCGAGCTGCGGATCGGGATGGTCGATGCGGAAACCGCGCGACGAGAGTTTTATGCGCGGGGCTGTGGCGGACTGGGTCTGGTCGGTTGCGGCGGCCGTCATCGGCACGGTGATTTCATGTGCGGTGTTCATGTCTGGTGTCCCTGGCATGCGCCGGACCACGCGCGCAGGCGATTGTTCGCCGCGGCGAGCCGGTGCGATTTCAATTGTCAGTGAGGGTTTGGCCGCGATCGTGACCGGCGAGCCCGCGGTTGCGGGCGGCGTTTGCACGATTTCGGAATATTGGAAGAATATCGGTGAGTTGCCCGACGTGTCAAGTTGCCTTGTCGAACGCCGGCCGCCGCCGGCTACTTTGCATGGGGTTGTTTTCGATATTTGCGCGTGGCGTCCTGCGTTTCCGGCAACCCTGAACCCGGCGACATCGCCGCTGGGATCATTATACTGGTCCAAAGATTGACCCAAGCGTTGCGACAGGCGCGGCCCGGCCGCCGGCCTGCGGATGAAGGAAGACTCGATGAGTGAGACAATTGGCGCCCCCGATCCCGGCCTCGACCTGTCCGACGGCTTCAAGCCGCACACGTCGCATTGGGGTGTGTTCTCGGCGCGCCTCCGCGGGGACGGTCTCGAAGTCCGGTCGTATGCGGGCGATCCCGATCCGAGCGGCATCATCGGCAACTTCCCCGCCGCGTTACGCCATCAGGTGCGCATCGCTCGGCCTGCGATCCGTCGCGGCTGGCTCGAACGCGGTGCTGGACCCGACGACCGCCGCGGCCGCGACGAATTCGTCTCGGTCAGCTGGGAGCAGGCGCTGGATCTGCTCGCCGGTGAGCTGACGCGGATCCGTGACACACGCGGCCCCGGTGCGGTGTTCGGTGGCTCCTATGGCTGGTCCAGCGCGGGCCGCTTCCATCACGCCCAAAGCCAGGTTCATCGTTTCCTCAACTTCGCGATGGGCGGCTATGTGCGCTCGGTGAACTCCTATTCCTCAGGCGCGTCATCGGTGCTGCTGCCGCAGATCCTGACGGGTTACGAGGACATCACCAAGCGCAACGTCACGTGGGAGCAGATCGCGGCCGAGAGCGAGATCGTGCTGGCGTTCGGCGGCATGGCGTTGAAGAACTCCATGGTGGCCGGTGGTTCGATCAGCAAACATATCGAGCGCGGCGCCATGGAGGCGGCGCACCGGCGCGGCTGCGAGTTCATCCTTGTCAGTCCGCTGCGTGACGATCTGCCCGCGGAGGCCGGCGCCGAATGGATGACGGCCGTGCCCGGGACCGACACGGCCTTGATGCTCGGCATCGTCCATTCGCTGGTCAGCGAAGGTCTGCACGATCAGGCCTTCCTCGACCGCTACACCGAAGGCTGGCCGGTGTTCCTGCGCTATCTCGACGGCGAGGCCGACGGCCAGCCGAAGGATGCCGAATGGGCCGCATCGATCTGCGGCATCGACGCCGACACCATCCGCAAGCTCGCGCGTCGCCTCGCCGGGCGGCGGGCACTCATCACCGTCTCCCACTCGCTGCAGCGTGCCGAACATGGCGAGCAGCCGGTGTGGATGGGCATGGTGCTGGCGGCGGCGCTCGGCCAGATCGGCCTTCCCGGCGGCGGTTACGCCTACTCGCTCGGTGCGATCGGCTATTACGGCCGGCGCGTCAACGCGGTGCCGGGGCCGACGCTCGGGCAGGGACGCAACGGTGTCGCCGACTTCATTCCGGTGGCGCGCATCGCCGACATGCTGCTCAATCCCGGCACGACCTATCGCTACAATGGCGAGACGCGCACCTATCCGGACATCCGCCTCGTCTACTGGGCGGGCGGAAATCCGTTCCACCATCACCAGGACCTCAACCGCCTGCGCAAGGCCTTCGCCAAACTCGACACGCTGGTGGTGCATGAGCTCGCCTGGACCGCCACGGCCCGCCATGCCGACATCGTCCTGCCCGCGACCATGACGCTCGAGCGCGAGGACATCGGCTATTCCTCCAACGATCCGCTGATGGTCGCGATGCACCGGATCGCCGAGCCGTTCGGTCTCGCGCGCGATGACTATGATATCTTCGCCGATCTCGCCGAGCGTCTCGGTGCCCGCGAGGCCTTCACCGAAGGCCGCACGGCGCGGCAATGGCTGATGCGTCTCTACGAGCCGACCCGCGCCTCGCTCGCCGCGCAGGGCCTGGCTGCGCCAAGCTTCGAGGAGTTCTGGCAAAGCGGCAGCCTGATCGTGCCGCAACATCTCGACGACGGCGGCTCGCTGCGCCGCTTTCGCGAGGACCCGGTCGCCCGGCCGCTGCCGACGCCGAGCGGGCGCATCGAGATTGCCTCCAAGAAGATCGCCGATCATGGCGATGCGGATTGTCCGGGGCATCCGGTTTGGCTCGAGAAGACCGATGTCCCCGAGCCAGGCTCGCCGTTCTTCCTGATCGCGAACCAGCCAACCACGCGGCTCCACAGCCAGCTCGACTTCGGCGGACATTCGCTCCAAGCCAAGCATCGCGGCCGTGAGGTCGCGCGCATGAACCCGCGTGACGCTGTTGCCCGCGGCATCGCCGATGGCGATATCATCCGTCTGTTCAACGCGCGCGGCGCCTGCCTTGCCGCGGTGCATGTCACCGACGGCATCGCGCCGGGGATCGTGCAGCTTCCGACCGGCGCCTGGTACGACCCGATGGATCCCGAGGACGAGGCTCCGCTCTGTGTCCACGGCAATCCGAATGTGCTGACGCGCGACATCGGCACCTCATCCTTCGCGCAGGGCTGCACCGGTCAGCTCACCACGGTCGAGGTGGAGCGCTTCAACGGCAATCTGCCGCCGATCCGCGCTTTCGATCCGATATAGAGTGCAGCGGGGACGGCGAGGTGCAAACCTCGCCGTTGCTCCACGCAGGGCGGGAACCCGTGCGGGATGGCGCCCCTGCGGTTCCAAAAGCATGGCGGCCATGTCTTGCGGGCACATCTTCACGTCACTTGCCACACGGTTTTTGCCGCGGCGGGGTAGCTGTCGGCTGACTACGAGTTCCCGCTGAACATTGCACCAACTGCGCGAGACACATCCGATGAAGTGTTTGCAACGAAGCGTTGGTTGACCGCCACAAATCAGCCGCACCCCAGCGGCAATCCCGCCACCATGAGGATAACCCGATGACAGTGCAGTCGCCGGATATCATTGATTTCCGGTTCTCGACCGCGGATTGGGGCGAGCGCGACCGCTTGCCGATTTTCCGGGAGCAGATCGGGCGGATGGTCGTGAAGCTCGATCCGGAGCCGCTGACCGACGACGCGTTCCATGCCGAAGCCAATGTGCGCGAGCTGCCTGGGCTCGGCATCGGATCCTGGGCATGCAGCAACCTGCGGATCGCAAGGCCGCGCGAACTGCTCGACGGCAATGACGACCTGATTCTGACGATCATCACCAGCGGCAACACGCGCGCGTCTCAGCGCGGCCGGGACATCGAGCTCAGCCCGGGTCAAGCCGTGCTGCAGTCGAGCGCGGAAGCCGCCAACATGGTCGTTCCGTCGTCGCCAAGCCGCTTCGCCGGCCTCCGGCTGCCTCGCAAGGCGCTCGCATCGCTCGTTCGCGATCCCGAAGACATGCTGATACGTCCGTTGCCGGCGAACACGGAAGCCATGCGGTTGCTTGCGTTCTATATCAGGGAGCTGGACGACGGCTACCAGCTTGCGACACCGGAGCTGGCTACTGCCGTCGCCACTCATCTGACCGACCTCGCGGCGCTGATCATCGGCGCGAACCGCGACGGCACGGTCGTTGCCGAGGACCGCGGGCTGGCGGCCGCGCGGCTCGCCGCGGTCAAGGCCGACATCAGCAAGAATCTCGGCTTCGAGCTGACACTTCCGGCCGTCGCGGCGCGCCTGAAGCTCACGCCGCGCCACGTCCAGAGGCTATTCGAACACGCCGGCTCGACGTTCTCGGAATTCGTGCTTGGCCAGCGCCTGGCGCGCGCGCATCGCCTGCTGACCGATCCGCGCCGGATCGACAGCACCATCGGCACCATTGCGTTCGAATCCGGCTTCGGTGATCTGTCCTACTTCAACCGCACGTTCCGCCGCCATTACGGCGCGACGCCTTCGGAGATCCGCACAGCGCCGCGGAGCGCAGCGCGAGCGAACTTGCGCTGATCATTCGAAGCTTACGCGGCTCGGCGATAAAGCGATAATCGGTTTACCCGCGCCATGGGCGCCGTGTCACACGCCCGATCGGCTCGCGTCGCAGACAACGTCGGTTCACATCGTGGACCCATGTCGCATATGTCCAAGTCCCTGTCGCATGGGTCCGAGCCTCATACCTCCGAAGCGCTTAGAAGCCAGCTCCCGGGTGATCGTCCCTGCATCCCGCTGGAGACCGAGTCACACGTGCGATCGGTTGCGCGTCGCAAAATCCCAGGACAACTCATGGCTCCGCCTCGCTTGATCGCTCGCCATCTCGCTCACCCACGCGGCGTCTTCGGCCGTTTTGTTGGTGGCCTGATGAACCGGTACAATGGCCGGATGAATCGCTTTGCGCTGGAATTGCTCGGTGCCGGATCTTCGGATCGGGTGGTCGAGATCGGTTTTGGCGGCGGTGTCACGCTCGCCCCGTTACTCGAAAGTGCCGCCCACGTGACGGCGGTCGATCGCTCACGGGACGTGGTGGAATGGGCGCGGGCCCGATTCCGAACCATGGTCGATGACGGTCGCGCCGAGTTCCGCGTCGGCGAGGTCGAGGCGTTGCCGCTCGAGAGCGAGCAGTTCCACAAGGCTTGTAGCGTCAACACGGTTTATTTCTGGAGGTCACTGCCGGAAGGCGCGAGGGAGATCAGGCGAGTCCTCCGCAAGGATGGCCTGCTTGCGCTCGGCTTCTTGCCGGGCGAGGCGATGGCGCGCCTTGGATATCCCGAGGATATCTTCAGCTTTCGCGCTGTCGACGACATCAGGAATGCCTTGAAACAAGCCGGATTCGGAGTTGTCGAGGTCCATCGTCCCGGGCCGGATACGGCATGGGTCGTGATTGTCGCGAAATAGAGCAGAGGCACCATGCGGGAGAAAGATTACCGGGCAGCGAACCTGTTCGACCTTGCGCGTACCTATTGAAGAAGGATTGCGGTCATGTCTGCTTCCCGCATTCGATCGGGAACAACGGCTCTCTGCATTCTGGCGTGCATAGCGTCGATTGCCGCGCAACGTTGGTGAGGAGGAGTGTTAGTGTTGATGCCTCGGTTGACGAAACACGCTGTTCTGGTCCTGCTTGTCGGTTTGATGCCCTGGTGCGCGCGGGCGAACGATACCTCCGCCGCGCTGGAGACGGGTGGTCTTCGCTTCAAGCATGACGCCGATATCGAGATGCGCGCCGAGGATCTCTTCATTTCGGAGAAGCAGGTCCGGATCGTCTACAAATTCTTCAACACGTCCGCGGCCGACAAGACCATCATGATCGCCTTCCCGATGCCCGACATCGTCGGAAAGGAAGGCGACGAGAATATCGGGATCCCGACCGATGATCCCGAGAACATCTTTGATTTCCACGTCACGGTCGACGGCAAGGCAGTCTCGCCGCACCTCGAGCAGACCGCGCTGGCGAACGGCGTGGATCAGTCGGCTCGGTTGCGGAAGCTGGGAATTCCGCTGATGCCGATCAGGGGTCCCGCAGGTGAGCGCCTCGACCAGTTGCCGAAATCGAATTGGCCGGAACTGGTCAAGCTCGGCGTCGGTGCCATCGAGACTTACGGCACCGGCGGTCCGATGCAGGACCATCTGGTGCCGACCTGGACGTTGCGTTCAGCCTACACCTGGACGCAGACTTTTCCTGCCGGCCGGGAGATCACGTTCGAGCAGATTTATCGTCCGAGCGTCGGCGGCTCGGTCCAGACCATCATTGGCGCCGACAAATGGCGCGATTATCCGGACGCGCGGGGCTTTCTCGCCGCATATTGCGTCGACGACGATTTGATCCGCACCATCGAGCGGGCGCGTGCGACGAGGCAGCTTCCCTATCCGCCCTTTAGCGAACGGTCGATCGCCTATGTGCTCTCGACCGGCGCCAATTGGGCGGCGCCGATCGGCGAGTTCCATCTGACCGTCGACAAGGGTGAGGCCACCAACCTTGTCAGTTTCTGCGCCGAAGGCGTGAAGAAGACCGGACCGACACGCTTCGAGGTCCGGCACGCGAACTTCACGCCGACGGGAGATCTGAAGATCGTCATCTTCGTTCCGAACCAGAATTAGCGCATGGAGGCGGTTTTGAAGCGATCCTGGACGATTGCCTTGCGCGGGATGGTGCTTGTTCTGTGTGTCGGCGGGTTTGCCGCCCGGTCGGCGGCACAATCCACCGATCCGCATCATCCGACGGTGCTCGGCTTGGGCGTCAATCGTGCTGACATCACTAACGATGTCCCCGGCCAGTACTACACGTTCATGGCAGGGCCGGGCCATGTCGATGTCGAACTCGCCTTCAAGGAGATGGGGCTGTTCGGCAATCCGATGCGACAGCACATCAACTTCGACTTCTGGAACGCGGACGGCGTTCACTTGTCCCATATCGAGGTTGTGTCCGAAGGTGATTTTGGTCGCCGGCACACCGACGCGGATCTGCCGACGCAGCAGAGGATCAATCTGGCCGTTACGACGCAATGGGGAGCCATCAAGGTCGGCGGCTATTACGAGGTCGAGCTGAAAGGCGCCGTCGAGCCGGGGGCACCGGTCGGAGCCGACGTCAAGCCGGAGCAGTCCCAGCCATTGACGCGGCCGTAATCGCGCACGCGCGATTGCACGGACTCAAATCGTCGGCATATGTCGCATTTGTCCAATTCACTGTCGCCTCAGTCCGAGCCTCGCATCCGCGACGCGCCTAAAAGGCGGCCGCCGGATGATCGTGCCGTTCGGAACGAGTCACCGGTCGCCACGCATTGAGGCGGTCGAGACCCTTCAAGGAGAACAGGATGACGTTTTCGCTGCAACGATACTTTCTCGTGTTTGGCATGAGCCTCGCGCTATCAGGCGCGGCTCTCGCCGAGGATATCAGTGTTGCCGTGGTCGGACCGATGACCGGTTCGGAGGCGAGCTTCGGTCAGCAGTTCAAGAACGGCGCCGAATTGGCCGTGGCCGAGATCAACGCGAAGGGTGGCTTGCTCGGCCAGAAGCTGAGGCTGGAAATTGGCGATGACGCGTGCGATCCGAAGCAGGCGGTGTCGGTCGCGCAGAAAATGGCAGGCATGAAGATTCCCTTCGTGGCCGGACACTTTTGTTCGTCGGCGTCGATTCCCGCCTCCGACGCCTATGCCGAGGGCAACGTGCTGCAGATCACCCCAGGCTCGACCAATCCGCAATTCACCGAACGCGGGTTGTGGAACACGTTCCGGGTCTGCGGCCGGGATGATCAGCAGGGCATGGTCGCAGCCGCCTACATCATCAAGAACTACAGGACCAAGAACGTCGCTGTGATCCACGACAAGACGACCTACGGCAAAGGCCTCGCCGACGAGACCCGCAGCGCCATCAACGCGGCGGGCGTGAAGGAGAAGCTCTATGAAGCCTACAACAAGGGCGACAAGGACTTCACCGCGCTGGTGTCCAGGTTCAAGAAGGAACAGATCGATCTGGTCTATGTCGGCGGCTACTACGCCGAGTCCGCATTGATCCTGCGGCAGATGCGCGACCAGGGGGTCAATGCCGTGCTGATGGGCGGCGATGCCTTGGTCGACAAGCAGTTCGCGGCGATATCAGGTCCGCTCGCCGAGGGCTCGCTATTCACCTTTGCGCCTGATCCGCGCAAGAAGGTGGCCGCGGCGGCGATCATCAAGAAGTTCAAGGACAAGGGCATCGATCCCGACGGCTACACGCTCTACAGCTATGCCGCGTTCCAGATCTGGAGCGAGGCGGTCGCCCGCGCCAAGACCACGGACGCCAGGAAGGTCGCAGCGACGATCAAGGCCGGAAACTGGGACACCGTGCTCGGCAACATCACCTACACGCCGAAGGGCGACATCACCCTCATCGACTACGTCGTGTACCGGCGGGACAAGGACGGCAACTACGCGGAGCTGCCGGCAAGCCAGTAATCGCACGCCGCGGCATCGGTCCTCCTCCCTGACCGTTACAGCGGCTGCCCGGGCGCGGCCGCGCCGGCTCACAGCGCCAACGACCTCTTCCAGCCCCGAGGTGTTGGCGCTGTGGTGCCCGTCGCGTGAGGCAACCGGACCACCGTTTCAACGATGACCAGCAACCAACCGGATAGCCCGATGATCTCGAATCGACGCAAATTCGTTCACACTGCCGCATCGCTTGCCGCCGCAGCGGTGCTGGCTTTCACCGCGCAACGAGCTGCTGCGGCGGACAAGGCCGGCTGCCGCGATTTCGATGGCATGATGCGCTTCCAGAATTCCGCGATCGCGCTGTGCGATTCGAGGAATTTTGCCGAGGACACGCTGCCGACCGGCAAGATCACCGGTTTCGATTCCCACACCAACGAGGCCGAGATCGAGGCGAAGCAGGACCTCGAGGGCCGGCTCACGCAATTGCTCTATACGGTCCCGAAAGGTGCGTCCACGGCGGAGGTGTTCCGCAGCTACAAGGACTATCTGCCGTCGGCCGGCTATCGCGTGCTCTATGAGGCGAAGGGCCCCGCCTTCGGCGTGTCGCAGGGCAGCTTCTTCGAGAGTATGGGGCCGGGCGGCCAGATCGTGGGCTACAGCGCCGACCAGTCGCGTTATCTCGCCGCGGTGAAGGAAGACGGCGCAGCGAAGACCTACATCGCGCTTTACATCGTGGAATACGACGATGGCTACAACCCGGCGGTCACGGTCGAGAAGGGCCAGGTCGTGGTGCGGCTAGATGCAATTCAGACCGGTGAGCTGAAGAACGGCATGGTCCCGGTCTCGGCCACTGAAATCGCAAAGCGGCTGGAGACGTCAGGCCAGGTGATCCTGTCCGGCATCCTGTTTGATTTCAACAAGTCGCAGCTGAAGCCGGACTCGCGGCCCGCGCTCGACGAGATCGCGGCCTTCCTGAAGCAGGATCCCGCGCGCAAGGTTTATCTCGTCGGTCATACCGACAATGTCGGCGGATTCGATTCCAACATGCAGTTGTCGCAGGCGCGCGCCGACGCCGTGGCGGCCGATCTCGTCACGACCTACGGGATCAACGCAGCGCGGCTGAAGGGCCATGGCGCCGGTCCGCTCGCGCCGATCGCCAGCAATGTCACCGACGAGGGCCGCGCCAAGAATCGCCGCGTCGAGCTGATCCCGCAATAGGTTTGTGTCGGTCCCGATCGGTCAGGCAACGAAAGAGAAGGCAATGTCTCAGATGAGTGTGGCCAATGACGGCGGCGGACGCGGCAATGGCTCGGCCGAGTGGCGCGCCGGGAACCAATCCCAGGGACCATCTCATGCATATCCGTTGCTCGTCCGCGATCATGGACTGGCGACGGCGCTGAGGCTGCTGGTGGAGACCTTGCCCTATGCGCTTGCGCGATGGGGCGTCCTGCTGGCGTTCGCGGTCGCGTGCGTCGTCTGGATCGGGATCGGCGTCGGGGGCGCGGTCTGGCTTGGTGCGCACGTCGCCACGATGTTCGGCGTCTGCTGGTTGCTTGGCGTTCTCCTCGCCGGCGGATGGATCTGGGGAGCCATCCTGCGCTATGTGCTGCACATGATCGCCTGCGGCCATGTTGCCGTGCTGACGGAGTTGATCACGCGAGGCCGCATTGGTGACGGCAATGAGGGGCAGTTCGCCTATGGTCGCCGAATTGTCATGGCCAGGTTCGGCGAGGTTGCGGCGCTGTTCGGGATCAGCGTGCTTGTTCGCGGTGTCCTGAGAGCCTTTCACAATGGTCTGGATACGCTCGGCGAATGGCTGCCGACCCCGGGCGTCAGCACCATTGTCGGTCTGGTCAACACCATTCTGTCCGCGGCGACGCGCTATCTGGACAAGGTGGTGTTGTCCTATGACTTGGCGCGCGGCGGCGACGATCCCCGGCGAAATGTTCAGGACGGCCTGGTCTATTACTGCCAGAACGCCAAGCCGATTCTGACAACATCGATCTGGATGGTTGTCGTCGAGCGGAGCTTGAGCATCCTGCTGTGCCTGCTGTTGCTGGTCCCCGCCGGCTTTCTGACGATGGTGTTGCCGGACCCGATCCGGGACTACGGCGCAGTGGTCACCATTCTGGTTGCGGCCCTGCTGGCGATGACATTGCGCTCGGCGTTCATCCAGCCGCTGTTCCTGATCTGCATCATGATCCGGTTTCATGCGCTGGTCCACGATCAGCCGATCAACGCAACCTGGGTCGGCTATCTCGACGGTCTTACGGACAAGTTCAGGAAGATCACGCCCTGATGTGGTGGGTGAAACGAAGGTGGAGTGCATCGATGCAAGACACGTCCGGGTACGATCCGAACTACGTGATGGGCCGCTCCACCGCGGAGACCGACAGGCTCAAGCGACAGTCGCAGCTCTACGATGCTTCGACATGGCAACTCCTCAAGGACGCCGGACTCTCTGATGGCATGAAGGTCCTCGACATCGGAAGCGGCGCCGGGAACGTGTCCTTCATTGCGGCAAGCCTGGTCGGCGGACGCGGCCGGGTCGTTGGCGTCGACAGCAATCCCGTCATCGTCGCGGAGGCCACGAGCGCTGCTCGCTCGCTGGGCCTCAGTCAGGTTTCATTCCGCGTCGGCGACATCAACGCGATGGAGCTGGAACGGGATTTCGATGCGATCGTCGGCCGGCTCGTTCTGATCTATCTGCCGGATCCCTCGGCCATGGTTCGACAATTGCTCGACCACCTCAAGCCGGGTGGTATCGTGGCGTTTCAGGACCTCGACTGGGGCGACGGTCCAATCGCCGTTCCGCCGTCCCCGTTGCTGTCGCAGGCGTGGGGCTACGTGAAGGAGATGTTTCAGCGGGCGGGTCTGAACAATCGAATGGGATTGTCCCTGCACGGCGTTTTTGCCTCGGCCGGTCTTCGCGAGCCACGCATGAGCCTGTTTGCCCCGGCGGGTGGAGGCGCTGACTTCGATGGCTACGACTATATGGCGAGTGGATTGCGCAGCAATTTGCCTCACATCGTCAAGCTTGGCGTCGCAACCGAAGAGGACGTTGCCATCGACAGCTTTGCCGAGCGGCTGCGCGCGGAAGTCGTCGCATCAAAGGGCGCGTTTGCACTTCCGACCTTTGTCGGAGCCTGGTCGCGAAAGGCTTCTGTTTGAACGTGCGGTGACGAAGATCAAGGACCGGTTTGAGCGGAGCTCTCGACGCCGCGGCCGGGCGACGGCACCTCGTAGCCGCGCAAACGGCCGATCATCGCCAAAATTGCCAGCACGGGGTGGAGCAGCCATTGCGGGCCGGCGAGGCGGAACACATCTCGGTAGGCCGTCAAATAGATGCCCATCACGAGCAACGGCGGCATTCCATCGCGATTTACGCGTCCCTCGCGCTGCAGCCGGTCGAGCGCAGTGAACCACTCGTGGGTTCGCCCGGCAGGCGTTGTCGTCCAGATGGCGCGCACGGGCTCGTCGCCCACGCTCCACATTTTATGGGGCGTGCCCCGTGGGATCACGAATATCGCCCCGGGACCGAGCTCGCGCACCTCGCCGTCGACGTCGACGCGGAACTGTCCCGCCATAATCTCGAAGCGCTCGTCCTGCCCGGGGTGCAGATGCGCCGGCGGCGGTCGTCCGCCCGGGGTGTACACCGCTTCGACCACGAGCTGGCCGGGACTGTGCTCGCGGACCGTGACTGACTCGTGCGGGGTGAGCTTAAGTGATTGAGATGTTGTCATTCTTTTAGCTCTACTGAGAGTAATCTGCAAAAAAGTAGCTTTGTAAAAAGTAATTCATTGCACGGGTTTATTGCGGTATTTGTGTGGCGCCATTCACTTCGAGGGAGTTCGAGCCGGTGCCGCGATGACTGACAAACACCAAGACCATTTGGATCAGTTGGTGTCGCAATGGCGTGTCGTCCGGCCGGACCTCGAGGATGTCGAAGCCATGGCGGTGGTGGCGCGCTTGCTGCACGTGGCGCGGCTGATCGGGGAACGCCTTGCCGCTCACGCGGCCGAACATCAGCTGAGCGTCGGCGAGGCCGATGTGCTGTTCACGCTGCGACGGGCCGGACCGCCGCATTTGCTCTCCCCCACGCAGATCGCGTCGTCGCTGCTGGTCGCAACCGGCACCATGACGACCCGCCTGGACATACTTGAGTCACGCGGCCTGTTGCGGAGGTTGCCCGATCCCGAAGACCGTCGCGGCTTGCGGATCGAGCTCACGGCGAGCGGGCTGCAACTGGTCGATGCGGTTGTCGGCGAGCACCTCGGACGCGAACGAGACCTGCTCGCCGTTTTGAACCCGCGGGAGCGGCAGCAGCTGGTGCAGGCAACGCGAAAGCTGCTCGCCCAACTCGAAGCGCCGGCGGCCGGATAGATCAGAGACGTCGGCTGGTACTCTTGCGATCAGGCCGGCTTGGCCCAGTTCTGGTACATCGCGAGCAGGGCGACGATGTCCTGGCCGCGAAATCCTTCGGCCAGTGCGAGCGCATAGAGTTCGCGGGTGGTCGAGGCCGAGGGTGTCGGCATGTGGGTCACGCGCCCGAGCTCGATCCCGAGCGCCAGATCCTTCTCGCCGAGCTCCATCTTGAATCCCGGCGCGAAGTCACCCTTGAGCGCGTTCGGAAAGCGCTTGGTGAAATGATGGGAACGTCCGCCGCTGACCGACAATACGTCGTACAGTTTGTCCGGTTCGACACCCGCGGCGACGCCCAACGCAAACGCTTCCGCGGCGACCAGCACGTTGCCCATCGACATCATGTTGTTGACGATCTTGACGATCTTCGCGGTGCCGACCGGGCCGGTGTATTTCCAGTCCGCGCCGAGCAGCTTGAGCACAGGTTCGGCGCGCGCCACCTCGGCCTGCTCGCCACCGACGATCAGCACCAGTTTGCCGGCACGCGCCTCGTTGGGGCTGCCGCTGACCGGGCAATCGACCACGGCAAGGCCGCGCGCGGAAGCGGCGGCGCCGACCTGCCGCATCGTCTGTGGGTCGATGGTGCTCAGTTCGATGCACAATGTGCCCGGGGCTGCGTGTGCCACGATGCCGTCGGCGCCAAGCCAGGCTTCGTTCACCGCCTTTGGATCAGGCAGGCTGGTCAACACCAGCGTCCGCCCGGCGAGGGCGTCCGCGATGCTCGACGTCATCTGAAAGCCATCCCTGGTCAGGCGGGCGCGCTGCTCAGCGCTGACATCGAAGCCAGTGACGTCGAGGCCGGACTCGCGGAGGCGTCCCGCCATCCCTGATCCCATCTGCCCCATTCCGATGACCGCGACCTTCTCCGACATGCGCACTTCCCTGAATGATTGTGTTGCCGATTATGTTGAGTTGCCATCTGGCACGATCCCGTCGTGCGCAGCCAGTCCCGGGATGCAGGGGCGGCCGCGGTCACCGCATGAGACCCGCGATATCATTTTTGGCGCGCGGACAGGGGCCCTTGGGCGGCCCTTGGCATCGGAATGGAAAAGGCTTTAGTCTCTGCACAAGCAAGAAGAATTGCGGACGAGGCGCCAGGCGATGAACCCACAGCAATCCTCCGGGACAGCGGTCCCGGCTCTTCCACGTCGCAGGCTGGGACGAACCGGGCTCGATGTTTCCGTCCTCGGCTTCGGAACCGCGCCGCTCGGCGACCTGTTCGGGCTGCTGGATGACGCCACCGCGATATCTGCGGCGGAGCGGGCGTTTGCGCTCGGTGTCAACCTGCTGGATTCGTCGCCGCTCTACGGGCATGGCCTGGCCGAGCACCGCTCCGGCACCGCGCTTCGCCGCCTGCCGCGCGACGAGATTGTCGTCTGCACCAAGGTCGGGCGCTGGATGGACCCGTTCCACGAACGCGGCTCCGGCTCGAATTTTGTCGGCGGGGCGCCGCACCGCGCCGTGGTCGATTATTCCTATGACGGCACGATGCGTTCGGTGGAGCAGTCGCTGCTGCGGCTGGGTACCGACCGGATCGAGCTCTTGCTGATCCACGACGTCGACGTCTGGACCCATGGCGCGGATGCGATCGAGGCGCGGTTTCGCGAGGCGATGGAGGGAGCTTATGTCGCGCTCGACAAACTCCGCTCCGAGCGCGTCGTCAAGGGTATCGGGATCGGCGTCAACGAGGCCGAGATGTGCGTGCGTTTCGCCAAGGCCGGAACGTTCGACACCATGCTGCTCGCCGGGCGCTATTCGCTGCTGGAGCAGCCGGCGCTGGCCGAGTTCCTGCCGCTCGCGCAACAACAGAACATCGGGATGATGCTCGGCGGCGTGTTCAACTCCGGCATCCTGGCGACCGGCGCGGTCGCCGGCGCCAAATACAATTACAAGGATGCGCCGCCCGACATCATGCAGAAGGTGGCGCAGATCGAGCGCGTCTGTCGTGCGCATGCCGTGGCCTTGCCGACCGCCGCGCTGCATTTCGCGCTGGGCCATCCGGCGGTCGGCAGCCTCGTGCTGGGCGCGCAGACGCCGCAGGAGGTCGAGCGCAACGTCACTGCGCTGTCGTCGCCGGTGCCGTCAGCGCTGTGGCGCGACCTGAAGGCCGAGCGGCTGCTCGACGCGGATGCGCCGGTGCCGGCGTGATGCGGATCGATTCGCATCATCACGTCTGGACGGTGGCGCGCGGCGATTATGGCTGGCTGACGCCGGATCTCGTGCCGCTCTACCGCGACTTCGGCCTCGCCGACCTGATGCCGCATCTCGATGCCGCCGGAATCGAGGGGACCATCCTGGTGCAGGCCGCGCCGACCGAAGCCGAGACGGCCTTCATGCTCGACGTCGCCGAGCGCGCCGAAGGCGTCGCCGAGCGTGCCGAGATCGTGCGTGGCGTGGTCGGCTGGATCGATTTCGATGCTGAAGATGCCGTGGCGCGGATCGACGCGATCGCGGCGCGCGCGCTTGTCGTGGGCCTCCGGCCGATGGTGCAGGATATCGCCGATGACGACTGGCTGCTGCGCCCCGCGCTGGCCGAGCAGTGTGATGCCATGGCGCGGCATCGCCTGGTGTTCGACGCGCTGACGCTGCCGCGACATTTGCCGAGACTCATACAGGTGGTCGACCGCCATCCCGGCCTGCAATTCGTGCTCGACCATTTCAGCAAGCCGCATCTCGCGACCGGCGAGATCGCGGCCTGGAAGGACGACATCGCGAACCTCGCGGCGCGGCCCAACATTGTCTGCAAACTATCGGGCCTGGTGACGGAGGCCGCACCCGACTGGCAGGTCGGCGATTTGCGTGACGCGGTCGATCATGTGATTGCGCAATTCGGGCCGCAGCGCATGCTGTGGGGCAGCGACTGGCCGGTGGTCAATCTCGCCGGCGGCTATGCCAAATGGTTCGCGGCCGCCGAGACTCTGCTGGCCGGCTTGGCACCGGACGACAAGGCCGCGATCTTCGGCGGCAATGCGGCGCGTGTCTATTTGTCAAGCCGCGGACGGCCAACATCCCGAAAATAAGCGCGCGCGGTACGCCAAATTTGATCCACAGTGCGCCTTGATGAATCAAGCTAGGATGGTCCATAAGCGGCGTCCCGCGGCCGGCCGTTCGGTTGCGTGACAGGTTGCAGAGAGAACAGCGTGGCAAAGATCCATCAGAAGATTGCGCAGGAGCTGGGGGTTCGCGACGAGCAGGTCGAGGCGACGGTGACGCTGCTCGACGGCGGCGCGACCGTCCCGTTCATCGCGCGATACCGCAAGGAATTGACCGGCGCGCTCGATGACGCGCAACTGCGCACGCTGGAAGAGCGGCTGACTTATTTGCGTGAGCTCGAGTTACGCCGCACCGCCATCCTCGAATCGATCCGCGAGCAGGGCAAGCTCGATGCCGCACTCGAAGCCCAGATCATGGCCGCCGACAGCAAGGGGCGCTTGGAAGACATCTATCTGCCGTACAAGCCGAAGCGCCGCACCAAGGCGGAAATCGCCAAGGAGGCTGGCCTCGAGCCGCTGGCAGAGATGCTGCTGACCCAGCCCACGAACGATCCGAAGGAGGTCGCCGCCCCCTTCGTCAATGCCGAGAAGGAAGTCGCCGATGTCGCCGCCGCGCTCGATGGCGCGCGCGCGATCCTGGTCGAGCGCTTCGCCGAGGACGCCGACCTGATCGGTGCCTTGCGCGAGATGATGTGGTCGAACGGCGTGATCATTTCCACGGTGCGCAAGGGCAAGAAGACCGAAGGCGAGAAGTTCAAGGACTATTTCGATTTCAGCCAGGGGCTGCCGAAATTGCCCTCGCACCGTATCCTGGCCATGTTCCGCGGCGAGAAGGAGGAGATCCTCGATCTCACCATCAAGCCGGAAGCCGAGGCACCGGTGGCCGGCGTGCCCGGCGCCTATGAGCTGCGGATCATGAACCGCTTTGCGGTCTCCGACCAGGGACGCAAAGGCGACAAGTGGCTGATGGAGACAGTGCGCTGGGCGTGGCGCACAAAAATTCAGATCCATCTCAACATCGATCTGCGGATGCGGCTGTGGACCGCGGCCGAGACCGAGGCCGTACGCGTATTCGCTTCGAACCTGCGCGACCTGCTGCTGGCGGCGCCGGCCGGCGCGCGCGCCACCATGGGGCTCGATCCCGGCTTCCGTACCGGCGTCAAGGTCGCCGTGGTCGATGCGACCGGCAAGGTGCTGGCGCACACAGCGGTGTTTCCGCACGAGCCGCAGCGGCGCTGGGACGAAGCGCTGGCGATGCTCGGCAAGCTCGCGGTCGAGCATCGGGTCGAGCTGATCGCGATCGGTAACGGCACCGCCTCGCGCGAGACTGACAAGCTCGCGACCGAACTGGTGCAGCGGCTGCCCCATCTGAAGATGACCAAGATCGTGGTCTCCGAGGCCGGCGCGTCGGTCTATTCAGCCTCGGCGTTTGCGTCGGAGGAGTTGCCGGAACTCGACGTCACCATCCGCGGCGCGGTGTCGATCGCACGGCGCCTGCAGGATCCGCTGGCCGAGCTGGTGAAGATCGATCCCAAGGCGATCGGCGTCGGCCAGTACCAGCACGACCTTGGCGAGGCCAAGCTGGCGCGTTCGCTCGATACCGTGGTCGAGGATTGTGTGAATGCGGTCGGCGTCGATGCCAACACCGCCTCGGTGCCGCTGCTGGCGCGGGTGTCGGGCATCGGGCAGGGGCTTGCGCAAAGCATCGTGCAGCATCGCGACACCAACGGCCCGTTCAAGTCGCGCAAGGCGCTGAAGGAGGTGCCGCGGTTAGGTCCGAAGGCGTTCGAGCAGTGCGCCGGCTTCCTGCGCATCACCAATGGTGAGGACCCGCTCGATACCTCAGGCGTGCATCCGGAAGCCTACCCGGTGGTGCGCCGCATCCTCGAGGCGACCAAGAGCGACATCAAGGCGCTGATCGGCAACGCTGACGTGGTGCGCCAGCTCAAGCCGCAGACCTTCGTCGACGACACCTTTGGTCTGCCGACCGTGACCGACATCCTGCGCGAATTGGAAAAGCCAGGCCGCGATCCGCGCCCGGCGTTCAAGGCCGCGGTGTTCAAGGAGGGCGTCGAGGAGGTCAAGGATCTGAAGAAGGGCATGATCCTCGAGGGCACCGTGACCAACGTCGCCGCGTTCGGCGCCTTCGTCGACATCGGCGTGCACCAGGATGGCCTCGTGCACATCTCGGCGATGTCGAAGACCTTCATCAAGGACCCGCGCGAGGTGGTGAAGCCGGGCGACATCGTCAAGGTGAAGGTGCTCGACGTCGAGGTCGCGCGCAAACGCATCGCGCTGACGCTGCGCCTCGACGACGAGGTCGGAGCGAAGAAGGACGCCGGGCCGTCGCGCGACAATTCGCGTGCGCCGGCCAAAATGTCATCATCGGCCCCGCGCAAGCCGACTGAGCAATCCGGCGGCGGCGCGCTCGCCGAAGCGCTGCGCCGTGCCGCCGAGAAGAACGGCCGCGCCAAGTAGGCGTACGCTTGCTCGCTGAAACTAAACTCGGTGTCAGAATCTGGCGCATTTGTCAGTTGAAGTGCGTCGCCGGTTTGCGTCTTCTCATCCTCCTCGTCTTGCGGCGATGCGACTTCCGCCGCAGGTCAATGAAGGAGGCTCTTTCGATGACAAACAAACTCTTCACTTGCCTCATGGCGGCGGCGATCGGTGCCACCATTGCGCTTGCACCATCGGCTTTCGCCAGAGGTGGTGGTGGTGGCGGCCATGGCGGTGGTGGCGGCGGACACGGCGGCGGCTTTGGTGGCGGCATGCACGGCGGCGGTTTTGGCGGCGGGATGCGTGGCGGCGGCGGGATGGCCTTTGCCGCTGTCGGCGGCGGGCATTTCGGTGCCGCGCATGTCGGTGGTCCGCGTTTCGCGGGCGCACCGGCCTTCGGACCGCGCTTTGCCGGCGCCGGATTCCACGGCGCGCATGGCTTGCACCATCACGGCTTCTTCCGCCACCACCGCTTCTTTGCCTTCGGTGGCCCATACTATGCCGGCACCTACGACGATTGCTGGCGCCGGACAGTGACGCCCTACGGATGGCAGTGGGTCAACGCGTGCGGGGATGGTTGGTACTGACGCCGCACCGTTGTCGCGGTCGCCGCCAGGCGTTTCCATCCAGCCCCGGAATGGGATAGTCTGGTGGCGGCCGTCGGGGTGTTCGGAGAGTTCAAGATGATAACCGGAGCCCACCGCCGCATTCTCGTCGTCGAGGACGATCCGGAAACTGCCGGCCAGCTCGTCGAACAGCTCACGAGCAGCGGCTATGACGTCGATCTGGCCGCGAACGGACGCGAGGCGCTGAGCCACGGCGCGGCGCGCGATTATGCCGTGATTACGATCGATCGCATGCTTCCTGACATCGACGGCATCGCCGTGATGCGCCAGATGCGCGACGACGGCATCGCGGTGCCGTTCCTGATCATCAGCGCGCTCGGCGAGGTCGACGACCGGGTGCGGGGCTTGCGCGCCGGCGGCGACGACTATCTGGTCAAGCCGTTCTCCTTCGTCGAGTTGCTGGCGCGCCTGGAGGCGCTGGGCCGGCGCAGCGAGACCGTCGCCAAGGAGACCATTTTGCGGGTCGGCGATCTCGCGGTCGATCTGATCGCGCGGACGGCGAGCCGCGGCAGCCGCAGGATTCCGCTGCTGCCGAAGGAGTTCCAGCTGCTCGAATATCTCGCGCGGAACGAAGGCCGCGTGGTGTCGCGCGCGATGCTGCTGCAGCACGTCTGGGATCTGCATTTCGATCCCTCGACGAACATCATCGATGTCTATGTCGGCCGCGTGCGCCGCAAGGTCGACGACCAGCAAGCCTATCCGCTGATCCATACCATCCGCGGCATCGGGTACTGTCTCCGTGCTCCTGGCTAAGACCCTCAAATCATCGACATTCCGCCTGGCGCTGATCGCCATCGGCACCTTCGGCCTGATCGCCTCGGCGATCTTCGCCTATGTCTACTGGTCGACGGCCTCCTATGTGCGCAGCCGCGCCGATCGCACGATCATGGCCGAGCAAGCGAGCCTGCGTGACGTTTATACGCGGTCCGGGCGCGACGGATTGATCGCGCTGATCGCGCAGCGCGTCGCGGACAAGGGCTTCGCCGATCATATCTACCTGCTGGTCGGGCCCGGACCTGTGGCGCTCGCCGGAAATCTCACACAGTGGCCGGACGGCGCCGCGGAGCAGGGATGGAGCGAGTTCCGCGCGCCGGTGCCGTCATCAGCCTCGGCCAACCCGCTGGTGCGTGGTGTGACCGAGACGTTGGCGCGCGGCGATCGGCTGCTGGTCGGCAGCGACATCAGCGATCTCGATGGCTTCACCGCGCGGATCAGGGCGGCGGCGATCGCGGTTATCGTGCTGATCTTCATGCTCGCGGCCGGCGCCAGCATCGGGGTGACGCGGCGTACGGTCGGCCGGATCGAATCCATCAATGCGACCAGCCGCGCCATCATGCTGTCCGGCCTCGACCAGCGCATCCCGCTCCGCGGCAGTCGTGACGAATGGGATCGTGTCGCCGAGAATCTCAATTTGATGCTCGACCGCATCCAGACCCTGATGGGGGATGTGAAACAGGTCGGCGACAACATCGCGCACGATTTGCGCACTCCGCTGACCCGCATGCGCGGGCGGCTGGAGAAAGCCTATCACGGTCCGCGCAACGGCGATAACGACGCGGCGCTGATCGGCGATACCATTGCCGATCTCGATGCGGTGCTCGGCATGTTCGCATCGATCACGCGGATTTCCGCCATCGAGACCCACGCCCGCAAGGATGCGTTTCGGACCGTCAACCTCGTCGAGATCGCAAGCGAGGTGGTCGAACTCTACGACGCCGCGGCCGAGCAGGATGCGACCCGTCTCGGTCTCGCCGGCGACCCCGAGGTGCTGATGACCGGCGATCGAGATCTGCTATTCGACGCGATCGGAAATCTCGTCGACAATGCCATCAAGCACGGCCGCGCCGGGGGACGCGTGACCGTGACCTGCGACAACGGCGAGGGTGGCGCGGTGATCGCGGTTGCCGATGACGGTCCCGGCATTCCCGCCGACCAGCACGACCACGTCTTCAAGCGCTTCTATCGGCTTGAGCGAAGCCGCTACACGCCGGGAAATGGCCTCGGCCTCAGCCTCGTTGCCGCGGTTGCGAGCCTGCATGGCGCGCGGATTGAGCTGCACGACAACGCGCCAGGACTGCTGGTCAGACTCTGCTTTCCCGGACATTGATTCAAAAGGTGAACAGAATGGACACGTACCAGGAGTAGCGATCAGTCTCATTCGTATTCTCGACGCCCCGCCTGACGTAACCCAGCAGATGATAGTTGTCGTCCAGATCGTACCGCCAGCCGACGCCGAGGCTGGTCGTCGCCGGTGTGCCGTGTGCATCGGCAGTCTGATGAAAAAGTTCGGCGCCAAGCTGAAGCTTGGGCAGGACCTGATAGGTGACGACCGCACCCAGTTCGCAAAAGTCCGCCGCGCGGATGTCGCTGAAGACGCATCCGCCGCCGCCGAACGCGGACCATCCGCCGCCCCAGTCCTTCTGCACCCACACCGGCAGCAATACGGACGCATGGTTGTCGCCGATCGCGGTCGAGCCGCTGGGCAGGAAGACGCGCGGGAAGATGCTGACGTCGAGGCCGAACGCATCCTGATGCAGAAAGCGGTATTTGGCCGCGAGTTCGACATTGCTCATGCCGATATTGGTGCCGCCGCCGGCGATGTGCTCAAAGCCCGCAGGCAGAGTGGCCGTGAGTTGCAGGTCGGGCGCTGCACCGTAATTGAAATCGATGCCGCTCTCACCCGCCGTGCCACTGTGCGTCGTTGTTCCGGTGTTGAAAGTGTAGATCTCGAAATGACCGGGGTCGGTCGGTTCGGGATCGTCGGACACGTAAGGGGGACCGGCGACGGCCGGTTGCGAAAGCACCAGGCCAACACACGTCAGCAAGCCGACCCAGTTCGCGCGGCAATGCGACGTCAGCCGCCGAAGCCGCTTGCGCTTACGCGGCACCAGAAACCTCGTTTGGCCGATCGGCCGCAAGCGGCAGACGAACCGTCACGCGCAGCCCGGAGCGATCAGATCCGGTAATGTTTTCCAGCGCGATCTCGCCTGCGAGCCCTTCCACGACGCGCTTCACGATCGACAGGCCGAGACCGCTTCCGTCTCCCTCCGGGCTGGAGCCGCGAAAGAACGGTTCGAAGATTCGCTCCAGGTCCGGGGATGCGATGCCGGGGCCGGTGTCCTCGATCTGCAGGATCGCCGCCTCATCCTGCCTGTAGATGCCGATGTCGATGCGTCCCGCGCGCGGCGTCAGGCGCAGCGCGTTGTCGAGCAGATTGCGCACCATCGTCGCGAGCATCACTGGTTCGCCCCGTACCATGTGGGGTTCGACAAGCTGGAAACCGAGATCGATCCCACGATCAAGCGCCTGCGGCAGCAGGTCGGCGACGACTTGCTTGACGGCACTGTCGAGCGCGATCAACGGCATCTCGCCTCGCTCGGCCGGCGCCGCCTCATACCGTGCCAGCGCAAGCAATTGCTCAAGCAGATGCTTGGTGCGCTGCATGCCCTGCTTGAGCGCGGCAACGCGGCCGCGTGCTTCCTCGGGAAGATCGACCGATCCGAGGTTCTCCGCCTGCAGGCTGAGTGCGGTGATCGGCGTCCGCAATTCATGGGCGGCATCGGCGACGAACCGCCGCTGCTGATCCACCAGCAGGCCTACTCGCACCAATAGTCCGTTGATGGAGTGGATGAAGGGGTGCAGCTCGCTCGGTGTGCCGGCCTGCGGCAGCGGAGTGAGGTCGTCGGCGCGCCTTGCGTCGAGATTGCCGGCCAGCCGGACCATCGGCCGCAGCGAGTGCGCGACCACGATCGCCGTGACCAGCATCAGGCAGGGAATCAGCGCGGAAATCGGCAGCAGCGTGCGGAACGCCATCTCGCGTGCCGTATCATCGCGAACCGCGGTCGGCTGCGCGACGGCGAACCGGCTGCCGTCCGGTCGCGTCCGCAACAGCAGACGGATCGGCTGCCCCTTTCGCATGACGACCTGCAGGCCATCCTTCAGGCCGAACAGTTGACGGTCGTCGGCCGGGCCACGCGGTGTCGCTCCGAGCTCGATCAGCCAGACGTCAGTGTCCTCTTCAACGCCCAACAGAGGCCGGCCGGAGGAAAAGCTGCCATTCTGGGCCAGGCTCGCCAGCTGGATCAGGACCGAGTCCTGTAGCTCCGCGGCCTCGCGGAACGCCCAGCGGTAGACCAACAGGCCGCCGGTGGCGCCGGTCAGGATGATGATTGCGGTCAGCCCGAGGAACAAGCGGCCGCGCAGTGACCTGATCATGACGTGCGATCCACCATCCAGCCGACCCCGCGTACGTTGCGGATCGCGGTCGCTCCGAGCTTCTTGCGGATGGTGTGGATCAGGAACTCGATCGCGTTGCTCTCGACCTCCTCGTTCCAACCATAGATCTGCCGCTCGAGCTCGCTGCGCGCCAGGATCGTTCCGGGCCGCGCCAACAGCGCCTGCAGCAGCGCGAACTCGCGCGCGGTGAGCAGCGCGCTCTCGCCCGCAAAAGACGCCTCGCGCGTCGCCGGGTCGAGACTGAGCTTTCCATTGTGCAGAAGCGGGGCGGCGCCGCTGCCCTCGCGCCTGAGCACGGCGCGCATGCGCGCCAGCAATTCGCGGATCTCGAAGGGCTTGACCAGATAATCATCGGCACCGAGATCGAGCCCCTCGATCCGGTCGTCGATGCTGTCGCGCGCGGTCACGATGATGACGGGCAGCCTGCGGTCAAGCGCACGCAGCCGCCGCAGCACCTCACGGCCGTCGGCCTTCGGCAGCCCGAGATCGAGCAGCGCAAGCTCATACGCTTCACTTTCCGCCGTATCGATGGCGGTCTTGCCGTCGGTCACCCAGTCGACCGCGTAGGCTGCGTCCTTCAGCGCCTGCTCGACGGCCGCGCCGATCATCCTGTCATCTTCGATCAGCAGAACGCGCATCCCTGGATCCTCATCCGCGGCCGGAACCGGGCCGCCCAACTCTTATGCGCCAGACTTAGCGCAGACTTAGGGCGACGTCGCGGACCAGTCTAAGTCGCGCCTAAGTCGGCTATGGCCATGATCTCGGCGTCGCTTGGGAACATCTGACTGTCAGGAGAACGCCGTGTCCACGACGTCACCCGTCCGCTCATCGCCGATGCTGAACAAGGTTCCGGAGGTCACCCTGATCTTCTGGGCCATCAAGATTCTCTCGACGACGGTCGGCGAGACCGGTGCCGATTATCTCGCGGTCCATGTCGGTCTCGGGGCAAACCTGACGACGGCGTGCATGGCGTCCCTGCTGCTTGCCGCGCTGGCCTTGCAGCTGCGCACCCGGCGCTACACTCCCTGGATTTACTGGCTGACGGTGGTCCTGGTCAGCACCGTCGGCACCCAAATCACAGATCTCCTGACCGATAGGCTGGAGATCAGCCTTTACGTCAGCACGGCCGTGTTTGCCTGCACATTGGCCGCAACGTTCACGATCTGGTTCGCCGTCGAGCGCACGCTGTCGATCCGCACCATCGTAACCACGCGCCGTGAGCTGTTCTACTGGGCCGCCGTCCTTGTGACCTTTGCGTTGGGTACGGCCGCGGGAGACCTGGCAACCGAAGCGCTCGGCCTCGGCTTTGCGCTCGGCCTCGTCGTGTTCGGCGTCCTGATCGCCTTTGTCGCGGTCTTCCATACGCTCGGCGCCAATCCGGTCCTCACCTTCTGGCTGGCCTATATTCTCACCCGGCCGCTTGGCGCGTCGCTCGGCGATCTGTTGTCGCAATCGCAAAATTACGGCGGGGTCGGCCTCGGCACCATCAATACCAGCCTTGCCTTCCTGACCATGATCATCGCGCTCGTCGCGTGGGTGACCTTCGAGGGCGATCGCAGCGAAGGCGCCGATCCTGCGCAGTGATGTCTGCTTCCGACCGTTTTTGACCAGATGCCCGGGCGATGCCGCGCGGGCCGCTATGAGGAGAGTGAACATGAAACGATTGGTCCTGGCGTCCACCATCGGCGTGCTGAGCCTCATGTCGGGCGAACCGCACCGGCAAGCGGACGGCCGCGTCTCCTTCATGCCGTCAGCCGAAGCCGCAATGTCCTCGAAGCTCGGCGACCTCTCGCCGTTCCGCGCCATCGTGGTCGACGTCGCCGGGTTGATCGACAAGGGCGATCTGGCCGGCGCCAAAACCAGGATCAAGGATCTCGAGGTGCAGTGGGACGACGCCGAAGCCGGCCTGAAGCCGCGCGCGGCCGCCGGCTGGCACACGGTCGACAAGGCGATCGACCGTGCGCTCGAAGCGTTGCGTGCGGCAACGCCGGACGCCCTCACATGCAAGCAGGCTGTCAGCGCGCTTTTGTCGGTGATGGAGCCCGCCGGAAAGTCCTGACGCAATCTCGCCCGTTCCCCGCAACAACATGATGCGATGCCATGACCGCTTTCAAATCCCACGATCTGCGTGACACTTTGACCAAGGTGCCCGAAGTCACCCTCGTCTTCTGGATCATCAAGATCGCCGCCACCACGCTCGGAGAAACCGGCGGGGACTCTGTGACGATGACCCTGGATTGGGGCTACCTGACCGGAACGGCGATTTTCCTTGCCGCACTCATCGTCCTGGTTGTGGCGCAGATTCTTGCGAGGCACTTCCACCCGTTGCTGTATTGGCTGACGGTCGTTGCCTCGACGACGTTTGGCACGACGATGGCGGATTTTGCCGACCGTTCCTTGGGGATCGGCTATACCGGAGGTTCGTCGCTGCTGCTTGCGCTGCTGCTGGTGACGCTGGTTTTCTGGTATCTTGTCGAGGGGTCGATTGCGGTGGAGACCGTGACCCGGCCGAGGGTCGAGGCCTTCTATTGGGCCGCCATCACCTTCTCCCAGACCCTGGGAACAGCGCTGGGAGATTGGGCGGCGGACACGACGGGCCTTGGCTACGAAGGCGGCGCGCTGGTGTTTGCGGCCGGACTGGCCATCCTCGCCGCGGCCTATGTCTGGACCAACATCTCGCGGGTGACCTTGTTCTGGGCTGCTTTCATCCTGACCCGACCGCTTGGCGCGACCGTCGGTGATCTCCTCGACAAGCCGGTCGACCATGGCGGGCTGGCGCTGAGCCGCCCGATTGCCTCGGCTGTCATCGCGGCCTTCATCCTTGGCTGCATCCTGTTGCTGCCCCAGCGTGCAGGACGGCATCCCGGTGAAACCCAGCCGGGCACCACAAGCTAGAAATTGTTGCGGCCGCTGGATCGTCAGGCGAAGACAGGCCTTTGCCCCGACAACGCCGCTTGCGCTTGCTATAGTACGGCGCATGTCGTGGTGACCCAGCAAGGTAAGGTCTATGGCGAGAGAATTGGAAGGCAAGGTTGCCGCCGTGACCGGGGCCGAATCGGGCATCGGATTGGCGAGCGCCGAGGCGATGTTGGCGGCAGGCGCTCGGGTCGTGACGGTCGACCGCGACGCGGCGGCCCTCAAGGCGCTCTGCAGCAAACACGGCGACGCTGTGATCCCGCTGGTGATCGACCTGCTCGACCCCAAGGACTGCGCGACGCTGTTGCCGAGGGTGCTGGAGACGGCCGGCCAGCTCGACATCCTGCATGCCAATGCAGGGACCTATGTCGGCGGCGACCTGGTCGATGCCGATACTGGCGCGATCGACCGGATGCTGAACCTCAATGTCAACGTCGTGATGAAGAATGTGCACGACGTGCTGCCGCACATGATCGCGCGCCGGACCGGCGATATCATCGTCACGAGTTCGCTCGCGGCGCATTTTCCGACGCCATGGGAGCCGGTTTATGCGTCGTCCAAATGGGCGATCAACTGCTTCGTCCAGACGGTGCGACGCCAGGTCTTCAAGCACGGCATTCGCGTCGGCTCGATCTCGCCGGGACCCGTCATCAGCGCGCTGCTCGCAGACTGGCCGCCCGAGAAGCTGCAGGAGGCCAGGGAGCAGGGAAGCCTGCTGGAGGCAAGCGAAGTGGCCGAGGTGGTGATGTTCATGCTGACCCGGCCCCGCGGCATGACCATTCGCGACGTCGTCATGCTGCCCACGAATTTCGATCTCTAAAGCACTTCGATCTCTGAAGCATGATGCCGCCGATCAGAGAAGCCGTCCCAAGCCAATTTCCCGCCATCGCGCGGCAATCCGATCCGGACTGTTGCTTTCCGCTGCGGCCCGTGCTTTCGCGTTGCAGACGGCCGCAACCGGATGTAGCATTCTACCGTCAAGCGCATACGTCGAGAAACACTATCTCACGGCTGTCTCATGGCGGCAGGCGAGCGCAATGCACACGGGGTGCGCGGGCTCTTCAGCCTCGCGCGCGGGGCAGTTTTGACCGCGGCAATTTTCGCTTCCACAACATTTTTCACTGCCGACCGGGCGCGGGCGGACTGCTTTTCGGACATCGTGAATTCGGTGGTGAATACCGCAAGCGCGGTGGATTCACCGCAATGCCAGGCCGCGTTTTCCGAATCGTCGTTGTTCACAACCGGATTGATTGCCGCGTTCGAGGCCGACCAGGGCCTGGCCAACCAAATCTGCAACGACGTCAACAACGTCAACACATGGCTGCCCTCGCTCTCACAAACCTTGCTGAACGAGTTGGGGCCCCTCAACCCGATCGACTTCGCGACCTGCGCCTGCTCGATGTATCAGGGCATCGGCCAACTGCCCAGCGAAGCCGTGTCGTGCATTCAGGGATTGATCTGCGGCCTTTCGGAGCTCGTCGGTCTCGGCAATCCCTGCCAGACCTGCCAGCAGCCGCCGCCGCTTCCGGCCAACTGCACACCGCCGGCGGCATGTTACAATTTGCAGAACGACCCCTCACTGTATCAGACCTGCCAGAACATCCTTCAGTACAACACCGAGGGACCCAATGACGGGTATTTCCCGGTCCAGGAACAACAGGAGCCCGACGGAAGCTGGATCATCATCACCGGCATCAGCGGCTCCGGTGCGCTGACGACCTGCAACCCCGGCCAGTATTGCATCTGCCCCAGCCCGATGACGGTCGTGAACGTCAGGGAATACGATCCGAGCGGCAACTCGAACTGGTGGTATGCGACGTGCCAATGTCCATCGGGCACCAAACCGCTGAAGCCGTCGGGGCCGCTGGCCTATGTTTGCATCTGCGACTCGACCGGCCTGCCGGCGGTGCCGCCGGATTGGGGCCAGCCCACGACTCCGGGTGGCAACAACCTC
The DNA here is from genome assembly GCF_000938305.1 of Bradyrhizobium sp. LTSP885. Classification (GTDB taxonomy): domain Bacteria; phylum Pseudomonadota; class Alphaproteobacteria; order Rhizobiales; family Xanthobacteraceae; genus Bradyrhizobium. The sequence goes on from NZ_JYMT01000021.1 coordinate 362,100, forward strand.
AATCCCACGCACTCGATCTGCCCGGTCCCGCTCACCGGCGTGCCATGTCCTGTCGCCGGCCAGATCCGCGTCAGCAACAACACATGCGTGGCGCCTTGCACCAAGCCGGGAGAGGTGATGACGCCTGACGGCGTCTGTTGCGATCCGAACAATGTTGCGGCGTGCGGACAGTGCTGCGGGCCAGGATTGGTCCCCAATCCAGCCAACGGAACCTGCATGCCGAACCAGACCACTCAGTAGGCGGCGATGGCATCGGCGCGCAAACAGCATGTGCCGGTCCGAAGCCGGGCCCTTCGCCGACTACACTGGTGCGCGGCAGCGTTGCTGTCGGTGTCGATATGGATCGGTCCTGCTGACCTGAAGGCACAACAGACTCCGGTCTATGTCGCCGGCAACGCCGCGGTGACCGGCTTCTCCGGCGCCTTGCCGCCGGTGCAGATCGCCGCCGGCGTCAATCCAAACAGCAAGACGTTCATCGACCTTAACGGCCCGTCGCTGCGCGTCGTCGATCTGCAGACCATGGGCGGTCCGGCCAAGGCGCAGCTCGTAGGCGCGCCAAAGCTGTTCACGTTTCCCGCCGCCGCGATCGGGCAGGTGTTCGGCGTGGCGATCGACGATGCGTCGCCGCCCAACATCTACGCCGCGGCAAGTTCGGCCTACGGACTGCCGATCGTAGCACCGGGAGCGGACGGCCGTGCCGAACACGTCGCGCGCGGCGCGCCGAAGGCTGCGTTCATGCCGGGTCTGTGGGGTCCGCAAGGCGGCCCGGGATCGATCTGGAAGATCGAAGGCCTCAGCGGCAAGGTCAGCCTGCTGGCCAATGTCGCGCGCGATGGCCGGCGCAATTCCGGCGCCGCACTTGGCGGCCTTGCCTACAATCCGGAGGCGCCATCGCTCTATGTCGCCGATCGCGAGAGCGGAATGATCCACCATCTCGCGATGAATGGCGGCAATCTCGGCAGTTACGACCATGGCGTGACCGGACGCGCCGCCCAGGGGCTGCCGCAGCTGCCGTGGAATCCGCAACCGGCGGTCGATGTCGCGAGCCCGCAATTCGACAGCACGCAACCGGCGACGTGGAACTACGCGGCCGCGGAGCGGCGCATCTTCGGGCTCGCCGTTGACCAGCACCGGCTGTACTACGCAGTCGCCGACGGCCTGCAGATCTGGTCGGTCAGTTTGGGTCCGGACGGTGGATTCGGCAATGACGCTGAGATCGAACTGGTCGTGCCGCCCGCCGCGGGTCCGACCGAAATCTCCGGGATCACCTTCGATGAGCAGGGCCGGATGTATCTCGCCGACCGGCCGGCGCCAAGCGGCGCGTTCGACTTCGAGGCTTTGGCGGTCGGCGGTATAGGCCGCGTGCTGCGCTATGCCGTGACTGGGACGATGCCGGATGGCCGGCGCGTCTGGCAGCAAGCGCCGGATCCCTATGCGACCGGATTTCCGCAGCGCTTCCGCAACGGCAATGGCGGCGTCGCGATCGGCTACAATTATGATCGCCTCGGCAACCTCGTCGCGCGGACATGCGGTGGCTTCATGTGGACGACGGGGGAGGACCTGCGTCATCCGGCCGATGATGCGCTCGCCGCGCAGCTCGCGAAATCCGGCGCGCTTGATATCAACGGCCTGCAAGGCAACGGCACCTGGGCTACTCATCGCGACGGCGAGCCGCCGCTCGACAGCTACTTCATCGATGATTTCGACAGCGTTCCGGACGTCGCGCCCGACGCTGCGGCGCGCGGACATATGGGCGACGTTGCGATCAAGCGGCAGTGCTCAGACGCAATGCGTGCGAGCCTCCGCACCGGTGGCCTGCAACCGGGTGGCGCGCCGCCGCCGGTTGGCAGTTCCCCGCCCGACGGGGGAAACCCACCGAACAAGCCACCGCCGCCGCCACCGAACACGCCGCCGGGTGGCTGCGCGCCCGGCCAGGTGCGCCGCGGCGCCACGCAGGACTGCTCCAGTTGTTCAAGGCCCAACGTCCTGATCGGCGGCGTATGTTGCAGCCCGGCCCAGATCTCGGTCACCAGCGGAGCCTGCTCGAATTCAAGCTGTCAGGCCGGGCAGACGCCGATTCCGCCGAGCAATTTCTGCTGCAACAGCGGCCAAGTCTATACCGGTGCGGGCGGAGCGCCGGCGTGCTGCAGCACGCCGCTGGTCAATGGCACCTGTCCGACGCCGCCTCCGCCGACATCCGGTTGCGGGAAAGGCTACGTGCCGATCGGAAAATCCTGTTGCCTTGCCAGCCAGCTGACCTCGACCGGCATTTGCTGTCCGGCCGGACAGACGCCGAGCGGCCCCAACAAGAGCCAATGCGAGATCCTGATCCCGATCAAGCCACCGATGTGCTGCGCACCGGGCAAGATTCCAACCGTCGGCGGCCAGTGTTGCGTGGCCTCGCATGTCACGACTGGCGGCGTGTGCTGTAACGGGCCGCTCGATCCGGCGCATCGCGGCAGTTGCGAGAAATTGATCCCGCTCGTCGGATGCGCCACGGGGTACACGAGGATGCCCGACGGATCGTGCTGCAACGCCCGGTTTGTCGGCGCCGATGGGAAATCCTGCCGAACCGGTCTTCCGTCCTCACCGGTGGTTCCGCTGATCCCGCCGGCCCGCGGCGGCTGCGGGGCAGGCTTGATACGCGATCGCGACGGCGACTGCGTCAGGCCGCCGGCTGCGCCTTCACCCGCCTGTCCGCGCGGCACGATCCGGCTCGGCGATGGAGAATGCGTGGCAGCGGGGCCGCCACCTTGCCCGATGGGCATGGTGCGGACGCCGCGCGGGTTCTGCGTGCCGGTTGGGCCACGGCGTTTCGGACCCGGAGGGTATCCGGGCGGACCTCCTTTCGGCCCGCCGCGCTTTGGCGGACCCGGACGGTTCGGGCCTCCGATGGGCAGACCCGGCCCGTTCCGGCGATGGTAGCAAATCAACCAGGGTTCGCGGCGAGCGCGATGGAGGGATCGATGAGACGCAAATTCGCAAACCGGCTTGCAGCGGTGATCGCCGGCGGCCTGATCATGTTCGCGCCGCATCCGGCATCGGCGCAGGACGCGAATGAAGAAATCGGAAAGATCATCAAGGAGTATCTCGCGTCGCATCCGGATGAGATTGGTGAAATCGCCAAGAGCTACTTCCTGAAACATCCCGAAGCGATCGCGCAAGTGCTGGCGGAGATCCTCAAGCGTCGGCCGCCGACGGGCGCTGCCGCCAATGTCCTGGCCGATCACGGCCCCGCCATCGCGAGCAACGCGGCTGCGCTGTTTTCCTCGCCGCACCAGGTGACGCTCGGCAATCCCGACGGCGACGTCACACTGGTCGAGTTCTTCGATTACAGTTGCGGCTTCTGCAAGCGGGCGCTGCCCGATTTGCTCACGCTGCTGAAGGACGATCCGAAATTGAAGGTCGTGCTCAAGGAGCTGCCGATCCTCGGGCCGGGCTCGCTGGATGCAGCGCGGGTCGCAGTCGCGGTGCGCATGCAGGATGCCGGCGGCGAAAAATACGTCGCCTTCCATCAAGCGCTGCTCGGCAGCCCGGGACAAGCGGGCAAGGAGAAGGCGCTCGCGGCGGCCAGGGACCAGGGGCTCGATATGGCCCGTCTCGAGCAGGACATGGCGAGTGACGAAATCGTCGCGACCTTCAAGGAGGATGTGCAGCTCGCCAGCGCCATAGGCATTACAGGCACGCCGGGATATGTGATCGGCAAACAGGTGGTCTATGGCGCCGTCGGCATCGCGGAGCTGAAGCGGCAGATCACCGCGGCACGCAGCGCTGCAACGCGCTGAGATCTTTGGCGGGGGCATCAGCAGCCCGACGGGCAAATCGGCAAAACCCGCCAAGCCCCCGCGATAAAAATATTTCGCTTTATCCGAAGACAAACTCAGTATATAGATTTGCCTGTCCCACCCGATCGAGGGGCGAGCGCACGTCACGAACGCGCGGTGGGATGCGGTGGACGCGGATTGCGCAACAGACGAGTGCGCATAAGGCGGACGGCGAAGTCGTGTGGTCCTTACGCTGCAATGCAGGCGGAAAGTTTTTGAGAGCTGACGCTTCCCAGAGACAACGGTGGCAACAAAGCGCTCACCGGGGAGAGCACGAAGGAAACCGTAAACCCATCGCGCAGGGAAAGCCGGGTTGTTTCCGGTTACACCTGTGGTCCTACCCCGGTGCTTTTTGTTGCACCGGGCCCATGGGTGCAATCGGCACCCGGCTTTCCCTGCGCCCTCTGTTCAAGAGAGGGCGAAACGAGAAGCAAAACTCGGGCGAAACATGCCGCGAGAATGCGAAGCTGCGTCCCCATTCACAGATGTCATCGCCCGGCCTGTGCGCAATTGCGCACATGGACCGGGCGACCCAGTACGCCGCGGCCCATCGGCTCAAGCACCGCCGTCTCTGGAATACTGGATCGCCCGGACAAGCCGGGCGACGACACCGATGTTGGCTATTGTCCTCTCACAAATTGATCACACCGCGCCGCGCCGCATGCGCGACGGCGTCGGTGCGGCCGGTGGCGTCGAGTTTGTCGAGCAGCGAGCCGACATGAAACTTGGCGGTGTGGACGGAGATGCCGAGGCGGCGTGCGATCATCTTGTTCGACGCACCTTCGGCCAGCAGCGCCAGCACGTCGAGCTCGCGCGGCGTCAGTTCGAAGTCGCCAGGCGAGCCCGCGGCCTCCCGATCGCGCGAGACGATCGCGGCCGCGGCCGGCTCTCCCGGCGCGGCGAGGCGCAGGCCGGCGACGCCGCCGAGCAGCGTCGCCAGCCGGTCTGCCAGGACCGGATCGTCGATCTGCAGCGAGATCACGACGTCGGGTGCGGTCGCTTCGCTCACGCCTCCGGCCTTTCGCCGATCGTCACCCTGACGTGCAACGGCTCACCACCACGACGGACCGTCACGTCGACCACGGTGCCGACGCTCTTCGGGCCCAGGCTCCGCGACAGCGCCCGCACGCCGGACAGCCGCTCATCATTGACGGCAATGATCACGTCGCCTTGCCGGATGCCGGCGGCGGCCGATGGACCGTCCTTGTCGACATTCATCACCATCGCGCCGATGCCGTCGTCGAGGCGGATCGGCTGCATCCCGAGGCCGAGATATCCGCGCGGGATGCGGCCGCTTCTTTCGAGCTGCGCCGCGACGCGCTCGATGGTCGAGGTCGGGATCGTCAGCACGCGGCGCGGACCGAGGACTGCCATGCCGAAAGCGTCTCCTTCGGCATTCAGCGCCAGTCCGCCCTGCTGGCTGTGCCGCAGCCGCACGTCGAGTTCGACCCGTGCGTCGATCTCGCCGCCACGCATGCTGCGCCAGGCCGCGCCCGACAGCGAGACCATGCCGAGCCGCGCGGTTGGGGCGCCGCTATCAGCCGCGACGACAACCGCAAGCGATCCCAGCGCCGGGATATTTGCCGACAGTTTGACTGGGGCGATATCTCCGTCGATCCGCAGCAGCGCGATGTCGGTGGTGTGGTCGCGCCCGGCGACGGTCGCCTGCCGCCGGCTGCCGTCGGAAAGTTGGATTTCGACCTCGCCTTCGTCGGCCAGCGCCTCGTCCGCGGTGACGATGAGGCCGGGCTTCCAGACGAAGCCGGACGCCCGCAGACGATGCGAATGCACGGAGACGATCGCGGGTGCGGCGCGCGCGACCGCCTCCGCAAGGGCTGAAGAGAGGGCGGAGAGGGTGGTCGAATCGGTCATGGAAAGCTCCTGTGGCTTCCCTCAATCTGGGATGCCGCCGGCGGTCCGGAAACTGGCCGAATGGGCAGGGTCCGGCTCCGCGCCGGCAACCACTGCCAATAGGCGTGGATCGGTCAGATTCGGTCCCGGGTCCTCCAGGCGAACAGCAGGAAGGCGGCCACGACGGCGACCACGATTAGCATCCAGTTCTGGCCCTCGAAGCCGAGGATATGAAAAGGCCGTATCAGAAATTGCACCGCGCGCCCCTTTTCGAGGCAAACTAAGGCTTTCCGCGATGGAAATATATTATTTTTGTATGTCTGTCCCGGCCGGTCGCGCCCGATGTGGCGTCGGTATTTCAGACCGCCACGATGGGTTCCAGGCGGTTCTCCAGCCGGTAGCCAACCCCGGACTCGGTGATCAGCAGACGCGGCTGGTTTGGATCGGCCTCGATCTTCTGGCGGAGCTTGCGCACCAGGATACGCAGGTACTGGATGTTGTCCCGCTGGTTGCCGGTCCAGATCTCCTTCAGCAGCTGATCGTGCGTCACCACAAGCCCGACATGCATCGCCAGGATGTGCAGCAGGCGGTATTCCTTCCGGGTCAGCTTGATCCTGGCGTCGTTGAGCGAGACGGTCCGGCTGGCGAGATCGACGGCGAGCGGCCCGACCACGACCACCGGATTCTCGGTGGCGCTCTTGAAATAGCGGCGCAACGCAGCGTCGCTGCGCGCGAGAAGCTCGGCCATGCCGAACGGCTTCACCACGTAGTCGTCGGCGCCCGCCTGCAGCAGGCGGACCTTCTCATCCTCGTTGGCTTCGACGGAGAGCACGATGACCGGAACGTTCGACCACGAGCGCAGCCGCTCGAGTGCCTCGCTGCCGTGCAGGTCCGGCAGACCAAGATCGAGAATCACGAGGTCGGGCGAATTGAACGTCGCGATCTTCAGTCCCTCGGCGGCATTCTCCGCCTCGAGGACCGAGAAGCCATGGATCTCGAAGCCCGCGCGCAGGAAACGCCGGATCTTCGGCTCGTCGTCGATCAAGAGGACGAGGTTGCTCGGCTTACTCATCGTCGAAGGCGGCCAGTTCCGAGGTTTCGCATTGAAGGGCAGGTAGCAAGATCGATGCCGTGGTGCCGAGACCCTGGCCGCGACTGGCGATTTCGACGGTGCCGCTGTGGGTCGTGACGAAAGTAGACGCGATCCAGAAGCCGAGCCCGGAGCCCGGGATACTGGCCTGATGGCGCTCGCTGCGAAACGATTTGCGGCCGATATGGCGCTGCTCGTCCGGTGTGATGCCGACGCCCTGGTCGACGATCGATATGATGACGCGCCCGCGGTCGTGTCGGGTCAGGACCTTGATCGTCGAGCCGGACGGCGAATATTTGGCGGCGTTCTCCAAAAGCTGGCCGCAGGCCTCCTCGATCAGGCCGGAATCGACATTGAGCAGCGGCAGTTCGTCCTCGAACGCGATCTCCAGGAGATGCGCCTGAAGGCGCCGGGCGCGGCCCTTCACCGCGGCATTGACGATGTCGCGCGGATCGGCCCATTCGAGACGGGGGGTCAGCCCGCCGGCGGTCACCCGCGTGGCATTCAAGAGGTTCCGGATATGGCCGTCGAGGTGGGCGACCTCCTCCGAAATCGCTTCCGTCAGCGAGTGGAGCCGCTCGTCATCGCGAACCGCCTGCATCGAGTCCATGACGCTCACCGACCCCCGGATCGCCGCCAGAGGCGAGCGCAGCTCATGCGAGAGCGTGCCGTGGAAGGCGTCGCGCAACAGTTCGGCCTGCAGATGCAGCCGGGCGTCGTCCATCGCCTTGCCGATATCGAGCCGTTGCAGCGTCAGTGTGACCTCTTCGAGGATCGCCTCGACGCGCCGGGTCCGGCTCCGGATCTCATCGAGGGTGCCGTGCCCGACATTGATGGCGATGACGCCGTGGACCACCGTCTCGGAACTGATGGTGCGCAGCAGCCAGATATTCTGCGACGGTGCATCGACGACGCTGCGGCCGGTCGCGCCGACGGTCTCCGTCATGGCCGTCACGGCCTCCAGCACTGTCGGCGGGGCGATCGCAGATCCCGGCAGCGATTTGAAGTGGCCGTCCGAGGCGGCGACGAACAGCGCCCCGCGCGCGCCGAGCGTATGCGAGAGGTAATAGTGAATGGCGGCGATCAGGTCGGAGACCGTGAAGCAGGCGGCCAGCCGCTTCGAGAATCCATAGAGATGCTGGATCTCCCTCTCACGGCGCCGCAGCAGCTCGGTCTCGCGCCGCAGCCGCGACGCAAGATTGCTGGTCGCCAGCGCCACGACGAGGAACAGCAGAAGGTCGACGGCCTCCTGCGGGTTGTCGACCCGAAAGCTGTAGACCGGTTCGAAGAAGAAGAAATCGGAGGCGGCGATTGCGGCCAGCGACGCGAACGTGCTCGCCCATATGCCCCAGCGCGTGGCTGCGAAGATGATCGGGATCAGATAGGCGACGGGGATCAGGGTGGCCGCGACCATCGAGTCGAGCACGAACAGCAGTGCCGTGATCAGCAGGATCGAGCCGACCGACAGCACGAGAGGCAGCACGTCGAGCCGCATCGCCCACGACGATTGCGTCTCGTCGGTCAATACGGCGTCAGGTGTCGTTTCAGTGCGGCGCGTTCGGGCATCCGCGAGCCGTTGAAACAGAGGCATGGAATCAATCAAGTATTTTGCTCTCGTAGAGAAAGACACCGGAAGATTCTCGCTCTGGCCTTCCGGGCCAGCACAGAATCCGCCCCGGCAACATCCGACAGGTGTACCGAACACGAAACGGTACGCCGCCAAAATGGCCCGCGTCCGCGCAAATGCTCAACGTCCGATCGTCGTTATTGCCCCGATGTCGCCAACTACCCAGCGACCCGAGCATTCCTCAGAACCGGATATAGATTCAATGTTGTTGGAGCGGACGGGATATATAAAAGTAATAGCCGCGGCTCGACGCGGCGGCTTGCGGATCGGTTCGAGGGTTCAGCGCAGATGCGGCAGGGGCGATTTGTCGTCGGATCTCTGCAGCAGCTCGTTGACGTAGCCGAGCGCGAGTTTTTCCCCTGCGAGCTCCGGCTTCGACGCCCGGTACAGACCGGATTCGCCGATCTGGTTGGCCCGCGGCGGCGTCAGTTTGCTGATTGCCGCCGAGCTGATGTATTTGGGCGGATAGAGATAGAAGTCCATCAGCGGGGTCAGCGAAGAGCCGGATTGCCGCTTCAGGATGGACAGCGCCGTTGCGCCGGCGTCCGGATAAAGGGCGCTCCAGCCGGCGAAGCTGCTGGCCAATATCTCCAGCGACAGGATCGCGGTCGCGATCTCGACAAAGCCCTGGTGGGACTTCTTGGCGCTTCGGGTCGTCGACGCCTTTCGCAGCCGTTGCCGGAATTCGCGATGGCGTTCGATGAAGGGCCCGAGCCTGGCGCGCCACAACATGTCGGGCAGGCAGGCATAGCCGTGAACGTCGTGATAGCTCTCGATCAGGTTGCGGCACTGCGCCGTGAGATTGGCCGGCAGGAAGTCGAGATCGATATCGTCGATCCCGCCATCGAGGGCCGCATCGTTTGCACAGTTCGTAACGTTCGCCACGACGAGCGATGCTCCGTTGCATCGAAGCGAACGATTTCGCTCCAGCAACAAGCTTAGCCAATGGCTGCATATATCTTCGATGGAGGTATCCGGCGGTTTCCATAGCAATAAAATAGCAATCGTATCGATTCCGAGCGCAGCGCTTGCCGCGCTATGGCGGAAATGACACAGCCCGCTGCAATCTGTTGCAGCGTGTCGCAAGATCTTAACAAAACGTCACGCCGTTCGCCGGGTTCTTGAGCAAGTGCGTAAGCAAATGACGCTTATGTGCGCAACTAACGTCAGGAGGATCGCTTCGGATATTTTATCTTAATGAAAGCGTGGGGAGACCCGTATCGCCTTTTTCTCGGTGCCCCGGGAATGATTACGCTGGCCTTACACGCGCGAGCGCTCGAAGCGTCGGTTGCATTAGCTTGGGGCAAAATCATGAAGAGGCTTCTTTATAGCGGGCGTATCGTTGTCGGCGGTGGGTGCGTCTCGGATACTATGACGATTGTAGTGTTATGATGATTGTAGCGAACAGGAATTGGCGGCGTACGGCGATCCTCGTCGCAGCGATGGTGCTGGCGGCGGGCGGTCTATATGCCGCGGGTCGAATATTCGCGCCGCATGCCAAATCATCCGAAGTGTCGAGCCAGGCCCGCGCGAAGCCGCCGCGCTATATACCCACAGCCGCGGAATGGGCGACGCTGTCAGTCGAGCCGGTGGTGGAGCGCGTCTTTCGTGCCGAGCACATCACTGAAGGCAAGGTCGCGGTCAACGAAGAGAGCTCGACGCCGATCTTTTCGCCCTATGCCGGGCGGGTCATCAAACTCCTGGTCAAGCCCAGCGACGTTGTCGAGCGCGGTCAGCCGCTGTTCGTGGTGGAAGCCACCGACGCCGTGCAGGCGCTGAACGATTTCGTTGCGGCGCTGGGTACACTCAACACCGCCCGCTCGAAGCTGAAGCTGGCCGAGACCGTCGAGAAGCGGGCCAACGATCTTTATGCCGGCAAGGCCGTGCCGCTGAAGGACTGGCAGCAGGCGCAGGCCGATCTGACCACGGCCCAGAACGACTTGCGTTCGGCCGAGACCGCGCTCGAAGCGACGCATAACCGATTGCGGATCCTCGGCCGGTCCGAGGAGCAGATCACGTCGTTCGAGCAGACCAGGCAGATCAGCGCCGATACGCCGATCTACTCGCCGATCGGAGGCACCGTCGTCCAGCGCAAGGTAGGTCCGGGTCAGTTCATCAGCAGCGGCGCCAGCGATCCGGTGTTCGTCATCGGAGACCTTTCCACGGTTTGGTTGACGGCTTTCGTGCGCGAGAGCGAGGCGGCCGATGTCGCTGTCGGGCAGGAGATGGCGTTCACCGTGCTGGCTCTGCCGGGCAAGGCGTACACGGCCAAGCTCGACTATGTCGCTGCGGCGATTGATCCGGCAACCCGCCGCTTGCTGGTGCGCGCGACGCTCGACAACAGGGACGGCCAGCTCAAGCCGGAGATGTTCGCCAGCGTCACGATCTATGCCGGCGGCAACCGTCCCTCCGTCGGCGCGCCGAAGCAGGCGCTGATCTATGAGGGTGATCACGTCCGGCTTTGGGTTGCGCATGATGACAAGTCGATCGAGTTACGTGAGATCGAAACCGGCCTGACCAACGGCAATCTGGTCGAGGTTCGCACCAATCTGAAGGCCGGCGAGCAGATCGTGACCCGAGGCAGCCTGTTCATCGATCGGGCTGCGTCCGGCAGTTAGCCTTTAGCCGCCATCACGCGCAAAGATCGGATCGCATGGACCGCCTCGTCGCTCTCGCAGTCAATCGTCGGTTCCTGATGGTGGGGCTGTTTGCGGCCGTCCTCATCGGCGGTCTCGTCGCGTTCCAGCAATTGAACATCGAGGCCTATCCCGACCCCACGCCGCCGATGGTCGATATCGTCACCCAGAGCCCTGGCCTGTCGGCCGAGGAAATCGAGCGTTACATCACGATTCCCCTGGAGACGCAGGTCGCGGGCATCAAGAACCTGAAGGTGATCCGAACCATCTCGCTTTACGGCCTGTCGGACGTGAAGCTGCAATTCTCGTTCGACTATACCTACGACCAGGCGCAACAGCAGGTGCTGAACCGGCTGTCGCAGCTACCGCCGCTGCTCAACAATGCGCAGCCGCAGATCTCGCCGCTCAGCCCGATCGGCGAGATCTATCGCTATCGCCTGGTCGGCCCGCCGAACTATTCGGTGCTTGATCTCAAGACGCTGCAGGACTGGGTGCTGCAGCGCCGCTTCCGCACCGTGCCCGGGGTGATCGACGTCACCGGCTGGGGCGGCAAGACCAAGACCTACGAGCTCCAGGTCGACTTCAACAAGCTCGTGGCCAACGGCATGACCTTGCCGCAGCTTCTCCAGGCCGTGAGCAATGCCAACGTCAATGTCGGCGGCAATACCATCGATATCGGTCCGCAGTCCGCGGTGGTGCGGGGTGTCGGCCTGATCCGATCGATCGACGGGCTCGCCAACACCATGGTTGCCGCAAGCGGCGGCACGCCCGTTCTGGTCAAGGACGTCGCGACCGTCAGCGTCGGCGAGCAGCCGCGGCTCGGGATTGCCGGCCAGGACGAGGCCGACGACATCGTTCAAGGCATCGTGCTGATGCGGCGCGGCGAACAGAGTTCACCGACGATCTCCCGGGTCGAGCAACTGGTCAGTTCGATCAATAGCTCCTCGATCCTGCCGCCGGGCGTCCGGATCGAACGCATTTACGACCGCAAGGATCTGATCGAGACCACGACCCATACCGTGCTCGAGAACATGGTGGTCGGCATCACGCTGATCGTCTTTCTGCAGTGGGTGTTCCTCGGCGATCTCCGCAGCGCCTTCATCGTGGGCGCGACGATACCGTTCGCGCTGTTTTTCGCGGTCGGCATTCTGGTGCTGCGCGGCGAATCCGCCAACCTGCTGTCGGTCGGCGCGATCGATTTCGGCCTGATCGTCGATGCCACCGTCATCATGGTCGAAGCGATCTTCCGGCGGCTGTCGCACACGGTGCATCTCTCCGAGCACGAGCAGGCCGCGATCTCCGCCAGCACGGCAGCCGACATGAAGCATCACGCGGTCCTGACCGCTGCCGCCGATGTGTCGCGGTCGATCTTCTTTGCCGCGGCGATTATCATCGCGGCATTCCTGCCGCTGTTCACGCTGAGCGGCGTCGAAGGCAACATCTTCGGTCCGATGGCGCGGACCTATGCCTACGCGCTGGCCGGCGGCCTGCTCGCGACCTTCACCGTGACGCCTGCGCTCAGCGCCATCATCCTGCCGGCGCATGTCGAGGAGACCGAGACCTTCCTGATGCGTCTGCTGCACCGTCTCTATATGCCGGTGCTGGCGAGCTCGCTGGCGCATCGCCGGATCGTGCTGATGGGTGGCGTAGCGCTGGTCCTGATCACCGCTGTTGCGGTGCGGCTGCTCGGCCTCGAGTTCCTGCCCAAGCTCGAGGAGGGCAATCTCTGGATCCGCGCGACCTTGCCGCCGACGATTTCGCTGCAGGCGGGCAACGCCTATGTCAACGACATGCGCAAGCTGATCGCGCGCCGTTCCGAAGTGGAATCGGTCGTATCGCAGCACGGCCGCCCCGACGACGGCACCGACGCCGCGGGCTTCTTCAACGCGGAATTCTTTGCGCCGCTGAAGCCGGCGAAGGAATGGCCGGACGGCGAAAGCAAGGACGAACTGACGGCAAAACTGCTCGCCGATTTGCAGGAACAGTTTCCCGGCGTCGAATTCAACTTCTCGCAATACCTCCAGGACAACGTCTCGGAGGCGGTGTCCGGCGTCAAGGGCGAGAACTCGATCAAGCTCTATGGTAACGACCTGCAGGCGCTGACGGATACCGCCAACAAGATCAAGTCGGTGCTGTCGACCGTGCAGGGCGTCACCGACCTGGCGGTGTTCACCTCGCTCGGCCAGCCCACGGTGCAGATCGACATCGATCGCGCGCGGGCGGCGCGCTACGGGCTCTCGCCCGGCGACATCAACACCACGATCAAGACAGCAATCGGCGGCGACAGTGCCGGTGACCTCTACGAGCCCGGTAGCGACCGCCATTTTCCGATCATCATCCGTCTTGCCCCGCAGTTCCGCCGCAGCGCGGAGGCGATCCAGAACCTGCGGATCGGCGCGCAAGGGCCGAACGGCATCACGCAGGTGCCGCTCAGCGAGGTCGCGACCGTCAAGCTGGTGTCGGGCGCGGCGTATATCTATCGCGAGCAGCAGGAGCGCTATCTGCCGATCAAGTTCTCGGTGCGTGAGCGCGATCTCGGCAGCGCGATTCAGGAGGCGCAGGACAAGGTCGCGGCGCAGGTGCAGTTGCCACCGGGATCGCGCGTCGAATGGGTCGGCGAGTTCGGCAATCTGCAGGACGCGATCAAACGGCTGTCGATCGTCGTCCCGATCAGCCTGGCATTGATCGCGATGCTGATCTGGTTCAATTTCGGTTCCGTGATCGATACCGCGCTCACGATGAGCGTGATCCCGATGGCGGTGCTTGGCGGCATCCTCGGATTGCTGCTGACCGGAATTCCCTTCAGCGTTTCTGCAGCGATCGGGTTCATTGCGCTGTTCGGCATTTCGGTGATGGACGGAATCATCATCCTCTCGCAATACAACCAGTTGATCGACGAGGGCATGGAACGCGGTGCCGCAATCCTGCGCACCGGTGAACTGCAGCTTCGCCCGGTGCTGATGACCTGCGTGGTTGCGGGCATCGGGCTTCTGCCCGCGGCGGTGTCGTCCGGCATCGGCTCCCAGGTGCAGAAGCCGCTGGCGATCGTCGTGGTGGCCGGCATGACGCTGGCGCCGATCGTGATCCTCGTGACCCTGCCGGCGCTGATTTCGATGTTCTCGCGGCGTACCCGGCAAGGTCTCGCCGCCGCCGGCCAGTTGGCGCCGGCGGAATGACAGGCGACGATGATGATCGAGGTGGGTTGTGAGTAGGGCGGTTTCAAAGGAGGGCACGAGGCGCGGCTCGCTGGGGTGGTTGCCGCTCTGCCTCGCAGCGACGCTCGCGCAGATGACGCCGGCCGCGGCGGAGACGCTCACGGAAGCCCTGGTGCTCGCCTACCAGGCCAATCCGCAGCTCAATGCCGACCGTGCACGCCAGCGCGGTGCTGACGAAAACGTGCCGATCGCGCTGGCCGGATATCGGCCTCAGATCGTGGCCAGCCTCAGTGCCGGGCTGCAGGCCGTGCGCAACACGCTGCCCGACAACACCATCCAGAGCGCTACGTTGAAGTCCTGGACCATCGGCGTCACCGTCACTCAGGTGCTGTTCAACGGTTTCAAGACTGCGAACAGCGTTCGCGTCGCCGAATTCCAGGTGCTGTCGGGACGTGAAGCATTGCGCAACACCGGGCAAGGCGTGTTGCTGGACGCGGTCACCGCGTACATGAACGTGATGGCCAATCAGGCGCTGCTCGAGGCGCAGCGCACCAATGTCGCGGTGCTCCGCGAGATCCAGGCCACGACCGCGCGGCGGCTCGCCGCCGGCGACGTCACGCCGACCGACACCGCGCAAGCGGAAGCAAGATTGAACCGCGGCCTCGCCGATCTCAACGCCGCTGATGTGACGTTCGCCATCAGCAAGGCTACCTATGCCCAGGTGATCGGCGAGGCCCCGTCCCGGCTCGCAGCGGCCGCGCCGGTCGACCGGCTCTCGCCGACATCGATGGCGGCGGCGATCGAGACCGCCAATCACGAACATCCTGCGGTCCTCGGAGCGGGCTACGATATCGACGTTGCCCAGACCACGATCAAGGTGGCCGAGAGCGCCCTGTTGCCGACCGTTGCGGTTCAGGCCGGCGCGAGCCGGTCGGTGCAGTCAGACCCGACGCTCAGCACGTCCGGCACCGACCAGGCCTCCGTACTCGGGCAGATCAATGTGCCGATCTATGACGGCGGCACGGCCGCGTCGCAAACACGGCAGGCCAAGGAATTGGCCTCGCAGAGCCGCATGGTGCTCGAGCAGGTTCGCAACCAGTCGCGCACCGCCGCGGTCAGCGCGTGGGTATCCAATGAGGGCACCAAGGTGGCGCTCTCGGCGGCAGAGTCGGAGACGCGCGCGGCCGAGGTCGCGCTGCAAGGTGTCCGGCGCGAGGCGCAGGGCGGTCAGCGCACCACAATCGACGTGCTCAACGCGCAGCAGGACCTGACCAACGCCCGCTCGCGACAAATTCTCGCGCAGCGCGACCGCGTCATCGCGTCCTACACCTTGCTCAGCGCGGTCGGGCGGCTCGACGTGCGCACGCTCAACCTCAACACGCCGGATTACCTGCCCGAGGTTCATTATCACCAGGTGCGCGATGCCTGGCATGGCGTCCGCACGCCATCCGGCCAATAGGAGTCACCCCGAAAGGAGATTACGTGATGGATCAACTGGCTGCTCTCAGGCTCTTCACCATCATGGCGGCACTTATGGTATTGTTGGTCGCCTCGGCGTTCTCGTAGAACTAAGGCCGGTTAAAGCCGCGCCGGCCAGAACATGTAATGTCGCAAGGGAGCTCGGCTGAACCATGAGCGAGCATATCATCGTCAGCGACCAGGAGGCGGTGCGCATCATCACGATGCGGCGCCCGGAGAAGAAGAATACGCTGACCCAGGACATGTATCTCGCGATGAGCGATGCGATCGATTCCGCGCAACGCGATCCCGCGATCCGCTGCCTGATCCTGACCGGGCGCTCCGGCGTATTCTCGGCGGGCAACGACATCGGCGACTACCTGCAGGCCGCGACATACGAGGTGACCCGGCCGCGCAACTCGGTGATCTTCCTGCAGTCGCTCGTCAACAACACCAAGCCGATCATCGCGGCCGTCGATGGCATCGCGATCGGCATCGGGACCACGATGGTGTTTCATTGCGACTATGTCGTCGCCAGCACCACGGCGACGTTCTCGTCGCCGTTCATCCAATATGGCCTGGTTCCGGAAGGCGCGACAAGCCTGCTGGTTCCTCGCATGGTCGGTCACCAGCGGGCGTTCGCGATGCTGGTGCTCGGGCGCGCGATGAGCGCCGCCGACGGCCACGAGGCCGGCTTCGTCAACCTGGTCGTTCCGCCCGGACATGCGGTCGTCGAGGCGCAGAAGGTCGCGCGCGATATCTGCGCGTTGCCGGCGGAGGCCGTCGCGATCTCCCGAAAGCTGCTCAAGCCGCCGACCGAGGATCTGGTCCGCCGGATCGGCGAGGAGGACCGCAATTTCGGCGAACGGATGCGCTCTCCAGAGGCGGTCGCTGCGTTCCAGGGGTTCTTCGCACGCAAGAAGAGGTGAGGGACGTCGCCGCCATCAATTAGCTCAGCCACCGCAGGGTCGCCCGCGGGCTCTCGCCGAACTTGGTGCGATAGGCGCTGGCCATGCGGCTGAGATGGGTAAAGCCGAGGTCGAAGGCGATATCGACGATCCGCTCGCCCGGCCGCGCCGTCTTGAGACGCGCGTTGAGCTCGGCGAGACGGATGTCCAGCAGCATCTCGGAAATCGTGGTCCCGAAATGGCGGCGGAAGCCGATCTGCAGCGCGCGGATGCCGGTGCCCGCGATATCGGCGAGCTCGGCGAGATCAAGCGGCTCGGTTGCGCGCGTTTCCAGATAGGCCCGCGCCCGCTTCAGCGCCGCCGGCTGGGTTTCGCCGCGCCCGTTGAACACATCGATGGCGGCGCTCAGGCTGTGATGCTGGCCGTTGAGCAGCGTGCTGAGGAATGCCTCGCGCCAATCGGCCGCTGCGATCGCGGGCAGCTTCTTCTGTGGCCCGGCCTGTTCGGCAAGCGTGACCAGATGTTCGATTCCCGCGGCGAGTGTTTGCCCGGCCGGACGTGTCAGATCGAGGGCCGGATCGAATTCGACCGGCCGCACTGCCGAGCCGCCAAGCGCCGCTGCGCGATGCTCCACCAGCTTGCGGTCGAGCAGCACGATGAGTTGCGCGCAATCGTCGCGCCATGTCATCTCCGTCGGTATGGTCGGCGACAGCAGCGATGCGATGCGTTGCGGTCCGGCCGTTACCTCGCGCGCCGCGGTTTTCACCGAAGCGGAGCCGTGCAACGGCATCTGCAGCAGGAAGAAGCGATCGAGGCAGCCGGGGTTGATCGACACCGAGCCGCCATAGGCAACGTAGTTGACGGAGAAGCCGTCGAAGTCGGCGCAGTTGTGAAGGGCGAAGAAATCCCGCTCCGACCGCTCGACCGGCGTCAGGTGGTGCGGGCAGAAGATGCGTCCGATCGCCTCGGCGGCGTCGTCGACGCGCGTGGTGGAGACTCGCGCGAACTCCGCCAGCCTTGCCCTCGTCGAAACCTCGCTGCTCGTCGCCATCACGCCGGCCGTCCGGAGTTGTTTGAGGTCTAAAGCATCGGCAGCCTAATGCATCTTTCTGAAAAGGGGAACGCGGTTTCGCTGCGCAAGCTGCCCGATTGGCGCGCAGCCGGGAGCACCAGCTTTGGGCACACCCAGGACGGCCGCCCCCTTTCGCATCGCAGCATGATCGTATCCGGCTTGCGGATTCGTTTATCGGCTAGACAGCCCGCGCGGCCGGCGACAGGTTCGGGCTCCGCAATGCGCATCCAATCTGGAGAGGCTGACATGGGCAAGCTCGAAAAAGGCATCACGCAAAACGGCACCGGCTACGGCGGCAAGACCTGGAGTATCTTGGGCCAGGTCTATTATCCGAAGGCGGTGACCGACTCGACCTTCGCGTTCGAGACCAACAGCGATCCCGGTCAGTTCGTGCCGGTGCACATCCATCCGACCCAGGAGGAGTTCATCCTGGTGCAGGAGGGCGTGCTCGACCTCAAGCTCGACGGGGTCTGGGTACAGGCCAAGGCAGGCGACCTCGTGCGCCTGCCGCGCGGCATCCCGCATGGCTATTTCAACAAGTCGGACAAGCCGGCGCGGGCGCTGTTCTGGGTCTCGCCGATGCAGAAGCTCGAAGCGCTGTTCGAGAAGCTGCACAATCTGCAGGACCCCGCCGAAGTCGTGCGTATTTCCGCCGAGCACGAGGTGGATTTTCTGCCGCCGGAAGCCAACGACTAGGCTCGGGCGGCCAAAGCAGAACCGCGCACGCGACATGGAATTCGCCGGAGCAACCCTCCGGCGACGACGGGGATTCGTGCGCTTAAGGGAATGGACCAGTTCACTCATCGCGGAGCGGTTTCATGGTCAAGCAGAAGCAAGTGTGCGTCATCGGCGCCGGCGTGTCGGGGCTCGCCGCCGGAAAGGCCTTCGCCACGCGTGGCCACAAGGTCACGATCATCGAGCGCAGCGGCGATCTCGGCGGGGTCTGGGAGCCGGCGCGCGCCTATCCCGACGTCCAGACCCAGAGCCCGAAAGAGCTCTATCGCTACACCGACAAGGCGATGCCGGATTCCTATCCGGAATGGCCGAAGGGTCCGCAGGTCCATGCCTATCTGCGCGATTATGCCCGGGATCATGGGCTCGACGGTGCGATCCGCTTCAACATCAAGGTAGAGGCCATGAACCGTCGCGCCGATGGCAAGCCAGGCTGGACGCTCGTGCTGCGCAACGCGGACGGCACCACTGGCCATGAAGATTTCGATTTCGTCGCCGTCTGCACCGGACAGTTCAACGAGCCGCAGACGCTGAAGCTGGCGGGCGAGGACGGCTTCAGGGCGCAGGGCGGCCAGATCCTGCATTCGTCGCAATATGGCGATCCTGATCTCGCCAAGGGACGCAAGCTGGTCGTGCTCGGCGGCTCAAAATCGGCGACCGACATCGCGGTGAACGCCGTCAATTCCGGCGCCAGCGAGGTCACCATCGTCTACCGCGAGCCGGTCTGGCGGATTCCCTATTTCATCGGCGGCCTCGTCAACTTCAAGCGTATCCTGTACATCCGCGCCCAGGAGGAGATGTTCCGCAGCTGGGGCATCGGGCCGATGTCGCGGCTCGCGCATGCGATTGCAAAACCGTTCGTGTGGGCGAATTGGCGCGGGCTGGAGAGCATGCTGAAGCTGCAGCTCAAGCTGAAGCAGTGCGACATGGTGCCGAAGGAGAGGATCGAGGACGGCGTCAACTGCTCGGTGCCGATCGCGACCCCCGGTTTCTATCCGATGGTTGCCGACGGCCGCATCAAGGCGGTGCGCGGCACGTTCGATCACTATGATGGCGAGACCATCGTCACGAGCGGCGGCCAGCGGATCGCCGCCGACATCGCGGTGCTCGCGATCGGCTACAAGCTCGGCGTGCCGTTCCTGTCTGAGACCGATCGTGCGAAGCTGGTTGAGCCCGATGGGCAATATCGGCTGTATCGCCTGATCGCCAATCCCGATCTGCCCGACATGGGCTTCGTCGGCTTCAATTCGAGCTTCTGCACGGTGTTGTGCGCCGATCTCGCGGCGAACTGGCTGGTGCGCTACGCCGACGGCCAGCTCGTAAGGCAGCCGAGCGCCACCGAGATGAACCACAACATCGCGATGATGCTGTGCTTCAAGCGTGTCGAGCGTCCGGCGGCGGGCGTTTATGGCGGGCTGTGCGTCGCGCCCTACCATTTCAAGCACTTCGACGAACTGCTGGCCGACATCGGCACGTCGGCACGCCGCCGCAGCCCGCTCGTCGAAAAGTTCACGCCGCCCGACGCGGACGCCTATGCCCGCTTCCTTGCGACGGCGCCTGATTACAAAGCGGTGGCGTAGCGCCACCGCCGCCGGTCAGTCGCGGCCGGCGTCAAGGAAGGCTTGAGCTAGGCGTTGTGGATTCGAGAAGCACAATTCATGGCTGCCCGGCACCTGGACCAGGCGGAACAGGCCGAGCTTCTGCGACAGCCGCGGATGCCAGGGCAGGCCGTGCGGCATCGCCGTGTCCTCGGTGCAGTTGACGTAGGACTTCGCGATTGGCATCTCGGCCGGGTTGGTCTTGAGCGAGATCTTGTCCTGGAAGGTCTTCAGCGGATGCGGATTGAGCACGTCGTAGGCACGCTGCGCGGTCTCGAGGTCGGCATCGTTGATGAAGGCCTCGCGCCAGATCGGGAACGGCAGCACCACTGAGCCGTCACCGCGTTCGGCGTGGATCGCGTCGAACAGGCCGACATAGGTCGGCGGCACCATGTCGTTGAGGCACTCGCCATTGTCGGGCACGAACGCATTCCAGTAGACCAGCCGGCGGATGCGATTGCCGGCGAGGTCGGCAACGCCGGTAATGACCATGCCACCATAGCTGTGGCCGACCAGCACGATATCCTTCAGGTCGTGCTCGGCCAGATAGTCCACGATGGACTGGATCGCCTCGGCAAGGCCGGTATCCTTCTTGTCGCCGGGCCGATTGCCCTTGATCGTCGGCGTGTGGACGACATGGCCCGCCTTGCGGATGATGGCCGCGACCGGCTCCAGCTCGGCCCCGGTATGCCAGGCGCCATGGACGAGAACATAG
Organism: Bradyrhizobium sp. LTSP885; assembly: GCF_000938305.1. GTDB lineage: Bacteria > Pseudomonadota > Alphaproteobacteria > Rhizobiales > Xanthobacteraceae > Bradyrhizobium. The sequence goes on from NZ_JYMT01000021.1 coordinate 382,766, forward strand.
GTCGACATATTGTGCTTCTCCGACGGGTTTGATTAGATCGACGATCGCTTCCTCGTGTGGTGCGGCGTTCATGCAGCTGTTTGTCGGATATTGCGGTTGTTGGGCCGACCGCGCTTGGCTGAGGCCGCACTGGACTAGCCTCGGAGTGAACTGATGCAACAAATTGTTTCCCCGGATCGCCCGCGAAGCCTCGCCTGGAATACCGAGGATGTGCGGCCGGCCGAACAGTTCGCCTACTACCGGGAAGCGATCTGCCAGGCGTTCATGAAGTTGACGCCGGAGCCGACCGACAAATCCAGCTTTCCCGCCCGGATCGAACGGATCGGGCTTGGCGCGGGTGCCATCAATCGCGTCACGTTTCCCGGTCACCTCGTGCATCGCTCACCGAGCGATATCGCCGCGTCAAGCAGCAGCTGCTTCTACCTCAATCTGAAGCTCGCCGGCCGCTGCCGCATTGAACAGGACGGGCGGGGCGTCGACCTGTCGCCGGGACAGGTCGGCATATTCGACAGTGAACGGCTTTTCGCGCTGCGCCACAGTCACGGGCCGTCGCTGCACGTCGCGTCGTTCTGGGTCCCGACAGAGCTGCTGCGGAATCGCCTGCCGCCGTCGTTCGAGTTCAAGCCGGCGCGGGTATCCGACGACCCGCTGGTCGGCCATCTGATCGTAGAGACGGCCCAGGCGCTCAATTCGGCTGCGGCCAGCATGCCGGAAGAGGAGAGCACACGGCTGTTCGGCGTGCTGCTCGATCTCGTGGCACTGAGCCTGTCGCGCGGCAGCCGGCGCGGCGCGGAGGCCCTGGGCCTCGTGGAAGCGACCTGGATTGCGTTGCGCCGCACCGTTGATCGCAGGCTGCGCGAGCCCGGCCTGACCGCTTCGACCGTTGCCTTGTCCGTGGGCATCAGCGAGCGCTACGTGCACAAGCTGTTCGAGCGTGCGGGAACGACGTTTGCCAGTTACGTGATTGATCGCCGCCTCGACGGTGCAGCACGCGATTTGAAGGGCCGGGCAATGTTTGGACGCGCGATCGGCGATATTGCGTTCGATTGGGGCTTTGCCGACCTCTCGCACTTCACACGGCGCTTCAAGCAGCGCTTCGGCTGCACGCCGCGTGACTGGCGCCGCGGCTGATCGACGGTTCAGGACTCATCATGCCGCAGCCTTTCGTCTACCAAGTCAGCCCGATGCGCGTCGTGTTCGGGGTCGGGACGATCGCGAGCCTGCCGGACGAACTCGCGCGTCTTGGCATCACCCGTGCGCTGGCGCTGGCGAGCCGGCGGCAACAGGCCGAGCTCGGCGATCTCGCGTCATTGACCGGCGGCCGCCTGGCCGGCCTGTTCGACGACGCGGTGGTTCATACGCCTGTTACGGTGACCGAGCGCGCGATGGAGGCAGTCCGCGCGCTCAAGCCTGATGGCGTGGTCGCGATTGGTGCCGGTGCGGCGACGGGCCTGAGCAAGGCGATCGCGCTCCGCACTGACCTGCCGCAATTGATCCTGCCGACCAGCTATGCCGGCTCCGAAATGACGCCGGTGCTCGGTGAGACCGTCGACGGCGTCAAGACCACACAGTCCTCGCCAAAGATCCTGCCCGAGGTCGTGATCTATGACGTGAACCTGACCCTTTCGATGCCGGCAAAATTCTCCGCGATCTCCGGCCTCAACGCGATCGCGCACGCCGCTGAGGCCCTGTATGCGCGGGACGGCAATCCGATCACCGCGCTGATGGCGGAAGAGGCGATTGCAAAACTCGCGTTGTCGCTGCCGGAGGTCGTAGCGCGGCCGCGCGATCTCGAAGCCCGTTCGGATGCGCTCTACGGCGCGTGGCTATGCGGCGTCTGCCTCGGCACCGTCGGCATGGCGCTGCATCACAAGCTCTGCCACACGGTTGGCGCGCTGTTCGACCTGCCGCATGCCGAGACCCATGCGGTGCTGCTGCCGCACACCATCGCCTACAACACGCCCGCCGCACGTGATGCTATCGGCCGCGCCGCAAGGGCGCTTGGTGCGTCGGATGCGGCTGACGGGCTGTTCGAATTGTCGGCGAAGCTGGGCGCGCCGCGCTCGCTGGCCGAGATCGGCATGCCCGAAGACGGCATCGACAAGGCCGCAGCGCTTGCGACCAGAAATCCCTACTGGAATCCGCGGCCGATCGAACAGGCCGAGATTCACGACCTGCTTACGCGAGCATGGTCCGGGGCGCGGCCGCAGGCCGGATAGCGCACTCGCGCGTCACGCTCCGATCGCGTTGCGCGCGATCACGTCGCGATAGAACGCTGCGCTCAGCTTCGGCACCCGCGCTTGGGTCTCATAGTCGACCCGGTACAGGCCGAAGCGCTTCTCATAGCCATAAATCCATTCGAAATTGTCCATCAGGCTCCACAGGAAATAGCCGTGGACCGGGACGCCTTCGGCGGTGGCGCGCTGCAGCTGGGCGAGATAGTTGCGCAGGTACATGATGCGGTCGAGATCGTAGATCTGTCCGTCGGGTTGGATCTTGTCTTCACTCGAGGTTCCGTTTTCGCTGATATAGATGCTCTTCAGGTTCCAGATTTTCGCGGCGATCCGCGGTGCCCAGTAGATCACTTCCGGCGCGATCCGCAGCCAGTCCGAATTCATATGCGGGAACGAGGCAGGCATCGGCAGCGGCTTCCAGCCTGGCTTGTGGTCGCTCGCGACGATGTAGAGCTGCGGCGCGTAGATGTTCAGTCCGACGAAATCGTTGGGCTCCGAGATGATATTGAGCTCTTCGGCCGTGAATTTGGGGGCGTCCGCACCGGCATAGGCCAGGAAGCCGTCGGTGTATTTGCCGTCGAGGACGACGCCGAGGAAGCCGGAATTGAATTCGCGCGTCGCAATCTCGGTGGCGCGGATGTTCTCCGGCGTGTTGATCGCGGGAACGCAGGTGGTGATGTTCTCGGCCGGGCCGACCCGCGTGCCAGAACGCCCTTTGGCGCGGATCGCCTGCACCGCAAGGCCGTGCGCCAGCGCGACATGGTGGCGCGCCTGGTTCACGTCCGCCGGTGGCAGCGTCAAGCCAGGTGCGTCGACGCCGAGAGCATAGCCGAAGGGGAGGAAACGACCGACCTCGTTGACGGTGAAGATGTTCTTCACGCGGTCGGTCACCCGTTCCGCGACATAGCCCGCGTAATCGGCGAACGCCTTCGATGTATCAGCGGATCGCCAGCCGCCGACGCGATCCTGCAGCGCCTGCGGCAGGTCCCAGTGATAGAGCGTGGCGTAAGGCTCAATGCCGTTCGCCAGGAGTTCGTCGATCAGACGATTGTAGAAGTCGAGGCCCTTCGGGTTCGGCGTGCCGGTGCCGTCGGGAAACACCCGCGGCCAGGCGATCGAGAAGCGATAGGCCTTTGTGCCGAGATCCTTGATGAGGCCGACGTCCTCCTTGTAGCGATGATAGTGATCGTTGGCGCGGTCACCGGTGCTGCCGTCCTCGATCTTGCCCGGCGTATGGGTGAAGGTGTCCCAGATCGACCGGCCACGGCCATCCTCGTCGACCGCGCCCTCGATCTGGTAGGACGACGTCGCGGTGCCCCAGAGGAAGCCTGCGGGAAAGCTCGCACCGTCCGGCCTCGGCGCGCCGTCCGCCGCCGCGGCAGGCGCCGACAGGCCGAGTGCGGAGAGACCCGCAAGCCCGGCAAATTGCCGACGCGAGAATTTATCGGACATTGCTGGCTCCCGCGAAGGTCATGTCGATCTGGTAGGCGGAGATGCGGTCGATCTCGAAATTCACCGTCACGGGGGACTCGCCGTCGACGAAGCCAACGCCGTTGAAGAATTTTGACCCCATTGCGAGATTGACGATCATGTACACGGGATCATCGAAGCCGACGGGAACGCTGATATCGGATACTGGTTTGCGGTCGATGAAGTAGATCAGGCGGTCCGGCTCCCACAACACACCATAGTTGTGAAAGTCGGCCTCGGCGCCTGGGACCGTGAAATCGAAGCCGCAGTGCTCGATCTTGCCGGTCGCAGGGATGCGCCAATGCGTCGTCATCACGAGGTCGCCGGGCCGCTGGCCGCGCCCTTCCACGGCGTCGATCTCCGGCGGCCAGCCGCCGTCGTCGGCAAGCAGCCAGAACGCCGGCCACACGCCGGTGCCGATCGGGATCTTGGCGCGAATTTCGAAATAGCCGTATTTCTGCGCGAACGTGCCCTGGGTGGTCAGGATGCCCGAGGTGTATTCGTTGTTGAACAGCACGGCCTTCAGATCGGGTGGCGTGCGCCTGGCCGTGATGGAGAGTACCCCGTTCTCGACATGGAACGGATCGAGGCCGAGCGGCGCCGTGCCGCGTCCGGCGTAGCGCGGATCGACATAGATCTGCTGCTCGCCATTGGCGCTGGTCTTGCGTTTGAAATCGGAACCGTCGCCGCCCCAGTAACGCGCCTCCGGCCACGCCGCGCCGCCGGCATAATGCGGCACCCATCGCCCGCTCGCCAGCGGATGCTGGTCGAAATCGTCGTTGAAGGTCCGGTGCAGGGGCAGGAATGACAGCGACGTAGCGTCCTGCGCCCTGATCTGGCGGCACTGAATCGTCGCGGGGTCGGTGGTCACGGGCAGGGTCAATTCAAGCGGGGATCCGTCTGGATCGCCCACGGCAAAGGCCGGCGCGAACGCCGCAACAAGGCCGATCGTGATCAGAAATCTTTTTGTCATTCGCCGGTCATCAACGGTATCAGGACATCAGCAAACGTGGGCTATTCCACGTTAGCCTCTCATCCCGCTTTCGGGCAACAAGCAATGAAGGCGAGATCGCGCGGTTGTCAGTTTCATCGCGATGTTTTCTCCCCTAGATTGCCGTTTGCATCATTCGCTTCCGGGATGAACTCGAATCCCTCGAAGTCTCATTTGAGTCGCGCGGTATGAACAAGCCTGTAAACCACCTCCGAAAGGCGCTTCTGTGTCGTCTTGCCATGGCGGCCGCCGCGCTGCTGTCGATGCCCGCCGGCGCGTGGGCCGAGCAGACGTTCTCCTTCGACAGCACGCCAGGAAAGCTGCCGAAAACCGTCATCCCCGTGAGCTATGCGATCGAACTGACGCCGGATTTCACGAGCCTTGCCTTGCCCGGTGTCGAAACCGTCGACGTCGAGGTGCGCGAGCCGACCGCTCAGGTGACGCTGAACGCGGTCAACGCGACGTTTGGCGATGTCAGCGTCGATGACAGCGCGCAGCGTGGGACGGTTGTGACCGATCCCACCGCGCAAACCGCGACGCTGACCTTTGCGCAGCCGCTCGCGACGGGCCGGCACAGGCTTCGCATCGCCTTCACGGCGCAGATCAACAAGTTCGGCTCCGGCCTGTTCGCGGTCGACTATCCGACCAAGGCCGGCACGAAGCGGCTGATCTCGAGCAAACTGGAGCCCGCCGATGCCCGCCGGATCTTTCCGTGCTGGGATGAGCCGGCGTTCAAGGCGTCCTTTGCGCTGACCGTCGTGATCCCGAAAAACCTGATGGCGGTCGGCAACATGCCGGTCGCAAACGAGCAGCCGGCTGCCGACAATCTCAAGAAGGTCGCCTTCGTGCCGACACCCAAAATGTCGAGCTATCTCTTTGTGCTTACCGTTGGTGAGCTTGAGCGTGTCACGGCGGATGCCGATGGCGTGACGGTCGGCGTCGTCACAACGGAAGGCAAGAGCGAGCAGGGCCGGTTTGCGCTCGACAGCGCGGTGAAGCTGCTCGGTTACTACAACGACTATTTCGGGGTGAAGTACCCACTGCCGAAGCTCGACCTGATCGCGGTGCCCGGCGGGTTCGGCGGGGCGATGGAGAATTGGGGCGGCATCACCTTCTTCGAGAGTAGGCTGCTGTTCGATCCCGCGACCAATGCGGAGACCGCGCGGCGCGGCATCTTCGGCATCATCGCGCATGAGATGGCGCATATGTGGTTTGGTGATCTCGTCACCATGGCGTGGTGGGACAATCTCTGGCTCAATGAAGGTTTTGCCAGCTGGATGTCGACCAAGGCGTCCGAACGTTTCTATCCGCAATGGCAGAACTGGCTGAACGGCTATGGCGCCAAGCAGTTTGCCATGGCGCTCGACGCGCGCCGCACCTCGCATCCGATCCAGCAGCCGATCGCCGATCACAGCGAGGCGGTCACGGCGTTCGACGCCATTACCTACAACAAGGGCCAGGCGCTGATCCGCATGCTGGAGACTTATCTCGGCGAGCAGCCGTTCCGCGACGGCATCCGCAAATATATGGCCGCGCATGCCTACAGCAACTCAACCACCACCGATCTCTGGCAGGCGCTCGAAAGCGCCGCCGGCAAGCGGATCACGGGCGTGGCCGCATCCTTCACCGAGCAGGATGGCGTGCCGCTGGTGGTAGCCGAGACCGAGTGCGCCGGAACCTCGCAGCGCTTGACCTTGCGGCAGGATCGGTTCGCGATTGTGCCGGCGAACGGGGCGCCGTTGCCGGCACACAGCTGGCAAATCCCGGTGGCGGTCGGGCCGGCGCAGGGCAAGCCCTTTGCGGAAATCCTGCTGCAGGGCAACGCCGACATCCCGGCCGGCGCATGCGGCGACGCGATCAAGGTCAATCTCGGCGACATCGGCTATTGCCGGGTCGAGTACGGTCCAAAGAACCGCGCGGCGCTGCTCAACGCGCTCGCGCAAATGCCGGTCGACGACCGGCTCAACATCGTCACCGACAGCTGGGCGCTGGTGCAGGCCGGCCGCGCCGAGCCATCGTCCTATCTCGCGCTGCTCGACGCGCTCGATGCGGGTGACCACCGCGCCGTATGGGACCAGGTGATCTCATCGTTTGCCGCGCTCAACCGCCTGTCTCGCGATCAGGCCGAGCGGCCAGCGATCCAGGCCTATGCGCGCGCGAAGCTGCGTCCGGTGTTCGACCGGCTCGGATGGGACGGCGGAGGCTCAGCCGACGACGATACCGCGCTGCTGCGCGCAAGCCTGATCTCGACGCTTGGCAATCTCGGCGACGAGGCTGTTATCGCCGAGGCCAAGCGGCGGTTCGCCGCCTTCCTCGTGGATCCCAACTCGCTGCCGAACGCGTTGCGCGACGCTGTCACCCACATCGTCGGGGTTACCGCCGACCGGACGACCTACGACACGCTGCTGGCGCTCGCGCGCAAGAGCACGGTCACCAATGAGCGGCTGCGCTATTATCTTGCCGCCGCCAGCGCCCGCGACGCCGAACTGGCACGGGCGACGCTGTCACTGTCATTGACCGGCGAGTTGCCCGACACCATCGTGTCAGGCATGATCGGCACGGTTGCATCCGCAGGCGAGCAGCCGCAACTCGCCTGGGATTTCATCCAGAAGAATTATGATGCGCTGCTGGCGAAGCAGGGACCGAACTTCCGCGATCAGTTCGTCCCCAACTTCATGACCAATTTCACCGATCCGGCCCACGCCGCCGAGCTTGCCGCCTTTGCCCCGGCGCAATCGACCAGCGGCGGGCGGCTGACGGTGGCAAGGGCGCTGGAAGCGATCGCGATCTCGGGCGATCTCCAGGCGCGCGTGCTGCCCCTGGTCGCTACCTGGATCGGAGCGCACAAGCCTTGATGCCCCGAAGGACTCCCCGACGGCGTGCGATACGGCTATGCTCGGCCGGCAGCATGCAATCACACCTGCGAGGCTAAGATGGTTAAAGGCTCTGATCTGCTGGTCGCTGCTCTCGAGAACGAGGGTGTGGAGCGTGTGTTCGGTGTTCCCGGCGAGGAGAATCTCGACGTCGTCGAGAGTCTGCGCAAATCCTCGATCAAGCTGATCGTCACTCGCCACGAACAGCCTGCGGCCTTCATGGCCGCGACCTATGGCCGCCTGACCGGAAAACCCGGCGTCTGCCTGACCACGCTCGGACCCGGCGCGCTTAACCTGACGACCGGCGCTGCCTACGCGCTGCTCGGCGCGATGCCGATGGTGATGATCACCGGCCAGAAGGGCATTCTGAGCAGCCGGCAGGCCAAATTCCAGATCGTCGATATCATCTCGACCTTCCGTCCGCTGACCAAGCTGTCGGTGCAGATCGTCAGTGCCGCAACCATTCCGACGCTGGTCCGCGACGCCTTCCGGCTCGCGACGCAGGAGCGGCCTGGTCCGGTGCTGCTCGAACTTCCCGAGGATATCGCGCGCGAGGAGGCGGAGCCGTTGGCGATGATCCCGCTGCATCCGATCGAGATCCCGGTGGCGCACGCGGCGGCGCTCGACCGAGCCGCCGAGATGATCCTGAAGGCGCAACGCCCGCTGATCATGCTCGGCGCTGCGGCGTCGCGTCCGCGCAGCACGGCTGGCATCGGCGACTTCGTGCGGCGGACCAGGATTCCGTTCTTCACGACACAGATGGGCAAGGGCACGGTGTCCGGCGGCACCAATCTGTACATGGGCACCGCCGCGCTGAGCGAGCGTGACTACGTGCACGAGGCGATCGACCGCGCCGACCTCATCATCGCGATCGGTCACGATACGATCGAAAAGCCGCCCTTCATCATGGGTCCGAAGGGACCGCAGGTCGTCCATGTCGGCTACACGGCGGCGAATGTCGAGCAGGTCTACTTTCCGCAATGCGAGGTCATCGGCGACGTTGGCCCGAGCCTCGAACTGCTGGCTGACAGGGTCGAAGGAAAGCTCCCGCACGCCAGTGCGCTCGTCAGTCTGCGCGAAGGTATTTTGTCGAAGATCGGCGATCGCGCCACCGAGGGCCGCTGGCCGCCGACGCCACAGCGCATCGTGCACGACGTGCGGCAGGTCATTCCCGAGGACGGCATCGTCGCGCTCGACAACGGCATGTACAAGATCTGGTTCGCGCGCAACTACCGCACGCTGCTGGCGAACTCGCTGCTGCTCGACAATGCGCTTGCGACCATGGGCGCCGGCCTGCCGTCGGCGATGATGGCGGCGATGCTCTATCCGAAGAACCGGGTGCTCGCGGTCTGCGGCGACGGCGGCTTCATGATGAATTCGCAGGAGCTGGAAACCGCGGTCAGACTCAAGCTCAATCTCGTGATCCTGATCCTGGAGGATTCCGCCTACGGCATGATCCGCTGGAAGCAGGCCGTCGATCATTTTCCCGATTTCGGGCTTACCTTCGGCAACCCGGATTTCGTCAAATACGCCGAGAGCTACGGCGCCAAGGGCTCGCGGATCGAGAGCACGGAAGCCATCGTCCCGACCCTGGAGCGTGCCTTCGCCGGCGGCGGCGTGCATCTCGTCGTGGTTCCCATCGATTATACCGAGAACAAGCGGGTGCTGGTCGACGAGCTCCGCGAGAAGGTGAAGCAGATCGACGTGTCGTAGCGCTTTGCTGCAGCGGGTCAAGGAACGAAATAAGGAACGAAATGCCCTTGGCTTGATTGGAACCAAGCCATCATGGTAGCACCCGATGGCATTGCTCGTTCGTACTAATGGTCGGCGATATCTGTTCTGGGAGGTCACGTGACGACACCAAATCCCGCCGCCGGCAAACCCGTCGATCCCGCCTCGCTCACCAATGTGCCACGGCTGGTCACGGCGTATTTCGCCGGCAAGCCCGACGCTACTGATCCCGCCCAGCGCGTCGCCTTCGGTACCTCCGGCCATCGCGGCACGTCGTTGAAGAATTCCTTCAACGAAGACCACATCCTCGCTACCACGCAGGCGATCTGCGACTATCGCCGCGAGGCCGGGCTGACCGGGCCGCTGTTCATCGGCATCGACACCCACGCGCTTGCCGAGCCGGCGCTGGTGAGCGCGGTGGAAGTGTTTGCCGCCAACGGCGTCGAGATCATGATCGACGCGCAGGCCGGCTACACGCCGACGCCCGTCATCTCGCACGCGATCTTGAGCCATAATAAGGGGCGCAGCACCGGGCTTGCGGATGGCGTCGTCATCACACCGTCGCACAATCCGCCCGAGGACGGCGGCTACAAATACAATCCGCCGCATGGCGGGCCCGCTGACACCGACGTGACCGGGGTGGTCGAGAAGAATGCCAACCGCTATATCGAGGCCGGTCTCAAGGGCGTCGCCCGGATGCCGTATGATCGTGCGCGCAAGGCGGCGACGACGCATCTGCACGACTACGTCACACCTTACGTCGCTGATCTCGGCAATACCGTCGATCTCGCGTTGATCAAATCCGCCGGCGTCAGGATCGGCATTGATCCGCTCGGTGGCGCCGCGGTGCATTACTGGCAACCGATCATCGCCCGCTACGGGATCAATGCGACCGTCGTCAATAACGCCGTCGATCCGACTTTCCGTTTCATGACCGCGGACTGGGACGGCAAGATCCGGATGGACTGCTCGTCGCCCTATGCGATGGCGAGCCTGATCGGGATGCGCGACCGCTTCGACGTCGCCTTTGCCAACGACACCGACGCCGACCGCCACGGCATCGTGACCCGCTCTAACGGGCTGATGAACCCGAACCACTTCCTCGCCACCGCCATCGCCTATCTGTTCGCGCACCGGCCACAATGGAGCGGGAGTGCAGCGATCGGCAAAACGATTGTGAGCAGCTCGATCATCGACCGCGTTGCCAAGAAGCTGGGCCGCAAGCTGGTCGAGACGCCGGTTGGCTTCAAATGGTTCGTCGAGGGGCTCGGCAGCGGCGGCTTTGGTTTTGCCGGCGAGGAGAGCGCGGGCGCTTCGTTCCTGAAGCAAGACGGCTCGGCCTGGACCACCGACAAGGACGGCATCATCCTCGGTCTGCTGGCGGCGGAGATCATCGCAAAAACCGGCCGCGATCCGAGCGAATTGTTCGCAGACCTGACCGCCGAACTCGGCGTTCCCTACTACGAACGCATCGATGTTGCGGCGACATCAAAACAAAAGAGCGCGCTGAAAGCGCTTGGCCCGGAGCAGCTCAGCATGACGCAGCTTGCCGGCGATCCCGTGCGCGCGGTCAGGACCAAGGCGCCGGGCAACGATCAGCCGTTCGGCGGCATCAAGGTCGAGAGCGAGTCCGGCTGGTTCGCCGCGCGTCCGTCCGGTACCGAGGATGTCTACAAGATCTACGCCGAAAGTTTTCGCGGGCCGGATCATCTGAAGCAGATCCAGGGCGACGCGCGGGCCGCGATCGCCAAGGTGTTCTGAAGGCGCGGGGGTCTGGGCTGATATCATGCGCGTGCTGTTGACGGGCTCCTCCGGTTGGCTGGGCCATTTCCTTGCGCCGCTTCCCTTTGCGCACGATCCCGACTATGTCTCGCCGTCCACGAGGCTCGCAAATGGCTGATTTCCACGGCGTCTTTCCGTATCTGGTGTCCCCGATCGATCCCGCCGGCCATATCCGCACCGAGGTGCTGGGCCGGCTATGCGATGATCTGATCAAGGCCGGCGTGCATGGGCTGACGCCGCTCGGCTCGACTGGCGAGTTCGCCTATCTCAACAACGCCCAGCGCGCGACGGTGGTGCAGGCGACGATCGAGGCCGCGCAGGGCCGCGTGCCCGTGGTCGCCGGCGTCGCCTCGACCTCGACGGCCGATGCCGTGGCGCAGGCGAAGGCCTATCAGAAGCGCGGCGCCAACGGCATCCTCGCGATCATGGAGGCGTATTTCCCGGTCGGCGATGAACAGGTGGAATCCTATTTCCGCGCCATTGCCGATGCGGTCGACATTCCCGTCGTGATCTACACCAATCCGAATTTCCAGCGCTCCGACCTCACGCTCGACGTCATCGCGCGGCTCGCCGCCCATCCGCGCATTGGCTACATCAAGGACGCCTCGACCAACACCGGGCGGCTGCTGTCGATCATGAACCGCTGCGGCGACAGCATCAAAGTATTCTCGGCCTCAGCCCATATTCCGGCCGCCGTGATGCTGATCGGCGGCCATGGCTGGATGGCAGGCCCGGCCTGCATCATCCCGCGGCAGAGCGTCGAGCTCTACAATCTCGCCCGCCGTGCCCGCTGGGATGAGGCGATGGTCTTGCAACGAAAACTCTGGCGCATCAACGAGGCCTTTGCCCGCTTCAATCTCGCCGCCTGCATCAAGGCCGGGCTGTCGATCCAGGGCTACGACGTCGGCGACCCCGTGCCGCCGCAGGCGCCGCTCTCGGCCGAGCAGCGCAAGGTGGTCGAGGCGGCGCTGAGCGACCTCAGCTAGGGTTGGCTTGCGCGTTGCATGGGGCGCTCACAGTCTCGTCATTCCGGGGCGCGCATCGAACCCGGAATCTCGAGATTCCGGGTTCGATGCAACGCATCGCCCCGGAATGACGGCTATGCGTTGTCACGCCCCGAAAATCCGCTAAAACCCGCCAAATCTCGCAATCTCAAGGACCCACTGATGAACATTCTTCCCGGCAATATGCGTTTTGGTGCGGGCCAGCCGGTCAAGCGTCTGGAAGACCAGCGGCTGCTCACCGGGAAGGGCCATTTCATCGACGACAAGCCGGAGGACGGCGCGCTCTGGCTGCACGTGCTGCGCTCGCCGCATGCCCACGCCAACATCACATCGATCGATGCCAAAGCGGCGCTGGAGATGCCCGGCGTCGAGGCGATCTATACCGGTGCCGACCTAGTCAAGGACGATATCGGCACGCTGCCGACGCTCGCGATCTTCAAGCGGCCCGACGGCAAGCCGATGAGCGTGCCGCCGCGTCGCCTGCTGGCGCATGAGGTGGTGCGCTATGCCGGCGAGGGGGTGGTGGCCGTGGTCGCGACGTCGCGCGTGCTGGCACAGACGGCGGCCGAAGCGATCGAGATCGACTATGAGATGCTGCCCTCGGTGGTCGACCCCGTCGAGGCGATCAAATCAGGCGCGCCCGTGGTCTGGCCGGAGGCGCCCGACAACATCGTGGCCGCGATGAGCTATGGCGACGCCGCCAAGGTCGAGGAGGCCTTCTCCAACGCCGCCCATAGGGTGTCGCTCGACCTGGTCAGCCAGCGGCTGGTGCCGTCGGCGATGGAGCCGCGCTCGACGATCGCGGAGATCGAGAAGACAACCGGGCGGCTGATCCTGCATGTGCAGTCGCAGACGCCCGGATCGACCCGCGACCTGCTCGCGGAATCCATCCTGAAGCGGCCGAAAGAGAGCGTGAGGGTGCTGGTCGGCGATATCGGCGGCGGCTTCGGCCAAAAGACCAGCCTCTATCCCGAAGACGGCATCGTCGCCTATGCCGCGACCAAACTGAACAAGAAGATCCGCTGGCGCGGCGACCGCACCGACGAGTTCGTCGGCGGCACCCATGGCCGCGATCTCACCTCAACCGGCGAACTCGCGCTCGACGCCAAGGGCCGCGTGCTGGCCTATCGCGTGCGCTCGATCGGCGGCACCGGGGCCTATTCGTCCGGCACGGCGAACATCATCCCCTTGGTGCTTGGGCCGTTCGTGCAGACCGGCGTCTACGACCTGCCGTTGGTGCATTTCGAGGTGAAGTCGGTGATGACCAACACCGCCCCGGTCGGCGCCTATCGCGGCGCGGGGCGGCCTGAAGCGGTCTTCATCGTCGAGCGTTTGTTCGACGCGGCCGCGCGCCAAATCGGGATGGATCCGCGCGCCCTCCGCAAGGTGAACTACATCAAGCCGGCGCAGCTGCCCTACACCAATGCGGTCGGCCAGGTGTACGATTCCGGCGCCTTCGCGCACATGCTGGAGCGCGCCTCCGACCTCGCCGACTGGAACGGTTTTGCCGCGCGCAAGAAGGCGGCGAAGAAGAAGGGCCTGCTCTATGGCCGCGGCCTCACCAGCTACATCGAATGGACCGGCGGCCGCGCCCACACCGAGAAGGTCTCGCTGCACGCCACCGCCGAAGGCCGCGTCGTGCTGCATTCCGGCACCATGGCGATGGGGCAGGGACTGGCGACCACCTACACCCAGATGGTCTCTGATACGCTCGGCATTCCGATGGACCGGATCGACGTGATCCAGGGCGACACGGATCTGGCCACCGGCTTCGGCAGCGTCGGCTCGCGCTCGCTGTTCGTCGGCGGCACCGCGGTCGCGGTCTCCTCTAACGACATGATCAACAAGGCGCGCGACAAGGCCTCCAACCTGCTGGAAGCGTCCGTCCAGGACATCGAGTACCGCGACGGCTTCCTCACCGTGGTCGGTACCGACCGACGGATCAGCCTGTTCGAGATCGCGAAGAAGGAAGACGGCGCCAAACTCTCGGTTGACAGCGAGGGCGAGGTCGACGGGCCGAGCTGGCCGAACGGCACTCACATCTGTGAGGTCGAGATCGATCCCGAGACCGGCGTCACCAAGGTGGTGCGCTACACCACGGTCGACGACGTCGGCGTCGCCGTCAATCCGCTGCTGGTGACAGGCCAAGTGCATGGCGGCGTTGCCCAGGGCATCGGTCAGGCGCTGTACGAAGGCGTAGCCTATAGCGAGGAAGGCCAGCTTCTGACCGCGAGCTATCAGGACTATTGCATCCCGCGTGCCGACGACATCCCGCCGATCACTGTGACGCTCGATGATTCTGCGCCGTGCAAGACCAATCCACTCGGCGCAAAGGGTTGCGGCGAGTCGGGCGCGATCGGCGGCCCACCCTGCATCACCAACGGCGTGATGGATGCGCTGAGCGAACTCGGAATCACGCAGTTGAACACGCCGCTGACGCCGTCAAAGATCTGGCAGGCGATCCGTGAGGCGAAGGCGCAGGCGGCGTAGCGCTTCCGCTCTCTCCACTCGTCATTCCGGGGCATCGCGCAGCGATGAGCCCGGAATCCATCGGGCCGCATGTTCCGGGGTGAAATGGATTCCGGGCTCGCGACTTCGTCGCGCCCCGGAATGACGGAGAGAGCTATAGCCCTAACACCATCTTCGCGATGATATCGCGCTGGATCTCCGACGATCCGCCGAAGATCGTATACGCCCGCCCGTTGAGATATTCCGGCACCACCGGCAGCAATTCCTCAGGGATCACCGGCTCGTGGTTCAGTCTATAAAACGGCCGCGACGGCTCGACCGCGAGTCCGTCATTGCCGATCACGTCGACGCCAAGCCGCGTCACCGCCTGGCGGATTTCGCTGACCCGCAGTTTGATCAGCGACGACACCGCGCCAGGGTTCTGCCCGGTCTGCAGCGCCGACAGCACCCGCAGCTCGGTCATCTCAAGCGCATCGATATCGACCTCGACCTCCGACATCCGCAGCGCGATATCGGGATCGTCGATGGCGCGGCCGGTGACATCTGATGCCGCAAGGTCTGCGATCGTCTTCAGCGCGTCGCGCAGTTTTGCCGACGCGATGCCGGAGCCGCGCTCGAATTCGAGCAGGTATTTACCGTAAGTCCAGCCCTTTCCCTCTTCGCCGACGCGGTTGGCCACGGGAACGCGGACGTCGTCGAAGAACACCTGGTTCACCTCGTGATCGCCGCCGATGGTCAGGATCGGGCGCGTGGTGATGCCCGGACTCTTCATGTCGATCAGAATAAAGCTGATGCCGTCCTGCTGCCGTTCGCCCTCATTGGTCCGCACCAGCGCGAACATGCGGTTGGCGTGATGCGCATGCGTGGTCCAGATTTTTGTGCCGTTGATGATGTAGTCGTCGCCGTCGCGCACCGCGCGGGTCTTCAGCGACGACAGATCGGAGCCCGAGCCCGGCTCGGAATAACCCTGGCACCAATAGTCCTCGCCGGAGAGGATTCGCGGCAGATAAAAATTCTTCTGCTCGGGCGAGCCGAAGCCGATGATGACGGGGCCGACCATCTTCACGCCCATCACGTTGACATTGGGCACGCCGGCGCGGGCGGATTCGGCTTCGAAGATCCAGCGCTGCGCCGACGTCCAGTCCGGACCACCATGGTCTGCCGGCCAGCCCGGCGCGCCCCAGCCTTTCCTGTGCAGCGCACGTTGCCAGGCCATGCCGATATCGGGGTCGGAGAAGACTGACGGCGTGAGCGCGGTGGCGCGTTTCATCTCCGGCGTCAGATTGGCGGCGATGAAGTCGCGGACGTCCTGCTCGAAGGCGCGTTCCTCGGCGTTGAAGGTGAGATCCATGTGGCGCTCTCCGTTACGTCTGCGCACGGCCGCTCAAGGCGGCGTGGCGGCGATAATGATGGGCGCTGCCGCCGAACAGCGTGTCGAACGCGAGCAGCCGCTTGAAATAGGCGCCGATGTCGAGCTCCTCGGTGACGCCCATGGCGCCGTGCAGTTGCACCGACTGCTCGGCGATGAAGCGGGCGCATTTGCCGATCTTGGCTTTCGCGCCCGACGCCGCACGGCTGCGTGCCACAGGCTCGGCATCGGCCATCAACGCGGCACGCAATGCCATCGAGCGCGCCTCGTCGCACTGCATCGCCATGTCAGCGAGGCGATGGCGGATCACCTGGTTGGCCGACAGCGGCCGGCCGAACTGTTTTCGGATCTTGGTATATTCGAGCGTGGTGTCGAGCAGCGTCTGCATGATGCCGACGGCTTCGGCGCCGAGCGCGGCCATCGCGCGGTCGACCACGGCCTCGATCGCAGGCAGCGCATCGCTGCCGTCGCCGAGCAGGGCGTCGGCCGGAAGCTGCACGTCGTTGAGATCGAGGCTGCAGCCGCGCCCGCCGCCGAGCCGCGCGTAGTCGCGCAAGGTGAGACCGGCCGTATCAATGGGCACCAGGAACAGGCAGAGCTTGCCTGATACGCCGTTGGCGTTGACGATGCGGGCGGAGACGATGATCTGGTTGGCCGCTACGCCGTCGAGCACCGCGGTCTTGTGGCCGTTCAATCGCCAGCCGTGGGCGGTCTTCGTGGCCGTCGTCTCGACATGTGAGAGATCGAACCGTGCTGCGCGTTCCGAATGCGCGAAGGCGAGATAGACCTTGCCTTCTGCTACCTTGGGCAGGATCGACTGCTTCTGCGCTTCGCTGCCGCATTGGCCGACCAGCGCGGCGCCGATCACGACGGTGGCGAGATAAGGTTCGGACACCAGTCCTCGTCCGAACGCTTCCATCAAAATTCCGATCTCGATCGCGCCACCGCCGAGCCCGCCATAGGCTTCGCCGATCGGCAGCGCGAGCCAACCGAGGTCGGCGAACTGCTTCCAGATCGCGGGCGAGAAACCGAGCGGATCGCTGACCGCCTTCCTGCGATACTCGCCTGTAAAGGTTTCCGCCACGAAGCGGTCGGCACTTTCGCGCAGCAGGCGCTGCTCGTCGCTGGGAGTGAGGTCCATCTGGTCTACTTTACGTTGGCGTTTTTTCTGACAGAGGGATGCAGACCGGCGGGGTCGACCACCATTCCGAATTCCTGAAGATTGTGTGCATGGCAGAGCTGATGCAACGCGAAGGCCTGATCGATCGCGGCGGGCTGCCCCATGATGTCGACCGTGCGATTGACCGCTTCCTTGCTCAGCTTCAGCGCGAAGGCGGGCTTGGTCGCGATCTTGCGCGCCAGCGCCAGCGTGAAGGAGGAGAGGTCGCCGCGCGGCACCACGTGATTGACCATGCCGAGCCGATGCGCCTCGTCGGCGCTCCAGCTGTCTGCGGTGAACAACATCTCCTTGGCCTTGCGTGCACCCAACTCCCAGGGATGCACGAACCACTCGACGCCGCAGACCCCCATCGTGACCACGGGATCGCAGAACTCGGCGTCACTGCTGGCAACGATGAGATCGCAGGCCCAGGCCAGCATCAGCCCGCCGGCGATGCATTTGCCGTGCACCTCCGCGATCGTCGGCTTGGCGAGATTGCGCCAGTGCCGTGTGATCTGCAGATAAATCTCCTGCTCGCGCGCGAAGCGGCCATGCGCGTTCGGCTCGGCGAAGCCGCCCCAATTTCCGACAGGCGGGAAATCGACACCCGCCTGGTTCTTCCCAGCGGGCCGCAGATCGTGGCCGGCGGAGAAATGCGGGCCGTTGCCGGCGAGGATGATGACCTTGACTGTGTCGTCCTGCACCGCCCGGTCGAAGGCGGTGTTGAGATCATAGGTCATCTGCAGGTTCTGGGCGTTGCGCGCCTCGGGGCGGTTCATCACGATCCGCGCGATCGCAGGCTCCGGCCGCTCGACAACAACAGTCTCGAATTGCTCTGAGGTCATGGATCCTCCCGGGATCGATTTTTCGGCATGATGAACGGGGGGAAGAGAGATAAGCAAGGGCTATCGCCGCCAAAAATGCGGGCGTAAACCGCCACACGGGATTACCCGGCGAAGACGATCTGATACGGTGCCGCAGAATTCCACCGGGAGGACTTTCATGCGCAAGCTTTGGACCGTGCTGGCAGCGCTGGCGACGTTGAGCCTGACCAATTGCGGCTACAACGCGATCCAGACCAACGACGAACAGGTCAAGTCGAGCTGGTCGGAGGTGGTGAACCAGTACCAGCGGCGGGCCGACCTCGTGCCCAACCTGGTCAACTCGGTGAAGGGCTTTGCGCAGCAGGAGAAGGACGTGCTGCTCGGCGTCACCAATGCGCGCGCCAAAGTCGGCAGCATCCAGGCCACGCCTGAGTTGGTCAACGACCCGGCCACGTTTCAGAAATTCACCCAGGCGCAGGGAGAGCTTTCCAGCGCGCTGTCGCGGTTGCTGGTCGTGACCGAAAATTATCCGCAGCTCAAATCGGACGCGTTGTTCCACGACCTGATGGCGCAGCTCGAAGGCACCGAGAACCGCATCACGGTCGCGCGGAACCGCTACATCAAGGCGGTGCAGGACTACAATGTCGGTATCCGCACCTTCCCGAACAATCTGACCGCGATGGTGTTCGGCTACAAGGAGAAGGCCAACTTCACGGTCGACAATGAGAAGGAGATTTCGACTGCGCCGAAGGTCGATTTCAATCCGGCGCCGGCGCCGTCGAAGTAGCGGTGGTGCGTCCGCCTGCGATGACCGCCGTCCGCGTCGTCCTGTTTGCCTTCCTGCTGGGCTTGGTTTGCCCGACGCTGGCCCAGGTCGCGGTACCACAGTTGACCGGCCGCGTCGTCGACCAGACCGGGACGCTGTCCGCGAGCGATATCGCCTCGCTCGACGGGAAGCTGAAGGATCTGGAGACGCGCAAGGGTGCCCAGGTCGCGGTGCTGATCGTGCCGACCACGGGCGATGAGGCCATCGAGCAGTTCTCGATTCGCGTTGCCGAAGCCTGGAAGATCGGGCGCAAGAAGGTCGACGACGGCGCGCTGCTCGTCGTCGGCAAGAATGACCGCCATCTGCGCATCGAGGTCGGCTACGGCCTTGAGGGCGTGCTGAGCGACGTCGTCACCCACCGCATCATCAGCGAGGATATCGCGCCGAAGTTCAAGGAGGGCGATTTCGCCGGCGGCATATCAGCCGGCGTCGACCGGATGATCCGCCTGATCAATGGCGAGCAACTGCCGGTGCCGGAGCCGCCGCATTGGAAGCCGTCGGCGTCCTTCGATCCGTCCGACATCTTCAATCCGTTTCTCCTCATCCCGGTTTTGCTGTTCGGCGGCCTGATACGACGGATGCTGGGCCGGCTGCTCGGCTCGGCCGTATCAGGCGGTCTGGTCACGCTGATTGCCTGGGTCATGATCGGCTCACCCATCGTGGCGATCCTCGCGGGACTGGTCGCATCGGTGTTCGTGATGTTCAGTGACGCCGCCACCGCGCCGTCGTCGGGCGGTCGCGGCAGGGGAGGCGGCTGGTCAGGCGGTGGTTACAGCGGCGGTTCCTGGTCCGGCGGCAGTTCAAGCAGCCGCGGCGGCTTCAGCGGCGGAGGCGGTAGCTTCGGTGGCGGCGGCGCTTCGGGGAGCTGGTAGATATGGGCATCAAGCGTATCGGCAAGCATCTGCTCGAACACCGTTGGCGGGTGCGGCGTGATTTTCCGCCACGCGTGCTCGATGCGATCGAGCAGGCGATCAAGGCGGGTGAGGCCACCCATTCCGGTCAGATCCGTTTCGTCGTCGAGGGCGCGCTCGACGGCGCGGCACTGTTCCGCGACCAGCCGGCGCGGGAGCGGGCCGTCGACGTGTTCTCGCATTTGCGCATTTGGGACACCCATCACAACAACGGTGTCCTGATCTATCTGCTGCTCGCCGATCGCGACGTCGAGATCGTCGCCGACCGCGGCATCGACGCGAAGGTCGGCGCTGCGGGCTGGGAAGCGATCTGCCGCGCGATGGAAGCGGATTTTAGATCAGGCCAGTTCGAGCAAGGTGTGATCAAGGGCATCGCAGCTGCGTCACGGAAGCTGGCAAAATACTTCCCGCACGTCGCCGGCGGCTCGAACGAACTTCCGGACAAGCCGGTGGTGATCTAGTTGCATGCGCGTCCCGAAGGACGCTTTTGCTTTTCACGGCGATAGCGCGGGCGCAGGCGCGGTTCCGGCCCCGGATGTTCGCGCCCGGTAGGCAGACAAGCCGACGAGGCCCACCGCAGCAGCGAAGAAGATGTAGTAGACGGGGGCAGCCTTGTCGCCGGTCGTTTGCACCAGCCAGGTGTTGATGAAGGGTGCAAGCCCGCCGAACAACATCACCGCGAGATTGTACATCAGTGACGCACCGGTGGAGCGCACGCCGACCGGGAAGATTTCGGTCATGAATGCCGGCATCGGCCCCGCCAACGTGCCAAGGAACACGGCCACGATCTGCATTTGCCAGAGGTTCGTGGTCGTCGGCTCGGCGACAAGCCGCTGCAACATCACATAGAACAACACGGCGTAGATGATCAGCGACGGAATGAGCACCGCGCGGCGGCCGATCCGGTCGGAGAGGGCACCGGAGGCCATCGCGATCGCGGCATTGCCGAGGCTTAGGAATAGCAGCCCCATCTGCGCGTTAAGTATCGGCAATTTCAGCTCGGCGACCGCATAGGTCGGCAGAAAGATCGCATTGACGTAGTTGATCGCCGTGCCGGCAGCGATCAGGCAGAACGACGCGATCAATTCACGCGGGTATTCGGAGAACAATTGGCCGAGGGTGGTCTTCCTCGCCGGCTGCGCGGATGCCGCCTTTTCGGCGAGATAGGCCTGGAATTCGGGAGATTCGTCACAGCGCTGGCGCAGGTACCATCCGGTCGGCCCGATCAGGATGCCGAGGATGAACGGCACGCGCCAACCCCAACTCGCAAAGGCGTCCGGGGAGAGACTGAAATTCAGGCTGATCGCCATGGCAGCACCGATGGCGAATGCGAGGTTTTGCGAGACCATCTGGAATGCGCCGTAAAAGCCGCGCCGGCCGGGCGGCGCGAATTCGATCAGCATGGCGCTGGCGCTGCCGAATTCTCCGCCGGCGGAAAAGCCCTGGATCAGGCGCGCCAGCAGCAACAGCAGCGGCGCCGCGATGCCGATCGCGCCATAGGTCGGCAGCAGGCCGAGCAGACCGGTGCCGACAGCCATCAGCGAGATCATCACGACCAGCGCTTTCTTGCGGCCGTGCTTGTCGGCGTAGAGCCCGAACACCAGGCCGCCCAAGGGCCGCGCCGCGAAGGCGATGCCGAAGGTGGCGAAGGTCAGCAGCAGCGACGAGTTCGGATTATCCGCCGGAAAGAACAGCTTGCTCAGGATGCCCGCGAACAGGCCGAACACCGTGAAGTCGAACCACTCCAGCGCATTGCCGATCGTCGAGGAGATCACGACGCGGCGGCGCATCTGCGCCAGAGCTTCAGCTTTCACGGCTTCGGCTTGCATCCGTTTGTCCTTCTCTATCGGTGACGGCTGGCTCCGCCCCGGGGCTTGTTACCTGGCGTGGTAAGGTCGGGCGATCAGACGTCTACGCCTTGACCGACGGCCGTTCGCCGACGCGGTTGAACCACGCTACGATATTGGTGTTGGACTGGTCCAGCGGCTGGCCGACCTGATTGCCGAAATCGAGCCAGCAATAGAGCAGCATGTCTGCGAGGGTGAAGCGCTGGCCGCAGATATACTGACGGCCATCGGCCATCTGGTCATTGAGCCATTTGATGCGGTTGGCCGCGATCATCTTCAGCCCCGGCGAGGCCTCGGGCGCAACTGGAATGCGCTTCTCGAAGAACTTCAGCGCCTCGCCGAAGCGGTAGCCATTGGCAAGCGGCTCGGCGATGTTGAGGTCGACACGGCGGGTCCACATCCGGCACGCGGCGCGCTCTTCCGGCGTCGCGCCGATCATCGCGGGCGAAGGGTGCTTCTCCTCGAGATATTCGCAGATCGCCGTGATCTCGGAGAGATAGCCGCCGTCGTCGAGCTCGAGCGCCGGCATCTGGCCGTGCGGGTTGCGCTGCAGATGCGCCTCCTCGCGGTTTTCGCCCTT
The DNA here is from genome assembly GCF_000938305.1 of Bradyrhizobium sp. LTSP885. GTDB lineage: Bacteria > Pseudomonadota > Alphaproteobacteria > Rhizobiales > Xanthobacteraceae > Bradyrhizobium. The sequence continues at coordinate 404,836 of NZ_JYMT01000021.1, forward strand.
GCGAAGATCGACGGCTTGCGTGGGAATCTCGATGCTCTTTTCCGCCATGAACATCCGCACGATGCGCGGGTTCGGCCCGATCGAGTCGTAAAGCTTCATGGTCCTCGCTCCCTGTTTCTTGGTGTTGTTGATGCTGTTGAACAGGCCGCGCGCGGATTTGTCAAATGGAGAACGAACGTCAATCGTCGAGCTTGTTGAGGTCCCGTACCGACTGCATGATCGGCTCGAAATTCGAGCGCGCGTCGAGCGCGTCGAACAGTTGCGCGGTGTCGTCGAGCAGCGCGTGCGAGCGCTGCAATGCGATCCGCACGTCGTCCTGCGGCGTGTCGGACAGCCGGCCGTGGCCTGACAGCAGGATCTTCGCGTTCAGTCCCTTCAGCCGCTCCAGCGACTGGATATAGTCGGCGATCGAGCCGGAGCCGAACACGCCGCCCATCACGCCGCCGGGCATCAGTGTGTCGGCGGCGAACAGCAGTCCCCGGTCCTGCTCGAACAGCGTGATACAGGCCGAGGTGTGGCCGGGCGTGTACATCACGTTGAGGCGGAAATTGCCGAGGTCGATCAGGTTGCCTTCCTCGAGCCAGATGTCGATATCAACAGGCACGTTCGGCTCGTTGAACATCTTGCGCAGCATCGAGAAGTCGTCGCGCAGCATGATCTTGTTGGCGGCGAGCCGGTGCGCGGCGATAAAGGAGCGGCCGTGGAAATGATAGGCGGCCCCGATATGATCGAGATGCTCGTGGCTCAGCACCACCATGTCGATCATGTCGGGTGTCACCCCGACATGATCGAGGCAGGCGGTGAGGTGCGGATAATTGCTCGACAGGCCGACGTCGATCATGATCGTTCGCCTGCTGCCGCGCACCAGATAGGCGTTCGCGGCGCGGTTCTTGAAGCGGATCTGGTAGACGTCCTCGGCCGCCTGGATCAGCGTCGCGACGTCGGTGTCGAACAGCGTCTTGAACGGGCTCGGCCGGCGCTCGCTCATGGGTTGGCCGCCGCCCGGTAGACGACGGCGTTGGAAGCGCGCAGGCGCTTCGACAGCGCGTCCATGATCATCAGCGCGAACGCCGGCTGCTGGCTGACGAGATAGACGAAGCGGGCGTGGTTGATCCGCATCACCCTGGTGTGAGGCGCGGCGGCGATGGCGGTAGCGGAGCGCGACGAGCCGTCGATGACCGCCATCTCGCCGAAGAATTCGCCCTTGCCGAGGCTGACGATGACCGTCTTGTTTCCGCCATTGATTTTGGCGATGTCGACCTGGCCGTCGAGCACGACAAAAAGCTCGCGCCCGGTCGAGCCCTCCTCAAAAATGACGTCATCGACATCAAATTCATTGATGCACTTTTCGATCGTCATGGCCGCCCCTGCCTTCTGGCTGGTTGGTCGGCCCATGTTAGTCGGGAAAACGCCGCGCGCAAACTAAGGCGGTGCGGATTGCCGCAGGGCAGCATCTGCCTAAATCCCGCCCGGAAAAGTTCCTAAAATTTCGGTAAGCCCAAGCCCGGTCGCAGGTGCAGTAACGATTTCGCAAGCAATAAAAGTTACCAAAAAGTCAACCCAGTCTGGAGATTTTGAACGTGAGTGAGCAGCAGAGCGAGCCGGTCAGCGGTGAGACCGGCGCCGAAATCGCGGCGCAAAACCACCCGCTGACGGCCGCGGCCGCGGCCGATGTCGAGGCTGTCAGGCTGGCGCCAGACCAGGAAGAGACGTCGCCGAAGGCGGACGCCCCCAAAATCGATGCGTCCAAAATGGAAGCGCCGAAGGTCGAGCTGCCGAAGATGGACGTGCCCGAGGTCGAGGCCGGCAAGCAGGACGAGCCGCGCTCCCCGGGCAAGCTGATGATCATGGCGCCGGGCGACCGCGCCTGGGAGCATGAGGGGACCGCTTCGAAGCCGGCCGCCGAGGAGGCCGCCAAGCCATCCGGCATGCGCCGTGTCGCGGCGATGGCCGCAATGGTGGCGCTGGCAACAGTGGCTGGCGCGATCGGCGGTGCGCTGGCGACCGGGGGTTTCGGTCACGCCACCACTCCGGCCGTTGCGGCCGCGCAGGACACCACGAAGGATGCTGTCAACGCCTCGATCGCCCGGATCGATGCCGAAATCCTTGCCCTGAAGTCCAGTGTCGACCAGACCGCCAGGGCCGGCACGGTTCAGTTCAACAAGACCAGTGATCGCCTCGAAAAGGTCGAGAAGTCGCAGGCCGAGCCGATGGCCAGGCTCGCCAAGCTCAGCGAAGCCGTCGACAAGCTCCGTGCCACGCCGCCGGCAGCGCCGGTTGCCGCGCTGACACCCGCTGCTGCCAGGGACGTCACAGGCACGGTCACGCCGTCTGCGACCACAGCGGCCGGTGCACCCAAAGTCGAGGTCGCCCGCCTGCCGGTGGTCGATGGCTGGGCGCTCCGCGACGTCGGCAATGGTGGCGCGCTGATCGAGGGCCGCGGCGGCATCTATGAGGTCTATGCCGGCGATCCCATCCCCGGTCTCGGCCGCGTCGACGCCATCCGCAAGCAGGATGGACGCTGGGTGGTCGTCACCAGCAAGGGCCTGATCGTTTCGCGCTGATCGCTGAAACGCGACAATACCAAGGCGCTTCACTGCGGTGTGAAGCGCCTTTTTTCTTGAATAGGCTTCGCCACGCGGTGTTAGTGCAGGCATGAACCGCGTGCTGAGATGTCTTTTTGTCCTGTCTCTCCTGATCTGCGGCGCCGTGCCCGCACGCGCCGGCAATGATCGTGCGCTCGAACGCGGAGCGGCGATTATCGATCCCGCGATCCTGCGCGAGCTCGATCAGGGCCGCCTCGACCTCGGCCGCATGCTGTGGCCGGAACGCTCAGTCAGCCTTCCGCTGCCCAACAGCGAGCTGTTCGGATTGCCGTCGATGCTTCCGGTGCGCGAGGCGCTGGAGCGCGAGTTCGACCGCTATGTCGGGAGGCGCAAGGCCAGCCTGCCGAACGAGAGCATCGGTGTCGGCGATGGCTACGCGTTCCAGCTGTTCGATCGCGGCCTGTTCGAGTCCCCCGACGTCCGCTTCGTGCTGTCGGGCATCGTCAACCGGATGGACCGCGCCTATGTGGCGCCGGCAAGTTGCGGCGAGATCCGGTTGATCTATCGGCTGACGCGCACTGACATGCCGCCGATCGGCGAGAACGCGGTGTCGCAGCGCTTGCCGATGACGCTGAACCTGGTGCTGAAGGCGAGGGGCGATGCCGACGATGCGTCGGTCACCTGTCGCGAGATTGCGCGGCGCTGGCTCGCGGCGGGCAACTCTCCGCCGATGGTGGGGAAACTGTTCGGCAAGGACGGCCCGCTCGAGCTGATCGGTCCCGCCAATATCGATCGGATCGAGACCAATCTGCAGATCGCACACGCGCCGAAATCGGCGGTGCGCGATTTCCGCACCGATTATCTTTTGAAGGTGTTCAACTATGACCGCGCGGCGAAGCGCTTCGCTGAAGCCCCGATGGAGAACCAGATCGATCGCGATCGCATCCTGGCGGATGAGGGGCTGAGGCGCGATTTCAAGGCGTGGTTGCTCGATCCCGCGCATTTTGCCGAGTTCGATCGCGGCACGCTCTTGATCCCGGAGAAATTCCTCGCCAATAGCGCCGTCGCGCCGACCCCGGTCGGCTTCGACGTCAGCGACCTGCAGCCCGAGTTCGGATTGGTGCAGGGCAAGGGCACGGACAAGGCGGTGTTCTCGGAGAATGACGTCGTCGGGGCACTGAAAAAGGCCGCAGCCGATGGAACGCGGCTGCAGAACATCCAGTCGCTCGCCGGCTTCGAGCGGCGTCTCAACGACGTCACCTGCGCGGGCTGCCACCAGACCCGCGGCATCGGCGGCTTTCATTTCCCTGGCGTCGACTGGATGGCGGCAAAGCCGTCGAATTCCACCGTGGTGCCGGCTTCGCCGCATTTCTTCGCCGACCAGATCCGTCGCCGCGATGTCCTCGCAAGCTTCCGCGACGGCAAGCCGCCGGATTTTTCACGCGGCTTCTCCAATCGCCCGCAATTGCGCGGCAGCGCCGAGCTCGCCGGTACCGAATATAGCGACGGCTGGGGTGCGCATTGTTACCTGCCGGGCGCAAAGCCAACCGAGACCGACCGCAGCTTTCGCGGCTGGGGTTGCGCCGAGGGGCTGGCCTGCCAGGTCGCTGGCCAAACCTCGCGCATGGGCATGTGCTTCATCAAAAGCCGGTAGCAAGTTGGCTTCTGGCGTCATCATTTGATGCTACACTGCCGGCCGCGACCAGGACTTGAACAGCCCTTGAGCGGAGACCGGCCGATGAGTGCTCCCGACCAGGACAAGCAGCGCAACCGTAAGATCGCGGAGAACGAGGCCGATCGGCAGGCCGTGAGCGCCGTGCGCGTCAGTAGCTGGGCGATAGCGGTCGCGGTCATCATCGGCGTCATCGTTGTCGCCATCGTCTGGGCCTGGCTGAAGCGCTGAACGCTTACCTCGCCACGCTTGCGGGGAGAGGTCGGATTGCATCGCAGACGCAATCCGGGTGAGGGGTACAGGTCTATCGAAGCATATTGCTCGCGGAGGAGAGCCCCTCACCCCAATCCTCTCCCCGCAAGGGCGGGGCGAGGGAGAACAGGCAGCATTAGCTTGACGTGACTACGCCACCGCGCCCGAGGCGCGCAGCTTCTGGATCGTGGCCTCGTCGTAGCCGGCCTGCCGCAAAATCTCGTCGGAGTGCTCGCCGAGTTCGGGCGGCTTGCGCGGCTGCACCTTTTTGGCGCCGTCGATGAAGATCGGGCTGTTGACGGTCAGCATGGTGTCGTTCTCGAAGCGCACCAGCACCTCGTTCTCGATCATCTGCTTGTCGGTCGGGATGTCGTCGAGGATGCCGACGACGCCGAACACCAGGCCATTGCCGTCGAGGATCTTGCGCCATTCGGCGAGGTCCTTGCTTGCAAACACCTCGTCGAAGATATTGATCAGCTCGATCGAGCGCGCATGGCGGTCCGCCTTGGTGGCAAAACGTTGATCGGTGACGAGGTCCTCGCGGCCCATGCAGCGCGCCAGCGTCGGCCATTGCCGCTCCTCGTTGAGCAGCGACAGGATGACCCAGCGGCCATCCCGGCACTTGTAGTGGTTGGTCACGGCGTTCAGCGCCTCTTGGCGCGGCTTGCGTTTCTTGAACTTGGCGCCAACCAGCTTGGCCTGCGCCAGCACGCCATTGGCCCAGACGCCGTTGGCCATCAGATTGGTCGAGACGTGCGAGCCCTTGCCGGTCTTCTCGCGCTGGAACAGCGCGGTGACGATCGCGCCATAGAACGCCATCGCGCAGGGGTGATCGCCCATGCCGGCAACGGAACGGGCCGGGGTGGTGTCCTCGTCGGCACGCACCAGGTCCATCAGGCCGGAACGCGCCCAATAGGCGTTGGAGTCGAAGCCGGGCTTGTTGGCCTCTTCGCCCTTTTCGCCGTAGCCGGTGAAGGACGCGTAGACCAGCCGGTCGTTGAGATGGGCGAGATGGTCGTAGGTGATGCCGAGCTTCGCGCGCACCTGCGGCGGCATGTTGGTGATGAAGACGTCGGCCTCCGCGACGAGCTTGTAGAGCACTTGTTGCGCATCCGGCTTGGTGAGGTCGAGCGCCAGGCTCTTCTTGTTGCGCGCCTCCAGCATCCACGCGAAATTGTGTTCGCTTGCCGGATAACCCGGCAGGTTAGGCAGATTCCGGTAGGGATCGCCAGCGCCCGGCGGTTCGATCTTGATGACGTCGGCGCCGAAGTCGGACAGCACGGTGGCAGCCGCGGGCGCTGCGATGAAGCTCGCGCAGTCCAGGACCTTGAGCCCGTCAAAAATGCCTTTTTCCATCGTGCCGTCGCTCCCGTGCGCTTGTTGGTCTTTTTCCGGTGGCTGGAATTACCGCGTGCGATGATCCCGATCGAGCCGCTATTTGACCTATGTCAGGGGTGTGGCGCAACGGCGTCATTCCGGGGCGATGCGAAGCATCGAACCCGGAATCTCGAGATTCCGGGTCTGGTGCTCGCGCACCATCCCGGAATGACGGTGGATATCGTTACTCCATCCCCGCCATCAGCGCCGCATTGCCGCCCGCGGCGGCGGTATTGATCGTCACCGTCTGTTCGGTGGCGAAGCGCGCGAGGTAATGCGGGCCGCCGGCCTTCGGGCCGGTGCCGGAGAGGCCGCTGCCGCCGAACGGCTGCACGCCGACCACGGCGCCGATCATGTTGCGGTTGACGTAGATGTTACCGACCTGCAAGCGGTCGATCACGTCCTCGACCGTGTCGTCGATGCGGGAGTGGATGCCAAGCGTCAGCCCAAATCCGGTCGCCTCGATCGCCGTCAGAACCTCGCCGAGTTTGTCGGCCCGGTAGCGCACCACATGGAGGATCGGACCGAACACTTCTTCCGTGAGTTGGGCGGCGTCAGACAGTTCGAAGATATGCGGCGCGACGAAATTTCCGGCCGGCGCCTCGCCGGCGAAATGCACGCGCGCCTGCTTTTTCATCCGCGCGATATGCGCGTCCAGACGCTGCTTTGCCTCGACATCGATCACCGGCCCAACATGCGTGGACGGATCCGAGGGATCGCCGAGCTTCAATTCGCGCGCCGCACCCGCGATCATCTCGATCATGCGGTCGGCGACGTCGTCCTGCACGAACAGCAGCCGCAGCGCCGAGCAGCGCTGGCCTGCCGAACGGAAAGCCGACATCACGACGTCGTCGGCGACCTGTTCCGGCAGCGCGGTCGCGTCGACGATCATCGCATTGATGCCGCCGGTCTCCGCGATCAGCGGCACAATCGGGCCGTCCTTGGCCGCCAGCGTCCGGTTGATCGCGCGCGCAACCTCCGTCGAGCCGGTGAAGACGACGCCGGAGACCTGCTTGTGTGCGACCAGCGCCGCGCCGATCGCACCATCGCCCTGGACGAGGTGCAGCGCTGACGCCGGCACGCCGGCCTCATGCAGTAGCCGGATAGCCTCGAGCGCGACCAGCGGCGTCTGCTCGGCCGGCTTTGCGATCACCGGGTTGCCGGACATCAGCGCGGCAGTGACCTGGCCCAAAAAGATCGCCAGCGGGAAATTCCACGGCGAGATCGCGACGAAAGCGCCGCGACCGCGCAACGTCAGGACGTTGTTCTCGCCCGTCGGGCCAGGCATCGTATCGCCGGCGCCGAACAGTTTCCGCCCGAGTGCCGCGTAGTAGCGGCAGAAATCAGTCGCCTCGCGCACTTCCGAGAGCGCGTCGTCGAGCGTCTTGCCGCCCTCGCTCTGCAACAGCGCAATGAAATGCGCGCGACGCTGCTCCAGCAGGTCCGCGGCCTTGTCCAGGATGTCGGCGCGGCGTCCGGCCGGCATTGCGTTCCAGGCCTTGAAGCCGCGGCGTGCTTCGGCGACGGCTGCATTGGCCTGGTCCAGTGTGAATGCGGTGACCGTGTGAGGCGTTACCGTCTCGGCGGCAATCGCCGATGTAACCCTCTCGAGCGCGGCGCGGTCGCCGAACTCGATACCGCGCGAATTCTCGCGCTGCGGCCGATAGAGATCGGCCGGCAGCGGAATCTCGGGATGACCGGCGTTGCCGTCAGTGCCGATGATCTCGGCGGGGCGGCGCAAGAGGCTTACGATCGGCACCTTGTCGTCGGCTGCGAGCGCGACGAAGGAGGAGTTGGCGCCGTTCTCCAGCAGCCGCCGCACCAGATAGGCGAGCAGGTCGCGATGGCTGCCGACCGGCGCATAGGTGCGATAGGCGATCTCCGGCCTGTCGTCGCTGAGTTGCGCATAGAGCGCTTCGCCCATGCCGTGCAGGCGCTGGAATTCGAAGCTCGTGGCATCGTCGGCTAGTTCGAGGATGGTCGCGACCGTCAGCGCGTTGTGGGTGGCGAATTGCGGAAACAGCCGCGGCCGCAGCGCGAGCAGTTTTCGCGCGCAGGCGACGTAGTTCAGATCGGTCATCGCCTTGCGGGTGAAGACCGGATAGCCGTCGAGGCCGCGCTCCTGCGCGCGCTTGATCTCGGTGTCCCAATAGGCGCCCTTGACCAGGCGCACCATCATTTTCCGGTTGAGGCCACGCGCCAGCGCATCGACGTAATCGATCACCTCAGCGGCGCGCTTCTGATAGGCCTGGATTGCGAGGCCAAAGCCGTTCCAGCCGGCGAGCGACGGCTCGGCGAAGGCGGCAGCGAGCACGTCGAGCGACAGTTCCAGCCGGTCGGCCTCCTCGGCATCGACGGTGAAGTTGAGGTCGAATGCCTTGGCGCGACGCGCCAGATCGACCAGGCGCGGCACCAACTCGGTCATCACCCGCGCGCGGCTCACCGCCTCGAAGCGTGGATGCAGTGCGGACAGCTTGACGGAGATGCCGGGACGTTCGGGCAGGGGACGCGAGCCGGCCGCGTGACCGATCGCCTCGATCGCGCGGGCGTAGGATTCGAAATAGCGCTGGGCGTCGTCGGCGGTGCGGGCGCCCTCGCCGAGCATGTCGAAGGAATAGCGCGGGGCGCGGTCCGAACGCGATTGCGCGCGCGCCAATGCCGCCGCGATGGTCTCGCCGAGCACGAAATGGCTGCCCATCAGCCGCATCGCCTGCCGGGTCGCTGCGCGCACCGCCGGCGCGCCGAGCCGCTTGGTCAATCGTCCGATCGTGCCCTGCGGCGTCTCGCCAGGCTGGATCACCCGCGCCGACATCCCGAGCGCCCAGGCCGATGCGTTGACCAGGAACGCGCTCGACTTGGTCTCATGATGGACGAAGTCGCCCTGGCCGAGCTTGTCCTCGATGAATTGGTCGGCGGTGCGGGCATCAGGCACCCGCAGCAGGGCCTCCGCCAGCACCATCAGCGCCAGCCCCTCCTTGGTCGAGAGCGCGAACTCGCGCAGCATGTCCTCGACCCCGCCGAACCGATCGTCATTGGCCCTGATCGCTTCGATCAGCCGCGTCGCGGTGCGATCGATCCGTACCTCCCGGTCCGCGTCTAGCCCGGCATCCTGCAGCAGGCGGGCGGCGATAGCGGCATCATTGGGCGCGTAGGGTGGGCTGAACAGGGGCGGGAGGCGATCGGCGTCTGGCATTGGCGGTTCCTTCTGCAATCACGGGAACACCTACGCGCTCATGAACCGTAGTTCGATAGACAAATTAGCAGGTTTGCCTTAGAAGATAAGGATAAACTCGAGATATTCCGGATATATGACAGATATTGACAAGATAGACCGCAAAATCCTCTCTATTTTGCAAGGAGATGGCCGGATCGCCAATGTCGAGCTGGCGGAGCGCATCGGATTGTCGCCCACTTCGGTCGGCGAGCGGCTGAAGCGGCTGCAGCGCGACGGCTTTGTCGAGGGCTATGGCGCACGGCTCAATCCGCATTTGCTCGGGCTGGGCTTGCTGGTGTTCGTCGAAGTGTTGCTCGACAAGACCACGCCCGACGTGTTCGAGCGGTTCGCAAAGGCGGTCCAGACCGCACCGGAAGTGCTGGAGTGCCACATGGTGGCCGGCGGCTTCGACTATCTGGTCAAGGCGCGGGTCGCCAACATGACGGCCTATCGCCGGTTCCTCGGCGAAACCCTGCTGGCGTTGCCGGGCGTGCGCGAGACGCGAACCTACGCCGTGATGGAAGAAGTCAAGCGCGACGCGCCGCTGCCGGTCGGCTGAGATCGTCGTGATGTGATCTACAGCCATGCGTCGGGCGTATTGGCATCTCGATCCGCCCGCGCTAATTCTGCTGCCAGTTGGGGCAGTGACAATGAAAGACGCCGATCAGCCGATAAGAGCGGGGCGGGCCGCATTCGCTGGCGCAGTTGCTGCCATCGTTCTGTCGTTGCCATTGGTCACGACTGCCGCCGCAGCCGAGCTCAGCGCCGGTCAGGCGCAGCTTTATTCCTCGGTCACGATCTATCCACCATCGGCAACGACGATGACGGTCTGCTACGGCTTCGTTTGCCGGCGCCGCGAGATGCTCAACTTCACCGCTGGCGACAAGGCGGCGCTGAGCAGGATCATGGCTGGCGGCCGCGCCAACGCCGCGGCCGAGCGCGCCGCGGTGCAGAAGGCGGTGATCTGGCTCGACCGCCACATGGGACCGATCCTCGGCACCGACAAGCGCGTGGAGAAAGCGGACTTCCGCGCCAACGACGACAAGCACAATTACGATTGCTGGGACACCACCCGCAACACCACCAGCCTGATGCTGGTGATGCAGGCGTGGAACCTGTTCAGGTTTCATGATGTCGGTGATCCCCATTATCGCGGATTTCACCTGATGCAGACGCCGCACAACACCGCTGTCCTGGTCGAGCGCGCGACCAAGGTGGAATGGGCGGTCGACCTCTGGCCGCGCGGCTATCTGCAGCCGCCTGACGTCATGACCGTCGCCCAATGGGTGACGGAAGATTGAACTGCTGAATTCCGCTGCCGCGCCGCCCGCGCCGTGGCGTTGCACCCGCATTGATTGTAGGGATACAAAAAGCGCTCAATCGGTGCCGGGGCCGGGACATGCAGTCACACGTGAGCTGTTTTGATACCGCGACGCGCGGCGCTTATCTCCATCTGTTTCTGGCTGGCGTGCTGCTGCTGTTGTCCACGGTATCGATGCCGGCGCACGCCGGCGACCTCGAGGATTGCAATGGGCCGGCGCAGGACAAGGTCGAGGCGGCCTGTTCGACCATCATCGACGATGCCGCGCGCTCCGCGGAGGACCGGACCAAGGCCCTCGCTGGCCGCTCGCGCTTCTATGTCGGCCGCGGGAAAGCCGATCAGGCACTTGGTGATGCCGAGGCCGCGCTGCAACTGAATCCGCAATTCGTGCCGGGGTTGCTCGCGCGGGGCTACGCGCGGCAGCGCAAGGGCACCCTCGATCAGGCCCGTGCCGATTTCGACCGCGCTATCGAGCTCGAGCCGAAGAACGCGATCGCCTTCCTGGCGCGCGGCAATCTGCGCAACGACCAGCGCGCCTGGACGGAGGCACTTGCGGATTTCGACCAGGCGATCGCGTTGCGCCAGGATATCCCTGCTGCCTATGTCGGGCGGGCGCGAGCGCATGTCGAAGCCGCGCAGCTCGATGCAGCGCTGTCCGACGTCAATACGGCGCTCGCGATCAATCCGAACACCCAGAACGCATTCTACTGGCGCGGTCAGGCCTATCGCCGCAAAGGCGACGTCGATCACGCGATCGAGGATTTTTCGCGCGCGGTCGCGCAGGCGCCGCAGACCGAGCGCAACGCCTATTTCGCGCGTGCCCAGCTCTACAGCGCCAAGGGAGATTACGTGCGGGCCATTGCCGACTTCGACAAATTGCTGTCGTTCATTCCCGACAACAAGGAGGTCCAGCAGCAGCGCCAGCAGGCGGTGGCCATGCAGGCCGAACTGGCCAAGGCCGGCACCACGACCACGCCCGCGCCGTCACCGGCCGCACCGGTTCAGGCGGCACCTGCCGCTCCGATAGCCCCGCCGACCGCGCCGGTCACGGCGTCGACCAACCAGCAGATCGACCAGGCCAAGCAGTTCCTTGCGCAGCACAATTATGCGAACGCTATCGTTCCCCTCAGCCAGGTGCTGGCAGGCGATCCTCGCAACGAGCCGGCGCTGCGGCTGCGAGTCGTGGCCTATACCGGGCTCGGCCGGCGCGCGGAAGCGCGCAACGACATCAACGACCTGCTCAAGCTCAAGCCGAACGACGCGCCGTTGATCGCTTTTCGCGCGATCATCGCGGTGGGACTTCGGCAGTTCGACGACGCGATGGCCGACGCGGCGCGCGCCATTGCGCTGGATCCAAACAATGCGATGGCTTATCTCGGCCGCGGCATGGCCAAGGCAGGCACCGGCAAGGCGCAGGATGCGCTTGCCGACTACGATCATTCGATCGCGCTCAACGCCAAGGATTCGCTGGCCTTCACCGAGCGTGGACTCGCCTATGTCAGCCTCAACCAGACCGACAAGGCGATGCTGGATTTTGACCAGGCGCTGGCACTCTCACCGACCAACCTGCTGGCGAAATCCTGGCGCGGACTGGCGCTGATGTTGAAGGGCCGCACCGACGAGGGGCTGGTCGACATCAACGGCGTGCTGGAACGTATCCCCACCGACCCGACGGCGCAGCTCGGCCGGGCGCTTGCGATGTTGACCTCGGCCCAGTACGACCGCGCCGTGGCGGCGTTCGGCCAGATTATCGACAAGGTGCCCGCCGATCCTTTCGCGCACGTGCTGCGGGCGCGGGCCTATCTCGGTCTGAAGAAGACCGACGACGCCATGAAGGATCTGAATTTCGTCCTGGCGAGCCGGCCGGATTATCACGACGCGTTGACGCTGCGCGGCATCGCCTGGTCGGCGCAGCGCGACTACGCCAAGGCGGTCGAGGATCTCGACCGCTCGATCGCGCAGAAGGAAACCGTGGAGAGCCTGTTCGCCCGTGCCAAGGCGCACGAGGCGCTTAACCACCCCGGCAAGGCGACCGACGATTTCCGCAAGGCGACGCTGCTTGCGCCGTCGAGCGTGTTCGACGTGCTGGCGCAGGCGGAGTCCAAGCGCAAGATCCAGGAATTGTCGAAGAAAGTGCCGTGCGGCTCCGGCCAGGGCGGTACCTGCCTCTGACGTTCACAGACGTCGCGCGCGTCTCCGTGCGGCCGTCAAAACTCAACGTCACGGCGCGCAGGCGCTGTGCCCGCCCCGCCGAACGTCACCCTCTCTGGTTTGGTGGATCGGCCCCACCCCCGGATGGCGTCCGAGAGTGCGCCGTTGGGTCTGGCGCTGACGCGCTAGACCTTCAGGTTTTCGGCTGAACTCTTGCCGCGATTTGCAACCTCGTCGTACTCGACCGTCTGGCCTTCATTGAGCGACTGAAGGCCAGCCTTCTGAACTGCTGAAATATGCACGAAAATGTCTTTGCCGCCCGATGCGGGCTGGATGAAACCATAACCCTTGGTCGGGTTGAACCACTTCACTGTACCTTTGGGCATTCCAGTCGTCTCCGCGGAATCAATCGAAATCAGACCCGCCGATCCCCGCACAAACCGGCTTGTCCGTACTGAGCAGGATAGCAGTTTGCAAAAAGCTGGGTAGATCAAACGATGGTGTGTTTTTGCCCGGAAACCCCCGGCTTTGCGGGACTCCGGTGCCGACCTGCCTGTTTCGTGGTCAATTGATGCGTCGCAAAATCGGACGGTTTCCGGCGCCAAGTGGCTCCGAAGGTCGCTCTTGCGTAACAACGAAAAGCCCCGGCCGCGTCGGCGACCGGGGCGTTTCGATCGAGCCGGAAGGTTCGATCAGTACGCGCAGACATTCACGGTGCGATAGCGATAGCCGTAGGGCGTCGGCACCAGGCGGGTGACGTAGCAGCCGGTATCGACGAAGCCGACGCCAACGCCGAAGCCCGGGCCCCAGTGATGATGCCAACCGCCGCCGCCCCAGCCGCCGCCCCAGCCGAACGGCTTGGCGGAGGCAGCAGTCGGTGTAAGTGCGACGGCGGCGAGGGTGGCGGCAGTGGCGAGAGCGAGAGTGACTTTGCGGAACATGGTGGTCTCCTTCAAATGCGCGTTGAGCTCTGTCGCGGCGCGGGTTGCAGTGTTACCCATCGTCCGTCAGTCGCCCCCTCGCGAGCGCGGGTTCGAGCTCAGTTGCTGAACGCCCATTCAGGTGTGCGGCAGATCACAGTCGGTGGCAGCGGCGCCGAACCTGTCAGGCCGCAACTGCACGCTCGTCGCTGACGAGCGCCGACAAGACGTGTGTCTGTTTCACCGTGCGCACGGTCATCGGTTCATCGCGGCCGCGGATTGCGACCTCCTGCGCAGGCAATGCGTGGTCGGCAAGTCCCGCGGTGACGCGCACTTCGTCCGAGATCACGGCTTCGCAGGCCAGGCTCTTGGTCATGTCCTGCAGCCGTGCCGCGACGTTGACCGCATCGCCGAGCGCGGTGAACACCATGTGGTCGCGGTAGCCGATGTCGCCGACGATCACCTCGCCGCCATGGATGCCGATGCCGAAGCGGATCGGCTCATGCAAATCGTGGCTGAGGAACTGGTTCAGCTCGTCGACATGGGCTGCGATCAGCGCCGCCGCGCGCAGCGCCTGGCGGCAGGCCTGCTGTCGGCCCGTAGCCAGCCCGAACAGCGCCAGCATGCCGTCGCCGATGAACTGGTTCGGCCGTCCGCCGGATTCCAGCACCGCCTGCGACACCGCGCCAAGGAAACGGTTGACGATGAACACGGTATCGAACGGCAGCCGTTTCTCGGCGAGTTGCGTCGAGCCGCGCATGTCGACGAACATGCTGACGAGATAGCGCTCCTGGCCGATCCGTGTCGGGTTTCCGGCATGCCCATCCGCCGACATCGTGTGCGGCAGGAAAAGCTGGAAGAAGGAGAGGTCGGAATTCGGCCGCAGCTGGCAGGCCAGCCGGATCGATGGATCGTCGCTGCCGACCCGGTGCAGCACGAAGGCCTCGCGCGGCGAGGGTTCGGGCAGCGAGGCGGCGTCACCGATGATGCGAATGCGGCAGGTCGAGCAGCGCGCGCGGCCGCCGCAGACGCTGGCATGCGGCACGTTGTTGCGCAGGCTCGCCTCCAGCACGCTCAATCCCTTCGGCACCCGGACGGTGCGTCCGTTGCCGTAGGACAGTGCGATCATGCCGCCGCGGCGCTCGAGCAAGGCGCGCGCGCCGCGCGCGATAACGACGAAGCCGAGCAGGCCGAGATAGCCGAACGTGAGACCGCCGGTGATGCGCTCGAGCATGTTGCCTTGGGCCGCCGTGCCGAGCTTCTCGACCGACAGCTCCTGCTTGCGCCAATCGGGATCGTCATAGTCGGAGATCATGGCGCGGCCGCCCTGGTAGATGCCAAGCATCGCCAGCGTCGGGATCAGCACCGCGGCAGCGAGCAGCCATGGCGCGGCACGCGTGAAGAACGGACGCAGCCGCAGCCAGAAGTACAGCCCGATGCAGCCGTGCACCCAGGCGATTACCATCACCGCGAGCGTCTGCCACAGCCGGTTCGGTGACGCGATGAAGAAATTGTAGAGCTCCTGCGGGTAGAGCTTTTGATGCCCGTAAAGCGAATAGCCGAGCCGCACTCCGACGATGTGGAAGATGATCAGCATCGGGATGCTCAGGCCGAGCACGAGCTGCAGCGGCTCGATCGCCTTCCAGCGGAATTCGCGGCGCTGGTACAACGCATAGATGCCGAGCGCGGTGTGCACCAGGCAGGCGCCGTAGAACAGGATCGTGACTGGCAGGAACCGCCAGAACATCGTGTGATAGTGGACACCGGTCGCCAGCGCCTCGGTCGAGATGTTGCCCAACGCATGGTTGAGGAAGTGGCTGACGAGATAGGCGAATATGATCGTGCCCGAGACCAGGCGCACCTGCCGCAGGCCGACGCCGCGGACCATCTCCTGAAAATGCTCGCGCGAGGGGGAGGTCATGTGATTCATGATCGGCAATCTAGTGATTAATTCCCGCGGTGAACACCACCACCGGACCGTGCCGGGGTGATAGCGGGTGCCGGCACACGTTGACACCCCCTCAAGAGTCGAACAGAAAGCGCCCCGTGACGATAGCCCCAGCCGATAACATCAACGTCAAGCCGGCCCGTTCGCGCGGGCCCAATTGGGCTGGCGTGGTGGCTGTGATCGCGGCGATGACCGCGATGCGGCTGGTCTATGCCTCCGTGCTCGATCTGCGCACCGACGAGGCCTATTACTGGACCTGGTCGAAGGAGAGCGTGCTGTCTTTCCTCGACCATCCTCCCATGATCGCCTGGTTCATCCGGTTCGGCACCGCGATCTTCGGCGACACCAATCTCGGTGTCCGCTTCAGCGGCGTCGTGGGCATGCTAGTTACCCAGCTCCTGCTCGCCGACATCGTCCGGCGCGTCACACGCAATAATGTCCGCGCCGTCATCCTGGCGCTGCTGCTGCCGGAAGCCGCGCTCTATTACGGGCTGTTGATGGCCAAGGTCGCCCCCGACACCGCGCTGATCCCGTTCGCGGTGGCGATGCTGTGGTCGCTGGTGCTGACAGCGCAAAGCAATGACGGACGCTGGTGGCTCGCCGCTGGCCTGTTTGCCGGGCTGTCGCTATTGTCGAAATTCACCGCGATCATGCTGATACCGGCGGTAGCAGCCTTTGCGCTGGTGCCGGACTGGCGGTGGCGCTGGCTGCGCAGCCCATACCCTTATCTCGCCGCTCTGATCGCGATCGCCGTATTCTCCCCGGTGTTGATCTGGAATGCGCAGCACGATTGGGCCTCGTTCCGCTTCCAGGCGGTGCGCGCCATCGCCGATCACGGCTTCCTGCTGCGAACTGTCGGAGAGTTCATCGGCATCCAGTTTGGCCTGGTCGGCTTCGTATTGTTGCCGGTGACGCTGTTCGCCACGGTGCTGATGGCGTGGCGCGGCTATCGCGGTCGCGAGCCGGTCGCGATCCTGCTGTCGACCGCGGTGATTGTACCGTTCGCCTACTTTCTCTGGAAGTCGCTGACCTTGCGGGTCGGCGACACCTGGCCGATGTTCCTGTGGCCCGCGGGCTTGGCGGCCGTTGCGATCAACGTCACGCGGATGCCGTTCGAGGGCTGGTCGATCCGGTTGGTCAAATCCACCGTGTTCTGGGCGCGGACCGCGGTGACATCAGGCATCGTGTTCGTCGTCTGCGTCTTCCTCTATTCCGCGGTGGCGCCGTGGAATCTGATCGGCCGCACCGATCCTGTTGGCATCGAGGCCGGCTATGATGTGGTTGCCGCGCGCGTGGAAGCACAATTGCAGGCCACCGGCGCGACCTGGGTCGCGACCACGGATTATCGCACCTATGCGATGCTGCGCTGGCTCCTGAAGGGCCGTGTGCCAGTCGTCGAAATCAACGAGCGCGGTCGCTTCCAGGGCTTTGCCGATCCCGGCATGAGCATGATCAAGGATCATATCGGCCTTTATGTCGGGCGTGAGCCGGAGAACACTCTGCCGCTGTGGAATGAGACGACAGCTGTACGCCAGCCGCTCGAACGCGTCGAGCGCAGCTGGCGCGGCATGGTGATGGATATCTATTCGCTGGAGAAGATCAGCGGCTGGACCCCGAACCTGTCGCCGCCGCCGGACACGACGTTCTTCCGCTGGCGTGTGCTGGCGATGCTGCTTCCTTCTCCCCTTGTGGGAATGCCATCAGGCTCAGACAAGTCCGGACCGTGGCGCGCGATGTCGTCAGGGTAACAATGGCTCCGGATTGATCGGCTAGCTAGGCCGCGACGCCCTTAGGTACGACCGAGACGATCCAGCGCATCGGAATGCTGGACCTGTCTTCCTTGACTGAACGAACCATCCCTGTGACCGGCAACCCATTTAACGTCAAACGCGCCTTTTCGCCCCGGTATTGGGCGTAGCGACAACGGCGGGCCTCTATTGGATCAGTAATTTCGATAATCTGCATAAATCACCAATGGTCGCGGTACGCGAAACCGTTCCGCGACGATCAGCAGGATATAGACGAAGCGTTAATTATAATTCCGGCCCTGCTCGGCCGCCGAGATCTAGTCCTCATCCTCGCGCTTGCGCAAAAGATCCTTCGCGAGATCGGCTAGCGCGGGCCGGGGCAGTGCGTTGAACGGCAGTGGGCGGGTCACGTCGATCGCGGCGAGGCCGAGCCTTGCGGTCAACAGGCCGTTGAGAATGCCTTCGCCGAGCCGCTGCGAGAGTTTGGCGGCAATGCCGTGGCCGAGCATCTGCTGGATCAGGCTGTCGCTCGCCGCCATGCCGCCGGTGATCGCCAGATGCGCGATCACGTGGCGCATCAGGCTGACCATGCCGAGCGCGCCGGGCCGTCCGCCATAGAGCCGCGCCAATTGCCGGATCATCCGCAACGAGGCCACGAACACGAACAGCACGTCGATCATCGCGCGCGGGCTCACCGCAGTGACGACGGAGACGCGCTGCGCCGCCGACGACACCAGCCGCCGCGCTTCCTCATCCAGCGGCGCCATCAATTCGCGCTCGGCGAGGCGGATCATGTCGGCGCCATCGATGATGTCATCGGTGTGGCTCTGCAGCGCGCTGCGGGCGCGGGCGAGCCGCGGGGTCTGGTGCGCGAGCTTCATGAGTTCGGCCACGATCACCCGGCTCGCCGCGCGGTCGTCGCTGACGAGCACCTCGGCCGCACGCAGATGCAGCTTCTCGATGGTCGCAAGCCGCGCCAGGCCGACCGCTTCGCGCGTGATCACGACCAGCAGCGCCACCGCCGCGATCACGGCGAACGCCAGCCCGAGGACACCGAGGCCTTCGTTGCGTGCGAACAGATCCTCGATCAAATTGATGACGCCGAGCCCGGTGCCGAGCAGCACGAGGCCTGCGACCGAGCTCCAGAACAGTGCGCCCCAGCGGAAGCCGCGGCGCACGGGCACGAGCGGCACATCGACTGGCACGGGCAGTTGTGCGGGCTCCGCTTCGGGCACAATCTGGATCGTGCCGCGGGCGAGGCGGCCGGTGTCCTCGGTATCCATCACGACCACGCCGGGATCGCCGAGCTTGAACGTCGCCGGCCGCCGCGGGGGCGTCTTCTCGTTCATTGCAGTTTGTCTCCGATCAGGAACTGGAGGGCGCGGTCAAGGCGGATGTGAGGCAGCACCGGCTCGGCATCGCCGTTTCGTTCCAGTTTCGGAGGGCGGAAGCGAAGGAAGCGGTAATCGGCCGCCTCGGCGCCGGCGCTGGAGAGGCCGCGGAATTCGCCCCTGAACAGCTCCTCGGGATTGTCGGGCAAATCGCCCGGAAAGGTCGCGACCTCCGTCTCGCCGTCCAGCGTTTCGCCATTGGCGATCTCGCCCGGCGCCGGCGTGCCCAGGATCGACGGCAGTCTGTCGCGGCCGCGCGCAACCTGCGCCTCGCGGGTGGCGCGCACGGCGGCGAGCGCGGCCACGTCGATCGCGGCGCCGGCATATTCGGCGCGCTCGGCGGCCTTGGCCACGATCCGACGCAGCACCGCTTCGAGCCGGTCGTGGCTTTGATGATGCAGGTGATCCGCCTTGGTTGCCGCGAACAAGATGCGGTCGATGCGCGGCCGGAACAGCGCGTTGAGGATCGTGCTGCGGCCGATCCGGAAGCAGTCGAGGATGCCGGCCAGCGCGGCCTCGAGATCGTGCAGCGCCTCCGGTCCCGAATTGAACGCGGCGAGCGCATCCGCCAGCACGATCTGGCGATCGAGCCGGGCGAAATGGTCGCGGAAGAATGGGCGGACCACGACATCCTTGTAGGCCTCGTAACGCCGCCGCATCATCGCCCACAATGAGCCCTCGGGTGCGCTGCCGTCCACCGGCACGTCAAGCGGCGCAAAGGTCAGCGCCGGCGTATCGGCGAGATTGCCCGGCATCAGGAAGCGGCCGGGCGGCAGCAGGCTCATCGCAAAGCGGTCGTCGCGGCAGGCACGCAAATAGTCGGTGAACAGCCTTGCCTCGGTCAGCGCGGCCTGCTCGTTCTCGCGCCCCTCCGGCTGCAACGTCTTGAGATAGTCGTGCCAGGGCGCGGCGAGTTTGGCGCGCAGTGGCTCGCGCGACAGCGCAAGGCTCTCGGCCGACCATTGCTCAAAGCTCTTGTTCAGCAATGGCAGGTCGAGCAGCCACTCGCCGGGATAGTCGACGATGTCGAGCGTAAGCGTGCGGTCCGCGCCGTTTTGTCGCTGGTAGTCGATCACGAGCCGGAGCTCGGAGATGTCGGTGGTCGAGTTCGGCCAGCGCCGCTCCTCGATCAGGGTGCGGACGTGATTTTCATAGGCGAAACGCGGCACCGCATCGTCGGGCTGCGGCTCCAGGCGCGCGCGGGCGATCCGCCCGGAGGCATAGGCTTCGAACACCGGGAAGCGGCCGCCCCGCGTCAGCCCGTGGATGAGTGCCGTGATGAACACCGTCTTGCCGGCGCGTGACAGGCCGGTGACGCCGAGCCGCACGGTCGGGTTGAAAAAGCCCTCGCCATAGTCGAGCAGCGCGCGTGCCGAGAGACGCGCCTCCTCGACAATATCTAGAAAGCTGAGGGCCATGGCGCGTTGAGGGAAAACCGGCGGGAGGGCCAAAAAATGGGCAGGCGATCACCCGCAAGGTGGCGATTATCGCGCCAAAATCAAGCTTCACACTTCTGGCGCCTTTGCAGGCGAGAGGATTGCAAGGGGATTGCAACGGGATTGAACTCACCGCCGCACCTGCGATACCCATGTTCTATCGGCACTGAGGAAAGCCCCCGGTATGACGGTCTTCCGCCTGAAGCAGTTTGCCTCGACCTCGATCCATGCGGCCGGCGCCGTGTTCTGGAACTACGACCGCGCCGAAGTGATCGCCGACGGCGTCGTGCACATTGTCGGCGTCTGTTTCGGGCTGATTGCAGCCACCGCGCTGATCGTGCTGACCGCGGTCTATGCCAGCCCGCTCGACGTTGCCGTGGTGTCGGTCTATGTCGCGGGCCTGCTCGCCATGCTGGTGCTGTCGGCGACCTATAATCTCTGGCCGGTGTCGCGCGCCAAATGGGTGCTGCGCCGCTTCGACCACTCGGCGATCTATCTGTTGATCGCCGCGACCTACACGCCCCTGATCATGGAAGTGAAGGACAGCTGGTTCGCCATCGCGCTGCTCGCAGGCGTCTGGTGCGTGGCGATCGTCGGCATCTGGCTGAAGCTGGTCTATCCTGGCCGGTTCGACCGGCTGTCGGTCGGGCTTTATCTGGCGATGGGCTGGAGCGGCATCATGCTCTATGACGCCGTGGTCAAGGTGCTGCCGGCCATGGCGCTCGGCTTCGTGCTCGCCGGCGGCGTGCTCTACAGCCTCGGTGTGATCTTCCATGCCTGGCGACGGCTGCGCTTCCAGAACGCGATCTGGCACAGCTTTGTCCTGCTTGGCGCCGCCTGCCACTACATGGCCGTGTTCGACGTCGTGCTGGCGAGCTAGCGTCCACACGACGCGAACGATATCATGCTCCCGAAACGATCAAGATGTCGGGAGGATGGCCATGCAGGTGGCAGGTAAAGTCGTGGTGGTCACCGGCGGTGGCAATGGCATCGGCAAGGCCATGTGCGAGGCGTTCCACGCCGCCGGCGCGTCCAAGGTCGTGGTCGTCGACCTCGATCATGCTGCGGCCGAGAAGGTTGCAGCGTCGGTCGGCGGCGCGGCGTTCAAATGCGATGTCGGGCAGGAAAAGAACATCCTGCATGTGATCGACGAGACCGAGCGCATGTTCGGCCCGATCGCGCTGTTCTGCTCCAATGCCGGCATCGGCGGCGGCTTCGATCCGCTGTCGGTGAATGCCGGCGGCAGCTCGGACGAACCGTGGTCGCGGAGCTGGGCGATCCACGTCATGGCGCATGTCTATGCGGCGCGGCATCTGGTGCCGCGCATGAAGGTGCGCGGCGGCGGCTATTTTCTCAACACGATCTCGGCCGCGGGCCTGTTGTCGCAGGTCGGCAGTCCCGCTTATTCGACGACCAAGCATGCGGCGGTCGGCTTTGCGGAAAACCTCGCGATCTCGCACCGCGCCGACAACATCAAGGTCTCGATCCTCTGCCCGCAGGGCGTCGACACCAACATGCTGCGCGGAATTCCCAAAGGCCCGCAATCCGGCGACGGCGACCTTGCCCCGGAGCAGGTCGCACAGGACGTGCTGAAGGGTCTCGACGAGGAGACTTTCCTGATCCTGCCGCACCCGCAGGTGCTCGGCTACATGCGCAACAAGACCGAGAATTACGACCGCTGGATCGGCGGCATGGCCAAGATACAGGCGAAGATGCGGGAAACGTACGGGAAGTGACCGCAGGTCATTCCGGGGCGATGCAAAGCATCGAACTATGGCGCGCAATTGCGCGCCTGAGAATCTCGAGATTCCGGGTCTGGTCCTTCGGACCATCCCGGAATGACGAAGGCTCTTTGTCCCTCACCCCTTCGGCGCGTAGAGCAGCGGCACCGCCGAATCCACCATCACCTCGATCAGGCTCGCGCCCTGATGCGACAGGCCGCGCTTGTAGGCGCTCGCCAGCTCGGCCGATGTCGTCACCCGCGTGGCATCGCAGCCCATGCCCTCGGCGAGCTTGACGAAATCGATGCCGGGCAGGTCGAGGCCCGGCACATTGCGCACCTGCATCACCTGGCTGAACGAGCGCATCGCGCCGTAGCCGGAATTGTTCAGGATGACGACCGTCAGCGGCAGCTTGCGCTGGGCAGCGGTCCACAGCGCCTGGATCGAATACATCGCCGAGCCGTCGCCGATCAGGCAGACAATGCGGCCCTCGCGGCGCCCCAGCGCCATGCCGACCGATGCGGGCAGGCTGTAGCCGAGGCCGCCGCTCGCCATGGTGTAGAAACTGTCCTGGCCGCGCATCGGCATGAATTTCTGCATCGCGGGCCGGTGTGACGGGGCTTCTTCCACCAGCACATCCTGCGGCCCCATCGCCGTTGCGAGCGCGTGCAGAACGTATTCGACCGGGATTGGATCGGCGGCCGAAGGCGCCGCTGGAAGCGTGCGGCCGGCAGGTGCCACGCGCGCCGTGTCCGGCAGCAGATCGAGCAGCATCGTTAGTGCCGGCTTCATGGTCGCGACGATGCTGTGGCCTGCAGGCGTCACGGCGGCCGCGGTCGGATCGTCGGTGATCTGGAAGATCGCTGTCGCGCCGTCGAAGATCGCGGCGTGACCCTCGACATGGAATGTGAACACCGGCGCGCCGATCACGACCACAACATCGTGCTCGCGCAGCGCGTCCGAGAGCTGGCCGGGCGAGGCGTGCAGGAAGCCTGCGAATTGCGGGTGGCGTTCCGGGAATGAGCAGCGCGCCGAGAACGGGCTGACCCAGACTGCCGCTTTCGACCGCTCGGCCACCTTGACCATGAGGTCGACGGCCTCCGCACGATCGACACCGGGACCGACGACGAGGGCCGGATGCTTGCTGTCGGCAAGCGCGGCCACCAGCGTCTTCATCGCTGACGTATCCGGACCGAGCTCGCGGCTGACCTGGCGCGCCTCGATCGGCTGCGTCGCTTGGCTCCAGTCATCGATCGGCACCGAGACGAAGGTCGGGCCGCAGGGCGGCTGCATCGCGACGTAATAGGCACGCGCGATCGCGGCCGGCACGTCTTCGGCGCGCGCCGGCTCGACGCTGTATTTCACATAAGGTCTCGGAAACTCCGATGCCCGCTCGGCGTAGAGGAAGGCCTGCAGCGGCAGGATGCTGCGCGCCTGCTGTCCGGCGGTGATGACGAGCGGCGTCTGGTTGCGGTGCGCGGTGTAGATATTGCCGAGCGCGTTGCCGACGCCCGCCCCGGAATGCAGATTGACGAAACCGGCATTGCGGGTGGCCTGCGCATAGCCGTCGGCCATGCCAACGACGGAGGCCTCCTGCAGGCCGAGCACATAGTCGATGTCGTCGGGCCAGTCGCTCAGGAACGGCAGTTCAGTCGAGCCGGGATTGCCGAATACCTTTTTGATGCCGAACGCGCGCAACAGGCCGAAGGTGGCGTCCTTGACGGTGACGGATTTGCTGGCGGCGGCGGGCTTGCGGGATGACATCGGGCGGCTCCCATTGGTGGTTTCTTGGTACTCCGTCATTGCGTGCAGCAGAAACGACGAAGCAATCCACCTGTTGATGGATTGCTTCGTGAAGTCAAGTTTGCGTTCGTGCGTCCGGAGGCGGTTACTCAGACCTCACTGTCTCACCAGCTCGCCGTGCCCTTCATGGTCGGTTGTCCCTCGGAGTTCGCGGTCCACAGCTCCAGGCCGCCGTCCTTGTCGCTGGCATTGACCGAGAACTCGCTGCCCTCGAACAGTGGCTGCAGGCCGCGGTAGACGAACCTCTTCGGCGGCTGGCCGCCATGCAGCTTGGCGGCGAATTCGACGATCAACGCGGCCTGCAGCGGGCCGTGGAAGATCAGGCCCGGATAGCCCTCGACCTTGGTGACGTAATCGCGATCGTAATGGATGCGGTGGCCGTTGAAGGTCAGCGCCGAGTAGCGAAACAGCAGCACCGGATCGGCCATGTGGCTCTCGCGATGCTTGGCGACGGGCGGGGGAGAAGGCGCCTTGGTGGGCGCTACCGACGGCGTGGTCGTGATCTCGCGATAGACGATGTCCTGCCGCTCGCGAATCGCCAGCCCGCGCGATGTCGTCACCTCGTGATTGACCGAGACGAAGCACAGCGTGCCGGTCGAGCCCGTCTTCACGGTGACGTCTGATATGCGCGAGGTCCGCTTCGGCGCGTCGCCGACACGCAAGGCATCGAAGAATTCCAACTCGCCGCCAGCCCACATCCGGCGCGGCAGCGGCACCGGCGGCAGGAAGCCGCCGCGGGTCGGGTGGCCGTCAGGGCCGAGTTGCGACATCGGAAACACCGGCTGACCCAGGCACCAATGCGTGGTCCACGGCGCGGCATCGCCCGGCTTCGGCTCGCCGATCTCCTGGAACAGCGTCGCACGCAGGCCCATCACCAGATGCGCGGTGACGACGTCGGTTGCGTCAGTGCTGCGGCCGATCCACTGGCGGAGATGATCGAGGTCGAGTGTGTCGCTCATGTGAATGACCCGGGCAGGAGTTTCTTTAAGAACGTTTCGTGCGTTCGTCGATGGCAGGCACCGCGCCGTAATGTCTGTCTTCGCCTATGACAATCGCGGCCGGTGCCGGATAGCTGACCTTGCCCCTCGGCGTGTCGACCTCGATCCGACGAAGATGCGGATGCATCGCGAGGTCGGCCATGGTGTTGACCTCGGCAAACGCGATGTCGGCCTCGGCAAGCTTCGCCAGCAAGTCGTCGCGCGTCAGCCTGCCAAAACTGTCGCTGACGATCTGGTCGGTCTTGGCGCGGTTGCGCACGCGCTCGACCATGTTGGCGAAACGCGGATCGTTCGGCAAATCCGGCTGTCCCAGCACCTTGGCGCAAAGTATCTTCCACTCGCGCTCGCTCTGGATCGAAATCAGGATCTCCTTGCCATCCTTGGAGCGGAACACGCCATAGGGTGCGATCGAGGGATGGGCGAGGCCGATGCGTTGCGGCGGCTTGCCATCCTCGGCGTTGAGCAGCGGCACGGTGAGCCAGTCGGCCATCACGTCGAACATCGAGATCCGGATGTCGGCGCCGTCCCCGGTGCGGCCGCGTCCGATCAACGCTTCGAGGATCGATGCATGCGCGGTTGCGCCGGTCGCGACGTCGACGATCGACATGCCGACCCGCGAGGCGCCCTCGGGACCGCCGGTGAGCGAGGCAAGGCCGCTCTCGGCCTGGATCAACAGGTCATAGGCCTTGCGGTCGGCATAGGGTCCGGTATCGCCATAGCCGGTGATGGTGCACATGATCAGCTTCGGATAGTCCTTGCGCAGCCGCTCGCGCGCGAAGCCGAGCTTGTCCATCGAGCCGGGCTTGAGGTTCTGCAGCAGCACGTCGGCGCTGGCGATCAATTCTTCCAGCGTGGCGCGGCCACCCTTGGTGGACAGATCGATCACCACCGAATCCTTGCCGCGGTTGAGCCAGACGAAATAGCTGCTCTGTCCCTTCGCCGCGGCGTCGTAGCCACGGGCGAAATCGCCCTCGGGGCGCTCGATCTTGATGACATGGGCGCCGGCATCGGCCAGGCGTGACGAGCAGAACGGCGCGGCAACCGCCTGTTCGACGGCGATGACGATCAATCCCTCAAGCGGCAACATGGGCGCGAACTCAGTAGGAGCGGGGCATGCCGAGCACATGCTCGGCCACGAACGACAAAATCAGATTGGTCGAGATCGGCGCCACCTGGTAGAGCCGCGTCTCGCGGAATTTTCGCTCGACATCATACTCCTCCGCGAAGCCGAACCCGCCATGCGTTTGCACGCAGGCATTGGCCGCTTCCCAGGACGCATCGGCCGCCAGCATCTTGGCCATGTTGGCCTCGGCGCCGCAGTCGAGTCCGGCTTCATATTTGCGGGTGGCTTCCTTCACCATCAGCTCGGCCGCCCGCATCGCGGCGTAGGCTTTTGCAATCGGGAACTGGATGCCTTGATTCTGGCCGATCGGCCGGCCGAACACGCTGCGCTCCTTGGCGTAGTTGGTCGCTTTCGCAATGAACCATTTGGCATCGCCGATGCATTCGGCGGCGATCAGGATGCGTTCGGCATTCATGCCGGAGAGGATGTAGCGAAAACCCTTGCCTTCCTCGCCGATCAGATTCTCCGCCGGCACCTTCATGTCGGTGAAGAACACTTCGGTCGTCGCGTGGTTCATCATAGTCCTGATCGGGCGGATCTCCAGCCCGTGGCCCTTCGCCTCGCGCATGTCGACGATGAATACCGAAAGCCCATCCGTGCGCTTCTTGGCCTGATCCTTCGGCGTGGTGCGCGCGAGCAGGATCATCAGGTCGGAATATTCGGCGCGGCTGGTCCAGATCTTCTGGCCGTTGACGACGTAATGGTCGCCGTCGCGGCGCGCGAAGGTCTTCAGCGATGACGTATCGGTGCCGCTGGTCGGCTCGGTGACGCCGAACGCCTGCAGCCGCAACTCGCCGGTCGCGACCTTCGGCAAATACTTTGCTTTCTGCGCGTCGTTGCCGTGCCGGAGCACGGTGCCCATTGTGTACATCTGGGCGTGGCAGCCGCCGCCGTTGCAGCCGGCGCGCTGGATCTCTTCCAGGATTGCCGCGGCGGCAGACAGCTTCAGGCCCGCGCCGCCATATTCCTCGGGGATCAGCACCGAGAGATAGCCGGCCTCCGTCAGCGCATCGACGAATTCCTTCGGATAGGCCATCTGGCGATCGAGCTTGCGCCAGTATTCGCCGGGAAACTGGGCGCAGAGTTTTGCGACGGCGTCGCGGATGTCGGAATGCTCGTCCTGTTGCGGGTCGTGTGCGGTCATTGTTGCTTCTTGTCGAGAGGTTGCACCAGAGCGTTTTCGAGCGAAGTGGGTACCGGTTCGCGTGAAGAAAACGCGTCAAATAAAGGCCCTAATGGCGGGCGAAGCGCCCGCCATTGTGGGGCCCCGGTAAACCCCCTATGCTCGTTTGTTATAGCGTATGAACCTGCCTTCCAGGATTGGCAAGTATGGATTTCCGCCAGCTTAGGACGTTTGCCTGCGTAGCGGAACTCGGAAGCTTGAGCAAAGCTTCCGATACGTTGCGGGTGGCGCAGCCGGCGCTGAGCCGCCAGATCAAGCTGCTCGAGCACGAGCTGCGCACCGATCTGTTCACGCGCAACGGTCGCGGCATGGTGCTGACCGATGCCGGCCGTCTCTTGCTCGCGCGCACCAGTGGTATCGTACGGCAGATCGACCAGATCAGGGACGACATCCAGTCCGCCGGCGGCGCGCCGTCGGGCCGTGTGGTGCTCGGGCTGGTGCCGACCGTGAGTTGCGTGCTGTCGGCGCGGCTGGCGCGGCGCACGGTGGAACAGTTTCCCGGCATCTCGCTCTGCATCGTCGAAAGCTACAGCGGGCATTTGATCGAGTGGCTGCATCGCGGTGAGATGGATTTGGCCGTGATCTACGGGCCGTCGGTCGATCTGCATCTGGCGGTGCAGACCCTCGGCCGCGATAGCATCGTCGCGGTCGGCCCGCGCGGCAGCGGGCTGAAGCAGAAGAAGCAGGTCGAGTTCGGCTGGCTGATGCGCCAGCGCCTGGTGCTGCCCAGTCATTCGCACGGTCTCCGTGCGCTGCTCGAACATGCCGCGGCGAAGAAGAAGATCAATCTCGACGTCAAGCTCGAAGCGGATTCGTTCCGGGTGTTGACCAGCCTGGTCGAGGAGGGGCTCGGATACACCCTGCTGCCGCCATCCTCGGTGCGTGCCGAGGTCGCGGACGGCCGGCTCGAGACCGCGCCGATCGCACGGCCCGCGCCGCGCCGCGAGCTGACGCTGGCCTCGCCGGTCGAGCATGCCGGCTCCAACGCGATGACGCTGATCGCGAAGCTGTTGCGCGACGAGGTCGCCGCGCTGCGCGCCGAGGGACTCTGGGACATCCAGCTCGCCTGAGCGCGTCTGCGCATCACGTCACCGCGAAGCCGAGATGGCCGCGGAAGCGGTTCTTCAGATATACGCCGTCACGCGGCGGCAGCGCGCGCTCGACCTCGCCGGACGCGATGCGGATCCGCGCCAGCTGTGTGCCACCATGGACATCCCGCAACCCTCTGCGAAAGGTTTCGATCCCGGCCATGTCCGCGATATCGCTGACCGAGCCGATGCCCGCGCCACTCGCGATCACCTCGAGCTTGGCGCCGAGGCCGGAATGGCTGAGCTGCATCCCGGTCTCGCCGAAATGGCCGTTGTCGAGCACCGCGATCGAGAGATTGCCGGGTTGCTTGGTCGCGATCGTCAGCAGGCTGCCGATCCCCATCAATTGCTCGCCATCACCGGTGATAACAAGCACCGGGCGTTTCGGTTGCGCCAGCGCCAGGCCAAGCCCGATCATCGCTGCTCCCCCCATCGCGCCCCAGAGATAGAAGTTCCCGGCATGATCGCCGGCATCGAACAGATCGTAGGTCGAGGAGCCGAGCCCGGAGATCGCGAGCAGGTTGCCGCGCTCAGCGAGCAGCGCCTTCACCGTGGCGCGGCGATCGAGAGTTCCTGTTGGGGCTGACATCAGTGCGTCTCCTTCGTCCACTTCTTGCGCCCGATCATCCGCTGCGCGATCAGCACCGCGACCTGCTGGTCGCCGTCATAGGCGAGCGAGGCGGCGGCCGAGATCACCTCCTCGGTATCATCAGGGTCCTCCAGCCGCAGCACGGTGGCGCCCATGATTTCGAACGCCTTCGGCGTCGCTTTGCCCATCGGGATCTGCCAGGGATTGAACTCGGCCCATTCGCCGCGCATTGTCACCAGCGTTAGCAACGGGAAGCGGCAGCTCGCCATTAGCGACAGCATGTTGACGCAATTGCCGACGCCGCTCGATTGCATCAAGAGCACCGCGCGATCGCCGCCGAGCCAGGCGCCCGCGGACAACGCGACGCCTTCCTCCTCGGTGGTCAGGACCGTGGTCTTGATATCGGCATCCGCGTGCGACAGCTTGATCAGCGTGGAATGCCCGGCGTCAGGGACATACGACACTTGCGCCACGCGAAAATCCTTCAGCGTGCGGTAGATTGCAACCGGCCAGTCGGTGCTGGTCGCGTTGTCCTGGTGAGCGGCAATCTGGTCCATCATGGCCTCGGGGATGGGACGCGCATTGGCGCGGCCTCATGCCGAGGGCTTAGGCCAGGCGAGCGTATTATTCCCTTCGCATCTGGCTCGCGCAGCTATGCCGGAATTTTATAACCCCGTCATTGCGAGCGAAGGCACGCGAGAAATTGCAATTTCAGCCAGTGTAGATGCGGCGCATGTGACCGTAAAGGCCGCCCAAGGCTCACCGGTTATGCTTGTCTCTCGCTTGACGATCAACGTCGCCCGCAAGAGTTTACGCACCGAGGCTGACACTTTCGAAAAGTGCCAAGGCGGACCTTTTCCCGAGAATGCAGCGCATGAGTGTTGCGGTTTCGACAAGATGGAGTTGCGGGTGAATCAGGCTCCATATAAAGGCGCGGCGCTTGCTGGAACAATTGACCTTGGCGACTTGACAGTTAACCGGTTGGGCTTCGGCGCAATGCGTCTATGCGGAGATTCGGCCTGGGGAAGACCAAGGGATCGGGAGCACACCAATCGGGTTCTGCATCGAGCGGTCGAGCTCGGCGTGAATTTCATCGACACCGCGGATAGCTACGGCCCCGAGGCGAATGAGACAATGATCTCGCAGGCGTTGTATCCCTACCCTCCGGGTTTGGTCATTGCCACGAAAGGTGGCCTAGTGCGGCCAAACCGCCGATCCTGGGTCGAGAACGGCCGCCCCGACCATTTGCGGCGCGCGATTGAAGGCAGCCTGCAGCGCTTGCGGCTGGAGCGCATCGATCTGTATCAACTCCATGCGCCTGACCCCAATGTGCCATTTGCTGAGTCGGTTGGAGCGCTGGCTGATCTGCGGCGCTCGGGCAAAATCCACCAAATCGGCCTTTCGAACGTCACCGTTGCGCAGCTCGAAGTGGCGCGCTCCATCACACCGATCGTGTCGGTTCAGAACCCGTACAATCTGCGAAACCGAACCAGCGAAGACGTACTCGCCGCGTGCGAGCGTCTTGGAATTGCTTTTCTGCCCTGGTATCCTCTGGGCGGCAAACGCGGCCTGAAGGCGCTCAAGATCAAGCAGGTCGCCTCGCGTCGCGGTCTCACGCACGCAGCCTTATCGCTTGCGTGGCTGCTCGCCAAATCACCTGTCATGCTGCCAATCCCCGGCACGCGATCCATCGATCACCTGGAGGATAATGTGCGTGCGGCCGCCCTCAAGCTTGCGCCGGAAGACTTCGACGATTTGGAATGAAGGTGCGCTTCGGCGGACGCCGAAGCCGAACGACAGATGGTTGCGCGGTGCGGTCGATAAAAGCGCCGGCATCGATCAGGGCTTTGCGATCGAACCCTGATCTTTAGCCCACCTTCTAGCTGCGGCCTTCTTCGCGTTCATTCGCTTCTTGAATCTGGGCCGACATGAAGGCCGTCAGGTCGTCGAATTCGTCGTCAATTTCGGCCGCGGGAATGCCGGCCGCCAGCGCCTCTGCACGGCATTGTTGAGCCAGCGATTTTGCCTGAATATCCTCACCCTCTGCTGGGGCCCCGGCGTGAACGTTATTCGTTACCCATTGCTCTACAAACGCGATGACTCGTTCGCTCATCCGGTCAACTCCCAGCCTTGCTTGATCTGCTCTGTTATCGGGCGCGCGTTCGCGCGCCCCGTCGGCTCGCAATGATAGCCTTAGGGACTCAGCCCGGGATCCGCACCGGCAAGGATTCGATTCCCCGCACAAAACTGGAATAAACCCGCTTCGGCTCGCCGACCACTTCGATGCGGTCGAAGCGCTTCAGCATCTCCTGCCAGACGATCTTGAGCTGCAATTCGGCGAGCCGCATGCCGACGCAGCGGTGGATGCCGAAGCCGAACGACAGATGGATGCGCGGGCGGGCGCGGTCGATGATGAATTCGTCGGGCCGCTCGATCACCTCGTCGTCGCGATTACCCGAGACGTACCACATCACGACGCGATCGCCCTTCTTGATGGTCTTGCCGCCGACCTCGGTATCGACCAGCGCGGTGCGCCGCATATGCGCAAGCGGGGTCTGCCAGCGGATCACCTCGGGCACCATGGTGTCGATCAGCGCAGGGTTCTCTTTCAGCTTGGCGAACTGGTCGGGATGCTCATGCAGCGCCAGCACCGAGCCGCTCATGGTGTTGCGGGTGGTATCGTTGCCGCCGACGATGAGCAGGATGATGTTGCCCATCAGATTGTCGGGGTCCATGTGCCTGGTGGCGTCGCTATGCGCCATCATCGACAGCAGATCGTTCTTCGGCGGCGCGTTGACGCGCTCGTTCCAGAGCCGGGAGAAGGTGGCGTTGCACTCGTCCATCTCCTGCCGGCGCTGCTCCGGTGAGTCCACGATGCCGCTCTTCGGTAGCGCGGTCGAGACGTCGGACCAGCGTGTCAGCTTGCCTCGTTCCTCCCAGGGGAAGTCGAACAGCGTCGCCAGCATCTGCGTGGTCAATTCGATCGAGACGCGCTCGACGAAGTTGAAGGTCTCGTTGCGCGGCAGATTGTCGAGCACGCTCGCCGAGCGTTGCCGGATCAGTTTTGCGAGTTCGTCGAGATGATCAGGCGTGAACATCGGCGACACGGTCTTGCGCTGATGCGCGTGCTTGGGCTGGTCCATCGCGATGAAGCTCGGATAGTCATAGCCCGGCGGCACGTCGCGGATCGAGATGCCGCCCAGCGTCGAGTCGGAGGAGAAGACGCCGTGGCTGGTGTCGACATGCATGATGTCGTTGTACTTCACGACCGACCAATAGGGTTCGATCGGCGAGTTGGTGCAGTAATGCACCGGCTCTTCCTTGCGCAGCCGCTCGAACCACGGCCACAGCGTGTCGTTCTGAAATAGTTTTGGCGCGCCGGGATGGAAATCCCTGAGCGGCGTCGCATAGGCTTCCTCGCGCGCCTGACGTAGCTGCTCGGCCCTGTCGGCGCGGATTGCGGTCTGGACGTTCATTTAACTTTGCTCCGGCGAATGTTCTGGCCTTCCTCTCCCGCTTGCGGGAGAGGAAGATAAGTTTTGCGCCTCACGCGGCAATGCGCACCGGCAGCGTCTCGTAGCCCTTGATGAAGCTGGAATACACCCGTTCGGGCTCGCTCACCACCTCGATGGTGTCGAAGCGCTTGAGGATCTCTTCCCAGATGATCTTGAGCTGCAGCTCGGCGAGCCGCAAGCCGACGCAACGGTGGATGCCGAAGCCGAACGAGATGTGGGTGCGCGGCCGCGCGCGTTCGATGTCGAACTCGTAGGGCCGCTCGATCGCCTCCTCGTCGCGGTTGCCCGAGACGTACCACATCACGACCTTGTCGCCCTTCTTGATCTGGCGGCCGCGGAATTCGAAATCAGCCAATGCCGTGCGCCGCATATGGGCGAGCGGCGTCTGCCAGCGGATCACCTCGGGCACGAAGCTGTCGATCAGCGCCGGGTTCTCTCTCAGCTTGCGGTACTGGTCCGGATGCTTGGCGAGCGCATAGATGCTGCCGGACAGCGTGTTGCGCGTGGTGTCGTTGCCGCCGACGATCAAGAGGATCAGATTGCCGAGGAAATTCTTCGGGTCCATGTCGCGGGTGGCGTCGCTATGCGCCATCATTGACAGCAGGTCGCTCTTCGGCGGCTGGTTGATGCGGTCTTTCCACAGCCGCGCGAAATAGCTGGCGCATTCCATCAGCTCGGCCTGCCGCTCATCCTCCGTGGCCACGAGCCCGCCGACGCCGGGCAGGGTGGTCGCGACGTCGGACCAGCGCGTCAGCTTGCGGCGGTCTTCCCAGGGAAAGTCGAACAGCACCGCGAGCATTTGCGTGGTTAGTTCGATCGAGACCTTGTCGACCCAGTCGAACACGTCACCGCGCGGCAGATTGTCGAGGCATTCGGTCGAGCGCGTGCGGATATTAAGTGCAAGTTGGTCAAGGTGTGTCGGCGTGAACATCGGCGCCACGGTCTTGCGCTGCGCCGAATGGCGCGGCTGATCCATCGCGATAAAGCTCTCGCGGCGCAGATCGGTCGGGACGTCGCGGATGGTGATGCCGCCGAGCGAGGCGGCCGACGAGAACACCGAATGGTTGGTCTCGATTTCCATGATGTCGTTGTATTTGGTGATCGACCAGTACGGCCCGAACATCGAGTCCTTGCAGTAGTGCACCGGGTCTTCGCGGCGCAGCCGGTCGAAATACGGCCAGAAGGAATCGGTCTTGAACAATTCAGGGTGGCCGGGATCGTAATCCGACAGCGGGATCGCATTGGCGCGCTCGCGCGCCGCGTCCTGATTGGTGTCTTTGACGAGATCGATGGTCCCGTGCATGGGCGGCTCCTCAATAGTCCCTCGGCCGGGGCATGGCCGGCGCGGTGATGTTTTATCGAATTACATTCCCATTCGCGGCTTTGCGCAAGGGTCCTCAAAGGGTCCTCAGCACGCATTTGACCGCATCATTGTGGCGCGGGGAAGGGCCGGTTCCGGACGGTTTCCCAGTGACAGGCCGGGGATCGAGAGTAAGTCTGTTTGAAACAGCGTTTAATTTGGCCAAAAGACGGGCTCAATCACCGGCTGCATCTTGAGAGGCGCGAGCCGCTAGGCTATGTCGCTCGCTCAGGCTTTATTGCCAAGCTTCGCCCTGGGGTTGATTGCCGTGAATGAGTGGTGGGTGTCGGTCGGCTCGCCGCCTCCAATTCCAGACGGGCCGCAGCCGCCGGCTGTCGAAAAGTGGTGGGCGCCGATCGACGCGCCTCTTGAATCACCGACGGCGCCAGGCCTGATGTTCTCCGGCCAGCGCCGCGATTTCCTTGGGCTGGTTGCCCGTGGCGCCGCGCTTGAACTCATCACCGTCGGCTTCTACCGCTTCTGGCTCGCCACCGACATCAGGCGGCATCTCTGGACCAATACCCAGGTGGATGGCGACGCCGCGGAATACACCGGCCGTGGCAAGGAGCTGCTGGTCGGATTCCTGTTCGCGCTCGCGATCATGGTGCCGATCTATGTCGGCTATTTTCTCATCGGCATCGAGGTCGAGCGCCTCAAGGCGCTGGCCAGCATTACGCTGTTCGTCTTTTTCTATGTGTTCGGACAGTTTGCGATCTACCGGGCGCGACGCTATCGCCTGACACGCACGGTGTGGCGCGGCGTCCGGTTCTGGATGGACGGTTCCGGCTGGGCCTATGCGGCGCGGTCCTCGCTGTGGACGGTGCTGACGATCCTCACGCTCGGACTGACCTTGCCGTGGCGCGCCGCGGCGCTCGAGCGCTACAAGATGCGCCACTGCCACTATGGCGAATTGCAAGGCGGCTTCGACGGCCGCGGCTGGGAGTTCTTCAAGCGCGGCTGGTGGTTGTGGCTGCTGGTGGGGTGCCTCTTGTTTGGTCCTCCATCATTCAACGATATTCTGCGTTTGGCGGACAGGCCGCCTTTACCGAAGTCCGTCATTGACGCCATTCCCTTCTACTACATCGTTGTCTCGCTGGCCGTCCCGTTCATCTACGCGGTCTTCAAATCGATCGAGTGGCGCTGGTGGATCGCGGGACTTCATTTCGGGCAGGTGCGCTTCACGTCGACGCTGCAATATGGCGCGCTGGCAGGCCTGTACTGGAAGGTCATCGGCTGGCTCCTGCTGTCAGGCATGATGTTTGCCGCTTACCTTTTCGTGGGCGCTTGGTCGATCGCAACCATCGGCAAGTTGTCCATGGCCAGCCTGGTCAGTGGCGGCCTCAGGGGAAATGTTGCGATGATCCTGGTGGCGGCGACCGGCTATTTGATGTTCATCCTTGCGATGAACGTGGTGCTGCGAATTTACTTGATGCGCGACCTGTGGGCACGGATCGCCGCATCGACCCGCATTCACAACATCGCCGCCGCCGACAACGTCGCCTCACGCGGCGATCTTGCAAGCGCACTCGGCGAAGGCTTCGCCGACAGTCTCGACGTGGTCGGATTCTAGCAGCCTGTGATCAGGGCACGAGTGCCAGCGCGCAGCTGCTCTAACGACCCACCGCCCCCCTCATTTGCCCATTCCCGGCAAGCCCCCGTTAATGCAAAGCCCTGGCAGCCTCCTGAAAGCCGGGCCGGGAGCCTCGACGTTCTGTGAAACCTGGATCACACTCGCGGCGACTAATCTGTGCTTTTGATCCGAAGAGATTGTTGCAGCCCAGAGATTGCAGCCCTTGGGAGCTGATCCGTGAATGACATGAGCTGGACCCCGTTGGGGCCGTCGCAACCGCCGCCAGAGCCGCCGCCGATGCCGGTGGCATTCTCCGGGAATCGCAACGAGTTCTTCCGCCTGATCGTCCGCGGTGCCGGGCTCGAGCTCGTCACCGTCGGCTTCTACCGGTTCTGGCTCGCCACCGACATCCGCCGCCACCTCTGGTCGAATACGTTGGTCGACGGCGATGGCGCCGAATATACCGGTCGCGCCAAGGAGCTCCTGATCGGCTTCCTGATCGCGCTCGCGATATTGGTGCCGGTCTATCTCGCTTACTTCCTCGCCGGCCTCAAGGCGGAGGAGGGCCAGGCGTTCGCGTCGACGCCACTGGTCGCCTTCTTCTATGTGTTCGGGCAGTTTGCGATCTACCGCGCGCGGCGCTATCGGCTGACGCGCACGGTGTGGCGCGGGGTCCGGTTCTGGATGAGCGGCTCGGGCTGGATCTACGCGCTGCAGTCCGCGCTGTGGGGCCTCCTGGTCGGCGTCACGCTCGGCCTCGCGCTGCCGTGGCGCGAGGCTGCGCTCGAACGCTACAAGATGCGGCATTCCTATTATGGCGATCTGCAGGGCTCTTTCGAAGGAACCGGCTGGGAGTTCTTCAAGCGCGGCTGGTGGCTGTGGCTGCTGGCGCCGTTCGCGCTGTATCTGACGATCGGCGCGCCGTTCGTCTATGGCGCGTACAAGGCGATCGAATGGCGCTGGTGGGTGTCGGGCATCCGCTTCGGCGAGGTGCGGCTGGAATCGACGCTGCGGCGCAGCGCGCTGATCGGACTCTATTGGAAGGTGATCGGCTGGATCGCGCTGCTCGGCCTCGCGTTCCTCGCCTATCTCGCGCTGTGCGTGTTCCTGGTGGCGAGCATGGATGCCACCCCGATCGCGGAGTTCTTCAAGACCGAGGCGTTTGCCAAGAGCATTCCGTTGCTGGTCCTCGCCGGCATCGGTTATCTCGCCTTTGCCCTGTCGATGAACGTCGTGATGCGGGTCTATTTGATGCGCGATCTCTGGGTCCGGGTGCTGTCGTCGACGATCGTGCACAACATCGAGGCGGCGGCCAACGTGACGGCGCGCGGCGAGCTTGCCAATGCGCTCGGCGAAGGCTTTGCCGACGGCCTCGACGTCGCGGGCTTCTAGGGCATGGAGACCGATCCCAGCGAAGCGACCTCTGCCGCGCCGTCTCCGCCGCGAGGCGTCTATTTTGACGGCATGTCGAGTAAGCGGCGCGTCGTCGCGCTCACGCTGTCGGACACGCTTCAGATCATTGAAGACGGCGAGATGCTCGCAGGCTGGGCCTATGCCGACATCCGCCGCGCCGACAGTCCGCCAGGCTTGTTGCGGCTGAGCTGCCTGACTGCGCCGGCGCTGGCGCGGCTCGAGGTCCGCGATCCGCAGCTTGGCTCCGACATCGTCGCGCGCTGTGGCCAGCTGGAGGAGAATCTTCCGAACCGCCGCGGCGTCGCCGCGATCGTCGGCTGGTCGCTCGCGGCAGCCGTGTCGATCGTACTGGTGGTGCTGTTCGGCGTGCCGCTCGCCGCCGACCGGCTGACGCCGCTGGTGCCAGACAGCTTCGAGCGGCGGCTTGGCGACGTCGCCGACGCGCAGGTCAAGGTGATCTTCAACGCCAAACGCTGCGACGATGCCGCGGGACAAGCCGCGTTCGAGAAGCTGGTCGGCGCGCTCAGGGAATCCGCCGGGCTCGACAATTCGGTGCAGTCGGGCGTGCTGGCGACGCCGATCCCGAATGCCTTCGCGCTGCCCGGCGGCAAGGTCTATCTGTTCGACGGACTGCTGGCGAAGGCCGAAAACCCCGACGAGATCGCCGGCGTGTTGGCCCACGAGCTCGGCCATCTTCGCCACCGCGACAGCATGCGCGAGCTGATCCACAATGGCGGCACCTCATTCCTGATTGGACTGCTGTTCGGCGACATCACCGGTTCCGGCGCGCTGGTCTTCACCTCGCGCACACTGGTGACGTCGTCCTATTCGCGCGACGCCGAGACCAATGCCGATACGTTCGCGATCGAGACCATGCACAGGCTCGGCCGGCCGGCGAAGCCGATGGGCGACCTGATATTCCGCGTCACCGGCAAGGAGGGCGGCCACGGGCTCTCGATCGTCTCCAGTCATCCGCTGACCGAGGACCGCCTCGCGCGCATGAGCAAGGCCGACGGCGCAATCACCGGGGCGCCGCTGCTGTCGCCTGCCGAATGGCAGGCGCTGAAGGGGATCTGCGGATCCGGGAAGATCTGATCGCGCGCTTTGTTTGACGCGTTTTCCCAGCGCGAACCGGGATCCACTTCGCTCGAAAACGCTCTGTTACGCAACACAGATGCCGGGCACCGCGATCTTCTCGAACAGATGCGGGGACGCCACCGCAGACGCGGGATAGCTGGAGATTTTCGCCCTGAATTCCGGGTGCGTGAACGCCGCCCGGAAGTCGGCGGTGCTCTGCCAGACCGCATAATTCAGATAGGTCGGATTGTCGCCGATCGCGCGGTGCAATTGGGTCGAGATGAAGCCCGGTTGCTGCTTCATGAAGGCGGCGTCGTCCTGCCAGACTTTCAGGAAGGCCTGCTCGTCGGCCGCCTCGAGCGTGAAGAGGTTCACCAGCACGACAGGGCCGGTCTCGATCCCGATCTGGCGTTCGATCGGGAAGGCGGGGTCGAGGGGGCGCAACTGCGGCATGACAGGGCTCCGTTCAGTTTGGCTGTATGATGTCAATGTGGTATGCTTATGCATATATAATTGACACCATGATGTCAATTTCAATAATGGTGACATATGTCCAGGACCCGACGAACGCCGGCCGGCGACACCCTGACCGGCCTCGTGCTCGACCTGTTCCGGCTCAACAGCCGGCTCCTGACCGCGGGCGACCGCCTGGTGGCCGGGCTCGGGCTGACCAGCGCCCGCTGGCAGGTCCTCGGCGCCATCGTGGAGGCGGAACGCCCGCAGCCGGTGGCGTGGCTGGCCCGCGATCTCGGCGCCAACCGCCAGAATGTGCAGCGGATCGTCAATGACCTGCACAGGGAAGGATTGGTGGCCTTCGAGACCAACCCGCATCACCGGCGGGCGCAACTGGTGGTTCTCACCGAGACGGGAGGCCGGGCCCTCGACGCCGCGATGGCCTTGCAGGTCCCCTGGGTCAACGGTCTCTCGGAGGGGCTCGCGGTCAAGGACCTGGAAACGGTCCATCGGGTGATCGTGGCGCTGCGGACCAAGCTGGAGGGCGACGACGACAGCGAGGAGCCGGCATGAAGGCTTGGCGCGGCCCTAGCGCTTGTTCTCAAAGATGAATGCGGCCTTGAACAGCGCCTCGGTCTCGTTGCGAACCTCGATGGCAACATCCTGCCGCTCGTCGAGCGGCGGCAGGTCCTTGGCGAGGCCGACCAGCGACTGCGCGGCTTCGATCTCGGCCGCGCTCTGATCGGACAGCTCGAGTCCCTGTTCATCCGGGTAGAGGTCTGGCCCGCTTCTGATGTCGAAATAGTAGCGCGTCATGACAGCCTCACCGTCGCAGGCGGGAGCGCACTGTCTCTCAGCCACCGACGCCTGTGGAACCGCAGCCGATGATGCCTATCAACTCCGATATCCTCGCTCGGTTCAAGACCGAACTTGTCCGAACTTGGGCGTCCTGAACCGGCCTGGGCCGCAGATATGGTGTGCGGTCGCGGAAACTCACCTTGCGTCTGCGAAATAAGTATATAGCTTGGCGGAGTTCGATTGGCCTTGAGCCTTGTAGATCGGTCGTAGCGACCCTTTTTCAAAGACATTGTCGGACTAAAAACAGCGAAGTCGTGCGCTCGCGCGGTGGCAGCGCGTAACACTTCGCCTTATGTCAACCGCTCGGAGCAAACGATTGCAGGTACTTGTCCGCGACAACAATATCGACCAGGCGCTCCGCGTTCTGAAGAAGAAGATGCAGCGCGAGGGCGTCTTCCGCGAAATGAAGCGCCGCAGCGCCTACGAAAAGCCGTCGGAAAAGAAGACGCGCGAGAAAGCCGAAGCGGTGCGTCGCGCCCGCAAGCTGGCCCGCAAGCAGGCCATCAGGGAAGGCTTGATCCCGGCGCCTCCGAAAAAGGAGCTTCCGGCGCGCAAGCAGCCGTTGCCTGCGGTCCCCGGCAGCGAACGCCCGGCCAGGTCAGTCTGATTTCAGGGCGCCGTCTGCCGTTAGGCAGCGCGGCGTCCCTCGTCTCCAGCCATCCGCGCACCGATCGGAAGTCCGTTAGGACGACGCTGCTGAAGAACGCCGTCCGGGCCCGAAGCTCAGGCGTTATTCGCGGTCCGCATTGATGTGGCGGGAAGCACCCCCATGCACTGCTGCACCTCGCCCGGCACGTGATAGGTGCGCATGATGGCGCGGCTGTCGCGCAGGCCACACGCCTCGCGCTGTACCACGAACATCCAGAGCGCGTGGCCGGCCTGCATCACCAGGGCGCGTCGTGCCTGCTGCACTGAGGCCGGTGCGCCGGAACGCTGATGAGCGGTATCGAACTCCTGCAGCGCAGCGAGTGCCTTTTCCAGTGCTCGTCCCATCCGTCCGAGTGCTGAGGCCGTCTCCTGGGCGATCTCATAGTTGAGAACGTCGACGGGAGTGTGATGAAAGCGGAAATCGCGGGACATCTGAGTTCAGTTGGGTCGCATGCGCTACGATATCGGCCATTGTCCTGGCTTCGTCAGCGGGTTGTCAATGGATCCTGTCTTGACGCCTGTCCAAAGCTTGACGCTTGTCCAAAGCTTGGCATTCGGTGCTCAGTCTCCGCTTTGAATTGAATCATCTGGTCCATTTTAGGTTGTGTTGAATATCCGAGATAAGATAACATGTGAACCATTGCGGCCCCTCACCGCGTCGACCGGTGATTGAGGGGCGTTGTGCTCCCGCGCTGGCTGGTGATGGCAGGAATGCACGGTTCCAATCCTACCGCTGCTCCGTATCGGTTTCGAATTTTGGCCAATGGGGTCGAAACGCACCGGGCGGAAACCGTTGCCAGCAACGATCCGGAAGAACTCTGGCATGAAGCCGCAATGTCGGCGTGCGACATGATCCGCAACATGTACGGACGAATAGAGCCAGGTCTGGACTGGCGCTTTGAAGTCACCGACGGCACCGGCAAAGTAATCAGTCTGTTTTCGTTCAAGGCGGAGATGCCGGCTTGAGGCGGCCGCTTCAGTTGGCGAACGGCTCAGCGCGAACCAAAGGCGATGATGTTAATCGCGGCGTCCGTTGAGCAGCCGCTCGTAATGCAGCTTGACCGTGCCGTAGCATTCGCACGCGCTCTCCCGCAGACCGTCGGCGTCGAGAATCTGAATCTTGCCGCGGGCATATTTGATCAGGCCGGCGGCTTGTAGCGTGTGCGCCACGACGGTCACGCTGGTGCGCCGGACGCCCAGCATCTCGGCGAGGTATTCTTGCGTGAAATTCAGTGTGTCGCCTTCCGACAGGTCCCGGGCGCGCAGAAGCCAACGGCACAGCCTGGCCTCGACCATATGCGTGGCGAAGCATGCCGCGGATTGTTGAGCCTGGGCATACACGGCCTGCTCATGACGAATCAGCAGCGAAAGCAGGTTCGGACTTTGCAGGGCAGCAGACTTCAACGCGTCGATATCGCAAACGATGATGTCGCCATCCAGCTGAACGATTCCGCGGCAGAGCGATATGTTGCCGTCAAGTGCCGCGGATGCCCCGACAACGCCATCCGAGCCGACCATGGCAGCCTCGACCATTTCACCGGTCGAAAGCGTCACCACCAGTGACACAACCGCACCGATCGGGAAGTAGACGTTCTTGATCTTCTGATCGGTCTCGAACAGCACCGAATGCTGCGCAAAGGCCGCTGTTTTTAAATGGGGTTCAAGGCGTTCGAAGTCGGCTCGGCCGACCTGCTTCAGCAGAAGGTTCTTCATCATGCGTTCCCGGTGACAGGCGGGAGCGCGGAGAACTCTCAGCTATCGGTGCCCTAGCGGATATCCGATAATTCCGGCACAGTAAGAGCCCTACCGTACATTGCGAGTCTTTATTTCGTTCTGTCCGCTTTGGCAAAAGCGCCAGAGTCAGATCGCTGGCGACCTTTTGCGTTGTCTTCCATCTTGCGTGCATATCCTGCACTGGTGCGCAACGCAGCATGTCGCGCAGGCGAACATGCGACCGCGCCTCGATCAGCACTGCAGATGTGTGAGCACGCACCCGCTCGACTACGGGTTCTTTGCCACTTTCCGCGATCGCGCCGGCCCGGCTCCCGCAACCGCCGGCTTGAGATTCCACACCGCCCGCGCGGCAGCGAACGCTTGTGCGATCGCAGGCTCGTAGCGCCGCGTCGCGAGACAGGCGAAGCTGAGGTCGCAACTGATCTTCACCTTGTCAGCGACCACGAAATTATGCGGACGCGACAGCCGCGGCGCGAGCACGATGTCGCGCGCGAGGCTGAGGCAGATGCCGGACTCGACGAAGTCGATCATCGCTTCTTCCTGATCGGTATAGGCAATGCGCTTGGGCAAGGGGCCGAGCGGTCGGAAGATGTCGTCGAGCAGCCGCCGGTGCCCGGAATGCACCGGTGTCGCGAGCCAGGGCAGATGGGCGAGCTCGGCCCAACCCTTGCCGATCACCCGATTGCTCCAGTCGATCGGCGCGATGACGCGGTAGTCGTAGCTCAACAGCGGCGCCAGCTGATAGCAGCCATCCTCGATGCTGCGCTCGGCGAAGCTGCGGTGCACGAGCTGGTCCGGCGGCGTCGCATCGACATAATAGCCGACATCGAGCTCACCTCTGCCGATCTGCGCGAGCACGTCGTCGCTGACGCCATGGCGCAGGAACACCTCGGTCCGCTGCGCCGATGTGGCGAGGCTGCGCACGAATGGTCCGAGCCTGGTGAATTCCGGATCGAGGATGGTGCCGACGCGCAGCGTGCCGCGCTGCGCCTCCTTCAGCGCTTCCGCAGTCGCCTTGAAATCCGATGCCGCCGCCACCGCTCTGTGCGCCAGCGGCAGCAGTGTGGCGCCGGCTTCGGTGAGCGTGAATCCACCAGGGGTGCGGTTGAAGAGCAACAGGCCGGTGCTCTCCTCGAGTCCCTTCAATTGCAGGCTGACGGCCGGCTGCGTCAGCTTCAGCACCGATGCGGCGCGCGATACGGTGCCTTCGCGGGCGACCGTGATGAAACAACGCAGGGCTTGGGTTCGGGGGAGATCGCTCATTAGGCGGGCTTATAACACACTTCCGATCCGCGCATCTGTCCGGAACCGTGCGTTAAAGTCGCGGTCTGGAGCGGGCGAAGCCCGCAGTTGTCGTCAACCCGGCCGCCACGCGATAACGCCTTCGGTGCGTGCGCGAACCTCCGGCGAGGCGAGGCACGTTGCAACCGCCTCATAGCCGGGCGCGCCGGGGACCGGCGTGACGGAGATCGGCGGGCTGTGATTGGCGGGACACAGGATGACCGCCTCGTCATCACCGACAGCATCGAGGTCGAGGATTGCGCTGGAGCGGGTGAGGAAGAACAGCGGCCGCGCACGCGGCCCGCGACGGCGCAGGCTAGCGATCAGGGCCTCCTGGGTCGCCGTATCAAGCTCCTGTTCCAGCATGTCGACCACAAGGATCGCGGGGCCATCCGCCTCCAGCGCCGCGAGCAGCGCGATCAGCGCCGGTGATTCTGCGGCGCCGTCGGCCATGAGCGCGGCCAGGCTCTCGTCGACCCGGGCCTTCAAGGCCGGCTCGGCATCGAGGCGCGCGCGAGCGGCCGCACCGCCGTTTGCAGCGCGCTCCAATCCGACGAAGGCGGCATCGGGCAGGGTTGCCGCGAGACGCTGCGCGAGCCGCGTCTTGCCGCTGCCGAGCGGCCCGACGATGTAAGTCAGCAACCTGATGTCGCGCAGCTCGAAGCGCTCGCCGCCCCAAGGCCACGGCAGATCGAATGCGACGCTGACGGCCGGCCGCGTCCTGACTGCGCCGATGATGTCGCGCGTCGCGGGCAACTTACCGCGGCCGAGGTCGGCGCGCAGGCGGCGGATTTTTGCGATGCTGTCGCCGGACTGACGGATGCGTTCTTCGAGCGCGCTCTCATGCGCGGCCAGCACGCGGGCGAGGATGTCCGCATCGCCGCGAAGGATCCGCGCCACTTCACCGAGGCTGAGGCCGAGCGCGCGCAGCTCGACGATCTCGGCGCCGCGGGCCATCTCGGCCGAACCATAAGCGCGCCATCCCGCCGGCGTGCGGACCGGTGCGATCAGGCCGCGCTCTTCGTAGAGACGCAGCGCTTTCGCTGATATGCCGAGCTGCCTCGCAGCTTCGGACGGGCTCAAGAATCTTGCGGCAGCATTCATCGAATCACCTCGCATCGTCTGACCGCTCCCTCTATGGAGGCGGCCCCAGGGGCCAGGTCAAGCCGCTCCGCCCGCTTTCGTGCGCACAACGGATTCCATGTCCGAAAGCGCGAACAACGGACATCGTCGGACTGGCTCACGTGGTCCGTTTCGTGCCAGGATTTTGAGGCAGCAGGTGAACAGGAAAACAGGATCACGAGCATGACGGTTCTTCGAATCGCCGCATTTTCGGACGGCAATCAAGGGGGTAATCCTGCCGGGGTTTGGATCGGAGAGGATTTGCCGCCTGCCGCGGAGATGCAAGCGATCGCAGCGGACGTCGGGTTTTCGGAAACGGCCTTCGCGGCTCCCGCGGATGGCGCTTGGCGCGTTCGGTATTTCTCGCCGCTATGTGAAGTGCCGTTTTGTGGACACGCCACCATCGCTCTGGGGGCAGCTCTTGCACTTCAACGCGGCGACCAAACTTTTGAACTGAGGCTGAATAGCGCGGATATCTCGGTCGCCGGCCGCCGCGACGGCCAAACAATTGCAGCCGCGCTTCAATCACCGCCGACACGTAGCGCACCCATCGATCCCCTGCTGCAGGCGGATTTGCTGCAACTTCTCGATTATTCCATCGACGATCTCGACTTGAATATTCCGCCCGCAAGGATTCACGGCGGAGCCGACCACGTCGTCCTGGCCCTGAAAACGCGCAACGCGCTTGCTCGCATGAGCTATGACCTCAAGCGCGGCCGAGATCTCATGGAGAAAGCCGGACTAATTACGATCGCGCTTGTTACGGCAGACAACCCGCAATTGTTCCATGTCCGCAATGCGTTTGCAGTCGGAGGCGTATCGGAGGACCCGGCAACAGGTGCAGCCGCCGCTGCGTTTGCCGGCTACTTGCGCGATATCGGTTGGCCGCACGGGGGCGTCATCAATATTGTTCAAGGCGAAGACATGGGAATGCGATCGCTGATCCGTGCGGAGAT
This sequence comes from Bradyrhizobium sp. LTSP885, assembly GCF_000938305.1. GTDB lineage: Bacteria > Pseudomonadota > Alphaproteobacteria > Rhizobiales > Xanthobacteraceae > Bradyrhizobium. Next base: position 449,304 of record NZ_JYMT01000021.1, read on the forward strand.
CAGCGGGATTGCGGGCAGTTCAATCAGGGTATCAGGGACGGCGCGCCTCATGAACGACGCATGACGTCTCGTTCGGGCCAACAACGAACTCGCGCCCGCAGCAGCGAGCCTGTTCAATTCACGATAACATCGAGGCCGCGGAATACTGCCTCGATGTTGTTGCCATCCGGATCGAGCACAAATGCAGCGTAGTAGCTCGGCTTGCGCAGACCGGGCGCCCCGTTTTCGGTTCCGCCTGCCTTGATGGCCGCGGCGTGGAATGCATCGACCTCGGCTCTGGTTTTGGCCGCAAAGGCGGTATGATTTCTGACGGAGTGTGCGTGGTATCTATCGATCCAAAAAACCGGATAGTCGATGCCGTAGCCGACGCCGTCAGTTCCCAAACCATCGGGCATCTGTGTCACGCGGTGCATGCCCAGCGCCCCCAAGGCGGCGTCGTAGAAGGCGGCCGAACGTCCGACGTCCGCGACTCCAATGCCGGTGTGGTCAATCATCTAGCTCTCCTGTCGTGGGGCCGTTCGGAACATTGCCGGCCGGAGGAACTTGGCAAACTGGAGGTTTGCCAATGCCCCGCTACTTTTTCAATGTTGAAGACGGCCACAGGCTTTTTGATCCAACAGGCTTTGTTTGCGACGGCGATACCGACGCAATCATCAGGGCCGCGGTGCTCGCCATAGGCGTTTCACTCGACAAGCCCGAAGACGACCCTGAGCGCCGCATCGCGATCATCAACGAGGACGGACGCGAGATTGGCAACGTCCCCGTGTATTCCAAGCCCTCATACGAAAACCCGGCCCAATAAGGGGGGCACTACGTCGGCGCTTGCAATTGACCGTGCAGCCACCCGTTCGCCTTGAGGGATTTCATCGGATCGACCAGCCCGACCGTCATCTGATGGACGTGATCGCAAGCCGGGCATTCGAACGTCCGGATATCAAATCCAGATGGGCCGGGCGTAATCCGGGCCAACATCATCCTTGTTTCGCACTTTGCACATGGTGGTCGTGAACTTGGGAACATGGTGCTTCGCCCTGGAACAGGCGGGAGTGCTGCAGAACTCTCAGTCACCGGGTAGGTGCCGGAGCGGGCCGGTGATGGAGCAAGCATGGAACTTTGAAGTTCCGGATGCTGTTCCGTTCTGCTCACTTTTGAAAAGTTAATGATTTCAATTTCAGATCGGACAACGAGCACAAAACGGCCCCGGCGGGGGGAAGTCAGCGCCGGGGCCATCTGGGGGAAACATCGCGGGGGCGGCCCGCGATGTTCGGATGCGAACGGATCACGTCCGGCACGGCAGCGCTGTCCTGTTTTGCTCACTTTCCTTAAAATCTGATCGGTAAGCTCGACCACGCGCTGCTGGACGTGATCGCAAGCAGGACATTCGAATGTGCGGATGTCAGTGGTCATGATGCTTCGCCTTGAATCGGGCGGGAGCGTTGCAGAACTCTCAGTCAAGATACAGGATCGTCGGTTCTCAGCGCCGGTTTATCGTGCAGAACGGCGTTCAATAGCGACATGTGGACGTGAATCTTGCCGTTGTAGCTGATGAAGCCCAATTTTCGAAACTTGTTCATGAAAAAGCTGACGCGAGAGCGGGTTGTCCCGATCATCTCCGCCAACGTTTCCTGACTGAGTTCAATATCGATGGGTTGCGGAACGCCCTCCTTGCCGAAATGGGCGAGAAGCAACAGAAGACGCGCAAGCCGTCGCTCGCTGGAATTGAACAACTGATCGATCAAATCCTCTTCCACGCGACTATTCCGAGTTAAGAGATAGGTGACGAAAAGTTGCGCGAAGCTCGGCTCATTCTTGAGCGCTTCACGCATGGCATCCTTCGATATCGAGACTATTGAGCTGTCTCCCAGCGATATTGCGGTCGCAACGCGAGCCGTATCGCCATTGAGGCATCCCTCGCCGAAAAATTGGCCAGCTTCCATGATAGCCACGACGGCTTCTTTGCCGTGCTCGGATACGACGTGGAGCTTGGCTCGCCCCTTCTGAACATAGAAAATCGATTCCGCCGGGTCGCCTTGCGAATAAATGACGGCGTTCTTCTTAAAGCCAACGGTCGCTTTCCCTGCGCCCGGTGTCGCAAAGTACGTCTCGAAACCGGAGGCAGGGTGCTTCGGCTCTTTCATAAGTGCTCCAGCCGGACCGGGACCGCAAAGGGGACCGCCGCTGCACCCCGATATGTCCGGTTCCCGACTTATACACCCGTTCTGTGTCTGGATGTGAGATTTCGTCGCCGACTTCCGGGCATTCACGTCGGTTTGACGCCTCGCCCGCTACCTCCGGTGTGCCCAATCAATGGACATCGTTAGAGTGGCCCGGTCGGTCCGCTTCGGGCCGACTGGCGACATTGCTAGCTGCGCCTGAGGCGGGTTATTCGTCCCTCGGCATGCGCGCGTAAGCAAAAAAGCTTTGATTGGCTCGACTATCCATCAGGGTACCGCACTTCTCACAGGTTACGCTACCAGTGGGTCGTTCGGTCACGGTGACTTTGTATTTGGCCCCGCAACCGCATTCGTGCGTTCCCGTCCGCCATTCCACGAATTCGGTCATGCCAGGAATATGCGCTGCGGCTTGTGGTCGAACGTAGTTATCTTTCGGATTTGTTGCCAAAGCTCGACATGATAGCCGTCGACCATTCGCTTTGCCTGCTTAAGGGCTGTTTTGTCATCCGGGCATTCGAGCGGAACTGAGCTTTGAAACCTGCCATCCGAGTCGAAGATATGCGCGCGATATTGCGACATGTCGCTGATCCCTTTGAAGAGGCGGGAGCGCAAAACTCTCTGTCACCGAATGATGCCGAGGGCCGGGCGGTGATGTGTTTCATATGGTGACCAGGCTTGTTCAAAACAGGCAGCGGCTCGCGGTTCAAATGGAACAACCAGCATCCGCCCACACCATTCCGTGACATCCGGGAACGGCCTGGAGTCTGGGGTATTGTCGCGTGCTGGGAGCTGGACTTAAGGAACCTAAAATGGCGAATAGCGAACACAACAAGGCCGCCGAACTTCACGAAACTGCGGCAAAGTCGCACCGCGCCGCCGCTGATCAGCACAGCAAGGGCGACCACTCCAAGGGCGTGGAGCAGTCGAAGAGTGCTCAGCAACATTCTCAGAGCGCAGGCAAGCAAAGTGATCAGGCCCACGCCAAGAGCCAACAGCAGAAGTAAATAAGAAGGCCCGGAATAAGAAGAAGGCCCGGCTCGTTGCCGGGCCTTTTCATGCTGAGACGAACCGAAATCGCCCGCGTCTGCGGGCCGTGCGGCGTATGCGGGCCGATGGATTGCTTCGTCGCTATCGCTCCTCGCAATGACGGCATTTGACGTTGGAGCGCGCAACAAATTCAGCGTCGTCCCGGCCCCCCGTGCGCAATTGCGCACTAGGCCGGGACGACGTGGAATTGGTGGCACGCGACACGCCCAAACCAACAACCCACCTCACTCCAGATGATTCACCTGCTTCACCCAGGCCCGCACATCCGTGAGCACATCAGGCAGCACGGCCTTGACCTCCTGCACGGTCATGCCGGCCTTGATGCGGGGGTCGTAGAGCAAATTGAGCAGATACTGATCGTAGACGTCGAAAAAGCCCATCGAGACGCTGTCGTTGAACATGGTCCACGGCACGCTCGCGGTGTCGTTGATCGGGCCGAGCGACTGCAGCAGCTCTTCATAGGCGCAGTCGAGAAAGACGAAATCGCCATTGTCGACGGTGAGGATCACGTCGGAATGCTCGATCTCGTAGCTGTCGTTCTTGCGGAAGCCGGACAGGCATTGCGGGTCGAGCGAAGAGCGGATCTCCCCGGCGCGCTCGCGGCCGTAGAAGGTCGCGATGGTGCGGTTGAGGTCGTGGTCGCGCACCATCTTGACCCGCACATTGGCGGCTTCGCTGTCCTCGGTCATCGCGATATCGAGATGCTTGATCCTGGTGCCGATGTCGGCGACGACCTTCGCGAGCTGGGCCTTGCGGTCGGCGCGGTTGCCGTCGGCGAATACGCGCACCGGGCTGTCGTATTTGCGGATGCGGTCGACGCGACCGGCGAGATGATATTCGGCGCCGAACGCGGTCTTCAGGAAGCCGTCGACGATCTCGCTGTCGGTGAAGACCTTCTTCTCGGTGCGCTGGCGCGCGGCGATCGCCGGAATCTCGGCTGCGACCGCGGGTGCGATGGCATCCACAAAGGTCGCAACAAGCGTAGCAGCAAGCGCCACGGCGAGACGAGGCAGGATCTGAGATCGGTGTCGGCGCATTCGAACGACGCTGCCGCAAGGCTTGCAGCAGCGCAAGGCCATATCAGCCGTCGCGCTGGCGCCCCCTCGAGATCGACGCGATCAGTTCTTCACGACGACGGTGGCGCCGACCGAGACGCGATCGTAGAGGTCCTTGACGTCGTCATTGGTCATGCGGAAGCAGCCCGACGAGACCGCCTGGCCAATCGTCTCGGGCTCGTTCGAGCCGTGGATGCGATACAGCGTCGAGCCGAGATACATCGCGCGCGCACCGAGCGGGTTCTCGATGCCGCCGGCCATGTGGCGCGGCAGATCGGGCCGGCGGCGCAGCATATCCGACGGCGGCGTCCACGACGGCCATTCCTTCTTGGCGGTGATGCGGTGGGTTCCGCCCCAGCGGAAACCGTCGCGGCCGACGCCGATGCCGTAGCGCAGCGCCTGGCCGCCCGGCAGCACCAGATAGAGCCGGCGTTCGGCGGTGTTCACCACGATGGTGCCGGGGGCATATTCGGTCGCGTAGTTGACCGTGGTGCGTGGGATCGTGCTCGCGCCGCTGCCGAAGAAGTTCGGTCCACCGCCCATGATGTCGCGGGTGTCGCCAAAACCTTCGGCCTGAACCTGGCCGGCGCCTGCCAGCAAGGTGAGCGCGGTAAACATCAGGGCAATCGGTCGCATCGTTATCGTCCTCGGCGAACCATCAAGTATCTACCAGAGAGGCCACAATCGCCGGCCTTTCGCAAGCGACGAAGCCGTGACATCAGGCACTTTCAGACAACACGGTTTAAAAGGCAACAGACCGTAAGCGATACCAGCATTGCCCGGCTAAACCTTTGACGAAGTGGACGAACAATGGTTGATCTGAGCCCGATCTCAAGAACATCTCTGAAGGGAGCGAGAGCATGAATGGTGCGGAAAGCCTGGTGCGGACGTTGGTCGCAGGCGGCGTCGATGTCTGCTTCACCAATCCGGGCACCTCGGAGATGCATTTCGTCGCCGCGCTGGACAAGGTCCCGGGCATGCGTTGCGTGCTCGGCCTGTTCGAGGGCGTGGTGACGGGGGCGGCCGACGGTTATTTCCGCATGAAGGGCACGCCGGCTTCGACGCTGCTGCATCTCGGGCCCGGCCTCGCCAATGGTCTCGCCAATCTGCACAACGCCAAGAAGGCCAATTCCGGCGTCGTCAACATCGTCGGCCAGCACGCGACCTATCACATCGAATACAACGCGCCGCTGACCTCCGATATCGAGGGCCTGGCACGGCCGATGTCGGCCTGGGTGCGCACCTCGCCGGATGCGAAATCGGTCGCCAGGGACGGCGCCGCCGCGATCGCCGCCGCCAGCGGTTCGCCGCCGCAGATTGCGACCTTGATCCTGCCCGCCGACACCGCGTGGAACGAGGCCGACGGCGTGGCGCAGGTGCCGGTGGACTCCCAGCGTGAGAGCTATTCTCCGCAGGCCGTCGAGAATACCGCAAAGCTGCTGCGCAGCGGCGAACCGACATTGCTGCTGATGACCGGCAGCGCGGTGACCGAGCAGGGGCTGGCGCTGGCGGCGCAGATCGCCGGCAAGACCGGCTGCAAGGTGATGGGTCCGCTGGCCAGCCCGAGGATGGCGCGCGGACGCGGGCGGTTTTCGATCGACCGGGTGCCTTACGTGATTGAGCTGGCGCAGGCGGCGCTGAAAGGTTTTCGGCACATCGTTCTGCTCGAAGCCAACGAGCCCGTGGCGTTCTTCGCCTATCCGAACAAGCCGAGCCTGCTGAAGCCGGAAGGTTGCGATATCCATCGCATGACCGTGAGCGGGGAGAACTCGGTGGCGGCGCTGGAGGCGCTGGCCTCGGCGCTCGGCGCAAAGCCTTCCGATGTGAAGCCGCAGGCGGCGGTCGAGCTGGTCAAGCCGACCGGTGCCTTGAACCATGCGTCGATCGCACAGGCGATCGCCGTGGCGATTCCCGACAACGCGATCCTGGTCGACGAATCCATCACGACCGGGCGCGGCTTCTTTCCGGTGATGGCGGGCGCCGCCCCGCACGACTGGATTCAGAATCTGGGCGGCTCGATCGGCTACTCGACTCCGGTCGCGACCGGCGCGGCGGTGGCCTGTCCGGACCGCAAGGTGATCTGCATGGTCGGCGACGGCAGTGCGATGTACACGATCCAGTCGTTGTGGACGCAGGCGCGCGAAGGGCTCAACGTCCTCACCATCGTGTTCGCCAACCGGATCTATCAGATCCTGCGCGGCGAGTTCGATGGCGTCGGCGCCGGCGAGCCGGGCAAGCGCGCGCAGGACATGCTGAAGATCGATCGCCCGACGCTGGACTTCGTCGCGCTCGCCAAGGGCATGGGCGTGCCGGCCCGCGCAGTGACGACCGCCGACGAGTTCAACAAGGCGCTGGCGGACGCCATCGCCGAGCCGGGGCCGCGGCTGATCGAAGTGCAGATGTAGGATTTTCAGAGCATGATCCGGAAAGGTGGAAGCCGGTTTTCCCCTGCGACAAACGCGAAGCGTTTGCGCTGAGATCATGCTCAACTAAAAACGGCCGCGGCGGCGGCGCTGTCAGTCGGAGATGTCATGCAGACCGAACTGAACAAGGTGATCGCCGCGCTGCAGGAGTTCTACGCGCAGGAGGGTTTCCTGCTGGAACGCGATCTGGGCGAGCGGACACTCACCCACCGTCTCGCGGTCTATGTCGAGCGGCAGTTTTCGGGCTGGCAGGTCGATTGCAACTACGACCGGCTCGGCGAACGCACGTTGCGGCTGCCGCACGGATCTGTTGTCTCGACCGACGACCATCTCGGCAAGTCTGTTTATCCCGACATCGTGGTGCACCAGCGCGATATTCCCAACAATCTGCTCGCCATCGAAGTCCGCAAGGACAGCAACCACCAGCCGGTCGAGCACGATCAACACAAGCTACAGGCGCTGACCGACCCGCATGTCTGGTTCGCCTTCGCCACCGGCGTGCTGGTGACGCTGGGACGCAACAAGGTGAGCTCATCCGAGGTTTATGTCGGCGGCGGCATCGCGCGACCGGCCTCGCTCTGGTTTGCCGAGCGGCTGCGCGTCAGCGGATTGATGGAGACGCGGGACGATGGCGCTCAGCATTAAGGATAATGCGCGCGTCTGCCGTGATAGCCCGTTTGGATCATGCGCCGCCGTCGCCTCCGCGCCACAACTGAAGGCGCGGCAGGGGGAGCAATTAAAGGGGCTGGTGGTCATTTTTCAGAACGATCGAATAGCGGTGAGATCACCGGTTCCGCTTCTCTTTCGCTCCCCCTTCCGCACTTCAATGCAAGAGCCTGTTTTTCAACGGCCCGGCGCTCGCCGGCGACGTCGCGGGCCAGAACCGAAAGAGGCCGCCCAGCGGGCGGCCTGTCGCGTGATCGTCGAACGTTCGACGGCTCTTCTTTATTGCTTGGTCGCCTCGTCGCCGGATTTCGTGCTCGACTTCTTGGCCGCTTTCTTCGCCTTCTTCGGCGCCATCTTGGTCGTATCGCTCTTGGCTGCCGTGTCACTGCTTGGTGCAGCGGGTGCTGCGGCCTTGTCCTGCGCGAATGCGCTGGACGACACAAAGGCGAGGGCAGTGACGGCGAGGATCAGTGTTCGCATCGGATGGTTCTCCCATTTTCTTTCCGGCGCGCCTCAACGGGACAGAATGTCGCAGGTTCCGCTTTCACTGATCAGGTGTCCGTGATCAGCGGGTCGTCGTCAGAACGCGTGGAACCGGGAACTTCGATCGGCGTTGTGCAGATGGGCAGGATTTCCGAGGAGACGCGCCATGCGCTGGCGATCGATGACGGAAACGACCGACGCGATGCTCGACACCGCTCCCGACGACGCCTTCTACGCCGCCGGATGGACCATCAGCGGGGTGGCGACACTCGCCACCATCGTTGCGGTCTGGATGTTCGGGATCTGAGGCAACTCGCCTCTGGAGCGTCCCCGTGCCCTTGGCGGCGGGTCGGCTTCCCGTCGGCGGGTTCACTTCCGCAGAATAATGATCGCTTCGCGATAGAGCTGCGAGAAAGAGATCACGAGCGCGCTCGACAGCAGGAAGGTCGAGATGCTGTCGTAATCGGCTGCGGTCGGCCAGGAGAATTCAAAGTAGGGCGGCATGAATGCCCAGATCACGATCGGGATCGTGATGATGGTGGCGAAAGCCCCGGCAGGCGCGCCGCCGAGCAGGCCCGCAATCAGGATCGCGGGCACGAAGCCTGCGAAATAAAGCTGCATGCCGAAGGTCGCAAACACCTCCTGCATCGCGGTGGTCAATATCACTATCAGCAGCGCCGCAACGAACGTGGACAACGACCACGGCTGCAACCTCAAAATGTAGTCATTGCTCTTGCGCATTCAGTTCCCCCGGCCCCCCGAGTTCCTGGAAGGTAGCCGAGGAGGACCTCAAATAAAAGACCGTAGGACTCCGCGGGTGGGCGCGGATCCAACACGGTCACCGCGCTGCAAAAACGGGCGTCGACGGTCAACTCTCCGCCTTCATTGTCGGCTTATTGCAATGCGGCAGGGTGAGTGTGGGACAAAACAATGCTGGGACTTCTGATCATTGTCATCGTCTTCGGTATCGGGGTCGGTACGGGATATGGCTGGCGCGAGATGATCTCGCGCCGCCGGCGCAGGATCGCGCGCGGCGATCTTCCGCCAGCCCCGTCGCAACCGCGTGAGCCCGCGCCATTGGTTGCCGGTGCGGAGCGCACTGACGCCATCAATCTCGAGCGCCTTCTCGTCGCCGCGAATGACGACTTGTCCGGCCGACGCCGGCAGCAGCCGCACGGCAGGCAGCAGGCCGATCAGAAAGCCAAGCCCGATGAATTCGACGGCGCCGTCCGCGGCCTGCTCGGCGAACTCAACCGGCGCCCATCCGCGCCGTCAGTGACACAGCATCATCACCTCTCCCGTGTGAACCACAATCCGTAGGCCTGGCTCACCTCATCAAGCGATAGTGTCGTCGGAAAAGTCATGTTATCTCAGGTATTTGCGGCCAAATTGGCTCGTAGGTGCCTTGGCTGACCTTGCTACATTACGACCTTCTCCTTGGAACGAGCGCAGGCAGTGGAAGTGACCCGACGTGATTGAACAGGAATACGACACGATCATCATCGGCGGAGGTTCCGCCGGAGCGACGCTGGCGGCGCGATTGAGCGAAGACCCGGCGCATCGCGTGCTGCTGCTCGAGGCCGGGCAAGATCTGCGCACCGCGACGACGCCGGAACACATCCGCATCCCGAACCCGATGCGCGCCATCGGTGATGACGACTTCCGTTGGCCGAAGCTGCTGGCGCGACGCACCGAGCGGCAGCAGCCGCTGCTGCTCTGGCGCGGCCGCGCCATGGGCGGCAGCTCGACAATCAACGGCCAGATCGCGATCCGCGCCGTGCCCGACGACATCGACCGCTGGGTGGAAGCGGGCTGCACGGGATGGTCGTGGGACGAGCTTTTGCCCTATTTCTGCAAGCTCGAGACCGACAAGAATTTCTCCGACGCGCTTTATCACGGCGATCGCGGTCCGATCCCGGTGTATCGCGCGCCGATCCCGGATTGGGGCGATGTCGACCGTGCCTTGCGCGCGTCCGCGCTCGCCCTCGGTTATGGCTGGTGTGAGGATCACAACGCGCCGACCGGCACCGGCGTCTCGCCCTACGCCATCAACAGCGAGGCCGGACTGCGGATCTCCACCAATGACGGCTATCTGGAGCCGGCGCGCGGCCGCGCCAACCTTCACATCGTCGGTCATGCCCTGGTCGACACCATCGCCTTCGAGGGCAACCGGCTGCACGCCAGCGGCGTCCGGGTCCGCGTCAAAGGCCAATCCTATACGCCCCGCGCGACGCAGGAGGTGATCCTCTGCGCCGGCGCCATCCATTCGCCGGCCATCCTGCAACGCTCCGGCATCGGGCCCACAGGCCTGCTGGAGGGGCTCGGTATCCCGGTTCGCGCGGACTTGCCGGTGGGCGAGAACCTGCTCGATCATCCGATCGTGAGCGCACTGCTGCATTTGCGCGACGGCAGCCAGGTGAGCACGCTGATGCACCGGCACACCAATTGCTGCCTGCGCTACTCGTCCGGCCTCGCGGGCGCCGGCGACAACGACATGATCATGATCGCCGGCAATCTCGCCCGCTCGCCGCAATCGATGTCTGATGTCACGCTGGGGCGCATCGCGGTCTCGGTCTATCAGGCCTTCAGCCAAGGCCACGTCCGCATCACCACCGTCAACCCCGAGGTCGATCCTGATGTCGAGGAGCGTATGCTGTCTGATCCCAGCGATCTGGTACGCCTGCGCGACGGCGTCCGCCGCGTCCGCGATATCTGCCTGCAGCCTGCCGTGACCGATATCGCTCACCGCGTCGATTACGGCGCCAGCGGCCGCTCGATGGACGAGCCGTTCAGCGATGCGGAGCTGGATGACTGGCTGTTTGCCGAGTGCAGCGACGCGCAGCACGCGAGCGGGACCTGCCGCATGGGCGCGCCGGACGACGCGCGCTCGGTCGTCGATCCTGAATGCCGGGTGATCGGATGCACGGGGCTGCGCGTGATCGACGCCTCGATCATGCCGGAGGTCCCGCGCGCCAACACCCATTTGACCACGGTCGCCATCGCCGAGCGCATGGCGGATCGGTTGAAGGGCGCGAGGTAAGGACGCCGATCAGGCGCTGTTGCCCTTCAGCCGTTCGTTACGCCGGCGCAAGCCTTCCAGGGTGGCGAGCAGGATGACTGACACCGTGGTCAGGATCACCGCCGCCGCCGTGATGGTCGGGCTGATGTTCTCGCGCATGCCGCTGAACATTTCGCGGGGCAGGGTGCGCTGCTCCGGTCCGGCCATGAACAGCACGATGATCACCTCATCGAAGCTGGTCGCAAAGGCGAACAGCGCGCCCGACGCCAGGCCAGGCAGGATCAGCGGCAGGATCACCCGGCGGAAGGCGTAGAGCGGCGAGGCGCCGAGCGAGGCTGCGGCGCGCGCCAGGTTCATGTCGAAGCTTTGCAGCGTCGCGCTGACCGGGATCACCACAAAGGGCGTCGCCAGCGCGGTGTGGGCCAGGATCAGACCCAAATAGCTGCCGGTCAACCCGATCGGGGCGAAGAAGAAGTACAAGCCGACCGCGGTGATGACACCAGGCACGACCACCGGCGACAGCACGACCGCGAGCACCAGCGGCTTGAACTTGCTCTTCCACTGCGCCAGGCCCAGCGCGGCCAGCGTGCCGAGCACCATGGAGAGCACGGTCGCGGCGACGCCGATGATCATGCTGTTCTTCAGCGACATCATCCAGCGCGGGGAGCCGATGAAGTCCTCGTACCAGCGTAACGAGAGGCCCGGCAGCGGATAGGTCAGGTAGGAGCCGGAGCTGAAGGACAACGGCATGATCGCCAGGATTGGCGCCATCAGGAAGAAGAACACCAGCGTGGAGGCAACGATCGTCGTGGTCCATGCGATGCGCTGGCTGGGCGTGCGGAGGGAAGGGGCGCCGTTCAATTCTTCATGCCTCCCGTGACTTGCTGGCCGGAGACCAGTTTTCCGTAGACGGCGGCCAGCAGCAGGGTGGCGAACAGCAGCACCGCACCCAGCGCCGAGGCCAAGCCCCAATTGACCGTTTCGGTTGTGTAGAGGGCGATGAAGTAGCTGATCATTTGATCGGGGGCGCCGCCGACCAGCGCCGGCGTGATGTAGTAGCCGAGCGCCAGGATGAAGACGAGCAAGCATCCCGCCCCGATGCCCGGCAGCGTCTGCGGCAGGTAGATCCGCAGGAAGGCGGTGACGGGCGACGCACCGAGCGACGCGGCGGCACGCATGTAAGCCGGCGAGATCGCCTTCATGCTGCTGTACAGCGGCAGGATCATGAAGGGCAGCAGAACGTGGGTCATCGCCACAACCACGCCGAAACGGTTGTAGATCAGGCGCAACGGCTCGTCGATGATGCCGAGCCAGCGCAAGCTGTCGTTCACGACCCCCTCTTTCTGCAACAGCACGATCCAGGCGCAGGTCCGGACCAACAGCGACGTCCAGAACGGCAGCAAGACGAAGATCATCAGCAGGTTCGACCGGCCGGGCGGCAGTGCCGCGAGCAGGTAGGCGACCGGGAAGCCCAGGATCAGGCAGAGCACGGTCACACCGAAGCTGATGGTGAAGGTGCGGGCGAACAGGTCGCGGTAGATCGCCTGATCCGGCGGGGCCGCGACGATCGCGCCGTCCACGTTCCTGGTCAAATCGAGCGCCGCCAGCAGGTAGAAGCTGGTTATCGGGCCACTGGCGCCCTTGATCGCCGTCCAGGTGGCGCGTTCGCCCCACGCCGGATTGATCTTGCCCAGCGTCTCCTTGGCCGTGCCCGGCTCCGGCGCGGCCTTCAGGTTGCGCGCGGTGCTGGCCAGGATGGTGCGGAAGCCATTCAGCGCGTAGTTCAGCCGCTTGGATGCGATGGCGATGGTGCCGGCGGCACGCGCGGCCTGGATGTCATCAGCCAGCGCCGCGTAGGCCTTTTCGTCCGGCACGTCCTTGCCGTCCCAGTCGGCCAGCGCCGCCACGGTGTGGGGCAGGACCTTGCCCACCTCCCAGTCGTCGACCGAGCGCCAGAGCATGCCGGCGATCGGACCCAGGAAGGTGAACAGCAGGAACAGAAGCAGCGGCAGGATCAGCGCCAACGCCTTGAACTGGCGCGCCCGCTCCGCCCGTCTCAGGCGCCGCTTGAGCGGCACCCCGGTCGGCGCATCGGTGCCAGTCAGGAACGCTTCCGCCATCGGTTGAGCCCTGCGCGCGCTATTTCGCTGCCCACTTGTTGAAGCGCTCGGTCAGGCGGTCGATGTTTTCAAGCCAGAATATGACGTTAATCTCCACCGCGTTCTTGATGTTATCAGGTGCGGTCGGCAGGTCCTTCAGAACGGCCGGCTGCAGGTGAGCTGCGGCATCCTTGTTTGAGGTACCGTAGGCAATGTTCTCCGACAGCTTGGCCTGGTTCTCGGCCTTGCCGACGAAGTCCAGGAACTTGTAGGCGGCGTCCTTGTTCGGGCTGCCCTTCAGGATGACCCAGCTGTCGATGGTGTAGAGCGCCCCGTTCCACACCATGCCGAAGTTCTTCTTCTCGCTCTTGTTGGCGGCATCGATGCGGCCGTTGTAGACCGACGTCATCGCCACTTCGCCGGACGCGAGCAGCTGCGGCGGCTGGGCACCAGCCTTCCACCAGACAATGTCGTTCTTGATGGTGTCCAGCTTCTTGAAGGCGCGCTCGATGCCCTCGTCGGTGGCCAGCACCTTGTAGACGTCCTTCGGCGCGACGCCGTCGGCGATGAGGGCAATCTCCAGCGTGGTCTTCGGACCCTGGCGCAGGCTGCGCTTGCCCGGATACTTCTTGGTGTCGAAGAAGTCGGCCCAGCTCGTCGGCGCGTCCTTCAGCTTGTCCTTGTCGTAGCCGAGCACGAAATCGTACACGATGGCGCCGATGCCGCAGGGGTCGACTGCCGGCGGCAGATAGGCGGCCTCGCTGCCGATCTTCGAATAATCGATCTTCTCGAACAGGCCTTCCTCGCAGCCAACCGCCAGTTCGTCGCTCTCGACCTGGACCACGTCCCAGGTCGCGGCTCCGCCCTGCACCTTGGCGCGCAGCACGCCGATGCCGCCGTCCCAGGACTCGTCGTTCATCGGGCTGCCGGCCTTCCTGAACGGCTCGAAATAAACCTTCTTCTGGGCATCCTGGTATGCACCGCCCCACGACACGACGGTCAGGTCACGCGCTTGCGCGGCCGTGGCCAGCGCAATGCCGGCGGTGAACGTCGCGGCGAATCCCAGCGCTATCTTCAGCTTCGGCATCGTCTTCGTTCCTTCTTCATGCGAGTTGCATCTTGGAGGCGGATGCGTCCCGGCCCGATCGCTCGGGGGGCCGATTGCAGCGTTCGATCATACGGGATCAAGGGCCAGACAGTCTTCGGGACGGAAGGTGATGGACACGCTTTGGCCATGGCTCAGGCCGCCATGCGCGCCCGGCTGAAGCTTGACCATGAACTCCTCGTTGCCGGCGACCGCGAGCACGGCCAGTGCGTGGTCGCCGAGATAGATGGTGTTATGCACCGTGGCCCGCAGGCGGTTCGGCCCGTCGCTGGCCTCGTCGTCCGTCAGGAGGGAGACCCGCTCCGGCCGCACCGACAGCGACGTGGCGGCGCCTGCGCCTGTCACGTTGACCGCCTGCGCCATCACGAAGCCGCCGGAGGCGAGCGCGACGCGGCAATATCCCTGTTCGATGTTTTCGACGGTGCCGGCCAGCACGTTGTTCTCGCCGACGAAGTTGGCGACGAAGCTGTTCACCGGGTGCTCGTACAGTGTGTTGGGCTTGTCGATCTGCTGCACGATGCCGTCGTTGAACACGGCAATGCGGTCCGACATGGTGAGCGCCTCACTCTGGTCGTGGGTCACGTAGACGACGGTGATGCCCATTGTCTCGTGCAGTTGCTTGATCTCGAGTTGCATTTGCTCCCGCAGGCGCTTGTCCAGGGCGCCGAGCGGCTCATCCATCAGCACGAGCTGCGGGTTGAACACGAGCGCGCGCGCCAGCGCCACGCGCTGCTGCTGGCCGCCGGAGAGCTGCCCGGGCCGCCGGTGTGCCAGGTTTTCCAGCTTGATCATGCGTAGCGCCGTCCGCACGCGCTCCTGCGCTTCCGCCTTGTTGACCTTGCGGACGGACAGCGGGAAGGCGACGTTCTCCTCGATCGTCAGGTGCGGAAACAGGGCGTAGTTCTGGAACACCATGCCGATGTCGCGCTTGTGCGGCGGCGTGTTCTTGATCGGCCGGTCAGCGAGGTAGATCTCGCCATGGGTCGGAACCTCAAAGCCAGCAAGCATCATCAGCGTGGTCGTCTTGCCCGAGCCCGAAGGGCCCAGCAGGGTGACGAACTCGCCCTTTCGGATGTCGAGGTCGAGGTTCTTCACCACGAGGTGTTCGCCGTCGTAGGTCTTCTGAATACCGGCAAAGCGCACCAAAGCCGGCGCTGATGTGACCATGCCGCCGTCCATGGCTTGCTCCTGTCCCGTCGATGAGCTCAAGGTCGGGATTAGCATCAGCGAGGATTTCCAGAAGATGCGGCTTCGACTTTATGACGGTGCACGAGCGCTACGTCCAGCGTTGCACCTTGGACTTTGCACGGAACCGCACGCCAATTCGTGCTGCGTTCGGCCTGAGGTGTTTGATTTCCGGTCGCCACAAAAGCGGCGTGCGAAAGAAGCTATTGATTTGATTGGTATTAATGGTGGACGCACAAGGGATCGAACCTTGGACCTCTCCCGTGTGAAGGGAACGCTCTCCCGCTGAGCTATGCGTCCGGGATTTGACGTGCCAAGGGCCGCTGGTCGGCGGCCGGTCGAAGAAGGCGCTTCGTCAGAGCCCGCGATTTACGAAGTGGCGGGGTGGGGTGTCAAGTCACGAGCGCCGATATCAGGCCCCCTGCTGTCGGGCGCGGGAGGCGTGGGATTGCAGCGCCCGGATCCGCTCGGCCAGGGTGCCGCCACCCTCGGGCGGGCTGGTCGCCGCAGCTGCGCCATTGGCGGGCTTGGCGGCGATCTTGGCCGGCACGGTCGGTTCAGCCGCCAGCATGGCCTCGATCGCCGAATTCGGCCCCTCGAGCTGGATCGCGAGTTTGGCCACTTCGGCGGCGATATCATTGATGCGCTCGCGCAGCAGCGCGTTTTCCATGCGCTCGGTCGCCCAGGAGCTTTCGGCCTGCTGCTGGATCGCGTTGATGTCACGCTGCAGCTTGGCGCGCTCGTCGCTGATGATGCCGAGCTGCTCTTCGGCGGCGGCCTTCTCTTGGCGCAGCTTCTCGAGCGCAGGCGATTTACCACCGCTCGTCGCGGCGATCTCCTCGCGCAGCTCCTTCGCGGCTCGCTCGGCGGTGTCGTTGGCCTGCCTGAGCTGGTTGTTCTCGTATTCACGCTCGGCCAGCAGCTTGCCCTGGGTGGCAAGCCGCGCTTCGAGGTCGTTGACGCGGTTGCCGAGCATCTCGGCTTCCTTGACCTGGACGATGAGCTGGCGGTCGAGATCGGTGACGCGCTGGCTCAGATTTTCGACCCGGCCACGCGCATCGGTCAGGTCGCGCGTCGCGGTTTCCGACTGGCTGCGCTCCTGGGCGAGGCGGGCCTGGGTCGCCGTGAATTCCTTCTCGGCATCGCCGACGCGGCCCTTCAGCTCCTCGATCTGGGTCCGCACCGCGACGAGCTCGACCTGGCGGCTGTCGGCCGTCATGGAGCGGTCGTTGAGTTCGGCGTTGATCTTGCCAAGCTCGGTCCGCTTGTCGGCCAGCGCCTGCTCGGCGGTGCGCAACAGCCCGGTCTTGGCGGCGAACTCTTCCTCGGTGGCGCGAAGCTGCTCCTTGATCGCCTTCTCGCGCGCCTCCAGCGCGAAGATCGCGGCGTTCTTCTCGCCAAGCTCGATCTTCATGCGGTTGATCGCATCGGTCTTCTTGCCGAGCTCGGCGAGCTGGCTCGTGGTCTTGTTCTTGAGCTGGTCGACGTTCATCTCGAGCCGTCGCGCCGACATGGCGAACTCGGCGCGGAGCTGGTCCTTGTCGGCCTGGATCTCGGCCATCGAGAGCGGGGTCGCCGCTTCCATGCGACGCGTCGTCAGCCGTACGGCGCGGTTATGCACCAGCGGCACGATCATCAGGCCGCACAGCATCGAGATCAGGAAACCGATCGCCGCGTACATGATCGGTTCGATCATGAAGGGTTACTCCACCGGAAGAAGGAATTTGTTAATCACAATGCCACGGCGGGCCGGCCCAAGGCCAGCCCATTGCAGCGTTAACCTGAATCGCTGATCGCGCTGTGTCGGCCGAAGCAGATCACTCGCAAAGACGAGGATTAGAACGGATTCCAGGTCGCGCGGGGGGTGTATTTGAGATAGCCGACATTGGCGCCGAGCCGCAAGCCGATACCGGAGCGGATCGGCACTAGCACAATGTTGTTGGCGGTCAGAGCGGTCATGCCGAACCCGCCGACGATATAGGCAGAGCCGTCGATGCCGACGAAGCGCTGATAGATCGCGTTTGTGGAAGGCAAATTGTAGACCAGCGTCATGGTGCGCGCGCCGTCGCCGCCCCAGTCGAAGCCGACCGAGGGTCCCTGCCAGTAGACCCTGAGGTCGCCGGCGTTCTTGGTATAGAGCGTGCCTTCGCCGTAGCGCAGGCCGGCGACAAAGGCGCCGGAGCCTTCCTCGCCCAGCACATAGCCGTTGGGCAGGCCCCATTGGCTGACCGCGCGCTCGATGACCGAGGCCAATCCGCGCGAGACGTTGCCGAAGAACTTGTGTCCGGCGCCGACCAGTTCCTCGGGCCCGTATGTGCTCGGACTCGGTTCACGCTGGGGCGGCGGGTACTGCGGCGGCGCGGGCTGCTGTGCGGACGCCTGTGCGGTCCAGCACATCAGCGCGGCGAACGCGACCGCGGCAAGGCGTGATGCGAAAGTCATAAAGAACCCCTGCTATCGAAATCCGGGCGCTGCCCTTTAACCTGATGCCAACACGCACGGCTCTAGGTTGCGCCCAGTGTCCCCTCGACTCGGATGTTATCGGCACCAACTATGACGGCAGAGCGGCAGGAAAGATACGGTTGGTGCCGCGGAATGGCCTTTTTCGGCCTCTTGGCGGGCATTTTGGCGGCTAGCTGGCCGCCTCTCTCGGTCCAGGCCTCTACAACCGAGCGGGTGGTGACGAACCGATATTCCGGCCTCGCGATCGAGGGGTTCGATCCTGTCGCCTATTTCACGGACGCCGCGGCCTCCCTGGGACGACCGGAATTCGAGGCCGCTGAAAGCGGCGTGGTCTGGCGGTTCCGCAACGAGGGCAACCGCGCCTCGTTCGTTTCCCATCCGGATATCTATGGTCCGCAGTTCGGCGGCTACGATCCGACCGACCTGGTGCGTGGGGTGACCTGCGCGGGCAATCCGCGGTTCTGGGTGGTTGCCGGCAACAGGCTCTATCTCTTCAATCGCGAAAAGAGCCGCGACGCCTTTGCCGCCGACCCGGCGCGCTTCCTGAAGGAAGCGGTGGCGCGCTGGCCGGAACTCGCGGCGAATCTCGCGCAATAAATCGCAACAAATCATGACGCGGCGGCCGGGTCGCCCCAGGCGATAAACTCCGGCACCAGAAAGTCCTCACGGCCCAGCCCGAAATGCAGCTGACGGCCGCGTGAGTCCGTCACCTTGCCGCCGGCCGCGACGACGACCGCATGACCGGCGGCAACGTCCCATTCGGAGGTCGGCGAGAGGCGGGGATAGATATCGACCTGTCCCTCGGCGACCCGGCCGAATTTGACCGCAGAACCCAGCATCGAGCGGATCGCGCCGCCGCGGCCGGCAATGAAGGCTTCGGTGCGCTCGTCGCCGTGCGAGCGGCTGACCGCAACCATCCATGGCGCGCCGCGCGGCGGACACGGGCGAGTCTTGATCGGTGTCGCCTCTGCGACCACGCCGTCACGCAGCCTCAGCCGCTCGGCGCCCTGGCCGACGATGCCGCGCCAGATCAGACCGAGCGCGGGTGCAGCGACGATGCCGAGCAGCGGTGCGCCATGCGTGACCAGCGCCACATTGACCGTGAACTCATCGCGTCCGGCGACGAACTCCTTGGTGCCGTCGAGCGGATCGATCAGGAAAAAACTGTCCTTGTAGGGCGGCTTTGCCAGATGGACGCGCTCCTCGGATAAAAGCGATATCCGCGGCGCCAGCCGCGCGAGGCCTTCGACGATGATGTGGTCGGCGGCCAGATCGGCCTCCGTCACCGGCGAGCCGTCGCCCTTGCCGCCGACTTTCATCGCGGAACGGTCGACCGCGAGGATTGCCTCGCCGGCCCGAATCACCAGTTCGGTCAGCGGTTCGAGCAGCGTGGCGGCGGCATCGCAGTCGATGGTGGGCGATTGTGCCTCATTCATGAGCGGTCTCATATCCTGTTCGTCTCTCCCTGAGATCATGATGCGATGACAAGGCATCGCATCATGATCTCATGTCCTTGTTTGAGCATGATCTTTTCGAAAAACCAGTTTCCACTTTTCCGGATCATGCTTTATCAGTCCCGCCGCAAGCTGGCAGCATGCGTCTGCGCGGTGTATCAAGCCAACAGGCATGCGTGATTCGCACCCCTCCCGCGGCGTGCGGCTTTCCAGGAACAATTTATGTCTGGCACTTCGTCTCCCGGTCCCGCTCCCGATGCGCTCGAACTTGCGGCGCTGTTGTGCTCGCGGGTCTGTCACGATCTCATCAGCCCGGTGGGTGCAATCGTCAATGGGCTTGAGGTCCTTGACGACAATCCCAAGCCTGATGACCGCGAGTTCGCCCTCGACCTGATCCGCAAGAGCGCCAAAACCGCCTCGGCGCGGCTGCAGTTCTGCCGCCTGGCATTCGGCGCGGCTGGTTCCGCCGGCGCGCAGATCGATCTTGGCGACGCGCAGAACATGGCGAAGGGGCATATCGAGGACGGCAAGGTTACGCTGACCTGGAATTTGCCGCGGCTCCTGCTGCCCAAGAATCGCGTCAAGCTGCTGCTGAACATGCTGGTCATCGCGCAGCAGACGATCCCGCGTGGCGGCACGCTCATCATCGATCCGGTCGGCGAGGGCGAGGCCATCAATTTCCGCATCACGGCCGCTGGTCTGAATGCCCGCGTGCCGCAGAACATCGTCGACCTGCTCAGCGCGACTTCGTCCAATTCAGTCGATGCGCATGCGGTGCAGCCGCATTACACGCGGCTGTTGGCGGAAGCCTGCGGCCTCAAGGTGACGCTCACGCTCGAGGGCGACAAGGTGATCATCGCCGCGGCCTGAACGCGGCGGCGGGCAACATCGTTAATCAACGGTTACCACAGGCCGCGCGATCCGATCGCGCGGCCTTATCTCTTTGTTGATCCCGTTCTTTTCCATTTGCTCAACCAATATTAAACGGTTTGCGGAGAAGCTGGCGCGGTTCCGTCAGGCGCTGCGATATCGCGCGCCACCGCGTTCGAGGCCAGTTTCATGGATGATTTGTTGCGGGAGTTCTTGACCGAAACCGGCGAGAGCCTCGACACGGTCGACAACCAGTTGGTTCGGTTCGAGCAGGACCCCAACAACGCGAAGATTCTCGATAATATCTTCCGCCTGGTCCACACCATCAAGGGGACCTGCGGCTTCCTCGGCCTGCCGCGGCTGGAAGCGCTGGCGCATGCCGGCGAGACCCTGATGGGCAAATTCCGCGACGGCATGCCGGTCAAGGCTGAGGCCGTGACGCTGATCCTGTCCTCGATCGACCGCATCAAGGAGATTTTGGCAGGGCTCGAGGCCACCGAGGCCGAGCCTGAAGGCGACGACCGCGATCTGATCGATCAATTGGAAGCCATGGTTGAGCGCGGCATGGCCGCTATGGCTGCTGCTGCAGCTGCTGAAGAAACTCCTGTTGTCGCCGCACCTCCGGTGCAACCGGCGATGCCCGAAGGCACGCTGGTGGTGCAGACCCTGGAGCGCCCGTTGCGCCCCGGCGAGGTCTCGCTCGACGAACTCGAACGCGCCTTCCGCGAGACCGCGCCCGAAGTGGTCGCGCCCGCGCCTGTTGCCAAACCCGCAGCGCCCGTGGTTGCTGCGGTTGCCGCAGCGGAGCCCGCCGAGGTCGCGAAGAAGCCGGCCCGCAAGGCGGCTGCCGCCGAGGGCGACGTCCCGGAAGGCGACAAGATCGCCAACCAGTCGATCCGGGTCAACGTCGACACCCTCGAGCACCTCATGACCATGGTCTCCGAGCTGGTCCTGACCCGCAACCAGCTGCTGGAGATATCAAGGCGCAACGAGGACACCGAGTTCAAGGTGCCGCTGCAGCGGCTGTCGAACGTCACCGCCGAGCTGCAGGAGGGCGTCATGAAGACGCGGATGCAGCCGATTGGTAACGCCTGGCAGAAGCTGCCCCGCATCGTCCGCGATCTCTCCGGCGAACTCGGCAAGCAGATCGAGCTGGAGATGCACGGCGCCGACACCGAGCTCGACCGCCAGGTGCTCGACCTGATCAAGGATCCGTTGACGCACATGGTGCGCAACTCCGCCGACCATGGCCTGGAGACCACGGCCGAGCGGGTCGCCGCCGGCAAGGGCGAGCAGGGCACCATCAGGCTCTCTGCCTATCACGAGGGCGGCCACATCATCATCTGCATCGCCGACAATGGCCGCGGGCTCAACACCGAGCGGATCAAGGCCAAGGCAGTCCAGAACGGTCTCGTCACCGAGGCTGAACTGGACAAGATGACCGAAGCGCAGATCCACAAGTTCATCTTCGCGCCGGGCTTCTCGACCGCAGCCGCCATCACCTCGGTCTCCGGCCGCGGCGTCGGCATGGACGTGGTGCGCACCAATATCGACCAGATCGGCGGCACCATCGACATCAAGAGCGTGGCCGGCGAGGGCGCCTCCGTCACCATCAAGATCCCGCTGACGCTGGCGATCGTCTCGGCCCTGATCGTGGAAGCCGGCGGTGATCGCTTTGCGATCCCCCAATTGGCCGTGGTCGAGCTGGTGCGGGCGCGGGCCAACTCCGAGCACCGCATCGAGCGGATCAAGGACACGGCGGTCCTGCGGCTGCGCAACAAGCTGTTGCCGCTGATCCACCTCAAGAAGCTCTTGAAGATCGACGACGGCGCGACCTCCGATCCCGAGAACGGCTTCATCGTGGTGACGCAGGTCGGCAGCCAGACCTTTGGCATCGTGGTCGACGGCGTGTTCCACACCGAGGAGATCGTGGTCAAGCCGATGTCCACGAAGCTGCGCCACATCGACATGTTCTCCGGCAACACCATCCTGGGCGATGGCGCCGTGATCATGATCATCGACCCCAACGGCATCGCCAAGGCGCTCGGCGCCTCCGGCTCCTCGGCCCATGACATGGCCGACGACAGTGCTTCGGCCCATGCCTCGTCCGGCGAGCAACTGACCTCGCTGCTGGTGTTCCGTGCCGGCTCCAGCCAGCCCAAGGCGGTGCCGCTCGGCCTCGTCACCCGGCTGGAGGAGATCGCAACCGACAAGATCGAGCTCTCGAACGGCCGCTACATGGTGCAGTACCGCGAGCAGCTGATGCCGCTGGTGCAGATGGCCGGCGTCAATGTGCAGACGCAAGGCGCCCAGCCGATCCTGGTGTTCGCCGACGACGGCCGCTCGATGGGGCTGGTGGTCGACGAGATCATCGACATCGTCGAGGAGCGGCTCAACATCGAGGTCGCCGGCTCGCAGGAGGGCATCCTCGGCTCGGCCGTGATCAAGGGCCAGGCCACCGAGGTGATCGACGTCGGCCACTTCCTGCCGATGGCGTTTGCCGACTGGTTCTCGCGCAAGGAGATGCGCCCCTCGGCAAGCTCGCAATCCGTGCTGCTGGTCGATGACAGTGCCTTCTTCCGCAACATGCTGGCGCCGGTGCTGAAGGCTGCCGGTTACAAGGTGCGGACCGCGCCGAACGCGCAGGAGGGGCTTGCCGTGTTGCGTTCGGGGCAGGCCTTCGACGTCGTGCTGACCGACATCGAGATGCCCGAGATGAACGGCTTCGAGTTCGCCGAGAGCATTCGTTCCGACAACAATCTGACCGGGCTGCCGATCATCGCACTGTCGGCGATGGTGTCGCCGGCGGCGATCGAGCGCGGCCGGCAGGCCGGCTTCCACGATTATGTCGCCAAGTTCGACCGTCCCGGCCTGATCGCGGCGCTGAAGGAACAGACCGCCGAACTGCGCCGGGCGGCTTAAGGAACTGTCATGATGACCAGCAAGACCGAGACAAGCGAAGGCGCCATGGTCGAATACGTCACCGCCGTGATCGGCGGGCAGCTGTTCGGGCTGCCGATCTCGCGGGTGCAGGACGTGTTCATGCCGGAGCGGCTGACGCGGGTGCCGCTGTCGTCAGCGGAGATCGCCGGTGTGCTCAATCTGCGCGGCCGCATCGTCACCGTGGTCGACATGCGCGCTCGCCTGGGGCTGCCGAAGGCCGATGACGGCAAGCCGCCGATGGCGGTCGGTGTCGACCTGCGCGGGGAATCCTATGGCCTCCTGATCGACCAGATCGGCGAGGTGCTGCGGCTGCCCGACGACGGCTGCGAGGAAAACCCCGTCAACCTCGATCCCCGCATGGCCAAGCTCGCCGGCGGGGTCCACCGCCTCGATGGCCAGCTCATGGTCGTCCTCGACGTCGATCGCGTACTCGAATTGATGCCC
>NZ_JYMT01000022.1 GCF_000938305.1 Bradyrhizobium sp. LTSP885
AGCAGCGCGAGCCGCACCTTGGCGGTGGCCTGGTTGGCCCTGCTGCCGGCATCGGACGCCTGGCCTTCGAGGACCGCGGCATAATCCGCCCTCGCATGCGCGTCATCGCCCTTGGCCTCGTAGGCGAGGCCGCGTTGGGTATAGGCTGAAATCAAGACGCTGCCGGGCGGCGTCATGATGCTGGCGGGCGCTTTCGCCTTCGCCAGCCGGATCGCCTCCGTGGTGTCAGAGATCGCGCGGTCGATATCGCCCTTGGCGCGCCAGATCACCGCGCGGCTGATCAAGGGCTGCGGCAGCGACGGGTCGATCCGGACAGCCTCGTTGATGTCGGCCAGCGCGCCGTCGAGGTCGCCGAGGGCCTGTTTGGAGATGCCACGGTTCTGATAGGAAAAGGCCGATCTCGGGCCAGCCTTGATCGCGGCGTCATAGTCGGTGATCGCCTTGGTGTAGTCACCTTTGGCGCGCCAGGCGTTACCACGATTGTGGAAGATGATGCCGCTCGGCGGCCCCAGGCGCAGTGCGTCGTTGAAGTCGGCGATCGCGATGTCGTACTCGCCCTTGTCGTAATAGGCCGAGCCGCGCAGATTGTAGACGGCAGTGCTGGGCTGTAGCCGGATCGCCTCGGTGGCATCGGCGATCACCTGCGGATAATTGCCCTTCTTGTTCCAGCCGACCGCGCGCCAGAAATAGATGGTCGCGAGCTTCTCGCCGGAAAACACTTTCAGCGCGATGATCTTGCTGCAGGCATCGATCATCTGGTCGGCCGGCGTGGTGTCAGTGGTGCAGAGCGGCCCGAGTTGTGACCTGGCCTGGGCGGAGCAGGGCGCCGACCACAGTGCAGCGGCGAGCAGGGCAGCAATCAGGAGCAGGCGGCACATCGGTCATCCAGAGTGATGGCCGTCATTGCTGTGCAAGTTCACTAATTCGCTGATTGAATTCTCTTGCGGGAGGATTCGATGCGCGACAACAGCTACGACCGGACGATTGAGCGGAACTACCTGCAGAAGTGGCGGTTCCTGATCCCGGAATACGAGGCGGTGAAAGCCGGGCGGTCGGCAACGTTCCGCCGGGTCGGAGATTTTTATCGGCATCACGGCACCTGCTCGCAAACCTTCCGGAAGTGTTACAACCGCTATTTGCAAAGCGGCGAGGAGGCCGACCTCTTGCCGCGGCGGCGCGGACCGAAGTGGAAGGAACGGCGCGAACCGGAAGGCATCGAGGCCGAGATCGTTGCTTGCCGCCAGAGGGGGATGAACCGCTACGAGATCCATGCTGTCTTGCGCGAGCGGCGCGATACGCTACCCTCGCCGTCGACGATCTACCGGGTCCTGAAACGCTATCATCTGAACCGGCGCACGCCGGCGATGCGCGAGGAGAAACGCCGCATTATCAAGGACAAGCTCGGCGAACTTGGCCATGTCGATCTGCATCAGCTGCCACGCGACGTGTTCCTGGCGCCACCCCCGGCCACGGCCTATATCGTCAGCCTGATCGACAGCTGCTCGCGCCTGGCCTGGGCCGAGGTCATCACCTCCAAGAAAGCCTTGCCGGTCATGTTCAGGACGCTGAAGATGATCAACACCCTCAACGTCACCTATGGGCTGGTCTTCGCCGAAATCATGTCCGACAACGGCGCCGAGTTCGCATCCCGAAACAACCGTGAAGAGCATCCCTTCGAAGCCATGCTCCTCGAACTCGGCATCAAGCATCGCTACACCAGACCCTATCGGCCGCAGACCAACGGCAAGATCGAACGGTTCTGGCGTACCCTCGACGACGACGTCATCGATGGGGCAACCTTCGATAACCTCGATCACTTCGCCAATGAACTCTTCGAGTACCTGATCTACTACAACAACCACAGGCCTCATCAGGCCCTTGGCGGCCAGACACCAAAGGACTTCGCTGCGACCAAAACTGAACCCATTCAATCAGCGAATTAGTGAACTTGCACAATTGCGAG
>NZ_JYMT01000023.1 GCF_000938305.1 Bradyrhizobium sp. LTSP885
TCGACTGGATCAAGCCCTTCACCAAGGTTGAAAACGTCTCCTTCGCGCCCGGCAACATCTCGATCAAATGGTTCGAGGACGGCGAGCTGAACGTCGCCTGGAACTGCATCGACCGCCATCTGGAGACGCGCGGCGACCAGACCGCGATCATCTGGGAGGGCGACGATCCCTCCGAGTCCAAGCACATCACCTACCGCGAGCTGCACGACGAAGTCTGCAAGATGGCCAACATCCTGCGCACAAGGAACGTCGAGAAGGGCGACCGCGTCACGATCTATCTGCCGATGATTCCGGAGGCCGCCTACGCGATGCTGGCCTGTGCGCGGATCGGCGCCATTCACTCGGTGGTGTTCGGCGGCTTCTCGCCCGACAGCCTCGCCCAGCGCATCAAGGACTGCGAATCCAAGGTGATCATCACCGCCGACGAAGGCCTGCGCGGCGGCAAGAAGGTGCCGCTGAAGGCCAATGTCGACGCGGCCATTGCCAAGAGCGGCGGCGTCGACTGGGTCGTCGTGGTGAAGCGCACTGGTGGTGCGATCGATATGAACCCGACGCGCGACCTCTGGTATCACGAGGCCGCCGAGATGGTGACCTCGGAGTGCCCGTGCGAGCCAATGAACGCGGAGGATCCGCTGTTCATTCTCTACACGTCAGGCTCGACCGGTACGCCGAAGGGCGTGCTGCACACCTCCGCCGGCTATCTCGTGTTCGCCTCGATGACGCATCAATACGTCTTCGACTATCACGACGGCGACATCTACTGGTGCACCGCCGATGTCGGCTGGGTCACCGGCCACAGCTACATCCTCTACGGGCCGCTCGCGAATGGCGCGACCACGCTGATGTTCGAGGGCGTGCCGAATTACCCGGACAACTCCCGTTTCTGGAACGTGATCGACAAGCACAAGGTCAACATCTTCTACACCGCGCCGACCGCGATCCGCGCGCTGATGCAGTTCGGCGACGATCCCGTGAAGAAGACCTCGCGCAAATCGCTGCGGCTGCTCGGCTCGGTCGGCGAGCCGATCAATCCGGAAGCCTGGGAATGGTATCATCGCGTGGTCGGCGACGAGCGCTGCCCGATCGTCGACACCTGGTGGCAGACCGAGACCGGCGGCATTTTGATTACGCCGCTGCCCGGCGCAACCAAACTCAAGCCGGGCTCGGCAACCCGGCCGTTCTTCGGCGTGGTGCCCGAAATCGTCGATGCCGACGGCAAGGTGCTGGACGGCGAGACCTCCGGCAACCTCTGCATCGCAAAATCCTGGCCGGGCCAGATGCGCACGGTCTATGGCGATCATGCCCGGTTCGAGCAGACCTATTTCTCGACCTACAAGGGCAAGTACTTCACCGGCGACGGCTGCCGCCGCGACGCCGACGGCTATTACTGGATCACCGGCCGGGTCGACGACGTCATCAACGTCTCCGGCCACCGCATGGGCACCGCCGAGGTCGAGAGTTCGCTGGTCGCCAATCCCGCAGTCTCGGAAGCCGCCGTGGTCGGCTACCCCCACGACATCAAGGGCCAGGGCATCTACGCCTATGTCACCCTGATGAAGGGCACCGAGCCGTCCGAGGCGCTGCGCAAGGAGCTGGTCGCCTGGGTCCGCAAGGACATCGGGCCGATCGCCTCGCCGGACCTGATCCAGTTCGCGCCCGGCCTGCCGAAGACCCGCTCCGGCAAGATCATGCGCCGTATCCTGCGCAAGATCGCCGAGGACGAGCCGTCGACCCTCGGCGACACCTCGACGCTGGCCGATCCGGCCGTGGTCGACGATCTCGTGCAGAACCGGCAGAACAAGAAGGGTTAGCTGGCGTAATCGACGCCGGGTAATTTCGGAAGCAGATGCAGGGGCCGCGCGCGATGACCGCCGCGGCCCCTGACTTTTCAAGGTTGGCACGTCACGGGATTGTCAGAGGCAAGGCGGCTCTGCGGCGCGTTTGTGGCCAAGTGTTGTTTTCAAGTCATTTACTTTAATCCCAACATTTCCTTTCCTCCCGTCATCAGGACGCGTCTCGCGACCGGTTTGGAAACCATCCGGTTAAGACACGCAGTTAACATTGCGTGCGTGAGACCAGCAGGCCCGGCTTTTCAGGGGTCTGTAGCTTCGTTTTTAGGCTCCCACAGGGAGCCGTTGGGAAGTGGAGAAGGTTGATGTCGATGAGGATCGCGGTGGCGTTGGCTGCCACCATCGGGGCGGGTGTCTTGATGTCGTCGGCGGCGCAAGCGCGGCCTGAAATGGTCGGGCTTCACGCCGACAATTATTCGCCGGGCACCATCGTCGTGAAAACCAACGAACGGCGGCTCTATCTGATCGTCGATTCCGGCCACGCGATGCGGTACCCGGTCGGCGTCGGCAAGTCCGGCAAGCAGTGGGCCGGCACCACCCGCATCGACGGCAAATACACCAATCCCGCCTGGTCACCGCCCGCCGAGGTGAAGCGCGACAAGCCGAACATGCCGAACGTGATCCCCGGCGGCTCGCCGCACAATCCGATGGGCGTGGCGGCAATGACGCTGGCCGGCGGCGAATATGCGATCCACGGCACCAACATGCCGGGCTCGGTCGGTGGCTTCGTGTCCTACGGCTGCATCCGCATGCTGAACACCGACATCACCGATCTCTATCAGCGTGTCTCGGTCGGCACGACCGTCGTCGTCACCCGCTGATCTCACAAGTATCGCAAAGAAGAGCCGCGCATCCGCGCGGCTTTTTTGTTGATGGCGTCGCTTAGCGCGTCGCGTTCGCGCACCAGCTGCCGCGGTGACCGCCATTGTAGGCACGCGCGTGGCCCGATGCGAGCAGCGCGGCCGAGACGTTGTCGGTCTTGCCAGTCACGACGTCGGCGACGACACGCCCCTGATATTTGTCGGGGCCGATATTGTAGATCGCGACACCACCCTGGCCGAGCAGATCGCGCAGCGCTGACGTCGCCGCTTGCGCCATCTCAAGCTCCTGCGGGCAGGAGGCCTTCAGCTCCGGCGCATCGATGCCGCGCAAGCGGACATGGGTGATCGGGGTAAAGCCCTCGCTCACATGTATCAGCGCCTCGAAGGTGTCGCCGTCGATCGTCCTGATCACGTCGACGGGATGCCGGACATCCGGCGCCCCGGCACGCTGCCAGATCGCGTCGGTATCGTGAGACCGGCTGTCGGACCAGTGCGGCAGTGGCCAGTGCACCCACTGACGAATCGGCCGCATCGTCGCGGCGGCCACGCCGAGCACGAACAGCCATGGCAGCGCGGCCGCGGCGCGGCGGCCCCAGGGTGAACGGCCGAACGGCAGTCGCCGCGAGCCACGATGAGTATTTATTCTTTCATCTGGGGACATATTCCCAATTGCACCCGAGTCGGCTCGTCAGGAAAGGCCTCAAAAGTCCGACGCGATGCCCTTGGTTTCCCAGTCGCCGTAGCGAGTCGGTTCCGGACCTTTCGGTCCCTGGAATTCCTTCGGCCGCGCCGCAGCGTCCTGACCGGCAGCCTCCTCGGCGGCCTTGCGCCGCTCTGCGGCCTCGGCGAGCGCGCGCTGCGCGGCCGGCGTCAGCGGCTTGCGCGGGGCGGGTTCCGGTGGCGACGACAATTTTTCAGACATAGCAGGTCTCTTTGGCAGAGCTCTTTGGCAAAACTTTCCGGACGCGTGTCTCGTACTTCAAGGTCGGCTCATCGACGGCATGACGATCGCAAGATACCGCCTGATGATTCTTACATTTGGCATATTCGCATGCCACAGGTGTTTGCAAGTCACGGGCATGAGCCGAATGTAACCTCAGCACCTTCAAAGATATTACCGCTCCATGCCTCCTTCAAGATTTGCAGCTCCCACAGAAGTGCCCGGCCTCGCGGCACGCCGGATCGCGGCCGACATTCTCGACGGCGTCCTGCACAAGCATCGCACGCTCGACGACCAGCTCGACGGCGCCGGCGCGCATCCCGGCCTGAAGTCGCTGGCCGATCGCGACCGCGCACTGATGCGCCGTCTGGTGTCGACCATCCTGCGCCGTCTCGGTACGCTTGGCCATGTGCTCTCGCGCCTGCTCAACCGCGGCGTTCCGACCGACGCACCGCGGGCACAGAGCGCGCTTCTGATTGGCGCGGCACAGATTCTCTGGATGGACGTGCCCGATCACGCTGCGGTCGATCTCTCGGTGCGGCTGGTGCAGTCGGACCGGCGCGCCGCGAAATATGCCGGGCTGGTCAATGCCGTGTTGCGCCGCTGCGCGCGTGAGGGCCAGGGGCTGATCGACGAAGTCAAGATGCAGACCCTCGATCTGCCGCCATGGATGATGGCGCGCTGGACCGCGCATTATGGCGAGGCGACCGCGCGCGACATGGCGCTCGCGCTCGGCCACGAGCCGTCGCTCGATCTCACGGTGAAGGCGGATGCGCCGCAATGGGCAACCCGGCTGCATGGCGAGACGCTGCCGACCGGAACCGTGCGCACGCTGCTGCAGGGCTCGGTGATGATGCTGCCGGGTTTTTCGGAAGGCCAATGGTGGGTGCAAGACGCCGCCGCCGCGCTGCCCGTGCGCCTGTTCGGCGACGTCAAGGACAAGGCGATCGCCGA
This sequence comes from Bradyrhizobium sp. LTSP885, assembly GCF_000938305.1. Lineage (GTDB taxonomy): Bacteria > Pseudomonadota > Alphaproteobacteria > Rhizobiales > Xanthobacteraceae > Bradyrhizobium. Next base: position 4,566 of record NZ_JYMT01000023.1, read on the forward strand.
CCTCTGCGCGGCGCCCGGCGGCAAGACCGCCCAGCTTGCGCTCGCTGGCGCCCGCGTCACCGCCATCGACCGGTCGCCGGCGCGCGTGGCGCGGCTGCGCGACAATCTCACGCGCCTCGCGCTGCAGGCTGATACCGTCATGACCGACGCGGCCGAGTGGTCCGCGGAAGCCGAAAGTTTCGACGGCATCCTGGTCGATGCGCCCTGCAGCTCGACCGGAACCATCCGGCGCCACCCCGACGTCGCCTGGCTGCGGCAGGAGGCCGACATCGCCGCACTGTCCGGATTGCAGAAGCGGCTGCTGCAAAAGGCTGTTGCCCTGCTGAAACCCGGCGGCACGCTGGTTTATTGCACCTGCTCGCTGGAGCCGGAGGAAGGCGAGCAGGCGATATCAGCGCTGCTGGCCTCCGAATCAGGCCTGCGGCGTGCGCCGGTTGAGACAGGCGAGGTTGCCGGCCTCGCCGACATCATCACCGCCGACGGCGATTTGCGCACCCTGCCCTGCCATTTGCCCCATGAAGACCCCAGGCTGGGCGGGCTGGATGGATTTTACGCGGCAAGACTGGTTAAGTCCGCTGGTTAAATCCTGATTTTAAACTTGAATTTTCTAAGCTCCGGCTGATTCGCGCGGTTTCAAGAGGGTGTCTTGGGCGCGTTTCCGGATTAGATATGGATTCGCTGAAAATCTCCTCCCCACAAGGTTAGGCGTGTCGGTCGCTCAAAGCAGACGCATCTCGACGCTGATTGCTGGCCGTTTCGCGCGCAGCCTGATCGCACGCGCCAGCGGCAGCACGGTTGCGCTGTCGCGGCTGTGGCCCGGCCGGACCGACCGGCTGATCATCGCCCCGCACGACCTGCGGACCGCGGACGCCACCCGTGCCGCCGAAATCTATGCCGGCCGATTCGTGTTCGCGGGCAAGATCGTCACCTGCCACGGACGCTCGATCTTCGATCTCGAGCCGCCATCGGAAGATTGGGAAGCGGCGCTGCTCGGTTTCGGCTGGCTGCGCCATTTGCGCGCTGCCGACACCGCGCTGACCCGCGCCAACGCCCGCTCGCTGGTCGACGACTGGATCTCCAACCAGGCGCGCCGGCGGCCGCTGGAACGCCGCGCCGATGTCCGCGCGCGGCGCGTGATCTCGCTGTTGTCGCAGGCGCCGCTGGTGCTCGGCGACACCGACGGAAAATTCTACCGCAAATATCTGCGCGGGCTGGCGCGCGAGATTCGCTATCTGCGCTACTCGACGCTCGACAATGACGGCGTTCCACGCCTGCAGGTGCTGATCGCGCTGTGCTACGCCGCGCTCTGCCTCGCCAACCAGGCGAAGAGCATCCGCGCAGCCTCGAAAAGACTCTCCGACGAATTGCAGCGCCAGATCCTGCCGGATGGCGGCCATATCTCGCGCAATCCCGGCGCGCTGGTCGAACTGCTCAGCGATATGCTGCCGCTGCGGCAGACTTTTGCCGCGCGCAACATCGCGCCGCCGCCGGCGCTGCTGAACGCGATCGACCGCATGATGCCGATGATGCGCTTCTTCCGTCACGGCGACGGCAGCTTCGCGCTTTTCAACGGCATGAGCACCGCGCCATCAGATCTGGTCGCGACATTGCTCGCCTATGACGACACCCACGGCGTGCCGATGGCGAGCATGCCGCATAGCGGCTTCCAGCGGCTCGACGCGGCTGCTGCGACCGTGATCATCGACACTGGCCCGCCGCCGCCGGCGAGCGTCAGCCAGGACGCGCATGCCGGTTGCCTGTCGTTCGAGTTCTCCTCCGGTCCCAGCCGCATCGTCGTCAATTGCGGCATGCCGGCCACCGGGCGCGACAATTGGCGGCCGTTCGCGCGCTCCACCGCGGCGCATTCGACGCTGACCTATCATGAGGCCTCGTCGTGCCAATTCGTCGAGCTGTCGGCGATGAAACGGCTGCTGCGCGGCGCGCCGATCACCAGCGGTCCTAACAATGTCGAGCACTACCGCGAGGCCGTCGCCGATGGCGACATGCTGACCACCTCGCATGACGGCTATCTCGCCCGCTTCGGTGTGATCCATCGCCGTGTGCTGATGGTCTCTCACGACGGCACGCGGCTGGAAGGCGAGGACTCGCTGACGCCGGCGCCGGGCGGCCGCATCAAGGGCGAATCCGACTTTGCGCTGCGCTTTCATTTGCACCCGTCGGTGAAGGCAAGCCGGCTGTCGGATGCGCGCGGCGTCATGCTGGTGCTGCCGAACCGCGACGTCTGGACCTTCGAGGCGCTCGACGACAAGGTCGATCTCGAGGACAGCGTGTTCCTGGCCGGCAATGACGGCCCGCGCCGGACCTCCCAGATTGTGATCCGCCAGGACGCGCGGCAGGCCTCGTCGCTGCGCTGGAGTTTTGTGCGTTCCTCGACCTCAGCCACCGCCACCAATGCCCGCCGCAACGCCCGCCGCGAGCCGGAACTGCCGCTGTAGGACAAAGCATCCGGTCGCTGAACGTACCGTCACCCTGAGGAGCGCGAAGCGCGTCTCGAAGGGTCGACGGCCACCAGCCGGGCCGATTCATCCTTCGAGACGCCCTGCGGGCTCCTCAGGATGACGGGGGATGGGTGTGGCGCGCCGGAAATTTGCGCCCAATCACAGCCAATTTCCGGGGGAATCAACCCCCTGCACCGGTTTCGCACCCTGCCAAACCATGCTACCCGGCTGCCTTAACAGCCAGGGATTTCCGATATGACCGAACAGCTTCGCCGCGTGACCCGCGCTCTGTTGTCCGTTTCCGACAAGACCGGACTGATCGACTTCGCCAGGGCGTTGGCCGAGCATGGCGTCGAGCTGGTCTCGACCGGCGGCACCGCCAAGGCGATTGCGGCGGCCGGGCTGAAGGTCAAGGACGTCTCCGAGCTGACCGGTTTCCCCGAGATGATGGACGGCCGGGTCAAGACGCTGCATCCCAAGGTCCATGGCGGCCTGCTCGCGATCCGCGACAACAAGGAGCACGCATCCGCGATGGCCTCGCACGGCATCGCGCCGATCGATCTCCTGGTCGTCAACCTCTATCCGTTCGAGGCGACGGTCGACAAAGGCGCCGGCTTCGAGGAGTGCATCGAGAACATCGATATCGGCGGCCCCGCGATGATCCGCGCCGCGGCAAAGAACCATGACGACGTCGCCGTCGTGGTCGATCCAGAAGACTACGGCCTGATTACGAAGTCTCTCGAGACTTTCAATGGCGCCACGCCTCTGGACGTGCGACGTCACCTGGCCGCGAAGGCATATGCGCGAACCGCAACCTACGACGCCGCGATTTCAAACTGGTTTGCGGCCCAACTCGAGGACCCCCGCACACCGCGCAACCCGCCGGATTTCCGCGCTTTCGGCGGCCGGCTGATCCAGTCGTTGCGCTATGGCGAGAATCCACACCAGACCGCAGCGTTCTATGCCACGCCGCAGAAGCGGCCGGGCGTCGCCACCGCGCGGCAATTGCAGGGCAAGGAGTTGTCCTACAACAACATCAACGACACCGACGCGGCCTATGAATGCGTCGGCGAGTTCGACCCGAAGCGGACGGCGGCCTGCGTTATCGTCAAGCACGCCAATCCCTGCGGCGTCGCCGAGGGCCCCGATCTCGCCACCGCCTATCGCAGCGCGCTCGCCTGCGACTCGACGTCGGCCTATGGCGGCATCATCGCGGTCAACCGCACGCTCGATGCGGAGGCCGCGCGCGCCATCATCGGCATTTTCACCGAGGTGATCATCGCGCCCGATGCCACCGACGAGGCGATCGCGATCATCGCTGGACGGCGCAATCTGCGCCTGCTGCTCGCCGGCGGACTGCCCGATCCGCGTGCGGTCGGTCTCACCGCCAAGACGGTTGCCGGCGGCCTGCTGGTGCAGAGCCGCGACAATGCCGTGGTCGAGGACATGGACATCAAGGTCGCGACCAGGCGCGCGCCGACCGAGGCCGAGCTGCGCGATCTCAAATTCGCCTTCCGGGTGGCCAAGCACGTGAAGTCGAACACCATCATCTACGCCAAGGATCTCGCGACCGTCGGCGTCGGCGCCGGCCAGATGAGCCGGGTCGATTCCGCCCGCATCGCCGCGCGCAAGGCGCTGGATGCGGCGGCCGAGCTGAAGCTCGCCGAGCCTTTGACCAAGGGTTCGGTGGTCGCCTCCGACGCCTTCTTCCCGTTCGCCGACGGCATGCTCGCCTGCATCGAGGCCGGCGCCACCGCGGTGATCCAGCCCGGTGGCTCGATGCGCGACGACGAGGTGATCAAGGCCGCCGACGAGCACGGCATCGCCATGGTGTTCACCGGCGTGCGGCATTTCCGGCATTAACGTCATTCCGGGGCGCGCGAAGCTCGAACCCGGAATCCATTCATCCGCGGCACGATGGATTCCGGGTTCATCGCTACGCGATGCCCCGGAATGACCGCGGTTAGTTGCTTCTGACCCGCGCAAGCAGCACCAAGCCCACCACGAAAAACACCACCAGCACCGCCATGCCGGCCTTCTGGCTCGCGGTCACAGCGGTGATCGCGCCAATCAGCAGCGGGCCGATAAACGACGTCACCTTCCCGGTCAGCGCGAACAGCCCAAAGTACTGCGCGATGCGATCCTTCGGCGCGAGACGGATCAAAAGTGTGCGCGAGGCCGCCTGCAGTGGCCCGCCGGCAGCACCGATCAGGCAGCCAAGCACGACATAGGCGCGCTCCGCAGCACCGGCGAACAGCGGGCCGCCTGGCACGGGCGGCGCGACCGGCACGAACAAGATCGAATCCTTGTTCACAGTGAGAATCGCGATGACGGCGAACAACAGGATCGACATGCTGCCCATGATCACGCGCTTCGGTCCCAGCGCATCATCCAGCCGGCCGCCGAGCCACGCGCCGAACGTACCGGCGATTGCCAGGATGATGCCGAAGGTGCCGATGCGGATCGTGTCCCAGCCGAACGTGCCAGCCGCATAGATGCCGCCGAAGGCGAACAGCGAGACCAGCCCATCGGTGTAGATCATGTTCGCCAGCAGGAACCGGGCCAGCGATTTCTGCTTCGGCAACTCGGCCAGCGACTGCCGGAGCTCGCGCAAACCTTCGCCCATCGCCGCGCGCATCGGAAGCTTGGCCGGATAATCCGTCGTGAACAGGAACATCGGCGCCACGAAGATGATAAACCAAAGTCCCGTCAGCGGCCCGGTGATGCGGTCGCCCTGATGCGTGACGGGATCGAGGCCGAACAACGGAGTGAATCCGAACAGCGTGCGGCCGGTCTCGGCATTGGCGGCGAGGAAGCCGAGCACCAGCACAAGGCTCACTATGCCGCCGACATAACCGGTGGCCCAGCCGGTGCCGGAGAGGCGCCCGATTTTCTCCGGCGGCACAAGTGTGGGCATCATCGCATTGTTGAAGACGGTCGCGAATTCGACGCCGACGCTCGCGATCGCATAGGCGAGCAGCAGCGCAGGAATCACGCCGGGATCACCGGGCTTGCCGATCCACATTGCGCTGGCGCCGATGACGAGCAGCGCGCCAAAACCCGCGATCCACGGCTTGCGGCGGCCGCTGGCATCGGCAATCGCGCCCAGCACCGGCGACAGCAGCGCAATCGCGAGTCCGGCGGCGGCCGTGGCAAAGCCCCACAGCGCCTGCCCGCTCGCCGGGTCCGGTGCGACGAAGCTTGCGAAATAGGGCGCGAAGACGAAGGTCGTGATCAGCGTGAAATAGGGCTGCGCGGCCCAGTCGAAGAAAATCCAGCTGATGACGGCGGCGCGGCCCGGATAGGTCTTCGTGTCAGCAGCGCCCGTCTGTCCCGTCGCCGTCATTGCCAAAAATATCCTCACGTCGAATCACGAACAGGCGTTTTGCCTCGCCGACGCGTTCCCATATAGCATGAGCTTGTCTTGCGAATGTCACATCGGCGATGAACGGGCGGGAGTTTCGATGGCGCTGACAGCAACGATGTCACGACGGCTGTTTGCCGCGCTCCTGGTGATCGGTCTCTTCGCGCCGGCGCTTGGCCAGGAGCAGCGCCGCTTCTACACGCCGCCGGCCGCTGATGCTATTCACAGCATTCCCGCCGAACACGGCATGGTGGTGGCGCAGGAGAAGCTTGCCGCGCGCATCGGCGCCGACATCCTGCGCCAGGGCGGCAACGCGGTCGACGCCGCAGTCGCGACCGGCTTTGCGATGGCGGTGACCTATCCGCGCGCCGGCAATATCGGCGGCGGCGGCTTCATGGTGATCCATCTTGCCGAGCATGACGCGAACATCGCGATCGACTATCGCGAGACCGCACCGCAAGCCGCCACACGCGACATGTTCTTAGGCGCCGACGGCAAGCCCGATCCCGACAAGTCGCGCAATTCCGCGCTCGGCATCGGCGTGCCCGGCACCGTGGCGGGATTGGCGCTGGCGCTGGAGAGATACGGCTCCGGCCAATTCACGCTGGCCCAGATCCTGAAACCCGCGATCGATCTGGCGCGCGACGGCTTCATCATCACCGACGACACATCAGATACGCTGGGAGACATGTATCGCCGCATGTCGCGCTGGCCGGGTACGGCCAAGACCTTTTCCCATGCCGACGGCACGCCGCTGCACGAAGGCGACCGCCTGGTCCAGAGCGATCTCGCCGCAACGCTGACGGCGATTTCCGAACAGGGTCCGCGCGGCTTCTACGAGGGCGCGGTCGCCGAGAAGCTCGTCAAGGGCATCGGAAATGCCGGCGGCATCATCGGCGTCGACGACCTGAAATCCTATCAGGCTGTCATTCGCACCCCGGTGCGCGGGACCTATCGCGGCTACGACATCGTCTCGATGCCGCAGCCTTCCTCCGGCGGCATCGTGCTGCTGGAGATCCTCAACATTATCGAAGGTTTCCCGATGTCCGACATGAAGCAAGGCTCGGCGGCCTCGCTACATGCGATGATCGAGGCGATGAAGCGCGCCTATGCCGATCGTGCGCGCTATCTTGGCGATCCCGCCTTCGTCGACGCGCCAACGCAATTGTTGATCTCGAAGGACTACGCCGCCAAGCAGCGTGCGACCATCGATCTTATCCGCGCCACACCCTGGACCGACATCCAGAATGCGAAGCCGCCGCACGAGGGCAGCAACACCACGCACTATTCCGTTGTCGACTCCAGCGGCAACGCCGTCAGCAATACCTACACGCTCAACTTCCCCTATGGCGTCGGCCTCGTTGCCGACGGCACCGGCGTGCTGCTCAACAACGAGCTCGACGATTTCACCGCAGCACCGGGTGCCTCCAACGCCTTCGGCCTGGTCGGTTTCGAGGCCAATCTGCCCGGACCCGGCAAGCGGCCGCTGTCGTCGATGGCGCCGACCATCGTGCTGAAGGCGGGCCGTCCGGTGCTGGTGACGGGCACGCCCGGCGGCAGCCGCATCATCTCGGCGGTGACGCAGATCATCGTCGACGTCATCGACTACAGGATGGATATCGCCGCTGCGGTCGCGGCGCCACGGGTGCATCACCAATGGCTGCCCGACGAGGTCCGGATCGAGCGCGGCTTTCCGGACGATGTGCTCGTCGAATTGAAGGCCAAGGGCCACACGCTGGTCGAGCCGCTCGGCTATTCCTCGGCCAATTCGATTGCGGTGACGCCCAACGGCCTGCTCGGCGCGCCCGACCCGCGCACGCGCGGCTCGGAGGCCGCGGGGCAGTGAACCGTGGGTGGGCACGGCGCAAATGCGCCTTTGCCCGCCCACCAGCATCGCGCTAGGTTGCTCACTTCCGCGCAAGTCCGGCCGCGGAGTGCAAAAAGCCGGTGACACGTTTCTCCGGGGGAACGCATGAGCACGGCCGAGTCCAAGCCGATCGAGGTCGCCGAGATCGAGGACACCAGTCTCCTCGCCTTCTACCGCGACATGAATCTGCCGGAGCGGCGCACGTTCTGGGCCTGCGCGTCGGGCTGGACGCTCGACGGCATGGACTTCATGATCTATCCGCTCGTGATCGGCACCATCATCACATTGTGGAAGGTCGACCCCGGCACCGCGGGGCTCGCCGGCACCGTGACGCTGTTGGCCTCCGCTGTCGGCGGCTGGCTCGGCGGCTATCTCGCCGACCGCATCGGCCGGGTGAAGACGCTGCAGCTCACCATCGCCTGGTTCTCGGTGTTTTCGCTGGTCTGCGCCGTCGTGCAGAACTTCGATCAGCTGTTGATTGCCCGCGCGCTGCTCGGCTTGGGCTTCGGCGGCGAATGGGCGGCCGGTGCGGTGCTGATCGGCGAGGCGATCCGGCCGCAATATCGCGGACGCGCGGTCGGTTCGGTGCAATCCGGATGGGCGATCGGCTGGGGCCTTGCAGTGCTGGCCCAGGCGATCCTGTTCTCTTACCTGCCGGCGGAGAACGCATGGCGCTGGATGTTCGTGATCGGCGCATTGCCGGCGCTGCTGGTGTTCTATCTCCGCCGCTACGTCAAGGAGCCGGAGATATCGGCCGCGACAATGGCGCAGCAGCAAGCGTCCGGGACCGGCCCCGCCTCGCTGTTGGAAATTTTTCAGGGGCCGATCCTGAAGACAACGCTGCTGGCGTCGCTGGTCGGAACCGGCATGCAGGGCGGTTATTACGCGATCACCTTCTGGGTGCCGCGCTTCCTCACCACTGAGCGCCATCTCTCGGTGGTCGGCTCGACCGGCTATCTTGCAACGCTGATCATCGGCTCGTTCATTGGCTATCTCGTCGGCGCCTGGCTCGCCGACCGCATCGGCCGGCGCAATCTGTTCCTGATCTTCTCGCTCGGCGCCATCGCCATCGTGCTGCTCTACACCCAGCTGCCGCTCTCCAATGAAGTGCTGTGGGTGCTGGGCTTCCCGCTCGGCTTCTTCGCCTCGGGCTATTTCTCCGGCATGGGCGCGTTCCTCACCGAGCTCTATCCGACGCGGCTGCGCGGCTCCGGCCAGGGCTTTTGCTACAATTTCGGCCGCGGCATCGGCGCGCTGTTCCCGTTCCTGGTCGGCGCACTGTCGACCACCACCACGCTCGCAAACGCGATCGCGATCTTCGCGGTGGCAGCCTATGGCCTGTTCTTCGTCGCCGCCTACGCGCTGCCGGAGACCCGCGGCCGCGTGCTGCATGCCGGTGGGTGATTTATCGCGGTCGCGCGACGAGCGCGCCGCTTGCTTTGCTTCGCCTCTCCCCTTGTGGGAGAGGCCGGATTGCATCGCGAGATGCAATCCGGGTGAGGGGTATCTCTCCGCGCATTACGCCGCATGGAGAGATACCCCTCACCCCCAACCCTCTCCCACAGAGGGAGCCATCGTGTCGTGCGTCCCTAACCATAGAGGAGCCAGCAGATGACATCCCTCAAAGGCAAGACGCTGTTCATCTCGGGTGCGAGCCGCGGCATCGGGCTGGCGATTGCGCTTCGTGCCGCGCGCGACGGCGCCAATGTCGCGATCGCGGCGAAGACCGCCGAGCCGCATCCGAAGCTGAAAGGCACGATCTACACCGCGGCCGACGAGGTCCGCGCCGCCGGCGGCAAGGCGCTGCCTGTCGTTTGCGATATCAGGGATGAGGCGCAGGTGATGGCGGCGATCGAACAGACCGTCGCAGCGTTCGGCGGCATCGACATCTGCGTCAACAATGCCAGTGCCATCAGCCTGACCAACTCGCAGGCGACGGACATGAAGCGGTTCGACCTGATGATGGGAATCAACACGCGCGGCACCTTCATGGTGTCGAAATACTGCATCCCCCATCTGAAGAAGGCGCCGAATCCACACATCCTGATGCTGTCGCCGCCGCTCGACATGAAGACGAAATGGTTCGAGCACTCGACCGCCTATACGATGGCGAAATTCGGCATGAGCATGTGCGTGCTCGGGTTGGCCGGCGAGCTGAAATCCGCCGGTATCGCCGTCAACGCACTGTGGCCGCGCACCACGATCGCGACCGCTGCGGTCGGTAATCTGCTCGGCGGCGACGCGATGATGCGCGTGAGCCGCACGCCTGACATCATGGCCGATGCGGCCCATGCGATCTTCACCCGGCCATCGCGCGAATTCACCGGACACTTCTGCATCGACGACAAGGTGCTCTACGCCAACGGAGTGCGTGACTTCGAGCGTTATCGCGTCGACCCGTCGTTACAGCTGATGTCGGATTTCTTCGTGCCTGATGACGACGTGCCGCCGCCCGGCGTCACCGTGCAGCCGCTGCCGTCGCGCTAGACCGCGGACGCGTTCAACTCCGCGCGCCAGTGCTGCAGGCGTTCCTTGAGCAGCCGATCGCGCACATAGGCCAGTTCCTCGTCCTCGATGCGCTCGAGCGTTTCGAGCGAAAGGCTCGCTTCGCCATGCGCCGACCAGGCGCGCTGCAACTCCACGTTCCGATGATTGCCCATGCGCAGCGAGAACCAGATGCGATTCTGGATCTTCTCGATATCGAGCGCTTGCCCAACCCAGACCTCGCCGGTCGCGCGGCAGCGGACCGCGAAGATACCGGCGACGCTCGCGCGCTTCTTGTAGTCGGCAATGGCAAGCTTTCGGGCGTCGGTGTTCACAGCGGCTCCTCCGGATCTGGCGCCATAGTTATATCCGGGTATTATTGACACCGCAATTAAATCCGGGTAAAACTAGCCAAATCGAAATCCGGTCGAGCTGTCGCGATGACTCAAGATTTATCGGCCGACCTGATACGGCCCGCCCTTCTCCAGCGCGCGCGCATAGGCCGGGCGTGCGTGAATGCGCGAAAGGAATGCGACGCATTTCGGATGGCCGTCCTCGAGCCCGCCGCGCGCCGAGGCCGCTTCGAGCGGAAAGCTCATCTGGATGTCGGCGCCGGAAAATTCATTGCCGGCGAACCACTCGCTCTTGCCGAGCTCGCCCTCCCAATAGGCCATGTGCTGCTTGATCTGCGGATTGACCAGCGTGGTGAGCGCCTGATTGGAGACCTTGCGCACCAGCGGCCGCAGCAGCGCCGGCGCGCGCTTCGGCATCAGCGTGAACAACAGCTTCAACAGCAGCGGCGTCATCGCCGATCCCTCGGCATAGTGCAGCCAATAGGTGTAGCGCAGCCGTTCCGGCGTATCAGCCGGTGGAATCAGGCGGCCATTGCCGTAGGTACCGATGATGTATTCGAGGATCGCACCGGATTCCGCGACCGTGTTGCCATTGTCGGTGATCACAGGCGACTTGCCGAGCGGATGGATCGCGCGCAGCTCCTTCGGCGCCCGCATGTCGGGCTGCCGCTGATATCGCACGATCTCGTAGGGCACGCCCAATTCCTCGAGCAGCCACAGCACGCGCTGCGAGCGGGAATTGTTGAGATGATGAACGGTCAGCATTGGCGTCCCCTGGTCTGTCGCGGCCTCGATCGGCCGGGCAATATATCGAGCAACCGTCGAGGTCCGCAATGAACCCAGCCTATGTCGCCTTCGAGGGCGAGCGCTGCATCGCGGCAGGGGATCTCATCGAGGTCGCCCGCGCCGCCAGGCAACTGCTCGATCAGCGCAAGGACGCGGCGATCCTTGTGTTCAACGGCCGCACTTCAGCCCTGGTCGACATCGATTTCCGCGGCTCGATCGATGACGTGCTGGCGCGCCTGCCGAAGCCGAAAGCCCCTGTGGAAGAGGAGCAAGCCGTGCCCCCTGCGCCGCGCGGCCCCGGTCGCCCAAAGCTCGGCGTCGTCGCGCGCGAGATCACGCTGTTGCCGCGGCATTGGGACTGGCTGGCGCAGCAGAAGGGCGGCGCATCGGTCGCGATCCGCAAATTAATCGACGAGGCACGGCGCAACAGCGGCGACAAGGACCGCACGCGCCTCGCCCAGGACGCCGCCTACCGCTTCATGACGACGATGGCCGGCAACCGGCCGCATTACGAGGATGCGATCCGCGCCCTCTTCGCACACGACCGCCGGCGCTTTGTGACATTGATCGCCGACTGGCCGGCCGACATTCGCGACCATGCGATCGGGCTCGCCTACAGCGATCAAGCGGACTAGCTCCGCACAACCTCATTCCTGGAATCTGAACGTGTCCACCATCCCATCTCTTCGGAAGGCATTCCTGCTCTTCCTCGCACCGATGTTGCTGAGCAACATCCTCCAATCCTTGTTCGGCACCATCAATGGCGTCTATCTCGGCCAGATGATCGGGGTCGACGCGCTCGCGGCCGCGTCGGTGTTCTTCCCGGTGATGTTCTTCTTCATCTCCTTCGTCATCGGATTGAGCGCAGGCGCCTCCGTCATGATCGGCCAGGCCTGGGGTGCCCGCGAGCCCGAGAGGGTGAAGGCGGTCGCAGGCACGACCATGACCGTGACGCTGTTGCTGGCGCTGGCAATCGCGATCTTCGGTGGTCTGTTCACGCGTCCGCTCCTGATCGCGCTGGCCACGCCGTCCGACGTCCTCGACGCGGCGGTGTCCTATGCGCGGATCATGATGATCTTCATGCCGGTCACCTTCGCGTTCCTGCTGCTCGCGGCGATGATGCGCGGCGTCGGCGACACCGTGACACCGCTGATCGCGCTGACGGTCTCGACGATCGTCGGCCTCGTGGTGACCCCGGCCCTGATCCGCGGCTGGTTCGGCCTGCCCATGATCGGCGTGGCCAGTGCGGCTGTCGCCTCTGCGGTCTCGGGCGTGGTCACGCTGCTGTGGTTGCATGTCTACATGTTGCGGCGTCGGCACCCACTTGCGTTCGACACCGCATTCCTGCGCGCGATGCGGCCCAACGCTGCGCTGCTGCGGATCGTGCTGCGGCTCGGCATTCCGACCGCGATCGGCATGGTCGTGGTCTCGCTCGCCGAGCTGGTGTTGCTTGGCCTCGTCAACGGCTTTGGCTCCAACGCCACCGCCGCCTACGGCGCGGTCAACCAGGTGATCAGCTATGTGCAGTTTCCGGCGATCTCGATCGCGATCTCGGTGTCGATCTTCGGCGCGCAGGCGATCGGCCGCGGCGATTCCGGCCGGATCGGCGCCATCGTCAGGACCGGGTTGGAGATGAATCTCGCGCTGACCGGCGGACTGGTCGTGCTCGGCTATCTGTTTGCACATCCCCTGATGGGTTTCTTCATCGTCGACAGCGCAGTGCTCGCGCTGGCCGAAGGGCTGCTGCACATCGTGCTTTGGAGCATCGTTCTGTTCGGCATGGCGACGGTGTTTTCCGGCGCGATGCGCGCCGGCGGCACGGTGTGGATGCCGCTGTTGATCTCGATCCTGGCGATCACGCTGGTCGAGGTACCGGTCGCGACCCTGCTCAGCCGTACGATCGGCATCCAGGGCGTCTGGATCGCCTATCCGGTCACGTTTGCAACCATGTTCGTTTTGCAGATGGCCTATTACGGACTGGTATGGCGCAAGCAAACAATCACGCGGCTGATTTGACATCGCGCGCCGCGCCTCACATGATGATTATCATATTCTAGTGATGGCACCTGCGACAGCAGACCCATGCTGAGCAAGCCCATCCTAAACGAGCCTAAGGGAGCACTGCCGTGAGCCAGAATCCGGAATTCCTGTTTGATTTCGGCAGCCCCAATGCTTTCCTGAGCCATGAAGCGATCCCGGCGATCGAAAAGCGCACCGGCGTCAAATTCGAGTATGTCCCGATCCTGCTTGGCGGCATCTTCAAGGCCACCAACAACAAGTCGCCGGCCGAGACGCTCGCCGGCGTCAAGAACAAACCCGAGTTCCAGAAAATCGAGACCGAGCGCTTCATCAAGCGCTTCAACGTGAAGCCTTACATCTGGAACCCGTTCTTCCCGGTCAACACGCTGAACCTGATGCGGGCTGCGGTCGCCGCCCAGCTCGAAGGCGTCTTCGAAAACTACATCGAGGCGGCGTTCCACCATATGTGGGTCGAGCCAAAGAAGATGGACGATCCGGAAGTGGCCGCCAAAGCCTTGAACGCCTCGGGCCTTGATGGGGCCAAACTGCTCGCCCGCGGACAGGAAGCCGAGGTCAAGGCCAAGCTGATCGCATACACCCAGTCCGCCGTGGAGCGCGGCGCATTCGGCTCGCCGACCTTCTTCGTCGGAACGGAGATCTTCTTCGGCAAGGAGCAGCTGCGCGAGGTCGAGGAAATGGTGTCGGAAAAGTGAGATGAGCGAATAGTGTATAGCGAGTAGCGAATGGTGCGCTGCCGTCTATATCTATTCGCTATTCGCCATTCGCCCCCTGGCAGCGAACAACAAAGAAGGACTAAATCCCATGCGCGTTCTCGTGGTCGGTGCCGGTGCAATCGGCGGTTACTTTGGCGGCCGGATGCTTCAAGCCGGCCGCGATGTCACCTTTTTGGTGCGGCCCAAACGCGCGTCCGAGCTGGCGACGGCCGGTCTCGTCATCAAGAGCCCGAACGGCGACGTCACGCTGAAGAACCCGCCGACCGTGCAGGCCGACAAGTTGTCGGAAAAGTTCGACGTCGTGCTGTTGAGCTGCAAGGCGTTCGATCTCGAGGATGCGATCAAGTCGTTTGCTCCCGCGGTCGGCGACAACACCGCGATCATTCCGCTGCTCAACGGCATGCTGCATCTCGACGCGCTGGACCAGAAATTCGGCAGCCCCCGCGTGCTCGGCGGGCTCTGCGCGATTGCGGCGACGCTGAACGAGGCGCGCGAGGTGGTGCAACTGCAGCCGATGCAGTCGCTGACGTTCGGCGAACGCGCGGGCGGCATGTCGGATCGGGTGCGTGCGATCGCAGAGACGTTCTCCTGCATCAATGGCGCGGCCGCAAGCGAGCACGTGATGCAGGATATGTGGGAGAAGTGGGTGTTCCTGGCCTCGCTCGCTGCCTCCACCAGCCTGATGCGAACGTCAGTGGGCAACATCCTGGCCGCGCCCGGCGGCAAGGATTTCCTGCTCGGCATCCTCGAGGAATGCAGCGCGATCGCCGGCGCCGCGGGCCACTTGCCCGGCGGCCCGTTCTTCCAGCGCACCCGCGGACTGCTGACCACCGAAGGCTCGCCGATGACGGCCTCAATGTTCCGCGACATCAAGGGTGGCCTGCCTGTTGAAGCCGATCACGTGATCGGCGACCTGATCGTGCGTGCCGATGCCGCGAAGATCCCGGTGCCGAAGCTGCGCACTGCGTATACCCATCTCAAGGCGTATGAGAAGCAGCGGGGATGACTTCCACCCTCCCCTGGAGGGGGAGGGTCGGCTCACATGAGCGTAGCGGAATGTGAGACGGGGTGGGGTGATCTCTCAACACGGGCAGCGATCGCGTGGAGAGACTGTCACCCCACCTCGCCGCTCATTGCATTCGCGTCGATCCTCCCCCTCCAGGGGAGGATAAGAAAGGATCGCTGCACGGGCTACGCAGCGCTTTTGCGGCTACAGATGCGAGAGATAATGCGCGAGCGCCGTGATCTCTTCATCGCTCAGCGGATAAGCCACGTCGGCCATCGCGGCCTGGGCGCCGCCGGAGCGGACGCCCGACTTGTAGTCGTGCAGCGCCTTGACGAGATATTCCTCGCGCTGGCCGGCGATGCGCGCCACGGCCTTGATGCCGACGAACGTATCGGTGTGGCATGAGGCGCAACGGCGGCCGGCGGCGGCCTGCTTGCCCTTCTCCGACAGATCCGGATTGTCGTCCTTGGTGCCCTTGAACGGCGGCAGTGCAGCGAAATAGGCGCCGAGATCGCGGATGTCCTCGTTGGTGAGCTGCTCGACGATCGGCTGCATCTGCTCGTTCTTGCGCGCGCCGGCGCGGAAGAACACCAGCTGCCACTGGATGAACTGATCGAGCTGGCCCGCGAGCGAGGGAATGTTCTCGGTCTGCGAGAGGCCGTTCTCGCCGTGGCAGCCGGAGCAAACCTCGGCCTTCTCCTTGACGGCAGCGGTATCCGCAGCCCGCGTCGGGCCAACTGCGAACACCAGGAGTGCGCCGAGCAAGGCACGCGATACGAATCGATTAAGCATGAGACAGCGCTTTCGCGAGGAGGTCACTTTGCGGGATGCGCACCGGCGCAGGCCCGGACTCCATAACCTTATTCGTGGTTGCCGGTTCCGGGCTCGCTATTTGCGCATGCGAGCGAAGCCAAAAAGCATGAGGCTGCGGCCGCCTTGTCGGCCACCGCAGCCTCACCTGGATTCAGGCGCTACTTCTTGCTGTAGCTGATGCGATAGATCGCACCGGCCCAGTCGTCGGCGACGAGGATCGAACCGTCCTTGTCGAGCACGATATCAGCGGGGCGGCCAAGATAGCCCTGGTCACCCTGGATCCAGCCGTCCGCGAAGATCTCCTGCTTGGCATTCTTGCCTTCGGGGCTCGCGGTGATGCGCACGATGCGGCCGCCCTGGTACTTATGCCGGTTCCAGGAGCCGTGCTCGGCGATCAGGATGCTGTTCTTGTACTCAGCCGGGAACTGGCTGCCGGTATAGAACTTCATGCCGAGCGGAGCCACGTGGGCGCCGAGATTGTACACCGGAGGAGTGAACTCCGAGCACTTGTGACCCATCGCGAACTTGGTGTCCGGCAAATTGCCCTGGTGGCAATAAGGATAGCCGAAATGCTCACCCATCTTGGTGATGATGTTGAGCTTGTCGCTGGGCAGATCATCGCTGATCCAGTCGCGCGCATTTTCGGTGAACCAGTACTTGCCGGTGCGCGGATCGACGTCGCCGCCGACGCTGTTGCGAACGCCGAGCGCATAAACCTCGGCATTGCCGGTCTTCGGATCGACGCGGCGGATCTGCGACACGCTGGTGGGCGGGATGCCGACGTTGAAGGGCGGGCCGAACGGAATGAAGAACCAGCCTTCCTTGTCGACGGCGATGTATTTCCAGCCATGCGCCGCATAGGACGGCATGTCGTCATACACCACCTTGCCCTCGCCGAGCTTGTCGAGATTGGCTTCGGCGTTCTCATACTTGATCAGCTTGTCGACGGCGATGACGTAGAGCGAGCCATCCTGGAAGGTGAGGCCGGTGGGCATGTTCAGCCCCTTGAGGACCGTCTTGACCTCTTTCTTGCCGTTGTTGTCCTTGATCGCATAAACGTTGCCGAGGCCGAACGAGCCGACGAACAGCGTCCCCTTGTCGCCCCACGCCATCTGGCGCGCGGCAAGCACATTCGAGGCATAGACCTCGATCTTGAAGCCCGCCGGCAGCTTGATCTTCTTCATCATGGTGGCGAGTTCGGCGTCGGAGGCGCCGGTCGGCGGGCCGGACGGCGGCGCAAGGCCCTTCTGTGCTTCGGTTTCGTCGCCGAGGAACCAGTCATCCGGCGGATGGGTCCAGAATTCCTTGGTGCCTGATTCGTATTTCTTCAGCGCACGGCTCTTGTCCGCCGCAGTTTGCGCACTGGCGAAGGTTGACCCCGCCAGCAGTGCGATCGTTGCGATCGCAAGTATTGATCGATTGAAAGCCGATTTCATCGCGTCACTCCCCTAAGCAAGCCGTTGCAGCTTGCAGCTATTATTGATTTTGAACGCCCTGAGAGATGATTGTGGCGGTCTGCGAGGTAGGTCAGACAGCAAAATGGTAGCACATCCAACGCCGGTGAGAAGCGCATGCATCGTGGTGCGCTGCAGTCAAAAGAAATTGAGACGAAATTTTCCTGCGCGCGATGTGCAAGAGAAAGAGGCAATCGCGCTGCAGCGCAATATTCGCACGAAGTAAACGGTTGCAGATTGGCGATGCATCGCGCGTGAGTTGGAGGCTGCAAGGAAATTTGTAAGGAAATTTGTCACATGCGCATTTTCGTGACGGGGGGTACGGGCACGATCGGCTCCGCCGTGGTGCGGGAACTGATCGCCCGCAGCCATCTTGTGTTCGCGCTGGCGCGCTCGGATGAAGCGGCAACCAGGCTTGCCGGTTGGGGGGCTATTCCGGTCGGTGGCGACATGACCGCGCCCGAGCAATGGACAGCAACACTCCCCGATATCGACACCTTCGTTCATGCGGCCTGTGATTTCTCGCCTCAGATGGAGACGATCGAACGTCGTTTGCTCGACGTGTTGCTGCCTGCGCTGGCGAGCCAGCCGCGTGACATTCGCTTCATTTACACCGGTGGCTGCTGGCTGTTCGGCGCGACCGGCGAAGCCATCGCCACTGAAGACACACCGTTTCGCCCCCTGCCCGCCTTTGCCTGGATGATCGCGCATCTGCAGCGCGTCATGGCCGCGCCCGGGATCCACGGCATCGTCATTCATCCCGCAATGGTCTACGAACCTGCGGGCGGCGTCTTCAGCCGCTTCGCGCGCGAGGCGAGCGAAGCTCGCGCGGTCCGCGTCGTTGCGAGTGAAGCCGTTCGCTGGCCGCTGGTGCATAGCGAGGACCTTGCCGTGCTCTATGCACTGGCACTCGCGCACGCGCCGGCGGGGTCAAGCTATATCGGCGCCGCGATCGAAGGCTGGCAGGTCGGACGCATCGCACGCGCCTTCGCAAGACAATCTGGCGGACCAGAAGACCCGGCGATCGTCTCCCCCGACGCGATTGCGGCTGAACTCGGTGATTGGGCCAAGGGCTACGCGCTCGATCAACGCCTGAGCGGCGCAAAGGCGCGGCGCGACCTCGGCTGGCGGCCGACGCATCTCGATCCCGAGGCAGAGATCGAAGCCCTCGCCTGAAAAACAAAAAGCCCGCATCGAATGGCGGGCCTTCATCAAACTGTCAGCTCGGTCAGCGAGAAAATCTGGAGCGGGCGAAGGGGCTCGAACCCTCGACCCCGACCTTGGCAAGGTCGTGCTCTACCACTGAGCTACACCCGCATCCGAGATGGCGGCGATCGCTCGCCGACAACGGCAGACCTATGCCAAATGCTGTCTGTGAATGCAACACAAGAGCACGGTCCGTTGCAGTCGAAATAGCCTGAATTCCTTAAAAATTGTGCTCGAAACGGCCCGAAACTGGGCCACCTGAAAATTTCTCCGCCTTGTCGCAGGGAAAAGGGCGCAAACCCACCCGATCCCCGGTGGAACCGGCTCTCCGGCAGACGATTGAATTTTGTCTTCTGACCGCCATTTAGCCTGACAGAACGGCTGAACCGGCCGCTCGGGGCGTGCTAGAACGCCCCAGGATTTTTTCGACCCTCATAAGACCAGGCGAGGACAATTTGACAATCATGGAGCAGGGCGGCCCCACGCCCCAGGCAGCGCCCGATCTGATCAAGGAAACGACGACCCAGACCTTCGTCAAGGACGTCATCGAGGAATCGCGCCATCAGCCGGTCATGATCGACTTCTGGGCGCCCTGGTGCGGTCCCTGCCGCCAGCTGACGCCGATGCTGGAAAAGGCGGTCCGCAACGCCAAGGGCCGGGTCAAGCTGGTCAAGATGAACATCGACGACCATCCGCAGATCCCCGGCCAGATGGGTATCCAGTCGATCCCGGCCGTGATCGCCTTCGTCAACGGCCAGCCCGCCGACGGCTTCATGGGCGCGGTGCCGGAAAGCCAGATCAACGCCTTCATCGAGAAGATCACCAAGGGCGTACCCGCATCCGGTGAGCCTGATCTCGCCGAGATCCTGACCGAGGCCGATGCCGTGCTCGCCGAAGGCGATGCCGCCGCGGCCGCGCAGATCTATGCCGAGGTACTGGCGCATGACGCGACCAACATCCCGGCACTCGCCGGCCTCGCCAAATGCTATGTCACGACAGGCGCGGTCGAACAGGCCAAGCAGACGCTGGCGATGGTTCCCGAATCCAAGCGCAACGACGCCGCGGTGAAGGCCGTGCAGGCCGCGATCGATCTCGCCGAACAGGCGCAGTCGGTCGGTCCGGTCGCGGAGCTGGAACAGAAAGTCGCCGCAAACCCGCTGGATCATCAGGCCCGATTCGATCTCGCGACCGCGCTGAATGCGATGGGCAATCGCGTTGAGGCGACCGAGCAGCTGCTCGCCATCGTCAAGCGCGACCGCAAGTGGAACGACGACGGCGCGCGCAAGCAGCTGGTGCAGTTCTTCGAAGCGTGGGGCGGCACCGATGAGGCAACCGTCGAGGGACGCAAGCGGTTGTCGATCGTCCTGTTCTCCTGAAGCGCCAAGAGACGCGCTAAAGCGCAAAGAGACCTCGCCACCAACATCACCGGGACCGCAGATGCCGATCAATGCCGAATATCGCGGACCCGGCGAACTTCCCGAAGTGATCGCGGTGTTCCCGCTGCCCGGCGCGCTGCTGCTGCCGCGCGGCCAGATGCCGCTCAACATCTTCGAGCCGCGTTATCTGGCGATGGTCGACGACGCATTGCGCGACGGCCACCGCCTGATCGGGATGATCCAGCCCGATGCGACGCATTCGCGCAGTGAGGCAAGACCGGCACTGTTCAGTATCGGCTGCGTCGGCCGCATCACCCAGCTCGCCGAATCCGGCGACGGCCGCTACGTCCTCGAACTCACCGGCGTCGCGCGCTTCAAGGTGGTCGAGGAGCTGACCGTGCTGACGCCGTATCGCCAGTGCAAGGTCGACTTCTTCTCCTTCATCGGCGACTTCACCGCGCGCAAGGGCGAAGAGGCGGTCGACCGCGACGGGCTGCTCGAGGTGCTCCGCGACTTCCTCAAGGCCAACAATCTGAAGGTCGATTGGGAAGGCATCGAGGCCGCGCCCAACGAGGCGCTGGTCAACGCGCTCGCGATGATGTCGCCCTATGGTTCGGCCGAAAAGCAGGCGCTGCTCGAAGCGCCGGACCTGAAGACGCGCGCCGAAATCCTGATCGCGGTCACCGAGATGGATCTCGCCAGGAAACGCACCAGCGGCGATCCGCCGCTGCAATAGTGCATCGTCAGAGACCGGCACCGGCCATCGCGCGTCGGCCGCTACGCGGCTCCGCCGTTCGTGCCCGTCCCTTGATCAGCTGCGCGACCTTCGCGCCATTGACCGGCCGGCCGAAGTAAAAGCCTTGCGCTTCGACACAGGCCTCGGTGCGGAGGATATCGAGCTGCTCCACGGTCTCGACGCCTTCGGCGGTCGTGGTCTTGCCGAGGCTGACAGCGAAGCGGACCACCGCGCGCGCAATCCGGCGCGCCTCATCCGCCGGTCCGGCCAATTCGTGAACGAAGCTGCGGTCGATCTTGACCTTGTCGAACGGAAATCTCTGCAGGAAGCTCAGCGACGAATATCCCGTGCCGAAGTCGTCGAGCGCGATCCGTACTCCCAGATCGTGCAGTTGACCCAGCGCCCTGAACACGGCCGTGCTGTCGTGCATGATGGCCGTCTCGGTGACTTCGAGCTCAAGCCGCTGCGGCGCTACCCCGGCGCTTGCCAGCGCGTGGATGACGACTGGCACCAGCTCCGGGCTCTTGAACTGCGCCGGCGACAGGTTGATCGCGATCTTGAGATCGTCGGGCCATTTGGCGGCTTCCATGCAGGCGGTTCGCAGTATCCATTCCCCGAGCGGCACGATCAGGCCGGTCTCCTCGGCCAACGGGATGAATTTGACCGGCGGCACCATGCCGCGCTGCGGATGATTCCAGCGCAACAGCGCCTCGAAGCCGCTGGTTTCGCCGCTCGCGACGTCGATGAACGGCTGATAGTGAAGTTCGAACTCGCCGTTCACGAGCGCACTGCGCATGTCCTGCTCGAGGTTGCGCCTTGCGTGCAGCAGCTGATCGAGCTCCGGCTCGAAGAAGCGGAATGAGCCGCGGCCGCTGCTCTTGGCCGCGTAGAGCGCGAGGTCCGCGCTGCGCAGGATCTCATCGGAATCGGCACCATCGCGCGGCGCGATCGCAATGCCGATGCTGGTGGCGGTGGTCACCTGATGGTGGCCGAGATCGACCGGCCCGCTGAGTGCCTTGTTGATCTTCTCGGCAAGCAAGCCCGCGTCGGCGACCGGATCGGTCACGTAGTCGAACACGGCGAACTCGTCGCCGCCGAGCCGCGCGATCAGCGTCGTTTCGCTGACGCACCTGCGCAACCGGGCGGCGACCGCCTGCAACAGCGCGTCACCCGCCGGATGCCCGAGTGTGTCATTGACTTCCTTGAAGTGATCGAGATCGAGCATCAGCACCGCGAGCATTTGTCCGCCGCGGCGCGTCACGGCAAGCGCGTGCTCCATGCGCTCCCGGAGCAGCACCCGGTTCGGCAGGTCGGTCAGCGCGTCGTGCTGCGCCATGTGGGTGATCTTGGCCTCGGAGCGCCGTTGCTCGGTGACGTCGAGATGCGTCGCCACCCAGCCGCCGCCGGCCATCGGCTGCCGGGTGACGCAGATCAATCGGCCATCCGCGAGTTCGTCGATCCGGCGGCTGATTTCGTCAGAAGGCAGCGCGTTCAACGTCGCAAGCACCTGCGTTGCGGCATTGTCGCTGGTCTCGCCCTTGAGGATGCCCGTCGCGATCCGATGCGTGATGATGTCGCGATGCGGCGTCCCGGGCAGCAACAGCTCCGGCGGCAGCCGGTACATCTTGGCGTAGCGATCGTTGCAAACGACGAGCTCCTTGTCCGCATCGAACATGCAGAGGCCCTCGCCCATGTGGTTGATCGCCGTGTCGAGCCGGAGCTTCTGTTCCTGCAGCTCCGTCTGCGATGCTTCGACCTGCTGGCGCGCGAACGAAAGCTGGCTGATGATTTCCTCGAAACGGTGAGTGCGCAGCGCAAGCCGGCGATCGGCCAGAACGCCGACCAGGCTCATCCCGAGCACCGACAGCGCAACGCCGGCGATCGCGACGGCGAGGAAGGCCGGAGAGAGCGACAAGGCGTCGGGCGCCAGCAACGGATCCGGCACGATCTCGACTGCGCCCATTGCCGTGAAGTGATGTGAAACGATCGCAAGCGTCAGCAGCAGTGCGGCGGCCGACGTTCTCAGGCGATCCTGGTAACGCACCGCGACCGCGAGCGCGGCATAGCCGAACACCATGCCGAGCATGATGGAGGCCAATACGAGATCAATCGACCAGGTCACATGGCCGGGCACTTCGAGCCCCCACATGCCGAGATAGTGCATGCTGGCGATCCCGGCGCCGATGATCGCACCGCCGACGGGTGCACGCCAATGGCTGGACTCGCCCGCGGCAAAGCCGAGGCCGACTGACGTCAGGACCATTGCCGCGGCGAGCGACAGCGCGGTCAGGGTAATGCCGTATCCGGTCGGAATCCCCGGCTCGTAGGCGAGCATAGCGATGAAATGCGTCGCCCAGATCCCGTAACCGATCGCCGCGCCTGCAATGACGATCCAGATCAGGCGCGTCCTTGCATGGGCCGCGATCGCACGGTGGAAAATGTTGACGGCGACAATGCTCGCAACGAAGCAAACCAGGCCGGCGAGCAAAACCAGCCGCCAGTCATGCTCGCCGGTGAGGCACGTAAAAACACGGTACATCGCGTCGGTCCATGATTGTTCACTCCGACGAATAATCCGCTTGAACTTTCTTCTCGATAAGATTTCACAACTTTCGGTGGCATGGTTATCCGCGCGTAAGCCGAATCCGCATCGAAATTGATGGCTCCATAACTTCCGGCGCGTTCACAGCCGACCGATCAGCTGCTGAGCGGAATGAGCACCGTTTCGCCGGTTGCGACCAGCGAGGTCTCGCCCTGTTCGTTTTCCGCGAAGAGCTCCGCGCGGGCGAACACCTGCCTGCGTCCCGCGCGCACCGTCGTGCCCTTGGCGACGAAGCTGCGGCCGACGGCCGGCCTCAGGCAATTCATTGAGAAGTGCGAGGCCGTGACGTTGCCGACGACGGTGGCTGCCGCAAAGCCGCACGCGGTGTCGAGCAGGGCAGCGATCATGCCGGCATGCAGATGTCCGGCGTATTGGGTGAGATCGTCACGCCAAATCATGCGCAGCTCCACCTCGCCATCGCCCGCCGCGACGACCTCGAAGCCGGCCATGCGATTGAAGGCGGCCGAACCATTGGTCGCGACGAGACGCTGCAGATCAAATCCCGGATTGGCGGTCATGCAAAACTCCCCCGCGACGTGCGCTAATAGCCGGCGACCGCGAGCGCCACGACGGCACTCATCCCGATCCAGCCGAAATGGCGACCACGCGTCGCGATCGCGTTGGCGAGAGCGGCACAGCCGAACACGACGGCGAGCGTGAGGATGATCCAGTGCCGCGCGACGTCGTCGGCCATCGTGGGCGCTGCGATCAACAGCACGCCGCCGCCGACCCAGGCGATCGTGCCGGCTTGCCATACGAGACGTAGCAACAGTCGCAGCCGCGGCGGCTCGACGGTGGCGCGGGCAAAGACCTTGGTCTCACCGAGCACGCCGTGGATCAGGCTGATGACAATAGCGATGACACCGGCACCCTGCAGCAGAAGATCACGCATCGGAACGGCTCCATACAGTACTGTATGGTTATGATCCCTGACGCTGGCGGCTGTCAATACACTTGTGTATGGTGGAACGAAGCAACATCCGGAAACCATGGCGGATCAACTCTCGGCGCAGGATTGGCTTGACCAGGGCCTGAAGACGCTGGCGAAGAGCGGCTTCACGGCGCTGAAGGCGGAGCCGCTGGCCAAGGCGATGGGGGTGTCGCGCGGCAGCTTCTATTGGCACTTCGCCGATATCGGCGCATTCCACGCCGCGATCCTCAAGCGCTGGCGCGACGTCGCCGCCGAGCAGATCATCGCCGGCATCGAGGCGGCCAAAGGCGAAGACCCGGTCGCCGTGCTGCTGCGCCTGACCTTCGGCAGCAGGCTTGTGCTGGAGAAAGCCGTGCGCAGCTGGGCCGCGCACGATCCCGCGCCCCGCGCCGCCGTTCAGGCCATCGACCGCCGCCGGCTGGACTATGTCGAAAGCCTGCTGAGAAGGGCCGGCCTGCCGGACGCCGTCGCGCGCGACCGCACCCAAATCGTCTATTGGACGTTTCTCGGCTTCGCATTGTCCGACCAAATGCTGTCGCAGGACAGGCAGCAGGCCGTGGTCGCCGAACTGCTGCGGATGGTAACACAGCCGCCGTCATGACACCCCGCGTCGGGATGTGCTACACGACCGCCAGCCGGAGACCGCAATGAATTCCACGCCCGACCATCTCGAAAGCACCGCCGACCCGAAGCTCCTGGAGATCCTGGTGTGCCCGATCACCAAGGGGCCACTGGAATTCGACGCGGCGAAGCAGGAGCTGATCTCGCGTTCGGCCAAGCTCGCCTATCCGATCCGCGACGGCATCCCGATCATGCTGCCGGAAGAGGCGCGAAAGATCGATTGACGCGGGCAATCGTCACATTGCTGCTGCTGCTCGTCTCGCTGGCGGGCGCGGCGGCTGACGAGAGCAAGATCCGGGTCGGGCCCATCGATGCGGTGCTGACCGTCCCATCCGACGTTGCAAGGCCGCCAGTGGCGCTTTTGATCGCCGGCTCCGGCTCGACCGACCATGACGGCAACGGGCCGCAGCTCAAGCCGGCGACGCTGAAGAAACTCTCCGAGCAACTGGTCGCACGAGGCATCGCGACACTGCGTTACGACAAGCGCGGCGCCGGCGGCTGGAAGAAGGAGTTCGGCCGACCCGAGGATTTTCGCTTCAAGGACTTTGTCGGCGATGCCGCAGCGCTGATCGATGATCTGCGCGGCAGCGGCAAATTCTCAAGAGTAGCTGTTATCGGGCACAGCGAGGGCGGCCTGGTCGCGATCCTCGCCGCGCAACGCGTGCCGGTCGACCGGCTGGTGCTGCTCGCGACCGCGGCGCGCAAGCAGGGCGCCCTCCTGAAGGCGCAACTCGAAAAGCAGCTGCCGCCGGACAAATTCGCGCCGATCGCCAAGGCCATCGATGACATTATGGCCGGGCAAGTCGTCGATCCGCCACCGGCGGGGTTTGCGATCGCGCCTGCGATGCAGCCCGGCATCGCATCTGCCTTTACCGAGGATCCGATCGATCCCATGAAGAAGATCACGAGTCCGACGCTGATCATCGCAGGCGGCCGCGACCATCAACTGGCGCGGCTCGACTTCCTCGCGCTCGCCTCCGCAGACTTCGCCGCCAAATCGCTGTGGCTGCCCGATATGAACCACGTGCTGGTCGACGTGTCAGACGAGGCGGATGATGTGGCGAGCTACAATCAGCCCGAGCGGCCGCTCGACCCTGACATGATCGACGCGGTGGCGAGTTTTATCTCAGCTCCGTAGCCCGGACGGAGCGCAGCGCAATCCGGGGCAGGTCCATCCGAGGAGAAACTGGTCCCGGATTTCGCTTCGCTTCATCCGGGCTACGAATTACAGCGCCTCGCCCTTCAACAGCCGCGGCACTTCGCCTGACAATCCCGCCGCCTGGCGGATGAACAGGCTCTTCAATGGCGGCGTGCGGTCGACGAGACCCAAGCCAATGTCGCGCACGGTGCGCAGCAGCGTCGATTCGTTGGAGAACAGGAAGTTCAGCGAGTTGGTGGCAACGCCCATCGCCACCGTGTCGAAGCGCCGCCAGCGTTGATAGCGATCGAGCACGTCGGCCTGTCCGAGATCCATGCCGAGCCGCGCCGCGTCGACCACGACTTCGGCAAGCGCCGCGACGTCCTTGAGGCCCATATTGAGCCCCTGCCCCGCGATCGGATGGATCACATGCGCGGCGTCGCCGATCAGCGCCAGCCGCTCGGCGATAAAGGAGCGCGCGACGAAATAGCCGAGCGGAAACGCGCGCGGTCTGTCGAGCGCCTTGATCTCGCCGAGATGCAAACCAAAACGCTGCTCGAGCTCGGCGTGGAATTCGTCGTCGCTCAACGCGGTGATGCGCGCGGCATCCTTGCGCGTTTCGGTCCACACCAGCGACGAACGATTGCCGGTCAGCGGCAGGATCGCGAACGGGCCTGCGGGCAGGAAATGCTCTTCGGCACGGCCGTGATGCTCGCGCTCATGCCCGACGGTAACGACGATGCCGGATTGATCGTAGTCCCAGCCATGGGTGGCGATGCCGGCGCGCTCGCGCAGCTTTGAGCGCGCGCCGTCCGCGGCCACCAACAGGCTCGCATCGATCACGCTGCCGTCGGCCAGCGTCACGCTGACGCCGTCGGCACGGGATTCGAAGGTCGACACCGCGATGGCGCGTAGCTCGACGCCTTCGGCTTCAGCGCGCGCGGCCAGCGCATCGATCAGATAACGGTTCTCGACCATATGCGCGAAGGGCTCGCCGGGCTGGACGTCGCCGGCAAAAGTCAGGAACACCGGACGGGTCGCGTCTTCCAGCCGGGAATCAGTGACCACCATGTCCGATATCGGCTGCGCGGTCGGCGCGACCTGGCCCCAGACGCCGAGCGTCTCGAACAGCCGCCGGCAGGCCGCCACAATTGCGGTCGCGCGCGGATCGCGGCTCGGCCGCTGGCTGAGCGCCGGATCGGCCACGATCACGGGAACATCTGGCCCGAGCCCCTGGCGCAGCGCCAGCGCCAGCGCTAGCCCAGCGAAAGCGCCCCCGCAGATCACAATGCTTCGCTGTACCGGCATGCCCTTCCTTTACGCGCTTGGCGCACTCAGACTGTGCTTGCTACCTGATAATAGCTGGGCGAAACAGGGCTTAGATACAAGGTGGAGACCGTCATTCCGGGGCACGCGCAAGTGTGAACCTGGAATCTCGAGATTCCGGG
Organism: Bradyrhizobium sp. LTSP885; assembly: GCF_000938305.1. Lineage (GTDB taxonomy): Bacteria > Pseudomonadota > Alphaproteobacteria > Rhizobiales > Xanthobacteraceae > Bradyrhizobium. The sequence goes on from NZ_JYMT01000023.1 coordinate 31,963, forward strand.
TTCGATGCTGACGCATCGCCCCGGAATGACGGGTAAAATCGAAGCGAAAGCGATCCATGTCCAAAAGCCTGATCGACTTGCTGTCCATCCTCGATCTCGAGCAGCTCGAGGTGAATTTGTTCCGCGGCAACAGCCCGAAGACGGGGTGGCAGCGCGTGTTCGGCGGGCAGGTGATCGGACAGGCGATGGTGGCGGCATGCCGCACCGTCGAGGGCCGGCTGCCGCATTCGCTGCATTGCTATTTCATCCTGCCCGGCGATCCGCAGATCCCGATCATCTACCAGGTCGAGCGGCTGCGCGACGGCAAGAGCTATTCGACCCGCCGGGTCACCGCGATCCAGCACGGCAACGCGATCTTCTCCATCATGGTCTCGTTCCATGCCGAGGAAGAGAGCAACTTCAATCATCAGGAGACGATGCCCGACGTGCCGCCGCCGGAGAAGCTGACCGCGGAGGAAGTCGCCAAGCAACCGATGTTCAAGGAGATGCCCGACTTCATCCGCCGCTACTACGAATCCGACCGGCCGATCGAGCTGCGTCCGGTCGAGCTCGGTCGCTATTTTGGCCAGAAGATCGACGACGGCCGCATCCATGTCTGGATCCGCACCGCGGCAAAACTGCCCGACGATCCGGCGCTACATATGTGCGCTTTGGCCTATGCGTCGGACTTTTCGCTGCTCGATGCCGTGATGGCGCGCTACGGCCGCACACTGTTCGACAAGCGCATGATGCCGGCGAGCCTCGATCACGCGATGTGGTTTCACCGCCCGTTCCGCGCCGACGAATGGCTGCTCTACGCGCAGGATTCGCCGAGCGCGCAAGGCGGCCGCGGCCTGACCCGCGGTCTCATTTTCAAGCCCGACGGCACGCTGGTGGCGTCGGTGGCGCAGGAAGGCTCGGTGCGCGAGCGGCGGTAGCGCCTACACGTCTTGCTGCGAACCGCGCTCGACGAGAACCGTCTGCGACGCGATCCACTGCATCAGCCAGCGGTACACCCACGGAATCGGGATGATGAAGGAGAAGCCGATGATGGCCACGATCCCGCGCCAAAGAAATTCCAGTCCGGTGCCGTTGAAGATCACTTCGTGGCGCGTACCCTCGATATTCCGGCAGAACCACCGGGTCCAGGCCGCGTAAACCCAGGCTGGCCCGATGATCGTGATGGCGGAAACGATCGTCAGAACGAACCATCCGAGATAGGCCCAGAACGAACCGGAGAAGCTCAGTCCCAGGGACTGCCCGTTTGATGCTAGGCTCCCGACGAACCATTTGAAGAAGAGCCAATAGAGCGCGACCTCAACCAGCAGCACCAGAATGTTGAGTGACTGATACCCGCTCATGGACGCGGCGATCACAACCACGACGCCGCCGAAAAACCAGGGAACGATCGTCATCGCCGTGCCCTCGAAGCTGAGGTTCGGGCGTCCCGGCACGTGGATGTGCGGGATAAGCCATTTGAGGTACCAGACGATCATCCACGGAGCCGGGACGATGAAGCAGCTCGCGATCGAGCACACGATGCTGCGCCAGGTAAAATCCCAGATGCCGAAATCGACCGACAGCGGCCCGCCGCTATAGCTTCCGGACGCCACCACCTGGGGCGGACCGCCGGCCTGCGGAAATGCCGGAGGCGCGCCGGCGCCGGGGACGAGACCGGGAATTTCGGCCGCCTTCTGCCAGCCGGACATGCCCTCGGTCCACACCAGCGTATCGGCCCGCACCGTCCCCCGGGCGATCAGGTCGCGGAGCTGAGCCTCGGGCAAGGGGCCTTTCTGCTGGCCTTCGGATGCATAAAACCAGTTTCGGTTGGACATTTTGTTTCCTCGGAGCGCGCGCAGCCTAGGCGAAACGAGCCAGCGGGACCGCTGGCCGGGCGGGAAAACCGCATTCTGGCCGACGGTTCTCATCCCGTACAGTGAGGGAGTTCACCCGCGGCCCACGTTTTCCCCTTCAGTCTGCAACTTTTTTGTGCCATTTGCCCAGAAAGATGCCAGAGTTAGCAGGCGCAAAAAGCGCCCTGGGAATGGCAATTCGCCACTCCGAGGGGGCCGGTGCGGAAACCTTGAGAGAATAAAGGCCTGACCATGAAACTCGTCGTCGCGATCATCAAACCGTTCAAGTTGGATGAGGTGCGCCAGGCGCTGACCGGGATCGGCGTCCACGGCATGACGGTGACCGAGGTCAAGGGCTATGGCCGCCAGAAGGGCCACACCGAGATCTACCGCGGCGCCGAATATGTCGTGAACTTCCTGCCCAAGCTGCGCATCGAGATCGCGGTCGATAGCGACCTCGCCGAGAAGGCGGTCAGCGTCATCACCCAGAGCGCGCGCACCGGCCAGATCGGCGACGGCAAGATCTTCGTGACGCCGATCGATCACGCCTTGCGCATCCGCACCGGCGAGACCGACCGCGACGCGCTCTAAGACCTTCCAATCTGACATCGCCGCCGGCAACGACGCTGGCGCGCGCCACAAAACCACGACACGCCGGGGAATGATCATGGGGGCACGGGCTCTTCGCGCAGCGCTATCGGCTGCGCCGATCAATGCTGCAATTTTGCTTGCGCTGGGCACGCCAGCTTTCGCCCAAGGCGCAAGCGTCAATCCGAGCGTCAATTCAACGATCAACCCCGCCGACACCGCCTGGATGATCATCGCCACCGCATTGGTGTTGATGATGACGATTCCGGGTCTCGCACTGTTCTACTCCGGCATGGTGCGCAAGAAGAACGTGCTGGCGACGATGGCGCAGAGCCTCGCTGCGGTTGCGATCGTCTCGATCCTCTGGGTCACCTTCGGCTATTCGCTGAGCTTCGTCGGCGACGGTCCGTGGCTCGGTACGCTCGACCGCTGGTTCCTCGCAGGGCTCACGATGGACAGCGTCAATCCGGCGGCGAAGACCATCCCCGAAGCGCTGTTCATGCTGTACCAGATGACGTTCGCGATCATCACGGTGGCGCTGGTGGCAGGCTCGGTGGCCGACCGGATGCGGTTTTCCGCCTATCTGTTGTTCTCGATCGGCTGGTTCGTTTTCGCCTACGTGCCGCTGGCGCATTGGGTGTGGGGCGGCGGCTTCCTCGCCGCGATGGGCGTGCTGGATTTCGCCGGCGGCCTCGTCGTGCATCTCTCCGCCGGCGTCAGCGGCCTGGTCGCTGCGAAAGTGATGGGCCGCCGCCACGGCTATGGCAGCGATAATTTGTCGCCGTTCGATCTGTCGCTTGCGGTGGTCGGCACCGGCCTGCTCTGGGTCGGCTGGTTCGGCTTCAACGGCGGATCGGCGCTGGCGGCCAATTCGCATGCGGTGATGGCGATCATCGCCACCCATCTTGCGGCCTGCGCAGGTGCGCTGACCTGGGGCGCGCTCGAATGGGCGAAGCGGCGCAAGCCGTCGGTGCTCGGCATGATCTCGGGCGCGGTCGCAGGCCTCGGCACCATCACGCCGGCGTCCGGCTTCGTTGCGCCCTGGCACGGCATCGTCATCGGGATCATTGCCGGGCTCGTCTGCTACTGGGCCTGCACCTGGCTGAAGCATCGTTTCAATTACGACGACTCGCTCGACGTGTTCGGGGTGCACGGCATCGGCGGCATGACCGGCACGTTGCTGGTGGGCATCTTCGCCACGTCGGCGATCGGCGGCACTGCCGGTCTCCTGGAGGGCCGTCCGCAGCAGCTCCTGATCCAGCTCTATGGCGTGGCCGTCACCTTCGTGTGGTGCGGCGGCGTCACCTATGTGCTGCTCAAGCTGGTCAGCGTCTTCGTGCCGCTGCGCGTCTCGCTGCAGCAGGAGCTGGAAGGCCTCGACATTTCCCAGCACGGCGAGGCGCTGCAGTAACCTGAAACCGAATTGCGGACGCAAGGTCAGCCGTTTCCGGTCGCGTCAGACGGAGATCACGAGGCGAGGGCGCTTGACACCAAGCGTCACATTGCCTAGCAATGCTAGGTATGGAAGGCGAAACACTCAAAGGGCATCTCGATATGATCGTGCTCGCCGCTGTCGAGGCGGCTCCGGCACATGGTTATGCCATCATCGATGAAATCCGCCGCCGGAGCGGTGGAGCCTTCGATCTACCGGAAGGCACGGTCTATCCGGTACTGCATCGCCTTGAGGCATCGCAGCTGCTGTCCAGTCATTGGGAAAAGTCTCCGATCGGCCGCCGCCGCCGGGTCTACGCGCTGACCAAGCGCGGCAAGGCATCAATGGTCGAGCGCAGGACTTCATGGGTCCAATTCTCAAGCGCCGTTAATGGTCTTCTTGCGGAGCCAAGGCCGTGTCGCACCTGATCGCCAAATATCTTGAGTCGCTCGCGTGTGAACTGTCTTTTGATCGGTCATTGTCGCGCCGGGTGTGTGAAGAGGTCGAGGATCACCTTCGCCAATCCGCAGAACGCCACCCTGCCGGCAACATCATGGAGGCGGAACGCAAAGCAATTGAGCTGTTCGGCCCGGCAAAGACCATTGCCGCGCAATTTGCGGCTACATCGCTCTTAAAGCGGTCTCGATCTGTCGGACCAATCGTCCTTCTGATCGTGCTCGGCGTATTCGCCGCCATGAAGGCACGCGTTGCGTGGTATGCGGCCACGGGCTGGACCGCGAGCGAGCCTGCAAGATTCCAGGATATCGGCGTCATCGCCTACGCATTCGACCGGTATGCGTTCTATCTGGCATTGATTGCCGGGCTGTGCGCATGGGTTTACGCCTCCCGCATGCCGTCGGGCGCGCTCGACAAAACCCGGCTACAGCGATCGTTCATGCTGTCGGCCGCCGCGGGAGCGGCGCTGATAGGTTCAGTGCTGGCCGACATCGTCCTGACCGCTCTTCGGCTTTCCGGGGTTGGGTGGTCCACCTCTCACTTGATACCGATCGCGTCAGTCGGGATCGAGGTTGCGCTTGTCGTGGTGCTCGTCGCCAGCGTTCATGCGGTGACGTCTCTTGTCGCAACAGCAACCCTGCGATTTGACCTCTAACTCTCGGCTCCCGGAGACCTCCTGACATGACCGATCGCCGCATTTTTCTCGCTCTCGCCACGGCCGGTGCTGCTGCTGCGATCGCCCCACACGCGATGGTGCGGGCTGCATCGTCGGCTGATGCAAACGCCGCGAATTCCGCACTGCTTGATCGCTATGCGGCCGCCATAAATGCGCACGACACAACTGTATTCCCGACAATTTTCACCGAAGACTATATCCAGCACTCAGGCCGCAGCCCATCCGGGCTGCCAGCTCAGGTCGAAAACTTTCATCGCATTCAGGAAACATGGCCCGATATTCAAATGCACGTCGAGGATCGTATCATCGATGGCGCTAAGGTCGTCGCGCGCTGCACCTACACGGCAACGCACGACCACGTCGTTCGAGGATTTGCCGGCACCGGCAAGAGGATCTCGTTTGCGACCGTTGACATCTGGCGCGTTGAGAGCGGCAAGTTCGCAGAGCATTGGGACCTGATCGATACCGTCGGACTGGAAAAACAACTGTCCGGCAAATGACCAGAAACTCCACGCGATAAGACGTCAGTCGTCGCTGTCAGCCGATCGCAGTAGAGCCGGCGAGCCTCCCGGTCGCTGCGGGCTTGATGTCGCTGCGGACTTGCGCGTCACATAAGTATATGCTTATGTATCGTCATGATCGAAGCTGACATCTTCAAGGCGCTGGCCGACCCCACCCGCCGACAGGTTTTTGAAAAGCTCGCTGGCGGAAGCCTGAACGCCAGCGCCTTGCGCGACGGAATCGAGATCAGCCAACCGGCGATGTCGCAGCATCTCGCGGTGCTGCGCGCGGCCGGCCTCGTGCGCGAACAGCGGCAAGGCCGCTTTGTCAACTACGAGGTCGATCCGGACGGTATCGCCAGCATCGGGACATGGCTTGCGCGCTACCGCGCTTACTGGCCGAAGCGGATGGATGCGCTCCACGACCTCCTGAAGGACATGGATCAATAGGACTTGGATCAATGAGCGACGCAATCAAGCCTGACCACGCCGACGCCGACCTGGTGCTCGAATATGAGTTCGATGCGCCGCCTGAAAAGGTCTGGCGCGCCGTCAGCATTCCCGCGCTGCGCGAACGCTGGCTTCCTGATTGCGACCTCGCGAGGGCCGAACCTGAAGCGACGGTAAAGGGCGAGGAGGTGCGCTACCGCCTCCGCGAGTCCGAACCACCGTTTCGCGAAAGCCGCGTCACCTTCCGGATCGAACCGAACGAGGCCGGCGGCACAAGGTTTCGGATCATTCAGGAAGTCTGTGACAACAGGCGAACGCGGCCGCAAGCAGCCAACACCAACGGCCGCTGCCTGATGCGCGCGGCCTAGACAACCAAACTTCATCGCATGCTGAAATGGAGGTCGCCGATGCGCGACATGATGCAACTCGTCCCTATGGTCGTTGAACAATCGGCCCGCGGCGAACGATCTTTCGACATCTATTCCAGGCTCTTGCGCGAGCGCATCATCTTCCTGAACGGCGAGGTCAATGACGCCATGTCCGGATTGGTCTGCGCGCAGCTTCTGTTCCTCGAGGCCGATAATCCGAACAAGCCGATCAATCTCTACATCAACTCCTATGGCGGCGTGATCACCAGCGGGCTTGCGATGTACGACACCATGCAGTTCATCAAGGCACCGGTCCATACGTTGTGCATGGGCACCGCGCGCTCGATGGGGTCGTTCCTGCTGATGGCCGGCGAGCCCGGTCACCGCGCCGCCTTGCCCAACGCCAGCCTTCACGTGCATCAGCCGCTCGGCGGCTTCCAGGGCCAGGCTTCCGACATCCTGATCCACGCCGCCGAGATACAGGAGACCAAACGGCGCATCACCCGGCTCTATGCGCAGCATTGCGGGCGCCCTGAAGACGAGGTGGAGCGGACGCTGGACCGCGATCACTTCATGACCGCGCAGCAGGCCCGCGAGTGGGGATTGATCGACAAGGTTCTGGCGCAACGCGATGCCGCCTGACGGTCGGCGTCTTCGTGTCGCTGCGCTGCAGCAACCCCAGACCTACCTAATTACCGCAAACCTGCCACTGCTCTGGGCAAGATTATGTCCGGAGTCTGTCTCGCTTACGTTTTAATCAGGCGTGACCAGATTTTAGGCGCGACGGAATGGCGCATTCCCGGGCGCCTCCCGCAAAGCGGGAAAAGGTCCGGATTCATAACCCGTTAGGGAGCGCCGCCAATCTGGCACGGCATTTGATTCTAACGGGTCTGGCTGTGCCCGCGTAATGGAAGCTCTCCGCGTGGTGAACCTCAGTCGCAAAATCTCCCGGTGTTCGTTCGCACCGGGCCCAAGCGGGGATAGGACTCATGAAAATTGTTATGGCGATCATTAAGCCATTCAAGCTCGAAGAGGTCCGTGACGCCCTGACCGCCATTGGCGTTCACGGTCTCACGGTGACGGAAGTCAAAGGTTACGGCCGTCAGAAGGGCCACACGGAAATCTATCGCGGCGCCGAATATGCCGTGAGCTTCCTGCCGAAGATCAAGATCGAGGTCGCAGTCGCCTCCGACCAGGTCGACAAGACCATCGATGCCATCACCGCAGCCGCCAAGACCGGACAGATCGGTGACGGCAAGATCTTCGTCATCAGCCTCGAGCATGCGGTCCGTATCCGCACTGGCGAGGCGGATGCCGCGGCCCTCTGATTTCGCGCTCAAACCTTAAGACCTCAGGAGTTAAACAACATGACGTTCAAGCGTCCCTATAGCGCGGGACTGGCGGCCCTCGCGGTTGGCCTCTTCGCCACCACCGCCGCCTACGCCGAGCCAACCGTCAACAAGGGCGACAACGCCTGGATGCTGACCTCGACAGTGCTGGTACTGTTGATGACCATCCCGGGCCTTGCGCTGTTCTACGGCGGTCTCGTTCGTTCCAAGAACATGCTCTCGGTGCTGGCGCAGGTGTTCTACACCGTGTGCATCGTCACCGTTCTCTGGGCCCTCTACGGCTACAGCCTCGCCTTCACCGGCGGTTCCGACTTCATCGGCGGCTTCTCCAAGGCCTTCCTGATGGGCGTTACCCCCGATTCGAAAGCGGCGACCTTCTCGGTCGACGCCAACATCTCGGAGCTGGTCTATGTCTGCTTCCAGATGACCTTCGCGGCGATCACGCCCGCCCTCATCGTCGGCGCCTTTGCCGAGCGCATGAAGTTCTCGGCGGTCGCGCTGTTCATCCCGCTCTGGGTCACCCTGATCTACTTCCCGATCGCGCACATGGTCTGGTACTGGGCCGGTCCGGACGCGATCCAGGATGCCGCCAAGGCGCTCGCTGCCGCGGCTGACGGTGCCGCAAAGACCGCGGCGCAGGCCAAGCTCGATGAAGTCAACGCCGACGCCGGCTGGGTCTTCAAGAAGGGTGCGATTGACTTCGCGGGCGGCACCGTGGTGCACATCAACGCCGGCATCGCCGGTCTCGTCGGCGCGCTCCTGATCGGCAAGCGCACCGGCTACGGCAAGGACCTGATGGCTCCGCACTCGTTGACCATGACCATGATCGGCGCCTCGCTGCTCTGGGTCGGCTGGTTCGGCTTCAACGCCGGGTCCAACCTCGAAGCCAATGGCGGCGCTGCGCTCGCCATGACCAACTCCTTCGTGGCCACGGCCGCGGCGGCGTTGTCCTGGATGTTCGCGGAATGGATCATCAAGGGCCATCCCTCGCTGCTCGGCGCTCTGTCCGGCGCGGTCGCGGGACTCGTCGCGGTGACACCGGCGGCCGGCTATGCCGGTCCGATGGGCGCCATCGTGCTCGGCCTCGTGGTCGGCGTGGTCTGCCTGTTCTTCTGCACCGTCGTGAAGAACGCGATTGGCTATGACGACTCGCTCGATGTGTTCGGCGTCCACTGCGTCGGCGGCATCATCGGCGCGCTCGGCACCGGCATCCTGGTCAACCCGGCGCTCGGCGGTGCCGGCATCATCGACTACACCGCGATCCCGCCGAAGGTCGCCGACTACGACTTCGCGGCGCAGATGATCTCGCAGTGCTGGGGCGTCTGCACCACGCTGGTGATTTCAGGCATCGGTTCGGCGATCCTCTACAAGGTCGTCGATGTGATCGTCGGCCTGCGTGCCAACGTCGAGACCGAGCGTGAAGGCCTCGACATCACCGAGCACACGGAGCGCGCTTACAACATGTGAGTTCTCCCGGGACTTGGCGCCCCTCCGGCGCCAGGTCCAGAACTACGGTCCGGGCACATACCCGGCAATGCCAGGACCGTTGAGGGGCTCCAGCGCAAGTTGGAGCCCCTTTCTTTTTGTCGTGTCTTGAGAAAGAATTGCTGCGATTACCCGCCTCTGTGGAACAACGAGGCTGCGCCAACAAAAACAGGAGCACGTCATGAAGGTCGAAGGCGGATGCTATTGCGGCAAGGTGCGCTATGAGGCCGAGGGCGAGCCGATGATGGCGGCGCAATGCCATTGCCGGGAATGCCAGTACATCACCGGCGGCGGGCCGAACATGTTCATGGCGATGCCGGTCACCGGCTTCAAATATACCGCAAGCGAACCCAAGCAGTTCACCCGCAAGGACCTCGCGCGCCCCGTGACGCGCGAATTCTGCCCCGAATGCGGCACCCATCTGGCGACCAAGGTGCCCGGGCTGCCCGCCGCGATCCTGAAGGTCGGCACCTTCGACAATCCGGCGCTCTACAGCCCGCAGGCCGCAATCTTCACCTGCGACAAGCAGGCGTTCCATCAGATCCCCGCGGATATGCCGGCCTTCGAGAAGATGCCAGCGCACTAACCGCGCGAGAACTTGGCATCAGGCGACGTCGCGCGCGCTTCATCGGCCGGCGCGCGCCGCCTTGCCATGAAGCAAGCAGAGCTCGTTATCCCGGCAACTTCCGGGATCGCCATCGTCGGATACTGCGGCGGGCGGCCACATCCAGGCCCATCGAAATCACCCATATCGCCCCCCGCCGCCGATGGTTAATCGCGTCTTAACCTCGCCCTATCTATGGTGATTTGATCGGTTTACGGTCGGACCTCCCCACCCCCGATCGCAGTGAAAGTGCTGGCGCTTCAAACATGGCTATGACTGCCTCATCCGGCGTGGCGCAAGGCGCCGGCAATGTCGCATCCGCCGGCCAGGCGGAGCGTTCGCCGTTCCTGCGCACGACCGAGCTCTTGGCTCCCTATCAGCCGTCTAAACCATTGATTACGCTGTCGTTGGGCGAGCCGCAGCATCCCGTACCCGATTTCGTCGGGCCAGTGCTGGCAAAATATACCGCCGAATTCGGCCGCTACCCGATCGCCAAGGGCATCGAACCGTTCCGCCGCACGGTGGCGGCTTGGCTGTCGCGCCGGTTCGATCTTCCCCGCCCGGTCGATCCCGAGAGCGAAATCATGGTGCTGAACGGCAGTCGCGAGGGGCTGTTCTTCGCCGCGATCACGGCCGCGCGCTACGTCTCGCCGCGCAAGGGCACACCCGCGATCCTGATGCCGAACCCGTTTTACCCGGCCTACGGCGCCGGCGCCCGCGCCGCCGGCTGCGAGCAAATCTATTTGCCGACCACGCTCGCCAACGGCTTCCTGCCCGACCTCGATTCGATCGACGAAGCCACGCTGGCGCGCACCGTCGCGTTCTTCATCGCCTCGCCCGCGAATCCGCAAGGATCGGTCGCCTCGCGCGACTATCTCATCCGCCTGAGAGCGCTCGCCGACCGCTACGGCTTCATCATCCTCTCCGACGAGTGCTATTCGGAGATCTACACCAAGGAAGCGCCCGGCAGCATTCTGGAATGCGCCGGCCTCGACTTCAGCAATGTGGTCGCGTTCCAGTCGCTGTCGAAGCGCTCGAACCTGCCGGGCATGCGCGTCGGCTTCGCTGCTGGCGATAGCAAGTTTCTGGCCGCGTTCCACGAATTGCGCAATGTCGCGGCACCGCAGGTGCCGGTGCCGCTGCAGCATGTCGCCGTCGCAGCCTACAGCGACGAGGCCCATGTCGAGGAGAACCGCCGGCTCTATCGCATCAAGTTCGATTTCGCCGACCAGATCCTCGGCAACCGCTACGGCTACAAGCGGCCCGCAGGCGGCTTCTGCGTATGGCTCGACGTCTCCGACCGCGGCGGCGACGAGGCGGCGGCGGTGCGTCTCTATCGCGACGCCGGCGTGCGGGTGATTCCGGGCAGCTATCTGGCGCGCCAGCAGAACGACGGTTCCAATCCGGGCGCGGGCTATATCCGCCTTGCGCTCGTCTCCGACAGCGAATCTGCAGCCGAAGCTTTGCATCGGCTGGTCGAAACCCTGGGTTAATCGCCAAGCGCGAAGATTGAGCATGCCTGCGATCGAACGTGTCATTCCCCTGGTCGGCCATCTGCCGCTCTCGATTCGCGAGGCGCTCGGACGGCGGCTGCGCGAGCTTACTGGGCTCGGCCTGATCGCGCTGTCAGGCGTCCTCGCTGCCGCGCTGATGACCTGGTCGGTGCAGGATCCATCGCTGAGTCACGCCACCTCGCGCGCGATCCGCAATGTGCTCGGCTATCCCGGCGCGATCGGCGCCGACCTGTTGATGCAGATCCTCGGGCTCGGCGCGATCATGCTGATCCTGCCCGTTGCGGTATGGGGCTGGCGGATGCTGACGCACCGCGCCTTCGACCGCGAGGCGCTGCGGCTGGGCTGCTGGATCCTGTGCACGGTGATCGCGGCGGGCTTGGCCAGCTGCTGGCCGCACAACACCACATGGCCGCTGCCGACCGGGCTCGGCGGCGTGGTCGGCGATGCGCTGGTGCGCGCGCCGGCGGTCGTCCTTGGCCCGCCCGGCTTCATCTATCGCCTCGTGCTCGGCCTCATCCTATTTACCGCGATGGCGGCCTGCTTCCTGTTTGCCTGCGGCTGGGGCGCCAAGGAGAGCGATCCGGAGCTGACGCCGATATCCGACGATGACGAGCCGTTCGTCGAGGAAGAAGAGAACGACCGCAGCTCGGTCTCGCTGGGCTGGCTGTTCCACGCGCTGATGAGCACCAAGGCGCGGCTCGGCTGGCTGTTTGGAACGGCCTACAAATCGCTGGTCTCGAGCGCGCCACAGAGCCGAACGGCGGCCTTCGAACGTCAGGAGCCCAATATCGGCGGCAATGGCCGCGCCGCGCCGCCGATCGCACCCACCGCCGAGGACGACGACGAACCTGAACATTTCAGCGCCGACGAGGACGACGAAGAGGAAGCTCCCGTCGCCCGCGCCCCGCGCAAGAAGCCCGAGCCGCGCGTCAAGAAAAAATCCTCCGACAAGTTCGAGCTGCCGTCGGTCTCGGTGCTCAGCGCGCCGAAGGCGAGCGACCGCCAGCCGCTCAGCAAGGCCGAGCTGGAAGCCAATTCGCGCGCGCTCGAAGGCGTGCTGCAGGATTTCGGCGTGCGCGGCGAGATCGTGAAGGCCAATCCCGGCCCGGTCGTTACGCTGTATGAGCTCGAGCCCGCGCCCGGCATCAAATCGTCGCGCGTCATCGGCCTGTCCGACGACATCGCGCGCTCGATGAGCGCGCTGTCGGCCCGCGTCGCCGTCGTTTCCGGGCGCAACGCGATCGGCATCGAGCTGCCAAACGCGCATCGCGAGAAGGTGTACTTGCGCGAGCTGCTGGTCGCGAAAGAGACCACCGAGTCGGTTGCAAAACTGCCGCTCTGTCTCGGCAAGACGATCGGCGGCGATCCCGTCATCATCGACCTCGCGCGCACGCCGCATATGCTGATCGCCGGTACCACCGGTTCCGGCAAATCGGTCGCGATCAACACCATGATCCTCAGCCTGGTGTATCGGCTGCGGCCCGACCAGTGCCGCCTGATCATGGTCGATCCGAAGATGCTCGAACTTTCCGTCTATGACGGCATCCCGCATCTGCTGACGCCCGTCGTCACTGATCCGAAGAAGGCGGTGGTCGCGCTGAAATGGGCGGTGCGCGAAATGGAAGAACGCTACAAGCGGATGTCCAAACTCGGCGTCCGCAACATCGACGGCTACAACCAGCGTCTCCTCGAAGCCAAGGGCAAGGGCGAAGAGCTGACGCGCACGGTGCACACCGGCTTCGACAAGGAAACCGGCAAGGCGATCTACGAGGAAGAGAAGCTCGACCTCGAACCGCTGCCCTACATTGTCATCATCGTCGACGAGATGGCCGACCTGATGATGGTCGCCGGCAAGGACATCGAAGGCGCGGTGCAGCGCCTCGCGCAGATGGCGCGCGCCGCCGGCCTGCACGTTATCCTCGCCACCCAGCGTCCGTCGGTCGACGTCATCACCGGCACGATCAAGGCGAACTTCCCGACCCGCATCGCCTTCCAGGTGACGTCGAAGATCGACAGCCGCACCATCCTCGGCGAGATGGGCGCCGAGCAGCTGCTTGGCCAGGGCGACATGCTCTACATGGCGGGCGGTGGCCGCATCAGCCGCGTGCACGGCCCGTTCGCGTCCGATGAAGAAGTCGAGAAGGTGGTGCGTCATTTGAAGACGCAGGGACAGCCGGAGTATCTGGAGGCCGTCACCGCCGAAGAGCCGACCGACGAGGAGGGCGGCGCCGTGTTCGATTCCACCGGCATGGGTGCGGACGGCGGCGGCGGCGACCTGTTCACGCAGGCGGTTGCGATCGTCAAGCGCGACCGCAAGGCGTCAACCTCCTACATTCAGCGCCGGCTGCAAATCGGCTATAACCGCGCCGCCTCGCTGATGGAGCGGATGGAACTCGAAGGCATCGTCGGCCCGGCGAATCACGCCGGCAAACGCGAAATCCTGGTCGAGGAGGAAGAAGGCCAGTTCTGATCGGGAATCTTCACGGAAAAGCCATATCCGCTTCGGATGAGGCGCGATAAGATCGGGCGAAGCGGGACGAGCGTCGAACAGAGACCTAAATATCTGATGGAAAAGCACTTCACTCACCGTTTCACGCGCTACGCGCTGGCTCTCCTCGTCTCCGCCGCGATCGCCGGCGGCGCGTCTTCCGCCGCCACGGCGCAGAACGTGCCGACACCGAAACCCGCACCCAAATCCACACCGAAGCCCAAAGACAGCGGCGCGCAAGCGACCGCGCAGGACAAGGGTCCGGCGACCACTGGCGCCACCCAGACGCCGCCCGATCCGGTCATTCCCGATCCGCGCCGCAACGTGCCCGCCAACATCTTCGCGAGCTTCGACGCCAACCAGAAGGCACAGGCCGCCAAGGTCAGCACCTATCTGTCATCGTTGCAGACGCTGGTCGGAAACTTCGTCCAGGTCGGACCCGACGGCAGCAAGACCAAGGGCGATTTCTTCATCCAGAAGCCCGGCAAGGTGCGCTTCGAATATGATGATCCGTCTCCGATCGAGATCATCGCCGACGGCTCGTCGGTTGCGGTACGCGACCGCAGGCTCGCCACCCAGGACATCTATCCGCTGTCGCAGACGCCGCTGCGCTATCTGCTGTCCGATCGCATCGACCTGCTGAAGGACACCAATGTCGTCAGCGTCACCGCCGATGATGTCTTCGTCAGCGTCACCATCGAGGAGAAGCAGGCGCTGGTCGGCACCAGCAGACTGATGCTGATGATCGGCACCAAGGACGGCAAGCTCAAGCAGTGGACCGTCACCGACCCGCAGGGCTACGACACCACGGTCGCCGTTTACAATCTGGATGTGACGCAGAAGCCCGACCCGTCGATGTTCAAGATCGACTTCACGAAATACCCGGGCGCCTCGCCGGGCTAGCCCCGCAAGCGAGGCGACGTAATCCGAATTCCCGCCTGTGGACAATGCGCTTCGCGGCCGCGAACCGTGCTAAGACGCAGCCCTCATGCGTTTCTCCGTCACGACCTGGAACATCAATTCGGTGCGGCTTCGCATCGACATCGTCGCCAAATTCCTGAAGAGCGCGCGGCCGGATGTGCTGTGCCTGCAGGAAACCAAATGCATCGACGATGCGTTTCCGCTGAAGCGTTTCAAGCGGCTCGGCTATGAGCACGTCGCGCTGAACGGGCAGAAGGGCTATCACGGCGTCGCCATCGTCTCGCGATTGCCGTTCGAGAGCAGCGATATCAGGACCTTCTGCAACAAGGTCGATTCGCGGCACATCTCCGTTTCCTTCGGTGAAAAGGCGCAGCTTTCAAAGCCGCTGGTGCTGCATAATTTCTACGTGCCGGCCGGCGGCGACATTCCCGATCCCGCGCTCAATCCGAAATTCGAGCACAAGTTGCAATTCCTAGACGAGATGAAGGCGTGCGAGCCGCTGCATCCGCGTGGCGACGATCGCCACATCCTGGTCGGCGACCTTAACGTCGCGCCGCATGAGAACGACGTGTGGTCGCACAAGCAGCTGCTCAAGGTCGTCTCGCACACGCCGGTCGAAACCGAGAAGCTGCTCGCCGCGCAAGCGCATGGCGAATGGTTCGACGTCGCGCGCGAGCGGATTGCGATGTCGGAAAAGGTCTACACCTGGTGGAGCTATCGCGCCGCCGACTGGACCGCCGCCGACCGCGGCCGCAGGCTCGACCACATCTGGGTCTCGCGCGCACTGAAGGATGGCGTCAGCGATTTCAAAATCACCCGCGACGCCCGCGGCTGGGAGCGCCCGTCGGATCATGTGCCGGTGACGGCGGTGCTGGAGGTTTAGTTTGTCATTCCGGGGCGCGCGCAGCGCGAGCCCGGAATCCATCGTGACGCGGGCGCTGTGGCTAAATGGATTCCGGGTCTGGCCCTTCGGGCCATCCCGGAACGACGGTGGAGAGGGGCGAGCTAGGTACTCAGCTTCGCGCCCGCCATCAATATATCGCTGGCCAACTGACTCGTCCGCATCGCGAGCTCGTCGCGCAGGCGGCGGGCGGCGGCGGGGTCGCTTTCCAGTACGCGCTGGAACAGGCTGCGCGCGATGCGGATGACGGTCGTGCGTTCCAGCGCAATTGCGGTCGACGGCCGCTTCATCGCCACGATCAGAGCGAGTTCGCCGATCAGCGCGCCGGGGCCGGCCACGATCTCGGCGCCGCCCTCCTCGACCCGGAAAGCGCCGCGCTGCACGATGTAGCCGGCATCGGCGTCGTCGCCGACCTTGAACAGCAGGTCGCCCTGGTTGAAATCGCGTTGCTCGGAGCCGATCGCCAGCATGCGCAACGAGGTATCGCCCAACAGACGCATTGTCGGGACCCGCTCGAGCAGGGCTACATCATCATCGATCGACATTCAGGCCGGTGACCGCGGTGCGCCTCGATTTCACGAATCGTTGAGCGCGAATCGTATCACGGCACCAGCTTGTAGCCACCGGCTTCCGTGACCAGGATCTCCGGATTGGCGGCGTCTTTCTCGATCTTCTGCCTGAGACGGTAGATGTGGGTCTCCAACGTATGGGTGGTGACGCCGGAATTGTAGCCCCAGACCTCCTGGAGCAGGGTCTCGCGCGACACCGGCATCTGGCCGGCGCGGTAGAGGAAGCGCAGGATCGCGGTCTCCTTCTCGGTCAGCCGCACCTTGCGGGCATTGGCGCCGGTGAGCATCTTCGAGCCGGGCCGGAAGGAGTAGGGACCGACCGAGAACACGGCATCCTCGCTGGCCTCGTGCTGGCGCAGCTGGGCCCGGATCCGGGCCAGCAGCACCGCAAAACGAAAAGGCTTTGCCACATAGTCATTGGCGCCGGATTCCAGCCCGAGAATGGTGTCGGAATCGGTGTCGTGGCCGGTCAGCATGATGATCGGGGCCTTGAATCCGCCCTTGCGCAGGGAGCGGACCACTTCGCGGCCGTCGGTGTCGGGCAGGCCGACATCCATCAGCACCAGATCGGGGGAATTGGCTTTGGCGGCGCTGGCGCCCTTGGCACCGGTATCGACTGCGGAGGCTTCGAATTCCTCATGCAGCGACAATTGTTCGACCAGCGTATCGCGCAGATCGGTATCGTCATCCACGATCAAGATCTTGCGGGCATTGGCCATAGGTACATCCTTTGGGGGGCAGCGAACGGTCAGAAGCGGACAGCGCTTATGGCCACACTTCGGGTAGATAGGCTTTCAGGTAGGCTGTTGTTGCCGATTCACAAGGCGACGGCAGTCTATCCCAAATTCGGCGGGGGTGAGGTGAATGTCCTGTAATCCCGCCAGATAGAACAAGCTGATGTCCGAAGGCAAGTTTGGATTGGAACGATTCTTAGAGGAAGCCGAGCTATTTCAATCACTTATATGACAGAATCACGTGATCATCCGCTCTCCGCAATCCGTGTCCGCGCCGCCGCCGGCGACCCGCGCCGGGGCTGGCTGACGGCTGATAGCTGGACCGTGCCGGTGGCGCTCGGGCGCGGCGGCATCCTCGCCAACAAGCGGGAGGGCGACGGCGGCACGCCGCGCGGCATCTTCCATCCGCTGCAACTGTGGTGGCGCGCCGACCGCTGTTCCAGACCGAAAACCTTGCTGCCGACCCGTTCGATCCGCCCCCAGGACGCCTGGTGCGAGGATCCCAGCGACCGCCGTTACAACCAGCCGATCCGGCTCGACCGGGAGCAGGCCGGCGACCGCCTGACGCGCGAAGACCATCTCTACGACTTCATCGTCGAGATCAACCACAACGCCGCGCCGCGCATCGCCGGCCGCGGCAGCGCCGTGTTCCTTCACCTGGCCCGCAGCAATTTTTCGCCGACGGCCGGCTGCGTCTCGATGACGAAGACATCGATGCTGCGCCTGTTGCGGCGGATGAGCCCGCAGACCAAGATCGTCATCGGCTAGCAATTGGAATTCAACGAATGCTGAACAACGATCAGATCGCCGCTGCATCAAGGACGCTGCATCAGCACTGGCACGCCGGCACCAAGCTCGGCGAACTCGCCAGCGCAATGCGGCCGCGCGATCGCGCCGAGGGCTACGCGGTGCAGGCCGAACTGCAAAAGACGTCGCGTGACAAACTGTTCGGCTGGAAGATCGCGGCGACCAGCGAAGCCGGCCAGAAGCACATCAATGTCGCGGGGCCGCTGGCCGGGCGCATCCTCGCCGAGACCGTGATTGCCGATGGCGGCACGGCGTCGATGACAGGCAACGAGATGCGCGTCGGCGAGCCGGAATTCGCCTTCCGGATGGCGCGCGACCTGCCGCCGCGGCCAACACCCTACACCGTGCAGGAGGTGCTCGATGCGGTCGGCACGCTGCATCCGGCGATCGAGATTCCGGATTCGCGCTTCGCCGATTTCACCTCCGCCGGCGAAGCCCAGCTTATCGCCGACAATGCCTGCGCGCATTTGTTCGTGCTGGGCCCTGCAACATCCGCCAACTGGCGCGCGATGGATCTCGTCGAGCAGCGACCGACCATTGCGCTGCGCGGCGAACACTATGTCGGCCACGGCAAGAACGTGCTCGGCGATCCCCGCGTGGCGCTGGCCTGGCTCACCAATGAATTGCGCGCGCTCGAGCTGACATTGCGCGCAGGCGAGGTGGTGACGACAGGCACCTGCCATCCGCCGCTGCCGATCCAGGCCGGCGATGTCTTCGCGGCAGATTTTGGCGTGCTGGGAGAGGTGTCGGTGGGGTTCGCGTAGGCTGCGCTTTTCCACCTCGCCCCGCTTGCGGGGAGAGGTCGGATTGCATGCAGCGGAGCGGAATGCGATCCGGGTGAGGGGGTACAGGTCTCACCACGTTCACAGCTCGCGGAAGCAGCCCCTCACCCCAACCCTCTCCCCGCAAGAGCGGGGCGAGGGAGCCCTACGCCATATGCGGCGGCTACCGCGCCCCAAAAATCGCCGACCCCACCCGCACATGGGTCGCGCCCATCTCGATCGCCACTGCAAAATCCGCGCTCATGCCCATCGAGAGATTCGTCAATCCGTTGCGCGCGGCGATCTTGGCGGTCAGCGCGAAATGCGGTGCCGGCGCTTGGTCAACTGGCGGGATGCACATCAGGCCTGAGATCGTCAGCCCATAGGTCTCGCGGCACGCGGCGAGGAAGGCGTCGGCGTCTTGCGGCGCGACGCCGGCCTTCTGCGGCTCTTCGCCGGTGTTGATCTGGACGAACAGTTGCGGCTGCTTGCCTTGAGATTTGATTTCCTTGGCTAACGCTTCACAAATGCTGACACGGTCGACCGAATGGACCGCATCGAACAGCGCGACCGCTTCCTTGGCCTTGTTCGACTGCAGCGGCCCGATCAGGTGCAGCAGGAGTCCCGGATGGGATTGCATCAGCGCCGGCCACTTGCCTTTGGCCTCCTGCACCCGATTCTCGCCAAATGTACGCTGTCCGACACTAATAACGGGCAAAATGGCGTCGGCATCGAAGGTCTTGGAGACCGCAATCAGCGTCACGGTCGCGCGGTCGCGCCGCGCTTCCTTGCAGGCGCGCGCGATCTCCTGCTCGACGGCGGCGAGGCCGTTTGGTGAATGGGCTGATAACGACGTGGTCGGGCTTTGCGTCATGCTTGTGCCGTTTTCTGACAGGCTCGGGGGTTGGGTCGAATTTTACCAAATTCGGGAAAGGCTTTTTGAAGCCCTTCATTCTACCTTGGCTCACGGGGCAAGGGACGAAAATGTCGGGCGTAACTTTCAACCGCAACCGGGTCAAACTCAAGAAGCTTCTGGGCGTTCGTGCCCGGCTGGCCCTGCTTGCTGTGATGCTGGTCGCTCCCTTGATGCTGGACCGCGTCCGCACCCTGGAAGATTTCCGCGCCAAGCAGGTCGCCCAGGCCGCCGAAGAATACGCCAATCTGACCCACCACGCGGCCGAGACCCAGCGCGAGGTCATCTCCTCGGTCGAGACCATGTTGAAGTCGGCCGCCTATATCCGCGCCTCCGGCGGCATCGCGCGCAGCTGCGAGGTGCTGCGCGCCAGCCTGCCGACCAACCTGCCGTGGATTCGCAGCATCATGTTCGTCAGCAAGGACGGACTGGTGCAGTGCTCGAACCTCAACTTCCAGGTCGGGCTGAAGCTCGGCGACCGCGACTATTTCAAGAAGGCGCAGGAGAGCGGCGGCTTCGTGTTCAGCGATTACCTGTTCGGCAAGACCAACGGCCGGCCGATGATGATGGCGGCCTATCCGGTATCAGCAATCAATCCGGATCAGGATGCCGTCGTCGTCGCCGGCATGAATATCGACTGGCTGTCGCAGATCATGGCCAATCTCGGCGGCCGGCCGGGCATGTCGGCGCTCCTGGTCGACAGCACCGGCGTCGTGATCGCCGCACCATCGGACCATGCGAGCCTGATCGGCCGCTCGCTCGACACCGTTCCCCTGATGTCGGCGATCGCGGAGAAGGCGCTGAGCTACGACGAGCCCGCGGGCTCGGTGTCATTCACCGCGTCCGACGGCGCGCAGCGGACGTTGAGCTTCGCGCGCATCGCCGGAACCGAATCGCGGCTGATCGTCAGCATGGACGAAGCCAAGGTGACGGCGGCGATCAACCGCGAGATCCGCACCGCCTATCTGCAGCTCGGCTTCGTCTGTCTGTTCGTTTTGTTAGGAGCCCTGGTCGGCGCCGAGAAGCTGATCATCCATCCGATCGAGCTGATGACCGGCATGGCACGACGCTTCGGCGAGGGCGACGCATCCGCGCGCGTCGCCAAGCACAAGCTGCCGTCGGAGTTCATTCCGCTCGCCCGCGCCTTCAACGCGATGGCCGCCCAGCTCAGCCAGCGCGAGCGCGAGCTCCTCGCCTCCAATGACCGCCTGACCGTGATGGCCTCGATCGACGCGCTGTCCGGCCTGGCCAACCGCCGCGGCTTCCAGAGCCGGCTCGACTTCGAATGGCTCAAGGCGCAGCAATATGACTGCACGCTGTCGCTGCTGATGATCGACGTCGATCACTTCAAGCTCTACAACGACACCTACGGTCACCCCGAAGGCGACACCTGCCTCACCCGGATCGGCGAGACGCTGTCCGGCATCGCGGCGGACACGCTGGGCTTTGCCGGCCGCTATGGCGGCGAGGAATTCTGCCTGCTGCTGCCGAACACCGACGCCGCCCATGCGCTCGCGATCGGCGAGACCGTGCGCACCGCCGTGCTCGGCCTCGGCGTGCCGCATGCCACTTCGAGCCACAGCGTCGTCACCGTCAGCGTCGGCGTTGCGACGACGACGCCGAACGACACCCAGCGCCCCGGCGACCTGATCGAAGCCGCCGATGCCGCCCTCTACGCCGCAAAGCACCGCGGCCGGAATGCGGTGGTCGAGCATGGGTTCTTGCAGCGGCTGGACGAGGCCGGGATGGCGCTGGCGAGCTAAGTCGTCACCAAGCCGCGTCAGGCGAGCTCGCTCTTCAGACTCCCTCCCCCTTCGGGCCAGCGGCGCACTGCCAAAATATCGAAAACAACCCCATGCAAAGTAGCCGGCGTGCTGCCGACAACACACTCAGCGTCGTCCTAGCGAAAGCCAGGACGACCCGGAGGAGAGGAGTGGGCGGCACCCCCTATGAGGATTTGGAGGTCCCCAAACCGTTGACCCCATGGGCGTTTTTATGGCCTAGTCCGCCGTCCCCAGATGGGACCCAAATCCACCAAAAGCCACCCAAAAGCCCTGCGATTTCATGACCTCCGAACGCTACAACGCCCGTGAATCCGAGCCCCGCTGGCAAGCCGCCTGGGACGACAAGGCGATCTTCGCTTCCAAGAACGACGATCCGCGGCCGAAATACTACGTGCTCGAGATGTTCCCCTACCCGTCCGGGCGCATCCATATCGGGCATGTCCGCAACTACACGCTGGGCGACGTGCTGGCGCGGTTCATGCGCGCCAAGGGCTTCAACGTGCTGCATCCGATGGGCTGGGATGCCTTCGGCCTGCCGGCGGAGAACGCCGCGATCGAGCGCAAGGTGGCGCCGAAGGCCTGGACCTACGACAACATCGCCGCGATGAGGAAGCAGCTCAAGTCGATCGGGCTGTCGCTCGACTGGGCACGCGAATTCGCGACCTGCGACCCCAGATATTACAAGCATCAGCAGAAGATGTTTCTCGACATGCTGCGCGCCGGCCTCGCCGAGCGCGAGAAGCGCAAGCTGAACTGGGATCCGGTCGACATGACCGTGCTCGCCAACGAGCAGGTGATCGACGGCCGCGGCTGGCGCTCGGGCGCGGTGGTCGAGCAGCGCGAGATGAGCCAGTGGGTCTTCAAGATCACCAAGTACGCGCAGGAGCTGCTGGACGCGCTCGACGGGCTGGACCGCTGGCCCGACAAGGTGCGGCTGATGCAGCGCAACTGGATCGGCCGCTCCGAAGGCCTGCTGGTTCGATTCGCGCTCGATGCGGCGACGACACCCGCCGGCGAGAACGAACTGAAGATCTTCACCACGCGACCGGACACGCTGTTCGGCGCGAAATTCATGGCGATCTCGGCCGATCACCCGCTGGCACTGGCGGCAGCTGCGAAGAATCCAAAGCTTGCGGAGTTCATCGCCGACATCAAGAAGATCGGCACCGCGCAAGAGATCATCGACACCGCCGAGAAGCAGGGTTTTGACACCGGCATCCGCGCGGTCCATCCGTTCGATCCGAGCTGGAAGCTGCCGGTTTACGTGGCGAACTTCGTGCTGATGGAATACGGCACCGGCGCGATCTTCGGCTGCCCGGGGCACGACCAGCGCGACCTCGACTTCGTCAACAAATATGCGCTCGGCGTGACGCCGGTGGTCTGTCCCGAGGGCCAGGATCCCCAGACCTTCGTCATCACTGACGTCGCCTATGACGGCGACGGCCGCATGATCAATTCGCGCTTCCTCGACGGGATGACGATCGAAGCGGCCAAGGAAGATGTCGCAAAACGCCTGGAAGGCGAGCTGCGCGGAAACGCACCCGTCGCCGAGCGGCAGGTGAATTTCCGCCTGCGCGACTGGGGCATTTCGCGCCAGCGCTATTGGGGCTGCCCGATCCCCGTCATCCACTGCCCGAAATGCGACGTGGTGCCGGTGCCGGATAGCGACTTGCCGGTGGTGCTTCCGGAGGACGTAAGCTTCGACAAGCCGGGCAACGCGCTCGACCATCATCCGACCTGGAAGCATGTCAGCTGCCCGCAATGCGGTGGCAAGGCGCTGCGCGAAACCGACACGATGGACACGTTCGTCGACTCGTCCTGGTACTTCGCGCGCTTCACCGATCCCTGGAACGAGACGGCGCCGACCACGCCCGCGGTCGCCAACCGGATGATGCCGGTCGACCAGTATATCGGCGGCGTCGAGCACGCGATCCTGCACCTGCTCTACAGCCGCTTCTTCACCCGCGCGATGAAGGCGACCGGCCATCTCGACATGAAGGAGCCGTTCGCCGGCATGTTCACCCAGGGCATGGTGGTGCACGAGACCTACCAGCTGGCCGACGGCACCTGGGTCATGCCCGCCGACGTCAAGGTCGAGGTCGGCGGCAATGGCCGCCGCGCCACGCTGCTGACGACGGGCGAGGACGTCACGATCGGCCCGATCGAGAAGATGTCGAAGTCGAAGAAGAACACCGTCGACCCCGACGACATCATCGCGAGCTACGGCGCCGACGTTGCGCGCTGGTTCATGCTGTCGGACTCGCCGCCGGACCGCGATGTGATCTGGAGCGACGAGCGAGTGCAGGGTGCCGCGCGTTTCCTGCAGCGGCTGTGGCGGCTGGTCAACGAATCGGCCGAAATCGCCAAGGCCGCGCCGGCGGCCCGGCCGGCTACGTTCGGGCCCGAGGCGCTGGCGCTGCGCAAGGCCGCCCATGGCGCGCTGGACAAGGTGTCGTCAGGCATCGAGCGGCTGCATTTCAACGTGTGCCTCGCCCATATCCGCGAGTTCGCCAATGCGCTGGCCGAGGTGCTGGCCAAGGGTGAAAAACCGGCTCCGGACGTCGCTCCAGATGTTTCCTGGGCGGTAAAAGAGGCCGCTGTCATCCTTGTTCAACTGTTTGCGCCGATGATGCCGCATCTGGCCGAGGAGTGCTGGGTGGTTTTGGGCCAGAACGGGCTGGTTTCTGAGGCGAATTGGCCCCAAATCGAACGCGATTTGCTGGTCGAAGACAGCGTGACCCTGGTGGTCCAGGTCAACGGTAAAAAGCGGGGTGATGTTACCGTGCCACGGGTCGCCCAAAATGCGGATATAGAGGCTGCCGTTTTGGCGCTCGATGCGGTAAAACTTGCTTTGGACGGCAAACCCGTCCGCAAGGTGATCGTGGTGCCCATGAGGATCGTCAATGTTGTCGGCTAGGATCAGGATCGCTGCCAGGCTCGTTGCCGTGGTCGCCATGGCCGCGCTGACGGCCGGCTGCTTCCATCCGATGTATGCCGAACACACCGACGGCACGCCCGATCTGCGCGAAAAGCTGATGGGCGTGGAAATCCCGCCGGTCGACAAGGCGAATGCCTCCCGCGAGGCCCGCGTCGGCGTCGAGATCCGCAACGCGCTCGCCTTCAAGCTCTACGGCACCGCCACCGGCATGCCGCCAACCCACCGGCTGGTGCTGAGATTCAACAGTGGCCGCTCCTCGCTGATGGTCAGCACCGTCACTGGCCTGCCGACCAGCGAGAACTACAATCTCGACGCGCAGTTCAACCTGATCGAGATCGCGTCCAACAAGTCCGTCATGAGCGGCACGACCTTCTCGCGCGTGTCGTATGACATGCCGGGCTCCTACCAGCGCTTCGCCCGTGCGCGCGCCTTCCGCGACGCCGAGGACCGCGCCGCGCAGGAGGTCGCCGACAACATCCAGACCCGGCTGGCATCGTTTTTCTCCGCCGGGACCTGAAACATCACCGTCATTCCGGGGCGTGCGAAGCACGAACCCGGAATCCAGAGTTCATGAACCGAGATTCCGGGTTCGCCTCTGACGAGGCGCCCCGGAATGACAGTTTGGGCTAGATGGTCGCGCTCCGCGGAAAAGAGATCGACAGTTTCCTCGCCCGGCCTGACGCCGGCCGCCCGATCATCCTGCTCTACGGTCCGGACGCCGGCCTGGTGCGCGAGCGCGCCGACGCGCTGATGGCCTCCGCCGTCGACGATCCGAACGATCCCTTCTCGCTGGTGCGGCTTGATGGCGACGACCTCGCCGCCGAGCCCTCGCGCCTGGTCGATGAAGCCATGACGGTGCCGCTGTTCGGCGGCCGCCGCGCCATCCGCGTCCGCGCCGGCTCGCGCAATTTTGCCAGCGGCGTCGACACGCTCGCCGACTCACCGTTGAAGGATTGCCGGATCGTGATCGAGGCCGGCGAGCTGCGGCCGGAATCACCGCTGCGCAAGGCCTGCGAGCGCGCGAAGACCGCGGTGGCAATCGCCTGCTATCCCGACACCGAGCGCGATCTGGCAAAGCTGATCGAGGACGAGCTGAAGGTCTCCAACCTGCGGCTGGCGCCGGATGCGCGCGCGGTGCTGATGTCGCTGCTCGGCGGCGACCGCCAGGCCTCACGCAACGAGCTGCGCAAGCTCTCGCTGTTCGCCCATGGCAAGGACGAGATCACGCTGGATGACGTGATGACCGTGGTGTCTGACGCTTCCGAGCTGAAGCTCGATCCGATCGTCGACGGCGCCTTTGCCGGCAACCCGGCTTTGGTCGAGAGCGAATTCGCCAAGGCTGTTGTCGCCGGCACCTATCCCGGCGTGATCATTTCGGCCGCGCAGCGCCAGGCGGCGTGGCTGCACAAATCGGCGCTCGCGATCGCGGAAGGGACACCGGCTTCGGCCGTGCTCGAGGGCGGATTTCCGCGGCTGCATTTTTCGCGCAAGGCCGCGGTCGAAATCGCGCTGCGCAATTTCAGCGCGCCGCGGCTGGTCGGGATCATCGATCAGCTCGCGACCGCAGCGCTCGACATGCGCAAGCAGGCCTCGCTCGCCGCCGCCATCGCACAACGCGCGCTGCTGTCGATCGCGGCGAATGCGAAACGGCGGGGGTGAATTTAACGACGTCATTCCGGGGCATGCGAAGCATGAACCCGGAATCCGGAGATGATGGAGCGAGATTCCGGGTTCGCGCTAACGCGCGCCCCGGAATGACAACTGCGCTAACCGCCTTCCAGCCGCCGCATCACCTCGTCGAGCTGCTCGAGGTTGCGGTAGCTGATCTGGACGGAGCCGCCGGGATCGCGATGGTTGACGGTGACGGCAAGGCCGAGCGCATCGCTGACGCGCTTTTCCAGCGCGATGGTGTCGGGATCCTTGTCCTTCGCCGCACCGCCGCTACGCGCCTTCTGCGGCTTGCGCTCCGGCACGCCCTCCTCATGTGCCAGCGCCTCAGTCTGGCGGACGTTGAGGCCTTCGGCGACGATACGCTTCGCCGCAGCAAGCGGGTCGGGCACGCCGATCAGCGCGCGGGCATGGCCGGCGGAGATATCGCCCTTGGAGATCAGCGCCTGCACCTCGCCCGGCAGCTTGGTCAGCCGCATCATGTTGGCGACGTGGCTGCGGCTCTTGCCGACGATCTTGGCGATCTCTTCCTGGCTGCGTTTGAACTCGTCAGCGAGCGCGTGATAGCCCTGCGCCTCTTCCATCGCGTTGAGGTCTTCGCGCTGGACGTTCTCGATGATCATGATCTCGAGCGCATCGGAATCGTTGACCTCGACCGGCACGATCGGCACTTCGTGCAGGCCCGCGAGCTGCGAGGCGCGCCAGCGGCGCTCGCCGGCGATGATCTCGAAGCGATCCTGCGCGCCCTTGATCGCGCGCACCACGATCGGCTGGATCACGCCGCGCTGCTTGATCGACTCGGCGAGTTCGCCGAGCTCAGCATCGGCGAAGCTGCGCCGCGGGTTACGCGGATTGGCCTTGAGGAATTCGATCGGCACCTTGCGCTGTCCGCGCGGGCGCTCGACATGCGCGGCCTCGCCGCCGACATCCCCGATCAAACTTGCAAGCCCGCGCCCCAGTCGCGAACGCGCTTCGTCGGCCATTGCCAGCTCCCTTGGATTCACGCGCACTACTCCGGACTTAAGTTTTGGAATCGTAGGATGGGTCAAGCGAAGCGAAACCCATCATCTCATCGCGCGGCAAGATGGGTATCGCTTCGCTCCACCCATCCTACGCGTCTGTGTCAGTCATCAATGCGCGCGCAGCTCGCGCTCGCGCTGGATCACTTCGGTGGCGAGCTTGAGGTACGCATCGCTGCCGACGCATTTGAGGTCGTAGACCAGGACCGGCTTGCCGTAGGACGGCGCTTCCGAGATCCGGACGTTGCGCGGGATCATGGTGTTGTAGACCTTGGCGCCCATGAACTGGCGCACGTCGGCGACGACCTGGTTGGAGAGGTTGTTGCGCGAGTCGAACATGGTCAGCACGATGCCGTGGATCGACAGGTTCGGATTGAGCGTCGAGCGGACCTGCTCCACGGTCTGCAGCAATTGCGACAGACCTTCGAGCGCGAAGAACTCGCACTGCAGCGGCACCAGGATCGCATCCGATGCCGCCATCGCGTTGACGGTGAGCAGGTTGAGCGAGGGCGGGCAGTCGATCAGCACATAGGTGTAATCGGAGTCAGGCGAGACGTTGGCGTTCAGTCCGGCGATCGCATCGCGCAGCCGGAACGCGCGGCCGGGCGTGGTGCCGAGCTCGAGCTCGAGGCCGGAGAGATCCATCGTGGAGGCCGCGATGTGCAGCCGCGGCACCGCGGTCACGACGACCGCGTCGCGCAGCGGGGCTTCACCGATCAGCACGTCATAGGTCGAGCAGTTGCGGTTGCGGCGATCGATGCCGAGGCCGGTCGAGGCGTTGCCCTGCGGGTCGAGGTCGACGATCAGGACCCGCTCGCCAATCGCCGCGAGTGCCGTGCCGAGATTGATCGCTGTGGTGGTCTTGCCGACGCCGCCCTTCTGGTTGGCGAGCGACAGAATGCGCGGATGGCCGGCCAACTGCGGCACCTTATCCGCTTGATAAATCTCGTCCATCACAGTCATACCCAAATACCACTTGCTGCCGCGGAGTCCCCTAGCGCCGCTCGATTGACCCGAGTTCGACGATCCAACCGTGTCCGCCGGTACGGCTGGAATGAAGCTTTGGCTCAATATTCCAATATTTAGTGGCCTCGGTCAATTCAGCATCTACATCTTGACCCTTGAGAAACAGCGCTTTCGCACCCTTTCGCACCCACGGCTCCGCGAAACCGATCAGTTGATGTAACGGAGCCAGCGCCCGCGCAGTGACGCAATCGATCGAGCCAGCGATTCTATCCACACTATCCCCGATGTCAGCCAGATGCACCGTCCCCGGCGCAGCAGTCACGCGAATCGCCTCGCGGAGGAACGCGGCCTTCTTGGCGGTTCGTTCGACCAGGTGGATCGAAGCATCAGGCGTTTCGGCCAGCGCGCACGCCAGCACGACGCCCGGAAATCCACCACCGCTGCCGAGATCGACCCAGGCCTTCGCCGATGGCGCGAGGCTCAGGAGCTGCAGCGAATCGGAGATGTGGCGCGTCCAGAGATTTGGAAGCGTCGACGGCGCCACGAGATTGGTCTTGGCCTGCCATTCCAGCAGCAGCGCGACGTAACGGTCGAGCCGCGCTTCCGTTTCACGTGAAACAGGGGTGAGAGCGAGAGCCGCCGCTTTGTCCGCGGCGGAGACTTTGAGTTCTGCGGTCTGCGACGATGGAGCCATTTTCTCGGATGCCGTTCTCGCCCGTCATTGCGAGCGAAGCGAAGCAATCCATGGTGCCGTCCGGGAGCGATGGATTGCTTCGTCGCTGTCGCTCCTCGCAATTGTGCAAGTTCACTAATTCGCTGATTGAATGGGTTCAGTTTTGGTCGCAGCGAAGTCCTTTGGTGTCTGGCCGCCAAGGGCCTGATGAGGCCTGTGGTTGTTGTAGTAGATCAGGTACTCGAAGAGTTCATTGGCGAAGTGATCGAGGTTATCGAAGGTTGCCCCATCGATGACGTCGTCGTCGAGGGTACGCCAGAACCGTTCGATCTTGCCGTTGGTCTGCGGCCGATAGGGTCTGGTGTAGCGATGCTTGATGCCGAGTTCGAGGAGCATGGCTTCGAAGGGATGCTCTTCACGGTTGTTTCGGGATGCGAACTCGGCGCCGTTGTCGGACATGATTTCGGCGAAGACCAGCCCATAGGTGACGTTGAGGGTGTTGATCATCTTCAGCGTCCTGAACATGACCGGCAAGGCTTTCTTGGAGGTGATGACCTCGGCCCAGGCCAGGCGCGAGCAGCTGTCGATCAGGCTGACGATATAGGCCGTGGCCGGGGGTGGCGCCAGGAACACGTCGCGTGGCAGCTGATGCAGATCGACATGGCCAAGTTCGCCGAGCTTGTCCTTGATAATGCGGCGTTTCTCCTCGCGCATCGCCGGCGTGCGCCGGTTCAGATGATAGCGTTTCAGGACCCGGTAGATCGTCGACGGCGAGGGTAGCGTATCGCGCCGCTCGCGCAAGACAGCATGGATCTCGTAGCGGTTCATCCCCCTCTGGCGGCAAGCAACGATCTCGGCCTCGATGCCTTCCGGTTCGCGCCGTTCCTTCCACTTCGGTCCGCGCCGCCGCGGCAAGAGGTCGGCCTCCTCGCCGCTTTGCAAATAGCGGTTGTAACACTTCCGGAAGGTTTGCGAGCAGGTGCCGTGATGCCGATAAAAATCTCCGACCCGGCGGAACGTTGCCGACCGCCCGGCTTTCACCGCCTCGTATTCCGGGATCAGGAACCGCCACTTCTGCAGGTAGTTCCGCTCAATCGTCCGGTCGTAGCTGTTGTCGCGCATCGAATCCTCCCGCAAGAGAATTCAATCAGCGAATTAGTGAACTTGCACAGCAATGACGG
>NZ_JYMT01000024.1:0-51815 GCF_000938305.1 Bradyrhizobium sp. LTSP885
GTCGAGGTGTCGCCGAGGGTCGACGGCTCGTCCTCGGCGATCTTGCGCAGGATACGGCGCATGATCTTGCCGGAGCGGGTCTTCGGCAGGCCGGGCGCGAACTGGATCAGGTCCGGCGAGGCGATCGGCCCGATGTCCTTGCGGACCCAGGCGACCAGCTCCTTGCGCAGCGCCTCGGACGGCTCGGTGCCCTTCATCAGGGTGACATAGGCGTAGATGCCCTGGCCCTTGATGTCGTGGGGGTAGCCGACCACGGCGGCTTCCGAGACTGCGGGATTGGCGACCAGCGAACTCTCGACCTCGGCGGTGCCCATGCGGTGGCCGGAGACGTTGATGACGTCGTCGACCCGGCCGGTGATCCAGTAATAGCCGTCGGCGTCGCGGCGGCAGCCGTCGCCGGTGAAGTACTTGCCCTTGTAGGTCGAGAAATAGGTCTGCTCGAACCGGGCATGATCGCCATAGACCGTGCGCATCTGGCCCGGCCAGGATTTTGCGATGCAGAGGTTGCCGGAGGTCTCGCCGTCCAGCACCTTGCCGTCGGCATCGACGATTTCGGGCACCACGCCGAAGAACGGCCGGGTTGCCGAGCCCGGCTTGAGTTTGGTTGCGCCGGGCAGCGGCGTAATCAAAATGCCGCCGGTCTCGGTCTGCCACCAGGTGTCGACGATCGGGCAGCGCTCGTCGCCGACCACGCGATGATACCATTCCCAGGCTTCCGGATTGATCGGCTCGCCGACCGAGCCGAGCAGCCGCAGCGATTTGCGCGAGGTCTTCTTCACGGGATCGTCGCCGAACTGCATCAGCGCGCGGATCGCGGTCGGCGCGGTGTAGAAGATGTTGACCTTGTGCTTGTCGATCACGTTCCAGAAACGGGAGTTGTCCGGGTAATTCGGCACGCCCTCGAACATCAGCGTGGTCGCGCCATTCGCGAGCGGCCCGTAGAGGATGTAGCTGTGGCCGGTGACCCAGCCGACATCGGCGGTGCACCAGTAGATGTCGCCGTCGTGATAGTCGAAGACGTATTGATGCGTCATCGAGGCGAACACGAGATAGCCGGCGGAGGTGTGCAGCACGCCCTTCGGCGTACCGGTCGAGCCTGACGTGTAGAGAATGAACAGCGGATCCTCCGCGTTCATTGGCTCGCACGGGCACTCCGAGGTCACCATCTCGGCGGCCTCGTGATACCAGAGGTCGCGCGTCGGGTTCATATCGATCGCACCACCAGTGCGCTTCACCACGACGACCCAGTCGACGCCGCCGCTCTTGGCAATGGCCGCGTCGACATTGGCCTTCAGCGGCACCTTCTTGCCGCCGCGCAGGCCTTCGTCGGCGGTGATGATCACCTTGGATTCGCAGTCCTTGATGCGCTGGGCGAGGCTGTCGGGCGAGAAGCCGCCGAACACCACCGAGTGAATGGCGCCGATCCGCGCACAGGCCAGCATCGCGTAGGCGGCCTCCGGAATCATCGGCAGATAGATCGTGACGCGGTCGCCCTTCTCGACGTTCCTTGTGCGCAGGATGTTGGCCATCTTGCAGACTTCGTCGTGCAGCTCGCGGTAGGTGATGTGCTTGGACTCGGAGGGATCGTCGCCCTCCCAGATGATCGCGGTCTGGTCGCCGCGCGTCTCCAGATGGCGGTCGATGCAGTTCCAGGCGACGTTCAGCTCGCCGTCCTCGAACCATTTGATCGAGATGTTGCCGGGCGCGAAGGAGACGTTTTCAACCTTGGTGAAGGGCTTGATCCAGTCGATCCGCTTGGCCTGTTCGCCCCAGAAGCCATTGGGGTTCTTGACCGAGTGCGCGTACATCTCGCGATATTTGGCGTCATCGACATAGGCGCGCTTGGCCCAGTCGGGCGACACGTCATAAATCTTCTCGGACATCGTTTCCTCCACTCATTGCCGTTCGCAAACGACGCGGCGGCAAGCCGGCTTGATCATTGCTCGGATTATGCGTTGCCGCATTCCGGACGGGCAAGGAAAAAGGGCCACCAGTTTTGTCGTGCAGAAACGATCAGGCGCGTCCCTCCTGTTCCTGCGTGTGATAGAACGGCATACCGCAACGCATCGACGAGAGAAACCTATGCTCCATCGCCTGCTCCGGGTCACTGGTCTCTTGGTCGTAGTGATGGCGCTCGCAGCGCCGCTGGCCCGCGCCCAGACGGCCGCGCCGTCGCCGTCGCCGGAGGCGCTGGCGGTCGCGAAGGAATTGGTTGCTACCATCCACCTCGCGGACCAGTTCAAGGCGTTGATGCCGACGATCATGAAGGGCCTCAAGCCCGCCATCGTTCAGGGCCGCAGCGACGTCGACCGCGACTACGACGCGCTGACACCGGTGCTGCTCGAGGGGTTCCAGGCCCGTTACGACGAATTGTCGGAGGCGGTCGCGATCATCTACGCCAACAATTTCACCCCGGACGATCTGCAGGCCCTGATCGCCTTCTACAAGAGCCCGGTCGGCCAGAAATTCCTGCAGAAGACACCTGTCGTGACGCAGCAATCCCTGCTGGCTGGCCAGAAGTTCGGCCAGTCGGTGGCGGCGGACATGCGGCAGCGGATCATCGAGGAACTGCGCAAGAAGGGACACGACCTCTGACCTGATCGCGCGGCCATTTGTGGCCGGGAGCGTCGGGCAGGCGCCATTTGAGCGGTTCCAGCCGTCAATTTGCCGTGTCGAGGTCAGGCTGACGTCAACGTTATCGGCCGAATGGCACCCATGAAAGGTAATTAGAAACCGTTACCGGATGATTCGTGACTCGCAAAGTCGGCCAACACCCCCTAAATGGCCTCCCCGGGGCCAGACGGTCCATCCGGAACGAAGCCAGAAGAAGCGGCATTACCGGAGAGCAGGCAGAACAGGGCGTCTTGAGCAGATGATGGATCAGCAGAATAGCGCGGCTGTGCGGCCCGTTTCCGCCGATCCTGCTGTTGCCCTGGCGAAGGCGCTGGGCCAGTGGCCGAAGCAGCCAGCGAAACTCGCCACCGCCGCCATCAAGACCTCGGTTGAAGACATCGCCCGCGACCTCGGCTTGCGGCTCGGCGACCAGAACGAGCTGACCATCCGCCGCATCAAGCGCGGCAAGAACTATTCATTCGTTCGCGCCAACGGCTCGCGGATCCGCGATGTCAGAACCATCCGGCGGCTGCACTCGATGGCGGTTCCGCCGGCCTATCGCCAGGTGCGCTACTCCAGCGATCCGAGCACGCATCTGCAGGCGGTGGGCCGCGATGCCGCCGGCCGGCTGCAATACCGCTACCATGCCGATTGGGAAAAGGTCCGCGAGCAGCGCAAGGCGCATCGCCTGGCCAAGCTCGTGGCCGCGCTGCCAAAAATCCGGCGCAAAATCTCGGCGTTTCTGTCCGGCGACGAGCCGACGCGCGAATTCGCGCTGTCGGCCGCGATCGAACTGATCGCGCGCACCGCGATCCGTCCCGGCAACGAATCCTATGCCCGCCTCAACGGCACCCGCGGCGCCACCACGCTGCTGAAGTCCAACGTCACGCTGGAAGACGACAGCCTGGTGCTGACCTTCAAGGCCAAGGGTGGCAAGGCCGTGCGCAAGGAATGCGACGCCGCCAAGCTGGTGCGCGCGATCGGCATCCTACGCGCCGTGCCGGGCAAGCGCATGTTCCAGTACCACGACCGTTCCGGCGTCGTCCGCGCCGCCTCGACGACGGCAGTGAACGCGTTCCTGCGCGAGATCGCCGGCATCAAGATCTCGCTGAAGGATTTCCGCACGCTGATGGCATCGGCTGTCGTCGTGGAGTCGTTGTCGCGGGTCACGCCTGCGACCAGCGAGCGCGGCCGCAAGCGCCAGGTGCTGGATGCGATCCGCGCCGCGGCCGACCAGCTTTCCAACACGCCGGCGATCTGCCGCAAGAGCTACGTCCACGACACCATCGTCACCGCCTTCGAAGACGGCATCCTCGAACGCTTCGCCGCGACGATGAAGGGCTACCGCACCCAGTCCAAGCGCGAGCAATTGCTGGCGCAGGTGGTGATGGCGGCGGGGGCGTAATCTCTTCCCTTCTCCCCTTGTGGGAGAAGGTGGCGCGGACGTAGTCCGCGACGGATGAGGGGTTCTCTCCGCTTGTGAGGCTGTGCCCAGGGGGCGCGATACCCCTCACCCCGCTTCGCTTCGCGAAGCGACCCTCTCCCACAGGGGGAGAGGGCTCAAAGCCCACCCATCTTGCAGACGGCCTTCCATTCTTCCGCCGTCACCGGCTGCACCGACAGCCGCGAATATTTCACCAGCGCCATCTCGGCGAACTTCTTGTCGGCCTTGATCGCGGCCATCGTCACCGGCGTCTTCAAGGGCTTGTCGGCCTTGATGTCGACGCAGACGAATTTGCCGGTCTTGTCGGACGGATCGGGATAGGCCTCCTTGACGATCTCGGCGATGCCGACGATCTCCTTGCCCTCGTTGGAATGATAAAAGAACGCCTTGTCGCCCTTCTTCATGTTGACGAGGTTCTGCCGCGCCGTGAAGTTGCGCACGCCGGTCCAGGCTTCGCCCTTCGCGCCCTTGGCGACCTGCTGGTCCCACGACCAGACCGACGGTTCGGATTTCACCAGCCAGTAGTTCATCGCAACTTACCCTGTTCTTGTCATTCTCGAACGCCGATCGCGCCGCGATGTTATAGGCACGCAGAGATCATAGACAAGCATCGCCGCACATCGTTTGCGACGGCCTTATTGCTTCAGATACCTGTCGAAGAATTTGGCGATGTCGGTGAAGGCTTCCCGGGTCTCGGGCGCATCGACGTTGAACTGGTACTGGGCGTGAGACATCCCCTCGTAGACGTTGAGATCGGCAATGACGCCGGCACGGCGCAATTTGCGATGGGTACGAACCGTGTTGCTGAGGAACAGGTCGCGCGTGCCTGTCGTCAGGATCGTCGGCGGGAAGCCCTTGAAGTCGCCGTAGATCGGCGAGATGTAGGGCGTCTTCAGGTCGGCGCCGTTGGCGTAGAGCTTGGCGGCGCGGCCGAGCCAGCCGTCCCAGGTCACCAGCACATTGTCGACCCACTCATTGCTGGCATAGCTGTCGCCGATCTTGTCGATATCCGACCACGGCGTGCCCGGCGCGATGGCGGCCGGCAGCGGCAGCTTTTCATCCTTCGCCCGCAATACCATCGCGAGCGTCATGGCGCCGCCCGTCGACGTGCCGAAAATAGCGACACGATGGTGTTCGTGCGATTTCAGGACGGCCTTGTAAACCGCCATCGCGTCGTCCATCGCCGCCGGGTAGGGGAAGTCGGGCGGCATCCGGTAGTCGACCGAGATCACCTTGAAGCCGCCGAAGCCCGCCATCATGATGGCTTCCGGCAAGGCCGCCTCGCCGGGACCGAACACGTAACCGCCGCCGTGAACGTGAATCAGCAGGCGCCGCCGGTTCTCGAGCTCGATCTTGTTCGGCGTGACGATGAAGCAGTGCACGCCGGCGATTTTGGTCTCCTCGACCTTGACGCCGAGCTTCGCCTTCATCGCCGGGATACCCGCGATCGAGAGCTTGGCGCGGCGATCGATCAGTTCCTTCCATTCCGCCGGAGTCTTCGGGTCCGCGTTGAAATGCGGCGGATAGGGCGCGCCGACCATCGCCTGCATCTCGGGCGACACGTCATTAGCGGGATTGCCTATCGATTTGAGCGGGGCGACCCGCTTGCCATTGTCGGCATTGGCCGCGGCCTCGCTCTTGGCGAGGTCGTCGTATGGGACGGCTGTTTGCGCGCGGGCGGTGGCAGTTGAGGCGGCGACGGCCAATAGAATGCTGATCGAAACGATGGCGTGATGCGGTTGACGCATGCGTTATCCCCAAGGATCCGTTTCTTGAAAGGATCCGTTTCTTGATTGTTCGACCGGGACCCGGCGGTTCGCCGCCACGCTATTACAGCGCGCACAGGCCGTGAAGGGCCGCCAGCGACGCGGCGATGACGCTCACTCCGCTTTGAACGGCCGCGTCAGCAGGCCCTCGATCGCGGCATCGATCGTGAGTTTGTCCGCAAGGATCGCCGCGACCGCATGTGATACCGGCATATCGACTTTTTGCGAGGCGGCGAGCTCGACCAGGACCGGTGCGGTGAACGCACCCTCGGCGAGCTTGCCCAGCGGCGGCGCCTCGCCGCGGCCGAGTGCGATGCCGAGTGCGAAATTGCGTGATTGCGCGGTCGAGCAGCTCAGCAGCAGGTCGCCCAATCCCGACAGGCCGGCAAGGGTCTCCGGTCGCGCGCCGCAGGCGCGGCCGAATCGCGCGAGTTCGCTGAAGCCGCGCGTGGTCAGCGCGGCGAGCGCGGAGGCGCCGAGGTCGCGGCCGACCACGATGCCGGCTGCGATCGCCAGCACGTTCTTCGCCGCGCCGCCGATCTCGACGCCGCGCACGTCTGACGTGTGATAGGGCCGGAAGGTCGCCGATCCGAGCGCCTGCACCAGCGCGCTCGCTATTGCCTCATCCTTCGCAGCGAGCGTCACCGCGGTCGGAAGTCCACGCGCGACATCATCGGCGAAACTCGGCCCCGACAGGATGGCGGGCACCGCCTGCGGTGCGGCTTCCGCGATCACCTCGGTCATGAATTTGTGCGTGCCATGCTCGATGCCCTTGGCACAGGCGATCACGGGCGTGCCGCGTTTGACATGCGGAGCAAGATGGCTGACGGCCGCGCGCAGATGCTGCGCCGGGGTTGCGGCGAGAATGATGTCGGCGCGCGCGGCGGCGGCGATGTCAGATGTCACGTCGATGCCGGGATCGAGCCGCACGCCGGCCAGCTTTGGATTGATGCGCGTCGCCTGGATCTGCGCAGCGTGCGCGGGATCACGGG
Organism: Bradyrhizobium sp. LTSP885; assembly: GCF_000938305.1. GTDB lineage: Bacteria > Pseudomonadota > Alphaproteobacteria > Rhizobiales > Xanthobacteraceae > Bradyrhizobium. The sequence continues at coordinate 6,816 of NZ_JYMT01000024.1, forward strand.
CGTACAGCGTGACCTTGCGTCCAGCGCGCGCCGCGACATCGGCCAGTGCGGTGCCCCAGGCGCCGGCGCCGATCACGCTGACTGACATATACGCAGCCATCATAATCCTCGGATCAATGTCCCGCGCGGCTGTTGCCATATCCGGCCGGCGCCTTGGCATTGGCGTCCAGCAGCCAGCGGGCGCGGGGCGGTGCGTCCATCGTGTCGGTCAGTCCGAGCGCCATCCGTTCGGCGCCGGCCCATGCGATCATCGCGCCATTGTCGGTGCAGAGCGCCGGCGGCGGGATGATCAGCGTGGTCTGTGCCCGGGCTGCGACATCCTGCAGCGCGCCGCGAATCGCGTGGTTGGCGGCGACGCCGCCGGCGGCGACCAGCGCGCGCGGCGTGCCGAACTGCTCGTGGAACAGTCTGAGGCCGACGTTCAACCTGTCGGCCGTCGATTCCAGCACCGCGGCTTGAAAACTCGCGCAGAGATCGCTGATGTCCTGCGGCTCCAGCGGCGTCAGCCGGCTCGCTTCGTTGCGCACGGCGGTCTTCAATCCCGACAGCGAGAAATTGGCGTCGGGACGGCCGAGCATCGGGCGCGGAAAGGCAAAGCGCTTGGGATCGCCGCCCTCGGCCGCGCGCTCGACCTGCGGCCCGCCGGGATAGGGCAGCGACAGCATTTTTGCGACCTTGTCGAACGCCTCGCCCATCGCGTCATCGACCGTGGTGCCGAGCCGCACATATTGTCCGACACCGACCACCGCGACGATCTGGGTGTGGCCGCCCGAGGCCAGGAACAGGCAATAGGGGAACGCCAGCGCGCAGGTGAGGCGCGGCGTCAGCGCGTGCGCCTCGAGGTGGTTCACGGCGATCAGTGGCGTGTCGTGCACCATCGCGATCGCTTTCGCGGTGGTCAGGCCGACGATCACGCCGCCGATCAGGCCGGGGCCCGCGGCAGCCGCGACTGCGGACAATTGCGCGAAGCCGACGCCGGCTTCGTTCATCGCTGTGGCGACGATGCCATCGAGCAGGTCGACATGGGCCCGCGCCGCGATCTCCGGAACCACGCCGCCGAAGCGGGCGTGTTCCTCGGTCTGCGAGCGCACGATATTGGAGAGAATCCGCGCCGACCCGTCAGCATCGCGTTCGACCACGGCAGCCGCGGTTTCGTCGCAGGTCGTCTCGATTCCCAACACCAGCATCGGCGGTTCGTGATCCAATTTCGGCCCTTGCGCGATCATCATTAAAATGGCTCTTCCGGGGTAGCATTGCGAGGTCTCAAAGTGCAATCGGGTGCGATGACACATTTCATGCGGCGGGAGTCCTGACCTGTGGCGATCCTTGTCACACGCCCGTCTCCCGACAATGCGGCGACGCTGGAAAATCTGCGCGCACGGGGTTTTGTCGCCCTGCTGGCGCCGATGCTGCGCTTCGAGCCGCTGCCGTTCCATGACGATCATGTCGCCAAATATGACGCTATCATTTTGACGAGCGCCAACGCCCTGCGCGCGGTCGATCTCGCCGGCAGCCGGCTGCTGCGCCTGCCGCTGTTCGCGGTCGGGGCCCACACCGCCGATGCCGCGCAGGCCGCCGGCTTCGGCAAGGTGATCACGGCCAAGGGCGATGCCGATGCGTTGCGCGATCTCGTGCTGGCGCGCGTCAAGGCCGGGAAATTGAAGAAGGCTGCCACACTTCTCTACCTCGCGGGCGCCGACCTGGCGCGCGATCTCGCGGGCGAGCTGGGCGATGCTGGCTTGACCGTCGTCAGCCACACCACCTACCGGATGACGCCGGTCGCAAGCTTCCCGCGGGAGGTCTCGGATGCGTTCATGGCGAACGGGATCACGGCGGTGCTGCATTATTCCCGCCGTAGCGCGCAGGCCTTCCTCGATGCTGTCAGGGCCGATGGGCTGGAGATTTCCGCCTTGGCGCTGCCGCAATGCTGCATCTCGGCATCGGTGGCCTCTGTTCTGCACGATGCCGGCGCTATCAAGGTGACGGTGGCGGCCTCAGCGGACGAGAATGCCCTGCTTGACACGCTCGGCCGTGCCGTGCCTTCCCGATGATTCATTATTCTTTCGTTTGAACATGATGTTAGCCAGTGCCCGATTTTTTGGATCGTGCTCTAAGAACCGTCGCCGATTCTGTTAGAGTATACAGCTGATCGAGTTGAGGACCCCCCGCGATGGCTGAAGACAGGCCCGAGGATAGCGACCCTTCGCCGGATTCCGCCCGGCCTAGGCGTGCGCCGCCGACCATCGATCTCGAGGCGACCGACGTCTCGAGCGAACCGCCGCACGCCTCCGCCGAGGCGGCTTCGCCTGAAGTCGCGGCCGAGCCGGAGCCCGAACCCAAATCTGAGCCAGAATCCGCGGCTGGGCCCGAGGCGGCGCCGGCGTCTGGGCATGTGCCCGAACCGCCGCGGCGGGTCTCGCCCTGGGTGGTCGCGCCGATCTCGGGCGCGGTGGCCGCCGCGCTGGTGATCGGGATCGGCTGGCTGCTCGGCTGGCCTCAGGTCGCGCCCGCTCCTGCGCCGCAGCTCAATGCGGCCGCGCTCGACGGCCTCACCTCGCGGGTCGCCGGCCTCGAATCGAAAGCCGGCAAGCCGGTCGCAGCGGTGGTCGATCCTGCCGCGACAGCGCGGCTGGAGGCGCTGGATAAATCGCTCGCAGCATTGCGCAGCGATCTCGCTGCCACGCGCGCGCAATCCGACAAGCTCGCAGCCGCCGTGAATGATGTGAAGGCCGCGCCCCGCACGGGTGGGGCTGCGCCCGACCTGTCCGGAATCACGGCGCGCATCGACGGGATCGAAGGCGCGATAAAGGCGCAAAACGCCGAGATCGCCAAGCAGGACACCAAGGCAGACGTAAAGCCGGCCGATGACGCACCGTTGCGCCGCGTCGTCGCGGCAACGCTGCTCGACGCCGCGGTCCGCCACGGCGATCCCTTCGTCTCAGCACTCGCCGCGGCCAAGGCGCTCTCCGACGATCCCGCGGCGTTGAAGCCGCTCGAGGCGTTTGCGACCTCTGGCGTGCCTGATACGAACAGGCTCTGCCGCGAGCTGATCGAGATCGTGCCGCAGCTCGTGCCGCCGGAAACCGCAACGGCCAGTGGTGCAGGCCTGGTCGATCGTCTGCAGGCCAGCGCCTCCAAGCTGATCCGCATCGAGCGGACCGATGCCACTGGCACCGATCGCGGCAGCATCGTCGCGCGCGTGACATCGGCCGCCGTGCATAATGATCTCGCGCTGACCGAGCGCGAGTTGAAGTCGCTGCCACCGGCCGATCGCACCGCGGCGCAGCCGTGGATCGAGAGGGTGGACGCGCGCAGTGCGGCGCTCGCCGCCTCGCGAAAATTCGCCGACAATGCCATGGCGGCGCTCGCCTCGGTTAATCAGTAGGTCATTGCAATAGGTCTTTGATGATCCGGATCGTTCTGTTCCTGTTGTTGATTGCGCTTGCTGCGGCCGGCGGGGCCTGGGTGGTCGATCAGCCCGGCGACCTCGTGATGTCATGGGGCGGCCTGCATTTGTCGTCCAAGCAGCCGGTGATCCTGCTTGGCATCATCATCGTCGTCGCGATGATATCAGGCGCGATCCTGCGCATGATTTGGAACGTGCCGGGGCACGTCCGCCGCGGCAGGCGCGAGCGTCGTCACGCCCGCGGCCGCCACGCCATCACGCAAGGCCTGCTTGCGATCGGCCATGGCGATTCCACCGCCGCCCGCGCTCATGCCGAAACCGCGCGACGCCACGCCGCAAACGATCCGCTGGCGCTGTTGCTGCACGCGCAATCGGCGCAGCTCGATGGCGACCGTGCCGGTGCGCAGCGCGCCTTCCGCGCAATGGCCGAGCGCCCGGACACGCGGCTGTTGGGCCTGCGCGGCCTCTTCATCGAGGCGCAGCGCGCCGACGATCCGGTCTCGGCCGTAATGATCGCGGAAGAGGCGCTGAAGGTCTCGCCGTCATCGTCATGGGCGTCGCACGCCGTGCTCGGCTTCTGTTGCGCCAAGGGCGATTGGGCCGGCGCATTGTCGATCCTCGACAACAATCAGAGCTCAGGCTTGATCGACAAGGCGGCCTATCGGCGCCAACGAGGCGTGCTGCTGACGGCGCGCGCGCTGGAATTGGAAACTCTCGATCGCGATCTGTCGCGCGAAAGCGCGAAGGAGGCGGTGAAGCTGGCGCCGACGCTGATTCCGGCGGCGGTGCTGGCTGCCAAATTCGAGAGCGAGGCGCATCAGGTGCGCCGCGCGATGCGCCTCGTCGAGACCGCGTGGCTGGCGCAGCCGCATCCTGATTTGGCCGACGCCTATGCGCATGTGCGGCTCGGCGATTCCGCGCGCCAGCGCTTGGTGCGGGTCGAGACGCTGGCGGCCAAGACATCCGGCCATATCGAAGGCGCGCTGGCGATCGCCCGCGCCGCGATCGACGCCTCGGAATTTGCCAAGGCGCGGGCGGTGCTGGAGCCGTTCATCGGCGCGCCGACCCAGCGCGTCGCGCTGCTGATGGCGGATCTCGAGCGCACCGAGCATGGCGACAGCGGCCGGGCACGGGCCTGGACGATGCGCGCGGTGCGCGCGCTGCACGATCCGGTCTGGACCGCGGACGGCTATGTCTCGGACCGCTGGCGCCCGGTCTCCCCGGTCAGCGGCCGGCTCGATGCCTTCCAGTGGCAGACCCCGGTCGCGGCGCTCCCATCGGACAAGGGCAGCACGATCGAGCCCTCGCCCTTCGAGGAGGCGATGCTGGCCCCGCGCCGGGTCGAGCCGCCCAGGGAGGCATCCAAGGAACCGCCTAGGGAATTGGCCAGCGAGCCGCCGGTGGCAGCGCCGGTTGAGCCGGTCGAGGTCAAGCCGATCGAGCCGGAGCCGCCAGCCGCCCAGGACAACGCCCCGGTGCCGGTTCTCGAGGCCGAACCAGCCCCGGCCGTATCAATCCCACCCCCAGAATCAGCCCCTCCGGCACCAGCCCCCTTGTTCCGCTCCCGGACCGACCTGCCCAAGGCCGCCCCAGCGCCAATTCCCGCCGTCATCCCCATCATCCGCGCCCCCGACGACCCCGGGATCGACGAGGATGGCCCGGTTGACGAATTCGCGGAACAAATCGGCCCGCCCAAGGCCCAGGCCGGCGGCTGGAAGGGATTTTTGTCGCGGTGGGGGAGCTAGTCAGGGTTCACACGGGCCCGGCTTTTTCTTGCCAATCGGGGCCATGCCCGATATCAGGTGGCACGCGTTTGAGAGTATCAAACGGCGCTGCGTTTGGTCCGCCGCAATAGCTCAGTTGGTAGAGCACGTCATTCGTAATGACGGGGTCACAGGTTCGAGTCCTGTTTGCGGCACCAGCACTTAGCCGGTTTTAGGCACTTTCGAAAAGTCATCGAGGGTAGCAACGGCAAACGGCCGGCCATGCTGGATCACTTCGCCTAACCGGGTTCAAACGAATGCGCGATTGCCGGACGAGGAGTACGTAGCTGGCAGTTTGATCAGAGCAGGCCGCAACTGAGGCGCTGATCGCGCACCGCCCATTATCGCTTCCCTGCACGTTTTCGGATTGTGGTCGAGGCACGCTTGCCGATTGCCTTGAGAACTCGCGTACCGCCAACCAGTGCGGCGACGACGGTGGTGCCCACAGTCATATTAGCTCCGGCCCATCCGAGTGCAGCAACCCCAGCCGTCAGAACCGGTATCCTAAATGCCCAGTCGATTGCTTCGTCCTCGTTTGCCTTCCACCACCGACTAATTCCATCGCCGACGCTCTCGATGGCCTTAACGGCTTTACTCAGCCTTACGGGATGATTGCGATCAGCTTCGAGCGCCGCTAACGCATCTGCTATTCGAGCGAACCCGTCAGCGAAGATTTTCAGAAGCTCGCGCTGCTTTTCATAGTCTTTCACCCTGTCCGGATCGTTCGGACGTTCCGCGTCGAGCCGATCAATTTCATTCAACGCCATCTGCGCAAGCGATTTTGATAGAACAAGCAAGTCTTGACGGTCTTGCTGGATGCGCTGAGTGATCTTGGCGGAGACTTGGAGAGTGTTGGGGGCAGCGGGATTGCGATCGACATCGAAAAGCCGTTCGTTGGCAACTTCAATCATCGCAGTGAGCGCCCGAAGAAAATTTTCAAGCTTCGGATACCGCCTGTCTCTGATCAGGGTTGCGAAGAACGCATCTCCCAACTCGGCACGCTGTGCTAGCTCGGGGTTCGAAATGTTGAGGACGTCGGAGGCGCTGTTCGCAAGCTTGTAAAATCGCTCGCGCTCGTCGTCTCCGTAAGAACCGGCAGAAACCCGTATCCGCAATGCACTAGCCTCCGATCGAAGCTTCCTGACCTTTTCGATCGTGTGCAGTTGGGTCGGATGAAGGCGCACTGTCGTAACAGGCTCCGTTACCTTACGGGCCTCCGGTCTTCGTCTCTTTCTTAGACGTGGCACCACTCTTCACGTCCTCGCCATGGCTTCAGACCTCTTCAAGCGCGTCGAGCTTCTTTTGGATGGTGTCCCGAGCGAGTAGCAACGCGGCCTTCACGTCGGCAAGTTCGTTTTCAGCATGAGCCAAGTCGAGCGCTTCAAGCGCCTCGGTGAGGCTATCGATTACGGACTGCACGGCAAACCGCGTCATGTAGGGACCGGGCGGAGGCAAGTCGGCCTCTGGCGTGGGTTGCGCGTTCGGGTACGCATTGTCACCGGTAGCGATCTCACCGATGCGTCCGCCATTGACGCCGAAATAGGACGCGATGTCGTGCTGTCGATCGCCGCGAGCAAGCATGCCCTTCACGACGCACGTTTCCCGGTAGCCCAGACTAATCCCGCTTGTCGGCGCTCTGGCCATCGCGTCCTCCTCGCGTTCAAGTTGCCGGGAATGTACAATGGAACCCAGGTTTGGGAAGAGAGGGAAACCACGGATGAGACCGAAAAAGAGCGCCGACGAACTGGCAGCGTTGATCAAGGAGGAAGTGCGTAAGCATCCGGACTGGAGCCACATTCTCGACGTATCGATTGACGCGAGCCATCGGCCGGCCCCGCAGGCCAATTGGCTTGCGAACTTCGTTACGGACGGCCCGCGCACGGCCGGCGCAGCGCTGCCGTTCGTCCAGCGGCTGGCTGGCCAGTACGATTGTTCAGAGTTTGCTTAGAGCGGGCGCGCCCCGGCCTATGCGCTTGCCGCAGACTTCACCCCGCGTGCCGCTGCGAGGCCTTGCCGGCGCGTCTCTTCGGTCACGATCACGCGGTCGGGCACCGTGCACATGTGCTTACGCACGAACGCCGCCTGAGCATCATCGCGGCCCCAAAGCACATTCGTGTGCCTGTCGCACCACATCCATGTTCATCGCCTTGACGATCTTCGTGTGCTGGACAGCCGGCAGCCTATTCGCGTACCGGGGATCACGCGAGGCGACGAACAGCTTGTCAGGCGACAACGGCAGACGATGATTTCGCGGACGAAGGCCGTAGACTCGCCTCGAACCACAAAGCGTTCTGCAAGGAGCATCCAATTCCCAACCTCATAGTGACCCTGCCCAGTCTGCTGGTCATCACCCGCTTCATCTGGCCGCTGGCGCTCCCGATACCGATCAAGATCATCCTGGCTGCCGCGATGCTCGGCGTTTCGCAGTATCATTTGTGGAGCAGGCTCTCTTCGGGATCGATGTTCGCACCCGAGTTTCCGCGCGCGATCGTCATCCTCTTCAATTGGGCGTTCGGGACGATCCTGTTTCTGGCGCTGTTGCAGGTGCTGCTCGACGTCATCACACTGCCCGCAGCGCTGCTGTATGGGGTGACCGTATCAGATACCGTCAGGTACATGATCGCTGTCATCGCGGCTTTGACGGCTGCGATCGGCGTGCGTCAGGCGACGCGCGTGCCGCCGCTCCGCGACATCGAGATCGGCATCGCCGGATTGTCGCCCCGGTTCGACGGCTACACGATGTTGCAGCTCACCGATCTCCACATCAGCCGCCTCTTTCCGACGGCCTGGGCCCGCGCCGTCGTCGAGCGGGCAAACGGCCTCGGCGCGAACCTGATCCTGATCACGGGCGACCTGATCGACGGCGACCTCGCGTCGCGCCGCGCCGACGTGGAGCCGCTGCGGGATCTGCGCGCTGTGGATGGCGTCTATGTGATCCCCGGAAATCACGAATACTTCTTCGACTACCGCGCCTGGATGGCACATTACGCTGATATGGGCATGCGCGTGCTCTCGAATGAACATGTCGTGCTCGATCGCGACGGCGGAAAATTGGTCATTGCCGGCGTCACCGACAAGTCGGCGCCGCGAACCGGCAACCCTGGCCCGGACCTTGCCGCAGCCATCGCCAACGCTCCCGACGGTGCGCCCGTCATTTTGCTCGACCACCAGCCGTTGAACGCGCGGAACGCTGCCGCGCATGGTGTCGCGCTGCAACTGTCGGGACATACGCATGGCGGAATGATCGTCGGACTCGACCGCCTGGCCGCGCGCGCCAACAACGGCTTCGTTTCGGGGCGGTACGAGGTCGACGGGATGACGCTCTACGTCAACAACGGTACTGGCCTTTGGCCCGGCTTCGCGCTGCGGCTCGGCCGCCCGTCAGAGCTGACGCGTATCACGCTGCGCCGGGCGACGTGATGCACCTCACACCTCGATCGCCGCCGCTGGCCTAACCTCCCGGTCATCAACGGGAGACGCGACAATGCGCAAACTCATCCTGATCACGGCGATGGTTTTGGCTTCTGCTTCCGCGCAGGCCGGCGATCGAAGCTTGACGTTGGGCAGGGGAGATTCGTTGCCGGCTGCGGCATCCAGCACGGTCAACGCGTCGGACAAGGTTGCCGATGGGCCAGTGACGCCGGCGGTCGAGGCGCCGAAGCCGCCCGAGGTTCCGAAATATGTCGAGCGGCCGGCTGCTGCCGCACCGGCACCAGTGCCGCTGCCACAAGCGCAGCCGGCCAGTGTTCAACCGTCATCAACGCCGGCTGTGAAGCCCGTGGAGCAGAAGCAGGCCACCGCGCACAAGTCGAGCCATCGTCGTTACGCGCGGCACTGGAGCGCGGGCCGCATCATCGGTGAGCTGCATCGCTACGGGATTTATTGGTAACGCCGAAAGGGACTGTGCTCCCTCTCGCTTGCGGGAGGGCGCTTGCGCAACTTCGGAATAATGGAATTATGCCGCTGAGTTGCCCGACATGTCAAGTCGTCGGGTCGAGCGCCGGCAGCCGGCTACTTTGCATGGGGTTGTTTTCGATATTTTGGCAGTGCGCTCCTGCGGAGGCAGGCATGTGCTCCAGAAACGTGGATGGCCGGGACAAGCCCGGCCATGACGACGTTTCGAAATTTGACGTAGCGTAGAAGCCTACTCCGCGACCGTCTGGATGACGCTGCTCACCGGGCGGGCCGATGCGGTCGGGACCTTCACGGTATTCTGCATCATCGCGTCGTAGTCGGGCAGTGTCTCGACCTGGGTCTTGGCCTTCATCCAGACCACCTTGTAGCCGGCCGCCTTCAGCTGGCGCAGCAGCGTCGGCAGCGCCTGGGCGGTGTGCTTCTGCAGATCGTGCATCAGGATGATGCCTTTGTGCTCCTTGTCGAGCCCGGTCATCACGTTCTTGATCACTTCCTCCGAGCTCTTGGACTTGAAGTCGTTGGAGTCGACGTCGACCGAGAATCTCGCGATGTTGCGGCTCTCCAGATAGGCGAGCGTCGCCGGCGTGTGCGCCAGCGCCGGGAAGCGGAAGAACGGAGCGGGATTGGCGCCGAGCGCGAGCTTGACCGCGCTAAAGCCCTTCTCGATCTCGTCCTTGGCCATCTGCTCGGTCATCTTCTTGCTGGCGAGATGGGCGTGCGACCAGGTGTGGGAGCCGATGGTGTGGCCGGCGGCCGCCACCTGCCGGAGAATGTCCGGGTGATAGGTGGTGTGCAGGCCGATCGGGAAAAACACTGCCTTGGTGCACTCGTCCGCCAGCGCCTTCAGCACGGCGGGCGTCGTCGGCCACGGACCGTCGTCGAAGGTCAGCACGATCTCGTGGTCGGTCAGGAAGTCGAACTGCTTGTATTGCAGGAAGCCAAAACCAGGTCCGCCGGTGGCGTCGACCACGACGGTGCGGCTGATGCCGAGCGCATCGGGATTGGCGCATTTTTGTGTGGCCGCGACCGGTGCGGGCATCGGCGCAGGAGCCGGGGCCGGCGCAGCCGCTGTCGTGGCGTCGGCGCGCTTGCCCAGCGCGGCGGTCACGTTGACATCGTCCTTGGCAGCCGCCGACGGCGCGGGAAGCGGATCGGCCGCGCGGGCGGCCATGGTTTGGGGAGGAGCGGCATCGGCGCGCGGGGAGGAGGTCCAGAACCACACTCCGGCGATCACCACCGCCATGACAACACTGGCCAGCATCAGGCCCAACGGATTACGCATCGCTACACACTTCCTGGGAACTCGGGTACGCCACAGCCGCAACATCTGATTAGTGCCAACAAGGTCTTAACGCGGTCCCAACACGGCGGCGGGAGCGCAAGAAAAAGAGCGGCTTAGGCTTGCGTGATGACCGTCACAGTCAGGCGGCGCGCAGAGGCGCAATGATCGGCCCATCGAACAACGGGCCCGCAACAGCGGTGCCAATGGGAGCCGATCATGACCAGCCAAATTCTCAAGAATTGTGCTCGCAAGGCCAGCGTCGCGGTGGCTTTTGCGGTCGCCTTCTCCGCGCTGTCCCCGACCGCGAGCTTTGCTTTCAGCGCCGAAGCGCAGCAGATGTGCACGGGCGACGCGTTCCGGCTGTGCAGCTCGGAAATCCCGAACATTCCGAAGATCACCGCCTGCATGATCAAGCACCGCTCCGACCTGAGCAGCGGCTGCCGTGTGGTGCTCGACCGCGATATGGCCGGCCCATCGCGCAAGGTCGCTGCCGAGTAATTTTGCGCGCTGCATCCCGGGCCGTGCCTGCGGCGACAAGACGCAGGCCGTCCGGGACGATCGGGCCGGGCAGGAACCTGCCGCCGTCCCGGCCGTTTCAAGCTTCTTCGGTGCGCTGAAAGGCTGTAAAGCACGGCGTCACATTCATTAGAGGCTTTGAAATGACCCGATTTCTGCTCGCCGTCGTTCCGTTGGTTCTGTTGGCGTCGTCCGCGTCAGCGCAGCAGGGCCACGATGCCTGCTCCCGCGACGCCTCGCGCTTCTGCCGCCCCCATCTCGGTGAAGGCGACCAGGCCGTGCTGGCCTGCCTGAAGGAACATCGTGCCCGCCTCGGCAAGGCTTGCCAGCAGACGTTGACCGATAACGGGCAGTGAGTTTCTAACGCCGTCACTCCGGAATGACGGCGGGGGCTAGGTACTGCTTCCCGCCGCGGTCGCGACCACAGGCAGGACCTCGTGGGCGGCGCGGTCCGGGGTCTCGTCCTTCCAGCGCACCGAGCCGAATGGACGCTCCAGCATGCGGTGCACCCGCACCGGATCGGGGCCGATATGGAAGTCGATCGCTTTCTGGTGCAGTTCGCGCTCGGACTGGGTCGGCCGGTTGCGCTGGCGCAGATAATCGAGCCAGGTCGGGCAGTGATAGCGCTCGATCCACAGTTCGGGATCGGCGATGTCGCGCGCGATCGACCAGCCATAGGCGCCGTTGCGCTGACGGCTGAGCTGCACCTCCTGCATCACATTGTGGAAGGCGCGGGCATTGTCCTGCGCCACGCGGTATTCGATCTCGACCACCAGCGGCCCGCTGCGCCCGGTCAGTTGCAACCGCACCTCGGGATCGGCGAGCGTCTCGCTGGCGGCCTCGTTGCGCGCGCCGATCGGCGGCATCCGCAGCCAGATGCCGAGGATGGGCGACAGCAGCATCAGGCCGGCGGAGATCAGAAGCGCGGTCTCGACGCCGGCGATTTCGGTGATATGGCCCCAGATCCAGCTTCCGATCGCGATGCCGCCGGCGATCGCGGCCTGGAAGGCCGCCAGCGAGCGGCCCGCCACCCAGCGCGGCGCCGAGAGCTGCACGCCGATATTGAACAGCGCCACGGCGAGCATCCACACCGCGCCGGCGACCACCAGTGCAGCCGCCGTGATCACCGGCTCCCTGCTAACAGCGACGGCTGCGATCGCACAGCCCATCGACAGCGCGCAGGCGCGCACCGCCGCCTCGCCGCTCATGCGGGCGCGCACCTCGCTGATGTTGAGGGCGCCGATCACGGCGCCCATGCCGAAGGCGCCGAGCATGATGCCGTAGGTCTGCGCGCCGCCATGCAGGAGATCGCGGGCCACCAGCGGCATCAGCGCCGATACCGAGCCGCCGATGATGCCGGTGACCATGGTGCGGGTCAGCACGATCTTGATCGACGGCGAATTGGTGATGTAGCGCACGCCCGAGACGATGGCGCGGTTCAGCCGCTCGCGCGGCAGCCGCGACGGCTCGCTGACCCGATTCCACAGGAACAGCACCACCAGCAGCGGCAGATACAGCACGGTGTTGGCCGCGAACGCCGCAACCGCGCCGGCGGATGCGACCACGATGCCGCCGATCGCGGGCCCAAAACTGCGCGCGATGTTGTAGCTGATGCCGTTGAGCGCGACCGCGGCCGGCAGCGTCTCGGTCGGCACCTGCTCGCTGACCGAGGATTGCCAGGCCGGGCCGAACAGCGCCATGCCGCTGCCGACCACGAAGCACAGCGCGAGCAGGATATTCGGCGTCACCAGATTGAGCCAGGCCAGTACCGTCAGCGTGGTGGCGCCGGAGAGCGCGATCGCCAGCGACACCAGCGCGACGATGCGGCGGTCATGCATGTCGGCGATGGCGCCGGCCGGCATCGAGATCAGCATCACCGGCAGCATCAGCGCGGTCTGCACCAGCGCGACCTTGTCCGCCTGCGCCGTCATCTGCGTCATCGCCCAGGCGGCGCCGACACCCTGAATCAGGATGCCGAGATTGGAGAGCAGGCTGGCGAGCCAGATCCGTCGGAAGACCGCGTGCCGCAATGGTGCAGTGATACTGTCGGCGCGCTTCGGCGAATCGGTCATATCCGGTTCCGTTTGGCCTGCTATGGCTGGGTGATGATTCCGGCTAGACCAACTGATGCCTGCGAAAAGCGGGTGCTGTCCAGCCATTACGCTATGATTGGCCAGCTAAAGCGTTGAAAGAGTTGGGGAAGGGGACACATGAAGCTGTCGCGGCGGACGATTTTGCAGGGAGGAGCGGCGCTGTCCTTGCTGGCGGGCCGTTTGGGCACGCCGGCCCTGGCGCAGACGGGGCCTGCTGCCGATATCCCGCCGATCCTGTTCGTGCACGGCAATGGCGACCACGCGGCGCTCTGGGTCACGACGATCTGGCGGATGGAATCCAACGGCGTGCCGCGCGATCGGCTGCTCGCGATCAACTTCACCGATCCGCTGGCGCGCACTGACGACAAGGTCGAGCAGGCCAATCGCTCCTCGACCGAGGACGCGCGCCGCGAGCTCGGCGAGGCGATCAAGGCGTTGAAGCAGTCAACCGGCGCCGCGCGCGTCGCGCTGGTCGGCAATTCGCGCGGCGGCAATGCGATCCGCAATTATATCAAGAACGGCGGTGGCGGCGATGTCAGCCACGCCGTGCTGTGCGGCACGCCCAACCATGGCGTCTATGCCTGGGACGACGGGCTCGGCAACGAGTTCAACGGCCGCGGCCCGTTCCTGCGCGGCCTCAACGACGGCGACAGCGAGGTGACGGCAGGCACCGCATTCCTGACGCTGCGTAGCGACGGCCTCGACAAATATGCGCAGGCCGACGGCCGCTTCGCCGGCAAGCCGGGCACGCCGACCAACGTCACGTCAGAAGGTCCGGCGCTGAAGGGCGCCACCAATCTGGTGATCGGCGCGGTCGATCATCGCGAGACCGCGTATCATCCGCGCGCCTTCCGCGAGATCTACAAGTTCATCGCCGGACGCGAGCCGTCGCGGATCGAGATTGTATCAGAGGCGACCGTGAAGCTGAGTGGCCTCGTCACCGGCACGCCGGGCGGTCTGCAGACCAATCGTCCGGTGTCGGGCGCATCGGTCGATATCTATCATGTGTCTGATGACACCGGAGAGCGCATCGGCGGACCGGTGCACAGCTCGCAGACCGGCGCCGACGGCCGCTGGGGGCCGGCGCAGGTTGATCCGTCCTGGTCTCTCGAGATCGTGCTGACCTCGCCGGGCGCGGTGACGACGCATTTTTATCGCTCGCCGTTTCCGCGCTCGTCGGACATCGTGCATTTGCGCGCAGCACGTCCGCTCGCAGCAGCCGATGCCGGCGCGGGCGCTGTCGTCCTGATGTCGCGGCCGCGCGGCTATTTCGGCCTGCCGCGCGATGTCGTGCTGTTCGACGGCAAGGAGCCTGATGACGTGAAGCCGGGCGTGCCGACGGACGCGGTGACGACGTTGCGGCTCCCAGCGGCCGAGATCGGCCGTCCGGTGGTCGGCATCTTCAACCAGGAGCGGATCGTGGCGCGCGCCTGGCCGGCATCGGAAAACCGGATTGCGGTCGCCGAGCTGACTTATTAGGTCTTATACAGGTTCGCGTGCCTGAATTCGTTGTCGCGAGAGGCTGGAGCAAAAGCCATGAGCATCGCCGAAGTCTACGACACGACAGTCACGCGGCCGCCTTTGGTGCCGCCGACCCCTCCGCGCGCGCCCGACGACATGACCGCGTTCGGGCGAATGCGGGCGATGCGCAACTCTCCGATCGAGACCTGGGGCCGGCGCGCCTACGAGGAAGACATCATCCAGGGCCGCTTCCTCGGCCACTCCAGCTTCATCCTCAACACGCCGGATGCGATCCGGCATGTGCTGGTCGACAATTACGAGAATTACACCCGCACGGCCGCCGGCATCCGCGTGCTGCGTCCGATGCTCGGCGAGGGGCTGCTGATCGCCGAGGGCCGTGCCTGGAAGCATCAGCGCCGCACGCTGGCGCCGGCCTTCACGCCGCGCGCGGTGACGACGCTGGTGCCTTACATGATCGCGGCGACCGACGAGACGATTGCCAAGCTGAAATCCGCGAGCAGCGGCCCCGTCGATCTGCGCGAGGCGATGCAGCGGATGACCTTGGAGATCGCCGGCCGCACCATGTTTTCGTTCGGCATGGAGCGCCACGGCGCAGCCTTGCGCGACTTCGTGATGGAGTATGGCGGGACGCTGGCGCGGCCGAGCATCCTCGACCTCGTCCTGCCGCTCGGCTGGCCGACCCCGCATGATTTCCGTCGCGCCCGCTTCCGCAAGCGCTGGACCGCGTTCGTCGGCCAGCTGATGGCCGAGCGCCGCGCCGCCGGCAAGAACGATGGCGCACCGGCCCGCGATCTGTTCGATCTGATGGGCGACGCGCGCGACCCCGAGACCGGCGAGGCCTTCACCGACGCCCAGCTCGGCGATCAGATCGCGACCATGATCCTGGCCGGACACGAGACGACGGCGACGGCGCTGTTCTGGGCGCTCTATCTGCTGGCGCTGGATCCGGCGACCCAGGAACAGCTGGCGGCCGAAGTGAAAAGCGTGGCAGCAGCTGGCGCGCTCGACATCGAGAAGCTGAAATTCACCCGCGCCGTGATGGACGAGACGATGCGGCTCTATCCGCCGGCGTTTTTGATTGCGCGCGCGGCTGCTGGTTCCGACACGATCGCCGGCCGTCCGGTCAGGAAGCATGACGTAATCCTGATCGCGCCATGGCTGCTGCACCGGCATGAAAAGCTGTGGCGCGAGCCGAACGCGTTCGTGCCGGCACGGTTCATGACGGGGACGCCGCCCGATCGTTTCGCCTATCTGCCGTTCGGCGTCGGCGCGCGCGTCTGCATCGGTGCGCATTTCGCGCTCGTCGAGGCGACGCTGGCGCTGGCGAAGCTGATCGGCGCGTTCCGCGTCGCACTGGTAGACAAGGATCCGGTGATCCCGATCGGTGTGGTGACGACGCAGCCCAACCGTTCGCCGATGTTTGCGATCACGCCGCGGTAATTGAGCCTCGGTGAGCCTCGGTACCTGGGGCTTGCGCCTTGGCGCGGCCCACCTCATCTTAGGTCCCTCATGAGCGACGTGCAGGCACAGTTTTCAGTATTGCGGCAGACCACGGATCCCGCGGTCGCCGACGCCATCGTGCAGTTGATCGAGAAGGGCGAGGACCACGAACTCAACCGGGTCAATGCGCTGGATTTCTCCAAGCGCACCGGGCTCGGTGAGGAGCAGGTGATTTCCGGCTTCCTGCATGCCTCGCGGCTCGGCCTGTTCGAATTGACATGGAATGTGCTCTGCCCCGGCTGCAGCGGCGTGCTCGATGCGCATTCGACGCTGAAATCGCTGCGCAATGACGACTATCAGTGCGGCCTCTGCGCCTGCGGCTACGAGGCCTCCGTCGACGAGCAGGTCGAGGTCGCCTTCACCGTGAGTCCGCGCGTCCGCCGCATCGCGGCGCACGATCCGAACACGCTGCCGATCTGGGATTATTTCAAGCAGATCTTCTGGAGCTCCGGCGTCGACTTCAACAAGGAGTCCTTCGAGGAGCTTTCCGATCAGGTCGTGCTGGATGCGCTCGAGCTCCCGGCCGGCGAGAAGGCGGTGCTGTCGCTGCAACTCCCGAAAGAATTCATCATCGTGTTCGAGCCGGTGACGCATTCGGCACACTTCATCGACGTTCAGGGCGAACCGACCAAGGACCGTCAGCATTTGTCGCTGATGTACAACAAGGTTCATGCGCCGACCGGCAACATGACCCTGCGGCCCGGTCCGCTGCGGCTGTCGCTCGACAACCAGGCCGGCGTTCGGGTGTTGCCGTCGGTGTTCGTCGCCGCCGAGGCATTGCATCATCTGATCGGCAAGCGAAAGCCGTTCCTGACGGCGAAACGCATCCTGAGCAACCAGACGTTCCGCGACGTCTACAAGGCCGACAATCTCACGCTCGATCAGCGGCTCAAGATCACCTCGCTGACCTTCCTGTTCACGGATTTGAAGGGCTCCACCGCGCTGTACGAACGCGTCGGCGACCTCGCCGCCTTCGATCTTGTGCGCGCGCATTTCCACGCATTGCTCGATATCATCGCGTCCGAGCGTGGGGCGGTGGTGAAGACGATCGGTGACGCCGTGATGGCGACTTTCGTCCGTCCCGAACACGCGCTGGCCGCGGGCCTGCGCATGCGCACGGCGATGAAGACACTCAACGACGAGCGCGGCAAGGAGGATCTGGTCGTCAAGATCGGCATCCACGAGGGACCCTGCCTTGCGGTGATGCTGAACGAGCGGCAGGACTATTTTGGCCAGACCGTGAATATCGCGGCAAGGGTGCAGAGCCTGTCGACGTCGCAGGAAATCCACCTCACCCAGCCGGTGATGGAATCGGCGGAGGTTGCCGGCATTCTGGATCGCGCGTCGATCAGGCCGATCCAGAAGGAAGCGGCGTTGCGCGGCATTGCCGACAAGCTCGTGGTGTACGAGATACCGTGATCCAGTACTCCGTCATTCCGGGGCGATGCGAAAGCATCGAACTATGGTGCGCAATTGCGCACCTGAGAATCTCGAGATTCCGGGTCTGGTCCTAACGGACCATCCCGGAATGACGCGTTGATAGATTGCCGAAACGTAATGCGCGTGCCGGAACCACCGCCGATTGCGCCGGTTCTGTTTCCACGCCATATAGCTTGCAACAGGCTTCATTCGACAGAGAGAGCAATGCTCGACGGACTTCGCCAATTCATTGCCGATATCGTCTCATCAGACGCGCAGGCTGACCGGACCTTCGGCGATAGCGATTATCGTCTCGCTGCGACCGCGCTGCTGGTCCACGTCGTGTCGCTGGACGGCGAGCCGACGGCGGTCGAGACGCGTAAATTGCACAGCCTGATCGAGAGCCGTTTCCAGCTCGATCCCGGCACGGCCGACAGGCTGATCGCGTCGGCGATGCGGGTCGAGGGCGAGGCCGTCGATCTCTATCACTTTACCAGCGTGATCATGCGCTCGGTGGACGAGGAAGGACGGCTGCGCATCGTCGAGATGATGTGGGAGCTGGTCTATGCCGACGGCCAGGTCAGCGAGTTCGAGGACAATGTGGTCTGGCGTGCCGCCGATCTGCTCGGCATTTCCTCGCGCGACCGCATCGATCTCAAGCACCGTGTCGCCGAGAAGCAGGCGGCGCTGCCCAAGGGGCCCTGGGGCACGGCCGACGCGGCAATCTGACACGCCTGCCGTGCAAGCGCGGCCTAGAGCTATTTCCGTTCCGATGGAATCGGAACGGAGCTCCAGATTCTTGTCTTGACGCGTTTTCTTCACGCGAACCGGCACCCACTTCGCTCGAAAACGCTCTCGTCGCGCCAGCATCCCGGATGACCAAATTTTAATGTGCGGTGCGATCTGCTGCCATCGTGGGCGATGCGCCTGAAAATCTGGCGTTTCACCTCGAAATCTGCGCGCCGCCGCCTGTCGACAAGCTTACGGGTGGCTTGCATCCCACCGCTTGCCTATGCTCTCGTCGCCGCCGTTCGAGACCTCTGGAATTTGCAATAAGAGTTTGAATCGTGACCGAGCGTGTGACGCTGATAACCGGGGCATCGGCGGGCATAGGCTCCGAACTGGCGCGCGTTTTTGCAGCGAACGGTCACCGTGTGGCGCTGGTGGCGCGGCGTGCCGATCGTCTCAAGGAGCTGGCCGACGAGCTCGCCGGCAAGGGCGGCGCGGCGCCGATCGTGATTCCCTGCGATCTCCAGGAGATCGATGCCGGCGACAAGATCGCGGCGGCTCTGGCTGAGGCCGGCGTCGAGGTCGAATATCTCGTCAACAATGCCGGTTTTGGCGTGTTCGGCCTCGCCGTCAAGCGCGACCGTGCCGAACAGCTCAACATCATCGCGGTCAACATCCGGGCATTGACCGATCTGTCGCTGCGCTTTGCCGATCAGCTGATCCGCAATCAGGGCGGCATCCTCAATCTCGGCTCGATCGCCGGCTTCCTGCCGGGGCCCGGCATGGCCGTCTACTACGCCAGCAAGGCCTATGTGCTGTCGTTCTCCGAAGCGCTGCGCTGCGAGCTGGCCCCGCAGGGCGTCCGCGTCACCGTGGTGTGCCCCGGCCCCGTGCCGTCGGAATTCCAGGCGCGCGCCGGCTTCTCGCCCGGCTTCGATTCCGCCATTCTCGACGTTCCACCGGCCGAGGTCGCTCGCCAGGCCTATCGCGGGCTGATGGCCAACAAGCGCGCCGTATTGCCCGGCGCCTTCATCAAGATGGTGCCGTTCCTGCTCCGCCTGTTCCCGCGCTCCTTCATCCTGACCGCGGTCGGCGGATTTCAGCTCCGCAAGCGCTAATCCATCGTCAATAAAGCCTATTCTGGCCCGCGACTTGCTTCGAAGGCTGGGCGGGTGTGCGCCAGCTCACGCGATATTAAGAATTACTTAGCTATCATCTCGCCCGACGTGCCGAATATCGAAGCAAGGACGATGTTGTTCCGGTCGGACCAAGCCAGTGCCGTGGTGCCCTTCGCGAGCCGAAGGCCGGCTGCGGCCACGCCTTCGGATCCGGTCCTGAAGCGCCCGGTGCTGATCGTGATGCACCAGGAGACGTCGACTCCCGGGCGGATCGGAAATTCCCTGCACGCGCTCGGCTATCCCCTCGACATCCGCCGCCCGCGCTTCGGCGACGCACTGCCTGACACACTCGACAATCATGCGGGCGCGGTGATCTTCGGCGGCCCAATGAGTGCCAACGACCCCGATGACTATTTGCGGCGCGAGATCGACTGGATCGCGATTCCGTTGCGCGAGCAGCGGCCGTTCCTGGGCATCTGCCTGGGCGCCCAGATGCTGGCGCGGCAACTCGGTGCGACGGTGGCCCCACACGCAGAAGGCCGCGTCGAAGTCGGCTATTATCCGATCAGGCCGACCGAAGCCGGTCGCGCGCTCTGCCCGGATTGGCCGGCGCGCGTCTATCACTGGCATGGCGAGGGGTTTCAGTTGCCTGACGGCGCCGAGCTGCTCGCCCAGGGCGACGACTTCCCGATGCAGGCGTTCCGGTCCGGTAACGCCTTCGGCCTGCAGTTTCATCCCGACGTGACCTACGCGATGATGCATCGCTGGACCACGCGCGGTTGCGTGCGGATGGATCAACCGGGCGCGCAGCCGCGTCATCTGCACTTCGCCGAACGCGCCGTGCACGATGCCGCCGAGCGCGCCTGGCTGAAGCATTTCCTCGACGGTTGGATCGCGCAAACGCCGCGCGAGGTGATGCTGCAGGCGGCTGAATAGCCGCCACGCGGAATTTTCGCGAGGCTTCTCATTTTCATTGTTGTGTTAGTGTCGCGGCAACTGCCGCGCGCGGCCGCATGGTCGCGCGAAGTCATAACAACAAGGCAAAGGGAGATCGCCGTGACCTACGAACACATCCTCTACGACGTCAGCAATGGGATCGCGACTATCACGCTCAATCGCCCCGACCGCATGAATGCGTGGACGGCGATCATGGAGCGCGATGTGCGCCACGCGATGGAGGCCGCGGCCAGTGACGACGATGTCCGCGTCATCGTGCTGACCGGCGCGGGCCGCGGGTTCTGTGCCGGCGCCGACATGGAGGCGCTGAAGGGAATCGATCCCAACGAGATCAGGCGCGGCGAGACGATTCCGTTCGACATGAACCGCCGCGCCGACTGGCAGACCCGCTACGCCTATTATCCTTCGATTCCGAAGCCCGTGATCGGCATGCTGAACGGCGCCACCGCCGGCATCGGCTTGGTGCATGCGCTGTATTGCGACGTTCGCTTCGCGGCTGATACTGCGGTGTTCACGACGGCTTTCGCACGGCGCGGCCTGATCGCCGAACATGGCATCAGCTGGATGCTGCCGCGCCTCGTCGGTCATGCCAACGCGCTCGATCTCCTGATGTCGGCGCGGCGGGTTTCCGCCGAGGAGGCGCTGCGTATCGGCCTCGTCAACCGGCTTTACGCGCCCGAGAAGCTCCGCGAGGAAACCTATGCCTATGCCCGCGACCTTGCCGATTTCGTCTCGCCGAGTGCGATCGCCGTGATCAAGCGCCAGCTCTACGACGTGCCGTTCCAGACGCTGGCTGAGGCCACCATCGACGCCAACCGCGAGATGCAGATCGCGCTGAAAGGGAATGATTTCAGGGAGGGCGTCGCGAGCTTCGTGGAGAAGCGGCCGCCGAGGTTTACGGGGACGTGAGGGGGAGTGGGAGCGGCTTTGGAGGGCTTGTGCCTTAGCCCGGCTTCGCCCTGCGGGCTACGCCGCGGCAGCCTTCGCTCACTTCGCTACGAAAGACTGTCCGGGCCTGCCGAGCCGTAGCTCGCGAAGCGAGCGAAGGCTGGTGGAGCCAGGCGGGATCGAACCGCCGACCTCGTCATTGCGAACGACGCGCTCTCCCAGCTGAGCTATGGCCCCATCGCGACCGGTTTGCTGAGTATCCGGCCGACAATCGGGCGCCATTTACAGTCCCGCCCAAGGGCAAGTCAAGAACGCTGAAACTGCGGTTTTCGGCCCGATTGGCCCGGAACTTCCCTTGTTTGCGGGGGGATGAACCGATATCTACCGGGCAGCCGCACCGAGCTCTCTCCCGGACAAGCCCAGCCTATGAAGCCAATCGTATTCATCCTGATCCAGATCATAAATCTTTATATGTATCTGCTGATCGCTTCGGCGATCCTTTCCTGGCTGGTCGCCTTCAATGTCGTGAACACGCGCAACCAATTCGTCGCGGCGATCGCGGAGTTCCTCTTCCGAATCACCGAGCCCGTGCTCGGCCCGATTCGCCGGCGTCTGCCCAATTTCGGCGGCCTGGATATCTCGCCAATCATCGCGTTCTTTGCGCTTTGGCTGATCCAGCTTTATCTCAGCGAGTACGTCTACCCCTACGTCCCATAGAGACGAAGCGTGGACCCTTGGCGCTACTCCACCGGGGGCATCAGCTTCGCCTTGCGCGTGACGCCCCGGGGCGGCCGTGACGACATCGACGGGATCGAAACGCTGGCCAACGGCCGGTCGGTGGTGAAGGTGCGGGTTCGCGCCATTGCCGAAGGCGGCGAGGCCAACCGCGCGGTGACCGAGCTGCTCGCCAAGGCGCTCGGCGTGCCCAAGGCCAGGGTGAAGATCCTGTCCGGCATCACCTCGCGGCTCAAGCAGGTGGCGGTGGATGGCGATCCAAGGCAGCTTGGCAATATCTTGAGGAAGCTGACCGCCACGACGCCGGAGCAAGATTCAGGGGCAAGTACTGGGGAATGACATGACCGCCCGCATCATCGATGGAAAAGTCATTGCCGCCGAGCTGCGCGGCCGCGTCGCCGACGAGGTCGCTCGCGTCAAGCGCGACCACCAGCTCACGCCGGGGCTCGCCGTCGTGCTTGTTGGCAACGACCCGGCCAGCGAGGTCTATGTCCGCAGCAAGCACACCCAGACGCAAAGCTCCGGCATGGCCTCGTTCGAGCACAGGCTGCCGGCCGACGTCTCCCAGGATGATCTGCTGACGCTGATCGCGCGGCTGAATCGCGATCCGCTGGTGCATGGCATCCTGGTCCAGCTCCCGTTGCCGAAATCGCTGCACACCGAAACAATCATCAACGCGATCGACCCGGCCAAGGATGTCGATGGCCTGCACCCGAACAACGCCGGACGGCTGGCCGGCGGCTTCGCCGCACTGTCGCCCTGCACGCCGCTCGGCTGCATCATCCTGACCAAGAGCGTGCATGCCTCGATCGAGGGCATGAACGCGATCGTGATCGGCCGCTCGAATCTGGTCGGCCGCCCGCTGGTGCAATTGCTTTTGAACGAGAATGCGACGGTGACGATCGCGCATTCACGCTCGCGCGATCTGCCCAAACTCTGTGCTCGGGCCGACCTGGTCTATGCCGCGGTCGGCAAGCCTGAAATGGTGCGTGGCGACTGGCTGAAGCCGGGCGCCACCGTGATCGATGTCGGCATCAACCGCATCCCGGTGGCAGGTAGCAAGCCGAAGCTGGTCGGCGACGTCGCTTTCCAGGAAGCCCTCGACGTCGCCGGCGCGATCACGCCGGTGCCCGGCGGCGTCGGGCAGATGACGGTGGCGTGCCTGCTGGTGAACACGCTGCGCGCCGCCTGTGCGATCCACGGCCTGCCGGCGCCGGCGGTGTGAACGTTGTCATTCCGGGGCTCGCGAAGCATCGAACCTCAGGTGCGCTATTGCGCACCGGGGAACCTCGAGATTCCGGGTCTGGTCCTTCGGACCATCCCGGAATGACGACTACGCCGTCACTTCCCCTTCGCCCGCTCGATCCCTTCCAGGATCAGCTTGTACGCCTCCTCGGCGTCACCCCAGTGCAGCACCTTCACCCATTTGCCCTTCTCGAGGTCCTTGTAGTGCTCGAAGAAGTGCTGGATCTGCTGCAGCGTGATGTCGGGAAGGTCGTTGTAGTTCTTCACCTTGTCGTAGCGCTGGGTCAGCTTCGATGACGGCACCGCGATGATCTTCTCGTCGCCGCCGGCCTCGTCTTCCATCAAGAGCACGCCGACCGGGCGGACGCTGATCACGGCGCCGGGAATGATCGCGCGGGTGTTGACGACCAGCACGTCGCAGGGATCGCCGTCGCCGGAGAGCGTGTGCGGGATGAAGCCGTAATTTCCGGGATAGCGCATCGGCGTGTAGAGGAACCGATCCACCACCAGCGTGCCGGCTTCCTTGTCCATTTCGTACTTGATCGGCTCGCCGCCGACGGCGACCTCGATGATGACGTTGACGTCGTGGGGCGGATTTTTTCCGATCGATATGGCGTCGATACGCATGGATTGCTCCGCGTGACCTTTGGAAGTTGAAACGATGGAATTTTCTTGTTTGGCGCCGACGGGACGCGCGAAGCAGCGTAACCCCGGCCTGACGCTCAGGCTGGTTTAGCCTTGCTGCAGCTGCGAGAGAAGCAGGATTTTCAGTTCGCCCAAGCGAAAGCGACCTTGTCGAGCGACTTCGGTCCAAATCGCTCCGAGGAGCGCGCCACCATCCGGCCGCCGAGCGCGCGGTAGAATTCCGTCGCCGCATCGTTGTCGGAGAGCGCCCAGATCACCATGCTCTTCAGGCCGCTCTGCAACAGGTCGCGGCGGGCGGAGGCAAACAGGCGGCGACCGAAGCCGAGGCCCTGGAACTCCGGCCGCAGATAGAGCTCGTAAATCTCGCCTTCGAAATGCAGGCTGCGGGCGCGGTTGCGGCCGTAATTGGCGTAGCCCGCGATCTTGTCGCCGAACACCAGCACGCTGACGCGGCTGCCTTTGCGGATCGCGCTGTCCCACCATTGCGGGCCACGGCGATTGATCAGCTTTTCGAGTTCGGCGCCCGGGATGATGCCCTGATACGCCGAGCGCCAGGCCTCGTCATGCGTCGACGCTACTGCGGCTGCGTCTGCAGCTTTGGCCGGCCGGACCTCGATTAGCGTTGTGCTCATGGATGTAATCAAAGCAAGTCAGGGGGCCGCCTTCAAGGTCCTTCGTTAATTATCGGTTAACCTGTGGACTTTTTGCATCAGTGTCATGAAGATTTGTACCGAAAGAGGACAAGGCACTGCCGCAACGGGCAATTTCGCTGATGGGCTCGCGCGCAGGATGTGGTGGCAACACGTCGTGACGGTGCGGGGCGTCACGGAAAAATGCACCTGGATTGATTCGCTGTCGGTATTCTAAGGACGAATCCCATCGCGGCGCAGCGGCGTCAGGGGCGCTTAATGCATTCGGTGAAAGTCCTGGTTGCGGCCATTGTCCTTGCGATGCTCGGCGCGCGGGTCGTTTCGGCGCAGCCGGCGCTTGGCGCGCAAGGCCCGGAGGGTGAGCCGGACCGGCGCCAGCAATGGCTGGTGCCGTCACCCGATCCAGCGACATCAGCGCATGCGCTGCTGTTTCGCCCCGCCGGTAACGGCCCGTTTCCGCTCGCCGTGATCGCGCATGCATCGACGCAGAACGTGCTGCGCCGGGCGCAGATGCCGCAGCCGGAATATCGCGCGCTCGCCGTCTTGCTGGTTGCGCACGGCTTCGCCGTGCTGGTCCCTGAAAGGCTCGGCCACGGCGCCACCGGAGGCCCCTATGTCGAGGACCAACGCGGCTGCGACGAGGCGGATTATTCCCGCGCCGGGCGCGCCACGGCGAGCGAGATCGCGACCGCGATGGATTATCTGCGCCAGCAGGCCTTCATCCGCGCCGAGGGCACGGTCATCGTCGGCCACTCCGCGGGCGGATGGGGCGCGTTGGCGCTGGCCGGCGAGAACCCCGCCGGCGTGTCGCGCATCATCCTGTTCGCGCCGGGCCGCGGCGGCCGCGCCAATGATTTCCCGAACCAGATCTGCGCGCCGCACACGCTGCTCGCAGCCGCCGCCGAGTTCGGCGCGCAAGCGCGGATTCCCGTGACATGGCTGGTCGCGGCCAATGACAGCTATTTCGCGCCGGCGTTTTCGCGTCAGCTCGCCGATGCCTTTTCCAGGGCTGGTGACAAAGTGGATTTTCGTGCACTTCCGGCCTATGGCAGCGAGGGCCACTGGTTGGCCGAAACGGAGAACGGCGTGAAGGCGGCGGCATCCGAACTCGCGCGCGCGTTGAAGCCGCCGCGCCCCGTTGCGGGCGGCAAGCGATGACGCTCTACTTCCTCGTCAAATATCTCCATGTGCTCGGCGCCATCGTGATCCTCGGCACCGGAACCGGCATCGCCTTCTTCATGCTGATGGCGCATCGGACCAGTGATGCCTCCTTCATTGCCCGCACGGCAGCGACCGTCGTGATCGCGGACATGATCTTCACGCTATCAGCGGTGCTGCTGCAGCCGGTCAGCGGCGGACTGTTGATGATGCTGCAGGGGACAGGTTTTGCCGAGCGCTGGCTGCTGGCGTCGCTCGCGCTTTACGTCGCCGCCGGCATGTTCTGGATCCCGGTCATCTTCATGCAGATGGAGATGCGTGATCTGGCGCTGATCGCAGTGGAGAAGAACGAGAAGCTGCCGCCGCGCTATTTTGCGCTGTTCCGCCGCTGGTTCCTGTTCGGTATTCCCGGCTTCGGCTCCGTCATGATCATCCTCTGGCTGATGATCGCGAAGCCATTCTAGGGAAGCTCATGCCCGCAACAAACATCCTCGTGCTCGGCGCGTCCGGCCTGATCGGCCGTTACGTCACCGACGAGCTGCGGGCACGCGGCTTTCAGGTGGTCGGCGTCGCGCGGCATTTTTCGTCCTCGCAGAAGGTCAGCGCGCTCGATCTCGAACTGCCTGTCATGTCGATGGATGCGGCGGCGCTGGCGCAACTTCTCCGCACGCATGACGTCGACCTCATCGTCAACTGCCTCGGCGTGTTGCAGGACGGCCCGGGCAGCGATACGCAGGCGGTGCACCGCGATTTCGTCGCGCGGCTGCTGGAGGCGATCAGCGACAGTGGGCGCACCATCCGCCTCGTCCACATCTCCATTCCCGGCACAGCCGACGAGGATCGCACCGCCTTCAGCACCACCAAGCGCGAGGCCGAACGGTTGATCGCCGCCTCCGGCATTCCCTACGCGATCCTGCGCCCGGGGTTTGTCATTGCACCGGCGGCCTATGGCGGCAGCGCCATGCTGCGCGCCTTGGCAGCGCTGCCGGTCGATCTGCCGGCCGGTGAAGCCGGGATGCCGTTCCAGCCGGTTGCGGTCGAGGATATCGCTGCGACCATCGCCTGGCTCGCCGGCCGCGACGTCGCGGATGAGAGCGTGCGCGCCGTGACATGGGACCTGATGCAGCCGCAGCCGATTTCGCTCGGCGGCGTCATCGATCAGTTTCGGTGGTCGTTCGGCACGGCAAAGCAGCTGCGGATCACGCCGCCTTCCTTCCTGATCGATCTCGGCGCCCGCCTCGGCGATCTCTCGAGCCGCCTCGGCTGGACGCCACCGCTGCGCTCAACCGCGATCGCCGAGCTGCGCCGCGGCGTCACCGGCGACCCCGCCGCTTGGATGGCGACGACCGGCATCGTGCCGAAGACGATCGCGCAGGCCGTCGGCGGGCATCCCGCGACCATCCAGGACAAATGGTTTGCCCGGCTGTTCCTGATCAAGGCGTTGATCATTGCGAGCCTCGTGTTGTTCTGGGTCGCCTCCGGCTTCATCGCGCTGGTCATCTCCTATGATGCCGCCGCTGATATCCTGAGCGCGCACCATTTCCCGCCTACGCTGGTCGCGCCGGTCACGGTGCTGACCAGCCTGATGGACATCAGCATCGGCGTCCTGATCGCCTTCCGCCGCACCGTGGCGTTCGGCCTGATCGCAGGCATCATCGCCTCGCTCGGCTATATGGTTGTTGCGGCGATCCTGACCCCGGATCTCTGGATCGAACCGCTTGGTGCACTGGTCAAGACCGGACCTGCGATCGTGCTAATGCTGGTCGCGCTTACGACACTGGATAACCGATGAGCACCTGGCCCGACGACGATGTGATCCTCTACGACGGTGTCTGCATCTTCTGCTCGCGCTGGGTCCAGTTCGTGATCGCGCGCGATCCCGCCCGCCGCTTCCGGTTCACGCCGATCCAGTCCGACTACGGCACGCGCTTGGCAAAGGCGTTCGGCATCGATCCTGACGATCCCGACACCAACGCCGTGGTTCATGGCGGTGTCGCGCGATTGAAGTCGGATGCGGCGCTGACCGTGCTGAGCCTGCTGCCGGGTTGGGGCTGGACCCGCGCGCTGTTTATGGTTCCGAAGCCCCTGCGCAATGCGGTGTACAGCCTGATCGCACGCAACCGGTACAAGATTTTCGGGAAGTACGAGACGTGTTTTGTGCCCGACGCCGACATGCGCGCGAGGGTGCTGGAGTAGCCACCTTCGTCATTGCGAGCGAAGCGAAGCAATCCATTCTATCCGAATGCGGGGTGCGATGGATTGCTTCGCTTCCCTCGCAATGACGGTGCAACTACTTGTGCGGCGATACGGCCAGCACTTCCTTCGCCGCCCTTTC
This sequence comes from Bradyrhizobium sp. LTSP885, assembly GCF_000938305.1. GTDB lineage: Bacteria > Pseudomonadota > Alphaproteobacteria > Rhizobiales > Xanthobacteraceae > Bradyrhizobium. Next base: position 34,652 of record NZ_JYMT01000024.1, read on the forward strand.
CCCGCTGTCCCGCGCCCCATGCGCCGTCGAGAAAAAGTGCGGCGAGGTCGCCTCTCCTGCAAAGAACAGCCGGCCGTCGACCGGCGCGGCCAGCACGGCGCGCTTGTCGGCGTGGCCCGGGAGCGCGTGCGAATAGGAGCCGCGCGCGAACGGATCGTGCGACCAGCGGGATTCTTTCAGCGGCTTCAGCTTGCGGCGGATGTCGTTGCCGATGAAGGAGACGATCTCATCGATGCTGTGGGCGGCAATCGCGCCGTCGCCGGCGTCCTCGAGCGCTTGCGCGAAGCGGCCGCCGAAGAAGCCTTCGATGCAGGGCTGGCCGAACGGGCGGATGTGATAGGTGCCCATCTCGGTGCGCATGGTGGCGCCGCGCAGATTGCCTTCTTTCGGCAGCGCCTCGGGCTCGTCGAGCGCCAGCATCACCTTGTCGGCCAGACCCAAAGGCAGGCCGCGCGCGGCGTCGACCTTGTCCGGCAATGAGGGCGAGAAGCGGATCGCTTCGTCGGCGATCAGATTGGTCGGCACCGTGACGATCACCCTGTCCGCCTCCAGCGTGCCGCGCGAGGTCTCGATGCGCACGCGCTGTCCTGAGTGATCGATCAGCCGGACCTCGCAGTTCAGCGCGACCGGGACTTGCGCGCCATAGGCCGCGATCAGCGCGCCATAGCCGCGCCGCAGCCGCCAATTGAAGTTGGTGTCCTCGTAGGCGTCGAAGTCGAGGATCGAGAGCTGGTCGAGCTCGCAGCCGTTCACATAGGTCGAGATCGCGTCGATCATCGGGTTCCAGCGATTGCCTGAATCGAGATAGCGGCTCGCTGGGCTGTCCTTGCCGCCGCGTGCGGCTTGTTCGATGCGATCGTAGAATTCGTCGAGCGCCAGCACGAACTCGTCGCGCTCGGCTTGCGGGAACGCCTTGCCATAGGCGCGCTCGCGCCACGGCGGCAGGTCCTTGTTGATCTCGAAATTCAGTTGGCCGGCGATAGCCACAAAGCTGTTCTGGTCAGCCGAATGTAGCCAGCCGCAGCCGAGGTCGAACACGACGTCAGGCGACGCAGGAATCGTATGCGCACGGCCGCCGACGCGATCGCGAGCTTCCAGCACGATGGTGGAGAGGCCGGAGTCTTTCAGCGCATGCGCAGCCCCCAGGCCCGCGGCACCTGCGCCGATGATGGCGACGTCGACTGTGGAGGGAAGAGACATCAGCGGGCGAATGGTGAGTGGCGAATGGCGAGTAGGGTATAGGAAACGCCGCCAGAGGCCAAACGTCCCTATTCGCTACTCCCTATTCGCCATTCGCAGGCTTACGCGACGGCTTCCTTGGCCTTTTCGGCGCGCTTGCGCTCGTTCGCGTCGAGGTGCTTCTTGCGCAGGCGGATCGACTTCGGCGTCACCTCGACGAGCTCGTCGTCCTCGATATAGGCGAGCGCCTTTTCCAGCGTCATCCGGATCGGCGGGGTCAGGCGCACCGCTTCGTCCTTCGAGGTGGTGCGGATGTTGGTGAGCTGCTTGCCCTTCAGGACGTTGATCTCGAGATCATTGTCGCGGGTGTGCTCACCGACGATCATGCCCTTGTAGACCTTCCAGCCCGGCTCGATCATCATCGGGCCGCGGTCTTCCAGCTTGAACATCGCATAGGCCACCGCCTCGCCCTGGTCGTTGGAGATCAGCACGCCGTTGCGGCGGCCCTGGATCTCGCCCTTGTAGGGAAGGTAGTTGTGGAAGATGCGGTTCATGATCGCGGTGCCGCGGGTATCGGTGAGCAGTTCGCCCTGATAGCCGATCAGGCCACGGGTCGGCGCGTAGAACACCAGCCGCAGGCGGTTGCCGCCGGACGGGCGCATCTCGATCATCTCGGCCTTGCGCTCGCTCATCTTCTGCACGACGACGCCGGAATGCTCCTCGTCGACGTCGATCACGACCTCTTCGACCGGCTCCAGCCAGCCACCGGTGGTCTCGTCTTTTTGCAGCACGACGCGCGGGCGCGACACCGAGAGCTCAAAGCCCTCGCGACGCATGGTCTCGATCAGGATCGCGAGCTGCAATTCGCCGCGGCCCGAAACTTCCATGGAATCCTTGTCGGAGGCCTCGACGACGCGCAGCGCGACATTGCCTTCGGCTTCGCGCAGCAGGCGGTCGCGGATCATGCGCGAGGTCACCTTGTCGCCTTCGGTGCCGGCGAGCGGCGAGTTGTTGACGATGAACGACATCGACACCGTCGGCGGATCGATCGGCTGTGCGACCAGCGGCGCCTCGACGCTAGGGTCGCAGAAGGTGTCGGCGACGGTGCCCTTGGTGAGGCCCGCGATCGCGACAATGTCGCCGGCGTCGGCTTCCTCGAGCGGGGTGCGCTCGATGCCGCGGAAGGCGAGAATCTTGGTGATGCGCCCCTGCTCGATGGTCTTGCCATCGGCGCCGAGCACCTTCACGGCCTGGTTCGGCTTGATCGAGCCCGAGGTGATGCGGCCGGTGATGATGCGGCCGAGATAGGGGTTGGCTTCGAGAATGGTGCCGATCATGCGGAACGGCCCCTCTTCGACCGTCGGCGGCGCGACGTGGCGCACAATCAGGTCGAACAGCGGCTGCATGCCGGCGTCATGGGAGGCTTCCGGGCTGTCGCCCATCCAGCCCTGCTTGGCCGACCCGTACAGGATCGGGAAGTCGAGCTGCTCCTCGGTGGCATCGAGGGCCGCGAACAGGTCGAACACCTCGTTGATGACTTCGGTCGGGCGCGCGTCCGGGCGGTCGACCTTGTTGATCACGACGATCGGCTTCAGCCCGACCTTGAGCGCCTTCGAGACCACGAACTTGGTCTGCGGCAGCGGGCCTTCGGCGGCATCGACCAGCACCAGCGCGCCATCCACCATGTTGAGGATGCGCTCGACCTCGCCGCCGAAATCGGCGTGGCCGGGGGTGTCGACGATGTTGATGCGGGTGTCCTTCCACTGCACCGAGGCCGCCTTGGCCAGAATGGTGATGCCGCGCTCACGCTCCAGATCGTTGGAGTCCATGGCGCGCTCGGTCACCTTCTGGTTCTCGCGATAGGTGCCGGATTGCTGCAGCAGGCGGTCGACGAGGGTGGTCTTGCCGTGGTCGACGTGGGCGATGATGGCGACGTTACGAAGGTTCATGGCTCTTCTTCTGGTCGGTGCAAAAGGTCTGATGCGCGATCTCGCCGGACCATTGGGGCCGGCCGCTCGCTCACGCGGCCCACTCCGGGCCCGGATCACGCTCTTACCTAAGAATTTTGACGGGGACGCATCGCCCCAAAAAGGAAGCCCGGTCAAATGACCGGGCACCTTGCGCGTTGCGGCGCAATATAGTCAGAAAACGCCAAAAATCAACGATTTATTGGCGGTTTAGGTGACCGAATTTCGGGCCGGAAGGGCCGGTTCCCGCCGATTCCGGCCTGCCGACCAGGAAAGACTACCGAGTTGGCCCCTTGATCGCCGCGCGGATCAGCATCACGCCGGCAAAGCCGACCAGAAGCCCGAGCAGCACCAGGAACAGCAGCGTGGGATCCATGCTCGAATCGGTCAAAGAGCCGACCCCGAACAGGATGGCGCAGAGGCCGGGCAACAGCAGGATCAGCCCGAACAGCACCATGAACGCCGTCGCGCAGCCGCTTCGCGGCGGCACAGGCGGCGGGCGGTAGGATTCGTCGGGCATTTGGGGCGGCGGAGGCGGCACGAGGGGTGGATCTGACAGGCTCATCGTGGCACCTCCTCGCTCTGCCTATTCTCGCGATAGGTCTGCCCGGCCAGCGCCGCACGGATGCCGTCGATCTTCCCGTTGCGGTAGAACAGATTGTAGGTGTCGAACGGGATGATCGCGCCGTTCTCGGTCACGAAGTGGATGCAGGAACGCTTGACGTTGCCGACGCAGAAATTGAAGCGATCGAGGAACTGCACGATGGTGACGCGGAAGATGTTCTCGTAAGCGAGCCCGTCGGGCACCTGGAAGCTCGGCAGGCAGCACAGCAATTCGCAGACCCGGTCGCTGGTGTTCAGCGGCCCCGACGACAGCGAGAACAAATCGACGAATTTCTCCCGCAGCATCGGATATTTCTCCGGGCTGATGGTGTTGGGCATCACAGCGATCAGTTGCTCCTGCGGAATCAGCGAGGTCAGCGGCAGCACCTTTTCGCCGTTGCGCAGGCCGTAGCCGATCGAGATGCTCTCGGGATTGCACGGCAGCGGAATCATGTCCTTGTCGCCGAATATGCCGGTCTCGACCACGCGGTTGCGGATCTCCGACAGCATGATGCGGTCGGTATCCTTGTCGAAATTCTCATTGCGGCCGGCGTCCTGCACCGGCTGCAGCGTGACACCGCGCACGCATTTCCATTGTAACGCGTGGCGGACGATGTCGCCGATCTCGCTGTCGTTGACGCCGCGCTTGATGGTGGCGACCAGCGTGGTCGAGATGCCATGGTGCTCGAGAGTCTCCAGCGCCTGCTGGCGGATCTTGCGCAAATCCGCGCCGCGCAGATTGACCAGCGCCTCGCGCTGCAGCGAGTCGAACTGCAGGTAGACCTCGAGCCCGCGCTTGTTCTCGGCCAGTTTGGCGACGAATTCCGGTTCGCGCGCGATTCGCAGGCCGTTGGTGTTGATCATGACATGGCGGATCGGCCGGGCCCGCACCGCGTCCAGAATGGCGAAGAAATCCGGATGCAGCGTCGGCTCGCCGCCTGAGATCTGCACCAGATCGGGCTCGCCCTCGCTCGCGACCAGCGCGTCCAGCATCCGCTCGATCTTGGCCAGCGGCGTGAAGCTGGTCCGCGCCGGTGATGAGTCGGCGAAACACACCGGGCAGGTCAGGTTGCAATGCTCGGTGACCTCGATCAGTGCCAGGCAGGAATGCTGCTCGTGGTCCGGGCACAGCCCGCAATCATAGGGGCAGCCGAACTCAGTGTGGCGCTGAAACGCCAGTGGCCGGTCGCCGGGCTTGATGAAATCCTTGCACAGCCGCCAATAGGCTGAATCGGTCGAGACCAGCGTCGACTGCACGCCATGCTGCTTGCAGCGCTTCTCGTACCAGACCTCGTTGCCGAGGATCTGGATCTTGGTCGGCACCAGGGTCAGGCAGGTTTCGCAAAGCGATTGGGTCTGGCCCCAGAAGATGTAAGGGCGGGCCTTACGCAGCGGCGCGTTCATGCTTCACACTCGCATTTGGTGCCGTCGCCAGCATGACGGCGGCATAGACCATGACAAACAGCGACAGCAGGTGGAACAGCGAGAACGGGCCGATCAGCGCGCCATAGGGTTTTATGAATTCCCAGACGAAGCGCTGCAGCCCGTAATAGAGCAGGGCGAGGTAGAATCCATTGGTGATGACAGCGGCATTCCGGTTCAACACTGCCAGCACGTAAAAGACCGCGAATGCCGCCATCGCGAAGCTTTCATAGAGTTGCACCGGGTGACGCGGGATGCCGTCGCCGAAGTCGTGGCCCCATGGCAGCGTCGTCGGCGTGCCATAGGTGAAATCATCGAGGCCGGCGAAGTAGCAGCCGAGCCGCCCGACCGCGACGCCGACCGCAAGCGGCAGCGCGAACCGCGCGCCGGTGCGCAGTGAAATGCCGTGCAGCCATTTGTAGAGTTCGATCGCGATGATGCCACCGGCCAGCGCGCCTTCGACCGAGCGGGCGATGCCCGGCACGCCCGAGAACCACAGGTTGAGCGTTCCGAAGAGATAGGCGCTGATCCCGGCGCCGAACACCAGCGCGGCGACATAGGGCAGTTCGAAGGATTGGCTGGGGAATTGCAGGCCGCGCACCCGCGACAGCCACCACATGGCGGCTGCAGCGGCGCACCATGCCGCGATGTCGAAACCAGTGTGAAGCGCTGCCCCGCTCATGGCGCGAGTGTAGCGTGGATTTTACGATGCGCGATACTCCCTCTCCCCGTTCGCCACCAGCTCGTCATGGCCGGGCTTGTCCCNCCATCCACGTCTTTCTGCACGGAAACCAAGACGTGGATGCCCGGCACAAGGCCGGCCATGACGATGAGGAAGCGCCGGTGTGAAAGCCCGCCTCGCTAATTCGCCGGGTTATCCTCGCTCGGATAAACCCCGCGCAGAACGTTCTCGAAGTGGTCCTTGACCGCCTCGTTGCACAGGCAGGAGCGCAGCCGCAGCTTGTCCGGGTTGCGGACCAGGATCGAGCCGCGGCGGGTTTCCAGCATGCCCTCGGCCTTGAAGTTCTGGATCACCCGGCTGGTGTAGCTGCGGCCGACGCCGAGCAGGGTCGAGAGCTGCTCGTGGGTGAGCGGCACCACGCCATCGCCATTGGTGCGCTCGATCGCCGAGATGATCCATTTCGCGGCGCGCTGCTCGATCGAGTGGATCGCGTTGCAGGCGGTCGACTGGAAGATCTGCGCCAGCATGCAGTCGGCATAGCGCGCGAAGATGTTGCGCACCGAGACCGAGCTGATCTTCGCGGCATCCAGTTTGCTGATCGGCAGCCGCGCGAACGGCCCGCTGAATTTGACAGTGATGCGGGTATAGGCCGGCAGAAAGCCCTGGCTCACGATGCCGCCGACGGCGCCCTCGCGACCGACCAGGATCGTTTCGACATCGCGCCCATCCTCGTTGGGGACCAAATAGGATGCAAGGCTCGGCCCGCACGGAAAATGCACGGTCTGGACATCGTCGCCGGGGTTGTAGAGCAGGTCGTTAGCCTCGGCGTCGACCTGCACGAGGTGTGGCGCGATCAGCGCGTAATCGGCCGCATTCAGCCGGCGCAGCAAATTGTTGAAGGGCCGGTCTGTGGTTCCGGCCAACTCGGTGCGTTTGACAAGCATTGAAAATCCCCGTGCCCACAACGCCGACAATAATCGAAAAGTTCCCGTTTTTATGTGCACTAGTGAACAGACGGCGCCGGTTCCAATGTGGTGGTTTCATCATTGGAACAGTCGGTGCGCTCATCCGAGGCGCCGGCTGTGCGCCGTCCGTCCGGACCTGATCCGGGCCTTTATTCATCCCTGAAAACTGGACCCCGGCGAGACATGGAACCCGCCCTTAGCAACGGCATGCCCAGCGACGTCCTGATCGTTGAGGACGATCCGATCATCGCCATCGATTTCGAAGATACGATCCTGGGCTTCGGCGTGAAGACCGTGCGCACGGCAGGCGGCGTGGTGCGCGCGCTCGAGCTGATTACCGAAAAGACACCGGATTTCGCGTTGCTCGATGTCGGCCTTCTCAGAGGTGAAAAGACGTTCGCAATTGCCGAGCGTTTGAACGCACTTGGGGTCGCCTACGTGTTCATTACCGGCTTTGGCGCGGACGTCAGGCTTCCGCCTGAATTCGCCGACAAGCCGCGGCTGACCAAGCCATGTTCGACCGAAGCGCTGGAGGCCGCGCTGCGGGGATGGCGTGGCAAGCAGACGGAATGAAGTCGGGTTAGAGGCGTCGTTTCGACCTGCAGCGATGACGGATTTGGCGATAACGCGTCCACATCCGTCATGGCCGGGCTTGTCCCNNNCCATCCACGTCTTCCTACCCCTGACACGAGACGTGGATGCCCGGGACAAGCCCGGGCATGACGAGTTCTAGGGGAAGGCGCGTCGACTACACCGGCTTCGGATCAAGCGTCGTCGACCACAGCGCGACGTCGGCGCGGTCGCGCAGGGTCACGATCATCTGGCCGCTCTTGCCGTCGATCTTGACGTGACCGAAGAACTGCATGCCGGCCGACGGCGGCAGGTTCTGGTTCTCCAGCCCGGGCGCCTTGATGAACTTCACCTCGGGTCCGAAGGTGTTGTCGAGTTCGTTCGGGCCGAATGTGCCGGCATGCAGCGGGCCGGAGACGAATTCCCAGAACGGGTCGAACTCCTGGAACTGGGCCTTGTTCGGGTTGTAGTAGTGCGCGGCGGCGTAGTGCACGTCGGCGGTCAGCCACACGGTGTTGACGACGCCCGATGTCTTGATGAAGCGCAGGATGTCGGCGATCTCGAGCTCGCGGCCGCGCGGCGGGCCGTCGCCCTGCGCGAAGGCTTCCGAGCCCTTGCTGTTGGCCGCATCGTCATAGACGATCAGGGACAGCGGCATGTCGGAGGCGATCACCTTCCAGGTGGCGCGCGAATTGAGCAGCCCCCGTTTTAGCCAGGCGAGCTGGTCCGGCCCGATGAAATAGGCGTCGGGACCGTACTTCTCCTGCAGGTTCGGGCCGTTCGGGCCGCGATAGCTGCGCTCGTCGAGCATGAAGACGTCGAGCAGCGGGCCATAGCTCAGCGTGCGATAGACCCGGCCCGGCTCGACGATGCTCTCGCGCATCGGATACATCTCGTGGAAGGCGCGCGCCGCGCGGGCGGCGAGCAGCGTGATGTCGCGCTCCTTGTAGGTCGCCGGCAGCTGCTTCGACAGCGACCAGTTGTTGGTCACTTCGTGATCGTCCCATTGCACGAAGATCGGCACTTCGGCATTGAAGGCGCGCACATTGTCGTCGAGGAAATTGTATTTGTGGGCCGCGCGGTATTCGTCGAGCGTCTCGGCGACCTTGGCCTTTTCGGGGATCGTGATGTTCTTCCAGATCTTGCCGTCGGGAAGTTTGACCTCGGACGGAATCACGCCGTCGGCATAAATCGTATCGCCGGAGTGCAGCAGGAAATCCGGCCTGTGCTTCTTCATCGCGGCGAAGGTGACCATGCCGCCGTCATCGGGATTGATGCCCCAGCCCTGGCCGGCGACATCGCCACCCCAGACGAAAGAGACGTCGCGGCGATCGCTCGGCGCGGTGCGGAAGCGGCCGACCACCGGCTCGCCGACGACATCGATATGGGAGAGGTCGCGGAAGCGAACGCGATAGAAGATGTCCTGGCCGGAGGGCAGGTTCTCCAGCAGCATTTTCGCGGTGAAGTCGCTTTCCGGCAGCGCCGTGATCGGCGGTAGGGCGCGGGCATCCTTGAAGGATTCGGTGGTCGCGACCTCGACCATCATCTGCGCGGGCCGGTCGGCACGGGCCCAGACCACGCCACCGTCGACGCCGACATCGCCGGATTGCACGCCATGGGTGATCACCGGCCGGTCGGCGGCGCGCGACAGATACGGCATCGCGATGATTCCGGCGCCGGTTGCAGCCGTGGTGGACAGAAAGCGTCGGCGGGTGAGCTTGCGCGAAAACCGGATCGTCATGGGGGCCTCCTCAGGGTCGCAGCGCGACACTGCGCCGCAAGCGTGGCAAGGACTAGAAAAATTCTATGACGGAGAGATTACAGAGGTGGGCGCAGAGACATGAAAGCGTGGCGGACTAGTGAGGTGAGCACGCTGGTCAGGCTCCCTCCCCCCTTGTGGGGGAGGGGTAGCCCCGGGCTCCGACACCAGAGATACGAAAACACTTGATCAGCAGCAATCGGACGGCAGAGGCTCGCAGCCATGCTCGTGTGCTCAATCAGCAGCGGAGCAAGCGGCACCCCCTCCCTGACCCTCCCCCACAAGGGGGGAGGGAACGGAGAGAGTCCCTTAGCGGGTTAGAGTGACGTCGGATAAGATTCAGGCCGTGCTCGCCGCCCTGAACTGCGTCGCCGTGCGCTGCAAATTCTGCGGCATGCTCATCAGCAGCGCCTTGCGGTCGGCGACTGCGTTGTGGAACTGCTCGAGCGCGATGTTGAACGCGGTCAGGGTGCCTTGTTCGATCGCGCCGTGCTCGAAGCACACCAGCGTATCGCGCAGGATGTCGTCGGCTTCGGCTTGCATCTGGTCGAGCTCGTCGGTCGAATCCGAGTGCCGCGCAGTTCTCAGCATCTCCAGCAGGCGCTCGCGCTGCGAGGAGTTGGTGTTGCGCTCGTCCTGCTTGAGAGCGCCGGCGAACCATGCACCGGCCGAGCCCATCGCCGACAGCGCCATCAGGCTCCACCAGATGTAATCGCTGTAGCGGTCGAGGAAGGTTTTCTCCTCGCCGTCGACGAAGGCGGCAGCCCCCGGATGCACCGGGATGGTGGCGTCCTTGTCGGTGTCGGGGGTCTCGATCTTGGCCGCGAGCGGGAAATCGGTCTTGAGCGACTGCCGGATCGAGAACAATTGCCGCGTGAACGCCGCGATCGTCGAATCCGAGATGCTCTTTCGGGCGACGATGTGATGCGAGAAGCTGATAGTCTTGACCTCGTCATCGGGCCGGTCGGCGGCGCCGAGCGAGCCGGCGGGGATTTCCGCGGCCTCATAGGCGGGGTGGTTCTGTGCGATCGCTTCCGAGGCGTCGATGGCGAGGAAGGTCGGCGCGCCGCCGTCGCGGGTCGATGCCGCGATCGCGTCGATCGTGATCTTGCTGTTGGCAGGGCCGGCGGCGAGATAGGCATCCGCCTTCTGATTGCGGATGGCTTCGACGGCCTCATTGGCCGGGAACTGGACGATGTCGACCTTCAGGGGATCGACGCCATATTGCTGCAGGATCATCTTCAGCAAATTGACATTGGCCGGGGTGCGGCCGACGACGCCGATCTTGTGGCCGGCAAGCTGCGCGATCTTGGTGATCTTCGCGGCCTTCTTGCCCTTGCCCTTCGCGGCGGGGGGAACCCATATCACCACGATATTCTTGCGCAGGGTCGCGACCGCCTGAGCGTTCTTCGGCACGTCGAGATCGCCACGGATGATGGCGAGATCGGCCTTGCCGTCGGCGAGCGTCTGCGCGCTTGCGGGGGCGCCATCGGTCGGCACCAACCGCAGCCGGACCTGGCTATGCTGCTGATTGTGGAAGGCCTGTGCGAGCGCCTGCACCACCTTGATGTCGTCGCTGTTGGCAGGTCCCACCGCGATTCTTAGGGTCACCGGACGCATAGCAAAATAGTAGCCTGCGGCCAGCGCGCCGACGATGGCCAGCAGGCCTGCGATCATCACGAAAGCAAGCCGCTGCCGCGCGGAACGGCGCGGACTAGGCTTTATGTCGGCGGGGCCGGGGCCGTCGGTCATCGATCTCGCAAAATAATCGTTTGGGGCTCAATTTTCAAAACTACCAACGCGCTTACAGTACCAATTGTAGCAAATTCCTGAGACAGCCGGGGTTACATCTGCGTCATGGTTACCAGCGGCCATAGGACGCGATTTCGGCCTTAATTTCGGCATGGATCCCATTCCGCGGGTTGGTGGTTAGGTTAAAGTCAGGTTCAAACGGGAGGCGCGCCATGATCGAACGGCTGTCAGCGGAAGCAAGGGAAGCCGCGCTTGGGGAGTTGGCGGGCTGGGCGGAGACGCCAGGACGCGAGGCCATTACCAAGACCTTCGTATTCAAGGACTTCAACGAGGCCTTCGGGTTCATGTCCCGCGCCGCTTTGATCGCGGAGAAGCGCGACCATCACCCCGAATGGAAGAACGTCTACAAGACCGTCGAGGTGGTGCTGGCAACCCATGATGTCGACGGGCTGACCAAGCGCGACATCGACCTTGCCAAGTCCATGAACGCGATTGCAAGGCAGCTCGGGGTCGGCTGACGGATCCATTGCAACCTTGCGCTGGTTGGCCGACATCACCAGATTCGCAGCATCCGCCGCCGGACAGACGTGCGGCGAGGAGCCTGGCAATGGCAACGACCGAACATAGCGTGGGATTCGAGCCCGCCGACCGGCTGGCGCAGGACCGCGACAGCGTACGCCGCCGCTTCTGGATCAAGTTCAAGAAGGTGGTGGCGAAACTGCCTTTCGCCGAGGACCTGCTCGCCGCCTATTACTGCGCGTTCGACCGCCAGACGCCGCGCCACGTTCAGGCGGCGCTGTTGGGTGCGATCGCCTATTTCATCCTGCCGTTCGACTTCATTCCCGACATGCTGCCGATCCTCGGCTTCACCGACGATGCCGCGGTTCTCGCCACCGCGATCCGCCTGGTGGCAAACCACATCACGCCGGAGCATCGCGAGGCGGCGCGCGCGAGGTTGAAGCGCGGCACCTTCGGGGAGGAGTAAGGGCCTCTGCGTAGCCCGGATGAAGCGAAGCGCAATCCGGGGGCTTTCTCGCCAGTGGATGGACCTTCCCGGATTTCGCTGCGCTCCATCCGGGCTACAGTCACTCAGCTTCCCGGATGCAGGATCACCTTGCCCATCGCCTTGCGGCCGGCGAGCACTTTCAGCGCCTCTGATGTCTGCGACAGCGGGAAGGTGCGGTCGACATGCGAGGAGATCTTGCCCTCCGCGGTCCACTGCACGAGCTTCTGCAGGTTGCTGCGGTTCTTCTCCGGATTGAGCCGCGCCCAGGCGCCCCAGAACACGCCTCTGATGTCGCAACCCTTCAGCAGCGCGAGGTTGAGCGGGATCTTCGGAATCTCACCGGCGGCAAAGCCGATCACCAGGAAGCGGCCTTCCCACGCGGTCGAGCGCAGCGCGGCTTCGGCGTAGGAGCCGCCGACCGGATCGAACACGATGTCGGCGCCCTTGCCATTGGTCAGTCGGCGCAGGCCTTCCTTCAAATCTTCCGTGGCGTAGTTCAGCGTCAGCTCGGCGCCGTGCTGTTTGGCGAATGCGAGCTTCTCATCCGACGAGGCGCAGGCGATCACCTTGAGGCCCATCAGCTTGCCGAGTTCGCAGGCCGCAAGTCCGGTGCCGCCGGCGGCGCCGAGCACCGCGAGCGTCTCGCCCGGCTTCGGGCTGGCGCGATCTTCCAGCGCATGCAGCGCGGTGCCGTAGATGATGAAGATGCCGGCGGCGCGGTCGTAGTCGAGATTGTCGGGAATTCTCACGATCGAGTTTGCCGAGAGCGCGATCTTGTCGCGCGCGCCGTTGTGGCCGCAGGATGCGGCAACGCGGTCGCCGACCTTCAGATCGGTGACGCCTTCGCCGACGCTCTCGATCACGCCGGCGACTTCGGCGGCCGGCGAGAACGGGAACGGCGGCTTGATCTGGTACTTGCCCTGGATCATCAGGATGTCGAAGAAATTCAGCGCCGCCGCCTTGATCGCGATCACGGCTTCGCCCGGACCGGCCACGGGATCCGGCACATCAGCCAGCACGAGATCGTCGGGTTGACAGTATTGCGAGCAGAGGATGGCTTTCATGGACACACCTGAGTTTCGGACGCAGAAGGGTTGCAGAGTCTTAGGTTGAAAGCTTCATGCCGGATTTACGGCTGAGCGACAATACAACGCGGAGGGATCAAACTATGTTTGAAAAAGGCCTGCTGGCGACAAAACGCATCCTGATTACCGGCGGCGGCTCCGGCCTTGGCGCGGCGATGGGACACCGTTTTGCCGAGCTCGGCGCCGAACTGATCATCTGCGGCCGGCGGCTGGAATTGCTTGATGATACCGCGGCCAAAATCCGCAGCGAGTTTGGCGGCAAAGTCTCCACCGCGCAATGCGACATCCGCGACGGCGCCGCGGTCGAGGCGATGATGGACCAAGTCTGGCAGGACGCGCCGATCGACATTCTCGTCAACAATGCTGCCGCAACCTTCATCGCGCAGAGCGAACATCTGTCATTCCGTGCGGCGGACGCGATCCTGGCGCCGACATTGCACGGCACGATGTATTGCACGCTTGCCGCGGGCCGGCGCTGGATCGAGGGCCAGCACAGGGGCGTGGTGCTCTCGATCCTCTCGACCTCGACCATCACCGGGCGCGCTTTCACCGTGCCGTCGTCGATGGCCAAGACCGCGGTGCTGGCGATGACCAAAAGCCTTGCGGTCGAATGGGGACCGAAGGGCATCCGCACCGTGGCGATTGCGCCGGGCGCGTTCCCGACGCCTGGCGCGACCGGACAATTGCGTCCCGAAGGCCGCGGCGAGAGCTGGGCACATCGCAATCCGCTCGGCCGCTCCGGCGAGCATTCGGAGCTGGCCAACCTCGCGAGCTTCCTGATCTCCGACCAGGCCGGCTATATCAATGGCGAGATGGTGGTGCAGGACGGCGGCTCGCATTTACGCAGTTCCGGCGCCGAGGACCTGCTGCAATGGACCGACGCGCAGTGGGAGAAACAGCGGGCGGCGCGCGCCAAAGGGTGATCGCGCAATGACGCGCTGCGGCGATCGCTGCATCCAGGGCTAACTGCCTTCCCAAACAGACATTTCCCCGCTATCCATCCGCACCGGCGGACGGGGATCGCCGGGCCATCTTCCAGTCACAATGATGGGGGAACCAGTTGTCCGTGCGGCAAATACTGACATCGCTGGTTGCCTGTGCCGTGGTGTGCGGGATCACGTCCCTTGCGCAGGCGCAAGGGACGAAGAAGGACGCGGCGAAACCCGCAGCCGCGGCCAAGCCTGCGGCTTCGCCGGCAGCGGTGGCTGCGGCCGGCGGCGCCGAGCCGACGCTGATCGGCCAATTCGGCACCTGGGGCGCCTATACTGCGATGCCCAACGGCAAGAAGGTCTGCTTCGCGCTGGCCAAGCCGTCGTCGTCGAAGTCGAACCCGGCGAATCGGCCGCGCGATCCGGCCTATGCCTTCGTCTCGACCCGCCCGGCGGAAAAGGTCGTCAACGAAATCTCGATCATGATCGGCTACACGCTGAAGCCGGGCTCCGAATCGACACTCCAGGTCGGCGGCGGTACTTACGCGATGTACACCCAGGGCGACGGCCTCTGGATCAAGAACGCGGCCGAGGAAGAGCGGCTGGTGGACGCCATGCGCAAATCGGCCGACGCCACGGTGAAGGGCATCTCGGCCAAGGGCACCGAGACCACGGATACGTTCGCGCTGAAGGGCCTGGCGCAGGCGCTCGACCGGCTGGGGCAGGACTGCCGGCGTTAGTCTCTTTGTTTTGACGCGTTTTCCCAGCGCGAACCGGTATCCACTTCGCTCGAAAACGCTCCGGTGCTCTAAAATCGAGGCATTTCGAGGCTTTCCAGCACGGTCTGGAAGGCCTATTTGAGGTTTCATGACCGACACCATGACCAGCCAGTCCGGCGCCAGCGCGCCGCTCGAGAAGCTTCCGCTCGAAACCTATGTGCCGCCGGCCAAGCCGTCGCTGATCGGGTTGTCGCGCGCCGAGATCGCCGATCGCCTCGGCGAGATCGGCGTTGCCCCCTCGCAGCGCAAGATGCGCAGCCAGCAGCTCTGGCACTGGATGTATTTCCGCGGCGCCGAGAATTTCGCCGAGATGACCAGCATCTCGAAGGACATGCGCGCCGAGCTGGAGCAGCATTTCACCGTCGACCGCCCCGAGGTGGTGGCCGAGCAGATCTCCAACGACGGCACCCGCAAATGGCTGCTGCGGCTGCCGAGCGGCGACAAGCTCGAGCGGCCGCACGAGGTCGAGTGCGTCTATATCCCCGAGACCGACCGCGGCACGCTCTGTGTTTCCTCGCAGGTCGGCTGCACGCTGAACTGTTCGTTCTGCCACACCGGCACGCAGCGGCTGGTGCGCAACCTCACCGCCGGCGAAATCGTCGGCCAGGTGATGGTGGCGCGCGATCGTCTCAATGACTGGGCCGACCGCGAGGATGGCACGCGCCGCGTCACCAACGTCGTGATGATGGGGATGGGCGAGCCGCTCTATAATTTCGACGCGGTGCGCGACGCGCTGCTGATCGTCGCCGACAATGAAGGCATCGGCATTTCCCGACGTCGCATCACGCTGTCGACCTCGGGCGTGGTGCCGAACATCAAGCGCACCGGCGAAGAAATTGGCGTGATGCTCGCAATCTCGCTGCATGCGGTGCGCGACGAATTGCGCAACGAGCTGGTGCCGCTGAACCGCAAATATCCGATTGCCGAACTGTTGCAGGCCTGCCGCGACTATCCCGGCGCGTCGAACGCGCGGCGCATCACCTTCGAATATGTGATGCTCAAGGGCGTCAACGATTCGCTCGATGACGCCAAGCTGCTGGTGAAAATGCTCAAGGGCATCCACGCCAAGATCAACCTGATCCCGTTCAATCCGTGGCCCGGCACGGCTTACGAATGCTCGGACTGGGACCAGATCGAGAAATTCTCCGAATATATCTTCAACGCCGGCTATTCCTCGCCGGTGCGCACCCCGCGCGGCCGCGATATCCTCGCCGCCTGCGGCCAGCTCAAGTCGGAGACCGAAAAGCTCTCGGTACGCGAGCGCCAGGCGCTGCGCGCGATGGCGATGACGGATTGAGAAGTGTCTCGCTGTATCCAATTCGTCATTGCGAGGAGCGAAGCGACGAAGCAATCCATGTCTCAGCAAGCGGTGAGATGGATTGCTTCGCTTCGCTCGCAATGACGGAGAATTTCTGACATGGCCCTGATCGGCCGCCTGTTCGTCATAGCCTTTGCCTTCCTTTTGGCCTGCTTCTTCGCCGGGATCATCGTCGTCGGCGCGGTGCTCTACCCTGAGATCAGCAATTTCGGCGACGCGCCGATCGACCAGAGTGGGATCGACATCGTGCTCGGCTTCGGTTTCATCTTCATCTCCGGTTTCGCACTGCTGCCGGCGCTGATCGTGGTGCTGATCACCGAAGCCTTTTTCATCAGGAGCGTGCTGGCCTATGCCGTCGGCGGCGCGATCGTCGGCGCGGCCTGCTATCTCGGCCTAATCCCGTTCGACCCCAATACAATGCACTTCGATGGCATCGTGCGCCGGCACATGGAGATCATGACCGGCGCCGGCATCGTCGCGGGCCTGGTCTACTGGCTGGTCGCCGGCCGCACCGCCGGTGCCTGGCGTGAGCCGCCGCGCCGGTTACCGCCGCCTCCGTTACCGTCGCAATCACGGCCGCAACCGTGATGCTTCCCATGCCCCACAGCCTCCGCTAAACCGCGCGCCATGAACCGGACCGGACTTGTCATCGCGCTCGGCCTCGTGCTCGTTATCGGCCTCCTTTTCGGGGTCTATCCCGAGCTCGACCTGAAGCTGGCGGCGCTGTTCTACGACAACGCGCAGAACGTCTTTCCATTGAAGCTCGACGCGGTCGCCGCCTTCGCGCGCGATGCGGCGATGTGGATCGCCTGGGCGTTCGTGGTGCCGGCGCTCGTGACCATCGTGGTGAAGTTCGCACGTCCGGAACGGCCGATGCTGATGTCCGGCCGCGCGGCGGTCTTTCTGCTGGTGACGATGCTCTTGTCGGCCGGCGTCCTCACCAACCTCACCTTCAAGAGCTATTGGGGCCGGCCGCGGCCGGTGGCGGTCAATTTGTTCGGCGGCGACAAGCCGTTCGTGCCGTGGTGGGATCCGCGCGGCACCTGCGCGCGCAACTGCTCGTTCTTCTCCGGCGAGGGTGCGACCGCGTTCTGGACCTATGCGCCGGCCGCCCTGGCGCCGCCCGCCTGGCGGCCGCTCGCCTATCT
>NZ_JYMT01000024.1:51832-56120 GCF_000938305.1 Bradyrhizobium sp. LTSP885
GTGTTCGGCATCACGACCAGCGGCTTGCGGATGGCGTTCGGGGGCCATTTTTTCACCGACGTCGCCATCGCCGGCCTGGTATCGTTCCTGGTGATCTGGCTGGCCTATGCCCTGATCTACCGCTGGGCCGCGACCCGCCTCACCGACGCCCAGGTCGACGCCGCGCTGACGCGGCTGGCCTGGCCCGGCTACCGGCTGACCCAGCGCTGGCGCGGCCGTGACGTCGGGCCGGCGCCGTCGGCCTAGAGCGTTTTCGAGCGAAGTGGATACCGGTTCGCGTAAAGAAAACGCGTCAAAACAAGAATCTAGAGCCCCGTTCCGATTCCATTGGAACGGGGCTCTAAGCACCGAGGCGCGATTAAACGCGTGCCCATCCCTTGGAAATTTGTTATTCGCGCAGCCAAACAGCCACCGATATCAGACCGATTGGACGCTCCATGAGTACGATCCTGAAAAGCCTGCCCAAAGGGGAAAAAGTCGGCATCGCTTTCTCGGGCGGCCTCGACACGTCAGCCGCGCTGCTGTGGATGAAGCAGAAGGGTGCCAAGGTCTTTGCTTACACCGCCAATCTCGGCCAGCCCGATGAAGCCGACTACGACGAGATCCCGCGCAAGGCGCTGGAGTTCGGCGCCGAGAAAGCCCGCCTCGTCGATTGCCGCACCCAACTGGTGCACGAAGGCATCGCCGCGATCCAGTCGGGCGCCTTCCACATCTCGACCGGCGGCCTCACCTATTTCAACACCACGCCGCTCGGCCGCGCCGTGACCGGCACGATGCTGGTTGCGGCCATGCAGGAGGACGGCGTCAACATCTGGGGCGACGGCTCGACCTACAAGGGCAACGACATCGAGCGCTTCTACCGTTACGGCCTGCTGACCAATCCGTCCTTGCGAATCTACAAGCCCTGGCTCGACCAGCAGTTCATCGACGAACTCGGTGGCCGCGCCGAAATGTCGGCATTCATGACCGCGCAGGGTTTTGCTTACAAGATGAGCGCCGAGAAGGCGTATTCGACCGACAGCAATCTGCTCGGCGCCACTCACGAGGCCAAGGATCTCGAAAGCCTCGACAGCGGCATCACCATCGTCAATCCCATCATGGGCGTGCCGTTCTGGCGCGACGACTGCGCCGTCAAGGCTGAGAAGGTCGTCGTGCGTTTCGACGAGGGCCAGCCGGTCGCGCTGAACGGCCAGAGCTTTGCCGATCCGGTCGCGCTGTTCCTCGAGGCCAACGCCATCGGCGGTCGCCATGGCCTCGGCATGAGCGATCAGATCGAGAACCGCATCATCGAGGCCAAGAGCCGCGGCATCTACGAAGCGCCCGCGATGGCGCTGCTGCACATCGCCTATGAACGTCTGGTCACCGGCATCCACAACGAGGACACCATCGAGCAATACCGGATCTCTGGCATGCGGCTTGGTCGCCTGCTGTATCAGGGCCGCTGGTTCGATTCACAGGCGTTGATGCTGCGCGAGACCGCGCAGCGCTGGGTGGCGCGCGCCATCACCGGCGAGGTGACGCTCGAGCTGCGCCGCGGTAACGACTATTCGATCCTGAGCACCGAGAGCCCGAACCTGACCTATGCGCCGGAGCGGCTGAGCATGGAGAAGGTGGAGGACGCCGCGTTCACGCCCGAACACCGTATCGGCCAGCTGACGATGCGCAACCTCGACATCTCGGATACCCGCGCCAAGCTCAAGCTCTACACGGAGAAGGGCTTGCTCTCGGGCGGCCAAGGCTCCGATATCTTCAAGCTCGAGAACGACAAGGGCTGAATTTCTCCGTCGTCCCGGCGAAGGCCGGGACCCATACGCCGCGGCCCTTGGAAAGGGCACAAGCGGCGTTACCTTTCTTCACCAACTTCATTCGGCGGTTATGGGTCCCGGCCTTCGCCGGGACGACGCGTAGATTCACTTCACCCTGAGCGCATCCAGCAGCGAGCGGAAGGCGCGCGCGTAATCGGTGCCGGCCTTGCCGATGTCGGGTCCGGCTGACACCGCGACCGCCGCTTCGGTCACCGCGCCGAGCAGCAGCCGCGCCAAAGGCTCGATCGGCTGCTTTGCGATCACGCCGGCCTCCATCGCCGCAGCGATGGCGCGGGGAAACTTGCCGCCGAAATGTTTGGCGTCGATCTCGCGCCAGCGTTCCCAGCCGAGCACCGCCGGGCCATCGCGTAAAATGATCTGGCCGGTCGGGCCCTTGGAGCAGGCCGCGAAATAGCCCTGCGTTCCCGCCGCCATCGCGGCGAGCGGATCGTTCTCGGCGCGCGAGATGCGGTCGAGATCGGCGACGAGGTCGAGCGAGACCTGCTCGAACACAGCTTCGAACACCGCCTCCTTGGTCGCGAAGTGATGATAGACCGCCCCCTTCGCCACGCGCGCGCCGGCGGCGATGTCGTCGATCGTCGTCGCCGCAAAGCCGCGCTCGCCGAAGATGCGGCGCGCCGCCTTGACGATTGCAGCTTTGGTCTTCTCGCGCCGCTCGGCCTGGGTTGCCATGACGCCTGTCTAGCGCAGTTCCGCCGCTCGGCCAATTGACTTACAGACTTGCAGTCGGTAAATACCGACCATTAGTCGGTAAGTAAGGAGATCGAGGATGCCTTCACTCAAGACCCTGCAGGCCTTCGCCGATACGGTCGAAGCCAACGACCATGTCGGCGCCATCAAAAATTTCTACGCGCTTGAGGCCCGCACCCAGGAAAATGACGGCGAATGGCGGGTCGGCCGCGAGGCGCTGGCGGCGCGCGAAGCCGCGGTGCTGGCGTCGGTTGCCGGCGTCAAGACCACGCGGCTCGGGCCGCTGCTGGTCGACGGTGATCGTGCCGCGATCTGCTGGCGGTTCGAGTTCACCGGCAAGGACGGCAAGGTCCGCAGCATGGAGGAAGTCGCCTGGCAGACCTGGCGCGGCGACGAGCTGATCGAGGAGCGGTTTTTCTACGATCCGCAGCAGATGGCGCGGTGACAAATTCGTAGCCCGGATGAAGCGTAGCGAAATCCGGGACGGTCCAACCACTGCCGAGAAAGCCCCGGATTGCGCTTCGCTTCATCCGGGCTACGCGGCTCGCTTTCAGGGGGAAGGGAAGGACAAACAAAAATGGCCGGGATCGCTCCCGGCCATTTTGTATCGTGCTTTGAGCCCGCTCAGCGCGGCGGAGGAGCCGCAGAGGCCTGGCCGCCATTGAGCAGCGGGGTGATGCGGCGGACGGTGACGCGCCGGTTGATGCGGCTCGGTCCGTCGGTCTGCTCCTTCAGATATTGCGAGCCATAGCCCTGTGACGTCAGGTTCTCGGCCGGCACATTGAACTGCTGCGTGAGCAGCTCGGCCGCGGATTGCGCACGGCGGTCGGACAGCGACAGATTGTCGGTGTCGTTGCCGGTTGCATCGGTATGGCCCTCGATCAGGAACACCTCGCGCGGATTGCGCTGGATCGCCCGGTTGAGGCCGTCGGCGATCGCCTGCAGCTTGGCCGCCTGATCCGGCGGAATCTCCCACGAGCCCGAGTCGAAGTTGATGCTGTTGACGTCGATCGACGGCATCAGCATGCGCACGTTCGGGCTGTAGCGGATTTCGTCGAGCGTATAGCGCCGCGCGATCCGGTCCACCGGCGGCGCCTCCATGGTGTCGTAGATTACGTCCGGCGCCGCACTGTCTGATTCGACGATGTAGCGATCGTAGGGGATGCGGACCACCGGCGGCGGCAGGTCGACATAGAAGCCGCCGACCGCGCCCGGATCGCGATAGGTGTTGTCGATGATGACGAGCTCGCGGCCGCCGGCATCCCTGCGGATCCGGCGCAGCATCTGGCCGTCGGGACCGACCACCGTGATGATCTCGCTGCCGTCGGGACGGATGATGACCGTGCGGGTCTCGCCGCCGACGGTCTCGGTGCGGATGTCGCGGGCGCCATAGCGGAAGCGATAATTATCGTCGCCGCGGACATAGGCCTGTCCGCCCGGATCGCGAATGATGATCCTGTCCGGCTCGGTGTAAATGGTGCGGCCGCCTTCGACGACCTCCTGCCGCTGGTTGTGCAGGTCGGCAATGGTCGCGCCGATGACGACGCCGGCCACCACGCCCGCACCGACCGCGGCGCCGATGGCGAGCGGCCTCAGATTGTCATGCCGCGGCGGTGGCGGCAGGGGTCCAGCGACCGTCGGCGCGGTCCGGAAGGCCGAGGAGACCGTCGGCGGGGCATATTGCGCTTTGCCGGGCGGTGGCGTCGCGGCCGCCGAGCCGGGGACGACACCCGGCGCTGCGGGGCCGCCAGGACGGATGAACGCTGCCGCCC
>NZ_JYMT01000025.1 GCF_000938305.1 Bradyrhizobium sp. LTSP885
GCGGCGTGGCGGGGCGCGGACGCGACGATGCGCCGGGCGCTGAATTCGCCTCCGGCGGGCGGGCAGCATTGGCGCGGCGGAAGGCATCGCCGCCACGCGCGGCGCCGCCGCTCGAACGGGACTCGCGGGCACGCTGGGCGGCCTCAGACTCGACCTTGCGGACGGCCTCTTCCAGCGACAGCCGTTCGCGGGTGATCTCGGATTCGGAGAGTGGCGGCTGCACGCTGCGCAGCTGCTGGATCAGCGCCGCCCGCGCCCGCTCATAGAGCGCGCGGCGGCTCTCGCCGGGGGCGTTGGGATCCAGTCCGGCAATGGCACGGGCGATCAGCGGGTAGTAGTCAGCCATTTCCACACAATTGGTGGGATATAGGTAATATCCCGTTAAGCTTCGAACGGATTCTGTACCAGAATAGTATCCTCACGTTCCGGGCTGGTGGACAACAGGGCGATCGGGCACCCCACCAGCTCCTCGACCCGGCGGACATATTTGATGGCCTGGGCCGGCAGGGCCGCCCAGGACCGCGCATTGGCGGTCGGCTCCTTCCAGCCCTCGATGGTTTCGTAGATCGGCTCCAGGCGGGCCTGCGCGCCCTCGCCGGCCGGCAGATGGTCGATCTCCTTGCCGTCAAGCTTGTAGCCGATGCAGACCTCGATCGAGTCGAAGCCGTCGAGGATATCGAGCTTGGTCAGCGCCAGCCCGGCGATCCCGCAGGTCCGGACCGTCTGTCGCACCAGCATGGCGTCGAACCAGCCGACCCGCCGCTTGCGCCCGGTGTTGACGCCGAACTCCTTGCCGCGGCGACCGATCTCCTCGCCGATCTCGTTATGCAATTCGGTCGGGAACGGGCCGAGGCCGACGCGGGTGGTGTAGGCCTTGCAGATGCCGAGCACATAGCCGACCGCGCCCGGGCCCATGCCGGTGCCGGTCGCGGCCTGCCCCGCCACCGTGTTCGACGACGTCACATAGGGATAGGTGCCGTGGTCGACGTCGAGCAACGCGCCCTGCGCGCCCTCGAACAGGATCCGCTTGCCCTCGCGGCGCTTGATATCCAGCAGCCGCCACACCGTCTCGGCATAGGGCAGGAGTTTCGGCGCGAACGCGGTCAGCTCGGCGAGAATCCCCTTGCCGTCGATCTCTTCCAGATTGAGGCCACGGCGCAGCGCATTGTGATGGGCCAAAAGCCGCTCGATCTTGTGCGGCAGCGTGTCGAGGTCGGCGAGGTCCATCAGGCGGATGGCGCGGCGGCCGACCTTGTCCTCATAGGCCGGTCCGATGCCGCGGCGGGTGGTGCCGATCGCGGTGACCGCGTTACCGGATTCGCGCAAGCTATCGAGCTCGCGATGCAGCGGCAGGATCAGCGTGACATTCTCGGCGATGCGCAGATTGTCCGGGCCGACGGCGACGCCCTGCCCCTTCAGTTTCGCCACTTCGTCGAGGAAGGCCTGCGGATCGAACACCACGCCGTTGCCGATCACCGCGAGCTTGTTCGGGCGCAGCACGCCGGATGGCAGCAGCGCCAGCTTGTAGGTCACGCCATTGATTACCAGCGTATGGCCGGCATTGTGGCCGCCCTGGAAGCGCACGACGATGTCGGCCTGTTCCGACAGCCAGTCGACGATCTTGCCCTTCCCCTCGTCGCCCCATTGGGCGCCGACGACGACAACATTGGCCATTTCGAAGCTATTCCCTTCAGGTGTTTCTCAGACCACGATCGCGGCAAAAACGCGTCCGCCCACAGCGATCATGCGTTGGTGTGCCCAGCCCAAAGCACGGCCTGAGGGCCGTTCGCACGCAAGGCGTCTAACCGGATAAAGGAAGCGGGTCGGCTGCGCAAGCAAGAAGGGCGCGCTTTACGCCTTTTGGACAGGCTCCAACCCTTTGATATCCCCTGAAAATCCGGAAGGACCCAAGCCTGCGCGAGGCAGCAGCGAATTTAATGTTGGCGCCACCGCGACAGGCCGCGCAAGCGGTTGATCGCGGCTGCCGTTGCGGCAATCATCCACCAATATTAACCGGCTCGATCCATGCCCAATTCCACGCCTGCGACCATCGCCCTGCGGAAGCTTGGCATCGCCTTCAAGCTCCACACCTATGTCTACGATTCGAATGCTGAAAGTATCGGGCTGCAGGCCGCCGAAGCGCTTGGCGTCGAACCGAACCGGGTGCTGAAGACGCTGATGGCCGAGGTCGACGGCAAGCCGGTCTGCGCCGTGGTGCCGGCGGACTGCGAGGTCAGCATGAAGAAGCTTGCTTCGGTGATGGACGGCAAGTCCGCGAAGATGATGCGCCCGGCCGACGCCGAGCGGCTGACCGGCTACCATGTCGGCGGCATCAGCCCGTTCGGCCAGAAGAAGCGGGTGCCGACTGCGATCGACGAGTCCGCGCTCACCCATGTCACCGTGTTCGTCAATGGCGGCCAGCGCGGCCTGCAGATCGAGATCGATCCGAACGACGCCGCCCTCGCGGCAGGCGCGAAGATGCAGGCGGTGACGGCGTCGCACGAGTGACTGAGGTCACGGCTGCTTCCGCGCCCACAGCATCGCCTCGACGATCGCCTCGCGGAGTTTCGGCCGATCGTCCTCCAGACATTCGGCGAGGGCGAGGACGGCATTGGCCCGCGCGGCGAAGCGCTCGCGCCTGCCTCGGCTTCGGCGGCCGGCGCGGCGTCCTCGAATTTCACCGGGGTTTCGCCTTTGGTCGCGAGATCGGCGATGAGCGGGAAGGCTTCGATACAGGTCGGGGCAACAAATTCGGCCGGGGCTCGCCTCATATTTCACCCCTTAATTGCAATTATAAGTATCTCTACAATAATATGTGGTCCGGGTAAATTGATTTGAGACCGACGGGGGCCTGCTTCGTGCGCCGGACCCGGTCACGGATCGGGTTCGCGCCCCTGCGGCATCGTCCTTGCCGGCCGGTTCCACCGGACCAGTCCGCAAGCGGGAGTTGCGCATGGTCGCGATGCGTCCTCTCCCATTGATAGCGCGTCGGATTCCGTGTCTGTGAGAAGCGCCGGGCATGTCATTCAGGCCCGGTGATTGCTCGCCGGGCGGGCCGCGGCGTCGTGAACCCGGTCCATCGCATGTCTGCTTCCGAATCCGCGACAACGCCTGCATCCAGCTCCTGGATCGCCAACCAGCCCTATCTGCTGCTCTGCATCACCGCGATCTGCTGGGCCGGCAATGCGATCGTCGGCCGGCTCGCCGCGGGCCACATTCCGCCGGTGACGCTGTCATTCCTGCGCTGGACCGCGGCGTTCCTGATCATCCTGCCGTTTGCCTGGAAGCATTTGGCGCGCGACTGGGGCGTGATCCGCAAAAATCTCGGCGTCATGATCATGCTGTCGGTCACCGGCATCAGCGCCTTCAACACGCTGCAATACTGGGCGCTCGAGCACACCCAGGCGCTGAACACGCTGCTGCTGCAATCGGCGGCGCCTTTGGTGGTCGCGGTGTGGTCGCTGATCCTGCTCGGCGTGCGGCTGACGGTGGCGCAGGCGCTCGGCGTCCTGCTATCGCTCTGCGGCGTGCTGGTGATCCTGCTGCATGGCGATCTCACCACGCTGTCGAAGATCGAGTTCAACAAGGGCGATCTGATCTTCATCGTCGCGCTGGTGATCTTCGCGCTGTACTCGGTGCTGACGCTGAAGCGGCCGAAGATCCACGGACTGTCAGTCGCCGGCTTCACCTTCGGCTGCGGCGCGCTGATGCTGATGCCGTTCTTCATCTGGGAGCTCACTACGCGCCCGATCATGGAGATCAACACCGCCAATCTGCTGTCGCTGTTCTATGTCGCGGTGTTCCCCTCGACGCTGGCTTATCTTTGCTTCAACCGCGGCATCCAGCTGATCGGCGCCAACCGCGCCGCGCCGTTCTTCCACGTGGTTCCGGTGTTCGGCACCGTGATGTCGATCGTGTTCCTCGGCGAGCATCCGCAGGCGTTCCACTTCATCGGCTTTGGGCTGGTGCTGGCCGGCGTCTTCGCAGCGTCGCGGAAGCAGGCGGCGTGACGCTTTCTTTTCCTTCTCCCCGTTCTTACGGGGAGAAGGCTAGGATGAGGGGCTCGTTCCGCGGAGACGGTGAGAGACGGACGCTCGGAGACTCCCCCTCACCGGGATCGCATTCCGCTGCGCTGCATGCGTTCCGGCCTCTCCCCGCAAGCGGGGCGAGGCAAAGAAGGCCGCGGTGACTAGCCGCTCGAAATCCGCTATCTCTAGAGACTGCTTCGCGAATGGACCCGGAACGAGATGGCGCGCGCCAGCAATGTGATGATCGGCACCCTGACGCTGGCCCTGATCGCGGGCTCGCTCGGCGGCTGGCTGGGCTATCAGCGCTATGCCGGCATCAAGCGCCAGGTGCCGTTCCGCGTCATCTTCGAGGGCTCGGCCTCGGGCTTGCGCCGCGGCGGCAGCGTGAACTTCGCCGGCGTGCGGATCGGCGAGGTGGTGTCGATCAGGCTGGACCATCACCGCGTGGTCGCGATGACCCGGATCGAGAACAACGCGCCGATCAGGAAGGACACCGAAGTCGGCCTCGAATTCCAGGGCCTGACCGGCATCGCCGCGATCTCGTTCACCGGCGGCTCCGACGACGCCCCACCGCCACCGCCCGGCGCCGACGGCATTCCGGAACTGACCGCCGATCCCGAAGGCACGATGGGCGTGTCGGAGAAGCTGCGCCGGGCGTTGCGCAATGTCGACCGCGTCATCGTCGAGAACGAGGGTGCGGTCAAGGACACGCTGCGCGGCTTCGAGAACTTCACCAACTCGCTGTCAGGCAATGGCGAAATGATCTCCGGCTTCATCGATGCCGCCGAGGCCGACGTCAACACCGTTGACGCCAAGATGACGGCGGCGGACAAATTCCTCAAAAATCTCGGCAGCGACAAATATGGCGGCGAGTTGCTGCCGACCGTGATCTCGCTGCGCGAACTGATCGAAAGTTTTGACAAGAAGTCCGGCGCCGTGATCGCCGACACCCGCAAGACGCTCATTGACGTCAGCCAGTCGGTCAACGCGTTCAACGAGAAAATTGTCGGCGCCCGCAAGCGCTGACGTAACTGACCAATCAAGAACAACGGAACCACCGCCGTGCACGACCGGATCGCCGCGCCCTCCCCGCCACCCACCACCGTCACCCGCGCGACCAGCGCCGTGCCCCGGCGTCTGCAGCGCTATCTCACGCTCGATGATTTCGAGCCGCAAGCGCGGCGGATGCTGCCGAAATTCCTCTATGGCTACGTCTCGGGCGGCGCCGAGACCGATACGGCGCGCACCGACAACCGCAGGGCGTTCGACGAATACGGCTTCGTGCCGCGTGTCCTGAACGACGTCTCCGGCCGCGACCAGTCCACGACCCTGTTCGGCAAGACCTACGCCTCGCCGTTCGGCATTCCGCCGATGGGTTCAGCCGCGCTCGTCGCCTATCGCGGTGACATCGTGCTGGCCCGCGCAGCGTCCGCGGCCGACGTACCGATGATCCTGTCGGCGTCGTCGCTGATCACACTGGAGGACGTCCGCGCCGCTAACGCGGATGCCTGGTACCAGGCCTATCTCGCCGGCGACGACGCGCGGATCGAGCCGCTGGTCGATCGCGTCGCGGCCGCCGGCTACGACACCTTCGTCGTCACCGCCGACGTGCCGGTGCCGCCGAACCGCGAGAACAACATCCGCAACGGCTTTCAGGTGCCGCTCGCGATCACGCCGCGGGTGCTCTGGGACACCATCAGCCATCCCGACTGGCTGCTCAACACATGGGCGCGGACGCTGGTCAACCACGGCATGCCGCGTTTCGAGAACATGGACGCCAAGCGGGGCCCGCCGGTGCTCGCCAAGAACCTGATGCGCAACATCGGCAACCGCGACCAGCTGGCCTGGAAGCATGTCGAGCTGATCCGCAAGCGCTGGCCCGGCAAGCTCGTAGTCAAGGGGCTGATCTCGCCCGAAGATGCACGGCTGGCGCGCGAGCATGGCTGCGACGGCGTGATGGTCTCCAACCATGGCGGCCGCCAGCTCGACTACACCGTCTCCGGCTTGCGCATGCTGCCAGAGATCGCGGCGCAGAAGGGCGGTATGACCGTGATGGTGGACGGCGGCATCCGCCGCGGCACTGATGTGATCAAGGCCTTGGCGCTCGGCGCCGACTTCGTCTGGGTCGGCCGTCCCCTCCTCTATGCCGCCGTGGTCGCGGGCGAAGCCGGCGTATCGCGCGCGATCTCGCTGCTGCACGCCGAGATCGACCGCGATCTCGCGCTACTCGGCATCCGCAGCCTCAAGGAGATCACGCCGGAGCTGGTGCGGAAGTTTTGAGGCTCAGGCGTAGCGCGCCGCGCCCATGCAGAGCGCCGTGACGGCCAGCAATCCGGCCGCCACGCGCTGCGCGATTGCGAGCCGCGAGCGCGCCGCTGAATCGTCGGCCGCGCTGTTGCGCAACTGCCTGATAGCGCCGCCGCCGACGATGATCTGCACTGCCACGGCAAACAGCGCGGCGATCGCACCGGCCGCCAAAATCATCTCGGACAGCGCGAACGAACCCTCGTGAACCATGTGCCAGAGCGTGGCGCCGGTCACGATCGCCACCGTCGCGGCGCCGATCTGCGGCACCAGCAGCTTTTCGCCGCCGAGGCCGCCGGTGCGGGCCAAAGTGAAGCTGGAACCGGCCCAAAACACCGATGACAGGACGTGAAGGGACAGGGCTATGATAAGGGCGGTCTGCATCGCGTCGCTCCGAAATCAGATTTGGATATTAGATATACAATATGTATAATCAATTTGTCGAAAGGGCAAGGGGATGCCTCCGCGCAGCTATGTGAGCTCGGTGCGCAACGCCGCCGCCGCCGAAACCCGCGACCGGGTGATCGAGGCGGCGTCGCGCACGCTGCGCGAGGGCGAGAGCATCGCGCGGTTCTCGCTGGATACGGTGGCGAAGGCGGCCGGCGTGACGCGGCTGACGGTCTACAACCAGTTCGGCTCGCGGCGCGGGCTGCTGGAGGCCGTGTTCGACGAGATCGCGCTGGCCGGCGGCCTGCACCAGATCGCCGACATCATGACGATGAGCGATCCGCGCGCCGCGCTCGATCGCATGGTCGAGGTCTTCTGCGGATTCTGGAGCCGCGATTCGGCGGTCGGCCGGCTGCACGACGCAATGGCGACCGATCCTGATTTCGCCGAGGCCGTGCGCGAACGCAACGAGCGCCGCCGCAAGGGCCTCACTGTCCTGATCGGCCGCATCGCGGGCCAGGACGCGCCAGCTCAGGCTCGCAAGGACGCGGTCGATCTGATCTTCGCGCTGACGAGCTATCCGACGTTTGCGTCGCTGAGCGTGGGGCGGTCGAGGGATGAGGTGTGCCGGTTGGTGCAGGAAGCCTCTCACGCGGCGCTGGCGCCGCTGTCAAATCCGTCATCCTGAGCCCCTGCGAGTTCATATCCAACCGTCATTGCGAGGAGCGGCAGCGACGTGGTTAGAGCTGCGCTCCGCCCCTCACACACCCCCGAACTTGCTGTAGGCCTCGCGCGTCGCGATGATCACGTGCTCGTCGCAGCCGTTGCGGCGGTGCGGATCGCACAACGTCTCGTACTCGGCCGAGGTCATCATGTCGATGAAGGCCGCGACGCTGGGGTAATAGACCAGCGCGAGGTAGTCCCATTGCTGCCCGGCCGGCTCGCCCAGCGCCACCCTCTGGGCGTTGCCGGTCCACAGCAGCGTGCCGCCGCGCGCCTTGATCATGGGGACGGTGAGTGCGCTGTAGCGCAAATAGGCATCCCAGCCCGAGCCGTCGCCGTCGAGCGATCGGGCGCGAAACCGCATCAGATTGACCATCACGACCGGCGCCGCGCCGTCCAGTTCGCTCAGGCCTTTGACGTTCAAGAGATCGACGCCCATCAATAGCTCCCACCAAGACCGAACCGGGGCCGCGGTCCGGCCGCAAAGATTATGTCACATGGCGGGGCTACCCTGAAATGCGCGCAGGGCTCAAGCTTCCATGCCGACGCGCGACCCCGGAGGTCAAGGCCGTGATGACCCTTCCCGAACTTGCGGCCGACGCGCTCGGCAAATTCCTCGGCGAGTACATGCAGCGCCGGTTCGGCGCCGCGCAGTCCCACCTCGTCGAGACGGTGCCCTCGATCGCGCGGATCGCAATCGAATGCATCGGCAACAGCGACGCGCTGTATCACAATGTCGAGCACACCATGCTCGTGACCTTGGCCGGCCACGACATCCTGCGCGGACGCGCGCTGCACGCGCACATGACCGCGGAGGACTATGCCCATGTCATCATCGCCTGCCTGACCCACGACATCGGCTATGTGCGCGGGCTGTTCGACGCCGACGACAAGGATGGCTATCTGGTCGATCGCGATGGACGCAAGGTCGCACTGCCGCGCGGCGCGTCGGACGCCGCACTGCTGCCCTATCACGTCGACCGCTCCAAGATGTTCGTGATGGAGCGGATCAAGGGCATCGCGCAGCTCGACAGCGACCGCATCGCGCGCGCCATCGAAGGCACGCGATTCCCGGACAGCGTCCCCGGCGAGAACGCAGCGTTCGACGACGAGGCAGCCCTGCTGCGCGCCGCCGATTTGATCGGCCAGCTCGGAGATCCCCATTACATCCGCAAGGCCAATGCGCTGTATCATGAGTTCGAGGAGGCCGGGCTGAACCGCCAGCTCGGCTACGATTCGCCGGCCGACATCGTCAACCTGTATCCCCAGTTCTACTGGAACAGCGTCGCGCCGCATGTGCAGACGGCGATTCGCCACCTCGACATCACCTCCAGCGGCCGGCAATGGACCGCCAATCTCTACGGCAACGTGTTCCGCGCCGAACGCGAGATCTCGCTGTCGGGGCCGCAGAAATAGACGGGGCATGCGGGGCGCGGGCCGATGCCCCGAGTGACCGTGTCATACCCCGGTATCCAGTACGCCGCGGCCTCTCAAATTATTGCTGGCGTCTCTGGAATACTGGATCACCCGCGCATCGGGTGATGACATCGGTGACTGTCGCCGCGCATGGCACCAATCCGCTCTTTCGTCTTGTCGCAGCAACAGATTCGGGCACAACATCCGGCAACAATGACCGACCTTCGCGCTTTGCCCGCACCTGCCGCACCCACGCATCGCTCGCCGCTGCACTGGCTCAACAACCAGCCTTATCTGCTGCTCAGCCTGACATCGCTGTTCTGGGCCGCCAACATCGTGCTGGCGCGGCATGTCGGCAGCCATGTGCCGCCGATCACATTGACCACGATCCGCTGGTTCGGCGTGTTCCTGATCCTGCTGCCGTTTGCCTGGCCGCATCTGAAACAGGACTGGCCGAAGCTGCGCAGCGCGCTGCCGCTGATGCTGCTGTTGTCAGCGGTCGGTTTCGCATTCAATAACGCGATCTCCTACTGGGCGATGCAATATACCGAGGCGCTGAATGCGCTGTTGATCCAGTCGGCGGGCCCGCTGTTCGTGGCGCTGTGGTCGCTGGTCCTGTTCGGCGTGCGGCTGACGCCGGCGCAACTTGCCGGCATCGCGATCTCGCTGGCCGGCGTGCTCACCATCATCCTGCGCGGCGATATCTCGGCACTCGCCAGCATCAGCTTCAACAAGGGTGACATCATGTTCGGCGCCTCGCTGGTGTCGTTCGGGCTCTATTCGGCGCTGATCCCGCGGCGGCCGAGGATCCACCAGCTCTCGCTGATCTCGTTCACCACCTGCTGCGGCGCGCTGATGCTGCTGCCGGCCGCGATCTGGGAATTCTCCGCCGGCGTGCGGCTGCAATTCGACGGTCTGACCATGGCCACGCTGGGCTTTGTGCTGATCTTCCCCTCGACGCTGGCCTATCTCTTTTTCAACCGCGGCGTCGCGCTGATCGGACCGAACCGCGCCGCGCCGTTCTTCCATCTGGTACCGGTGTTCGGCTCGGCGATGGCGATCCTGCTGCTCGGCGAACAGCTCGCGCCGTATCATTTGATCGGCTACGCACTGGTGCTCGCCGGCGTCGTGATCGCCTCGCGGCAGGGATCGGCGAAGCGGTAGCCGCCCCGTCTAATCTCGTCATTGCGAGGAGCTCGCGACAAAATTGCAGAGCAATTTTGCGCTGAAGCGACGAAGCAATCCATCCCTCCGCAAGTGGAGAGATGGATTGCTTCGCGGAGCCTGTCATCGGGCGCGCATTCGCGCGACCCGTTGGCTCGCAATGACGCAATACGTGAAAACCTACGCCACGCGGACCTTCTGCAGGAACTCGTCGACCGCGTTGCGCAGCATGCCGGACTGGGTGTCGAGCTCGCGGGCGTTCGACAGCACGTCTCCCGCCGCGGTGCCGGTGGCGGCGGCCGCGGTGGTGACGCCGCCGATATGGGCCGAGATCTCGCTGGAGCCGGCCGCGACCTGCTGGATGTTGCGCGCGATCTCGCGGGTTGCGTCGCCCTGCTGGTCGATCGCGGTCGAGATCGAGGAGGTGATCTCGCTCATCTGCGCGATGGTCTCGGTGATGCCGCCGATCGAGGCCACCGCCTCGCCGGTGGACGCCTGCATCGCCGCGACCTGCGCCGAGATTTCCTCAGTCGCCTTCGCGGTCTGGTTGGCGAGCGCCTTCACTTCGGACGCGACGACAGCGAAGCCGCGGCCGGATTCACCGGCGCGGGCGGCCTCGATGGTGGCGTTGAGCGCCAGCAGGTTGGTCTGGGCGGCGATCGAGTGAATCAGCTTGACCACCTCGCCGATCTTCTCGGCGCCAGTGGAGAGCGCCTGCACGGTCGCGTTGGTGCGCTCGGCATCGGCCACCGCCTTGCCGGCGACCTCGCTGGAGCGCGCCACCTGGCGCGCGATTTCGGCAACCGATGAGGAGAGCTCTTCGGCCGCGGCAGCAACCGTGCCGACATTGTTGGAGGCGCTGTCGGAGGCTGCACCAACCGTGGCAGCGCGTGCGCTGGCGTCGCTCGCGGTCGCGGTCATCGACTGCGCGGTGGTCTGCATACCGGCCGCAGCCGTCGCCACCGAGCGGACAATGCCGTTCACGCTGCGCTCGAAGTCGCTCGCGATGTTCTCCATCGCGCCACGGCGCTCGGCGCTGGCGCGGGCCTGGGTTTCGGCTTCAGCCTGTTCGAGACCGCGGATCCGGACCGCATTGTCCTTGAAGATCTGCACGGTCGACGCCATAGCGCCGACCTCATCGCCGCGACCGACGCCTGGAATCTCGCCGTCGAGCTTGCCGTCGGCGATGTCGCGCATGCGGTTGCCGAGCAGATTGAGCGGCCGGGAAATGCTGCGGCCAATCAGCCAGGCGACCGAGCTGGAGATGATGCCGAGGCCGAGGATGGCAAGCCCAAGCATCCAGGTGATCGGCCGCATCTTGGCGTCGATGTCCTCGAGATAGGCGCCGGTGCCGAGATACATGTCGAAGCCGGGGACCGCGACCGCATAGCCGAGCTTGCGGATCGGCGTTTCCTGGTTGGGTTTCACATATTCATAGAACAGCAGGATCTCGCCGTTGGCCTTGACGCCGTTCATCAGCTCCCAGGACAGCTTGCGGCCGTTGGTCACGACCTCCATCCGGTTGGTGCCGACCTGCTTCGGATCGGGCGCCAGCACGGTGGTGCCGTCATAGGACGTGCCGAACAAATAGCCGGAGCCATTGTCGTAAGTCATGGCGTTGGCGCGCTTGCCCAACTCGGCCAGCGCCGCCTCCTTGGTCAGCTTGCCGGCGTCGACATCCTTCTTCAGGCTTGTCGCGTAATTCCTGGCCATTTCGACCATGGCCTTGACCTGGTCGATGCGCGCATTGGTCATCTCGCGCTGCATCAGGTTGATCGCGAGGATGCCGGCGGCGCAAAGGCCAACGAGAGCCACCCCCACCAAGATGCCGAGCTTGGGGGTAATCTTCATATTTGACAGCTTCACGGGGATCTCCGGGAGATGGGGAACGCGGCGCGACGGGCGAATTGATAACCTTCAAAGTATTGATGACCCTCACGGTAACGTGAGACCTTTACCCGTTGGTTACGCTGCTACCCCGTAGAAGCCCGGAGGATCGGGCGGGAGACCAACCAGCAATTGTGGAGCGAGCCGCCCGGGTCGCGTAAAAGCATATGGGCGGCGGGTCGAGCCCGTGGCCCAAAGCGGCAAGACTCGGACAGCAACAAACAACAACAGAAGACCTCATCGGGAGCAGGCAATGTCGAAATTCAGGGTGGTCACGCCAAAAGGCGCGAGCTTCACGGTCGCCGGCGGCGGCTACGACTATGAGAAGGAGGCGCTCGACCCGATCGGCGCCGAGATTATCGAAGCCCCGGCCAACGAGGCCGAGTTCATCGCCGCGGCCAGGACCGCGGACGCGATCTACGCCAAGGGCATGCCGATCACCAAAGCGATCATCGACGCCCTCGAAAATTGCAAGGTGATCACGCTCGGCAGCGTCGGCGTCGACTCGGTCGACATCAAGGCCGCGACCGCCCGCGGCATCCCCGTCACCAACATCCCCGACACCTTCATCGAAGAGGTCGCCGACCACGCCATGATGCTGCTGCTGGCCGGCTTCCGCCGCCTGGTCGAGCAGGACAGGATGGTTCGCAGCGGCCGCTGGGCCGAGGGCCGCCCGGCGCTTTTGAAAATTCCCCGCCTGATGGGGCAGACGCTCGGCTTCATCTCGTTCGGCCGAGTCGCGCGCGCAGTGGCGAAACGCGCGGCGCCCTTTGGCCTGCGGATGATGGCCTACGATCCCTTCATCCAGGAGACGCTAATGTACGACCACGGCGTGATCCCCTCGACGTTGTCGGAGGTGCTGTCGCAGTCGGACTTCGTCTCGATGCATGCCCCGGCGCGGCCCGAGGTGCACCACATGCTGACCGAGAAGCATTTTCGCCAGATGAAAAAATCGGCTGTTTTCATCAACACCGGCCGCGGCGCCACCGTCGACGAGGAGGCGCTGATCAAGGCGCTGCAGGAGGGCTGGATCGCACACGCCGCACTCGACGTGCTGGAAAAGGAGCCACCGTCGCACAACAACCCGATGCTCGGGATGGACAATGTGACCTTGACCGCCCATGTCGCCTCGGCCTCGGCACGTTTCGACGAGGCGCGCAAGCGCCGCGTGGGCTACGAATTGTCACTAGTGCTGCAAGGCATGTGGCCGGTAAGCTGCGTCAACCCGTCGGTGCTGCAAGACACCGCGCTGCGCCGCTGGCAGCCCGTCAGCATGGATCGCGGTCCGAACAGCTAGACGGGTTCGCGTGACGAAAACGCGTCAAGGCTAGAGAACTCCTTCACTGGCGATCAACGCCGGGAAGGCCACAAAATAGGGAGGAAGTGATGAGGAACGACCTCACCCGTCGTGACGCGTTGGCGCTCGGCTTGTCCGCGGCGGCGCTGGCCACCACCGGTGCTGCAGCGCAGGATGCATCAAAAATAAAGGCCGCCGAGGTGGCGGCGCCGTCGCTGCCGATCGAAAAGGGCGCGTCCTTGCGCATGCTGCGCCCGGTGCGCTTCGTCCAGGCCGACGAAGACGTGTTCCGCGCCAACGCCAAGAAATTCACCGACAAGACCGGCGTCGAGGTCAAGGTCGACTTCGTCGGCTGGGAAGACATCAACCAGCAGACCGCGGTGACCTCGAACTCCGGCGCCGGCCCCGACATCATCTTGGCATCTGGCTCGCCTTCACCGACACCACGATCGGCCGGCGCGGCGTCTATGTCGGGCTGGAGAACTTCCAGTATCTGCTCAGCGATCCCCTGTGGTGGAACGCGGTGTTCTACAGCGTCTTCTACACCGGGGTCGCGACCTTTGGGAAATTCGCGCTCGGCTTCTGGCTGGCGCTGCTGCTCAACAACCATTTCCCGTTCAAGAGCCTGATCCGCGCCATCGTACTGTTGCCGTGGATCGTGCCGACGGTGCTGTCGGCGCTGGCGTTCTGGTGGATCTACGATCCGCAATTCTCGATAATCTCCTATCTGCTGGTCGACGTGCTGCACCTGCGCACCACGAATGTCGATTTCCTCGGCTCGCCATGGCCGGCGCGGTTCTCGCTGATCGCGGCCAATATCTGGCGCGGCATCCCGTTCGTGGCGATCTCGCTGCTGGCGGGATTGCAGACCATCTCGCCTTCGCTCTACGAGGCCGCGATGCTTGACGGCGCCACCGCCTGGCAGCGCTTCCGCTACATCACCTTCCCGATGATGATGCCGATACTCGCGATCGTGATGACGTTCTCGATCATCTTCACCTTCACCGACTTCCAGCTGGTCTACGCCATCACCCGCGGCGGCCCGGTCAACTCGACGCATTTGCTCGCCACGCTGGCGTTCCAGCGCGGCATCGCCGGCGGCGAGCTCGGCGAGGGTGCGGCGATCGCGGTGTCGATGATCCCGTTCCTCGTGTTCGCGACGTTGTTTTCCTACTTCGGTCTCGCGCGCCGCAAATGGCAGCAGGGGGAAGCCAATGACTGACGTCACCGCCTCACCGGGCAACAGCAACGTCGCCAGCGCCACGCCCGACACGATGTCGTGGGATTCCCGCTCGCGGCGAGTGGTGATGATCTATTTGCCGCTGGCCTGCTTCATCGTGATCCTGCTGTTCCCGTTCTACTGGATGGCGATCACCTCGTTCAAACCGAACGCGGAGCTGTTGAACTACAAAGAGCACAATCCGTTCTGGATCACCTCGCCGACGCTCGCGCATATCAAGCACCTCCTGTTCGAGACCTCCTACCCGCACTGGCTGATGACGACCATGCTGGTCGCGACCGGGGCGACGTTCCTCTCGCTGCTCGCCTCGACGCTCGCGGCCTACGCGATCGAGCGGCTGCGCTTCCGCGGCAGCCCCTATGTCGGCCTCGGCATCTACCTCGCCTATCTGGTGCCGCCCTCGATCCTATTCATTCCGCTCGCGACCGTAATCGTGCAGTTCGGCCTGTTCGACTCACCGCTGGCGCTGATCCTGGTCTATCCGACCTTCCTGGTGCCGTTCTGCACCTGGCTCCTGATCGGCTATTTCAAGTCGATCCCCTACGAGCTCGAGGAATGTGCGCTGGTCGACGGCGCGACGCGGCTGCAGATCCTGTGGCGGATCACGCTGCCGCTGGCGGTGCCCGGCCTGATCTCGGCCGGCATCTTCTCCTTCACGCTGTCATGGAACGAATTCATCTACGCGCTCGCCTTCATCCAGAGCGGCGCCAACAAAACGGTGCCGGTCGCGATCCTGACCGAGCTCGTCACCGGCGACGTCTACCAATGGGGCGCGCTGATGGCCGGCTCGCTGCTCGGCTCGCTGCCGGTGGCGCTGTTTTACTCGCTGTTCGTGGATTACTACGTGTCGTCGCTGACGGGCGCGGTGAAGGAGTAGCGGGTGCGCACACGCTCCACTGTCGTCCCGGCGAAGGCCGGGACGACGCTGAATGTTGGTTGCGAATCGTACAATAGGTGGCGCGCAAACGCGGTTGCCCTCGTCATCCCACGCTGGTTTTCGCCCGCTCGGTGATCAACACCTCGAAACCTTCAAACCTGGGATGACCGAGATAGAGGCTGCCGCCGGTTTCGTTGCCCGCACGGGAATGAGCGCGGCGGAACGCTTCCGACTTGGTCCAGGCCTCGAATGCGGCCTTGTCGGCCCACACCGTGTGCGTGGCGTAGAGCGTGTGGTCCTCGGCTTCGGGCCCCTTCACCAGGTGAAACTCGATGAAACCCGGCGTGTCGCCGAGATAGGATTCCCGGGTGTTCCAGACGGTCTCGAACGCCTGCTCCGAGCCGTTCTTCACCTGAAACCTGTTCATTGCGATGAACATGCAAGCATTCTCCTGTATGCAGCGGATACCTTCGTATCCTGTCAGCTGAGCTCCTTGATAGCACGATCTGTCGCGACGCAGTATTCGGGAGGCGCTGATATCGAAGCGAGAGGCAGCGGCGTACTGGATGCCTCGCTCGCAACGCGCGTCAGCTCACTCCTTCTTCGTCCGGTAATCCCCGAACGTGGTATCGCGCTGGTCGAGCTGGGCCTTCACGCTGGCGCCGTCGCGGCGAAAACCCGCCATGTAAGCTTTGCTCGCCTCCGTCGTGAAGGCCAGCGCCTGGATCTCGGTGCCGGCGCGGATTGCGGCGCGGGCGCCCATGATTTCCATCGCGCGGTGGACGCTGCGCTTGTTGAGCTGCTGCAACTCGATCGGCACTTTCGCGGCACGCTCGGCGAAGTCGAGCGTCTTCATCTCAAGCTCGGCCAGCGGGAACGAGCGCGTCGCATAACCCCATTCGGCGGCTTCACGGCCGGACATCGCATCGCCGGTCAGCATCAATTCCATGGCGCGGCGCATGCCGACCAGCCAGGGGTGATACTGCATGTCGGGCGGGCTCATCAGCCGCACCGGCGGATAGCCGATCTGGGCATCGTCAGCGACATAGACGACATCGCAGGCGGTGGCCAGCTCGGTGCCGCCGGCGAGGCAATAGCCGTGCACCTGCGCGATCACGGGCTTTGCCAGATCCCAGATCGAGAACCAGCCTTCGACAACATGGCGCGACCATTGGCCGGGACCTGACGCGGAATGATAGGGTTGATCGACGCTATTGTCGGCGGAGAGATCATAGCCGGCCGAAAAGTACGGCCCGGCGCCACGCACGATCGAAATCGATATCTCCGGATCGCGGTCGACCTGCTCCAGCACCTCGAAGATCTCTCCGCGCAGGCGATTGTTCAGGGCATTGCGCTTCTCCGGCCGGTTCAGCGTGATGCGCCGGACACGCGGACGTGGATCGTCGAGGATGATGTGCTGGTAGCTCATGGATCCTCCCGATCTCCGGACCGTTGCACGGCCTCTGGGACAGTCATGCCCGAGATCGCGGTGGATTCCAATATATTGACCGCTTTGGTCTCCTCTCCGGCATTCGCATTGCTCGCTGATTTGCGGTGGTCGCACCTCGTGGACAACCGAAGGTCCCTGGGCTCGCGCTGCCAAGCCAACAAATCAAAGGAGTCTGAGATGAATCTTCCTGTCGCTTCCCGCCGGCAAGCCCTCGCCGGAGCCGTGGCCGTTGCCGCAGCATCGGCGCTGACTGCCGAAAAATCAGCATATGCTGCCTCAGCTGTAGGCGGTATCAACGCAATCCCGCCGCTCGCGGCGCATTGGAGTGAACTGGATCTCGCTGAAATCCTGTCGCGACCCGCGGCCTATATGTCGGTCAGCCAAAACAAGTCGCTCTACGATCCTGGTGGCGTCCAGTCCGCAGAACGGCATCGCGAACGCGGCAGCCTCCCGGCCACGATCAAGGTCGTCAACGCGGCACGCAAGGCGTCGAACTTCAAATCCTTCAACTGGATTGGATACGAAGTCTTTCGCGAGAACTACCCGCAGTCCGACTTCGACCGGGTGCAATATGCAAGCTGGACCAAGGGCCTGAACTTCACGCCCGAGATGAAGAGGGTGGACAACGAGCTCGTCGGTGAACTGCGTGCGCTAGTTCATCCTGGCGACAATGAATTCAACGAACTCGCACTGCAGACGGCTTTCGCCGGCACCCAGTTGCCACTCGAACTGGGACGCAAGCGAATTCAGACGATCGTGCTCACCGGCATTCACCTCGACTGGTGCATCGAGGGCAATACGCGCGCGGCGCGTGACGCCGGTTATCTTCCGATCGTGATCGGCGACGCCTGCGCCTGCCAGAAGCCCGAACAGGAAGCTGCCGCAATGGAGCGCATTAGCAACTTCTTCGCGCCGGTTATTTCGGCAGACCGATTTGTGGAACTGGTTTCGAAACGGGCCTAGAATGAAACGAGAGCTTCGTCGCCGGTCGAAGCTCTCGGACATTCGAGAGCCGTCGATGCAAGCAAACCTGGACCAGGCGATCGGATCGCGCCTGAAGGAACTGCGAATGAAATCCGGGCTCAGCCTCAATGAGCTCGCGAACCGCTCCGGCGTCAGCCGCGGCATGATCGGGCGCATCGAGCGGGCCGAAAGCAGCGCAACCGCGATGCTGCTCGGCAAACTCTGCTCGGCGCTCGACACCACCCTGAGCGCTGTCGTTGGTCTTTCGGATCGACCGCCGGAACGGCTGACGAGAAAGTCGGAACAGCCGGTGTGGCGCGACCCGGAGACCGGATACACGCGCCGGCATGCTTCCGCCCGCAGCGCTGCGAGCGGTATCGAGGTCATCGTTGTCGAACTTCAGCCGGAGACGCGCGTCTCCTACAGTCCGTGGGGTCGAAGAGCCTATACCCAGCAGCTATTGTTGCAGCAGGGGCAACTGAACGTCTTCGTCGGAGACAAGTGTTTCGCGCTGTCCGAGGGCGACTGTCTGGATTTCGACGTGATGCGACCTGTCTCCTTTGAGAACGCAGGTCGCACCACAGCGCATTATATCGTCATCGTACGCAACTCGTGACGGATGACCGGCACCTAGCCCGCCGGCACCATCACCACGCCCTTGTCCTTCGGCCAGCGCAGCCGCCAGGCGAAGTTGATATCCTTGACATCGCCCGGTTTGGCCTCGAACGCCCATTCCAGCACGCCGCGCTTGTCGCGAAGGTTGGTGGTGGTTGCAGGCGTTGACTGTGGCAGCATCTCGACCACGATGTCCTGGTTCTCGCTAACCGGCAATTGATCCTGGATCGCGACCTTGATCGGGAAGTCGTGACCATTGCGCACAATGGTCTTGAACGCGCGCTCGTCGGTCTTCGACGTCGTCACGATCAGTCCCGCAGAGCCCTCGTTGCGTTTCACCACCGTGCGTTCGATCTTGACCTTGTCGTCGGCGCCGAAGCCAAGCCGCACGGTCTCGTCCTTTGCCGCAGCAGTCATCCTGCCTTGGCCGACGAAGATACCGTCACGATAGATCGCAACCCGCCCCGGCAACAGCGGTGCGTCCTCGCCCTGCACGAAGCTTGCCTCGAGGAACGCCGTCGGATCGATCACCGGAACCGCACGGACCACGAGATCGGGCGCAATCGTCGCAGTCGAAATCCGCAGGCTCTTGGCTCCCTCATTGGCGGCGACGCTGACGCGCCCGGGAATTTTGAAGGTTGCCTGGAAGGCGCCGACCTCGGCTGTCGCCTCACGTTCCTGGGCAGGCATGCCGCCAAAGGCGATGTCCGCCTCGGCGGGCTCCGGGGCCGGTGCTGCCGGCGCAAGTGCGGAACGCAGCCGCATGCTGTCAGACACCTTGGCTGCCTGCGCCAGCGGCCGCGGCGGTTGCGGATATTGCACAATCAGCGAATTGAGATCGGGCGCGTTGCCGCCGCGCGCAACGCGCACGGTGGAGACGCCGAGCGTAACGTTCGACCAATCCTCGCCGGTGGACTGTGCGATCTCGGCGCGCCGCACCAGTTCGATCGCAGGCTTGCGGTCCTTCGCGCCGCTATCGAGGCGGGCGTCATAGAGCGGCGTCCAGCGCGCGCCTGATACCGAATAGGTCACCCGCAGCGTCGCTTTGGTCGCAACCGTGGAAGCGACGTCGATCCGCACCTCGACCTTGCTTGGCGGCTTGGCGTCGCGATCGGCTTCGAGCTGCGCGATCTCGCGGTCGATCTCGCGTTGCTTGCGCATGGCGTCACGGATCGCGCTGTCAGCGGTCGCGACCTCGTCCGAGACGGCGGAGAACGCGGCACGCCATTCGCTCAGCGGCCGTGCCTCGCCTTTCTCACCCAGGCCGGCCGGCGAGGCCTCGGCAAAGCGCTCGGCGAATTTGCGCCGCGCCTCGGCCGACGCGATGATGCCCTGCAGATCGTCGCGCGAATCCTTCAGCGCCTCGATCCGCTTGTCGATCTCGGGCAGATTCACCGGCGCTGTCCGTGGCTCCCGCGCATCGATCGCGCCGATCGTCAGCTTCGCCCCGGACTCGCCTTCCACCCGCAAAGAGGACGGATCGAGCGACGCCGGGAAATCCTTCGCCACCAGCGTATTCTCACCGACGGGCAAGTTGATCGTGACGACGCGAGTAACGCTCGCGCCATCGGGATAGACGGTGACGGCGTCGACATTGGACGCCGCGTCGAGATCGGCCGCGTGCAACGGCCCGGCGGCCAACGCAGTCACCAGCACCAGGCTGGTCGTAACGAGACAATTGGAAATCAATCGCATTGACATCCCTCCGAAAAGCGCCGCATCGCGCGAGACATTTGGGGCGCGCCCGGTTCGTCGGTGCACCACTGCTCGTGGTGAGACGCGGCGAGGAAAGAGCCGGTTCAATTGAGGTTTCCGCGCGGCACGACAATGGCGCGGTTACGTCCGCCGCGTGGCGCGGCGATGTCGGAGGACGTTCGCTAGTCCTCTCCGTCATTGCGAGCCACCGGGTCGCGCAAATGCGCGCCCGATGACAAGCTCCGCGAAGCAATCCATCGTTCCACACGCGCGGAAGCATGGATTGCTTCGTCGCTCCGCTCCTCGCAATGACGGCGGAGAGTACGTCATAAACAAAGCAGCACGGCGATCAACGCCGTGCTGCCAATTTTCCTAACGATCAGCCGAGCCGAAACCTCAGCTATAGATCTCGAACAGACCCGCGCCACCCTGGCCGCCGCCGATGCACATGGTCACGACGCCCCACTTGGCCTTGCGGCGACGGCCTTCCTGCAGCAGATGGCCGGTGAGCCGGGCGCCGGTCATGCCGAAGGGATGGCCGATCGCGATCGAGCCGCCGTTGACGTTGTACTTCTCGGGATCGATGCCGAGCTGGTCACGCGAATAGAGGCACTGGCTGGCGAAGGCCTCGTTGAGCTCCCAGAGATCGATGTCCTCGATCTTCAGGCCGTGACGCTTCAGGAGCTTCGGCACGGCGAACACCGGGCCGATGCCCATCTCGTCGGGCTCGCAGCCGGCCGAGGCCCAGGCGACGAAGCGGCCAAGCGGGTTGAGGCCGCGCTTCTCGGCATCCTTGGCTTCCATCAGCACCACTGCAGCAGCACCATCGGAAAGCTGGCTGGCATTGCCAGCGGTGACGTACTTGCCCGGACCTTTGACCGGCTCGAGCTTGGCGAGCCCCTCAAGCGTGGTCTCGGGACGGTTGCACTCATCCTTGTCGACAACATAATCGACGATCGACTCGGCCTTGGTCACCTTGTCGACCACCTTCATCCTGGTCTTCATCGGGACGATTTCGTCCTTGAACTTGTTGGCCTGCTGGGCGGCCGCCATCCGACGCTGCGACTCCAGCGAGAACTCATCCTGGTATTCGCGGCTGACCTTGTAGCGCTCGGCCACGATGTCGGCGGTGTCGATCATCGCCATGAAGATGTCGGGCGCGGTCTTCAGCAGGTCCGGATCGATCGATTCCTTCGGCGAGCCGCCGCCGGGAATCGAGATGCTCTCGACACCACCGGCGACGATGCAATCCGAGCCGTCGGAGCGGATCGAGTTGGCGGCCATCGCGATGGTCTGCAGGCCCGACGAGCAGAAGCGATTCACCGAGACGCCGGCGGTGGTTTTCGGCAGGCCGGCGAGCAGCGCCGCCTGGCGGCCGATGTTCGGCGCGCCATGCGCGCAATTGCCGAGATAGCTATCTTCGACATAGTCCTTGTCGACGCCGGAACGCTCGACCGCGTGCTTGATGGCGTGCGCGGCCAGCGACATCGGCGCGGTGATGTTGAATCCGCCACGGCCGGACTTCGCCAGGCCGGTGCGCGCATAGGAAACGATTACGGCTTCACGCATTGTTTTCTCCCTTTGAGATGGCCGCCATTGTGGCCCGTCCTAACCCGTTCGTACACAT
The DNA here is from genome assembly GCF_000938305.1 of Bradyrhizobium sp. LTSP885. Taxonomy (GTDB): domain Bacteria; phylum Pseudomonadota; class Alphaproteobacteria; order Rhizobiales; family Xanthobacteraceae; genus Bradyrhizobium. The sequence goes on from NZ_JYMT01000025.1 coordinate 21,674, forward strand.
ATTTTGGCTTCCGCAACAGGAATACCGGAGCCCGCGCAAACACAAACGCCGCCTCCGGGATCGGAGACGGCGCCATGTTCCGCAGATCGGAATATCGGTGATTTAGAACGTCAGCGCCTTCGCCTGCTTGACCTGCGGCAGCGCCTGAACCTTGGCGAGTAATTCGGCCGGTACCGCGCCGTCGACCTCGACCAGCGCGATGGCGTCGCCGCCCTGCTTGACGCGACCGAGATGGAAGGTCGCGATGTTGAGCTTGGCGTCGCCCAACAGGCTTGCGAAGGCGCCGATGAAGCCCGGCTTGTCCTCGTTGGTCACATAAATCATCGACTTGCCGAACTCGGCGTCGACGCGGATGCCCTTGATGTCGACCAGGCGCGGCTTGCCGTCTGCATAGACGGTGCCGGACACCGAGCGCTCCTGCCGTTCGGTGGTGACCGTCACCGTGATCAGGCTTTCATAGTCGCTCTGCGCGGCGCGGACGATCTCGTCCACCACCATGCCGCGCTCTTTTGCCACCACCGGCGCCGAGACCACGTTGACCTCGCCGAGCATCGGGCGCAGCAGGCCCGACAACACGGCCGACGTGATCGCCTTGATCTTCATCTCGGCGACGTGGCCTTCATAGGTGATCTCTATCTTGACGATCCCGCTCTCGGTGAGCTGGCCGGCGAACGAGCCGAGCTTCTCGGCGAGCTCGATAAATGGCTTCAGTTTCGGCGCTTCTTCGGCCGTGATCGAGGGGAAGTTCACCGCGTTCGAGATCGCGCCGGTCAGCAAATAGTCCGACATCTGCTCGGCAACCTGCAGCGCGACGTTCTCCTGCGCTTCCGTGGTGGAGGCGCCGAGATGCGGGGTGCAGATCACGTTGGGATGACCGAACAGCACGTTCGTGGTGGCCGGCTCCTCGACGAAAACGTCGAAGGCAGCGCCCGCAACGTGCTTGGAATTCAGCGCATCGACCAGCGCCTGCTCGTCGACCAGGCCGCCGCGCGCGCAATTGATGATGCGAACGCCCTTCTTCATCTTGGCGATCGCGGCCGCGTCGATCACGTTTCTGGTCTTGTCGGTCAGCGGCGTGTGCAGCGTGATGAAATCGGCGCGCTTAAGCAGGTCGTCGAGCTCGACCTTCTCGACGCCGATGTCCCTGGCGCGCTCCGGCGACAGGAACGGATCGAACGCGATCACCTTCATGCGCAGGCCGAGCGCGCGGTCGGCGACGATCGAGCCGATATTACCGCAGCCGATCACGCCCAGCGTCTTGGCGGTGATCTCGACGCCCATGAAGCGGTTCTTCTCCCACTTGCCGGCCTGGGTCGAGGCGTCGGCCTGCGGAATCTCGCGCGCCAGCGCCAGCATCAGCGTGATGGCATGCTCGGCGGTCGTAATCGAATTGCCGAACGGCGTGTTCATCACGATGATGCCCTTGGCGGTTGCCGCCGGAATCTCGACATTGTCGACGCCGATGCCGGCGCGGCCGATCACCTTCAGCCTGGTCGCCTTCTCGAGGATTTTTGCGGTCGCCTTGGTGGCCGAGCGGATCGCGAGACCATCGTAATTGCCGATGATCTCGGCGAGCTTTTCCTTGTCCTTGCCGAGGTTCGGCTGGAAGTCGACCTCGATGCCGCGATCCTTGAATATCTGCACGGCCGCGGGAGACAGCGCGTCGGAAATGAGAACTTTGGGCTTTGTCATCGGGATGATCCGTTGCTGGAACGATGCGTGAATGAACGACACCCGCAGGCGTAAAGCCCGCGCGGCCATCTTGTGCGATGGATGGCCGGGTCAAGCCCGGCCATGACGGCAATGACGTGAACTTACGCGGCCTTGGCCAACGCGCCCTTGGTTTCGGCAAAGGCCCAGTCGATCCACTGCGTCAGCAGCTCGACGTCCTTTGCTTCAACCGTGGCGCCGCACCAGATCCGCAGGCCCGCCGGCGCATCGCGGTAATACGCGAAGTCGAAACCGGCATTCTCCTTCTCGACCAGCGCGACCAGCTTCTTGCAGAAGTCGGCCTGCGCGTCCGATGAGAGCGAGGTGATCGCAGGATCGGTGAACTTCAGGCACACCGAGGTGTTGGAGCGGATCGCTGTGTCCTTAGCCAGGAAGTCGATCCACGGCGTCTTCGCCTTCCAATCGGCGATTGCCTTGGTGTTGGCATCGGCACGCGCGGTCAGCGCCTTCAGGCCACCGATCGACTTCGCCCAGTTCAGCGCGTCGAGATAGTCCTCCACGCACAGCATCGACGGCGTGTTGATGGTCTCGCCTTCGAAGATGCCCTGGTTGAGCTTGCCGCCCTTGGTCAGGCGGAAGATCTTCGGCAGCGGCCAGGCCGGCTTGTAGCTCTCGAGCCGTTCGACTGCGCGCGGCGAGAGGATCAGCATGCCGTGCGCCGCCTCGCCGCCGAGCGCCTTCTGCCAGGAGAAGGTGACGACGTCGAGCTTTGCAAAATCCAGCGGCTGCGCGAAAGCGGCGGAGGTCGCGTCGCAGATCGTCAGGCCTTCGCGGGTCGCGCTGATCCAGTCGGCGTTCGGAACGCGCACGCCTGACGTGGTGCCGTTCCAGGTGAAGACGACGTCGGATTTCTGATCGACCTTGGAAAGATCGGGGATTTCACCATAGGCCGCGTTGAGCTTGGTGACGTCCTTGAGCTTCAATTCCTTGACGATGTCGCTGACCCAGCCTTCGCCGAAGGATTCCCAGGCGATCGTGGTGACGGGCCGCGCACCGAGCAGCGACCACAGCGCCATCTCGACCGCGCCGGTATCCGACGCCGGCACGATGCCGATCTTGTAGTCGGCAGGCACTTCAAGCACTTCACGCGTCAGTTCGATCGCGAGCTTGAGCTTGGCCTTACCGACCTTCGCACGATGCGAACGGCCGAGCGCTGCGTCCTTGAGATTTTCGGGGTTCCAGCCGGGGCGCTTGGCACAGGGGCCGGAGGAGAAATGCGGCACATGAGGCCGCAAAGCGGGCTTTGCTGCAGTCATAATCTATCCTTCCAGATAGCTGCCTCTCGGTGGGGAGAGGTATCCCGCCGCCGGAAATAGGGGAAAGGCCCCCAAACGTCAAGGAAGTTCGGACGTATCGGGCAAGATATCGGAATCACAGCTGATTGATGGAGCGTCCTCGAGCCGCATTGCGGTCTCCTGATCCAACAGCTCCGCCGCCTCGGTCACGAGCTTTGCGGCCCGGCGCCGACTCGATATTTTCAAAATGCTCTTTTCGCCGGCCTGCACGATGTACTCGTTGCCGACCCGCACGATCGAATAATCTGGCATTGGAAATCCCCAAGCTGCCGCCGCGCCCCATGGGAGACGTCGACATAGCGCAGTCGTTCCTCCCCGTAAAATCACGGAGGCCGGCTTAGTTTATTGCTCGTTAACTGAATAGGAGAGCGAGAACCACCGCAGGCATGAGTGCGCGGCGCATACAACTCGCGCGTATCTCAGAATCGTATCGTCATGCCGACATGGCTGCGTGCGAATCTGAGCCGTTCATAAAAGCGCTGCGCATCGACGCGCGTGTGATGCGTCAGCAACTCGACCAGCACGCAGCCTTTCGCGCGCGCCTCCGCCACCGCCCACTGCACCAATTTTTCGCCGATGCCGCGGCTGCGGCAATGGCTTGCGACGCGAACATCCTCGAGCAATCCGCGCGAAGCGCCCTGCGAGCTCAGGCCCGGCAGGATGGCAAGCTGCAGGCAGCCGACGACGGCCCCCTCGCCGTCAACGGCGACGACCAGCTGCAAATTGGGATCGCGCTCGACCCGCTCGAAGGCCTGGTAGTAAGGCTGCGGCAGCGGATGCTCGATCCGCTCACGGGCGCTGCCAAGCGGATCGTCCGCCAGCATGCCGACGATGGCGGCGACGTCGTCGCGGCGCGCGCGGCGAATGACGATGGATGAAGCTGCGGTCATGTCGGTCTCAACAAAATTCAGCGGGCCGGCGGCAATCCGAGTGCGTGTTCGGCGTCGCCGATCCAGCGGCGCACCAGGGGATAGCGCTCGAGGTCGAAGCCGCCCTCATGCGCGACGCGGGTATAGGCGAGCAGCGACACGTCGGCGAGCGAGACCGCCTCGCCGACCAGGAAGCGCGCACCACCGAGTTGCCGCTCCAGATGATCGAGCGCCGCATAGCCGCGCTTCACCAGGTTCGGATCGAGCTCGGCCGTGGTCTTGCCGAGATAGACAATGTGGAAGCGGCAGACCGCCACATAGGGCTCGTGAGTGTTCTGTTCCCAGAACATCCACGCGTTCATTTGCGCTTCACGATACGCATCGCCCGGGATCAGGTCGCTGCCGCGCGCGAGATAGCGAATGATGGCGTTGGACTGGGCGAGCGTGCGGCCGTCGTCCAGCTCCACCGTGGGCACCTGCCCCCAGCCGTTGAGCTTGAGGAATTCAGGCGTCCGGCTGCCGCCGTTCATGGTGTCGATCTCGACCCAATGGTAAGGCAGCGCCAGCTTGTCGCACACCCACTTCACCTTCAGGCAGTTGCCCGAATTGGTATCGCCGTAGATCTTCATTGATTGCGCTCCCGACCCTGGAGCGGCAGAGGACCAGCGCTGCTATTGGCTGTCAAGCCGATGCGGCATCGCGGATCAGAACTTGTAGCCGATGCCGGCGCGCACGCTGTTCAGCGTCACATTGGTGTTTTCGACCGACATGAACTTGACGTATTCCCATTCGCCGCGCAGGAAAATGTTGTTCCACAGCATGTATTCCATTCCAAGACCGGCGGTCCAGCCGACCACGAAATTGTTGGTTCTTTCCTGGGATTGATTCTGCGAGACCGATGGAACGGGGCCGGACGATACAAGTGTAGTGACCGTGTTGCCAAGTGCGTTCGTTGTCGTCGCATATACGTTTTCGCTAACATTACTGCTCACGCTGCGCGAGATATCCATGCGGCCGACCGCAACGCCGCCGAAGATATAGGGCAGGAAATTGCCGGATGCCCAACCCGCGCGTCCCCTGAACGTGATCATGTCCTTGATTTGCGCCGCTGCAGCGCCAGTCAGTTGAACGCTGTAGACGTCAGTGAAGCCTGGGGGCGGATTTTCACCGGGCGGATTGGAAATTGCGAGCGGCCCGATTGAATTGGAAGACGAAGCCGAGAGATGATTGAGGTAATTATAGTTGGCTTCGACACCCAGAACGACATCGTCCCACTGCCAGTTGCGACCGACGAAAGCCCCGAAACCCGTGCCTTGCGTGTTGGCCTTGTTCAACGCGGACAATTCCGACGTGGGCTGCTGAAGCGTGCTGTTGCGGAAGATGGAATTGGTCAGACCGACGAGGCTTTGGCTGAAATCTACCGAGGCCGAAGAGTAGCTGACGTCACCGCCGGCGTACCAGCCGTCCCAGTTTCTGGTTGGTGTGCTGGAAGCCGGGAGACTGCCGCGAAGAAAATCAGGCATGTCGGCCGCGTGCGCGCCGGTCACCGCCCCGAACATCATCGCCGCCAGCAAGAACCTACGCATCGCAACGCTCCATCGACCACACCGATTGCGCGATGATCATCGCCCGTTAACCTTAACCAATCGTTGTCGCGCGCCACTTTCGATATGCTCACGTTGCAGATCGCGCACGCCGCAAAAGCAAAACGGCGCGGGATGATCCCGCGCCGCTTTCGATCGTTAACCTTTGAAGGCCGGATATTAACCCTTGCGGATCAGCAAAGGCGGCGGCGGCGGCGGCACGTCGCAGCAGGGGAGAGCAAAGCGGACGCCAAGCCGCACGTCCTGCGAGATCAGATCGCGGTACTGGAAGGACGACGGGCCGGCATTCGAACCATCGAAGGACTGGCCGTTGCCGTGAACGGCGGTTCCCATATCGAGATAGCGGTACGCCAGTTCGACGGTGAAGTTCTGGTTCACCTTGTAGGCGACACCGGCATGCACGGCCCAGGCAAAGTTGGTCGTCGAAGCACCGTTGGCGAAATATGAAGAGCTGCCGAAGCTACCCACGCCGGGAGCAAACGCGACACCGGAGTCTTGCAGACCGGTGGTCTGAATATGCGCGGCGCCGACGCCGACACCGACGAAGGGCGTCAGGCACCACCAGGTGCCGAGATCGGCATAGACGTTGGCCAGTCCGACCCAGCTCGTATAGCCACCCTGATAGACGTCCGAGAGACTGCTGCCACCGGGGAACGTAGAGACATCGGTGCCGCTGAAGCTGACACGCGAGCGATACTCACCCGTGATGTCAGCACGGAACCAGCTGTTGAACTGATAACCGACGCCGAGACCGTAGGACTGGCCGCCAGTGAAACCGTGACCGTCATGCGTCAGCGTCGAGCCGGCCGGCAAGGTGTCGAAAAGATTATCGTGCAGCTTGGCGCTCGAATTGGTCATGCCGATGTCGCCGCGAAGATACCAACCGCCGAAGTCCTGGACCGGCGGGGGTGCATACGCCATCTGGGGCGGCGGCATGATGGGCATGTCGGCAGCGAACGCCGCCGAGGACAGCAGGGATGCCGCGCCTGCGGCAATCAGAGACTTAACGCTACGCATTGGCTTCGTCCTTTTGGGCCAAGTGAGGCGATACGAAAAGCCTCACGTCTGAAACTCACAGCCGGACGATCTCAGAAAATGTTTAAGCGGCACTTAACCCTAATTTTTAAGGTTGATTTTCTCTCACTCTTTTTTGCGGGTGCGGCTTATGGGTCCATCAATATGCGGAAAGCGGCGGCGCGAAAAATGGCGAAACTGCCACAAGTGCTAACGATGCGTTGAGGAACACGCGCTGTTGCGGCGCACAGAGCCGCGTCTGTTAGCGAATGCTTAGCGCGCAGGCGGTTGTGCGCTTCCGCAGAGAAGAACCGTTCAGCGCATCGCTTTCGGCATCTTCGGCAGGAACACCGCGAGCAGGCCGATCGCCGGCAGGAACGCGCAGAGATCATAGACGAAGGCGATCGAGGTGTGGTCGGCGAGCTTGCCGAGCACGGCTGCGCCGAGACCGCCGATGCCGAAGGCCACGCCGAAGAACACGCCGGAGATCATGCCGAAGCGATGCGGCATCAATTCTTGTGCGAACACGATGATCGCCGATGTCGCCGACGAGATGATCAGGCCGATCACCACCGACAGCACGGCGCTTCCGAACAGGCCGGCATAGGGCAGCGCGAGCGTGAACGGCAGCGCGCCGAGGATCGAGAACCAGATGACATATTTGCGGCCGAAGCGGTCGCCGAGCGGCCCGCCGAAGAAGGTGCCTACCGCGTTCGCGGCCAGGAAGATGAAGAGATAGAACTGCGCTCCTTGCGTCGAGACGCCGAACTTGTCGATCAGATAGAAGATGTAGTAGCTCGACAGGCTCGAGACGTAGAGCTGCTTGGAGAACAGCAGCGCGACCAGCACGCCGAGCGCGATCATCACGCGCCGCTGGTCCGGATGATCGGGATGCAGCTCGATCACCGCGGCCTTCTTGCCCGCGACCTGCGGCTTGTACCAGACGCCGATGCGCCACAGGATCACGATGGCGAGGAACGCGATCGAGGAGAACCAGGCGATCGAGGGCTGGCCGAACGGCACCACGATCAACGCCGCGAGCACCGGCCCCATCGAGGTGCCGAAGCTGCCGCCGAGCTGGAATACCGATTGCGCAAAGCCGTAGCGGCCGCCCGAGGCCAGCCGCGCGATCCGCGCCGACTCCGGATGGAACACGGCGGATCCGAGACCGACCAGCGCGGCGGCGATCAGGATGATCCCGTAAGCGTGCGCGACGCTGAGCAGCAGCAGGCCGAAGAAGGTGAAGCCCATGCCGATCGAAAGCGAGAACGGCTGCGCCTTCTTGTCGGTGAAGTGCCCGATCACCGGTTGCAGCAGTGACGCGGTGAACTGGAACGCCAGCGTGATCATGCCGATCTGCGCGAAGTCGAGCGCATAATTGTCCTTCAGGATCGGATAGATCGAAGCGATCAGCGACTGCATGGTGTCGTTGAGGAAATGCGAGAAGCTGATGCCGGCAAGCACGATATAGGCCGGCCCCACCGCTGCCGCCTTCGCGGCCAGCGCAGGCGTCAACTCGGGCACCAGCACCGGCTCGCCCAGTGCCTCTTCACTCACGACGGGTTTGTTCACTGCAGCATTCCGAAACGGATTCGCGAAAATACCTCCGTCTCGTACGACGCGGAGGCGGCTGCGACCAGTTGCAATAGCCGATAGCAGCGATGCGCTTGGTAGCCGGCCTCTTGGAATCGGCTCCATCCGTCCGTCATTGCGACGAGCGATAGCGACGAAGCAATCCATGCCTCCGCTTGTGGCGCGATGGATTGCTTCGCTAACGCTCGCAATGACGTGGATAAAGCGGTGTACTCAAGTCCACCACCGTCATTTCTGGCGAGAATATGAGGCCGTGGGCCTTAAGCCGCGGCCTGTCCGAGCGCGTGGACGATGGTGTCGACGACGTCCTCCACCAGGATGCGGTCGTCGCCCTCGCCCATCACGCGGATGACGGGTTCGGTGCCGGACGCGCGGATCAGCAAGCGGCCGTGGCCGTTGAGGCGCTTCTCGCCGTCGGTGATCGCGGATTTGACCTCGGCGTCGTCGAGCGGCTTGCCGCTGCGATAGCGGACGTTCTTCAGAATTTGCGGCAGCGGATCAAAACGGCGGCAGACTTCGGAGACCGGGCGTCGCAGCTTTTGCACCACGGCCAGCACCTGGAGCGCCGCAACGAAACCGTCGCCGGTGGTGGCATAGTCGGACAGGATAATGTGGCCCGACTGTTCACCGCCGAGATTGTAGCCGCCGCTCAGCATCTGCTCGAGCACGTAGCGGTCGCCGACCGGGGTGCGGATCAACTGCAGGCCATGGCCGTGCAGGAAGCGCTCCAGCCCGAGGTTGGACATCACGGTGGCGACGATGCCGGGCTTGGAGAGCCGGCCGTCTTCCTTCCAGCTCTGCGCGATCACCGCGAGCAACTGGTCGCCGTCGACGACGTGGCCGCGCTCGTCGACCAGGATGACACGGTCGGCGTCGCCATCGAGCGCAATGCCGATGTCGGCGCGCATCTCGCGCACCTTCCTGGACAGCGCCTCCGGCGAGGTCGAGCCGCATTCCTTGTTGATGTTGAAGCCGTCGGGCTCCACGCCGATCGGTATCACGTCGGCGCCGAGCTCCCACAGCGCTTCCGGAACCACCTTGTAGGCGGCGCCGTTGGCGCAATCGACGACCACGCGCAAGCCATCGAGTGAGAGGTCGCGCGGCAGCGTGCGTTTGGCGAATTCGATGTAACGGTCGTGGACGCCGTCGATGCGGCGGGCGCGGCCGAGGCTCGCGCTCTGCGCCAGCCGGCGGTCGAGCGATTCATCGAGCAGCAGCTCGATCTGCTTCTCGACGTCGTCGGAGAGCTTGAAGCCCTGCGGGCCGAACAGCTTGATGCCGTTGTCCTCGAACAGATTGTGCGACGCCGAAATCATGACGCCGAGATCGGCGCGCATCGACTTGGTCAACATCGCGACCGCCGGCGTCGGCATCGGGCCGAGCAGCAGCACGTCCATCCCGACCGAGGTGAAGCCCGCGACCATGGCGTATTCGATCATGTAGCCGGACAGCCGCGTGTCCTTGCCGATCACGACGCGATGACGATGGTCGCCGCGCTGAAACACCAGGCCTGCGGCCTGCCCCACCTTGAGCGCGAGCTCCGGCGTGATCAGCCCGTTGGCGCGGCCCCGAATCCCGTCGGTCCCGAAATATTTGCGGCTCATGGTACCCCCAGCACGGGCTTCCCGCCCCACCATGCGAGAAAGCCCCGAACGCCCACCAGTTTAGCGTGCATCGGCCTTATAGACCCTCAGGCGCTAAAATGACTTCAAAAAATATGATGAATCATTACCATCATCGAACCGCTGGGTTCGATGTTAAGGCATTGAAAAATAGAGAATTATCTCCTCCAACGGGATCCCGGAAGCGATAATTCGGACCTAGTCTTTGCCGTTGTGCTTGACGGGGCGGTCACCCGTCGAGGGCGCCGGCTGGGTGACACTGACGGGATCGGAACCCGGGAACGTCTCCTCCAGCCCCTCCTCCAGGGCATCATCGAGCCGGCGTTTTTCAGCGCCCTCGTCCGCTTTTGGTTTGGACCCTGAGTGAGGCATCGCGCTCTCCTGTCGGTTCCACCAGGCGATTTGGCAGGCGATCCAACCATGCTAGATGACGACAGAACCTAACGCCAACGAGACTTGCGACCTACAAGACTTTGCGACCTAAAGGCTTGCGACAAACAAAAAGGGCCGGGAACGTCCATGAAGCACATCACCTGCATCGAAGATTTGCGCCAGTTGCACAAGCGCCGGGTGCCGAAGGCGTTTTTCGATTATGCGGACCGCGGCTCCTACACCGAGGACACGCTGCGCGCCAATTCCGACGACCTTCAGCAGATCAAGTTCCGGCAGCGCATCCTGGTCGACGTCTCCAAGCGCAATTTGTCGACCACGATCCTCGGCGAGCCCTCCGCGATGCCGCTGATCCTGGCCCCGGTCGGCCTGCTCGGCATGCAGCATGGCGACGGCGAGATCTACGCCTGCCGCGCGGCGCAGGCGGCCGGCATTCCCTTCACCCAGAGCACGATGTCGATCTGCTCGATCGAGGATATCGCTGAAGCCGTCGACAAGCCGTTCTGGTTCCAGCTCTACGTCATGAAGGACCGCGGCTTCATCAAGTCGCTGATCGAGCGCGCGATCGCGGCGAAGTGCTCGGCGCTGGTCTTGACCGTCGACCTGCAGGTGATCGGCCAGCGTCACCAGGACATCAAGAACGGCATGAGCGTGCCGCCGGAATGGTCGCTGTCGAAACTGCTCGACTTCGCGAGCAAGCCGTCATGGGTCGCCGGCGTTATGCGCGGCAAGCGCCGCAGCTTCGGCAACATCGTCGGCCACGTCAAAGGCACCGATGACCTGACCAAACTGTCGGAATGGACCGCCTCGCAGTTCGACACCTCGCTGAACTGGAAGGACATCGACTGGATCCGCTCGATCTGGCCGGGCAAGCTGATCCTGAAGGGCATCCTCGACGTCGAGGATGCCGAACTCGCCGCCAAGACCGGCGCGCAGGCGATCGTGGTCTCCAACCATGGCGGCCGCCAGCTTGATGGCGCACCGTCGTCGATCGAGGTGCTGCCCGAGATCGTCGACGCTGTCGGCTCGCAGATCGAGATCATGTTCGACGGCGGCATCCGCACCGGCATGGACGTGATGCGCGCGCTCGCACTCGGCGCCAAATCCTGCATGATCGGCCGCGCCTATGCCTACGGCCTCGGCGCCGGCGGGCAAGAAGGCGTCGCGAAAGCACTCGACATCCTGGCGAAGGAGCTCACCACCACGATGGGCCTGTGCGGCGTCAACACCATCGCCGAGATCGACGATCACGTGCTGGCGGTGTGAGGCGGCAGTCGTAGCCCGGATGCAGCGAAGCGCAATCCGGGAATCCCGCCCATGTGAAATGTCCCGGATTGCGCTGCGCTGCATCCGGGCTACGCACTTCATTCGGTCCTCGTCCCGGCTTTCGCCGGGACGACGGTTGAGAGAGTTTGCCTTCGCCTCACATCGGCGGTGTAATCCCGTCGCGGCCGACATTGACGCGGTTGGCTTCGAGCGTGCCGTCGTCCTTCTTCACCGCGCCGAAGATGATGACCTTGGCGCCCGGCTTCAACTCGGACTTGTCACCGGCCACGAACGTGACAACCGGGGTCTCCGGCGGCACCACGACCTTCTTCTCACCGTCCTTGTATTTGACCAGGATGTTCTGGCCGTCGGCGCCCTTCACCGTCTCCGCGACGGTGGCATTGGTCATCGTCGAGTTGGCGCGCAGGTCCCAGGGACGGAAACCTTCGGCCGCGCCGCGCTGGTTCTCCGGGAAGATGTGGACCGCGATCGCCTTCTGGGTTCCATCCGGCTCGGGCATCGCGGTGACACCGATATAGGAGCCCGGCTTGATCTCCGACAACTCGGTCTTGGCAACGCCGAACACCGCGACATTGTCGGTCATGCGCACCTTCATGTCGGCGCCGTCGCGCGACTTGATCGACAGCAGGGAGCCGTCGACGGCTTCGATGGTGCCGCGGATGCGGACGGTCTGCGGTTGTTGCGCGGACGCGACGGAGGCAAAGGCAATTGCGAACAGCGCGGCGAATAAAAGTGATTTCGGCATGGGTGTCCCTCTCAGTGGGTTGGCTGGCGGAGTCAGGAACACCGGATGAGTGGTGGTATTCCGGGCTCCAATCTCGGCGCCGTCATTCCGGGATGGTCCGAAGGACCAGACCCGGAATCTCGAGATCCCGGGTTCGATGCTTCGCATCGCCCCGGGATGACGCTTCGCGTCACATCGGCGGCGTCAACCCGTCGCGGCCGACGCTGACACGATCGGTCTCGAGCGAGCCATCCGGCAGCTTCTTCATGAAGGCGATGATCTTGGCGCCGGCCTTCAGGTCCGATCTGTCGCCGGGAACATAGGTCACCACGGGCGTTTCTGACGGCACCACCACCTTCTTCTCACCGTCCTTGTACTTGATCAACAAGGTGTGACCGTCATTGCCGACGACGGATTCGGCCACCGTGGCGTTGGTCATGCTGCTGTTGGGCTTAAGATCATATGGCCGCGAGCCCTCGCCGGTGCCACGCATGTTTTCCGGGAACACATGCACCTCGACCGCCTGCGGCACGCCGTCGGGGCCGGGCACCGTGGTGGTGCCGATGAAGGACCCGACCTTGATTTCCGACAGGCCGATCTTGGTGAGGCCGAGCACCAGGATGTTGCCCGTCATGTGCAGCTTGACCTCTTCGCCGCTGCGCGACTTCACCGCAAGCGTATCGCCATCGATGCCTTCGACGGTTCCGCGGACCCGCGTCGGCGTGGGCGGTTGCTGCGCGATGGCGTAGATCGTGGACGCCGTCACCATCGCAAGCGCAATGAAGGGACGAACGAATTGGGTACGGCGGGACGGCATGGCGTAATCTCCGGGAGGGGGCGCAGGCTGATGTAGCACTGACCCCACCCTCGCAGCGCTATTCCATGTCTCAAGTCTTTGTGAGATCGGCTTCGACCAGCGCACGCAGTTCCGGCGTGACCTGCGGGCGCTGCCCGAACCACAATTCAAAGCCGCGTACCGCCTGGTGCAGGAGCATGCCGAGCCCGTCAGCGGTCTTCAGCCCGCGCGCCTGCGCCGCCGCGAGCAACGGCGTCACCAGCGGGACATAGACAAGGTCGGAAACAACTGATGCCTGCGGCAACAGCCCGACATCGATGTCGAGCGCGGGCTGGCCGTGCATGCCGAGCGAGGTGGTGTTCACCAACAGGCCCGCGCGCGGCAGCAAGTCGGGCACCGCGTCCCATGTCGCCGGATGCACGCGCGCACCGAACTGATCGGCGAGCGCGCGGGCGCGGTCGATGGTGCGGTTGACCAGATGCACGCGCGCAATGCCGCGCTCGATCAGGCCGAACACCACCGCACGCGCCGCGCCGCCGGCGCCGAGCACCAGCGCGTCCTCAGCCTTGTCCCAGCCGGGCGCGCAGGCATCGAGATTGTTGATGAAGCCCTCGACGTCGGTGTTGGTCGAGCGCAATTCACCATCTTCGAACCAGAGCGTATTGGCGGCGCCAACGGCGCGGGCGCGCTCATCCGGCGTCGACAGCGCCAGCGCCTGCTCCTTGTGCGGGATCGTGACATTGGCGCCGACGAAGCCGCGAAACGACAGGCGCAGCACGAAATCCTTGAAATCGGCAGGCGGCACCGCCTCGATCAGGTAACCGCCCTCGATGCCGAGCATGCGCAGCCAGTAATGATGGATCAGCGGCGAGCGGGAATGCGCCGCCGGCCAACCGATCAGACATGCGGCACGGGCTTTGGTCGAGGTTGTCATTGCCGTGACATCGGCCATGGCACCCCCCGCTGTCAATCCGTCCGCTTCGCGGTTGCGGCAAGCAGCGCGCCGACGGCAAATGCCGCGCCCGCGGCAAACCAGATCGCGGCGAGGTTGATCCAGCGGTAGGCGAGCGCGCCGACCAGCGCGCCGGCCACGAGCGCCGCCCACAGCAGCAGGTACGGCAGCCAGGCCCAGCGCGCGCCACCGGTCAGCGCCGCGGCCGTGAGCTGGCCGACCTTCACCAGCGCGCCGGTCATGTAGGTCAGGCCGAGGCCGGCGCCGCCGTCGATCTGGAACACCGCGTTCTCCAGCCCCATCGCCAGCACGATCGCCGCGACCGCGGTATTTGGCAGATCGAACGCTGCACTCAGCCCTGCAGCCGCGAGCAGCAGCGCCTCGGCGAGCAGGACCAGGGGCTGGCGATGCGCGATGCGGCTGAGCGCGATCAAGCTGCCGGCCGCAGCACCGGCGACAAAAAGGGCGATCAGCCCCAACGCCTCCAGGGCATGCGCCCAATGCGCCTCGGCAAGCGTCACGCCAAGCCGCGTCGAGTTGCCACTCATGAAGGAGACGAACAGCCCGCCCAAATGCAGATAGCCGATGCCGTCGACATAGCCGGCCAACGCGCTCAGCGCGCAGGCCAGCGCCAGGTTGCGGCGGGATTCAAGCATGCTGACTTAGGACCGCTGTGCGTCAAAGCAGCAGTCTCCATGAAAGCGATCGACTTGAGAAGAGAACGTTCGAGAACAACTTTCTCCCGTCATTCCGGGATGGTCCGAAGGACCAGACCCGGAATCTCGAGATTCCGGGTTCGATGCTTACGCATCGCCCCGGAATGACGATCGCACCATCACGCCGCGTCGCGATGCGCGGCGATGATCTGGTCGGCGGCGCGGCCCGTCACTTCGGCCATGCGGTCGAACTGGCGGGTGAAGCTGCCGGCGCCGGCGGTGGCCGAGCGCAGCTCGACGATGAGGTCGCCGATCTCGGCTTCCGGCATGGTGGCGCGGACGCAGTCCCAGCCACTCCAGCCCTCGCGGGTATCGAAGCCGAGGATCTGGCCGCGGCGCGCCGACAGGATCGCATTGATCTTGGCGGTCGCCTCCGTCGGACAGACGATCTCGACCAGGTGGATCGGCTCCAGCAGCACCGGCTGGCACTGCGGCAGCGCCTCGTTGACGCCGGCCCGCGCGGCGGTGCGGAACGCGAGATCGGAGGAATCGACGCTGTGATAGGAACCGTCCATCAGCGTGACGTCGACGTCGATGACGGGGAATCCGAGTGGCCCGCGCGCCATCGCATCGACGACGCCCTCTTCGACCGCACCGATATAGTTGCGCGGCACCGCGCCGCCGACCACCTTCTCGTGGAATTCAAAGCCGGTCCCGCGCGGCTTCGGCTTGACCTCGAGCACGACGTCGCCGAACTGGCCGTGGCCGCCGGATTGCTTCTTGTGCCGGCCGCGCTGGGTGACGGCTTTGCGGATGGTCTCCTGATAGCCGATCACCGGCGGATGCGATTTGACGCTGATGCCGAAGCGATCCTTCAACCGCTCCTGCGCCACCCGCAGATGCATCTCGCCCTGCCCCCACAGCACGGTGTCGTGCGTCTGCGGGTTCTGCACCATCGACAGCGAGGCATCCTCTTCGTTCAGCCGCAACAGCGCCTGGCCGAGCTTGACGTCGTCCTTGCGGTCGGTCGCTGCGATCGAGATCGACAGCACCGGCGCAACCGGCTCGACCGTCACCAGTGACGTCGGCGCGGTCTTGCCGCTCGACAGCGTGTCGCCGGTCTTGATCGCGTCGAGCTTGCCGAGCGCGACGGCCTCGCCGGCTTCCGCCGACGGACGCTTGCTGTCATGCCCGCCGCTCACCGCCAGGATGCCGGAGACGCGTCCGCTCTCGCCGGCCGAGGATTGCAGCGTCGCGCCGTCGTCGAGGCGGCCCGCGAGCACGCGCGCCAGCGACAGCTTGCCGCCGTGTTGCAGATGCAGGGTCTTGAACACATAGGCCAGCGCATCCTTGGTCCCGGACACGCCGAGGCGTTTGGCGGTTTCGGCGACGCCGGGCGCTTCATGGCGCAGCGCCTTCATCAGCCGCAGCACGCCGTTCTCGCGGCTCGCAGCTCCAAGCAGCACCGGGCAGATCAGGCCCTCGCGCAGCTCGCGGGCGAGATCGTCGAACACCGCGTCGCGCGGCGGCTGGATATCCTCCAGCAATTGCTCCATCAGCGCATCGTCATGGTCGGCGAGCTTCTCCAGCATCGAGAAGCGCGCTTCCTTCTCGCGGTCGAGATCGCCGCCTTCGAGGGCCATGACCTCCGACGGCTTGTGTTCGCGATAGACGAAGGCGCGCTCCAGCGCGAGATCGACGAAACCTTCGATCAGATCGCCGTTCCAGATCGGGATCTGGCGCAGCACCAGCGGCACGCGCGAAGCCGGCTGCAAGGTCGCGAGCGTCTCGCGGATGCGCTTGTTGGCGCGATCGATCTTGTTCAGGAACAGGAAACGGGGAATGCCGAGCTCCTCGAGCTCGCGCAGGATGATCTGCAGCTGCGGCAGCTTCTTTTCATCGGCCTCGCAGACCACGACCGCGGCGTCGACCGCCGGCAGCGCGGCGCGCATGTCGTGCGCAAACTCGACCGAGCCGGGACAATCGATAAAGGTATAGCTATCTCCCATGAAATGGGTGGTGGCGGCGGTCAGGCCGACGCCCATCTTGTGCTGGCGCGCCTCGGGGCTGGCATCGCCGACGGAGGTTCCGGCATCGACGCTGCCGGCACTCTTGATGGCGCCCGTGCGCGCCATGATCGCTTCCAGAAGTGTGGTTTTACCGCTTTGGAAAGGGCCCACCAGTGCAATGCACCGTGGACCTCGGGGACTTCTGACGTCTTGTCCCATTGCCGCCTCCTCGCGTTGGAGCTCGGCCCATGATTGGGTCGGCGACCTCCAATGCTCCGCCCGTCCGGAGGTTTTGGCAAGCCGGAAAAATCGCTGCGGTGCGGTGTCGCGCGCGAGTCATAAAACCCCTCCCGCTCTTCACGGGAGAGGTCATAGCTTGCGCAATGCGCAAACTATCGGAGACGCATCAGCGTCCCGGACGCAGCTCGAGGCTCTCCAGCCCGGCGGCGACGCTGACGCCGACCTGGCCCTGCACGCTCAGCGGCTGCAGCGCGATCGTGTTGTTCGAGCCGCCGACCAGCACGTTGCCGCCGACGCCGACGCCGAGCGTCGCGCTGCCCTGCGCGCCGGCGTAGTCACCGGTCAGGTCGCCCGGTCCGAGCCGCGCCACCGGCGCCCACACGCCCCAGGCCAGCGCGGATTCCTGCGTGATGCCGAGGTCGAGGCCAACCTTGCGGATGGTCGCGACGTAGCGGTCTTCCGGCATGCCGTCGATGCGCAGCACGCAACCAAGATTGGTCACGGATCCGACGATGAAACCAACGCTTGCGCCGCCGCGGCATTCGAGGACGCCGACCTGCACGCGCTGGATCGGCTGCTGCGCATTGGCGCCAGCGATCGAGGCCGCCAGCGTGGCGATGGCAGCACCGGCGAGGAGGATGAAGCGACGCATTTGAGGGATCTCCGGCTGAAAGGCATGATGCGAGCTGAGAGCGGAACGGACGCCGCACCCGAGGCGCCCGGCTTGCTATGCCATAACATCGCACGCCGTGCCAGATTTGGGCCGTTCGCCTTCCGATTATTGCGGGATGTGGCTGGCACGACGTATCCCAGCGACCCACGCCGCGGTCACCGGACAAAAAAAGAGGCCCGCTTTCGCGAGCCTCCTTGATTCAAAGCCTGTCGGCTTAGTGGTGGTGATGATGGCGGTGATAGTGCCGGCGCGGACCGCCGACACGAACCGGCTCGAGGTCGATGCCGGCGATGCCGGCCGCGACGTTGAGGCCGGTCTGGCCCTGCACGCTCATCGGCTGCAGCGCATAAGCATTGTTCGGGCCGCCGAACAGGAAGTTACCACCGGCGCCAAGGCCGACCGACGCGTTGATGCCGACGCCGCCGTAGCTGCCGGCGAGCGCACCGCGCGGGAGCTGCGTGCTCGGCGCGCTGACCGCCCAGGCGAGCTGGGTCTGCGCGGTGACACCGAGGTCGAGGCCGATCCGCTTGACGGTCGCAATGTAGGGCTCGGGCCGGCGGGCGTTGGCGCTCTGGAACACGCATTCGAGCTGGGTGACGGAGCCGACGACGAAGCCGACATTCTGCCCGCCCTGGCATTGCAGGACTCCGGCCTGAACCTGAGGCGCCGCGTTGGCGGTGGCGATCGGCGCCAGCAGCGCGAGCGTGGCGAGGGTGAGTGTCGAAAGTCGCATTGGGTCTGTCTCCGCAAGATGAACTGAATTTGTGCGGCGGACAGGAAGGAAGGGTCATGTCCAAAACAAGGCGGTTCGCAAAGATGCCGTAAAAACTTCCCGCGTGTGACCGTAACGACCTGAGCAGGATGTGATTTGACGTGATTTGACACAGCGCTTTTACCGCTGCGCGCGACTTCAACGCGCACCGGCGCATTCCCGCATCATGTGCGGGAATGCATTTTCGTCCGACAGCGAATTATCGCAGATTGCCGCAGAAGCGCTGGATGCGCTTGCAAGCTTCCTCGAGATCCGAGGTCTTGGTGGCATAGGAGATGCGGAACGCGGGTCCGAGCCCGAACGCGGAGCCCTGCACCACGGCGACGCCTTCGCTCTCGAGCAGCTCGGTGACGAAGTCCTCGTCGTTGCCGAGCACCTTGCCCGACGGCGCCGTCTTGCCGATCGTGCCGGCGCAGGACGGATAGACGTAGAACGCACCTTCGGGACGCGGGCACTCGATGCCGCTCGCCTGGTTGAGCATCGACACCACGAGGTCGCGGCGTTCTTTGAACACCTTGTTGTTGGCCGGGATGAAGTCCTGCGGCCCGTTCAGTGCCTCGACGGCGGCCCACTGCGCGATCGACGACGGGTTCGAGGTCGACTGCGACTGGATCGTCTGCATCGCCTTGATCAGCTGTGCGGGACCGCCGGCATAGCCGATGCGCCATCCGGTCATGCAATAGGCCTTCGAGACGCCGTTCACGGTCAGCGTGCGATCGTAGAGGCTCGGCTCGACTTGCGCCGCGGTGGTGAAGACGAAGTCGTCATAGACCAGGTGCTCATACATGTCGTCGGTCATCACCCAGACATGCGGATGCTTGACCAGCACGTCGGTGAGCGCCTTCAGCTCGCTGCGCGTATAGGCCGAGCCGGTCGGGTTCGACGGCGAGCAGAGGATGACCCACTTGGTCTTCGGCGTGATCGCCTTTTCGAGATCTTGCGGGCGCAGCTTGAAGCCGCTCGACGCCGGGCAAATCACCGGCACCGACTCGCCGCCGGCAAGCGCCACCATCTCGGGATAGCTGACCCAATAGGGCGCGGGAATGATCACCTCGTCGCCCGGATTGATGGTCGCCATCAGCGCGTTGTAGAGCACCTGCTTGCCGCCGGTGCCGACGATGATCTGGTTCGGCTTGTAGGAGAGGCCGTTCTCGCGCGAGAACTTGTTGATGATGGCTTCCTTCAGCTCCGGAATGCCGCCGACATCGGTGTACTTGGTCTTGCCGGCCTCGATCGCATGGATCGCCGCCAGCTTGATGTTGGCGGGCGTGTCGAAGTCGGGCTCGCCGGCGCCGAGGCCGATGACGTTACGGCCCGCGGCTTTCAGCGCACGCGCTTTGTCCGTGACCGCGATCGTCGCGGACGGCTTCACACGGTCGAGCGCAGCGGACAGGAAGGCCATGATCATCTCCGGGCAAACGTCGTGAACAGTTGGCCACGACTTGATCTGAATGGGATCGCGGCACACTAGGCCGGTCGCCGCTGCATCGCAAGAAGCTTGGCGGCAAAGTCGGAAATTTTCGCGCGATCGCGCGCGACGCACGCAACATTCCGCAAGTTCCGGCCCCGATCCGCTCATATCCGGCAAGGTCTGCGGCGGCCGGATCGGGCTCGTCGCGACAACACATCGCCACGCGATCCAACACGGATTGCTCCGAGGACAATTCGCCGCGGAGAGTCCGCGAGCACGGCATCGCCGGGACTCGGGATCGGCACGCCCTGAACATGTTAATATCCGCGACCACAACCCGCCCGCCGGCATCGATCGCAGCGTCGCGCAAGCGTGATCCGAGTTGTTCTGCCGTGTCGATGGAATCGTTCTGCACGCGTGCAGTGCGGTAGGCATTTCGACTTTTTCCAGGGTCCAGGGCTTGCGACGCACCGGTATCGGCATCATTGTTTAGGCGCATTGCGGTGTGACAGGCCGCGCAGTCTTCGAGCGTCCCGTCTTCCCGATCGAGTGAACCCCGACGCAATGTACAAGCTCTATTCGATGCAGCGCTCCGGCAACAGCTACAAGGTTCGCCTGGCGCTGGCCTTGCTGAACACGCCGTACGAGGCGGTCGAGATCGACATCCTGCGCGGCGAGAGCCGCACCCCGGAATTCCTGGCCAAGAATCCGAGCGGCCAGGTGCCGTTGCTCGAAGTCGCCGAAGGCCGCTACCTCGCCGAGTCCAACGCCATCCTCTGGTATGTCGCGATCGGCACGCCGCTGGCGCCGGAATCGCGGGTCGAGCGCGCCGAAGCGCTGCAATGGATGTTCTTCGAGCAGCACGCGCTGGAGCCGAATATCGGTGCCGCCTATTTCTGGCTGTCGCTGGTCAGGGGCGGCCGGGACCTGCAGACGCACGCGCTGGAGGACTGGATGGAGCGCGGCTATGCGGCGCTGCAGGTGATGGAGAATCACCTCAAGGGGCATGCCTATTTCGCCGCCGACCAGTTCACCGTCGCCGACATCGCGCTGTATGGCTACACCCACGTCGCCGATCGCTGCGACTTTGACCTTGCGACCTTCCCGGCGATCCGCGCCTGGCTCCGACGGGTCGAGCAGACCCCCGGATTCGTTGCCATGGATTGGCAGTCCGGAACCGGGATCGAGGCCCCGGCCCGCCTCGCCGCCAGCGTCTGAACAACTGATTTAGCGGGAAAACCGCCCAAATAGCGGGCAAAACCGCTGATACCGCCGTGTTTTTGCCGTTTTCGATGACTTGGCCGCCGCAATATTGCCGGCGACGACCGGCAGGGTTCCGATCGACCTCGCGGGTGATTCGCGCGCGTCCTGAAGGATTTAGACCATGACACGGTCGTCCGGCACGGCAGGCTTCCAGGGCCGCCCTGCCCCGGTGGCATCGACCCGTCTGACGAATGCGATCGCCGCATCGCTCGCGATCGGCGCGCTGACGCTCTGCCTTGTCGTCACGCTGACGGTGCTGTCGAGCAAGATCGCCATCGCGATGCCGCTCGCGACGTAACTCAGCATTTTCCGGTTGGCACCTTTGCGCGGCAAGGCGCGGTGGAGACGGCGCGGCTCGACATGATGAAGACACCCGTCGGACTGGTAACCGTGACGTTGGCGGTCGCGATCCTGCTCGCGGCATCGCTCTTGATCGTGACCGGCACGCGTGGCGAAGACCGTGCGCATCCGATGCGGATCATGACGCCTGCCAAATAGACGGCGGCGCGCAACGCCATGCGTGGAAGATGCACGGAGCCCGGTCAAACGCCGACGTGCCTATCATTTGATTTGAAAGCGGCGAAAGCTCGCCCGGCCGCCGCAGGCAGGCCTTAACGCTCAAAGCGGAAATGCCGGCAGCGTTGCGGACCTGTCGTCAAACTGCGGCCCTTATTCTCGACAGGCAACGAGAACGCGCATGCGGTTCGACTGGCGTACAATTTCGGGTCCGGCTCTGACGGCGGTCACCGCGCTGACCGCATTCCTTGTCGATCGTTATCTGGTCGCGGTCCCCAACCCCGCGCCGCTGTTCGTCTGCATCGTCGCACTTGCCGCCTCCGTCAGCGGCATCGCCTCCGGGCTGACCAGCGCTGGGATCGCGGTGGTATGCTCGGCGCTGTTCTTTCTCGATCATCGCGCGATGCCCGGTTACGGCGTAACCGACGTGTCGCGGATGCTGATGCTGGCGGCAACCGCCGCCGGCACCGCCTTGATCACCGGACTGCTGCGGCAGAAATGGATCGATGCCTTCGCCGCCGATCAGGAGCATAACGCCACCGCAGCGCGGCTCGCCAACGCGCTCGACCAGGTCGACATCGGCATCGTGCTGCTCGACTCCGACACCCGCGCCGAATTCATCAACCGCGCGTTCCGCGAATATTTCGCGCTCTCCGACGCACAGGCTGACTCGAAGCCGCCCTTCATCGCGCTGATGTATCACGGCCGCGACACCGGCGCGTGGGAGTTGCCGGAGGACGAGATGGGCGCGTTCATCGCAGAGCGTACCGAGAAGATGCGCGCGGGCGATTCCACGCCGATCAATATCACCCTTGCCGACGGCCAGGTGCTGCGCTTCAGCTGCACCGCGCTGCCCGATGGCGGGCGCATGCTGAGCTACACGCCGGTGACGGATCTGGTGCGGCACACCGACGATCCCGACAGGGCCGACTATTTCCGTTCGCTGCGCGGCAGCGAGCGCGCGCAGGCGCCGCCTCTGCACGCCGCGGAGTGACGCAGGATGCGCTTGCGCAATTGATCCCGCACGATCCCGACGATAGAACGTTGCCGGCCCTCACGCGCATCCCACAACGCAGGATCATTCATGTCCGACGACGTCACCATCCGCTTCGTTACCCGGCAGGACTACGCTCAGTGGCTTCCTCTGTGGGACGGCTACAACGCGTTCTACGGTCGGTCAGGGCCGACGGCGCTGGCGCCCGAGATCACCGCGATGACGTGGCAGCGTTTCTTCGACGCCTATGAGCCGGTGCATGCGCTGGTCGCCGAGCGGGACGGCAGACTGCTCGGGCTGACGCACTATTTGTTTCACCGCTCGACGACGGCGATCGAACCGACATGTTACCTGCAGGATCTCTTCACCGACGCGGCCGCGCGCGTCAAAGGCGTCGGCCGCGCTTTGATCAACGGCGTCTACGCGCAGGCGAAGCTCGCAGGCTCGCCGCGGGTCTACTGGCAGACCCACGAGACCAACCGCACCGCCATGCAGCTCTACGACAAGGTCGCGGAGAAGCCGGGCTTCGTCATCTATCGCCAAGTCTTTTGAATACCACTTCTGAGTCCAAGTCTTCTGAGCACCGCTTCTGAGCACCGCTTCTGAGTGTGGCTTCTGAGCGCGTCTCCGAAGCCCTGTGGATAAGATCAGATGTCACCGGGGCGTTACAAAGCCCGGCTAGGTTTCGCCTTGCGTAAGATCAGGCCCCCCGTCTCGGATCTCGCGCCCCGAGCGGTCCCCGTCAGTCGCCGCGTCTGACCGGGACCGCTTTTTTTTGCGCCATTGCCATGCGCCGTACGCGGCCGGAGCGCACCTTGCCGGGCGAAGAGCCGCGCGCCACAATGCGCCCGCCTCGCTTCTCCCCCACAGGATTGTCTCATGGAAATTCGTAATCTCGGCGGCTCCGGCCTGCGCGTGTCCGCGGTCGGCATCGGCTGCAACAATTTCGGCCAACGCACCGATCTGGAGACCTCGCGCAAGGTGATCCACAAGGCGATCGACCTCGGCATCACCCTGTTCGACACCGCGGACATCTACGCCGGGATGGGCGGTTCGGAAACCGTGCTCGGCACGGTGCTGGGCGACCGCCGCAAGGACATCGTGCTGGCCACCAAATACTCCAAGCCGATGGCGGCCGACGGCACCAAGCAGGGCGCCTCACGGCGCTACATCATGTCGGCGGTGGAAGCGAGCCTGACCCGGCTGAAGACCGACTACATCGATCTCTACCAGCAGCACGATTACGATCCCTTGACGCCGATCGACGAGACCTTGCGCGCGCTCGACGATCTCGTCCGCCAGGGCAAGGTGCGCTACATCGGCAATTCCAATTTCCCGGCATGGCGCATCGCCGAGGCCGAGTACGTCGCGCGCGCGATGAACGTCGTCCGCTTCGTCTCCTGCCAGGACGAATACAGTCTCGTGGTGCGCGACATCGAAAAGGATCTGCTACCGGCGGCGAAGGAATACAATCTCGGCCTGCTGCCGTTCTTTCCACTCGCGAGCGGACTGCTCACCGGAAAATACCAGCGCGGTGCGGCTGCCCCCGCTGACACCCGTTTCGGGAAAGCACCGGCGCTCAGGGATCGCTACGTCACAGCGCGTAACGAGGACATCGTCGAGAAGCTGCAGGCTTTTGCGAAAGTGCGCGGCCACACCATGCTGGAGCTGGCGTTCTCGTGGCTCGCCGCGCGCCCGCAAGTCTCAAGCGTGATCGCCGGCGCCACCCGCGTCGAGCAGGTCGAGCAGAATGTGAAGGCGATCGACTGGAAGCTCTCCGCGGACGAGATCGCGGAGATCGATGGGATTACGAAGGCGTAACCGCCGCGAAGATGTACCCACAGCGTCGTCCCGGCGCAGGCCGGGACGACATCGAATTTGTGGCTCGCGCTTACGCCACCAGCCCCTTCATCGGCTTCACCGGGCTGCTATCCGGAAACACCGTCTCCGCCAGCGCGCGCTCGCCGACGCCGAGTTGGTCGTGCAGCACGCCCTTGATCACCGCGCGCAGGTCGGTGGTCGGGGCGAGGTCGCGGGCCTGGTAGAGATTGGCGGGCTTTAGGCCCGGCCAGTCCGTGATCATCCGGCCGCCTTTGACCGCGCCACCGGCGAGCAGCGCAATGGTGCCGGTGCCGTGGTCGGTGCCTTCGGTGCCGTTGATGCGCGCGGTGCGGCCGAATTCGGTGGCGACCACGATCACGGTGTCACGCCAGCGATCGCCGAGGCCGCTTTCGAATTCCGCCAGCGCGCCGTCGAGGCCGCCGAGCAGTTGCGCGAGACGGCCGACCGGGCCGCCCTCATTGGCGTGGGTGTCCCAGCCATCGAAGGCGAGCGCGCCGATCCGCGGGCCGTCATCGGCCGCCATCAATTTGGCGGCGCCGCGCGCTACCAGCCGCATCGCGGCCACGCCGCCTGCGCCCGGCTTCGGCTTCATGTCGTCGCCCTGCGCCTGCTTCTCGAGCTGCAGCCCCTGCGTCAAGGCGCTCGCCAGCATGGGATCGCGGTGCTGATAGAGATCGAGCAGCCGCATCGCGGTGTCGTCGGCAGCCTGCGGCAGTGCGACCGGCGCCCAACCGACCGTGGGCGCCGCACCGCGCAGCACCAGCGGCGTGGTCGGACCGACCGCGAGCGCGCTCATCACCCGATCGCCTTTCGGCAGCGCCTCCAACGCGCGGTTGAGCCAGCCGGACTGCACCCGGCCCGGGCCGGCAAAGCCGCTTTCGAGCACGTCCTGCCCATCGAAGTGTGAACGATCGCGATACGAGGTCGCGACCGCGTGGACCACCGCGGCCTGTTTGGCGCGATACATCCGCGCGAACTCCGGCATCGCCGGGTGCAGGCCGAAAAACGGATCGAGCATTACGGCCGCATTCGGCCCATCGGCACGCAGTGCGATGGCGCCATGGAGAGCGGCATAGTCAGGATCGCCGATCGGCGCGACGGTGGCGAGACCGTCGAGCGCGCCGCGCAGGATCACGACGACGAGCCTGGGATCGCGGCCATCGGCGGCGCGTGCGAATTTCGGCAAATAGGCCCAGGCCGCAAACGACGCGCCACCGAGCAGCAGCGCGCGGCGTGACGTCGCCTGCGTCATCAAGCTCTCACAGCACTCCATCGTCACCTCCTCTGGAATTCCGGCGACATCAACAACAGCGCCAGCGCCTGCTGGCGGGATTCCGCGCGCTCGATGGTGCGCCGCGTCTCCGGCGATGCGGCGTCCGCGGCGACCAGTTCGAGCAGATCGCGCGGATCGAGCCGGTCGGCGAGCTGGGAGGCTGTCTGCGCGGAGATATCGAGCCTGAGCTTGAGACCCTCGGGCGCCGCCCAGGCCGCGCTGGTATCGGGAAAGCCGTTCGGACCGGCGGGCGACCACAGCGGCTGACCGAGCACGTTGAGACCGTTGAGATAGCGGCCGGGATCTTCCGGGTTGCGCGCCAGCAGGCGGCCGGAGGCGATCAGGAATTCGTAGGGCGAGCGCATCTTGGTCAGCGGCGCCTGCCAGGCGTCGCTGGAATCGACCAGCGTGGTGGCGAGCGCCTTGAGGTCGCCATCGGTTTTGGTGAAGACATCCTGCAGCTTTGCGATCAGCGCGGGCGGCGGATCATCTGCGACGAAATGGCGCGCGAACTTGGTCGCGATAAATTTTGCGGTCGAGGGATGCTGCGCGATGTCAGATAGCACCGCCTCGCCCTGCGCGACGCCGTTTGGCGGATAGCTCTTGCCCAGCACAGACTGCGGGCCGGGCTCGTGCGCATTGGCGTTGAACACGAAGGTACCTGGCGTGCCGAGCTGGCCTTGCCGTCCGGCAAAGGTCCATCCCGTGATGACGCGTGCAAACGACGTCACGTCGTCCTGGGTGTAGCCGCCGCTGACGCCGAGCGTGTGCAATTCCATGATCTCGCGCGCGAGGTTCTCGTTCAGACCGCGCTTGCGGTTGATGCCGGCGCGCGAATCCGGGCCCAGCGATTGCTGGTTATCGAGGAAGAACAGCATCGCCGGGTGTTGTTCGACCGCCTTCAGCATGTCGGCAAAACGACCCAGCACATGCGGGCGGATCGCCTCGCGCTCGAACGAGCCCGCCCACATCCGCGCCAGCGCGCCCTTGTTGGCGGAGATGCAGAAGTGATTGGACCAGAACACCACCAGCCGCTCGACGAAGCCGCAATCGGCGACCACACCGCGTTGCAGCCGCGCCAGCGCCTCGGCACGAAATGTCTTCTGGATGATGTTGAGCGGCTGCGCCGGCGGCTTCGGCGGATCGACCGCGGGCTGCATCGTCCCGGCCGGTGTCATCGCCGCGTTGGCATTCTCCGCCGACTGCATCGTCGGGTCCTTCGCCGTGATCTCCTTGGCGATGGTGGAGAGCGACAGATTGCGCCGCTGCGGCACCGGCTCGGACGATGACTGCGGCGCCGTCTCGCCGGCGGCCGGTTGCGCCGCCTTCGCGGCGTCGCGGGCCTGTTGGATCTCGAACTGATAGTCGAACACCTGCTTGCCGAGTGCGGCGGTCGAGAGCAGGCCGGGAACCTCGAGCAGCGCGCCGTCGGGACGCGCGAGCTCGGCCTTGACGAAGCCGCGCGGATCGGAGGCCGCATTGACGAAATCGCCGGATGCGCCACCACGGGCTCCGAATCCGAACCGATTGAGGGCAACCAGCGCTGCTTGCGAATCGCGGGCCATCGCAGTTTCCTTGGGGATTCCCTTGGCAGGTTATCCCTTGTATGATTTGCGATCATAGCGCGGTTCGGGATGAACCCGAGATTAATTCCAGCATTAAATCGCGGTTAGAATGTTCATCTCGTCATGACAGACCGATCCCAACAGTCTTCGCCTCGGCGGCTCGTCTGCGCGAATTGCAGCACCGGGTTTTCCTGCACGCTCGGCGGTCCCTGCTGGTGTTCCGATGAAAGCTTTCGCCTGCCGATGCCGACTGACGGCGGCGACTGCCTGTGCCCGTCATGCTTGCGGAAACTGGCGGAACAACACGCAAGCGCGAGTGCCACATGAGCAGGCAATGGACTATCGACGCCGTCCTGCTCGACATGGACGGCACGCTGCTCGACACCGAGAAGGTCTATTTCGACAGCCTGGTCGCGGCGCTGACCGCATTCGACTACGGTGAGGATGCCGTCGCGCTCTGCCATTCCATGGTCGGCCTGCCCGGGCCGGTCTGCGAGGCCATGCTGCTCGAGCACTATGGTCCGACATTTCCAATGGCCGAGATCAATCAGGCGTTCCTCGTTCATCGCGACGAGATGATGCGATCGGGCCTGCCGCTCAAGCCAGGCACGCTGGCGCTGCTCGATGCGCTGGCCGCCGCCGATTGCCCGATGGCGATCGTAACCGCGTCGTCGCGCCGCGGCGCCGAGCGCAACCTCGCACTCGCCGGCATCCGCGAACGCTTCGACACGCTGCTGACGCTCGACGACGTGACACGCGGCAAGCCGGACCCGGAGCTCTATCTGAAGGCGGCCGCGCATCTCGGCGTGACGCCCGCGGCCTGCATCGCCGTGGAGGATTCTAACCATGGTGTCACTGCCGCCCATGCCGCCGGCGCCATCACGCTGATGGTCCCCGACATCGCGCCGCCCACCGAAGAGACCCGCGCAAAATGCGCAGCCGTGCTGCCAGACCTCAACGCGGTGCTGGCGATGTTGCAGGAAAGAGGCGTGCTCACACGGCGGCCTCAATAGGCGTCATTGCGAGCAAAGCGAAGCAATCCATCGTCCCGCATATTTGAAGCGATGGATTGCTTCGTCGCTTCAGCGCAAAATTGTTTTGCAATTTTGTCACCAGTTCCTCGCAATGACGGAAGCCGATCGGCCAGGGCGTGTGCCCAAGAGAGTCCGCTTTTGAGGGTAAGGCTTGGCCATCATGGACCGCTTTTGAACCATTGCAGACCTCAAGAAGACTTGGCATCGTGGTGCTTTGATGAGCGATCAGCCTGCGAATACGCGTAAACGGAAGACGTCAGGGCTTTGCGCACTTTGTTTGATTGTTGGTTGTCTTGTATTCAACCGAGCCGAGGCATGCGTGGTCACGAGTGTCGCAATTCGGATTTTGGACTAGCCTCTCCTAAGTATCCCTCTGGCCAAGACGGCCAACGGAACCGTGAGGAAGAGGGTCATTTCATGCAATCGGGCGTAGGTGTAGGTAGCCTCGCTCACTTCGACGAGCTTCCCCAAATGCCCAACGTAGTAGTGCCCATCAATTACGCCCCCCTTGAGTGCGTCCCCGCCTACTATTGCAAGGGCTACAATGAAGATCGAAATGATGTTCGCTATGCACAGAGCCAAAAGCACTTGAAGGAATCGGCGTCCGAATTTTGACATCCACGAAATCCTGATCGCACCCAGAGACTCCCTCAGCTGGCGGCCCCTTTTATTATCAAGCCAAGCCTGCGATGTCTCCTTGTGCCCAATACCGACGTACATTCGGTCCGAATTCTATGTCCTCTGCTCAAAGCATAGCGGACGCGGCCTTTGTGCGTACGCCTTGCCGCCGTTTCCGCCTCGGCGTCGCCAACGCCGTCTCGATCAGCGTGCGCGCCGCCTCACCTGCCGTCTCCATGTAGCTGGCGTCGCGATGCAACAGCACGACGGCGAACGAGCCGTCGAGCAGCAGCAGGATCTGGCGCGCCAACTTCAGCGGATCGGTGATGCCTTCCTCATCGAAGGTCGTGCGCAGCCAATCCTCGAACTTCTTCTTGTGCGCGGCACCGATCCTGATCGCGGGATGGCCGGGCATGTTGGCGAGCTCGGCCGAGGTGCGCAGAAAGCCGCAGCCCTTCCATTTCGGGTGCCGCGCCGCGCGGGCGAGATTGCGGAAGATCGCTTCGACCTGCTCGGGAAGGCCACCTTCGGCTTCCGCGAACCATTTCCGGAACAGCGCGAGATTGGGCTGGTCGCGCGCGGCGAGATAGGCGGCGACGAGATCGTCCTTGCTCTTGAAGTGATAATACAGCGTGCGCTTGGTGAGGCCGGCCTTGGCCGCCACCTCGTCGACGCTGACGCGCCTGATACCTTCATTATAGAACAGCGCGCTGGCCGCCTGGACGATGCGCTCGCGGGTGGGTTCGGAAAGTCTGGGCATCAGACGTATGTATACCGACCAGTGAATATACACAAATTGCCGTCGCCCCTACAGTCGTGCCAACCCCACATGCAAATGCCGGAGACCACGCCATGACTGAACCCATTCTGCTCGAGATCGACGACGGGATCGCGCTGATCACGCTGAACCGCCCGGAGAAGTTGAACGCATTGAGCTACGCGCTGATTGATCACCTGATGGCCGCACTCGACCGCATCGAGGGCGATGCGACGGTGCGCGCGGTGATCCTGACCGGCGCCGGCGAGCGCGCGTTTTCCGCCGGTGCCGACATCAAGGAATTCTCGGAAAGCGTGAGCCAAGGGCCCGCGATCGCGGTGCGCGATTTCGTCCGCCGCGGACAGGCGATGACCGCGCGGCTCGAGGCGTTCAGCAAGCCGGTCATCGCAGCGGTCAACGGGCTTGCCTTCGGCGGCGGCTGCGAGATCACCGAAGCCGTGCATCTCGCCATCGCCAGTGACAGGGCGCTGTTTGCAAAACCCGAGATCAAGCTCGGCATGCCGCCCACCTTCGGCGGCACGCAACGGCTGCCTCGACTGGCGGGCCGCAAGCGCGGACTGGAGTTGCTGCTGACCGGCGATCCATTCTCGCCGGAGCACGCGCGCGAGATTGGGCTCATCAACACGATCGTGCCGCACGATCAGTTGCTGCCGGCCGCGCGGGAGCTGGCCGGCCGCATCACCAGGCATTCCCCGGGTGCCGTCGCCAGCACGATCACCGCGGTGACCCGCGGGCTTAATATGGCGATTGCGGAAGGATTGCTGGTCGAGAGCGAGCAGTTCGCAGCGCTGGTGCCGAGCCACGATCTCGCCGAGGGGCTCGCGGCGTGGAATGAGCGGCGGGCGGCGACATATGTCGGGGGGTAGGTTCACTCACCTACATCCGTCATTGCGAGCGAAGCGAAGCAATCCATGCCTCCACACAAGGAAAGAATGGATTGCTTCGTCGCTTCGCTCCTCGCAATGACGGCGGAGAGACCTCCGCCTACCGCACCACCGCCGCGGTCTGCCCGAACAGCAGCTTGCGCTCTTCCTCGGTGCGGTTCACCGGCTGGCCGAAATTCGGGTTGACCTCCTTCGCCTTGGCGTAGGCCCGTATCGTGGCGGGGCGCGCACCGATCGTCTCCAGCCAGCGCTTCAGATGCGGGAAGTCGTCGATCTCCTGGCCCTGGTTCTTGTACGGCACGACCCAGGGATAGCTCGCCATGTCGGCGATCGAATAATCACCGGCGATGAATTCGCGATCGGACAGGCGCTTGTTCAAGACGCCATAGAGACGGTTGGTCTCGTTGACATAGCGGTCGATCGCGTAAGGCAGCTTTTCGACGGCGTAGTTGCGGAAGTGATGGTTCTGGCCGGCCATCGGCCCGAGCCCGCCCATCTGCCAGAACGTCCACTGGATCGCGTCGTAGCGGCCGTAGAGATCGGCGGGCAGGAACTGTCCGGTCTTCTCGGCGAGATAGAGCAGGATCGCGCCCGACTCGAAGATCGAGATCGGCTTGCCACCGCCCTTCGGCGCGTGATCGAGAATTGCGGGAATGCGATTGTTCGGCGCGACTGCCAGGAACTCCGGCTTGAACTGATCGCCCTTGCCGATGTTGACCGGGAAGATTTTGTACTCAAGCCCGGTTTCTTCGAGAAACATCGTGATCTTGTGGCCGTTCGGCGTGGACCAGTAGTGGAGGTCGATCATGGGGACGATCCTGCGTTGGGCGCGCGCATCCGTGTGCGTCGCGAAAGAAGATGCGATTGCATGAACTTGCGCGCAATGCCCGCGACGAGTCAATGGCGGCCTCATGACAGCGCGTGAATGTGATGAACCCGCCGACGCCGAAATCCCATTGAGCCTCTCTTGAGCCTTGGCGCGATTGGACCTAGGTTCCGCGACTGTTTGCATCACCATTTTCGGGGGATTTTCCATGACAAGAGATTTGGCGCGACGCGATTTCCTGAAGGGCTCGGCGGCGATCGCCGGCGCGGCCGCGGCCGGCGCCTTCTCCTGCGTCGAGATCGCGAGTGCTGCGCCGATCGAGGTGCCGACCGTCGACAAATTGTCGATCCGCGTTCTCGTCGATTCCAGCTTCGACCAGTTCCTGCGGGCCAAGCAGGCCAACGGCGTCTCGATCGTGCCGGCGACGCGCGGCGCCGATTTCCGCAGGTCGCTGCACAATGAATGGGGCCTGTCGCTGTGGCTCGAGTCGGAGGCCGCCGGCAGCCAGCGCACGCTGATGCTGGATTATGGCTACACGCCCGAGGTGCTGCTCAACAACATGGAGCTGGTCGGCGTCGATCCCACAAAGATCGACGCGCTGATCGTCAGCCACGGCCATTACGATCATTTCGGCGGCCTCAACGGCTTCCTGGATAAATTCCGCGACAAACTGCCGGCCGACGTCAGGCTCTATGCCGGCGGCGAGGACAATTTCTGCCACCGCGTCAACGCGACGCCGACGAAAGGCCAGTTCGCCGATTTCGGCACGCTCGATCGCCGCCAGCTCGCAGCCCAACGCGTCACCACGGTGCTGTGCGAAACGCCGACCGTGATCGCGGGCCATGCCTTCACCACCGGCAAGATCACCCGCCGCAGCATCGAGCGCATCCTGCCGCAAACCTGGGTCGAGTTCGGCATCAAAGACGGGCTCGGCTGCAACACCAGCCACTATCTGCCGGCCGAACTGGACGGCAAGATCGTGCCCGACGAGCACATCCACGAGCACGCCACCTGCTTCAACATCAGGGACAAGGGCCTGGTCGTGATCTCATCCTGCGGCCATGTCGGCATCGTCAATTCGGTGATGCAGGCGCAGGAGGTCTCCGGCATCCAGAAGGTGCACGCGATCGTCGGCGGCTTCCATCTTGGCCCCGCGCCGAAGGACTACCTCACCGAGGTGGTCGCCGAGATCAAGAAGCTCGATCCTGACGTGCTGATCCCGATGCATTGCTCCGGGCTCAACTTCGTGCAGGAAGCAACCGCGCAGATGGGCGACAAGGTGCTGGTCACAACCACCGGCAGCCGCCTCTCCTTCGGCATATGATTGCAAATGTTATAAGGCTGGCCATCGCGCTCGCCTGTGTCGGCCTCTGGCTGACGCTGGCGAGCGCGCATGCCGGCGATGCGCCGACGCAGTCGACGCGCTCGGCCGCCGAGATCATGGACATCCTGATGTGGAATCGGGAGCCGGTCGGCGGTCCCTTCGCACTCACCGACCAGACCGGCCACGAGCGCACCGACCGCGATTTCCGCGGCAGATTGATGCTGGTCTATTTCGGCTTCACCTATTGTCCCGACGTCTGTCCGACGGATCTGCAGGCGATCGCGCTGGCGCTCGACGAGCTCGGCAGCGATGCCGACAGCGTGCAGCCGATCTTCATCACCGTCGATCCCGAGCGCGACACATCGGCCCATCTCGCCGAGTATGTTTCGCTGTTCCACCCGCGCCTGATCGGCCTGACCGGCAGCGCGGACGCGATCCGCAAGGTCGCCGACGCCTACAAGGTCTACTACGCAAAAGTGCCGCTCGAGGGTGCGGGCGACTACACGGTGGATCACACCGCCTACATCTATCTGATGGACCGCGACGGCAATTATCTCGGCTTCTTCCCGCCCGGCACCTCGGCCGACCGCATGGTCGAGATCATCAAGCCGCGGCTCAAGGAGCCGGCGCGCTAGATTCCGCCGGCGCGCATCAATGCATGCGGCCGTGCGCGCGCAGGAATCTCTCGCCGACTTCCGTCACCGTCACCCGCAGTCCCTCGACCGACGGGCGGCGCGCGACATAGCCGCGGTCGACGGCGTCTTCCCAGATCGTCAGCCGCGGGCACGAGGTGCGCCAGGTCTCGATCACCTCGGCATAGGGCCGCGGCTCGCGCGCGATCCATTCCACAAGATCCAGCACCAGGGCATCGGTCGTCTCAGCCATCGCATGTCTCCCTCAACGTCCAGAGCATGATCTCGTGGCGGCACCAATATTCCCGCGCTTGGACGGCGCGGGCAAACTGAGTTATCTTGCTCTTGCATCAGTTTTCCTGAGGGTGATGAATGCGGCGGCTGCTGTTTCTCAACGGGATCAAGGCGTTCGAAGCCGCGGCGCGGAGCGGCAGCTTCGCCGGCGCAGGGCACGAGCTCAACGTCTCGGCCGCCGCGATCAGCCGGATGGTGCATCTGCTGGAAGAGCGGCTCGGCGTCGCGCTGTTCGAGCGCAAGGCGAACCGTCTCATCACCACACCGGCCGGCCGCGCCTATCAGAGCGGGCTGACGCCGATCTTCGATGCGCTGGCGAGCCTGACCGCACAGGTCACCGCATCGGCCAGCGCGCGCGTGCTCACTGTCGGCGTCGGGCCCACATTCGCAATGAAATGGATGATCCCGCACCTCGCCGAATTCCGCAAAGCGGAGCCCGATATCGAGGTTCGCATCACCACCGGCGGCATGCAGGCGCCGTTCGGCGACGACTGGAGCTGCGGCATCCAGCTCGGCGACGGGCAATGGCCGGGCCTGGTCGCCGAGCCGCTGTTCGCGGCCGACCTGTTGCCGGTGTGCACGGCGCGGCTTGCCAATGGATTGAAGCGCCCCGCCGACCTGAAGGGCCCGAGCCTGATCCGCGTCGCGCATTCGCCCGACGACTGGCCGTCAT
Source organism: Bradyrhizobium sp. LTSP885 (assembly GCF_000938305.1). GTDB lineage: Bacteria > Pseudomonadota > Alphaproteobacteria > Rhizobiales > Xanthobacteraceae > Bradyrhizobium. Next base: position 55,828 of record NZ_JYMT01000025.1, read on the forward strand.
GGCTGAAGGCCGCCGGCGTGCCGCGCGTCACCGCGCGCGGACCCGAATTCCAGTTCTACGGCCAGGCGCTGCAGGCCGCGGTCGACGGCCTCGGCATCGCGATGGGCATCCGGCCCTATATCGACGACGACCTCGCCGCCGGCCGGCTGGTGGCGCCGTTTGCGCTCAGCGTGCCGAAGGGGATGCGCTGGTACCTGGTCTATCGCGGCTTCCACGCCGATCAGCGCGACTTCGCCGCGTTCCGGCGCTGGATCATCCGTGCCGCAACCGAGCCCGCCGCGCGCGGCAAGGGAGCGCGCAGTGCCGGTTGAGCGCGTCGATACGCTGGTGATCGGCGGCGGCCAGGCCGGCCTCACCATGAGCCACCGGCTGACGCAGCGCGGCATCGCGCATCTCGTGCTGGAACGGCATCGCATCGCCGAGCGCTGGCGCAGCGAACGCTGGGACGGCTTGACGTTCCAGTTTCCGAACTGGTCGGTGCGGTTGCCGGAGTTTGCATTTCCACACGGCGATCCCGACGGCTTCTCTGCGGTCCCAGCCATCGTCAAATTCATCGAGGACTACGCGGCCTTCGTCGCGCCGCCGATCCGCTGCGGCGTCGCGGTGACCCGGCTGCGGCGCAGCGACGATGCTGACGGCTTCATCGCCGACATCGCGGACGGCGGCATCGCCGCGCGAAACGTCGTGGTCGCCACCGGCCCCTATCAGCGGCCGCTGCGGCCCGATTTGCTGCGCGACCATCCCGGCCTGTTCCAGGTCCACGCCAGCGATTACAAAAATCCCGCGCAGCTGCCTGACGGCGCGGTGCTGGTGATCGGCGCCGGCGCCTCGGGCGCACAGATCGCCGAGGAGCTGCGGCGCGCCGGCCGCCGCGTTTTCCTGTCGGTCGGCCGCCACAGCCGGCTGCCGCGCCGCTATCGCGGGCGCGACCTGTTCCGATGGCTGGCCGATATCGGCATCGACCAGACCCCGGTCGAGCTGCGCGGCCCGACGCGCCTGCTGCCGGTGATCTCGGGCGCCGATGGCGGCCACACCATCGACTTCCGCCGCTTCGCCGCCGATGGCATCACGCTGCTCGGCCGCATCACGGCGGCGCGCGATGGCGTGATCGCGATTGCGCCCGATCTGGCCGAGAGCATCGCCAATGGCGATGCCGCCTACGCGACGTTCCTCGGCGTGGTGGATGACTTTGTGAGTGCGCACAGCCTCGATTACCCCGACGATCCCACAGCCCGCGCCCAACTGCCTGATCCGCCGTGCCTCACCGAGCCGTTGCACCGTCTCGATCTCAGCGCCGAGGGCATCGGCGCCGTGATCTGGGCCACCGGCTACGGCCTCGATCTCGGCTGGATCGAGATACCGGTGCTGGACGCGAACGGCGATCCCAGACACCGCCGCGGCATCTCCGAGATACCGGGCCTGTATTTCCTCGGCCTGCAATGGTTGTCGAAGATGAAATCCTCGTTCCTGTCAGGCGTCGGCGACGACGCCGCCGATCTGGCCGATCACATCGCGGGCCGCCTCTACGCATGATCCGGAAAAGTGGGCACCGGTTTTCCGAAAAGATCATGCTCAAAAGCTAGATTCCACTGCTCCGCACAAATAAAAATGGCGCTGTGTGAACTCATTCACACTTGGCGTCCCACGTGCGTGGTTCGATCCCCGAGGCTGGAAATTTCGAGGTCGCAGATGATTTACGGCGGTTTTGAAATCTCGTCGTTTGAAGTGGGAACAGGGCAATGGCACGCCAGGATTCAACGTACCGATCAAAGGCCGGTCGTCATCGATGGCATTTCGTTTCCGACGCTCGACATCGGCTTTGCGTGGTCCGATCGGGATGCAGCGATCACGGACGCGAAGACGCAGATCGACCGGTTCCGGCAACGCAGTGGCAAGACAATGTCGTCAGCCCAGGTTTCGGCCTGATCGGCAACGCCGTCGTCGCTGTCGTCCCCCGATGCGAAGCTGCCCCGGCGACGCAGATCAGAACCAATTGCCCGGACTGCCAGGCCGAACTCGCCGTGCTGCGCGTGATTCCCGGCCGTGCTGCCGAATACTGGACCCTGCAGTGCGACGGTTGCGGCGGAATCCACCTCGATATCGTCGATAAGCCGCGCGCCTGACGCGCACGACGGCTGCCCTGCTGACAATTGCTGCCAGCGGGGCGCCAGGCCCATATCCTTGCCCCCTTTGCCCTTTTCTCGCTGCCGGACTCGTCCCATATTCGGGGCATGGCGAAGACACCAAGCACTCCGAAAAAGCCCGGCAAAACCCCCAAATCCAAAGCTCACCGGCCCGACGTCCAACCGATCGGGCCGGCGCTGGCCGAGCTGCTGAATCCCGCGATCAACCGCGGCGATGCCGGCATGGGTTCCGGCACCGGATTGCAGCCGCCGCCGGACAATTCCTGGGACCGCCGTGCGGGTGGCGAGGCCGCCGCCCATCGCGCGCGGGCGTCGACGCGCGACACCGGCGAGGACGTCGCCAAGCGCGATGCCGCCGGTTTCGACGAGGCGCCCCAGGCGAATTACGGTACCTCGGCCACGATCCCGACGCTTGATCCCGAACTGGCGCGGCAGCTCGGCCTGCCCACCGCCGAGGATGACGACGAATCGCTGGCGCGGCCGCCGCGTAGCAAGATGGAGGCGTTCGGCGTCAAGGCGACCGCGGACGCGCTGGAGGACCTGATCCGCGAGGGCCGCCCCGAGTTCCGCAAGGATGACGGCTCGACGCAGGTGTGGACGCCACACCGGCCGCCACGCCCGGAGAAATCCGAAGGCGGCCAGCCGTTCGTAATCAAGTCCGAATACGAGCCGAAGGGCGACCAGCCGACCGCGATCAAGGAATTGGTCGAGGGCATCAAACGCAACGACCGCACCCAGGTGCTGCTCGGCGTCACCGGCTCGGGCAAGACCTACACCATGGCCCAGGTGATCGAGGCGACGCAGCGGCCCGCCATCATCCTGGCGCCGAACAAGACGCTGGCGGCGCAGCTCTACGGCGAGTTCAAGAGCTTCTTCCCCGACAACGCCGTCGAGTATTTCGTCTCGTACTATGACTACTACCAGCCCGAGGCCTATGTGCCGCGGACCGACACCTATATCGAGAAGGATTCGTCGATCAACGAGCAGATCGACCGCATGCGCCATTCGGCCACCCGCGCCCTGCTGGAGCGCGACGACGTCATCATCGTGGCGTCGGTGTCCTGCATCTACGGTATCGGCTCGGTCGAGACCTACACCGCGATGACGTTTGCGCTGAAGAAGGGCGAACGCATCGACCAGCGGCAATTGATCGCCGACCTCGTGGCGCTCCAGTACAAACGCACCCAGGCCGATTTCACCCGCGGCACCTTCCGCGTCCGCGGCGACGTCATCGACATCTTCCCGGCGCATTATGAGGACCGCGCCTGGCGCGTGAACCTGTTCGGCGACACCGTCGAAAATATCGAGGAGTTCGATCCGCTCACCGGCCACAAGCAGGACGAACTCGAATTCATCAAGATCTACGCCAATTCGCACTATGTGACGCCGCGGCCGACCTTGGTGCAGGCGATCAAGTCGATCAAGTCGGAGCTGAAGCTGCGGCTCGACGAACTGAACAACCAGGGCCGGCTGCTGGAAGCGCAGCGGCTGGAGCAGCGCACCACTTTCGACCTCGAGATGATGGAAGCGACCGGAAGCTGCGCCGGCATCGAGAACTATTCGCGCTATTTGACGGGCCGCCGCCCCGGCGAGCCGCCGCCGACGCTGTTCGAATATGTGCCCGACAATGCGCTGGTGTTCGCCGACGAGAGCCACGTCACCGTGCCGCAGATCGGCGGCATGTTCAAAGGCGACTTCCGCCGCAAGGCGACGCTGGCTGAGTACGGCTTCCGCCTGCCCTCCTGCATGGACAACCGCCCGCTCCGTTTCGAGGAATGGGACATGATGCGGCCGCAGACGGTCGCGGTGTCGGCGACGCCGAGCGGCTGGGAGATCAACGAGGCCGGCGGCGTGTTCGTCGAGCAGGTGATCCGCCCGACCGGGCTGATCGATCCTCCCGTCAATATTCGCCCGGCGCGCACCCAGGTCGACGATCTCGTCGGCGAAGTCCGCGCCACCGCACAGGCCGGCTATCGCAGCCTGGTCACGGTGCTGACAAAGCGGATGGCGGAAGACCTCACCGAATATCTGCACGAGCAGGGCATCCGCGTCCGCTACATGCACTCTGACATCGACACCATCGAGCGCATCGAGATCATCCGGGATCTCCGCCTCGGCGCGTTCGACGCGCTGGTCGGCATCAACCTGCTGCGCGAGGGCCTCGACATTCCCGAATGCGCGCTGGTCGCGATCCTCGACGCCGACAAGGAAGGCTTTCTGCGCAGCGAGACCTCGCTGATCCAGACCATCGGCCGCGCCGCACGCAACGTCGACGGCAAGGTGATCCTCTATGCCGATCACATCACGGGTTCGATGGAGCGCGCCATCGCCGAGACCGACCGCCGCCGCGAGAAGCAGGTCGAATACAATACCGAACATGGCATCACGCCGGAGAGCATCAAGAAATCGATCGGCGACATCATGAACAGCGTCTACGAGCGCGACCACGTGCTGGTCGAGATCGGCGACGGCGGCATGGCCGACGACGTCATCAGCATCGGCCATAATTTCGAGGCCGTGCTGGGCGATCTCGAAACCCGGATGCGCGAAGCCGCTGCCGACCTGAACTTCGAGGAAGCCGCGCGGCTGCGCGACGAAGTCAAGCGCCTGCGCGCTACCGAGTTGGCCGTGGTCGACGACCCCACCGCGAAACAGCGCACCGTGCAAGGCAAGGCCGGCGCCTATGCCGGCACCAAGAAATACGGCGAGGCCGCGAACCTGCCGGTCAGCGCGCTGAAGAACAAGGCCGCGGCGACATCAGTCAAGGCAAGCCGCGGCGGCAAGTCAGGCTCAAGGGTTCACAAACCCGATCTCGACGAAATGCACGGCCCAGAATCCCTGCCCTTCCGCGACGGCGGCGCGCTTCCTGCAAAGCCGTTCGGCAGCACCAGCCGGATCATCCAGCCGACCGACTCGCGGCAGTCGGGGCCGGAGTTCGGGCCTTCGCCACGCTCCAGCGGCGGCGCGCCGGGGCATCGGGGCGGTTGGAAGAAGCGGTAAAGCCATGACGCGCGCCGAGCTTCTCGCCGTCCTGCGGAAGCTCCGACTCGCGGCGGTCACTACAGCGCCACAGGCCGCTGTGGTCGGCATCGCGGTCACCGATGCACTCGATATCATCTTCGACACGCTGACGACGTCGCGCAATGCGCTAACGTCCGCGCCGATCGTCGGTAGTGTCTCAGGTCGCTTCTCGCCTTTAGGACCTCTTGGCATTTGTTCCACAACCTGTAGAGTGCTTGGTGGCAAGCATGCAAGATTTCCCTTCAGGTGGATCGAGGAAGCGAGACCTACACAAGGAGTCGCCATGTCAATGCGTCCCGTGACCATTGTAGCGTTCGCTTCAATAGCCTTTGGCGTTTCAAGTGCAGCGGCATTCGGAGACAGGGCAGCCATTGCGACCACTAGATTAGAAGTGCGATCGGCTCCAGATGTGGAGAGCAAATTAATTGGGTCGATACGAAAGGGTCGCCTGATAGATTATGGCGAATGCAACGATGGATGGTGCCGAACCCAGATCGGGAGCAAAATCGGCTATGTCCTTCAAGGACTACTAGACGATCAAACCGTGCCAATTGCACCCATCTTGCATCCTGAGAAATAAGCGAATACCGCTTCAAATTTCAAACTTAGACATTACGCGATCACCGCACAGCGCTGGTGATCGACTGGGACGCAAACCAGACCCTGTCTCAGTTCTTCTTAGAAAAATGCACCGGATCCTTAAGCAGCTCGTTTGGCTTTATCCAATAGCCGTCCGACTCCCCGGCTACGAGATCGGCATTACTCGCCGTGAAGCCCGATATGAACAGACCTGTCCGCAATCGGGCCAAACACGCAAACAACCCAGTCTCTTGATTTAGATCGTATCGGTACTCAAATGTTTCTGACGAATTCCATTTGCCCTGCACCAACGTGCCGTATTTTGGCATGATCTCTAGAAGCTCGGCCGGTACCCCGTCTTTTGAAAAATCTTCCTTCGTTCTCCAATGCGCCGACACTCGCCCAGAATTTAAAAGTGGCTTCCTAAAATGTTCGAAATGGAGGCAAAGCGTGGCCTTGTGCGCAAAAATATTGAATTGCTTGATTGTTTGAGGCCCGATGGTCATCAATGCAGCATCATCAGGAACCATCACGCCGTAGCTTCTGAGATGCTCCATTGCATTTTTTCGATCCAATTGATCCAACTTCGTCCATTCCTCAATCAATTCTGGGGCTTGCTTTCTCACCTGGTTCGCTAAGCGACTGTGATCCCGCCGCTCTTGTTCGGGGCTATCGTAATTCCATCGGCTCAACATGGCCGCGGTGAGATCGGCCTTACTCGTTCCACCGTTGCATTCGTTGCAAGCGGGCATCACTAACCGATCCGGACGGTGTGACTGATCAAATAAGGACTTCGGTGGCATGTGTTCGCGGGTCGCGCTTGCCCGATCGCCCCCGCACAAAGCGCAAATCGGAAACTGTGTAGTGAACTTCTTGGTGGCACTTTCCTTGAGTTTCGCCTCGCCCAATGTACTTCTCCCACGGATCAAGTACTGTTACGCTAGTTGCATATCACGACTAACGCTCGCCCTATCACTTCGAAACTCGGCTTCGAAGAATCCCAATCAACCTACACCAGCGGCTCGCAAAGCGCCCGCACGTGGACGGAGGCCTGGGTCAGGGCTTGGGCTTACTGTCCGCATTGCGGCAATGCGAAGTTGTCGCAATTTCCGAACAACAGTCCGGTCGCAGATTTTCTGTGCGGATCATGCAGCGAGGAGTTCGAGCTCAAGAGCCAGAAAGGCAAGTTCGGTCCCAAGGTAGCCGATGGCGCCTACAAGACGAAGTGCGAGCGCCTTGTCGCGAGCAACAATCCCAATCTTCTGTTGATGAACTACGATCTGAAGACGCTCGCGGTTGTCAACCTGCTCATCGTCCCGAAGCACTTCTTCGTGCAAGATATCATCGAAGAACGGAAGCCGTTGAAGCCAACCGCGCGGCGCGCCGGGTGGATTGGGTCCAACATCCTGCTTGGGCAGGTCCCGGAATCGGGAAAAATCCACATCGTCCAGAACGGTGTCATTCGGGACAAGGAGCTGGTTCTCGCCGATTGGCAGAAGACGCTGTTCCTCAGAAGCGAGTCGCTGGAGTCCCGGGGCTGGCTGCTCGATGTGATGAAATGCGTGGAGTCGCTGGGCAAACATGAATTCACGCTCGAAGAAGTCTATGCGTTCGAGCGGCATCTCGGCGATCTCTATCCGGGTAACCAGAACGTCCGGCCGAAGATACGCCAACAACTTCAGTATCTGCGTGACCGTGGATTCATCGAGTTTGTTTCGCGAGGCAATTACCGACTGAAATCGTAAGGGTTCGCCATGGCCTGGTTTCTGAATCTCTACCGATGTGCGCGCTGCAAGAAAGTTTGGACTGACGAGTGGTCTTGCACGTGCGACGACGATTGCCCGCATTGCGGCGCACGGCATATGTCGCCCTTCACCAGCGAAGACTTGACTGAGCTTGTCGCGCAAGAAGGCGACGAGTTCGTCGCTATTCGTTCACCCGACTCGGCCGAGCATGATCCGGACTATCGCGAACTTGGCCGGTTTCCGACGCGCGCGAAGGCTGAGGACTTTCTGAAATCGACTGATTTTGTCTAGCTATCCAAGGTGGACCGGCGGACGATGGCAAGCGCCGCCAGCGCGACGGGCTAGCCGATGCTCGCGACGGCCACTGCCAGCAGCGACAGCATGATCACGGTCGTCACGAGTTGCAGCGAGACCCGCGGCTGGCTTCGCCACTGCGCGACTTTGTCAGACACCGACAGGTTCGCGTCGAAGAACACCGGCTCGGAGGCCTTCCGGAACAGGATTGGGAATTTCGAGACCAGCCAGGGCGTGACGGCGGCATAGACCAGCGCAGCAAGCACGACAAAGATCGCCGCGCCGCCGCGTTCGCCGACGATCTCGTGGGCGCCGACGACCTTGAGGATCAGCACGGCGGCGGAAAATGTCGGCAGCCCCTGGAAGATGGCGGTCAGCGCAAAGCCTTCGAGCCGGTTCTGCGCGGGTGATTTCGGTGCAGTGTTGGCGTTCATGGCGGCGTTCCCTTGTGAGGCGATAGGATGATCCGATGCCGCCAAGCTAGTTGCGCGGAGCACGGCGCGACGTGATGTGTGTCACGCGCGCGGGGGACCACGCAGCCCCCACGTCATTGCGAGCCACCCGGTCGGCGCGAAGCGCCGCCGGATGACAGGCTCCGCGAAGCAATCCATCGTTCCGCGTATATGGACAGATGGATTGCTTCGTCGCTATCGCTCCTCGCAATGACGGGAGGAACGACCTGTGACAAGATCAACACGACGGGCAACTCAGCCGAAAACCTGTCAACGCCCTCAAGAGAAAATATTTCGGTTTTCAGGAACTGCAACTCAGTGTATAGATATGCCCGTCTCACCCGATGAGAGGGGCGTGCGCACGTCACGAACGCGCGGTGGGATGCGGTGGACGTCGATTGCGCAACTGACGAGAGCGCATGAGGCGGACGGTGAAGTCGTGTGGTCCCGAGCCCCTAAGGCAGGTTGAAAGTCCGCGAGACGCGAGAGCGTCTTGCTGGCGACGGTGACAAAAAAGCCCGGTTTCGCCGGGGAGAGCACGTATAAGCCGTAACCCATCGCGCAGGGAATGCCGGAGTGCCTCCGCTGAACCTGTATGCTCGTGTGCGCTCTGTTTTCTACCTTTGGCACACGGGACCGCGGGTGCAGCGTGCACCCGGCATTCCCTGCGCCCTCTTGATTCAGAGGGTGAAACGGAAAGTAAAGCTCGGGCAAATCATGTCGCGGGGATGCGGATGCTTGACTCACAGACCGAGCAACAAATTCGGTGTCGTCCCGGGCTTGACCCGGGACCCATAACCACCGCTCGTCCTTGTCTTGCGCGCTGGGGCCACCGCCTCCTTCAACAACACAACCCTGTGGTTATGGGTCCCTGCTTTCGCAGGGACGACAGCTGTGTATGCGGCGCCTATACCGTCCTGTGCCTCACTTTACAGCTTGTCCTGCTGCGCCGGCTGAGCCTGTTGCTGCTGCTGTTGGTCGCGGGCCTGCTCCTTGGCGTGGTGGCGGCCGTAGAGGCAGCCGGCGGCGGCGCCGAGGACGCCGTGATGGCCGGCATAGTGGCCGGCAACACCGCCGACGACGGCGCCCTTGATGCAGCCCTTGGCGTCGGCGGGAGACGTGGCGGTGAACGCTATGACGGCAATGGCGGAAGCGAGAAGAACTGATTTCATGATACGGCTCCGATGGAATTCTGACGCATCAACGGTCGAACCGCCCTGCGGGTTCCATCTCCCTTGCTGCGGCTCAGTTCAACTTCTTGCCGCCATCCGTCACGCCGTCGAGAAACGCACCAGCCTCGCGGTTGAGAAACTCGACGTCCGTCGGAAAAAAACCGCCGGCCGAGGCGTGGCCGGTCACGCTGCCGGGGCTGATCGTCTTGATCGTCACGTCGGCAATGTTCTTGCCCATCTCCTTCGGCTCGAAGTCGGGATTGAGCAGGTCCTTGGTGCCGGTCATGATCAGCGTCTTCGCCTTGATCGCGGCCAGCGCCTTCGCGGTGTCGCCGCCAAAGCCCGGCGTGGTGCCGACATCGTGCCGGTCATAGGCCCAGCTCTGGTAGATCCAGTCGTTGGCATCGAACAGCGGCAGCAGCGCGGTCTCCTGCTGCTCCATCCAGGGCAGCACATCGGGGCCGCTCTTGAACTGCCCGGCATACATGTCGGGCGTGCGCGCCGCGAGCAGCGCGACGATGTCGCGGAACAGCCGCACGCCCTTCTCCGGCGGGCTTACGTAATTGCCGTCCTGCCACGCCGGATCGTTCATGATCGCCTTGCGCGAGGCCTCCATCACCGCGACCGACCAGGCCGGCGTCTTCGAAAGCGGCACGATCGCGACCAGCGCGTCCATGTAATCCGGATGGCTGACGCCCCATTGCAGCGCCTGCATGCCGCCCATCGACGGGCCGATCACCGCAACGACACGGTCGATGCCGAGCTTCTCCTTCATCAGCCGCCACTGCGATTCCACCATGTCGCGGAGCACGAATTTCGGGAACTGCATGCGCGGCTGCGCCTTCGAATTGCTCGGCGACGTGGTGAAGCCGTTGCCAATCGCATCGGTGCAGACAATGAAATATTTATCGGTGTCGAGCGCCTTGCCGGGGCCGATCATGAAATCGAGCCGGTGATGATTGCCCGAGATCGCCGTCACCATCAAAATGGCGTTGGACTTCTTCGCATTCAGCGTGCCGTGGGTGACGTAGGAGATCGAAAAATCCTTGATCGCCTCGCCGCTCTCGAGCTTGAGGTCACCCTCATTGTAGAGCTGGTGTGGCGGTTGCTGCGGCGTATGCGCGAAAGCAGGCAACAGCGAAGCCGGGCCGGCGAGCAGCAGTGCTGCCACGGCGAGGTGGGCGATGCGAATCATTGGTCTCTCCCCATTGCGGCGGCTCTCTGCGGCCGCCTTCCGGTGCGGAGGATACGTGCCGGAAGGGTCCCGGCAAGGCCGCGGAACAAAGATTTGGCGGCCGCGGGGCATGGAATAATTCGACCCTGCCGCGGTTGCCTGAGCCTTCGCGCGATCCGGTTTGTTCGCGCATGGCAGCCGTGCTTGCACGCCATGGTTGCTGAACCAAACCGCGGCCTGCGGCGTCAAAATCAAACAACCACTTGCCGGTTGATCGTGGGCCAGTTCGGTCCACAATGTGGGGCGGGTCGGGGAAACCGGCGGAGTCGACCATGGGCGAGGATTTGAACCGACAGCGCGTGCTGAACTTCCTCGACGTCTATTATGCCGGCGGCATCGAGGGCGCGCTCGATCGCTGCACCGACGACATCGCGTTCCTCGCCAATGCTCCGATCGACATCCTGCCGCATATGGGCCAGCACCGCGGCAAGGCGGCGCTGCGCCAGATGTGGACCACCATCCACACCCGCTATTCCGACATGCGCTACGAGGCGCAGAACCTGGTCTGCGAGCGCGACAAGGTCGCGGCCCAGTTACGGGTGTTCCTCCGCAAGCGCGACAATGCGCGGATGGTGCAGTTCGACGTCGCCGTGTTCTACACCCTGCGCGACGGCCAGATCGCCGAGATCCGCGAGATCATCGACACCTTTGACCTGGTCCAGCAGGTGCTGGAACGTGACGTCGCGGAGGTGCTGACGGGCCAGAGGGGTACCGGAACTTAGGCGGTTGTAAATTGCGCACCGGCTTTGAACCTGATCGACCCGACGCCGACCTACCACAGGGCCTGTTACGGGCGTCGGAACTGAAACCACCATGAAGATCGCGTTGCTGGCGCTGCTTGGCCTTGCATTGGGCGCCCTCGGCGGAGCGGCGCTGGGCATCGGGGCCGGGCTCGCCTGGGTCGAAATCTTCAAAACCACGGATTTTGAAGGCTATAGCGGCATGCTGGTGTTCTTCACCTTCATGCCGCTGGGGGCCGCGATCGGGGGCATCGGCGGCGCCCTGCTGTTCGCGGTGATCGCGATCAGGGACGCCGAAATCGTGGTCGAACGGCAGCCGGCCCGGCAGCACGACCGCTGAAAAGCCGTAAAAACCCGGGGCTCGTTCACATTCCGGTAAAATTCCACGCAATTGTGCAATGCAAAATTCGCAATTGCGTTTTGGCCGATCTGCCCTATTTGAGGGCGTAATAGTGAAATGCAGCAACCTGGCATGGCGTCGGCGCTGACGCCCCAAGCCCGTTGCTGTCTCGAAATCCAGTTTCAGGAACCAGCGAAAATGACAGAGCACAGCCTCTGGCGTTTCTCGCGCGCATTGCATCGCGCGATCAACGAACGCCAGCTTGATGACCTTGAGCCCCTGCTCGACGATGAGGTCGACTGGGCGATCTATGGACCGATCGACATGTTTCCCTTCTTCGGCGCGCGCCGCGGCAAGGAAGCCGTGCTCGAGGTGATCCGGCAGATCGGCGAGAACGTGCGGGTCCACCGCTTCGACCGCGAGTCGATCATGCTGGGCGTCGACTCGGCATCCTCGATGATGCGCTATTCGCTGACGGCGCTGGACTCCAACAAGCCGATCTCGCTGCGGATCGCGCATTTCGCGCAGTTCAGGGCCAGCAAGCTGACCAGCTTCCGCGTGCTGGTCGACACTTTCGACCTCGTCGAACAGACCGTGGGCTATCCCATCCATCTGCCACGGATGGCGGTGTAACGCTCAACGATCTCTCCAGCTTCGCCATGTCCGGGCATTCGCCCGTCCCCTGCGGCTCGTCTTTGCCAGCCCCGGGAAGGGCCGCAAGGGCACGGGGCATCCGGCGCGACAACGCGCCCCTGCCCGGACATGGCGAACCATCGTTCTCAAGGTCTTGGTTCTCACGATCCAGCCGCCATAATTTCGCACCACGACATCAGCAAATTACGGCTCTGGAATTCGCGGGCTGGGAATGACTTTCGCATCACGATTTGGCTGGGCAAGATTGCTTGGCTGGACAAGGCTGCCGATGCTGGCGGCCGGTTTGACCTTGGCGATAGCGGTTTCGGCTGCTGCCCAAACACCTCCTGCTAAAGACGGAGCTGACGAGGCGACCGAAGAGGCCGCGCCGCCGGCTGAGACCGCGGCCGACGCCAATGACGTCGACATCCTGAAGGATATCGACGAGAGCAAGCTCGACTGGAGCCAGCTCAACACCGATCCGACGACCCTGCCGGTGCTGGCACCGAAGGGCGCGGCCAAGGTCAATGGCGGCGCCGGCAGCAATCCGGCCTGGTCGTCCAACCTCAATGGCAACGGCACGTCGGCGGTGTCGGTCAAGCAGTCGGTCTCGCCGTTCCTCGATACGCGTGTGGGCGCCGACATGACGGTCGCAAGGCAAGGCACGACGACGTCGGAGCAATTGTCTGAAAGGCTCGCCAATGGCGGCAGCCTGCCGCAATCCGGCGGCTCGGCCTGGGCTTCGATTACCGCGCCCGGCGTGGCTTCGGTCTGGGACAAGACCTCGGTCGAAGCCCGCATCGATCCGGGCGCCGATCAGAGCAAGATCGGCACCTCCTTAAGCAAACAGGTGCCGCTGTCGGACAGCTATTCGGTCACGCTGCAGAACGGCATCAACATGACCCAGCAGGGCGTGGTGCCGGTGCCCGGCATCGTCAGCCGCCCGACCCGCAGCTACGACGCCGACCAGTCGGCAAAGCTGTCCGTCAACGACACCGGCACCAGCATCACGGCGGGACAGACCTCGACCTTCGACGACAAATGGCTGCGCCGGGTCGGCGCCGAGCAGAAGCTGCTCGACGGCGTCACCGTGTCGGGGTCGATCGGCGAGACCGCGCAGGGGACGACCAGCAAGAGCATCAGCGCCGGCTTCAAGCGGACGTGGTGAACGGTTCGTTAGCCCTGTCGCGCGAATGATCAACCATTGCCGCATCTCGGCCCAGATGCGGTCAAATTCCGCAAGCCACATGGGCGTGCCAACTATCAATTCGTCGTGCGGGGGACAGCCGCGCTGCGCTACGCGACACAGGGGAAAGCCGATGAACGCCCGTTCCGAAACCATTGATGCTGAACCGACCACCGAGGTCGACAGCAATCTCGCCGCGGTCACCGAAGTCGAGGCCGGGATCCGCGACTTCGTGCGCAACGACATCGCCTATCTGCGCCGGGCGCCGGTGACCAGCCCGGAAACCGCGCCGCTCGAGCCGAACACCGACGCCACCGTCAACAACGTCAACTCGCTGATCCAGCGCGTCGCCGGCACCTCGCTCGCCGAGATCGAGAAGCTGATCTCCGAGCTCGAGAGCCTGCGCGATCTCCTGCATGCCGAAGGCCAGCGCGTGCAGCGCGAGATTTCCGGCTATGCCCAGCTCAGCCAGGCCGCGATGAAGTCGACCCGGATGATCGCCGACAACGTCTCGCAGTGGAAGCGTGCCGCCGACGGCCTGCGCAACAGCTGATCCAAAACAGTTATAAAACTGACATCCGCCGCCTCTCCCCGAACGGGAGGCGGCGGCTTCGTTTCAAGACTAGAGCACTTTCGGTTCTGATTGAATCAGAACCGAAGTTCTAGATTCTTGTTTTGACGCGTTTTCTTCACGCGAACCGGTGTCCACTTCGCTCGAAAACGCTCTATTTTGCGCCGGATGGCCGCGGTTAACGTGGCCGAAACGCCGCGCGGGCAATACTTTTCAACATTGATTTGAACTTTAGTTGCGCAGACCGCGACCAAGCAGCGGCGCCCCGTCGAGGCGGCCGGCACGTCTTAGGGGCCCAATCCATGCAGAGCGTTCGACCTGACAACACCGATCCCATCCCGCTGCGCCAATCGCAGCAGAGTGTCGGAACGATCATGATCCGGTTTGTCGGATTGCTGCTGGCCGTGACTGTGGTGATGGTGCTGATCTGGAACCGCTAAGATCGCGCCCTGATCAGCGATCGGGCGCTATAGTTATCGGAGACCGAGTCAGCGATTGATGCTCGCGGTCGTCTCGAACGAATAATTGCCGTCGGCGAAGCCTTTCACGACGAGGCCGGTGGCCAGCATCACGACGAGCGTCACCGTTGCGAAGATAAAGCCGACCAGTTTCAGCGCGCTGCGATCTGCCATTGTCACACCCTGAAGTTCTTTCCCTGAGGTTCTTGCTCAAAAGCCATAGGCAGGGACAAAGGTTCAGAATGCGTTAGCAAAAAATAGCTTCCGCGCAATGCACAACCGCAGGGGTGCGTAGAAGTAATCCGCTAACCATGGCGTTCGTGCAACAGATCAGATGCGCGCGTGCAACATCAGGAACCGGGATTGCGCCGCGGCACGAAGGCGGTCGCGAGGAACGAGAACGCCATTTCGCCGCGCTGATTGGTGCCGGTGTTGCGCGCCTGCAAAATGCCCCATTCGGGACGGCTCGATGAGGTCCGCTTGGTCTCGACCTGGTTCGAGAAGCTGATGGTGTCGCCTGACAGCACCGGACGGATCCAGCGCAGTTCGCGGAAGCCCGGCGAAGGTCCCCACACCGCGACCGTCTCGCCGCGCGCAGCGGCCTCTGCCGATTGCCGCTTGCCGTCGGCGACCAGCAGCTTCATGCACACAGCGGCGACGTGCCAGCCCGAAGCTGCGAGCCCGCCGAACAGCGACTTGCGTCCCTCCTCCTCGTCGAGGTGGAACCGCTGCGGATCGAACTGCCCAGCAAAGCGCTTGATGTCCTCCGGCGTGAAGGTGAACGAACCGAAGTCGCGCCGGTCGCCGATCTCGATGTCTTCAAAGAAACGCATGCCGTCCTCTAACTACTCACGCCGTTACGGCGGGCTACGATGATCGGCGACTCCATCTCGCACAGCACCTCGCCCTTCGCGTTGCGGATCGTGCCCTTGAAGGTCACGATGCCGGTCTCCGGGCGGCTCTTCGAGACGCGGGCTTCGGTGACGTCGACATCAAGCGTCAAATCGTCGCCCGGACGCAGCGGCGCCATCCAGCGCATCTCGTTGACGCCGGGCGAGCCGAGCGAGGCGGTGCGGCCGATGAAGCCGTCGAACAGCATCCGCATCATCAGCGAGCCGAGGTGCCAGCCCGAGCCGGACAGGCCCTTGAGCATGGATTTCTGCGCCGCCGCCTCGTCGAGATGCATCGGCTGCGGGTCGTATTCGGCGGCAAAGGCGAGGATCTCCTCGCGCGTGACATGGCGCGGGCCAAACGTCCCGAAGCGGCCGGGCTTGAAATCTTCGAAGGTCAAACTGGTCATGGGGTGAGGATATGCTGGAGGGAAGCCCGATTGTGGCCGTTATTTACGGCAATCTCAACCGGCCCACTCGCATAGCTCGCCCCTGACCGGCCGGCGCCCGGTTCGGGGGCTGGTCGCGGGGACGCAAGCGCCCCGGGATGGCCTGATAAAGCTGGCCTGATAAAGCCAGCCTGATAAAGCCAGGCATGACGCAGTAGGATGAGACGCGAATCAAATTTCGGCTTGCCGGGAGAACCACCGATGTTCGATTTCCAGGATCTGTTTCAGTGGGACCGTTTCATCACCCCCACGATCATCAAGACGTTCTACTGGCTCGTGATCGGCGTCATCATGCTGTTCGGGATCTCCGGCATCCTGTTGAGCCTCTCCACGATGGCGATCAGCCCGTTCGTCGGCTTCATCCAGTTGCTCGCGTCGATCGCCAGCGTCATCGTCGGCATCGTGTTCTCGCGCATCGTTGCCGAGTTCATCCTGATCGTGTTCCGCATCAACGAGCATCTCGGCGCGATCAGGGACCAGGGTGGCACGCGCTAAGGCTGATAGTTAAGACACGATGACTGGATCGCCGCCAAGTTGAGCGGCGGCGCGAGCCGGAACTTCAAATTTTCAGCGTATTGCTCTCTCCTCAAACAACTCTGGGGGGAGACTAATGATCACAAAAATCCATCACAATCCGCGCTATCCATCCAGCGAGCTCGCTCAACGGGTGCATGACGTGCTGCTGGTGTCGTCATTTGCGATCTGGGCCATGCTGATCGGCTTCGCGCCGGTCATGACCTACCATTTGCTGGCGGCCTGAGGCGGCGGCCGGAGCACCGCCGTGGTTAATCGGCGGTAGCACCTGTGGTCAAATGCGAGCGAAATTGCGGCCGGGATTTTAAAACCGCTCGCGTATCGTTGCGCCCATTACGAACAAGAACAACGCGGGGGCGTCGTGAAGTTTGAGGAGCGTTCGATTGCCGTAGGGTCCGGAATTGCCGATAGGCCGGGCTTTACGATCCAGGATATTTTGTGGGCGGTCGGCATCTGGTCGGTGATCCTGACCCTGGCGCCGGTGATTATTTTCTACATGCTGATGGTGGCGTAAAGCCACCTGCTGCCCCGTCATTGCGAGCCACCCGGTCGGCGCAAAGCGCCGCCGGATGACAAGCTCCGCGAAGCAATCCATTCCTCCGCATGTGTGGAACGATGGATTGCTTCGCTTGCGCTCGCAATGACGCGTCGCACTAAAAAACGCGCGGACCCCGCGCGTTTGTCAGTCCAGGCAACAGCGGCGTTGTTACGCCGCCTGCTTGTGCATGGCGCCGGAGGCCGATGCCGAGCCGCGGATTGCCTTGATCGAGCGTTCGATCGCGGCCCACAGCCGGTTGATCTCGGCGGCGGCGCGGCCTTCCGAATCATATTCGCGGGCGCCTTCGCCGTGGCCGAGCGCCATCAACAGATCGGCGCGGTTGGTGATCTGGCCGCTCCACACCGGCGCGCGGAATTTCGCCAGCGCCTCGCGGGCGATCGCGACGATCGGGCTTTCGACGCTATCGCGCTGCGCCGGAGCGCCGTTGATCACGACCGCATAGGGCTTGCGCGACGACCGGCAGTTTTGAATCGTTTCCTGCACCGCGTTGACGTCGAACACGCCGGGCCGCGCCGGAATGATCACCATGGTGGCGTTCTTGATGGCGTCGTCGACCACGGCCGACAGATTCGGCGGCGTGTCGATGAACACCCACTCGATGCCGTCACGCTTGGCTTGCGCGATGATGCCGCTGACCGAGTTCACCGCCGTCTTGATCGGCGGCTCGTTGGTGCCGCGCAATTTATGCCAGAGAGTCAGCGAGCCCTGCGGATCTGCGTCGATCAGCAAACAGGGCTTCGTTGCCTTGTGCACTTGCGCGGCGAGGTGGGCAGCCAGGGTACTTTTTCCCGAGCCCCCCTTACGCGACGCGAAAACAATGACGTTCATACCTTGGCCTCCAGATTGACCCCAGGAGGCGAAAATGAATCAGCGCGCTGATTCGTGAAAGATAAATTTCTTGCAATCCGCAAAGAAGCCAAGATTACCGGCACATTTTGGCTTTTGAGTCACACTCCGCACATAACACAACCGCAAATGGAAGCCGCTCAACGCCCGATTTGACTCAGCGCGCGCGTTTTGCGGCACGTTTCGCGTCGCGTTCGATCCATTTGCGCTCGACCCAGCCGAGCAGTTGCGCAACCGGCTTCTGCAGGAACGGCACATCCTGCGCGAACAAAAGGAGTCCAAGCGGCAGCATCCAGAGCCCGAGCACCGGCAGGATGCTGAAAATGCCGCCGACGATCAGCAGGATCGCGAGCGGAATCCGCACATAGCGCGACGACGGCCGGCGCAGCCAGCCGACAAACCGCGCCGGTCGCGGTGGCAGCTTGGCTTCGAACCAGGCGAAGTGCCGATCGATCTCCTGTCTGTAAAACGCGCTCAAGTGATCTCTCCTCAACCATGCCGCGCATCGCGGAACGGACTCTGTTCGGCTGATAACAACCAAAGAGAAAAGATGTTGCTGCGTGACAGCATCACAAGGCGTCAGTCTGTCGCGCGCGATGGCCTTGAAATCGCCGCGGCGTGATCCAGTGCGCGGACAAGCCCTGCGTCAGCTCGCCACAGGCTTCGCCGGCTTCTTCGCCTTGTGCGGTTTCGCAACCTTGCGCTTGGCAGCGACCGGCCGCCTCGCCGGCTCTGCCGCAACGCGCTCCGGCTCGGGATCGGGCCGGAAGAACGCCTTGCATTGAGGTGAGAGCTGCGCCTTGTTCCGGATCATGCAGACCGTGACACGATCGACGTCAGGGATCTCGGAGCTGCAGAGCCGGAACGCATCCGGTGTGCAGGCCTGCTGCTGATCGTCGGTGTAGGCCTTGCTCCTGGTCGGGAGCAGAGCGACGGCTCCCCCTATCACCAGCATCAGCGCGAACGGAAAAGTCCTTGAACCGATGATCCCCATGCGTCCCCCAAGGCCGTCATTTGGCGGATAGTGGGTGAACGGGGCGGGAATGGCAAGCAGGGCTGCACGGACACAACACAACTAGCGCGTTCGGATGCGCACCCCGGACGGCTATGTTCTCTTAGGAATGAGTTCTGCCTCAAAGGCATGGGGGGTCGCCACGAACCAATGGAATTCAATCTCATACCTCATGCAGTGCCTTCTTCCTGCAATGTCATTGAACTCCAAAAAAAGCTGCAAAGGCGGTATGTCCGGCTCCTCCCTGTCCGAGTTCGGCAAAACTCCGAGAAAAAGAGCCATACGAGTCGCGACTGCCAGAATATACGCGGAGGGAAGATCTAGCTTCGCCGGTTCCTTATCGATTGAGGCCGGCACCAGATAGTCAAAGTGATCGTATCTTTGGTTTTGCCAGTATGAGGTTATCTGCGGTTTGGTTACGCTGACCGCTCCATTTTTGAACTCAATTCTCTCCGGGTAACCACTGTTGACTGCGAGCATGCCTGTCGCGGCAACAAACGACACCATGGGAAAATCCCACGTGACCGCGACGGTCGTTGCCGCGCCAAGTCCGATGTTCACAAGCAGCAGCGAATAATCGTGACCGAGAAAACTCGGCTGGCTATCAACTTCTTGCTCATCGTGCCTCCACTTCAGCAAGGGAGCGATGAACTGATCATCTGTCCTGTCTTCTTCAAGCACTATTACGCGTGCGCGTTTGACCACGACGTCTGGCCGATACGTAGCTTTTCTTTGTTTGGCAATCTGCCACACGGTAAGAAATGTAGCGAACGCTGCAAGGAACGACCCGGCGCTGGCGCCAGTAGATATGTACTGATCCAGAGTCATTCAGCCCTGCCTTGGGGTGATCTTGTTTGATCAGCTGACCGAACGACCAAACACGGAGCCGACAACAGCTTGATATCATCCGACCAACCGGTTCTCAGTACCGCTGCAGCTAGCAGGTTGAAAATGTTAGGGTCTGCAAAGCGGCTGTGACTAGAGCGAGAGCTGGAAGACTTCATAGCTCCTTTGAAGTCGAAGACCGCGCGTCGCGCATCGTTCATGTGCCGGTCAGGGCCTTGGTCGGACTGTCCGCTTACAAAGGCTTCGAACAAGAGTAACTCGCCCGGGGCGGAAGGAGGTCGGGTCCAGTCGAACGTGATGCGTCCGCCTGGGACATCCTTGCGCAGTTCATTGAGCACGTAGGGAACGACGACGAGAGAAGTAACCAGCGCTGAGGAACCAGCAGCGGCCGAGAAGGGCCTAGGTCGTTGACCGGATCCGGCCTCACCAAAACGAGCGTGCGTAAGCTTCAGCGGATCGTCACGCATAGGAACAAACTGAGGAGCTTCGAAGCCCAATGCAACAGGCCCCCTACCCAGCGCATGTGCGACCACGCGAACCAACTCGTTCAGCGTTGTACCGCTAGCCTCGGGAGCATCTATCGCCCATCCAATGTTGGCGGCACTTCCAATGTCAACCACGGCAACGCGCATCTGAAAAGCCTCGAATCGATCAAGAATCCTCTAAAATTTGCCGGTAGCGATCCGCAAGTCGCAGCCAGATCGGTTCAACGCCTACACGTCCTCCGTACGCAGCAAGCCCTAGACCGCCTGCATGGGGAACGCCGTAAATCTCAACGCCATGCTCTTTGGTGTGTCCATTCGGCTGCAGTGCTTCACGTAGAAGCATTGGCGATTTTCCCAATGCACGTCGTACTGAGTTGAAGGTCTTGATGCCCAAGCAAATCGCCATAAAAGGCTTCACGATCCTCAGCTGAGGCAAAGTGTACTTGTCTGCACAGTGCTTCAGTACAGTCATCGGCACTCTTGCGGTCATCTTCTTTGGCTTAATGAAGATTGACACGTCCGTTGCGTAGGTCTGTTCCCATGTAGTGTTGAAAAACGGTAGCCAGCGTTTGATGTTCTTGTTAGTTGGCAAGTGGGGGTCTTGCCCTAATTGCTTCCGCAAGGCGACACGATCTGATGTGTTGTTTTTTTGGTTACGAAGAAATTCTTCGGAAGACCAGTCTTGCCCAATAATCATGAGCTTGGCATCAACATTACACGCCGATTTGGTCCAAGGAACGACGTAGTCAAAATCCCACGCGCCATCATCGAACTTGTGCAAAACAAAATAGCTTTCATGCTCCTCGTTACGACGAAGCGCCACGAGCTGCGATAGTGAGATCTGCTTGTCCGTTTTGTCTTGTTTTGCCATTTGCGCGTCACCGTCTTCTAGCCACCGCGAGTGTAGGGCGGATCGCTCGCCGAAATCTTGCGTTGCCGCAGGGCCACCGAATGGCTCCCTCTTAAGCGGGTGCTAATCTGCCTTCTGATCACGGGGGAACGTATCCGGCGCACGACGTAAATCACCTCCACACGCGATTGTGGCTGAAGTCCACCGGCGCTTCTCTGGTCCGCGGCTGTGCTGTTGACTTGACGCAACCATCCGCAATGCCTTTACCTTTCCAGGTGGCGCAACACGTCAGGTCTATCAGTAAGATGCTGGTGATACAGGGCAATTCAACCGAAGTGGTACAGTTGGGTGGGCTCGAACCACCGACCTCCTGTTCCACAGACAGGCGCTCTAACCAACTGAGCTACAACTGCATCCTGGCACGCGGCCCCGCTAAAAGGGGGGCGGCGATTTCGGGCGGAAACTAGGTGCAACGCACGCCTTTGGCAAGGCCGGAACGCAGGCTTTCCGTCCGCATTTCACGCCGATGGATAACCACGGCTCAGAGTCTGATCAGACCGGAATCCAGGCCCCAGGCGCTTGTTTTGACGCGTTTTCCAGCAAAAAGGCCCGGACATTCCCGCCCGGGCCTTCTGCAAATCGTGGTGCAGGCCTTAATCAGGCGGCCGGCTTGTAGAGCTTCGCGGCGCTGGCCTTGATCGGCTCGGCGGCCTCAGCGGCGACCTTCTGGCCGAGCTCAGCGAGTTCCTTGGCCTGGGCGCCGTAGGTCTCGAACTGCTTGCGGGCGTGCGAGGTCCACAGCTCCATCGCCTCGGTCGGCGACTTCACGGAGAACAGCGACTGGGCGAATTCGAGCTGGGTGGTGGTGTTGGCCTTGAAGAACTCGAGCACCTTGGCCGAATACTCGCTGGAGCCCTTGCTGACGGTGGTGAAGACGGCCTCGACCGTCGAGTTGTGGGTCTCGGCAGCGTCCTTGAATTTGGCGTAGCTGTCGCGGGCCTGCGAGACGCCTTTTTCGGCGAAGGCGCGCATCTGCTCGGGAACTTCAAACGGGATGACGGAGGCGGAGAACGGATCGGACGGGTTGGTCATTGACGTGTAATCCTTCGCAACGGGTGACTCGAAAGGGGTGACTTCGATGTGACCATCTGCGGACGCCCGGAACTGAAACCGGGGCCGTCGAAATGGATCACGCTGCCTTGGTTCACGGGGAATGCCCTTCGTTGGGCATGACCTACAAAACACCCATAACATGTCAATTTTGTGCAACGCAACGTGAATTCGCTGCAATGCCGCAACTTTTGAATGCGCCGGATGCAGGTTCCATCCTGGCAGCCCCAAGGTTGTATCGGGGCACCGGCGGCAGGCTCGGCTCGCCTCAACTCTATCTCAGCCCGCGTCAGCTTTTCGGCTTGACCGCGTCCATCGCGGCACGGCTGACGATCTGGCCCATCTCGCTGGCCTGTTCGGCGAGCGAACGCATCTGGCCCTGCACGTAGTCGCTGTGCAGCTTCATCACTTCGGTCAGATCCTTGGCCTTGAGCAGCGACTGCGCATAGTCCAGCGAGGACTGCACGTTCTTTTCGGCATAGGCGAGCGCCTTGCTCGAAATGTCCTTGGCGCCGGCGCGCACGCTGGCGTTGCGCTCCTCGATCGTGCCGGCGGTCGCCTGTGCGGTGGAGACGAATTTCTCGAACGCCTGGCGGGCCTGGCCGAAGCTTGCCTCCGCCATCGATCGCATGTCCTTGGGGATCTCGAATTTGGGGATCTCGAAATGGTCACGTCCGTTGTCGCTCATGGTCGTGCTCCCTGGATTGTTGCTGCCTGCCGATTACGTCCTCGGCCGGCGCCAGCCTATACCGCGACGCCGCACCGCCGATGTGACGTGGTGTCGCCGGTTTCCGTTTGCGCCGACAACGCCTAAGCGCGGCAGATCGTTCAGGCAAGTTAACGTTATCCAGCCTTTGCCGTGGGCAGGATGGGCACAGCCGTGGACCTGCCGCCGCGCGCTTGCGATACTAACGAACCGTTAAGGCTGTCATCCTTTGGCCGCCGGTATCTGCGCCCATCGCAGGTGAGAAAGCCCAACCAATGCGGTCAAGTCCTGCGTAATGAACGATGCGGAATTCCAGATCCAGGCGCTCAGTGACGTCAGGCTAGCGGAGCATGCGGCGAGCCCGCTTCCCGCATGGCTGTGGTCGGCCGACGGCGCGCGGATCCTCTGGGCCAATCCGGTCGGCGCGCAGGTGTTCGGTGCGGTCAACGGCACCGATCTGGCGAAGCGCGCCTTCGGCCCGGCCGATCTGCATCGCCGCCAGGTCGCCCGGCTCGGCGGCAGCCTCGCGGCCGGCGGCGCCATCCGGCTGGAGCGACTGCGCGGCTTCGGTGCTGCGCCCGGTGGGCTTGCGACCTGCAGCTGCGCGCGGCTCGATCTGCCCGACGGCAGCCACGGCATTTTGGTCGCCGCGGCAACCGCCACCGGCCGCGTCATGCCGCTGGCTGAGCGGCTGCAGCGGCTGGTGCAGGGCCTGGACCGGCCGGTCGCAGCCTTCAGCGGCGACGGCATGCTGCTCGGCGCCAATGATGCGGCGCGCCCCCTGCTCGGCCTGCACGATCTTTCAGAAGCCGGCCTCGATGCGGCGCGCAGCGACGCGCTGAAGCAGGGCCGCGCCGCGGCCAGCATCGGCATCGGCCGCGTCGTGCTGCAACGGATCGGCCGCGGCGCCGACACCGCGCTGGTCGCACTGATCAAGCCGGCACCGAATGTCGTCGCACAGCCGAAACCGGCGACGGTCGTGCCTGAAGCGATTGTGCAGGAGACGGCCGCGCCAGAGACACCGGCAGTTGCTCTCGCGAGCGAACAACCGATCGCGCCTGACGAAGCCCCCGCGCTGACCACCGAAGCGCCGGCCGCCTTCACGCTGTACGACGCGCTGGAGACTCCGCAGGAAGCGATTGCGGAAGAACCCACCGCGCCCGAGCCTGTTGTCAGCGAGCCTCATGTCGACGCTGCGCCTGCGACAGCAGAACAGGCGCACGCGGAGCCCGAGCCCGCCGAGACCACGCCTGCGCATCCCGACATCGCGCTTCCCGAAGCCCCCGTGGTCGAGGACTCACCGACCGAGGCGCTGATGGATGTGAAGGCCGAAGAGGAAGCCGAAGAGCCGCCGCTCGATGTCGAGGACGAGGCCGCAACCTCCGTCGCGGCGACATCAGCGCCACAGCCCGAACCTGCCCCCTCGCCCTACACCGTGGCGGATGCGCCCGCTATCGAACCGCCGGCTCCGCCCGCGCCATCCTGGATGGACGAGCCCCTGCCGACTGCACGGCGGCTTCCGCTGCGCTTCATGTGGCAGATGGACCATGAGGGCCGCTTCTCGCTCGGCTCCGACGAATTCACCCGCCTGATCGGCACCCGCACCGCGGCCGGCTTTGGTCGGCTCTGGAGCGAGATATCTGATGCTTTCGGGCTCGATCCCGAGGGCCGGGTGCTGAAGGCGGTCGCCACGCACGACACCTGGAGCGGCATCACGCTGCCCTGGCCGGTCGATGGCGGCGGCCGGTTGCCGGTCGAATTGGCCGGCCTGCCGGTGTTCGACCGCAACAGGACTTTCGCCGGTTATCGCGGCTTTGGTGTGTGTCGCGACCTCGACGGGCTTGCGCGACTCGCCGCGTTGCGCCGCTATGAGTTCTTCAGCGGCCCAACGGTGCCGCAGCCGTTGTCGGCTGACGTCGCGCCCACGGCCCTGGTCGTAGACGCTACCGCCGAGCCGCTCGCCGCCGAGCCGCCGCCGGCCGAAATTCCTCCGCCGGTCGCGGAGCCGCCCGAGGCCAACGCAGAACCACCAATCGAGGAATTGTTCGAGCCGATAGCATCCGAGACTTCACACCCCGACCTGGATCAAGCCGTGGAAACGCCCCAAGATATCAGCGAAGACGTGCGTAACGAGACGCCACAGAATGTGGTCCCGTTCCGCCCCGGCGGCGACACGCGGCCGCCATCGCTGACGCCGGTCGAGAACAACGCCTTCAACGAGCTCGCCCGCCAATTGTCGGCGCGGCTGGAGAACGAGGCGGGACTGACCGCGGCAACCGCCGACAGCACTACCGCGGAGATGATCGCCGAGCCGGACGCCGTAACCGAGCCGACCGCTGAGGAGCCCGCCGCAATCGAGCCGCCGCGCGAGGAGCAACCAGACACTCCGAAGTCCGGCTGGATGGCGCAGGCCGAGCCGCCGCCGCGCGGCGATGCCAGGCGCGACAAGGCACTGCTCGATCTGTTGCCGGTCGGCATCCTGATCTACCGGCTCGACCGTCTGCTCTATGCCAACCACGCGTTCCTCGCGCGCATGGGCTATGACAGTCTGCACGCGCTGGAAGACGCCGGCGGGCTCGATGCGCTGTTCGTCGAACCCGGCGTCTCGCAGGCGAGCAGTTCGTCCGGCACCGGCACGCCAGTCACGATCTCCGCCAACCAGGCCGCGGACGCGTCAGCCACATCGGTATCTGCGGAAGCGCGGCTGCACACCATTTCCTGGGACAATGATTCCGCGCTGGCGCTGATCTTTTCGCGTACGCATGACGAGGACACCGCGATCGCAGCCGCGCTGTCAGCACCGGCATCGGAAGCAGCGATCGAGCCGATCGCAGTGCCGCCAGAACCGCAGGCCGGCCACGCCGACGCCGAAGAGCTCGGCGCGATCCTCGACACCGCAGCCGAAGGCATCATCATGTTCGATGCCGAGGGCAACATCCATTCCTGCAACCGCAGCGCCGAGGCGCTGTTCGGCTATGACGGCGCGGAGTTCATCGCGCACAATCTCGCCGATCTGTTCGCGCCGGAAAGCCAGCACAATGTTTTCGACTATCTCGCCAGCGTGAAATCGGCCGGCGTTGCCAGCCTGCTCGATCACGGCCGCGAGACGCTCGGGCGCGTCCGCCAGGGCGGCCTGATTCCGCTGTCGGTGACGATGGGCCGCACCCGCGCCGACGGGCCGAACTTCTTCGCCGTGTTCCGCGATCTCTCGCAGACCAAGGCAAGCGAGAACGAATTGCGCGAGGCGCGGCGGCTGACCGAGCGCGCCGCGAACGGCAAATCCGACATGCTGGCGCGGATCAGCCACGAGCTGCGTACGCCGCTCAACGCCATCATCGGCTTTGCCGAGGTGATGATCGGCGAACGCTTCGGCGCGCTCGGTAACGAGCGCTATGTCGAATACATGAAGGACATCCGCGCCTCCGGCGAGCGCGTGATCGCGATCGTCAACGATTTGCTCGATCTCTCCCGGATCGAAACCGGCAAGCTCGATCTCGCCTTCACCAGCCAGAACCTCAACGAGATGGTGGAGAGCTGCGTCGCGGTCATGCAGCCGCAGGCCAATCGCGAGCGCATCATCATCCGCACTTCGCTGGCACACACGCTGCCGATGGTCGTCGCGGATGCGCGCGCGCTGCGCCAGATCACGCTGAACCTGATCGGCAGCTCGATCCATCTCGCCAATGCCGGCGGCCAGGTGATCGTCTCGACCGCATTGTCCGACTTCGGCGAGGTGATGCTGCGGGTGCGCGACACCGGCCAGAGCCTCAACGACAACGAGGTCGCCGCCGCGCTGGAGCCGTTCCGGGCGCCCGCGCCGTCAGACCAGGCCGGCGCCGGCGGCGTCAGCCTGTCGCTGACCAAAGCGCTGGTCGAAGCCAACCGCGCCAAATTCCAGATCCGCACCGGCGGCCGCTCCGGCACGCTGATCGAGGTCGTGTTTTCGCACGCGATCGCGCGGGTGTGATCGGCGCGCACGCGTGATGCCGCCGCATTCTCCGCTCCACCGTGAGGGTCGCACCGGCAGATGGGTTCCCTCCCCCCTTGTGGGGGAGGGTTAGGGAGAGGGGTGCCACACGGGCGCTCTCTCCAACGCAAACTTGAAACGACGCGCGACCGAGATTTGCGAAAACGAAATCCAACGTCACGCATCTCGCCCGGGGCTACCCCTCTCCCCACCCTCCCCCACAAGGGGGAGGGAGCCGGACAGTGTGCTCACCTCACAGGAAGAGGTGAGCTTCACGGGCATACCCGAGCAACATCGCAACGCCCTACTGCTTGATCTCCAGCGTCTGGCGTTTGCCGGCGGCGATCGAGAACGGCTTTTCCAGCTTCTGGCCGTCGGCATAGATCGCGACCGCGACATAGTCGCCGGCGCCGAGCGCGACGTTGAAGGTCGCCTCATAGCTCACCGAGACGCGCTTGCGCTCGTCATTGATGTCGCGCTCGGCACCGTAGATGTCGATCTCCTGGGCGCCGTCGGTCTTGATCCCGATCACGCCGGCGTTGAGGTTGACGTTGATCCGGGTCGGCGCACCGGACTTCACCTCCGCACGCGCCGTGCCCTTGGCCTCGCCGACAACAGCCGTCACATCGTAGCTGCCGCTTGGCAGGTCGAACTTCGACTCGGCATCGTATTCCTGCGCAACCTTCTCGCCCTCGTCGCCGTCAGCCTTCGCTGGCTGGCGGACCGCGACCACGATGTCCTTCTCGACCCTGGGGCCGCCCTCGGCATAGGTAGAGGTCACGATCAGCTTGCCGACATCGAGCGTGAGCGAGACATTGCTCGAGTCGCCGGCGGCGACCGAGAACGGCTTGCTGGTCTTCGACTGCCCTTTGGTCAGGGTCAAGACGTAGCTGCCCGCGGCGAGCACGAAACGCGGCACGGCATCGTATTCCTGGGCGATCGGCGTGCCGCCCTTGTCGGTGACCTGCCAGACCACGTCATCGACCTTGGCAGCACCACCGGCGACCGAACCTTCGCTGGTGACGTAGCCGGCATCGAGGATGACATCGAGCAAGGCCGACTTGCCCTTCTCTACCTTGAGCGGAAACTCACGCTTGAGCTGCCGGTAGCTCACTTCGACGATGTAATCACCGGGCGCGATGTTGTCGGCGAACGGCGCACCATAGAAGGTGTTCACGTGCTCGCCCTTCTCGCCGCCGGCGGGCTTGAAGATGCCCCAGTTGACGTCCTCGTCGCTGATCGGATCGAGGCCTTCGGCAAGCCGCGCCACGCCGCGAATGTTCTTGCCGAGATAGGGATCGGCCACAGGCTTCTGCGGCGCCTCGCTTGCGACCTTGGTGCCTTGTGTCGCCGCCACCGCCTTGGTCAGCGCACCGGTCAGGCTCGACGCATTGCTTGCATCGAGATAGACGCCGCAGGTGGCGCGCGCGATGCATTGCAGCTGGCTCTTCGCCAGGGGATCGGCGACGTCGAGGCCGATGACGTGGGCGGTGAAGCCGATGCCGGACTTCTTCAGCTCGGCCGCAGCCGCGCACGGATCCGGCGCGCAGGTCTCGATCCCGTCGGACACCAGGATGACGGTCGCCTTGTTCTCGGTGGACTTCAGCGCCGCGGCCGCAGCCTTCAGCGAATCCGCAATCGGCGTCTTGCCCTTCGGATTGATGCCGTCGACCGCAGCCTTGATCCTCGCCGGATCGAACTTGCTGACCGGCACCATCAGCTCGATGTCCTTGCAATCCCCCTTCGAGCGATGGCCGTAGACCATCACGCCGAGGCGATCGGCGGGGTTCCATTTTGACAGAATTGAATCGACCGCCTGGCGGGCTGCAGAGATCTTGCTCTGCCCGTCGACCAGGCCCCACATCGAGCCTGATGCGTCGAGCACGAGAATGGTGTCGGTCCCCTGCGCCTGGGCCTGCGCGGCATGGGGTGCAAGAGATGAGAGCAGAGCCAGGCCCAGCGACAACAGGCCTGCAGCGAAACAGCGGCGAAAAATCTTGATCACGGAACGGTCCTCGATGATGGAGACAATCGGAGGGCAAAGACGACTGCAAGGGCGCGGTGTCGTGAGATCGCCCGCGCCCTGCCTCAGGGAGGCCCTACTTCGATCCGGATTTTGTTTTTTCTTGGCCGGATTGCTCACGCGACACAAACGCCGGAGAGCCGCGTAACGAACCGCAAAAATATCTTCAATCGGCGCAACTTGTGTCTGGACGCTTGGCCTAACCCAACGCGCAGATGACGATCAGACTGTTTCGACCGCGGCCTTCGGTGTGAGCGTAATCACAGAGAGATGCCTTTGCACGGTGCCATGCATTAGCCGACACGCCGCATCGAGCGCGTCACTCGGCAGCTCACGCGCCGCCGCATCCGGCGAGCCGAGCCACTATCCACTTCGCTCGAAAACGCTCTAGACCTTCGCGATGATCGCGGTCTTCATCTGCGCGATCTGCGCTTCGTCACGCTTGTAGAAGGTCCATTGCTTGACGCGCTTGGTGCTCAGGAACCCGGCCTGGGTCAGGATCTTCAGATGTTCGCTCACGGTCGGCTGGCTGACCCCGAGCTTTTCGGCGATCAGCACGCCGCAAACCCCGTCCTTGACGAGGTCGCCATCGACCTGGGCGCGGAAATGCGCCTTCGGGCGCTTCAGCCATTCCAGGATCAGCAGCCGGCGATCACTTGCTAGCGCGCGCAGCGCGGACTCGACATTGGCCCGAGATGAAGTCATATTGCTAATTAGCTAAATAACTAATCCCTGTCAATCATTCCCGTCTGCAAGGAGACTGTCCGTGACCGAGGTGACACCACAGGACATCGAACGATGCGCTGATCTGATCCGGCCGCACATCAGGCGGACCCCGGTCGTCGTGCTCGCGGGTGACGAGTTCGGCCTCGCCGCCAATCCAATCACGTTCAAGCTCGAACTGCTGCAGCATGCCGGCGTGTTCAAGACCCGCGGCGCCTTCGCCAATTTGCTGGCGCGCGACGTGCCGAAGGCCGGCGTCGTCGCGGCATCCGGCGGCAACCATGGCGCAGCCACCGCTTACGCCGCGATGCGGCTCGGCAAGCCGGCGCGGATCTACATTCCCACCGTGTCGTCGCCCGCCAAGGTGCAGCGCATCCGCGACTATGGCGCCGACCTCGTGATCGAGGGCGACCTCTACGCCGACGCGCTGGCCGCAAGCGAAGTCTGGGCGCAGCAGAGCGGCGCGATGCCGGTGCCGGCGTTCGACCAGCACGAGACCATCATGGGCCAGGGCACGCTCGGCCTCGAACTCGAACAGCAGGCGCCCGACATCGACACCGTGCTGGTGGCGGTCGGCGGCGGCGGCCTGATCGCAGGCGTTGCCGCGTGGTATGGCGGCCGCGTCAAGGTGATCGGCGTCGAGCCAACGGCAGCGCCAACGCTGACGCGCGCACTCGCGGCTGGCCATCCGGTCGATGCCGAGGCCGGCGGGCTGGCGGCAGATTCGCTGGCGCCGCGGCGGGTCGGCGAGCGCGTCTATCCGATCGCCGCGAAATATGTGCATGGCACCGTTCTGGTGTCCGACGACGCGATTGCCGAGGCGCAGCAGACGCTGTGGCGTGGCTTGCGCATCGTCGCCGAGCCGGGCGGCGCCGCGGCATTTTCGGCGCTGCTGTCGGGCGCCTACAAGCCCGATGCCAATGAGCGCGTCGCCGTCGTGATCAGCGGCGGCAACACCACGGCGGTGAATTTCGGCCGCTGAGCCGTGCGCACTCTACGAGATGAGAGGGCAAACGAAATGCAAAGCTCGGACAAATCATGTCGCGAGAATGCCAAGCCTTGTCCACCGCTGTCATCGCCCGCGAAAGCGGGCGACCCAGTACGCCGCGGCTCATCGGCTCAAGCACAACTGCCTCTGGAATACTGGATCGCCCGGACAAGCCGGCGACGACACCGCGTGTTGTTGCGCACCGCTGGGGCCACAGCTCGCCTCAACAACACAACCCTGTGGTTATGGGTCCCTGCTTTCGCAGGGACGACGGCGGCACCCTTTGCACCCACTCACATCACCCGCGCAAACCTTCGGAAGCCCGGCGCGCCGGTCAGGGCTTCGAACGCGGCATCGCGCTTTTCTTCGGCGAATGCAAAGCCCGCTTTGGCATAGCAGCGCTCGGCGGCCACATTGTCGATCAGGAACGAGATCGAGGCCTGCGCATAGCCAGCGGCCTTGCCGGCGGCGAGCGCGTGTCCGATCAGTTCCTGTATCAATCCGCCACCGCGATACGCCTTGTCTCTCGCGACGTGCTCGATCAGCCAGTCGCCCTCGCCGCCCTGAACCCAGCAATTGCGGGCATAGGCGCCGCGCTGGAGGACGCCCGCAGCATCGATGTCGGTCCCTGCCGCCACCTCCTCGATCGCCGCGCGGGCGGCAACGACCGTTCCGGATGCCGGCATCGCGCACAGCGCCGCGGCCGGCACGCCGTCGACCTCGGCAATCAGGAAATGGGCGACGTGATACCATGACCGGTGACGCGCAATGGCGAGCCGCGCGATGAAGGCGAGGCATTCCGGCTCATCCCGATCGAGCGCGATGTCGATCCAGCCACGCGGCAGCGGGCCGCGCTGCGCCGACAGGATGATGCGGGCGATGAAGGCGGCGTCGTCGGATCGTGCGGGACGGATCGTCGTCCGTCCCGCCGCTGGCATCTCAGGTGTTCTTCAGCGCGACGCGGAACTCGGCCTCGGTCTTGGCCTTGACCTCGTCGAGCGTGACGCCGTCGGCGAGCTCGATCAGCGCCATGCCGTCCTTGCCGTGCTTGTCGATGGTGAAAACGGCGAGATCGGTGACGACCATGTCGACGACCTTCTCACCGGTCAGCGGCAGGTTGCATTGCTTCAGCAGCTTCGCGCCGTCCTTGGCGGAATGCTCCATCACCACCACGACGCGCTTGACGCCGGCGACGAGGTCCATGGCGCCGCCCATGCCCTTCACCATCTTGCCGGGGATCATCCAGTTGGCGAGGTCGCCGTTCTGCGCGACCTGCATGGCGCCGAGGATCGAGAGATCGATATGGCCGCCGCGCACCATGCCGAACGACTCGGCCGAGGAGAAATAGCTGGTGTCAGGCAATTCGCTGACGGTCTGCTTGCCGGCATTGATCAAATCGGCGTCGACCTCGTCCTCATAGGGGAACGGGCCCATGCCGAGCATGCCGTTCTCGCTCTGCAGGCTGACGTCGATGCCGTCGGGGATGTAGTTCGACACCAGTGTCGGGATGCCGATGCCGAGATTGACGTAGTAGCCGTCGCGCAACTCCTTGGCAGCGCGGGCGGCCATCTGTTCACGGGTCCAGGCCATGGAAGGCTCCTAACGGGTTTCGGATCAAGCTGCGGGGCGCGGGCGAGTGTTGCGGAACTCAATCCGCTTGTGGCCGGTCCCGACCTCGATAATGCGCTTCACGAAGATGCCCGGCGTATGGATGTGGTCCGGATCGATCTCGCCGGCCGGCACCAGGTGCTCGACCTCGGCGACGGTGACCTTCGCCGCGGTCGCCATCATCGGGTTAAAGTTGCGCGCGGTCTTGCGATAGACGAGGTTGCCGGCGGTGTCGCCCTTCCAGGCGTGGACGATGGCAACATCGGCGAACAGGCCGCGCTCCATGATGTATTTCTCGCCGTCGAATTCCTTCACTTCCTTGCCTTCGGCGATCAGCGTGCCGACACCGGTCTTGGTGTAGAAGGCCGGGATGCCGGCGCCGCCGGCGCGGATGCGCTCGGCGAGCGTGCCCTGCGGATTGAACTCGAGTTCGAGCTCGCCGGCGAGATATTGCTGGGCGAACAGCTTGTTCTCGCCGACATAGGACGAGATCATCTTCTTGATCTGGCGCGTTTCCAAGAGCCGGCTCAAGCCGATGCCGTCGACGCCGGCATTGTTGGAGATGACCGTCAGCCCCTTCACGCCGGAGTCGCGGATCGCGTCCGACAGGGTCTCGGCGATGCCGCAGAGGCCGAAGCCGCCCGACATGATCATGATGCCGTCCTTGAGGAGACCATCGAGTGCCGACTTGGCGTCGGGATAGACCTTGTTCATGCGACGAATACCTGATGGAGGGCGTGAACCGCTGACACAGGCTGGATTATTAGGCGAAATCTTCGCGGTGCGTCAATGACAGCCCCCGTGCCGCCACGGAAGGCCGCCTGCGACATCAGGATGGCCTTGAAAGCGACAAGAAAACCCTTCAAGTTGCGTGGGTTGGCACCGGCTTCCATGCACAGCCCGCAGTGTCCGACGTGACCCGACAATTTCAACCCGATCCGGACATGTCATTGACCATGGCCCAAGGAATAAAGCGCCTCGGGATGCCGATCGCGGCGGTTCTCGGCCTGGCGCTGATTGGCCTGATCGCCAATTCCTGGTTCCTCAACCGGGACTCGCTGCGACGCGCCGTCGAAGCGCAGATCCGCGCCGTCACCGGGCTCGACCTCGTCGTCAACGGCCCGATCGATGTCTCGGTGTTTCCGGGCAGTTATGTCTCGTTCCATGATGTGGGGCTCAAGGGCGCAGATACCACCGACCCCGCTTTGCAGGTCGATGTGCTGACTGCAAATCTCCGCCTGCTGCCGCTCATGTTGCGGCGGTTCGAGATCGCCGACGTCATGATGCTCCGCCCGCATATCCATGTGGTGCGCGACGCCAATGGCGAGAGCAACTGGACACCGTTTGTCGAAACCATCGCCAGGACGATGACGCCAGGCGCCGAGAACCAGGTGTCGTTCTCCGAGATCCGGATCCAGGACGGCGAAATGAACTACGAGGACGCGACCAACCGCGTCTCCGAACAGCTCGGCGATATCGACCTGTCGCTGGCCTGGCCGTCGATCTCGCGCTCTTTTGCCGCAACCGGCCAGTTCGACTGGCGTGGCGAGCGCGTCGACGGCTCGATCAGCGCCAGCGATTTCGTAGCCCTGCTGTCGGGCGAGCGCTCCGGCCTGAAGGCACGGCTGGCCAGCGCGCCGCTGAAGATTGCATTCGACGGAACCGTCGCCAACCGCACCAGCCTGATGATGGAAGGCGTCGCCACCATGGACTCACCGTCGCTGCGCAATGCGCTGCGCTGGATGGGCCAGGAGCCGCCCGGCGGCGGTGGCGGTTTCGGCCGTTTCGCGCTGAAGGCGCGCGCCAATGTGGTCGGCGGCTCGGTCGCGCTCACCAATGTCAATGTCGAGCTCGACGGCAACGTCGCCGAAGGCGTGATGACCTACGCCAATAACGGCCGGCAGACGCTGCAGGCGACGCTTGCGGCCGGCAATCTCGACTTCACGCCCTACATCTCGACCTTCCGCCTGCTGGCCAGCGGCCAGCGCGACTGGAACAGGCAATTGTTCGACCTGACCTCGCTGTCATCGACCGACCTCGACATGCGGCTGTCGGCGGCAAAGGTGACGGTCGGCCCGTCCAGGCTTGGCCGCACCGCGTTCGGCGCCAATCTGCGCGGCGGCGCGCTGGCGCTCAGCGTCGGCGAGGCACAGATGTATGGCGGCATCGCCAAGGGCTCGTTCGCGGTCGCGCGCTCGGATGCGGTCGCCGACGTCAGGGCGCAATTCCAGTTCACCGATGTAGATTTGCAGGCCTGCGCCAGCGAATTGTTCGGCATCACCAAGCTTTCGGGGCGCGGCAACCTCAACGTCTCGCTGACGGCGTCCGGCTCGAGCCCGTTTGGACTGGCGCAATCGCTCGACGGGACCGCGACGCTGACCGGCCATGACGGGGCGATCGCGGGCTTCAATGTCGAGCAGCTCCTGAAGCGGCTGGAGCGGCGGCCGCTGTCGGGTGGCGGCAATTTCCGCTCCGGCTCGACGCCCTATGACAATCTCAATCTCTCGGTGAAATTCTCCGACGGCGTTGCGACCGCCGATGACATTCGCGTCGAGGGCCCCGCGGCGAAGATCACGCTGACCGGCACGGCTTCAGTGCCGGCGCGCGAATATGACCTCAAGGGCGTCGCCAGCCTGACGTCCGCAGCTGCCGGCGGCAACGCTTTCGATCTGCCCTTCGTGGTGCAGGGTCCGTGGGACGATCCCCTGATCTTCCCCGATCCGGAAAGCCTGATCCGCCGCTCGCCCGCGTCGGCGCCGCTGCTCGATGCGGTGAAGGACCGCAAGACCCGCGATGCGGTGCGCTCGGTGATCGAGCGCCTCACCGGCGGCGGTAAGTCCGCGGCGCCCGACGCCGCAGCGCCTGCGCCGGCAAGCGCCCCGGCGGCCGCCGAAAATGCGAAGTCGAACTGATCGAGCTCTTCGCTTTCCGCATAGGTGCGACTATGCACGTCCGCGCCGCTCGCGATACCCCCCTACAGAAGTCGTCGTTGCGCCATCTGGATCAGGCCACAGCCATGCGCTAGTGTTTTACCCAACCGGTTAAAAAACCCGGCGTGAAAAGGGAGAACAACGTGAGATCCAAGGTTATCGGTGCGCTTTCACTCGCGGTCGCAGCCGTCGGCCTGTTCGCCGCCACCGCACCCGCTTTTGCCCAGGGCAAGACCATCACCGTCTGGTGGGGCAAGGGATTTTACAAATCCGAAGACGACGCACTGCTCGACACCATCAAGAAATTCGAAGCCAAGACCGGCATCAAGGTCGAATTGTCGCAATACGCGATCCAGGACATGATCCCGAAGACGGTCGCCGCGCTCGATTCCGGCACCGTGCCCGATGTCGCCTATTCCGACACCTACGACGTGCAGGCACAGGGCAAATGGGCCTATGAGGGCAAGCTCGAGGACCTCTCGGACGTCATGACGCCGATCCAGGATCGGTTCGTGCAGAACACGCTTGACGCGTCGAAGCTCTATGACAACGTCGCCAAGAAGCGGTCCTATTACGGCTTCCCGCTGAAGCAGCAGAGCATGCATGTCCAGATCTGGAGCGACATGCTGGAGAAGGCCGGCTTCAAGCAGAGCGACATCCCGAACGACTGGACGGGCTATTGGACGTTCTGGTGCGACAAGGTGCAACCGGCGATCCGCAAGGCCACCGGCCAGCGCATCTACGCGGTCGGCCAGCCGATGGGCGTGGAATCCACCGACGCATTCCAGTCGTTCTACACCTTCATGGACGCCTATCACGTCAAGCTGGTCGACGATGACGGCAAGCTCCTGGTCGACGATCCCAAGGTCCGCGACGCCCTGATCCACGCGCTGACGGACTACACCGAGACCTACATCAAGGGCTGCACGCCGCCCTCCTCCACGACCTGGAAAGACCCGGACAACAACGTCGCCTTCCACAACAAGACCATCGTGATGACCCACAATTTCACGATTTCGATCGCGGCGAAGTGGTTCGAGGATTCGACCAATCCGGCGCTGACCGACGCGCAGCGCGCCGCCGGCAAGCAGGCCTATGAGCACGACATCATCACCGCGTCCTTCCCCAAGGCGCCGGATGGTTCCACGATCAGGTACCGCTCCGACGTCAAGACCGGTTTGGTCTTCACCGCGGCCAAGAACAAGGCCGAGGCCAAGCAGTTCATCAGTTTCCTGCTCGAGGAAGACAACGTGCGGCCCTATATCGAGGGCGCGCTCGGCCGCTGGTTCCCGGTGACCAAGGCCAGCCAGGCCAGCCCGTTCTGGCAGGCCGACCGGCATCGCAAGGCGGTCTGGACCCAGTTCACCGGCGGCACCGCGCCGTTCGACTTTACCAAGAACTGGAAGTTCACCATCCTCAACAACGAGAACGTCTGGGCCAAAGCCATGAACCGCGTGGTCAGCGAGAAGGTGCCGGTGGACAAGGCCGTCGACGAATTGATCGCCCGCATCAAGCAGGTCGCGGGGTAAGGTGACGATGCCGGCCGCCGCGAACGTATGTTTCTGTCGTCCCTGCGAAAGCAGGGACCCATACGCCGCGGCGGACATGGTGAAAGACACTGGTCATCGGCTTTCGCGCAACAACGAAAGCCGGTGGTTATGGGTCCCTGCTTTCGCAGGGACGACAGCGTAGGTACAGGCGACGAGTCAACGATGGCGATCACACTGTCAGCATCCGACGTGCCAAGCCCGCCGCTGTCGGCGCGGCTGACGCCGCCGCAGGTCTGGGGCATCGTGTTGCTTGCGCCCTATCTGCTGGTGTTCCTCGCCTTCGTCGTCTATCCGGTCTGCTACGGCCTGTGGCTGGCGCGCCATCCGGCAAGCTATGTCGCGCTCTACAACGATCCGATCTTCGCACGCGCCGCGGTCAACACGCTGATCTTCCTGGTGATCGGCATCAACTTCAAGATGCTGGTCGCGCTGTTCCTGTCGGGCTTCTTCATCCAGCAGCGCGGCTGGATCAAATGGCTGTCGGTGCTGTTCATCCTGCCCTGGGCGGTGCCCTCGATCCCGACCATCCTATCGGTGCGCTTCATGCTCAATCCCGAATGGGGCATGGTCAACCAGGTCATCTTCAAGCTGACCGGCGATGACGGGCCGAACTGGCTGAACGATCCGACCGTGGCGCTGACCATGGCGATCGGCGTGCATATCTGGAAATCGCTGCCGTTCTGGACCCTGATCCTGATGACCGGGCGGCTCGCCATTCCCAACGATCTGTTCGAGGCCGCCGATGTCGACGGCGCCAGCTGGTGGCAAAAATTCCGCTTCATCACCTGGCCGTCGATGCAGGTGCTCTATGTCACCTGCTCGCTGCTCTCGATGATCTGGACGCTCGGCGACTTCAACAGCGTCTATCTGCTGACCGGCGGCGGGCCCGCCGACCTCACCCATGTGCTGTCGACGCTCGGCATCCGGTATCTTCGGCTCGACCAGCTCTCGTTGTCGATGGCCTCGATCGTCTGCGCGATGCCGTTCGTGTTGCCGCTGATCTATTTCATGATGAAACGGTTGTCGCGATGAAGCTGCCCACCCTCCGCGACGTCGGCACCGAAGCCAAGCTGCTGTTGATCGGCATCCCGGTCTTTATCTGGACCATGGTGCCGATCTACCACATGTTCGTGTTCGCGATCTCGCCCAAGGAGGATGCGTTCGCGGGCAAGCTGTGGCCGGACCACCCGACGCTGCATAATTTCCACATTGTGTTCTACCAGGAGCACTATTTCCTCCGGGATTTCTGGATCCAGTTCTGGAATTCGACCGTGATCGCGCTGGCCGTCGGTGCGCTGACGCTGTTCGTCGCGACCGCCGCCGCGTTCTCGATCTCGCGGCTCAAGGTGCCGGGCGGCCGCGCCGTGATGAACCTCGCGCTATTCACCTATTTCATCCCGGCGGCGTTCCTCGCCGTGCCGATGTACCGCACCATGGGCAATTACGGCCTGCTCAACAATCACTGGTCGCTGATCCTCGCCATGGTGACGATCGCCTCGCCCTACGCGATCTGGGTGCTGAAGCAGGCCTCCGACAAGCTGCCGGTCGAGCTCGACGAGGCCGCGACCATGGATGGCGCCACCACGCTGCAGCTGTTCCGCCTGGTCTATCTTCCGCTGATGATGCCCTCGCTGGTCGCGGTCGGCACCTATGCGATCCTGCTCGCCTGGAACGAATATCTCTACGCGTTCCTGCTGTTGTCGAAGGATACCGACATCACGCTGCCGGTTGCGCTCGGCAACTTCCTCGCCGCCGACGACTCGCCGTGGGAGCTGCTGATGACCACAGGCTTCATCTATGCGCTGCCACCGGCCGCGATCTATTACGTCTTCAAGCGCTACATGGTCGGCGGCCTGACCGCCGGCGCGGTCAAATCGTGAGCGGCCGGAATGGGATGATAGAAGGCGAGATAATTGAACCTGTCATGCCGGCGGGGCGACCGAGGGGATAGCCGCCCCAGCCAAGGAAACGTCCGGATATGCGGACCAACGACGTCATGCACCTTGGCCTGATGCTGCTCGCGTTCGCGGCGGCCTATCTCGTCCCGTTCGAACTGTTGCTGCTGGCCTATGTGGTGCTCGGCCCTGCCCACTACTTCACCGAAATCTCGTGGCTGCACGACCGCAGCTACTTCCTGCCCCATCGCGGCATCGCCGTCGCATTGATCGTCCTCGCCGTCGCCGCCGCCCTGATCGACAATGCCGCGTGGTTCGGCTTCGCGATGTGGGCCGCGCTGATCGTCTGCGCGATGCTGGCGGCGACCAAATCCGCGGTCGAGAGCATGCTGCTGTTCATGGTCGCGATCGCGCTGGCCGCCATGATGTATGAGAGCGGTTCGTCGTTCGCCGTGGTCGGCATCCTGATCCCGACACTGGTCCATGTCTCGCTGTTCACGCTGGTCTTCATGACACTTGGCGCCTACCGCGCCGGCAGCCCGGCGCAGGCGATGCTGGTTGTCGCCTATCTCATCGCCATCGCGGTGATCCTGCTGGCTCCGCCGACCGCCGAGGTGCGGATCGCGAGCTTTGCGCTCGCAGCAAAGGACTATTTCGGCAATGTCGGCCCGGCGCTGAGCCGGCTGTTCGGCATCCCGGGGCTGAAGCTCGACACGCGGCTGACCAGCCTGCTCGCCTTTGTCTACACCTACCATTACCTGAACTGGTTCATCAAAGCCGACGTCATCCGCTGGGCCGACATCCCGCGCTCACGGCTGGCATTGGTGGGAGCTGCGAGCGCCGGTTCGACCGCGCTGTATTTCTACGACTACGCGCTCGGTTTCACGTTCCTGCTGGCACTCAGCCTGACCCATATCCTGCTCGAGTTTCCGCTCAACAGCCTGGCGCTGCGGCAGCTCGGCGCAGCCGTGGGCGACGGCGTTCGCGGGATCGCCGGACTTCGAACGGCCACTGCGGCACCGCGACCGCGCGGTGCAAGCCCGAAAGCCGCCAGGCGACGTAAACAACCGTGATCGTCGCCACGGTCAAATCGCAGCGTCCTGCTGCCGCTTGCGCCAATAAGCGCGCAACAGCGCGATCGTCGAGCCGATGAAGTAGCCCGCGGTCGCACCCGAAATCGCGCGGCCGATGATGGCGGCGAGCAGGCGGTCATGGACGTCGATGGCGGCGATCACCGCGACGCTGTATTGCAGACCGAACACGATGAGATTGCGGATCAGTGGGAACACGCTGCCCGGCCGCGTGATCTGCCCCGTAGCGTGGTCCAGTTCGAACGGTCGCGGCGTCAGCACGCCCAGCGGCAACAGCGCCAGCGCCGCCGCGATCCAGGCGATCTGCGGCCAAGCGCTATCCTGCCGCAGCCCGATCCGCGAGACGCCCCAGACGATGAAGACCGCCGGGACAATCAGCGCCCGCCAGATCGTCGTCGTCCGCGGCTGCATCGCCTTGAAGCCCTGCCACACCAGATAGGCGAGCAGCACGAACACCCAGAGCGGCGTATGAGTCAGCACCCCGTAGGCGAACTGCATGGACCCTCCGATCCCTTACAACGGCGCGGCGCTCTCGCCCCGCGAACTCGACAGCTTCGAGGCGAACGAGGCGGCCACGATGATCACAGCGATCAGCGCGATCACCAGCGTGCAGATCGCGTTGATCTCGGGCTTCACACCGAGCCGCACCTCCGAATAGATCCGGATCGGCAGCGTCGCCGAACCGGGGCCGGTGGTGAAGCTCGCGATCACGACATCGTCGAGCGACAGCGTGACGGCCAGCATCCAGCCGGCGACGATCGCCGGCACGATCAGTGGCAGCGTCACCAGCAGGAACGCCCGCACCGGATCGCAGCCGAGGTCCATCGCGGCCTCCTCCAGGCTGCGGTCGAGCGAGGTCAGGCGCGACTGCACAATGACGGTGACAAAGCACATCGTCAGCGTGGTGTGCGCGATCGTCACGGTCCAGAAGCCGCGCTCGGCGTTCAACGCCACGAACAGCAGCAGCAGCGACAGGCCGGAGATCACCTCCGGCATCACCAACGGCGAATACAGCATGCCGGAGAACAGCGCGCGCCCACGGAACCGCTCGCCGCGTGCCAGACCGAGCGCCGCCAACGTACCGAGCAGGGTCGCAAGCGTCGCCGATACCGCGCCGACGCTGACGCTCATCCACGCGGCCTCCAGCATGGCGCGGTCGTTGAAGAATTCGTGGTACCAGCGCAGCGACCAGCCACCCCACACCGTGACCAGCCGCGAGGCGTTGAAGGAATAGATCACGAGG
Organism: Bradyrhizobium sp. LTSP885; assembly: GCF_000938305.1. Lineage (GTDB taxonomy): Bacteria > Pseudomonadota > Alphaproteobacteria > Rhizobiales > Xanthobacteraceae > Bradyrhizobium. Next base: position 96,702 of record NZ_JYMT01000025.1, read on the forward strand.
ATGACGATCGGCAGATAGAGGAACGCGAACCCAAGCGCCAGCGACGTCATGTTGAAACGCGTGATCCTGGTGACGGTGTGCGCCATCAGCTATTGCCTTCGAGCTGACGCCGCTGCAGTCGGTCATAGAGCAACAGCGGCGGCACCAGCAGGAGCAGCAGCGCGACCGCCGCTGCAGATGCGACCGGCCAGTCCTTGTTGGTGAAGAACTCCAGCCACATCGTCTGCCCGATCATCAGCGAGTCGGAGCCGGCCAGCAGGTCGGGGATCACGAACTCGCCGACAATCGGGATGAAGCAAAGCAGCGCGCCCGCGCCGACGCCGGGCAGCGACAGCGGGAACGTCACCAGCCAGAACGCGCGCCGTGGCGAGGCGCCGAGATCATTGGCGGCCTCCAGCAGCGAGGCATCCATCTTGGACAGCGTCGCATACAGCGGCAGGATCATGAACGGCAGATAGGAATAGACGATCCCGAGATACATCGCGCTGTCGGTCGACAGCCAGACCACCGGCGCGGACACGATATGCAACGCCAGCAGAATCTTGTTCAGCAGTCCATCGTGCTGCAGGATGTTGATCCAGGCATAGATGCGGATCAGGAACGAGGTCCAGAACGGCACGATCACCAGGATCATCGCCACGCCCTGCCAGCGCTGCGGCAACCGCGCCATGCCACAGGCGATGGGGTATCCGATCAGCAGCAGGATCAATGTCGAGGTCAAGGCGACGACGAGGCTGCGCAGATAGGACAGGATGTAGAGGTCGTCGTGGAGCAGCAACCTGAAATTGTCGAACGACAATTGCGCAAAGGCAGCAGTCAGCGCCTCGCGCCCTTCGGTCAGATCAAACACTGGCGTGTAGGGCGGCTGCGCGATCACGGTCTGCGACAGGCTGATCTTCAGCACGAACGCGAACGGCACCAGGAAGAACAGCACCATCCAGAGATAGGGCGCGATCGCAGCGAGCCGCGCCGGACGGGCGAAGATGCGGCGCGCGCTCATTGCTCGAGCACCATGCAATCATCGGCCGTGAACCACGCCACCACGCGCTGCCCGGCCAGATAGGCATCGACGTCGAGCCGGGCGGTGTTGGCCATCGACGAGCGCACCATCGCGCCCGATTCCAGCCTCACCTTGTAGGTCGTGACCCCGCCAAGATAATTGACGTCCGCGACAACGCCTTCCAGCCGATTGATCCCATGCGAACCGCCCTCATCCGAGGCCGGCGCACGACGCGACAGCTTCACTTTCTCCGGCCGGATCGCGACGCAGACGACGTCCTTCGTCACCGGCGGCCACAGCTCGCTGACCGTGAGCGAGCCTGCCTCCGATGTCGAAACCGTCAGGCGGCTGTGGTCGCGCGACATGACCTGCCCATTGAACAGATTGATGTCGCCGACGAACTCGGCGATCCAGCGCGAGGCCGGCGCCTCGTAGAGGTTGCGTGGCGTCGCGACCTGGGCGAGACGGCCGGCATCCATCACCCCTATTCTGTCAGCCATCGTCATCGCCTCTTCCTGGTCGTGGGTAACGATGATGAAGGTCGTGCCGAGCCGGCGCTGCAGCTCCATCAGCTCGCCTTGCGTGCTCTCGCGCAACTTCTTGTCGAGCGCAGCCAGCGGCTCGTCGAGCAGCAGCACCTGCGGGCGGCGCGCCAGCGAACGCGCCAGCGCCACGCGCTGCCGCTGGCCGCCCGAGAGCTGGTCGGGCTTGCGCTTCTCCATGCCCTCAAGCTTGACGAGAGCGACCATCTCGGCGACGCGGGCTGCGATATCAGCGCGCGCCATGCCGGCGCGCTTCAGGCCGAAAGCGATGTTGTCGCGCACCGACAGATGCGGGAACAGCGCGTAGTTCTGAAACATCATGTTGACGGGCCGCTCATGCGGCAGCACCGGCGCGATGTCCTTGCCGCCGAGCAGGATACGGCCCTCGTCCGGCGTCTCGAAGCCGGCGAGCATGCGCAAGAGCGTGGTCTTGCCGCAGCCGCTCGGACCGAGCAGCGCGAAGAACTCTCCGGCACGGATATCGAGCGAGAGCTGGTCGACGGCGCGGAAATTGCCAAACGATTTGGCCACGCTCTCGATGCGCAGCAGCGGCATGTCGGGCGCGGCCGGTTCGGGCAACGGCTTGGCCGCCTCCACACTCGCTTCGCTGGATGTCACGTCCTTCAGCCCCGATTCCCCGCCGGTCGACAATGGCCGCAAGCTAGCGGTGGATCGGCACCGGCTCAACCGCTTCACGCGACAACTCCCGCAATATTGTCGCCATCAGCGTCTCTGCTAGACTTCGTGTCCAATTCGCGAGGACATCAGATGAAGCTCGACCGCTACGGCCTGCCGCTGACAACCACCTCGGACCGCGCCGCCGCACACTACATTGACGGCGTCGATCGTATGCTCGCGGCCCTGCTCGGCGCGGATGCGGCGTTTGAGGCGGCGATTGCCGAAGATCCCGACTTCGCGATGGCCCATCTCGGGCGCGCCCGCGTGCATCAGCTCAATATGGAAGGCGCCGACGCCCGCGCCAAGGCGGCCACGGCCCGGCAGCTCGCAGCGGCCGCGAGCCCGCGCGAACGCCAGCATATCGAGATCATGGCATCCGTGATCGGGAGCCAGGCCGCGAAAGCCATGACGGCCGCCGAGCAGCATCTGGCGGAGTATCCGCGCGATGCCCAGGTCCTGTCGCTGCTGCTCGGCGCCTTCGGCCTCTATGCCTTCTCCGGCCGGGTCGATCACGATGCGGCCCGGCTCGCGGTCTGCGAACGCTACGCCGGTGATTATGGCGACGACTGGTGGTTCCTGACCTATCTCGGCTGGTCGAAGACCGAAGCCGGCGATGTCGTCTCCGGACGCAAGATCACGGAGCGCGGTTATGCGCTAAAGCCGGAGAACGCCAGCGCCGCGCATGCGGTGGCGCATGCGCTGTTCGAGCAGGGCGAAGGGAGCGAAGGCCACGCATTCCTGTCGGCGTGGCTGCCTGCGAATGAGCGCACCAGCTTCCTGCAGGGCCACCTCGCCTGGCATCTCGCATTGATCGCGCTGGAAGAAGGCGATGCCGACGGCGCGCTCGACATCTACGAGCGTCACCTCAAGCCGGCGGGACGCCCCTATCCGCCGCTCAACATCTACACCGATACGGCCTCACTGCTCTGGCGGCTGTCACTGGCCGGCAAAACGGGCCTCGAACCTCACTGGCAGGATGTCGCCGCCTATGGCAACGGGTATTTCCCAAAAGCCGGCGCGCATTTCGCCGACGTCCATCACACGCTGGTCGCGGCGACGACGAACGAAGGCGCGCTGCAGACGCGGCTTGCGGAAATGGAAGCGCGCCAGGCCGACGGCAAGCTGGCGCCGGGCCCCTCCGCCATCGGTCTCTGCCGCGGGATTGCCGCCTTCGCCGCGGGCGATCACGGCGATGCCGTCCGCATCCTCGCGCCGCTGATGCCCGAGCTGGTGCGGATCGGGGGCAGCCATGCACAACGCGAGTTGTGGGAAGACACCTTCATCGTGGCGTGCCTTCGCGCCGGTCAAGGCGCGCAAGCAACGGCCCTGATCTCGGAACGGCTGCACCGCCGTCCGTCGCGGCGCGACCTCGCGTGGTCGCAGGAGGCCGCACAGCAATAGTTGCGCTCAGTGGACCGTCGCCATGAAGGCCGCGAGCGCATCGCGATCGGCTTGCGGCATCGTCAGCCCGAGCTTCGAGCGCCGCCAGAGCACATCATCCGGAAAGCGCGCCCATTCCTTGCGCATGAGATAGCGCACCTCCGCGCCCGTCAGTTCAGAGCCGAATAAGGGTCCGAGATCGGCCTTCTGCTTCGCATCTCCGAGGATATCGCCGACGTTCAGCCCATACGCAGCCACCAACCGCCGCGCCTGCTCCTCGCCAAGAAAGCGCCAGCGGTCGCGCGCGATATCGACCTCGGTCTCGAAGCGGGACCACGCGAAATCGCCGCCGGGCAGCGGCGCCTTTGCGGTCCAGCGCGGCGTCATCGGATAGAACCGCGTGAATTCCGAGACGGCTTTCTCGGCCCGACGCCGCGAGGTGGTGACGTCGCCGCCCAGGATCGTGAGCAGCGGCGCCTTGCCGCGCCTGAAATCGAGCGTCATCGCCCCATCAGCCATGCGCCGGCGAGCGGGTGCGATGACGGAGTTGGCGCCGGAGACGGTCCGCAGCACATCGACCGGGGCGATCTGCTCGCGAAAATAGCGATTGGCGGCGTCACAGAGATAGGCGGCATCATGCACGCCCATCGCGACGACAGCCGGATCGCCCTTGAACGGGTGAGCAACTGACCCGATCAGGGTGAAATCACGCTCATAGGGGCTGACGAAGATCAGCCGTCCATCGCGGTTCTGGAACACATAGACATTGTCGCTGTCGAACAATTTGCGCACCACGATCTGGTTGATCTGCACGGTGCCGAGCGACGGCGCGGGCACACGCAGCACCGTATCCGCGACGGAGGCGGCCCACGCGCCGGTCGCATTGACCAGCGATCGCGCCGTGATCACCTGGCGATAGCCGCGATCGATCACGATCAGCCGCCAGGTCGTGCCACGGTCGGCGCGCGTCACGCGCGCACCGGTGCGGATATCGGCGCCCCGTGCGGCTGCGTCGACGGCGTTGAGGACGACGAGCCGGGAATCGTCGACGATGCAGTCGGAATACTCGAACGCGGTTCCGAACGGCCGCTTCAGCGCATTGCCGACCGGATGGTGGGTGACATCCACGGTCGCCGAGCGCGGCAGGTCACTGCGCGAGGCCAGCCGGTCGTACAGCAACAGCCACGAGCGCAACTGCCATGGCGGCCGCTCCTCGGCATGCGCCGGGATCGCAAAGCGCGCCGGCCGCACCAGGTGCGGCGCGATGCGCAACCACACATCGCGCTCCTTCAACGCGGCATGGACACGGAGGAAAGCCCGCCGCTCCAGCCCCGCCAGATCGCCATGGACCAGCCGTGGCGAGGCCGAGGAAGCACCAGAGCCCAGATCGCCCTGTTCCAGCAGGATCACGCGCAAGCCGCGGCCGGCGGCATCACGAGCCACGCTCGCGCCGTTCAAGCCGCCGCCGATGATCGCAAGATCATAGTCCGCCATGCGCAACGCCTATCGCATTTTCGTGCGAACGGAATACGTATTCGCACGCAATTTGCGTCAAGGCGCGGCGATAGAGCGGATGAAGTCCAGCTGGCGCGGTCTCGTGGCAAACTCCATTTCTCCCGCTTGCGGGGGCGAGCGCGCGCTTGTGTAATTTCGGAATATTCGAATAATAGCCCTGAGTTGCCCGACGTGTCAAGCTACCTGGTCGAACGCCGGGCGCCGCCGGCTACTTTGCATGGGGTTGTTTTCGATATTTTGGCGGCGCGCCCCCTGCCACAGCCCTGCAAGTGGGAGAGATAGGGAGCACACCGCCTTCACGACGGCTATTCAACCCGACTCGATCAGGCGCTAGCCCGCACCGACCGACGCAAAGAAGCGCTCCGGCCCATCGACTTCGGTCAACTTCCTCCCTTCGATCACCCAGAACCGGTTTGCCACCGTGCGCACGAACTGGCGGTCGTGGGACACCAGCAGGCAACTGGCCTGATGCTCCATCAATTCGCCCTCCAGCGCCTCCTGTCCTTCGATATCGAGATGGTTGGTCGGTTCATCGAGCAGATAGAAGTTCGGCTGGATGAGCCGCAGCAGGAGCATCCCGAGACGGGCCTTTTGTCCGCCGGATAGCCGCCCGATCGGACGGCCCTGCATTTCGATCGACAGGCCGGCCCCAGCGAGCAGAGCGCGCGCACGCTGATCGCCGACATCGAAGCGGTCGATGATCGTACGCGTCGGAGTGTCCGTGTCATTGAGATCGGCGAGCGCCTGGTCGCAATAGCCAAGGATCAGCGACTCTGTCGCCTTGATCTCGGCGGATGCGGCCTCGGGGGTCTCGATCGCCTGACGCAGCGTCGCGACCAGTCGGGTCTTGCCCGCGCCATTCGCTCCCAACAGCGCGATCCGGTCACCCTTGCAGATGAACTGCTTGCCGGTCCGAAACAGCAGCCGTCCGTCCGGCGTTGCGATCGTGGCGTCGTTCAGCCTGATCAGAACCTTGGCATGGGTGTCGCGATTGGCGAGCCTGATCGCTCCCGCCGACCGTTCGACATGCGCGGGCTTCGCCGTCTCCTCCAGTTTCTCGGCACGCAGCTTCAATTGCTTGGTTTTCGACAGCAGAAGATCGCTGCCGGAATTGATCCCGAGATTGTTGAGCTTCGCGGCCTGCTGGCGCAGCTGCCGGACGGTCTTCATGTCCCTGAGATGGCGCCGCTCATCCGAAGCGTCCATGTCGTCAAGCGCCGCGCGGGCCTGCGTGTAGCGCAATGAAAACAGCTGCGACCGCTCCGGCCGCAGGAACAGCGTTCGGTTCGTGGTCGCATGGAGAAAGGCGCGGTCATGGCTCGCGATCACAACCGGCATGTCGCGCGGCAATGCATTCAACCAGGCTTCGAGTCGGCCTATTTTGGCAAGGTCGAGATGGTTGGTCGGTTCGTCGAGCAACAACATATCGGGCTCGATCACCAGGACGCGGGCGAGCATGGCAAGCCGCAGCCAGCCGCCGCTCAGCTGCTTCAGCGGCCTGTCCCACAAATCCTCTGATACCTCGAGCGATTGCAGGGCGACATCGACCCGCCAGCCTTCGCTTGCGCGCTGCTCCCTGGGGAGCGCCGCAAGCACCGCGGCATGGAATGGCGTATACAGCAGCGTCGACGGAACGTCCTGCTCGACATGGCCGATGGTGAGCCCGCGCGATCGCGTGATCTCGCCTTCGTTTGGCTCCATCGTGCCGGCGATGCAGCGCAGCAGCGTGGATTTGCCGCGGCCGTTGGCGGCGACAAGCCCGATCCGGTCGCCGGCATTGACGACGAGATTCAGCTCTGAAAACAGCGGCGCGTTCAGCGTCACGCCGAGATTGCGGATGTTGACAATGGTCACGATTGTTCTCTGGTCTTGCCGGCAATCACGACATCGAGGGCGTGCCAGCATGCCCGGGCATGCAGCCATCATCGGATGTGCGTGTCGAAGCGCGGCTGATGATTCAAATGCAGGCGCGAACGATCAACGCTCGATGCCGCACGGCCACGAAGGGCAGACCAGGAAGAGATGCAAGAAAGTCTCTGGTCAGCCCTGCAAACGCATTTGCAGGGCGATACCGGGGCCACGCCGGCGGTGGTGCAGAAAACTTGTTGCCACGACGCAGCCCTCCTTTCTCGGTTGAATGATGTCTAACGTTAGCCAGCCGCGCGCGTGAAGGCAAGCGCCCGCTGGTTCCGATTGTTCCGGCCCAAGTTCTGCCGGTTCACGTCCCGCGGGCTTACGCGGTCTTGCGCGCCGGCTCCGCGACATTGCCGCCGCCCCCGACCAGGGCCGCATACTGGCCGATCGGCGCGGGCCTGCCGAGCAGGTAGCCCTGCACGGCGTCGCAGCCCTCCTCCGACAGGAAGGCAAGCTGCTCCTCGGTCTCGACGCCCTCGGCGACGATCGACATTTCCAGGCCGTGGCCGAGATCGATGACGGCGCGCACGATCGCGGCCGATTGCGGGTTGCGGCCGAGATTGATGACGAAGGCGCGGTCGATCTTGATCTTGTCGAACGGAAACGCCTGCAGGTAGCTCAGCGAGGAATAGCCGCTGCCGAAATCGTCCATCGAGATGCGTACGCCGAGCGCCTTCAGCCGGCGCAGCAGCGACAGGCCACGGTCGAGATCGTCGATCAGCACGCCTTCGGTGATTTCGAGCTCGAGCCGATCGGGTGCCAGCCCGGTCTCGAGCAGGATGGCGTGAACGCGGCCGACGAGATCGCCATGGGTGAATTGCGCCGGCGACAGGTTCACGGCGACCTGCAGCGGCACCGTCCAGGACGCGGCCTCCCGGCAGGCTTCGCGCAGGATCCACTCGCCCATCTCGACGATCAGGCCGCTTTCTTCCGCGAGCGGAATGAAGTCGCTGGGCGGCACGAAACCGCGCACCGGATGATGCCAGCGCGCCAGCGCCTCGAAACCAATGGCCTCGCTTGCCGCGACCGTCGCGCCGGCCGTGGACTGCGGCTGGTAATAGAGCGACAATTCGCCGTTCTTGATCGCGACCGACAACTCCTGGTGCAGCACCCGACGATCGCGGATCTGCTGGTCCATCTCGGCCTCATAGATCGAGATCGTACCGCGCGACTTCGCCTTGGCACGGAACAGCGCCGCACCGGCATTGGCAAGCAGCGAAGCTGCGTCGGACCCGTTGTGCGGGAATACCGAGATGCCGGTGGTGACGCCAGTGCGAACCGACTTGCTGTCAATGGTGAAATCCAGCCCCAGCGCCTCGGCCGCCTGTTCGGCCAGCGCGATGCCCGCCGCAGGCTGCTTGCCGTCAATGATGAGGCCGAATTCGTCGCCCGAGAGCCGGGCCACCACGCCGCCGCGCGCCACCGCTTGCAGGCGCTGCGCGACCTCGATCAGCACCTTGTCGCCCGTCGCATGGCCGAAGACGTCGTTGACCTCCTTCAGCCCGTCGAGGTCGACGCAGAGCACGGCGAACTCCTCGTCGGTGCCGGCACAGGCCTCGATCATCTGGGCCAGTGCCTGCAGGAAGGCGGCTCGGTTCGGCAGATCGGTCAGGCCGTCATGATAGGCCATGTGTGCCATGCGCGATTCGGTCTGGCGCCGGTCGGTGACGTCTTCATGGGTCTTGATCAGATATTGCGGCTCGCCATTGTCGTCGAGCACGGTCATGCGGCGGGTCAGGAACAGCCGCAGGCCGTCCTTGGTCGAAATCGGGTGCTCCTCGGCGATCATGCCGCGCTTCTTGATCGCCGCCTCGTCGCGGGCGATGATCAGCTTGGCTTCGCGCGGATTGAAGATGTCGGCGGCGGTCAGGCCCGTGGCATCCTCGCGGCGGCGGTTGAGGATCGTCTCGGCGCTGCGGTTGGCCAGCAGATAGCGGCCGTCGCTGACCCGCTCGACGATCAGCGAGACCGGGATGTTGTCGACCACGAGCTCGAGGAACTTCTTGTTGTTCTCGAGCTCGCGCGACAGCGAACGGCGGTCGGTGACGTCCTCGAACAGGGCAATCAGGAATTCCGGTTCACCGGCCTCGTTACGTGCGATGACGCGGTTGGATGCGAGGATGCGTTTCTCGGAACCGCGCTCGACGAAGAATTCACTGCGGTGATAACCCTCCGGCGCATTTAATGCCGCGCGGTCGGCGGCCTCGATGCTGGCGGCGGTCTCAGCACGGAAGATCTCGTCGGCGTGCTTGCCCATGATGTGATCGCGCGAGAAGCGCGAGAAGCGCTCGAACGCGCGGTTGGCGAAGATATAACGGCCGTCCTCGATATTCTTTGCCGCGACGCAGACCGGGACGTTGTCGAGCACCGATTCGAGAAATTGCGTCGTCGAGGCGAGCTTGCGCGACAGCTTGCGCTGGTCGGTGCAATCCAGATGGGTCGCGACCGAGCCGCCATTCGGCAGCGGGAAATACTTCACCAGCACCGATTTACCGTTCGGCAGTTCGGTGACCAGCCCCTCCGGCTCCGCGGCCCTGGCGTAGAAATCGCCGACGCTGATGTCGAGGGCACCGCGGCTGCGGCGCAACTCCACAAGCTCGGGCCCGGTCATGTTGCGCGGAATGTCGGCGCGCGACAGGTCGTAGATATCGAGATAGCGGTCGTTGCAAAACACGATCCGCATATTCGCGTCGGTCATCACGACGCCCTGGTTCAGGTGGTTGAGGGCCGAGGAAACGAACGCATTGCGCCGCAGCTGCGATCGCTTGGCCCTGCGCAGGGCCGAAAGGATCCAGAGCCCGACCGCACCGAGGAAGGAGGCGACCACCACGCCGCCGATCAACAGCTCCCAGATCAGGTTGGGATCGAGGTCACCGAGATAGCTCGACGGCGCAAACGCGCCGGATGCTGCCCTGGCAATGCTGCATTGCGTGACGACGGCGATCAGGCAAAGCGCGACCTTTGCCGGAATCGAATCCTTCCCGCCCGCCTGCCACTTCCTGCCAGCCATCAGTCACCCGCGGATTTCCGTGGCCGAGTGTCCGACTTTTGCGGTTTGGATCGGGTAAACGCGCTGCGATGCAACTGGAAAATGTAAGTCAATTTATGGCAATTGCCCTGACATGATTAATAGTCCACTAACGCGACGTGGCTCTGAAACTAATTGAAACAACCCAGACACTTACCTCGACAGAACTTGCCGGGCAAAACGATGCTAATCGTGAGCGATGGCGGCGGTCGTCGCACCGGAATTGTCTGACCTGAAGGACGAGATGGACAGGGTTGATTGCGTGATCGTCGGTGCAGGGGTGGTCGGCCTTGCGGTGGCGCGGCGGCTGGCACAGGCCGGCCGCGAAGTTGTCGTCATCGAGGAGGCGGAAGGGATCGGCACGGTGACCTCGTCGCGGAACAGCGAGGTGATCCATGCCGGCATCTACTATCGCGCCGGCAGCCTGATGGCGCAGATGTGCGTCAGCGGCAAGCGCGCGCTGTACCGTTACTGCGCCGAACACGGCATCCCTCACAAGAATTGCGGTAAGCTGATCGTCGCCACCATAGCAAAGGAGACCGAGAAGCTGCAGTCGATCCGCTCCCATGCCGCGGCCAATGGCGTCGACGACATGCAGCTGTTGTCCGGAGAGGCGGCGCGCGCGCTCGAGCCGGCGCTGAACTGTGACGCCGCCCTGCTGTCGCCCTCGACCGGAATCATCGACAGCCACGCCTACATGCTGGCGCTACGCGGTGATGCCGAGGACGCCGGCGCGGCCTTTGCGTTCTACACCCCGCTGCTGCGCGCGAAAGCCACGGCCGACAGGATCGAGATCGAGGCGGGCGGCGAGGCTCCGATGACGCTCGCGTGCGACCTTATGGTTAACGCCGCCGGGCTCGGAGCATCGGCGGTCGCGCGCAGCATCGAGGGCATGCCGATCGAATTGATCCCGACAGCCTATCTGGCCAAGGGCAATTACTTCAGTTGCAGCGCGCGGGCGCCGTTCTCACACCTGATCTACCCGGTGCCGGAACCCGGCGGGCTCGGTGTACACCTCACCCTCGACATGGCGGGCCAGGCCCGGTTCGGTCCCGACGTCGAATGGATCGATCACGTCGATTATGCGGTCGACCCGGCCCGGGCCGAACGGTTCTATCCGGCGATCCGGAAATATTGGCCGACGCTACCGGACGGCGCACTGATGCCGAGCTATTCGGGTATCCGGCCCAAGATCGTGCCACCGGCGGTCGCCACCCAGGATTTTCTGATCCAGGGCCCGCGCGAACATGGCGTCAGCGGCCTGATCAACCTGTTCGGGATCGAGTCACCCGGACTCACATCATCGCTTGCGATCGCCGATCATGTCGGCGAACTCGCGGGGTTCTGAGCAAATGCAGCATGCACCTGTCGGGGATGGGCGATCTAGCGTCCATCCGGCAGCGAAGGTGAGCCAGGAAACTTTGCGGGGGATTGACTAGTGGATCGTTTCTACCGCGGTATGTCTCAACCGCTCGATCTCGTCCTTGACCATCAACTTGCGGCGCTTCAACTCGCAAATATGCAGGTCGTCTACGGAGGGGTGCACGAGTGCTTCGTGCAATTCGTTCTCGAGAATTTTGTGCTTGCGTTCCAGTTCGACCAGATGCGCCTGTATTGCCATTACGAACTCCCTCGGTGGGTTAAACCTCAGATTCGATCCGGACTGTTGAGTGTACACGAGTGGGAGGAGCTGTCGATGGGGGACGCAAAATGCCGCAGTCAGGTTTTCAATCTTATCTGTAACCAATCGTGAGTATGGAACCCATCCAGCTTGCGCGGCGCGCGCGCAGGGACGATATTTCGGCAAGCGGCGGCCGCTTCGTCCGTCACAACCTCATCTTGCTTATCAGTCAACATACACCATGAACGATCAGGATGAGCGCGAACTCCACGCTGAGCTCGCGCGTCTGCAACAAGAGCACCGCGACCTCGACGCCGCGATCGACGCGCTGCATCAGTCACCGGCGCCCGATCTCCTGATGCTGCAGCGCTTGAAGAAGCGGAAGCTGCAGCTGCGCGATCGTATCGCCTTCATCGAAGACCAGATCACGCCGGACATCATCGCCTGACGCGCGCCCCTGCGTTCCGGCGATCGGTCCGGCACGTCGCACGCACACATGTTTTCCCCGTCATCCACAGCGGCCGTCAGCTTCACGTTCGCGGCAACATCGGCTGAGGCACTTTTCGGCCCTTGACTCAAAAGGAACGAAAGGAGAACATGAACTTCCAGCCGCCAAATCCAGAAAAGGGAGTTTCGCCATGTCCGCACCGTCTTCCCTGCCCGAAAACAGCCGCTACGAGCAGGCGTGCGATCAAGCGATCGCGATGTGCGACGGCAACCTGCGCAGCACCATCAAGGCGCTGATCATGGCCAACGAATATCTGGAGAGCGAGCTCGAGGAGTTGCAGGCGGCGATCACCGCAGGCCGCGTGCCTGCACCGACCCATGCGGCGAGCGACGCCGCATGACCTCTAGCTAGTCTAAGGAGCAGAGCGATGGCCGATGTCACCTACTACGTGGCGCTGCCGTTCATGCAGGACGATGACGGCACGCCGATCGCAGGCAATGCCGAGGAATGCCAGAGTTCGGCGACCGCGCTGCGGCGCGCCGAGTTGATGTCGCGGATGCCCGGCAGCATCGGTGCCGTCGCATTCAGCCGCACCGGTGATCCCGCCATCGGCGAATTCGGCGACGCCAAGCTGCTGCGGGCCTTCGGCAATGTGCCGAACGATTTGAGTGCGCTCTAAATTCGTGGCTCGTGCCGCCGTTGCGCCTTGCGCACATACATCGCGCGATCGGCCTCATCGAGGGCGCGCTCGATATCGGAATGCGGGCCGAGGATCGCAACACCCGCTGACGCGCCCGCGGTGACGCGGCTGCCACGGAACACGAAGCTCAGATGGTCGATCGTTTCCTCCAGCGCCGCGGCCTTGGCCCTGGCATCGATCTCGCTGAGATTCCACAACAGCACCGCAAACTCGTCGCCGCCGAGCCGGCCGAACACGTCGGAGGCACGTGTCTGGCGCGACACCGCAGCGACGATCGCTTTCAGCACCTCGTCACCGGCCGCATGCCCGAACGCATCGTTGATCGGCTTGAGGCGGTCGACGTCGAGCACGACCAGTGCGCCGCTGGCGTGGTAGCGCTTGATGAAGGCGATCGCGCGCGCGAGCTCACGCTCGAAGCCGCGCCGGTTCGGGATATCGAGCAGGAAGTCGGTCTCGGCGGTGGCCTGCAGCTCCTCGATCCGGGCCTGGGCCCGCGCCAGCTGCGTCCGCAACCGGCGAATCGTCGATTTGTCGTCGGAAGCGGCTGGGGCCCGCGAGGGGGGCGCGGTTCCAGCCCGGCCCGACCCGGGTTTGCGCGCGACTGGGGGGCTTTTCCGCCTTTTTGCAGCCCCGGAGGCGGCCGCCCTGGTTTTCTTCTTCATGCGCATCCTTGTTGAGGCCTGCTTATGAAGGCTTGCCGGGATTCACCAAGACAGGATAGTCCATTCTAACTCCCTTGCCACGCCTTGGATGAAGCCCGGGCCGCCCCTATAATTGGCCTATGTTTTTGGATTCCTGCACAGAATTGACGAGATGACCGCCCCGATCGCCATTATCATGGGAAGCCAGTCCGATTGGGAGACCATGCGCCATGCCGCCGACACGCTGGCGGCCCTCGGCGTCGCCTGCGAAACCCGGATCGTTTCCGCCCACCGTACCCCTGACCGGCTCTATGCCTTCGCCAAGGGGGCCAAGGCCGCCGGCCACAAGGTGATCATCGCCGGCGCCGGCGGCGCTGCGCATCTGCCGGGGATGACGGCCGCGCTGACCGAGCTTCCGGTGTTCGGGGTTCCCGTCGAATCGAAGGCGCTGTCGGGCGTCGATTCGCTCTATTCGATCGTGCAGATGCCGGCCGGGATTCCGGTCGGCACGCTCGCGATCGGCAAGGCCGGCGCGATCAATGCCGCGCTGCTTGCAGCGAGCGTGCTCGCGCTCAACGATCCCGCGCTGGCGACCCAGCTGGCGGCCTGGCGCCAGCAGCAGACCGACGCGGTCAAGGACCATCCGGAGGCCTCGGCGTGACAGCTTCTGATCCAGTGAAGCTGAAGCCGGGCGACACCATCGGAATCCTCGGCGGCGGACAATTAGGCCGGATGCTGGCCATGGCGGCGGCACGCCTCGGGCTCAGATGCCAGGTTTTCTCACCCGATCCGGATTCGCCGGCCTTCGATGTCGTCCAGAACGCGACCTGCGCGGAATACGCCGATGTCGAGGCGCTCGAACTGTTCGCCAATGACGTCGACGTCGTCACCTATGAGTTCGAGAACGTGCCGGCGGCAACCGCCATGGTACTTGCCGCGCGGCGCCCGGTGCTGCCGGCGCAAAAGATTCTGGAGACCACGCAGGACCGGCTGATCGAAAAGGACTTTGTCCGCAGGCTCGGCATCGGCACCGCCGATTATGCCGATGTCTCCTCGGTCGGCAGCTTACGCGCGGCGATCGAACGCATCGGACTGCCGGCGGTCATCAAGACCCGGCGCTTCGGCTATGACGGCAAGGGTCAGGCGATCATCCGCGAGGGCGACAACTTCGATCAGGTCTGGGAAGACCTCGGCACCAAGTCGGCGATCCTCGAGGCGTTCGTGCCGTTCGAGCGCGAGATCTCGGTAATCGCCGCGCGCTCCGCTTCCGGTGACATTGAGTGTTTCGACGTCACCGAGAACGAGCATCGCGATCACATCCTGAAATTTTCCCGCGCGCCGGCGGCGATTCCCGACGAAGTCGCCGCACAAGCGCGGGGGATCGCCGAAAAGATCGCTTCGGCGCTCGATTATGTGGGCGTGCTCGCGGTCGAGATGTTCGTGGTGTCTGGCAAGGGCGCGCCGACCGTGCTGGTCAACGAGATCGCACCGCGCGTGCATAATTCCGGGCACTGGACGCTCGACGGCGCCTCGATCTCGCAGTTCGAGCAGCACATCCGCGCCATCGCCGGCTGGCCGCTGGGCAAGCCGGTGCGCCACGGCGAGGTCACCATGACCAACCTGATCGGCGACGATATCCTGAGCTACGAGCAATGGCTCACCGTTCCCGGCGCCACCGTGCATCTCTACGGCAAGGGCGCGCCGCGCCCCGGCCGCAAGATGGGCCACGTCACCGAAGTGACGTCGGCCCCCAAGCCGTAGAGCGTCGTCGTCCGCCGCAGCGGCACACTCGATACATCGATAAAAATGGGATCGTGACGATCACGATCCCATTTTCCGATCACGCGGTCTTCACGCCGTCTTACCGGCAACCACGCCGGTCGGTTCATCGCTGAGCCAGCGATAGATCACGCCGCCCAGCACGCCGCCGATCAGGGGCGCGACCCAGAACAGCCAGAGCTGCGACAGCGCCCAACCACCGACGAACAGCGCCGGTCCGGTGCTGCGCGCCGGATTCACCGAGGTGTTGGTGACGGGAATGCTAACCAGATGGATCATCACCAGCGCAAGCCCGATCGCAAGCGGCGCGAAGCCGGCCGGCGCCTTGCCGTGAGTCGCACCCATGATGACGAACAGGAACATCATCGTCATCACCACTTCGGTGATGAAGCACACCACCATGCTGTACCCGCCCGGTGAATGCGCGTCATAGCCATTCGATGCAAAGCCCTTGGCGACATCGAATCCGGGCGCCCCGCTCGCGATCACGTAGAGCAGTGCCGCGGCGACGATCGCTCCAGCGACCTGCGCAATGATGTAGGGCAGGATCTGGCCGGCCGGGAAACGCCCGCCCGCGGCCAGCCCGACCGTGACGGCCGGATTAAGGTGACAACCCGAGACATGACCGATCGCGTAGGCCATTGTGACCACACTCAGTCCGAACGCCAGCGACACGCCGACCAAGCCGATCCCGACCTGTGGAAAGCCGGCCGCAATCACCGCGCTGCCGCAGCCGGCGAATGTCAGCCAGAATGTACCGATTGCCTCGGCCGCGTATTTCTTCGTATCCATGTGGCATCTCCCCTATTTCCAATGTCCGGAGTTGCTCAAAACTCCGGGAACAGCCCCGATCCTGGCGCCAAACCTCCCAAATCAGGGCCGTACCGGGGCATTTGCGCCTCATTTCATGGCTTTACTAGGCCCCAAAGTCACACCACCGGTGGACATCTGCGCATTTGTCTGATACATGCGCGCGCTCAGGGTTAAGGGGCAGGCTTTTTGTCGCCCTTTTGCTCGCCAGAATTCCGAACCGATCAATTCAAAAGAGGATGCCGCGTGCAGGTTCTCGTCCGCGATAACAATGTCGACCAGGCTCTCAAGGCGCTGAAGAAGAAGATGCAGCGCGAGGGCATTTTCCGCGAGATGAAGCTCCGCGGTCACTACGAAAAGCCCTCCGAGAAGAAGGCCCGCGAAAAGGCTGAAGCTGTGCGCCGTGCGCGCAAGCTGGCGCGCAAGAAGCTGCAGCGCGAAGGTCTGTTGCCGATGAAGCCGAAGCCGGTATTCGGCGCCGGTCCGGGTGCCGACCGCGGCGCCGCTGGTGGCCGTGGTGGCGCAGGGGCTGGTCGCGGCGGCCCGCGCTGAACCGTTTTGCTGATCCGGAAGTCTAACAGCGCGGGCCCAGGGCCCGCGTTGTTGTTTTGAAGCAGACGGTGTTCCGGGTTACTAATGCAAAATTACCTCCGAGAGTATTTTGCATAATGGCCGTTCCGGCGCTCCGCTCCCGATTCGGACCTGGGTACCGCCGGCATCGGGTACAGCAGCTCGTCGCCGTTGCAGTCGTGCTCGCCCTGCCCTTGGGAGGCTGCTCGTTCGACTTGGGATCCTGGGGCTCGGACGACAAACCGAAGGCGCCGGCTGTGGCCGAGAGGCCGGCCGACACGATCACGGCGCAGAATATCAGCGACGCCAAGGACCATGCGGTACGCGGTCAGGTGCTGGCGCGCTCAGGCAAAACCGACGAAGCGCTCGCTGAATTCGACCAGGCGCTGGCGGCCGATCCCTACAACATTCAAGCCCTCTACGGCCGTGGCCTGATCTATCAGGGCCAGGGCCAGCATCCGCAGGCGATCGAGGATTTCACGGCGGCCAACGGGCTGTCGCCGCAGAAGGTCGACCCCCTGCTCGGACGCGCCACCAGCTACCTCGCGCTCGACAAGGCCAAGGAGGCCGCAGCCGACCTCGACGAGGCCGTGCAGGCCGACCCGAACAGCGGCGCAGCGTGGAGCGCCCGCGGGCAGGCCTATGAACGGCTTGGGGAGAAGGCCAAGGCGGCCGCGTCCTACAACCGCGCGCTCGCACTGCGGCCGAAAGACGAGGCCGCGCGGAGCGGGCTCGCCCGCACCGGCGGATAGCGCTACTTCGGCAGGACGGCGTGGAAGACCGACTTGACGCTGGACAGCATGTCGTCGGCGACGGAGGTGTGCTGCTTCGCGGGCGGCGGTTCAGACGCCTCGGCGCGCAAATCCAGCGGGGGAACCACGACCACCGGAACTGGAATGTCGGCCGGGGGCGTCATCCGGTTCGGATCCCGGACCTCGGTGGCATAGGGCGGGCGCGGCTGTGAGGATTGATCGACAGTCTCGCTGGAAGGATTCGACACCATGATCGGCGGCGGCAACGGCCGGATCGCCGGTACAGCCACAGCACGCGGCGTCTCGGGCAGGCGGGCAACATCGGTCGCACGCGGCGCTTCCTGGGGACGCGAAGCCTCCTGCGGACGTTCCTTGCGCAGCCGCTCGATCGCGGCCCGCGCGAGGTCATTGGCGTCACGGGTCTCCTCGGGGGCGACCGCGGCCTCGGCCGGCACTGTAGCCGGCGTCAGCTTCGCCACAGCCTTCGGCGCAACAGGATGATGGCGCGTATCGGCCGGAATGCTTGCGGTGTCGGCCGGTGCATCGGCCGCCTTCAGGTCGGCGGATTTCTCAGCGGGCTTCTCGGTGACGGTGGCCTTCTCGGACGCCGAGCGCTCGATCAGCGTCCGCTCGGACATGCCTTTGGCCTTCACGCCGGCTTCGGGAAGGCTGCTGATGACGGTGGGCTTTTCGGCGGGCTTGACCGTGGCCTTGGGGTCAGCCTTGGGGTCGGCAGCGGCCGATATCGCCGCGGCTGCCGGCGCTTCCGGCCTGGCGACGATATAGTGGTTAACGATGTACGCCCCGATGATGGTCGCCGCCACCGAGGGTAAGATGTCCATCGCGAATTTTTTCAGGTAACTCAGCATGGCCTGCCACTCCCCGCCCCGGATTTTCATGCTGGAACTTTGAGGCACATTGAGGGATCAACTGCGACAGATCGGTGGCAAACGCCTGTTCCGCCGTAACCTTTGGTGTCATTTCGGTTTCAGCCGGAGGCGACCGCACGCACAAAATCGCGGGCCGCTCCCGGCTTCCAGATCATCGTGAAGCCGTTAACGGCCGATGAATTTCCGCTTAACGACCGATGAATTTCCACATCCGCCGGCTGGGACCTGCCATTCCGGCCCAGTTTGGCTGTGAAAGCGGCGATGCACCCTTCAAGGCTTCAGTTCCACCTCGAGGAACACGATCTCGCTGGCCGTCTCGTTGAGCACATCGTGCTGGACGCCGGCCTTGCGGAAATAGGACTTGCCGACGCCGAGCTGCGCCTTGGAGCGCTCGCCGTTCGGCGCCACGATGGTCATCTCGCCCGCGGTGATCGGCACGATGACATAGTCCATCCCGTGGGTGTGGGGACCGGTGGCGCTGCCCGGCACCAGCCGCCATTCGGTGACCCGCACCTCCGCCGTATCCACCTGAACGTCTGATGCAGCACTCAGCATTGTCTTTCTCCACTACGGCACGAATACCATGAACACAAACACGGCGAACACCACCATGTGCACGAGGCCGAACAGGATGTTGGTGCGGCCGGTGCCGAAGGTGAGCATGCTGACCGCGAAGGTCAACAGCAGCAGGACGGACTCCTGAGGGTTGAGGCCAAGCACCAGCTGCTTGTCGAGAGTGTAGGCGGCGATGGCGACGGCCGGGATCGTCAACCCGATGGTCGCGAGCGACGAGCCGAGCGCGAGGTTGATGCTCTTCTGCAGGTCGTTCTTGCGCGCCGCGGAAATCGCGGCGACGCCCTCAGGCAGCAGGATCAGGAGCGCGACCACCACGCCGGCAAAGGCCGGCGGCGCGCCGATCTTCGCCGTCACGACATCGATCACGAGCGAGAACTTCTTGGCCAGCAGCACCACTGCGAGCAGCGAAACCACCAACAGACCGACGCTGAGCCCCAGCGCCTGGCCGGACATCTGCGCGCCCGCGGGCCCCTCGTCCGAGGCGCCGCTAACGAAATAGTCGCGGTGACGGATGGTCTGGGTGTAGAGGAACACGGCGTACAGGAGGATGGTGACGACGCTGACGAAGCCGAGTTGCGCCGCCGAATAGACCGGTCCCGGCGCGGTCAGCGTGTAGTTCGGCATCACCAGCGTGATGGTCGCCAGCACGAACAGGACGCTGAGATAGAGATTGGCGCCGGTGAGCTGGAAATCCTGCTCGCGGTAGCGCAAGCCGCCGATGAAGATGCAGAGGCCGACCAATCCGTTGCAGACGATCATGACCACTGCAAACACCGTGTCGCGCGCCAGCGCTGGCACCGGCTTGTCGCCAAGCATGATGGTCGAGATCAGCGCCACCTCGATGACGGTGACCGCCAGCGTGAGCAGCAGCGTGCCGAACGGCTCGCCGATCCGCTCCGCGATCACCTCGGCGTGGTGGACGGCCGCGAACACGGTGCCGAACAGGATCACCAGCAGGATAAGCGCGAACAGCCAGCCGCCGGGCGACGGCGCGAACGAATAGCCCGATACCGTGATCGCGGCGAACATCAGCACCGCCAGGGCGGGAAACAGCCAGGCCGACCGCGGCATCGGTCCATGTGCGCTCATTGAATCAGTCCCTCGGTTCAGTGAACCCGACTATGCGCCAGACAATCGCCGCCGTCAGCCTCTTGAGCATGATCCGGAAAAGTGTGAAGCGGTCTTCCGAGAAGACCATGCTCAAACAAACAGCTAAGGCGCGTTGATAAACAGCCTCGCGGTCTCGATCGCACCGAAGTCGTCGAGATTATCGTGGCCGCCGCCCGGGAAACGAACGAATTGCTTGGGCTCACGGGCAAGGCTGAACAGGCGCTCGCCAAAGCCAATCGGGATTGCCGGATCGCTGGTGCCGTGCATGATCAGGAGCGGTGCGGTGACGCGTGCGATGCGCCGGTCGGAATGGAATTGATCCCGCATCAGCAGGCTGACCGGCACGATCTTGAACACCGCACCGGCGACGTCCGACGTCGAGGTGTAGGGTGCTTCCAGGATCAGCTGACGCACCGGATGCTCGGCCGCGATCGCGACCGCCACGCCGGTCCCGAGCGAGAATCCCCAGGTCACAATCCGTTCCGGAGCGTAGCGCTCGGCGGTGAAGGCGTAAGCTGCCGCTGCGTCCTGCAACAGGCCCTGCTCGCTCGGATGCCCGCTGGAACCGGCATAGCCGCGATAGGACAGCGCGACCAACCCGATGCCGTCAGCCGTGATGCCCTTGAAGCGTGTCACGCGGCCGGCAAGGAAATCACCATTGCCGGGGAAGAACAGGACGACGGGGCGACCCGGCTTCGCCGGCACGTGCCAGACGATAACCTTTTCGCCATCAGCGGTGGTCAGGAGCTGCTCTTCCGCTTCGGGAAACCCTGCAGCGGCAGGCAGCGTCCGTCCGACTGGTGGAATCGGAAACAGCATCTCGCGCTGCTTGAAGAACAGCACCGCGAGGCCGCCGAGATAGACGACAGCCGCGACGATCAGGAGCCATTTCAGGATCGTCAGGGCCACACGCATCCCGCTTGCCGCACCGATGTCCTGCGTCCAGCCTTGAGCAGCTTCTCGACATCGAGCTTTACGCTGTCGGAAACGGCTCGACACGCGCAAGCCATCGCATGCGCCGCGTGCCATTTGATCCGCTGTTCACGCGTGGCCCGGGGCGGCATGCGATTTTGTCGATGCCACTCCTTGTTCAGGGCCATCGGCGCCTTGCCTTGTCTCGCTTTGCCTTACATCGCCTTGACGATGCTCTCGGTGACCTTCTTGGCGTCGCCGAGCAGCATCATGGTGTTGTCGCGATAGAACAGCGGATTGTCGATGCCGGCGTAGCCCGACGCGAGCGAGCGCTTGATGAACATCACGCTACCGGCCTTCCAGACCTGCAGCACCGGCATGCCGTAGATCGGCGAGGTCTTGTCGTCTTCCGCGGCCGGGTTGGTGACGTCGTTGGCGCCGATCACGAAGGCGATGTCGGCCTGAGCGAATTCCGAGTTGATGTCCTCGAGCTCGAACACCTCGTCATAGGGCACGTTCGCTTCGGCCAGCAGCACGTTCATATGGCCGGGCATGCGGCCGGCCACCGGGTGAATGGCGTATTTCACCTCGACGCCTTCCTTCTTCAGGATGTCGCCCATTTCGCGCAGCGCGTGCTGGGCCTGCGCCACCGCCATGCCGTAGCCGGGTACGATGATGACCTTCTGCGCGTTCTTCATGATGAAGGCGGCATCGTCGGCGGAGCCGAGTTTCACCGGGCGCACTTCACCGCCCGCACCGGCGCCCGCAGCGGCCGTCTCGCCACCAAATCCGCCGAGGATCACCGAGATGAACGAACGGTTCATCGCATGGCACATGATGTAGGACAGGATCGCACCGGATGAGCCGACCAGCGCGCCGGTGATGATCAGCGCCGAGTTGCCGAGCGTGAAGCCGATGCCGGCCGCGGCCCAGCCGGAATAGGAGTTCAGCATCGAGATCACGACCGGCATGTCGGCGCCGCCGATCGGGACGATCATGAGCACGCCGAGCGCCAGCGCGATGATGGTGATCAGCCAGAAGTCGAGTGCGCTACCCGACAGCACGAGGCCGACGATGAAAAACACCAGTGCCAGCGCCAGTACGATGTTGATGACGTGACGGAACGGCAGGATGATCGGCGCGCCGCTCATCCGCGCCGAGAGCTTCAGGAACGCGATCACCGATCCGGTGAAGGTCAAGGCGCCGATCGCGACGCCGAGCGACATTTCGACCAGGCTCTGCGGGTGGATGTTGCCGGGCGTGCCGATGTCGAAGGCCTCGGGCGCATAGAACGCGCCGGCGGCGACCAGCACCGCCGCCATGCCGACCAGCGAATGGAAGGCGGCGACCAGTTCGGGCATCGAGGTCATCGGCACCCGGCGCGCGATCACCGCGCCGACGCTGCCACCGATGGCGATGCCGAGAATGACCAGCAACCAGGCCACGCCGTCCGCCGGCGGATGGCTGGCCAGCGTGGTCGCGACCGCGATCGCCATGCCGATCATGCCGAAGAAGTTGCCCTGGCGCGACGTCGCGGGGCTCGACAACCCGCGCAGCGACAGGATGAACAGCACACCCGCCACGAGGTACAGAACAGCAGCCAGATTGGCGTTCATCTCAGGTCCCCCTTTATCTTCGTCACCCCGAGGTGCACGCCGCTCACTTGGCCTTCTTCTTGTACATCGCCAGCATGCGCTGGGTGACAAGGAAGCCGCCGAAGATATTCACGCAGGCAAAGATCAAGGCAATGAAGCCGAAGCCGCGAGCCCAGCCCGAGCCGTTCGAGATCATGCCGACCCCGACCGCAAGCAGCGCGCCGACCACGATCACCGAGGAGATCGCGTTGGTCACGCTCATCAGCGGCGTATGCAAGGCCGGGGTCACCGACCACACCACGAAGTAGCCGACGAACACGGCGAGTACGAAAATCGATAGCCGAAACACAAAGGGATCAACGGCCTGCGCGATATGCTCCATGGCTGGTCTCCTTATTTCGGCTGGAAGTTGGGATGGATGACGGCGCCGTCTTTGGTCAGCGCGGTGGCCTTTACCAGCTCGTCGTCCCAATTGACCGCGAGCGTCTTGTTGGCCTTGTCGACCATCGTCTCGATGAACGAGAACAAATTGCGCGCATACAGGCTGGAGGCCGAGGCAGCGACACGGCCGGCGACATTGGTGTAGCCGACGATCTTGATGCCATCGGTCTCGACGACCTCACCGGGCCTGGCGCCCTCGACATTGCCGCCGCGCTCGACGGCGAGGTCGACCAGCACCGAGCCGGGCTTCATCGACTTGACCATCTCGCCGGTGACTAGCTTGGGCGCAGGACGGCCCGGGATCAGCGCGGTCGTGATCACGATGTCCTGCTTCTTGATATGCTCGGCGGTCAACGCGGCCTGCTTGGCCTGGTACTCCTTGGACATTTCCTTGGCGTAGCCGCCGGCGGTCTGTGCGTTCTTGAATTCCTCGTCCTCGACGGCGAGGAATTTCGCGCCCAGGCTCTCCACCTGCTCCTTGGTGGCGGGCCGCACGTCGGTTGCGGTAACGATGGCCCCTAACCGCCGCGCGGTCGCAATCGCCTGCAGGCCGGCGACGCCGACGCCCATCACGAACACCTTGGCGGCTGGAATCGTGCCGGCCGCGGTCATCATCATCGGGAAGGCGCGGCCGAAGGCTTCGGCGCCCTCGATCACCGCGCGGTATCCGGCAAGGTTGGCCTGCGAGGACAGCACGTCCATCACCTGCGCGCGGGTGATGCGCGGCATCAGCTCCATCGCGAAGGCGGAGATGCCGGCATCGGCCATCGCCTTCAGCGCGACGTCATTGCCGTAAGGGTCCATGATCGCAATGACCAGCGCGCCGCGCTTGTATTGGGACAGCTCGGAGGCTTCGGGCCGCTTCACCTTGATGATGATGTCGGCGTCCTTCAACGCATCGGCGCTGACGGTGGCGCCGGCCGCGGTGAATTCCGAATCGGGCAGCCCGGACTTGATGCCCGCGCCCGGCTCGACCGCGATCTCGGCGCCGATCGCCTTGAACTTCTTGATGGTATCGGGTGAGACCGCTACCCGCGGCTCGGACGGATCGATTTCCTTGGCAACGGCGATCTTCATGGTCCCTCCGGCGGCGCGAGCAGCGCGCGCGTCATCAAACTAGCGTTATTTTCGCTAGATTGGATACCCGGTTGTTGCAACCGGGCTCGGTACTTATTCCGGGCCCGCCGCGGACGGCAGGGCCGGAGCAGAGATCGGGGATCAGACGAGGAAATAGGCCATCAGGGCGAGAATGACGGCGACGGTGATCGAACCGTATTTGACCAGCACGAGGAAGCCCTCATAGGTCTGCTCGTGCGCCACGTAGTCATTGCCGTCAGCGGTCGTGTAGGCCACTTCGCTATGGTCTGCCATCGATGTCCCCAGTCAGAAATTCACGTCCGCGAGGCATTACCGCAAACAGGATGACAGGGCAACGGCGCCCGCCCTATCGGCTCATAGGGAAGGCCAATTGTCCCTGATCCAGCGGGTCAGGCTGTCTTCGCTGACCTCGCTGGCAGCAAGTGAGAGGATGATCGATGTCGCCTGCGCCGGCTCCGGGCTGAACGGAACACCGTTCCTATGAAGGAAAACCATCATCGCCATGAAGGCGATCCGCTTGTTTCCATCGACGAAGGCGTGATTTTTCGCCAGCCCAAAAGCATAGGCCGCGGCGAGTTCGGCCAAGCCAGCTTGCTGATCCCACCATTTGACCGGACGCTCGAGGGCCGAATGCAGCATTCCCTCGTCGCGCAGGCCGGGCGCACCGCCAAAGCGGCGGAGCTGACGGGCGTGCATCGCGATGGCTTGGTCAGGCGTGATCCAAAGCGGCTCTTTCGGCTCGCTCATTTTGCAAGTCTGTCACCTTGCGAGCGTCGCCAGGGTGTCGCGATACTTATCCATGACCTCGTCGGCGATTTCCATCGCTCGCTCGAAGTCGGGATCGTAGGGAAGCGCTTGAAAGCCTCCTCCCGGCAGCTCGGTGACGTGCAGCTGCTGGCCGCGCTTGAGATCGAGCCGCTGCATCAGCTCGCGCGGAAGCAGCAGTCCATCGGAATTACCGATCTTCTTGATTTCGATCTTCATGGCGGAGCTCTTGCAGCCTGCGGTCAAAGGCGGCGTTATACATCTGTATAACGCACCACCCACACCCGTTCAACAGATGTTTTACACCCTGTCTGCGCCCGATCTCAGCCCATCGCCTCCAGCTCGTCGATCATTCCGGCAATCACGGAGAGCCCGCCGTCCCAGAATTTCGGGTCCTTGGCGTCGAGCCCGAACGGCCTGAGCAATTCTGAATAATGCTTGGTGCCGCCGGCAGCGAGCATGTCGAGATAACGCTCGGCGAAGCCCTCGGAAGCGTGCTCGTAGACCGCGTAGAGCGAGTTCACCAGGCAATCGCCGAACGCATAGGCATAGACGTAGAACGGCGAATGGATGAAGTGCGGGATGTACATCCAGAATGTCTCGTAGCCCGGCTTGATCTCGATCGCCGGACCAAGGCTCTCGCCCTGCACGCTGAGCCAGAGCTGGCCGATGCGCTCGGCGGTGAGCTCGCCGTTCTTGCGCTCGGTATGAACCGCGCGCTCGAAGGAATAGAACGCGACCTGCCGCACCACGGTGTTGATCATGTCCTCGACCTTGCCGGCGAGCAGCGCCTGGCGCTGCTTGGCGCTCTTCGTCTGCGACAACAGCCGCTTGAAGGTCAGCATCTCGCCGAACACGCTTGCAGTTTCCGCAAGCGTCAGCGGCGTCGGCGCCATCAGCGCGCCGTTCTTCGCCGCCAGCACCTGATGCACGCCGTGGCCGAGCTCATGCGCGAGCGTCATCACATCGCGCGGCTTGCCCTGATAGTTCATCAGCACATAGGGATGCGCCGACGGCGTGGTCGGATGTGAGAACGCGCCAGGCGCCTTGCCGGGGCGGACCGGCGCATCGATCCAGCGATCGGCGAAGAAGCGCTCGGCGATCTCGGCCATCCTGGGCGAGAAGCCGCGATAGGCCGAAAGCACCATGTTGCGCGCCTCGGGCCAGGCGATGCTGCCCGTTGCCGCGAACGGCAGCGGCGCGTTGCGGTCCCAGTGCGGCAGCTTCTTCTTTTTGAACCAGCCCGCCTTCAACCCATAATAGCGGTGCGAGAGCTTGGGATAGGCCGCGCGCACCGAGGCGACCAGCGCATCGACCACCTCGCGTTCGACCCGGTTGTTGAGATGGCGGGAATCAGCGACGTCCTCGAAGCCGCGCCAGCGATCGGAGATTTCCTTGTCCTTGGCGAGGGTATTGGTCACAAGCGCAAAGGTGCGCTCATTGTCCTTGAAGGTCTTCGCCAGCGCCTGCGCCGCGGCCTTGCGCCGGTCGCCGGCCTTATCCTGCAGCAGGTTCAGCGTCGGCTCGATCGCGAGCTCCTTGCCCGCGACCTTGAAGCGCAGGCTGGAGATGGTCTGGTCGAACAGCCGGTTCCAGGCGGCATAGCCGCTCTGGGCTTTCTCATGAAACAGCTGCTCGACGCGATCCTCGAGCTGATACGGCTTGTCCTTGCGCAGGTCCTCGATCCACGGCCGGTAATGGCCAAGCGCGGGCTCGGCCATCGCGCGTTCGATCACATCATCGTCAACACGGTTGAGCTCGAGCGCGAAGAACAGCAGATGCACCGATGCAGCCGTCAGCCGCTCGGACACGTCGCCGTAGAATTTCGAGATCGCGGGATCGACGCTGTCGCCGGCATGCGCGAGGCCGGCATAAGAGCCGAGACGGCCTGCCAGATCGTCGATCGCTTCATAGCGCCTGATCGCCGCGGCAAGCCATTTGCCGCCGCCTTCGCTAGCGGTATTTTCCGCGAGCTTGCCCTTGTAGTCGGTCTCAAACGCGACGCAATCTGCATCCATCTTTTGCAAGTCACGTGCGACTTCTGGCGCGTCGATACCGGAGTAAAGATCTGCCAGATTCCATTCGGGCAGCTTGCCGGGCTTGCTGGCCGCCTTCTTCGCCACGGGCTTGGCCGCGGCCGGTTTGCGTTGAGCGGCCGTCTTGCGGAGAGCGGTCTCTTTGCGGAGAGCAGATTTGGAGCGCGAGGTCATCTTGTTCGAAACCCTACTTCAGTCGGAAAGACGGCGGCGGAAGGTGGAATGAGCGCAGGATGGCAACATTTAAGAGGGCGTTAATCGGCATCGGCGACAGTGCCCCGATTCGAGACAGATAATCGTAATGTGCGGGGAAGACCATGGCTGCTACCATTTTGATCGCCGATGACGACGCAGTACAGCGCCGTTTGGTTGAAAACATGGTGCAGAAATGCGGCTATGAGTCTCTCGTCGTGGACAGCGGCGATGCGGCGGTCTCGGTACTGACCGCGTCCGACGCCCGGACGATCGATGCTGTCGTGCTCGATCTCGTGATGCCCGGCCTCGATGGCCTCGGTGTTCTCGCAAAGATTCGTGAAGCTGGTTTGAACGTTCCGGTCATCGTGCAGACCGCGCATGGCGGGATCGACAATGTGGTGTCGGCGATGCGTGCCGGGGCCCAGGATTTCGTGGTCAAGCCGGCCAGCTTCGAACGCTTGCAGGTCTCGCTGCGCAACGCGCTCAATGCCTCGGCGCTGAAGGGCGAATTGCAACGTATCCGGCACAGCCGCGAGGGCCGGCTGACCTTCTCCGATATCATCACCCGCAGTGAGGCCATGACCGGCGTGCTGCGCATCGCGCAGAAGGCCGCGTCCTCGACCATTCCCGTGCTGATCGAGGGCGAATCCGGCGTCGGCAAGGAATTGTTCGCACGCGCCATCCACGGCAGCAGCGAGCGCAAGGCAAAGCCGTTCGTCGCGGTGAACTGCGGTGCGATCCCCGACAATCTCGTCGAATCGATCCTGTTCGGCCACGAGAAGGGCGCCTTCACCGGCGCCACCGAGCGCCATCAGGGCAAGTTCGTCGAGGCCCATGGCGGCACGCTATTTCTCGACGAGGTCGGCGAATTGCCGCTGGCCGCGCAGGTGAAGCTGTTGCGCGCGCTGCAGGAAGGCTCCGTGGAAGCGGTCGGCGGACGCAAGCCGGTAAAGGTCGACGTCCGCATCATCTCGGCGACCAACCGCAAATTGCTCGATCTCGTGAAGGGCGGCCAGTTCCGCGAAGACCTGTTCTATCGGCTGCACGTCCTGCCGTTGACCATTCCCGCCCTGCGCCAGCGGCGCGAAGACATCCCGCATCTGCTGCGGCATTTTCTGGCGCGGTTCTGCGCCGAGGAGAACCGCAATATCACCGCCATCAGCGGCGAGGCGATGGCGCATCTGGCGCAGCTCGACTGGCCCGGCAATATCCGCCAGCTCGAGAACACGGTGTATCGCGCCGTGGTGATGAGCGAGAGCGACCAGCTCGGGCTCGCCGATTTCCCGCACTCCGCGGCGCATGCCGCCCCGGAGGGCAAGGCTGCGCATGGCGAGCCACTGGTGGTGTCCCCCTCCACGGCGCCCGCCATGACATCCGGTAACGAAATACCTACAGCACCCTCGCCCGCCGCGGGCGGTCTTTCGATGCTCAACGGCTCCGGGGACGTCCGGCCGCTGGAGGACCTCGAGAACGAGATCATCCGCTTCGCGATCTCGCATTACCGCGGGCAGATGTCCGAGGTCGCGCGCCGCCTCAAGATCGGTCGATCGACGCTCTATCGCAAGCTCGACGAGGCCGCGGCCGCGGCCGGCGCCCGGACCAACGACGCGAATTAAGCTTTGTGATCACGGTGTGATGTGCCTCGCGGCTACGCCGCGGGAACCTTTGAACCGTGGCTTGGCGGTGACAGACAAACGCCGTGCAGCGTGGCAAAAATACACAACTCGAATGAGAGTTGGTATTTCGAGGTCAGTTTGTCGTGAGTTGCCCCGCATGGCGCTGGCTGCATGAGAGGGGCACATGTATCGTCTGCGTCGGTTGCGTGCAGGCGTACCGATCGATCGAAAAGGCCGGCGCTTTTCGCGCAAGCTTACGAAACCAAACGCAAGCTTACGAAACCAACATGACTTGAACTGTTCCAAGGCCGGGGCAGTTCCGCCCAGGGGGTGTGATGATGCGTGACTGTTCGAACAGCCGTCGGGGATTTGACCGCGTATTGATAGCCGTCGCGGCAACCTTCCTCACGGTGTCCGCGACATCCGCCCTGGCGCAGGACGCACCCCGCGCCAGTGCCGCGGAACTCGCGATCGACGCAGCAATCCCCCGCCCCGAACCCGCCAACGTCCCACCGCCGACCGCCGGCGACTTCAAGGTGGAAACGACCGCCGCGCTGCCCGACGCAGTGAAGGCAACTGATGCAAAGCCCGCCGATGTGAAGGCCGCCGACACGAAGCCCTCCGACGTCAAAACGACCGAGCCGAGCACGGCAAAGGCGGCCGAGCCCAAGCCTGGTGAGCCCAAGCCCGCGGATGTCGCGACCACGCCGGCAACCGACAGCAAGCCTGCGGACGCGCCGAAGACCGATATCGCGGTCACGCCGCCTGCAGCGGCTCCTGCCCCCGCGACCGCCGCTGCACCGGCGGTGACACCTGCTCCCGCCACGGCCGCTGCGCCAGCAGCCGAGCCGGTGAAGGCCGCGAGCACCGTTCCCGCCGAAGACCAGCCCGTCGCCGACAAGCTCCGCGAGCTGCTTGCGAGCAAGTCGCTGCGCACCTTCGACCGCAAGGTCGAGCGCATCGCGGTCGAGAAGTTCTACTCGACCCGCGACTATGCGCCGGTGTTCACACAGGCCGGCAAGCTGACGCAAACCGGCAAGGGCGTTGTCGCGCGCCTGAACGACGCCGCCTCGGACGGCCTCAATCCGGCCGACTATCCGGTGCCGGACTTCACCGCAGCCACCTCACCCGACGCGCTCGCCGATGCCGATCTGAAGCTCGTCGCCAGCATGCTGGACTATGCGCGCCAGGCGCAGAGCGGCCGCATGCACTGGTCGCAGGTGTCGGCAGACATCCTCTATCCCGAGCACCCGATCGATGCGACCGAAGTGCTGGCGAATGTAACCACCGCAAAGGACGCGTCCGTCGCGCTCGATAGCTACAACCCGCCGCACAAGCTCTACAAGGAGCTGAAGAAGAAGCTCGCCGAGCTGCGTGGCCAGGGCGAAGGACCCACCGTCCAGATCGCCGACGGCCCGGCGCTGAAATACGTGCCCGCCCGCGGCAAGAAGCAGGCGGCGGTCGAGATGGACGATCCGCGCGTGCCCGACCTGCGCGGCAAGCTCGGCGTCACGGAAAACCCTGAGAGCACGAAGTACGACGCGGCAGTCGCCGCAGCCGTCGAGAAATTCCAGAACAGCGTCGAACTCAAGCCGACCGGTGTCCTCGACGACCGCACAGTCAAGGCGATCAACAGCCCGAAGCGCGACAAGCAGATCGACACCGTCCTCGTCAACATGGAGCGCTGGCGCTGGCTGCCGCGCCAGCTTGGCGCGGGCAATATGGGCAACGCCTATGTGATCCTCAACATCCCTGACTATACGCTGAAGGTGATGCAGAACGGTGCGCAGGTCTGGACCACGCGCGTGGTGACCGGCAAGCCCGGCCAGCATGCCACGCCGCTTCTGACCGAGACGATGAAGTACATCACGGTCAACCCGACCTGGAACGTGCCGCCCTCGATCATCTACAACGAGTACCTGCCGGCCCTGCAGCAGGACCCGACGGTGCTGCAGCGAATGGGCCTCAAGCTGGAGCGAAACCACGACGGCTCGATCCACATCTCGCAGCCGCCAGGTGAGGCCAACGCGCTCGGCCGCATCCGCTTCAACTTCCCGAACAAGTTCCTGGTCTATCAGCACGACACACCGGACAAGTACCTGTTCGCCAAGGACGAGCGTGCTTTCAGCCATGGCTGCATGCGCGTGCAGAACCCGGACCAGTACGCCTCCGTGCTGCTCAACATCACGTTGCCGAACGATCACTACACGCCGGAGAAGATCCGCAGCATGTACGGCTCGAGCGAGATCGACCTGAAATTCCCGACGCCGGTCCCGGTGAACATCACCTACCAGACCGCGTTCGTGGACGACGCCGGCAAGCTGCAGCTCCGCAAGGACGTCTATGGCCGCGACGCCACGATGCTGTCGCTGCTCAAGAACAGCCGCGGCAAGGATCTCGAGATGGTGGTGGCGCACGCGCAGCCGAGTTATTCGCGCCCGCCGAGCAGCAGCCTGCCGGCCGGCGTGAACTTCGCCAGCGACAACAGCGGCAGCAGCTCCGGGCCATCGTTCTTCGAGCGCCTGTTTGGCGGCGGGTCGGCGCAGCCGGCTCCGCAACCCGGGCGCCGCGGTCAGGCCCAGCAGCCGCGGCGGGTGATTACCCGTTAAGATTGCCCGACCGCCGATTCGGTTAAATTTTGAAGTGAAATCAACGATTTCGCCCTCTGGCGAGATCGTTTACGTTAACCATTATCCATCGCGATCTCGGCACTGAGCACGTTTTTGCCACACTCCACCGGTTAGTTACGGCTTACTTGGGGGGCGGGTCGGTAAATCTCGGTTAACCATCCCGCTTTAAGAAAGCGTTCACCATCTTCCGCAGGGGGTCTGCGAAGGTGCCGATCGAATGCTCGTCGACTGGGTGGGCTCATAGTGCTGGCTGTTTTCGCACGCCGCTTCAATCCGCTGTCGCTGCCGAAGGCCGGGTACCAAGTCGGTCTCGCCTCGCTGTTGCTGCTTGCCGGAGCCGGATCGGTTCACGATGCGGCCGCGCTGAACGAGACGCGCACCCTCTCCTTCCACCACACCCATTCCAACGAAGACCTCACCGTCACCTTCAAGCGCGACGGCCGCTATGACGAAGCCGCGCTGAAGCAGCTCAATCACTATTTGCGCGACTGGCGCAACCAGGATGAGACGGTGATGGACCGTCACCTCTTCGACATCCTCTGGGAAGTCTATCGCGACGTCGACGGCAAGCAGCCGATCCAGATCATCTCCTCCTACCGTTCCCCCTCCACCAACGCCATGCTTCGCCGCCGCTCGTCAGGCGTTGCGCGCCACAGCCAGCACATGCTGGGGCATGCGATGGACTTCTATATTCCCGGCGTGCAGTTGGAGCAGGTTCGCTACGCCGGCCTGCGCCTGCAGCGCGGCGGCGTCGGCTTCTATCCAACCTCGGGCTCGCCCTTCGTCCATCTCGACACCGGCAGCATCCGCCATTGGCCGCGCATGACGCGTGACCAGCTGGTCCGGGTGTTCCCCGATGGCCGCACCGTTCATGTCCCGACCGATGGCACGCCGCTGAAGGGGTATGAACTCGCCAGGGCCGATATCGAACGGCGCGGCGACGACGCCACAACCGTCGCCAAGCCGAGCATGCTCGCCAAGTTGTTCGGGGGCGGCAAGTCGAGTGACGATGACGACGAAGCCGCAGCTCCTGTGAACGACAAGGCTCCGGCCAACACGGTGATCGCGGCCGCAGCGCCCGCCAAATCCGCCGATCCAGTCCCGGTGCCGCGCGCCAAGCCGCAGATCGTTGCAGCCATCCAGCTCGCCTCTGCCGACGCGCAACTCGTCCCGGCGCCGAAGGCCAAGCCGCCGGTCCAGGCTGCCGACAACACTGATTCGAAGCCGCAATCGCCCGCCGACATCATCAACGCCCGCGGCTTCTGGGGTGACGAGCCAACCGCTCCGAAGCAGGCATCGCCGGCACAGATCGCGGCGCTGAAAGCGCGTGAAGCCGTCGGCGCCGCCGATCCGCAGACGACGGGGAGCGCGACGGACAAGTTCAACAAGGCCCTCGCCTACGCGCCGGCCGCCTCCTCGCCGGTTGATCACGCCAATATCGTCGCGGCATCCGCGCCCCTGCCGCGCAGCGTGCGCCCAACCCGCAGCACCGCAGCCCCCACGGAGATCAACACGGTCGTTCCGAAGGGCGCGCAGGGTCAGGGCGTCATCACCACGTCCGCGCGGATTTCGGCCGCCAAGGTCGACGACATCTGGATGCGCGTGATGATGCTGGCGCCGAGCGCCAGCAACGGCATGCTGACCACGGTGCTGGGCGACACCGACATGAACATGATGCGTGCGCACTTCATCAAGCCGCAGGCCGCCGTCGCAATGAACTTCTCGGACGATCCGATGATGGGCATGACCTGCGACCGCTTCTCGGGCTCTGCCACTGCCGTCCTGGCCACCCAGCCGTTCGTGATGCGCACCGCCTCGCTGCGCTGAGCCCGCTGCAAGCCCTCTCTATCTTCGGCGAGTCGATCGCGCACGCGAGCGCGCGCGCCATCGACCACGGCCGCGCGCGATCAGGCCAACGATCAATATGATTTGATGAGCTGGGTTTGGCTGAGGCGCCAACGGGCGCGCATCGGCGCGACCGTTGACGTCATCCGGACGACGAAGTCTGCCGCCCGCTTACAGCATCCCGAGCGCCTGCATGTAGGTTTCCAGGATGGTTTCCTGTTCCTGGCGCTCGTTGGCATCCTGCTTGCGCAGGCGCACGATGGTGCGCAGCGCCTTGACGTCGTAGCCGTTGCCCTTGGCCTCCGCATAGACGTCGCGGATGTCGTCCGAGATCGTCTTCTTCTCTTCTTCCAGCCGCTCGATGCGCTCGACGATGGATTTGAGCTGGTCCTTGGCAAATCGCGTTGCGGGCTCTTCCTGGACGGCGGCAGACGTGGCCATCGCGTACTCCTGAACTGGCATTGAAATGTCGCGCGAATACGCATCACGCGTAGCGCTTGTCGCGGCTGACCCTCGATTTTGGGGCGCCTCCCGTCAAGGAAACATCGCGCTCATCCACAGCGCGCCCACAGGAGATGCAGGTGGTCTTCATTAGATCATCGTCATTCCGGGGCGATGCGCAGCATCGAACCCGGAATCTCGAGATTCCCCGGTGCGCAATGGCGCACCTGAGGTCTGGTGCTAACGCACCATCCCGGAATGACATTGCCAAGTCTAATGCCCGCTGTGGGTCTTCTTCATCGCAGCGAGTTGCTCCGCGGTCGCGTTGCCCTGATATTTCGCCTTCCACTCCTCATAGGGCATGCCGTAAACCGCCTCGCGACTCTCGTCCTTGCTGACGGCGATGCCCTTGGCGTCGGCCTCTTCCTTCATCCAGTTCGACAGGCAGTTGCGGCAAAAGCCGGCCAGGTTCATCAGATCGATGTTCTGGACGTCGGTCCGGTTGCGCAGATGGTTGACCAGACGCTGGAAAACTGCTGCTTCGAGTTCTGTTCTGGTTTTGTCGTCAATGCTCATTGCCGTCATCCCGGTGTGTGATCAGCACCATATTGATATCAGGTGGGAATTGTCACAGATTTTGCCACATCGGCGCGCAAAACGGGACCCAATCGGGCGCTTGCGCCAGCATCCCATCATGTGGGAAATGCGCTCTCCTCCCGTCGACAGTTCCCGCCGGGCACGCGAAATCCTCAATGGTTTGATATAGCTTCGCCGCATGACTGCATCAGATTCTCCCCCCTCAGCTCGCCGCGCGCCCCGCCTGACCATCGCCGGCATGGTGCCGATGCTGGCGCTCGTCGCAGCATGCCTGTGGGCGAGCCCAGCGGCGGCCGATTTCCGGCTGTGCAACAACACGTCGAGCCGGGTCGGGATCGCGCTCGGCTACAAAGATGCCGAGGGCTGGACCACCGAAGGCTGGTGGAACGTGTCGTCGCGCGCCTGCGAAACACTGCTGCGCGGCAATCTGGTCGCGCGGTTTTACTATATCTACGCACTCGACTATGACCGTGGCGGCGAATGGTCCGGCCAGGCGTTCATGTGCTCGCGCGACAAGGAATTCACCATCAAGGGCACCGAGAATTGCCTCGCGCGGGGCTTTGACCGCACTGGCTACTTCGAGGTCGACACCGGCGAGCAGCGAGCATGGACCGTCCAACTGACCGAAGCCAACGAACAACAGCCGCAGAAACTGCCGGGAATGCCGGGCGGAGTGGGCCCAGGCGGCCCCGGAACGATGCCGGGCCTGCCCAATCCACCGGGCGCAACGCCTCCGGGCGCGTCGGGTCTACCACCAGCCGCAACGCCCGGAAACAAACAATGAGACGCCTCCGCCGTATCAAGATCCTTGCAACGCTTGGCCCTGCCTCGTCGGACAGCACGATGATCCGCAAGCTGTTCGAGGCCGGTGCCGACCTGTTCCGCATCAACATGAGTCACACCTCGCACGACAAGATGCGGGAATTGGTCAACACCATCCGCAATGTCGAATCGAGCTATGGCCGACCGATCGGCATCCTGGTCGACCTGCAGGGACCAAAGCTGCGCGTCGGCGCATTCGCCGGAGGTTCTACCCAGCTCAACAACGGCCAGACCTTCATCCTCGATTCCGACAAGACGCCGGGCGACAACAGCCGCGTCCAGCTTCCGCATCCGGAGATCCTCGCCGCGCTCCGGCCCGGCCACGCGCTGCTGCTCGACGACGGCAAGGTGCGGCTGATCGCCGAAGAAACTTCGCCCGAACGTGCGGTGACGCGCGTGGTGATCGGCGGCAGAATGTCGGATCGCAAGGGTGTCAGCCTGCCCGACACCGATCTGCCGGTCTCGGCGATGACGCCGAAGGACCGTGCCGATCTGGAGGCCGCGCTACCGACCGGCATCGACTGGGTCGCGCTGTCCTTCGTGCAGCGGGCCGAAGATGTGCTCGAAGCCAAGAAGATCATCCGCGGCCGCGCCGCCGTGATGGCCAAGATCGAGAAGCCCCAGGCGATCGACCGCCTCCCGGAAATCATCGAGGCCTCGGACGCGCTGATGGTGGCACGCGGCGATCTCGGCGTCGAGCTGCCGCTGGAGCGCGTGCCGAGCCTGCAGAAACAGATGACCCGCATGGCACGCCGCGCCGGCAAGCCGGTCGTGATCGCAACGCAAATGCTGGAATCGATGATCCAGGCACCGGTGCCGACGCGCGCCGAGGTCTCCGACGTCGCCACCGCCGTTTACGAAGGTGCCGACGCCATCATGCTCTCGGCAGAATCGGCCGCCGGCAAATTCCCGGTGGAAGCGGTTTCGACCATGAATCGCATCGGCGAGGAAGTGGAGCGCGACCCGAACTATCGCGGCGTGATCAACGCGCAGCGCGTCGATCCTGAACCGACGGCCGGCGACGCCATTGCCGACGCGGCGCGGCAGATTGCCGAGACGCTCGATCTCTCCGCGATCATCTGCTGGACATCCTCGGGTTCGACCGCGATCCGTGTGGCGCGTGAGCGGCCCAAGGTACCCGTGGTTGCGATCACGCCAAATATCGAGACCGGCCGAAAGCTTTCTGTCGTGTGGGGCGTGCATTGCGTGGTCGCCGAGGACGCTCACGATCTCGATGACATGGTCAACCGCGCCGGCTCGATCGCGTTCAGGGACGGTTTCTCGAAGGCCGGCCAGCGCGTCATTATCGTCGCCGGCGTGCCGCTGCGCGCGCCCGGCACGACCAACATGCTGCGCATCGCCTCGGTCGGACCGAATGGCGACGCGGAGGTGTGACGACGCCCCGGCGTTCCGGACCGCGCGTGCGCGTGACCCGGAACGGTGGTGCTTCTCGAGCGATTAACTCTGCAACGTTGCGTCGAGCGTGATCTTGGTGTTGAGCAGTTTCGACACCGGACACCCGGCCTTGGCCTTAGCCGCCAATTCCTGAAATGCCGCGGCGTCAGCGCCCGGAATTTTGGCCGTCAGCGCCAGGTGCACCGAGGTGATGGCAAAGCCATCGCCGACCTTCTCAAGTGTCACATCGGCCTTGGTTTCCATGTGTTCGGCCGTGAGCTTGGCTTCACCCAGGATCAACGACAGGGCCATCGTGAAGCAGGCGGCATGGGCCGCGCCGATCAGTTCTTCGGGGTTCGAGCCCGGCTTGCCTTCGAAGCGGCTGGCGAAGCCATAGGGGTAATCCGCCAGCGCACCGCTTTTGGTCGAGATCGCGCCTTTGCCGTCCTTGATGCCGCCCTGCCATTTGGCCGAGCCATGGGTCGTCGTCATGCGTTGCTCCGTGAGGTTGGATGAACCCAGCCCAAAAGCTACAACGCCAATGCGACAGAATATGTTCGCCGCGTTCTTAAGCCCCGACCAGCGCCTTCGCCGGGGTCGTCGCCTGCACCACGAGGCCACGGGCGCGCGCGTCCATCACGCCGACGGCACGCAGCGCGAGCAGCGTAACGGTCTGCACCGCATCGCGCTGCTTCACGGGGTCGTCGAGATTGGCCGGCGCCAGCGGGCCGACCAGCGCCTCGTGCAGCGCGCCGAGCACCGCCGTCGCCGCCAGAGCCGTATCCTGGGCCGGCAGGTGGCCGGCACGCACCGCAGCGTCAATCCGCGCGGCGAGCTCGCCGGAAATATCGCGGCGGCTGGCGAGACGTGAGGCGTTGATGTCAACATCGACCGGCTCAGCCAGGATGCCCCAGGCGAGCTTGCGTTGCGACAATACGTGGACTGCGATGGTCGTCACGGAGGCAGCCAATGCCGACGACGGCCCGGGCGCCCCATCCGCGGCACGGCGGATCGCGGCGAGTTCATCGCGCGAGACGTCCGCGATCAGCTCCGAGATCAGTTCGGCCTTGGACGGGAAATAGCGATAGACGGTCCCGGCCGCGACATTGGCCCGAACCGCGACCGGCGCGATCTGAACCGCCGCCATGCCGCCATCGGCCGCCGCGTCCCGCGCCGCTGACAGGATTGCGCTGCGCCGGGCAGCCAGTCGTTTCACGACTTGATGAGTTCGCCGGTAGACCATGGCGTTGCCGTCCCCCACCGCGCGCCCGGCCGGCGCCCACCGGCAGAACGCACGAATCTTCAATGTTTTGAGCGACTGATCCCGCAATCGCTGCAAGAAGTGAACAACTATTCAGACCGAAACACAAGGCAGAATTGTAAGGATTTTGCGACAGCGTGGATTGTCATTGCCGCGGACCATCAGCGCGAATTCGCCGGCCATTCCGCTCATCACGCCGAAGGCGACGGGCTCAAGCGAGAAACCTGCGAACAGGACCGCGAGAAGGGAGCATGCCGCTCATCACACCTTCCAGGCAATCGATCGCGCCATGGTAAATCGCGATCTAAGACGATTGCTCGATATCGAGATATTTGTTCCGGCACAGCCCTGCAATTCCCGGCCGTTCGGCTGATCCTTCGATCACTTGCGGCCCACATCGGCCCGGCACATCGGATTGGCACATCAGCGGACACGGTCGCAGCCACGGCACGTGGCATGCGAAGTTTACCCGAATTTATAGGAAATCATGGTCCTGTAGGGCGGCGTCGCACCCGAATTTGTCCGCGGTCAAACCAAGAAAAAGCCCATGTCGATCTCCATCACCAGCAGCGTGACGAACCGAAGCATGGCCCGAGGCCTGGTGCCGCTCTGCGCCGGCGCAGGCGTCTATCTGTTCTTCCTGTCCGCAGGCGAGATCCTGCTGCGCGACTCCGACTCGATGTGGCAGATCCGGATCGGGCAGTGGATCCTCGACAACGGCACCATGCCCTACACGGACGTGTTCTCGTTCACCCGCTTTGGCGAGCCTTGGATTTCGAGTTCATGGCTGTCGCAGGTGCTCTATGCGATCAGCTACGGGCCGGGCGATTGGGCCGGCCCGGTGATCCTGTCTTCGATCGCGGTCGGAGCAACCATCACGATCTTCCTCTATCTCTTGAGCCCACATTTTGACCCGGCCCGCGCGATCCTGATCGCGGCGCTAGCGCTGCTGGAATCGGCGTCTCACTTCTTCGCGCGGCCCCACGTGCTGGCGCTGCCGTTCCTGCTGGCCTTCATCGGCGGGCTGATGGCGGCCGCGGATCGTCGCACCCATCCATCGTGGTGGCTGCTACCGTTGATGGCGATGTGGGCCAATCTGCACGGCGGCTTCGTGCTCGGCCTGGCGTTGATCGGCCCGATCGGACTGGAGGCGCTCTGGAGCGCCGAGCCAAGCCGCAGGCTTCAGCTTGCCGTGCGCTGGGGGCTGTTCGGCCTGGCCGCGCTGGTTGCGAGCTGCCTGACGCCGTATGGCTGGAACACGCCGATGGGCGCGTTGAAGATTCTCGGCCTCGGCAAGCTGCTGTCGTTGATCTGGGAATGGATGCCCGTCGACTTCAGCAAGTTCACCTTTTTTGAAGCCACACTGCTCACGCTGATCGGCGTCGCCTTCTATCGCAAGCTGACGCTCTCGGTGCCGCGGATCCTGCTGCTGGTCGGACTGATCTGGATGGCCATCTCGCATGTCCGGAACATCGAGGTGTTCGCGTTCCTGGCCCCGCTCGTTCTGGCCAAGCCGATCGCCGAACAATGGGGAACCGCTGAGGCGGGCGGATCTGCGATCGAGGAGGCTCGGTCGGCCCCGCTTATCACCATCCTTGCAACAGTCGCGATCATTGCGGGCGGATGGGCGTCGACGAAAATCTTCGTCGCGCAGCATCCCTTTATGTTCCTTCCTAGCGTAACTCCCGTTGCGGCGGTCGATCTGCTCCAGAAGCGGCACGCGCAACGCATCTTCAGCACCGCGCCGTTCGGCGGCTATATGGTCAGCCGCGACATGAAGGTGTTCATCGACGGACGCGCCGAACTGTATGGCGAGCAGTTCGTGCTCGATTATTTCGACGCGACTGAAGCCCGCAATGTCGGTCAGCTATTGGGCCTGCTCGACAAATACCAGATCGATGCGACGCTGCTGAACCCGACGTCTCCAGCGGGATACGCGCTGGATCACGTCAAGGGCTGGAAGCGGCTGTACAAGGATGAATTCGCCGTCATCCACGTCCGATCGGATGAGACGAAGACGAGCGCCCTTCCCGCCGCGGAGAGCTCGAACTGATCGCTGAGGGCGCGCCGTCTTCCAACGGCGCGCGAGCATTTTACTCCCAGTTCAGCGCGCCGCCGTTCTGGTATTCGATCACGCGCGTCTCGAAGAAGTTCTTCTCCTTCTTCAGATCCATCGCTTCCGACATCCAGGGAAACGGATTCTCCGCCTCCGCGAATACCGGCGTCAGACCGATTTGTGCACAGCGCCTGTTAGCGATGAAGTGCATGTATTGCTCGCACAATGCGGCGTTCAATCCGAGGAAGCCGCGCGGCATGGTATCGCGGCCATAAGATGCCTCGAGCTCCGCGGCCTCGCGGATCATGCTGCCGACCTCCTCCTGGAATGCCGACGTCCACAGATGCGGATTCTCGATCTTGATCTGGTTGATCACGTCGATGCCGAAATTCAGGTGAATGCTCTCGTCGCGCAGGATGTATTGATACTGCTCGGCGATCCCGACCATCTTGTTGCGACGGCCGAGCGAGAGGATCTGCGCGAAGCCGGTGTAGAACCACATGCCTTCGAAGATCACGTAGAAGGCGACGAGGTCGCGCAGGAACGCCTGGTCGGAAGCGGGTGTGCCGGTCTTGAAATCGGGATCGTCGAGATGCTGGGTATGCTTGATCGCCCACGCCGCCTTGTCGGTGATCGCAGGTACCTCGCGGTACATGTTGAACAGCTCGCCCTCGTCGAGGCCGAGGCTTTCGACAATGTACTGGAAGGTGTGGGTGTGCACCGCCTCCTCGAAGGACTGGCGCAACAGATATTGCCGGCACTCCGGATTGGTCAGGTGGCGATAGATCGCCAGTACGATGTTGTTGGCGACCAGGCTCTCGGAGGCCGCGAAAAAGCCGAGATTGCGCTTGATGGCGCGGCGCTCGTCTTCGGTGAGGCCGTCGCGTGATTTCCACAGCGCGATGTCGGCCTGCATCGAGACTTCGGTCGGCATCCAGTGATTGTTGCAGCCGGCGAGATATTTCTCCCACGCCCATTTGTACTTCAGCGGGAGCAGCTGATTGACGTCGGCGCGGCAGTTGATCATCCGCTTCTCGTCGACCGAGACGCGGCCGCCGCGGCGATCGATCGCGCCGAGGCCAGTCGCGTCAGCCGCAGCGGCAGGTGCGGCCGCGAAAGTCGGAGGCGTGACGAAAGCCTGCGGCGCTTTCAATGCCTGCGGGGCTTGCAATGCCTGCGGCGCTTGCAATGCCTGCGGTGCTTGCCGCAGGGTGGTCTGGGTTTCTGACCAGTCGAGCATCATGTTGTCCTTATTTTTCGCTTACTGGCAGGCTTCGCATTCGGGATTGTCGATCGAGCAGGCGATCGCACCCGACAAGTCCGGCGCCGGCGACATCAGCGTCACCGACGAGACCGCATTGAGCTTGCCGTCGGTGCCCTTCAGCGTCGACTTCTCGACATGCGTCGCGCTGCGCGAGCGCAGGTAATAGGTCGTCTTCAGGCCGCGCGACCACGCCAGGCGATAGAGCGAATCGAGCTTCTTGCCGGACGGATTGGCGATGTAGAGGTTGAGCGACTGCGCTTGGTCGATCCACTTCTGCCGGCGTGAGGCCGCCTCGACCAGCCAGCTGGAGTCGATCTCGAAGGCGGTCGCGTAGAGTGCCTTGAGGTCGTCGGGGATGCGGTCGATGGTGCCGACGCTGCCGTCGAAATATTTGAGGTCGTTGACCATCACCTCATCCCACAATCCGCGCGCCTTGAGATCGCGCACCAGGAACTCGTTCACGACCGTGAAGTCGCCGGACATGTTGGATTTGACGTAGAGGTTCTGGTAGGCGGGCTCGATCGACTGCGCGACGCCGCAGATGTTGGAGATCGTCGCCGTCGGCGCGATCGCCATCACGTTCGAATTGCGCATGCCGACCGAGGTGACACGCCCGCGCAAGGTCGCCCAGTCGCGGGTGCTGGAGCGATCCATCTCGAGGCCGCCACGGGCGTCGGCGACGAACTCGATCGAGTCGATCGGCAGGATACCCTGGCTCCACAGCGAGCCGTCGAACGAGGGATAGCGCCCGCGTTCGGCCGCGAGATCGACCGAGGCCGAAATCGCGTAGTAGGAGATCGCCTCCATGCTGGTGTCGGCGAAGGTCACAGCGGCATCCGACGCCACCGCGATCCGCAGCGCCTGCAGCGCATCCTGGAAGCCCATCAGGCCGAGACCGACCGGGCGGTGCCGCAGGTTGGAACGGCGCGCTTCCGGGATGGTGTAGAAGTTGATGTCGATGACGTTATCGAGCATCCGCATCGCCGTCGTGACGGTCTTCTTCAGCCTGATCTCGTCGAGTCGGCCGTCCTGGATGTGATTGAGGAGATTGATCGAGCCGAGATTGCAGACCGCGGTCTCGTCGTCGGACGTGTTGAGCGTGATCTCGGTGCAAAGGTTCGAGGAGTGGATCACGCCGGCATGGCGCTGCGGCGAGCGCAGATTGCAGGGATCCTTGAAGGTGATCCAGGGATGGCCGGTCTCGAACAGCATGGTCAGCA
The DNA here is from genome assembly GCF_000938305.1 of Bradyrhizobium sp. LTSP885. Classification (GTDB taxonomy): domain Bacteria; phylum Pseudomonadota; class Alphaproteobacteria; order Rhizobiales; family Xanthobacteraceae; genus Bradyrhizobium. The sequence goes on from NZ_JYMT01000025.1 coordinate 138,845, forward strand.
TCTTGCGCCAGAGGTCGACGGCGCGGACCTGCTTGAACACCCGCATCTCGCCGCGCGCAGCCTTGGCTTCATAGTGCGCATAGCGCTCGGCGAACGGCTTGCCGTAGAGGTCGTGGAGGTCCGGCGTCTCGTCCGGCGAGAACAGCGTCCATTCGCCGTCGGTCTCGATCCGCTGCATGAACAAATCGGGCACCCAGTTCGCGGTGTTCATGTCGTGGGTGCGGCGGCGGTCATCGCCGGTGTTCTTGCGCAAATCGAGGAATTCCTCGATGTCGACGTGCCAGGTCTCGAGATAGGCGCAGACTGCGCCCTTGCGCTTGCCGCCCTGGTTGACGGCGATCGCGGTATCGTTGGCGACTTTCAGGAACGGCACTACGCCCTGGCTTTCGCCATTGGTGCCCTTGATGTGCGCGCCGAGCCCGCGGACGCGGGTCCAGTCGTTGCCGAGCCCGCCGGAATATTTCGCCAGCAGCGCGTTGTCCTTGACCGACTTGAAGATGCCGTCGAGGTCATCGGCCACGGTGGTGAGGAAGCATGACGACAGCTGCGGCCGCAGCGTGCCGGAATTGAACAATGTCGGCGTCGAGGCCATGAAGTCGAACGACGACAGCAGATCGTAGAACTCGATCGCGCGGGCCTCGCGGTCGATCTCACGCGAGGCAAGCCCCATGGCGACGCGCATGAAGAAGGCCTGCGGCAACTCGATACGGTTGTTACGGACGTGCAGGAAATAACGATCGTACAGCGTCTGCAGCCCGAGGAACTGGAACGAGAGATCGCGCTCGGGCTTCAGCGCCGCGGCGAGCCGCGCCAGGTCGAAGCGACCGAGGTCGGCGTCAAGCAGCTCCGCCTTGATGCCGGTCTTGATATAGGCCGGGAAATACTCGGCATAGCGCACGGCCATGTCGGCCTGCGACGCGTTGGTCGGTACGTCGTGGACGTAGGACAGCACCTCGGTGCGGAGCTTGTCGAGCAACAGGCGGGCGCTGACATAGGCATAGTTCGGCTCCTGCTCGACCAGCGTGCGCGCGGCCATCACGGAGGCCTGCGCCAGTTCGTCCTGGCTGATGCCGTCATAGACGTTGCGCTGGGTCTCGGCGATAACGGGCGCGGCGTCGACGCCGTCGAGCCCGGCGCAGGCCTCGTTGATGATCAGCGCCAACCGCGCCTGGTCGAGTCGTACTTTGGTGCCATCAGGCAGCGTGACATGGATGGTCGGCCCGGCTACGGGCTTCGCAACCTTCGCCGCGTCCTGCTCGGCGCGCTGCCGGGTGCGCTCGTCGCGGTAAAGCACATAGGCGCGCGCGACCTTGTGGTGCTCGCTGCGCATCAGCGCCAGCTCAACCTGGTCCTGCACATCCTCGATATGGAAGGTGCGGCCCTCGCTCATTCGGCGCGCCAGCGCGCCGACGACCTCGGCGGTAAGCTGCTCGACGATCTCGTGGACGCGGCGGGAGGCTGCTGCGGTGTGGCCCTCGACCGCCAGGAACGCCTTGGTCATCGCCACCGAAATCTTGCTGGCGTCGAATCTCGACACCGTGCCGTTGCGGCGAATCACCTGCATCGGAAGCTCGGCGTCCGGCGCGGCAAGCGATTCCGGACGCAGGAGGATGAGCGGCGCTGGTTTAGCTTCGCGATCGAGAGAGAGTGACATCGTGCAGACCCCATGCATGTTTTGTTGGGGCTGGATGTCGAGGGGACGCCGCATCAACCGGCGGCAAAGCGCCGGCATGGCAATGCAAGCGACCGCCGGGACACCCCGCCCGTGGACGTAGATTCGGTGTCCCGGCAGGTCTCCTGGCTTGCAGGTCGCTGTTGCTCCCTCGTCTTCCCAATGCGGTGTCGCATCAGTGACTTAACAGGGCGGGAACAACTCACTGCTTACAGTTGCGGGGGCAGCGCCGGATTTTTACGGGTCTACCCGTAGTTCACCGACTTCCCTCTTAGCCACCAAATCTAGGGATATGGCGGACCGTGACGCCTACATCTGGTGTGATTTGAGGACGGGTGTCAACGGCCCGAACAGCTTGGATGAAAAATTTTTGAATTCCGGCCGGCAGCCCTGTGGGAATCGGTGGGAAACTTCGGTCAAGCCAATCCGTGTTGACGCGCCCATGATGTTGTCGATAAGTGCAGACGTCGTGGTTCTTCGAGAGGCACTTTCTTTCGAAGCTAAGAGGGAAGCCGGTGTAACGCCGGCGCTGCCCCCGCAACTGTAAGCGGTGAGCCACCGTTCAACTTCAGCCACTGAAGCGAAAGCTTTGGGAAGGCCGGACGGTAGCTGAGACCCGTGAGCCAGGAGACCTGCCTCGACAACATACACGTCCACGGGCGGGGTGTCCCGGTGGTGCGGTTGCGACCCCGCACGCGCACTCCGTGTTTGCGGAGTCCAGACGTGTCACTACGGCCTTTGCCCCCAACTTTTGGGGTTAAGCCAATGTCTTCTACAATCTCCTCACTTGCCGTTGCCACGCTCGGAACGCCGCGAATCGGCCCGCGCCGTGAACTCAAAGTCGCGCTGGAAAGCTTCTGGTCCGGCACATCAAACCAACAGGCTCTGATCGAGACCGGTATCGGGCTGCGCGCCGCCAACTGGGCGCGGCAGAAGAAGCTCGGCGTGTCGGTGATTCCGTCGAACGATTTCTCGTTCTACGATCAGGTGCTCGACACCTCGGTCATGGTCGGCGCGATTCCTGAAGTCTATGGCTGGACCGGCGGCGCGGTCCCGCTCGCGACCTATTTCGCGATGGCGCGCGGCGCCCAAGGGGATGTCCAAGGTCACACCCATGATGCGTCCTGTGGCCATGCCCATCACGGCCAAGGTCACGGCGTCCCGGCGCAGGAAATGACCAAGTGGTTCGACACCAACTACCACTACATGGTGCCGGAACTGTCTGACGATCAGCAATTCAGCCTCGCCTCACGCAAGCCGATCGAGGAATACCAGGAGGCCAAGGCGCTGGGTTATCAGACCCGGCCGGTGCTGGTCGGTCCGGTTACGTTCCTGAAGCTCGCCAAGAGCAAAGATGCCGGCCTCGACACCCTGTCGCTGCTCGACCGGCTGCTCCCTGTCTATATCGAGGTTCTGCGCGAGCTCGCCAAAAGCGGCGCCGAGTGGGTGCAGATCGATGAGCCCTGCCTGGTGCTCGATCTCGACGATGCCGCGCGTGACGCATTGCGCCGTGCCTATGCGGAGATCGCGGTAGCCGTGCCGCAGGTCAAGATCATGCTGGCCAGCTATTTCGGCAGCATCGGTGAGAATCGCGACACCGCCTTCGCGCTTCCGGTCGCCGGCCTGCATCTCGACCTGGTGCGCGCGCCCGAACAGCTCGACGACCTCGCCCGGCTGCCCGCCGATCGTGTCGTGTCGCTCGGCGTGATCGACGGCCGCAACATCTGGCGCGCCGATTTGGGCAAGATCCTCGACCGGCTCGAACCTGTGATCGCCAAGCTCGGCAAGGATCGCGTGCAGATCGCGCCCTCCTGCTCGCTGCTGCACGTTCCAATCGATCTCGGGTTAGAGGCCAAGCTCGACGCCGAAGTGAAGAGCTGGCTCGCCTTCTCCGTGCAGAAGATGGAGGAACTGGCAGCGCTCGGTAGCGCGCTTGCCGGCGGCCGCGGTCCGGTCGAGACCACCCTGAAGGCCTCGGATGCGGCCGCAGCCGCGCGCAAGATCTCGCCGCGGATTCACGACGCCAAGGTCGCGCAACGTCTCGCTAGCGTCGATGCAGCGATGCGCCGCCGCGCCAGCGCGTTCGGAGAACGTGCCGGCACGCAACATGCGCGGTTCAACCTGCCCTCGTTCCCGACCACGACGATCGGCTCGTTCCCGCAGACACCGGAGATCCGAAAGGCGCGCGCGGCCCATGCCAAGGGCGGGCTGAGCGATGCCAACTACAAGACCTTCCTGCAGGAGCAGACCGCGCTGGCCGTGCGCTGGCAGGAAACCATCGGGCTTGACGTGCTGGTGCATGGCGAGTTCGAGCGCAACGACATGGTGCAGTATTTCGGCGAGCAGCTGTCCGGCTTCGTCTTCACCGAGAACGCCTGGGTGCAGTCCTACGGCTCGCGCTATGTCAGGCCGCCGATCCTGTTCGGTGACGTGTCGCGTCCGAAGCCGATGACGGTCGAATGGTGGCAGTACGCGCAGTCGCTGACCAAGCGGCCGATGAAGGCGATGCTGACCGGACCGGTCACCATCCTGAACTGGTCGTTCGTTCGCGACGACATCCCGCGCAGCGAAGCCTGCCGGCAGATCGCATTCGCGATCCGCGATGAGGTCGGCGATCTCGAGACCGCCGGCGCCGGCATGATCCAGATCGACGAGGCGGCCCTGCGCGAAGGCCTGCCGCTGCGCCGCTCCGAGTGGACAACCTATCTCGACTGGGCCGTGGAGTGCTTCCGCATCTGCTCGTCCGGCGTTCGCGACGAGACCCAGATCCACACCCACATGTGCTACTCCGAGTTCAACGACATCATCGACGCAATCGGTGCGATGGACGCGGATGTGATCTCGATCGAGACCTCACGCTCGAAGATGGAGCTGCTCGACGCTTTCCGGAACTACCGCTATCCGAACGAGATCGGGCCGGGTGTCTATGACATCCACTCGCCGCGTGTGCCCGAGGTCACGGAAATGACCGAGCTACTGAAGCTGGCGCGGCAACGGCTGTCCGATGCCCAGCTCTGGATCAATCCGGATTGCGGCCTGAAGACCCGCAAATGGGAAGAGGTCCGGCCCGCCCTCGTCAACATGGTCGCCGCCGCCCGCGAACTCCGCGAGCTGGCGTAGAGCAAGGACCGCCTGCCCCGTTCGAACCGTCACATCGAGGAAGAGATCATGCGCTTCTGGATCGAATGCACGAGGTTTGCAACGGGGCAGGCCATTCACATCAACATCGCGCTGGTCGGCTCGATGTGGCGCGACGGCGAGCGCACCGTGCTCGCCTTCGTCGGAGGCGATGGAAAGACGATCGAGGTGAGTGAAACGCCGGAGCAGATTCTGGAACGGCATTTCGGGGCGATGAGAACGGCGTAAGCCAGCAACTTCTTCGTCATTGCGAGCCAACGGCTCGCAATGACGCAACAAATTCAATTCCCCGTCTGCAATTCGCCAAACCGATCCCAGGTCTTGCCGTTGAATCGCATAAACTGCATTTGCTCGACCGGCACATGGTCGGTCGGCGAGGTGTTGATCCTGATGCCCGGCAGCAGCATCGGCAATTCCAGGTTCTTGATCGAATAGGCCTGCTTCAGGATGTTCTCGGTCGACAGATCATTGCCGCAGGCCTTCAGCACGTCCTCCAGCGCCATCGCACTGTTGTAGGCGTTGACGTAATTGGTATCGTGTTGGTCTGCGTCCGGTACGTATTTGGTCATGAATTCGCGCCAGCCCTTCATGCCGGCATCGTCCTTCCAGGCGGAATCGTCGGGGTCCTTCACATAAGCCGTGGAAATGATGCCGGTGCCGGCCTCGACGCCGGCAGGCTGCATCACGGTCGAAATCCAGACCGCGGTGTTGGAGAGGAAAATCATCGGCCGCCAGCCGATCTCATAGGCTTTCCGGATCGACTGCGCCGCGAATTTCGGCGTCGCCGCGATCACGAAGACGTCGGCGTTCGACGCCTTCAGCTTGACGATCTGCGAGTCGATGGTCGGGTCTGATATCTCGTAGGTCGCAACCATGACGAGCGAATCATATTTCTCGCCGAGCACATCCTTCAAGCCGGCGAGATAATCGCGGCCATAATCGTCGTTCTGCGAGATCACGGCGAATGTTGCGTTCGGATTCTTCGCCAGTGCATAGCGTGCGTATAGCCGCGCCTCGTAGCGGAACGGCGCCTGCACCCCCATCACGGCCTGCGGAAATTGCGCGATGTCGCCGAATTTCGAGGCGCCGGAGGCCAGAAACAGCTGCGGGATGTTCTTGCCCTGCAGGTATTTTGCGATCGCGGTGTTATGCGCGGTGCCGATCGAGGAGAAGATCAGCGCGACCTCGTCGCTCTCGACCAGACGGCGGGTCTGCTCCACCGTCTTCGGCGGCGCGTAGGAATCGTCAAGCGAGATCAAATTGACCTTGCGCCCATTGATGCCGCCGCGTTCGTTGACCATCTTGAAATAGCCGGCCTCACCCTTGCCCAGCGCACCGAACGCCGACACCGGCCCGCTATAGGGCATAGTTTGGCCGATCCTGATTTCCGTTGCGGTGACGCCGCGCATCTCGGCGGCGACGGAAGCGGCTGGCAGCAGCAGGAATGAAACGGCGGCAAGCGCGCCAAATGCCTTACGCATCGGCTTCCCCTCCCCTGATTTTCACCGCGCTTCTTGGGGCGCGGCCGTGCCGTTAACCGGCCGAGCAGAGGATGCCACGGCGCCCGAATGGACGCCAATCATAATCATGATGCTTTATAAGCAATGATGGGCGGCGGCTATTTCGATGCCTTGTCGCGCTCCTTGACGGGAATCACAAATTTCAGTCCGGACCAGACTTCATCGATCGCGCAGACCTTGATGTCGACGAGGCCGGCCGCAAGCCCGGTCTCACGCACCACCGTATCGGTGAGATCGGTCGCGACGCCCGAGCTCTTCTTCGGCCACGACACCCAGATCATGCCGTCAGGCGCGATCGCTTGCCGATAGCGGCGCAGCTTGGCGGCGAGCCCCTTAGCCTCGGCCGCGAATAGGTGCACGGCATCGAACGGCCCCTTTGCGGTCTTCGCAATCCGTACACCAGCGGGCAATTCGCCGACCATGTCGCCATAGGCAACGGACAATCCGTCCACAAAAATGCAAAAGCCCGGCTTAAGGCCGAGCTTTTGCACAATCGATTTGCCGGAGGTGCCGGCCATGGCTGCGGGCGTTTAAGCCTGCGGCTGCGGCTCCAGGCCGGGGTCCGGATCGGGACGCGGGCGCGGCTTGCCGGCCGGCGGCACGGCGGACGCGCGCGGCGTCGACGGCTCCAGAACCGACTCACGGTTCGGCTTCTTGCCCTTGAGCAGATCCTGAATCTCGTCGCCGGACAGCGTCTCGAATTCGAGCAGGCCCTTTGCGAGAGCTTCAAGGTCGGCGCGCTTCTCCGTGAGGATCCGCGTCGCTTCGTTGTAGCCTTCTTCCACAAAGCGCCGGATCTCGTTGTCGATTTTCTGAACCGTCGCCTCCGACGCGTTCTGGGTGCGCGACACCGACATGCCCAAGAACACCTCGTCCTGGTTTTCGCCATAGGAGACGGTGCCAAGCGCCTCGGAGAGGCCCCAGCGCGTCACCATCATGCGGGCCAGACGTGTTGCCTGCTCGATGTCGGAGGACGCACCCGAGGTGACCTTTTCGCGGCCGAAGATCAGCTCTTCGGCGACACGGCCGCCCATCATGATGGCGAGACGCGAGGTCATCTGCTCCAGCGACATCGACAGCTTGTCGCGCTCCGGCAGCTGCATCACCATGCCCAGCGCACGGCCGCGCGGAATGATGGTCGCCTTGTGGATCGGATCGGTCGCGACGACGTTGAGGCCGACGATGGCGTGGCCGCCTTCGTGATAGGCGGTCAGCATCTTCTCTTCTTCCGTCATCACCAGCGACTTGCGCTCGGCGCCCATCATGACCTTGTCCTTAGCCTCTTCGAACTCGGACTGGGTCACCATGCGCTTGTTGCGACGCGCCGCGGTCAGCGCGGCCTCGTTGACGAGGTTCATCAGGTCGGCGCCGGAGAAGCCGGGCGTGCCGCGCGCGATGGTCTTGAGGTTGATATCCGGCGCCAGCGGCACCTTGCGGACGTGAACCTTGAGGATCTGCTCGCGGCCGACGACATCCGGGTTCGGCACCACGACCTGACGGTCGAAGCGGCCGGGACGCAGCAGCGCGGGATCGAGCACGTCGGGACGGTTGGTCGCCGCGATCAGGATCACGCCTTCATTGGCCTCAAAGCCGTCCATCTCGACCAGCAACTGGTTGAGCGTCTGTTCGCGCTCATCATTGCCGCCGCCGAGGCCGGCGCCGCGATGGCGGCCGACCGCGTCGATTTCGTCGATGAAGATGATGCAGGGCGCGTTCTTCTTGGCCTGCTCGAACATGTCACGGACACGGCTGGCGCCGACGCCGACGAACATTTCGACGAAGTCCGAACCCGAAATGGTGAAGAACGGCACGTTGGCTTCGCCCGCGACTGCACGCGCGATCAGGGTTTTGCCTGTACCGGGAGGGCCGACCAGCAGCACGCCGCGCGGAATCCGCCCGCCGAGCCGCTGATATTTGCCGGGGTCGCGCAGGAACTCGACGATCTCCTGCAGATCCTGCTTGGCCTCGTCGACGCCGGCAACGTCCTCGAAGGTAACGCGGCCATGCGCCTCGGTCAGCATCTTGGCGCGTGACTTGCCGAAGCCCATCGCCTTGCCGGCGCCGCCCTGCATCTGCCGCGACAGGAAGATCCAGACGCCGATCAGCGCGATGAACGGCAACCAGGAAACCAGCAGCGACACGAACCACGGCACGTTGTCGCCCGGCGGCTTCGCGGTGATCTGCACCTTGCCGTCATACAGGCGCTTCACCAGCGTCGGATCGCTCGGCGCATAGGTCTGGAAGCTCGAGCCGTTGGTGAAGGTGCCGTGGATATCCGGCCCCTGGATTACGACGTCGCGCACATGGCCCTGATCGACTTCCGTCAGAAGCTGCGAGAACGAGATGTCCTGCGAGGAGGTGCGCTGACCAGGATTCTGGAACAGCGTGAACAACGCCAGCAACAGCAAAACGATAATGACCCAGAGGGCGAAATTCCGCAGATTGGCGTTCATTGTCTTCCTTCGTGGTCGCGCGGATCGCGGCCTCTACTTATCCTTGGGCAGGCTCTGTGGGAATCCCCGAGGAATCTATCCCGTCGATGATATCAATTTAGGTGCCGCAGGGGTCGATGCCAAGGGAACCACGCAGGACTATTTAACGCATCCTAGCGCGATTCCCGGTCAAATAATGGCGCCAAATCTGGTGTTTTCCGGGGTTAGTTAAGCCTCCCCACCGGATTATGACAGCGATTGAAACAATCGGCCAAACTCACCCGGAACGCGTGCGGCGGCGCGGCGCCGGCTCGACCCGGATACGACCGCCGGCAACGCTGATAATCGCCCCCGCCAGGGTCTGTTTCAGCCTTGGCCCGCGCTCCGCCACGGCGCGATCCAAAGCCGCAAGCAAGGTTTCGACCTTGCCAAGTTCGGCGGGCCCCTCGTGTCCGGTCCGGTCAATGGCGCGCTTGAGGAGGCGGAGGCGGATCTCCTCGGGCATCGCCGCAAACAGCGCCGCATCGAAGCCAACGCGAGCGGTACTTTGGTCCCTCAACGCAAGATAGCGCTCGGCGCCGTCGGCGAGCACCTCCACGGCCGCATTGGCGCGCGCAAGTCGCGCCGCGAGCCGCGCCAGGTTCCGTGCGTCACCGCCCTCTTCCGCCAGCGCCGGCATCAGCGCGCGCAGCCGCGGACGCGTGAAGGCTGGATCGCGATTGGTCGGATCGTTGGCAAAGCCGACGCCAGCCTTCTTCAGCGTCGCGATCAGCTGTGCCTTGGAGATATCGAGCAACGGTCGCGCCAGCCGAAGCCCCTCCCGCTCCGTCTCGCGCGCCATCGCCGCCAGACCCGCAATGCCGCTGCCGCGCAGCATCCGCATCAACAGCGTCTCGGCCTGGTCGTCGCGGGTATGCGCGGTGAGGACGTGGGTGGCACCGTGCTTGCGCGCGGCCTGTGCCAGCAAGCGATAGCGCGCCTCGCGGGCGGCCGCCGGCAATCCGGTGCTCGGCTTGGCGCCGGTCCAGCGCAATGTTTGATGCGGCAGCTCCAGACTTTGCGCCAGCCGTTTGACGTCGCGGGCCTCGCGGGCGGCCTCCTTGCGCAGGCCGTGATCGACGGTGACGGTGATCAATCGCGGCCCGCGTGCGAGGCCGCGGCGCCAGCGTGCGGCAAGCCACATCAGCGCCACGGAATCGGGACCGCCCGACACCGCGAGCACGATCGCGGGCGCGGACGCCAGGCCCGCGAACAGCCGTTTGGCGTCCCTTGCCGGGATGGCGGATTGGTCGTCAGGCATCGCAGGACCAGCATGTCGTGAGAGGCCGGAAACGACCTCCCCGTCGCTGGTTTAGCACTTCACCCGCTTTTGCTCACGGTCGACGGCGGATTTCACGCCACCGGATGCGCGCGGATATTTGCGCGATACCTCGCCGAACGCGGCGCAGGCGGCTTCTTTTTCCTTCAGCGCCGCGAGCGACTGGCCGAGCCGCAGCAGCGCGTCGGGCGCCTTGGCCGACTTGTCGAACTTGGTCGTGACACCAAGGAAGGTCTCGGCGGCGTCACGATATTGCTGGCGCTGGAAATAGGTCTCGCCGAGCCAGTATTGCGAATCCGCGACCAGCGGGTCAGCGGGATATTTCTGCGAAAAATTCTTCATCGTCTCTTCGGCGAGCGCGTAGTCCTTGCGCTGGATGTAGCCGATGCCGAGGTCGAACTCGTCCTTTGGCGTAGCCGATGGCGGCAGCGTGGTCAGGGCGGCGCTGGCACCGGGGGCGCGTTGCGGCGGACCACCCGCGTCGCGCGGACTGGTGTTGCCGAGATCGAGCGGCTCGCCCGCGGCGCGGCCGCCGGGAGCACCGACCACGGCATCATTGGAGACCGGCAGCTGCCCGCCACCCAGCGCGCGCGGTGCGCCCGGGGCGTTCGGGTTTTGGTTCGGATCGAACGCGTCGCCACGGCTGCGGCGGCCGGGAACTGCGGCCGTCGCTGGCTCCTGTACGATCGGCGCGGGAGCAGCGATCTGCTGTTGCTGGTCATAGCCGCCCTGCTGCCGGGACTGGGCCTGCGGATAGGCTTGGGGCTGCTGCGCCGGCGGCACCGCCGCGACATTCGGCTGGGCCGCGGGCGGCTGTCCGCCCGGACCCGCAGGCTGGGCGCCGAGCTGGCGCAGCCGGTCCTCGAGCTGGCGGTTGCGGTACTGCAACTCCTCGTTCTGTCCGGTCAACTGCCGTAGCTGGTTCTCGAGCCGCTCGATCCGCATCTCGGCATCGGAGTCGTCTGATTGCGCAAAGGCCGGCGAGGAAACGGCAAACATCGCCGCGATCGCCGCGGCGGAAGAAAGGAAAAGAAGCCTGGATGACATTTTGCCCTGACGACGAGATCGACGTGAAAAGCTGGTCACATTGGGGGACGGAGTACGCCGGAATTGTGACTTGCGTTCCGGACCCGGCGTTGCATTGCAGGGGTATGGTTTAGTGCCAGAAACGGAACAAGCAAGCAGGCAGTTGCGCGCAGCTCCGTTCATCAAGCTGACGGAACGCTGGCTCCGCTATCGCACGCCCCAAAACAAAACCGGCGCCCGAAGGCGCCGGTTGAAAGATTGGCCGAGATGATCGCTCAGGAACTCGCGTTCAGCACCGTGACGGCGCGGCGGTTCTGCGACCAGCAGGAAATGTCGTTACAGACCGCGACCGGGCGTTCCTTGCCGTAGGAGATGGTCCGCATGCGGCTCGCATCGATGCCGCGTGAGGTGAGGTATGCTCGGACCGACTGGGCACGGCGTGCGCCGAGCGCGATGTTGTATTCGCGGGTGCCGCGCTCGTCGGCGTGACCTTCGATGGTGAAGGCATAGCGGTTGTAGGTCTGCAGCCACTGCGCCTGCTTGTCGAGGGTCGCAATCGCCTGCGGGCTGAGATCGGTCTGGTCGCTCTCGAAGAACACGCGGTCGCCGACATTGACCACGAAATCCTGCTGGCTGCCCGGGGTCGCGGCGCTCGCCATGGCGCCATCGGCACCCATGCCGTTCTTGTTGGCGCACGCACCCATCGACAGCGCCACGGCAAGAACCGCCGCCAGCTTCATACCCTGGAGGATACGCATTTGATATTTCATTCGGGAGCCTCCACGCTCACGCTCTTCGTACTGTCCATCCGGTCTACAGGGCGATGGTTAAGCGAACGTTCCGTCAACCTTGATGGAACCTTGCCAGACCCCGTCAAATGCCGGGCAATGACGAAAAGCGCCCCCGATGGTTAATGGGTGGCAAATGTGGCGCGACGGTGAAGAGAAGGCAAGCTTCGCCGGAACCGATCGCTTTTGCAGGCAATTTCGAGCCCGCGAACGGCCACTGCGCGACAGATAGTTGCGTTTGACGCGAGGGCGGGCGGCCGCAACGAGATCGGCGAGCGCCGGCGGCTTCCCCTCAGGAATTGGGCACGATCGAGGCGCGCTCGAACGGCCTGACAAGAGCGTCGGGCAGGGATCGGCTCTCGCTGCGTTCGAACAACATGCGCCGCTCGAACGCGCTCGAGCGCAGGAACGGATAGCGGGCAAGCACCCTCTCCCGCACCGACGGCAGATGCGCCGCCATCAGCCCAACCGGCTTCACCAGCCCAGGATAGAGACGCGCCTCGGACCAGGTCTCGTGCAGAAATACCCGACGGTAGAAGGCCATGTGCTCGGGACGAACCGGCGCCAGGCCGTAATCGGCATTGAAATGCACCCCGGCAGTCGAGCCAAGGCGTACCGTGACATAGGGTAGTTCCGGAAAGCTTCGCGCCTTCTCGGGATCCGCGACAAAGCGCGTTGAATCGATGAAGACCAGGCCCTGATCGAGTTTGGGATGGAGCACGTCGCCGAACACTTCGACCGTAGGCGAGGTGCGCAACTCCGGGGTCGCGACGGTGATTCGAATCGAGCTGCAGAGCTCGCCCTGCAGGTAAACGCCAAAGACCCAGGCATTCGGCGCGTCGTCAAATTGATCGACAACCCGCTCGTCCGCCGACGGCCGGATCGCGCCCTCACGCAAATAAGCACGGTAGCGGAGCCGGTAAATCTCGTCCTTCTGCTCCGGAGTTTGGGCAAGGCGATAGTCGACTTGGTCCAGTGGGTCCGCAAGCCTTCCTGTCGCGGGCTTGATAACTTCTGCCGCGGACCTCATGTGGTACTCCTGACATTCAACAACTTACGCGCGCGTCAAAAAAGATTAACAGCTTCTTAATTTTCGTCAAAGCAATCGCCGCAATACAGTTAACCTGTGACCGCAAGAGTGCATTCTGCTCCGTGCGGCTACAACTTACTACAACCAATAATTGAAGATGTGGTTCCGGGTCAGGCGATCGATCGCGAGGGAACCACGTGCAGCTGCTCGTCGGTCCGGCGGCCGTGCGACGCGTTGAGCAGCTGGCGGATGCGCACCGCGGGAACCGGCCGGCTGAACAGGTAGCCCTGCGCCTCGGTCACTGCGCCGTCGGCGCTGATCAGCTCGAGCTGTTCGTTGGTCTCGATGCCCTCGACCACAACCGCCATGCCGAGGTCCGCGGACAGCCGCGCCACGCCGCGCAGCAGCGTCAGCGGACGGTCGCTGTCGATGCCTTCGAGGAAGGAGCGATCGATCTTGACCTTCTGCAGCGGGAAATTGTGCAGGTAGCTGAGCGACGAGTAGCCGGTGCCAAAATCATCGAGCGAGATCCGCACGCCGAGCGTCCGCAACTGCGACAGCACGTCGTGGGTCAGCTGGGTGTTGTGCAACAGCGAGGATTCGGTGATCTCGATCTCGAGCCGGTGCGCCGGCAGGCCGGAGACCTCCAGCGCATAACGCACTTCGCTCAGCACGTCGCGCTGATGGAACTGCTGCGGCGAGAAGTTGACGGCGACGCTGACCGCGTCCGGCCACTTCATGCATTCCATGCAGGCCTTGCGCAGGATCCAGCGGCCGAGGTCGACGATCAGGCCCATATCCTCGGCAACCGGAATGATGTCGACGGGCGAGACCGTGCCGCGCACCGGATGGTTCCAGCGCAGCAGCGCTTCGCAAGTGGTCACCTTGCCGGAGTTCAGGTTGATCAGCGGCTGATAGAACAGCTCGAACTCTTCGTTGGCCAGCGCCTTGCGCAGGTCGAGTTCGAGGATACGGCGGGCCTCGACGGTTTGCGCCATCTCTTCGCGGAAGAAGCAGAAGGTGCCGCGGCCGTCGGCCTTGGCGCGGTACAGCGCCATATCGGCGTTCTTGAGAAGGGTATCGGCGCTGACGCCGGGCGCCGCCATGGCGATGCCGACGCTGGCGCCGATCTCGACCAGATGGTTGTCGATCTTGTAGCGCTCGCTCAGGCGGTCGACGATGCGTCGCGCGAGCCCTGCGGCATCTTCGTGCGAATGGATGTTCTGCTGGAACACGACGAACTCGTCGCCACCGAACCGCGCGACGAAATCCTCCGGCCGCAGCATCTCGCGCAGCCGCTCGGCGACCGCGCATAAGAGCTGGTCGCCGCAGGGATGGCCGAGCGTATCGTTGACCTGCTTGAACTGGTCGAGGTCCACGAACAGCAGGGCCGAGCGCTGGTCGCCGCCATGCCGGGCAAGCAGGCGGCCGATCTCGTCGCGGAAATTGACGCGGTTGGGCAGTTCGGTCAGTTCGTCATAGCGCGCGAGGTGGCTGATCCTGGCCTCGGCGTCCTTGCGCTCGGTGATGTCTTCGACCAGCACGACGGTGCCGCCGCCGCTCATCGGCTGGAAGGTCCAGGACAACGCGCGGTTCTTGCTCGCGTCGGGATCGCTGGTGACGATGTCACCGGCTTGCGAACTCTCGATCTCGGAGAGGATCTGCCTGGCGGTCGCGGCCGAGATCGAGCCGGACAGCACGCAGGCATTGCAGACGTCAGAGGCGCCCGCGCTGCGCTGCACGAAATCCTCCGACAGCTGCATCATCTCGATGAAGCGGTGGTTCATCACCGCAAGACGCCCGTCGGCGCGGAACATGCACAATCCGTGCGGCATGTTGTTCAGGGCAGTATCGAACTGCCCGGCCAGCGCCGCTTCGCGCTCCTTGGCGATCCAGGCGTTGACGTAGATGCGCTGGAGGCTCGAGGTGAGGTGCCGGATGGCGCTGAAGAAAACAAAGCTGAGCAGCGCGAGCGCGATGTAATAGGCACCGCCGACATACGTCAGCGCCGCGATCAGGGGACCGATCGACAGCAACAGATGAAGATGAAAGATCTGCGGCCGGCCGAAGGTACGCCCCACTCCGGCCGACGTATAGGCGACCACCGTCGTCACACAGAGCATGTGGGCGGCGGAATCCCTGGTCGTGAGCAGCACGGTGGCGCCCCAGATGCCGAGCGCAACGCCATAGGCAATCGAGCCGATCCGATAGCGCCTTTCCCAGGCCACCGACTCCTCGACGGTGAGGCGGGAATTGCGCTGCTTGTAGCGGTACATCTGCAGCGCGCGCGCCAACCCCACCACGATGAAGAGCGGCACGCACAGCCAGCACAGCAGATCGCCGGTGACAGCCGCGATCACCGCGCCGGCAATCGCGGGGCCGAAGGCGCCAAAAATCATCGGCGCAGGATTCATGAACAGGGAATCGACCAGCGCCGCGGAGATCGTCGGCGACATCGACTGGTCCGGTTCTCCCGTCTGACTTGCAAACTGCATTGTGGGGGCGCGCGTCCTTGTCACGTCGCACTTCTACGCGCCGCAGATGAAGTCTTTCTGAGGGAACATCGTTAGCGAGTCATTGTCGCGGACCGCGCAGTGCAAAAATTTACCTGAAATATCAATCAGGTAGGCAAGAACTGCCTGATAACTACGGGGTCCCTCGTACCTTATCAGCTTCGCGTCACGACAACAGCGGCGACCAGGCCGGGTCGGACGCAAAACCCGGCGTCGGCACCTTCAGCTCGTTGCGGCCGGAGACGTCGACCGTGAACAGCGACGGTCCGCCGCTACCGCCGGGATCGCGGAAGAACATCACGACGCGCCCATTCGGTGCAAAGGTCGGGCCCTCATTGTGGAAGCCTGAGGTCAGGATGCGCTCGCCCGAGCCGTCGGGTTTCATGATGCCGATCGCAAACTGCCCGCCGCCCTGCTTGGTGAAGGCGATGTAGTCGCCGCGCGGCGACCACACCGGCGTCGAATAAGTGCCGTCGCCGAACGAGATGCGCTGCGCCGCGCCGCCGGTCGCCGCCATCACATAGATCTGCGGCTTGCCGCCGCGATCGGACTCGAAGCAGAGCCGCGAGCCGTCGGGCGCGTAGGACGGCGAGGTATCGATCGCGGGCGTGTCGGTCAGCCGCGTCAACTGCTTCGAGCGCAGATCCATCACGAACAGATTGGAGTTGCCGCCCTGCTGCAGGCTCATGATGACGCGCTGGCCGTCCGGCGAGAAGCGCGGCGAGAACGACATGCCCGGGAAGTTGCCGACGACCTCGCGCTGGCCGGTCTCGATGTTGAGCAGATAGACGCGCGGGTCGCCCTGCCCGAACTCCATATAGGTGATCTCCTGGGTCGACGGCGAGAAGCGCGGGGTGAGCACGAGCTCGGCGCCGCGGGTCAGATAGCGTACATTGGCGCCGTCCTGGTCCATCAGCGCCAGCCGCTTGACGCGGCGCTCCGCGGAGCCGCTCTCGTCGACGAACACGACGCGGGTGTCGAAATAGCCCTTCTCGCCGGTCATCCGTTCATAGATCTGGTCGGAGATGATGTGCGCGATGCGCCGCCAGTAATCAGCGGAGGTGTCGTAAGCGTTGCCGGCGAGCTGCTGGCCGGTGTTGACGTCATAGAGGCGGAATTCCGCCTTGACGCGCCCGTTGGCCTGCCGCGTCATGCGTCCCATCACCAGCGCCTGCGCGTTGATGCTCTTCCAGTTGTTCAAATTGGGCGCCGCGTCGATGTTGACCTGCTTCTCGATATAGGCCGCCTGGTCGATCGGCGCGAACAATCCGCTGCGCTTGAGATTGTTGGTGATCACCTGCGTGACCCCGACGCCGACTTCGGCATCGCCCGGCGTGCCGGCGGCGAAATTTGGGATCGCGATCGGCAGCGGCGCGAAGTCGCCTTCGGGGATGATAACCTTCTTCGGCCCCTGAGCCCACGCGCTGCGGCTTCCCGCGAGCGCGCCGAGCGCGGCCATCCCGGAAATCATCTGCCGGCGGTCCAGCCGAAACGCCATCGCACGCAAATTATCTTTGTCGGTCATTGTCAGGAGACTTTGTTTGCTATTGGCCAAGCGACGCGGTCGCCCTCAGGTCTTTCGCTCTGTGAACACCGGCGCAAAATATTTCCATTCCTCGAAGAAGGCCGCCGGCAGATTGTACGGCTGGCATTGGATGATCGCCCGCAGCGCACTCTCCTGGTAGACGCGCAGATAAGGTGTCGCCGGCGTGCCTTCCGGCACCGGCATGCCTTCGAGCGTTCCGTCGCGCTTCAATTTGATATCGAATACGGCCTCGGTCTGCTGCGCCTCGATGCCGCCATAGGGCTTCTTCCAGCAGCGTTCGACCTGCTGCTTGAACATCGCGCCCCAGGTCGCGGAATTGTCGGCGGCCTTGCCCTTCGACGTGCCGAGCGAGGCGTTGGAATTCAGCGTGTCGCCGGTCGCCGCCGTACGCGTCGGATCGGTCTTGCTGATCAGCTCGGCGATCTTGCTCTGGTCGAAGGTACGCTCCTTCGGCTTCTGCTCCGGCGGCGGCTTGGCGGCCTGCTGCACCGGCTTCGGCGGCGGCTTCTTCTCTTCCTTCTTGATCGCTTCGGCGATCGGATCGGGCTTCACCGGATCGGGCTTCTTCTCGACCGGCTTCGGCTCTTCCTTCGGCTTGTTCTCGACCTTCTTCGGCGGATCCGGTTTCTTCTCTTCCGGCTTCTCCTCCACCTTCGGCGTCGGCGGCGGCGCGGTCTCGGTCACGACCGGCGGCTTCTTGTCGTCGATCTTGCCGACCGTGTCGTCGATCGGCTTGGCGTCGGCGACCTTCTCGACCAGCGGCTTGGGATTTTCCTTCTTGCCGTCTTTCAGTCCGGCCATGACATGGGACAGCTGATCGGGGGAGATCACGTCGACGGCGACGGAATCTTCTTCCGGCATGACAAAAGCCCTGGTCGAAAACGTCACGAGGCCCCACCCGATCACGACGAGGTGCAGGACAATCGACGCCGCCAGTGTCTTGTCGACCTTGACCTTCAAATCAGGCTTCCCCGTGCCGCTCGCCGCACATGGCCTTAAGACCCGCCTTCCGGGATGATGACGATATTCGCCTTGTAGTTGGCGGCCCGGATCTCCCCGAGCAATTTCATCATGTCAGTGTAACAGACGTCCTTGTCGCCGCGCAGGTAAACCACGCTTTCGGCGTCCGATCGGGTCTCCCGGATTGCCTTGATCTTGGGCAGCAGGTCGGCTGCGGCGATCGGCGCATCGCCGAGATAAAGATCAACGCTTGAATTGCAGCTGCCGCCGGTGCGCTTGACCGACAGCGTCAAGGGCGGCGCGTTCGACGAGATCGACTTGCCACCGCTGGCGACCGGCAGGTCGATGTCGATGCTCGAGGTCATCAGCGGCGCCGCCACCATGAAGATGATCAGCAGCACCAGCATCACGTCGACCATCGGCGTGACGTTGATCTCGGCCATCACAGGCTTGCGCCCGCGGCGTCCGCCACGGCCGGACGGACCTGCTACGCTCATCGCCATGATTGTGCGCTCACAAGGCTAATCATTCTGTCCCTCAACCCCGTTCGTCGATCTGACGCGACAGGATGGCGGAGAATTCATCGGCGAATCCCTCCAGGCGCTGGGCCTGCCGGTTCACCTCGGAAATGAACTTATTGTAGAAAATAGTCGCCGGAATTGCGGCGATCAGGCCGATCGCGGTAGCAAATAGCGCTTCCGCGATGCCGGGCGCCACCACCGCCAGCGAGGTGTTTTTCGAAGCCGCGATCGACTGGAAGCTCGACATGATGCCCCAGACGGTGCCGAACAGGCCGACAAAGGGGCCGGCCGAACCGACGGTCGCCAGCACCAGCAGCCGCCGCTCCAGCCGCTCCACCTCACGGGAGATCGAGACGTTCATGACCTTCTCGATCCGGGCCTGAAGGCCGGCAAAGGAGCGCGACTGGCCGTCGAAGGAGCGTTTCCATTCCCGCATCGCCGCCACGAAACAGGCCGCCATCGACTGGGTCGGCTTGGCCGACAGCGTCCGGTAGAGCTCCTCGATCGACTGGCCGGACCAAAACGCCTGCTCGAAGCGGTCCATGGCGCGCTTGGTGCGGGCATAAAGCAGGATCTTGTCGATCGCGATCGCCCAGACCCAGACCGAGCAGGACAACAATCCCAGCATGACCGCCTTCACGACCCAATGGGCTTGCAAAAACAAGGCGATCAGCGACACATCGCTCGATGCCAGGGGCAGAGCAGATTGAGCCACGTCGGCGGGATTCATCGGCAATTTCCTCTCAACGCAAGTGTCCCCATCGGCGGTCCGCAAATCGGTAGCGGTTCCACGGCATCGCGCCGGGCGCGGCAAAAACTGCGCGAGAGCCTTTTACATCTGTCGCATTGGGGGGCCCGTCCAAAGCCGGGCCCTGCTTCCCCTGCCAACATGTCAAAACGAGGGCTTTTCGCGCGGCATTCCGACCCTAACCAAACGCTAATCATGGTTAAGGTGAAGTTACCAAAGGAAGATTCCGGGGCGGGAAACGCCGCGAGGTGAGCTGGTTGCGGGGTTCCATGGGGGCGGATGCTGTCCCTTTCGAGGACCGAGCGACGCCACACCCACAGCCGTCGTCCCGGCGCAGGCCCATAGGCGCTAAAATAGGATTTGCGCGTTGGATTTACGTGTGATTCCAAGAAGAGATGAGAAACGAATCGCTTGTGAACGAAGACTGGGCGCGTGTTGTTTCGCGGCTGGGCGGAGCTGAGGCTCTGGAGGCTGGCGCGCGGGAGACGAAGGCGTTTGTTCGCCCGCGCGAGATCAGCAATGCAGTCGATCTGCTGCGGCTGATCCTTGCGTATTGCCTGGGCACGAGAGGTCTGCGGTTGACGGCGGCATGGGCGACTTCGGTGGGCCTTGTCGATATCTCCAACGTGGCTCTGTTATACCGGCTGCGTCAGTCCGGGGATTGGCTTGCACAGCTGATAGGCCGGGCACTTGCGAGCGGTGCGCCGAAGGCAAGCCGCGGTCGACTGATCCGCATCGTTGACGCCACGACGGTCCCAAAAGCTGGAACCGGCGGCAGGCAGAAGAATGCGGTGTGGCGCATCCACAGTGCGTTCGATCTTCCGCAAGAACGTTTTGGTCACTTCGAGCTGACCGACGAACGCGCGGGCGAGACGCTGGACCGGATCCCGCTGATTGCCGGCGAGATCCGTCTTGCCGACCGCGCCTATCTGCAGCCGGAGCGCATGGCGTATCTGGTCGAGGCCGGTGCGGACTTCGTGATCCGCTCGGGCTGGAAGAGCGCTTGTTGGCTGGATCGCAAAGGCAATCTGATCGATCTCGTCGCCGAACTGCGCAAGGCCGCGGCACGCGGCATCATCGACCGGCCGATCTGGGTAAAACGCAAGTCTGGTGGAGCACCGCTTGCTGTGCGTTTGGTTGCCGTCAAGAAACCTGCAGATGCGGCTCAGGCTGCACGGCGCAAGGCACGCAGGACGGCTCAGAAGGGAGGCCATCGTCTCTCCAGGCAAACGCTTGATGCTGCGGATTGGGTGATCCTGGTGACCTCGCTCAAGCCCGAGGACTTCACAACCGCTGATCTGCTTGCCCTTTACCGGCTGCGATGGCGGATCGAACTCGGCTTCAAGCGGCTGAAGAGCCTGATTGGCTTGAAAGGACCTCCAGGAACTGACGAGCGGTCTGCCAGACCCCATATCCTCGCTCACCTGCTGATCATTCTTCTGCTCGAGCCGCTTGTCGACGAACTCGAGGACTCTCCCCGCTTGGCCGAAGCCGCCTAACCAGACCTGCAGCATGGCGCCTGCTCCGTCAGCTCATCGCCTCCCTGCTCCAAGCCATCATTCCCCAGCCCACAATCGCGCGTCTGCGCAGAGCCAGCCTCGCTCTCCAACGACATCTGCGCGAGCCTCCCAGACGTAA
>NZ_JYMT01000026.1 GCF_000938305.1 Bradyrhizobium sp. LTSP885
CCGGAAAGTGCAAGCACTGAGGGCGTGACGTCATGAGCAGGTCAGCATCCATGAGAACATCAGGCTCTCTCGGATCTCGGGCGGTCGCGACGCTCCTGGTCGGTGCGATCGCAGGGCTGGTGGCTTGCCACCAGCCCGCCCGCGCCGCCGAACTCGCCGCACAGGACATCGCGCTGCTCGATCGCCTGACCTGGGGCGTCAGTGCCTCGAGCGCCGCGCATTTGCGCGACGCCGGCACCGAGCGCTGGCTGCAGGAGCAATTGCACCCGGCCAACTCCACTTTGCCGGAGGCGGCCCGCGCGCAGATCGAGGCGATGCCGGACGTGCATCGCTTTCCGTTCGACATCGCACTCGCCTTCGATCTGCAGGCGAAGTCCGCCAACCAGGTTGCCGACCCCGAGCAGAAGAAGGCGGCGCAACAGGTCTATCAGCAGGCGATGAACGACCGCGGCAGACAGGCCGCAGCCCGCAGCATCCTGTACGCGCTCTATGCGCCGGACCAGTTGCGCGAGCGCATGACCTGGTTCTGGTTCAACCACTTCAACGTCCACCAGTACAAGGCCAACATCCGCGTGCTGATCGGCGACTATGAGGATCGCGCGATCAGGCCCTACGCGCTCGGTAAATTCCGCGACCTGCTCGCCGCGACGCTGCATCACCCGGCGATGCTGCGCTATCTCGACAATGCCGACAACGCGGCCGGCCATCTCAACGAGAACTACGCCCGCGAGATCATGGAGCTGCACACCATGGGCGTCGGCTCCGGCTACAGCCAGGCCGATGTCGAGGCGCTGGCGCGGATCCTCACCGGTGTCGGTATCGACTTCAAGCCCGAGGATCCCAAGCTGAAGCCCGAGCAGCAATCCCAGCTGGTCCGCGAAGGCGCGTTTGAATTCAATCCGGCCCGCCACGACTATGGCGACAAGACCTTCCTCGGCCATCAGATCAAGGGCCGTGGCCTCGCCGAGGTCGACGAGGCCCTGGACATCCTCTGCCGTCACCCCGCGACCGCGACGCATATATCGAAGCAGCTTGCGACCTATTTCGTGTCGGACAATCCGCCCGACGCGCTGGTGCAGCGCATGGCGCAAACTTTCCAGAAGACTGACGGCGATATCGCGGCCGTGATGTCGACGCTGGTGCACGCGCCGGAATTCACAGCGACCTTGAAGGGCGGCGCCAAGTTCAAGGACCCGGTGGTCTATGTGATGTCGGCGGTGCGGCTGGCCTACGACAACAAGATCATCCTCAACACGCTGCCGATCCAGAGCTGGCTCAACCGGCTGTCGGAGGGCCTGTTCAACCACGAGACCCCCGACGGCTATTCGATGCTGTCGGCGGCGTGGAACGGTCCCGGACAGATGATGCTGCGTTTCGAGATCGCGCGTGCGATCGGATCGGGCTCGGCCGGGCTGTTCAAGCCGAACGAGCCCAATGCGGTCGACCAGCCGGCGTTTCCGCTGGTCATGAACGGACTCTACTTCAACAATTTGCGCCAGACGCTGAGCCCAACGACGCTCGCTGCACTCGACCAGGCGGTGTCCCCGCAGGACTGGAACACGCTCTTCCTGTCGTCACCTGAATTCATGCATTGAAAGGGAGGTTCACCATGAACCGCCGTGAACTGATCAAGGCCTTCGCCGCTTCCGCTTCGCTCACCGTTGCAGGGCGGGTCTGGGCTGCGCCCGCGACCGACGCGCGCATGCTCGTCGTGTTCCTGCGCGGCGCCTACGACGCCGCCAATGTGATCGTGCCCACCGGCAGCGAGTTCTATTACGCATCGCGTCCGACACTCGCAGTGGCGCGGCCCGATGCCGGCAATCCGAATGCGGCGCTGGCGCTCGACGCCGGATGGGGCCTGCATCCCGCGTTGCGCGATTCGATCTATCCGCTGTGGGCCAAGCGCGAGGTCGCCTTCATCCCGTTTGCCGGCACCAGCGACGATCTCTCGCGCAGCCATTTCGAGACCCAGGACACGATCGAGCTTGGCCAGGCGGTCGGCGGCAGCCGCGACTATCGCTCCGGCTTCATGAACCGGCTTGCCACCGAGCTGACGCGGGTGAAGCCGATCTCCTTCACCGATCAGCTGCCGCTGATCTTCCGCGGCCAGAACCAGATCCCGAACACCGGCATCGCGAGCGTCAGCAAGCCCGGCGTCGACGATCGGCAGGCCCGGCTGATCAAGCAGATGTACACCCAAGGCAATCTCGCCAGCTCGGTGTCGGAAGGCTTTCGCGTCCGCGACGACGTCTACAAATCGGTCTCCGAGGAGATGACGGCGGCCAATCGCGGCGCGGTCTCGCCGCGCGGCTTCGAGCTGTCGGCGCGGCGGATCGGGCGTTTGATGCGCGAGCAGTTCAACCTCGGCTTCGTCGACGTCGGCGGCTGGGACACCCACGTCAACCAGGGCGCGGCGACCGGCTATCTCGCCGACCGACTCGGTGAACTCGGCCGCGGCCTTGCCGGCTTCTCCGAGGAGATCGGTCCCGAAATGTGGCGCGACACCGTCGTGGTCGTGATCTCCGAATTCGGCCGCACCTTCCGCGAGAACGGCGACCGCGGCACCGATCACGGCCATGGCAGCGTCTATTGGGTGATGGGCGGCGGCGTCAATGGCGGCCGCATGGCCGGCGAGCAGGTCCAGGTGTCGCAGGCAACGCTGTTCCAGAACCGCGATTATCCGGTGTTGACCGACTACAAGGCGTTCTTTGCCGGCCTGATCCAGCGCGTCTACGGTTTGCAGCAGGCAAATCTCGAGCGCATCTTCACCGGCATCAAGCCGAAGGACTTGAGTCTGGTTTAGACACGAGAACGGCGGCGACGATGGACGGTGTGATCATTCTTCGCTCAGGCGCGGGACGATCCGAAGTGGGAGAGTAACCCCGAGCCGATCGAGCATTCGCTGAAAGTCGTTTGCCGTGTAGCGCTCGTTCTCGGTGACCAACCCTAGAATCTGGCCGTGCCCCTCAACGGCAAAGGGGACGATCGCAGCGAGCGCGCTGTCCAGGGGATCGAGGAGGGGGCGCCCCTGTACTGATATCTCCAGGAAGCTCCGCAGCCAGGGCAGATGCGTGCTGGACAGCGTCATCGCGCCAATGTCCGCATGGCGTGCGTCCGACGCCGAGACGAATGCGTCGACCTTCTCCTGGACACCGGCATGGTCGAACAGGAACGCGCCGCTCTCCACCAATTCCACGAGCGGCGAGGCGTTGACGAGGTGGACGCGGCGAACCTCGTCGCCTGCTTCCGCGGCCGCGAACGCGCGCATCTCCGCACTCTCGACCAGCGATTGAACGCCGAGGACCGCCACGTTTCGCCCGTTCGCCTGCTGCAGCGCCTCCCGCACCGGTGGGCGGACACCGAACACCGGCACGGAAACCATGTCCTTCAGATCGTTCAGGACCGTAATCGAAGGGGCATTGGACGCGACAAGGATGGCGGCTGGATCGAAGCCATCAAGGAAATGAAGGGTTCTGTTGAGGATGCCGAGAAGCTCCTGGCGGTTCTTGCTGCCATAGGGAAAGCTCGCTCTATCAGCAAAATAGAGGATGTCTTGCCTGGGCAGCGCGCGCTGCAATGCGGCCACGGCCGCATAGCTGCCGATGCCCGCGTCAAACACGGCAACGGGCTTCCTCAAGGTGGGGAAATCAATCGTTTGATCGGTCATCGGGGGTCCGGTGCAGCCTGGTCCTAGTCTTTAGACGCCAGATCCGCGATCGCCTTCATGACAGCGTTACGGATGCCGGGATCGTACAGGATGTGGCCGGCGCCATCGATCACGCGGACCTCGCTGCCGGGCCAGCGTGCGGCGAGGGCGTGCGTCGTCGCCGGCGGGCACAGCAGGTCGTAGCGGCCCTGCACCATGATGCCGGGAATGCCGGCGAGCTTGCCGGCTTCGTCCATCAGCTGGTTCGGGCGCATGAAGCAGTCATTGGCGAAATAGTGCGCTTCCATGAACGGAGTCGAGGGCATGGCGCCCGACTTCAATGACGCGAGGTCGAGCCGCGTCTGCTTCGGCGTGTGTTCCGACAACGTGCGTTCGGTGTCGTGCCAGGCGCGCGCGGCCGGCGCGTGCACGGCGGCGTCGGGGTCGAGGATGCGGCGATAATAGGCGGCAATCGGCTCGGCGCGCTCGTTCTCCGGCAGAACGCTGAGGAAATCCTCGTAGAGGCCGGGATAGAAACGCGGCAGGGCGCGCAGGAACACGTCCTCGAGTTCTGCGCGCGTGCCGAGGAAGGTCGCACGCAGCACGAGGCCACTGACGCGGTCGGGATGGGCCTGCGCATAGGCGAGCGCCAAGGTCGCGCCCCAGGAGCCGCCGACCACCATCCAGCGCTTGAAGCCGAACCGTTCGCGGATTTTCTCCATGTCGGCGATTAAATGCGCCGTCGTGTTGTTGTTGCGGCCGCCCTTGGGCCGGCTTCGGCCGCAGCCGCGTTGGTCGAACAGCACGGCATGGAATCTTTCAGGGTCGAACAGCCGGCGATGGTCGGGCTGGCAGCCGCTGCCGGGTCCGCCATGCAGATAGACCGCGGGAATGCCGCCGGCACATCCGACGCTCTCGACATAAAGGTCGTGGCCGTCGCCGACAGCCATCGTCTCTGATGTCAGCGGTGCAAATGGATCGGATCGCGCCGCGGCTTTGCCGGCGTCGGCGTCAGGCGCCATCGCGTTTGTCCTGGCGTTTGTCCTGTCGATCGTCCGTCTCCAGCGTGCCGCCGGCGAAGTTGCGATAGAGGAAGCGGTTTTCGGCTCGCGCGGATTCGCGCGTCGCCTGCTTGAAGATCTCGTCGTGCAGCGGCGACAGCGCGCAGGCCGGATCGGTGTTGCCGGCATCGCCGGTCAACGCGAAGGCCTGGCAGCGGCAGCCGCCGAAATCCTCCTCGCGGAATTCGCAGGATTTGCACGGCTCAGGCATCCAGCCAGTGCCGCGATAGCGGTTGAAGGCTTCCGAGTTCTGCCAGATCCAGGCGATCGAATGGTTCGAGCGCACCGATTCGAATTCGAGCCCGGTGATGCTTTCGGCGGCGTGGCACGGCAGCACCTTGCCGGCCGGCGAGATGTTGAAGAACTGGCGGCCCCAGCCGCCCATGCATTTCTTCGGCCGCAGCGCGTAATAGTCCGGCACCACATAATCGATCGCCAGCGTGCCCTTGAGGCGCACCTGCGCCTCTTCGACGAGGCGGCTGGTCTCCTCGATCTGTTCGATCGTCGGCATCAGCGCGGCGCGGTTCTTCAGCGCCCAGCCGTAATACTGCACGTTGGCGACTTCGAGCCGGTCGGCGTCGAGATCGACCGCCATCTGGATGATATCAGCGAGCTGATGCAAATTCTGCCGGTGCATCACGGCGTTCACCGTCAGCGGCAGTTCCAGCTCGCGCGTCCATTTTGCGACCTCGAGCTTCTTGCGATGCGCATCCTTCAGGCCCGCGACGCGGTCGGCGACACCGGACTCATTGCCTTGAAAACTGATCTGAACATGGCTGAGGCCGGCATCGGCCAGCGCGGAAAGCTTGTCACGGGTCAGCAGCACGGCTGACGTGATCAAATTGGAATAGAGCCCGACGTCAGTTGCGTGCTGCACCAACTCGACGATGTCCTTGCGCGCGGTCGGTTCGCCGCCGGAGAAATGCACCTGCAGTACGCCGAGCTCGGCGAGCTCGCTCAGCACCTTCTTCCATTCGTCCGTGGTGAGTTCGGTAGAGCCGCGGTCGAGCTCGACCGGGTTGGAGCAATAGGGGCATTGCAGCGGGCAGCGATGCGTGACCTCGAGCAGCACCGCGAGCGGGATGCCGTAGGTTTCGGCCGCGGAACGGGTCTGCTCCAGCACCGCGAGCCCGTCGGCCGGGCCAGCTGTCGCTGTTTTGTTGCCGGCGAGCGTGTCACTCATGATGTGTTCTCGCGCGCTTCGGTGAGAAAGCCCTTGTCGGCCAAATCCTGCAGCATGGCGATCACGTCGGTCAGGATCGCCTCGCGCGGCGCAGCGTATTTCACCGCGAGCTGTTCCGCCATGTCGCTGACGCTGCGCACGCCGTCGCATAGTTGCAGCACCTCGACCGCGATCTCGTCCGGCGCCAGCACGCGCTCCGGCGCCAGGATCACCCAGACCTGCCGCGTCTCATCGAATTTCAGCTTGGCATGGCGCGGCAGTTTCGGCCGGCTGGTCTCGCTGACGCTGATATTGCGGCTGGCCATGATATGTCCCTAGCTCGCCTTCGGCACGAAAGCGCCGGGCGGAATGTGGCCGTCGACATAAGCGTGTGAGAGCGCATCAAGCTGTACCCACAGCACGTTGGTCTTGAAGATCAGCGCGTTGCAGACCGCTTCGCGTTCGGCCTGCGTCTTCGCATGCTGCTTGACGTAGTCGAGCGCAAAGCCGGCATCGCGCGGTGCCTGCGTCAATCGGCGGCTGAAATAGCTCATGATATCAGGGTTGACGAAGTCGTAATGCTTCAGCATCCCGGAGATCCGCTCCTCATGCAGGTTCGGCGCGAACAATTCGGTCAGCGAGGAGGCGATCGCCTCCAGCGGGGTGCGGTCGCGGCAGAAATGCACATAGGCTTCCACCGCAAAGCGCGTCGCGGGCAAAATGCCTTCGGTCGATTCCACATAGGCAGAGTCAAGGCCGAGGCCTTCGGTCAGTTTGAGCCAGCGCTCGATGCCGCCTTCGGTGCCGAGATCGCCGTCGTGATCCTCGATGCGGTGGCGCCACTCGACCCGCGTGTTGCGGTCGCGGAAGCGCGAGATCACCATCGCGTCCTTCAGCGGGATCGTGCTCTGGTAGTAATAGCGGTTCAGCGCCCAGGCCTGGACCTGGCCCTTGTTGAGCTTGCCGCCGTGCAAGAGACGATGGAACGGATGCAGGCTGTGATAGCGCGTCGCGCCGATTGTGCGCAGCGTCGCTTCCATCTCTTCGGCACTGTTGAGCGTGATGCCCTTGCCGATCGAGAGCGCCGTCATTCCGCTGGTAGGCACCATATTCACAGCACGATCTCCGTTCCATCCCTGGGAATCTGCCAGCCCGCCTGTTCGACCGCCTTGCGTTCGGCCGAGGTCCCAAGCAGTGCCGGGTTGGAGTTGTTGATATGCAAAAACACTTTTCGTCCGATGTCGAGCCCGGCGAGGTTTTGGATCGCGCCGTGATCGCCCGACATCGAAATATGTCCCATGCCCTGACCGGTCTTGTTGCCGAGCCCCGCCACGATCAGTTCGTCGTCACGCCACACCGTGCCGTCGAAGAACACCAGCGGTGCACCCTTGAGCCGCGCCTTGAGATCATCGGTCACCCGGGCACAGGCGGCCAGGAAGTAGAGATATTTGCCGGTGCGCCTATCCGCAATACGCAGGCCGAGCGTATCGCCAACGCCGTCGGCGCCCGCCGGATGCGCCTTGCCCTCGAGATACCATGCGCCCTTGCCGGGAACCTCGAACGGCAGCACCTCGATCCCCGACGGCGAACCGTCGGGCAAACTGGGCTCAAAGGCCTGGTCGACTGCGATTGGCTGGCGGGCGACGTTCTTGTCGCTGAGCACGTTGAAGATGCTGTTGGCGCGCAGGATCGCCAGCACGCGCTCATGGGCGTAGATCGTAAACGGCGATCCCTCGCGCATCGACAGCAGCCCTGCGACGGCGTCGATCTCGCCATTGGTGAGGATCACACCCGCGATCGGGCTGTGACGCAGCGCGCCGTCCTTCGGATGCAATTGCGGCGTGGCGATCAATTGCCGGCGGAGATCGGGGGAAGCGTTGACGAGGATCCAGTGCGCGCCATCGCCGCTGACTGCGATCGAGGCCTGCGTGCTCTGCAATTCTGGATGATCGCTTCGTGCTGACCGGCACACCGGACAGCCGCAGTTCCACTGCGGAACACCGCCACCGGCCGCGGCGCCCAGGACGACGACACGAAGCATGATCCGTCTCCTGGAGAAGTCTTATTCGAACTCAAGAACGTTCGAACTTACGAACGCTCGAACCCAAAAACGCTACGAGGTGGAGCCCGGATTTGAAGCACACTCCCTTGATCGGGACCGCGTCATGCCCGGGCATCCACCTGCGCTAAACCGTATAGGACGCTGCCGCTTACTTGCGGGTCGCGCACATATACATGTTGATTTCCATGCCGACCGACACTTCGACGATTTTCGGTGCTTTCCAGGCCATTTCGCTCTCCATTGCAACCGGACGAACATTCCGCCCTGCAGGTTAAACTACTGTGGATCGAAAAGTTCGCCAGCTAAATTTTTTGCAAGGATGCCCTGCTGAGGGCATATTGCATTGCAGTATATCCTGGCAACCGCTCACGGACTTGTGCGCGCCTTGCGCTCAAAAGCCCGTGGCGTCAGACCTTTTTCCTGTTGTTCGCCACACCGTGAATGGTGATCTTGGGTTAGGGAGGGGGAGCAAGCCCTCCTCCGAAGGTCCTGATGACGATTTTGTGCTCGTGTTCGTGCCTCGTTTTGTGAGCCCTCATTTTGTGATCTTGGCGACGAGGGCGCCCAACTAAGCTGAGTTCTGCCGATGCCACGCTATTTCTTCAACACCCGTATCGGCGACGAGCTGATTTCCGACCCCGACGGCGAGATCCTGCGCGATCCCGATCGCGCCTGGGAAATGGCGCGGGCCATGATTCGCGAACTGC
This sequence comes from Bradyrhizobium sp. LTSP885, assembly GCF_000938305.1. Taxonomy (GTDB): domain Bacteria; phylum Pseudomonadota; class Alphaproteobacteria; order Rhizobiales; family Xanthobacteraceae; genus Bradyrhizobium. The sequence goes on from NZ_JYMT01000026.1 coordinate 8,639, forward strand.
TCAAGACCGAGGGCGCCGACGGTGCGCTGCTGAGCGCGGTCATCGAGGTGACCGACGACGAGGGCGAGATCGTGCTGGAATTTCCGTTCACCGAGGCGATCCTCGATAGCCCGGATCGCACGATCACCCGGCATTGATGCGCCGCGGAACGGCGCGTGGCGTAAACCCGCCGGGTCGTGTGTCCGGCATGTTTCCGATTGCATTTGTCCGGACAAATTCGCAAGACTAGGATTTGAGGAAAGCCGCCGGCACCGGCCAAGTCACCGGTGCCAAGGAAGACGGCTTCCGCTCCAGGGGAGACCACCATGATCCGTTATTCGTCCGCACCGCGCAGCCTGATGCTGGCCGGTGCTCTCTTCGTTGCGTTCACGCTTCATGCCGCTGCGCAGCAGCCGGCCACTCCGCCGGCTGCTGGCGCCGCACAGCCGCTGCCGCCGGGCTCACCCATGATCGGGCGTCCGGACAATGAGGCGGCCGCCAAGCTCGCCCCCGTGGTGGGGCCGCCGATCCCGGCTTCGCCCGACAAACTGCCGCTCGCCAAGCTGAAGGTTCCGGCCGGCTTCAATGTCGAGGTCTATGCCGCAGGGATGGCCAATGCGCGCTCGCTGGCGCTCGGCGACAAGGGCACCGTGTTCGTCGGCAGCCGGCTCGTCGACAAGGTCTATGCGATCGTCAACAAGGACGGCAAACGCTCGGTCAAGGTGATTGCCTCGGGTCTCTACCGCCCGAACGGCGTCGCCTTCAAGGACGGCACGCTCTACATCGCCGAGCTGTCGCAGGTCTCCAAGATCGACAAGATCGAAGACGTCCTGGACAGCCCGCCGAAGCCGACCGTGATCTACGACAAGCTGCCAAAGGACGAGGCCCATGGCTGGAAGTTCATCGCCATCGGTCCCGACAACAAGCTCTACGTCCCGGTCGGTCAGCCCGGCAACAACGTGCTGCATGACGACGCCCACGGCCAGATCCGCCGCATGAATCTCGATGGCTCCGGCGCCGAGGTCTACGCGCTCGGCGTCCGCAACTCGGTCGGCTTCGACTGGAACCCCGACAACAAGCAGATGTATTTCACCGACAACGGCCGCGACTGGCTGTCGGAGAGCGTGCCGGAAGACGAGCTCAATCGCGTCACCAAGGCCGGCGAGGATTTCGGTGCGCCGTATTGCTGGCAGGGCAATATCATCGATCAGGAGCTCGGCTGGGGCAAGAACTGCAAGGACTACACCGCGCCAGTCGGCCTGATGGGCCCGCACACCGCCTCGCTCGGCATGCGCTTCTACACCGGAAGCCAGTTCCCGAAGTCCTACAAGAACGTGATCTTCGTCGCGCGTCACGGTTCCTGGAACAAGTCGCAGAAGCAGGGCGGCGACGTCGTTGCGGTCCGGCTGAACAAGGACGGCACCGTGAAATCGGTCGAGCCGTTCATGACCGGCTTCCTCGAGGACAACAAGTATGTCGGCCGTCCGGTCGACGTGATGCTGCTGAAGGACGGCTCGCTGCTGGTCTCCGACGACTGGAACGGCGCGGTCTATCGCATCAGCTACGGCAAGCCGAAGGTCGCCAACCAGTAACAACTAACGCGGTCATTCCGGGCTGGTGCGATAGCACCAGACCCGGAATCTCGAGATTCCGGGTTCGATGCTATGCATCGCACCGGAATGACTGGAAGTGCGAGGAGCGAACGATGCGTAAGATGATTCTTCCCACGCTCCTGCTTGCATTCGCTGCCTTCTCCGCAAACGCAGAAACCATCCAGGAGCGCACCGTGACGTGCTTTGCCTGTCATGGCGAGCATGGCACGTCGGAAACCGAGAACACGCCTTCGCTCGGCGGCCAGCAGGCGCCTTATGCGCTGATCCAGCTCTTCATGTTCCGCGAGAAGCTGCGCACCTTCGAGCCGATGAACGAGATGGCGAAATCGTTGACCGACGATGATTTGCGCATCTTCTCCGACTTCATCGCGACGCTGCCGAAGCCTGTACCATCAGCCGAGGCCGGCGATCCGGCGCGGATGGCGCGCGGCCAGGCGCTGGTGCAGCAGAACCGCTGCAACACCTGCCACAACACCGATTTTTCGGGCAAGGAGAACGTCCCGCGGATCGCCAACCAGCGCGAGGATTATCTCGCCAAGACATTGGGCGAATACAAGGACAACAGCCGCCATGGCTACGACGGCACCATGGCCGACGTGATGCAGCCGATCGCCAAGGAGCAGATATCGGATCTTGCCTATTACATCGCCCATACCCGCTAAATTTCTCGGCGGCGCGCTGCTGGCCTTGCCTTCCGTGTGGCGCTAAAACGCCCCCGTCACACGGAGTAGCACATGCAGGATATTTGGCGTCTGTCGGCCACTGAGCTCGCCGGCCTCATCAAATCGAAGAAGGTTTCGGCGAAGGAGGCGGCGGAGGCCGGGCTTGCCCGGCTCGACGCGGTCAATCCGAAGATCAACGCGGTGGTCGATCACCGGCCGGACGACGTGCTGGCGCAGGCGGCATCCATCGATGCGGCGATTGCGCGCGGCGAGGCGGTGGGGCCGCTGGCCGGCGTGCCCGTCACGATCAAGGTCAATGTCGACCAGCAAGGCTATGCCACCACCAACGGCCTGAAGCTGCAGCGCGATACCATCGCGAAGGTCGACAATCCCGTGGTCGCCAATCTGCGCAAGGCGGGCGCCGTCCTGCTCGGCCGCACCAACTGCCCGGCGTTCTCCTATCGCTGGTTCACCACCAATTTGATTCACGGCGACACCAAGAACCCGCGCGATCCCGGCATCACCCCGGGCGGCTCGTCCGGCGGCGCGGGTGCGGCGGTCGCGGCCGGTATCGGCCACATCGCCCATGGCACCGATATCGCGGGCTCGATCCGCTATCCCGCCTATGCCTGCGGCGTGCATGGTTTGCGGCCGAGTCTCGGCCGCATTCCGGCGTTCAATGCCGCACTGCCGGAGCGCCCGATCGGGCCGCAGATCAGCGCGGTCTCGGGCCCGCTGGCGCGCACCGTCAACGACCTGCGTATTTCGCTCGCGGCAATGTCCGCGCCGGATCATCGCGATCCCTGGTACGTGCCGGCACCGCTCGAAGGGCCGCCGCGGGAAAAGCGCGTCGCGATGTGCCTCAATCCCGACGGTCTCGACCCCGTGCCCGAGGTGGTCGCGGCGGTGGCGGACGCCGGCAAGCGGCTGCAAGATGCGGGCTGGATCGTCGAGGAGATATCGGACACGCCGGCCCTGCGCGAGGCGGCCGAGATTCAGACCAGGCTCTGGCTCGGCGATGGCTACGAGGCCCAGCTTGAGATGGCCGAGCGCGAGGGCGATCCCGGCGCACTCGCCTGCCTGCGCGGCAACCGTGCCAAGGTGCATCCGTTCGATCTCTCGAAGGCGCTGACCCGGCGCGCGACGCTGACGCGGGAGTGGTTCGCCTTCCTCGACAAATATCCGGTGCTGCTGATGCCGGTGTCGGGCGAACTGCCGTTCCCCGATCATCTCGACCGCAAGGACGAGGCGTCGTTTGCGCGGGTGTGGCATGCCCAGCTGTCGCAGATTGCCATTCCCTTCATGGGGCTTCCCGGGCTAACGGTTTCCACCGGGCTGGTCGGGCGGATCCCGGTCGGCGTGCAACTGGTGGCCGGCCGTTACCGCGAGGACCTTTGCCTTGCCGCGGGCGAGGCGGTCGAGGCAGGCGGAACACCGTCGGCGGCGATCGATCCGGCAGAATAGCGAGGAAGACGATGCCGAACGTTTATGAATTCACGGCCCAGTCTCTGACCGGCGAGGACGTGCCGCTGCAGCGGTTCGAGAAACAGGTGCTGCTGATCGTCAACACCGCGAGTGCCTGCGGCTTCACGCCGCAATACAAGGGTCTGCAGGAGCTGCACGCCGATTTGTCGCCGCGCGGCTTTGCCGTGCTCGGCTTTCCCTGCAACCAGTTCGGTGCGCAGGAGCCCGGTGATGCGAAGCAGATCGCGGATTTTTGCGAGATCAAATACGCCGTGACGTTTCCGATGTTCGCCAAGGTCGACGTCAATGGCAGCAATGCGCATCCGCTGTATGAGTACCTGAAGCGTGAGAAGTCGGGCCTGCTCGGCGCATCGATCAAATGGAATTTCACCAAATTCCTGGTCGATCGGTCCGGCAAGGTGGTGGCGCGGCATGCGCCGACCGCACGGCCCGAAGGATTGAAGAAGGATATCGAGGCGCTGCTATGAGCGAGAACAACGACACCACCAACGAAGCTACCCACCAAGCTACCGAAGCGCAATTTCCGGACCGTCTCTCGGTCAATCCGAGCAGCCCGTATTACAACGAGGCGATCCTGTCGCGCGACGTCGGCATCCGCTTCAAGGGCGCCGAGAAGACCAATGTCGAGGAATACTGCATCAGCGAAGGCTGGGTGCGCGTCACCGCCGGCAACGCCAAGGACCGCCACGGCAACCCGCTGACCATCAAGGTGCATGGCCCGGTCGAGCCGTATTTCCGGGATACGAAGTCGTCCTGACGCGCGCTCCCTCCGCCGTCATTGCGAGCGAAGCGAAGCAATCCATGGTCCCGCAAGCGGGGGTATGGATTGCTTCGTCGCTGCGCTCCACAGCAATGACGATGAGGGAAGAGCGGTAGACCCAACCAAGAAAGCAACACCATGTCCGTCCGCATCGTCGATATCAGAGAGGTGACAAAACCGATCTCCTCGCCGATCCGCAACGCCTATATCGACTTCAGCAAGATGACCACGAGCCTGGTCGCCGTCGTCACCGATGTGGTGCGCGACGGCAAACGCGTGGTCGGCTACGGCTTCAATTCCAACGGCCGCTACGGGCAGGGCGGCCTGATCCGCGAGCGCTTTGCGCCGCGCTTGCTCGAGGCCGATCCGAAATCACTGCTTGATGCAAGCGGCAGCAATCTCGATCCGGACAAGGTCTGGTCGACGCTGATGTCGAACGAGAAGCCGGGCGGCCATGGCGAGCGCTCGGTCGCGGTCGGCACCATCGACATGGCGGTGTGGGACGCGGTGGCCAAGATCGCGGGCAAGCCATTGTTTCGTCTACTCGCCGAGCGCCATGGGCTATCAGCCAATCCGCGCGTCTTCGTCTATGCCGCCGGCGGCTATTACTATCCGGGCAAGGACCTCGGCGCGTTGCGCAAGGAGATGCGCGGCTATCTCGACCGCGGCTACAATGTCGTCAAGATGAAGATCGGCGGCGCGCCGCTCGCCGAGGACCGCGAGCGCATCGAGGCCGTGCTCAAGGAGATCGGCAAGGATGCGCAGCTCGCCGTCGACGCCAACGGCCGCTTCGATCTCGAGACCGCGATCGCCTATGCCAAGATGCTGCGGGACTATCCGCTGTTCTGGTACGAGGAGGCCGGCGATCCGCTCGACTATGCGCTGCAGGCCGCGCTCGCGGAGTTCTATCCGGGGCCGATGGCGACCGGCGAAAACCTGTTCAGCCACCAGGATGCGAAGAATTTGATCCGCTACGGCGGCATGCGCTCCGATCGCGACTGGCTGCAGTTCGATTGCGCGCTGTCCTACGGGCTCTGCGAATATCAGCGCACGCTCGACGTGCTGAAGACCCAAGGCTGGTCGCCGAGCCGCTGCATCCCGCATGGCGGCCACCAGATGTCGCTCAACATCGCAGCCGGCTTAGGCCTCGGCGGCAACGAGAGCTATCCCGACCTGTTCCAGCCCTATGGCGGCTTCCCGGACGGCGTGCGGGTCGAGAACGGCCACATCACAATGCCCGATCTGCCGGGCATCGGATTCGAGGGGAAGTCGGATTTGTACAAGGAAATGAAGGCGTTGGCGGACTAGCCAGGCCAGTCCAGCTGGCCTGCCGTCTCCTCGAGCGACCGTTCACCAAGTGTTTTGAGCGCTGCTCAAATAATTATTGAACGTAGCTCAAGTTTCTCTACACTCAGATATGAGTACAGGCCTTTTCCCGCTCAGCCGGGAGAGGCGCGAACCGCAGCGCGGGAAGTGTCGCATGCCATATTCAGTGAACGATCTACGAGTTGCCGCAGATGCAGGCGTCATCAGCGCCACTGATCTGGAGCGGTTGCTTGCCTTTCTGTCGAGCCGTGAATCGCGAGAGCAGGCCAGCGGCGCGAGCCCGCCGGCAAAGTTCGATGCTGCAAATCTGCTGTGGTACGCCGGCGCACTGATCGTGATCGGCGCCATGGGGCTGTTCTCGACATTGGCCTTCACGCAGATGGGCGGCCGTGCGCTCACGCTCTGCGCGATCGCCTACGCGATCGGCTTTACCGTGGCAGGTCACCACCTTTGGTACGGCAAGAATTTGCGCGTGCCCGGCGGGTTGCTGATTGCGGTTGCGGTGTCGATGGCGCCGCTCGCGGTCTATGGCATCCAGGACGAACTTGGCTGGTGGGGCAAGTTCGGCAAGCCGGGGTCCGCGCACGACTTCTATATCTGGGTCAAAGGCAGTTGGGTCTTCATGGAGATCGCGACTGTCGCTGCCGGCACGCTCGCGCTGCGCTACTATCGGTTTCCGTTCATCGTCGCGCTCATCGCGTTCGCGCTCTGGTTCATGTCGATGGATCTGGCGCCATGGTTCAGCGGCGCGGATCACCTCGACTTCGAGATGCGGCGCATTGTGTCGATCTGGTTCGGACTTCTGGTCCTCGCCGTGGCCTGGATCGTGGACTATCGCAGCCGCAACGGCGACTTTGCCTTCTGGCTGCATCTGTTCGGATTGCTGGCGTTCTGGGGTGGAATTACCGCTTCCGACAGCGCAACCGAACTGGGGCGGGCGATGTATTGTCTGTTCAATGTCGGCCTGCTCGCACTCGCCGTGATCCTGATGCGGCGCGCCTATGCGGTGTTTGGCGCGTTTGGTATCTGTCTCTATCTCGGCCATCTCGCCGACGTCGTCTTCAAGGACTCGCTGCTGTTTCCGTTCGCGCTGTCGCTGATCGGAATAGCCGTGATCGCTGCCGGTCTGCTCTACCACCGCAGGGAGCGCGCCATCGCTGGCTGGCTCGCGGCCCATCTTCCCGCCGCGCTGTTGCGGCTACGGCCGGTGTCCGCGTGAGGACCGAAGCTGTCGCGCCATCGTCATTGCGCGGAGCGAAGCGACGAAGCAATCCATCTGTCCGCGCACGCCGATAGATGGATTGCTTCGCTTCGCTCGCAATGACGGAGGAGAGACCGGTGGCGGCCTGCTACGTCAGCCGCATATCCCGCAGCCGGCGGCCTTCGCCCTTGAGCAGCTTCTTCACCGCGCTGGAGGCGATCACCTCGCCATTGTTGGCGTAGGCCTCGTGGTTCTTCTCGATGTCGTCGAGGCGATAGAGATAGTTGACCATGATTCCGGCGGATTCGCGCAGGCCCTTCGGCGAGAGGTCGCCGAGCCAGTTGATGCGCTCCAGCCGCGCGCCGTTGCCGAGATGGAAGCGCGCGACCGAATCGATCATGCGTCCCTTCGGCGTGCGGGCCTTCAGGAAATAATAGGCCGCAAGCGGCTCGACCACGGCTCGCAGCTGCGGCGTCAGTTCGGCATTGTCGAACCAGTCCGGTCTGTCGAGGCTCTCCAGCAGCGTCCGGTCCTCGTCGGAGACGGGCACGGTCTCGGCCTCCTTCAGCCATTGCATGAAGCCCGGCACCGGCGACAGCGTCACGAAGGTGTCGAGCTTCGGCAGCTCGCGGCGCAGTTCCTCGACCACCTGCTTGATCAGGAAGTTGCCGAAGGTGATGCCGCCGAGGCCACGCTGGGTGTTCGAGATCGAATAGAACACGGCGGTGCGGGCGCGCTCGACCGCCACCGGTTCGCGCTCCTCGGCGAGCAGCGGCGCGATCGCGCCCGGAATGGTTTCGGTCAGCGCGACCTCGACGAAGATCAGCGGCTCGTCGGCGAGCGCCGGATGGAAGAAGGCGTAGCAGCGGCGGTCGACCGGATCGATGCGGCGGCGCAAATCGTCCCAGTCGCGGATCTCATGCACGGCTTCATAACGGATGATCTTTTCCAGAATATTGGCCGGCGATGACCAGTCTATCCTGCGCAGCACGAGGAATCCCCTGTTGAACCAGGATGAGAGCAGATGCGACACGTCGCGGTCGAGCGCGGCGAGGTCCTTGTTGCCCTTCATCAATGAAAGCAGATCGGATCGCATCGACACCAGGTCGCTGGTGCCGTCAGGCGCGCGGTTGAGCCGGCGAATCAGCTCCTGCCGGCGCGGCTCGGAAGCAAAATGCAAATCGCTGGAGTCCAAATCGCTGGAGTCATCGCCATTGGCCTCGGCGCGCCAGCCTTCGATCGCCTGCGCCAGCCGTGCACGATCGGGTCCGAAATCGCGGGCCAGCGTCTGGAAAAAGAGCAGGCGGCCGGCGGCATCGAGTTGGTGGTAGCGGTCGAGCACCTCGCGCGCCATCGCAGTACCGGAGGCCTCGCCACGGCCGGACAGCAACGCCTCGCACAATTCCACCAGTTCGGCAGGGTCTTGTTTGTCGTCGGCCGCGGAGCCCCGGCGGAGCAAGGTGCGGCCGCGTTCGGAAATCGTCGAGAGCAGGTCGGAGAAGAAGGCGTTGGCCATAGGTGGGTCGCATCCAGTGAAGCCGAACCTTACACGGGATTTAAGGCCGGGACGATCAGAGTCAAGCGCATGGATCGTACGGAAATATGTCAGAGCAGGACAACGGTATAATTCGTCATGGCGGCGCCCGATGACGGATCCCGCTCAGGTTTTCTCGGCAAACTCCGTCGGCGTCTTGCCGGTCACCTGGCGGAAGGCATGGGAAAAGGCCGGTACGCTGGCATAGCCGAGGTCGGAGGCGACCTGCTTGACTGAAATGTTGGCGTCGGTCGACAGCCGTTCGATCGCGGCCGCGACACGGGCGCGCTGGCACCAGCTCTTGAAGCTCAATTGCGTCTCCGCCGAGAACAGCCGCGACAGGGTCCGCGCCGAGGTGCCGACCTCGCGCGCCAGCGTCTCGATCTCATGGTCGTGCGTGGGATCTGCGAGCACGATGTCGGCGGCGCGGCGGCAGCGCGGCTCCTGCGGCAGCGGAATGAAGGTCGCGGAGTCCTCGGCCTGGTGCAACTCCAGCATGACGAGCTTGATCAGCAGTTCGGTGCGCTCGCGGCTGCTGGAGGTGTCGAACAGTGCGAGGATCGCCTGGTGCAGCAGCGGCGATACCCGCACCACGAATTCGTTGTCGAGACTGTCGCTGCGCGGTGCGCGCGCAAGCCAGGCCGGTTCGAAATACAGCGTGCGCATCTCGATATCGGCGAGCACGTCGATCGCATGCCCCGACAGGGCAGGGACCCAGACCGCGCGGTCCGGCGGCACCAGAAAGCGGCCCTTCGGCGTGGTCACCTGCATGGTGCCCTTCGCGGCATAGACCAGTTGCGCCTCACGATGCATGTGAGGGTCGAGCCGATGACCCTTCGTGTAGGTGCGCGCGACCATGTGCACGCCATCGCCGGTGACGCGCCGTTGCTTATAAAGAGCTCTGATTGGCGGCTCAGCGATAGTCATTGGCGACATCCCGTCAGGACAAGTCCCTATAACCTATTTTGGGATTATTGAGGATTCGAGTTAAGGACTGGCCCAGGAACAACCAAATGAATAGCCCCAGCCGGGTGATCTCCTTCGTCAACGCCGCTCACTTCATCGACCATTATGCGATGCTGATTTTCGCTGCCGCCGTCATCATCATGGGCCCGGCGCTCGGCATGGCCTATTCGGAACTGTTGCCCTATGCGACGCCGGGCTTCATCGCCTTCGGCGCCGGGTCGCTGATCACAGGCTGGCTCGGCGACCGCTGGAGCCGCCGCCACATGATGGTGATCTTCTTCGTCGGAATTGGCCTGGCGATGATCTCGGTCGGCTTCGTGCAGACACCAGTGCAGCTCGGCGCGGCGCTGTTTGCGATCGGCATTTTCGCCTCGATCTATCATCCGGTCGGCACCGCCATGATCGTGTCCTATGCCGAGAAGCTCGGCGCCCAGATGGGCATCAACGGCGTCTGGGGCAATCTCGGCGTCGCCTCGTCGGCGCTGGTCACCGGCGTGGTCGGCCAGTATCTCGGCTGGCGCTGGGCCTTCATCGTGCCTGGCGTGGTCACCGTGCTGGTCGGCATCGCCTTTGCGATGACCGTTGTCCATGAGGACCGCAAGGGCTCCAGGCAGGCGGCAGCCCAAGTCCGCGTCGCCAAGGAAGACATGTGGCGCGTCGTGCTGTCGCTGCTGATCGTGGTGATCGCGATCTCGACCACGTTCAACGCGGTGACGGTGGCGCTGCCCAAACTGTTCGCCGAGCGGCTCGCCGACCTGACCAAAAGCCCGGCGCTGCTCGGCGTGATCGCGGCCGGGGTCTATGTGTTCGGCGCGATGACGCAGTACACGATCGGCAAGCTGCTCGACCGTTATTCGCTGAAGACGGTGGCGCTGCCGTTGTCGTTCATGCTGGCGCCGTTCCTCTATCTTGCCGCCAGCCTGTCGAACCTGCCGCTGATCGTCGTCTCGATCGGCATCGTGATGGGCGCCTTCGGCCAGGTCACGGTCAACGACGCCATGGTCGGCAAATACACCACCGAGGAATGGCGCTCGCGGGCCTATGCGGTGCGCTACTTCGTCGGCTTCACCGCGGCGGGCGCCTCGGTCGGTCTGGTGGCGTGGCTGTACGACCATGGCGGCTTCAGCATGATGCTGCGCGCGTTTGCCGCGCTTTGCCTGCTGGCAATTGTGGCCGCGATCATCCTGCCGCGCGAGATCAGGACACCTGCGGCACAGGCGAGCTGACAACGCCCTCAGGCATCGCCGACCAGCCCTTCGCAAACGCATGGGCTGGTCGCTAGTCCCTCGTGCATGGGTAAGCTACAAGACGCCGGATCAAGCAACCGGTCGGGGGCGAACCCGGCGTGGAGGAGGTCCGATGTCCAGCCAGTTGTTGCGTCTTGCGGGCCTCGTTCTGGGAGTGATGATGATGGCCGTATCAGCCCATGCCGATGCCCTGAAGGACGAGATCGCGCCGACCGGCAAGCTCCGCGTCGCGATCGGGATCAGCCCGGCCGGCGGCGCATTCTGGTCGACCAAGACCGAGAGTGGCGGCTATGCCGGCGTTCCCGTCGATCTCGGCCGCGAGATGGCGGCGCAGCTCGGCGTGCCGGTCGAATATGTCGCGTACCAGAATTCGGGCCAGATCACCGACGCCGCGGCGAACACCAGCTGGGACGTCACCTTCCTGCCGAAGGACCCCGAGCGCGCGACCAAGATGACGTTCGGGCCGATCTACGAGGTCGCCGATGCCACCTACATCGTCAAGCCGGGCTCGACGGTGCAGACTTTCGCCGATCTCGACCAGGACGGCGTCAAGGTCGCCGCCGTCAACAACACCACGACGATGCGCGGCGCGATTGCGCATCTCAAGCACGCCAAGGTGGCGGGCTATCAGACCTACGACGAGATATTCAATCTGCTGAAGAGCGGCGAGGTCGATGCATTCGCATTGTCGCGTGACCAGCTCCACGCCATGGCGAAGAAGATTCCGGGCGCGCGTGTGCTGGACGAGACCTTCAAGCAGACCGTGACCGCGATCGCCGTGCCGCTCAACCATCCGCTGGCCGCGGCCTTTGCCGCCAGGTTCATGACGGAGGCTGTGGCCAACGGCACGCTGCGCAAGGCCTATGACGATAACGGGATGAAGGACGCACCGATCCGGACCGGAACGAAGTAGCGAGCCGCGCAGGGGCTCCCTTGCCTCCGTTCGGAACGCGGCGTGCGTTTCGTGGTGCCGGTCTCGCCGCGTTCGAATCGCTCGGTCGTTCCGGCAGATCGAGACGCTGCTACCTGGCATGCGCGCCGGCCGGCGATCGCAGCCGTCTGAACAATAAAACTTTGCAACGACAGGAAGGATGATCATCATGCCGGAAACACCAGACGAGGCCGCACTTGCCCTTGAATTCGACGTTCTCGCCAAACGCGCTGGGCTCGCCATTCCCGCAGACCGTAAAGCTGCGCTGTTCGCGGGCTTCAAGGATCTGCGCCGCATGCTGGCCACGATGCGCCAGCCGCGTACCGCGGCAGATGAGCCGGCCGGCACATACTCGATCCAGAGCGTGACGCGGGGCCTTTGATCATGAGCGATACGAACCTGTTCGAACTCAGCATCGCCGAGGCCGGGCGCAAGCTGCGCGACGGCTCGATCACCTCGCTGGCTCTCACCGAGGACGCGCTGTCGCGCATTGCTGCGATCGATCCCGCGCTCGACAGCTTCATCACCGTGACCGCCGAGCGCGCCCGGGCCGACGCCACTGCGGCGGATGCGAACTTCTCGAAGGGGATCGACAACGGGCCGATGCAGGGCGTGCCCTACGCGCTCAAGGACATCTACGACACCGCCGGCATCCGATCGACCTGCCATTCCAAGCTGCGGCTGGACAATGTGCCGGCGGCCGACTCGGTGGTCGAGACGAAGTTCAAAGCGCAGGGCGGCGTGCTGCTCGGCAAGCTCGCCACCCATGAATTCGCGCTCGGCGGCCCGAGCTTCGATCTGCCGTTTCCGCCGGCGCGCAATCCCTGGAATCGCGAGCATATTCCGGGCGGCTCTTCCTCCGGCTCGGGTGCGGCGGTCGCCGCCGGGCTGGTGCGTATGGCGATGGGATCGGACACCGGCGGTTCGATCCGCGGCCCCGCCGCCTATTGCGGCACGGTCGGATTGAAGCCGACCTACGGCCTTGTTTCGCGCCGCGGTGTGTTTCCGCTCTCGACCACGCTCGACCATTGCGGCCCGTTGTCGTGGACGGTCGAGGACAGCGCGATCGCGCTGCAGACGATCGCCGGTTATGACGCGCTCGATCCGGCCAGCGTCGATGTTCCCATCCCGGACTATCTGGATGGGCTCGGACAGGGTGTGGAAGGGCTGCGCATCGGCCTTCCCCGGCATTTCTTCGCCAAGGCGCAAGACGTCTCGCCCGAGGTCGTCGCGGCGATTGACCGAGCCGCGGAGACACTCGAAAAGCTCGGCGCCGTGGTCGACGAGATCACGCTGCCGGACTACGACCTGTTCAATGCCTGCGGCCGTATCATCATGTACACTGAGGCGTACGCCATTCATGAGCAGGACTACCAGAAGCGGCCGCTCGACTTCGGTCGGTTGACCTATTTGCGGATGACGCTCGGCGCTTTCGTCACCGGGGCCGATATCCAGCAGGCGATGCGGTTGCGTCGCGAGCTGTCGCGCGCGGTCAATCTGAAGCTCAAGAATTGTGACGCGCTGATCACCGCCAGCGCCTTGGCTCCGGCGCCGGCCTTCGCCGATATCGATCCAAACAGCTCGCCGAACTGGCCGGTCCAGACCATGCCGTTCAACGTCACTGGCAACCCGGCGATGTCGGTCCCGACCGGCTTCTCCGCATCGGGCCTGCCGCTGTCGATGCAGATCGTCGGCCGCGCCTTCGATGAAAGCATGGTGCTTCGCATCGGCGCCGCCCTCGAATCCGCGACGGGGCTGAGTGCCCGGCGCCCGGCGCTTGCTCGAGGCTAGGCGACAAGCGCGCCCGCGACGGCCTCTCTCGGCTTGATCTGAACGGGCATATCGGGCTCTCCTGTCGGGGAGGAACCCGTCGGGCTTGAACGAGGCGATGCCGCGCGCGCTGAAAATATCGGTCGGGCAATTCTCTGATAAGGGCCGCAAGGACGCCAATCAGGATTTTCACGGCGTGCTGATCCCCGAGGAGCCGCTGCTCGGCCTGAAGGGCATCGCCGTGGTGCTCGCCGACGGCATCACGTCGAGCAGCGTCGGCCACATCGCGGCCGAAGCAGCGGTCAAGGGTTTCATCACCGACTATTACTGCACCTCGGACTCCTGGTCGGTGAAGACCTCGGCCCAGCGGGTGCTGGAGGCGACCAATTCCTGGCTGCATGCGCAGACAAGGCGCAGCCAGAATCCCTACGACAAGGACAAGGGCTATGTCTGCACGCTCAGCGCCATGGTCATCAGGTCGACCACGGCGCATCTGTTCCATGTCGGCGACAGCAGGATCTACCGTGTCGCCGGACACAGCCTCGAGCAATTGACCAACGACCACCGCGTCGTGATCTCGTCGGAGCAGAGCTATCTCGGCCGCGCACTCGGCGTGAATCCGCAGGTCGAGATCGACTACCAGAATTTCAGGGTCGAGCGCGGCGACACCTTCCTGCTGGTGACCGACGGGATCTACGAGCATGTGCCGCCGCGGCAACTGGCGAGGACGATCCAGGACGGCGCCGCCGATCTCGATATGGCCGCGAAGTCGATCGTCGAGCAGGCGTTCGAGCGCGGCAGCCCGGATAATCTCACCGCGCAGATCGTCCGGATCGACGAACTGCCCGACGGTGACGCGCGCGAGGTGTTCGGTCAGCCGACCGAGCTGCCGCTGCCGCCGCTGCTCGACGCGCGGATGCGCTTCGACGGCTACCGCATCGTGCGCGAGCTGCACGCGTCACACCGCAGCCACATCTATCTCGCGGTCGACGAGGACTCCGGCACCACCGTCACCATCAAGATCCCCTCGATCGACCTGCGCGACGATCCGGCCTATCTGAAGCGCTTCATGATGGAGGAATGGGTCGCGCGGCGGATCGACAGCCCGCATGTGCTGAAACCCTGGCTGCCGCAGCGCAAGCGCAACTTCCTCTACGTTACCACAGAATATATCGACGGCCAGACGCTGACGCAGTGGATGATCGACAATCCGAATCCCTCGCTCGAGACGGTGCGCGACATCGCCGAGCAGATTGCAAAGGGGCTGCGCGCCTTCCACCGCAGGGAGATGCTGCACCAGGACGTCAGGCCCGACAACATCATGATCGACAGCACGGGAACGGTGAAGATCATCGATTTCGGCTCGACCAGGATCGCGGGTGTTGCCGAGGCGGCTCCGTCAGGCAGCGAGGACATCCTCGGCACCCAGCAATACACCGCGCCGGAATATTTCTTAGGACAAGGCGGCTCGATGCGATCCGACCTGTTCTCACTCGGCGTCGTCGCCTATCAGATGCTGACGGGACGATTGCCCTATGGCGCCCAGATCGCGCGGGCGCGGACGCGGTCGGATTTCAACAGACTGGTCTATCGTCCCGCCACACATGACGGCCGCGAGATTCCGACCTGGGTCGACGGCGCGCTGGAGCGCGCGGTGCATCCGAACCCGCTGAAGCGCTATGACAGTTTCTCGGAATTCCTGTTCGACCTGCGCAACCCCAACGCAAGATATCTCACGACATCATCGACGCCGCTGATCGAGCGCAATCCGGTGCTGTTCTGGAAGTCGACGACGCTCGCGCTCGCGCTCGCCGTGATCCTGCTGCTGGCGTATGGCGCGCACCATCTTCGTTAAGATGAATTCACCGGTTTATCCCCGTCATTGCGAGGAGCGAAAGCGACGAAGCAATCCATCCGTCCGCGTATGCCGCGCGATGGATTGCTTCGCTTCGCTCGCAATGACGTGGATAGTGCGGCGCTCGCGCCTCAGTGCGTCGCCGCTACCGGGATCGGGTCCAGCCCGCTCTTGATCAGCGTGTCGCGCGCCTCCGGTGAGGCGAGGAAGCTGATCAGCGCCTTGCCGGCGTCGGGCTCTTTCGACACGGTGGCGATGCCGGCGGAGAACACCGTGATCTTCTGCAAGGCATCAGGCAGCGGGCCCACGATATCGATGCCGGCAACCGGCTTGAGCTCACTGATCTGCTGCAAGCCGATCTCGGCGTCGCCCCTGGCGACGATCTCGCCGACCGGGGTTGCCGGAATCTTCCGTGCCTTGTCCTTCATCGCATCGGTGATGCCGAGCTTGGCGAACATCTCGGTCGAGACATAGACACCGCTGGCGCTGTCGGAATAGGCGATCGATTTCGCCGCCAGCAGCGCCTGCTTGACTGAATCAGCCGAGCTGATGTCCGGCCTCGGTGCGCCTGATTTCACCGCGATGCCGATCGGTGAGTTAACGAGGTCGACGCGGCTGCTTGATACCACCTTGCCTTGCTTGACGAGGTCGCCGAGCGCATAGCCGACCAGGATCAGCACATCGGCCGGCTCGCCGCGGTCGAGCCGCACCGGGATCGCGTTCTCCGTGGTGCCCATCGACGGACCGTAGGCGGTGACGACCTTGTTCCCGGTTTTTCGCTCGAACTCCGGCACCAGCGCCTTGTAGGCCGCGGTCAGCCCGCCCGAGATCATGACATGGATTTCGGCGGCGGATGCCGCGGTCGAGAGGGCGAGGGTGGAGATGAAGGCGAGCGCGAGAGCGCGGACGGCAAGGCGGCGCATTGAGGTTTCTCCCGGGACGATTCTTGAGGCGGGGGTCGTCGTGGCGGGGACATTAACGCTCAGGGTCAGGCGTGACTAGCCATCGGCCGTCATTGCGAGCGAAGCGACGAAGCAATCCATCGGCTCTCATACGTGCGAGGCGCGATTCCGTAGCCCGGATGGAGCGCAGCGAAATCCGGGGCAGCTCTCGCCGCGGATAGACTTTCCCGGATTGCGCTGCGCTCCATCCGGGCTACGAAAAATCATTGACGGGAGGGAGCGCAGCGCGCCCCTCACGAATTCACATGCACAAAGTCCCGCAGCAGCGGGTAGATCTCGTTGTTCCAGCGTTTTCCCGAGAACACGCCGTAATGGCCGACGCCGGCCTGCATGTGGTGCACCTTGCGATAGGTGCGGACGCCGGTGCAGAGGTCTTGCGCGGCGAGGGTCTGGCCGATCGAGCAGATGTCGTCCTTTTCGCCTTCCACCGTCATCAGGCCCATGCGCTTGATCGCGGCCGGGTTCACCGGACGTCCGCGATGCATCAGTTTGCCTTGCGGGAGCAGATGCTCCTGGAACACGTCGCGCACGGTCTCGATGTAGAACTCCGCCGGCAAATCCATCACGGCGAAATATTCGTCGTAGAAGGTCTTGATCAGCTCGGCCTTCTCGATCTCGCCCTTGGCGAGATGGTCGGCGAGGTCGATGTGCTGCTTGATGTGCCGCTCGAGATTCATCGACACGAACGCCGTGAGCTGCACGAAGCCCGGATAGACCTGGCGGAACGCGCCGCCGCACTGCACGGGCACGTAGTTGATCAGATTGTCCTCGAACCACTTGATCGGTTTGCTGTTGGCGAATCCATTGACCTTGGTCGGCAGGATCCTTGTGTCGATCGGGCCGGCCATCAGCGTCAGCGACGCCGGCCGCGCCGGATGGTTGTCCTCCGACATCACGGCCGCCGCTGCCAGTGCCGAAACTGAAGGTTGGCAGATCGCGACCATGTGCGCGCGCGGGCCGAGCTGGCCGAGGAAGTCGATCAGATGGTCGGTGTAGTCCTCGAGCCCGAAGCGGCCTTCCGCGAGCGGAATGTCGCGCGGATTGTGCCAGTCGGTGATGTAGACGTCGTGGTCCTGCAGCAGCGTCTTCACGGTGCCGCGGAGCAATGTGGCGAAATGGCCGGACATCGGCGCCACCAGCAAGAGCCGCGGCTGCTCTCGCCCGTCCGCCTTCTTGAAATGCAGCAGCGAGCCGAACGGCGTCGCATAGGCGACCTCCTCGGTGATCTGCACCTCCTTGTTACCGACCATCACGCTGCCGATGCCGTAGGCCGGGCGGGTATAGGTCAGGCTGGAGCGGGAGATCAGCTCAAGCGCCGCCGCGAGCCGGCCGAACACCCGGTCCGAGACCCCTTGTGGAACGAAGTTGAGGTATTTCAGCGCCGCCGCGGCCCCGGTCCGCCATGGCGCCGTGAGGTCCATGTGGTTTTGATAGGCCTGGTACATCATTGACATCATACGCATCCGCCCTTGCCTTATGCTGCTATGCAATATCGACGCCAAAGCGAGGGCAGGCCGCCCGGCAAATTGGCACGTCACTTGCTGCAAAAATGCTCGGCGCTCACGCCTTGGGCAAGATCTTGGGCAAAGGCGCCCCGCCCCCGGGCGGGCACCGGGGGATGCGTTCAGGCGTGAGGAATTGATATGGCGAACACGACACTCACCATCAGCAGCAAGAACTATTCGTCCTGGTCGCTGCGCGGCTGGCTGCTGGCGAAATTCGCCGGGCTGGAGTTCGAGGAGGTCGTCACCGCGCCTGATGACGCCTCGGCAAAGGCCGAACTGCTGCTGCTGTCGTCCTCGATCCTGGTGCCATGCTTGCGCCATGAGGGGGCGACCGTCTGGGACACGCTGGCGATCGGCGAGTACCTCAACGAGCTCAATCCCCATGCCGGCCTGTTGCCGGAAGACCGCGTGCAGAGGGCACATTGCCGCTCGATCTGTGGTGAAATCCATTCCGGCTTCACGACGCTGCGGGCCTCGTTGCCGGTGAACCTCAAGGGGCACTTCCCCGGCTTCAAGATCTGGTCGCGCGCGCAGGCCGATATCGATCGGGTCTGCGCGATCTGGCGCGATTGCCTCGCCACATCGGGCGGGCCGTTCCTGTTCGGCGAACGCCGCACCATGGCGGACGCGATGTATGCCCCGGTCGTGACCCGCTTCATGACCTATGACGTGAAGCTCGACCCGCTTCTTGCGGCCTACGCCAAGACCATCATGGCGATGCCCGAGATGCAGCAATGGATCGAGGCGGCGAAGGCCGAGCCCGCCGACGTCGAGGAGCTCGAGGTCGAATATTAGGCAGATGCCGCCAGAGCTGCCCGCATCGGTGGCTTAAGCCCCGGGCAGGTTTTGCTTAACGGACGTGCCACTGGCGATCGGACTGGCGGTCGCACGGATCGCGGCAGGGAGCGGCGCGGCACTCGTCGAACGCGAATTCACGCTTTGCAGCAAATGCTTCCGCGGTGGTGACGGTGACGGTGAGCCCAGTCGTCGCCGCAAAACGCCTCTGGCAAGGATTTCGCATAGTCGACCTGGAGCTGTGACCGCGACGATGCGACGCTGCCGAAAATTTGGACGCTGAGCCCGCGCCGCGATCTCGCGAAAACGAGAACCGTGGAGGCTTCAATGAATCAGCACGCCGTCGTCAGCAAATTCTCCCACGTCAAACCCGGTGATACCGAGTTCAAGGAAGGAGGTCTGCGTGACTTCTTCCTGTATCGCGACCTCGGCATCGCCGATGCCACCAGCGGGCAGGTGATCTGCCATCTGGTCAAGGCCAATCCCGACCTGCCGCCGGAGGAAGGCACCGGCTGGCACAAGCATCTCTGCGATTTCCAGATCGTGATCATGACCAAGGGCTGGGCCCGCTTCATGTATGAGGACAAGGAGACGCTGGTCCAGGCCGGCGACGTCATCCATCAGCGGCCGGGCATCACCCACTATCTGTTCGATTATTCGAAGGACATGGAATACCTCGAGATCGTCAGCCCGGCCGATTTCAAGACCGTCGATGTCGATCCGGGCACCGACAAGGTGCCTGCGCCCACGCCTTGGGCGTGATCGCCATGTCGTCAACGGAGGAATTAACCTTTGTCGTCGGCCGCTGGTTGCGGCCGATCGTCATGCTTCTGCATGTGGTGCGCTGGTTCGGGTTGATGACCACATCTAGCCGTGAACAACGGAGTACGACGCTCCATCAGTGATTCGGGCGCGGTTCGTTCTAACAGCGTTCCGAATCTTAAAGCGCGACGCCGCTACGTCGCGTTTTGAGACAAGACGCGGGCAGCCAGCGTCGCGCCTGCTTGCTTGTCGCGCGGCATCCGCCAGCCGACGACATTGGCCTCGACCGCGACGCCGGTTGCGTCATTGCGCCACTGGCCATCGACGAACCGGCAGGCGAACGGCAGCTGATACGTCCCGCTGTGATCCTCACAAAGCACTTCCACGCGCTGGTTGGGCGAAGGTTCGCCATTGCCATCGAATTGCGCCAGCCGTTTTTCGCGCGTCGCCATGTGATTTGTCTCCATCGTCAAGGGTTCGAACCAAACAAGTTCCGAAGGCCCCCCGTCCCCACGAGAAGTTCCCCGCAATCGACAGAGCACACCGCGTGAATGCGGTATCAGTATGGTATGTCTGCGTTGCTCTTGGCGTCGTGAGCAAAAAGCTGTGAATGACGCGTCTGATCGGGGACGGTTGATGATCGCTCGTTTTGCTGTTGTGGTTCTCGCGCTGCTTGCGCTTGGCGCAGGTCGCGCCACCGCGCAGGATGTTCCCGGCATCGAAATCTGCACCGTCGAAAAAACCATGGAGCGGCGCACCAGCTGCCTGCAGAGCAATGTCGAATTCCTGCAGAAGACGATCAACAAGCTCACATCAGATCATCAGCAGAAGCTCGATGCCGCCAACCGCCAGATCGCGAGCTTGCAGAACGCGGTCGTGGGCTTGCAGAAGCTCGTCGCCGATCTGCAAGCCGCGCAAGGCAAGCTCGCCGACGATCTGAAGAAGAAAGCCGACGCACCCGCCGCGAAGGACGCGGCGCCGGTGGCGAAGTAGCATTCGTCATTGCGAGGAGCGAAGCGACGAAGCAATCCATCCATCCGCGCATGTGGGCCGATGGATTGCTTCGCTTCGCTCGCAATGACGGCTGTGGCGTGCCCCACGCTCACTCCACCCGGTACGTCTCCATCACATCCCGATCTGGCTCATAGCCGAGCCCCGGCCCTTGCGGCACGGCGACGTGGCCGTTGGCGTCGATGTCGATGCGGCCGCTCCACAGGCAGGCGGGACGCGTCATGAAGAACATTTCGATCAAGCCTTGATCGCGGATCGCCATCAGATGCAGGGTTGCGAGGAAGCCCGGTCCGAAATACGGCGAATGCGGGATCACGGCGACGCCGAACTCGTCGGCGAGCACGGCGACCTTCAAGAATTCGGTGACACCGCCGACCTTGATCACCGAGGGCTGCGCGTGGCTGACCGCGCCGGCATTCATCATCTGACTGAATTGATGCACCGTGCAGGCGTTCTCGCCGGCGGCGATATCGAGCCGGCCCTCTCTGCGCACCTCCGCCAGCGTCGCAAAATCTTCCGGCGGCCACACCGGCTCCTCCAGGAACATCGGCGAGGCCAGCTTGCAATCGCGGGCGAATTGAATGGCTGCCGGTCCATCCAGCGGGCAGTTCATGTCGACCATCAGCGGCACGCCAGGACCAATCGCCTCGCGCGCGGCGGCGACGGCCGGCACCGTGGTCTCGTGAAGCTTGATCGCGGAATAGCCTGATTTGATCGCCTTGCGGCATTCGGCCGCGATCTGCTCGGGCTTGCCGATCCGCATCAGGCTCGCATAGGCCGGAATCGTCGTGCGTTTGGCGCCACCGATCAGTTGGTGCAGCGGTACGCCCTTCATTTTGCCGGCGAGATCCCACAGCGCGATGTCGAGCGCCGAGATCGCAAACATCGTGATGCCGTAGCGGCCGAACAGATGCAGATTACGCTGGATCTGCTCCATTGCGGCGGGAATGCCTGACGCGTCGGGAACCTCGAGGCCGCGGGCCTGCGGCGCGATCATCTCGGTCACCGCCATGCAGCTGGTCTTCGGGCAGACATAGGCAAAGGCGTCGCCCCAGCCGGTCAGGCCGGCATCGGTCGAGACCTCGACGATCACCATGTCGAGCGCCGAGATCGCCGATGCGCCCTGCCGGAAGCTCGCCGGCCCCGCGTCATAGGGGATGCGGATGTGATGGGCGCGGACGTCGGTGATTTTCATTGTTGTTGTCCTTCCGGCGCAAGTGTCACCGCGTCGTCATTGCGAGCGAAGCGAAGCAATCCATCTTGCCGCGTATGCGGAGGGATGGATTGCTTCGTCGCTAGCGCTCCTCGCAATGACGACAGAAGGCTGAGCCGACCTTACGACCCCTTCTCGCCGCTCATGACCGGGCCGAACAGGTCCCAGCTCTCGCCCTTGAAGCGCATCATCTGAAGCTGCTCGATCGGCGCGTAATCGTCGGGTCCGGTCTTGATCTTGGTCCCCGGCAGATAGATGCCGATCTCGAAGTTCAAATTGGCGGCCTGCTTCATCACGTTCTCGCGGGTGAGGTTGTCGCCGCACTGGCGCAGCACCTGCTCGAGACCCTTGGCGACGCCATAGCCGAACACGGTCGAGGCATCGTCCTGGTCGCCTTCGGCGTACCATTTGGTCATGAAGGCGCGCCATTCCACCATGGCCGGATCGTTCTTCCAGCCGGGATCCTTGGGGTCCTTGAGGTACTGCGTGGACAGGATGCCCTGGCTCGCTTCATAGCCGGCCGGATGCATCACGCCGCCGATCGACGCCGAAACGTTGGTCAGGAACTGGACCGGATGCCAGTCGAGCTCCGCGATCTTCTTGATCGCCTGCGCCGCGAATTTCGGCGTCGCGATGTTGACGAAGATATCGGGGTTGGCGCCCTTGATCTGCACAACTTGCGAATCCACCGTCGGCGACGTCGTCTCGTAGGAGGATTCGACGACGATCAGCTTGCTGGCCTGATCGCCGAGGCCGTCGTGCAGGCCGATCACATAATCCTTGCCGAAATCGTCGTTCTGGTAGAGCATGCCGATCGTCTTGCCGGGATAATTCTTCAGGATGTACTTGGCGTAGATCCGCGCCTCGACCTGGTAGCTGGGCTGCCAGCCCATCGTCCACGGAAAATTCTTCGGATCGTTCCACTTCGCCGCGCCGGTGGAGACGAACAGCTGCGGCACCTTCTTGGCGTTCATGTATTTCTGGATCGCCGTGTTGCCCGGCGTGCCCAGCGGGTTGAAGATCAACAGCACCTCGTCGCTTTCGACCAGCTTGCGGGCCTGCTCGACCATCTTCGGCGGGCTGTAGCCGTCATCATAGGAGACGAAGTCGATCTTGCGGCCGTTGATGCCACCTTCGCTGTTGAGCTTCTTGAAATAGGCGGCCTCGGTCTTGCCGATGGTGGCATAGGCCGACGCCGGGCCCGAATAGGGCATGATGTTGCCGATCTTGATCTCGGTGTCGGTCGCGCCGGGGTCGTATGTCTTCTGGGCATTGGCTGCGCTTGCGACCGCAAATGCGAGACATCCCGCAAGTGCCGCGGATTGGGCATAGCTCAAGAGTCGGTGATGCATCATTGTCCTCCCTGACGTGCTGGCCGCGGCTCATGCAGTCTTGATGGTCGGGCTGCTTCTGGTGAGCCGTCGGATCGATGCGACGGCGAGTATGCACGATTGGGCCCATGTTGCCAGCAAGCCCTTTGGGCTAAATTTCCGTGCAACGGAACCGCGGGATTCGGCCGTCGGGGAGCAAGGACTGTCAAGCACCGCGCTGGGCAGAGGAGCATGATGTGAGCGCTTTGAAGGAAAGCCGTCGTCCATGAATCCAGCCCAGAAAGCGCTCTGGTACATCGAAAGCCATCTCGGAACGCCGCTGACGCTCGACGAGATTGCTGGCATCGCCGGTGTCTCACGCTTTCATCTGGTGCGGGCGTTCGCGGAGGCGACCGGGTTCTCGGTGATGCGCTATGTGCGGGCCCGCCGGCTCAGCGAGGCCGCGCGCGAGCTGGCGGCCGGTGCGCCCGACATCCTCAGCCTGGCGCTGGATGCGGATTACGGCTCCCACGAAGCATTCACCCGCGCGTTCCGCGACCATTTCGGCGTCACGCCCGAGACGGTGCGCGCGACGACGTGCCTGACGACGCTCAAGCTGCAGGAGCCGATCACCATGATCTCGACAGCCCTCGATCATCTCGCGCCGCCGCGGACCGCGACCGGCAAGGCGTTCCTCGTCGCCGGCATCGCCGAACGTTACAATCACGACGTCGGCAGCGGGGCAGGGATTCCGAACCAGTGGCACAGCTTCCACCTGCAATCGCCCAGCATTCCCCGCCGGGTCGGCAAGGTCTCCTATGGCGTCTGCTGCAACGGCGACGATGCCGGCAATTTCGATTACATCGCGGGTATCGAGGTTGCCGATTTCTCCGACCTGCCGCGCGAGTTCGCACACGTCCGAATCCCCGAGCAGAAATATCTCGTGTTCACCCACCCGGACCACATCTCGACCATCCGCCGCACCGTCAACACGATCTGGAATCGCTTTCTGCCGCAATCCGGCATGAAGGTCGCGGACGCGCCGAACTTCGAGCGCTATGACGAGCGTTTCGATGCGAGCACCGGCAACGGCGGATTAGAGATCTGGGTGCCGGTGAACGAGTAGCGCCGCAGCGGCCGTGCCACAAAATTCGGCGTCGTCCCTGCGAAAGCAGGGACCCATAACCACAAATGTTGATTGTTGCGCACCGCTGGAACGACGAGTCCCTTTCACAACACCCGCTGCGGAGTATGGGTCCCTGCTTTCGCAGGGACGACGGTGTTATGTGCGGCGCCACCGCCCCACCATCGCCGGGCAGCATTGCGCTCGCGGTTGCTTGGCAAGCCAGATCGACTTTGCCATAACGGGGCGAAACAGCCGCGTGCGGGGCCTTCGGAATCCGCCTGCAATCAACGAGCCGGGAGGATGCCATGGCCAATATCCGTGTTCTTGCCACAGATCTGGAGTTTCCCGAAGGCCCGGTGGTGATGCCTGACGGGTCGGTCGTGCTGGTCGAAATCCGCGGCCAGCGGCTGACCCGGGTTTATCCCGACGGGCGCAAGGAAGTGGTCGCGAAGATGCCGGGCGGCCCGAATGGCGCGGCGCTTGGCCCCGACGGCAAGATCTATGTCTGCAACAATGGCGGCTTCTCCTGGATGCCGACCGGCAAGATGATCATGCCGGGCCCGCAGCCGGAGGACTATCTCGGCGGCTCGATCCAGCGCGTCGATCTGCAATCCGGCAAGGTCGAGACCGTGGTGACGAAGTGCGGTGAGCACGAGCTGCGCGGGCCGAACGATCTGGTGTTCGACAGACAGGGCGGCCTGTGGTTCTCCGACCTCGGCAAGCGCCGCGCCCGCGACATGGATGTCGGCGCGTTCTACTACCTCAAGCCCGGCATGAACGAGATCGTCGAGGCCGTGCACGGCATCCTGCCGGCCAACGGCATCGGCTTGTCGCCGGACGAGAAGACCGTCTACATCGCGGAGACTCCGACCGCGCGGCTGTGGGCCTATGAGATCGGCGAGGCCGGCACCATCAAGCCGCGTGACGTGATCTATCGCGGCGAGCGCGGCAAGCCGATCGCGGGCCTCGGCGGCTACCAGATGTTCGATTCACTCGCGGTGGAAGCGAACGGCAATATCTGCGTGGCGACGCTGGTCTCGGGCTGCATCTCGGTGATCGCGCCCGACGGCACATTGGTCGAGCAGGTGCCGACCGGCGACCGCGTCACCACCAACATCGCCTTCGGCGGCCCCGAGCTGAAGACCGCCTACATCACGCTGTCGGGCAAGGGCGAACTGATCGCAATGGACTGGCCGCGGCCGGGATTGCCGCTCAACTTCTTGAACAAATGACGACACTCACCGTCATTGCGAGGAGCAACGCGACGAAGCAATCCACGCATCAGCACATGCGGACGGATGGATTGCTTCGCTTCGCTCGCAATTGTGCAAGTTCACTAATTCGCTGATTGAATGGGTTCAGTTTTGGTCGCAGCGAAGTCCTTTGGTGTCTGGCCGCCAAGGGCCTGATGAGGCCTGTGGTTGTTGTAGTAGATCAGGTACTCGAAGAGTTCATTGGCGAAGTGATCGAGGTTATCGAAGGTTGCCCCATCGATGACGTCGTCGTCGAGGGTACGCCAGAACCGTTCGATCTTGCCGTTGGTCTGCGGCCGATAGGGTCTGGTGTAGCGATGCTTGATGCCGAGTTCGAGGAGCATGGCTTCGAAGGGATGCTCTTCACGGTTGTTTCGGGATGCGAACTCGGCGCCGTTGTCGGACATGATTTCGGCGAAGACCAGCCCATAGGTGACGTTGAGGGTGTTGATCATCTTCAGCGTCCTGAACATGACCGGCAAGGCTTTCTTGGAGGTGATGACCTCGGCCCAGGCCAGGCGCGAGCAGCTGTCGATCAGGCTGACGATATAGGCCGTGGCCGGGGGTGGCGCCAGGAACACGTCGCGTGGCAGCTGATGCAGATCGACATGGCCAAGTTCGCCGAGCTTGTCCTTGATAATGCGGCGTTTCTCCTCGCGCATCGCCGGCGTGCGCCGGTTCAGATGATAGCGTTTCAGGACCCGGTAGATCGTCGACGGCGAGGGTAGCGTATCGCGCCGCTCGCGCAAGACAGCATGGATCTCGTAGCGGTTCATCCCCCTCTGGCGGCAAGCAACGATCTCGGCCTCGATGCCTTCCGGTTCGCGCCGTTCCTTCCACTTCGGTCCGCGCCGCCGCGGCAAGAGGTCGGCCTCCTCGCCGCTTTGCAAATAGCGGTTGTAACACTTCCGGAAGGTTTGCGAGCAGGTGCCGTGATGCCGATAAAAATCTCCGACCCGGCGGAACGTTGCCGACCGCCCGGCTTTCACCGCCTCGTATTCCGGGATCAGGAACCGCCACTTCTGCAGGTAGTTCCGCTCAATCGTCCGGTCGTAGCTGTTGTCGCGCATCGAATCCTCCCGCAAGAGAATTCAATCAGCGAATTAGTGAACTTGCACAGCAATGACGG
>NZ_JYMT01000027.1 GCF_000938305.1 Bradyrhizobium sp. LTSP885
GACACCGCGATCGACTGGCGGGTCGACAGCGCCTGGCTGTTGGCCGCTTCCTCGTTGGTGTCGGCCAGCGTCAGGTTGGACGAGCCGGTCTGCAACACGTTGATCAGGTTCTTGTTGAAGTCCTGACGGATCTGCACGACCGAGAGGTTCGAACCGAGCGACGACGCTTCCGAGCGGAGCGTGTCGGAGGCCGAGCCGAGCTTGGCAACGATGGCGTTTGCCGAGGTGCTGTCCAGGAAGTCGGTGCCAGCAGTCAGCGAACCGAGACCGAGGCCGCCTGCGTTGAAGGTCACGCCCGAGATGTTGAGGGTGGACTTGCCGGTTTCATTGAACGTCAGCTTCAGATTGTCGCCGTTCAGCAGGTTGACGCCGTTGAAGGACGAATCCTGGGCGGTCGTCGTAATCTGCTGGATGATGACGTTGTACTGGCTGACGAGGTTGCCGCGAGTCGACTGCGAGGTCGGATCGGCAACGGCAGCGTTGACCGTGCCGACCGTTGCAGCCGTCGTGCCCGAGATGTCGACGCCTTCACCGGTCGGGGCAGCGCCCGTCTTGGTGATCGTCTGGCTGGCGGCATCGTTGGTGGA
The DNA here is from genome assembly GCF_000938305.1 of Bradyrhizobium sp. LTSP885. Classification (GTDB taxonomy): domain Bacteria; phylum Pseudomonadota; class Alphaproteobacteria; order Rhizobiales; family Xanthobacteraceae; genus Bradyrhizobium. Next base: position 588 of record NZ_JYMT01000027.1, read on the forward strand.
GGTGAAGGTCACCGTGTCGGCGGTCGCGGAGACCGACGCCGAGACGGCAACGCCGTTCGAAGACAGCACGCTGTTGAGCTGATCGAGCGTCTTGACGGTCGCGGTGCCCGCACCGGTCGCGAAGCTCGAACCGATTGTGACCGCGAGCGAGCCGGTAGCCGTCTTGAAGGTGATGACCGAACCGCCGAGCTTGCCGGCGTTGAGGTCGGTGGCCACCGTGGTGCCAGTGCCGGCGCCAGTACCGGTGACGTCGACATTGGCCTTGGTCGAGTAGCCGACCGGGCTCTGCAGCACCTGGTTGGCGATCGACTTCGCGGTATCGACCAGCTTCTGCAGCGAGGTGATGCCGGTGTTGGCGGACTGCAGGACCTGCACGCCGTTGCCGATGCCATCCAGCAAATTGTTGATGTCGCTGGCGCGGTTGTCGAGCGATTGCGCCGTGAAGTAGTTGGTCGGGTTGTCGAGGGCGGTGTTGACCTTCTTGCCGGTGGCAAGGCGATTCTGCGTGGTCGAGAGCAGATCGGCTGTCGACTGCAGCGAGAGCAGGTTTTGACGGACCGATGACGAAAGGACGATGTCGGACATACTGATACCCTTCTGGATGAACACACGATTGACGCGACGCCGCAAATTTCACGCGGCGATCGCGGCCACACTGGGCCGTCGGCGCTACCCGTTCGTTAAAGACCTGCTCCGTACTAATACCCAGAAGACCCATGCCCGGTAATTCTACGGGCGGATGCTACGGTCGACGCGGCAGGCGGCAGCGATTTGGCGGCGCATGCGTTGCGGCTGAAGAATTCTCCTGCGTCCACAGGGCGTCACGCAGCGCAGCACGGTCGACCCGATGCATCACGCGATCGGAAGCGCGTGCGTGACCACGCGAGATCGGCGCGTTCAAACGTTAATGAAAATCAACGAATGCCAACGAAAGCTGAAACCTTCCGCGACCACTCCGCGTGTCGCGAATCGAGCCGATTGCCGCGGCGTCGAAGGCTCGGGCGGATGTCTGCCCTGTAGAATGTATAAAGGCGGCACCACAACTCTTGTGCAATTGGACAGGGAAGCTATGTTCGCTGCCATTCCACGCGCCAAGAGTAGCCAAGAGTAGGTGATGCGAGACCCTAAAGTGCTCCCGCCCTCGGCAGGAGCCCCAATGTCTGCGGTATCGCGTCCGCCTAATCGTCTGTTGCAAGCGCTCCCCGTGGCAGAGTACGAGCAACTCCATTCGATTCTCGAAACCGTCGAGCTGACCAAGGATACGGTGCTGGCCGACGCCGGCGCGCCGGTACAGCGAGTCTATCTGCCGCACAGCGGCGTCGTTTCGATGATGGTCCATTTGTCCGACGGGCAGTCGGTCGAGATCGCGACGGTCGGCCGCGACAACATCGTCGGCGCGACTGCCGCGCTTGATGGCGGTCCGCTGTTCGCCGATGCGATCGTCGTGGTGCCGGGGACCGCTTCGGTATTGAAGGCGGAGGACTTCCGCGAGATGGCCGATCGCAATGTCGTCTTCCGGACATTGGTCAGTCGCTATGAGCAGGCGCTGACGGCTCAGACCCAGCAGTCCGTCGCGTGCAACGTTTCGCATCCGGTTGAGGCGCGGCTATCGCGCTGGCTGCTCCGCGCGCGGGATCTGTGCGGCAGCGAGGCATTGCCGCTGACCCAGGAGATGCTGGCGCAGATGATCGGTGTCCGGCGCAACGCGGTCTCGATCGTCGCGCACGGATTTCAACAGGCCGGCATCCTCCGCTATAGCCGCGGGCACATCGAAATCACCGATATCGACGGTCTGCGGAAAGCGTCCTGCGAGTGCTACGCGACGGTCAAGGCGCATGCGGAGCAGTTGGTCGGAGTGGAGGATTGATCGCGCCAGGCGGCGAGGCATCCGCCCGAGCCAGCCTGCTGGTATCCACGGCGACCGGCAACAAGGCTTAACAGAACTGTTTCTCTTTGGAAAAAAAACTGGCAACATAGCGTGTAGAGATGCACCGCTGCACGCGGCAGCGTCGGTGCCCAGAGACAAGCTTTGCCGGCCAGGCCGGAGGTTGCTTTGGATACGATTGCGCGACCACCGAATGGATTTCTGTCATCGCTGTCGACGAGCGATTTCGAATTGATGCGCCCGCATCTGCGCACCGTCGACCTAGCTGCGGATTCAGTGCTGGTCGAGGTCGATGAGGTCCTCAAACGCGCATACTTGCCCCACAAGGGCGTGATCTCGCTGGTGGTCAAACTGGCAAGGGGCGAGCACGTACAGGTCGCGATGGTCGGCCACGACAGCATCTTTGGCGCATTCGCCGGACTCGGCGTGGCGCCTTCGCTCAACAGTGCCATGGTGCTGGTGCCGGGCGTCGCCTCGGCGATCGAGGTCGAGACGTTGCGGGCGGCCGCCGGCCAAAGTCCGACGCTTCGGGCCGCGCTGATTCGGCACGGGCTCGCCGTCTATGCCCAGATCCAGCAGACTGCCGGCTGCAACGCCGCCCACACCGTGGAGTCGCGGTTGGCACGCTGCCTGCTTCAAACGCGCGATCTCTCCGGCAGCAACAAGATTGTTCTGACGCAGGAAATGATGGCGCAGATGATCGGCGCGCGGCGCAACAGCGTATCGCTGGTCGCGCACACGTTGCAGCAAGCCAATTTCATCCATTACAGCCGTGGCCATATCGAGATCACCAATCTCGACGGCCTGACCAAGACATCGTGCGAATGCTACGCCACGGTCAAGGCCCAGTATGCGGGGCTGCTGCATTGTCAGGAGGTCTTCAGCGCCTGAGCCGTACTTCTACGGCGTGGAATTTTCACGGTCGGATAACGTTGCATCCCCAAAGTCGCGTGGACGCGCGGGGGAGCCGATGTTCACTTACGAAACGACCGACCAGAAGGAAGCCAGGCGCTTCCGTATTGCCCAGTTCAACGGCCGATCCGCCACCATCCGTTCGGCCGATGCGACGGTCACGGGCCGGGTCCGCTCGATCGTCGAGAGCAAGACCAGTGTCAGGGCGACATGGGTGATCACGATCGTTCCGGAGGAGCGGCCATCCATCGTCCCGACGGCACGGCCGGCGCTGCGCATGCCGATTGCGGCGGAAGACTACGTCTGAACCACCCGATCGCCACTGCGCTCCGGCAATCTTCCAAAGCGATAGGCAATCCGCTGCCGCCGCTGCTTTCTCGCTAATCAGACCGGCTGCAACAGGGCCTTGCGGACGAGATCGGCGGTGTTGCGCGCACCGAGCTTGCGCATGGCTTCAGCGCGATGGCTTTCGAACGTGCGCGGACTGATGCTCATGCGCAACGCCCCCTGCTTGTTGGAATAGCCGTCGCTGATCAGGCTGAGCACTTCGCGCTCGCGCTTGGTCAGCGGTTTGCGGCCGGCTTCCGGCGCGAACATCACGTCGGGCGAACGGGAACGGGCTGGCATGTCGTCCCGGATCGGTTTGAGATCGGCCGCCGGGACAGCATTCGGATAGAGATCGGAAATCTGTTTCAGCATCGCGGAAACGCGCTCGGTTTGCTCGAGCGCATTCTCGATGACCTGCCGAAGGTAAATGCCGTTACCGGGCGTCTGCGCGAATTGATGACTGTGCTGCTTGAGCTCGTTCATGTAGAGCAACAGCGCCGTCACGGGTCCATTGAACTGGCGGACGATCGCAGCGCCAGCCTCCTCCGTCGCCGGCATTCGCTGCGCAGACGGCGGGCTCAGCGCTTGGTGATCCTGGGCCTCGAGCGGAGCGCACTCGTCCATCCAGGTCGGAAGGCGGAACTCGGCTCGATCATCGTGTTGCGTCATACGTATGGTTTACCGAAGGTGAACTGCGTCGGCGTTAACGCGGAACTCAGTAGAAATACGGATGGCGCAACTGTGATCCGGGGCCCGGCTAGCCAAAAGAGGCAGATGCCTCCTGATTTGGCAATGAATCTCGGATAAGCGGGCCGCGTTACGGTAGTCTTACGGGCGGGTTCCCACCCCGGTCTCCGTAATTCGACGGGGATAAATTTACTTTCGGCCGCTTCGCTCGAAAACACTCTGGCGCGTGGACTCGGCCGTCAATCGACGTGATTCGCCGCCTTCCGACAGGCCATCACGGTGCGCTGGACAACCCGGCAATGGTTCCCTGTGAGGGCGCTCGGAACCTCATGGACGGCGGAGCCGGAGGAACTTTTGCAGGAATCGTCCCGATATGACGAACCTGAACCACCAATACGCCATCCGTCGCGTCGACATTGTCCATGCCCTCGGCACCGGGATGGTCCGGTATCTCTTCAATACCGCGTGCTCCGGCACAGGGGTGTGAGACCGTTCACATCGGAGCGAGGGCACTGCGACAACAACGAACGGCAATTTACAGCCTTCCCCCGCGCCGCGATGATCGTCTCCCGGATAGCCCTCAAGACCCCGGCCAAACCCCGGCAAGGAGGCAGCGACAATGCGCAGACGAAACGGACCCTGGATGGCGATCGCGGCATTGGCCGCAGCACTGGCGCTCAGTGCCGGTGCGCAGGCTCAGACCGCAGCATCGGACACTGCAACGCCGACATCAGACAACGCAGTCATGGTCACGATCTTTCTCAAACACGACCAGTCGCGGCCGCTCAGCGAACTGAATGCCCAACTCGAGCGGCAGGGCTTCTACAAGGCGTTTCCGCCTGAAGGCATCGAGGTCGTCAGCTGGTACGTGATGATGGGAATCGGCCAGGTGGTGACGTTGCGGTTGCCGGCGTCGCGGCTGCGCGAGGTCAACCGCGTCATCGAGAACAGCGCCTGGGGCGCCTATCACACCGAATTCTATCCAACCTACGACTACAAGGCGGTCGGGATCGCGAACCACGAGAAAGCGAAGTAACGACCGGTTTGACGAGCGACCTTGCCTGACGTTTCCCGCACCGGTAGAAATACCGCGCCACCAGCGGAATCCTTTTCATGATCATGTTCGATCGCGGCACCAGCGCGCCCCACGCCTGCCAGCCGGGCTCCCGCCTGACCTTCGTACTCGCTTTGCTGGCGCTGATCGCAGCCAGTCCGAGCAAGACACACGCGGCGGACGATGCGGCAGCACCCGGGCGAGCTGTGCTGTACGAGGAGGATCGCGCCGATCCGGCCGGCCGCACGTCTTCGGGTTCGATCGTCTGGCACACCGACACGAACAAGTTGGCAGGCGCCCCCGATGACATCTTCGTGGTTGCCGACGTCGATATCCCGAACAAATTGAAGATGACGCTGACGCTCAAGCACAACACCGATACGTCGCTTCCAGCCAGCCACGTCTTCGAGCTGACACTCGTGCCCGTCCCCGGCCTTAGAGGAGGCGGCATCAACAGCGTGCCGGGCATGCTGACGAAACTGAACGAGCAGGCACGCGGCGCGCCGCTCGCCGGCCTTTCCGTCAAGGTGACCGACAATGTGTTTCTGGTTGGCCTGTCGAATGTCGACGCCGATCGCCAACGCAATCTGCAGGCTCTCAGGGAGCGATCGTGGATCGATATCCCGCTGGTTGACAAAATCCAGCACCGCTACATCCTCGCAATCGAGAAGGGCGGATCGGGGCAGATTGCCTTCACCAAGGCGTTCGCCGCCTGGGGGCAGAATTAATTCCACGGCCCCGGACTTTACCGGTTCTGAGCGGGCAGAACCGGTTCGTTCTGAGGCGCACGCCGACGGCTAAGCGTGGGCCTTCGAGCGCAGGCTCAGCTTTGTCGCCAGCATCCGCAGATCCTCGCTGCGCCCGCTGCAGAGCAAGCGCGTGAACTCGTCGGGATCGATGGAGGAGGGCGAGACATCGGCTGATTTGCCCGCGACGCGGCGCAGCCAAGTCAATCGGAAGAGACGCTTGAGCATCTTCATGGTTGTTGAGCCCCGATGAGCGTCATCACTAATTCGCGGCAATGCCGGTTGGTTCCACCTTCTGTCGTGCTTACGACGAATTTCGCTGTCAGCTCAGACGAGCAGCGCCTTGCGCCTTCGCACTCGCTCAATGGATTGCCGCACCGCGGCCTGATCGAGCGCTCCGCCGGCGACCCCCGCCGCGATCGCCTCGGCGATGGCGGCCATTTCCTGCTCCTGGTCGAACAGATTGTTGCCGATGCAGATCATGTCCATGCCGGCGCCGATTGCCTGCAGGCTCGCGGCATGGGTTCCGAGTGCCTTCTGCAGCCCCTGCATCTGCATGTCGTCTGATATCAGGAGCGTCTCCGGCAAGCGGCCGCGAAGCCGGCCGATTCCACCCGATGACAATGTCATCGGATTGCGTTCGTCCCACTGACGGACGATGGCGTGGCTGACCAGCACCGCATCCCCATAGATCTGCGGTGCGAGTGTGTAGAACAGGTCTTCCTGCTCCGGCCGCAACGCATCGGAGATATCCATGAACTCCAGATGCGAATCGACATTGGCGCCGCCAATGCCCGGGAAATGCTTCAGGCAGAGGCCTACTCCCGCCTGCCGCGCGGCAGCGTCGACAAGCCGCGCATTGGCCTCGACCTCACCGATATCGGCCGAATAGGACCGCTTGACCCTGCCGATGTTTGGATTGTCCGCATTATAGTCGACATCGATGACCGGCGCGAAATTGTAGCTGAAACCGAGCCGGCGCAACTCGCCATAGCTCGCGGCCAGGACTTTCTGCTTCTCCGCCGTCGCGAGCCGGTTGAAATCCTTCGCGCTCGGCAGCGGCGCAAAGCCCAGGCCATCCTTGAGTCGCCGCACCAATCCGCCCTCCTGGTCGATGAACACCATCGGGCCCGAGGGCAATGCCGCGATCTCGGCGCAGAGCGACTGCACCTGAGCCGGAGAGGCGATGTTGTTGTCGTACCGCCGCGTCTGGCACGAGTAATCGAACAGGATCACGCCGCCGAGCCCGAAGCGCGCGGCAAATTCCTTCAGCCACGGCGGAATGACCTTGCCGTAAAAGCCGAGGATGAAGAGTTCGCCGACCGGCATGGGCATTCGCTTATCCTGCGCGCAGAATCAGGTGCGGCTCGCTCCGAAAGCCATAGCACGCGGAGACAGCGGTAAGAATATGCTGACGCAACGGCCGTCGCGACGGCGTTCCCCGCGCTCGCGGCTCTATGGTAGAGAGGGCGTAAGCTACGACAAGAAGATCCGGAAACCGACCATGACAGCACCTTACGTCCCGCAGATGGCGCTTTACCGCCAATGGCTGAAAGAGACGCGCGGCCTTGAGTTTGCTCATTTCGAGGAGATGCGGCGGTGGTCGGTCGCCGACATCGACGGCTTCTGGCAGAGCGTCTGGGACTATTTCGATATTCAGTCACCGACGCCGCACACCGCGGTGCTGGCGAGCCGGAAGATGCCCGGCGCGGTGTGGTTTCCCGGTGCCCAGGTCAACTATGCCCGACAGGTCCTGCGCCATGTCGCGCCAGCGCATGCCGCGGGCCTCCCGGCCCTCGTCTCATGCGGTGAAGACGGCGTGTTATCGGAAACGAGCTGGCCCGAGTTCAAGCGCAAGGTCGCCGCGCTGGCGCTGCACCTGAAAGCCCAGGGCGTGCACTCCGGCGATCGCGTCGCCGCCTACCTGCCGAACATTCCGGAGACGATCATCGCGTTTCTCGCGACCGCCAGCTTAGGCGCGATCTGGAGCGTCTGCGCGCCCGACATGGCCGCACCCGCGGTGATCGACCGCTTCAAGCAGATCGAACCAAAGGTGCTGATCGCCTGCGATGCCGTGACCTACGCCGGCCGGCGCCATGATCGGCGGCCGGTGATCGACGAATTGCGGCGTGCGCTGCCGACGGTCGAGCATGTCATTCTGCACAGCGAGACTGCAGCGTCCGACACGCAGCTTTCGTCCATCCTCGCAGGCGACAACGCTGAGATCGATGCGTTCGAGCCGGAATGGCTGCCGTTCGATCATCCGCTCTGGATCGTCTATTCCTCAGGCACCACCGGACTACCGAAACCGATTCTGCACAGCCATGGCGGCGTGATCGTGGTGGCACTGCCGCTCTCGACCCTGCACAACGACATCGGTTGCAGCTACGACAGGAATTCATTCGGTGAACGCTTCCATTGGTACAGCTCGACCGGCTGGATCATGTGGAACAGTCAGACCAACGGACTGCTGAACGGAACCACCTGTTGCATCTTCGACGGCAGCCCGGGTGGCTCCAAGGACAAGCCGGACTGGACCACGCTGTGGCGCTTCGTCGCCGAGACAAAGGCAACATTCTTCGGCGCAGGCGCCGCGTTCTTTGCCAATTGCACCAAGGCGGAGATCGATCTCGCTGCCGTCGGCGACCTCTCGCAGCTGCGCGCGCTGGGCTCGACGGGATCGCCACTCAGCGCCGACACCCAAGCCTGGTTCAACGACCGCTTCGCCGCACTCTCGAGGGCCAACGGCAACGCCGCGCAGGCCGACATGTGGTGGGCGAACATCTCCGGCGGCACCGATTTCGCCGGCGCTTTCATCGGAGGCAACCGCGAACTGCCGCAGACGCCGGGGATCATGCAATGCCGCCTGCTCGGCTGCGCAGTGGAAGCCTTCGACGAGCAGGGCCGCGCCGTGATCGACGAGGTCGGCGAGCTTGTCTGCACCGAGCCGCTGCCGTCGATGCCGCTGCGGTTCTGGAACGATCCCGGTGACGCACGCTATCGCGCCAGCTACTTCGAGACCTATCCCGATAATTTCGACGGCTCGGGCCGCGGCCCGGTGTGGCGGCACGGCGACTGGCTCAAGATCAACCCCGACGGCGCCTGCGTGATCTATGGCCGCAGCGACGCCACCATCAATCGGCACGGCCTGCGCATGGGCACCAGCGAACTCTATTCGGCGATCGAGGCGCTGCCGGAAGTGCTGGACTCGCTGGTCGTCGATCTCGAATATTTGGGACGCGACAGCTACATGCCGGTGTTCGTGGTGCTGCGCGAGGGCATCGCGCTCGATGCCGCGATGAAGGCTGACATCAACAAGGCGATCGAAGCCGGATTGTCGCGCCGCTTCCTGCCCAACGATATCTTCGCGGTCGCGGAAATTCCGCGCACGCTGTCGGGAAAGAAACAGGAACTGCCAATCAAGAAGCTCCTGCTCGGCCATCCACTGGAAAAAGTCATCAACAAGGACGCGATGGCCAATCCCGGATGCCTGGATTGGTATCTCGAATTCGCAAGGAATTATCTGAGCAGGCAAGCCGGCGCCGCGTGAGCGTGCGCACCATCACCGCACGCTCTTCTTGATGTCCGCGCGCCATGGCGGCGGCGAAAGGCCGGCGCGCAAGGATTCGAGGAACGCCTGCGTCCGTCTGGCCCTGCCGCCGCGGCCCGGATTAAGGAGCGCAACGACGTCGGCAGGCGGCAGACGATGATTCTGCAGCACACGCACCAGCCGGCCCGCCGCCAAATCCTCTGCGACATCCCATTCCGACCGTACGATCAGGCCGCAATCCGCCAGCGCCCAGGCTTTCACGACCTCGCCATCATTGCTGGAGAGTGTCGGCTCAATCCGGACAACCTCCGGCGCCGACCCGGCACGCTTGCGGGAAAACCGCCAGAGCGTCACGTCCTCCTCGTTCTCGCGCAGCGCGATGCAATCGTGCCCGCGCAGATCCGGCGGACTGACCGGAGCTCCCTTTCGTTTCAGGTAGGCCGGCGAGGCGCACAGATATCGTTCATTCGACGCGAGGCGCTGAAGCTGGAGCGCGGAGTCCTTCAGCACGCCGATGTGGATCATGATGTCCCAGGAGCCCGCGGTCGCCCGCCCGAGCCGATCGGAGAGCTCCAGATCGACCGACGCGTCGGGATGCCGGGATCGGAATGCGGCAATTGCCGGTGCGATGTAGCGGCGTCCGAAGCCAAGCGGAGCGAGAATTTTGAGATGACCGGTGATGGTGCCACGGCGCGCCTGCAGCGCATCGGTTAACTCCGCCGCATCGTCGAGCAGCGCTCGGCCACGCAACAGCAGCAGTTCGCCCTCGTCGGTCAGCGTCAGCCGGCGTGCCGAACGGCTGACCAGTTGAACACCTAACCGCCGCTCGAGGCCCTGCAGCCGCTGCGAGACGGCAGGCGGTGTCACGTCGAGCGCGCGTGCCGCGGCCGCCAGCGTGTTGGCCGCGGCGATCGCAACAAAAAACCTGATATCGTCGGTCGAGAGCATTAAGCCTGAGCTTAATCTAGGAATGATAATCGGTAAATTGCACTTAGCCTAAAAGCGGCTAATCTTAAGTCCATGCCCCTCGCACCCGCGCCAACACCACTGCGATCCCTCGCCGGGATCGAGACCCCTTGCCTTGTCCTCGACGAAGGCCGGATGTTGAATAACATCGCCCGCCTGAGGGGCAGACTGACGCGGCTTGGCGTCCCCCTCCGTCCGCATCTGAAGACCGCAAAATCAGTCGAGGTCGCCCGCGCCGTCATGGACGGCCCGACCGGCCCGGCTGCGGTCTCGACCCTGCGCGAGGCGGAGGTGTTCGCCGCCGCAGGGGTCAAGGACCTCCTCTACGCCGTCGGCATTTCGCCGCAAAAGCTCAACCGCGTCACTGCGCTGCGGCGGCGCGGCGTGGACCTGTGCGTGATCCTCGACAGCATCGAACAGGCGAATGCCGTCACGGAAACGGCACGCGCGACCGGCGACCGGATTTCGGCGCTGATCGAGATCGACTGTGACGGCCATCGTGCCGGCGTCCGCGCAGACGACCCGCTGCTCGCCGAGATCGGTCGCAGGCTTCACGCCGGCGGCGCGGAATTGCGCGGCGTCCTGACCCATGCCGGCGAGTCCTATAACTGCCGCAGCGTGGCGGCGCTCGAGGCGGCCGCCGAACAGGAACGCGCGGCCGCGGTTGGCTGCGCCGAGGCGTTGCGCGCGGCCGGACTGCCGTGTCCGGTGGTCAGCGTCGGCTCGACACCGACGGCGCATGTCGCGCGCCATCTCGACGGCGTGACCGAAATGCGCGCCGGCGTCTTCGTGATGTTCGATCTGGTGATGGCCGGGATCGGGGTTTGCACGCTCGATGACATCGCGCTGTCGGTGCTCACGACCGTAACAGGCCATCGTGCCGATCGCGGCTGGACCTTCATCGACGCAGGCTGGATGGCACTGTCGCGTGACCGCGGCACCGCCAGACAGGCGGTCGACCAGGGCTATGGCGTGGTGTGCGACATCAACGGACGGCCATATCCCGATTTGATCGTGAGCGAGGCCAACCAGGAGCACGGCATCATCGCCCGTCGTCCCGGCAGCACGGCGCCACAAGTGCTGTTGCCGCTGGGCACGCGATTACGGATATTGCCGAATCATGCTTGCGCGACCGGCGCCCAGCACGACCGGTACCATGTCATCGGCGCTGGTTCTGACGTCGTCAGGGAATGGGAGCGGTTTCGCGGATGGTAGGAGATAGAGCGCACCCCACGACGCAAACTTACGATGCCGTCCTGTTCGACCTGCTGACAGCATTGCTGGACAGCTGGACGCTTTGGAACGAGGTCGCGGGCTCCGCGGAGGCCGGATACCGCTGGCGGGCGGAGTACCTCAAGAACACCTACGCCGCCGGGCGCTATCGTCCCTATGAAGATCTGGTAGGTGAGGCGGCGCGCAATGTCGGGCTTCCCTTCGAACGCGCGCACGAACTCGGCGCACGCTACGCGGAGCTCGAGCCCTGGCCGGAGGTCCGCGAGACCCTGCGAGCATTGCACGAGGCCGGCATCGCGTTGGGCGTCGTAACCAATTGTTCGGAACGGCTGGGCCGCATCGCGGCCGATCGCATCGGCGTCCCCTTCTCGGTCTTTGTGACGGCTGAGCGCGCCGGCTACTACAAGCCGCAACCGCAGCCCTATCAACTTGCACTGGATGAATTGCCGGCCGGCTCGAAGCGATGCCTGTTTGTGGCGGGATCCGGCTATGATCTGTTCGGAACGGTACGTGTCGGCCTGCCAACATGGTGGCATAATCGTGCCGGAATGACCTTGCCGGAAGGGGCACCTGCCCCGATCGTGATTCGCCGGGATATGACGACACTGCCGGCCTTCGTTCTCGGTCACGACATGCCCGGCCGTCCCGCGACTTAAGGATTGAATTGAGATGCCATCGCCCAGCTACATCGACCCGCTCAACGGCAAGCTCTATCCGCTGGATGTGCCCCGCTGGTGCTCCGACGAAGGCAAGCCGCTGCTGGTGACACCGCTCACGGGCATCTCTCGCGACGATATCGATCGCAGCATCCGCTCGCTGTGGCGTTACCGCGCTGCGCTGCCGGCGGAGATCGCGAAGCCGATCACGATGGGCGAAGGCTGTACCCCCATGGCCGAGAGAGAGTGGGGAGAGCTTCGGCCCCACTTCAAGCTCGAATGGTTCAATCCGACGTCGAGCTTCAAGGATCGCGGCACCACGGTGATGCTGTCGTTCATGCGGCAGCTCGGCGTCAATGCGGTGCTGGAAGACAGTTCGGGCAATGGCGGCGCCTCCGTGGCCGCCTATGGCGCCGCCGGCGGGATGCGGGTCAGGATCCTCGCGCCAGCTACGACGTCACCGATGAAAGTGGCCCAGATGCACGCCTTCGGCGCCGAGGTCCAACTGGTGGAGGGACCGCGCGAGGAATCGGAAGCCGAAGCGATCCGCCAGTCGAAGCAGATATTCTATTCCAGCCACAACTGGCAGCCGTTCTTCCTGCAGGGCACGAAATCGCTGGCCTACGAGATCTGGGAAGACTTCAACTATTCGGCGCCTGATAACGTCATCATGCCGGTCGGCGCCGGCAGCAGCCTGCTCGGCTGCTATATCGGCTTCAAGGAGCTGCTCGCGGCCGGACAGATCACGCGAATGCCGCGCCTGTTCGCGGCCCAACCGCTGAATTGCTCGCCGGTCGATGCCAGCTTTGCCGCCGGCGTCGACACCCCGATCGATCGCGCTGTTAACAAGACCATTGCCGAAGGTACCGCGATCAAGCATCCGCTCCGCTTGAAGCAGATGATCGCGGCGCTGAAGGAGACCGGCGGCGGCACGGTCGCGATCCCGGAAGATGGAATCATTGCCGCGTTGAAGCGGCTCGCGCGCACCGGTCTCTTTGTCGAGCCGACCTCGGCCTCGGCTGCCGCCGCCCTCGACGTCCTGAAGGAGCGCGGTGCGATCCGGCCGACTGAGCGCACCGTCGTCATCATCACCGGGACCGGGATCAAAGCCGCGTCGCTAATCACCGAACTTCTGGCAGAAGGGAATTAGTGAGTCTCGGCCCTGCATCGGCGACTGGTCTCCCCTCGGCGACCCCATTGCCGATACCGGCAATGGGGTCGTCAGAGAACATCGTTGCCGTCGCCTAGAGCGTTTTCGAGCGAAGTGGACACCGGTTCGCTTGAAGAAAACGCGTCAATACAAGAATCTAGAGCTTCGGTTCTGATTCAATCAGAACCGATATGCTCTAGAACTTCCACGAAGCGCCGGTCGAGACGCCCACGATCGTCGTACCGGCGTAGCAGTGCGGCGTTGACGTGTAGCCACCATCCGCACCGAACGCGTCGTGACAGTCCGTCGTCACGCCCCTGCCGCCGGCGCCGAGATCATAGTGGGCGCTCGGCCCGTTGAAGGTGGCCGCGACCGAGGCGTACCAAGTGAAGTTCGGGCTCACTTTCCTCTTATAGGAGGCCGTTACCATGTCGGCCTTGTTGTCGTTGGGGCCATAGGTGCCGAGTCCGTCGATCGTCGTCAGCGTCGAGGTGTTGTGCTGGCCGGGATCGCCGGTGGCCGCGAACGCATGCGCCCATCCGAAATGGATGCTGTCGACATCGGTCAATTCCTGGCTGACGAAGAACCACGTGCCGTTGCGGGTTCGCTCGTTCTGGAATTGCAGGTCCGCCGGAACGTAACGATGCATCATTTCAAAGATGCCGCCAACCGTGGTCCGGGTGGCGAAACGATACAATGCACCAACCTTGAAGGCGTCCTCGTCCCCGACATTTTCGTTGAACAGGTTCTGGGCATAGGCGTTTGGCAACGCGGCGGTGCCGTAGATTGCCGTGATATCGCTCTGACGGTTGACCGCCTGGTGACGCTCATAAGCGACCGTCGCGTAGAACGGGCCGTTGGTGTAGCTCAGATTCGCGCTGTAGGCATTGCTGAAGGAGCCGTCATTACACGCGATCGGCAGATTGCCGCCGCTCTGGGGGACGTTACCGCCGGCGCAATCGGATTCTCCGGCCGCGATGTTGGAGCTGTCGGTATCGCGGTTCTGCCCCGGCGCAAACAAGGCGTTGAACTGGAAGCCTGAGATGGTGGGCGATTCGTACCAGATCGCATGATCGAGCCGGGTGCCGAATTCAACACGGTTGTCGCCGCCGGTATTACCCATGACCACACTGTAGTCGCCGATCTGGCCCGAGAACGGGTTGAACGCGGACGTCGAGGTCTTGTAGGGCGCATCGGTCTTGCCGATCTTGACCGCGCCCCATTCCTGCGACCCAAGCCCGATATATGTGTTGCGGTTGAACATCGCGCCGTTGACCGTGTTGCTCAGACTGCTGTTGTTTTCCTTCAAACCGGGCGTGGCCGAAACATCGAAACCGAGTTCGAGCTGATAGAGGAAATTGGCTTCCATGCCGGGCAGATGTTGGAAGCCGCGAACGCCGAGATAGGAGAGGTTGGTCGAGATCGCGGGCATCCATCCGAAATTGCCGACCGGAGGCGTGGCGCCGTTCAGGTTCAGGTTTCCGACATTCTTCGCTGTGTCGTCGATCGAGACGTCCAGATTGCCGTAAGCGGTGATCTCGCCCCCGGGCGTATAGAATGTCAGGGGGGCGCCGTGCTTGTGCTCGAAATAGGTGTGTCCCTGCGCATCCACTTCGACGACGGGCGTCTTCAGCGATGCCGGCGCACCGCCGGTCGCTGGCGCGCTGGCCACACGGCCTGGAGCAGCCTGGACCACGGGCGCCGCGGCTTTCGAAGATTCGACACGATTGAGCCGCGCCTTGAGCGCGGCATTCTCCTTGGCAAGTTGAGCATTGCTTTGCTCGATCGCCTGAAGCCGCTCCAGGACCACATCGAGCTTGTCCGCAGACGCCGGCGCAGGCTGAGAAACGACCGCTATCGCGATAGCGGAGACCGTTAGCGCATATTTCTTCATCGCCATCCCCTGTTAGAACGGCTCTTAAATCGAGCCTGCCAAAAGGCTGGAGGCGTTGCGCGGTCCGGTCAATACGATAGCACCGGCGTATAAGTTATTGCAGAAGCTAACAGAACTGTTCTTATTTTCCGGTAACGCGATACACATCAATGACATACTGCGCCGCAGCAGAGATATTGCTCTGCGAAACATACTGTCGCATTTCGACAACAGTTAGGAATAATGTATACCAGATACTGGTATTACCACTACAACTAAAAGCGGTGGCGGTCCCGAGCATCACCCGCGCACGCTATCCAGAAGTCGTATGAGCGCCGTCCCGGCCGAGCTTGATCGGAATGGAAAAATGCCAACGCGCTTCAGACGTGCTTTGCATGTCACGCGATTTTCCGCGCGAACCCGCACTCAAATCCGTGAGGTCGCCAATGCCGCTTCAGCAGCGGGAGCTGGGATCGCCGGTCGTCACGCGCGCGGCTCTCCAAGGGTGTGCATCAGCCGGTTGGCCCAGCCAAACAGCGCCGCAGAGAGCACCAGATCGAGCTGCTCGAGCTCGCTGAGCCCGACCTCCGTCAGCGCCCTGGCGTCGTCAGGGCCGACCTCGACCGGCGTGGTCGAGAGCTTGGCCGCGAAATCGAACAGCGCCTGGTCGCGCGGCGGCAGCGTCGCGTCGCGCTCGTCGGCGAAGATCGTATCGATGATGTCGGTGCGTCGCGTGATGCCGATAAACCGCGAGGCATGAACCGCGGCGCAATAGACGCAGCGATTGACAATCGAGGCGCCGAGCTCACGTTCCGCTGACGACAGCCCATCCTTGCCGTACATGATCATGTTGAACGGCGGCGGGCGGCAAGATCATGTCGGGAGGAACTCTGGAGTCGGATCGTGAAGTTGTCCGGCACTCGCCAAACCTGCTTCAGCGGACATGAGAGAGTCCGACGGGTGGACCCGCATAGCCTCCAATTGATACCTCGCGAGAATATCAGTGTCCAAGACGACGCGCTCTTGCGTGTAAAAACTGAAGTGGGCGACCACCTCGTCACCGATGATTTGCCCCGGTCTTTTTGTCAGCATCGGAAGGAAAGCGGAAATATGTTCCTCGTCATCGACACCAACCGGGCAAAAGGCGTCACCAAGCGCGTTGCGGTCCTTTCCGAACACTCCCAGGCAATTGATCGAGAACCGTCCCATCGTCATCGTGGCGTCTGGAATATGGAGGGACTCAACCCGATCGGTCTCAAGCCTGTTCAGAAAAAAGCGATGGAGGAGCACTGCAAATGCAGGGTTTTTCCAACCGATTTCGCAGCTGGCAAGACACGACAATGGCTCCGAACATTTGATCTTGCCATGGAATGATAGCAGCCAGGAGCAGATCGCATTGTTGATGACCACCGGCGAGAACCAAATCGCGTTTGTCTTGCTTGCTGCGGCTTTTGCCGCAAAGCGCCCAAAAAAACCTGGAGGCAGGTAACAGATGTCGTCATCCAGTTTGACGTAGAAGGCGCTCGGATCGGTCATCGTGCGATAGAACTTGTTGATCGATCTGTTGTCACCCGTTGAGTCCGGCAGCGAAACGATCTTGATCTTGGGATTGGCCAACGATTGAATATAGGTTCGGTCTGCGGGATCCCGGCAATTATCCCACAGGTGCCATTCAGCGACTGAATCGTCGCTGAGAATATATTTGGCCAACACTTCGAGATATCTACGGCGGCCGGCCGGCGTGACGGCGATCACTTTCATAATCTATCCCTTCGTCTGCCGATTGATCCGATTCGGCAACCGTGGAGGCGCTCGCGATTTTGGGCCAGATTGCCGGTGATCTCGCTAAGCAATTCCAAAGTGTGGTGCTGTCCTCGGGCTTCGAGCTCCGTGAGCGCCTTCCAGGGCAGCGCAGTGTCCTGGAGAGCTCAGTCCGGCCTGGACATCACGAACCCGACTTGTTGATGGCTTGGCACAAAGCCGAACGGTTTGGCCCGAATGCCGGTTTCAGCAAGCAGTTCCTCGAAGGCCTTGAACTCGTGATCGCGCCAACCCGGATAGTTCCAGTACTCGTCGAACACGATAAGAGTGCCCGGCACGATCCGATCTTTCAAATTTGCAAGGATTGTTCTGGTTGACGAATAGAGATCGCAATCCACGTGAAGCAGTGAGAGCGGCATTTGCGGCCGATCATGAAGGAAGGTTGGCAGAGTATCGTCAAACCACCCCTTGATCAGCGTCACGTTGGCCGGAACAATTGGCAGGCGCGCCTGCGCGAATGCTCCCTTGTCAAATCCGCTCCGCCACGCCTCAGGCAGCCCCTCAAAAGAGTCGAAGCCGTAGAAATGGGTCTGCGGTGTGTTCCGAGCCACGTGGCTGATCGTGCGGCCCGACGCCACCCCAAATTCAAGGAACAGGCCGTTTGGTTGAGCTAGCTCCAGTGCTTTCGACAGCAGCGACAAATCGTTGTCAAACGCGGGGCATGTCAGAAAATGCTTCTCATAGTGCTCCGCGCTGTCGAGAGCCGCCTTAAAACAGGCGACGCCCAAAATGTCGAAGCTATCCCCTCGGGGTTTGGGAAAGTTCATTCCTGCTGACGGGATCCACGTTGGGTTTTTCGGGACCATCGGCGGGACAATCGGTACGTGGATTTCAGGTGGTCGCTCGCCGTGCATCAAAAAGGAGAGCGCGCCGGCCACCTGGGGGCATAGGGGATCCTGCGCCTGAAGCTGTTTCAGCTTTGTGATGGCCTCGCCGCGCGGACCTGCGATGCCTTCAATGAAGGCCTCGAGGACATCAAAAATCTTGACGACCTTGGGCTGCTGGACAGAGCGCAAAGCGCGTAGCACCACAAGGAGGTCGCCAGCATCGCCCTCCTCGACGACCAGCTTGAGGAGCAGCCAGAGCTCCGGATGATCCAGGCCATCCTCCATGTCCCTCACTGTTCGATCGAGAGCTCTAAAGGCCTGCGTTTCCTCAAGCTTCGTCGCGCTCGTGCTCTCGTTTGATTGTAGTGCGTGTTTGGTCACGGACCCCCCGCTCGCCGGTACGTCTGCTGACGCATCGGAGTCTGTCGATACTCACGCAGCGCGGCGGACGCTTTGCTTGCATGAGCCGCCCAAGGATTGCCAAGTATGGTTTATGATTGGTTAACATTCGCCGTATGGGACTTGCCCGGCGGCGATTAAGGCCGCATTAGCCTGCCGCCATGAGTGTACGCCCTGGTTTCGGCGGGGCACTCCGATACCAGCGATAGCGAGCGCGTCACGCGCGCGGCTCTCCAAGTGTGTGCATCAGCCGGTTGGCCCAGCCGAACAGCGCCGCCGAGAGCACCAGATCGAGCTGTTCGAGTTCGCTCAGCCCGGCCTCCGTCAGCGCCCTGGCGTCATCGGCGCCGACCTCGACCGGGGTGGTCGAGAGCTTGGCCGCGAAATCGAACAGCGCCTGGTCGCGCGGCGGCAGCGTCGCGTCGCGCTCGTCGGCGAAGATCGTATCGATGATGTCGGTGCGGTGGGTGATACCGATGAAGCGCGAGGCATGCACCGCGGCGCAATAGACGCAGCGATTGACGATCGAGGCGCCGACGGCACCGAGCTCGCGTTCCGCCGACGACAGCCCATCCTTGCCGTACATGATCAGGTTGAACAGCGGCGAGCGCACCTCGAGCGATTCCGGATCGTGCGCCAGGGTCAGGACGTACGGCGAAAATCCCGTGTTCGACGGCGTCACCTTCATCGCGGCGAGCTGCGCCGGGGTCGCGGTCGCGATATCGACCGGCGTGACGTAGGGCGACCAGGTCGGGACCTTGGCCGTAAACTCGTTGATAGCCTCGCTCATTGCACGCCCTTCAAAACTTTCAGACCCGCGACGACCCGGAGCTGGTAATTCACGAAGGCTGCGAGTTCGGCGAGGCGCACGATGTCGGGTTCGGCGACGCTGGCGGCCTTCAGCGCCTCGATATCCCCGCGTGTCGCCTCGCGCGGCGCGACCGTCAGCAAATCAGCATGGCGCGCGATGGCGTCGAGCCGCGTCTCACCGCTTTTCCCATCGGGATACGCGAGCGGGGCGACATCGAGGTCGCCGGAATGGCCCAGATAGTTGTCGTAATGAGCGGCCAGCTCGTCGTTGCCGACATGCCGGCACATCCGCGCCGCGAGCGCGGCCCGCAAAGCGTGGCTCAGTCCGCCGGGATCGCGCGGCAGCAGCACGGCGTCATGGGCCGCTTCGCTGAGGCGCAGGATCTCGGCGCGTTTCTTCAAGGCTTCGCCGAGCTTCGAGGCCGGCGGAACGCCGGCCAGCGTTTCGATCAAATTGGTCATGCATTGTCTCTGAGGTCGCGAGGATTCTGCACATCCTCGACCGCGATACGAAGCGGATGCGCGCCGCCGAGGAACGCGTTCAGCTGATCCTCGTAAGGCGACGGATCGAGCCCGCGGGATGTGAGCCATGCCGGGTCGTAATAGGTCTGGCGATAGCGCTCGCCGGAATCGCAGATCAGCGTCACCAGCGATCCGGTCTCGCCCGCATCTCGCATCTCTGAGGCGAGGCGGCAGAGCGCCAGGAAATTGGTGCCGGTCGAGCCGCCGACCGGCCGGCGCAGCAGGCGCGACAGCACGTTCATCGCCGCGATCGACGCCGCATCGGGAATCTTCATCATGCGATCGACCACGCCCGGAACGAATGAGGGCTCGCAGCGCGGGCGGCCGACGCCTTCGATCAGCGAGGGCCGCTCGCAGACATGGGAGCGATCCTGGGTGCGGAAGCAATCGAAGAAGGCGGAATGCTCGACATCGGCGACGCAGAGCCTTGTCGGAAACCGGCGATAGCGCAGGTAACGCCCGATCGTGGCCGATGTGCCGCCGGTTCCGGCGCTCATCACGATCCACGCCGGCAGCGGACGCCGCTCGACCCCGAGCTGGACGAAGATCGACTCGGCGATGTTGTTGTTGCCGCGCCAATCGGTGGCGCGCTCGGCAAAGGTGAACTGGTCCATATAGTGACCGCCGAGCCGCGTGGCGAGCGCGGCGGCCTCGGCATAGAGCGCGCGGCCGTCGTCGATCAGATGGCAGTTGCCGCCGTAGTGCGCGATCGCGGCGATCTTCTCGGCCGACGTCGTCCGCGGCATCACCGCATAGAACGCCACGCCGATCATCTGCGCGAAATAAGCTTCCGAGACCGCCGTCGAGCCCGACGATGCCTCCACCACGGCGGTGCCTTCGCGGATGTGGCCGTTGCACAGCGCGTAGAGGAACAGCGACCGCGCCAGGCGATGCTTGAGGCTGCCGGTCGGATGGGTCGATTCGTCCTTCAGATAGATGTCGATGCCCGACAGCGCCGGAACGGTCAACCGCATCAGATGGGTGTCGGCGCTCCGGCACTGGTCGGCCTCGATCGCGGACACGGCCTCGTCGACCCAGCCGCGCCGGTAGCTCGGCTCGGCCGGCGGGGTTTGGCGTGAGGACGAAGGCCCGTTCGACATGGCACCATCTAATCATAATTCATATCCCACATCAAGATGGCTTTATTATCTGAAATAAGAATGATAGGAATATGCGCATGCAAGAGGACGTGATCGATATCCGCCTGCTGGAAGCCTTTGCTGCCGTGATGTCGGCCGGCAGCATCACGGGCGCGGCGCGGCTGCTCAGGCGCTCGCAACCGGTGGTCACGCGACAGATCCAGGACCTGGAGACCGACGTCGGCTATCTCCTGTTTTCCAGGAACGGCCCGCGCATCAGCCCGACACCGAAGGGCATCCTGTTCCACGCCGAGGTCGAACGTCTGCTGCTCGGGCTGAAGCACATCCGCAATCGCGCCGCCGCGATCGGCGCCGGCGCGCTGCCGGTGCTCAGCCTTGCTGCGATCCCGGCGCTCGCGGGCGGCGTCGTGCCGGCGGCGCTGGCGGCGATGGATCAGGCGCTGTTGCCGCGGCAGGTTCACGTGCAGGCGCTCTCGGCCGAGAACGTCGTGCAATCCGTGCTCTCGCAATCAGTCGATTTTGGGCTCGCGAGCCTGCCGGTCCAGCATCCCGGCCTCGATGTGCAATGGGTCTGCGAGGTGCCGTGCGTGGCCTGCCTCGCCGCCGATCACCCGCTTGCCAAGCGCAAGGTGATCCGGCTGAAGGATCTCGATGGCCGCCGGCTGCTGACCATGGCCAATCCTTATCGGCTGCGCCGCCGCGTCGAGGACGCCATCGCGCGCGCCGGCGCCAGGCCTGCTGAAGTAATCGACACCAACGCTTCGCTGACGGCGATCGCGATGGCCAAGCAGTCGCTCGGCATCGCCATCATCGAGCCGGTGCTGACCGCAAGCCTTGCGGTCGACGGCGTCGTCACCCGCCCGCTCGATGTCGACATCCCATTCCTGTTCGCCGCGATCTCGCCGACCGGGCGCGAACCGACACCGACGGTCGCCGCGGTCAACGATGCGCTGCGCGCCGCGGTAGCTCTGATGCCCGGCGCGAAACTTCACGGCGGCGAGGCGGCATTTTCCGAGGCGGCGGGCGACGCGTTCGAAAAGGAGAAGTCATGGCGGTGACCGCGGACGGCGCAATTGGCCTCGCGGCGCTCGAAGCGCGGCTGAAGCAGGATCTCGCCTGGCTCGAACTGCCGTCCAAATCATGGGTGCCGCGCCGCCTCGTCGACGGGCAGGATGTCATCGACGTCGTGATCGTGGGCGCGGGAATGGCCGGCCTCGTCACGTCGGGGATGCTGAAACGTCTCGGCGTCGACAATCACCGCGTGCTCGATCGCGCACCGGCAGGCCAGGAAGGCCCCTGGGTTACCTTCGCCCGGATGCGGACGCTGCGTTCGCCGAAAGAACTCCCCGGTCCGGCGATGGGCCTGCCGGCGCTGACATTCCGCGCCTTCTACGAGGCGCAGCACGGCGAGGCGGCGTGGAAGGCTCTCGACCGCGCACCGCGCACGATGTGGATGGAGTATCTGGTCTGGTACCGCCGGGTGCTCGACCTCCCGATCTGTAACGGAGTGTCGGTCGACGGCATTCGCGCGCGCCCCGACGATCTCTTGGCGCTCGATATCAGTGAGGGCGGCCGCTCGCGGCAACTGCTGGCGCGCCATGTCGTGCTCGCCACCGGACGCGATGGCCTCGGCGGCGCTTATGTGCCGCCGCTGGCCTGCGGCATCGACAAACGGTTCTGGGCGCACTCGGTCGAGCCGATCGACTTTACGCGCTTGCGCGGCAAGCGCATCGCCGTGGTCGGCGCCGGCGCCTCGGCGATGGACAATGCAGCGACCGCGCTGGAGGCCGGCGCTGGCAGGCTCGACCTCTTCATCCGGCGGCCGGACATCCCGCGCGTCAACAAGTTCACCGGGATCGGCAGCCAGGGCGTCGTCCACGGCTTCGCCGGTCTGTCCGACGAATGGAAGTGGCGCTTCCTCGATCACACGCTAAAGGCGCAGACGCCGCCGCCGCGGCCGAGCGTGCTGCGCATCTCTGCACACAAGCAGGCGCATTTCCATCTGGCCAGCCCGGTCACGAATCTGGCCATCGAAGGCGATCATCTGGTCGTGACGACGCCGAAGGGCCGCTACGCGACCGACTTCATCATCTTCGGCACCGGCTTCAAGGTCGATCTCGGCCTGCGACCGGAGCTTGCCGAATTCGCGCCGCATATCCGGATGTGGTCAGACCGGTTCGCAACCCCCGAGGGGATGGACAATGCGGAGCTGGAATCCTCTCCGGATCTCGGCGACAGCTTTGAATTCCTCGAGAAGGTGCCGGGCAGCTGTCCAGCGCTGGCGCGGCTGCACTGCTTCAATTATCCGGCGACGCTGAGCCACGGCAAGCTCTCAGGCGACATCCCGGCGATCAGCGAGGGCGCCGACCGGCTCGCGCGCGGCCTCGTCCGCCAGCTCTTCGTCGAAGATCGCGAACGCCATTTCGAAAACCTCAAGGCGTTCGCGACGCCCGAAATCCTCGGCGACGAATGGACCGACGCCGACGCCCCACAGCCAGCCGGATAGACCGGCGCCGCAACCAACAGGCCAGCGCAGATGCAGACGAGCAAGGGGAATGCCATCGTGGCGGCGATCGCCGGCAATGCGATGGAATGGTACGACTTCACGATCTTCGCGCTGATGACCCCGGTCATCAAGAATCTATTCTTTCCAGTCGATCCCAACATTCCCGGCAGCGAGGTCAACGCGCTGCTGCTGACAACGGCGCTGTTCGGCGCCGGCTTCGTGATGCGGCCGATCGGCGGCCTCGTGCTCGGCTATTACGCAGATCGCAAGGGGCGCAAGGCGGCGATGACGCTCGGCATGACGCTGATGGCGCTGGCGGTCGCGATGCTGGCGCTGTCGCCGACCTACGCCGGCGTCGGAATCGCGGCGCCGTTTATCGTACTGGTCGCGCGCCTGTTGCAGGGTTTCTCGGTCGGTGGCGAGTTCGGCACCTCGACCGCATTCCTGATCGAGGCCGCGCCGCCGGGCCGCACCGGCTACTACGGCTCGTGGCAGATCACCGGGCAATTGATGGCGAATGTGCTCGGCGCCACGTTTGGTGCCGCCCTGACGCTGCTGTTCACCCAGGAGCAGCTGGCTGCCGGCGCATGGCGGCTGCCATTTTTCGTCGGCCTCGCGATCATTCCGATCCTGCTCTACATGCGCGCCCGGCTGATCGAGCCCGACGCGCTTCGCAACGACAGGGCGAGCGCGCAGAAAGCCACCTTCACGGACGACCTGAAGACCCCGGGCCGCAACTATCTGATCGGCATGGGCATGGTGGTCGCGAGCGCAGTCTCGTTCTATGTGACCTTCGGCTACACCGTGACCTACGCCAAGGAGGTGTTGAAGCTGCCGCTGATGCAGAGTTTTCTGGTGCAGATGATCGCGGCGATCGTGATGGTCATCGTGGTCCCGATCGCCGGCGCGATCTCCGACCGTTACCCGCGCAAGCCGCTGCTGCTGGTGTCGCTCGCCGGGTACTTCATCTCGCTTTATCCACTCTATAGCTGGGTGATCGCCGAGCCCTCGATCATGAGGCTGCTGGTCAGCCAGATCGTGATCGGATGCTTCAGCGCGTTCTTCCTTGGCGTCTACTGCACCACGCTGGTCGAGCTGTTCCCGGTCCGGATACGCTCGACGTCGCTGTCGATCGTCAACAACGTCGCGGTGCTGATCTCGGGCGGCTTCGCGCAGTTCTTCGTAACCTGGCTGATCACGCTGACGGGTTCGCCGCTGGCGCCGATCTTCTACGTGATGATCGGCGTCGGCCTCGGCCTGATCTCGGTGATCGCGATGCGGCCTGCGACCGCGACGCCGCGGTAGCCGGGCGTGTTCGGCTCACACCGGAGCCGGGTTCAACCGCGCGAACCCCTCCTGTATCAGGTAGGGGTAATAGGGATAGGCCGGCATCACTGCGCTCGCCTCGTCGAGACGCGCGATCTGGTCTGATGTCAGCGACCATCCGACTGCGCCGAGATTGTCGCGAAGCTGCGCTTCATCGCGTGCACCGATGATCACAGATGATACGCTCGGCCGCGCCAGCAGCCAGGCAATGGCAATTTGCGGCACGCTGCGGCCGGTCTCGGCAGCCACCGCATCCAGCGCATCGACGATCGCATAGAGTCTGTTGTCGTCGACCGGCGGCCCGAACTGCGCGGTCTCATGCAGGCGGCTGTTCTTCGGCAATGGCTGCCCCCGCCGTATTTTACCGGTGAGCCGGCCCCAGCCGAGCGGACTCCAGACCAGCGCGCCGACGCCCTGGTCGAGCGCGAGCGGCATTAGCTCCGATTCATAGTCGCGACCGACTAGCGAATAATACACCTGATGCGCCGCATAGCGCGGCCAGCCGTGGCGCTCGGCGATAGCGAGCGATTTCATCAGCTGCCAGCCGGAGAAATTCGAGACGCCGACGTAGCGCAGCTTGCCGGCGCGCACGAGCGTATCGAGGGTCGACAGCACCTCATCGATCGGCGTGAAGGCGTCGAAGGCATGCAGTTGCAGCAGGTCGATATAATCGGTGCCGAGCCGCCGCAACGCCGCATCGACGGCGGCCACGAGACGATGCCGCGAGGTGCCGGCATCGAGCGGTCCGTCGCCCATCGGCAGGCCGGTCTTGGTCGAGATCAAAACCTTGTCGCGGCGGCCCTTGATCGCGGCACCGAGAATCTCTTCCGACGCGCCGTTCGAATAAACATCGGCGGTGTCGAACAGATTGACGCCGGCCTCGAGGCAGATGTCGATCAGCCGTCGCGCCTCATCGACACCGCTGCGCCCCCACGCCGAGAACAGAGGTCCCTGCCCGCCGAACGTGCCGGTGCCGAAGCTGAGCACCGGCACTTTCAAACCCGAGGCACCGAGATTGCGATAGTCCATAGTCGAACTCCTTGTGATTCTGTTCATTCTGCCGGGCACGCGACGGCAACGACCGGCCGATCGAGACGCAGGCTCCACAGCGCCAGCAGCAATCCGACCACCGTGATCGCGGCGGCCACCAGCGGCAGTGCGCCGAGGCCGAGGCCGTGATCGATGGTCAGCCCGCCGGCCCAGGCGCCAAGCGCATTGCCGAGATTGAAGGCCGCGATGTTCAGGCTCGAGGCCAGCGTGCGCCCCTCCACGCCGGCGGCTTCCAGCACGCGAAGCTGCAGCGGCGCGACAGTCGCAAAGGCGGCGATGCCGAGCACGAACAGCAGCGCCACGGCCAGCGCCTTGGTCGAGATCACCGCCGCCAGCACCACGAGGACGATAG
Organism: Bradyrhizobium sp. LTSP885; assembly: GCF_000938305.1. GTDB lineage: Bacteria > Pseudomonadota > Alphaproteobacteria > Rhizobiales > Xanthobacteraceae > Bradyrhizobium. The sequence goes on from NZ_JYMT01000027.1 coordinate 26,340, forward strand.
CCAAACCGCCAAGCGTCACGATCAGCGCGCGCGCAAGCCCCTTATCGGCGAGCCGCCCGCCCGCGACGTTACCGATCGCAAGGCCCGCGCCGAATATCAGCAGGATCGGCGAGACGGCGGCGTCCGAGAATCCGGTGAGGCGGGTCAGGATCGGCTGCACATAGGTGAAGACCGCGAACAGGCCGCCGAACCCGAACACCGTCATGGCGAGCCCGAGCAGGACCTGTGGGCGGCCAAGCACCGCCAGTTCCTCGCGCAGCGGAGCAGGCTTATCCTGGCTCCCGACGTTGCCTGGGACAAACACGGCCAGCACGGCAAAGGCTGCGACGCCGATCACCGCAACGGCCCAGAACGCCGCGCGCCATCCGAGCATCAGGCCGAACCAGGCGCCGAAGGGAACGCCGAGCAGGGTTGCGACCGTCAGGCCGATGAACATCGTGGAGATCGCCGACGCGCGCTTGTCTTCGGCGACGAGGCTGGTCGCCACCACCGAGCCGACGCCGAAGAAGGTGCCGTGCGCCAGCGAGGTGAGGATGCGTGCGGCCATCAGCAGTTCGTAGTTCGGTGCCAACGCGCAGGCCCCATTGCCGAGCGTGAAGATCGCCATCAGCGCCAGCAGCACCGCCTTGCGCGGCATCCGCCGCGTTGCCAGCGTCAGGATCGGCGCACCGACGAACACGCCGAGCGCGTAGCCGGAGATCAACAGCCCCGCCGCTGACACCGAGACCTGCATGTCGGCGGCGACCTGCAGCAACAGCCCCATGATGAGGAATTCGGTGGTGCCGATGCCGAAGGCACCGGCGGTCAGGGCAAGAACAGCAGCAGGCATGGGTCGCTCCGGATCGGAATTGGCTTCCGTCATGGGAGATAGCGAAGCGGACCCAAAACGATTAGAATGGCCTCAATCCAATCATTTGTGACTTGAATTCAACATGGCCCGATCAGACAGCAACCGCTCCGGCGAGATGGACGTCTTCGTCCGCGTCGTCGATCTCGGCGGCTTCACGGCCGCGGCGAAAAGCCTGCGTCAGACGCCATCGGGCGTCAGCAAGCTGGTCTCACGGCTGGAAACCAGGCTCGGCACGCGGCTGGTCAACCGCACCACGCGCAAGCTGCAGCTCACCGAGGAGGGGCAAGCCTTCTACCAGCGCGCCCAGCGCATTCTCGCCGATATCGAGGAGGCCGAACGCGAGGCCGGTTCGGGCGCCGCGCCGCGCGGACACCTGACCGTCAACAGCAACATCCCATTCGGTATGCTGCATGTGATGCCGCTGCTGCCGCGCTTCCTCAGCGAACATCCCGACATCACGCTCGACATCATCCTCACCGATACGCTGATCGACCTGATGCAGGAGCGCGCCGACGTCGCGATCCGCGTCGGTCCGCTTGGTGCGTCGCGCCTGATCGCGCGCAAGCTCGGCACCAGCCGCATGGTGGTGTGCGCGGCACCCGACTATCTCGCCCGCTACGGCACGCCAAAAACGCCCGCCGATCTCGCCGCCCATCGCGGCATCGGCTGGACCTTCCCGCGCAGCATCCGCGGCTGGCCGTTCCGCCGGGCCGAACGGTTCGAGGAGGCGCTGCCACCGCCGGTCGCCCGCGCCAGCAACGGCGAGGCCGCGCGCCAGCTCGCGCTCGGCGGCGTCGGCCTCGCACGACTGGCGCTATTTCATATCGGGCCCGACATCGACGCCGGCCGTCTCGTACCGGTGCTGCAAAGCCTCAATCCCGGCGACCGCGAGGACATTCACGCCGTCTATGTCGGCCACGCCGGCCCGCTGCCGGCGCGGGTGCGCGCATTCATCGACTTTTTGGCGAAGCACATCCGGATCGGGGACCCGGCGCTACGGCGTGGCACCGATGGAAAATGGAAGGTTGTGCGCGGACAGTAGCTACCCTGCCGCGATATGGTCCAGTTGCTTGATGGCATCATCCGGCAACACAAGCTCAGCCACCGCAAGATTCTCGCGCAGATGCGCGACGGACGAGGTTCCGGGGATCAGCAGGATGTTCGGCGCGCGACGCAGCAGCCAAGCAAGCGCGACCTGCATGGGCGTGGCGCCGAGGCGCGCCGCGACATCCGACAGCGTGGACGACTGCAGCGGAGTGAAACCGCCGAGCGGGAAGAACGGCACATAGGCGATGCCGTCGCGGGCGAGATCGCCGATCAGGGCGTCGTCGGCGCGATGCGCCAGATTGTAGTGGTTCTGCACGCCGACGATCTCGCAGATCTTGCGTCCTTGCGCGATCTGCGCAGGCGTCACATTGCTCAACCCGACATGACGCACCAAGCCTTGACGCTGCAGGTCGGCGAGAACCGTGAGCGGCGCCTCGATCGAGCCCTCGGCAGGACCATGCACGCTGAACATGGCGCGGAGATTGACCACATCGAGCGCGTCGAGGCCGAGATTGCGCAGATTGTCGTGCACGGCTTGCGTGAGTTCGTCGCGCGAGAAGGCCGGGTTCCATGATCCATCCGCGCCACGTTTGGCACCGATCTTGGTGACGATGACGAGATGCTCCGCATAGGGGTGCAGCGCCTCGCGGATCAGCTGGTTGGTGACGTGCGGGCCGTAGAAGTCGCTGGTGTCGATATGATCGACACCGGACGCGACGGCCTCGCGCAGCACGGCGACGGCCGCGTCGCGATCCCTGGGCGGACCGAACACGCCGGGCCCCGCGAGCTGCATGGCGCCGTAGCCGAGGCGCTTCACGCTGCGATCACCAAGGGTGAACCTGCCGGACTGGTTTGCGCTGGACATCATTGGTCTCCTCTCAAGACCACGCAGAGGTAGCGATTGCCCGCTCGCACGATAACGGGGCATAATCCGAACGGGCTGTTCGGAGAAGCGAACAATGAAGGTCGACCAATGAAAGCCGACTTGGGTGATTTGAACGCCTTCGTGGCGGTGGCGCGCGCCAAGGGCTTTCGCGACGGCGCCCGCGCGAGCGGCGCCAGTGCATCCGGGCTGAGCGAAGCCGTCAGCCGGCTGGAAACCCAACTCGGCGTCAGGCTGCTCAATCGCACGACGCGCAGCGTTGCACCGACCGAGGCGGGACAGCGCCTGCTCGAGCGGCTTGGCCCGGCGTTGAGCGAGGTGGAATCGGCGCTCGATGTGGTCAATAGCTTTCGCGACCGACCGGCGGGCACGCTGCGGCTCAACGTCCCCGTCAGCGCCGCGCGGCTGGTGCTGCCCGCCATTGTGCCGCGGTTCCTCAGCCAGTATCCCGACATTCAACTGGAGATCATCGCCGACGATACTTTCATCGACGTTCTGGCCGCCGGCTGCGATGCCGGCATCCGCTACGATGAGCGTCTGGAGCAGGACATGATCGCGGTGCCGATCGGACCGCGCGTCCAGCGCTTCGCCGCCGCCGCCGCTCCCGCCTACCTCGATCGCCACGGCCGGCCTGAGCACCCGCGCGACCTGCTTCGCCACGCCTGCCTGCGCGGCCGTTTCTCCTCCGGCGCGATGATGTCGCCATGGGAGTTCGAGCGCGATGGCGAGATCGTGCGCATCGAACCGGCGGGACCGCTGCTTGTCAGCATCGGCGGGGCGACCGAGCTCTCCATCGATGTCGCGATCGCTGGAACCGGCGTTATCAAACTGTTCGAAGACTGGTTGCGTCCGCATCTCGACAGCGGCGCCCTCGAGCCTGTTCTCGAACCCTGGTGGCAAAGCTTCTCGGGGCCGTTCCTCTATTATCCCGGCCGCCGCCTCGTGCCTGCGCCGCTACGGGCGTTCATCGATTTCATCAAGGCTGGATGACGCTGCCGCGCAATGGCGTTGCCTGTCGTTGAATATTGCGCGCGCATTTTGAAGAACTTTGCTTCAACACGTATTTAACGTCGCGACTTTGCATGCGGGTGTTGCATCAACACCGCAGTTCCAGGTTGCGAGTTGCGGCTGATTGGACGAAGGTTCTTGAATGCGGACGCGGTCTGTTGCGCTTGCGCCGGACAAGCCCAGTCCCTCCTCCGCACTGGAGCCACCATGCAGCGATCCAGGGCAGTCTTCATCACGGGGATCATCTACGGCTTGATCGGCCTGGTGCTCGCGGGCGGTGGCATCTGGCTTGCCACCTTGGGCGGTTCCATCTTCTACATTATCCTCGGTGTCGGCGTTCTCGCCACGGCTGCGTTGTTGCTGGCGCAACGCCGTTCCGCGCTGTGGCTGTTTGCGATCGTGCTGGTCGGCACGCTGGCATGGGCCGTCACCGAGGTGCAATTCGATTGGTGGCCGCTCGCGGCGCGCGGCGACGTCATCTTCCCGATGGCGCTCTGGCTGCTGACGCCGGTGATCGTGCGCGGTCTGGTGCGAAACGAGCCGGTCTCTTACGGCAGCGCGACGGCGCCGCTCTGGGCCGGCATCGCGGTGGCCTCGGTCGTGCTTATCATCGCGCTGCTGTCGAGCACTCACGACATCAACGGCACGATCGCCGAGTCCGGTTCCGCCGTGCCGCAAAGCGAAGCCGATCCACAGCCGGATGGCGACTGGCGCGCTTATGGCCGCACGCAATTCGGACAACGCTATTCGCCCCTGAAGCAGATCACGCCTGACAATGTCGGCAAGCTCAAGGTTGCGTGGACCTTCCGCACCGGCGACGTGGCGACGCCAAACGATTCCGGCGAGACGACCTTCGAGGTCACCCCGATCAAGGTGCGCGATACGCTCTATCTGTGCTCACAGCACCAGGTCCTGTTCGCGCTCGACGCCAAGACCGGTACCGAGCGCTGGAGATACGATCCCAAGCTGACGTTCAACAAGACGTTCCAGCACATGACCTGCCGCGGGGTCTCCTATCACGAAACCGCGTCTGGCGCCGTCGACTCTGGCGGCAGTCCGGCGCCGGCCGAATGTCCGCGGCGGATCTTCCTGCCGGTCAATGACGGGCGGATGATCGCGCTCGATGCCGACAGCGGCAAGCTTTGCGATGGCTTTGCGGATCACGGCAGCCTCGACCTGCAACAGGGGATGGGGATCAAGACGGTGGGCTTCTTCGAGCCGACCTCACCGCCTGTCGTCAGTGACAAGATCCTGGTGGTTGCCGCCGCAGTGATCGACAATTATGCGGTCGACGTGCCGTCGGGCGTGATCCGCGGCTTCGACGTCTACACCGGCAAACTGGTCTGGGCCTGGGACTCTGCTGCTGCGGACGAGAATGCGCTGCCGTCGCCGACGCGTCATTACACCAACGGCTCGCCGAACTCCTGGATCACGGCCTCGTTCGATCCGAAGCTGAATCTGGTTTACATCCCCACCGGCAACAACGGACCCGACATCTGGGGCGGCAATCGCAATGCGCTCGTCGAGCGCTATTCCAGCTCCATCGTTGCGCTGGATATCAACACCGGCAAGCGCGCCTGGTCGTACCAGACCGTGCATCATGACCTCTGGGACATGGACGTTCCCTCGCAACCGAGCCTGGTCGATGTGACGACGGCCAAGGGCGTCGTTCCCGCGATCGTCCAGCCGACCAAGGTGGGCAACATCTTCGTGCTCGACCGCAGGACCGGCGAGCTGATCGTGCCGGCGCCGGAACGCACCGTGCCGCAGGGACCCGCGCCCGGCGACCGCACCGCGCCGACCCAGCCGTTTTCCGAGCTGACCTTCCGCCCGGAGGCGAAACTGACCGGCGCGGACATGTGGGGCGGCACGATCTTCGACCAGCTGCTGTGCCGGATCAAGTTCCATCAACTGCGTTACGAGGGCACGTTCACGCCACCATCGTTGCAGGGCACGTTGGTCTTCCCGGGCAATCTCGGCATGTTCGAATGGGGCGGCATCGCGGTCGATCCCGTCAGGCAGATCGCCATCGCCAACCCGATGTCGCTGCCTTTCGTGTCGAAGCTCCTTCCGCGCGGCCCGCAAAATCCTCCGGCGCCGACGGCCGACAAGCCGGTCGGCAGCGAGGTTGGAGCGCAGCCGATGTATGGCACGCCGTTCGGCGTCGATATTCAGAGCTTTCTCTCGCCGCTCTTCGTGCCGTGCTACCGGCCGCCTTGGGGCTCGATGGCCGCGATCGACCTGAAGACGATGAAAATCGTCTGGCAGCATCCCAACGGCACCATCAGGGACACCACGCCGCTGCCGCTTCCGTTCAAGATGGGCGTACCGATGCTGGGCGGCCCGATGACGACCGCAGGCGGGGTCGCGTTCTACACCGGAACCTACGAGTACACGATCCGGGCTTACGACGTGCGCAACGGCAAGGTGGTCTGGGAAGATCGCCTGCCGGCCGGCGCCCAGTCGACCCCGATGAGCTACGAGGCCGATGGCAAGCAATATGTCGTCACCGCGGCCGGCGGCCACGGCTCGTTCGGCACCAAGCGCGGCGATTACGTCATCGCCTACACGTTGAAGGATTGAAGAGCGGGAGCGTCGTCATGATTGCATCATCCGGTGACCGCGCGAAGCATCGAACGGCGTTGTTCCTTTCGCTGGGTCTCTCGGCAATGTCGGCCGGTGCGGGCAGTCACGCCGCCTATGCCGCCGACCTGACGATTCCTGCCGCTGCAACCAGCCCGGCGCCAGCTCCGGTTCCATGGCTGCTCGGCGACTGGAACGGCGCGAGAACCCGGCTGTTGAATGCCGGCATCGATTTCCAGTTCGGCTACACCAGCGAGCTCGCCGGCAATGCAACGGGCGGCCAGCGGCAGCAGGTCGCCTACACCGATCAGTGGGTCTTCGGCGCGACGTTCGATCTGGCAAAGCTCGGCGTGGTGCCCGGCGGCACCATCCAGGTGACATGGACCGACCGCAACGGCAGCAATTTGAGCGATGACGCGCGCCTTGGCACGCTGCAACAGGTGCAGGAGGTGTTCGGCCGCGGCCAGACGCTGCGGCTCACGGATTTCTGGTACGACCAGAAGTTCGTCAACGGAATGGTCGACTGGAAGATCGGGCGGATTCCCTTCGGCGAGGATTTCGCATCGTTCGCCTGCGATTTCCAGAACCTGACCTTCTGCGGCGCGCAGCCCGGCAACCTCGTCGGCAACTACATCTACAATTGGCCCGTCAGCTACTGGGCCACCAGATTGAAGTTCAACATCCAGGGCTTCGGTTATTTCCAGTTTGGCGTGTTTGATTCCAATCCCGGGTATCTGGATGTGTCGCAATCCGCGCTTCCGGTGATCTATTCGGGATCGACCGGCCTTCTCATCCCGGCAGAGCTCGCCTGGTTGCCGAAGTTCGGCGATCTTCAAGGCAGCTACAAGTTCGGCGGCTGGTACGACACATCGACGGCCCCCAATGTGGTCACCGACATCAACGGCAACCCGGCCGTGCTCTCCGGACTGCCGCCACAGCAGAGCCGCGGGCGTTACGGCGGGTACATCAGCTTCGTTCAACAGGTGCTTCGCCCGTCGCAAGCCAGTTCAGCGGGTGCGCTAAGCCTGTTTCTGAACGCGACGATGGCCGACCGACGAACCGCGACCACCGATTATCAGATCGCAGGCGGCCTGACCTATACCGGCCCACTGCCGTCCCGGCCCCAGGATGATATCGGATTTGCGGTCGGCACCACCCACGTCAACAGCCGCGTCGCCTGGTCCGAAGAGCTACAAAATCTCGCCGGCCTCGGTCCAATCGCCGTCCAAGGCAACGAATACGCCATCGAGTTCTACTACACCTACCGGCCGCTCCCCGGCTTGCAGATCCGACCGAACATCCAGTATGTGATCGACCCCGGCGGGACCAGCGCGAACCCGAATGCATTGGTGTTCGGTCTGAAGACGGTTGCGAACTTCTGACACCAACCGCGAAGGAACTGCGCTCCCCTCCGCAGGGGCGCACTGCCAAAATATCGAAAACAACCCCATGCAAAGTAGCCGGCCGCTGCCGGCGCTCGACACGACAACTTGACATGTCGGGCAACTCACCCGTATTATTCCATTATTCCGAAATTGCGCCAGGCCGCTCACCCCCGCAAGCGGGAGAGGTGCAGCAAGTCTGCCGCCGGGCCGATTCAACCTAACTTCATCGTGACTTCTGCGACGGCCTGACGGGTTGGCAAGCGGAGCCAAAGCCGCTAAACGTCCGCCCCCTTTCACATCGCAATCAGAGTTTGACATGTCGAGCGCCCCGCCCGCCGTCTCGATCGGCGTCGATTTCGGCACCAGCAACACGGTGGTTGCGCTGGCCGATAGCGACGGCCGCGTCGAGGCCATCAGGTTCGAGCATGGCGGCCGCAGCCACAGTGTCTATGTGTCGGCGATCTGTTTCTGGGAGGACCGGCCCGGCAGCGGGCTGCATCCGCGTGCCGAGGGCGGACCGTGGGCGATCGAACAGTTCCTCGAGGGACGCAGCGTTCACCGCTTCATCCAGTCGTTCAAGACCTTCGCGGCGAGCTCGGCCTTCACCACCACGCAGATTTTCCGGCAGCGTTACACGTTCGAGGATTTGCTGGCGGCATTCCTGCGCACGCTGACGCGCCATGCCGGCGACGGCTTCGATCTCGGGGCGCGCAGCGTCACGGTCGGCCGCCCGGTGCGATTCGCCGGCGGCAATCCCAATGACGAACTGGCCATGCAGCGCTACAAGGCCGCGTTCGAGCGCCTCGGCGCTGGGCATGCGCGCTATGTCTACGAGCCGGTCGGTGCCGCGTTCGCCTTCGCGCGCAGCCTCGAGCGTGACGCCACCGTGCTGGTGGCCGATTTCGGCGGGGGCACCAGCGACTTCTCCATCATGCGGTTCTCGCGCGCGAACGGCGCGCTGCGTGCCGAACCGCTCAGCCATGCCGGCATCGGCATCGCCGGCGACACCTTCGATTATCGCATCGTCGACCACATCGTCTCGCCGCGGCTCGGCAAGGGCACCAACTACCGCTCGTTCGACAAGGAGCTGCCGATCCCCAACCACTATTACTCGAGCCTCGCGCGCTGGCATCAGCTCGCGATGCTGAAGGGTAGCGCCGATTTGCGCGACCTGCGGCAGCTCACGCGCAGCGCGCTGGATCCAAATCCGTTGCACGATTTCATCACCATCGTCGACCACGATCTCGGCTTTGCGCTGTATCGCGCGGTATCAGACACCAAGGTCGCGCTCTCGACCCGCGACAGCGTCGCGTTCCGCTTTGCGCGCGAAGGCATCGATATCGGCGCCACCGTCACCCGCAAGGATTTCGAAAGCTGGATCGCCGACGATGTCGAACGGCTCGGCGCGACAGTTGACGAAGCGCTGGCCAAGGCCGGCATCACCGCAGGCGATGTCGAGAAGGTGTTTCTGACCGGCGGCACGTCGTTCGTGCCCGCCGTGCAGCGCCTGTTCACCGAGCGTTTTGGCAAGACGAAGCTGACGTCAGCCGACCAGTTCGAATCGATCGCCTATGGGCTCGCTTTGATCGGACAGACGGCGGAGCCTGACCGTTGGACGGTCGCGGCGGCGGCGTGACGGGCCACGTCCGGCCTTGATCCTGGCACCCCACGCGGCTAAATCACTTCAGTTCATCAATCCCGAGAGGATGCCGACAGCCATGGATTTCATCCCGACAGCAGCGCCCACCAGCCTTGCCCACCGGGATATCCATCGCCATGCCAGCATCGATTACGCTCTCCAATCTGACCCTGTCCACGCCTGACGGCCGGGTCCTCCTCTCCAACATCGACCTGCGTTTCGGACCCGAGCGGACCGGCCTTGTCGGCCGCAACGGTGTCGGCAAGACGACGCTGCTTGCCCTGATCGCAAGCCAGCGCGCACCGCAGTCCGGCACGGTCTCGGTTCAGGGACGTCTCGGATTGCTGCATCAGACGCTGCAAGTGAAGCCGGATGAGTGGGTCGTCGACCTGTTCGGCGCACGCCACGCACTTGCCGTCCTGCGCCGTGCCGAACAGGGCATCGCGACCACCGAGGAGCTTGCGGATGTCGACTGGACGCTCGACACCCGCATCGGGTTAGCGCTCGACCGCGTTGGACTGGACCACGTTCTCGAAGCCCCGCTGGCGACGCTGTCCGGTGGACAGGCCACCAGGGCTCGCCTCGCCGCACTCACCTTCGCGCAGCCCGACTTTCTGCTCCTCGATGAGCCGACCAACAACCTCGATCGCGAGGGACGCAAGGCCGTGATCGACCTGCTCGCCGACTGGCGGCAGGGTGCCATCATTGTCAGTCACGACCGCGAACTCCTGGAAACCATGGGTGCGATCGTCGAGCTGACCTCGCTGGAAGCCCGGCGCTACGGCGGCAATTGGAGCGCGTACCGCGCGCGCAAGGCGACCGAGCTTGCGGCAGCAAGGCACGATTTGGCGGATGCCGAAAAGCGTGTGGCCGAGATCGACCGCAAGGCAACAGAAACCTCCGAAAAGAAAGCACGCAAAGACGGCGCCGGCCAGAGACAACGCGCAAACGGCGGCATGCCACGCATCGCCGCCGGCCTGCGCAAAGACCGCAGCGAAGATACCAGCGGCGAGAACGCACGCCTGGCCGAGCGCAGGCGGACCCAGGCGCTCGAACTTGCCGACACTGCGCGGCAACGCATCGAGGTCCTTCAACCTTTCTCGGTCCAACTGCCGTCGACGCATCTACCGGCGGGTAAGCTGGTCCTGAAGATCGAGGCCGCAGATGTCGGCTACCCAATGGAGGAACCGATCCTGCGCGACGTCACCTTTTCCATGTCAGGTCCGGAGCGCGTTGCGATCATTGGGCCCAACGGCGCCGGCAAGACCACATTGCTGAAGCTGATCAGCGGCGAACTGCAGCCCGCACCCGGCGCGGTGCAGGTCATGACCCGCTTTGCCATGTTCGATCAGGCGGTTGGCCTGCTGGATGCCTCAGCCTCCATCCTCGACAATTTCCGGCGCATCAATGCTGATACCAACGAGAATGCGTGCCGCGCGGCGCTGGCGCGATTCATGTTCCGCGCCGATGCCGCCCTGCAGACCGTCTCTTGTCTCAGCGGCGGGCAACTGCTTCGCGCCGGCCTCGCCTGTGTTCTGGGCGGCACACTGCCGCCGCCGCTCCTGATCCTTGACGAGCCGACCAACCATCTGGACATCTCTTCGATGGAAGCCATCGAGACAGGGTTGCGCGCCTATGACGGGGCGCTGCTGGTCGTGAGCCACGACGCAGCCTTCCTCGAGGCCATCGCAGTGACCCGCAAATTCGACCTCGGTGCTTACGCCCGGGTGCGGTAGACGAGACCGTCTGGACCGTCCCTCGGCGCGGGTGCGACGAGACCGCTGCTGCGGTCTTCATTCCGCTGCGCTTCTCATCTCGGCGCGTTCGGCCCGCACCGCGCAGAACTTGAATTCGGGAATCTTGCCGAACGGATCGAGCGCTGGATTGGTGAGCAAATTGGCGGCGGCCTCGGCGTAGCAGAACGGCATGAACACCATGTTCTCAGGCACGTCGCGGTCGGCGCGCACCTTGACCTCGACCGCGCCGCGGCGTGTCTCCAGCCGGATGAAATCGCCCGGCGCGAGCTGCTTCCTCCGCATGTCCTTGGGCGACATGAAGGCGACCGCCTCCGGCTCGATCTGGTCGAGCACCGCGGCGCGGCGCGTCATCGAGCCGGTGTGCCAGTGCTCGAGCACGCGCCCGGTCGACAGCACCATCGGATATTCATCGTCGGGCAATTCGTCCGGCGGAATCACCTTGGCCGGCACGATCTTGCCGCGGCCGCTCTCGGTCGGAAAACCCGTCGTGAAGATGATCTCGTTGCCGGGCTTGTCGGGATCGTCGACCGGATAGGTCACCGCGCCCTCGCGCACCAGCCGCTCCCAGGTGATGTTCTTCAGCGACGGCATCAGTAGCGCCATCTCGGTGAAGACCTCGCCCGGACCCGCATAGTTCCAGGGCAAGCCCATGCGCTTGCCGATCTCCTGGATGATCCAGAGATCCTGCCGTGCGTCGCCCGGCGGCTTGATCACCTCGCGCGCCAATTGCACACGGCGATCGGTGTTGGTGAAGGAGCCGGATTTCTCCGCGAAAGCCGACGCCGGCAGGATGACGTCGGCGTGGAATGCGGTCTCGGTGACGAAGAGATCCTGCACCACCAGATGGTCCAGCTTCGCGAGCGCCTCGCGCGCGTGCTGCAAATCGGGATCCGACATCGCCGGATTCTCGCCCTCGACATACATGCCGTGAATCTGGCCGGCATGGATCGCATTCATGATCTCGACCACGGTCAGCCCGCGCACCGGATCGAGCTCCTGGCCCCAGAGCTTCTCGAAGGCGCCGCGCAGGTCGTCGCGGCCGACCGGCTGGTAGTCCGGCAGGAACATCGGAATCAGTCCGGCGTCGGACGCGCCCTGCACGTTGTTCTGGCCGCGCAGCGGATGCAACCCGGTGCCGGGGCGGCCGACCTGGCCGGTGATCAGCGCGAGCGCGATCAGGCAGCGCGCATTGTCGGTGCCATGGACATGCTGGCTGATGCCCATGCCCCAGAAGATGATCGAGGATTTTGCGCGCGCGTAAGTGCGGGCCACCTCGCGCAGCGTCTCGGCCGCAATACCGCAGATCGGCGCCATCTTCTCCGGCGTGAACTCCACGATCTTCGCCTTGAGATCCTCATAGCCTTCGGTGTAGCCCGCGATGTACTGCTCGTCGGCAAGCCCCTCCGTGATGATGGTGTTGATCATCGCGTTCAGCATCGCGACGTCGGAGCCCGGCTTGAACTGGAGATGCGTGGTGGCGTGGCGCGACAACGTCTGCCGGCGCGGATCCATCACGAACAGCTTGGCGCCGCGCTTGGCGGCGTTCTTGATGAAGGTCGCGGCGACCGGATGGTTGATGGTCGGGTTGGCGCCGATCACCCAGATCACCTCGGCATCGGCGGCGGCGGCAAACGGCGCCGACACCGCGCCCGAACTCAGGCCTTCGAACAGCGCCGCCACCGACGAGGCGTGGCAGAGCCGCGTGCAATGGTCGACATTGTTGGAGCCGAAGCCGGTGCGCACCAGCTTCTGGAACAGATAGGCCTCTTCGTTCGATCCCTTGGCCGAGCCGAATCCGGCGAGCGCCTTGCCGCCCTTCTCGTCGCGGATCTTGTTCAGGCCGTTGGCGGCGATGTCGAGCGCCTCTTCCCATGACGCCTCACGGAAATGCGTAAAGGGATTCGCGGGATCGACCTGATCGTTGGCGTTCTTCGGAACGTTCGGCAGCCGGACCAGCGGCTTGGTCAAACGGTTGGGGTGATGGATGTAGTCGAAGCCGAAGCGACCCTTGACGCAGAGCCGGTTGTGGTTGGCGGGGCCGTCGCGGCCCGCGGCGTAAATCACCTTCTCGTCCTTGACCTCGTAAGTGACCTGGCAGCCGACGCCGCAATACGGGCAGAGCGAATCCACCTTGCGGTCGGGATAAATGACGCGGGTCTGCTTGTCGTCGAGCATCACTGCCGGCATCAGCGCGCCGGTCGGACAGGCCTGCACGCATTCACCGCAGGCCACGCAAGTGGACTCGCCCATCGGGTCGTCGAAGTCGAACACGATCTTGGAGCCGTGATTGCGATAGGCCATGCCGATGACGTCGTTGACCTGCACCTCGCGGCAGGCGCGCACGCACAGCCCGCACTGGATGCAGGCATCGAGATTGACGCTCATCGCCGGGTGGCTGGCATCGCCGTGCCAGCGCTCGGCGGCCGGGAAGCGGCTCTCGGTGACGCCGGTCTTCTCCGCCCAGTGCCAGAATTTCGACTCCGGATCGTGCGAGGTCGCGCGCGCCGGCTGATCGGCGACCAGAAGCTCCATCACCATCTTCTGCGCGGCGACGGCACGGGCACTCGCCGATTTCACCTTCATGCCGACGCTTGGCGTCCGCTTGCACGATGCCGCCAGCACCCGCTCGCCTTCGATCTCGACCATGCAGGCGCGGCAATTGCCGTCGGGCCGGTAATCCGGCTCAGGCGAATAGCAGAGGTGCGGAATCTCGGTGCCTTGCCGCTTGGCCACTTGCCAGATGGTCTCGTCCGCCTTCGCCTCGACCTGCTGTCCGTCGAGCTCGAACTTGATCATCTGAGGTCCGCTGCCCTCGCCACCGATCATCCCGATCGGTTCGGAATGGGTGACCGTTACCCGGCCATCCGGCACGTTCTTGCCTCCCGCCGCACCTTTGGCGTCATGACCGTATCCTTGCGGCGTCGGAGAGGTTTTGTCGGTGCTCATGGTGAAACCTCGAGGGATTGCCGGAAACGTTCTAGACAGCAATGAAGCTGTCAGACCGCGAACTCCTCCGGAAAGTATTTGATCACAGTTGTCAGCGGATTGGAGGCTGCCTGGCCAAGCCCGCAGATCGAGGCATCGCGCATCGCCTGGCTCAATTCGTCGAGCAGTTCGCGGTTCCAGACCGGCCGTTGCATCAGCAGCGCCGCCTTCTGGGTGCCGACCCGGCAGGGCGTGCACTGGCCACAGCTTTCATCCTCGAAGAACCGCATCAGGTTCAGCGCGGCCCCTTTCACGCTGTCATGCTCGGACAGGATGATGACCGCGGCGGAGCCGATGAAGCAGCCGTATTTCTCCAGCGTGCCGAAATCGAGCGGAATATCGTCCATCGCGGCCGGCAGGATGCCGCCGGACGCGCCGCCCGGCAGATAGGCGTGGAACGTATGTCCATCAGCCATGCCGCCGCAGAACTCGTCGATCAGCTCACGCACGGTGATACCCGCGGGCGCGAGCTTCATGCCGGGAGTCCTGACGCGGCCCGATACCGAGTAGCTGCGCAGGCCGTGACGGTCGTGGCGGCCATGGCTCTTCCACCAGTCGGCACCCTTCTCGACGATGTCGCGCACCCACCACAAGGTCTCGATGTTGTTGATCAAGGTCGGCTGACCGAACAGACCGACCTGGAACGGGAACGGAGGCTTGTGACGGGGCAATCCGCGCTTGCCTTCCAGGCTCTCCAACAGCGAGGATTCCTCGCCGCAGATATAGGCCCCGGCGCCGCGGCGCATGTGCAGCGCAGGTCCGCCGGGCGGCAGTTTTGCGATCTCGCGCTCCAGGATTTGGCGGGAGGCCGGATATTCGTCACGCAGATAGATGTAGATGTCGGTCGCTTCGACCACATGCGCGCCGATCAGCGTGCCCTCGAGAAAGCGGTGCGGGTCGGTTTCGAGATAGTAGCGGTCCTTGAACGTGCCGGGTTCGCCCTCGTCGCCATTGACCGCCATCAGCCGCGGACCGGTCTCGCCCAGCACCGAACGCCACTTGCGCCCGGTCGGAAAACCGGCGCCGCCGAGCCCGCGCAACGAGGCGTCGTCGAGCGCCTTCAGCAAATCCTCCTTCGGCAATTCGCCGGAGCGCAGGCGCTTCAGCAGCGTGTAGCCGCCGCCGGCGACATAGGCGTCGAAGTCGACGTAGCCGGGGAGATGCGGGTGAGTGTCGCCGCCTTTCGCCGCCGCGAGCACATTGTCGACCGTGGCGTGATCGACGAAATGATGGCCGACCTCGGCTGCCGGTGCTGTATCGCAACGGCCGACGCAGGGCGCACGCACCACGCGGATGCCGGGGCCGGCGACGCTCTGCAATTCATGCAGCAGCTTTTCCGCGCCGAGCATCGCGCAGGTCAGGGAATCGCAGACGCGGATGGTCAGCGGCGCGATATCAGGCTCGCCTTCCTTCACGACATCGAAATGCGCGTAGAAGGTCGCGGTCTCGAACACTTCGGCGAAAGACAGCTTCATCTCGTCGGCCAGCGCCGCGAGATGGCTTGCGGAAATCTGATGATATCTGTCCTGGATCAAGTGCAGATACTCGATCAGGAGGTCGTGGCGCCGCGGCCGGTCGCCGAGCAGAAGCTCGACCTCATGCGCCGCCGTCGGATCGATCTGGCGGCCCTTGGGGGTCGATTTGGCCCGCCGCCGTCCTTCGCCCGGATGTTCGAACGAGCGGACCTTTTGCACGTCATGACTCATCGACATCTCGCTCCCGGCACACTCCACGGAAGTCTAGTCCTTGGCATACCAAATGCCAAGGACTAACAAGCCGCTCGTTTCCGCGGTGATCCTGACGCGGACCGGAAGAATCGAGCGCCAATCCCATTGGGACACACGCCTGGGGCAAAGTCGATTCTTCGAACGTCGCGGTCGCCGGTGGTCCTCCCAGCGGTCCGCGAACCGTTGCGGTCAGGTCGGCTGCGGCGACGTATCACCCGCTTTTTCGATCAGAAAAACGATTCCGTGCTCGCCGCGTTCCGCAATCTCGACCCGATCGCCGGTCTCGCGGATCAGGTTCGGGATATCGATCACCGACAGCGGATCGGTACAGCGCACTTCCAGAAAGTCTCCCGCCTGGACAGCCCTGAGCGCCTTCCGCGTCTTCAGCGCAGGCAACGGGCATTTGAGGCCGGTCAGATCGAGTTTCGTCGTGGTCATGTCGCGAACATGGCGAAGCGGTCCGGCACCGTCAACATCGGGGAACCGAGGGGTCTGTCAGATCAAACTGGCGTAAGCGAGAAAGCCGACCGTCTGGCCGGGCTCGACGCGCTCGATGGCTTCGCCCAGTTCCACCAAGCCATCGGTGTCCACCAGCGACGAGAGCAATCCCGCGCCCTCGCGCGGAAACTTGACCGCCTCGAGCTCACCATTCTGGCCCTTGCGCAGATTGACCCTGATATATTCGCGGCGGCCGAGCTTCTTCTTGTAGGAGAACGCCGCGCGCAGCGGCATCGGAACCAGAGGCTGTAGCGCGGCGCCCGCCAGCGCCAGCACCGTCGGTCGCACCACATGGACGAAGGTGACGAAACTTGCGACCGGATTTCCGGGCAATCCGATGAACGGTGTGCCGCCGATGATCCCCATCGCGACGGGACGTCCGGGTTTGATCGCCATCCGCCACAGCACCAGCGCTCCGACACTTTCGACGCTGGCCTTGACGTGGTCCTCTTCGCCGGTCGAGACCCCGCCGGTGGTCAGGATCAGATCGTGCGCGCCGGCGACCTTCTTCAAGCCGTCGGCGAGCGCTACGCGGTCGTCGCTGACGATACCGAGATCGCTGACGTCGCAACCCAGCCGCTTCAACATCGCCATCAGCATGAAGCGGTTGGAATCGAACAATTGCGCCGCTGCACGCGGGCTTCCCGGCGATACCAGTTCGTTGCCGGTCGAAAACACCGCGACGCGGATTCGCCGGCGTACATCGAGCTGGGTCAGGCCGAACGCCGCCGCCAGCGCGACGTCCTGCGGCCGCAGGCGTTGCCCGGCTGCGAGGGCCGGCGTACCGATCGGAATGTCTTCGCCGGCGGGACGCACATTGGCGCCCGGCCGAAGCCCCGCCGGGAGAATAACCCCGCCTGAGCCATCGAGGCGGACGTCCTCCTGCATGAACACCGTGTCAGCGCCGTCCGGAAGCGGCGCGCCGGTGAACACCCGCATTGCGTGGCCCGGTTCGATGATTCCTGCCGCCGACGCGCCGGCCTGAATCCGGCCCGTCACCGGAAACGCCCTTTCCTCTCCGCGCGGAACGTCGTCGCCGCGGATCGCGTAGCCATCGACCGCGGAATTGGTGAAGGGCGGCAGCGGCAGCGGCGCAGAAATGCCGCTTGCGAGAATGCGCCCATCGGCTTGACCTAAGGAAACAGTCTCGGTGTCCTGCACCGCCTTCACCCGCGCAGCGATGATCGACACGGCTTCGTCGACCGACATCATCGGCCCGCCAAACGCGAAGCAATCGTCGGACAGTTGCGCCATCTCGGTTCTCCGGGCCGATCAAGCCCGCTTCACATCCAAAGCTGCTTTATATCCACCGGCACGGAATGTCATGATATCAAACAGACATGATCGAGACCGATAAAGCCGAGGTTCCCCTGATCGTGCCGGATCCGACCGATCGGCGGCTGACCGAGCGCGTGACCGGCACCGACCAGACCGGCGCCGCGGTCGAGATCAGCGTTCCCGTCGAGCGGCCGCTGACGCTCTATCTGAACGCGCAGGAAATCGTCACCATGATGACGATCGGCGACTACCCGGAATATCTCGCGCTGGGCTATCTGCTCAACCAGAACATGCTGAAATACGACGATGTCGTCACCGAAGTGGAATACGACGACGACCTGCAGGTGGTGGTGGTGCGCACCGAGCGTCACACCAATTTCGAAGCCAAACTGAAGAAGCGCACGCAGACCTCGGGCTGCGCGCAGGGCACGGCGTTCGGCGACCTGCTCGAGGCCGTGGAAAGCGTGGCCTTGCCGAAGGCGGAATTGCGCACGTCCTGGCTCTATCAGATGACGCACACGATCAACACGATGCCTTCGCTCTACCTCGAGGCCGGCGCGATCCACGGCTGCGTGCTGTGCAAGGAGGGCACGCCGGTCTGCTACACAGAAGACGTCGGCCGCCACAACGCCGTCGACAAGATCGCGGGCTGGATCTATCGCCACCGCGTCGATCCCGCCGACAAGATCCTCTACACCACGGGACGCCTCACCTCCGAGATGATCATCAAGACAGTCCGAATGGGTATTCCGATTTTGGTGTCGCGCTCGGGCTTCACGGCCTGGGGCGTCGAACTGGCGCGGCAGGTCGGATTGACGCTGGTCGGACGTGCGCGCGGCAAGCGTTTCATCGCATTGTCGGGCGAGGAGCGGATCATCCACGATCAGAACCTCGCCTTCGTCGAGGACGAATCCGCGCGCCACAAACGCAAGGGCGAAGATCGTGACGATTGAGATTCCACCGACGCCGGGCGTGCTGCTCGCCGGCGGCCTGGCGCGGCGGATGGGTGGCGGCGACAAGCCGATGCGCCTGATCGCCGGACGCACCATCCTCGAACGCGTGATCACGCGGCTGGAGCCGCAATGCGACGGGCTGGTTCTGAACGCCAATGGCGATCCGTCCCGCTTCGCCGCCTTCGGCCTTCCCGTCATCGCCGACACGGTGAAGGATTTTCCGGGACCGCTTGCCGGCGTTCTTGCCGCACTCGACTGGACGGCGGCCAATCGGCCGGGCGTCGAATTCATCCTCAGTGCCGCGGCGGACTGCCCGTTCCTGCCGCGCGATCTGGTCGCGCGGCTGCATCGTGCCCGCCTGGAGCAGGATGCGCAGCTTGCGGTCGCTGCGTCCGCGGGGCAGTCGCACCCGGTGATCGGATTGTGGAACGTCGCATTGCGTGACGAGCTGCGCCACGCACTGGTCGCGGAAGATGTGCGCAAGATCGACCGCTGGACCGCACGCTACCGGCTCGCGACCGTGACGTGGCCGACGGACCAGCTCGACCCGTTCTTCAACGCCAACACCATGGACGACATCGCCGAAGCCGACCGGTTGGCGGAACTGGACGGGAGCATGGCGCAACAACCGCCGCGGAGCTAACCGCCGACGCGTTTGCGCAATAGGACCTATTACATCGGAAACAGTCTGCCTACGCTTCTCCGAAGCTTCGGGAGACGCCCTTCGCCCGGCTCTGAAAGAGTGGCGGAGAGGGAGGGATTCGAACCCCCGATAGGCTTGCACCTATGCCGCATTTCGAGTGCGGTGCATTCGACCACTCTGCCACCTCTCCAGTGGTCCGGGTGATTTGCGTCACCCGCGGTCGGGGCGTGTTCTAGGCGAGGATGGCGGGCCAGACAAGGCGCTGCAATAATATTTCCGTCACGGTCACATGGGCCGAAATGGACTTCGTAGCGTTTGAATAACGTGCGCTGAAACAACGCACTAGCGCCCAGGCTCGATTCGGCCGGGCGTTATTGAGCCAAATGGAAGGGAGCGGAGATATGGAGCATCTGACGATTCGGGCCAATGGCGCGGCGTTCCATGTCGCGCGGATCGGCAGCGGCAGACCGCTGCTGCTACTGCACGGCTGGCCGGAATTCTGGCTGACCTGGGAGCCGGTGATGACTCGCCTGGCCAGCCGCTTCACGCTGATCGCACCCGACCTGCACGGTTTCGGCGACAGCGACAAGCCCGCAGGCCCTTACGGTCCGGACCAGCATGCCGATGACATGCTGGCGCTGCTTGACGCGCTCGGCATCGGACAGGCCGGCGTTGTCGGCCACGACGTCGGCGGCGCGGTGATGCAGCCCCTCGCCCGCAAGGCGCCGGGGCGGCTGGCCGGCCTGTTGTTGTTCGATTTCGTCTATCCCGGCATCGGTCCGCGCATGGCCGCGCCCGACAGGCTGAATCACATCTGGTACCAGTCGTTCCAGCAGATGGAGATGGCGCCGGCGCTGGTCGGGGCGACGCGCGAGACGTGCCGGACCTATATCGGGCATTTCCTGCGCAACTGGTCGCATCGCAAGGCGGCCTTCGACGACGTGATCGAGGCCTTCACCGACAACTTCATGACACACGGCAACCTTGCCGGCGGCTTTGCGCATTACCGCGCGTCACATGCTGGACGCGTGAGGATGATGCAGGGCGAGGCGTCAATGCTGCCGCCGATTGCGGTGCCGACCTGCATCCGCTGGGCCGAGCACGATCCGCTGTTTCCCTATGCCTGGACCGACCGGTTAGGGGAGACCTTCATCGATCTCGATCTGAAGATATTTCCCGATGTCGGGCATTTTCCGCATCGTGAGGATCCCGACCGGGCGGCCGCCGAGATCGCAGGGTTTTTCGAGCGGATCAATTGGAGGTAGAATGAAGGTGGGACCGCCAGACGCGACAAAAAACTGGCGGTCCCGTGCCGCTGCTTAAAATTTACTGACCGAGAAGTGCGGCTTCGGCGGCCAGCGGGAGCGACGGACTGACGCTAGCAACCCCGGCCAAATCGGCAACGCGAACCCGTTCTTAACCTAACCGCTCAACCTTACCGCGCTGCGGTCAAGCGGCGATGGTTAACGCGAGTCTCACGCCTTCGCGTTTTCCTTGGCGTTCTCCTTGGCTTTTTCCTTGGCCTTCTTGGTCTTTTTCTCGCTCTTTTCGCTCTCGTCGTCGCCCTTGGCCTTCTTCTCGTCCTTGCCGTTGTCTTTCTTGCGGTTGGTGAAGCGGGCATTGCCGAGCCCGGTTCCGATCGTCAGCACGCCCCAATGCGCGACGTCCTGCATGAAGGGGACTTCGGCGAGCCCCTGGGCGACGCCGTCATTGTGCATCACGATTGCGGTGTCGTGGCCGCCGATCTCGGGGATCGCCTCGACCAGACTCGCCGGCAGGTTGAATTTGCTGCTCTCCCAGTTGCCCGGCAGGTTCTGCGCGCCCTTCGCGATCGACCCGTCCGCGTTGATGACGCCGGGACAGGAGATGCCGATGAACGGTGCGAGCTTCAGGCCCTCGGCTTCGGCGGCGCCGATGAGATCCTTCAGCATCTTCACCAGGCGCTTCACCGCGCCCTCGCGCGTCGGCTCGTCGTCGGCATGGCGCCACAGCTCCGACTTCCAGACTTCCGCCTTCGACAGATCAGGCGCCTTCTTCCAGCGTGTCTCGACCACACCGCAGCGGATATTGGTGCCGCCGATATCGACCGCCAGGATGCTGTCATGGGCCTCGAAGATCCATGACGGCGCCAGATGCAGCGTGCCGATCAGGCCGGCGTCATCGGGATGAAAGCGGATCGGCACCATGTCGATCTCGATATCCTCCGATGTGAGGATGATCTCGGTGCGCGCGATGGCGAGTTCGCCGAGTCGGCTTTCGCGAAAACCGCCGCCGACCACGATGCGCTCGGTGCCGGCCCAGGCCTTGGTCTTGAGGAAGCGCCGCGTCACATAAGCGAGCTCCTGCGCGAACTCCTCGATCGCGCTGTGCACGACGGCGGACGCTTCGGTGTCGTCGCCGACCAGCATCTCATCCAGCTTCTTCTTGCTGATCTCGTCCGACGGTTCGTCGCCGAATGGATCCTCGCCCGACTTCCGCAGCGGCTTGCGCCAGCGGTCGAAAATCTTGCGGAATGCGCCCTTGGAGGCGCGGTCGCCGATGAATCCCTCGTCGTCCTTCAGCTCGATGTTGAAACTGTCGATATCGACGGATGGCAGCCGCGCGCCGCCATGCTGGGCAATGCCCGTGGTTGATAATGTGTCGTCAGCCATTTCGCCCTTGCGCCCTAGCGCCCTTGCCCGCCTGAGGTTCCCTCCATTAACGGCCGGGAACCCAATTGGTTGCGTCCCGCGCTTTGACCCGCGCGGGACGCAATTTTTGGCGATGTCAGGCTGCCGCAACCCCGTAGCGCGCCGCGGGCTTGCTGCGCGACAGGTTCGGCATCAGCTTCTGGCGGGCGCCCTCATAGGCCTGCCAGTCCGCAGCATCGGGAAGCGACGGCACCGTGATGACTTCACCCTGATCGAGGCCGGCGAGCGCGGCATCCACCATGTCCTCGGCCTTCATGACGATCTCGCCGGGCAGATGCTCGACCGGCGTGCCGGCGATGCCCCAGAATTCGGTCGCCGTCGCACCCGGCAGCACCGCCTGGACGCGGATATTCTTGTCCTTCAGCTCGTGCTGCAACGACTGCGTCAGCGCGACCACGAAAGCCTTGCTGCCGCCGTAGACACCGTTGAGGATTTCGGGCGCGACACCGACGATCGAGGCGATGTTGATCAGGGTGCCGCCGCCGCGCGCGACAAATCCCGGGACCGCCGCATAGGTCAGGCGCATCAGCGCGTTGACGTTGAGCGCGATCATGTCGCTCATCTTGTCGACGTCGGATACGAGCAGCGGCGCAGTCGCGCCGACGCCGGCATTGTTCACCAGCACGGTAATGCCGGCATTATCGCGCAGGATGGCTTCGATCCGGGACAAATCGTCCCGCTTGCTGAGATCGGCGGCAACGATCTCGATCGATCGACCTGTCTCCCCGGACAGACGCCTGGCAAGCCCATCGAGGCGCTCGCGGTTACGTGCGACGAGGATCAGATCGTAGCCACGCCGTGCGAGCCGGTCCGCATAGATGGCACCGATTCCGGACGACGCGCCGGTGACGAGCGCCGTTCCCTTGGCTGACTTGGTCATGTTGGTCTCCTGTTTGACCTGGACGGCCGGTTTTGGCCGTTGGTCAGGTTGTAGAGGCCCTTTCCCGCGTCTCAAATGTCATATATACACCTTTTTAGGACGTCGACGTGCGCGCGAGGGTTCCATGCAGAAGATCGGCTTCGTCATTTTTCCGGACTTCCAGGTAATGGGCTTCGCCGCCATCACCGCCTTCGAGATCGCCAATCTGGTGGCGGGGGTGTCCTTCTACGAAGTGACGCTGCTGTCGGAGAACGGCGGTCCGGTGCGCTCGTCCGCGGGCTTCAATGTCGAGACTGAAGCCTTTGGTGAGCGTAGCTTCGATACGCTGTTCGTCGGGGCAGGCACGGAGCTGCGCCCAGCATCGCCGAAGCTGACCGACTATATTCACCGCGCCATGACATCGTCGCAGCGTATTGCCGCGCCTTGCGTCGGCGCCTTCTCGCTGGCCGAAGCCGGCGTGCTCGACGGCCGACGCGTCTCTACGCATTGGGAGTTTGCCGCCGAGCTGCAGGCACGATTTCCCAGGCTCAAGGTCGAGCAGGACCGCATCTACATCGTCGACGGACCGATCTGGACCTCGGCTGGCATGACCGCGACGATCGACCTGGCGCTGGCGATGGTTGAACACGATCTCGGCGTCGAGGTCGCCCGTTCGGTGGCGCGCAAGCTCGTCGTCTATCATCGCCGCGCCGGCGGACAGTCGCAGTTCTCCGCGCTGCTCGAGCTGGAGCCGAAATCCGACCGGATCCAGAACGCACTCAACTATGCCAAGGCGCACCTGCGCAACGAATTGTCCGTGGAGGAGCTGGCCGAGGTCGCGCGGCTCAGCCCGCGCCAGTTCAGCCGCGCCTTTCGCGCCGAGACCGGGCAGTCGCCGGCGAAGGCGATCGAGCATCTCCGTGTCGAGGCGGCGCGCGAGTTGATCGGCGATGGCCGGCATGCGATGGACGAGATCGCGAACG
Organism: Bradyrhizobium sp. LTSP885; assembly: GCF_000938305.1. Classification (GTDB taxonomy): domain Bacteria; phylum Pseudomonadota; class Alphaproteobacteria; order Rhizobiales; family Xanthobacteraceae; genus Bradyrhizobium. The sequence goes on from NZ_JYMT01000027.1 coordinate 50,108, forward strand.
AGACCGGCTTTGCCGACCGCGAGCGGATGCGGCGGGCGTTCCTGCGTGTCCTGGGCCAGCCACCGCAAACCATCCGCCGCCACGCCAGGGCGGCCGCCTAACGGCGAATCGGGCCAAAACCGCGCCAAATCCTTCATTTTTGGCCGGTTTTTGCCCCGCTTATTCTTGACTCCCCGCTGTTTGCGGCTATAAGTCCACCGCATCCGGCGCGAGGATTTCTCGCGCCGATTGTTTTTGCGCGAGCAATCCAGGGAATTCGTTCCCCTCGCACGAAAACCGAAACCCATAGCGACTGAACAAAAAGCCGACCCGGGCTACTCGTCCGAGGCTGGTATCGAACACGAAGGAATCAAACGATGTTCGCAGTCATCAAAACCGGCGGCCGGCAGTTCCGCGTCGTTCCGAATGATGTACTCGAGATAGGCAAGATCGCCGGCGAAGTCGGTACGATCATCCAGCTTGGCGAAGTTCTGGTGCTCGGCGGTGACACGCCCGTGCTGGGAACGCCCACCGTGGCAGGCGCGACCGTTGCAGCCGAAGTGCTGCAGCACAAGCGTGGCCCCAAGGTGATCGCGTTCAAGAAGCGTCGCCGCAAGAATTCACGCCGCAAGCGCGGCTATCGCGACGAGCTCACGGTGCTTCGCATCACCGAGATTCTCGCCGATAATGCCAAGCCGACCATCGGCCCGCGGCCGAAGCGGGAAAAGCCGGTGGCAGCGCCCGCCGAGGAAGCCGCATAGGCCTCTCGCGCGCGAAAAGGTTGATCGTCACGCGGCAAATCCGCGTGACCAGAATTGAAATGATTCCGTCAAGGAATTGATCTAGAGATTCTAGCGAAGTCGGAGACGAGCCATGGCTCACAAAAAAGCAGGCGGTTCATCGCGTAACGGACGTGATTCCAAGGGCAAGCGCCTTGGCGTCAAGGCGTTCGGTGGCGAGCGCGTGATCCCCGGTAACATCATCGCGCGTCAGCGCGGCACCACCTGGCATCCCGGCCTTAATGTCGGCATGGGCACCGACCATACTCTCTTCGCGAAGATCGAGGGTCATGTCGAGTTCCGCGCCAAAGCCAACGGCCGCACATTCGTATCGGTCGTCCCGATGGCGGAAGCGGCCGAATAGACGGTGGACAAACACGAGTCCGCCGGGTCCTGTTGAACCGGCGGAGTCGAAATGGGCTCCAAGGGAGGCGGGACAACCGGCCTCCCTTTTTTGTTGCGCGGGTTCCAGTTCGACCGCGCGCAACATTCCAAGCGTTGCGTACCGTTGTTTCGCATCACAGGAGCCCGACATGTTGCAGGACATCCCGACCCCGACCTTGCGCGAGGCGAGAGCGTGCGTCCTCGAGACCGAACGGCTGACATTGCGCAAGCCGACGCTCGCGGACGTAAAAGCAATTGCCCGTCTCGCCAATGATCGCCGCATCGCGGAGAACACCCGTCGGCTGCCGCATCCCTACAGCCAGGACGACGCCATCGATTTCGTGCGTGCGCTCGCCGAGGGCGGACGCGAGACGGTTTTCCTGATCGAGAACAATCATACGCCGATCGGAATGGTCGGCGTCGACTGGCGCGAGGCGACCACGGCGGAACTCGGCTATTGGCTCGGCGTCGACCATTGGGGCCAGGGTTTCGGCACCGAGGCCGCACGCGCGGTGATCGATTACTTTTTCGAGGAATTCGATCTCGACCAGCTGATATCAGGCGCCCGCGTCGCGAATCCGTCGTCGCGCAACATCCTTGAGAAATGCGGCTTCCAGTGGAGCGGCGTCGAGCTGCACCGCTTCGAGGCGCTGGGCTCGTCGAGCCCGGTGGACTGCTTCCGCCTGTCGCGCGGCGTCTGGGCCTCGCTAAAGACCTGGAGCCATTCGACGCGGCGGCAGGGTTGATCTTCACCCTCCCTGGAGGGGGAGGGTCGGATCGCATTGAGCAACGCGAAATGCGATCCGGGGTGGGGTGATCTCTCCGCACGGATACTTCTGGACGTGGAAAGACCTCCACCCCACCCCGCCGCTCATTGCATTCGCGTCGACCCTCCCCCTCCAGGGGAGGGTGATAGTCACGCCGGCGGATTCACCGCCGGCTGCTGCCGCCCGAGCTGCTGCTCGCGCAGGAAGATATAGAGTCCTGCGCCGATAATGATCGCGGCACCGACGATCGTGGCCCAGGACGGCACGTCGCCGAACACCACAAAGCCGAAGATCACCGCCCAGACGATCATCGAATATTGATAGGGCACCACCACGCTCGCCGGCGCGAGCTTCAGCGAGCGGTTCACGCAGAGCAGGGCTGCGACCGAGATGATGCCGGCGGCGAAGAACAGCCCGAGGCTGCCGGCGGATGGCGTCACCCAGCCGAACGGCGACAGCGCCGCGCCCAGGATGAACGTGCCGCCGAATTGCGACGACGCCAGCACGATGTCGGGTGTCGATCGCAGCGATCGCGTGATCAGCATCAACACCGCAAACGACAGGCTCCCGCCAAGTGCGATCATCGCCGGCCAACTGATCGTCTGCGAGGATGGCCTGAGCGCGATCAACACGCCGCAAAAGCCGACCAGGATCGCCGTCCAGCGCCGCCAGCCCACATGCTCACCGAGCACGAGGCCCGACATTGCGGTGACGAAGATCGGTCCGGCCAGATAATAGGTGATGACGTCGGCGAGCGGCAGATAGACGGTTGCGAGGAAGAACGCTGCGACCTCGAGCGTCGACAGTATCACCCGCAGCAATTGCAGCCAGGGGCGCTCGAGATGCAGGAAATCGGCGCGCTGCTTCCACACCATCGGCAGCAGCACGATCAGTGCCGCGAAGGCGCGCAGCCACAGCAACTGCCCGACCGAATAGGTCGCGACCATGAACTTGCCCATCGCGTCGCCGAACGAGAACATGAAGATCGACAGCAGCATCAATCCGATGCCGGCGAGCCGCGCGGATCGATCGTCGTAGGAGGACAGTTTTGCGAACAGGCTCATCTTGCTTCTGTTGCCGCCGCGTGAGTCGGGCTGGCTTTGTTGACGGTTTTAGCGACGTGGTTGCGCAGGACAACCCCAAGGGAGCCAAAAAGGAGGGCGCCAAAAGACAGCAAATCGAACCAATTGTCGCAGTGCGGCACCTGCGCTACCGGTAGATCAGCCCTTCAAAGAACAGCGCAGGAAACGCCGCATGACCGAGTTCGATCCTACCCAGCACCGCATGGTACCTGCGCAGCGGTGGTTCGAGGATTTTGTGCTTGGCGAGCGCTTCGTGATCCCGAGCCGGACGCAGACTTCGGCCGTGTTCGCCGCCTTCCAGACCGCGAGCGGCGACACCCATCCGATCCATTACGACGTCGAGTATTGCCGCACGCGCGGCATGCCGGACCTGCTCGCGCATGGCTTCCAGACGCTGGTGCACACGGCGCCCGGCGCGGGGCTGTTTCCCTATGTCGTGGAGGAGTCGCTGATCGGCTTTCTCGAACAGTCGAGCAAGTTCCTGAAACCCGTCTACGCCGGCGACACCATCTACCCCGCACTCGAGGTGATCGAGCTCGCACCTGGCCGCAGCACCGGCGTGGTGACGCTGCGCTCGACCGTGCACAACCAGCGCCGCGAACTGGTGCTGGAGGGGATGCAGAAGTTCCTGGTCCTACGCCGGCCGGAATAAATGCTCAGCAATCGGGCCGAGGCCGCAAAAAGGCCCGAAAATTAAGGCTTTTCGCCAAAGTGAGGGCGCTTCCGGGTTGCCGCAGCGGCCGCCCTGCCCTAACTAGGGAAATGCCGGTTCTGACAACGCCAAGGCCGGGCTCCAAATTCTCGTTTTGACGCGTTTTCTTCGCGCGAACCGGCGTCCATTTCGCTCGAAAACGCTAGTGTTGAGATCATGAAATTCCTCGATGAAGCCAAGGTCTATATTCGCTCCGGCGACGGCGGCAATGGCTGCGTCGCGTTCCGGCGCGAGAAGTTCATCGAGTTCGGCGGCCCGTCCGGCGGCAATGGCGGCCGCGGCGGCGACGTCATCATCGAGGCCGTCGACGGCCTCAATACGCTGATCGACTATCGCTACCAGCAGCACTTCAAGGCGCCAAAGGGCACCAATGGCATGGGCAAGGACCGCCATGGCGCTAACGGCAAGCCGATCGTGCTGAAGGTGCCCGTCGGCACCCAGGTGTTCGACGAGGACCGCGAGACGCTGCTGCACGACTTCACCACGCTCGGTGAGAAATTCGTGCTGGCCGAAGGCGGCAATGGCGGCTTTGGCAATGCGCATTTCAAATCCTCCACCAACCGCACGCCGCGCAATGCCAATCCCGGCCAGACCGGCGAAGAACGCTGGATCTGGCTGCACCTGAAGCTGATCGCCGATGCGGGTCTGGTTGGCCTGCCCAACGCCGGCAAGTCGACCTTCCTGTCGGTCGTAAGCGCGGCAAAACCGAAGATCGCCGACTATCCCTTCACCACCCTGCATCCGCAGCTTGGCGTGGTGAATGTCGGCGGCCGTGAGTTCGTGCTGGCCGATATTCCCGGCCTGATCGAAGGCGCCCATGAAGGCGTCGGCCTCGGTGACCGCTTCCTCGGCCATGTCGAACGCTGCCGCGTGCTGCTGCATCTGATCGATGCGACCTGCGAGCATGCCGGCAAGGCGTACAAGACCGTGCGCACCGAGATCGAGGCGTATGAGGGTGAGCTCGCCGACAAGATCGAAATCGTCGCGCTGAACAAGATCGACGCAGTTACGCCGGACGAGTTGAAGAAGCAGAAGGACCGGCTCAAGCGGGCGGCGAAGAAGACGCCGCTGCTGATCTCCGGCGTCACCGGCGAAGGCGTGCCGGAGGCCTTGCGCGCGCTGGTCGAGGTGATCGGCGAGGCGCCGGTATCAAACAAGGCCAAGGGCCAGACGGAGCCGTGGGCGACGCCGGGACCGTAGGGGTGAACGCCTCGCCCTCGCCACTTCCAAAGTCCTGACGTGGCGCGTATTGCTTCCCAAGCTTCAAAGATCTTGCTTCAAAGACCTTGTTTTCCAGACCCAAGCCCATGCAACGCCCTGCGCTCAAGAACTTTCGCCGCATCGTCGTCAAGGTCGGCTCGTCTCTGCTGGTCGACTCGCAGGCGGGCGAGGTGCGCGCGTCCTGGCTCGCGGCACTGGTCGACGATATCGCGAAACTGCACAAGGAAGGCCGCGAGGTCATGGTGGTGTCGTCGGGCTCGATTGCGCTCGGCCGCAGCCGCCTGAAGCTGCCGCGCGGACCGCTGAAGCTCGAGGAGAGCCAGGGCGCCGCCGCCGTCGGTCAGATCGCGCTGGCGCGGATCTGGTCGGAAGTGCTCGGCCATCACGGCATCGGCGCCGGCCAAATTCTCGTCACGCTGCAGGACACCGAGGAGCGCCGCCGCTATCTCAACGCACGCTCGACGATCGCAAAGCTGCTCGAATGGCGCGCGGTGCCTGTGATCAACGAGAACGACACGGTCGCCACCAACGAAATCCGTTACGGCGACAACGACCGCCTCGCCGCCCGCGTCGCCACCATGGCGAGCGCGGACCTCCTGATCCTGCTGTCCGACATCGACGGCCTCTACACCGCGCCACCCGCGGCCAATCCCGAAGCAAGGCTGATCCCGATCGTCGAGAGCGTCACCTCGGAGATCGAGGCGATGGCGGGCGCCGCTGAATCCGAATTGTCGCGCGGCGGCATGTACACCAAGATCGAAGCCGCGAAGATCGCGACCACCGCCGGCACCCATATGCTGATCGCCTCCGGCAAGATCGAGCATCCATTGCAGGCGATCGCCGACGGCGGCCGCTGCACCTGGTTCCTCACCCCCGCCAATCCGGTGACGGCGCGAAAACGCTGGATCGCGGGCTCGCTGGAGCCCAAGGGCACGCTGACCATCGATGCCGGCGCGGTGAACGCGCTGCGCGCGGGCAAAAGCCTGCTTCCGGCCGGTGTTGTCAGGGTCGACGGCCAATTCGCGCGCGGCGACGCAGTGGTGGTGCGCGGCCCCGATACCCATGAAATCGGCCGCGGCCTCGTCGCCTACGACGCCGAGAACGCCGAGAAGATCAAGGGCCGCTCCTCGCCGGACGTGATGGCCATTCTCGGGACCAGCGGCCGGTCCGAAATGATCCATCGCGACGACCTGGTGGTGGGCCCGGCGGGCACCTTCCCGGCCAAGTAGGCGCAAAGTAGGCCCAAATAGCCTATTGGGCCGATCGGCCGGCGGCCCGCCGCCATCTGCCATACCGGTTCCGCGCCTCGCCAACCCCTCAATTGTCATGCTAGAACATGGCCTTAATCTAAAGCTGGGACGTCCATGACCGCGCCTCTGAAGGCGATCGACGGCAACGCCGATCTCTCCGCCCTGATGTCCGACCTCGCCGTCAAGGCGCGCACTGCCGCGCGCGTGCTGGCGCTGGCGTCGCCGGAGCAGAAGAACCGGGCCCTCGCGGCCATTGAACGTGCGATCCGCAGCAACGCGCGAGCCATCCTCGCTGCCAATGCCGAGGATGTCGCGGAGGCGCGCGCAGCCGGCATGACCTCTGCGTTCGTCGACCGCCTGACGCTGACGCAGGCACGCGTCGACGGGATGGCCGACGGCGTTGCAACCGTGCGCGAGATTCCTGATCCGGTCGGCGCCGTCACCGAGAGCTGGCAGCGGCCGAACGGCATGACGATCGAGCGCGTGCGCGTACCGCTCGGCGTGATCGGGGTGATCTTCGAAAGCCGTCCCAATGTCGCGGCCGATGCCGGCGTGCTGTGCCTGAAGTCGGGCAATGCCGTGATCCTGCGCGGCGGCTCCGACAGCTTCCGCTCCTGCCGCGCGATCCATGACTGCCTGGTGCAGGGCCTGCGCGAGGCCGGCCTCCCCGAGGCCGCGATCACCCTGGTGCCGACGCGCGACCGCACAGCGGTCGGCCTGATGCTCACGGGATTGAACGGCGGCATCGACGTGATCGTGCCGCGTGGCGGCAAGAGCCTGGTTGCGCGCGTCGAGACGGAAGCGCGGGTACCCGTGTTCGCGCATCTTGAGGGCGTCAACCACGTCTATGTCGATCGTTCGGCCAATCTCGACATGGCGAAGAAGATCGTGCTCAACGCCAAGATGCGGCGCCCGGGTGTCTGCGGCGCTGCGGAGACCCTGCTGGTGGATCGCACGGCTGTTGCGACGAGCCTGAAGCCGCTGATCGAGATGTTGATCAATGCCGGCTGTGAGGTGCGCGGCGACGACACGGTGCAAGGCGCTGATGCCAGGGTGAAGCCCGCGTCGGACGAGGATTGGGACACCGAATATGAGGACGCGATCATCTCGGCGAAGATCGTGGATGGCCTCGATGAAGCGATCGCGCATATTCAAAGTCACGGTTCGCATCACACCGATGCGATCGTGACGGAAGATGCCGCGGCCGCGCAGCGATTTCTCGGCGAGGTCGACTCCGCGATCGTGCTGCATAACGCTTCGACGCAGTTTGCCGACGGCGGTGAGTTCGGCTTCGGCGCCGAGATCGGGATTGCGACCGGCAAATTCCACGCCCGCGGCCCGGTCGGCGCCGAGCAACTGACGAGCTTCAAATATCGCGTCCACGGCACCGGACAGACGCGGCCGTGATTATTCCCCGACGCGGGCGGTAGAGCCATTGCAGCAAGCTCCGACCGCGCAGCGACCCGCAGCCCGCGCCATTCCGTTCTACACCAACGGCATGCGCATCGGGCTGCTCGGCGGCTCCTTCAATCCGCCGCACGCCGCGCATCGCGCCATCAGCCTGTTCGCGCTCAAGCGTCTGCAGCTCGATCGGGTCTGGTGGTTGTTGACGCCGGGCAATCCGCTGAAGGATCACAACGGCCTGCACGCGCTCGCCGAGCGCGCCGAGGCCGCGCGCCGCACCGCCGATGACCCGCGCATCGACATCAGCTGTCTCGAAGCTGTCATTGGTACGCGCTATACGGTCGACACGATCATCCACTTGCGCCGCCGCGTCTCCGGCGTGCACTTTGTCTGGATCATGGGCGCTGACAACCTTGCGCAATTCCATCGCTGGAAAGACTGGCGGCGCATCGCCTCGGATGTGCCGATTGCCGTGATCGACCGTCCGCCCGAAAGTTTCCGCGCGCTTGCCGCACCGGCCGCGCAGGCGCTTGCGCGCTATCGCATGCCCGAAAATCAGGCGATCCGGCTGGCTGATCAGCCGGCGCCGGCCTGGGTGTTCCTGACCGGCATGAAATCCAAGCTGTCTTCGACCGGCCTTCGGAACCCGGACGGGAGCTGGAGGACGGCGTGAAGGGCGTAAAGGGTTACTGGAATGTTGAAACCATTAACCCCACATGCGTAGAATGGTGCGCGGGCGCCGAGGATTCGGTCCCCGCGATACAGTGAAAGGAATGGTCCCTGGCCACATCTGTATTGTCAAAGTCTGTTTTACCCAAGGTTCCCAAGACTTCAGGTCTTAAGACTGCGCGTAAAACATCGACGAAAACCGCGGCCTTGAAGGCGCAACCCGACGCCGACAAGACCTTGAACCTGATCCTCTCCCGCCTCGACGATATGAAGGCGGAAGAAACGGTCACCATCGACCTTCGCGGCAAATCGGCATATTCCGACTACATGATCGTCACCTCGGGCCGGGCCAACCGGCACGTCGGCGCGATCGCGGAAAATGTGACGAAGGGCCTGAAGGAAAACGGGATCAAAAGCGTCCATGTCGAGGGCTTGTCCAATTGCGACTGGGTGCTGATCGATTCCGGCGACGTGGTCGTGCACGTGTTCAGACCCGAGGTGCGCGAGTTCTACAATCTCGAACGATTGTGGACTCAGAACCCGGCGGTCACGGCAGTCTGAGTTTCGTGAAGCCGATGCGAATCGGCTGAGGCGCATGGTAACGTGCGCTGATGCGCCTTGTCGTGATCTGCATCGGCCGTTTGAAACAGGGTCCGGAACGGGAGCTGGCCGAGCGCTACCGCGAGCGCTTCGACGATATCGGTCGCAAACTCGGCTTTCGCGGCCTCGACGTCCATGAAATTGTGGAAAGCCGTGCGCGCGATGTCAGCGCGCGCATCGCCGAAGAGGCCGCCGCCATCTCGGCGCTGCTGCCCGACAAGTTCACGCTGGTTGCGCTCGACGAGCGTGGCAAGAGCATCGATAGCGCAAGCTTTGCCCGGCAGCTCGGCCGCTGGCGCGACGAAGGAAGCGCAAACGCTGTCTTTACGATCGGCGGTGCGGACGGACTTTCGCCTGAATTGCAGCGCAAGGCTGCCTTACGTATTGCGTTCGGCTCGGCGACCTGGCCGCATCAAATGGTCCGCATCATGCTTCTGGAACAGATATATCGGGCCGCGACCATTTTGGCCGGCCACCCCTATCACCGCGCCTGAGTGCCGTGATGGACAATCGAGAACGCTGAATAAACCGGATGCAGCACAAGCGGGACATGCTTTCATACCCCGACGCCATCAGGCGCGGTTGGCTGCCCGTATCGCTTCTTTCAATTACCATGCTCGCCGCGAGTCCGCCGGCACCAGCGCATGCGCAAGCGATACCGCCGGCGCAACAGGCCGCAACACCGCCAGACATCATCAAGCAGCGCGAGCAGGAGCTCGAGGCCGCGCGCGAGCAGCAGCGCAAGGCGGCCGAGCTGCAGGAGAAGCTGAAGGCCGACATCACGGCAATCGGTCAGGACCGCAGCAAGCTCAATCAGCAATTGATCGACATCGCGGCCCAGGTGCGCAGCGTCGAGACCCGGATCGTAGAGACCGAGGCGCGTCTGCAACCGCTCGATGGCCGCGAGCGCGAAATCCGCTCCTCGCTCGATTCACGCCGTGCCGAGATCATCGAGGTGCTCGCAGCGCTTCAGCGCGCCGGGAGGCGCTCACCGCCGGCGCTGCTGGTGCGGCCAGAGGACGCGCTGCAATCGCTGCGCACGGCGATGCTGCTCGGTGCGGTGGTGCCGGAATTGCGCGGCCGCGCCGAGAAGCTCGCGACCGACCTCGGCGAGCTGGTCGCGCTCCGCAAGACCATCTCGACCGAACGCGACGCGCTCTCGCGTGACCGCGACAAGCTCAAGGACGACCAGACCCGCCTCGCAGCCCTGGTCGACGAGCGGCAGCGGCAGCAGAGCACAGCCGAAAAGGACATGGAGACGGAAGGCGCCCGCGCCATTGCGCTGTCCAAGCAGGTCGACAGCCTGCAGGGCCTGATCGCCAAGATGGAACAGGATCTCAAAAGCGCCGCGAAGGCCGCCGCCACGGCAAACCTCCAGGGCGCCCCCGCGACGGTCAACGGCAAGCCGAATCTGGGGGCCTTCAAGGACCAGGGCCGGCTAACCCCGGCGGTCGCCTTCGCCTCGGCCAAGGGCCTATTCGCCTACCCCGTGAATGGCGCCAAGATTCGCGATTTTGGCGGTTCCGACGGGGCCAGCGGCGTACAAAAAGGCATTTCTTTGGCCGCCAAGGCCGGCGCGCAGGTCACAACCCCGTGTGACGGCTGGGTCGTTTACGCCGGTCCTTTCCGCAGCTACGGACAACTCTTGATCCTCAATGCCGGGGGCGGGTATCATGTCCTGATCGCCGGGATGGAGCGGATTTCGGTAAACATTGGCCAGTTTGTGCTAACGGGAGAGCCGGTCGCGACCATGGGGTCCACGTCCCAGGTTGCATCCATTCTAGCGACCAATGCGAGCCAGCCAGTGCTCTATGTCGAGTTCCGGAAAGACGGCACTCCAATCGATCCAGGTCCATGGTGGGCCGCAAATGAAGGCGAAAAGGTTCGCGGATGATGCGCAAGACTTCTGTAATTCTCCTCAGCGCCGCCACCGGTGCGGCACTGACGCTGTTCATCACGCAGCCCCGCGCGGTGCTGATGGGATCGAGCGCGCGCGCCGCAACGTCTGACACCTATCGCCAGCTCAATCTGTTCGGAGACGTGTTCGAGCGCGTGCGCAGCGACTATGTCGAGAAGCCCGACGACTCGAAGCTGGTCGAGTCCGCGATCTCGGGCATGCTGTCCGGCCTCGATCCGCATTCGAGCTACATGGATGCCAAGAGCTTCCGCGACATGCAGGTGCAGACCCGCGGCGAGTTCGGCGGCCTCGGCATCGAAGTCACGATGGAAGACGGTCTGATCAAGGTCGTCTCGCCGATCGACGACACGCCGGCATCGAAGGCCGGCATCATGGCCAACGACATCATCACCAATCTCGACGACGAAGCCGTGCAGGGCCTGACGCTGAACCAGGCCGTCGAGAAGATGCGCGGTCCGGTCAACACCAAGATCAAGCTCAAGATCATCCGCAAGGGCCAGGACAATCCGATCGACGTCACGCTGGTGCGTGACAACATCCGCGTCCGCTCGGTGCGCGCGCGCGTCGAAGCCGACGATATCGCTTACATCCGCATCACCACCTTCAACGAGCAGACAACCGAAGGCCTGAAGAAGGAGATCGCCAATCTGCAGGGCCAGATCGGCGACAAGCTGAAGGGCTATGTCATCGACCTCAGAAACAACCCCGGCGGCCTGCTCGAGGAAGCCGTCACGGTCTCCGACGCGTTCCTGGAGCGCGGCGAGATCGTATCGACCCGCGGACGCAACGCCGAGGAAACGCAGCGCCGCGCCGCCCATCCGGGCGACCTGACCAAGGGCAAGCCGGTCATCGTGCTGATCAATGGTGGTTCGGCATCGGCCTCCGAAATCGTTGCCGGCGCGCTGCAGGACCACAAGCGCGCGACGCTGGTCGGCACGCGCTCGTTCGGCAAGGGCTCGGTTCAGACCATCATCCCGCTCGGCTCGGGCAACGGCGCGCTGCGCCTGACCACGGCGCGCTACTACACGCCGTCGGGCAAGTCGATCCAGGCCAAGGGCATCGTGCCCGACATCGAAGTGCTGCAGGACGTGCCGGACGAGTTGAAGGCGCGGACCGACACCAAGGGCGAGGCTTCGCTGCGCGGCCATCTGAAGAACGATGGCGACGAGAAGACCGGCTCGCAATCCTACGTGCCGCCGGACGCCAAGGACGACAAGGCGCTGAAGATGGCCGACGACCTGCTGCACGGCATCAAGTCGACCGCGAATGCGACGCCGCCGGCAGCGCCTGCTGCCGCATCCGGCGACAAGGCCGCGGCGGACAAGCCGGCCGAGAAATCCTCGAACTGATTCGATCGATCCATTTGGCGAAAAGGGCGGCCCTCGGGCCGCCCTTTTTGTATCTCGACCTCGCCGGTGTTCACCGGGCTCTGACGGGCCCCGCGGTCCGCGCGCGGGAACGCGCCGCATCGTGCTATCGTTCGCGCTGTTGATTCGGGGAGGCTCATGGCAGAGGCGGCCGACGAACTGAGCACGCCGCTTGGGCAGCAGACCGTTGGCAAGACGCGCCGGCTTCGCCTGCCGTTCACGGCGATGCAGGCGCTCGCCGTGCTGCTTGGGCTTGTGCTGGTCGGCTTCGTCGGCGTTGCGCTGTTCAACGACAATCCGCTCGGAGGCGAGCCGGTTGCCCATGTCGCGCTCCGCAAGGTGGAGACCCCCGCGGCGGCCGACAAGCAAGCGCCGGCCGCCCTGACTGAGCCGGCAGCCAAATCCGCCGCTCCCAAGTCGCCGGCGGCCGCCGGCGACGCCAAGACCGTGACCATCATCGATGGCTCCAGCGGCAAGCGCCAGGATGTGGTGATCGGCGCCGGCAATCCCGCCGACAAAACCGACGGCGACGCGCCGCCCGCGATGATGACGGGCATCGACCAGCGCCTGCTGGAGAAATCGCGCTACGGCATGATCCCGGTGGTCGCCGATGGCCTGAAACCCTTCACGGTCTATGCGGCTGACGCCGACCGCGCCAAGGCCGCCAAAATGCCCGTGGTTGCGATTGTGGTCGCAGGCCTTGGTGTCGGCGCCGCCAAGACCGCCGACGCCATCGTGAAGCTGCCGGCGGCCGTGACGCTGGCCTTTACGCCCTACGGAGCCGACCCCGGCAAGCTTGCCGAACGCGCCCGGTCGCAGCGCCACGAGATCCTGCTGCAGATCCCGATGGAACCGTTCGACTATCCCGACAATGATCCGGGGCCGCAGACCCTGCTGACCTCGCTCAACAGCGAGCAGAACCTCGATCGCCTCTACTGGCACCTCAGCCGCCTGCAGGGCTATGCCGGCATCGCCAATTTCATGGGCGCTCGCTTCGTCGCGACCGATCCCATGATGCAGCCGATCGTCCGCGAGGCGGCCAAGCGCGGCCTTGGCTATTTCGACGACGGTTCCACCCCCCGCAGCGTCGCCCAGTCGCTGGCCGCGGGCCAGGCCATGCCGTTCGCCAAGGCCGATTTCACCATCGATGCGGTGCCGACCTCGGCGGAAATCGACCGCACGCTGGTCAAGCTGGAGACGCTCGCCAAGGAACGCGGCACGGCCGTGGGCGTCGCCTCGGCCCTGCCGGTCTCGATCGAGCGGCTGAGCGCCTGGATCAAGACCCTGGAGTCCAAGGGCATTATGCTTGTGCCATTGACAACGGCCATGCTGAAATCAAAATCAGGCTAAAGATCAATCCGTTGGTGCGACTTCAGGCCTTGCCGGGGGGCGGGTCGGCGGCCCCAAGAGTACGAGGTATCGGCGGCATGGCACGTTACGAAGACCTGCCCTATCGGACCTGTGTCGGCATCATGCTTTTGAATGCGGCCGGACTGGTGTTCATCGGGCGCCGCGCGGGCGGCGTCGAACATGTCGACGAGACCCATGTCTGGCAGATGCCGCAAGGCGGCGTCGATCCCGGCGAGGACACGTTTCAGGCCGCCAGGCGCGAGCTTTACGAAGAGACCAGCGTCAAATCGGCGGAGAAGCTCGGCGAGGTCCCGGACTGGCTGATCTATGACATCCCGCGCACCGTCGCGGGCCGCGCCTGGAAGGGTCGCTATCGCGGGCAGCGGCAAAAATGGTTCGCCCTTCGCTTCACCGGCAAGGACAACGAGATCAACGTTGCCAATCCCGGGGGCGGGCACAAGGCGGAGTTCGTCACCTGGCGCTGGGAGCCGATGAAAAATCTTCCCGATCTGATCGTGCCGTTCAAGCGCCCGGTCTATGAGCGCGTGGTGAAGGAATTCGCCGGACTGGCGGCCGAATAGCTACCGAAGCAAACGCCACCATGTCATCAAGCAAGCCCTATCGCCCTAATGTGGGTATCGCGCTGTTCAACGCTGCAGGACGCGTGCTGATCGGCCATCGATTCAAGGATGACGGGCCGGAGATCGTCCTGCCCGGCCTCGATTGGCAGATGCCGCAAGGCGGTATCGACGAGGGCGAGGACCCGCGTCAGGCGGTCATGCGCGAACTCTGGGAAGAGACCGGGGCCGTCAGCGCCGATTATCTCGCCGAAACCGATTGGATGACCTACGAATTCCTGCCCCATGACGATCCGTCGCACCGGCTGGCGAAATTCCGCGGACAGCGGCAGAAATGGTTCGCGCTGCGGTTCACAGGACGCGATGCCGAGATCGACCCGCTGACGCCGCGCAACGGCCAGCCCGCGGAGTTCGATCAATGGCGCTGGGAGCGCCTCGACCGCGTCGCCGATCTCGTGGTCCCGTTCCGCCGCGACATCTATCGCGCCGTCGCCGCGCAGTTCGCCGAATTCGCGGGCTAGAACATTTTCGGTTCTGATTGAATCAGAACCGAAGCTCTAGATTCTTGTTCTGACGCATTTTCTTCACGCGAACCGGTGTCCACTTCGCTCGAAAACGCTCTAATTAGTTCGGGCCGACGGTGAATGGTCCAATCGCGATCACGTGGCAATCGCTATCGCGCTTGACGCAATCGCCAAGCGCGGCATTCACGGCCGCGGTCTCGTCGGCCGCCTTCAGTCCGAGCCCGGGTCGCCCCTGCGTTCCGACCGCGACCGCGTTCCAACCCGATGTCGCCTCGGCAAGCTTGTGCGCGATATCGCCCCGCTCGCGCGGCGTGATCACCGAACTGTCTTCTGCCTTGAAGAATCCGGTGACGCGCAGCGTCGTCGGGATCGGGACGACAAACACGTCATCAACGGCCACGATCATGCAGGGGACGCCGGCGAGTGCACCGCAAGCCTGCAGGTTCCGCCGCGTCGATTCTTCGAGTGTGTCCATGCCGGAGTTGAAGAAAAACTGGCCGCCCGGCCCAAGCGCGATCGTTCTCGATTTGCGCCCCGGCGCGAAGAGGCTCTCAAGGCGATTTCTGCCGGGCTCGCGCAGCATCGGCACATCCTTTGATGCGAACGGCTTTTCAACCAGCGAATCACGCTTGACCCAGGGCAGCGGCGGCAGCGGCGGCCCGCCGTGCGCATACACCACCGTGTTGCCGACTGCGTAAAGCTCGCACTTGCGCGTCGTGCCGGCATTGTCGGCGCGCTTCTGGCACTGCTCGAGCGCCGCGGTCTTCGCGGTATCCTCGTTCACCTGCCCCGCGATCCAGCCGATGAAGCCGTTGAGGTTGATGGCAAGAGCCTTGGCGTCGCCCGCCCCCGCATATTCAGTGGCGAGAAGGACGCGGTTACGGTCGCTGATGAAGGGAATGTTGTCGGCGGTGAAATGCTCACCTGACGGAATCGACGTCGGCGGAGCCGGTGTTGGAGTGGGCGCAGGCGACGATGTGACCAACGGTGTTGACGAGGGCGTTGGCGCCGGCGCGGCCGATGGCGTGGGCGCCAACGTCGTTGCGTTGCTCGCCACCACCGACGGCCTCGTGACCGATGTCTCCAGCTTGGTATAGTAGAGGAAGCCGCCGACTCCGATCCCCGCGAGCAGGACCAGGGTCGCAGCCACGGGCCACATCCAGGCCGGCGTATTGGCCGTGCCCGGCTTGATAGGCTTCTTGACCTGCGGGGTCCCGTAGGTGCCGTCCTCGCGCCGCATCGCCACCATGTAGGCATGCACGGGGGTCGGGATGTTCTTCACCTCCTGCGCGCCGATGTCGGCGAACTGCACCGACAGCTTGTTGGCGACCTGCTCATGAACGGCGCGCGACACGCAGATGCCGCCGACCTCGGCGAGGCCCTCGAGCCGCGCAGCGATATTGACGCCGTCACCGAGCAGATCGCCGTCGCGCTCGACCACATCGCCGATGGTGATGCCGATGCGGAAGGCCATCTGCCGGCTCGTCGGATAGGCCAGGTTGCGCGTGCGCAGGCTCTCCTGGATGTCGATCGCGCAGCGCACCGCTTCGACCGCACTGGGAAACTCCGCGAGCACCGCATCACCCGCAGTGTTGAAGATTCGGCCGCCGTATTTTGCAATGAAGTCGTCGGTGACCTGACGATAGGAGGCGAGCCGCCGCAGCGTCTCCTCTTCGTCCTCCGCAACCAGTCGGCTGTAGCCGGCAATATCGGCCGCGAAGATCGCCGCGATCTTGCGTTTCATGAAAACCCAGCCTCGATCTCTAATATGCCCCGCAGAATGCCGTCAGAAGCTCCCGGGCGCAACAAGCATTCAGCGCCCGCCATGGGTCTGGCGAGCGCTGAATTTGTTCGGGATTCAGTTGATGAACGGTCCGCCTAGAGCGTTTTCGAGCGAAGTGGATACCGGTTCGCGTGAAGAAAACGCGTCAAAACTAGAATCTAGAGCTTCGGTTCTGATTCAATCAGAACCGAAAATGCTCTAGTGCATGGCGGTCGTGTTGAGCTCGTTCTCGATGCTCTTGAAGTGATCGAGCCGCTCGATTGCATTGTCGAGCTCGGAGCCTTCCTTCTCGGCAAGCTTCTCTTCCATCCCCTTGATGGTCTCAGAGAACTTCGTCCGATCGAGATCCGCAATCGCGGTCGCGACGTCGGCGAGCACGGTGAGGCCCTTGTCCGACATCTCGGCAAGACCGCCGAGCACGATCACCTTCTCGCGCTTGCCGGCAGTGATGATCGTCAGGATGCCCGGGCGAACCGCAGCGACGACAGGAGCATGTCCGGCGAGGACGCCGAAATCGCCTTCCACGCCGGGAACGTCGACCTGATCGACCTCGCCGGAGAAGGCGAGCTTTTCGGGAGAGACGAGATCGAAGTGGAAGGTCGTCATGTAAAACCTGCGAATGGGGAATAGCGAATGGTGAGTGGCGGAACAGGAGCAGCTATTCGCTACTCCCTATTCGCCATTCGCCTGTCTTACGCCGCCTCGGCGGCAAGCTTCTTGCCCTTTTCGACGGCTTCTTCGATGGTGCCGACCATGTAGAAGGCCGCTTCCGGCAGATGATCGTACTTGCCCTCGCAAAGGCCACGGAAGCCCTTGATGGTGTCGGGGAGATCGACGAACTTGCCCGGCGAACCGGTGAAGACTTCGGCGACGAAGAACGGCTGCGACAGGAAGCGCTCGATCTTGCGGGCGCGGGCCACGGCGATTTTGTCTTCTTCCGACAATTCGTCCATGCCGAGAATGGCGATGATGTCCTGCAGTGACTTGTAGCGCTGCAACACCTGCTGGACCATACGGGCAGTGGTGTAATGCTCCTCGCCGACAATGTGCGCCTGGAGCATGCGCGAGCTCGAATCGAGCGGATCCACGGCGGGATAGATGCCCTTTTCCGAGATCGCGCGATTGAGGTTGGTGGTCGCATCGAGATGGGCGAACGTCGTCGCCGGCGCCGGATCGGTGTAGTCGTCGGCAGGCACGTAGATCGCCTGGATCGACGTGATCGAGCCCTTGGTCGTGGTGGTGATGCGCTCCTGCATCGCGCCCATGTCGGTCGCGAGCGTCGGCTGGTAACCCACCGCCGAAGGAATACGGCCGAGCAGCGCCGACACTTCCGAGCCGGCTTGCGTAAAGCGGAAGATGTTGTCGACGAAGAACAGCACGTCCTGGCCCTGGTCGCGGAAGTGCTCGGCAACCGTCAGGCCGGTCAGACCGACGCGGGCACGGGCGCCGGGCGGCTCGTTCATCTGGCCGAACACCAGCGCGCACTTCGACTTCACGCTCGGATCCGGATTGTGCGGATCGGCGTTGACCTTCGATTCGATGAACTCGTGATAGAGGTCGTTGCCTTCGCGGGTTCGCTCGCCGACGCCGGCGAACACGGAATAACCACCGTGCGCCTTCGCGACGTTGTTGATCAGTTCCTGAATCAGCACGGTCTTGCCGACGCCGGCGCCGCCGAACAGGCCGATCTTGCCGCCCTTGGCGTACGGCGCGAGCAGGTCGACGACCTTGATGCCGGTCACGAGAATTTCCGCTTCGGTGGACTGCTCGGTGTAGGTCGGCGCCTCCTGGTGGATCGCGCGCATGGCCTCGGCCTTCACCGGACCGGCTTCGTCGATCGGCTCGCCGATGACGTTGATGATGCGGCCGAGCGTGCCTTCACCGACCGGCACCATGATCGGCGCTCCGGTGTCGGAGACTTGCTGACCACGAACCAGACCTTCGGTGGTGTCCATCGCGATGGTACGCACCGTCGATTCACCGAGATGCTGCGCGACTTCGAGCACCAGGCGATTGCCGCCGTTCTTGGTCTCGAGCGCGTTGAGAATCGCCGGCAGCTTGCCTTCGAACTGCACGTCGACGACGGCGCCGATGACCTGGGTGACGCGACCGTTCTGGTTGGCTTCTGTAGCCATGGATTGTTCTCCTTCGAAAATCTGCCTTAGACCGCCTCGGCGCCGGAGATGATTTCAATCAGCTCCTTCGTGATCATGGCCTGGCGGGTCCGGTTGTAGATCAGGGTTTGCTTGCGAATCATTTCGCCGGCGTTGCGGGTCGCGTTGTCCATCGCGCTCATCTGCGCACCGTAGAACGACGCATTGTTTTCGAGCAGCGCACGGAAGATCTGCACCGCGAGGTTACGCGGCAGCAGCCCGGTGAGGATCTCGTCCTCTTCCGGCTCGTAGTCGTAGGAGGTGGCCGGACCAGCGTGCGCCGTAGGCGTCGCCACTTCCAGCGGGATGACCTGCTGTGCGGTCGGGATTTGCGAGATCACGGACTGGAAGCGCGAGTAGAACAGCGTGCAGACATCGAATTCACCGGCGTCGAACCGCGCCAGTACCTTCGTGGCGATGTCCTCGGCGTTGACGAAGCCGAGCTGACGCACCGAACGCAATTCGAGATGCTCGACGATCTGCCGATCGAAGTTACGGCGAAGCTGCTCATAGCCCTTGCGGCCGACGCAGAAGAACTTGACCTCTTTGCCTTGCGCAATCAGCGAATTTGCCCGCTCGCGCGCGAGGCGCACGATGGCCGAGTTGAACGCGCCGGAGAGGCCGCGCTCGCCGGTGCAGACCAGGAGCAGGTGCACCTGATCCTTGCCGGTGCCAGCCAGGAGCGGCGGTGCGCCGGGCGAGGCGCTGGCAGCGGCGGCGATGTTGGAGATCACCGCGTCCATCTTCTCGGCGTAGGGCCGTGCCGCCTCGGCAGCATTCTGCGCGCGGCGCAGCTTCGAGGCTGCGACCATCTGCATGGCCTTGGTGATCTTCTGCGTCGCCTTGGTCGAGGCGATGCGGACCCGCATGTCTTTCAGTGACGCCATTCTTCGTCCACCCCGGCGATCCGACCGCTGGGGTCAGTCGCAAGCCTCTCTGTTCGTCACGCCCGGCGAGCCGCCGGGCGAAGCCGTTAATTATGCAAACGTCGCCTCAAGCAAACGTCCTCTTAAGCAAACGTCTTGGCGTAGCCTTCGACCACCGACTTCAGCTTGGCCGCGCTGTCGTCGGAGAGATCACGGCTGTCGCGGATCGCATTGAGGATCTCGACGTTCTTGCCACGCAACAGCGACAGCAGGCCGTCCTCGAACGCGCGCACCTTGTTGAGCGGGAGCGGATCGAGATAGCCGTTGGTGCCGGCCCAGATCACGCAGACCTGCTCTTCCATCTTCAGCGGCGAGAACTGCGGCTGCTTCAGGAGCTCGGTGAGGCGCGAGCCGCGATTGAGCAGGCGCTGCGTCGAAGCGTCGAGGTCGGAGCCGAACTGCGCGAACGCCGCCATTTCGCGGTACTGCGCGAGTTCGCCCTTGATCTTGCCGGCGACCTTCTTCGTCGCCTTGGTCTGCGCCGACGAACCGACGCGCGACACCGAGAGACCGACGTTCACGGCAGGGCGGATGCCCTGGAAGAACAAATCCGTTTCCAGGAAGATCTGGCCGTCGGTGATCGAAATCACGTTGGTCGGAATGTAGGCCGACACGTCGTTGGCCTGGGTTTCGATGACCGGCAGCGCGGTCAGCGAGCCCGAGCCGTGATCCTTGTTGAGCTTGGCCGCGCGCTCGAGCAGGCGGGAATGCAGGTAGAACACGTCGCCCGGATAGGCTTCGCGGCCCGGCGGGCGGCGCAGCAGCAGCGACATCTGGCGGTAGGCGACGGCCTGCTTGGACAAGTCGTCATAGATGATCACGGCATGCATGCCGTTGTCGCGGAAGTACTCACCCATGGTGCAGGCGGTGAACGGCGCGATGTACTGCATCGGCGCCGGATCCGACGCGGTGGCCGCGACGATGATCGAATATTCGAGCGCGCCCTGCTCTTCGAGGACCTTGACGAATTGCGCGACGGTGGAGCGCTTCTGGCCGATCGCGACATAGACGCAATACAGCTTGAGATTCTCGTCCGGCTGCGCGTTGAGCGGCTTCTGGTTCAGGATGGTGTCGAGCGCGATCGCGGTCTTGCCGGTCTGGCGGTCGCCGATGATCAGCTCGCGCTGACCGCGGCCGATCGGAATCAGCGCATCGATCGCCTTCAGGCCGGTCGCCATCGGCTCGTTCACCGACTTGCGCGGAATGATGCCAGGCGCCTTGACGTCGACGCGCTTGCGTTCGGTGGCCTGGATCGGGCCCTTGCCGTCGATCGGATTGCCGAGCGCGTCGACGACGCGGCCAAGCAGGCCCTTGCCGACCGGCGCGTCCACGATGGCGCGGGTACGCTTGACGGTCTGGCCTTCCTTGATCTCACGGTCGGCGCCGAAAATCACGATACCGACGTTGTCCGTCTCGAGGTTGAGCGCCATGCCGCGCGTGCCGTTCTCGAACTCGACCATTTCGCCGGCCTGAACGTTGTCGAGGCCGTAGACGCGGGCGATACCGTCACCGACCGACAGCACCTGTCCAACTTCAGTGACCTCGGCTTCCTGACCGAAATTCTTGATCTGGTCCTTGAGGATCGCGGAAATTTCCGCGGCGCGGATGTCCATCAGCCTGCCTCTTTCATCGCATTCTTGATCGAATTGAGTTTGGTGCGAAGCGAACTATCCACCATGCGGCTGCCGAGCTTGACCACCAGGCCACCGATAATGGAGGGATCGACTTTCACGTTCAGCGCGACGTCCTTGCCCGTCACTGATTTCAGTGCGGTCTTCAGCGCGTCGAGATTCTTGTCGTTGAGCTGTTCGGCGACGGTGACTTCCGCAGTCGCCTCACCCTTGTACTTCGCCACCAGCGCGCGATAAGCCCGGATCACATCGGTCACGGCGAACAGCCGGCGATTGGCGGTGAGCACTTTCAGGAATTTTGCCGAGATGCCGGTAATAACGGCCTTGTCGAGCACTGCGGTCAGCGCCCTTGCCTGGGTGTCCGCCGAGAATACAGGGCTACGTACAAGACGACTGAGGTCGGCGCTCTCGGTGAGCAAGGCCTCGAATCGCTCGAGATCGGCTTTCACTTCATCGACGGATTTTTCGTCGCGCGCCAACTCGAACAAGGCCGTCGCATAACGACCGGACACTCCCGAAACGGACGGATCTTCAGCAGCCACGAGCTCGCTCTTTTTTGCTGTCAAACTCGCAAGGGAAAAACCGTCGCCACCAAAGCAGCGCCTAGCGATCCAAGCCCTTGGAATTCAAGCGGGACTTCGATTTTCGACCGGCACAGGACGTGCCGGGATCGTTAAAATCGCGGCTTTGCTAACATAGCATACGCGCAGGTGCAACATGACGGCACGTGTCGGCGCCGCCTTGTCGCATGGGCGCTTGGCGGCTGTCGCCACCGGCCGAATCAGAAAATTCTGCGCGCGGGAATTTGCTGCCACAGCTCCAGCTTTCATCCGACCCGGATTGGTTCCAGCAAGAATTTGCATAGCCCCATGAGCGCGCGGGCAGGAACCAACAGCGGGTCCCAAACTCCATTTGGCGAATACTTACCGAAAGCTTACTGACGCACTACTATTCAGTATTGTCGAGTATTGTATTGGTTAACGTTTAGTTAACGACCAAGATTACGGAATTTCGTTTGAATACCCCGCGAGGTAACAAGATGTTTCAACCCGAGACAATGCGGAATTACTGCCCAATTCACGCCGCAATGCGCAACCAAACGGCCTTGGTCAACTATGGGACGGGGGTTCCACTTGCCGCGTTCGCGGCAATACTGTCTGAGGGTCTTAATCAATGGCGAATATCAAGAAGGCGGTACTGGGAAATATAACCCAGTCGCGTACGGCGCTTGCTTTTGTTGCCGCAACTCTCCTGGTCGGCGGCAGCGTCACCGAAGCGTCGGCCAGGTCCAGGCACCACCAGCGCTATCATCACCACCATCACGCCAAGGCCGAAGGCTCGTCCTGGCAGGACGCCAACGCCTCGATCGCCCAGCCGACCGGCGGCGGCCACATGTTCTCGGGGATGGCTTCCTTTTACGGCAATGAATCGGGCAGCCGCACCGCTTCCGGCCAGCGCTTCAACCAGAACGCCATGACGGCGGCCCATCGCTCGCTGCCCTTCGGCACCAAGCTCCGCGTCACCCATGGTGGCCAAAGCGTCATCGTCACCATCAACGATCGTGGCCCGTTCGTCCGTGGCCGCGTCCTCGACCTTTCCACCGGCGCCGCCCGCGCCATCGGCCTGACCGGTGCCGGCGTCGGCCGTGTCACCGCCGAGGTCGTCTCCTAAGAGCGCGCACGGTTCCGATTGCCTCCAGTTCGGTAAGCGTTGCGTTGCGTAACGGTCCGCGAAGCCCGCTTCGTGTGCCGATCAAGGCCTGCCGTCGCAAATGACGGCAGGCCTTTCACGTTACAGGAAGCTCTGCGGATCGACGTCGACCTCAAGCTTCAGATTGCCCTTGGTCTTGGGCCCCGCGGCCAGCCATTCGCGCAAATATTGCGACAGGTCGACATTGCGCAGCGATTTCACCAGCAGGCGGAAGCGATAGCGTCCCTTGATGACCGCAAGCGGCGCTTCGGCGGGGCCGAGCACCTGGATCCGCTCATCGATCGGCGCGACGGAAGCAAGCCTGCGTGCAAAGCCTTCGGCCGTGGGGCGGTCGCCGGCGGAGATGATCAGGCTCGCCAGCCGGCCGAACGGCGGATAGCCGGTGCGTTCGCGGATATCGATCTCGCTGGCGTAAAACGCCTCGCGGTCGTTCGCGATCAACGCCTTCATCACCGGATGCTCCGGCTGGTGGGTCTGCAGATAGCCGACGCCGCGGCCCTGATCGCGGCCGGCGCGGCCGATCACCTGGTTCAAGAGCTGGAAGGTCCGTTCGGCGGCACGCGGATCGCCGTTGCTTAAGCCCAGATCGGCATCGATCACACCGACCAGATTGAGCCGCGGAAAGTTGTGCCCCTTCGCCACCAGCTGCGTGCCGATGATGATATCGACGCGCCCCGCGGCGATCTCGTTCAACTCGCTGCGCATAGTCTCGATCGAGGTGATGAGGTCGCTCGACAGCACCATGGTGCGCGCCTCGGGAAAGATGCTCGCCGCCTCCTCCTGCAGGCGCTCGACACCGGGACCGACGGCGACCAGCGATTCCTCCGCCGCGCAGTGCGGACAGATGTTCGGGCGCGGCATCGAGAAGCCGCAGTGATGGCAGACCAGCCGCTGGCGGAAGCGATGATCGACCAGCCAGGCGTCACAGATCGTGCAGGCGAAGCGATGGCCGCAGGCGCGGCATAGCGTCAGCGGCGCATAGCCGCGGCGGTTGAGAAACAGCAACGCCTGCTCGCGGCGCTCGATCGCGTAACTGATCTGCTCGGCGAGCGGTGGCGAGATGAAGCGGCCGCGCGGCGGCGGAGCGCGGCGCATGTCGATCGCCTCGATATGCGGCATGTGTTGGCCGCCGAACCGCGACGGCAGCACCACGCGCTGGTAGCGCCCCTTGCGGGCATTGACCTCGCTCTCGACCGACGGCGTGGCGGAAGCCAATATGATCGGGATCTTTGCGATATGCGCGCGAACCACCGCCATGTCGCGTGCGTGATAATGCGCGCCTTCGTCCTGCTTGTAGGCCTGGTCGTGCTCCTCGTCGACGATGATGAGCCCGAGATTGGCATAGGGCAGGAACAGCGCCGAGCGAGCCCCGATCACGACCGGCGCCTTGCCTTCCGAGATCGCCGCCCAGTTGCGCGCGCGCGTGCGCGGCGTCAGTTCCGAATGCCATTCGAGCGGACGTACGCCGAAGCGCTGCGCGAAGCGATCGAGGAACTGGCCAGTCAACGCGATTTCCGGCATCAGGATCAGCGACTGTTTGCCGCGCCGGATATTTTCGGCGATCGCCTCGAAATAGACCTCGGTCTTGCCGGAGCCGGTGACGCCATCAAGCAGCGCGACATGGAAGCTGCCGCTCGCAGCCAACGTCCGCATCACATCGACTGCACTGCGCTGCTCGCGCGAAAACTCCGGTAGCGTGTACGACGGATCCGGAGCCGGCGGTACCGGCGGCGGCGGCATCGCCTCAACCGTCAACGTGCCCTCATCGACCAGGCCGTCGATCACGCCGGAACTGACGCCGGCCTCCCGCGCCGCCTCCGACTTGCCGTGCAACAGCCCGTCCGACAGCACGTCGATCACCCGACGCCGCGCGGGGGTCAGGCGCCGCGGCGGCTCACCGACCAGGCGCACGCCGAGGCGCGTACGCTCGGGCCCGAGATTCTCGCCCATGCGCAAGCTCATCCGCAGCACCATGCCGCGGGCCGACAGCGTGTAAGTGGACACCCAATCGACGAGCTGACGCAGTTCCGCCCTCAACGGCGGTACGTCGAGCTTTTCGCCGACGTCCTTGAGCCGGTTGTGCAGCCGAGGATCGGGACTAGCATTCTCGGCCCACACCACCGCGACGACCTCGCGCGGCCCGAGCGGAACGCAGATCACGTCGCCGGGCGCGAGCTCCATGCCGCGCGGGACGCGGTAGGAGTAGGTCTGGTTCAGCGCGACAGGCACCAGCACATCGACGACGCGAGTCGCCGATGCGGAGGCCGTGCTGGTGCGCGTGGTGTGGTCCATGGGATCAGAACTTCGGGATCAGAACTTTATCGCCTTAGCGAAGGGTAAACGAAAGAAGTGCGATATAATCAGGAGAATCGCAGCACCAATAGTCGCATGGCCCGGACAGATCAGCCAATTCAACCGGTCGAACTCGACTGCGCCGACGAGACGCTCACGCATCAGATGACGCGCTGGCTGTCGCATCTGCGCGCCGAGCGGCGGTTGTCGCCGAAGACGCTGGAAGCTTATACCCGCGACGTCCGCCAATGCCTGACCTTCCTGGCCGGGCATTGGGGTGCACGGGTTTCGCTTGCGAGCTTTGCCGCGCTCGAGGCCACCGATGTCCGTGCCTTCATGGCGATGCGGCGCGCCGACGAGATCGGCGGACGATCGCTGATGCGAGCGCTGGCGGGGCTGCGCTCGTTCGGGCGCTTCCTGGAACGCGAAGGCAAGGGCAAGCTTGGCGCGCTCTCGGCGATTCGCGCGCCGAAAGTGGCAAAAAGCCTGCCGAAGCCGATCCACATGGACGCGGCAAAGCGTTTCACGGACGCCGACGAGCGCGCCGGCGAAACGCGCGAGACCTGGATCCTTGCGCGCGACGCGGCCGTCATGGCGCTGCTCTATGGCTCCGGCCTGCGCATCTCGGAGGCGCTGGGACTGAAGCGCCGCGACGTGCCGAAGCCCGGCGAAGGTGACGTGCTCATCGTCACCGGCAAGGGCAACAAGACCCGCATGGTGCCGGTGCTGCAGAACGTGCTGCAACTCATCGCAGACTACGCCGCAATCTGCCCGCATTCCCTGCCGCCGACCGGCCCGACCTTTGTCGGCGCGCGCGGTGGCCCCTTAAGCCCGCGAATCATCCAGCTCACCATGGAGCGGCTGCGCGGCGCCCTCGGTCTGCCCGACAGTGCAACGCCGCACGCGCTGCGGCACTCCTTTGCCACGCACCTGCTCAGTCGCGGCGGCGACTTGCGCGCGATCCAGGAATTGCTCGGTCACGCGTCGCTGTCGACGACACAGATCTACACCGGTATCGACAGCGAACGCCTGCTCGAAGTCTACCGCTCCGCACATCCGCGCGGCTGAAGTGTTTGGACCAGCGGCTCGCTGCCGCTCATATTCATAGGTCCGTCACAAGCGGCTCGCCCCTTGCGTTGAGGGCCGCATTCGGCAATCGTATCCCGGTCTCAGCCGGAGGGGGAATCATGAGCGCACATGAGAGTATGGAGCACGCGGAACATGCCGAGCATGCTTCCAGCGAGAACAAGAAGATCGCACTGCTGATCGCCGTGATCGCACTCTGCCTGGCGCTGTCGGAAACGCTCGGCAAGGGCGCACAGACCGAATCGATCAGCTTGAATGTCGAGGCTTCCAACCTGTGGGCTTTCTTCCAGGCCAAGAGCATTCGCCGCACCACCGTGCAGACCGCCGCCGAGCAGGGCAAGTTGAGCCTTGCCACCGCGCCCGACGATGCCGCCAAGGCGGCGCTGCAGAAGCAGATCGACGACTGGCAGAAGACTGCTACGCGTTATCGTTCGGAGCCGGAGACCGGCGAAGGTTCGGAGCAACTGTCCGAGCGCGCCAAGCACGCCGAGCATGAGCGCGACGAGGCAACGGCGAAGTATCACCACTTCGAACTTGCCTCCGCCGCCTTCCAGATCGCGATCGTGCTGGCGTCCGCAACCATCATCACGGGCATCGCCGCGCTGGCGTGGGTGTCGGGCATCCTGACGCTGGCCGGGATCGCGGTGACATTGCTGGGCATGATCCAGCCACACCTGCTGCCGCTGCATTAAGTTTGGATGAGCGGCGCTGGCCGCTCGACAAGCAATCAGCGCGCCTGATGCACGCTTTTGCGGAAGCGTGCGATCAGGCGCAGCATGCGTGCCGACCAGCCGTCACCGTCGCCGCGCAGCATCTCGACGAGCCGCCGCTTGACCGGCTCGACCATTGCGGTGGCCCTGGCGCGCATCGCCATCACGAAATCATAGAGCGCCTTGAACCAACGCATCTCCAGCAGCTTCGGCCGCGTCACGTCGAAGATGAAGGCGGTGACGCCGACGCCGAGGAATTTCGCGAACACGATGGTCGAGATCGCGGCCAGCCAATATTCGTGGGTCAACAGCCACAGTCCGACCAGCTTGAGCGGAAACAGTGGGATGAGCGGTACGACGAACACGATCAACGTCATCGCCGGCGACAGCGAATCGACCCGCTCGGCCAGCCATTGCTTGAACGTGCGCAGCGGGATCCATGCGACGGCGCGCGCCACGATCGGCTCGAGGTGATCCCATAGCCAAGCCTCGATCAGGAAAATGATCGCAAGCAGGATCCAGAACGGCTGAAGCAGGCGGCGCAGCATCGATGTCATCTCTACCCGGCGGGCCGCCGGACGTCGATCACATATGGATGGCGCGTTTGCCCACCGCAAGCGCGGCTTCCTTGATCGCTTCCGACCGGGTCGGATGGGCGTGGCAGGTGCGCGCCAGATCTTCGGCAGAGCCACCGAATTCCATCAGAACGCACGCTTCGTGGATCATTTCGCCGGCTTCGCGGCCGATAATGTGCACCCCGAGCACCCGGTCCGTCTTCGCATCTGCGAGAACCTTCACGAAGCCGTCCGTGGTCTGGTTGACCTTGGAGCGGCCATTCGCGGTAAACGGAAACTTACCGACGGTATAGGCGACGCCCGCCTGCTTGAGCTCTTCCTCGGTCTTGCCGACCGACGACACTTCCGGCGTGGTATACACAACGCCTGGAATAACGTCGTAGTTCACATGGCCGGCCTGGCCCGCGATGATCTCCGCGCAGGCCACGCCTTCGTCTTCCGCCTTGTGCGCCAGCATCGGCCCGGCAACGACGTCGCCGATCGCGTAGATGCCCTTCACATTGGTCGAGAAATGCGCGTCGATCTCAACGCGGCCGCGGTTGTCGAGCGCGACACCGGCTTCCTTGAGCCCGAGGCCCTCGGTGTAGGGCACGCGGCCGATGCAGACGAGTACGACGTCAGCTTCGATCGTCTCCGGCGCGCCGCCAGCAGCCGGCTCGACCTTGGCAAGCAACGTCTTGCCCGACGTATCGACCGCCGTGACCTTGGCGCCGAGCTTGAACGTGAAGCCCTGTTTCTCGAGTAGGCGTTGGAATTGCTTGGCGACCTCGCCGTCCATGCCGGGCAGGATGCGGTCGAGGAATTCCACGACGGTGACTTGCGCACCGAGGCGATGCCAGACCGATCCGAGTTCGAGTCCGATCACGCCGGCGCCGACGATCAAGAGCTTCGAGGGCACCTTGTCCAGCGACAGCGCACCGGTCGACGACACGATGCGCTTCTCGTCGATCTCGATCCCCTTCAGCCGCGCGATATCCGAGCCGGTGGCGATCACGATGTTCCTGGCCTCGACGATCTCGGTCTTGCCGTCGCCGGAGACTTCGACCTTGCCGGCACCGAGGATCTTGCCGGTGCCTTTGAGGACGTCGATCTTGTTCTTCTTCATCAGGAACTCGACGCCCTTGACGTTGCCGTCGATGCCCTGCTGCTTGAAGTTCATCATCGCGGGCAGATCGAGCTTCGGCGCCGAAACGCTGACACCCATTTTGGCGAAGGAATGCGCGGCTTCCTCGAACATGTCGGAGGCGTGGAGCAGCGCCTTCGAGGGCATGCAGCCGACATTGAGGCAGGTGCCGCCGAGCGTCGCGTTCTTCTCGACGACCGCGACCTTCATGCCGAGTTGCGCCGCGCGGATCGCGCAGACGTAACCGCCGGGTCCGGTGCCGATGACGACGAGATCATAAGAAGCCATGATGGAAATCCTGTAGCTAAACTCTGTGACACTTAAGCGAGCATGATCCTAGCGACCGCCCGACACGTCGAGGGTCGCGCTCGTGACATAGGAGGCCTCGTCCGACATCAGCCAGACGATGGCGTTGGCGATTTCATCTGCGGTGCCGACGCGCTTCATCGGCACCATGTGGGCGAGCCGATGCGCGCGATCCGGCTCGCCGCCGGCGGCATGAATGTCGGTGTCGATGAGTCCTGGCCGGATGCCCGCGACGCGGATGCCCTCACCCGCGACTTCATGGCCAAGGCCGACGGTGAAGGAATCGATCGCGCCCTTGGAGGCGGCATAGTCGACATAGGTGTTAGGCGCACCGAGCCTGGCCGCGACCGAAGAAAGGTTGACGATAACGCCGCCCTTGCCCCCATGCCTGGTCGACATGCGCTTCACCGCCTCGCGCGCGCACAAAATGCTGCCAGTGACATTGACCGCCATCATTTGCTGGATTCGCTCGGCGGACATCTCGTCGACCCGCACACCGCTCTTGCCAACGATCCCGGCATTGTTGACGAGAGCGCCGAGCGTTCCGAACGCGTCGGCGGCCTTGAACAGCGCCAGGATGTCCTGCTCGCTGCCGACATCACATTTCACCGCGATCGCTTTGCCGTTGCTGGCCTCGATCGCGGAGACGACCTCGTTCGCGGCCGCCTGGTTGGACGCATAGCCGACCACGACACGATAGCCGCGTGCCGCGGCGGCAAGAGCGGTGGCGCGGCCGATGCCGCGACTGCCGCCAGTGATGACAACAACCTTGTCCGTCACATTGATCCCCAAGCGTGTACGCCAAACCGACCGTGACGCCCGAACCGATCGGACGTCACGCGCGCCATGATCTCAGAGATCCAGCACCAACCGCGCCGGATCCTCAAGGCTCTCCTTCACGCGGACCAGGAAGGTAACCGCTTCCTTGCCGTCGATCACGCGGTGATCATAGGACAGCGCCAGATACATCATCGGGCGGGCCTCGATCTTGCCGCCGACCACCATCGGCCGCTCCTGGATCTTGTGCATGCCGAGGATGGCGGACTGCGGCGCATTGAGGATCGGCGTCGACATCAGCGAACCGTAGATGCCGCCATTGGTGATGGTGAAGGTGCCGCCCTGCATCTCGTCGATCTTGAGCTGACCGTCGCGGGCGCGGCGGCCGTAATCGGCGATCGACTTCTCGATCTCGGCGATCGACTTGTGATCGCAATCGCGCACGACAGGCACGACCAGGCCACGGTCGGTGCCGACCGCGACGCCGACGTGATAGTAGTTCTTGTAGATCAGGTCGGTGCCGTCGATCTCGGCGTTGACGGCGGGGATGTCTTTCAGAGCCTGCACGCAAGCCTTGGTGAAGAAGCCCATGAAGCCGAGCTTGACGCCGTGCTTCTTCTCGAACGCGTCCTTGTAGTGCGCGCGCAGCGCCATGACGTTGGTCATGTCGACCTCGTTGAAGGTCGTCAGCATCGCCGCGGTGTTCTGCACATCCTTCAGGCGGCGGGCGATGGTCTGGCGCAGCCGCGTCATTTTCACGCGCTCTTCGCGCGCAGCATCATCGGCCGGCGAGGCGCTGCGAACCTGCACGGCGGCGGCCGGCTGATTGACCGGGGTCGGCGCCGAGGCGGCCTTCTCGATCGCAGCCAGCATGTCGCCCTTGGTGACGCGGCCGTCCTTGCCGGAGCCGGGAACCGTGGAGGCATCGACACCACTCTCGGCGGAGAGCTTGCGGACCGAAGGCGCAAGCGGCGCATCGGTCGGCGGCACCTTCGGCGCGGCAGCAGGAGCCGGCGCAGCAGCAGCCGGAGCGGGAGCCGTCTTGGTGGGAGCAGCGGCAGCCGCAGCGGGTTTGGCCGCGACAGCGCCGTCGTTGATCTGGCCCAGCAGCGCGCCGACGGCGACCGTTTCGCCATCCTTGGCGATGATCTCGCCGAGCGTACCGGCAACCGGCGCCGGAACCTCGATCGTGACCTTGTCGGTCTCGAGCTCCACCAAGGGTTCGTCCACCGCGACGGCATCACCGGCCTTCTTGAACCAGCGGCCGATGGTGGCCTCGGTCACGGATTCGCCGAGCGTTGGAACGCGAATTTCAGTCATGGTCTTTTCCTCAGATCAACCCTGCGGTCATGAAACTTGTGCGGCCACCGCCCGCCAAAGCGGGCGATCCAGGACACCGTGACGACAGCGAGAGGGGCTGGATGACGCGGGGTACTGGATGCCCCGCTCCAGTGTGCAATTGCGCACAAGGCGGGGCATGACGGAGTGAAGGTTTTTAGTTCAGCGCTTCGTCCAGGAACGCCTTGAGCTGCGCCAGATGCTTCGACATCAGGCCAGTCGCAGTCGCGGCCGATGCCGGACGGCCGGCGTAGCGCGGCCGCTTGTTCGGCGCGTTGATCTGGTTCAGCACCCATTCGAGATAGGGCTCGATGAAGTGCCACGAACCCATGTTACGCGGCTCTTCCTGGCACCAGACCACCTCGGCCCCCTTGAAGCGCCCGAGCTCCTGCACCAGCGCCTTCAACGGCACCGGATAGAGCTGTTCGATTCGCATCAGATAGATGTCGTCGACGCCGCGCTTCTCGCGCTCGTCATAGAGATCGTAATAGACCTTGCCCGAGCACAGCACGACGCGACGGATCTTGTCGTCCGGCTGCAGCTTGATCTTCTCGTCCGGCTGCATCTGCGCGTCATCGTACAGGATGCGGTGGAAGGTGGCGTTCTTGCCGAGTTCGTCGAGCCGCGACACCGCGCGCTTGTGACGCAGCAGCGACTTCGGCGTCATCAGGATCAGCGGCTTGCGGATCTCGCGATGCAGCTGGCGCCGCAGTACGTGGAAGTAATTCGCCGGCGTAGTCGGATAGACCACCTGCATGTTGTCCTCGGCGCACATCTGCAGGTAACGCTCGAGTCGCGCCGAGGAATGCTCCGGCCCCTGGCCCTCATAGCCATGCGGCAGCAGGCAGACGAGGCCGGACATGCGCAACCATTTGCGTTCGCCCGAGGAAATAAACTGGTCGAACAACACCTGCGCGCCGTTGGCGAAGTCGCCGAACTGCGCTTCCCACATCGCCAGCGCATTCGGCTCGGCCAGCGAATAGCCGTACTCGAAGCCGAGCACCGCTTCTTCCGACAGCAGCGAGTTGATGACCTCGTAATGACCCTGGTCACCGCCGAGATGGTTGTACGGCGTGTAGCGGCTTTCGTCCTCCTGGTCGATCAGCACCGAATGACGCTGCGAGAAGGTGCCGCGCTCGGAGTCCTGGCCGGACAGGCGGACGTGACGGCCTTCCTCCAGCAGCGAGCAGAATGCCAGCGCCTCGCCAGTCGCCCAGTCGATACCGACACCGGTGTCGATGGCCTTGGCGCGATTGTCGAGGAAACGCTGGATGGTCTTGTGGACGCGGAAACCGTCCGGCACTTTGGTGATCTTGCGGCCGATGTCCTTCAGCACCGGAATATCAACGCCGGTGACGCCGCGGCGGGCGTCTTCCTCCTGGTCGGCGATCTTGAAGCCCGACCATTTGCCGTCGAGCCAGTCGGCCTTGTTCGGCTTGTAGCCGGTACCGGCCTCGAACTCGGCGTCGAGCCGCGAGCGCCAGTCGGCCTTGGCCTTCTCGACCTCGCCCTCGGTCATCACGCCTTCGGCGATCAGCCGCTTGGCGTAGATTTCCAGCGTCGTCGGATGCGAGGCGATCTTCTTGTACATCACCGGCTGGGTGAATGCCGGTTCGTCGCCCTCATTGTGGCCGTGGCGACGATAGCAGAACATGTCGATGACGACCGGCTTGTGGAATTTCTGCCGGAACTCGATCGCAACCTTGGCCGCGAACACCACCGCCTCCGGATCGTCGCCATTCACATGGAAGATCGGCGCGTCGATCATCTTCGCCACATCGGACGGATACGGCGAGGAGCGCGAGTAGCGCGGATAGGTGGTGAAGCCGATCTGATTGTTGACGATGAAGTGCAGCGAACCGCCGGTGCGATAGCCCTTCAAATCGGACAGGCTGAAGCATTCGGCAACCACGCCCTGGCCCGCGAACGCCGCATCGCCATGCATCAGGAGCGGCAGCACCGAGATGCGCTGATCCGGCGGATCGCCATGCTGGTCCTGCTTGGCCCGCACCTTGCCGAGCACAACGGGATCGACGATCTCGAGATGCGACGGGTTCGCAGTCAGCGACAGATGGATCTTGTTGCCGTCGAACTCGCGATCCGAGGAGACGCCGAGGTGATACTTGACGTCGCCGGAGCCTTCGACCGCATCCGGGTTGGCCGATCCGCCCTTGAATTCATGGAACAGCGCGCGGTGCGGCTTGCCCAGCACCTGGGTCAGCACGTTGAGGCGGCCGCGATGCGGCATGCCGACCACGATCTCCTTCACGCCGAGATTGCCGCCGCGCTTGATGATCTGCTCGAGCGCCGGGATCAGCGATTCGGCGCCGTCGAGGCCGAAACGCTTGGTGCCGGTGAACTTGACGTCGCAGAACTTTTCGAAGCCTTCCGACTCGATCAGCTTGTTGAGGATTGCGCGGCGTCCCTCGCGCGTGAAGCTGATCTCCTTGTCCGGCCCCTCGATGCGCTCCTGGATCCACGCCTTCTGCGCGGCATTGGAGATGTGCATGAACTCGACGCCGAGCGTCTGGCAGTAAGTGCGTTCGCAGATCGTGACGATCTCGCGCAGCGTGCCGTATTCGAGGCCGAGCACGTGATCGAGGAAGATCTTGCGGTCGAAATCGGCTTCGGTGAAGCCGTAGGAGCGCGGATCGAGCTCCTCGCGGTCGCGCGGCGCCTCGATGCCGAGCGGATCGAGCTTGGCGTGGAAATGGCCGCGCATGCGATAGGCGCGGATCAGCATCAGGGCGCGGACGGAGTCGCGGGTCGCCTGATGGACCTCGGTGGCGGAGAGTTCCGGGCCCTTGGCCTGGGCCTTGGCAGCGATCTTGGTGCCGACGGCCTTCTCGACCTGAGCCCAGTTGCCGTCCAGCGCCGAGGTCAATTCGTCGCGCGGCGTGACCGGCCAGTTGTCGCGGCTCCAGGAGGCGCCCTCGGCGTTCTTCTGGACGTCGGAGGGGGTGTCCTTGAGGCT
This sequence comes from Bradyrhizobium sp. LTSP885, assembly GCF_000938305.1. Taxonomy (GTDB): domain Bacteria; phylum Pseudomonadota; class Alphaproteobacteria; order Rhizobiales; family Xanthobacteraceae; genus Bradyrhizobium. The sequence continues at coordinate 84,076 of NZ_JYMT01000027.1, forward strand.
CTTGAAGAACTCCTGCCATTCGGTGTCGACCGAGGCGGGATCCTGTTCATAACGGGCGTAGAGGTCGTCGATATAGGCCGCGTTGGTGCCCTGCAAAAATGATGAAAGGGCAAAAGCGGCGTTCGCATCCTGGCGAGACATGGGGCAGTCCTGGTGATTTTCGGTTCGCGCATAGAAGACGGCGCAAGTGCCGGTCTGGAAGAGCGCCGGCTCGATAAATTCCCTTTAGCCTATTTAGGACCGATATTCCTGCCTAAAAGAACCAAGAAATGAATATAATTTCAAAACTTATTGAACTGCCCGCGTAGGGCGAAATGATCAAAAGAGTGCACTTCCCGAGGCGAGAACGACCGGGAAGCGCCGATAACCCCTGACGACAACCGCCAGCTGCGGACCGTTACTTCAGCATTTCGGCCAGCGTGTGCCCGAGCCGTGCCGGCGACGGGGACACCTTGATGCCAGCGGATTCCATCGCCGCGGTCTTGGAACCGGCGTCGCCCTTGCCGCCGGAAATGATCGCGCCGGCATGGCCCATGCGGCGGCCGGGAGGAGCTGTCACGCCGGCGATGAAGCCGACCATGGGTTTCTTGCGGCCGCGCTTGGCCTCATCCTTGAGGAACTGGGCAGCGTCTTCCTCGGCGGAACCGCCGATCTCGCCGATCATGACGATCGATTTGGTGTTCTCGTCGGCCAGGAACATCTCCAGCACGTCGATGAACTCGGTGCCCTTGACCGGGTCGCCGCCGATGCCGACCGCGGTGGTCTGGCCGAGGCCTTCCTGGGTAGTCTGGAACACCGCCTCATAGGTCAGCGTGCCGGAGCGCGAGACGATGCCGACTGAGCCTGGCTTGAAGATGTTGGCCGGCATGATGCCGATCTTGCACTCGCCGGCGGTCATCACGCCGGGGCAATTCGGCCCGATCAGCCGCGACTTCGATCCCGATAGCGAGCGCTTCACCCGCACCATGTCGAGCACCGGAATGCCTTCGGTGATGCAGACGATGAGCGGGATCTCCGCATCGATTGCCTCGCAGATCGCGTCCGCCGCGCCCGGCGGCGGCACATAGACCACGCTGGCGTCAGCGCCGGTCCTGGCGCGCGCCTCGGCGACAGTATCGAACACCGGCAGGTTGAGATGCGTCTGGCCGCCTTTGCCCGGCGCGACGCCGCCGACCATCTTGGTGCCGTAAGCGATCGCCGCCTCCGAATGGAAGGTGCCGTTCTTGCCGGTAAAGCCCTGGCAGATGACCTTGGTGTTCTTGTCGATCAGGATGGACATTGGATCATTACCCTACATGGTGAATTCTGAGGTCATCGAACGGAGGCCTTGCAAGCATCCGATGTGCGTTCCATGAGCAATTCGGTCGTCTTCTGGTTGGATGTATTGAAACTCACGAACATCAGAGACAAGCAACCGCCCTTCGTATCCCGGCTAGCCATGACTTGCGCCCCCCGGGAATCTGATTTGTCGGGGCGCTTCGTCATTCCCGAAAGACGCGGATCGCGCATGAGGCCTTCGAACGCCGCATCCAATTGCCGGATCGGCGTCGGCCGTCCGACAAACAGCTTGCAACTGAATATCGCCTTGCTCGGCGCGGTGGCTGGCGAGCCAAAGAACTCGAAACTAAGATTGGTTTTGGCTTGCTTATAAGACACTACTTCCGAATCAGCATCTCCGTCGCGATCACTCTCGGAAAACTCCCGCTCTTTCAGCAGGCCTTCAAGTTTGGCCGGTTCGAAAATCGCCGAGGGGCAAACAATCGAGAACTCGCGAGCCCACGCGCTAACATCATTGCCTGCGAACGCAGACGGAACAACTGGCAGGCCAGCCACAGCAGATACCAGAACGGCCTGGGTCGCCTTGCTCCATCTGCACCGCATTTCCAAAACCTCGGCCAAGCGGCGCCTCAGTGGATACGCCGATACGTGCCGGTGAGCACGTCGGCCCACCCTTCCGCGTCAGGCGAGAACTGGATCTTCATGTTGTAGGTGTTGTCGTCGACCACCTCGTAGACGTGGCGGGCGTTGCCGCGCAGCGAGCCGCGCACCAGGATCAGCGACTTGTTGATCCAGCCGCCGGAGGCCGGAGACGGCGGGTAATAGCCAAGCGAGTCGTGCCAGAACAATCTGTAGGCCCGGTCGTCGCGGTCGTAGGTGAAGACGCCGTGCGTGGCAAAGCTCTCCTTGCCGTCGCGCGTCTGCACGCTGTCCTGGATTAAATAGAAACCGTTGAGCGCGATCCGCGCGACGACATTCGATGTGGCCGGACCGCCCGCGGTCCAGCGCGATGGAAAAACCGTCTCTTCGCCGTTCCACTCGCCAGCGAAGACCGCGAGCTTGCGGTGTTCCTCCAGCGGCGTCGGGGCGTCGAGATGATCGACCATCGCTAGCCTCCCTTGACGGCTTTCACGATCTTCTGTGCAGCGTCATCGAGATTGTCGGCGGGCACGACGTTGAGGCCGCTTTCGCGGATGATCTTCTTGCCCAGTTCGACATTGGTGCCTTCGAGACGCACCACCAGCGGCACCTTGAGGCCGACCTGCTTCACCGCGGCAACCACGCCCTCGGCGATCACGTCGCACTTCATGATGCCGCCGAAAATGTTGACCAGGATGCCCTCCACGGCGGGATCGGCGGTGATGATCTTGAAGGCGGCTGCGACCTTCTCGGCGGTGGCGCCACCGCCGACGTCGAGGAAGTTGGCCGGCGCCATGCCGTAGAGCTTGATGATGTCCATCGTTGCCATGGCAAGGCCGGCGCCGTTGACCATGCAGCCGATATTGCCGTCGAGCGTGACGTAGTTGAGGTCGAATTTCGACGCCTCGATCTCCTTGGCGTCTTCCTCTGTCTCGTCACGCAGCGCCACCACGTCGGGATGGCGGTAGAGCGCGTTGCTGTCGAACGACACCTTGGCGTCGAGCACGCGAAGCTGGCCCTGCTTGGTGACGACGAGCGGATTGATCTCGAGCATCGCCATGTCCTTGGCGACGAACGCGGCATAGAGCTGGCCGGTCAGCTTCTCGGCCTGCTTGGCGAGATCGCCGGTCAGTTTCAGCGCCTGCGCGACGGTGCGGCCATGATGGGCCATGATGCCGGTCGCGGGATCGACCGAGAAGGAGATAATCTTCTCCGGCGTCGAATGCGCGACTTCCTCGATGTTGACGCCGCCCTCGGTCGAAACCACGAAGGAGACTTCGGAGGTCTCACGGTCGACCAGGATCGAGAGATAGAACTCCTTGTCGATGTCGGAGCCGTCCTCGATGTAGAGGCGGTTGACCTGCTTGCCGTGCGGGCCGGTCTGCACCGTGACCAGCGTCGCGCCGAGCATCTGCTTGGCGAATTCATCGACCTCGGCGACCGATTTGGCGATGCGGACGCCGCCCTTGTCGCCGGCGGAGGCTTCCTTGAACTTGCCCTTGCCGCGGCCGCCCGCATGGATCTGGCTCTTCACCACCCAGATTGGCCCGGGAAGCTGCTTGGCGGCCGCGTCGGCCTCCCCCGGATTCAGCACCGGCACCCCGCGCGAGATCGGCACGCCGAATTCATGCAGCAGTGCCTTGGCCTGGTATTCGTGGATATTCATGGAAAGACGCTCCCAAACCTTCGCGCGGCGAACTTCGTCGAATTCACGTCAGCCTTGGAATTGGCATACCATATACCAAGACAGGCGCAATCCAAAAGTATCCGGAATTTCATCACGTTGCGCCCGACAGACGATTGAATACGCCTATCGGGCCATTGCCAAGCCAGATTACTTGCCGAGCAGATCGGGCGCGATCTTCTTGCAGGCGTCGACCAGGCCCTGCACCGAGGCAACCGACTTGTCGAAGGCTTCCCGATCCTTGCCGGTCAGCTCGATTTCGACGATGCGCTCGATGCCCTTGGAGCCGATTACGGTGGGCACGCCGACATACATGTCCTTCACGCCGTACTCGCCGTTGAGGTAGGCGGCGCACGGCAGCACGCGCTTCTTGTCCTTGAGGTAGCTCTCGGCCATCGCGATCGCAGAGGCCGCCGGCGCGTAGAAGGCAGACCCGGTCTTGAGCAGGTTGACGATCTCGGCGCCGCCATTGCGGGTGCGGTCGACGATCTCGTCGATGCGCGCCTGCGAGGTCCAGCCCATCTTGACGAGGTCTGGGAGCGGAATGCCGGCGACGGTGGAATAGCGGGTCAGCGGCACCATGGTGTCGCCATGGCCGCCAAGCACGAAGGCGGTGACGTCTTCGACCGAGACGTGGAATTCGTCGGCCAGGAAATAGCGGAAGCGCGCGGAGTCGAGCACGCCGGCCATGCCGACCACCTTCTTGTGCGGCAGGCCCGAAGCCTTCTGCAGCGCCCACACCATCGCGTCCAGCGGGTTGGTGATGCAGATGACGAAGGCGTCGGGGGCGTACTTCTTGATGCCGGCGCCGACCTGCTCCATGACCTTGAGATTGATGCTCAGGAGATCGTCGCGGCTCATGCCGGGTTTGCGCGGCACGCCGGCGGTGACGATGCAGACCTTGGCGCCGTCGAGCGCTTCATAGGAATTGGCGCCGACCAGGTTGGAGTCGAAGCCGTCGACCGGCGACGACTGCGCGATGTCGAGCGCTTTGCCCTGCGGCACGCCTTCGGCGATATCGAACAGCACGACATCGCCCAGTTCCTTGAGGCCGACGAGGTGCGCCAGCGTTCCGCCGATCTGTCCGGAGCCAATCAGAGCAATCTTGTCGCGTGCCATGGGAAATCAGTCCTTTGAACTGGTAGCGGGAGGGAGAGAAGTCGGTTGCAAGGGTGGTTATCCCTTTCGAATGATACGTTCAAGTCGCGGCCTGCCCAATTGTCGGCCCTGCCCGGAATTCGATCAGGCATGCCAGCAACGTCCGGCCCCAACGCACGAAAAGTTGCTCCGGACGCCGCCGTGGCCGGCCGCGTTCAGGTCTCGACCAGACCGCTCGACGAGCCGCTTGCGGCCGAGTCTTTGCGACCATGCGGCAACGCTAGGTAGGATTCCGAGCTCATTTCGATCAGACGCGACGACGTCCGCTTGAACTCCATCGCCTCGATGCCGTCGGTGGCGAGGTACAGCGACACCGGATCGGCGGCCGCCGAGGCCATCAGCTTCACGGCATTGTCATAGAGCGTGTCGATCAGCGAGATGAAGCGCTTGGCGGCGTTGCGCTCGGCGTAATCCATCACCGGAATGTGGTCGATCAGGATGGTGTGGTAGTCGTGCGCGAGCCGCAGATAGTCGGACGCGGCCAGCGGCTTTTCGCAAATATCCGCGAAGCCAAAGCGCGCGACGCCGTGGGACGAGCACGGCACGTGCAGGACACGCCCCTTGATCGCGATGTCGCGCGCCTTGCACGGCGCGTTGCCGGTCATCTTGCGCCAGGCCGCGTCGATCGCGGCATCGGCCGCAGCATCATCAGGCACCAGCCACATCTTCACGCCGACCAGTTTTTCCAGCCGAAAGTCGGTGCGCGCATCGAGCCGCAGCACGTCCATATGGTCGGAGATCTGCGCGATGAACGGCAGGAACAGCGCACGGTTGAGCCCGCCCTTGTAGAGATCGTCAGGCGCAACGTTCGAGGTCGCAACCACGACGGTGCCGAGATCGAACAGCTTGGTGAACAGCCGCCCGAGGATCATCGCATCGGCGATATCGGTGACATGGAATTCGTCGAAGCAAAGCAGCCAAGCCTCGTCGAAGATCGCATGTGCGGTGAGCGCGATCACATCGCCATCCGCGATCTCGCCGCGTGCGATCTGCTGGCGATAGAAGTAGATGCGCTCATGCGCTTCCGCCATGAACTCGTGGAAATGCGCGCGGCGCTTGTGCTCGACCTGGCTCTGCTGGAAAAACAAATCCATCAGCATGGTCTTGCCGCGGCCGACCTCGCCATGGACGTAGAGTCCGCGCGGCGGCTTGTCGTCCTTGTCGCCGCCGAACAGCCGACCGAGCAGGCCCTGCTTGCGGTGAGGCTTGTAGCTCGCAAGCCGCTCCTCGACCGCGCCAAACGCCTCGGCGGCAAGCGCTTGCGCCGGGTCAGCCTCGATCGCGCCGGAGGCGACCAGGGCCTTGTAGTGCTCAAGAAAGGAACTGGGCGAAGTGGAGAGCATGGGCCCACCTTACGGCCCTACTGCGCGGGAAATTGCAAGCCGAGAATTTTACCGACGGGTATGCACTTCCCCCCTCGCCCCGCGCTTGCGGGGAGAGGGTCGGGGTGAGGGGCTCTCTCCACCCGACGTGGTCTGTCGATAGACCTGTACCCCCTCACCCGGATCGCATCTTCGATGCGACATAGCCGAAGCGCCGCTTCGGCGTTCTTAACGACGGCCGCCGAAGGCGGCCTATGCCTCTCCCCGCAAGCAGGGCGAGGTGAAGAGCCTCACGCGCAGAGCGCGTAGGAATCCTCGACCACGTAGGGACCACCGCCGGTCGAGGCTCGCGACGAGAACAGCACGAAACGGTCCGCCAAGAAGGTCCGGCTCGGGAAGTAGCCGCGCACGGACAGATAGTCCGCGACGTCCTGGCTCGAAGCGTCGTGCAATCGGGCGAGCGTGATGTGCGGCGTAAATTTGCGACCCTCCGGATCGAGCCCGATCCGCTGCATCATCCGTTCGAGTTCGGCCTGCAGTTCGATCAGCGGCCGACTAGGCTCGACGGCGGCAACCACCGCGCGCGGCTTTCGTCCGCCGAAGGTCGACAATCCCTGCAGCTTGACCTCGAACGGCTTGCGATTCACCCGAAACAGCAACGACGCGATCTCGTTGGCGAACAGGCCATCGATATCGCCGATGAAGCGCAGAGTGACGTGATAATTTTCGGGATCGATCCAGCGTGCGCCCGGAAGGCCGCCACGCAAATTGGAAAGGGTCTGGCCGATCTCGGCCGGAATTTCCAGTCCAGTGAACAGACGAGGCATCGCAACAATCCTCGATGCGGTGGCGCGAGTTTTGGGAGCCCGCGCTCTGTTTCAACCCGGTGACGAATCACCGATATCTATTTGTACCCGAGTTATGTGACTCTGCGAAGCATGAGCTGTTAACAGCTCGTAAACCTACGGAGAGAACGCGGCGCATCGCCTATTTTTCAACTGCGTTGCCCTGATAATGCGCCGAGAAATGCCTGCACCGTGGGCAGCATGTTGTTCACGACGATATCCACACCCTCGGCCGTCGGGTGCATGCCGTCAGCCTGGTTGAGCTTGGCGTCGGCCGCGACGCCGTCGAGGAAAAACGGATAGAGCGGCACGCCGAGAGATTTCGACAGATCAGGATAGATCGCGTTGAACTTGGCCGCATAGTCGCTGCCGTAGTTCGGCGGCGCGAGCATGCCGCACAGAAGCACCGCGATCTTGCGCGCCTGCAACTTTGTGATGATGTCGGACAGTGCTGCGCGGGTGACCGCGGGATCGGTGCCGCGCAAGGCGTCGTTGGCGCCAAGCTCGACAATCACGGCGTCGGTTCCATCGGGCACCGACCAGTCGAGCCGGTCGCGGCCACCCGAGGAGGTGTCGCCGGACACCCCGGCGTTGATCATGTCGACCTTTATCCCCTTGGCTTCCAACGCCTTTTGCAGGCGAACCGGAAACGCCGCCGCCCCCGGAAGGCCGTAGCCTGCGCTCAAGGAGTCGCCCAGGACCACCATTTTGATCGGTCTCGCGGTGCCTGCGGTCTGCGCCAGCGCTGGTGCGCCTGTCGCCGTCATCAAGCCCATAAGCAACACGAGTATGTGCACGACAATTCCCAACCGGCCCTCGACCGCAGCAGCGGAAGTGCCATATGACCGAACCATGGACAGTCTCATCGAACCCTCTTCACTGACCGGCATCGAGCCGGACACCATTTCCGTCAGCAACATCAATCTCTCGCTCGGCACCGGCGCGGCACGGGTTCATATCCTCAAAGATATCAGCCTTCGTGTGGCAGCGGGCGAAGCCATCGGCTTGATCGGCCCGTCGGGCTCGGGCAAGTCGACCTTGCTGATGGTGATGGCCGGGCTGGAACGTCCTGACAGCGGTGAGGTGGTTGTCAACGGCACATCGTTCAATGCCCTTGACGAAGATGCGCTCGCGCGCTTCCGCGGCCGGCAGGTCGGCATCGTCTTCCAGTCGTTCCATCTGATCCCGACCATGACGGCGCTGGAGAATGTCGCAGTGCCGCTCGAACTCGCTGGCATCGACGATGCGGCGGCGCGCGCCGCGCAGGAGCTGCAATCGGTCGGCCTCGGTGAACGGCTGCATCACTATCCGACGCAACTCTCCGGCGGCGAGCAGCAGCGCGTGGCGCTCGCGCGCGCGCTGGCGCCCGATCCAGCGATCCTCGTTGCCGACGAGCCGACCGGCAATCTCGATGAGGCAACCGGCAAGCAGATCGTCGACCTGCTGTTCACCAAGCACGCCGAACGCGGCATGACGCTGGTGCTGGTGACGCACGACACCTCGCTCGCACAGCGCTGCGACCGCGTGGTGCGGCTGCGCTCCGGCCGCATCGACGGACACTCCGCGACATGAACATTGCGTCCGAAGTCGCGGTCCAGCGCCGCGCGTCGTCGCTTGCCTTCCGTTACGCGCTGCGCGAACTGCGCGGTGGCCTGCGCGGGTTTTACGTCTTCATCGCCTGCATCGCGCTCGGCGTGATGGCAATTGCCGGCGTCGGTTCGGTCGCTGCAAGCCTTGCTGATGGCCTGTCGCGCGAGGGCCGCACACTGCTCGGCGGCGACGTCGCATTCTCGCTGATCCAGCGCGAGGCCAAGCCGGACGAGGTGGCATTCTTGCGCACGCGCGGCGAGGTCTCGGTCGCGGCGACGCTTCGCGCCATGGCCCGCAGCAGCGACGGCAAGCTGGCGCTGGTCGAGCTCAAGGCCGTCGACAACAAATATCCGATGCTTGGCGAGCTGACGCTCGAGCCGAACATGCCGCTCGCCGATCTCCTCGCCGAGCGCGACGGCGCCTATGGCGCGGCCGCCGATTCAACCTTGCTGGCACGGCTCGACCTGAAGCTCGGCGACCGCGTCACCATCGGCAGCGCGACCTACCAGATCCGCAGCGTGGTCGTGGCCGAGCCGGACAAGCTCGCCGGCGGCGTCGGCCTCGGGCCGCGCTTCCTGGTCAGCGAAGCGAGCCTGCGCGCCACCGCGTTGCTGCAGCCGGGCAGCCTGGTGCGATGGATCTATCGGGTGAAACTCCCCGATGGCGCCAACGATGACCGCGCCACCACCGCGCTGATCGACGGCGCGCGGAGCGCGGCGCCCGAAGCCGGCTGGGAAGTCCGCAGCCGCAGCAACGCCTCGCCGCAGCTCGAACGCTCGATCAGCCGTTTCACCCAGTTCCTGACCCTGGTCGGCCTCGCCGCGCTGCTGGTCGGCGGCGTCGGCGTCGCCAACGCGGTGAAGAGCCATATCGACCGTCGCCGCGACGTCATCGCCGCCTTCAAGGCGCTGGGTGCCACCGGCCGCGACGTCTTCACGATCTACCTCACCCAGGTGGTGGTGCTGGCCGGGATCGGCTCGGTGATCGGGCTCGCGCTCGGGGCGTCGCTGCCCTTCGCCATCGTCGGCCTGTTCGGCAAATTGCTGCCACTGCCGGTGGTGCCGGCGGTGCATCCCGATGAGCTCGCGCTCTCCTTCATCTATGGCCAGCTCACCGCGCTGGCCTTCGGCCTGTGGCCGCTCGGCCGGGTGCACGACGTACCCGTGGCGGCGCTGTTCCGCGAGACCGTGACCAGCGAATGGCATCGTCCGCGCTGGAGCTATCTCGCGCTGATGGCGGTGGTGATCGCGCTGCTGATCGCGGTCGCGATCGGGCTCGCCTATGACAAGCGGGTCGCCTCCGCATTCGTCGTTTCCTCGATCGCGGTGTTCCTGCTGCTGCGCGGGGTTGCCGCAATCCTGATGGCCGTGGCGCGGCGGCTGCCGCGTAGCCGCATCACCATGCTGCGGCTGGCGATCGCCAATATCCACCGCCCGGGTGCGCTGACACCGTCGGTCGTGCTGTCGCTGGGCCTCGGCCTCGCCGTGCTCGTCACCATCACCCAGATCGACGGCAATTTGCGCCGCCAGTTCATGGCGGCGCTGCCGGAGCGGGCGCCCTCGTTCTTCTTCATCGACATCCCCTCCACCGAAGCCGACCGCTTTGGCGCCTTCCTGAAGCAGACGTCACCCGATTCCACCGTCGAGGACGTGCCGATGCTGCGCGGGCGCATCGTCGCCGCCCACGGCGTCAAGGCCGACCAGCTCAAGCCGAATGTCGATTCGGAATGGGTGCTGCAGAGCGACCGCGGCCTGACCTACACCGGAGAGGTCCCCAAGGGCTCGAAGGTCGTCGAGGGCGAATGGTGGGCGCCCGACTATAGCGGGCCGCCGCTGGTCTCGCTGGAAAAGAAGATCGCCGACGGCCTTGGCCTGAAGATCGGCGACGAGATCGTCGTCAACGTGCTCGGCCGCGACATCCCGGCGAAGATCGCCAATCTGCGCAACATCGACTGGCAAGGGCTGGGCATCAACTTCGTGCTGGTGTTCTCGCCGAATGCCTTCAAGGGCGCGCCGCACAGCCATGTCGCGACCCTCACCGAGGCCCACCCGGGTTCCACCGACGATGCCCGCATCGTCAAGCAGGTCGCCGACGCCTTCCCGATGGTGACGAGCGTGCGCGTCCGGGAAGCGCTGGAGACCGTCGGCGGCGTCGTCAACAACCTCGTGCTGGCGATCCGCGGCGCCAGCGCCGTGACGCTGATCTCGGCCATCCTGGTGCTGGGCGGCGCGCTCGCCGCCGGCCACCGCCACCGCGTCTACGACGCCGTGATCCTCAAGACGCTCGGCGCCACGCGGGCCCGGCTGCTCGGCGCCTACGCGCTGGAGTATCTGATGATCGGCTTTGCAACCGCCGTATTCGGGGTCATTGCCGGCTCGATCGCGGCCTGGCTGATCGTCACGCGGCTGATGACGCTGAGTTTCATCTGGCAGGCCGGCAGCGCCGCGCTGGTCGTGGTCGCCGCGCTGGTCGTCACCGTGGGGCTGGGCTTGGCCGGAACACTGCTTGCACTGAACCAGAAGCCAGCCTCGGTGCTGCGGAATTTGTGACAATTTGTAGCGGCGGTTAACGCTGCTTTTTGCTGCAAATGCTTGATCGTAGCGACATTCAGCCGCGCGTGGAAGCTTGTGCTGGATGTGCTACTTTCCCACATATCAACCAGGTCGGATGGCCAGCTTGATGACAGGGAATTAATGTTCCGCAAACCGGGCCATCTGAGATAGATTTACGACCGGCGCCGCAAATCCCTTGCGCTCCACCGGGACAAACACGGGAATTCGACCATGTCGGACCTAGACCGCAATTACGCTTCTCCTTTCGGCCGGGCCGCCGGGCGCACTGACGCTGCGGCCGTCGACGCCGGTCTGCGCGCCTACATGCTGCGCATCTACAACTACATGAGCATCGGCCTGGCCATTACCGGCCTGGCCGCGCTTGGCGTCTACATGGCAGCCGTAACCGGTGACCCGTCGGCCGCCGTCGCGAAGTTCGGCAACGCCTATCTGACGCAGTTCGGCTACGCGATGTTCGTCAGCCCGCTGAAGTGGCTGTTCATCCTCGCCCCTCTGGTGATGGTGTTCGTCATCTCGGCCGGCATCAATCGCCTGCAGCCCGCGACCGCCCAGATGCTGTTCTGGGTGTTCTCGGCCCTGATGGGCCTGTCGATGTCGTCGATCTTCCTGGTGTACACGCACACCTCGATCGTGCGGGTATTCTTCATCACCGCGGCGACGTTCGGAGCGCTCAGCCTGTACGGCTACACCACCAAGCGTGACATGAGCGGCATGGGCTCGTTCCTGTTCATGGGCCTGATCGGCATCATCATCGCGAGCCTGGTCAACCTGTTCCTCGCGAGCTCGGTGCTGCAGTTCATCGTCTCCGTGGTCGGCGTGCTGGTGTTCGCGGGCCTCACCGCCTGGGATACCCAGCGGTTGAAGAACGACTACATCTATGGCTACGCCTCGCAGGGCGGCGTGGCAGCGGAACGCGCGGCAATCACTGGCGCACTCTCGCTCTACCTGAACTTCATCAACCTGTTCACGCTGCTCCTGCAGCTGCTCGGCCAGCGCGACTAACGCTCAAAGCCGATCGGATCAATCGAAGCCCCGGCCTCAGCGCCGGGGCTTTTCTTTTGCGCAAGGCAAAAATAGTCTCGCAGCATGTCCGACGTAGAGATCAGGCCCACCACCGAGGCGGACCTCCCCTCCATCACCGCGATCTATGAGCATGCGGTGCGCTTCGGCACCGCGACCTTCGAGCTGATCCCGCCTGACCTCGCCGAGATGACCCGCCGCTACAGGGCGCTGGTGGATGGCGGCTTCCCCTATTTTGTCGCCGTGCTCGCCGGCCGTGTGGTGGGCTATGCCTATGCCGGCCCGTACCGACCGCGGCCGGCCTACCGCTTCACGGTTGAGAACTCCGTCTATCTGGACCCGGCGAGCCATCGCCGCGGCATCGGCCTGCAGCTGATGGAACGCCTGATCGCCGAGTGCGAGGCGCGCGGCTTCCGGCAGATGATCGCGGTGATCGGCGATTCCGCCAATGTCGGCTCGATCAGCCTGCACCGCAGATGCGGCTTCGAGATGGTCGGGACGCATCCCAGCGTCGGCCTGAAGTTCGGCCGCTGGCTCGACACCGTGATGATGCAGCGCGCGCTCGGCGAAGGCGCGACGACGGTGCCGGCGGATTAAGAGGCTATACCAGCGCCAGCTTGCGGTCGATCACCAGCAGCACGCGCTCCAACTCGTGGCCACGGCGCAGGATCAGACCGGTCGCCGAGATCACGCTGTACATGCCCTGCTTGCGCGCGAGCCGCGGATCCTTCTCGATCCGGTAGATCGGCATTTCGGATGCGCGCCGAAACACCGAGAACACTGCGCGGTCCTTCAGGAAGTCGATCGCATAATCGCGCCACTCGCCGTCGGCGACCATGCGGCCATAGAGATTGAGAATGCGGCTGAGTTCAAGTCGATTGAACGTCACGCGGTTGGGCTGAGGGGCCGCAGCGGCGGGGCGCGCTACGGCGCGATTCCCGCTCGGATCCGTATCCTCCGACATCAAGCTCATCCAGCGCCTCCTGTCAGCTCAGCGACGATCTCGATCCGAAACCGGTGTCCCCTTTTCGGGATCGTCACGCCGCTGACATGATCGCGCTAAGTCTGGAGCCCCGCAAGGGCCATTCGCAACGCAACCGGCTCCGAACCATCCCGGGGCGCGACGGATTGTCCCGCAAGGGGTCACGGGAACGTTAGCGGAATCATATTACTGCCCCACTTCCGCCCATCGCCCGCCCCGCTGGCCTGCGAGAAGATAATCCTGCGTTGACCCGGTCCTTTCGGTTCCGGATTCCTCAGCCCCCAGCCCCCCGGGGCCGTCGGGATCGGGTCTGTTCGCAGGGGAGTTAATCCCAACACTGGGCCAACGAAAGTTGGTCCTTTTTGTTTTTGGGACACCCCGCCACTCAGGCGTGATCGAGCGCCAAGCCCGATGGCGGCTCTGCCTCAATTTGTTTCTGGATGCATGTCGGCGCCGACGTCTCACAACGACGCGGCGCGACCGATGAAGCTGCTAATGCAGTGAGGTGAATGCTGCACCGAGCATTGCGCCCGGCTTGTCGCGATTGCCGTCCTGGACATAGACCGCCGCGGCATCGACGCCATCGCGCGTGATGTTCTCGAGCGGCACGGTCCAGCTGCCCGACGAACCGTTCCAGTCACCGACCTTCAAGAGATTACGCACCACATTGTGGTAGGTGATTTCCTGGCCGCGATTCTCGCCACGCGAGATCGAGATCGGCACCGACTTCGAGATCGAGCAGATCCAGACTTCGCCCCGCGCCGCCGTGGGCGACTTGGCCGCCGCCACCGAAACGTTGATTTGCTTGCCCGTCAGCGTCATCGTCACCGGCACCGACATCACGCCAGCGCTCTTCTCAGTGTCCTTGATCGCGCTCTCGATGCTGGCGCGGTCGCTGCCGATAACATGCGCGGAGCCGTTGACCACGGCCTGCGGCGTGTAGACGTCGCGATCGCCGCGCATATGCGAATAGGCTTTCTGACGCGCGCTGAAGCGGGAATCGGCCAGCGTGTCCTTCCAGCCGAGATAATCCCAATAGTCGATCGGCATGCTCAGCGCGATGACGTTGGGATCCTTCGCGAGGTCACCGATGACCTTGTCCGCGGGCGGACAGGATGAGCAGCCTTGCGAGGTGAAGAGTTCAATGACGGCCCGCGGATCGGCGTGAGCGGGGCGGATGATCGCGACAATCGCGCAGATACCAAGAGCGCTGGACCATCGCGAAATAGAATTATAGGCCATCATCGCTGTCATACTGCGAACCAGTCGTGATGATTTCTATCCGTATTTGTACGGGGCATCAGATTGTCCCTTAGACGGCGTGCCCCAGAACGCGAGAAAGCGGCCTTTTCATAGGCCGCCTTCTTTTTAGCCGCTACTCACTAAGCAGTGAGGCACCGATCACAAATCCGCGTTGGAGCGTGATCCGGAAAAGTGTGAAGCGGTTTTCCCCGCGACAAACGCAAGCGTTTGCGCGGAGATCATGCTCAAACAAACGGCCTAAGCCGCGAGTTTGCGCAGCACATAGTGCAGGATGCCACCATTGCGATAGTAATCGAGCTCGTCGAGCGTATCGATGCGGCAGAGCAGCGGGACGTCCCTCTTGGCACCGTCATTGGAGACGATTTCGGCCGTCAGCGTCTGACGCGGTTTCAAATCACCCTGGAGACCGCGGATCGTGACCTTCTCGTCGCCCTTCAGGGCGAGCGAAGACCAAGAGGTGCCCTCCTGGAAGGTGAGCGGAAGCACACCCATGCCGACCAGGTTGGAGCGGTGGATGCGCTCGAAGCTCTGGCAGATCACCGCACGCACGCCGAGCAGGCGCGTGCCCTTCGCGGCCCAGTCGCGCGACGAACCGTTGCCGTATTCAGCGCCGGCGAACACCACCAGCGGCACGCCTTCCTCCTGGTACTTCATCGCGGCGTCGTAGATCGGCATCTGCTCACCGTCGGGCCAATGCTTGGTCAGGCCGCCTTCCGGGATGTTGCCGTCGGCGCCCTTCAGCATGAAGTTCTTGATGCGGATGTTGGCAAAGGTGCCGCGCATCATGACTTCATGGTTGCCGCGCCGCGTCCCGTACTGGTTGAAGTCGGCGGGACGCACCTGATGTTCGCTGAGGAACTTGCCGGCGGGCGAGGTCAGCTTGATCGAACCGGCCGGCGAGATGTGGTCGGTGGTGATCTTGTCGCCGAACATTGCAAGGATCCGCGCGTCGACCACGTCCTTGATCGGCTCGGGCTCCTTCTTCATGCCTTCGAAGTAGGGCGGGTTCTGCACATAGGTCGAGCTCATGTTCCAGCGATAGGTCTCGCTTTCGACGGTCTTGATCTTGCGCCAGTTGGTATCGCCCTTAAACACGTCGGCGTACTTCTTCTTGAAGATCGTCGCGGTGACGAACTTCTTCATGTAGGCGTTGATCTCCTTGGTCGTCGGCCAGATGTCCTTCAGGAACACCGGCTTGCCGTCCTTGCCGATGCCGATCGGCTCGACCGCGAGATCCTTGGTGACGGTGCCGGCAAGCGCGTGCGCCACGACCAGCGGCGGCGAGGCGAGGTAGTTCGCCTGCACGTCGGGCGAGACGCGACCTTCGAAGTTGCGGTTACCCGACAGCACGGCGGCGGCGACGATGCCGTTGTCGTTGATCGACTTCGAGATATCTTCCGGCAGCGGGCCGGAGTTACCGATGCAGGTGGTGCAGCCGAAGCCCACCAGGTTGAAGCCGACCTTGTCGAGATCGGTCTGCAGGCCGGAATTGGCGAGATATTCCGCCACCACCTGGCTGCCGGGCGCGAGCGAGGTCTTCACCCACGGCTTGGCCTTCAGGCCCTTGGCAGCCGCGTTGCGCGCAAGCAGGCCGGCACCGATCAGCACGCTCGGGTTCGAGGTGTTGGTGCAGGAGGTGATCGCGGCGATCACGACGTCGCCATGGCCAAGATCGAAGTCGCGGCCTTCGACGGGGAAGCGCTTCTGCTCGCCCTCGGGCTTCTTGTACTCGTTGACCAAAGAGGTCGCGAAGCCGGACGCCACCGCCGGCAGCGCGATGCGGCCTTCGGGGCGCTTCGGTCCAGCCATCGACGGCACGACGTCGGCGAGGTCGAGCGTCAGCGTGGTGGTGAACACCGGATCGGCCGACTTGGCGGTGCGGAACAGGCCCTGCGCCTTGGCATAGGACGTCACCAGCTTGACGCGATCAGCCTTGCGGCCCGAGGTCTTCAGGTAATCGAGGGTCGCGGCATCGACCGGGAAGAAGCCGCAGGTCGCGCCGTATTCAGGCGCCATGTTGCCGATGGTCGCCTTGTCCGCAACCGAGAGGAAGTCGAGGCCCGGGCCGAAGAACTCGACGAATTTGCCGACCACGCCCTGCTTGCGCAGCATCTGGGTGACGGTCAGCACGAGGTCGGTCGCGGTCACGCCTTCCTTGAGCTGGCCCTTGAGCTTGAAGCCGACAACCTCCGGCAGCAGCATCGACAGCGGCTGGCCGAGCATGCAGGCTTCCGCCTCGATGCCGCCGACGCCCCAGCCGAGCACGGCAAGGCCGTTGACCATCGTGGTGTGCGAGTCGGTGCCGACGAGCGAATCCGGATAGGCGACCTCGAAGGTGCCGGTCTTCTTGCCGACCGTCATCTTCTCCTTCTTGGTCCAGACCGTCTGCGCGAGATATTCGAGATTGACCTGATGGCAGATGCCGGTGCCGGGCGGCACCACCGAGAAGTTCGAGAACGCCTTCTGGCCCCACTTCAGGAACTCGTAGCGTTCCTGGTTCTGCTTGTATTCCTCGACGACGTTCTTGCCGAACGCCTTGTTGTCACCGAAGAAGTTGACGATCACCGAGTGGTCGATGACGAGATCGACCGGCACCAGCGGGTTGATCTTCTCGGCGTCGCCGCCGAGCTTCTGCATCGCGTTGCGCATCGCCGCGAGATCGACCACGGCCGGAACGCCGGTGAAGTCCTGCATCAGCACGCGCGCCGGGCGGAAGGCGATCTCGTGCTCGAGCTGGCGCTTCTTCAGCCACTTCGAGAACGCGACGATGTCGGCCTTCTTGACGGTGCGGTCGTCTTCATTGCGGAGCAGGTTCTCCAGCAGAACCTTCATCGAGTACGGCAGCTTCGAAATGCCCTTCAGTCCGTTCTTCTCTGCCGTGGGCAGGCTGTAATAGACGTAGGTCTTGCCACCGACCTTGAGGGTCTTGCGGCATTTGAAGCTGTCGAGCGATGTCATGCGAGGGATCCCAATTTCTCAGTTATACCCGGCAAGGGTATTTGAACACCGTTGGCCGACACCGGCCAGAGGTTGGCCTGGTGACTTGCGGCCGCCGATCGTGTGCTGCATCAAGTTCCGGGCTTATAGAATCTTTCTAGAAGCACCGCCACACCGACAAGCGTGCGACAGCGTTGCGCGACCCAAAAATTCTCACACGGTAGCCAAAGATTTCAGAGGGCTGTGACAGGGCAAGCATGCGGCTCTCGGGGCAAAATCTGACATGCGTGCGCGGCGGCCGCGAGGTATTTTCCAGCCTCGATTTTTCGGCCGCCTGCGGCAACGCCCTGGCCGTCACCGGCCCCAACGGCTCAGGCAAAACCTCGCTGCTGCGCATGGTTGCCGGCCTGCTGGTTCCCGCAGAGGGATCGATTGCGCTCGAGGGTGGCGAGGCCGAGCTGAGCCTGCCTGAACAAGCCCACTATCTCGGCCACCGCGATGCGCTGAAGCCAGCGCTGACCGTGCTGGAAAATCTCTCCTTCTGGCGGGAATTCCTCGGCGGCGAGGCGCAGGACGCCCGGCAATGCCTTGGCGCCGTGGCGCTCGACCACGCCACGCATCTGCCGGCGGCTTATCTGTCGGCCGGCCAGCGCCGCCGCCTGTCGATCGCACGTCTGCTCGCGGTACGGCGGNTGGCTGCTGGACGAGCCGACATCGGCGCTCGATGCCGCCGGCCAGGAATTGTTCGTCGGGCTGATGCGCGATCATCTCAGCCGCGGCGGCATCATCGTCGCGGCGACCCACATGCCGCTTGGGATCGAGGCCCATGACCTGCGGATGGGGGGCACAGGATGAGCGCGCTTGCCGCCCTGATCCGCCGCGACATCAGGATTGCGCTCCGCGTCGGCGGCGGGGCGCTGATCGGGGTGCTGTTCTTCCTCACCGTCACCGTGCTGATGCCGTTCGCGGTCGGGCCTGATCTCGCGTTGCTGTCGCGGCTTGGCCCGGCCATCCTCTGGCTCGGCGCGCTGCTGGCGAGCCTGCTGACGCTGGATCGCCTGTTCACGGCCGACCACGAGGACGGCTCGCTCGACCTGATCGTGATGAGCCGGACGCCGCTGGAACTGGCCTGTGCAGCCAAGGCGCTGGCGCATTGGCTTGCCGCCGGCCTGCCGCTGATCATTGCGACACCCGTGCTCGGCCTGTTGCTCAACCTCGACAGCGCGGCGACGCTGGCGGTGGCGCTGACGCTGCTTGCGGGAACACCGGCGCTGACCTTCACCGGCATGATCGGCGCGGCACTGGCCGTCACGCTGCATCGCGGTGGCTTGCTGCTGGCGGTGCTGGTGCTGCCGCTGTCGATTCCGGTGCTGATCTTCGGCGTCGCAGCATCGCAGGCCGCGATCACCGGACCGATGTCGTTTGGAACGCCATTCTCGATCCTCTGCGCGCTGTCGCTGGTCAGCTTCGTGGTCGGACCATTCGCGGCAGCGGCGAGCCTTCGGCACGGGCTGGACTGAGATGTAACAGATCAATTCTCGACGAGAACGATGCGGCCAATTGCCTGCGACACATCAGACGATTATCAGGGTGCCATGACGCTGACAGCGACGCTGACCGACCTCGCCAACCCGACCAAGTTCCTGGCGCTGACCGCGCGCATCCTGCCGTGGCTGGCGGGCGCGACCGCGATCCTGCTCGCGATCGGCCTCTATCAATCGGCGATGGCACCCGACGACTACCAGCAAGGCGCCACGGTGAAGATCATGTTCATCCACGTGCCGAATGCATGGCTGTCGATGTTCGTCTGGGGCGTGATGAGCCTGGCGGCGCTCGGCACGCTGGTGTGGCGGCATCCGCTGGCCGACGTCGCCGCGAAGGCCGCGGCGCCGATCGGGGCCGCCTTCACCTTCCTCGCGCTCGTCACCGGCTCGCTGTGGGGCCGGCCGATGTGGGGCACCTATTGGGAATGGGATGCGCGGCTGACCTCGGTGCTGATCCTGTTCCTGATGTATCTCGGCCTGATGGCGCTGTGGCGCGCGGTCGAGGACCCCTCGCGCGCGGCGCGGGCGGCGGCGATCCTCACTTTGGTCGGCGCAATCAACATCCCGATCATCAAATTCTCGGTTGATTGGTGGAACACGCTGCATCAGCCGGCCTCCGTGCTCCGCATGGGCGGGCCGACGCTCGACAAGGCGTTCCTGTGGCCGCTGCTGGTGATGGCGATCGCGTTTTCGCTGCTGTTCATCACGTTGCATCTGGCGGCGATGCGCAACGAGATCCTGCGTCGCCGCGTCCGCAGCCTGCAGATGATGCAGGCCAGCCAGAAGGCGGCATGACGCGATGTCGCTTGGCCCTTACGCTTCCTTCATCGTGACATCCTACGCGCTGGTGACGGCGGTGGTGGTGCTCTTGATCGTCTGGATCATCGCGGACTACCGCCGGCAGCAGGCGCGCTTAAGGGAAATCGAGGCCAGCGGCGTCACCCGCCGCTCCGGCCGCAGTGCGGCGGATATCCGATGAGTGAACAGGCGACAAATCCTCCGCCGCAGGGCCGCCGCTGGCTGCTGGTGCTGCCGCTGATCGTCTTCGCTGGGCTCGCGGGGCTGTTCCTGCTGCGGCTCTATGGCGGCGATCCCTCGCGAATCCCGTCGGCGCTGATCGGCCGGCCGGCGCCGCAGACCGCGCTGCCAGCACTCGACGGGCTGGTGAAGGACGGCACGCAAGTGCCGGGGCTCGACCCCGCAATGTTCAAGGGCAAGGTCAGCGTGGTCAATGTCTGGGCGTCCTGGTGCGTGCCCTGCCACGACGAGGCGCCGCTGTTCACCGAGCTCGGCAAGGACAAGCGCTTCCAGATCATCGGCATCAACTACAAGGACGCGCCCGACAATGCGCGACGCTTCCTCGGCCGCTACGGCAATCCGTTCGGCCTCGTCGGCGTCGACGGCAACGGCCGCGCCTCGATCGAGTGGGGCGTCTACGGCGTGCCCGAGACCTTCGTCGTCGGGCGCGAGGGCAAGATCGTCTACAAGCTGGTCGGCCCGGTGACGCCTGACAACGTCAACAGCGTGCTCAAGGCCGAGATCGAAAAGGCGCTCGCGGCGGGGAGCTAGAGCATGATCCGGAAAAGTGTGCAGCGGTTTTCCGAAAAGATCATGCTCAAACAAAAAGATAAGACCGCGTTGCCAAAATATCGAAAACAACCCCATGCAAAGTAGCCGGCGGCGGACGGCGTTCGACCTCTAGCTAGTGGTTCCGAACATCACCCGCCTCCGCCTCGCTTGCCTCCAGCGAGGCCGGCTCGAGGTGATAGCGCTTGGTCAGCGGCATCTGGGCGATGGCGAAGATCATGGTCAGCGGCGTCACGCCGAACACCTTGAAGTTGACCCAGAAATCCGTCGTCTGCGTACGCCAGACGATCTCGTTCAGAACTGCCATGCCGGCGAAGAACAGCGCCCAGCGCAGGGTGAGGACACGCCAGCCCTGCGGCGTCAGATTGAACATCTGGTCGAACACGACGGCAATGAAGGAGCGGTTGAACAACAGCCCGCCGCCGAGCACGGCCGCGAACAGGCTGTAGATGATGGTCGGCTTGACCTTGATGAAGGTCTCGTCATGCAGCACCAGCGTCAGCGTGCCGAACACGAGCACGACCGCGCCGGTGACCAGCGCCATGATCGGGACGTGCTTGGTCACCACATAGGACGCGATCATCGCAACGACGATGGCGACCATGAATGCGCCGGTTGCAACGAACAAATGAAACTTTGCGTTGGCGATGAAGAACACGAGCAACGGCCCGAGCTCGGTTGCAAGCTTGAACAGCGGATGCGGCTGGGTCTTGTCCATCAATCCTCGATCCCGGCAATCGCCTTGGCAAAATCTTTCGCGGCGAATGGCGCAAGATCCTCGACACTCTCGCCGACGCCGATGAAGTGCACCGGCAGTTTATGCTTCTCCGACAGCGCGACCAGGATGCCACCGCGCGCGGTGCCGTCGAGCTTGGTCATCACGAGGCCGGTGACACCTGCCGTACGACGGAATGCCTCGACCTGCGACAGCGCATTTTGTCCCACCGTGGCGTCGAGCACGAGCAGCACCGCATGCGGCGCCGACGCATCGACCTTCTTGATGACGCGCACGACCTTCTCGAGCTCGTTCATCAGCTCGGTCTTGTTCTGCAAGCGGCCCGCCGTGTCGATCAGCAGCACATCGCGCTGCTGCTCCTTCGCCGCGGTCAGCGCACCGAAGGCGAGGCTTGCGGAGTCCGAACCTTGGGCAGCTGATATGACCGGCGACTTGGTGCGCTCGCCCCACACCTTGAGCTGCTCGATCGCCGCGGCGCGAAACGTGTCGCCGGCGGCGAGCATCACCTTGCGGCCCTCGGCGGAGAGTTTCGCGGCGAGCTTGCCGATCGTGGTGGTCTTGCCGGAGCCGTTGACGCCGACGACGAGGATGACGAACGGCTTCTTCGACGCATCGATCTCCAGCGGCTTCGCCACCGGCGCCAGCACCTTCTCGACCTCGGTCGCGACCACGGCCTTGACCTCGTCGGCGGAGATCGCCTTGTCGTAGCGGCCCTTGCCGACCGCATCCGCGATACGCGCCGAGACCTCGGTGCCGAGATCGGCGCGCAGCAGCACATCCTCGATATCATCGAGCATAGCGCGATCGAGCTTGCGCTTGGTGACGAGATCGGCAACCGCCGTCCCCAGCGCCCCGGAGGTCCGCTTCAGGCCGCCGGTCAGCCGTTGCCACCAGCTCAGTTTGGGAGTTCCCGCAATGGTATCGTTCATGGCGCGCGTGTGTTAGCCGTTTCGCTTCCCAAACGAAAGTCTCGACGAATTGATCGATGTTCCCCAATTGTCCGCGGAAGACATCCAGGCGCGCGTGCTCCACCGCGACGGGCTGATGCTGGTGATCGACAAGCCGGCCGGACTGCCGGTGCATCGCGGCCCCAAGGGCGGCGCCAATCTGGAAGCATCGTTCGACGCGTTGCGGTTCGGACTGCCGCGGCCGCCCGTGCTGGCGCATCGGCTCGACAAGGATACTTCGGGCTGCCTGGTGTTGGGACGCCACCGCAAGGCGACCGCCTCGCTCGGGCTGCTGTTCAAGCACGGCAGGATTTCGAAGACCTACTGGACGGTGGTCGAGGGCGGCCCCACTGAGGATGAAGGCACCATCGACATGCCGCTCGGCCGGCTCAACGCCGAACGCGGCTGGTGGCAGAAGCCGGACCCGGATGGGCAGAAGGCCGTCACCAACTGGAAGGTCCTCGGGCGCGGCCAAATCCTCACGCAAGACCTCACCTGGCTCGCGATGGAGCCGGTCACCGGCCGCACCCATCAGCTCCGCGTGCATTCGTCTGCCACCGGCTGGCCGATCGTCGGCGACAATATCTATGGCAACGGTCCGCGCTTCGGCGAGCCAACCCTGCATCTGCACTCCCGCGAGATCGGAATCCCGATCTCCAGGAACAAGGATCCGGTGCGCGTGGTCGCACCGGTGCCGCAGCACATGCAGGACCGGCTGCGGGCCTGCGGCTGGAACGGCGAGTAGATTCCTGTTTTGACGCGTTTTCTTCACGCGAACCGGTGCCCACTTCGCTCGAAAACGCTCCGATATCCGGGAAATTACGGTCCGTTATCCTTTACGGAACGTTCAGGGCCATCCGGTAGACCTGCAAGCTGGCTTAGAACAAGCGCACCGGGACGGGCTCAGGACGAGCAATGCATCATGTCGGGCAGGCCATTGTCGATGAGGTCGAAACAGCGATCCGCGGCGGTTCGGCCGAAAAATGCATAGCGACGGCCAAGCGCGTCACCGACCTTTTCCTCGCATCCGCCGGCGGCTTCAACAGCGAACAGATCGAGCTGTTCGACAATGTGCTGGAGCGACTGGTCAAGACCATCGAGCTCCGCGCTCTTGCCGACATCAGCGCCCGGATGGCGCTCGCCGAGATCAGCGAACAGCTTGCGCCGGTCAAGCAGGCGCCGCCCACAATCGTTCGCCGGCTGGCGCGGAATGACGAGATCCGGATCGCACGGCCAATCCTGCAGGAATCATCGCGCCTGAGCGCAGAGGATCTGATCGAGATTGCGCAGACCAAGAGCGAGCAGCATCTGCTCGCCGTGGCCGGCCGCTGGTGGTTGAAGGAGACCGTCACCGACGCGCTGCTGGCACGTCGCTTTGCGAGCGTGAGCCGCCGGGTGGTCAGCAATCCCGGCGCCAAGGTGTCGGCGAGCGGGTTTGTGGTCATCCTCGCCCAGGCCGAGTACGACCCTGATCTGGCGGTCGAGACCGGCGTCCGCGCAGACCTGCCGTCCGAGCTCCGCCTTCAGCTCCTGCACGATGCGACCGAAGAGGTTCGCAGCCGGTTGCTGGAACGCGCGCCTGCGCATCTGTTCGAGGAGATTCGCCACGCGATCGCCGCGGTCGCCGCCGGCGTCGAGCGCGACATGTCGCGGGTCCGCGACTTTACCGCAGCCAGACGTCACGTCGCGAAGCTCAAGGACAGCGGCGAACTGAATGAAGCGGCGTTGCTTGGCTTCGCCAGGCAGCGAAAATACGAAGAGACCGTCGTTGCGCTGGCGCATCTGGCGCGATCGAGCGTCGAGGTGATCCGCCCCCTGATGCAAAGCCTCCACGGCGAAGGTCTGCTGGTGCCCTGCCGAGGTGCCGGACTGACCTGGGAGACAACGGCCGCGATTATGGAATGTCGCTATTCGACGGGCGCGATGGCGCCAGCCGAACTGGCCAAGGCCAAGGGCCAGTTCGCGAAGATCACGCGCGACAACGCCGACCGGCTGCTGAGGTTCTGGCAGGTTCGCACGGCGCAACCGCCGAAGCCGGGCGGGCATTGAAATATTCACCAGCGATCCAGTATTCGAGAGGCAGCGGTGATTGAGCCGAGAAGCCGCGGCTTACTGGGTCACCCGGTCGGAGGCCGCTAACTGACGCGGCCTCAACGATGGGCTGGAGCGGAACTAATTGCCGACGGTCATCTGCGCGTCGAAGGTTGCCGCCGCCGTCACGTTCGCAGCTGCGGTTGCGGCATCCTGAGCATAGCCCGCGTTCGCAGCATCCATCGCGCTCTGCTCTTGCTGAGCGGCCCAATCATTATTCTCGGTCGCCGTGTCAGCAGCCTCGTTATCGCCGCCGCCTATCGAAATATTGACACTCGGGCCAGTGTAGGAGCGCTGCGCCACCGCTTGCTCCGCCGCGCTCGGCGGATCCTGAACGACGTTTGTATATTCGAAGTGCCAACCGCGCGAGAGCATGCAGCTCTTAAAGGCGGGGATGTCATGGACTGCCGTCCGGCTCTCGCCAGATGCTGCGTAGCAAGCGTTGACGGCTGTATTGTAGACCGCGTCGCTACGCGCATGTCCGTGCGGACGGATGGTGTCGCGGTACATTGACTCGCCGTGGGTCGAAGCGCTGGCGCTCGAAGCCAGCCCGGTTGTCAAAACTGCAATGACAAGCGTCAATTTTGTCAGCGTTTTCATGGCCGTTTCTCCTTTAGAACCCGCCGTCATAGGTTGAGGCTGGGGCGGCCCAAGGTTCACAAAATCCAGCATCGTAGTGTTCGCTTCCATGGGTGGCTGGCGACGGCAAGTTGGTTCGAGAAAAGAGATTACAAGTTGGATAGGAATCCGGGGAGACGGGTGCTTATCCATGCGGACAAAGCGCCGAAGCGAATGCGGTAAAAGCTCGCCCATTGCTCTCCTTGGAGAAGGTTGCCAGAACGCGTCAATGGCTAATGGCAATGGCTTTCGTGAGTGCCACAAGATCGCGAATCACTTCAATGGAAGTTGCGGACGAGGCGTCCGCCTAGGCGTGCTCACCTCACTGCGTCGACCGATCCGATCAGACGCGCGCCGTCATGGCCGGTCACGGTGAACGGTCGCACGGTGCCTGGGATCTCTTCACTGATCGCAACGGGCAGGAAATGCTCGGTACGGCCCTGCATGTCGCTCTCGATCAGCACCTCTCTGACGGCGCCG
The DNA here is from genome assembly GCF_000938305.1 of Bradyrhizobium sp. LTSP885. Lineage (GTDB taxonomy): Bacteria > Pseudomonadota > Alphaproteobacteria > Rhizobiales > Xanthobacteraceae > Bradyrhizobium. The sequence continues at coordinate 109,370 of NZ_JYMT01000027.1, forward strand.
ACCTCCGCCACGAGCCGCCGTTGCAGCGCGGCTTCGCCTGCCGCGCGCAGACGCCTCGCACGTTCCTTGATCGCGCCACCTTCGACCTGCGGCATCCGCGCGGCCGGCGTTCCCGGACGCTTCGAATAGGGGAACACATGCAGGAAGGTGAGATCGCATTCCGCGACCAGATCGAGCGAGCGAGCGAACATCTCTTCGGTCTCAGTCGGAAAGCCCGCGATGATGTCGGCGCCGAAGGCGATGTCCGGCCGCAGCCGGCGCAGCTGCGCGCAGAAATCGATCGCATGCTTACGCGAATGCCGGCGTTTCATTCGCTTGAGGATCATGTCGTCGCCGGACTGCAGCGACAGGTGCAGATGCGGCATCAGCCTGATGTCGTCGGCGATCACGTCGAGCAGATCGCGGTCGGCCTCGATCGAATCGATCGATGAGATGCGCAGTCGCTTCAACTCGGGCACGTGCCGCAGGATCTGCCTCGTCAACTGGCCGAGCTTCGGCGCGCCCGGCAGGTCGGCGCCGTAGCTGGTGAGATCGACGCCGGTCAGCACGATCTCGGCATGGCCGCGTTCGACCAGGGTACGAACCTGATCGACCACCGCCCCCATCGGCACCGAGCGCGAATTGCCGCGGCCATACGGGATGATGCAGAAGGTGCAGCGATGATCGCAGCCGTTCTGCACCTGCACGAACACCCGCGGCAGGCCGCGCGCGAATCCGTCGAGCAGATGCGGCGCCATCTCGGTCACCGCCATGATATCGGCGACCGCGACTTTCTCGCTGTTGCCGATGCCGAAGGGCGCATCGAACGCCGCGCGGGTCTCGCGCCAGGCGTCGCCGCGCATCTTCTCGTCATTGCCGAGCACGCGATCGACCTCGGCCATCTCGGCAAACATCCCGGCTTGGGTCTGCGCGGCGCAGCCGGTGACGACGATGCGCGCGGCGGGACGCTCGCGCTTCAGCTTGCGGATCGATTGCCGGGCCTGCGCCACCGCCTCGTTGGTGACGGCGCAGCTGTTGATGACGATGGTCTCAGTCAAGCCGGCCTGCTCGGCCTCGCGGCGGATCACCTCGGATTCGAACGCATTGAGGCGGCAGCCAAAAGTGACAATCTCGACGCCCATGACCGATCCCTTGGCGGTCAGGCGACGCTAAAGCGCGATGAGATTTCATGAATCATCATCGCGCTTTAGCTCCCTTTTTTAGCATGATCTTTTCGGAAAACCGCTTCACACTTTTCCGGATCATGCTGTGGCGAACAGCGCCGGGTCGAAGCGACCTTCATATTCGAATTCGGCGGTGCCGGTCATCAGCACGTGATCGTCGCGCTCGCGCCACTCGAGGCCGAGCTTGCCGCCGGGCAGCGTGATCTCGACGATGCGGTTGGCGCGCTTCAGCCGCGCGGCGGCGACCGCGGTCGCGCAGGCCGCCGACCCGCAGGCCCTGGTCAGGCCCGCGCCGCGCTCCCAGGTGCGCATCGTGATGTGGTCGCGATCGACGATATGGGCGAGCGTGATGTTGGCGCGTTCCGGAAAGATCGGATGATTTTCCAGCAGCGGCCCGAAGCGCTCGAGGTCGTAGGCATTGATGTCCTCGACCCAGAAGATCGCATGCGGATTGCCCATGCTGACCACCGACGGCGAGTGCAGCACCGGATTGTCGATTGGCCCGACCTGCAGCTCGATATAGCGGGTGTCGCGGAATTCCTCGGCGAGCGGGATGTCCTGCCAGCCGAACTTCGGTGCCCCCATGTCGACCGTGTAGAGACCCGGCGCCGGCCCCTGCCAGCAATTGAGCAGGCCGGCGCGGGTCTCGAAGGTCGCCGTGGTCTGACCGGTTGTCTCGAACAGGCGGCGCACCACACAGCGCATGCCGTTGCCGCAGGCGCCGGCTTCCGAGCCGTCATTGTTGTAGATCTTGATGAAGGCCTCGGTGCCATCGAGCCGCGGCGGCTGCAGCACCATGAGCTGGTCGTAGGGCACGCCGGCGGGCGAGGCCACCGCGCGCGCCTCCGCTGCCGAAACCTGCGCTTTGGAATCGCGCAGGTCGACGACGACGATCTCGTTGCCGATGCCGTTCATCTTGGCAAAGGCATGGTTGGCGAGCGTGCTCATGGAATTTCCCAACTTCCGCCCGGTTATATGGCGAGTGATGGCGGGTTGGCCAGTCCATAGCGTTTTCAAGCGAAGTGGCCCCCCGGTTCGCGTGAAGAAAACGCGTCAGAACAACAGTCTGAATGCCGCCATGACGCATCTGTCATGGGACGAAAGCGGAACTTGCGTGTTAGGAATATTGCACCTTGCGGACCGTATGCCGGGACAGATCGAGCGGCCGCGTGGCGATGGGGATGGAGATTACCGAATGAACCGAATCAGCACGTTCCGCGCGGCCCTGGTCGCGCTGCTCCCTTTGGCCGCGATCGCGCTGACCAGCCCGGCCGCCGCCCAGTCGCCGACCGCCTCGCCTGCGCCCGCAGCGAGCCCCGCACCGTCGGCGACCCCGGTCCCGGCGCCGGTGACCCCGGTCCCGCCGCCGGCCGAGACCAAGTCACCGGCCGACAGCCCCGCCGCGTCGCAGACCCCGCCACCTGCCGCACCGGTGCAGACCGCTGACCCCTTCGGCGAGCCCATCACGCTGGAGCCGAAAAAGGTCGTCATGCTGAAGGGCAATGCCAATTGGGATGCGGCCTTCGATGCCCTGATCGAGGCGTTCAAGCAGCTCACCGCGCAGCTCGGCAAGGAGAGCGTCAAGCCATCAGGCAATCCGATGATCGTCTATACGTCGACCGACGACACCGGCTTCACCTTCATCGCCGAATATCCGGTCGACCAGGACGTGAAGAACCTCGGCAAGGGCATGAGCATGGGCAACTCGCCGGACGGCAAGGCGTTGAAGTTCGTCCATCGCGGCTCCTACGACAACATGGACAACACCTATGAGGCGATCACCAATCACCTCGACGACAAGAAGCTCGAAGCCAAGGACACCTTCATCGAGGAATACATCACCGACCCCCTGAAGACTGCCGAAGACAAGCTTGTGATCAACGTCTACGTCCCCTTGAAGTGAGCCAGATGACCTATCGCGTCCCCTTCGCTGCCGCCCTCGTTGCAACTGCTCTGCTGGCCGCGCCTGCTCTGGCCGAGACCGACTTTCCGCCGGCGATTTCGGTCACCGGTGAAGCCAGCGTCTCGGCGCCGCCCGACGAGGCACAACTCGACGCAGGCGTCACCACGGACGCCAAGACTGCGCGCGAAGCCGCCGACGCCAACAATGTGACGATGGGCAAGGTGCTGGCCGCGCTGAAGGGCGCGGGGCTCGCGGAGAAGGATTATCAGACCTCGCGGCTGTCATTGCAGCCGCAATTCGCCAACCGTGCCCCAACGTCCCCGAATGCACCGCCCAGCATTGTCGGCTATCACGCGAGCAACCGCGTCACGATCAAGTTGCACGATGTCACCAAGGTTGGGGCTGTTATCGATGTGCTGGTCGGCGCCGGCGCCAACGATATCGGCGGGATCAATTTCCTGGTGTCGCAGGCCTCGAAACTGCTCGACGACGCGCGTGAAAAGGCGATCGCCGACGCCCGCCGCAAGGCCGAGATCTATGCCAGGGCCGCGGGCGTGGCGCTCGGAGCGCCCTTGAGCATTTCGGAAGCCGGTTCGGCCCCGATGCCGATGTTCCGCGCCAAGATGGCCACGGCCACATTTGCCGCGCCGACGCCGGTCGCGCAGGGCGAAGAGACGCTCTCGGTCACGGTGAATGTCTCCTGGGCGATCAAGGAAAAATAACTGGCGTCGTCCCTGCGAAAGCAGGGACCCATAACCACAGGGTTGAGTCATTCAAGCAAGCTGGGGGCCCAGCGTTGCACAACAATTGACGGTCGTGGTTATGGGTCCCGGGTCGCGCTTCGCTTGCCCGGGACGACATCAAATCTCGAACACTTGCCCGGGCTTCAACGTCGCGAACTTTTCGCGCGGCAGTTTTGCCGCATCCAACGCCTCGCCGAGTGCGATCACCGGCGCGTCAACAGCCTCATCGGTGAGCTGGAACGTGCCGTGATGGTGCGCCAGCGCCTGCTGCGCGCCGCAATCGGCGAGCGCCTTCACGGCGTCTTCCGGATTCATGTGCTGGTCGCGCATGAACCAGCGCGGCTCGTAGGCGCCGATCGGCAGGATCGCGAGCCGCAGCGGGCCGTGCGCTTCGGCGACGCGGCGAAAATGCCCGCCGTCGCCATAGCCGGAATCGCAGACGATGTAGAGCTTGCCGGCCGACGTCTCCAGCACGAAGCTCGCCCACAGCGCCTTGTTGCGGTCGTACAGGCCGCGCGCCGACCAGTGCCGCGTCGGCACCAGCGTCACCGCGAGCTCGTTGCCGAGATCGATGCGCTGATGCCAGTCGAACGCCTCGGCTTTGATTGCGGCATCCGCCGCGCGCATCGTGATGTCGTTGCCGAGTGGCGTAATCACACGCGGCGCGAACGTCTCGGCAAGCTTCGAGAGCGTCGCGATATCGAGGTGGTCGTAATGGCCGTGCGACACCAGCACGACATCGATCTTGGGCAATTTCTCGAAAGCAATGCCGGGATCATTGTGCCGCTTCGGCCCGGCAAAGCTGAACGGCGAGGCGCGGGTCGACCACACGGGGTCGACGAGGATATTGAGGCCGGCGGTTTGAATCAGCCAGCTGGCGTGCCCGACGAAGGAAAACCGTACTTTGGCGCCCTCGACACGCGGCGGTGGCGTGTCGGCATAGGGGCTCGGCACCCGGTCCGGCCAGGTCGCGCGCTTGCGGCCGCCACCGAATTGCCAGCGCAGCACCTCGCCGAGCGACTTCGGCGGCGAGCCGTCCGGATCGAAGAAGCGCAGGCCATCGAAATGGTCGGAGACAGGGCCGTCATAGGTTTTCATTGATGACATCCAGATCGACGGAACGCCGATCGCCGCGGCGGCTCCGGTCAGCAAAGCGAGAATGCGGCGGCGGGTGATCGGCAAGCGGGTTCCGAGATGACGAGCGGAAGGCCCCGCCTATATGGGGGGTGAGGACGAATTCGGAACCAACGCAAGAAAATGCTGTATTTTCAGTGCCTTACCGCCAGATACGAGTCGGGCGCGGCCAACTTTCCTTGACTTTGCCCGCTCGGCAGCGTTTAACCCCGCCACTTCCTCGGAAAGATCCGTCTTTTCGACCCGCCGCCCGGTCCTGGAGACCGGAGGCCAACGCCCGACAGCGCTATGCGCCCTCGGGCGCGAAAGTGTTTGGATTTGCTTCTCCCTCACCCCGCTCTTGCGGGGAGAGGTGAAAAAGGGACAACGGCATTGTTCGACAATCTGTCGGAACGGCTTGGTGGCATTCTCGATCGTCTGACGGGGCGCGGTGCGCTGACCGAAAAGGACGTCGATGCCGCGATGCGCGAGGTGCGCCGCGCGCTGCTCGAAGCCGACGTCGCGCTCGAGGTGGTCCAGAGTTTCATCGACCGGGTCCGTGAGCAGGCGATCGGCGCCACCGTCGTCAAGTCGGTCACGCCGGGCCAGATGGTGGTCAAGATCGTCCATGACGAGCTTGTCGCCACGCTCGGCTCGGACAGCCAGACCATCGATATCAATTCGGTGCCGCCGGTTCCGATCATGATGGTCGGTTTGCAAGGCTCCGGCAAAACCACCACCACCGCGAAGCTCGCCCGGCGCCTGGTCCAGCGTGACAAGCGCAAGGTGCTGATGGCCTCGCTCGACGTCTATCGCCCGGCGGCGATGGAACAGCTCGCCGTCCTTGGCCGCGACCTCGACATTCCGACGCTGCCGATCGTCGCAGGCCAGATGCCGCCGCAGATCGCCCGGCGGGCGATCGAGGCCGGCAAGCTCGGCGGCTACGACGTCGTGCTGCTCGATACCGCCGGCCGCACCACGCTCGACGAAGAGATGATGAAGGAGGCGGCCGAGATCAAAGCCGCTGCCAATCCACACGAAGTGCTGTTGGTCGCTGACTCCCTGACCGGCCAGGACGCGGTCAATCTCGCGCGCGCGTTCGATGAGCGCGTCGGGCTGACCGGCATCGTGCTGACACGCGTGGACGGCGATGGCCGCGGCGGCGCTGCGCTGTCGATGCGCGCGGTCACCGGCAAGCCGATCAAGCTGCTCGGCACCGGCGAAAAGACCGATGCGCTGGAAGACTTCCATCCAAGCCGCATCGCCGGCCGTATCCTCGGCATGGGCGACGTGGTGTCGCTGGTCGAACGCGCAGCGGCAAACATCGACGCCGAAAAGGCCGCACGCACCGCCGAGCGGATGCGCAAGGGTCAGTTCGACCTCAACGACATGCGCGAACAGCTGCAGCAGATGGCGAATATGGGCGGCATCGGCGGCCTGATGGGCATGATGCCCGGCATCGCCAAGATGAAGAACCAGATCGCGGCTGCCGGCATCGACGACAAGATCATCAAGCGCCAGGTCGCGGTCATCGATTCGATGACGCGGCAGGAACGCAAGAATCCCGATGTCCTGAAGGCCAGCCGCAAGAAGCGCATCGCTGCCGGCGCCGGCCAGAGCGTCGAGCAGGTCAACAAACTCCTGAAGATGCACCGGAACATGGCCGACATGATGAAGGCCATGGGTTCGGGCAAGCGCGGCCCGCTGGCCGGCATCGCGCAGGCGATGGGCTTTGGCGGCGGCATGAAGCCGCCCTCGGCCGACGAGATGAAAGCGCTCGCCGACAAGATGCAGGGTGGCGGCGGTGGACTGCCGAACCTGCCGAAGGATCTTCCCGCCGGCCTGCGTGGCGGCTTGCCGAATGTGCCGGGGCTCACAGGCCTCAGCGGCAAGCCGATGCTGCCGGGCCTCGGTGGCTTCCCGGGCAAGAAGAAATGAGGAATTCGCCGCAACGGATCACAAGGATCCCGCGCGGCGCGGAATACCAGTCAACCGAACAAACCGTACTTTGAAGGAGAACTCTATGTCAGTCGTTATCCGCCTCGCGCGCGCAGGCACCAAGAAGCGTCCGGTCTATCACGTCGTCGTCGCCGACTCGCGTTTCCCGCGCGATGGCCGCTTCATCGAGCGTCTCGGCCACTTCAATCCGCTGTTGCCGAAGGACAACGAGGCCCGCCTGAAGGTCGACATGGACAAGGTGAAGGCCTGGCTCGCCAAGGGCGCGCAGCCGTCGGATCGCGTCACCCGTTTCCTCGACGCCGCCGGTGTCGTGAAGCGCCCCGCACGCAACAATCCGGAAAAGGCCGTGCCGCGCAAGGAGCGCAAGGCCAACGCCGAAGCCGCCGCCAAGAAGTAAGCGTTAGCGGAGCGTGATGGTCGCAGCACCGATTTGCGTCGCTCGGATCGGCGCTGCGCATGGCGTGCGCGGCGCCGTCAGGCTTTGGACTTTCACCGAAGATCCGCTGGCCGTGAAGGATTACGGCCCGCTGACGACCAAGGACGGCGCGCGGCAGTTCGAAGTGACGCATGCGCGCCAAGCCAAGGATCATCTAGTGGCGACGCTGAAGGGCGTCGCCACGCGCGAAGATGCCGAACGGCTCAACGGCCTCGAACTCTACATTCCGCGCGATCGGCTGCCTGAGACCGATGACGGCGAATATTACCACACCGATTTGATCGGGCTTGCCGCGGTGACGACGGCGGATCAGCCGCTCGGCAAGGTGATCGCGATCCATAATTTCGGCGCCGGCAACATCATCGAGATCGCCCCGCCGCAGGGCGCGACGATGCTGCTGCCATTCACCAATGCCGTGGTGCCATCAGTCGATCTCGCCGGCGGCCGCGTGGTGATCGAGTTGCCGCAGGAAGTCGACGGCGACGATCCGTCGGCGGCCTGATCGAAGGACCGCCGTTCAAACCATCATCCGGCCCTGCTGCTCGAGCCAGTCGCAGAACACCGCGCTATGCGGATCGCCGCTGCGGCCTGCCGGAAAATAGGCGAAGTAGCTCCGCGCCGGCAGGCTAACGTTCGGAAACGGCGTCACCAGACGCCCGGCCGCGAGATCGTCTGATATCAGCGCCGTCGGCCCCATCGCGACGCCGAGACCGTCGAGCGCCGCCTGAATGGTCAGATAGAAATGATCGAATGTCAGTGACGCCGCCGGCTCCAATGCGGATTGCCCGGCCTCCGCGAGCCAGTCGCGCCACAGCCGCGGCATCGACGTCACGTGCAGCAGCGTATGCCTGGACAGATCGGTGACGTCGGTCAGCGGCAATTGCGCTGATAACGACGGGCTGCAGACCGGCAGCCGGCGCTCCGAGACCAGGAAGCGCGATGAGAAGCCGTGAAAGGTGTCGGGGCCGCCGCGGATCACCACATCGAATGGATCAGGCAGCGCATCGACCGGATCGTTCGACGTGCTCAGACGCACCTCGATGTCGGGATGCTCGGCCCGAAACCGGCTCATTCGCGGCAACAACCAGCGCAGGCTGAATGTTGCGAGCGCATTGACGCGCAACACGGCCACCGGCGCATCGCCGTGCCGCTCCCGGTGCTGCTGCACGGCAGCCGAGATCCGATCGAGCGCAGGACCGAACTCCGCCAGCAGCGCTGCGCCTGCCGGCGTGAGCACCACGCGCCGGACCGATCGCCGAAACAGCGATGGCGCCCCCAACCACTCCTCCAGCAGGCGGATCTGCTGACTGACGGCGCCATGGGTGACGCTGAGTTCGGCAGCGGCTTCCTTGAAGCTGCCAAGGCGCGCGGCGGCTTCAAAGGTACGGACCGCATTGAGCGGCGGCAGGCTGCGACGCGGGACGAACATGACCCAATATGCCAGATTTTCTAACGCATGATCCGATTATTACTGATTTGTGACAGGAATATCCAGGGAGCATAATGGCTCCAAGGCATTCACTTTGCTTTCTTTTTCAAGGCTCGAGGCCGATGCACCGCAATCCCATCTTCAGATTTACTGCCTCCGGACGGCAGCAATGAGCGAGTCTACAGTAGCCGACGCGCCCCAATCCGATCGCGCCCGGGCGGCGCGCACGCTGACGGTTACCGGCCTGAACCACGCGCTCCACGACGGCTATACCGACCTGATCTACGTGCTGCTGCCGGTCTGGCAGACTGAATTCGCCCTGAGTTATGGGCTGCTCGCCCTGCTGCGCGGGCTGTATGCCGGCACCATGGCCGGGCTGCAGATCCCGGTCGGGCGCATCGCCGAGCGGATCGACGGCAAGATCATCCTGATCGCAGGCACGGCGCTCTCGGCACTCGGCTATTTCCTTGCCGGGCTGTCCGGCGGCGTCATCGGATTGGGCCTGGCGCTGGCGTTGTCCGGCGCCGGCTCGAGCACCCAGCACCCGATCGCATCCGCCGCCGTGTCGCGCGCCTATGGCAGCGCGGCGCGGGGGCCGCTCGGCATCTACAATTTCACCGGCGATCTCGGAAAGGCCGCGATCCCTGCACTGACCTCGGTCCTGCTGGTGATCATGTCATGGCGGCACACGCTGCTTTTGCTGGCCGTCGCGGGCTTGCTCGTCGCGATCTGCATTGCGCTGTGGATGCCGTCGGTCGGCAAGGGAAGCTCACAGAGGTCGAAGACAGCGTCGAGTCGCGCGAGCGTAGGCGGGCGCGGCTTTCGCTGGCTGCTAGCAATCGGAATCCTCGACACCGCCGTCAGGATGGGCTTCCTCACCTTCCTGCCGTTCCTGCTGCGCGACAAAGGCGCATCGCTGCCGACCAACGGCTTCGCGCTGGCGCTGGTCTTCATCGGCGGCGCGGCCGGCAAGTTCACCTGCGGCTGGCTCGGCGAACGGGTCGGCACCCTGCGCACCGTACTCATCACCGAAGGCGGAACGGCGGTGCTGATCGTTGCGGTGCTCGCACTCCCGCTCACCCCCGCGATCGTCCTGCTGCCGTTGCTCGGCGTGATGCTTAACGGCACATCCTCCGTGCTCTATGGCACGGTGCCCGAGCTCACGCCGCCTCACCAGACTGAGCGTGCCTTCGCGCTGTTCTACACCGGCACCATCGGATCGGGTGCGATCGCACCGGTAATCTATGGCCTGCTCGGCGACACGCTCGGCCCGACCCTGGCGACCGCCGCGACGGCGATCACGGCGCTTGCGATCTGCCCGCTTGCCATCGCGCTGGCGCGGCATCTCGCCGATGAAGCTAGCGCCGGCGCCTGACGGCCATCGCACCAAATTGCGCCGGCAGGCTGGCGTGGTCCCGGCTTCGGAATACATACATCCGCGACGAAGAGTCCCGGGTCACATTTCCCTTGCCGGGACGACCAACGCGAAAGCAAGACGATGACAAGCACCCACAAGGCCTGGCGACTGCACGCGCATAACGATCTCCGCTTCGACGACGTTGAAACGCCCAGGCCCGCGTCAGATGGCGTCGTGGTCAGGATCGAAGCCGGCATGGTGCTGTCCTACACGGGAAAGGTGCTGTCGGGATCGGTGCCCTACAGCCTGCCGCCGATGCCGTTCGTGCCGGGCACCAACGCGATCGCGCGCGTCGTCGCTGCGGGCGAGAACGTCACGCACGTCCGGAACGGCGATCGTGTCTTCCTCAGCCCGCACCTGCGCGGTGACGTACCGGATCGCGATCCGCCGCAGATCCTGATCGGCCTCACCGCAATGGCGACGACACCAGAGGCGCTGGCATTGCAGACGCGCTGGCGCGACGGCGTGTTCGCAGAGATCGCGCATTGGCCGGCGGCCTGCGTCACACCGCTTGCCAATCTCGACGACAAGCCGGCGACCGAACTGATCGGACTGGCAAAGCTGATCGTGCCGTTCGGCGGACTGCAGCGCTCCGGCCTGCGCGGTGGCCACACCATCATCATCAACGGTGCGACCGGCTATTTCGGTTCGGGTGCGGTAATGCTCGCGGTCGCGATGGGCGCAGGCCGTGTCGTTGCGGTCGGACGCAAGCAGGCGGCGCTCGAACAACTGCGCGATGCTTTCGGCCCGCGCGTCGTTCCTGCCGCCGTCACTGGCGATGCCGCGAGCGATCTCCCGATCATCCGCCGCGCCGCCGGCGGAGCTGCGGATGTCGCACTCGATCTGCTCGGCGCCGCCAAGAGCACGTCGACCACGCTGTCGACCTTGCGCGCGCTTCGGCGCGGCGGCCGGATGGTGCTGATGGGCAGCGCCGAGGCGCCGCTCGAGCTCTCGTTCCGCGAGATGCTCGCCAACGACTGGGAAGTGGTTGGGCAGTTCATGTACGACCGGACGGCGCCGGGCCAGCTTGCGGCACTGGCCGCAGAAGGCCTGCTGGATTTGCGCAAGATCAACGTTGCGACGTTCAAGCTCGCCGACTTCCGTCGCGCGGTGGATGCCGCCGCCATGATGCAGAGCCTCGACCTGACGGCCGTGGTGCCGTAACCAGAGGCCATGACATCTGAGCCGACCCCCTGGCGCGCGACCGTGCTGACCCTGTTCCCGGATATGTTTCCCGGGCCGCTTGGGGTGAGCCTGGCCGGCAAGGCGCTGGCGGGCGGCCTTTGGGCGCTGGAAGCGCGTGACATCAGGGCTTCCGCGACCGACAGACATCGTAGCGTCGACGACACGCCGGCCGGTGGCGGTCCCGGGATGGTGCTGCGCGCCGATGTGCTGGCTGCGGCAATTGATGAGGCGGCCATCGCGTCCGATCGCCCGCACCTCCTGATGAGCCCCCGCGGTCGGCCATTGACCCAATCGCAGGTCGTGGACCTCGCGGCAGGACCCGGCCCCCTGATCGTCTGCGGCCGCTTCGAGGGCATCGACCAGCGGGTCATCGAGGCCCGTGGCCTCGAGGAGGTCTCGATCGGCGACTACGTGCTATCAGGCGGCGAAATCGCCGCGATGGCGCTGATCGACGCCTGCGTCCGGCTTTTGCCGGGGGTGATGGGCAAACAGGCCTCGGGAACCGAGGAAAGCTTCTCCGAAGGACTACTGGAATACCCCCAATACACCCGTCCTCAGGAGTTTGAGGGCCGTCAGATCCCTGAAATCCTCATTTCGGGCGACCATGCCAAGGTCGCGGCCTGGCGGCTGGCCCAATCTGAGGCCCTGACCCAATCCCGCCGGCCGGACCTCTGGGCCAGAAAAGCGGCTCAGCGAGGGACAAAAAGCACGACAGACGGGTGACAAACCCTGCGCTTTGCCTTATACGACCGCCAAATCCGCACAATACGCGCAGGATAGATGGACGTTTGCGCAGCCCGCGCAGGCTGGGCGCGCCGCCGATGGAGATTTCGATGAACCTCATTCAGCAGCTCGAAAAAGAGCAGTTCGACAAGCTCGCCGCCACCAAGGACATCCCGGAATTCGGGCCCGGCGATACCGTGATCGTCAACGTCAAGGTGGTCGAAGGCGAACGGACCCGCGTGCAGGCCTATGAAGGCGTCTGCATCGGCCGCTCCGGCCAGGGCCTCAACGAGAGCTTCACCGTGCGCAAGATCTCCTATGGCGAAGGCGTCGAGCGCGTCTTCCCGGTGATGTCGCCGATGATCGACTCGATCAAGGTTGTGCGCCGCGGCAAGGTCCGTCGCGCCAAGCTCTATTATCTGCGCAATCTGCGCGGCAAGTCGGCCCGCATCGTCGAGAAGAAGCAGGACCGCCCGACGGCTGTCGGCGAGTAATTCGTCCCTTTCAGGATGAGACCAAAAGCGCGGGCCTGCCCGCGCTTTTTTGTTGCGGCATACCTATCTGCCGTAGAGCCCCGCAGATCGATTGATTGTCGCGGGCATCAGCCCTGTGTTAGAAATTTAGAATGGTTCCGGATCAAGCAAGCCAGCCCTGCCAGCGCGTCGTGATCGACGATCGCTCGCGGTTGCCCGGCCGGTTCTTCGGACGCTTTGCGACGTCGGCGACGTCGGAGCTTACGCCCGCAGCGTGAAGCTGCCCGGACGCTTTCGCCTGCTCGCGCATCATCGCGCTCAAAGCCATCAACCACTGAATTTCTTCTGGAGCCGACGCTCATGTCCAAACCGACCACACTGTACGACAAGATCTGGAACGACCATCTGGTCCACGAAGCCGAGGACGGCACCTGCCTGCTCTACATCGACCGCCATCTGGTGCACGAGGTGACCTCGCCGCAGGCGTTCGAAGGCCTGCGCGCCACCGGCCGCAAGGTGCATGCGCCGGAGAAGACGCTCGCCGTCGTCGACCACAACATCCCGACCACCGACCGTTCGAAGCCGAACCCCGATCCTGAAAGCATCGAGCAGATGCGGGTAATGGCTGACAACGCCAAGGAATTCGGCATCGAGTACTTCAACGAGTTCGACAAGCGCCAGGGCATCGTCCACGTCATCGGCCCGGAGCAGGGCTTTACGCTGCCCGGCACGACGATCGTCTGCGGTGACAGCCACACCTCGACGCATGGCGCGTTCGGCGCGCTCGCCCACGGCATCGGCACATCTGAGGTCGAGCACGTGCTGGCGACGCAGACACTGATCCAGAAGAAGGCCAAGAACATGCGCGCGGTCGTCGACGGCAAATTGCCCGACGGCGTCACCGGCAAGGATATCATCCTGGCGATCATCGGCGAGATCGGCACCGCCGGCGGCACCGGCTACGTGCTGGAATATGCCGGCGAGGCGATCCGTGCGCTCAGCATGGAAGGCCGCATGACGGTCTGCAACATGTCGATCGAAGGCGGCGCCCGTGCCGGCCTGATCGCGCCGGACGAAAAAGCATTCGAGTTTTTGAAGGGTCGCCCGAAGTCGCCGAAGGGCCAAGCGTGGGACGCTGCGATGCGCTATTGGGACACGCTGCGTTCCGATCAGGGTGCGCATTTCGATCACGAACTGCGGCTGGATGCGGCAAAACTGCCGCCGATCGTGACCTGGGGCACCTCGCCCGAGGACGTGGTATCGATCGCAGGCTTCGTGCCCGATCCCGACAAGATTGCGGACGAGGCCAAGCGGCTCTCCAAGCATCGCGCGCTGAAATACATGGGCCTGACTGCGGGCACCAAAATCACGGACATCAAGCTCGATCGCGTCTTCATCGGGTCCTGCACCAACGGCCGCATCGAGGATCTGCGCGCCGCGGCCAAGATCGCCGAGGGCAAGACCGTCAACGCTCACGTCGATGCGATGATCGTGCCGGGCTCGGGCATCGTGAAGGAACAGGCAGAAGCCGAAGGCCTCGACAAGATCTTCATCAAGGCCGGTTTCGAATGGCGCGAGCCGGGTTGCTCGATGTGCCTCGCGATGAACCCGGACAAGCTGGCGCCGGAAGAGCGTTGCGCTTCGACCTCGAACCGCAACTTCGAAGGCCGTCAAGGCTTCAAGGGCCGCACCCACCTGGTATCGCCCGCAATGGCGGCCGCGGCGGCGATTGCCGGACATTTCGTCGACGTGCGGGAGTGGCGATAAGCGATCGCTCTTGTCTCAAGCTCGAGCCGTTCCGGAAACGGCTCGTTAAGGGCTGACACGCACACTGGCTGCTAGCGGAAACAAGCTTTCGCGAGGAGCCGGACGTGGCCGACAAACCCGAATTCGTCGATATGATCCGCGAGGCGACGCAGCAGAAGCGCCGCCGCGCCGGACCGCGCATCATCGATCCGCTCCCCGACGTGAAAGAGACCTCGCGCCTCAGCCATTGGCCGCCGGACCGATGGACGCAATGGCGAATGGAAAACCTGACGCCGTGGAAGCTGAAGCCCTGGCGGGTCAAGGACTGGGACTAAATCAACGCGGCTTGACCTAACGAAACGGGCGCCGAATGGCGCCCGTCGTCGTATGACACCCGCGTCAGGTCGACGCGCCCTGAGCCATCGACTCTGGCGTGAACCCTTTGCTAAGGGTTGGTCCCTAAGGTTAACCGATAATCAATCAGAAAATTCAGGACCTTCTTCCGTTTCCATGGCGCGGCCAGCAGGCCTAGCCGTGGCATCGCGTCCTCGCGCATGGCTGTTCGCCCGGGTGGGCCGATGGAACGAGCACCATTATCGTGGGACCAGAAATGACCCTTAAGTTTCAAAATCTGCCAATTATCGCCAAGATCGCCGTGCCCGCAGCCATTATCGCGCTGGTCGCGATCGGCATCGTCGTCCAGGCTTCGCTGGCCCTGAGCCATCTGTCGGCGACCGCGTCCGACCTCGTCGATGGCAACGCCCGCCGCGTGCAGTACAGCCTCGAAGCAGAGAGCAATTTCAACAGCGCGGCGGTCAGCGAGAAGAACGTCATCCTCAGCGCCGCCGATACCAAGGCGATCGCGTCCAATATCGAAAGCTACAACAAGGCGACGGATGCGACGCTTGCAGCCGTGGAGCGCCTGGCGGCCATCACCACCGATACCGGACAGCGCCAGCTCATCGATACGGTACGCAACGCCGTGAAGGACCGCCGCGACGCCAGCGCGAAAGTGTTCGAACTGGTAAGCGCGGGCAAGCTCGACGAGGCCTTCGCCTATTCGCGCAATGTCGCAGCCAAGCATCGTCAGATCGCGATGGAAGCAGGCGCCAACCTGATCGCCAGCAACGTGAAGGGCATGCAGGCCGCCCGCGACCAGGGCGTCGCCACCGCCGACCAGACCCGCCTGGTGCTGCTGTTCGGCGCGGCCGCTGGCCTGCTCTGCGCGTTCAGCATCCTGGCCTGGATCGCGTTCAGCCAGATCGCGCGGCCGCTGTCGCGCATGACCGAGGAAATGACCAAGCTCGCCGCCGGCAATCTCGACATCGCCGTTGTCGGCGACGATCGCGCCGACGAGGTCGGCGGCCTCGCCAAGTCGCTGCTGGTGTTCAAGCAGAACGCTATCACGGCGCGCCGCCTCGAAGCGGAGCAGCGCGAGGAGCAATTGCGCAAGGAAGCCCGGCAGCGCACCGTCGAGACGCATATATCGACGTTCGACAGCCAGGTGTCGGAGGCGTTGAACGCCCTGACTGCGGCATCGACCGAGATGCATGCGACCGCCGGCAGCATGACGGCGACCGCCGAGGAGACCAGCCGGCAGGCGACCTTCGTTGCCACCGCGTCCAACGAGGCCTCGGCGAACGTCCAGACAGTGGCGGTCGCGACCGAGGAACTGCATGCCTCGATCAGCGAGATCACGCGCCAGGTGACGCAAGCCGCCGAGACCGCAAGAGCGGCGGTGGATGAGACCAATCGCACCAATACGACGGTCGAGAGCCTTGCCGCGGCCGCGCAGCGCATCGGCGAAGTGGTCTCGCTGATCCAGAACATCGCCTCGCAGACCAACCTGCTGGCGCTGAACGCCACGATCGAGGCGGCGCGCGCCGGCGAGTCCGGCAAGGGCTTTGCGGTCGTCGCCAATGAAGTGAAGACGCTTGCCACCCAGACCGCCAAGGCGACCGAGGAGATATCCTCGCAGATCGCCGCCATCCAGCAGGAAACCAGAGATGCGGTCGACGCAATCAAGACAATCGGCGGAACCATCGGACGAATGAGCGAAATCGCGGCCGCGATCTCCGCCGCCGTCGAGCAGCAGAGCGCCGCAACCCGCGACATCTCGAAGAACATCCAGGAGGTTTCGCGCGGCACCAGCGAGGTCTCGGCCAATGTCGGTAGCGTCAACGAAGCGGCCAACGAAACCGGCAGCGCGGCGACGCAAGTGCTGTCGGCCGCCGACGATCTCAGCCATCAGTCGGCCAAGCTACGTACCGACGTCAGTTCATTCCTGGAAAAAATCCGCGCGGCCTGACCGCACGTCAGATACATCAGCTGCAAGAGCGGTTCCGGTTGATCGGAACCGCTCTTTGCTTTGTCACATGACGCCGCTATGTGAACGCGCGCCTGTCACCAGAACGGACCGAACCCGAAGCCGAAGCTGAAGGGTGCCGGCGAAACATACGGATAAGGCCGGTAGTAGGAGGGCCGCCCGTAATAATAGGGATCGTACGACCGATAATAGGGCCGGTAGGTGGGTCGGTCATACGGCCGGTAGCCGTAATGATAGTGGTGACGATAGTAATGACGATAACGGCGCTGCGCGCTCAAGTCCGTCACCTTGCCCGGATGTCGTTGTTGTGCAGCCGCCTGCGGCCTGGTTGGCGCCGCCGTGGCTGCCGATGCCGGTGCTGCCAATGCAAACACGCCTGCGACAACGGCAACGCCGATCCATCTCATCATGATCAACTCCTGCAGATTTCGATGAACGTCATATCGGCCGCGCGAATCTGCCGGTTTCATGGCTGAAAACGGCAACAGGCCCGCTGCTCACGGGCCTGTGTCTGAACTGCGCTGAAACGACGCGTCTTCAGCGCCAGTGGCGACGATGCCAGCGATGATGATGATGCCAATGCCGATGCCAGCGCACCTCGGTCGTCGCGGGCTTGACGTCCTGCTGTACCGTGGCGGCAGCGCCAGGGCTCGCCAGTGATACCGCGTATGCGCGCTCGGTCGGCGCCGCCAATGCAAGCACGGCGCCAACGGCCGCGAGCCCCAGAACGTACGTCATCTTCATGAGTCGTCTCCTTGATTCCCGGATGTCACGTCTGGCAACGACGATTCGGATAGAATCGACCCCCGTTGCCGCAACGCAGATCGCAATGAGATGACGGACGACGTGAATGCAGAATGAATGACTGCGCCACGTTGATGAATACCGCGCGAGCCATCGGGTTCCAGCGCGGCACGCAAGATTTTCATGTCTACGCGTAAAACCGGCGTAGACTATCGTCGTATCTTGCGAAGTGCCTTCTGCCGAAGGAGATCGCCATGACACAATCTGATAAGCGCAAATGGCTGACGCGCGCCGCGCTGAGCCCTGCAGTATTGCTGCTGGCCGATGTTGCCCATGCCTCGCAGGGACCGGGCGGCGGCATGGGAACGGCGAGTCAGCTCACGCAACTGCTGATGGCCGTGATCGTCTATGGAACGTCGGGGATGGTCATCGCAGCCGGATTGATCGGAGCGGCACGCGGACGTTAGAGCGTTTTCGAGCGAAGTGGATACCGGTTCGCGTGAAGAAAACGCGTCAAAACAAGAACCTAGAGCTCCGTTCCGATTCCATCGGAACGGAAACCGCTCTAGCCCGCCAGCACAACTAGCCGCGCCGCCAATAGCAGTTCATGCGCGGCGTGATCACCGTGCCGCTCGGCCGGTACTCCTGCACATAGGTCGCGGTGCAGCTACGCACCGCGTTGGGACCGGGATTGTAGCGCGGAATGACATCCGGTTCCCAATGATCGGGTTCGGACCGGTAGATCGGCACGCGCCGCAGCCGGCGACGCTGTGCGACCCTGTCGCTCGCGGCCGGTGATGTCGCCTGGTCCAGGCGCGCTTCTGCCTTCGCGGACTGCGCCTGCACTTCCGTCCCCGGAAGCGAGAGCCCGACTGATGCCGCCGCCGCCGCCAACAGCGTTGCCGCCACGATCCGTTTCATCTGCGCCCACCACCCAAAACGCGTTGTTGGGCGGCACGGTCTCCCATCGCGCCGCCAAAATCAACCGCGCTGGCGCGGCCTGTGGCACTCGCGCTAAAGGAGTGTCATGTGGATCACAGCCAAAGCCCCCTCGCTTGCCGACATGGAAGCCATGGCGCACGAGGTCTTCGAGCGCCTGCCGGACACGTTCCGGACCCTCTGCGAGGGCCTGATCATCCGCGTCGACGACTTCCCGACCGACGAGGTGCTCGACGACATGGAGGCGCAGAGCGAGTTCGACCTGCTCGGCCTGTTCCACGGCATAGGCCTGCCGCACCAGAGCCATGGCGACGTGGCCCGGCTGCCCAACCTGATCTGGCTCTACCGGCGGCCGATCCTGGATTACTGGGCCGAGCACGACGAGACCCTGGGCCATATCGTCCGCCACGTCCTGATCCACGAAATCGGCCACCATTTCGGCCTGTCCGACGCCGATATGGAGGCGATTGAGGCCAACGCGGGTAACTAGAGCGTTTTCCAGCTCCAGCCCTGCAGAAATCACCCTTTTACCGCTGTCATATTCGCGATAAATATCCCGCCGTTATCCCTCATTTTTCGACCGGGAAGTGCATCGATGGACAAGTTCACCACGCTGGAAGGCGTCGCGGCGCCGCTGAAGATCATCAATGTCGACACCGACATGATCATTCCGAAGCAGTACCTGAAGACCATCAAGCGCACCGGCCTTGGCAAGGGGCTGTTCTCGGAACAGCGTTACAAGGATGACGGCAGCGAGAACCCGGATTTCGTGCTCAACCAGCCGGCCTATCGCAACACCAAGGTGCTGGTCGCCGGCGACAATTTCGGTTGTGGTTCGAGCCGCGAGCATGCCCCCTGGGCACTGCTCGACTTCGGCATCCGCTGCGTGATCTCGACCTCGTTCGGGGACATCTTCTACAACAACTGCTTCAAGAACGGCATCCTGCCGATCCGCGTGTCGCAGGAAGACCTCGATAAACTGTTCGACGATGCCGAGCGCGGCGCCAACGCGACCCTGACCATCGATCTGCCCAACCAGGAGATCCGCGGTCCTGATGGCGGCAAGGTGAAATTCGAGATCGATCAGTTCCGCAAGCACTGCCTGATCAACGGCCTCGACGACATCGGGCTGACCATGGAAAAGAAGACGTCCATCGACGCCTACGAGGCCAAGCTCAAGGAGCGCGCCTGGGCCTGAGGGCCAAGCCTTTCATCAAGCCCCGGTGCCCGTTGGCGCCGGGGTTTTTCTTTGCCCATTTGTCTTCACTGCAAAACTGCTTATAGCTGAAGCGTTTTCGAGCGAAGTGGATACCGGTTCGCGTGAAGAAAACGCGTCAAGATAAGAGTCTGGAGCCCCGTTCCGACTCCGTCGGAACGGAAATGGCTCCAGCGCGCATGTTGCCCGACATCGTCACCTTCTGGCACGGCCCGATGGATGCGTTGCGCCAGACTTGCCTGCGCTCGCAGGTGGCTGTCGGCCACAAGGTCACGGTCTACAGCTTCGATCCGATTCCCGGCCTGCCCGACGGCGTCGGCAATGCCAAGGCCGAAGCGGTGCTGCCGCATTCATTCTCCGAGAAGCTGCGTCCACCACAGCCCGATGGTTCATGGCGCGACTGGACCATCCTGCAGTTCAGCGACTTCTTCCGCATGAAGCTGATGGCGCAGCGCGCCGGGCTCTGGCTCGATGCCGACGTGCTGCTGCTGAAGCCCGTCGAGATCGATCCCGCAAAACCCTATTTCGCCTGGGAGCGGCCACGGCAGCTCGGCAATTCCGCGCTGTATTTGCCGCCGAATGATCCGATCGTGCGTGCCTTCGAAGAGCTGATGGCACAGGACGACCTCACCCCGAACTGGCTGGCACTGCGCCACCGCCTGACCTTCGCGATGCGCCGGCTACGCGGCAAATCAAATCGCTTGTCCGACATCCGCATCGCGATCTATGGCCCCGCCTCGCTGACAGCCTTGGCGCGCCGCGAAGACGAATTACAGCACGCGCTGCCGAAGCAGTCATTCTATGCGGTGCACGCCGAACCAAAGCTGTTCTTCGAGCCGTCGGATTTTTCGAGATACCTGAACGATCCCGAGATCATCGGCTTGCACATCTCGCCGAAGGGACGCGGCAAGGACGCGCCGATACCGGGCAGCCTGTATGCATGGGCAACGGAGAAATTTGGGACGTGAGGCAAGCACTGCTGCACCCTCTCCCCCTGTGGGAGAGGGTGGTTTCGATGCGACAGCATCGAAACCGGGTGAGGGGTATTTCTCCGCACAAACGGTCTTCGCAAGCGGAGACACGCCCCTCATCCGGCGCCGTAGCCGATGCAAAGCATCGGCGTTCTAGAGACGGCGGCCCGTAGGCCGCCTATGCCACCTTCTCCCACAGGGGGAGAAGGGAAGGAATCGCGGATAGCTAATGCCCCATCGCCGCGATCGCATCCGCGATCTCGATCGTGCGGCGCGCCGTCTCGGCATGCAGGCGCTCCACCATGCGGCCGTCGAGCTGGATCGCACCGCGCGATGCATTCTCCGGCTTCTCGAAAGCTGCGATGATCTTGCGCGCTTCGGTTACGTCGGCTTCGGGCGGCGTAAAGATGGCGTTGCAGGCATCGATATGGCTCGGATGGATCAGCGTCTTGCCGTCGAAGCCGAGATCGCGGCCCTGCGCACATTCCTCGGCGAAGCCGTCGACATTGCCGATGTCGCCATAGGGGCCGTCGAGGATCTCCAGCCCGTGGGCGCGGGTCGCGAGAATGCAATGCGTGATCATCGGGATCATGGCCGCGCGGCCCGGCTTCATCCGGATCCGGGTTTCACGCGCGATGTCGTTTGGACCGAACACGAAGCCGGCCAGCCGTACTTCGGGATCCTCCGATGCTGCGGCGAGCTTGTCGGCGTCGAGCACCGCGCGCGCGGTTTCGATCATGGCCCAGACCTTGATCGAGGCAGGGGCATTGATGTCGCTGAGGCGATCGGCGACGGCGTTGAGATCGGCGACGGTGGAGATCTTGGGAACCAGGATGCCGTCGGGCTGCGCCTTGCCGGCCATGCCGATGTCGTCGACCCACCAGGGCGAGTCGAGGGCATTGATGCGGATCAGCACCTCGCGCTTGCCGAACCCCTTGGCGGCGACCGCCTTGGCGATCTGATCGCGCGCCACGGCCTTGGCATCGGGCGCAACGGAATCCTCAAGGTCCAGGATAATGCCGTCCGCCGCCAGCGTACGGGCCTTTTCCAGCGCCCGTGCGTTCGATCCCGGCATGAACAACAGGCTGCGGCGCGGACGGGTCATCGGCATCTCCTTAGCGCTTTGGAACGGCGAACGTCCATTGTTTAGGCACTGATCAGGCGCCGCTTTTCAACCCCTGCCCCTATCATCTCAGCCCCGATGCCGAAAGTCTTGTTCCGGTCACGAGCATGTGGTTAGCAAATGGCCATGCAGGCCTTTCCGAAGCAATTGATCGACGGCTACCGGACCTTCGCCACGCAGCGGCTGCCAACCGAGCAGTCGCGCTACCGGGAGCTGTCCGAACGTGGCCAGTCGCCGGAAACCATGCTGATCGGCTGCAGCGATTCCCGCGTCTCCCCGGAAGTGATCTTCGACGCTGGCCCCGGCGAGTTGTTCGTGGTCCGCAACGTCGCCAATCTGGTTCCGGTCTATCAGCCGGATAGCGGTACCCACGGCGTCTCGGCCGCGCTGGAATATGCCGTCAACGTGCTGAAGGTGAAGCATATCGTGGTGCTCGGGCACGCCCAGTGCGGCGGCATCCGCGCCTTCGTCGACAAGATCCAACCGTTGTCGCCGGGCGACTTCATCGGCAAGTGGATGCAGATGTTCGTCAAGCCGGGCGAAGTGGTCGAGCAGCGCGAGCATGAGAGCATGCAGGACTTCGTCGTCCGCATCGAGAAGGCCGCGGTGTTCCGCTCGCTGGAGAACCTGATGACGTTTCCGTTCGTGCGCGATGCCGTCGAGCGCGGCGAGATGCAGCTGCACGGCGCCTATTTCGGCGTCGCCAAGGGCTCGCTGTTCGTGCTCGATCCGGTCGCGAAGGAATTTCTCCCCGCGGAAGTCAGCGAATAGATTTCCATTCGCTATTCGCCGCCGTGATCTCCGCTCCAGCGGTCGGACAGCGCGAGCATGAAGGCCGACACCACGAACAACAGATGAACTCCGACCAGCCAGCCGAGCTTGTTCGGATCGAATGCGGTGTCCAGGTTCATGAAGGCCTTCAGCACCTGGATCGCCGAAATGGCGACGATCGAAGCCAGCAGCTTTTGCTTCAAGCCGCCGAAATCGACCTTGGTCATCCAGTCCGGCCAATCCGGGTGCCCTGCCGGATCGATCTTCGAGACGAAATTCTCGTAACCGGAAAATACCACGATCAGGATCAGATTGCCGGTCAACGAGATGTCGATCAACGAGAGCACGCCGAGGATGATGTCGGATTCCTTCGCCGCCGGCACATGCAGGATGAAGTGCCACAGCTCCATGCAGAACTTGAGCAGCAATGCCGCAAGGCTGACGACAAGACCGAAATAAAACGGCGCCATCAGCCATCGGCTGTTGAACAGCAGGGCTTCGAAGCCGCGCTCGACGCGTTTCAGCGTTGGATTTTGGCGATAGGGCGCCGGCTGCTCGGTCATGGCACGGAGGTCCTCACGCCGCGATATCAGCTCGCCGTCAGGCCGCCTTTTTCTTCGCGCTGATCAGCTTGCGGTTGATCAGCACTTCGGCGATCTGGATCGCGTTCAGCGCGGCACCCTTGCGCAGATTGTCCGACACGCACCACAGCACGAGACCGTTCTCCACCGTCGCGTCCTCGCGGATGCGGCTGATATAGGTGGCATCCTCTCCTGCCGCCTCATAAGGCGTGACGTAGCCGCCCGGCTCGCGCTTGTCGATCACGAGACATCCGGGCGCGTTGCGCAAGATATCGCGGGCTTCATCGGCCGAGATCGGATTCTCGAACTCGATGTTGACAGCTTCGGAATGGCCGACGAACACCGGCACCCGCACGCAGGTGGCGGAAAGCTTGATTTTGGGATCAAGAATCTTCTTGGTCTCCATCATCATCTTCCACTCTTCCTTGGTGTAGCCGTCCTCCATGAACACGTCGATCTCGGGGATCACGTTGAAGGCGATACGCTTGGGGAATTTCTTGTTGACGAGATCGCTGTTGGTGTAGACCGCCTTGGTCTGCGAAAACAGCTCGTCCATGGCATCCTTGCCGGCGCCCGACACCGATTGATAGGTCGAGACCACCACGCGCTTGATCACCGCCTTGTCGTGCAGCGGCTTCAGCGCGACCACGAGCTGCGCGGTCGAGCAGTTCGGATTGGCGATGATGTTCTTTTTGGTGAAGCCGACAACCGCGTCCGCATTCACCTCCGGCACGATCAGCGGCACGTCCGGGTCCATGCGCCAGACCGACGAATTGTCGATCACGACCGCGCCGGCAGCGCCGATCTTCGGCGACCATTCCTTGGAGACCGAACCGCCGGCCGACATCAGGCAGATGTCGACGTCGGAGAAGTCATAGTGCTCGAGCGCCTTGACCTTCAGGGTGCGGTCGCCATAGGAGACCTCGACGCCCATGCTGCGGCGTGACGCCAGCGCAACGACCTCGTCGGCGGGAAATTTGCGCTCGTCGAGAATGTTGAGCATTTCGCGCCCGACATTGCCGGTCGCGCCGACCACTGCGACTTTGTAACCCATCGTTCACTCTCCGACGAAAAATGCCCGTTCCCTTGCTGTTAGCGGAAAGGGAAGAGGCAGCGCTTCTATGCGAGAAGGATTTTCGCATTGAAATCGCTATTGTTTTTGACGTTGTACCAACGGCTGTACCCACAGAGATTTTGGGCGTCGCCATGATCCGGCCTGATCTATCCTAACCCACTTGACTGTCAAAGGGGCGAGGAATAGGTCAAGCGCGTCGTGAGGCAGAGCGGCCCTGATGGGACCAACCGCGATCACCTTGGGCAACGGGATACAGCCACCATGGCCCCGTGGAGTGCCGTTGAGCCGGCGCGTCACGGTACCACCATGTCCGAGCCTCTGTCCCTATCCCCGCAAGGGGCCGCCGAATATCTCTCCCTCAGCAAGCCAACCATCTATCGTCTGCTAGCCGCTGGCACCATCACGGGCAAGCGCTCCGGCACCCGCACGTTGATCGATGGCAAATCGGTCCGCGCGTACTACGCGAGCCTGCCGGACTACGCGGCGGGCACTCCAGCACCGAACGCGCCCCAGTCCCAGCGACCCGCGAGGCACCGGAGGACACACGCCAATGAGCAATGATCTCAGTTGGCTCATGCGCGTGCCATCGCGCGAAGAGCAACTAACAACTCACTGGGACAACGCCTCCGACCTCGCGCGCGTGGTTGACGGGATTGCCGGTGCTGACGAGCGCGCGGCCGGTGCGTTCTATCGCCACTGCATCCAGACCGCTCCGCCCGGCGCGAAGCCGATGATCTATCGATTGTTGATGGACGCGGACAGCTTACGATACGCGAGGCGAACGCGGCATTGATCGCGGGCGATCCAAGAACCTGCCCGGATCGATACTTTCTTGGATGAGGGTATCGATCCGGGCAGACTGGAAAATCTATCGCGCCTATGACCACTCACACTGAGCCCGTCGAAAAATACCCACACGCGCACCGCTCGTAACGTGGAGTTGTTGCGTGAGCCGAGCGGGTCTATGCTCATGGCAAGTTGTTTTGCAGAGCGTGCGCAGTCGGCCATGGGCCGGTGTCAATCGGCGTTCAAATTTGACCCCGCATCGGCGTCCAATTTTGACCCCTTTGGGCGACGGGTTTTGGCGGTAGCGCTCGCGCCGTCGGAGCTGGTCGGGGTTGCGGAGACGGTGCGAGCGCGGGTTGCGTGATCGTCGTCGCGGCTCTTGAAGCGCCAACTGTCGTTGCCGGTCTCGACGATATCGCAATGGTGAGTCAGACGATCGAGCAGCGCGGTGGTCATCTTTGCGTCGCCAAATACGCTGGGCCATTCCCCGAAGGATAGGTTGGTGGTGACGACGATCGACGTGCGCTCGTAGAGCCGGCTGACGAGATGGAACAGTAGCTGGCCGCCGGATTGAGCAAACGGAAGGTAGCCGAGTTCGTCGAGGACAATGAAGTCCATCCGGGTCAGATGCTCGGCGATGCGACCCTGCCGTCCATTGCGGGTCTCGATCTCCAGGCGATTGACGAGGTCGACTACGTTGTAGAAGCGGCCGCGGGCACCAGATCGGATGCAGCTTCTGGCGATGGCGATGGCCATATGTGTTTTGCCGGTGCCGGTACCGCCGACCAGGACGGCGTTACGTTGCTGGGCGATGAAGCCGCCGCCGGCGAGATCATTGACCAGCGTCTGGTTGATAGGAGTGCCCTCGAACTGGAAGTCCTCAAGGTCCTTGGCCAGCGGCAGTTTGGCGATGGTGAGCTGGTACTTGATCGAGCGCGCCTGCTTCTCGTTGATCTCGGCGTTGAGCAGGTCGCCGACAATGCGTTGAGGTTCGTGCTGGCGTTTGACAGCGGTCGCCATGATCTCATCGAAGGCGGCCTTCATGCCGTAGAGCTTGAGCTCGCTCATGAGGTCGAACAGTTGAGTACGTTCCATCAGATGGTTCTCCTGAGGTTGTCGTAACGGGCACAGTCGGCGATCGGGGCATGGCGCAATGTCAGCGCAGCCGGGGTGAGGATGTTGGCCGGTGGCGCAGGATCACGCTGGCGGGCCAGGATGTTGAGCACGACATCGGCGGAATGAACGCCGTGAGTGATCGCCTCGGCGCAGGCGGCTTCGACGGCCGGCAAGCCGTCGGTCAGAACTGCGTTGAGGATGTCGACCATCTGCCGATTGCCATCGTCGGCGCTGGCGAGCTTGCGCCGTACACGTTCGATCGCGGCCGGCAGTACCCAGTCCTTGAAGGGAGCGCCGTTGCGCAAGGCACCGGGTTTGCGAGCCAGCACCGGCACGTAATGCCAGGGATCGTAGACGGTATCGCCGCGGCCGAACGAGCGAGCATGCTCGGCAACGATGCGCCCGTCCTGGCGGATCACAATGCGGTCGGCGTAGGCGTGAACCTCGACAGGCCGCCCGACAGCGCTGGCCGTGACCGAGTATTTGTTGTTGTCGAAACGCACCAGACAGGTCTTCGAGACCGACGCCGGCACCGCGTGGAATCCGTCGAACCGGCCGGCATAGGGAACGAGCTTCGGTCGCTCAGCTTCGAACACCTCCCAGACCGTCTGTTCGATCAGTTCCGGATGCCGGTGCGCTTTGGCGTAGGCGATGCACTTGTCCAACAGCCACGCGTTCAACTCGTTGAGGGTTTTGAACCGCAGCCGTGGCGTGAAGAAGCGCTCCCGGACAAGTCCGACCTGGTTCTCGACCTGACCCTTCTCCCAGCCCGACGCTGGCGTGCAGGCAACCGGATCGACCAGGTAGTGGCTGCACATCTGCATGAAGCGGCGATTGTAGAGACGCCCTTTGCCGACGAAGATGGTCTCCACCGCCGTCTTCATGTTGTCGTAGATGCCGCGTCCGCAGGTGCCCTTGAACAGAGCAAATGCCCGGTCGTGGGCGTCGAACACCATCTCCTGTGTCTCGCGCGGATAGCACCGCACAAACAGCATCCGGCTGTGACAGAGCCGGACATGGGCGGCCTTCACGATCACCGTTACGCCATTGAGCAGGACGACCTCGTGGCTCCAGTCGAACTGATAGGCTTCCCCAGGCGCAAAGCTCAGCGGGACATAGGCTGCAGCCGTCGATTGCCCACGCTCTTGGCTCCACCGCCTGGCGTAACGCCGAACGGTATCGTAACCGCCATCATAGCCGCGCCCGCGCAGCTCTTCGAAGATCCGGATCAACGTCAACTGTTCGCGAGCAGCCTTAGCTGCGTTCCCCGCAAGCAATCCGTCGAGCTCCGCTGCCCATCGTCCCAGCTTCGGCCGCGGTTGGACAACACGCTCGTACTCGAATGAGGTCTCTCCCGACCTCAGCACCTTCCGGACCGTGTTCCGCGACACCTTCAGGTCCCGGGCGATCTCCTTGATCGTCTTGCCCTTGATGAAGTGTTCGCGCCGTATCCGGGCAATTGTCTCCACGACCAGCATCCCCGACCACCTGCTTCATTACAAAGCAGGCAGCGCAACAGACCAACCTGTAGGGGGTCAATTTTGGACGCCGATCCCCCGGCTTAGGGGGTCAATATTGCAGGCCGAATGACA
>NZ_JYMT01000028.1 GCF_000938305.1 Bradyrhizobium sp. LTSP885
GACACCGCGATCGACTGGCGGGTCGACAGCGCCTGGCTGTTGGCCGCTTCCTCGTTGGTGTCGGCCAGCGTCAGGTTGGACGAGCCGGTCTGCAACACGTTGATCAGGTTCTTGTTGAAGTCCTGACGGATCTGCACGACCGAGAGGTTCGAACCGAGCGACGACGCTTCCGAGCGGAGCGTGTCGGAGGCCGAGCCGAGCTTGGCAACGATGGCGTTTGCCGAGGTGCTGTCCAGGAAGTCGGTGCCAGCAGTCAGCGAACCGAGACCGAGGCCGCCTGCGTTGAAGGTCACGCCCGAGATGTTGAGGGTGGACTTGCCGGTTTCATTGAACGTCAGCTTCAGATTGTCGCCGTTCAGCAGGTTGACGCCGTTGAAGGACGAATCCTGGGCGGTCGTCGTAATCTGCTGGATGATGACGTTGTACTGGCTGACGAGGTTGCCGCGAGTCGACTGCGAGGTCGGATCGGCAACGGCAGCGTTGACCGTGCCGACCGTTGCAGCCGTCGTGCCCGAGATGTCGACGCCTTCACCGGTCGGGGCAGCGCCCGTCTTGGTGATCGTCTGGCTGGCGGCATCGTTGGTGGAGGTGAAGGTCACCGTGTCGGCGGTCGCGGAGACCGACGCCGAGACGGCAACGCCGTTCGAAGACAGCACGCTGTTGAGCTGATCGAGCGTCTTGACGGTCGCGGTGCCCGCACCGGTCGCGAAGCTCGAACCGATTGTGACCGCGAGCGAGCCGGTAGCCGTCTTGAAGGTGATGACCGAACCGCCGAGCTTGCCGGCGTTGAGGTCGGTGGCCACCGTGGTGCCGGTGCCGGCACCGGTGCCGGTAACGTCGACATTGGCCTTGGTCGAGTAGCCGACCGGGCTCTGCAGCACCTGGCTGGCGATCGACTTCGCGGTATCGACCAGCTTCTGCAGCGAGGTGATGCCGGTGTTGGCGGCCTGCAGGATCTGCACGCCGTTGCCTATACCGTCCAGCAAATTGTTGATGTCGCTGGCGCGGTTGTCGAGCGATTGCGCGGTGAAGTAGTTGGTCGGATTATCGAGAGCGGTATTGACCTTCTTGCCGGTGGCAAGGCGATTCTGCGTGGTCGAGAGCAGATCGGCAGTGGACTGGAGGGAGAGGAGGTTCTGACGAACGGACGCGGAGAGAACGAGATCGGACATTTTCATACCTTTCTGGTGTGAAACTGAGAGAACAAACCGCTCCAATCCTTTCTGATCGGGCGGGTAAGCCGATCCTCGGGACAAGCCGCGAAAGAAAAAGGAATCTCTACAGCGGCATTTAAGACAAATGCCGAAGATTAAAATTGGCGCGATCGGGCGAAGTCCACCCCGAAAGCCACTGAGACAACTGCCAATTCCTGCCTCGTCTCAATATCCGATCGAAGTCTTTATTTACCAATCATTAACCATCATGGGAAAGGATCCCTGCCACATCGGCCCGCAGCCGCAATGGCGGCTGCTAAGGAGACCCGACGTCAAATTCGATTTGCTGCAACGACGTCCTGCGCAGCCGGCAGCAACGGAGAACGGTCATGGCCTTGAAGGTCGAGCTCAAGCCCAACGAGCGCATCATCGTCGGTAATTGCGTGATCACCAACACCGATCAGCGCGCCCGCCTCCTGATCGACGGTGATCGCATCCCGATTCTGCGCGAAAAGGACATCCTGACGCCCGAGACCGCCGACACGCCGGCGAAGCTCGTCTATCTCGCCGTCCAGCTGATGTATCTGTCGCCGGACCCGATGGCGCACCACCCGACTTATTTCAGCCTGGTGCGCGACATTCTCACCGCAACGCCCAGCGCCTGGCCGTTCATCGAAGGCATCAACAACTGCATCCTCAACGGCGATCTCTATCACGCCCTGAAGGAATCGAAGAAGCTGATCGGTCACGAAGAGAAGCTGCTCGAAAGCGCGCGGAGCCTGCAGGCTGCCGATCAGGACGAACCCCGCAGGAGCGCGTAGGCATTTCCTGCACGAACGACAAAAAGGCCTCCGCAGGGAGGCCTTTTTGCTGTTCGGATGTTCGAGCTCGCGCGATCAACTGATCGGCAGATATTTCAGCAGCGTCGTCTGGTACAGCATCGACGTGGTCTGGTACGACGCTTGCAGGCTGGTCTGCAACGCCAGGATTTTGGTCGCAACCTCGTCCTGGTTGACGCCCTCGATCGAGTCCAGCATCGTCTGCGCCATCCCCTTGAGCTGGGTCTGACGGTCCGTCGCCGACTTGATCGACGTTTGAGCTCCCGCGACCTCGGCCTGCACGTCCTGGATCTGTTGCTGGCCGTTCTGCGGCGCGAGATTCGCCGAAACCCGCTGCGCCAGCGCCGTCACCTGCGCGCTTGCATTCGGATTGCTGGCGTTGGTCGTGACCGCCGCATACACCGCGACGTTCTGCAGCAGCTGGCGGAACGCCTGCTCGTTGGCGCGCGCGCCGTACTGCACCGAGATCGACTGGTCGACCTGTGCAACCGCGGTGCCGCGCGCCGGATCCGCGCCGTTCTCGCCGGTGTACCAGGACACGGTGTTATCAGGCGTCCCGGCCACCAGGCTCGTCGCGGTGTTGAACGGCGGACCGCCGACGCGCAGCGGCGCCGGTGTCGCCGTTGTGTTGTTCGCTATGCCGAGCGACGCGAGCGACGCCTGATTGGAACTCGAGATCGACAGGTTGTCGCCATCGGCGCCGTGCAGCGTGATCGCGCCGTTGCTGATGGTCGACGCATTGCTGGTTCCGGTGATCTGGTCGATCTTCGCCATCAGCGTCTGAACGCTGTCGGTGATGTTGAGCTGATTGCCCGTCGCGCCCGAAGCCACGAAGGTGATCGGCGTGCCGTTCACCGTAATGGTGTCGCCGGCTGCGAAGCTCGTCGTCAGTGAGTTGGTGCCCGCCGCGCCCGACAGCTGCGTCGCGCCGGAGATCGGCGCCGCCGGCGTGTTCTGGTTGTTGACCGCGGAGCCGGAAATCGTCGCCACCGGGTTGAAGAAATTGTTGGATGCCGCAATCGCGGATGCGGCTACCAGCGAGGTGTCGCTCAACGTCTGGATCGACGATTTCAGCGTCGCCTGAAGGTTCGTCGTCGTGGCAGCGGTGTTGGCGCCGATCAGAAACGAACCCGATGGCGGCGGATTGGTCGTGGTCGCGGTCAGTTCGATCGCTTCCGTCGTGCCGTCGGGCAGCGTGAAGTTGAACTTGACCTTGTCGCCATTATCAGGATTGACGGCGCCGAGATCGATTGAGGCCGCCTTCGGCGCGCCGGTCGGCTGCGTCACGGTGGCGCCGGTCAACGACGACTGGACCGACAGCAGCTTCAGGCCGAACGCCGAGCCATCCTCGGCAACACTGGTCACCGTCGTCGTTGCCGGCGGCGACGAGACGGCCAGATGGCCCATATCGTTGACACCCTGGTCGGCCTGCTTGCGCTCATTGATCAGCTGAGTGAGACCGGCCTGCGTCGCGGTGCCATTGAGCATGGTGTCGGCGGAAACCGTGGCGGGCGTGTCTGTGGCGCGGCCGGAGAACAGGTAACGGTCACCCGACTGACTGTTCAGCATCGCAACCGCGTTGGCGAACGCGGCCTGGGCCGTGATCTGGCCCGACGTCTGGCCGTTGTTGTTGAGCGTCAGCGTGGCCGTCGTCGATGCGTTCTTCACCTGGGCGCCGCTATCGGACAATCCCTGCAGCGCCAGATTGGCGACGCTCAGCCGCGTGTTGACGTTGGTTGCGGTGTCGGAAAAGGCGTTGATGCTGCTGAGCTGGGCACGCAGGCTGAGCGCGAAACCGCGGTCCAGCCCCTGCCCGGCATAGGTCGTCGACACCTTGCCGGACGCAAGCTGCGTCGTCAGGTCGTTGAGCTGGCTCCGCAGGTTCAGGATCGTGGAGCCGATATAGGAGGTCCTGTCGCTAACGCCGCTGATCGCCATTCAACCCTCACATGACCTGCAGCAACGTGTCGTACATCTGCTTGATCGACGACATGACGCGCGCGTTGGCAGAATAGGCATTCTGCAGCGCAAGGAGATGCGCCATCTCATCGTCGATATTGACGCCGGAGGTCGCGCTCACCTTGCTTTGCAACGTGTTGAGCACGACGTCCTGTCCGTCGGCCAGCTGCTTGGCGGCCGTTGCCGCCTCGCCCTGCTGGCTGATGACCTGCTTTGCGAAATTCAGGAGCGTGCCGGTGAACGGCGCACTGGTGGTGCCGAGGCCGGTCTGCGGCGAATAGCTGTAGGTCCCGGTCGACAGCTGCGACAGCATGAGGTTGGCGCGCGTGGTATCGCCGGCTGGGGTCTGCGGATTGGTCGAGAACACGACGGTGCGCGAGGGATCCCCGAGCAGCGCGGTGTTGACGCTGATGCGGGCGGCGAGTCCGGTCATCTGCGAGCCGTTTGCGGTGATCGCTCCGGTGTAGAGCCCGCCATTGTCGGTGAACAGCGGGAGTTGCGGATCGCCCGATGTGAGCGAGGACACTGTCGTGGTGACGGATGCCGCCGTCACGTCAGACCGGTTGGCGGCGCCGTCGTCGAGCACACGCAGCGTCGATCCCGACGGGTTGGAGAATTGCAGCCCCGCGGTCGTGCCGAGCGCACCGTTGAGCTGCGACAGCACCGAGCTCATGCCGCCGGAGAAGTCGATTCCGAGCACTTCGTCGTTCGGATCGACGGTCGCGGTGTTGCTCAGCGGCAGCACGCTCGGATCGTCGACACGAACGAGCGACAGATTGTGCGTCACGCCGGTCGTGTTGTCCTTGTAGCTGACATGGACGACGTTGCCGCTCTGCAGCCCGGAGAGATCGAGATCGAAGCCGGATTGCGGCGCCAACGACGCCGGCGCTGCGGTCCCTGCGGTGGTCTTGTCCGACAGCGCGCTCGCCATCGATGCGGCGAGCTGGTCGACCTGGGTCTGCGCCTTGACCAGGGTATTGTCGCGCAGCTCGAGATAGGCTGCGATCTTGCCGGAGCGGATCGAGTTGGTCGACACTAGGTCGTAGCTGCCGCCATGCGGGAAATTGATGGTGATGGTGCCGACGTTGCTCTTGGTCGGGTCGGAATTGTACAGCGTGTTCGGCGTCACCGTGCCTTGCGCGTTGAAGCTGAGCTGCGCCGCCTCGGTGCCGACCAGTTGCACGCCGGAATTGGTGAACACGGTCACCTGGTTCTGGTCATTGGTGACGGTGCGGATGTCCATCAATTGCGAGAGCTGCGTGACGTACTGGTCGCGCTGATCCAGCAAGGCCGCGGTCGACGCATCGGTCTGGCCGCTGGACTGCAGCTGCTTGTTGATGGTGGCGATCTGCGTCAACGCGTTGTTGGCGCTGCTGACCGAATCGCTGATGCCGGCCTCGGCGTTGGCACGCAGGCTCTGGATGCCCTGCGAGGTCGCGTTGAGCTGCTGCGCCATGGACTGCGCGGCGTTGACGACGCCGATGCGCGCCGACTGCGAGTCGGGGCTGGTCGACAGGCCCTGGACCGCGGTCAGGAACTTGTTGTAGGCATCCTCGATCGTGCCGGTGGAATCGGGATTGCCATACACACCCTGCAAATTGGCCAGATAGGTCGAGCGGACGTCGGCATAGGATGCACCCGACGTCTCGGTGCGAAGCTGGGACTGCAGATACTGGTCAAGCTGGCGGTTGACGCCGTTGAGGAGAACGCTCGACCCGTAGTCGCCGGTCGTGCCTGCGACCTGGTTCAGCGTCTTCTTGACGTAGCCGGGCGTCTCCGAGTTGGCGACGTTCGACGACACGAGCGAAAGCGAGGCCTGCGTGGCGCGCAGGCCCGACATCGCCGTGGAAAGGGCTTGGCTCAAACCCATGACTTGCTACTCGCCTCTACTTTCGTGCCGCATGCGTGACGGTCCGGATCAGCGCATGACGTTCAGGAGATCCTGAACCATCGAGTTGGTGGTGGTGATGACCTTGGTGTTCGCCGAATAGGCCTGCTGCGTGACGATCAGCTTGGTGAACTCGTCGGCGATGTCGGTGTTGGACGATTCGAGCGAGGAGCCGACGATGGTGCCGGCGTTGCCGAACAGCGCCCCGCCGGACTCGTCGGTTGCCTCGAAGGCGCCGCCGTCGATACGTTTCAGGAAGTTGGTGCCGTTGAAGGTCGCGACCGAGATCTCGGCGAGATCGATATTGCGGCCGTTGGTGTAGGTGCCGACGATGCGGCCGTTAGTCGAAACGCTGACCGACTGGAGCTGACCGGCGGGGAAGCCGTCCTGCTGGATCTGGTTGACCTGGACGTTGCCGTTTGCGTCGGCGAACTGAGTTACGCCGCCAGTACCGAAATTGATCGCCGGGCTGCCGAGCGACACGCCGTTGACGGTGGCGTTGTTGAGCGTCACCGAGGCGATCGTCGGCGACATCTGGCCGCTCGCCGAGAAGGTGAAGTTCACGTTGGCGTTCTGCCAGGCGACCTGGGTGCCGGTGGCATTGGGATTGACCTGGTAGAACAGGTTCCAGGTATCGGTATGTCCGGCGCCGAGCGAGGTGCTGTCAGTCTTGGCCCAGCGCATCTGCAGGTTCACGGGCGCGCCCGACACGTCATAGGCCGTAACCGCGCCGCCTGAGAGGCTTTCGTCGAGGAAGGTCGAGTTGTCGTTACCGACCACCTGGCCGGTACCGACCGTGCCGCCACCGCCGCGGGCAGCAGTCGCGGTGCCCCCGGTGAAGCCGAGTGCTGCGAATGCGGTCGAGTTCGAGCTGGTGACCGAGAGGTCGGCTGTCGTGCCCGTGTGCAGCGTGATCGAGCCGCCCGCGATCGTCGACGGGATCGACGTGCCGGTGATCGAATCAATCTTGCTCAGCAAGGTCGAAATATTGTCAGTGACGTTGAGTTGGTTGCCGGTCGCACCCGAGGCCACGAAGGTGAGGACCGTGCCGTCGACCGTGATCGTGTCGCCCGCGATGAAGTTGGCGCTGATCGAGTTGGTGCCCGCAGTGCCTGACAGCGCCGTGGTTCCGGTGTTTGCAACCGACGGGGTCGCCTTGTTGCTCTGGGTGGTGCCGGATGTCGAGGAATCCGTGTAGGGCGCAGCCGGCGTACCCAGCACCAGCGGATTGTGTCCGGAGCTGAACGAACCCGGCTGGATCAATTCGGACCCCGGAACCGACGTGTCGTGCTTGGTCGTCAGCGGGTAGGACGCGAGGTTGGCACGATAATCCACCTTGGTGGTCTTCTGCGCCGGCAGGAAGTCGTTCTGAAATTTCAGCACCTGCGGCGAAGAGCCCGCCGGGTTGCCGGTGGTCGGGTCGATCGGCACGCCTTCCAGATAATAGCCGGCTCCGTTGACGAGATAGCCGTCCTTGTTGAGCTGGAAGTCGCCGCGGCGGGTGTAGCGGTCGACGCCGTCGAACACCGGCGAGCCGTCGGTGAAGCTGCCGGGCTTCTGCACTGCGAAGAAGCCGTTGCCGTTGATCGCCATGAACGTCGCGACCGAGGCGGACTGCACGTCTCCCTGCACCGAGTTGGTGGAACGGGACTGCGCGGTGACGCCGCCGGCGACCTGCGCCGTCTGCGCGGTCTGCGGAACGAGGTCGAGGAAGGAGGTGTCGATGCGCTTGAACGCCGTGGTCTGCGAATTGGCGATGTTGCCTGAGATGTTTTCGAGTGCATACGACTCTGCGCGCAAGCCGCCGACAGAGGTCGTAAGAGCGCCGAAGATACCCATGACATGTTCTCCACTTCGATTCCCGGCCGCTCTCGATCAGAGAATTGGCCGCACCGGCGGAGCATGTCGCAATTGCCGTGCCAGGAAACAAAATGTAACAACATCATGCGCTTGAAAAAAAAGCCCCGGCCGCGAGGCCAGGGCACAATTGCCGAGCCGGCAACAATTGCCGGGAAAACGACGTCAGGTGGCCGATGCTGCGGCCGGACGAAACACCAGCGCGAAGCCGTCCATGCAGTAACGCAATCCGGTCGGTTTCGGACCATCGTCGAAGACGTGACCGAGATGACCGCCGCAGCGGCGGCAATGGATTTCGGTGCGCGCCATGCCGAAGGTGCGGTCTTCGGTCTTGCCGACCGCGTTCTCCAGCGGCTGATAGAAGCTCGGCCAGCCGGTGCCGCTCTCATATTTGGTCTCGGACGAGAACAGCGGCAGGTCGCAGCCGGCGCAGGCGAAGGTGCCCTTGCGATGTTCCTTGAGCAGCGGGCTCGACCCCGGCCGTTCGGTGCCCTCCTTGCGCAGGATCTCATATTGCTGCGGCGTCAGCTGCGCGCGCCATTCGGCGTCGGTCTTTTCGACCTCGAATTTCTCGGCAGCCTGCGCCGGTGAGGCGCGCAGCCAGCGGAAGGCGGCCAGGCCGAGCAGGCTGGCGACGGAAGCGAGCAGGATACGGCGATCGATCATCAATCTTCTCCGATGCGGACGACCCATGGTTCGCCATCAAATACGGCCGCCCCTGGGGAGAAGTTACATCGGCCCGCCGGGGATTCCCTCACTTTCTTGCGAGGCCACAGGATCCGGCTCGGCCCCCTCCTGCACCGCAGGCGGCGGCGCAGGGCGCACGGCACCTGGCGGCGGGCGACGGGGCGCTGGGCCCCGGGTTCCCGCCTTGAAATTGGCCTCGGCCAGCCGCGCCTCACGGACCCGCTCCTTCGCACGCGCGCCCTCGCGGTGGCGGGCCAGCATGCCTGCGGCGGACGAGGCCCCCCTCGCCCACAGGCCGATGACATGGCCGGCGACGCGGCCGGTGGTGCCGCCTGCCCAGACCAGTTCAAACGGCGAAAACAGCCGCCAGCGGTCGTCGCCCCAGAGGATGCTGCGCGCGATCAACTGCCCCGCCATCGCCGAGGTGTTGAGCCCCTGCCGGCCGAAGCCACTCGCCACCCACAGGCCCCTGCGCAGCTGGCCAATCTGCGGCATGCCATGCACGGTCACGCCGACCGCACCGCCGAACACGTCCGCGATCGGCACCTTGCCGAGTTGCGGAAACACCGTTGCGATCCGGCGCCGCACCGCAGCGCCAAAGCGCCTCGGTCGCGCTTCCCAGGTGGTCTCCGGGCTCGACCATAACAGGCGATCGCCGTCGACAATGCGGAAGTGGTCGATGCCGTCGCTGTCGGTCACCGAGCCATGAAAGGAGATCACGTCGGCCAGCTGTTGCCCGAGCGGCTCGGTCAGTGCCGCGTAGCGCCATACCGGCAGCAACGTCTCCGACAACCGCTTCAGCGGCGCCCCCAGATGGACATTGCCCGCGAGCACGATGTGCGAGGCACGCAGCCGCGCCGACGGCGTCACGATGCGTTTGCGGATGCCCGAAAAGTCGATGCTGACGACCGGGGTGTCCTCGAAGATCCGAGCGCCCATCCGCGTCGCCAGCGCTGCAAGGCCATGGACATATTTACGGCCATCGAGCTGGAACGCCTTCGGATAATGAATGCCGTGGAAATAGCGGCCGGTGCCGAGCACGCTGCGCACCCGGTCGACCTGCCAGCCTTCGACTTCGGTCGCGAAATCCTCGGCCAGCGTCTGCAGCCGCCTGATCAATGTCTCGCCGGCATCGACATTGGATACTTCCAGCGCGCCTTCGCTCGTGGCGATGCCCGGGATCAGGTCCTCGGTCGCGGTGGCGCGGACATAGTCGACGCCCTCCTTGGCCAGCGCCCAGAGCTCGCGGGCATCGTCGAGGCCGACGCGCTCGATCAGGTCCGAAACCGGCACGCCGAAGCCCGGCATCACCGTGCCGAGATTATGGCCGGAGGCGTTCCAGCCGACATGGCGGCCCTCGAGCACGGCAACGCTCGCGCCAAGCCGCGCCGCCTCACGCGCCACCGTCAGCCCGGCCACCCCCGCGCCGACCACGCAGATGTCGACGTCGAGGTCGAACGCCAGCCGGTTGCGGAACGGCGAGGCCGCGTCACCAGGGCCGTCCGCCGCACTTGTGGAAGTCTCGGTCATGGCGTTTTCTTACGAACCGCTGCGGCGCTTGTCACCTTGTCCAGGACATGAGCCTGTAGAATTAATTCGACCTGAACGAATCGAGATGGAAGTCTATGCGCCGTTTGCTGCTGCTGCGTCATGCCAAGACCGAGACCGACGCGCCTTCGGGGCAGGATCAGGACCGCCGCCTCGACGACCGCGGCCGGCACGACGCCGCCGAGATCGGCGGCTGGATCCGCCGCCATTCGCCCCTTCCCGACCTGGTCCTGGTGTCGCCGGCCGTCCGCGCGGCACAGACCTGGGAGATCGCGCACGAGGCGATGAAAGACGGCGCGCCGCAGCCGAACGTCGAATTCCTGCCGGAACTCTACGGCGCCGATCCGACGCAACTGCTGACCACGATCCGGATGGCCTCGGCCACCGATCCGAAGCGGCTGATGCTGGTCGGCCATAATCCGGGCCTGCACGAACTTGCACTGACGCTGACCGGCAGCGGCGACGAGACCGCGAAGCGGGCACTCAGCGACAATCTGCCGACCTCGGGGCTCGCAATCTTTGATTTCGCGACCGACGACTGGAATGAGGTGTCGTTTCGCCGCGGCAAACTGGTCCTGTTCGTCAGCCCTAAGTTGTTGAAGCAATCCTCAAGCGACTGACGCCGGCGGACAGCGCCGCTCCGCCGTGCTATATTGCCTCTGCGCGACAGGGGACCCGTTCGCGTCATCACAAAAAAGAGGGCACACGTCCGGCGCAATCCGGGCGACACGGCTCCGGACCAAACGCGGACAGGAGGCGCAGATGTACAAATCCATTCTCGTGCCGATCGACCTCGCCGATACCGATCTGGCGAAGCCTGCGATCGCAACCGCTGCGACGCTGTCGCAGACCTGGCACGGCTCGGTCCGCCTGCTCAATGTGCTGCCGATGACGCCGGTGATGCTCGCCGAATACGTACCGGCGGATTTCGACAGCCAGCAGCGCGAAACGTCGGAAGAGGCGCTGACGATCGTGGCGCGCGAATCCGGCATCGAGGCGGCGCGCATCTCGGGCGTGGTCCGCCAGGGCGGCATCTATCACGAGATCCTCGAAGAGGCGGCCGCGATGAAGGCCGACCTGATCGTGATGACCTCGCACCGCCCGGCGATGCGCACCTATTTCCTCGGCTCGAATGCCGGCCACGTCGTGCGCTACGCCAAATGCTCGGTGCTTGTGGTGCGGCACTAGGGTTTCCAGCGCCACACCCTTTTGGCTCAGCGAAGCCGCACGAGCTCGAGCTGATCGACGGTGCCGGCGACGGCGCTCTCGATATGGCAGCGCGAGATCCCGATATCGTGCAGCGCACGGTCATCGAGCTGGCGCAGGGTCTTGATCGCCTCGCGGCGCACCCAATAGGTCGCCAGTGCATCGCCCGAATCTCGGAGCAATCGGATCAATCCGCCCAACATACTGGACCGCGCGGGCGGCACGGCGTCTGAATATATCGTCGTCATAGTCATCTCCTTCAGTGCCCACGCGGCAAAGCTGTGCCGTTGACGCAAGCGCTTCTCGCGCCTGTGCCGTCACTGACCTCGGATTGCTTGCGCACTCCTCGGTGCAATCGCGGGCTTGTTCTCTCTTAAATGGTCCGGTACATTGCTCGGAGCAAGTAAAACATTGCTCTCGGTGCAATAATGTCGAGGTTCGAGTATCTGAAGCTGGCGGATGTGGTGGCCGCCGAGATCGCCAGCGGCGCGCTGAAGGCCGGGGACCGCCTGCCGCCGCAGCGCCATTTCGCCTATGAGCGGAAGATCGCGGTCTCGACCGCGAGCCGGGTCTATACCGAGCTCCTGCGGCGCGGACTCGTGGTTGGCGAGGTCGGCCGCGGCACCTTCGTATCCGGCGAGGCGCGGCGCGGCGTCGCAGCCCCGCCCGAGCCGCGCGGCGCCCGCATCGACCTCGAATTCAACTATCCGCTGCTGCCGCACCAGGCGACCATGATCGCCAAGAGCCTCGAGGGGCTCGAACGGCCCGAGGTGCTCGAGGTCGCGCTGCGACCGGCCACCAGCCACGGCACGCGGGCGGCGCGAACGATTTCCGCGGAGTTTCTCGCGCGCAGGAGCTGGGCGCCGAATCCCGACCAGATCGTCTTCACCGCCAACGGGCGGCAATGCATCGCCACCGCACTCGCCGCTGTCGTGCCGCCCGGCGGACGCTGCGGCGTGGAGGCGCTGACCTATCCCTTCGTGAAGGGCATTGCCGCACGGCTCGGCATCGCACTGGTGCCGCTCGCGATGGATGAGCACGGCGTGCGCCCCGACGCGGTGCAGAAGGCACACCGTGAGGCGCATCTGTCCGCGCTCTACATCCAGCCCACGATCCAGAACCCGCTCAGCATCACCATGCCGGCCGAGCGCCGCGCCGAGCTCTTGCGTACGGTGGAGAAGCTCGGCCTCGTCATCATCGAGGACGGCGTCTACGGCTTCCTCGACGACGAGGTGCCACTGGCCGCGCTCGCCCCCGACAGCTGCATCGTGCTCGACAGCCTGTCGAAGAAGGTCGCGCCTGGACTCGCGCTCGGCTTCATCGTCTCGCCGCCGCGGCTGCGCGAGAACATCATGGCGGCGGTACGATCGGGCGGCTGGACGGCGTCGGGCTACGCTTTCGCCGCGGGTCAGAGGTTGATGTCCGATGGCACGGCGGCCGAATTATCACGGCTGAAGCGGATCGATGCCGGTCGCCGCCAGCAGATTGCGGCGAAGCATCTGACTGGTTTCGAGATTCAGACCAATGCCAAATCCTACCATCTGTGGCTGACCTTGCCGCCGCACTGGCGCTCTCAGACCCTGGTCGCAGCCGCGGCACGCCGCGACATCGCGCTGACGCCGTCGACGACCTTCGCGGTCACGCCCGGGCACGCGCCCAATGCCGTGCGGCTCGCGCTCGCCGCGCCCCCGATGGAGCAACTTGAACTCGGCTTGCGGACGCTGGCGGGAATGTTGAGCGCGACCGAGGAAGATTTCGATTCGACCGAGTAGCCCTCCTCAGCCGACCGGCCATTCCGCAATAAAGCCCTTCGCCTTGTACGGCTCGATCTTGTCCCATTCGATCAGCACGCGGCGGCGGAATTCGGGATCGGTGTGCCAGAGCGCGCGCGGCGTTGTAAAACTGTCGACCGTCACCAGCATCTTCTCGACCTCCGGCCAGTGCCGTTGCAGCGTCATCGGATAGCGCCGCGCAGTCCAGCTATTGCCAAGGCAGATCACGCTCCCGATCGCGTTGCGACCAAGTGCAGCGTCGATCACCGGCAGCGAGAAGATCACGTTCTCGCCGGTATTTTGCGCGCGATCCTCTTCGAGGATCCGTTCGGCCGGAATGCCGCGCGCGACCATCGCTGTCTTGATGATCTCGCATTCGGAGCTGACATCGCCTGGCGTCACGCCGCCGCTCACGATCGCCCAATGCGCAAGACCATCGCGCCAGAGCCGAACCGCGGCGTCGACCCGTTCTGCGACATCCCCGCGGGTCCCGAACACGAATAGCAGATCGGCAGGCCGCAATGGGGTCTGGATCAGGTGCCGCGCGTTGATCGCGGCAATCTCGTCATCAGACGGCATCCGCAGACTTCGATCCTCCACGCCCCTGCTCCCCGGTCACGGCATCGCGTGCCGACGATGCCGCGTGCGGGCGCGCGCACGAAGTCACGTTTCATTGCGCTTGATTGCGGCCGCCGGTGGCAGCAGCGCATCGGGCAGATGATCGAAGCTGTAGCGTCGCGGCCGATTGCGCGTGACGAAGCGGCCGACCTGCCAGGTAAACAGCAACGCAAAGCCGACCAGGAACAGCGCGCCCGTCCATTCGGACGTCAGGAGCGCACGCAGCAACAGCCCCGTCATTGAGACAGCGAGGGCCGCCAGCAGCGCCAGCGCCGCGGTATAGGTCTTCGGCCCGAGGCCCCCGGTCAGCACGGCCGTGCTATCAGCCGCCTGCATCCGGCGATGCAGCGCGACGATGAAGTCGCGATAGAGTTGCCCCTGCGGCGCCATCAAGGTCGCGGTCTGCCAGGTGGTCGAAAGGACGGCGATGCGACCGCCCCTGGCGTTGTCGATGTCGGCACGAAATCGCTGCTGCTGCATCGACACCGGGCGATAGGACAGTTTCACCGTGGAGATGCCGGCGTAGTCCCAGACGCCCGACCGGCCGGCGATCCGCCACGACAACCCGGCATCGGTCAGCTCGAACTGATGCGCCGAACCGATCAAGGAGGCCTTGTAGGCATAGCGGACGGGCGGGCCGTCGCCTGCGTCCGGCTGATGCGGCAATGGTGTTGGCAATGTCGCGTTCCACCGATAAAAATGCGCGCGCTTGCGCGGCAGGTCGCGCCTATCCTACAAGCGACACATGCCCGAGACGACCCATTTTCCACGCTACCTCATCCTCGGCGGCGCGATGATTTCAGGCGTGCTGCTGGCACTTGCCGTGCACATGCTTGGCGCGCGCTACGGGCTCGATCTCGGCGGCCTGTGGCGATCCGATACGCGCGAATTCATGCCCGCGGGTGCTGCGATTGCGTGGTGGCTGATCGCGACCGTCGGGTTTTCGGGCGGGTACTTCACCGCCAATCTGATGCACAGCGCGGTGTCCGGCCAGATTCCGCAGCGGATGCGATATTTCCTGGTCGTCCTCGGCGTGCTGATCCTGGCCGGTGCCGGTCAGGCCGCGGCGGCGCCCAGCGCGATCTCGACCGTATCCGCGGTGCTCGCCGGCCTTGCCGCACTGTGCCTCGGCGCAGCGATGGCGTTTTGCGGCGCATATTTCGCCCTGCGCAAGGCTTAGCCAGAGCGCTTTCGAGCGAAGTGGATACCGGTTCGCGTGAAGAAAACGCGTCAAAACAAGAATCTAGAGCTCCGTTCCGATTCCATCGGAACGGAAATAGCTCCAGCGGCCTTTCTCAGGCCACCGACCGTTCGGGAGCCCTTTGCAGCATCTTGGCGACGTCGGCGGCCGGGCGTGGCCGGCTGAACAGGAAGCCCTGCGCCTGGATGCAACCCTCCCGGCGCAGCAGATCGAACTGGGCGTCGGTCTCGACGCCCTCCGCCGTGGTCACGATTCCCAGGCTCTTGCCGAGACCGGTGACCGCGCGCACGATCGCCATCGACTCCTCGCGCGTCGCCAGATCGGTGACGAAGGAACGGTCGATCTTGATCTTGTCGAACGGGAAGCTGCGCAGATAGCTCAGCGAAGAATAGCCTGTGCCGAAGTCGTCGAGCGAGATCCGGACGCCGAAGCCGCGCAGCTCGTGCAGCACGGCCAGCGTCGCCTCGCTGTTCTGCAGCAGCACCGATTCGGTGATCTCGAGCTCGAGGCGATCCGCCGACAGGCCGGACGCCTGCAGTGCCGCCTTCACCGACGCCACCAGGTTCGGATTCTTGAACTGCACCGGGGACAGATTGACGGCGACCGCGATATCCCCCGGCCAGCCTGCTGCATCCGCGCAGGCCTTGCGCAGCACGATGTCGCCGAGCGGAACGATGAGCCCGGTTTCCTCCGCGACAGGGATGAAATTGTTCGGGGCGATCAAGCCACGCAGCGAATGATTCCAGCGCGCCAGCGCCTCGAATGCGACCACCCGGTCGCCGGCGATGTCGCGGATCGGTTGGTAATAGACCTCGATCTCGTCGCGCGGCAGCGCAAGGCGCAAGTCGCGCTCGAGCATGCGGCGTGCCTGCGCGCGCGCGTCCATGCCGGTCTCGAAGAACCGGTAGGTGCCGCGGCCGTCGGCCTTGGCGCGGTACAGCGCGAGATCGGCTTTTTGCAACAATTCGTCGGGATCCGTACCATCCTCGGGCGCAAGCGAGATTCCGATGCTGACGC
Organism: Bradyrhizobium sp. LTSP885; assembly: GCF_000938305.1. GTDB lineage: Bacteria > Pseudomonadota > Alphaproteobacteria > Rhizobiales > Xanthobacteraceae > Bradyrhizobium. Next base: position 15,747 of record NZ_JYMT01000028.1, read on the forward strand.
CGATCACGAGCTGATGGCCGCCGACGTCGTAGGGAGCGGCGATCTTCTCGACGACGCGGCCCGCAAGCATGGACACGACCGAAGGTTCGGAATTGCTGCAGAACTGCACGATGGCGAATTCGTCGCCGCCGAGCCGCGCCACGGTGTCGTGCTCGGTCAAGCATTCGCCGAGCCGGCGTGCGACTTCCCGAAGCAGCGCGTCACCGATCGGATGTCCCAGCGTATCGTTGATTTCCTTGAAATGGTCGAGATCGAGGCAGAGCACCGCGAGCTGGTCGGCGCGCTTGGCGCGCCTCAGCGACTTCTCGAGTTGCTCACGGAACAGCGTGCGGTTCGGCAAATTGGTCAGCGCATCGTGGCGCGCCATGTGCGAGATCTGCTGCTGGGCCTGCTGCCATTCGGTGATGTCCTCGAAGGTCGCGACCCATCCTCCGCCTTTCATCGGCTGGTCGACGACACGGATCGAGCGTCCCTGGCGGTCGACGATCCTCGTCGCGGTGTTGCCCGCCCTGGCCTCGGCAATCAGGCCGGCGCAGAACTCATCGGGATCGCCGTCCCACTCACCGATCGAGCGGAGGTCCTGCAGGACATCGATCAGCAGGCGTCCGTGTAGCGGCAGGCGGCTGCGGCCCATCATCTCGCCGTAGCGCTCGTTGAACAGCATGATGCGGCCGTCGGCATCGAACATGCACAGCCCCTGCGACATGTTCTCGAGCGCGGTGTCCAGCACCACCTTCTGCTTGTGAATCTCGCTCTTGGCGCGGCGGTCCAGGATCGTCGCGATCAGCGCAATGCCGAGAATGGCGAACGCCGCAACGGCCGTCATGAACGACAGCACCAGCGGCGAGATCGTCAATGCGTCGGAGACGATCGTCGGATCGGGCACCAGCGTGATCGCGCCCATCCCGGTGAAATGATGGGAGACGATCGCAAGTGTCAGCAGGCCGGCGGCCGCCACCGTGCGGCCCACGCTGTCGCCGCTGACGGCAACCAGAAGCGCGATTGCGCCAAACAGGCTGCCAAGCACGATCGAGGTCGCGACAATGCCGGGCGACCAAACGATCCGCGCGGGCAATTGAAGTCCAGACATGCCGGTGTAATGCATCGCCGCGACGCCGATGCCGACGATTGCACCGCCGACTGCAATGGTCGACGAGCGCTGGTCGAGGCAGGCAACGGCAAGGCCAACGGCCAGGATCGTCACCGCAACGACCAGCGAGAGCACGGTGATGGGGATGCTGTAGCCGGCGCTTATGCCGGGCTCATAGGCCAGCATGGCGATGAAGTGGGTGGCCCAGATGCCGCATCCCCCGACCACGGCGTCAAGGGCGATCCAGATCTCCCGGGAGCGCCCCTTCGCGGCACGGGCGCGGTGAAACAGGCTTATCGTGACCGCGCTGGCCAGCGTGCAAATCGCCCCGCCAAGGACGACCAGCCGCCAATCATGCTCCAGGGTGAGACAGGTCAGAACGCGATACATATAGCCCCCCGTTATGGACCTATAAAAGCGACCCCATAGGTGTACGAACGGTAACCGCCGTGGGACTTGGTTCACGCATGGTGAAGAAGTTTTGAACGCGCGGGAAACCATTCCAACGGCAGTGTGCTGGATGTCACACACTTCATCTCATCCGCGGAGTCCCGGCACCAGTTCACCCCCGGTCTCGATCTTCAGCGACGAGCCGGCAAAATCATTCCCGATCGGCTGGCAACGGCCGCCGAGATGCTTGGCGAGAAATGCTTCGGTCACGCCATAGCAGGCAAGCCGGTTCTCCGGCCGGACAAATCCGTGGCCCTCGTCGGCAAAGGTGATGTAGGTCACAGGCACACCGCGCTGCTTCAGCGCCGCAACCATTTGCTCGGACTCGGCGGCAACCACCCTGACGTCGCGCATGCCCTGCGCGATCAGGATCGGCCGCTTCACACGATCGATATGCGTCAGCGGCGAACGTTCGACCAGGAATGCGCGGCCGGCTTCGGTGTCGGGATCACCGAGCCGGTTCTTCCAGACGCTCATCCACGGCCCCCAATAGGGTGGGATTGTCGCCATGAAGGTGACGAGGTTGGAAATGCCGAACAGATCGACGATGCAGGCGAAGACCTCGGGCGTCTTCGTCGCCGCCATCAGCGCCGAATAACCGCCGTAGCTGCCGCCGAAGAAGCCGACGCGTCCGGGATCGGTGATGCCTTGCGCGATCGCCCAATCGACCGCGTCGATCAGATCGTCATGCATCTTGCCGCCCCATTCGTGGTCGGCGGCGGTCACGAAGGCTTTGCCGAAGCCGGTCGAGCCGCGATAGTTGACGCTGAGCACCGCATAGCCGCGGCTGGCGAGCCATTGATGGATCGAGCTGAAACCCCAGGTATCGCGCATGTAGGGACCGCCATGGATCACCAGCACCAGCGGCACGCGACCCGCTTCGGCCTCTCGGGGCAGCGTCAAATAGCCGTTCAGGCGCAGGCCGTCGCGCGCCGGGATGACCACCGGCTGCAGCTTGCGCAGCGCCACGTCCGCCAGCGACTTGCGCTGGGTGAACAGCTTGCGGACCTCGCGCGTCCCGCGATCAAGCAGCGCGTATTCGCCGCTTTCGGTGTCGCGCTCGTAGTAGACGCTGCCCAGCCGAAGATCGTCGCTGTTGGTGACGAAGGTGATGTCGCCGGTACCGTGACGGGTCAGATCGGCGAGATCCTGTGCCACAGCCTGATCGACGGCATGCCAGCGCATGCGATCGGTATTGGCCATCGCCGCAAGCGGCCGCCGGTTTTCGTCGAAGATGGCCAGCGCGATATCGGCATCATCGTCGGCGGCGAGCAGCGTCGTCTGGCGCGTCGCCATGTCGAGGGCGAAGAACCCCGCCTTGTCGCGGCCGCGTGAATCGATCAGGTAAAGCGTCTTGCCGTCGGCGCTGAAGTCCAGCAGGTCGGTCGTGTCGACGTCGGCAATCGGCACCGTCATGAACGGCACCCAGTCGCCGTCCGGACGACGCTCGAAGATTTCGGCGGCCCCCTCTGCGTTGATGCGCGACCCCAGCCGCAACTGAAATGCGCTGTCGGTGATCAGTCCCAAATACTGGCTATTCTCGTAGACGAGTTCGCTCGTGCCCGTCACGATGTTGACCCGGAACAGATCGAAATAGCGCTTGTCGCGCTCATTGTGCCGCAGCAGCATCTGCTCGGGAAACTTGCGGTCGGCCTCCTGCTTGAACGACTTGACGCCTGCCTCCGGCGTCAACGGCACGATCGCGCCGCTGACGATGTCGACGCTGGCGGCGCGCAGATTCTCGTCGCCGTCGCGATCGCGGAAGAACACCAAATGGCGGTTGGTGTAACCCCAGCTGTGATAGGTGGCGATGTTGCGGTCGGTGGCGCGGGTGACCGGCCGTGCGGCTTTCAGATCCGCAAGCGGCGCGACCCACAGATTGTTCACGCCGTCGACCGGCGCGATATAGGACAGATGCGTCCCGTCCGGGCTGAGGCGGACGTTGATGTAATCCGGATTGTCGAAGAACACCCTGCGAGCGACCAGATCGGGCGTCTGCGCGTGGGCGGCACCGCGCAGGCTCATGAACGGCAGCGATGCGCCAAGCGCGGCGGCGCGGCTCAGGAGCAAGCGACGGTCGATTGGCGCGCGCATTTGATCTGCCTCCCGTCGGCGACGGTCGCCGACGGGAGCAAGTTTAAATGCAGCCCCAACGCTCCGCAATCAGTGGCTGCGATCATTTCCGGGCATGTGATTATGCGCCATCCAGATCAGTGCACCCGCCGCAAGCAGCACACCGGCCGAGACGGCGAGCGATACGTGCAGACCGGTGATGAAGGCCGAGGACTGGCCGACCAGCGAGCCGAACAGGGCGACGCCGAGCACGCTGCCGGTCTGCCGCGTCGCGTTCAGCACGCCGGCGGCAATGCCCGAGCGCCGTGGCTCGACGCTGCGGAGCAGGGTCGAGGTCAGCGGCGGCACCAGGAGGCCGAGCCCGGCGCTCATCGCGATCAGTTGCAGGCAGATCGCCCAATAGCTGGTGGCGTGATCGATGCCGAGCATCGCCAGGCATCCCGCAGCCGACAGCGTCGTCCCGAGTGCAATGGTCGCAGGCGCACCGATCCGCTCTGCGATGCGCGCCGCGATCAGATTGGCGGGCAGCACCGCGCCCAGCATCGGCACGAAGGCAAGGCCGGTCTCGAACGCCGACAGGCCGTTGATCCGTTGGAAGTAGAGGCTGAGCACGAAGATCAGGCCGTAGAACGCGACATTGACGAGGAGGCCGACCAGCGAGGCCAGCGCGAAGGTTCGTTGCCGGAATAGCGACAGCGGCAGCATCGGCTGCGGCGCGCGCGCTTCGCGCCAGACGAACAGCGCCGCGAAGACGGCAGATGCGACGAAGCCTGCGATCACGAACGGATTGTTCCAGCCGAGCGCGCCGCCCTCGATCAGCGCACCCGCGAGCGTGCCAAGCGCGGCGACCGCCGCGACCTGGCCGGGCAGGTCGATCTCGTGCCGGGGACTGCGCGTGGTCTCGCTGGCAAAGCGCCAGGCCAGCCAAAGACCGGCCAGCCCGATCGGCAAATTGACCAGGAAGATCGCGCGCCAGCCGACCAGGGTGATCAGGACGCCGCCGACGAACGGACCCGCGGTCAGCGCAAGGCTCGCGCCTGCAGCCCAGATGCCGACGGCGCGTCCCCGCGCCTTCTCGTCCGCATAGGCATGGCGAAGCAGCGCCAGCGAATTTGGCACCAGGATGGCCGCCGCCAATCCCTGCACGCAGCGCGCCGCGATCAGCGTGACGGCGTCAGGCGCAAGCGCGCAGCCAACCGAGGCCGCGGTGAAGATCGCGAACCCGGCCATGAAAACGCGCTTGGCGCCGACGCGGTCACCAAGCGCGCCCGCCGTCAGGATGAACGCGGCAAAGGCGATGGTGTAGGCGCTGACCACCCATTGCAGTTCGGCAACGCCGCCGCCGAGCGAGGTGCCGATCGCGTTGAGTGCGGTGTTGACGATGGTGACGTCGAGCTGAACGACGCCGTAGCCGAGACTCATCGCGGCAAGCGTGAGGTTTGCCGCAAGCCCGGTCGAGTGCGGACCGGACGCCGCGGGTTGACCCGGCACAGGCAGCGCGGTCGGAAATGTTTGTCGCATGAGTTCACTCCGTATGCGAAACCAATGCGAGAGATAGGCAATCGTTTCGATACGACACTTCGCTATGGATCGAACTGTGATGTCGAGCGCTGTCTGCACCCGTCGACGCGAAAACGCCGCCCGCGGCCCGTCCCCCGCGCGGCGTTTTGCCTCAATAGACCTACTGACTAGACTTATTGATTAGCCGGCGGCTCGTATATTGACCTGGCCTTCCGCCAGCGAGGTCAGCTTCTGGTCGGTCATGCGCTCCTCGTCGAGCGTCTTCTGCAACACGGCGGCACAGTCGTTACGGCCGAGCTGGCGCGCCCACGCGATCAGGCTGCCGTAACGGGTGATCTCGTAGTGCTCGGCGGCCTGAGCCGCGTTGATCAACGCGGCGTCCAGCACGTGCTTGTCGGCGACTTCGCCGGTGACCTCGTCGGCCTCCTCGATAATGCCGTCGATCGCGGGACAATTGACCGCCCTGATTTCGGCATTATGCATCTGGAAAACCTGCTCGAGGCGCTGCACGTGAACCCTGGTTTCGTCGAGATGCGTCAAGAAGCCCTGCTTGAGCTGCTTGTCGGTGGCCTTGTCGGCCATTTTCGGCAGCGCTTTCACGAGCTGCTTCTCGGCATAGTAGATATCCTGCAGCTGATGCACGAACAGGTCGTTCATGGTTTTGATGTCTTTGCTAAACAGTCCCATCAAGGGTCCTTTCCGTTTCCGGGGGACACGGCAGGCGCGGGCTTCCTCACCCTTGCACCGCTGCCATGTCCGATTGCCGATATGAGCGCTAACCGGCGCGCACGGCGGACGTTCCTGTGAAACCCGTGAAATCCGGGAAAACAGATTGGGAACAGCGGACGTGAGGCAAATCCGCGATTTGGGAATGGCTGGGCTGCGACTCACTATCCCCAAGGGCACCCCATATGTAGCCCGTGTGACAATGACGACGGACGGGGGCCTAAGCTTGACTTGTCAAGGGCTGCACAAGGCATCGGTTTTGCCTTATGGATCATCGCGCACGGTGCGTTTGCCCGTCGCCCGTCGCCGTCCGTGACCGGGTCTTAACTGAAATCGCCGCCCCGCCGGGAGGATGAATGAATCGGCTGCTGACCACGCTCGGGCGTGGCTTCAAGGAAAAGATCGGCTGGAAACGGCTCGGGATCGCTGCAAGCGTGGTTATCATTGCGTTCGCGATCACGACCCTGGTCCACACGCTGAAGGGCGTCGACACCGGCATTATCCTGACCGCGCTGACCGACATCGCGCCGCACCGGATCGCGCTGGCCGCGCTCTGCGTGGTCGGGGCGTTCTGCACCCTGACCTTCTACGATTTCTTCGCGCTGCGCACGATCGGCAAGACCCACATCCCCTACCGCATAGCGGCCCTCTCGAGCTTCACCAGCTACACGATCGGCCACAATATCGGCGCCACCGTCTTCACCGGCGGCGCGATCCGCTTCCGGATCTATTCCGATTACGGCCTGACCGCGATCGACGTCGCCAAGATCTGCTTCCTGTCGGGACTGACCTTCTGGCTCGGCAATCTGTTCGTGCTCGGCTTCGGCATGGCCTGGCAGCCGGCTGCGGCGTCGGCGATGGACCTGCTGCCGCCGGCGATGAACCGCCTGATCGCGATCGGTTGCCTTGCAGGCATCGCGGCCTATTTCGTCTGGCTCCTGACCGGCGAGAAGCGCCGCGAGCTCGGCCAGAACGGCTGGAAGGTGGTGCTGCCCTCGGCCAGGCTGACGCTGCTGCAGATCATCATCGGCGTGGTCGATCTCGGCTTCTGCGCGCTTGCGATGTATCTCTTGATGCCGACCGACCCGCATATCGACTTCGTCTCGCTGGCGGTCGTGTTCATCCTGGCGACGCTGCTCGGCTTTGCCAGCCACGCGCCCGGCTCGATCGGCGTGTTCGACGCAGCGATGCTGGTGGCGCTGCCGGAATTCGGCAGAGAGCAGTTGGTGGCGACGCTGGTCGTGTTCCGCATCCTCTATTTCCTGATCCCGTTCGGGATTTCGGTCTCGATCATGGGCGCGCGCGAGCTGTGGCTCAATGTGGTACTGCCATGGCAGGAACGGAAAAGACTAAGCCAGGCCTGCACGGCCTCGGCGACCGTGCGGCAGCCGATCGAAAGCCGGCAGCAGCGGATCAAGCGGCTGAAACGGTAACAGCGAAATTATCGATCCTCGCTGCGTTTTTCGGCTGCCGCCCCTATTCTCTTATTTTCGCCTTACCGCTAACGTCAAACGCGCCATGGTTGGTTTTTTGGCTCGATTTCCGCTTCGTTTGACCGTTTGCGGCGCGCTGCTCGGCGCTGCGCTGTCAGCGGTATACGCATCCGCCGCACAGGCGCAGGACGCGCCGCTGCAGATCTCATGGGAGGTCCGCAACCGCTTCCGTCTGTTCCGCGAGGAACGCGACTTCCGGCTCCATGTCGAAAGCGGCCTCGGCCGCAGCGTGCTGGCCTCGGAGCAGGCGCTGGAAGTGCAGAGCGACGGCCGCGGCTGGGCGCGCAGCATGGTCAACCGGCTCTGCATCGATACTCAGGGCCGCGTCAGCGAGCCCTGCACCCGCGACAACGTCAAGGAAAGCTATTTGACGCCGATCGACCACGCGATCGCCATCCGCCTCACCGGCCCGGTCCCGGTCGGCGCGACCTGCGCATGGTCGTTCGACGACGGCGACGGACCGCAATCCCAGACCTTCGATTGCGCCGAACCGGTCAATCTGCGGGTCCGCTATGGCCGCACCACGGTCGCAACCGTCGACGTCGCAAGCGGCTCGGACGCCAACCAGCGGGTGTCGACCCAGATCGCGGTGCGCGATTTCTTCATCGCCGGGATCGGCGACAGCATCGCGTCCGGCGAGGGCAATCCCGACCGTGCGGTCGGGCTGTCCGATGACGGCTTCTGCTTCCGCTCCTACCTCGGCGGCGCGCAATATTACCGGCCGAGCCGAGCCGGCTACAAGGGCGGACGGGCCTGCGAAGCACCCGACAGCCTGTCGGTGTGGCAGCGCCAGAGCGCGCTGTGGCTCAATTCGGCCTGCCACCGTTCGCTCTACAGCTACCAGACCCGCACCGCGCTGGCGCTCGCCGTGCAATATCCGCACATCGCGGTGACCTACCTGCCGCTGGCCTGCACTGGCGCCACCATCGCCGACGGCCTGTTCGGTTCGCAGCAGGCGCGGGAATGCCTGCCGACGAAGACGGCCAATACCTGTGCGGGGACCGTCAACGGCCAGCTTTCCGAACTGGGCGCGGCGCTGGCGGCGGCAAAGCGACGTCAGCCGGACCGCACGCTCGACCTCGTGCTGCTGTCGGTCGGCGCCAACGACATCTATTTCTCGGGCCTCGTCGCCGACGTCATTGTCGACACGCCGACCGAGCGCACGCTGTTCAAGCGCGGCGGCTCGATGGCGTCAGTCGACGACGCCCGCTCGGCGCTGGCGCGCGATCTGCCGTCGGGTTTCGCCAAATTGCGCGATGCGCTGAAGCCGCTGGTCGGCGGCGACCTCTCGCACGTCATCTACACGACCTACGCCAACCCGACATTGGCCAGTGGCGGCACGCCCTGCCCTGGCGGCCGCGCCGGCTTTGATATCCACCCCTCCTTCAACGCCGATCCACAGCGTCTGGCGGCCGTCTCAAGCTTCGTGCAGAACGAGTTCCTGCCGCAGATCAAGGCGCTCGCACTGTGCGAGTCCGGCGCCATCTGCCGCAATCCGCGCAGCGACCGCATGACCTTCGTCGATGCACACCAGGACGCGTTTGCAAGCCACGGCTTCTGCGCGCGGGCATCGACGGATCCGGAGTTCGACCGCGACTGCTTCGCCGCCAATGGCGACAGTTTCAATCCGGACATTGTCTCGGCAGCCAGTCAGCCCCTGAAATGCGCCCGCAGCGCCGGCGAATATCGCGCCTACCTGCCGCGTGCGCGCTGGATCCGCGATGCCAATGACAGCTATTTCGCAGCAATGACCTATCCGCAAGGCCTGCCATCCTCGATGCAGCCGACGGACATCCACGACGCGACCTGGGGCATCCTGTCGGCGGTCTATGGCGGCGCGGTGCATCCCACCGCGGAAGGGCACGCGGCAATGGCTGATGCCGCCGTACCGGCCGCCGCCAGCGTGCTGCAGCTCGACACCGCCGTGCCTGAGGTGATTTCGCAACCGGTCGCACCGCTGCCGGCCACGCCAGCGCAGCGCTGAACGCGAGCGCCGGGGTCCTAGAGCACTTTCGGTTCTGATTGAATCAGAACCGAAGCTCTAGATTCTTGTTTTGACGCGTTTTCTTCACGCGAACCGGTATCCACTTCGCTCGAAAACGCTCTAGTGCCGCTTCGTTGCGGGTAGCGGCGGCGGTGGCGGCGGTGGTTTCACCGCGGCGGCCTGCGCCGGCAGGTATTTGGCGATGATTGAGGGATCGAGCTGCGCCATCGCGGTATCGGGCAGCCGCGTCCAGATTTCGTCCTTGCCGAACAGCGAGATGCCGAGATAGCCGCGCATGGTCAGCGTCTGCCCATCGGCGCTGAGCGTCATCTTGGCCTTGTAGACCTTGCCGTCGCGCGGATCGAGCACGTTGCCGTTCTCGTATTTCAGGCCGTCGCGCTTCATGTCGCGGATGAAGGATATTCCAAGCCAGGGCACGTTCTTGCGATCATCGGTGCATTTCGCGCAGACGGGATTGGGCGGATCGTCGGCGTCGGGAAACATCTTGGCAATCACGCCTTCGAAAATGCCGGTGTGATCAAGGATCAGAAACCACCCGCTCGGCTTGCCGTCCTCGATCTTCTGCCAGAGCCCTGCCGCCGACAGATCAGCTGCCGACGCAGCAAGTGGGGCCGCAGCGACAAGCACTGCTGCGACCGCAAAGATCAGCCGAATTTTGGCTAGCGTGTTCCGCATCGTCATCACCTGATCAATCGACAAACCGAATACTGGAGTCTACGGCCATTTCGCGGAGTGTTCCAGTACCCGCGTAACGCCCGGACACGGCTTGCAACGCAGCCCTCGGTCATAATTCGGTTGGAATCAGTTGACTCCCAATTTCTTCTGCAAGCTCGATGATGAGGTCGTGTACTGGAACACCAGCCGCTTGTCCGGATAGACGTAGCGGTGCGCCTTTTGCGCCATCAGCGCGCCCTCGTGGAAGCCGGAGAGGATCAGCTTCAGCTTGCCCGGATAGGTGTTGATGTCGCCGATCGCGAAGATGCCGGACACGTTGGTCTCGAATGAGGCGGTCTCGACCGGCACCAGGTTGTTCTCCAACGCCACACCCCAGTTCGCGACCGGACCTAATTTCATGGTCAGCCCGAAGAACGGCAATATCGTATCGCAATCGACCTTCGACATCGCATTGTCGTTGGCCTTGACGTGAGCACCGGAGACCTGGCCGCCCTCGCCTTCGAGCCCGGTGACCTGGCCGATCGTCAGATCCATCTTGCCGGAAGCGACCAGCGCGCGCATCTGCTCGACGCTGTGCGGAGCCGCGCGGAAATCGTCGCGCCGGTGCAGCAGCGTGATACGCTTGGCGATCGGGTGAAGATTCAGCGTCCAGTCGAGCGCGGAATCGCCGCCGCCGACGATCAGGATGCTCTTGTCGCGGAACTGCTCCATCTTGCGCACCGCATAGAACACCGACTTGCCCTCATAGGCCTCGATGCCCGGCACCGGCGGCCGCTTCGGCTGGAACGAGCCGCCGCCGGCGGAAATCACGACCACCTTGCACTCGAAGACCTGGCCGGCGTCGGTCGTGACGCGAAACAACGGATCGCCGATTTTCTCGATCGTCTCCACCATCTCGTTGAGATGGAAGGTCGGGTTGAACGGCTTGATCTGCTCAAGCAGCTGCTCGGTGAGGCCCTGGCCGGTGACGAAGGGGATGCCGGGAATGTCGTAGATCGGCTTCTCCGGATAGAGCTCGGCGCACTGGCCGCCGATCTTGTCGAGGATGTCGACCAGATGCGTCTTCATATCCAGCAGGCCCAGTTCGAACACGGCGAACAGTCCGCACGGACCCGCGCCAATAATCAGCACATCGGTTTTGATCGCTTCGCTCATATCCGCTTCTTTTCAGTTGGATGCGGCTGGACGGCTTTCGCCTGTCCAGCCAGAGGGGCCGGATCGGGACATGCATAATAGGGGCAGAGGCTGGCGCGGCAACCCCTTGCCGAGCTTCGACAAGTCGGCTGTATGGGCAGGAAACCGACGGAGATCCCCCTCGTGAACGCCCCGATCAGCGCTGACCAAGAGCCGCGCCTCGACGACTTCCCCTATCGCCTGTCGGATAATGTGCGCTTTGCCGATCTCGACCCGAACGGGCACGTCAACAACGCGGTCTATGCGAGCTACTTCGAAACCGGGCGCGTCACGCTGGTCAAGGACCCCGGCATGGGACTGATGCCAACGGGCCTCAGCTGGATCATGGTGCGGCTCGACATCCATTTCCGCGCCGAGCTGCACTGGCCGGGCACGATCGAGCTGGGGCTTGGTCTGGTCAAATTCGGGCGGACGTCGACCACCTTCGATCAGGTGGTGTTTTCCGAAGGACGATGCGTGGCATCGGCGAAGGCAATCACCGTCATGATCGACGAGGCCACGCGCAGGCCGTCACCGCTGCCGGCCGAGGTCAAAGAAAATTTCCGGCGCTGGGTCCGTCGCGGCTTCAATCCGGACGGCGCGTAACGGCTCTATATTTAGGCCTGCCGCTCCGGCGTCGACACGGTGAGACCGTCGAGTTCGTCGGTCACCTTGATCTGGCACGACAGCCGCGAGTTCGGCCGCACGTCGAAGCCGAAATCCAGCATGTCCTCTTCCATCGGCGAGGGTGCGCCCACCTTCTCGCGCCAGGCTTCATCGACATAGACATGGCAGGTTGCGCAGGCGCAGGCTCCGCCGCATTCGGCTTCAATACCGGGAATGGCGTTGCGAATCGCCCCTTCCATCACGGTCGCGCCGTTCTCGATCTCAATGCTGCGTTTCTCGCCGGAATGGTCGATAAAGTGGATTTTGGCCATGATCGCTCGTGCTGCCGGAATACGCCGGATCTCGGATGGAAAGGTCCCCGGCAGTCCTATAACGAGTCGATCCGCACTGCGCTAGCGCCCCGGGCGCCGAAAACCGGACGGCCGGTTCCGATCGGGGCGAGGGCCCCGGGCCGGCCGCTGGAAGGGGCTAAAGCTAGGACCGGCGCAGGATCAGGTCGATCGCCGCCTGCGCCTCGGCAATCGCGGCTGCGAGATCGGCGAGCGGTTGGGACGGATCGGAATCGGCGGAAAACGCCGTTTCCAGCCGCGCGGCAGCGTCGGCCACGGCAAATGCACCGATCGCACGCGCCGATCCCTTCAGGGTGTGGGCATGGGCAGCCCGGCCCGCCGGCATGGCGGTGAGCTCGCCCAGGATCTCGCTAAGGATTTTGGCGGATTGGGCCGAGAACATCGCCAGCACCTCCTGCTCGAGGCCGGCGTCGCCAAGCGTCATGCGCTGGAGGTGGCTGAGATCGATCGGACCGTCATCGGGGGCGAGCGGCGGCGATGGCATCCATTCAACCCGTTCGAGATGAAGTGACATTGACGGCCCCGGTCATATCCGCCGGCGCGTTCCGGCTGAGTATTTGGGGCCAGCCAATCACGAAACTGGTTAACAGATTGTTGTCGTGATTAACGGCAAAACCGCCCGATTTCAGACAAGATCCTGACACAATCAGCCGCATGCGGAAGGAATTTCGAGCACCCAGAAGGCGTTATGGCGCAAAGCTGTTAACGATGATTAAGAAAGTCTTAATCCGAACCATTTCATTCGCGTCGCTCTGCCCATAGGATGTTTGCGGATGTAGCGGACAAGCCGCCGATGGGCCGCTTGCACCGCTGTGGGCACCGGCTTCGAGCTTGCGGGGGGACGTTCGCAAGGTCGCCGACGCGTAAAAAGTAAGAGGGCTTAGACTGAACATGGCGAACACTCCCAAGAAGGTCAAAGATCCCACCGAAGTCGCGCTTTCTGCCATTCAGGAAGCCCTCAATATCAGCGAACCGGGCGCGGAGAACCGCAGCCCCATCAACGAGGAGATGGCGCCGCCGAGCCTTCCACCGGCCATGTCTGATTTTTCCGCCAATTCGTTCGAGTCCCGCCCGAGCACAGATCGCCCGGTGTTCGAACCGATCGAGGAACCGCGCAATTCGCGCCGCGCCGCTAATGACGATCGCGCGAACATCGGCCAGGTACTGCAAGACCTGCAGAGGAGCCGCCCCGGCCCCGCCCGCAACTCCTTTACGCTGTTCGCGATCTGCTCGGGTGTCTGGCTGGTCGGCTGCGGCATCCTCACCCTCGCCTTTTGGTCGTCGCTGCAGTCCGCGATGGCGCAGGGTAGCGGTATCCTCGTGCTCGCTGGCCTTGCCGCCCTTTTCGTCGCGCCGGTCCTGCTGTTCTTTTTTGTCTCGACCCTGGCGACCCAAAGCCAGGACATGCACAAGATCGCGCAATCGATGGCGCAGGTCGCGATGCGCTTCTCCGAGCCTGAAAACGCCGCCGCCGATTCCATGGTCACGGTCGGCCAGGCGATCCGCCGCGAGGTCGCGGCGATGGGCGACGGCGTCGAGCGCGCGATCGCGCGCGCCGGCGAGCTCGAATCCCTGGTTGCCAACGAGGTCGCGGCGTTGGAACGCGCCTATTCCGACAACGAAGTGCGCATCCGCGCGCTGCTGCAGGACATCGCCCATCAGCGCGACAATCTGGTCGGCCAGGCCGAGCAGGTGCGCAGCGCGATCTCCGGCGTGCAGATCGACCTACGCCACGACATCGCGCTGATCTCGGATGCGATCGCCTCGCGCGTCGACGAGGTTGCCAAAAGCATCACCGGCGCGCTGGAAGAGCGCGGCCAGCACATCACGACCGCGCTGAGCCATGCCGGCGACAACATGATCCTCGCGCTCGGCGAGCGCGGCGGCGACCTGCTCGACCGCCTCGAGGAAGCCAGCGCCGAGACCACCCGCGCCGTGCTCGACGCCTCCGAGCGGCTGACCACCAGCCTCAACTTCAAGACCGGCCATGTCCACGACGAGTTTGCCGATCTGGCCGATCGCGTCCACGAGATGCTGAACGAGCGCGTCGACCGTATCACCGGCGAATTCGAGCAGCGTTCGTCGACCATCGTCGACGGCATCTCCGACCGCACCGAGCAGGTCCACGACTCGCTCAAGAATTCCTCGGACTCGCTGCTGCTGGAGCTCGAGCTGCGCAGCAACGACCTGGTCAGCAAGATCGACGACGCCGGCAACCGCCTCGCCGGACAGATCATGACCTCCGGCGACAAGGCGAGCGAGGCGCTCGACGTCACCGTCAATTCGCTGGTCGCCAAGGTGCTGAACCAGACCGAGACCGCGCACGACTCGCTATCGCTGCAGATGAGCGCGTTCGACGAGCTGGTGAAGAACCACGGCAGCGAGCTTGCCGAGAAATTCGCCCGCGACTCCGGCACGCTCGGCGCACTGATCACCCGCCACATCTCGGAGTTCGACCGCACCGTCAAGACCTTCGGCGGCGACATCGTCGAGCGCATGGGTCAGCGGACCCAGGACATCGCCGACAGCCTGAAGACCTATGTCGACACCTTCGATCATCGCGTCAGCTCAAGCGGCGGCGAGATCACCGCCACGCTCGACCAGCGCTTGCTGCAGTTCGAGACCACGCTGGGCAGCCGCGTCAGCAGCCTCGACAGCTCGCTCGACAACAAGCTCTCGACCTTCGACTCTTCGCTTGGCAACAAGATCGGCTCGCTCGACAGCACGCTCAGCGGCCATCTTTCGACGCTCGACGGCTCGCTCGCAACCCAGATCGGCTCGCTCGACGGCCGCCTCCAGTCGCTGGATGAGGTGATCGACGGCCGCATGAAGACACTCGGGGTCACCTTCGAGAGCCGCGCGAAGTCGGTCACCGATTCCATCGATGGCCATCTCGGCACGCTCGCGACGCAGCTCACCGAAGGCGCCGCCCAGGCGATCCAGTCGATCGACTCGCGGCTCGGCCTGCTCACCACGACGCTGACCGAGGGCACCGTGCAGGCGATCGCGGCGGTCGACCACCGTATCAACAGCGTCAGCGAGACCATCGACGGCCACAGCGTGCGCCTCGCAGAGACCATCAACGGCCGCAGCGCGCACCTGACCGACACCATCTCGGCGCGCTTCATGGACATCCAGCAAGGCATCGAGAGCCGCGTCGGCGCCATCGCTGGCGACATCGACACCCGCGTCGCGCAGTTCGAGGACCTGCTGGGTTCGCGCGTCGAGGCTGTCGCCGGCCGAATCGAGAGCAGCGGCCGCCAGGCAAGCGAAGACCTCATGGCCCGCGCGGAACTGCTGTCGTCCGGCATCAAGTCCCATGTCGAGGACGCCGAGCGCTCGCTGACCAACCTCGTGGTCAACACCAGCGAGACCATCCAGACCGGTGCGCGCACCGCGCAGCAGGCGCTGCTCAGCGTGTCCAGCGACGTCGGCGCCCAGCTCAAGTTCACCTCAGCCGAGGTCGAGGGCGTGCTGACCGCCGTCGGCATCAGCACCGCCAATTCGATCCTCACCAGCGCCCGCGACGCGCAGGCCTCGCTGGTCTCAGCCTCCGGCGACGTCGCCACGCAGATCAAGGCCCTGTCGGCCGATGTCGAGCGCACGCTGCAGGCCGCAGGCGGCGCCACCGCAGCCTCCGTGGTCTCAGGTGCCCGCGAAGCGCAGACCACGCTGGTCTCAGCCTCCGCCGAGGCCGCCAGCCAGGTCAAATCGCTGGCTGCCGACATCGAACATTCGCTGTCGATGGCCGGCTCCGCTACCGCCGAAGCCATCACGACCGGCGCCCGCGAAGCCCAGACCCTGCTGATCTCGTCCTCGACCGACGTCACGAGCCAGGTCAAGTCGCTGGCAAGCGACGTCGAGCGCTCGCTCTCGATCGCCGGCACCGCCACCGCGGAAGCGGTCGTTGCCAGCGCCCGCGAAGCCCAGAGCACGCTGGCCGGTGCCTCCACCGAGGCCGCAAACCTGGTGCGTACGCTCGCCGCGGACATGCAGCACTCGCTCTCGATCGCCGGCACGGCCACCGCGGAATCGGTTGTCGCAAGTGCCCGCGAAGCCCAGAGCACGCTGGCCGGTGCGTCCACCGAAGCCGCCAATCTGGTCCGCACGCTGACCGCCGATGTGCAGCGCTCGCTGTCGATGGCCGGCTCCGCGACCGCGGAATCGATCACGTCAGGTGCGCGTGATGCCCAGAATACGCTGGTCAACGCGTCCGCCGAAGCCGCGAGCAAGGTCACGGCGCTTGCCGCCGACGTCCAGCGCGCACTGTCGATGGCCGGTACCGGCACCGCAGAGACGATTACGGCCGGCGCCCGCGAGGCGCAGACCACCCTCGTTGCCGCGTCGTCGGATGCCGCCAACCACGTCAAGTCGCTGGCGATCGATGTCGAGCGCACATTGACCGCGGTCGGCACCAGCACCGCCCAGTCCATCCTCGGCAGCGCCCGCGAGGCCCAGAGCTCGTTCGCGGCAACCTCCACCGAGGCCGCCAGCCAGATCCGCGCGATCTCCGCCGAGATCGAGCGTTCGCTGATCACGGCGGGAGCGGAGACCGCACAGACCATCGTCGGCAGCGCCCGCGACGCCCAGAGCTCGTTCGCGGCAACCTCCGCCGAGGCCGCCAGCCAGATCCGCGCGATCTCCGTCGAGATCGAGCGTACGCTGACCGCGTCGGGTGCGGAAACTGCGCAGATCATCGCCGGTAGCGCCCGCGACGCCCAGAGTTCGTTCGCAGCGACCGCCGCCGATGCCGCCGGCCAGATCCGCGCGATCTCGACCGACATCGAGCGCTCGCTCGGCGCGGTCACGGCCAAGACCACCGACAATATCCAGACCTCGGCGCAGAACGCGCAGGCGGCACTGATCAACATGTCCAACGAGGTCTCGACCAAGGTCAAGACGACCTCGGCCGACATCGAACGTTCGGTGCTGTCTGCCTCCAGCGCGTTCGGCTCGACCATGACCGGCAAGACCGACGAAGTCGTCACCTATGTGCAGCAGCAGACCGAGCGCTTGTCGCAGATGGTCGACAGCCGCCGCGGCTCGCTGGTCGAGGCGTTGACCGCCAAGACCACGCAGCTTGCAACCGACATGGATCGTGCCACCGCAGATGCGCTGAAGGCGATCGAAACCCGCGGCCAGGCGTTCTCGCAGTCGATGTCGGCGCATGGCAGCGATGTCGCGCGCAACATCACCTCGGCCGGCGATCAGGCGACCGGCGCGGTGTCGAAGTCGCTCAAGGAGCTCGAGCAAGCCTCGCGCTCGGCGATCGACCAGTCCCGCCAGGTCTCGATCTCGGCCGTCACCGAAATGCAGGAGACCAGCAAGATCCTGCGCACCGACACGGTGGCGCTGTTCGAGCGGCTGCGCGAAGGCAACATCCTGCTGCAGGAGGTGCTGACCGGCGCCCACGACAACCTCAACTCGCTGGAGCGCGCGCTGGTGACCCGCGTGGCCGACTTCGTGTCCGCCATGAACGACGTCACCTCGCGCAACGGCGTGGCGACCCAGACGCTGGAAGACCAGCTGACGGTGTTCAACAGCAAGACCGGCAAGGCGCTGGAGGATCTCGGCGCCCTGTCCGGCCAGTTCGAGACCCATGGCAAGGCGCTGATCGAGGCGGCTGCCGTGGTCGAGCAGGCCAATCGCTCGACGACGGCTTCCGTCGCCGAACGCAAGACGGCGCTGGAATCGCTGGTCACGACGATCGACCTGCGCACCACCGATCTCGACCAGCGGCTGTCGCGCTTCACCGGCCTGCTCGATGAATCGCTGGCCGCGGCCGAAGAACGCGCCCGCGACATCGCACGCGTGGTCGCGGAGACCGCGGGCGCCGGTTCGGCGACGATCAGCCGGCAGTTCGAAGCGGTGCGCCTGGCGGCCGAAAACGAGCGCCAGCAGACCATCGAGTCGATGAACGACCTGTACCAGCAGAGCAACGCCGAGACCGATGCGATGTTCAAGGAATCGACGGAGAAGTTCTCCGCGATGGTCCTGGCGATGAAGCAGATGGCGTCCGAGATGCACAACGAGCTCGAGGCCACCCGCAACGAGCTGCGCCGCGGCGTGCTCGAAATGCCGCAGGAGGCCGCCGAGAACACCGCGCAGATGCGCAAGGTGATCGTCGACCAGATCGAGGCGCTGGCTGAGCTTAACCGCATCGTCGCGCATCATGGCCGCGGACTCGACGTCGTCAGCGGCAATCGCGCCAGCGTCCGCCAGGAGGAGCCGATGATGGTGGCCGCCGGCGGCGGTCGCAGCGAGGCACGCATGCGTGACTCCGGCGGCACCGGCAGCGCGTCCACCCTGCCGCCGCCCGATCTCGGTATGTCGAGTTCGCGCCGCACCGAAGCGCCGCCGGTCAGCCCTGCGAGCTCCGACAATGGCCGCGACGGCTGGCTGTCCGACCTGCTCAACCGCAGCGATGCACCACCGCCGCCCGCGCCGAGCCGCGAGGCCCCGCGTCCCCGTCCCGCCGCGCCGCAGGCTGCCGCCAATCCGCTGGAGTCGCTGTCGCTCGACATCGGCCGGCTGATGGACCGCAACCTCGCCGCCGAGATGTGGGACCGCTACCAGCGCGGCGAGAACAAGGCGTTCTCCAAGCGCCTCTATACGCCGGCCGGCCAGAAGGCGTTCGATGAAGTGGCCCGCAAGTATCGCTCCGACCGCGGCTTCAAGCAGACGGTCGACCGCTACATCGCCGAGTTCGAGCGCCTGCTCGACGAAGTCGCCCGCGACGGCCGCGGCCCGCAGGAGCTGCGCAACCACCTGACCTCGGAAACCGGCCTGGTGTACACGCTGCTCGCGCATTCGGCGGGTCGGCTGGGGTAACGGCGAGGTCAATTGCAGACAAGAAACGGAGGCAGCGATGCCTCCGTTTTGCTTTCAGCCGATGCGTGGATACGCCACCTGAATTCGAGCGTAAGCGCCGTCGCAGGGCGCGTTGCCAAAATATCGAAAACAACCCCATGCAAAGTAACCGGCAGCGGACGGCGTTCGACCAGGCAACTTGACAGGTCGGGCAAATCAACGATATTATTCTAATATTCCGAAATCACGCAAGAACCTCGATGAGGCTCGCGACTGTTGGGGGGCCGAACTGAGGGGCCTCACGGCCGCCGTTTTGCATTCACTGCTTAGATGCCCAGGATGGCATCGGTTGCCAACGCGTCCAGGCGGGTCGCACCTGCCTGGGAAACACCAGACGCAAGAGCCACAGACCCGGCAGCACGACCACAAATAGGGCGATGCCCGCGATCAGCCCTGCCTTCGCCAGACCCGGGTCGGCGGCGAGACTGTGCTGGAAGGCCCATGCGATGAACAGAGCCTCGAGCACGTAGAGCGGCGTCGAGCACAGCCCGGGGTTGGGGCGGTAGCCCAATTGGTGCAGCAGAACGTGAGACACCAGCGTGTCGGACAATCGCGCGCCGATCAGCATGCCGAGCGCAAACGTGCTGCAGGCCGGCCCTAACGCGCCGAAGATGCCGACGATTCCGATCGCGGACAACGTCAAGGTCAACGCCGCGGTGAAGATCAGGAAGCCCCACCGGTCGGGAATTTCGAAACCAACGATGGCGCCAAAATTGCGCCAGAGCGGTCCGCCCTCACCCTTCAACTCCTGCCGGGAGTGCAGGCAGGTGATCGCAATATCCGCTGCCAGGATCAGTGCAAGAAATGGCATCGAGATGTGCGAGGCATCCATACGACGCATCCCCCAACGTTCAGCCGCCGGACGTCATTTCAGGACTCGGCCGCGCACTTGTTGGCGGGCGCAAAGCCTCATCGTGCTGGCCCACCTTACACCAGGAACATGGCACGCGGAAGTTGTATCGTGCGCAAGCGTGACGACCTACTGCCGCCGCCTTGGCCCGGCCGGCGCTGCGGCCGGTGCGGGCGCTGGCGCGGGCTCCGGCGCGGCGTTGTTGCTGCCGCCGAAGATCACCCGGCTCGGGTTGCGGTCGAAATTGTTCACCGCGCGGCTGATGTCGCCGAGCGTCTTGCGGCCATCCGACATCAGCGCGCCTGAGCGCTTGTCGAGGTCCTCGGCGAGGTCGCGGATCGACTTCACCATCAAGCTGAGCTCGCCGCCATTGTTGCCGCCCGCGATTGCGTTCAGCCCGAGCATCAGGCTGTCGGCCTTGCCCATTACGCCGTCGACCTTGAGCATCACGTTGTCGATCTTCTCGGAATTGCGCGCCAAAGCCGAGGTGAAGGTCTCGAGATTGTGCAGCGAATTCTTCACCGATTCCTGATTGTCGGCGACGATGCGGTTGACGTTCTGCAAGGTCGCGCGGATCGCCTCGGTCACGTCCTGGAGCGCGTTCGGATCGGCGGTGAGCACCGGGACGCCGTCTTCGTCGAGCGGCACCGGCGGCGCGGCCTCCGCGCCGCCCTTCAGCGAGATCGCGGCAACGCCGGTGAGACCCTGGAATTCGAGGCCGACGAGGGTGTCCTTGCGGATCGGGGCGTTGTTCTCGATCATCGCCAGCGCGACCACGCGCCGCGGATTGTCGAGCTTGACCGAAACAACTTCCCCTATCCGGATACCGTTAAAATTGACGCTGCCGCCGTTGCGCAGGCCCGACGCCGGACCCTCGAAGATCACCCGGAAGGGGCTGCGCGCCTTGGTGGTGTGCAGGCTCTGGAACCAGAGCACGAAGCCGAACGCCGCTGCGATCACCGCCAGCGTGAAGACTCCGATCAGCACATAGTTCGCCCGCGTTTCCATCGATCGCTCTCAATTACTCTCAATCAATCCTGGGGCTCTGTCGCCGCTGCGCTGCACCAGAGCCTGTCGAATTCTTCGTTGGCGCATGATCTCGTCCGAAAACCGGCCTCCATTTTTCGGATCATGCGCTAGCCCACAACGGCGCGGGCGCGCTTGCCATTGAAATATTGCTGCAGCCATGGATGCTGCGACGCCTTCATGTCGGCGATCGATCCTGCTGCAATGATCTTACCGTTCCCTAAAACGGCGATACGGTCGCAAGCGGTATAAAGACTGTCGAGATCGTGGGTTACCATGAAAACGGTCAGCCCCAAAGTGCGCTGCAGGGTGCGCACCAGCTCGTCGAAATCGCCCGCGCCGATCGGATCGAGGCCCGATGTCGGCTCGTCGAGGAACACGAGCTCCGGATCGAGCGCGAGCGCACGCGCCAGCGCGACACGCTTGACCATGCCGCCGGACAGTTCCGACGGATAACGGTCGGCGACCTCGGGCTTCAGGCCGACCATCCCGAGCTTGGCGACCATGATCTCGTCGAGCAGCCGTTGCGACACGCGCAGATATTCGCGCACCGGGAACTGGATGTTCTGCCGCACAGTGAGCGATGAGAACAGCGCACCCTGCTGGAACAGGATGCCCCAGCGCCGCTCGACACCGCGCCGCTCGGCGAAATTTGCGGCATCGAGATCGACACCGAACACCTCGATGCGGCCGGAGACTTTCGGCACCAGCCCGATGATGGTGCGCGTCAGCACCGACTTGCCGGCGCCGGACGGGCCGACGAAGCCCAAAATCTCGCCGCGCTTCACATCGAGGTCGAGGCCGTCGAGCACGCGCGTCTTGCCGAACTGCACGGTGATGTCGCGGACCCGGATGATGGCGTCGGACTCCTGTTCGGCCATCGTCACATCCCGATCGAGGCGAAGAAGATCGCGAACACGCCGTCCATCACGATCACGAAGAAGATCCCCTTCACCACCGACGACGTGGTGTGCTGTCCGAGCGACTCCGCCGAGCCCTGCACCGCAAGCCCCTCGACGCAGGCGACGATGCCGATCACCGCGGCCATCACCGGCGCCTTGATCATGCCGACGATGAAATGGTTGATCGAGATCGCGTCGCGCAGCCGCAGCAGGAACGCTTCCGGATCGACGCCGCCATAGAGCCAGGCGACCAGGCCGCCGCCATACAGCGCGGCCATCGCGCCGAGGAAGGCGAGGATCGGCAGCGCCAGCATGATCGCGAGCATCCGCGGCAGGATCAGGACCTCGATCGGATCGAAGCCCATGGTGCGCAGCGCGTCGATCTCCTCGCGCATCTTCATCGAGCCGAGTTCGGCGGTGTAGGCCGAGCCGGAACGGCCCGCGACCATGATCGCCACCAAGAGCACGCCGATTTCGCGCAGCACCAGCACGCCCAGCATGTCGACCACGAAGATATCGGCCCCGAACTGCCGGAAATGGAAAATGCCCTGCTGCGAGATGATGCAGCCGATCAGGAAGGTGATCAGCACCACGATCGGCACCGCGCGCCAGCACACCTGCTCGAGGTGATGCACCGTCGAGGTCAGGCGAAAACTGCGCGGGTGGATCAACACGTTGCCGACGGCGGCCAGCACCGCACCGAGCATGTCGATCAGGCTGAGGATGGTGCCGCCGATGCCGACCACGGTGCGGCCGATCTGCTCGAACATGCCGGTGACCGACAGCGGATCGCTGTCGACCTTGGGCACGGCGCTGACGCGGCGAACCTCGTCGACCAGAGTGGAATAATTGGCCGAGAGCCCGGCGATCTTGGCTTCGGCGGTGGCGTCGCTGAGGCTGCGGCGCAGCCGCTCGATCAGCCAGGCGCCGAACGTATCGAGCTTGGCGACCTGCGAGACGTCGATGAAGATGTGCTGACGGCTGCCGCGCAGCTTCTCGGCATCGGAGACGATTCGTTCAAGCATGGGAGCAAAGCGGGCTGTCCAATTGCCCGCCGCACACAACGCCAGTCCCTCGCCCTGAGCTACGCGCTCCAGTGTCGGGTTACCGCTCACCCTTGCCACCCCTCGGCTGGTTGGCCGTTCGAAAAGCCGCTCACCGGCGCTCCCGGATCGTCTTGTCGATCCCGGATCGCCTTGTCGAATCTGTCACTAACCAGCCATAGTTGGTTACGCCTCGCAAGCATACGGTTCAGAAAATAGTAGACTTTAAAATGACTTCCACCCCCTCCCGAACGCTTTCTGCCGGTATCGAGCGCTGGCCGATCGCAGGCTCCTTCACGATCAGCCGCGGCGCCAAGACCGAGGCGGTGGTCGTGGTCGCCGAGATCAGTCAAGGCAGCCTGACCGGCCGCGGCGAATGCGTGCCCTATCCGCGCTATGACGAGACGCCGGAGGCGACGCTACAGGCGATCCTGACGATGCAGGAGCCGCTGGCCATGGGCATGGACCGCGGCGCCTTGCAGGCCAGGATGCAAGCCGGCGCCGCCCGCAACGCGCTTGATTGCGCGCTATCGGACCTCGAAGCCAAGCTTGCCGGCGAGCGAATTTGGACCCTGCTCGGCCGGCCGGCGCCAAAGCCCTGCACGACCGCCTACACGATTTCGCTTGGAACGCCCGCGGCGATGGCGGAGGCCACCGCCAGGGCCGCCCACCGTGCCCTGCTCAAGATCAAGCTGGGCGGCGACGGCGATGGCGACCGCATCAAGGCGGTTCGCTTGGCCGCGCCCCAATCCGAGTTGATCGTCGACGCCAACGAGGCCTGGACCGAGGACAACCTCGCGGCCAATTTCAAAGCCTGCGCCGATGCCGGCGTCACGCTGATCGAGCAGCCGCTGCCGGCCGGCGAGGACGAGGCGCTGTCGCGGATCAAGCGGCCGGTCACGGTCTGCGCCGACGAGAGCGTGCATGATCGCGCCTCGCTCGCGGGCCTGCGCGGCCGCTATGACGCCGTCAACATCAAGCTCGACAAGACCGGCGGACTGACGGAGGCGCTGGCGATGGCCGATGCCGCGCGCGCTCTCGGCTTCGAGATCATGATCGGCTGCATGGTCGCGACCTCGCTGTCGATGGCGCCGGCGATGCTGATCGCGCAAGCCGCGCGCTTCGTCGACCTCGACGGCCCGCTGTTGCTGGCGCGCGACCGCGATAGCGGCCTGCGCTACGACGGCAGCCTGGTCTATCCGCCGGATGCCGCGCTCTGGGGGTGATGTGTGAACCTGTGCCGCGCCAGCCACATCACGAGCCCTCCGATGGCCGCCATCGCTGCCATCATGTGGTAGACGCCCTGCCCGTAGCGCGCATAGACCGCGCCGCACAGGATCGCCGTCGTGCTCGCGAACATGCCGCCGCAGGCGGCAAGATAGCCCTGCCCGCGCGCAATCATGTGAGCGGGCACATGATGCACCATCAGCCCCATGATGCCGACCTGCGTCAGTCCGAAGGTCAGGCCATGCGCGAGCTGGACCACGGCCAGGATCGGCAGCGGAGGATCCTGGGCGGTGATGGTCCAGCGCGCCACTGCGCTCGCCGCGGCGATTACCACCAGCACGGCCGATGGCAGCGTGAAGCGCGGTGAGAGTGCGAACAGTACGATCTCAGCGATGACACCGATCGTCCAAAGTCCTCCGATCGTCAACCCGCTGAGGCCTGCCTGCTGCCAGGCGATCGACGCGAAGATGTAATAGGCCGAGTGGCTGCTCTGGATCAGCGCCGAGGACACAATGATGGCGAGGAAGCCGGGATCGCGCAGCAGCTTGCGCGCGCCATGCATCGGCGCCGAGGTCGCCACGGCCTGGTCAAGCGGACGCAACGACAGCCCCACGAGCGCACCGAGCACAGTGACCGCAGCGATGATCCAGATCAGATGCGTTGGCGGGACGGTGCCGAGCAGCAGCCCGCAGCCGAGCGCGCCGACCACGAACGCGGCCGAACCCCACAGCCGCAGCGGCCCGTAGTTGAGGCCATAGCGCCGCACGCCGCGCAGCGCATAGGCATCCGTCAGCGGCACCATCGGCGTCCAGACGCAGCAGGTCAGCGCGTAGGCCAGCAGCACCAGCAAAGGCAGGCGCTGGGTGCCGATAACGAGGAAGCCGAACGCGGTGGCGAAGCCGGTCAGGATGATGGCGCCGCGCAGCATCTGGCGCCGCTCAGCGGCCGCTATGATGAGTGGCAGCACGGTGAAACGGGTCACCGGCGGCACCGCCGTGATGATTCCGATCCAGGCTGGATCGATGCCGATCGCCTTCAGCCACACCGTGAAAAACGGCAGATGGACGCCGGTGGTGCCGAACAGCGTGGCATAGAATGCCGCCAGGCGGCCTGCGAATCGCCTCGATGCCTGCCCGGCAGCAATGGGGATTTGTGATTCGATAGACATCAATTCAATTGCGATTCGCGCGATATCGTGATGATCGTTAGCGTAACGCGCAGTGATTTGCGCGCAGAGAATATGATGGCTGAGCAAGCATTCGCCCTGTCGCCGATCTCCGCCCGCGCGGCCCAGCCGGGCGAGGAGGACTATGCTGCGATCAGCGAGGCCTTCATGGAGACCGCGCGGGGGCGCTGGTTCCTCGGCGAGTACGCCAAGCGCAACCGCAACGCCGATACGCGGATGGTGCTCGACGCCGTGGCGCGGATCGAGCAAAGCCTCAGCGCGCAGCGGCAAGCAGCCGCTGATGCCTTCAGGGACGAGCAATTGGAACAAGCGCTGACCGCGCTGCGCGGTGCGGTCGAGGCCGCCCAGGCCGTGGCGATTGCAGCGCTCGATGACCTCGGCTTCGAGCAGTTGCTCGTGCCGGTGCGCAAGGGCGTGCGGGTGATCCGGGAAATCTCCTGGCGGCTGCGCGAGATCGGCAATGACGGCCGGATCTGCGACATCATCGATTCGCAGGCCAGCGCCATCGAGGCCGGCGCCGCACAGATCTCGATGGACGACGCCAAGGTCGTGCTGGATACCGCCTTCGCGACGCTGGCGCGCCGGCTCGCCGTGTTCGGTGCAGACGAGGCGGTTGCGCCTGCCGCCGAAGCACCGGTCGCGGAAGCGCCCGTGGCGCCGCCCTCGCCGCCTGCCGCGGCCAAGAACGTCGCCAACGATGTCGCGGTCGCTGAGGTGGCGTCGGCCACGGCACCGACCGCCGAGGTGCCTGCGGTCACGACACCGCAGCCGGCATTCGCGGAAGCCGAGCCCGCATTGGCCGAAGTCGAGGCCGCTGCCCCTATCGCTGACGACGCAGAAGCCGACGCGCATGACGAGGCCATGCTCGACCTCATCGCGATGGAGATGGGCGCCCCCGATCCGATCGACGATGACGAAGTGATGATGGTCGCGGAGACGCCCATCGCCGAGGCGCCGCCGGTCGAGCCCGAAATAGCCGCTCAGGAAATGGCGGGCGTAGTCGAGCCCATTGTCGCGCCCCCCGCGCCGATGGTCGAAGCTCCTGCCGCCGAACCGGCTCCATACCAACCAGCGCCGCAGGCCGGTATCGCGCCTGCGCCAGAGCCGGCGGCGGAAATGTCGCTTGGCTCGACCATCATCGCGAGCGGCCTCGTCAAGAAGCCGAGCGCCGCGGCCAACGATCCGCTGGCCCCGATCCGCCGCATGAGCCAGGCCGAGAAGATCGCGTTCTTCTCCTAAGGCACCATCCGATGCCTCCCCACACTGACACGATCACTCTCTGGCGCCCCGTGGGGCCCAAGGAACTTGAGTTGATCGAGCAGAGCGGCATGCGTACTTTTCCGCCGCGGTTTCCCGATCAGCCGATCTTCTATCCCGTCCTGACCGAGGAATACGCCGCAAAGATCGCGCGCGATTGGAATGTCCCCGCCAGCGGCGCCGGATTTGTCACGCGTTTTCAGGTGAAGCGCAGCTTCATCGAGCACTACGACATCCAGGAAGCCGGCGGCCGCTCCCACCTCGAATACTGGATTCCGGCGGAGGACCTGCCCGCGTTCAACGACGCGATCGTGGGATTGATCGAGGTCGTTCGCAGCTTCACGTGAGGCTGGTTGATCAACGCTCTCAGAAGCGAGTTGCAGCAAGTGGGATGTGTAGAGCGACGCGAAGGTAGTGTCTCAGTTTGAAGTTTGGGCCTTGGCGGCGATGGGTTTTTGGTCCGGTCTGGCCACAAGCCAAAAAATTAGGGCCGTAAAAATGCCCAAGACGCCAAAATACAAAGTTATGAAAACTGTTTCGACGATACTGTTTTTCGCGTCTCCCATGAACACGAGAGACCCTGAGACTGGAACGATAGTTGTGAGGAGCCCCAGTAACAAATAGGGCCAGAGCCGGTGGTGAGTCCGTCTAAAAAGTAGAAAAGCCGGTACGCTGACTAAGGCCTCCAATAAATAAATCAGGCAGCAAACAAAGATGTATGCCGATGGCCGCTTTTACCTGGAGATTGCGCCAAGTACCAAGCGGGCAATATCGCGGGTAACAAAGGAGCAACGAGAAATGCGATAACGGTTCGCACGAAATATCCCTCGGTGGACCAGAAATTTCAAAGTGAGACACTACCGAAGCGAAACCCATCAACTTCGTCGCAAACCAGTGATGGGTTTCGCTTCGCTCTACCCATCCTACGGCTCTCGCGTCAGGCGACCAGCTTGGCGAACAGCTCGGCGTCGACGTTGCCGCCGGAGAGCACGATGACGACGTTCTTGCCCTTGGCGTCGATCCGCGCGGCCAGCAGTGCGGCAAGCCCGACCGCGCCGCCGGGCTCGACCACGAGCTTCAGCTCGCGATAAGCAAAAGCAACGGCAGCCCCAACCTCCTCGTCGGAGACGCTGACGCCGTTTGCCAGGAGCTTGCTATTGATGGCGAAGGTGAGTTCGCCCGGCATCATCGCCATCAGCGCATCGCAGATGGTGCGGGCCGCAACCGGATGCGCCTCGCGATGCCCGGCTTTGAGCGACAGCGCGTGATCGTCGTAACCTTTCGGCTCTGCAACGACGATCTGAGACTGCGGGAATTTCGCTTTCACCGCGGTGGCAACGCCCGCGATCAAGCCGCCGCCGGACGCCGGCGCGACGACGATGTCGGGCACCAGCCCGAGCGCGGCCATGTCCTCGGCAATCTCGCGGCCGGCGGTGCCCTGGCCTGCGATCACGAAGGGATCGTCATAGGGGCGCACCAGCGTCGCGCCGCGCCTGCGCGCGATGTCGTTGGAGATCGCCTCGCGGTCGTCGCGATCACGGTCGTAGAGCACGACCTCGGCGCCATAGGATTTGGTCCGGTCGCGCTTGGTCAGCGGGGAATCCGCAGGCATCACGATGGTCGCGTGCATGTTGAGGATCTTGGCTGCGGCCGCGACGCCCTGGGCATGGTTGCCCGAGGAGAACGCGACCACGCCGCCGCTCCGCTGCGCTAGCGGGATCGAGGCCAGCTTGTTGAAGGCGCCACGGAACTTGAACGATCCGGTCCGCTGCAGCATTTCTGGCTTCAGGAAGACCTTGGTGCCGATGCGTTCGTCGAGGACCGGAAAGGTCAGGAGCGGCGTCCGCACCGCGAACGGTGCGACCACCCTTGCGGCGGCGTCGATGTCCGCGGCGGCGACGAGGGGAGTCGAGGCGGTTTCGGTCATCCGCGGACTGTATCGCGGCAGCGGACCGCCGAGCAAGACGCTTCAGCGTGAGGTCGGCTGGGTGGCCGGCAGAATAGCAAAATGATGCTCTTCGGCGCCGAATTCCACCACGATTCCCCCCTCATCGTCCGGCAGGACGGGCCGGACATTCGTGGCACGGTCGATGAACACCCGTGCCGAGGCCTGCCAGGTATGAAGCGCGGCAAAATCGACGCAGGCCTGACGCGGAATGCTCAAGGCTTCCAGGCAGGCATGGTGCAAATCCTCGTCGAGCACGCCAACCGGGGCGGCACCGATCACATCGCGGGGGCCGGTGACCGGAAAAGCGGCAACCGGCAACCCGCTCGCCAGCGCCTCGAGCAGAACGAGGCCGAACGTGTCGGTCCGGCTCGGGAACACGAACACGTCGGCAGCGGCATAGAGCTCGGCCAGTTCCTCGCCATGGCGGGCGCCGAGGAACACGGCCTCGGGGTATTTCCGCTCCAGCGACACACGTGCCGGACCGTCACCGACCACGAGCTTGGTGCCGGGCAAATCGAGATCGAGGAACGCCTCGAGGTTCTTCTCCACCGCCACACGGCCGACGCTGAGGTAAACCGGCTGCGGCAGGCAGAGATCGACATCGCGCGGATGGAACAGCCCGGTATCGACACCGCGCGACCACAGCACGACGTTGCGGAAGCCGCGCTGGCGCAATTCGCTGGCCAGCGCCGGCGTCGCCGCCATCACCGCCTGGCTCGGCTTGTGGAACCAGCGCAGCGCGCGCCAGATCCAGGATTCCGGGATCGGCGACCGCGCGGAGACGTATTCGGGAAAGCGGGTATGGAAGCTCGTCGTGAACGGCAGGCCGTGCTTGCGGCAATGACGGCGCACCAGAAGCCCGATCGGGCCTTCGGTCGCGATGTGAATGCTGTCGGGCCTTGCGGCCTCGATCAGCCTGGCAATCTTCGCCTGATACGGCAGCGCGAGCCGGAGATCAGGATAGCTCGGCATCGCGAAGGTGCGGAACGAGTCCGGCGTCAGGAAACTCACCTCGACGCCGAGCGATTTCGCCGCCTGCGCCATCATGGTCAGCGTGCGGACCACCCCGTTAACCTGGGGATGCCACGCATCAGTCGCGACCAGGATATGCGTCATGCAGCGCGTGCCGTGACTCGCGGAAGCGGCGCAACGCGGCGCTCCGGGTCGGTCCAGGTGATGATCTCGAAGCTGCCGTCTTCGTTTTCAGCAAGCGCCGTGCAGCTCTCGACCCAGTCGCCGCAATTCATGTAGCGGATGCCATGCTCGTCATGAATCGTCGCGTAGTGGATGTGGCCGCAGATCACGCCGTCGCAGCCGTGGCGTCGCGCTTCGCCCGCCAGCGTGGACTCGAACGCGCCGATATAGTTCACCGCCTTCTTGACCTTCAGCTTGGCCCATTGCGACAACGACCAATAGGGCACGCCGAACATGCGGCGGAAGAAGTTGACGAAGCGATTCATCTGGATCGCGAAGTCATAGGCCTTGTCGCCGAGATGGGCGAGCCAGCGCGCGTTCTGCACCACGAGATCGAAGATGTCGCCGTGGATCACCAGATAGCGCTTGCCGTCGGCGCCGGTGTGGACGGCGTTTTCCATCACGTCGATGCCGCCGAAATGCGTGCCGTAGAAATTGCGCAGGAACTCGTCGTGGTTGCCCGGGACGTAGATCACCTTGGCGCCCTTGCGCGCCTTGCGCAGCATCTTCTGCACGAAGTCGTTGTGGGTCTGCGGCCAGTACCAGTTCGACTTCAGCGCCCAACCATCGACGATATCGCCCACCAGATAGATCGTGTCGGCGTCGTGGGTCCGGAGGAAGTCCAGCAGACGGTCGGCTTGCGAACCGCGGGCTCCGAGATGAACGTCGGAGATGAACAAAGTGCGAAAGCGCCGTTCGGGGCTTTCTTCACTCAAGGAGTCACTTCCCATGCCTGTGCACCTAACAGATTCCTGTGACAAGGCGATGACGATCCCCGTGACCGAAGGCCCCATAAACCTTAACGAGAATCAGTTGCACGCCCCTCCAGAGCGGATAACAGCGCGATGCGACAATCTGGCGACATGGGAGGTTGCGGAGGGATGGAACACCCGAGGTGTTGCCTCTCCGTATCGGAGACGAACAACATCCGATGGCGCGTAGCCCGGATGGAGCGAAGCGCAATCCGGGGTCTTGCGTCTGTGGATCAACCGTCCCGGATTTCGCTGCGCTCCATCCGGGCTACGGGACTACGGGAGCCTCAATAAAACTTGTGGAAATGATGCACGGGTCCGTGGCCGTGCCCGACGGCGAAACGGTCCGCCGCCGCGATCGCTTCCGTGATCCACGCCTTGGCGTTGCGCACGGCGGTCTCGAGGTCTTCACCCTTGGCAAGCCCTGCGGCGATCGCCGACGACAATGAGCAGCCGGTGCCGTGCGTGTTTGGCGTGGCGATGCGCGGCGCTGTCAGCGCGATGGTGCGGTCGCCGTCGATCAGATAGTCGATGCTGTTACTGCCGTGCCCGTGGCCGCCCTTGACCAGCACCGCGCGGCATCCTGCAGCCAGCAAGCGGCGGGCCTGGCTCTCGACGGCGGCCTCGCTCTCGGCGACCGGCTCGTTCAGCAATGCCGCGGCCTCGGGCAGGTTCGGCGTGATCAGCGATGCCAGCGGAAATAACCTCGCCTTGAGCGCGTCGACCGCCTCAGCCGCAAGCAGGCGATCGCCCGAGGTTGCGACCATCACCGGATCGAGCACGATGTGCCGTGGTGACCAGCGCTTGAGCCCGTCAGCAATCGCTGCGATCGTCTCGACCTGCGCCACCATGCCGATCTTGACCGCGCCGACGGCAAGGTCGGAGAACACCGCGTCGATCTGCGCGGTGACGAAAGCTGCGGGCACCGGATGGATACCGCTGACCCCCGTGGTGTTCTGCGCCGTCAGCGCCGTGATCACAGAGGCGCCGTAGACGCCGAGCGCGGCAAAGCTCTTCAGGTCGGCCTGGATACCCGCGCCGCCCGAGGAATCCGAGCCTGCAATGGTGAGCGCGACGGGTGTCATCGATGGCAGCAAGCGGTTGATAGGAAACGGATCATGGCCCGTCCTAGCGCGCCCGCTTATTGGCAGCAAGTTTGCTTGCCTTGGCCGCCGGTTTTTGGCCTATTGTCGCCAAATCCCCGGAGACACAGCGATGGTTCCCTTCTTCGTCCAGATCAAGTGCAAGCTCGGCCAGTCCTACACCGTCGCCAACGCGCTGGCGGAGGCCGAGATTGCGTCGGAGATCTATTCCACCGCGGGCAATTACGATCTCCTGGTCAAGTTCTACGTCGACCACGACACCGACATCGGCCATTTCATCAACGAGAAGGTCCAGGTGCTCCCGGGCATCCAGGACACCCTCACCATCATCACCTTCAAGGCCTTTGGGGCGAAATAGGACCTCGATCCGCATACCTGCCCGATTCGGGAGACGCTAACTGCTAGGCGTCCGGCGCCGAGTCGATCAACGCCTTCAGGAAAGTAACAACGATCCGGCCGCTGCGGCTGACTTCGCCGCCCCTCGACAACAGTGCCATGCCGCGGCCCAGGGCGATGAAGCCGGTGGCGATTTCCATGGCATCGGCGGGCACCTGCTTGCCGAGCAATTCGAACAGGCGCGTCACCAGCACGCCCAGGGCACGGCGGTGCTTGCGGTTGAGGTCGTTATAGCCTTGCGCGAAGGTCGGGCTGCGCAGCGCCTGCAATTGCAACTCGATCGCCAGCACGGCGAACCCGGGATCCGAATTGGCGGTGGCGGCCCATTTTTCAAGGCCCGCCATCACCTTCGCGGGCTCGCTCGACGCCTGTCCCAGCACGCCTTCGATTTTTGCGCGTTCCTCGGATTGGTGCCGTTGCACCAGCTCGAGCAGGATCGCCTCCTTGTCGGGAAAATTCGAATAGAACGCGCCCTGCGAAAATCCGGCTGCATCGGCGATGTCGCGCACCGAGGCCTGCGCAAACCCCTTCTTGATGATCTCCTCGCGCGCCGCCTCGATCAGGAGATTCCTGGTACGCGCCTGACTTTCCTCGCGATTTAACCTGGGCAATTGATTGGACTCCTGAATCCTTAAATAGCGATTGATTTTCAGATATCATCTGATATCCATCTTCAGATAGCAGTTGATATTTGTAAATCGGCGAGTCGGCCGGACGCGCGGGGAGTAGCTATATCATGCAGATCAGACCATTGGACCGTACGCTCGCGATTCTGGCGACGCTGGCGGCGTTGACCGTCGCCGCCATGGTGATCGGTATCATCACCACCAGGGGTTCGCAGGACTTCTTCCAGACCGCCCGCTCCACTGATGCCTATGGCGCGTATCTGGAGACCTCCCTCGTACCGCTCGGTCTGCGGCTCAATCTCGGGCTCGATAATCTCTTCATGATCTTCTACGGCGCATTCTTCATCGTGCTGGCGGCACGGCTGCGCACGATGCTGGACCCCTATCTGCTGGGCGCCGCGCTCGCCTCCATGATGCTCACGGTTGTCCTCGATTGCGTCGAGAACCACCACATCATGACCATGGTGTATGCGATCCAGAACGGATTGCCGCTGTCGCCGGCCGACGGCGAGCTTCAGATGATCGCTTCCCAGGTCAAGTTTCACGCCAGCTATCTCGCGGTCCTGCTGTTCTCGTTCGGCTTCCTGCAGTTCGGCAGGCTCGGCAGGACCGTCGCGGTGGTGCTGTGGTGCTACATCCCGTTCGGGATCCTGATTTCGGTGACGCCGGTGGAGCAGGCCAAGCCGCTGGTGCTGGGACGGACGATCTTCTTCGTCTTTGCCTTCATCCTGTCCGCCGTCCTGTTCCCGTCACAGGCCAGACTCCACGCCCAGAACAGCAAATAACATAACGGAGGGCTCCCTCATGCCGATCACGATGATCACGATTGCCGGACGAAGCCTGCTCGCGTTGCTGTTCATCCTTGCCGGCGCAGCCAAGATCGCCGGCCCGAAACCCTTCCTCGACCACATGGCGGCACACCATATTCCGGGCCAGCTGCTACCGCTGGTCATCGCGCTGGAGCTTGGCGCGGGCCTGGCGTTGCTGATCGGCTGGCAGCCGTCATTCGCCGCCGGCGCGCTTGCGCTGTTTTGCCTTGCCACCGCGTTCGGGTTTCACCTCGACCTCGCCGACAAGGCGGAACGAACGCTATTTGTGAAGGACCTCGCGATTGCCGGTGGCTTGATGGTCGTTGCCGCCGGCGCGTGGCGCGGATAGCAGGCCGAGGATCACAAGGCGCAATCAGGAAAGATTAGTCTTTGTCCGCCTTCTTCGGCGGCTTCGGCGGACCCTCGACCGGCGGTAGCGACTTGATGTAGTCGGCAATCGCGTCGCGGTCCTCTCCCGAGAGCTGCGAGGTGTTGCGGATCACGCGCACCATCGATCCGCCAGCGCTGTCGCCATCCGGCGTCTGGCCGCTTTCGAGGAAATAGGCGATATCCTTCGCGCTCCAGTCCGACAGTCCCTTCGGCGTGATGTTCGGCACCCAGCTCTCGCCTTCCGGATTCGGGCCGCCGGCGAAGCGCTGCGCGCCGATGATGCCGCCAAGAAGATTTCTGGGGCTGTGGCACTCGGCGCAATGGCCAAAACTGTTGACGAGATAGGCGCCGCGATTCCACTGCGCCGAGCGGCCTGCGTCGGCCACGAACGGCTTGCCGTCCATAAACAGCCACTTCCAGATGCCGACATTGCGACGGATGTTGAAGGGGAACGGCAGATCATGGTCGCGCACTTTGCCGGCGACCGGCGGTAACGTCTTCAGATAGGCGAAGAGGTCCCGGACGTCATTGATCCCAGCGTGCTGATAGGAGGTATAGGGAAACGCCGGGAAGTAATGCGTGCCCGATGGCGAGGTGCCCTTCATGACAGCAGTGACGAAATCGGCCTCGCTCCAGCGGCCGATGCCGTCGTTCGGATCGGGCGAGATGTTCGGCGCGTAGAAGGTGCCGAATGGCGACGGTATCGCAAGGCCGCCGCCAAGCTTCATACGATCGTCCTGCTTC
The DNA here is from genome assembly GCF_000938305.1 of Bradyrhizobium sp. LTSP885. Taxonomy (GTDB): domain Bacteria; phylum Pseudomonadota; class Alphaproteobacteria; order Rhizobiales; family Xanthobacteraceae; genus Bradyrhizobium. The sequence goes on from NZ_JYMT01000028.1 coordinate 50,253, forward strand.
GGCACGGCATGGCAGGAGGAACATCCCCCGGCATTGAACGTTATGAGCCCGTTGGCAAGGTTGGGCTGGTAGGCGGGCAGCGCGCTCGCGGCAACGGTCGCGGGGATCGTCAGCCACCAGAACACACTGAGGCCGAAGATGCCGGCCACCACGGCGAGGAGGAAAATTCGTCGCAGCATTCACTGATCCGTCATTGGCGCTTCCAAGGGTGCAGCCAGTATGACCGCAACGGGGCGGGGAAGCTTCCATGAAATTTCGCGCACCATCCGCCGTTCCGGGAATAAACCCGCAGAACCGATGTTTCGAGACTGACACCATCGTGTGACGTCAACAGGGAGAGACCTATGCCGAACAAGACCATGCTTGCCACGCTGATACTGGGTGCCGCGATCGCGTTCGCCGGGCCGGCCTTCGCCGAGAAGCTGAAGGCAACGCTGGACGGCAAGTCCGAAGTGCCGGCGAACACCAGCGCAGGCACCGGCACCGCCGACATCGACTACGACGCCGCCAGCAAGAAGCTGACCTGGAAGCTGACCTATTCCGGCCTCAGCGGCCCCGCCACCGCGGCCCATTTCCACGGCCCCACTGAGGCCGGCAAGAATGCCGGCGTCGCGGTCGCGATCCCGAATGCGACGTCGAGCCCGGTCGAAGGCAGCGCGACGCTGACCGACGCGCAGGCCGCCGATCTCTTGGCCGGCAAGTACTATGTCAACGTCCACACCGCGGCGAGCCCGGGCGGCGAAATCCGCGGCCAGGTGACCAAGTAAATCTCACGAAGTAATCCCAACAAGAAGAAGCCGACACAGAGAGGGGCGGACGCCGCGAAGCGTACGCCCCTTTTCGTGAAGACGTGATCAGCCCTTCTTGACGCGGTATGTCTCGTGGCAACCGCCGCATTGCTTGCCGATGACGGGCAGTTCTGCCTTCAGTGTGTCGAGATCCTTGATCTTGCCCTTGGCGTCGGTGACGGCCTTGGCGAAGCTCGCAATGTGTTCCTCGAAGCCGACTTTGTCTTCCCAGATCTTGGGCGAGGCGGAGTAGTCACCCTCCGGTTTGAGCCCCTTGGTGCTCTCGGGGAACAGCGTCGGAAATTTCTTGACGGTGTCTTCGAACTGGGCGAGCGCGGCATCGACGGTCGACTGATCGTAGGGCTTCTCACCCTTGACCATCGCCGCCAGCGCGCCCGCGTTCTTGCCGTTGCCCTTCATCACAACTTGGGTCTGCGTGACCTGATCCTGCTGTGCAACGACGGCACCTGCACTGAACACAAGCACCGCTGCGATAACGACGATCCGCTTCATCGGCAAATTCCCCTCAATTCCGGTTTGTCCGGTCCGCAGGTACACGGCCGGCCTGTTTGCAAACACCGCAGGCGGACACTTCATTCCGCCTGCGACACTTTATCAGAGATTATGCCGGCGTTGAGCCTCGCGGATCGCGATCCAGACCCGCTCGGGGGTGGCCGGCATGTCGATGTGGTCGATCCCGTATTCGCGATGCAGCCCCTCGACGATGGCATTGACCACCGCCGGGCATGAGCCGATCGCGCCGGCCTCGCCCGCCCCCTTCACGCCGAGCGGATTGGTCGTGCAGGGCACGTTGTGGGTCTCGAACACGAAGGACGGCCCATCGGCAGCGCGCGGCAGCGCATAGTCCATGAACGTGCCGGTGACGAGCTGGCCGTCGCTCGTGCTGTAGACCGCCTGCTCCATCAGCGCCTGGCCGATGCCCTGCATCGCGCCGCCATGCACCTGGCCCGCCAGCATCAGCGGGTTCAGCGTGACACCGAAATCGTCGACGATCACATAGCTGACGATCTTGATGATGCCCGTGGCGGGGTCGATCTCGACCTCGGCGAGATGGGTGCCGTTCGGATAGGTGCCGTCGGCGCTCGAGAACGTCGCGCTGGCATTCATCTTTGCGGAATCGCCGCCCGGGCGCTTGGCAAGATCGGCAAAGCTGACGGAACGGTCGGTGCCGGCGATGCGGACGCGGCCGTCTGCGATTTCGAGGTCGCCGGCGCCGGCTTCCAGCGCCTGCGCCGCAAGCTCCTTCAGCTTGTTGCCGAGTTCGTGCGTGGCGCGCTGGACACTGACACCGCCGGAGGGAATCGACGCCGAGCCGCCGGTGCCGAGACCGGTCGCGATCTTGTCGGTGTCGCCCTGCAGCACATGGACGCGCTCCGGCGACACGCCGAACTGCTCGGCGACGAGCTGCGCATACGCGGTCTGATGGCCCTGCCCGCTCGACTGCGTGCCGATCAGGATGGAGATGTCGCCGTTGGGATCGAGCGCCACATTGGCGGTCTCCTCGCCCATGGTGCCGCAGACCTCGACATAGCTCGCAATGCCGATGCCACGCACCAGGCCGTCCTTCTTGGCAGCCTTGGCGCGCTTGGCAAACTCCTTCCAGTTGCCGATCTCCATCGCGCGCTTCATATGCGCGACGAAGTCGCCGGAATCGTAGACCTTGCCGGTCGCGGTCGTGTAGGGCAGCGATTTCGGCGGAATGAAATTCTTCCGCCTGACGGCATCGGGCGTCATGCCGAGCTTTCGCGCGGCAGCGTCGACCAGGCGCTCGATCACATAGGCGGCTTCCGGGCGGCCGGCGCCGCGATAGGCATCGACCGGCACGGTGTTGGTGAAGACGGTGCGGACGCGGCAGTGGAAGGCCTGGATGTCGTAGAGGCCCGGCAGCATGCCGGCGCCGCCATGCGGGATATAGGGCGCGAAGGTCGAGAGATAGGCGCCCATGTCGCCCATCAGGTCGACATCCATGCCGAGGAACTTGCCGTCCTCGGCGAGCGCCATCTTCGCGGTCGTGAGGTTGTCGCGGCCCTGCGCGTCGCCCATGAAATGGTCGGAGCGCTCGGCGGTCCACTTGATCGTCTTCTTCAGCTTGCGCGCGGCCACCGCGATCAGCGCATATTCGCGGTAGGGAAACAGCTTTGTGCCGAAGCCGCCGCCGACGTCGGGGCAGATCACCCGCATCTTCTCCTTCGGCATCTTCAGGATCATGTCGCAGAGGATCTCGCGCAGGCGGTGACTGCCCTGGCTGCCGATCGTCAGCGTCAGATGATCTTTCTTGGCGTCGTATTCGGCAACCGCTGCGCGTGTCTCCATGAAATTGGTGATGACGCGCGGGTTGACGATGGTGATCTCGGCGACTGAATGCGCCTTGGCGAAGGCTGCTTCCGCGGCCTTCTTGTCGCCGATCGAGACATCGAACAGCACATTGCCTGATTTGTCGGGCCAGACCTGCGGCGCGCCCTTCTTCACCGCGTTGACGAGGCCGACCACGGCGGGCTTCGGCGTCCACTTGACGTCAACAGCCTCGATCGCGTCGCGGGCATGATCGAGCGTGTCGGCGACCACGAAGGCGACGGCGTCGCCGACATGGCGCACCACGCCGCCGGCGAGGATCGCATAAGGCGGCGCGGTGAAAGGATCGGTCTCGAGGTTGAACAGGCACGGCAGCCCGCCGAGATCGGCGACATCTTCAGCGGTCAGGACCAGCGACACTCCGGGCATGGCGCGGGCCTTGCCGGCATCGATCGTGAATGTCGCATGTGCATGCGGCGAGCGCAGCACCAGTGCGTGCAGTGCGGGAGACGGAGCGACGTCGTCGGTATAGCGGCCCTTGCCGCGAATCAGCGCGTCATCCTCTTTGCGCCGTACACTTTGACCGACGCCGAATTTGATGGGAGCAGCCATCTCATCTCCAATTGCCTTGGTTTGTTCGTCGCATATTGGCGTGGTTGTTCCAGAAGCGCAAACCGCTTTCCGCGCGGCGTGGCGCAACCCTCAGCCCACTCCTATGCATTTGACTTGACAGGGTAAAACTATCCCCGCCGGAGCGCGAACAGCCAGCCGCGGCCAAACAGCGTGAGGATACAGAAGGCGTAGACGAAGGCGCCGACCGCGATCAGCAGCAGCAGGCTCAGTTCATCGCGAAACAGCTGCATCGGCGCGAACAAGACGGCCGCATAATGCGCGGTCGCCCAGAGCGCGATGGCCAGCACGACGCCGGAGAGTGCGAAGGTGCCGAACGAGCGCAGCAGCGCCCGGTCGAGATCGAGATAGCCGCGGCGGACGGCAAAGAACAGCACCAGCAGCAGATTGATCCAGGCGCCGACGGCGGTCGCCAGCGCGAGCCCGACCTGCGCCAGCGTGCCCATCAACAGCACCTTGAGCAGGACATTGACGGCGAGCCCGGTCAGCGAGGCCTTTACCGGCGTTGCGGTGTCCTTGCGGGCGTAGAAGGTGGCGATTGCACTGCGGATCATTACGAACGGAATCAGGCCGACCGCATAGGCTGCAAGGGTGGCGGCAGCTGCCGCCGCGTCGGCCGTCGTGTAGGCGCCCCGCACGAAAACCGCACGGACGATGACGTCAGGCACGGCGATAAAGGCCGCGACGAAAGGGATGGTCGCAAGCAACGTCAGCTCGAAGGCGCGCCGCTGCGAGGCCGCAGCACCTGCGACGTCGTCGGCCGCGAGCCGCCGCGACATTTCCGGCAACAACACGGTTCCAACCGCGATGCCGATCACGCCGATCGGCAACTGATAGAGACGCTCGGCATAATACAGCGCCGCCAGCGCGCCCGCAGGCAGGAACGTCGCGATGATCGTGTCGGCGAAGACCGCGACCTGGGTGCCCATCGAGCCCAGCGTGGCCGGGCCGATCGCACGGAAGAAGGCGCGGACGTCCTCATCGAGGCGCGGCATCGCAAACCGGGGAAGTCCGCCGTGACGCGCGAGATCGCCGGCGAGCAGGAAATATTGCAGAAAACCCGAGATCAGCACACCCCATGCCGCCGCGTGACCGGCGGTCGGGAAGAGCGCCGCCAGCGCCAGCGTCGCCATCATCGACAGATTGAGGAAGATCGATGCGGCCGCCGCCGTCGCAAAACGCTGCATCACGTTGAGGATGCCGCCGTAGAGCGTCACGATCGTGATGAGAAGCAGATAGGGAAAGGTGATCCGAGTCAGCTCGATCGCAAGCCTGCGCTGCTCGGGCTCGTCGGTGAACCCTGGCGCAAGCACGCGCAACGCCTGCGGCATGAACACCCAGGCCAGCGCCAGCAGCACGAGCTGGGTCAGGAACAGAAGCGTAAAGATCCGGTCGGCGAACAGCCGCGCCGACGAGCCGCCGCCTTTGCCGTGGACATGGGCATAGGCTGGGATGAAGGCGGTGTTGAATGCGCCCTCGGCGAAGATCGCGCGAAAATTATTGGGCAGCCGCCAGGCGACCAGGAAGGCATCGGCGATCGGTCCCGCACCGAGGATCGCCGCGAGCATGATGTCGCGCGCGAGGCCGGTGAGCCGCGAAAGCAGGGTGTAGCCGCCGACGGTGAAGATGCGCCCAAGCATGCGTGCTTCTAGCGCATGATCACCATACGAACAAATTGGTCCTAAGACAGCGCGGCGCGCACAGCCTGGATGACGCGCTCCTGGGTCGCCTCGTCGAGATAGGCGTGCATCGGCAGGCTGATGACGTCGTCCGACAGGCTCTCGCTGACCGGCAGGCCGCCATCGGCGACCGGGAAGTTGCGATACGCGGTCTGCTGGTGCATCGACTTGGTGTAGTAGATCGCGGTCGGGACGCCCTGCGCCTTCAAGGCCGCGGCGAAGGCGTCGCGATCGGTCCCCTTGGGCAGCCGGATGGTGTACTGCGCCCACACCGAAGTGCAGCCGGAGGCGAGGTGCGGCACGGTCACGAGATTGCCGAGCCCGCGGGCATAGCGGTCGGCGACCACATTGCGCGCGGCGATCTCGTCGTCAAATATCTTCAGCTTTTCGATCAGGATCGCGGCCTGCATGGTGTCGAGGCGGCCGGTGAGGCCGAGGCGGACATTGTCGTATTTGTCCGAGCCCTGGCCGTGCACGCGGATGCTGCGCAGCGTGTTCGCGAGTTCATCGTCATCGGTGAAGATCGCACCGCCGTCGCCGAAGCAGCCGAGCGGTTTTGCGGGGAAGAAGCTCGTCGCGGTCGCGAGCCCGAAGGTGCCGAGCTTGCGGCCCTTGTAGCTGGCGCCAAAGCCTTGCGCGGCGTCGTCGAGCACGAACAGGCCCTCGGCCTCGGCGACCGCGGCCACCGCGTCATGATCGGCACTCTGGCCGAACAGATCGACCGGAATGATTCCGACCGGCTTCAAACCACGCGCCCGCGCGGTAGCGATGCCGCGCTTGAGCGAGCCGGCGTCGATGTTGAAGGTCGCTTCGTCGACGTCGACAAAGACGGGCGTCGCACCAGCCAGCGCGACCGCCTCGCCGGTCGCGCAGAAGGTGAAGGACGGGCACAGCACCGCATCGCCAGGCCCGACATTCTTCGCCATCAGCACCATCAGCAGCGCGTCGGTGCCACTGGCGCAGGTCACCACGTGCTTGGCGCCGGAATACTGCGCCAGCGCAGTCTCCAGCGCGGTCACTTCCGGGCCGTTGATGAACTGGCAATGGTTGAGCACGCGGGCGACCGCGTCATCGATCGACTTGCCGAGCCGTTGACGCTGCGCAGCGATATCGATGAAGGGAACGGGTTCTGGACGCATATGCTGGTTCATGAGCTCTTCGCGCGTGATTTGGAGATGATATCAGCCGACAACGCGGCGCGGTCCCTTGCGCGCCGTCGAGGCGGCAGGCGTGATCGGCGATTCCAGGCAGCGGATCGCGATCTCGAGGCTGGCGACGCCCTCGTCGCCAGACACCGCCGGCACGTTGCCGGTTCTGACAGCATCGAGGAAAGCGATCAGCTCCGCGCGCAGCGGCTCGTCGTGGCCGACCGGCAGATGACGCATCGAATAGCTCCCATCGGGCTTGAAGCCGAAGCATTCGGTGACCTGGCGCGTGAGCAAATCGCCCATCACATATTTGCCGCGCGTCGCCACCGTGACGTTGCGCGCCTTGAACGGCGTCAGCCAGTTGGTGTTGATATGAGCAAGCACGCCGGAGGCGGTGCGGAACTGCAGCAGCGCGATGTCTTCGCGCTCGGCGATCGCGCTCGAGAGCTGCGGCTGCACCTCGATGATATCTGACTCTGTGAACCAGCGGATCAGGTCGATATCGTGCACGGCGAGGTCGATCACGACGCCGACATTGGACATCCGCGGCGGGAACGGCCCGACGCGGGTGATGCCGATCGACAGGATGTCCTCACCCGAGATCGCCTGCTTGATCGCGGCGACCGCCGGGTTGAAGCGCTCGACATGGCCGACCATCAACGTCACGCCGGCCTGCTCCGCGGCGGCGACGATCTCACGCCCCTCCTTGACGGTGGATGCGACCGGCTTCTCGACCATGATGTGGATGTTGCGCGCGACACAGGCCAGCGCGACCTCGTGATGCAGATGGGTCGGTGCCGCGATCGTCACGGCATCGACACCCTCGGCGAGCAGTTCATCGAGGCTCTCGAACGCGCGGCAGCCGACCAGGTCGACGGCGCGGGCACGATGTTCCGGCAGCGGATCGACGATCCCGACCAGCACGACACCGGGCAGTCCGGCCAGCACGCGGGCATGGTTGCTGCCCATCACGCCGGCCCCGATCACGCCGACGCGCAGTGCGCGATTGACGTCAGCTCTCGCGCCCGATGCGGACACTTTTGAATTCATATGTCGACCCCAAGTGACTTTCTGGCGGTTGTCCCGGCTCTCATGGAGCCACCCCGGCTCCGCGAGAATCAGCGCGAAGGCTGACCCTGCCTGGTGCGTTGGCGTGAACCACGACCCGCTTCGTTGGCAGCCGCTATAGCACGGCGCCACAAATGTGGCGAATGGCAAGCGCGAATTCCGGACACGTTTTGATTCAAAGAGTTACATCGTCCCGTGACTCATTTCCGGGCACGGGAACCCGCTTCAGGTGCGCTGATAATCGTCCTCGATGCGGATGATGTCATCCTCGCCAAAGTAACTGCCGGTCTGCACCTCGATCAGCTCAAGCTGGATCTTGCCGGGGTTCTCCAGCCGGTGCACCGCGCCGATCGGGATGTAGATCGATTCGTTCTCGTGCACGGTCTTGACCAGCTCGTTGACGGTCACCTGCGCGGTGCCGCGCACCACGATCCAGTGCTCGGAGCGGTGGTGATGCTTCTGCAGCGACAGCCGTCCGCCTGGCTTGACGATGATGCGCTTGACCTGGTGGCGGTCGCCATTGTCGACCGACTGGTAGGAGCCCCAGGGACGATGCACCTTGACGTGGCTCTCGGTGACTTCTGGCGCCGTCACCTTCAGTTTGGCGACCAGCCGCTTCAGTCCATTGGCGTCCTGCTGCCGCGACACCAGCACGGCGTCCTGGGTCGCCACCACGACGAGGTCGTCGACGCCTTCGAGCGCCACCAGCGCGCGGTCGGTCGTCACGTTGCAGTTGCGGGAATCCTCGAACACCGCGGCACCGCGCGCCGCATTGCCCTGGCTGTCCTTGTCCGAGAGTTCCCAGACCTGGCGCCATGAGCCGATGTCCGACCAGCCGCACGCCACCGGCACCACTGCCGCATGCGCCGTCTTCTCCATCACGGCATAATCGATCGAGATCGCTTTCGCCGCGGCAAAGGCCGCCGCATCGAGCTTGACGAAGCCGAGGTCGTGCCCGGCCTTCGCAACCGACTCTTCGACCGAGGCAATGCTATCCGCATCGACGTTGCGGTATTCGTCAAGCAGCATGGCGGCGCGGAACATGAAGTTGCCGCTGTTCCAGAGATAGCCGGCATCGATATAACTGGCCGCGGTCGCCGCATCCGGCTTCTCGACGAATTTTGCGACCGCGCGCACCTCACCGGCGACAACCTCGCCCGGATTGATATAGCCATATTCGGTGGCAGGCCGCTCCGGCTTGACGCCGAAGGTCACGATGCGGCCCGCTTCCGCGGCCACCAGTCCTGCGCGGCAGGCGGCCACGAAAGCATCGGTGTCGCGCACCAGATGATCGGCGGCGAGCGCCAGCACGATCGCATCCTGGTCGCGGCTTTGCGCGAACGCCGCACCGGCCGCGATCGCGGGACCTGAATCGCGCCGCATCGGCTCCAGGAGCACATCGGCCTCGCGGCCGATCTCGGCCAGTTGCTCCAGCACCATGAAGCGGTAGGCCTCGTTGGTGATCACGATCGGGCGCTCGAACACCGCCGCGTCCGAAACCCGCAGCAGCGTCTCCTGGAAGGTCGAGCGCGTCCCGAACAGCGACAGGAACTGCTTCGG
>NZ_JYMT01000029.1 GCF_000938305.1 Bradyrhizobium sp. LTSP885
GGCACCACGGTGGCCACCGACCTCAACGCCGGCAAGCTCGGCGGTTCGGTCATCACCTTCAAGACGGCTACCGGCTCGCTCGCGGTCACAATCGGTTCGAGCTTCGCGACCGGTGCGGGCACCGCGACCGTCAAGACGCTCGATCAGCTCAACAGCGTGCTGTCTTCGAACGGCGTTGCCGTCTCGGCGTCGGTCTCCGCGACCGCCGACACGGTGACCTTCACCTCCACCAACGATGCCGCCAGCCAGACGATCACCAAGACGGGCGCTGCCCCGACCGGTGAAGGCGTCGACATCTCGGGCACGACGGCTGCAACGGTCGGCACGGTCAACGCTGCCGTTGCCGATCCGACCTCGCAGTCGACTCGCGGCAACCTCGTCAGCCAGTACAACGTCATCATCCAGCAGATTACGACGACCGCCCAGGATTCGTCCTTCAACGGCGTCAACCTGCTGAACGGCGACAATCTGAAGCTGACGTTCAATGAAACCGGCAAGTCCACCCTCAACATCTCGGGCGTGACCTTCAACGCAGGCGGCCTCGGTCTCGGTTCGCTGACTGCTGGCACCGACTTCCTGGACAGCACCTCGGCAAACGCCATCGTTGCCAAGCTCGGCTCGGCCTCCGACACGCTCCGCTCGGAAGCGTCGTCGCTCGGTTCGAACCTCTCGGTCGTGCAGATCCGTCAGGACTTCAACAAGAACCTGATCAACGTGTTGCAGACCGGCTCGTCCAACCTGACGCTGGCCGACACCAACGAGGAAGCGGCCAACAGCCAGGCGCTGTCGACCCGCCAGTCGATCGCGGTGTCTGCGCTGGCTCTGGCCAACCAGTCGCAGCAGAGCGTTCTCCAGCTGCTCCGCTAAGGATAGCTGCAACAGACATCGAATATCGGGGCGGCGGAGGAAACTCCGCCGCCTTTGCTTTTGCCTGTCGTCAGGTGACCCGAGTATCTCAATCAGGAGTTGCAGGCCGCAATCACGCTGTCGTGCTAAGCGCTTGGTGCCGCGAGATCGCGTGCCTCTACCAAGCTTAACGGCCGTCTGCTGCGATTTGATTCAAACCGCGACGATGCATCCGACACAGATTTATCCATGCCGTCGGTAAGTGCCTGTTCTTTCGAGATTGGCGGCTACACTGCGATGCTTCGTTCAACTATTTGAAACGCCTCATCGTCCGTATTTGCACGGACTGCGAAATTAACGTCGCCGTGAAGCCGGCGGAGTTATCGGTAGGAGCCGATCGTTCCGTAGCACTTTGAGGGGGCCGATTCCGATGGACGACCTGTTGCGTGAGTTCCTGACGGAGTGCACCGAGAGCCTCGACACGGTCGACAACCAGTTGGTTCGGTTCGAGCAGGACCCCAACAACGCGAAGATTCTCGATAATATCTTCCGCCTGGTCCACACCATCAAGGGGACCTGCGGCTTCCTCGGCCTGCCGCGGCTGGAAGCGCTGGCGCATGCCGGCGAGACCCTGATGGGCAAATTCCGCGACGGCATGCCGGTCAAGGCTGAGGCCGTGACGCTGATCCTGTCCTCGATCGACCGCATCAAGGAGATTTTGGCAGGGCTCGAGGCCACCGAGGCCGAGCCTGAAGGCGACGACCGCGATCTGATCGATCAATTGGAAGCCATGGTTGAGCGCGGCATGGCCGCTATGGCTGCTGCTGCAGCTGCTGAAGAAACTCCTGTTGTCGCCGCACCTCCGGTGCAACCGGCGATGCCCGAAGGCACGCTGGTGGTGCAGACCCTGGAGCGCCCGTTGCGCCCCGGCGAGGTCTCGCTCGACGAACTCGAACGCGCCTTCCGCGAGACCGCGCCCGAAGTGGTCGCGCCCGCGCCTGTTGCCAAACCCGCAGCGCCCGTGGTTGCTGCGGTTGCCGCAGCGGAGCCCGCCGAGGTCGCGAAGAAGCCGGCCCGCAAGGCGGCTGCCGCCGAGGGCGACGTCCCGGAAGGCGACAAGATCGCCAACCAGTCGATCCGGGTCAACGTCGACACCCTCGAGCACCTCATGACCATGGTCTCCGAGCTGGTCCTGACCCGCAACCAGCTGCTGGAGATATCAAGGCGCAACGAGGACACCGAGTTCAAGGTGCCGCTGCAGCGGCTGTCGAACGTCACCGCCGAGCTGCAGGAGGGCGTCATGAAGACGCGGATGCAGCCGATTGGTAACGCCTGGCAGAAGCTGCCCCGCATCGTCCGCGATCTCTCCGGCGAACTCGGCAAGCAGATCGAGCTGGAGATGCACGGCGCCGACACCGAGCTCGACCGCCAGGTGCTCGACCTGATCAAGGATCCGTTGACGCACATGGTGCGCAACTCCGCCGACCATGGCCTGGAGACCACGGCCGAGCGGGTCGCCGCCGGCAAGGGCGAGCAGGGCACCATCAGGCTCTCTGCCTATCACGAGGGCGGCCACATCATCATCTGCATCGCCGACAATGGCCGCGGGCTCAACACCGAGCGGATCAAGGCCAAGGCAGTCCAGAACGGTCTCGTCACCGAGGCTGAACTGGACAAGATGACCGAAGCGCAGATCCACAAGTTCATCTTCGCGCCGGGCTTCTCGACCGCAGCCGCCATCACCTCGGTCTCCGGCCGCGGCGTCGGCATGGACGTGGTGCGCACCAATATCGACCAGATCGGCGGCACCATCGACATCAAGAGCGTGGCCGGCGAGGGCGCCTCCGTCACCATCAAGATCCCGCTGACGCTGGCGATCGTCTCGGCCCTGATCGTGGAAGCCGGCGGTGATCGCTTTGCGATCCCCCAATTGGCCGTGGTCGAGCTGGTGCGGGCGCGGGCCAACTCCGAGCACCGCATCGAGCGGATCAAGGACACGGCGGTCCTGCGGCTGCGCAACAAGCTGTTGCCGCTGATCCACCTCAAGAAGCTCTTGAAGATCGACGACGGCGCGACCTCCGATCCCGAGAACGGCTTCATCGTGGTGACGCAGGTCGGCAGCCAGACCTTTGGCATCGTGGTCGACGGCGTGTTCCACACCGAGGAGATCGTGGTCAAGCCGATGTCCACGAAGCTGCGCCACATCGACATGTTCTCCGGCAACACCATCCTGGGCGATGGCGCCGTGATCATGATCATCGACCCCAACGGCATCGCCAAGGCGCTCGGCGCCTCCGGCTCCTCGGCCCATGACATGGCCGACGACAGTGCTTCGGCCCATGCCTCGTCCGGCGAGCAACTGACCTCGCTGCTGGTGTTCCGTGCCGGCTCCAGCCAGCCCAAGGCGGTGCCGCTCGGCCTCGTCACCCGGCTGGAGGAGATCGCAACCGACAAGATCGAGCTCTCGAACGGCCGCTACATGGTGCAGTACCGCGAGCAGCTGATGCCGCTGGTGCAGATGGCCGGCGTCAATGTGCAGACGCAAGGCGCCCAGCCGATCCTGGTGTTCGCCGACGACGGCCGCTCGATGGGGCTGGTGGTCGACGAGATCATCGACATCGTCGAGGAGCGGCTCAACATCGAGGTCGCCGGCTCGCAGGAGGGCATCCTCGGCTCGGCCGTGATCAAGGGCCAGGCCACCGAGGTGATCGACGTCGGCCACTTCCTGCCGATGGCGTTTGCCGACTGGTTCTCGCGCAAGGAGATGCGCCCCTCGGCAAGCTCGCAATCCGTGCTGCTGGTCGATGACAGTGCCTTCTTCCGCAACATGCTGGCGCCGGTGCTGAAGGCTGCCGGTTACAAGGTGCGGACCGCGCCGAACGCGCAGGAGGGGCTTGCCGTGTTGCGTTCGGGGCAGGCCTTCGACGTCGTGCTGACCGACATCGAGATGCCCGAGATGAACGGCTTCGAGTTCGCCGAGAGCATTCGTTCCGACAACAATCTGACCGGGCTGCCGATCATCGCACTGTCGGCGATGGTGTCGCCGGCGGCGATCGAGCGCGGCCGGCAGGCCGGCTTCCACGATTATGTCGCCAAGTTCGACCGTCCCGGCCTGATCGCGGCGCTGAAGGAACAGACCGCCGAACTGCGCCGGGCGGCTTAAGGAACTGTCATGATGACCAGCAAGACCGAGACAAGCGAAGGCGCCATGGTCGAATACGTCACCGCCGTGATCGGCGGGCAGCTGTTCGGGCTGCCGATCTCGCGGGTGCAGGACGTGTTCATGCCGGAGCGGCTGACGCGGGTGCCGCTGTCGTCAGCGGAGATCGCCGGTGTGCTCAATCTGCGCGGCCGCATCGTCACCGTGGTCGACATGCGCGCTCGCCTGGGGCTGCCGAAGGCCGATGACGGCAAGCCGCCGATGGCGGTCGGTGTCGACCTGCGCGGGGAATCCTATGGCCTCCTGATCGACCAGATCGGCGAGGTGCTGCGGCTGCCCGACGACGGCTGCGAGGAAAACCCCGTCAACCTCGATCCCCGCATGGCCAAGCTCGCCGGCGGGGTCCACCGCCTCGATGGCCAGCTCATGGTCGTCCTCGACGTCGATCGCGTACTCGAATTGATGCCC
>NZ_JYMT01000003.1 GCF_000938305.1 Bradyrhizobium sp. LTSP885
CTCGCAATTGTGCAAGTTCACTAATTCGCTGATTGAATGGGTTCAGTTTTGGTCGCAGCGAAGTCCTTTGGTGTCTGGCCGCCAAGGGCCTGATGAGGCCTGTGGTTGTTGTAGTAGATCAGGTACTCGAAGAGTTCATTGGCGAAGTGATCGAGGTTATCGAAGGTTGCCCCATCGATGACGTCGTCGTCGAGGGTACGCCAGAACCGTTCGATCTTGCCGTTGGTCTGCGGCCGATAGGGTCTGGTGTAGCGATGCTTGATGCCGAGTTCGAGGAGCATGGCTTCGAAGGGATGCTCTTCACGGTTGTTTCGGGATGCGAACTCGGCGCCGTTGTCGGACATGATTTCGGCGAAGACCAGCCCATAGGTGACGTTGAGGGTGTTGATCATCTTCAGCGTCCTGAACATGACCGGCAAGGCTTTCTTGGAGGTGATGACCTCGGCCCAGGCCAGGCGCGAGCAGCTGTCGATCAGGCTGACGATATAGGCCGTGGCCGGGGGTGGCGCCAGGAACACGTCGCGTGGCAGCTGATGCAGATCGACATGGCCAAGTTCGCCGAGCTTGTCCTTGATAATGCGGCGTTTCTCCTCGCGCATCGCCGGCGTGCGCCGGTTCAGATGATAGCGTTTCAGGACCCGGTAGATCGTCGACGGCGAGGGTAGCGTATCGCGCCGCTCGCGCAAGACAGCATGGATCTCGTAGCGGTTCATCCCCCTCTGGCGGCAAGCAACGATCTCGGCCTCGATGCCTTCCGGTTCGCGCCGTTCCTTCCACTTCGGTCCGCGCCGCCGCGGCAAGAGGTCGGCCTCCTCGCCGCTTTGCAAATAGCGGTTGTAACACTTCCGGAAGGTTTGCGAGCAGGTGCCGTGATGCCGATAAAAATCTCCGACCCGGCGGAACGTTGCCGACCGCCCGGCTTTCACCGCCTCGTATTCCGGGATCAGGAACCGCCACTTCTGCAGGTAGTTCCGCTCAATCGTCCGGTCGTAGCTGTTGTCGCGCATCGAATCCTCCCGCAAGAGAATTCAATCAGCGAATTAGTGAACTTGCACAGCAATGACGGGTGAGGCAGGCTCTCTAGCCATTCAACGCAAGTCCCCGTCCTTGCCTCCGCCTAGATTTCAATGATCATCGGCGCGACTGATGACGTGGCGGGAGGACGACCATGAATACGACAGCGACCGGGGATCTCGACATCCCCGCCGACATCGCGGCCACCCTCGTCGATCCCGTGGCCTATGCCGACCACCGCATCCACGACAGCTATCGCTGGCTCCGCGCCAACAACCCGCTCGGCATCGCGCGGCCCGAGCGGTTCGATCCGTTCTGGGTGGTGACCAAGCACGCCCATATCCAGGCCATCAGCCGGCAGAACGAGCTGTTCCACAATGCCGACCGCCCGACCACGCTGACCACGCAGGCGCTCGAGGAGCGGGTCCGCGAGATCACCGGCGGCCCCAATCTGGTGCGCACGCTGGTGCAGATGGACGCGCCCGATCACCCGAAATATCGCGCGCTGACGCAGGGCTGGTTCATGCCGGCCAATCTCGGCAAGTTCGAAAGCCGCGTCCGCGAGATCGCGCGCGCCACGGTGCAGCGCATGCTCGACAAGGGCGGAGCCTGCGATTTCGTTGAGGACGTCGCGCTCGGCTATCCCCTGCATGTCATTATGGAGATCCTCGGCGTTCCCGAAGCGGACGAGCCGCGGATGCTCAAGCTGACCCAGGAGCTGTTCGGCCCGCAGGATCCCGACACGGCGCGCAGCCGCGAGGCGCTGGGCGCGGAGCAGTTTTCCGCGATGATGCAGGCGGTGGTCGCTGACTTCTCGGCCTATTTCCGCGCCATCACCGAGGATCGCCGCCGCAATCCGCGTGAGGACCTCGCCACCGTCATCGCCAACGCGAAGATCGGCGGCGACTACATGCCTGAGCATGATGTCACCAGCTATTACATGATCGTCGCGACAGCGGGCCACGACACCACGTCGTCCTCGACAGCCGGCGCGATCTGGGCGTTGGCCGAAGACCCGGATCAGTTTGCCAGGGTCAAAGCCAATCCGGAATTGATCGCGGGCCTGGTCGACGAGGCGATTCGCTGGATGACGCCGGTCAAGCATTTCATGCGGTCGGCCACCGCGGATACGGAATTGGGCGGCCGCAGGATCGCGAAAGGCGACTGGCTGATGCTGTGCTACGCCTCAGGCAATCGCGACGAAGACGTGTTCGAGGATCCCGATCGCTTTCGCAGCGACCGCAGGCCCAACCGCCACGTCGCGTTCGGCTATGGCGCGCATCTTTGCCTCGGCCAGTATCTGGCCAAGCTCGAAATGCGTATCCTGTTCGAGGAGCTGCTGCCGCGGCTGAAGTCGCTGTCGCTCGACGGCGAGGTAAAGATGACTCAGGCCACTTTTGTCAATGGCCCGAAGAGGCTTCCGATCCGGTTCGAGGTGAATTAAGCCGTTCTCGTCATTGCGACGAGCGAAGCGACGAAGCAATCCATCTTCCCGCGCGTGCGGAGCCATGGATTGCTTCGCTCCGCTCGCAATGACGGGGAGAGGACTTCACTCCAGCATCTTGCGCAACTCCGCCTTCGCCACCTTCTCCAGGGTCGAGCGCGGCATCTCGTCGACGAAGCGGATTTCCCTGGGCAATTTGAAGTCGGCGAGCGCCGAGCGGCAGGCGGTCATGACATTGTCGTGCAGGTCGGCCGGCAATGCGGCAACGCCGGCCTGCGGGATGATGAAGACGACCGGCACCTCGTCCAGCATCGCGTGCTTCTTTGCGACCACCGCGGCCTCGCGCACTCCCGGTACTACCGCGATCACCTGCTCGATCTCGGAGGCCGCGACATTCTCGCCGCCGACCTTCAGCATGTCCTTGGCGCGGTCGCCGAATTTGAGGTAGCCGCGGTCAAGCAACGTGATGCGGTCGCCGGTGACGAAATAGCCGTGCTCGTCGAAGCTGTCGCGCGTCGCTTTCTCATTGTGCAGATATTCGGCAAACAGCGACAGGCCCGGAACGCCCTTGATCAGCAGGTTGCCGGTCTCGCCGACGCCGGTCGGTGTGCCGTCGTCGTTGGTGATGCGGATCTCGTATTCCGGCGCGGCACGGCCGATCGACATCGGCGTGTTGGGTTGGTCGATCTCACCTATGATGCCATGGGTGATGGTCTCGGTCATGCCCCACCAGCCGATGATCTTGACGCCGAACACCGCGAACGGCGGCGGATCGTTGACCGCGGTGCCCCAGAGCCGGAATTTGTGATCCCTGGGGACCTCGTGCTCGAGCAGTGCCTTCATGCAGAACGGGATGGTCGAGGTCCAGGTGCAGCCATGCTCCAGCGCCACCGGCCAGAAGCGGCTGGCCGAGAAACGCGGCTGGATCACGCAGGATCCACCGACCCACAGTGATGCCAGCATCGAATAGGCCAGCGCGTTGGTGTGGAACAGCGGCAGATAGGTCTGGTGCACGTCGGACGCGTGCAGGTCCTGGTGCGCGGCGTTGATCTTGGCGCCCCACAACGCGTTGGCATGCGTCCACAGCACTGCCTTCGGTCGCGACGTCGTGCCGGACGTATATTGCACGCTGCAGGGTGCGAGCGGATCGGTCGCGCGGCGCGGCCGGTCGGCGCTATCGGCAAACAGTGAGTCAAAGCTGTCGCCGCGCGACGGCGCCTGCACGGGCGTTTGCCCTGCGTCATGCGAGGTCACGGCGATCCAGCGCAGCCCCTTGCAGTGGGCTGATATCAGCTCGGCATAGGCCGGCTGGGTGATCGCGGCCACGGCGCCGCAATGGCCGGCGAAATACTCGATCTCGGCCGCGGCCGAGCGGGTGTTGGTGGTAACCGCGATGGCGCCGAGCTCGACGCAGGCAAACCACGACAGCACAGCCTCGATGCAATTGTCGAGATGGATCAGGACGTAGTCGCCCTGCCTGATGCCACGCTTGGCAAGTCCGGCCGCCAGCGCGCCGACCCGCTCATGGAATTCGCCGTAGGACCAGCGCCGCGCCGGTGCATCGAACGGCGCCCAGATCAGGAACGGATGAGCGCGGCGCACCTCGGCGCGCATCCGGAGCAGCCACGGCACGTCGAGCCCGGCGAACGGTCCCACGATGCCGGGCGCGGCCTTCGAATTGGTCATGTGTCCTCCCGCGCAGCTTCAGCGGCTGCTTGCTTGTTGTCGGGAGCCTTTGTGCCATCGGATCGCGCGGCGGGCAAATGCCACGCGTCAGCAATCAGTCCGCATACGACGAAATCTCGATCAGACTCCCGTCCGGATCGCGGCAATAGACCGAGCGCAGCGTGCCGCGGGCGCCCTGCTTGGCCACCGGGCCTTCCTCGATCGCCACGCCATGGGCCTTCAGATGCGCAACGACCTCATCTGGCGTGCTCGAGGTCAGGAAGCAGAGATCGTCGCTGCCGGCCATCTCGTGATCGGCGGTGAACCACTCGACCTTGTCGGCATCGCGCGGCCGCACATTGATCTTCTGATTGCCGAACACCAGCGAGGTGCGCGGCGTCTTGCCTGCGCCAGGATCGAACACCTTCACCTCCATGCCGAGGATCGTGCTGTACCAGGCAACCGAGCGCGCGACGTCGGCGACATTGATCACGAGATGGTCGAGCGCATTCACCTCGACAGCCATGATCGATCCTTTCGGTCCAGAGCGTTTTCAAGCGAAGCCTGCCCCGCACTTGATGCGGGGTGGACACCGGTTCGCGTGAAGAAAACGCGTCAAACAAGAATTCAGCTTAGCCTTTCGTCGCGGTCGGCTGCGCATGTGTCGCACTGGCCGCAACAGGCTTTGTTTGTTAAAACGCCGGCGCGCGCAATTCAACAGCAACGGGCAGGGGGCAAACCTGCCGCATCGGGAGCAAACTTCATGATTTCACGCCGCACTGCGCTGGGCCTGATGGGGTCGGGGATTTCGACATTCGCGATCGGCCGCGCGTCAGCAGCCGATTACCCGGCGCGGCCGGTGCGCTGGATCGTCGGCTATCCGCCGGGCGGCGCCACTGACATCATTGCGCGCCTGATCGGGCAGCGGCTGTCGGAGAAGCTCGGGCAGCAATTCGTGATCGAGAACAAGCCGGGCGCCGGCAACAATATCGGCACCGAAGCTGCCGTCAACGCCGAGCCCGACGGCTATACCGTGTTGCTGGTCAATCCGGCCAATTACATCAACGCTTCGCTCTACACGAATTTGAAGTTCAATTTCGTGCGCGACGTCGCGCCGATCGCCTCCTTCAACCGCGTGCCGAACGTGATGACGGTCGCCAAGGATGTGCCGGCCAAGACCGTCGCCGAGTTCATCGACTATGTGAAGGCCAATCCCGGCAAGGTGAACATGGCCTCTTCCGGCAACGGCACCTCGGTGCATCTCTCCGGCGAGATGTTCATGTCGATGACCGGCTGCAAGATGCAGCACGTGCCGTATCGCGGCGCGGCGCCCGCGATCACCGACATGCTCGGTGGCCAGGTGCAGGTGATCTTCGACAACATGCCCTCGATCATCCAGCACATCCGCGCCGGCTCGCTGCGCGCGCTCGGCGTGACGACGTCGGAACGCTCGTCGCAACTTCCTGACGTGCCGGCCATTGGCGAGACTGTGAAGGGCTATGAGGCGAGCGCGCTGTTCGGCATGGGGGCGCCGAAGAACACGCCGAAGGAGTTCATCACCAAGCTGAACACCGAGATTAACGCCGTGCTCACCGAGCCCGACATGAGGAAGCGCCTGGTCGAGCTTGGCGGCGATTCCTTGATCCAGACGCCGGAGGCGTTCGGCAACGATATCAAGGCCGAGACCGACAAGTGGAAGAAGGTGGTCGAATTCGCCGGACTCAAGGTCGAATAGGCTACGGTCCCGCACGTGATCGTGATGCCGCGAGATGATGCGGCATTGCTCGAATCCGCCGACAGCGGAATAAAACGTCACACCGGAAACTTTACCTCGCGTGCTGCGCTATCTGTTGCGGCGCCGTGAGAGCGGGAGATTCGATCATGCGTCTATCGCGACTGGCAGTGCTCGCATTGGGGGCGATGATGCTCACCGGCGTCGCCAACATCGCTCCCGCTTCGGCCGATCCCAATGATTATCCGTGGTGCGCGCAAGGCCCGAGCTGGGGTTATCCCGGTGAATGCATGTATCAAACCTTTGAACAATGCGAGGCAAGCGTGTCCGGCCAGTACCTCGCCTGCGGGGAAAACCCTCGCTTCCTGTTTCGCGAGCAGTCCCAGTTTCAGTCCCTGCCGCAACCGCATCGGCGACGACACCGACACGTCCATCGGCACTAAGTGCGTGAATCTCTGATTCCGTGGCATTGACGCGATCGTGAAGTCGCGGCCTTGACGCCACACGGTTTGCGCCTATACTAAACCTTATGGTTAAGTATTTGGACGAGACGCTGGACCGCACCTTCGCGGCGCTCTGCGACCCGACCCGCCGGGCCCTTCTGGCTCGGCTCGGTGAGCAGGAGAGCCTGTCGGTGAGCGAGCTTGCCCAGCCATTTGCGATCTCGTTACCCGCAATCATGAAGCATCTCGACGTGCTTTCGGATGCCGGCCTGGTCGCGCGCGAAAAGACTGGCCGCACGGTGGCGTGCCGGCTCACCGCCCGGCCGATGGAGCAGGCGATGAACTGGCTCAATCACTATGCGCAATTCTGGTCCGACAATCTCGACCGCCTTGCCGCCTTTGTGGAGGACGACCCATGGTCAACAAATCTGCCGTCGCAGCCGACGCCGGCCTCGCCGCGCGCCCAAGCCTCACCCTCACGCGGCGGCTCCGCGCGCGGCCGGAAAAGGTCTACGCCGCGTGGGCCGATCCGGAAAACCTAGTGCAGTGGTTCGGGCCCGGGCAGGTCAAGCCCGGCTCGGCGCGTGCGGAACTCGATGTCCGCGTCGGCGGACGTTACCGCATCAGCTTCACCGGCTCGAACGGCGAACATCACGAGGTCGGTGGCGTCTATCGCGAGGTGGTGCCGAACGAGCGGCTGGTGTTCAGCTGGGCCTGGCATTCGACGCCGGAACGCGAGTCGCTGGTCACGGTGTCGATCAAGCCTGATGCCGGCGGCACGCTGCTCACTTTCCATCACGCCCAGTTCGTTGATGAGACCGCCCGTGACAACCACGAGCGCGGCTGGACCGAGTTCCTCGGCAATCTTGAAAGCTTCGTCGACGCCTGAATACGGAAGGGGCATACCATGCAACCGCACAAGATCGTCTCGCGCGAGGAGTGGGTCGCGGCCCGGACAGACCTGATGGTCCGTGAGAAGGAGCTCACTCAGGCCCGTGAAGCGCTGAGCCGCGACCGCCGCGAGCTTCCCTGGGTCAAGGTCGACAAGGACTATGTCTTTGACGGGCCCAAAGGCGAGATCACCCTCGGCGAATTGTTCAAGGGCCGGCCGCAGCTCGTCGTGCAGCACATCATGTTCGCGCCG
This sequence comes from Bradyrhizobium sp. LTSP885, assembly GCF_000938305.1. Lineage (GTDB taxonomy): Bacteria > Pseudomonadota > Alphaproteobacteria > Rhizobiales > Xanthobacteraceae > Bradyrhizobium. The sequence continues at coordinate 7,443 of NZ_JYMT01000003.1, forward strand.
GAATGGGACGCGGCCTGCAAGCACTGTTCGTTCTGGGCCGACGGTCTCGATCGCACGGTGGCGCATCTCGCCGCGCGCGATACCACGATGGCCGCGATCTCGCGCGCGCCGCTGGCGAAGCTCGAGGCGTTCAAGAGGCGGATGGACTGGACCTTCGACTGGGTCTCATCGGGGAATAACGAGTTCAACTACGATTACGCCGTCTCGTTTACCCGTGAGCAAATGGACAAGGGCGAAGCGCGCTACAACTTCGGAACCACGCCGCCGTATGGCGACGAGTTGCCCGGCATCAGCGTGTTCTATCGCGACGAGACCGGTGACGTCTTCCACACCTATTCGACCTTTGCACGCGGCCTCGACATGATGAACGCCGCCTACCAATATCTCGACCTGACGCCGCTCGGGCGCCACGAAGAGGGGCTGCCCTATCCGATGGATTGGGTAAGACTGCGGGACCAGTATCAACCGGCGCTGGTTCCGGCATCCTGCTGTCACTGACGCCATCTTAAGCGGCTTGTGACTTGCTCCGTCGTTCCGGGATGGTCCGAAGGACCAGACCTCAGATGCGCAATTGCGCATCGGGGAACCTCGTGCATCGCCCCGGAATGACGGATGCTAACACTGCACGCGGCGGCGCGCCTTCTGCAGTTTTTGTGCAGTAACCCATCGTTAATCATCTTGATCGGCGCGTGGCGCGCTGCTGCTTGCTTTCACTTGGCGATCCCGTATACTTTGCAATACAAAGTTCGGGCGAAAAAATGCGCGACCTCGACAAGGCGTTGGCTGATATCCTCGCGATCCGCAGCCAGATTGCGGCGGGAACCGCGTTCCGCGGCTATGGTCCGGCCACCGTCGCCGCCACCAGCGGCATCGCGCTCGTCGCCGTACTGGCGCAGCACCTCTGGCTCGACGATCCCACCTCGCATCCGATCGCCTTCCTCGCCGGCTGGGCCGCGGCAGCCCTGCTGTCCGCCGTGCTGATCTGGATCGAGATGCAGGCGCGCTCGCGGCGGCACCATTCCGGCCTGGCGGACGCGATGGTGCAGCAGGCGATCGAGCAGTTCCTGCCTGCGGCGATTGCCGGCGTGCTGCTTGCGATCCTGCAATGGAAGTTCGCGCCGGAGACGCTGTGGATGCTGCCGGGCCTGTGGCAGGTGCTGGTCAGCCTCGGCGTGTTCGCATCGGTCCGCCTGCTGCCGCGCTCGATCGCGTTCGGCGGCGCCTGGTACTTCCTCTCGGGCTTCACGGTGCTCCTGATCGCAAGCCAGACTCACGCGCTGTCGCCCTGGACCATGGGGCTGCCGTTCGCGATCGGCCAGCTCCTGCTCGCCGCGCTGCTTTATTTCGCTTCCGGAGACAATGATGCCGAAGACTGACGCGACCAGTGCGCCATTCGCCTATGACGGCCTCGACCGCGTCATCCACGAGAAGGCGCGGCTCGGACTGCTGACCTCGCTGATGGCCCATCCGAAGGGCCTGGCCTTCGCCGATCTCAAGCAGCTTTGCGGCCTGACCGACGGCAATCTCAGCAGGCACCTGCAGGTGCTGCAAGAGGCCGGCCTCGTCGACGTCATCAAGGGCTATGAGGGCAATCGCCCGCATACCACCTGCCGTCTGACCAAAAGCGGCCGCCGCCGCTTCCTCGACTATCTCGCCGTGCTCGAGCAACTGGTGCGCGATGCCGCGAAGGCCGCCGGCAAGGACGCCGGCACGGCCACGCGGCTCGGCATCCTGCCCGCATGATCACCCCCCCCTTTTTACCTGGAGACTTTGTGATGCAAAGTGAGCTCTCGCCCGATCCTGACGCCGCTACCCTGCTGCATGTCGGCATCATCATGGACGGCAATGGCCGCTGGGCGACACGCCGCGGCCTGTCGCGGCTACGCGGCCACGAGGCCGGGGTGGAGGCGATCCGCCGCGTGGTCGAGGCGGCGCCGGACCAAGGCGTTGGCACGCTGACGCTTTACGCGTTCTCCAGCGACAATTGGCGGCGTCCAAGGGCCGAGGTATCCGCCTTGATGACGCTGTTGCGGTTCTATCTTGCCAACGAGATCGACGCGCTGGTGCGCAACGGCGTCCGTCTCACCGTGATCGGCCGCCGCGACCGCCTGCCTGACGGCATCGCCAACGCCATCGCGCGCGCCGAAGCCGCGACTGCCGACGGCACGACGCTCCATCTGCGCATCGCGATCGACTATTCAGCACGCGAGGCGATCCTGAATGCGGCCGTGCGGGCTGCAAATGCCGGCCCGCTCAGCCGCGAGACTTTTGCCGATCTCATCACCGGCGAAACCGGTCTGCGCGACGTCGATCTCATCATCCGCACCTCGGGCGAGAAGCGGCTGTCGGACTTCCTGCTCTGGGAAGGCGCCTATGCCGAGCTGCATTTCACCGAGCGGATGTGGCCCGAATTCGATACCGACGATCTTGCCGATGCACTGGCTTCCTTCCATCGCCGCGAGCGCCGCTTCGGCGGGCTGACGTCGATCGCACCGGAGGTCGTTCCGACGCTTTAGCGCGACGACCGCCGCGACTACGTAAGCACATACCGTTGTGCTGAACTCTGGATAACTGCCGCACCCGGCTGGACGGTCGAGTCGTCAACGCGATAACTTCCGCAATGGCTGCGCAGAACAAAAAGAACCGTGGCGGTCGAGGCGTGAGTGAGCATACAGGTTGCGATTCTGAAAGTATTGGCCAGTCACGGCAGCGGCCGCGCCACGCTCGAGTCCCTCAAACACGATCTTGCAATTCTCGCATCGAGCGGTGCGGACTGGCAGGCGCGGATCAAGCGCTTGGCGTCGCGGGTTCCCGATATCGACATCTTTGGCAATGGCTACGTGTTGCGTGATGCCGAAGGCTGGGAGATCACATTGGCCGGCCGCGCGTTCCTGCATACGCTGGAAGCCGTGACACAGGATAATTTGCCGTCCGAGCCGCCACCGGAAAGGGCAACCCACGCGCAGGGCGCGCTGATCGTGGTCGGTCACCGCTTCAAGAATCGCACGAGGCTGCAAATTGTGCGCAGGGAACCCGGCCGTCGCCGGCCGTTTTCCGAGCAACGCTGAACCTCGCAGCGCCAGGCGCGACCTACATCTGGGGTATTGCTTCGGAGGTCGCAAATGACTGCTTTGACTCAATCGATTGCACGCGCGTTTCCTGCCAATTCGCTTCAAATCAATATTGTCCGGCAACTCCTGTTGCTCGCTCTCGCCGCCGTGGTCGTGGCCCTCCTCAGGGCCACCTATGGACTCGACCTCAGCTGGGCTTTCTTTTGAGCCGCGTGCCGTTTTTTTCGGCTGCAAGTCATATTAGGTTAACCGGACCGGTGTAGCCAAGCGCACGCTTCATTGATTTTGAAATCGGGCCGATCTCCCATGGACAAGCCGATGCGCTGCCAGTGCGGAAGAACGCGAACCATTGCGCTCGACAAGCATTTTCGCACCGCGCTGGTATGCCCGAAATGCGATGAGATCGAACGGACCGGGCCGGTCAAGACGGGGGAAGAGGCGCTGACCGCGCGCTAGCACGGTCGTTTTCGGCGCCGAAACCCGGTAAGCTTCGTTTTCCGAAACCCTCGAAAGCGAAGCCATCCGATGTCGCACCTTCCCGATACCGCCCATGCCGCCGTGACGCTCGCCGACGTGCGCCAGGCCGCGGTTGTTATCCGCGATTCGGTCATGGTCACAGCGTGCAACGAGAGCCGCACGCTGGGCGAGATCTGTGGCTGCCGTCTGTTCCTGAAGTTCGAGAACCTGCAGTTCACCGCGACCTTCAAGGAGCGCGGCGCGCTGAACCGCCTGCAGGCGCTCTCGCCGGAGGAGCGTAAACGCGGCGTGATCGCGATGTCGGCCGGTAATCACGCTCAGGGCGTGGCCTATCACGCGAAACGCCTCGGCATTCCCGCCACCATCGTGATGCCGATCGGCTCGCCGATGGTGAAGATCGAGAACACCAGACGTCACGGCGCCGAGGTCATCATCACCGGACAGACGCTGGAAGAGGCCGCTACATTCGTTAGGTCGCATGCCGCGGCGCATGGCTTCACTCTGGTCCATCCCTATGACGATCCCCTGATCATTGCTGGCCAGGGCACGATCGGGCTCGAAATGCTCGAGGCGGTGCCGGAGATCGACACGCTGGTTGTGCCGATTGGTGGCGGCGGATTGATCTCGGGTATCGCGACCGCCGCCAAGGCATTGAAACCGTCGATACGCATCGTCGGCGTGCAGGCGCAACTCTATCCGTCGATGTACAACGCGATCCGTGGCGAGCAATTGCCGATGCGCGGCGACACGCTCGCCGAGGGCATCGCGGTCAAGGCGCCCGGAAAGATCACCACCAAAATCGTCCGCGACCTCGTCGACGACATCATGCTGGTCAGCGAGGATCAGATCGAGCGCGCGGTCGCAACCTTGATCTCGATCGAGAAGACCGTGGTCGAGGGCGCCGGCGCCGCCGGGCTCGCCGCGGTGCTTGCCGCACCGGAACGCTTTGCCGGCCGCAATGTCGGGCTTGTGCTGACCGGTGGCAATATCGACACGCGATTGATCGCGTCGGTGCTGACCCGCGAACTCGCGCGCGAGGGGCGGCTGACGCAGCTCGCACTCGATATCGTCGACCGGCCCGGACAGCTCGCGGCGGTCTGCAATCTGCTCGCCTCTGCTGGCGCCAACGTCATCGAGGTCTCGCATCAACGGACTTTCTCCGACCTGCCGGCGAAGGCGACCATGCTGGAGCTCGTCATCGAGACCCGCGATCGTGTGCACCTCGAGGACGTGCTGACGAAACTCGGCGCAGAGGGTTTTTCCGTCCGCGGCGGTTAGTCGTCAGCCGCCAGCTCCGCCAGCTTGGCGATCGTGTTGATGTTGCGCGCGGTGCCGTTGATGGCCGCGGGGATCTTCAGCTTCGAGCGGCCCATGCCGCTGCCATAGGTGACATAGATCTCGCGCTTGCCGAGCCGGACCTGCTCGTCCTGCTGGCCCTTGATGTCCTTCAAGGCGTCCTTAGGCAGCGGTTCGTCGAGGAAGATCGCGACCGTCCAGTTCGGCGGCTGCTTCGGAAACGGATTGGCCTTCAGCACCGCAGCGATCTCGTCCGCGCTCCGGACCGCCACGCCGACCGGCTTGCCGGCATAGGCGTGCAGCCGCTTCTCCAGCGCCGCCTTGACCTTGGCCGCACCGAGCTTCGACGAGAACACCACATTGCCGCTGGCGATGTAGGTCTGGACCTCGCCGAATCCCTCATCGACGCACATCGCCTTCAATTCGGTCATCGGCAGCTTGCCGGTGCCGCCGACATTCACAGCGCGCAGCAGAGCGACATAACGGGGCATCAGGGCCTCAGGTCAACAACAGCGCCATGCCCGGATCGCCCTTCTCCATCGCACGCCGGTAGGCCGGGCGCGCGGCAATGCGGCCGAGATAGGCCTTGATGTCGGGACAGCGCCCGAAATCATAGGGCAGGAAATAGCGCATGGTCGTGAGCGAGAAGCCGATCATGATGTCGGCCGACGTGAACTCGTCGCCGGCGAGATAGTTTGCGTCGCGCACGCGCGCATTAACCAGATCGAAGGAACGATCGAGCCGCGCTTTGGCCGCGACCAGCATCGGATTGTCGTCCGCGAGCTTGAGCCGGTTCAGGATCATGTTACGGCCCATCTGGGCCTGCAGCGTGCCGTTGGCGAAATGAAACCAGTACAGGAATGGCGCGAAGTCGGGATGATCGGGCCTCACGGCCAGCCGTCCGTTGCCATATTTCGCGATGATGTATTCGACCACGGCGCCGGATTCGGCCAGCACCAGGTCGCCATCGGTGATGACGGGCGCAGCGCCGATCGGGTGCAGCGCCTTGTAATCGGCCGGCGCCAGGATCGTGACGGGATCGCGCGCATAGTGCTTCAGCTGATAGGGGATCTCCAGCTCCTCGCACAGCCAGACGATCCGCTCCGATTGCGACTTGCCGAGATGATGGACCGTGAGCATGCAGCTTCCTTTCTCAGGCGTCCGCGGTCTTTTTGGCTGTTTTCTTCACCGGCATCGGCTCCTCGATCGCCTTCTTCATGGCGCGAGCATAGGCGTCGGCGGCGTTCTCGGCCGAGTTCTGCAGGCGCTTGGCGGTCGCAGTGGCGTTCAGCAGGGTGCTCTTGGCGAGGAAGCGGAAGCGCGCCTTGGCGTCCTTGTCCTTGGCCTTGGCGGCGCGCGCCACCCACACGGCCCGGCGCTTCTTCGCGGCCGCCATCACGGCCTTGGTCTGTGTTCTTGCGGTTTGCCGGATGACGGCGTCGAGGTCGGCTTCGGCCATTCAGGTCCACTCATTGACTGGATAATGTGCGCCGGGACGGACGCACGGATCTGTGAAGGGAGCTATCACTAGCGCACCCGGCGCGGTTTGAACATGTGGTCCTTGCGGTCGGCGATTGTATCGAGCCGGGCGCTCCGGCATAACCGGCCGGGCCAGAGGGGAGTGGCCCTGCGGATGACGGCCCGGTTTAGTCGGCGCGATATGATGCTGCGCACGGCGGCGATCGCCGCCGCGGCCACGATGGCCAATGCGCCCGTGGCGGTCTCAGGCCCGCTCCGCGCCTTGCGGCAAAGCCGCGACATTGACGCGGCATTGCGGGCTCGCGTCGATGCCGGGGAGGTGCCCGGAATCGTCGCCATGGCGGCCAGCCCGCGGGCCACGATCTATCAGGGCGCGTTCGGCGTTCGCGCGAAAGGCGCGGGCGCGCAAATGTCTATCGATACCGTGTTTCGCATCGCCTCGATGGTCAAGCTCCTGACCTCGGTCGCGGCGCTGCAATTGGTCGAGCAGGGTCGGCTGAAGCTGGACGAGCCCGCGGCCAATATCGATCCGACGCTGGCCGCGCCACAGGTTCTCACCGGCTTCGACGCCAAGGGCACCCCGCAACTGCGACCGGCGCGAAAGCCGATCACGCTGCGCAACCTGCTGTCGCATACGTCGGGCTTCAGCTATCCGCTATGGGATGCCGATGTCGGACGCTATTTTCGGGCCGCGCGATCCGACCCGGCGCTGCCGCGCAGCGTGCTGATGTTCGATCCCGACAGAGGCTGGGCCTATGGCGGCAGCCTCGACCGGGTCGGCCGGCTGGTGGAGATCGCAAGCGGGTTGACGCTCGACCGCTACTTTGGGGATTACATCCTCGGTCCGCTCGGCATGAACGACACCGGCTTCACGATCACCGAGCAGCAGCGCGCTCGGGAAGCGCATCTGCATGTCCGCCAGAGCGACGGCACGCTGGTGCCGCAGCCGCTGGAGAAGCACACTGCGCCAAAGACGTTCTCCGGTGGCGGCGGTATCTATTCGACCGCGCCTGACTACCTCATCTTGCTGCAGACGCTCCTGAACGGCGGCAACTTCGGTGGTACATCGATCCTGCGGTCGCAGACCGTGGCGATGATGGCTGATAACCAGATCGGCAATCTCGACGCCGGCGTGATGAAGACGACCAATCCGGCCATTTCCAGCGACGTCGATTTCTTTCCCGGCGTCCGCTTGCGTTGGGGCCTCGGCCACATGATCAACCTCGATCCCGTTTCCGGCGGCCGCAAGGCCGGCAGCCTGACCTGGGCCGGCCTCTACAACACCTACTACTGGATCGACCCGGCGTCCGGCCTTGCCGGTGTGATCATGATGCAGATCCTGCCCTTTGCCGATGCGCATGCGCTTGCGGCCTATCGCGCGTTCGAGCGCGCGCTCTACCGGGCGTACGTCGCGACGTGATATGGCTGACAACGCAGCCTTGAACTGCACAGTCCGATCGAGGTCTTAGTGCACACACTCAGCCGAAGAAGCCTGCTTGGCGGTCTTGCCTGCGTTGCAGCGTCGCGTCCGCTGGCGGCGGCGAAGGAAAAGCTCAGTGTCGAGGTTGGCGACGGCCGCGTCGCGCTGAGCCGGTATGCTTCGGCGCACGCCGGCAAGCGCCCTGCCGTGCTTCTCCTGCACGGCTCGCGCGGCTTCGATCTCAGGCTGCCGGCCTATGAGCGCTATGCCAACGCGCTGACCGCTGATGGCATCGACGCCTATCTGGTCCGCTACTACACCCCGGCCGACGAGCACGCCTTCGAGACGCTGCACACGCGCGAGAGCCGCGAGGCCTACGAGACCGGGCGCTTCGAGGCCTGGGCGGGGCGCGTCTCGTCCGTGCTGACCGCGGTGCTGGCAGGCGCGGACAGTTCGGGCCGGATCGGTCTGCTCGGCTTTTCGCTGGGCGGCTACGTTGCCGCGGCAGCGGCGGCGCGCGATGCGCGCGTATCTGCGCTGGCCGTGCTCTATGGCGGTATGCCCGAGAAGATCGCACCTGACGTGAAGCATCTGCCGCCGCTGATCGAGCTGCACGGCGAGGCCGACCGCAACGTGCCGCTCGCAAGCGGCGAAGCGCTCGTCAAGCTGGGCAAGGCGATCGGCGCGCCGGCGGAGCTCGTCAAATATCCGGGCAAGGGCCACGGCTTCGACTTCGCGGACAATGATCCGATGACGGCCGATGCGATCAGCCGCGTGAGCGGCTTCTTCCAGTCCCGCCTGACCGCGGCCTGAGCGCAACGGTCCGTCTTCGGTGCGCGAAGAAGGGCTGCGATCGAGTTCCGCTTTACCGCGATCTCGCGGGTGTTTTTCGTTTGGGCGGCGACGGCCGGTCCCGCTTCGCGGCAACCCGGTGCGCGGCTGCAAGCGCGGCCTGCGTCCATGCGACGAATTCGTCCGGCTCGTCGAACAGCCGGTCCGGCATGCGCCAGAATGCAAGATCGATGGTGTGGCCCCGTTTCGCGTAGTTGAGCGGCGGGCTGGACGCGGCCTCCTTGAACGTCTCGCGGTTCTGCTCGTCGACCCGCACATAGAACGTGTTGTCCGTCACCATCCCGAGCATCACGCCGTCGCAGAACACGCCGGACTTGCCGAACATGCGCCGCATCGTGACGTGGCCGAGCGGCGCGAGCTGCTCACGCAGGAATTCGGCAAAGGCGTCGCTGGCAACCATCCTCAATCCTCAGGACCGATTATGATCTGCCGAATGATGGCGGGGATCGGGATGTCCGACAAGGGTGGCGTGATTCCACCGCCCGTCCACGCGCGGACGTCATGCGGCAATCTTCTCCACGGGATCGGCCAGGGCCTCGGCGACCGTTGCAATACGGGCAAACCGTTCGGACAGCACGAGCTCGGTGCGGCCGCGAATCTCGGCCGCGCTCCACACCCGTCCACCCGCATCGGTCATCGGGAAGGTCAACGTTGCTTCACTGACGAAGCTCACCTTGTAGCCAAGATCGGACGCATGCCGCGTCGTCGTTTCGCAGCACTGCTCCGTGCGAATGCCCGACACGATCAGGTGACGGATACCGTTGCTCGTTAGCCAGACGTCGAGGCCAGTTCCGACGAGCGCACTATGACGGCGCTTCCGGAAGATGGCGTCCGGCTCGAACTGCAACGGCGCCAGCGTGGTAACGTGACCCGAAGCTTCGGAGAAGGCGCCGCTGTCGGCGACATGGAATATCTGTACGACGGGAACGCCCTTGGCCTTTGCGCCGTCAATCAGTGCCTGCTGGCGTTCGATGTAGGCCGCGAGGCCGTCGTCGCAAAAGAATGGCCGGTGACGAAAGGATTCCTGTGCGTCGATAACGATCAGGGCGGAACTGATGGCGGACATATCGGGCATTCCCATTGCGTTGGATGAATGGAATCCTACACCGGTTCTTTCGGATCAAAATGCTATCGCAAGACCAAGAGGAGACGATTCACGCAAATTGCCTGGGAACTCGGAGTGCGGTGAAATGCGTTGAAGGGGAGGGATATGCGAAGGGCACTCTCGCTTGCCGGGGTGGGAGGGCACCTGGATGCCCTCCCGACAATCCCGCTCAATTGCACCCGCAGCCATGCGAGTGGCCGCCGCCAAGGATACCAGAGAGGATGCTGGTATTCTTGAGGCTGATCGGCAGGATTGCCGACACGTTGGTCTTGTTGCCGTTCAGCACGTTCACGCCGCCGCCCAGCACGTTCACATTGTTCAGCGCGTTGACGTTCAGCACCGAAACGGCAGTGGTGATCGGAGCCAGCACGGAACCGATCAGTCCGCCGCCACCACCGCGGGGGCCACCCGCGAAAGCGGGCGATGCAGCGAGCGTGGCGAGAGCGGCGGCAACGATATATTTCTTCATGACTTCCTCCGTTGTTATCTGAACAAGCAATTCATTTGCTTGGTGCCGCCACTATCCTCATCTCGCGAACGCTTACAACTTGAAGTGGTTTTTTACTCTAATACTTAGCGTTAACCATGTTATCCAAATTCTTGATGCCCCTATTTCTACTGATGATGCCATCAAAACTGACGCCGGTGGACGATCTGCCCGCGACGTCGAAATCAACCAGAAATTGCTGATTTAAACCGCGGATTAACCATGATTCCCCACGCTGCGCGCGGAGGGTTGCGTGCATGATTCAGCGTGCGCTGTTGGCGGCAGTTGTTGTTTCGCAGCTTGGTGTCTCGGCCGGCCTGGCGCAGACCGCCCCGGCGCAGCCCGCTCCGGCCGGGGCCGCGACCCAGATCACCCCTGCGCAGACCGCCGCGGCGGAGACGGTGACGGTGAGCGCCGGCTCGATCGGCCTGCGAACCGGCTATGATTCCAATCCAACGGACATTCTCGGCGCGCACGGCAGCATGTTCGCTACCGAGACAATCAATTACGACTATCTGCGCGGCTCGCTCCAGGATGGCGTGATCGGACTCAATATCAAGGTTGCGGACACGCAATACGATCCCAACGTCGCGGCCCCGAGTACGAACGCAATCATCGCCGCCACCGGTGCGATCGAGCTGGCACCGAAGCTCACCTTGCGCACGACGTTGACGACGACGGTCGACGACAGCTGGGCGCGCCGTTCGCACGCCGTGCAACTGCGCAATCGTGTCGAATACGACACCACGGATTTCAGAATCTTCGCCAATGTCGACGCGGGTCTCAACGCGCTCAACGAGCGGAATATCTTCACGCTGGGCGGATTCCTGCCCCAGGATGAGAACTTCGCGACGACCACGTTCCTGCCCGGCTTTGCCTACAAGTTCGGGACCGGCGAAATCGGCACATCGGTCGCGTTGTCGCGCGTTGGCTATCTCGACACCGATATCTTTGGTCTCGACCGCAGCCACAACATCGTGCAGCCGAACGCCTTCTTCTCGGTGAAGACCAGCGGCGTTGAAGTGGAGGGATCGGTGTCGCCGTACTTTGCCAAATACGACACCACCGATTTCGACGATGTCAGGCTGTTGCTTTACACGGCCAAGGCCAAGTACCAAACCGGCGCCTGGACATTCGGCGTCGGATCATCGCGCACCGTCCAGGACACGACGTTGTCGTTCGCGTCGCTTGACACGGCGTTGGCACACGAGGCCGCGGTCAGCTACAAGATCGACGACAAGAACGCGGTCAGCCTGCTGGCGCGCTATCGCCGCGACGATTATCTCGGCACTGATCTGTGGAGCACGACGTTCCTCACCGGCATCGACTTCGCGCACGATTTCGGCGAGGGATTCATCGGCACTGCCGGAGCGTCGGTCCGGCAGGTCCGACGTCCGGACGAGGTGCAGCCATGGGCGCTGAACCTGCAGATTGGTCTGCAGAAGAGACTCGATTTCGGCGACGTGCCGAAGCCGGCCGCCGACAAGGTCGCCGACGCCAAGCCCAAAACCGTCCAGTAAGAGACAGTCCAACAAAGGACTGCCCAACACAGCGTTTGCGTGCGCCGCAGCATGGTGCCGAGTCTGCCGCGTGGATCTGCACCGATCGCCGAACTGAAACGATCCGAAATGTTCTGAAACCTGTCTCGCGCAATTGCGGCGGCTTTCAGCGCAAAAGCGTTGCGCGTCTGCAACGCAGCGCGCTGGCGGCGATCATGACCATCCTTTAATTTGCGTCGCGGCGACTTCTGGTCCCAGCTTGGCAGCTATTTCAAGTCATTCGTTTCGGGACTTGATCAGACCCGGGGGAATCGGTGATCAGCCGCAGGGCGCTTTCCGGATTGTTGATGACCCTCGTCGGGCCAGCCGCCGTTGGCGGCAACGACGCGCTGGGGCTCAGCCATTGCGATGGCGCGTGTGCGAATGTCGATCTGCCCCGCCTGGGCTATGATGCGTTCTGCCGCTCGTTCTTCGATATCGCAGTGGGCGGAAAGCTGCGGCCTGGCGCAACGGGATCGGAGATCCGCCCGGAGATGAGATCGCTGTTCCGGCAGCGCCGTCTTTATCGACCGGCTAGCGACGAGATTGAGGTCCTGTGGAAGCGGACGGAGGACGGATTTTCGGTCGCGAAGGTCGAGTTCAACCTTGAATGTGGAATTCCGGTGCGGGGATGTCTCGGCATTCCGGCTGGAGACATCAAGGGATTGATCCTGCTTGCCCACGGCATGGCCAGCACGCCGGAGCGTTGCTTCGACGATGCCGATTCCGACTACATGAACGCCATCGGCAAGAAGCTGTGCGAGGATGGTTATGTCGTCTGGTGCCCGTACATCGTCCAGATCGGAAATCAGGAGAGCCAGAACAATATCGCCGCGATGCTGGCTTCCCACGGCGTCTCTGCCCACAACGTATCCTGTTCGTCGATCGAGGCGGGCGAGTTCGTTTGCAGGAAAATAGTGGGCGCGTCCGGTCTGAACGTCGGCGTGTATGGCGTATCCTGGGGTGCGCTGCTGGTGGTTCACCTCGAGGCCGCAACCGGACGCATGAGGCCGACCGTTGCGTCCGGATACATGCGGGACGAGACGAAGTTTCTGATGTCGCCCATCATCAGCAAGAATTTGGGCATGGAGCTCGCGTCATACGTCCATTTCAGTAACAGCCGTAGCAAGTACATGGGCGGTCAGCTGGCTGATCTCGTCAGCCCATGCCCGCTTCTCTTCGAGCTTGGGAGCCACGACCTGGCAAACTCGATCGCGTATGGCAGGGACGAGAAGTTCGCGGAAATGCGATCCGTGTACGCGTCGTCCGGCCATGCGCATTTGATCGGCATGACGGTGTTCGAAGGCAAGCATGAGGTCAGCGGCAAGAGTGCACGGCCGTGGCTGCAAGCGCGATTGGCGTCGCCGACCTATCAAGTCACGTCTCGGCTGAAGAACGCGATTGCGTTGTGAGCGCCACGGTCGCCATCGCCGCGGCTTGCCTGGCGCGGTGATCTGCGCGTAGCAGGCGGACACCTCCGTCCTCCCGGTCAATTCGTGCCTGTCAATTCGAGCGAGTGGATGTTCGGGTGCCGGTTCCCGGCGCCGGACACGGGGGCGGCACCGTGACTGTCAAGCCCTGATCGGCCGTGTGTCGGGTCAAAAATGCGGCACAGCGGTTACAGGATTGTCGGAGGCAGATTGAGCGCGTTATGATCCTCGGCAACGCCACTTGCTCATCCTTGCCTTTTTTCACGCTTGAAGGAAACTCGACGTCACAACCGCCATGTAGAGATTTCCGGTAGCCGAAGGGCAGGACATATGAATGGCACGACAAGAACGTTCGGTCGAACGGCAGGTCTCCTCGTAACCGCGGGACTTGTGTTTGGGGGGATTTCGGCGGCCGATGCCCAGACGGCTGCCCCGGCGCCTCCGGCGGTCGGCGTGATCGAGGCGGTCAAGCGGCCGATCACCGAGTCCAACGAGTTTCTCGGACGAATCGAGGCCACCAATCGCGTCAACGTGGTCGCGCGCGTCACCGCCTTCCTGGAGAAGCGGAACTTCGTCGATGGCGCGGAAGTCAAGACCGGCGATCTGCTCTATCAGCTCGAGCGCGGTCCGTTCGAAGCCGACCTTGCATCGAAGAAGGCGCAGGTCGCCCAGTTGCAGGCGACGCTGGTCAACGCCAAGCTGACAGCGGATCGCGCCAAGGCTCTGCTCAGCGGGCCGGCCGGCCAGCAATCGAGCGTCGACGCCGCGGTCGCCAGCCAGCAGAGCCTTGAGGCGCAGGTGCAGGCCGCGCAGGCGCAGGTCGATTTGTCCAAGATCAATCTGGATTACACCGAGATTCATTCGCCGATCGACGGCAAGATCGGGCGCACCGCGGTTACCGAGGGCAACGTCGTCACGCCGAGCTCGGGTACGTTGACGACCATCGTCAGCCAGGACCCGATGTATGTCACCTTCCCGGTTTCGGTGCGCGAATCGCTGACGCTGCGCGAGCGCTACGTGACGCGCGGCGGCTTCAAGGCGGTCGTCATCCGTATCAGGCTGACGGACGGCCGGCTCTATGACAAGGTCGGCGAACTGAATTTCGTCAACAACACCATCGCGCAGAATACCGACACGATTACGCTGCGCGGCACCATTCCCAACCCGGCCTTGTATAATGCCCCCGAGGCCGGCGGCGCGGTCCGCGAGCTCACCGACAACGAGTTCGTGACGGTCCTGCTGGAGGGCGTGGAGCCGGTCGAGGTGCTGGCGATCCCGCGCTCGGCAGTGCTGTCGGACCAGCAGGGCGAATATGTCTACGTCGTCGGCGCCGACAACAAGGCCGAGCAGCGGCGGATCAAGCTCGGGCAATCGACGTCGACGATCGCGGCGGTGACTGAAGGCATCTCGCTCGGCGACAAGGTGATCGTCGAGGGACTGCAGAAAGTGCGGGTCGGACAACCGGTCGCGCCGGGGCCGGCCAGCGCGCTGATCCAGTCGAGCATGAAGACCTCGGCCGAGAGCGGCGGCAGCACGAAACCGGCGGGCGCAACGCCATGATTTCCGCAGTCTTCGTCGATCGTCCGCGGCTTGCGATCGTCATCGCGTTCGTGATCACGATCGCTGGCGCGCTGGCGCTGTTGCAGATCCCGGTGGCCCAGTTCCCCGACATCGTGCCGCCGCAGGTCACGGTGACAGCGGTATTTCCCGGCGCCTCCGCCGACGTGGTGGAATCGAGCGTCGCCCAGCCGCTCGAAGCCCAGGTCGTGGGCGTCGACAAGATGCTCTACATGAAGTCGACCAGCGGCAATGACGGCAGCTATACGCTGACGGTCTCGTTCGCGCTCGGCAGCAATCCCGACATCAACACCGTCAACGTCAACAACCGCGTGCAGAGCGCGCTGGCGCAATTGCCGACCGAGGTGCAGGCGCAGGGCCTGGTCGTGCAGAAGAAGTCCTCGGCCGTGCTGCAGTTCATCGTGCTGTACAGCAAGAGTGGCGAGCAGGACCCGCTGTTCATCACCAACTACGCCATCATCAACGTGCTGGACGCGATTTCCCGCACGCCCGGCGTCGGACAGGCGTCGCTGTTCGCCAAGCTGAACTATTCGATGCGGATCTGGTTCGACACCCAGCGTCTCACCAGCCTCAATCTCGCGCCGTCGGACGTGATCGCGGCGATCCGCGCCCAAAGCGTGCAGGCGCCGGTCGGCCGGATCGGCGCGCGCCCGATCAGCAACGATCAGCAGTTCCAGTTCAACGTGCAGACCCAGGGCCGCCTGACGACGTCGGCGCAGTTCGGCGAGATCGTGCTGCGGGCCAATCCGGACGGATCGGTGCTGCGGATCAGGGATGTCGCCCGCGTCGAGATCGGTGCGCAGAACATGGACTCCGAGTCGCGCATCGACGGCAATCCCGGCGTGCCGATGGGCATCTATCTCGCCCCCGGCGCCAATGCGGTGACGACGGCCAAGGCCGTCCAGGCCACGCTGGCAACGCTGTCGGAGCGGTTTCCGCCGGGCCTGACCTATCTCGTACAGTATGATTCCACGACCTTCGTCTCCGATACGATCACGGAAGTGATGAAGACCCTCGGCGAGGCCTTCGTGCTCGTCGTCATCGTGGTGTTCCTGTTCCTCGGCAATCTGCGCGCCACGATCATTCCAGCGGTTGCGGTTCCGGTCAGCCTGATCGGCGCCTTCGCGGTGCTGCTGGCGCTCGGCTACTCCGCCAACACGGTCTCGTTGCTGGCGATGGTGCTGGCCATCGGCATCGTGGTCGACGACGCCATCGTGGTGGTCGAAAACGTCGAGCGCGTCATGGAGGAGGAGCCGGAGCTGTCGCCGGCCGACGCCACCAAGAAGGCGATGACGCAGATCACGGCGCCGATCATCGCGATCTCGCTGGTGCTGCTGTCGGTGTTCGTACCGATTGCTTTCATCCCCGGAATTTCCGGAACGCTGTTCCGTCAGTTCGCGGTGACGATCAGCGCGGCGATGGTGATCTCGGCGTTGAACGCGCTGACGCTGTCGCCGGCGCTTTGCGCCGTCTTCCTGCGCCACACCGGGCCGCGCCACGGCATCATGGGACGGGTGCTGGGCGGCATCGACTGGGTGCGCGACCGCTATGCCGGAGGGGTGAAGCGGCTGTTGCGCGTCGCGGTGCTCTCGCTGGTCGGCGTTCTGGTGTTCTCCGGCGCTATCTTCGGCGTGTCGCTGATAACCCCGACCGGCTTCCTGCCCGAGGAGGATCAGGGCGCGTTCTTCATCGCCGTCCAATTGCCCGACGGCGCCTCGGTGGCGCGCACCAGCGAGGCGACCAAACAGGTCGAGGCGCTCTTGAAGAAGAACCCGGCGGTCGACCACGTGCTGTCGATCATCGGCTTCTCGCTGCTCGATGGCGCCAGCGAACCCAATTCGGCGTTCATGGTGGCGCGCATGAAGCCGTTCGCCGACCGCAAGGCGGTCACCGATTCGGTGCAGGCCGCGATCCGGCAGACCTTCATCGGGGGATCGCAGATCCGTCAGGCCTCGGTCCTGCCGTTCAACCTGCCGCCGATCATCGGGCTCTCGACCTCCGGCGGCTTCGAATATCAGCTCGACGCGCTGGAAGGGCAGGATCCGGCCTCCCTCGGCAGCGTGATGGGCGGGTTGATTGCCGCGGCCAACCGCGACCCGCGGCTGACCCGCGTGTTCTCGACCTTCACCGCGACCAATCCGTCGGTTTATCTCGACATCGATCGGGCCAAGGCGCAGGCGCTCGGTCTCAACATGAGCGATGTCTTCACCGCGCTGCAGGCCACGCTCGGCGGCATCTATGTCAACAACTTCAACCTGTATGGCCGCACCTGGCAGGTCAATGTGCAGGGCGAGGCCGCCGACCGCGGCGACATCCCCGACATCTGGCAGATCTATGTGCGCAATGCGACCGGCGAGATGGTGCCGATCCGGTCGATCGCGTCCTTGCGGATCGTCACCGGTCCGCAAGTGATCACCCGCTACAACAATTTCCGCTCGGTCACCGTGAACGGCGGCCCGGCGGCGGGCGTGTCGTCGGGCACGGCGATCGCGGCCATGGCCGAGATCTCCAAGGCGACGCTGCCGGCCGGCTATTCCTACGAATGGACCGGCACCGCCTATCAGGAGCAGGCGGCCGCCGGCCAGACCGGCATCATTCTCGCGCTGGCGGTGCTGTTCGCCTATCTGTTCCTGGTGGCGCTGTACGAGAGCTGGACGATCCCGATTCCCGTGCTGCTGGCGATCACGGTCGGCGTGTTCGGCTCCTATCTCGCCATCAAGCTCGCGGGGCTGAATCTCGATCTCTACGGCCAGATCGGCCTCGTCGTGCTGATCGCGCTCGCCGCCAAGAACGGCATCCTGATCGTCGAGTTCGCCAAGGAGCAACGTGAGGCCGGCATGCCGATCGTGGACGCCGCGCTGTTGGGATCGCAGATGCGCTTCCGCGCCGTCATGATGACCTCGATCGCCTTTATCCTCGGCCTGCTGCCGCTGGTGGTCGCAACCGGCGCCGCCGAAATCAGCCGCCGCGCCGTCGGCACGGCGGTGTTCGGCGGCATGCTCGCCGCAAGCTCGATCGGCATCTTCCTGGTGCCGATGCTCTACGTCACCTTCCAGCGCATGCGCGAGGGCGTGAAGAGCAGGTTCGGCGGCAAGGGCAAGGTGCCGGAGGCTCCGGCGCATTAGCGCAGCGAGCGAAGTGCAGCTATACTGCCTCGTCTTCGATGGAGCTCCAGATTGAGTGTTGCCTTCACCAAGGAAGAGAGCGCCGAAACCGCGTCCGAGACGCTGTTGCCCGACCGTCCAATTTCACCGCATCCCAATCTGGTGACCGAGGCGGGGTTGAAAGCGTTGGAGGCTCAGTTCCGCCAGGCGCGTGAGGCGCACGAGGCCGCGCAGCAGCTCGAGGACGTCAATGAACGGCGACGGCAGTCGGCAGCTCCCTTGCGCGACGCACGATACTTCGCGGAAAGGCTGCGCACAGCCCAGGTCGTCCCCGATCCTGCTTCAACCGAAACAGTTGCCTTTGGAAGCACGGTGACTTTCAGCCGCGCTGACGGGCGCGTGCAGACCTATCGCATTGTGGGAGAGGACGAGGCCGATCCCAAGGCCGGCTCGATTTCCTTTGCGTCTCCGGTCGCGAAGTCGCTGATGGGCAAGAGCGTGGGAGACGTGGTGGGGTCGGGCAGTCAGGAACTCGAAATTGTTGCGATCGCTTGAGCGGTCGATCTCCTGCCTGAACCCTTCACGCATAGGACCGCATGATGCCTTCGGTCGCCAGCTGTCGAAACATCGCGTCTATCCGCTGGGGCAGCAGCTTTGCGCCACCGTCCAGCCACCAGGTCATCACCGCCATGAAGGCACCAACGACATACTGGACCACGACGTCGTGCGGGATAGTTTCCGCCGATGTCTTGTCAACGGTTGCCGCCAGTTCATTGCGCACCAGATCCGACAGGATCTGGCGAATGGTTCCGAGCGCGACGGCACCGCCGCGGCCGCCCACCAGCGCTTTGTAGAGATCGATATGACCATGGGCATGTTCGAACATGGCAAGGCTGAAGCCCAAACTTCGGTCTTTGCGGTCTCCTGATTTCGCCAGAGCCTCCTTCTGGCGATCGACAAGCTGCTTGCGCAAATGGTCGAGGCCGCTCCGTCTCAGATCATCCTTGCTCGTATAGTGGGCATAGAACGTCGATCGAGCGACGTTGGCCGCGGCGCAGATATCGTCGACGGTGATCGCCTCATAGTCCTTATCCAGGATCAAGGCGAGATGGGCCTGTTGCAGCATCGCCCTGGTACGGGCGACGCGACGGTCGATCGGTTGCTTTGTCATCGCCGCATCATTTCCGGTCAAATCGAGCAGTTCGTCCGGTAACGGACATCCGCGTGAGACTGTTCGTTGACAACATTCCGGACGTTCCGTCTCGTATCGCACGCTGCGTTCAGGTTCACAATTGCGCGCGACACGAGGAGACGCCGATGACTGATCCGGACCGCTATCCAGGCGTCCCACGCTGGGTGAAGGGATTTGGAATCGCGGTCGGTGCCGCGGTTGTCTTGCTTGTCGTCGCACTGCATGTGGGGGGCGGGCTTCGCCACGACATGCCGTCCATCGGTGCCCGAACTGACCCTGCAACGCCGGAGAATGGGCGCTGATGGCGACAATGGCACCCCGTGTGCGCAAGTTCGCGCTCACGGCGCATGTTACCGGCTCGGTCGGCCTGCTCGGTGCGATCGCAGCTTTCCTGGTTCTCGCGATCGCCGGCCTGATCGGCCATGATGCATCGACAGTGCGCGCGGCCTACCCTTCGATGCAGTTGATCAACCAGTTCGCGATCGTCCCATTGGCATCCGTTTCGTTGCTGACCGGGCTTATCCAGTCGCTGGGCACGCCCTGGGGTTTGTTCCGGCACTATTGGGTCCTGATCAAACTCTTGCTGACGGTGTTTGCCATTGCGGTCTTGCTGTCCAAGATGAAGCTGATTGGTTACGCCGCCGGCCTGGCCGCGGAGACCACATTGCCGCGTGCCGAGCTTCGCGCGGTGGGGACTCAACTCGTGCTTCATGCCGCCGGTGGTCTGCTGGTGCTGGTCGTGCCGGCAGTCCTCTCAGTGTACAAGCCGCCGGGCAGGACCCGCTACGGATGGCGAAGACGGTTTGAGCAGTGCTCGCCACCGTAAGCGATCGCAGGCACGCGGCGTTCGGCCCGTGAGTTCCTTTATCTTTCGGTAAGCACGTTGACGCTAGAGTCGGTCGATGAGTTGCGTCGGAGTGGCCAGGTGATCGATTTTGATGAACTGCGGGATCTCGCAGCGGACGTTCGTATCTTCATCGAGGCCTCTGACGACAAGGCAAGCGCGCTGCGGGCGGTCATTACGGCCTACGATGTCGTCGTAGGCATTTACCCCTCCGAGAGCGGAACCGACCTTCACGTCATCAAGGGCCGCGAGGTTCTCGATCACATCGCCCGTTCGCAGACCGCAGACGATTACACCCACACCGCGATCGCGTTCCAGAATCGCGACCAGGCGATCGCGCTTCAGCAGGCAATTGCGGCCTAGTTACCGGTTCATCTGATCGCGGCGGCGTCGCGCGCGTGTTCGCGGGTTATCTAAGCCGTCGGTCTGCGCCAGCAAAGGGCAAGCACAACAGCACCGCTGGCGCAACCATCAGAGCGGTCCTCCATCGGCTTCAAGGTCAAGCAACTGCTCGATCGACTGACGCCTGCGGATCACCGAGAGCGCTCCCGCATCGAGCATGACCTCAGGCGCAAGCGGTCGCGTGTTGTAGTTTGAAGACATGGTCGCGCCATAGGCCCCCGCGTCGCGCAGGATCGCGACATCGCCAACCTCCGGCAGCGGGAGTTCGCGGAACTCGACGAAGCCGCCATCATGTTGGGTGAAGACGTCGCCCGCTTCGCAGAGCGGCCCGGCAACCGCGATGGGACGGATCGGACCGGCAACCGGCGCACCGGCTCGCGTGACAAAGCAGATGTCGTGGTGACTGCCGTAAAGGATGGGGCGCGCCAGTTCGTTGAAGCCCGCATCCAGCAGCACGAAATGGTTGCCGGCCACATTCTTCACCGCGCGAACCTCGGCGACGAGAAGCCCGGCATTGGCCACGAGGTATCGGCCTGGCTCCAATTCGAGGCGTATCCGGCCACCCGTGATTCGCTCCGCCTCGAGCCTCGTCTTGTTCCATGCTGCATAATATTCGGCGATATCGATCTCCGGTTCGCCCGGCCGATAAGGCACAGAGAGCCCGCCGCCCGCCGAGATCGCCAACAGCGGCCGATTGGCGCGCCGCACGGCATCCAGCATGCTGTCGCAGACACGATGCAGGTGCGCATAGTCGACGCCCGAGCCGATATGCATGTGAAGTCCGATCAGGGATAGTCCGTATTCGTCGACGAGACGCAGGCTGTCCTCGAACTCCTCATGCCAGATTCCATGCTTGCTCGAAGGACCACCCGTGTTGGTCTTGCGGTTGTGACCATGTCCGAAGCCTGGATTGATCCTGAGCCAAACCGGATGGCCTCGCCCCACGCGGCCGAGTTGCCTCAGCATGTCGGGCGATCCGCAATTGACGGGAATTCCCAGTGCGAGGACGCGCGCCAGCGTCGCCTCGTCGATAATGTCGGCGGTAAACACGATGTCATGCGCGGTCGTGCCGGGCACGTAGCCTGCCCGCAGCGCTCGTTCGATCTCGCCGAGGGAGACGGCGTCGACCGCGACCCCCATGGACCGGAGCAGGCGCAGGATATGCGTGTTGCTGTTGGCCTTCTGGGCGAAGCGGACGCAATCGAATCCTGACAATTGCCTGACTCGTTCACGTATCGGCTCGGCTTCGTAGAGCCAAAGCGGCGTGCCCACGCGTTGAGCGGATGTGAGCGCGGCGTCGATCAGGTCGGGCCGCAGGGATTGTGGTCTCGTCACGAACAGGTCTTCCGTCTGGGGGTAATGGCCGAAAGTGGTTAGGCCATGGATGACTCGAGGGAAAGCGCGGGCGATCTCGCCCGCAGCATTTCGGCCTGTTCGGGTGCATTAATCAAGACTTGTGCAAGCGCGCAAGCGAAGCGGACGCCAAACTGATGGGGTCGAAAAGCGTCCTGCTGCGTACTCGTGCCGTTGCCTCAAGTGCAAAATGGCGGGTTTTGGCGTGCCCAGTTTTGTACCGAACTGGCGCACCCGACACGATTCGAACGTGTGACCTTTGCCTTCGGAGGGCAACGCTCTATCCAGCTGAGCTACGGGTGCGTACAGGGGTTCATTTAGCTGATTGGCCTCGCGTCGGCAACGGCCTTGGCGGGCCGCCCGCAGGCTTTAAACTGGTCCTCCAAACATGACCGCGCGCGCGAAAACGGCTGTGTT
Source organism: Bradyrhizobium sp. LTSP885 (assembly GCF_000938305.1). GTDB lineage: Bacteria > Pseudomonadota > Alphaproteobacteria > Rhizobiales > Xanthobacteraceae > Bradyrhizobium. Next base: position 29,488 of record NZ_JYMT01000003.1, read on the forward strand.
TCGAGGGAGATCGTCATGTGTCCGCTGGAATTGGGCGGGTATCCGCCCGATCCTCGCGGCGAACAACCGCGGGCGGCTGGCGGCCTGAGAATCGGTGAAGCGCCTTTCCAAAAGTTCACGGGTGAACGAGCGCCCGATGCGCCATGATCAAGCCCGATCCCATCTTTCCCGCGGGCACAGCATTGACGGAGCACCCATCATGCATCACCGAGTCTGGCTTGTGGCATTGACGCTGCTTGTCGCGATGGCGGCTCGCGCCCCTGCGGCGCCGCTGACGGAAGACGTCGAGCGTCACGATAAGCCGGTCAAGGAGGTCGCCAGCGCGCGCATTGCGGTCGGCACCGCGACGTTCCCGCTCTATCTGTCGGCCGACTGGTCCAAGCCGCGCCCGGACATCACGCGCGCTGTCCTTGTCCTGCATGGCGCGCTGCGCAATGCCGACGATTACTTCCGTTCCGCGCTGGAGGCACAGGCCGCCGCCGGCGATGCCGGCAAGAGCACGCTGATGATCGCGCCGCAATTCCTTGTCGAATCCGACGTGAATGCCTTCAAGCTGCCCGCCGACACGCTGCGCTGGAGTCTCTATGGCTGGGAGGGCGGCGATCCCGCGCTCGGACCGGGCCCGGCGAGTTCGTTCGACGCGCTCGACGCCATCCTGGCGAAGCTCGGCGACCGCACGCTGTTTCCGAACCTGAAGCAGGTCGTGGTGTTCGGCCATTCCGGTGGCGGGCAGGTGGTGCAGCGCTACGCGATCGCAACGAAGGGCGATCAGCCGCTTCTGCATGAAGGCATCGGCGTGCGCTTTGTGGTCGCCAACCCCTCCTCATATGCCTATTTCAGCAAGGACCGGCCGGATGCCGCGATCGCGGCGAGCTGCCACGGCTACAACGACTGGAAGTTCGGCATGGACGAGCGTCCGCCCTATCTCGCCGAGCCGTCGCCAGCTGCACTGGAGCAGGCCTATGTCGCGCGGCGCGTCATCTATCTCTTGGGAACGCTCGACACCAATCCGAATCATCCCGCGCTCGATAAAACCTGCATGGCCGAAGCCGAAGGACCGTATCGTTACGCGCGCGGCCACGCCTATGTCGCGGTCATGCAGGCCCGCGACAACGGCACGCCGAACCACAGCGAATGGGATGTGCCGGGCGTAGGCCATGAGGGCGGCAAGATGCTGACCTCGCCCTGCGGCCTGACCGCGGTGTTCGACATTCCCGGCTGCGAGGCCGCGCGGTAGAGCGTTTTCGAGCGAAGTGGATACCGGTTCGCGTGAAGAACACGCGTCAAAACAAGAATCTGGAGCTCCGTTCCGATTCCATCGGAACGGGAAACGCTCTAGAGCACGCCGCCGCTTATCACGCTGCCCTGATCGAGCTCAGGAAGCTGCCGACGCCGCGTTTGAGCCGGGCGCTCTCGTTGGCGAGCGATTGCGCGGCCGCCTGTACCTGAGCAGAGGCGCCGCCGGTTTCCGCCGCGCCGCGCTGAACGTCCACGATGCTGGCTTCGACCTGCGAGGTGCCTGCGGCGGCGCGTTGCACGTTGCGGGAAATCTCCTGGGTGGCCGAGCCCTGCTGCTCGACCGACGACGAGATCGACGCTGAAATCTCCGAGATGCGCCCGATCGTCGTGCCGATTTCCTTGATGGCCGCGACAGAATCCTGGGTTGCCGACTGAATGTCCGAGATCTGCTGGCTGATCTCGTCGGTCGCCTTTGCGGTCTGCTCGGCAAGCGACTTCACTTCCGAGGCCACCACCGCAAAGCCTCGACCGGCGTCGCCGGCGCGGGCGGCCTCGATGGTGGCGTTCAGCGCCAGCAGATTGGTCTGTCCGGCGATCGTCTGGATCAGGTCGACCACGTCGCCGATGCGGCTTGCCGCTTTCGACAACTCGCCGATGCGGATATCGGTCTTCTGCGCCTGGGCCACCGCCTCGCCGGCGATGCGTGCGGACGCGCCGACCTGGCGGCTGATCTCGCCGATCGAGGCTGCAAGTTCTTCGCTCGCGGCCGCCACCGAATGCACGTTCGAGGAGGCCTCGCCGGATGCATTGGAGGCGCGGCTGCTGACTTGCTCGACCGTGTCGGCGGTTTTCGACAGCGTCGTCGAGGATTGCTCGAGCTGACCGGCGGCGACCGACACCATCTCGATGATCTCGCCGACCTCGCTTTCGAACTGATCGGCAAGACGGTTCATGTCGATCTTTCGTGTCGCGGCCTGGTTGTGCTCTGCGGCCGCCTGTTGCTCGCGCAGGCGGTTGGTTTCGATCATCGCGTCCCGGAACACCTGCACCGTGCGCGCCATCTCGCCGATCTCGTCGCGGCGGTCCGCATGCGACACCGGAGCGTCAAGCTGGCCGGCGCTGAGCGACGCCATCCGCTCCTTCAGGCTCGACAGCGGCTTCACCACGCTGCGCCCGACCGCCCAGGCGATCACAATCGAGATCAGCATGAGCACGGCGATGACGCCGGAGGCCATCTGCACCATCGACCAGAACGAGGTATCGACCTCCGACATGTACTCGGCCGACCCGATCATCAGATTCCACGGTGCGAAGCCGCGCGTGAAGGCGACCTTGTCGAGCGGGGTGGCATCGCTGCCGCTGCGGCGGAACGCGTAGCGCAGGGTGCCCTGGCCCTTCTTCGCCAGATCCATCAGCATGACCGCGAACGGCAGGCCATTGGCGTCCTTGTTGGGGCGCATGTCCTTGCCGACGAACTGCGGAATGCCGGGATTGGAGACGCAAAGCCCGGTCTCGTAGTCGTAGATGAAGACGTAGTTGGTGTGGTCTTCGTACCAGACCGAATTGTTGGCCTCCAGGAAGCGCTTCCTGGCTTCCTCCTCCGTCATCTGGCCGGCCTTGTAGGCCTTGTAATAGCCGTCCGCGAGATTCCACACCACGTCGACGATGGCATGCGCCTTCTCGGTGCGCTCCGTGACGAGCTGGCCCCGGGCAATCCAGAGAACGGTCGACGCCACCAGCGCCATGCAGATCGCGCCGACCACGGTCATGATCGCAAGCTTTGTCCCGATCGAGCGGAACGAAAACGGGGTCTTGAGGACCGGCATTCTGCCTCTTCGATGTGCTGAGAACGCCGCCCAGGAACCGGGCGGCAGACTGTCCATGAGGTAGGATGCGGCAAAATAGAACGAATTCGTTAAGAACTGAGTTAACAAAGTGACCGTCGTGCCACGGCGGGGGCTCAATCAGGCGCGGCCAGGCAGCGACGTGAGCCGCCAGCCCGGCGGTTCATCGTCAAGAGGCCTCTCGCTACCGATCATCACGCCGGCACGATGACCTTGCCGATCGGCCACAGCGCGATTCCGGCGAGCTTGAGATGGGCCCAAGCGAAGGGGATGCCGATGATGGTGACCGCGAGCAGGATCGCGGTGATCAGGTGCCCGATCGCAAGCCACCAGCCGGCCAGGATGAACCAGATGAGATTGCCGATCAGGCCGAGCGGCCCGGTTCCGAGGTCGCCCTGGCCGGTCAGTTCATTGCGGCGCACCGCGCGCGAACCGAACGGCAGCAGCGTGTAGACCGCGATGTTGAAGGCGGCGCGGGCCCAGGGCAGGCCGATGATGGTGATGGCCATGATCACGGCGGCCACCAGCCAGCCGACCGCCATCCAGGCACCACCGAGTAGAATCCAGAAGATGTTCAGAAGGATAGAGACCGGCTGCATCGAAGAGACCTTCGCGTCGGGTGGGACCGGGATCAATATAGGCCTGCGGCGATCGATGCGGTAGGGATGAGGTTAGGTCGAATAGCAACGGCGAAGGAGCTGTGCTTCCTCTCCCGCTTGCGGCAGAAGTCCACAAACGCCATACGCAATAGCCTGGGGCGAGGGGCGCCTGCGCGATTTCGGAATAATGGAATAATATCGCTGAGTTGCCCGACATGTCAAGTCGTCATGTCGAGCGCCGGGGGCCGCCGGCTACTTTGCATGGGGTTGTTTTCGATATTTTGGCAGTGCGCCCCTGCCCGCAAGCGGGGAGAGGTGCAGCGAGCCTGCCGACGGATCGTTCAACCCGACTCCAGTATGTTCTACGCGATCGCGCGCGCCTTTTCGCCGTGGGCTGATAGCAACGACCTGAGTTCGGCGGCGGGTTTCGGAGCGCTGAACAGATAGCCCTGCATCTCGGTGCAGCCGAGCTGGCGCAGCAGGTCGCGCTGCTGTTCGGTCTCCACACCTTCCGCTGTCGTGGTCATGTTGCGCGAGGCGGCGATGTTGACCACTGACTGCACGATCGTCGCCGAGCCGTCGACCGCGATGTCGCTGATGAAAGAGCGGTCGATCTTGATCTTGTCGAACGGGAAGCGCTTCAGATAGCTCAGCGACGAATAGCCGGTGCCGAAATCGTCGAGTGCGATCCGCACCCCGATGTCGCGGAGCTGGTGCAGGATCGCCAGCGCCACGTCGTCGTCGCCGATCAGCACCGCCTCGGTGATCTCGAGCTCGAGCCTGTTCGGGTTCAGGCCAGAGGCGGCGAGCGCGCTGGCGACCTTCAGCGCCAGCGTGGCATTCTTCAACTGGATGGGGGAGACGTTGACGGCAAGGCGGATGTTGTCCGGCCAGGTCGCAGCCTCCATGCACGCGGTCCGCAGCACCCACTCGCCGAGCTCGACGATCAGGCCGGTGTCCTCCGCGACGGGGATGAATTCAGCCGGCGAGACCATGCCGCGCTCGGCATGCCGCCAGCGCAGCAGCGCCTCGCAGCCGGTCACCTCGTCGCTGTCGAGGCCGAGCAGCGGCTGGTAATAAATCTCGAAGGCGCCGTCGATCATCGCCTGCCGCAGGTCCTGCTCCATCCTCAGCCGTGCCCTTGCGTTGGCGCCCATCTCCGGCTCGAAGAAGCGGTGGGTGCGGCGGCCTTCCGCCTTGGCACCGTACATGGCGATGTCGGCGTTGCGGATCAGCTGATCGAGGTCGGTGCCATCCCGCGGCGCCAGCGCGACGCCGATGCTGGCGTCGGTCGACAAATGATGGCCGAGACAGTCGCAGGGCTGCCGGATCGCGTGGTGGACGCGAGCGACGAAACCCTCAACGTCCTCGGTGCCGCCGATCGCGGTCTGGATCACCGCGAACTCGTCGCCGCCGAGCCGCGCGATCAGGTCGCCATGCTTCAGGCAGGCCTTGATGCGGCCGGCAATGGTCTTGAGCAGGTCGTCGCCGACGTGATGGCCGAGCGAGTCGTTGATGCCCTTGAATTCGTCGATATCGATGTAGAGCAGGGCGAATTGCCCGCCGCGCTTCGCCTTCTCCAGCTCACGCTCGATCCGCTCGCGGAACAGGACGCGGTTCGGCAGGTCGGTCAGTGCGTCGTAATGGGCGAGGTGCGCGATCTTCTCGTTGGCGCGCCGCCGCTCGGTGACGTCTTCCACCACGTTGACGATGTAGCGCGGCATGCTGGCCTTGTCGCGGATGCCGATCCGCCGCGCGGTGATGTAGTGCTCGCCGGTGACAGGGCTGTGCCAGTAATGCTCGTCCTTGAAGAAGCCCTCGCCCGATCGCAGCACCATGTCGTCGTCGTCGGTGACGCTCTGGGCGTTTTCCGCCGGAAACATGTCGAACGCGGTCTTGCCGATGATGTTGTCGCGCGGCATGCCGAACTGGGTCTCGGCGACGCGATTGACCAGCAGATAACGGCGGGTATGCGCGTCCTTGACCGTGATCTGCGAGGGGATGTGGTCGACGATTTCGCGCAGGAAGGCGTTGTTGCGATCGCGCTCCTGCTCCAGATTGCGCCGCTCCGTGATGTCGTCGATGGTGGCGACCCAGCCACCATGCGCCAGCGGCCGGTTGATGGTCGAGAAGCAGCGTCCGTCGACGGACGAGGTGATGATCTCGCTCACTTCAGTTTTGGCGACATTGCTGCGGACCGTCGCGCAGAACGCGTCGACATCGCCATCGAACGATCCGTTCGCCTTGCGCTGCCGTATGATGTCCTCGAATCTGCGGCCCGGCTTGGCGAAGTCGGCCGAAAGTCCGCTCATATCGAGATAGCGCTGATTGCAGACGACCATGTGCGCGGCCGCGTCGAACAGCACGAGGCCCTGGATCATGTTGTTGAGCGCGGTGTCGAGCTGCTGCCGCTCCGACTCCAGCCGCTGCTGCGCCTCGCGGTTCTGCCGCATGATCTGCCTGACAAGGACGAACAGCACCAGGGCTACGATAATTGCGGCGAGTGTGGCGACAGAGACCAGGAAGCGGGTTTGCGCCCGCCAGTCGCCGAGCGCCGCCTCCACCGTGTTGGTGGCGACCACGACTGCCGGAAAATGCGTGAGCCTGACGGCCGAGCCGAGCCGGTCAATGCCGTCGATCGGGCTGGCCAGACGCCGCGTGTGCTGGCCGCCCTGCCGCGCAACGAGATCGACCAGTGGGGCATTGTCGAGCTTCCTGCCGATCATCGCCTCGACATGCGGATAGCGCGCGAGCATGGTGCCGTCGGTTTGGAACATCGTGATCGCGGCACTCGCGCCCGGCGCCACCGAGGCAAAGAACTTCTCGTAGTTCAGGGGATCGATGCGCCGGGTCATGACGCCGAGGAATGTGCCGTCCGGTCCGCTCAGGCGATGGGCGATTACGGTGCTGAGGCCGCCGATGATCAGGCTGCGCAGGGTTTCGGTGCGCACCGGCTCCGGATGCGCATCGAACTTGAAGCTCTTGAAGTAGTCGCGTTCGGCGATGTTCAGCTTGGCCGGCGGCGGCAGATCGCCCGACCAGGTGATGGCCTTTCCGTCGGCATCGAACAGCACGAGGTGGCCGAGGAACGAGACCGCCTTGGTCTTCAGCATCTGATGGGTTTCCGGCGTCGACATCTTCGCGCGGAACGCCTCCGGCGAGGTGATCTCGGAAATCCTCAACTTCTCGATCATGTTCGAGGCGATGATGTCGGAATCCTCGAACTGCTGATCGAAATGGCGGGCGAGCAGCAGAACGGTGTTCTCCAGCTCGCGCTCGCTGTTGGCGAGGGCGCGCTCGCGGTATTCACCGACCATCATGATGGTGCCGGCGAAGATCGCTGAGACCAGCAGGGCGCCGCAGACGGTCAGCCACAGCACCGGCCCGCGAATGGTCGCAGCGATCCGCCAGTTCACACTCTGTCCCGATGGGACGCCCGCCTGCCCCTGCATCGATCCACGCATTTCTCATCCCCTGGATGCCATGCATACGCTGCGGAGTTCGCACAAGCGGTTAGGAAAACCGGTTACTCGTCGCTTAATTGGCGGGGCGGGATTCTGAACGTGATGGTTGCAGGGGTTGCTGCCGCCATCGGCGGTATTCCGTTGCATCCGGGTCGACCGCGATTAAGCTCGCCCGACAAGGGCGGCGAGACGTCCGCCTCGAAAAAGGGAGAGCGATAATGCGACGATTGCTGAAGGCAGGGATTCTGGCGGCTTCGGTGCTTGCCGCGCATGCCGGCCGGGCCGAGGACATCACCCGCTTCGCGCCGCTGAAGGCCGAGGAGTTGTCGCCGGCGCAGAAGGCCTGGGCTGACCTGATCACAGCGCCGCCGCGCAACGCCAAGTTCACCGCACCGCCCTATCGCGCCCATATCCGCAATCCCGATCTGGCGCCAAAACTGTCCAACCTGTCGGAGTATTTGCGCTGGAACACGTCGCTACCGCCGCGCTTGAGCGAAATGGCGATCCTGATCACGGCGCGGCACTGGACCGCGCAGTATGAATGGTTCGCGTACTACCCACTTGCGCTGAAGGGCGGCCTCGATCCGAAAGTCCTGGACGCGATCGCCAAGGGCACGCGGCCTGACGGGATGAAGGACGATGAGGCGGCGCTGTACGATCTCGGCATCGCGCTCTATCGCGACAGGAAGGTCAGCGATGCCGTCTACAAGGCCGCACAGGACAAGTTCGGCGAGCGCGGCATCATGGATATCATCGCCATCATGGGCTATTACGATCTGGTCTCGATGACGCTGATCACGATGCAGGCCGGCGCGCCGAACGACAGCGTGCCGCAACTTCCGGTGCTGGAGAAGTAGCGCGGGCGGCTTTGAAGTCCTGAATCACAGAGCTAACCGCGTCATTGCGAGGAGCAAAGCGACGAAGCAATCCATGGCTCCGCAAGTGGAGGTATGGATTGCTTCGCGGAGCCTGTCATCGGGCGCGCGTTCGCGCGACCCGTTGGCTCGCAATGACGATGAGGCGCAGCAAAATTATCCCGCCCTATCTTCGATAGCTGCTGGCGCGGGAATAGGTCGCGCGGCTTTCCTGGGCCGGGCGCGCCGCCAGGCTGCCGCGCGTCTCGCTGGCGTGCGGCGTCGCGGGCCTGAGGTCCTCGAGGAAGATCGGCCTGGCGAAGTAGTATCCCTGCGCATAGCGGATCTTGGTCGCGGCCTGCAGATAGGCGAGCTCCTCATAGGACTCGATCCCCTCGGCGATCACGGTCATGCCGAGCACCTCGCTCAAGGATTCGATCGCGCGCAGGATGCCCTGGCTGCGCGGCCGCTTGTGGATGTCCGTGATGAAGGAGCGGTCGATCTTGATCTCGTCGGCGGTGATGTCGGCGAGCGCCGACAGCGACGAATAACCGATGCCGAAATCGTCGATCGAGATGCCGACGCCGATTCCGCGCAGCATCGGCAGGATCTGGTCCTGGAATTGCGATTTGGTGATGAAGGCGTCCTCGGTCACCTCGATCATGAAGCGCCTGGCAAAGCCGGTGTCCTCGATCGCGCGGGCGAACGAGCGCATGAAGTCGGGGTTGGCGGCCTGCTTGGCGGCGACGTTCATGCTGATCGTCGTGGTCGGGCCGAAGGTGTCGTTGATCAGGTCGATCGACTTGACGATTTCCGCCAGCACCAGATGCGTCAGCTCGTCGATCAGCCCGAGCTCGACGGCAAGGTTGATGAAGGTGCCGGGCGCCTGGATCACGCCCTCGTCGTCGCGCAGCCGCACCAGCGCCTCGATGCCCTTGACCTCCTGGGTGCGGATATCGACCTTGGGCTGAAACGCGCAGCAGAAGCGCTTCTCCAGGATCGCGAGCCGCAGCGACTGCTCGATCTTCATCCGCGCCAGCGCCTCGCGCTCCATGCTGTCGTCGAAGAACGCGGTCGCGCCCTTGCCGTTGTTCTTGACCCGATACATCGCGATGTCGGCGTTCTGTCGCAGCGCCTCGTAGTCCCGGCCGTGCTCGGGATGCAGGCTGACGCCGATCGAGGTCGAGGCGAAGATTTCAGACTGATCGATGAAGAACGGCGCCTTCAGCCGCTCCTGGATCATCTGGATGAACTCGGCGACCTCGTGATCGCCGCTGATCGGGTTCAGCAGCAGCAGGAACTCGTCACCCGAGATGCGCGACAGGATGTCGGTGTCGCGCAAGGCGTGCCCGAGCCGCTTCGACAGCTCGATCAGCAGCGCATCGCCGATCGCGTGGCCATAATAGTCGTTGATGTGCTTGAAATTGTCGACGTCGAGGAAGGCGAGGGCGAAATGCGCTTGCGGCCCGTCGCGGCGGATCAGGCCGTTGACCCGATGCTCGATCACCCGGCGCGTCGGCAGATCGGTCAGCTCGTCGTAATAGGCGGAGCGGAACAGCTGGTCCTCGAACGCCTTCTGGTCGGTGATGTCGGCAGAGGCCGAGATCAGGAAGTTGCGCCCGGCGATCTGCACCGGCCGGTGCGAGGTGAGGAACACATGCTTGGACGCGCCGCAGGTCAGGGCCTCTTCGAGCACGACCGGGCTGCCGCTGCGCAGCAGTTCGAGGCAGGTCTCGTGGCGGTCGTCGATCTGTGTCGGCTGGCTGGCATTGGCCGCGAGCTGCAATTGTGCCGCGGCCGCTTCGTTAACAAGGATGAATTCGCCGCGCTCGTCCTGAACAGTCACGCCCGAGGGCAGCAGGCGGAGAAGATCCCGCAAAATTTGCAATTCATTGCTGGAATTGCCTTCATTTCCGGCCGCTAACGCACCGGACTGAAAATCGTGTTTGGTGAGACTATGCATGCGCGAAGCTTGGCAAAGTCCGTTGTAGTTTTGGTTAAGCGGAACTGAGAAAAGCCGTGACAGCATGAGAGAGCTGTGGGCTTCGCAAGCCGTCGGCAATCGTCATTAACAGACTATCAACGCGCGGCGTTGCCGCCTGCGCGAGCGATTTCGGTTCCCGCGGTTTCCGTGCGCACTTGAAACAGCGTGTCGTGCCGGGATCGGTTTCTCAACCGGCGGGAAGCTGACACTGCATGGTGCAGTGAATGCCGGTCTTCAGGTAGCTGATCTCGGTCTTGCCGTCGAACGGCCGCAGCGCCGAATTCAACAGCTTGGTGCCGAAGCCGGCTTCGCCGATCGCTTCGACCGCCGGCCCCTCGGTTTCGTCCCAGGTCACATTGAGGCGGCCGTCGCCCGCCGTCCACGACACCTGGAGGAACCCGCGTGGCGAGGAGAAGGCGCCGTATTTGCCGGCGTTGGTGGCGAGTTCATGGAAGATCAGCGCCAGCGAGACCGCGAGCTTGGCGGGCAGAAACAATTGCTCGCCATTGAGGTTGAACCGCACATGACCGTAAGGCCCGAGCTCCGAGCGAAGCAAATCCTTGATATCGCAGCCATAGCCGTCGACCCGCGTGATCAGATCGTCGGTTGCCGACAGCGCGCGGATGCGGTGATCGATGCGGTCCCAGACGTCAGGTCGGTCCTGCAGCGCCTGGTGCAGCACGGCATGAATGGTCGAGGACTTGTTCTTCAGCCGGTGCTGCAACTCGTCGACCACCATCTTGCGGTATTGCTCCTCCTCGATCAGCCGTTGGGCGATCTCGCGTTGCTGCGCGACCATCGAGCGGTAGTGCTCGACGCCCCAGATCGCGATGCCGCACACCGCCCAGAAGATCATCAACAGCGCAAAGCGGGCGGGATCGACGGCTGTACCGCTGAAATTGACGGCGACGCCAAGCGCGCCGCTGGCAAGCGCGGTGGCGATCCCGACCCGGAAGCCGCCGAAGGCGGTGGCGAAGAACACGGCCGGAAAATACGGCGTAAAAAACACATCCGGCCTGATCTGGGCGAGCCCAAAGCGCGCGGCCGTGGCCCAAACGAGACAGAACAGGGCGAAACTGCCCGCAAAAAGCGTCGAGGGCTGGGAAATGCCCTGCCAACCCGTCCTGAATTCATCGATCAGCTTCGTCATCCGCTGTTACTTCACGTGATCAGCGGACCCAAAATAAGGCCGCTGCGACCGAAAACCTGCAGTTGTGTCCTTCCGGCCACAGCCGGACCCGTGCCGGCGTCGCATGCGAGCGTAGCTGTGCTTGCGTTGCCCGGGATGGACGCGGAATATCTGCGGCATCAAATTGGGCTGGGGGATCGGGATGGGACGGCTGGACGGCAAAGTCGCGGTGATTACGGGCGCGACCAGCGGCATCGGGCTGCGCACGGCGGAAGTCTTCGCCGCGGAAGGCGCAAGGATCGTGATTGCGGGCCGCCGCGCGGCGGAAGGCGAGGCGCTGGCGAAGCAACTCGGTGTTAACTGCGTGTTCCGTCAGACCGACGTCACGGTCGAGGACCAGATGCAGGCGCTGATCGCGCTCGCGGTCGAGAAATTCGGCCGGATCGACTGCCTGTTCAACAATGCCGGCGGCCCGGCGCAGACCGGAGGCATCGAAGGCCTCGACGTCGCGCGGTTCGACGCCGCGATGGCCACCTTGCTGCGCAGCGTCATGCTTGGCATGAAACACGTCGCGCCCATCATGCGCAAACAAGGTTCCGGCAGCATCATCAACAATGGCAGCATCGCCGGGCGGCTCGCGGGTTTCTCGTCATCGATGGTCTATGGCGCGGCCAAGGCGGCTGTGATTCATTTCACCAAATGCGTCGCGATGGAACTCGGCGAGGACGGCATCCGCGTCAACTCGATCTCACCCGGCGCGATCGCCACCGGTATTTTCGGCAAGGCGCTCGGATTGTCGACCGAGGCGGCCGAGAAGACGCCGGCGGTGATGCGCGAGATCTATAAGGCGGCGCAGCCGATCCCGCGCGCCGGCCTGCCCGACGATATCGCGCACGCGGCGGTGTTCCTGGCGAGCGACGAGTCGAGCTTCGTCAACGGCCACGATCTCGTCGTCGACGGCGCCATCACCGGCGGCCGCAACTGGACGCAGCAGCAGGCGGCCTATGTCGCCCTGCGCAAGGCATTCGATCAGGGCGCAGGGTAGGTAACATCGTCATTGCGAGCCAAAGCTGCTCGCAGTGACGGGGGGAAGGACACATCATGCTGTTCGCAATGGTCAGCTGCCTTAGCCGGCTCCGTTCCTCATGAACGCGAGGCTCGAACGTCAGCTGCGCTTTCTCGGCGCCATCATCGTCGCCGGTGCAGTGGCGAGCGTTGCGGTCAATCTCGCGCAAGGCCGCCATACAGCGCCCCAGCTCATCGCGGCGCTTGCTTACACCTTCGTGACCGCCGTGGTGATCGGTAGTGTCGAGTTGTTCATCCTGCAGGACTCGGAGCGGCTCCGCCGCTTGCCGCTTGTTGCCCTTCTGGCTGTCCGCAGCGCGATCTATGCCGTCCTCATCATTGCGATCCAGTTGCTTCAGGTCGGCGAGCGCGCCGCCGGGCTGGAGTTGCAAACGTCGATCGAGGATTTCTGGCGCAGCATCGTCTATTCGGGCGTGATCTCGGTGATCCTGAACCTCGGGTTCAGCATCGCAAATCTGATCGGCCCGCGCGTCTTCCTGAACTTCATCTCCGGCCGTTACCATTCGCCGGTCGAGGAGAACCGCTTCGTGCTGTTCGTCGACATTGCCGGGTCCACCGGTCTCGCCGAGCAGCTCGGCGGCATCGGCATTCATCGCTTTCTCGACCGCACCTTCCGCCTGCTCACCGAATCGGTCGTGGATTATCGCGGCGAGGTGTTGAACTACATCGGCGACGAGATCATCGTGACCTGGCCGGAGCAGTCCGGCGCGATCGATAGCCGGCCGCTGCGCTGTTTCGTGGCGATGCGCCGCGCCTTGCAGAAGGCCGTGCCGGAGTTCGAGCGCGAATTCGGCGCCGCACCGCAAATCCGCGGCAGCCTGCATTTCGGACCGGTGATCGTCGGCGAAATCGGCGACGTCAAGCCCGCCATCGTGTTCAACGGCGACGTCATGAACACCGCAGCGCGGCTGGAGGAGTTGAGCCGCAAGGTCGATGGCGGATTCCTGGCCTCGCGCGCCGCGACGGCGCGCTTCGCGGCACCGCCGCCGTTCCCGCTGCACGATCTCGGCACGCTGCCGATCCGCGGCCGCGTCGACGGCATCGAGGTGGTCGGGATTGGGGCGGCGGCGTAGTCCGTCACCGTTCCTGCTTGTGGAGAGGTGACGCCATCTCAATGCGGATTAATGCTCGACCCGATACAGGCGCCATCGCTGCGGTACGCCTTTGAGTTGGTGAATGCCGCGATCCTTGAAACGGATTTCGGACGTCGACATCAGATCCTTGACCGCGCTCGAGACCAGGACTTCGCCGGCACGCGCTTTGGCGGCGACGCGCGCGCCGATGTGAATCGCGAGACCAATCACCTCCGCCCCGCTCACCTTGTATTCGCCCGCGTGCAGCCCGACCCTGATCTCCAGTCCCAGCGTGCGCACCGCCTCGCGGATGGCGGTCGCGCAACGGACTCCGGCAGCCGGCGCGCGGAACGTCGCCAGCAATCCGTCTCCCGTCGTCACGACTTCTTTTCCGCGCAAAGCCTTCAGCTCTCTGCGGACAGCGGCGTAATAGTGATTCATCACCTGTGCCCAACGCGAATCGCCGAGCCGTGCGGCCTTTTCGGTGGACCGGACGATATCGACAAAGAGGATCGTGGCGAGCGCTTGTCCAGGCTCGGCGCTGCGATTGGCGGTTCGTCGCCGGGCGGCGATGTTTCCAGTCAGCGGTTCGTAATGATGGCTGCGTCGCCGTGCGATCGCGGCTTTTGCATAGTCCTTGGCACGCTGCTCCGTACGGCAGCGAACTGTTTTATCCCGCGGTGGAAGCGTCCAGTAGACCTTGCGCCCTTCTCCGGCGCCATGGACCTCCACGGCGCCCCACTTCAGGAGAACCGTCGAGCCAACCCGCCGGACGCACCATGCCTTCGACGTGTATCCCGACACGTTCGACTGATGGACTCCGATGCGAAGAAATTTGGGCATGAACGCGCCGCAGATCGAAAGACCGTATGGGTCTGGCTGGGCTCAAGCGTAGTCATACATTCGCGCGTTGGCAACATCGCTCCGGGCGAAGCTTCAACGGCGCTCGTGCCAACGCACCAGACGGGCCGTGCATCCTTCGAGACGCGCACGAGGGCGCTCCTCAGGATGGCGGGACATAGCCGTAGGATGGATAGAGCCAACGGGTCCGCGTAATGCGCGGCCCGATGATAAACTCCGCGAAACCCATCGCTTGCGGATGCCGGTGGATCAGGTCGGTGGGTTTCGCTCCGTTCTACCCACCCTACAAAGCTGTCGGATATCGACGTTGATGAGGACCCGTTCTACGCCGGCTTCACCATCACCCTTAGCCCGTCGCGTGGTTTCGGGATCGGCCACATCTGCCAGTCGGCCTTGTAGCCCGGCGGCAGCGATACTTCGAGGTTCTGCACGAAATGCCGCGCAAAGCACTTCGCCTGCATGTAGGCGAAATGCAGCCCGATACACATATGCGCGCCGCCGCCGAACGGCACCCACGCGAAGCGATGGCGCGCGCGTTGTGCTTCGTCGGTGAAGCGCATCGGGTCGAACCTCTCGGGCTCGGGCCAGATCTCCTTCATATGATGGGTGAACAGCGGATTGACGCCGACCAGCGTGCCGGCGGGAATCGCATAACCCCTGAACGAGAAGTCGCGGACCGCGCGGCGCGGCATCGACGGCACCGGCGGCTTCAGCCGCAATGCTTCCTTGAACGCCATCTCCGCCATCGGCAGAGCGTTGAGATGGTCCAGGCTGGTGGGTTGATCAGCGGCAATGCCGAGCGCGCCGACCTCGTCACGCAGCTTGTTCTGCCAGCCGGGATTGGCGGCGAGCTCGCCGACGAACGACGTCAGCGACGAGGTCAGCGTGTCGTGCGCCGCCATCATCAGGAAGCTCATATGGTCGATGATATCAGGCTCGGACAGCAGCGCGCCGTCCTCGTGGGTCGCCTGGCACAGTTGCGAGAACAGATCGTCGCCGCCGCCTTTGGCGCGCCGGATCGGAATCTGCTCGGAGAAATAGGCGATGATCCGTTTGCGTCCCTTGACCCCGCGCGCCATCTGCGTGCCCGGCAGCGGCTTGCGGATCGGTGCCACCGCCGCGGCCACCATGTCGACAAAGGCGCGGTTGATCTGGTCGACCTCGGGGCCGATGTCGGCGCCGAGGAAGGAGGTCGCAGCGAGGTCGAGCGTGAGCTGCTTCATCGCCGGATAGACCAGCATCTCGCCGGGCCTGGCTTTCCACTGCGCCACCCGCGCGGCGATGCCGCGGTCGAGCCCGGTGAAGTATGACTTCATCGGCTTGTCCTTGAAGGCGAATGACAGCGCACGGCGGTGCAGCCGATGCTCGTCGAAGTCGCGCAGCATCAGGCCGCGCGGGAACAGCAGGCCGAGAATCGGGCCCCATCCGTGCTCGGAGGAGAATTGCTTCGCCTGGTCGAACAGCACGAGTTCGTTGGCCTCGGGCCCCAGCAGCACGATGTTGGTCTCGCCGAACATATGGCTGCGGTAGCAGAGGCCGTGTCGCGCGGCGCTCTTCTCGACGAACCCCTTGGGGTCCGCCAGCACCTGCAGCGTCTTGCCGATGAGCGGCCAGCCCTCGTCGCCGGGAATATGGGTCAGCGAATTGCGCTTGGGCGGCGTGAACGTGTAAGCGGTGGGCGCGACACTCTGCATCGACATGGTCAGTGCTCCGGTCGGGGCGTCTCGCTCATAAATAGCCGGTTTGCGGCGCCACCGCAAAGCTCCGGTGCGGCGGATCGCCGTGGTCTTCAACAGGCCGGGCGACGACACCGCGTATTGCTGCGCGACGCTGGGGCCAAAGTTGAGGGAGTGCGGGATTAAAACATCACACCTTGTGCTTCGCCGCCGCCTTCTGCAAATCAGGCGCATTCACCGCCGGAATCGCGACACGCCCCGTGCCGGTAAGCTGAAGTGCTGCGGCGGCTTTGTCGTTTTGCATGATCTTGGCCATCACGGCCTGGCCGGCGCGCTCGAACACCGCGCGGTTGTCGATCACGAACTGGCGCGACTTGCGCAGGCTGTCGATATAGCCGTTGATTTCAGGAACAACATAGCGCGCGACCATGTCCCAGCTGCGGCGGGTGTTTTCCGGATTGGCCCAGTCATGCGCGAAGCCGACGATGGTGCCGACGCCGCCGGAGACATCGACCAGGTTCTTGATCATCTTCACGAGATCGTCGGGTGTGCCGATGGTGGAGGCCGCGCCGTCGACGAACGCGGTCTTGTCGACCGCTTCATCGGGCGAAGCGTACGCGGTCAGGCCCGGCCGCATCAATGTGCCGACATTATATTCATTGTGCCAGCGCATCAGGCCGGGGCCGGCCTCGCGCCGCGCCTGTTCGCGGGTTTCGGCGACGTGCCACGACAGCAGCACGCGCCAGTTCGCGCGGCTTACCGTGGTGCCGGCCTTCGTCGCGGCGTCCTCGGCGAATTGCCATTGCTGCGGCAGCGCCATCAGGCCCTGCGTCGACATTGAGCCGAGCGAGATGATGCCGATGCCGTATTTGCCGGCGAGCGTCATGCCCGACGGCGATATCTGCGAGGCCACCACGAACGGCATGTCCTCCTGCAGCGGCAGGATCTGCAGCGCGGCGTCGTTCATCTCGAACCAGTCGGTCTTCGCCGTGACGCGCTCACCGTTGAACAGGCGGCGGATCACCGCGATCGCCTCGTCCTGGCGGTCGCGTTGGGTCATCGGATCGATGCCGAGCGTGTGCGCGTCGGACGCAAGCGCGCCCGGGCCGGAGCCGAAGATGGCGCGGCCGCCGGTCATGTGGTCGAGCTGCACCATGCGCTGGGCGACGTTGAAGGGATGGTGATAGGGCAGCGAGATCACGCCGGTGCCGAGCTTGATGCGCTTGGTGCGCTCGCCGGCCGCGGCCAGGAACATTTCCGGCGAGGCGATGGTCTCCCAGCCCGACGAATGGTGCTCGCCGCACCAGAATTCATCATAGCCGAGCGCGTCGAGCTGCTCGACGAAATCGAGGTCGCGGCGGAATTGCAGCATCGGATGCTCGCCGATCGGATGATGCGGGGCGAGAAAGGCTCCGAATTTGAGGCGCGCCATGGGTCGTTCTCTCCGGATGATTGTTATTGGGGGCTTTCCGCCAACCTACGGGGTGCCCCGGGGCAAGGCAATGCTTCGAGGCTGCAGCGCCCGCATGGTTGTTGCGCGAATCGGCCGCGCTTGCCGCCGTCCGGAATGTTTCCCAGCGCGTCAACGCAAGTTGAGGCTGACGCCGCAGCGTGCTTGACGAAGTCCCGGCAGGCCGCGGTTCTAAGGCACGTTCAGCGTGCGCACGACGCGGAAGCTGAACCCGTAGCCGTCGACCAGCCCATTCTCGCGGTAGCCGGAGCGCACCATGTTGGCGGACCAGTCCCATCTTCCGCCGCGCAGGATGCGGTTGCGGCAATCGCCTTCCAGCCAGGGCGCGCCATCGCTCGGCGTGTCCTCGGTGTAGCGCTTGCTGAAGCAGTCCTCGGTCCATTCGAACACGTTGCCATGGACCTGGTAGAGCCCGAACGGATTCGGCGGATAGGAATCGACCACCACAGGTCCCTTGCTGTCCGGCCCGTGCGGGCCGCTGCCGTAGGGCGTCGAGGCCTGGTAGTTGGCGTTCTGCGTCGTGATCGTGTTGCCGAACCAGAACGGCGTCGTGGTGCCGGCACGGGTGAAATATTCGCGTTCGGATTCGCTCGGCAGCCGGTAGGTGCGGCCGACCTTCTTCGACAGCCATGCCAGATAGAGCTTGGCCGCGTTGAAATTGATGCCCTGCGCGGGCATCCGGCCGCGGCCGAATTTGTCATCACCCTTGATGCCGCCGCATCCGCTGTCGGCCAGGCAGGCGTCCCAGTCATCGAAGCTGATCGCAAAGCGGCCGACCGCGAACGGCTTCGTGATCGTCACGCGGTGAATCGGGTCCTCGCCCTTGAAACGGTCGGGCTCGTTTGCGGGCGTTCCCATCATGAACGAGCCCGCAGGCACCACCACCATTTCGGGGCAGTCGGCGCATTCCCTAAAACTGTCCTTCGGGCGCAGCTGAGCTTCGATCTCCGGCGTCAGCGGCTGGACGGTTTGTCTGGAAAATATTGCCGCGGCGGCGCGGGCGGGATCTGAGCGGCTTGCGCCGGGGCTGGCCTCGGCTTGGCGGAAGCAATGGTGGACGAGACAGCAACAAGCATCGCCGCGGCCAATGCGGCCAGCAGGCGGGAGCGACCAGACATGAGACATCCTCTGCACCGAAGGTACCTGGTGCTTGGTCGCGTGCTGCGGAGAACGCGTTCACGTCGCCATCGGCTTTCGAGACGGTCGCCGCGTGTGTCATCGGGCCGCTCGGTGGTGTGTGCACGTGGAGGTTACCGCGTCATCCTGTTCCACGCATCGAGGCCGGCGATCTTGTAGGCCTCCGCGAGCGTCGGATAGTTGAAGGTATTCTGGATGAAATAATCGATGGTGCCCTTCAGATTGAGCACGGCTTGGCCGATGTGAATCAGTTCGGTCGCGCCTTCGCCCAGGATGTGCACGCCGAGCAGCCGGCGGGTCTTGGTCGAGAAGATCATCTTCATCATGCCGCTGTTCAGCCCCATGATGTGACCGCGCGAGGTCTCGCGAAACCGCGCGATGCCGACCTCGTAGGGGATGCCGCGGGTGCGGACCTCCTCCTCGGTCAATCCGGTGGTGGAGATCTCCGGCACCGAATAGATGCCGTAGGGAAAATACTCTGGCGGCGCCATCGGCTCCATGCCGAGCGCGTGGCAGGCGGCGACGCGGCCCTGCTCCATCGAGGTCGAGGCAAGGCTCGGGAAGCCGATCACGTCGCCGGCGGCATAGATGTGCGGCACGGAGGTCTGCAGCGTCATCGGATCGACCGCGATGCGGCCGCGGTGGTCGACGTTGATGCCGGCGGCGTCGAGATTGAGCCGGTCGGTGGCGCCGACGCGGCCGGCGGCGAACAGCAGCATCTCCGAGGTTACGACGCGGCCATCGGCAAGCCGGGTCTGGATCGCGCCGCTGGTGGCTCGCTCGATCGCCGAGACGGCGGAGCCGAGCCGCAGCGAGACGTTGCGATCGCGCAGCTCGTGCATGAATTCGTCGATCAGCTCCTTGTCGATGAAGTCGAGGAAAGTCGGCCGCGGCTCGATCAGGGTGACGGCGACATCGAGCGCGGAGAAGATAGTGGCATATTCGACCCCGATCACGCCGGCGCCGATCACGGCAAGGCTGCGCGGCAGCTTCGGCAGCTCGATGATCTCGTCGCTGTCGAACACCGATTTGCCGTCGAACGGCACATAGTCGGGCCTGAACGGCCGCGTGCCGCACGCGATCAGGATATGGGCAGCGGAGACCACTTTAGTCTCGCCGTTCTGCGCCGTCACCTCGATCTGATGCGGGCCGACGAAGCGCGCTTCGCCATTGGCGGTGCGCACCAGATTGCGGCTGAATTGATGCTCGAGCACCTCGACCTCGTGGTCGAGCGTCTTCTGCAGCCGCACGATCAGATCGTTGGCGGCGATGTCCTGCTTGACCCGGTAGGAACGCCCGTAGAAGCCGCGCTCGCGCCAGCCGGAGAGGTTCAGCACGGTCTCGCGCAGCGTTTTCGACGGGATCGTGCCGGTATGGACCGACACGCCGCCGACCCGGCGTCCCTTTTCGACCACCAGCACCGACTTGCCGAGCTTGGCGAATTGCACCGCAGCCCGGCGGCCGGACGGGCCGGAGCCGATCACCAGCATGTCATAGTCAACCATCGAAGGCAGTCCCGAACGCGCGAAACGACTGAAAAGGTGCAAAATGCGCTGAAATACATGCAGCAATCGGGCCAATCCCGGCGTTCGCTTACCCCCGAGTCAAGCAAGCTTACCTCCGAGGTAGCTACGCTTACCTCCGAGGTAATCGCCGGGATGACCGTTTCTGGTGATGATGCATGCAACAGAATTCCGACAGGACCGCACCGCATGCACCAGATCGTATCGACGCGAGCGGACTCATCCCGCCGCTGGTGGGTGCTGGCGATTGTCGTCGCCGCGCAATTCATGTTCGGTGTCGACGCCTTCATCGTCAACGTCGCGATCCCGACCATCGCGTTGGAGCTGCACGCGAGCCCGGCGCAGATCGAGGCCGTGATCGCGATCTACCTGATCGCCTATGCCACGCTGGTGGTGACCGGTGGCCGGCTCGGCGATATCTACGGCACCAGGAACGTGTTCATCACCGGCGTCGCGGGCTTCTCGGTGACCTCGCTGTGGTGCGGCCTGGCGCAATCCGGTCCGGAGCTTATTCTCGCGCGGCTGGCGCAGGGTGCGACCGCGGCACTGATGGTGCCGCAGGTGCTGGCGACGCTGCATCTGTTGTTCGCAGACAGCGCCCGCGCGCGGGCCTTCGGCATCTACGGCATCGTGCTCGGGCTTGCGGGCGCCGCGGGCTTCATGCTCGGCGGCGTGCTGGTGACGTTCGATCTCGCCGGCCTCGGCTGGCGCGTGGTGTTCTTCGTCAACGTGCCCTGTGGCGCCGTCATCATCGCGGCGGCGCTGAAGATCATGCCGACGGTGCCGCGCCGCGCCGGCACGCGGCTCGATATTCCTGGCGCGGTGGTGCTGTTCACCGGCCTGCTGTGCCTGATCGGGCCATTGCTGTTCGGCCACGATCTCAATTGGGCGGCGTGGATTTGGTTGGTGATGGCGGCGGGTGTTGCGATCATCGCGGCATTCGTGCGGCTGGAGCGCGCCGTCGCGCGCCGCGGCGGCATGCCGTTGATCGATCTGTCGCTGCTGGCTGATGCCGCCTTCATGCGCGGACTGGTCGCGGTGTTTTTCTTCTTCTTCGCGAATCTGTCCTTCTACCTGACCATGACCATGTTCATGCAGAAGGGCCTGCAGATTGCGCCGCTGCAGGCGGGGCTGGTGTTCGTGCTGCTGGCGCTGACCTTCGTGGTCGCCTCGCGTCATAGCGGTATCAGGGCGAAACATCGCGGCACGCTGGTGCTGATCGAGGGCTGCCTGTTGCAGGTCGTCGGTCTCGCGGTGCTGGTGGCGACCGTTGAGGTGGTCGCGGCGCCATCGGCGCTGTTGCTTGCGCTGGTGCTGATGGTCTTCGGCTATGGTCAGGGACTGGTGATGGCGCCGTTGTCGAGCGCAGTGCTCTCGAGCGTGACGCCGGCAAGTGCGGGCGCGGGCTCCGGCATGTACGGCACCACGGCGCAGATCGGCAACGCGGCCGGCGTCGCCGCGATCGGTGCGGTCTTCTTTGCCGTTGAGACTGCTATTTCGGCACGCGTGGCATTGTTCGCAGCGTGCGCATTGTTTGTGCTGTCGATCGCCATTTCAGCCGCATTTCTGTCATGGATGCGCCGCGCCACAGCGTGAATCCGGAGGCGGATGGCGCGTTTTTTCGAAAAGATCATGCTCAAACAAGGTGCTACGGCAACTATTTCAACTGAGCGTCATGCGCTTCAGCGCCGATCACGCATTAACGCCGATTCTCACATTTCCGCGGGGAGGGACAGCACACGGGCTTTTCTTTTTGCAGTGCAGCAACTATCTGTTCCGCTGTGCGTAACTAGAATAATCACCTCAGGAGTTGCTGTTGTCCTTGATCAACAACGTCGAGTTTCTGCGTCATCTGCCGAAGATGAACGCGTTCAACGGCCTCGGCGCATTTGCGCCCGCCGTGTCGACGCCGCTCGTCGAGACGACCGAATTTGGCGCCAACCCCGGCGCACTGAAGATGCTCTCGTTCGTGCCCGCGCAGCTCGCGCGGTCGCCCGCGCTCGTCGTCGTGCTGCATGGCTGCGGTCAGACGGCTGCAGCCTATGATCTCGGCGCCGGCTGGTCGACGCTCGCGAGGCACTATGGCTTCGCATTGCTGATGCCGGAGCAGCAGTCGTCCAACAACGGCAATACCTGCTTCAACTGGTTCGATCCGGAAGACATCGCGCGCGGTCAGGGTGAGGCCAGCTCCATCAGGCAGATGATTGCGTACATGGCCGGTGCGCATGACATAGATTCGCGGCGCATCTACGTGACCGGTCTCTCCGCCGGTGGTGCGATGGCGTCCGTCATGCTCGCGACCTATCCGGATGTGTTCGCGGGCGGCGCGATCATCGCCGGCCTGCCGTTCGGCGTCGCCACCAATCTGCGCGAGGCGCTGCAGGCCATGATGCAGGGCAGTGCGCTGCCCGCGCCCGAACTCGGCGCGCTCGTCCGCAACGCTTCGAAGCACAACGGCGCCTGGCCGAAGATCTCGGTGTGGCATGGCAGCGCCGATCGCACCGTCAGTCCTGCCAATGCCGACGCGATCGTCCGGCAATGGCTCGACGTTCACGGCCTGCCGCCGGCTGCGATGTCGAAGGCCGATGTCGGCGGTTATCCGCGTGAGGTCTGGTGGAACGCCGATGGCGAGACGCTGGTCGAATCCTATGGCATCACCGACATGGCCCATGGCACACCGCTCGGGCTTGCCGACAATGACGATCGCTATGGCGTGGAAGGCGCGTTCATGATCGAGGCCGGGATCTCTTCGACCTATCACATCGCAAGCTTCTTCGGCCTGACCGATCAGGTCCGTCAGCCGCAGATTGCACCGACGGGAATCCCGCGCGAGCGCGCCGACACGATCTCGATGACGATTCCAGTGCCGGCGGCTGAGCCTGTCTCCGAAACGATGTCCGACCGCAGCAGCACCAAGCCGCGGAATCCACCGAGCAAGGGCGTCGATGTCGGCCGCGTCATCGCGCGGGCGCTGACCGCCGCGGGGTTAATGAAGTAGCGGGCGGGATAGGCGCTTACATCTCGCCGGTCAGGAACGGGTTCGTCATTCGCTCCTGGCCGATGCTCGATCCGGCGCCATGGCCGCAGATGAAGCCGACATCGTCGCCGAGCGGCAGCAGCTTGTCCTTGATCGACTGGATCAGCGTCGGATGACTGCCGCCGGGCAGGTCGGTGCGTCCGACCGAGCCGGCGAACAGGACGTCGCCGACATGGGCGAAGCGCAGCTCCTTGTTGAAGAACACCACGCTGCCCGGCGAATGGCCGGGGCAATGCAGGATGTCGAAGGTGAGGTCGCCGATCGAGACCTGGTCGCCCTCGTCGAGCCAGCGATCGGGCCCGAAATTGCGGACTCCGGTCATGCCGAAGCGTTCGCCGCTCGAGACCACATTGTCGAGCAGGACCTTGTCCGCGATATGCGGGCCCTCGATCTTGACCTGCAGCGCATCGCGCAATTCGGCGGCGCCGCCGACATGGTCGATGTGGCCGTGGGTCAGCCAGATCTTCTCGACCGTGACGCCGGTCTGCTTGATCGCCGCCTGGATCTTCGGCACGTCGCCGCCGGGGTCGATCACCACGGCCTTCTTGGTCGGCTCGTGCCAGATGATGGTGCAGTTCTGCTCGAACAGCGTCACTGGTACGATGATCGCGCCAGCCTTCGGTTTGGTCTCGGTTGTGTCATCCATGAGGGGCACCATAGGCTACCAGAAACAGCCGTCAACACGGACCAACGCGCGGTGCCCGGCGTGTGATCCAAAACAGACCGTGATAGACTTGTGATGACAGAACAATTGGTCCCCGCAGTCCCGACCTCCATGACCCAGGCCCCCAAATCGCCGCTCGGCGGACCCCGGACCAGCGCTCGCGCGTTCTTTGTCGCAGACCGCATCAGCACGTCCGGCCTGGAGCGCGGCGACGTGCTGGCCACCACGCCGCTGGCGTTCCGCGTCAACGACAATGGCGTCGCGATCCTGTTCCGTTACGGCGTCGTGGTCCTGATCGGCCTCAACGCGCTGGAGGAGGATGAATTCCTGCGCAGTCTGCAGTCGCGGATGACCGGCCCCTTCGCGCGGCGCGAGGAGGAGATCGCGATCATCGAGCTCGCTTCGGAGAAGGAGGATCAGATCCCGCCCGGCGGTCCGATCTATCTGCAAAGCCTGTCGCCGGAGCGGCTGATCCTGGTCGGCGAGGCGCTCGCCAAGAGCGTGGTGCTGGCGCGCCACGAGCGCGAGGTCGCGGCGGTGTTCGACACCACCGAGCCGTTCGCGCGCGACCTGGCGAAGAGCGGGCGGATCCATGCTGGCCGCGTCGCAATCCTCAAGCACATCGGCAATGCGCTGTCGGTGAGGCACCGCGTGGCTGGTCCCGTCGAGATCGCGGAGAAGCCCGACATCCTCTGGGACAAGCCGCAGCTCGAGCGGCTCTACGCCCGGCTCGAGGATGAGTATGAGCTGAAGGAGCGGGCGGAATCGTTGAACCGCAAGCTCGCGGTGATCGCCGAGAGCGCCCAGGTCCTCACCGACATCATCGACACCAGCCGCTCGCTGCGGCTGGAGCTGATCATCGTCTTCCTGATCCTGTTCGAGGTGCTGATCACGATCTACCAGATTGCGATGGCTCGTCACTGAGCCCGTCATCTTTCCGTCCCGAATTGTGCGTCATCCCTGAACCAACCGGCACCATCGGGCGTTAGCTTGCTCGGGCCGGATTGCGAGGGGAGCGGGATGGATCAGGGCGACAGGGACTGGTGGCGGAACGGCATTTTCTATCAGATATATCCGCGCTCGTTCGGGGATAGCGATGGTGATGGCGTCGGCGATCTCAGGGGGATCATCGCGCGGCTGCCCTATCTGACGCGGCTTGGCGTCGATGCGGTCTGGCTGTCGCCGATCTTCCCGTCGCCGATGGCCGACTTCGGCTACGACATCTCCGACTACACCGGCATCGATCCGCTGTTCGGGACGATGGAAGATTTCGACGATCTTGTCGCGGCCGCCCATGACGCCGGCCTCAAGCTGATCCTCGATCTGGTGCCGAACCACACCTCTGACCAGCATCCCTGGTTCACCGAGGCAAAGAGCTCGCGCGAAAATCCGAAGCGCGACTGGTACATCTGGCGCGATCCGGCGCCGGATGGTGGGGTGCCCAACAACTGGCTGTCCGAATTCGGCGGCAGCGCTTGGGCATATGACGAGGCCTCGAGCCAATATTACTATCACGCCTTCCTCGCCCAGCAGCCTGACCTGAACTGGCGCAATCGTGACGTCAGGCAAGCAATCTACGACGTGATGCGGTTCTGGCTCGCCAAGGGCGTCGACGGCTTCCGCGTCGACGTGATCTGGCACCTGATCAAGGATGCCGACTTCCGCGACAACCCGCCGAACCCGCATTATCGCGAAGGCCGGCCGCCACACGAGAAAATCCTGACGCAATATTCGACCGACCAGCCGGAGGTGCATGCCGTCATCACCGAGATGCGCCACGTCACCGAGGAGTTCGACAACCGCGTGCTGATCGGCGAGGTCTATTTGCCGCTGCACCGGCTCGTCGCCTATTACGGCAACGATCTCAGCGGCGCGCAGATGCCGTTCAATTTCGCGCTGCTGTCCACGCTGTGGAGCGCGCGCTCGGTCGAGACCATCATCGCCGACTATGAGAAGGCGCTGCCATCGGGCGCATGGCCGAACTGGGTGCTCGGCAATCACGACCGGCCGCGCGTGGCGAGCCGGGTCGGCCCGGCGCAGGCGCCGGTGGCCGCAATGCTGCTGCTGACGCTGCGCGGGACGCCGACGCTCTATTACGGCGATGAGATCGGCATGCGCCAGGTGCCGATCGCACCGGATCAGGTGCGCGATCCCTTCGAGAGGAACGTTCCTGGTATCGGCGTCGGTCGCGACGGCTGCCGCACGCCGATGCAATGGAGCGCCGAGCCTAACGCCGGTTTCTCCAGCGCCAGGCCATGGCTGCCGCTGGCGCACGACTTCGCCAGGGACAATGTCGCGAGCCTGGAGGCAGACGGGGCGTCGATCCTGAACCTCTATAAGGCGATGATTGCGCTGCGGCGAGGATTGCCGCAGCTCGTCCATGGCAGCTATGAGCCAGTGGCGGCGCAGGGCGATGTGCTGCTGTACCGGCGGCGCAGCGCCGAGGGCGTGGCGGTGGTCGCGCTGAATTTTGGCGCGCAGCCTGCGACCATCACGTCCAGCGCGATCGGATTCAGCAATGAAGTCCTGCTATCGACCTTGATGGACCGGCAGGGCGAGAAGATCGAAGGCGCGCTCGATCTGCGCGCCAATGAGGGCGTGATCCTCGGGCCGCATCAGGAGGACTGACGGGCCGTGCGCGGCGTTTTCGTATCGATGTCGCTGCGCTTGAGCAAATAGTCGAGACCGCCGACGCGATACCAGCGATAGCCGTAGCCCTCGATCAGGAGCTTGTGGCGCCCGCGATCGTCGGCGAGGCTGTGATCCTCGCTCAGCAAGTTGACCAGAGTGTTGCCGGCGTCGTCCGGAAGCCCGACAGCGAACGAGATTTCGCGAGGCTGTTCTGCAAGATTATGCATGAACAGCACCGAGTTGTTACGCCAGTCGTAACGGATCACCAGCACGGCGGGATCTCGGGTTGCGATTATCTTGAAATCCCCCCAACCGATCTCAGGGACCTCCTTGCGCATCCGGATGACGCGCTCGGTCCAGTTCAAGAATGAATCGGGGTCGCGCCGTTGCCTGGCGGCATTGACGTGATCATAACCGTACGGACCCTTGTCGATCACGGGCGAGCACGGCTTGCCGGCTTCGGTAAAGCCGGCATTTGGCTCGTTCGACCACTGCATCGGCGTGCGCGCACAGTTACGTTCGGGCAAATCCAGATTGTCGCCCATGCCGAGTTCGTCTCCGTAGCGGATCACAGGCGTGCCGGGGAGCGTGCACATCAGGCTGTAGGCCAGCTCCAGACGCCGGCGATCGCCGCCGAGCATCGGTGCCAGACGCCGGCGGATGCCGCGGTCGTAGAGCTGCATGCTCTTGTCCGGTCCGAACGCCTTGAACACGGTCTCCCGTTGCGCCTTGCTGAGGCGGCCGAGGTCGAGCTCATCATGATTGCGCAGGAACAGGCCCCATTGCGCCGTCGCCGGTCGCGGCTTCGTTGCGGCAAGCGCCTTCGCCAGCGACCGCGAGTCGGCGGACGCCATCGCGTAGAACAGATGCTGGTTGACATGGAAATTGAACATCATTTGCGCTCGGTCGCCATCGCTTCCGAAATACTCCATGTCAGTCTCGGGCTGCACGTTGGCTTCAGCAAGGATGATTGCGTTGCCCTGACGCCATTGCAGGAACTCGCGGAACGTTCGCAGCATGTCGTATTGCTCGACCGGCTTGCGGACTTTGGCGCCCTTGGTTGCGATCACAAAGGGCACCGCGTCCATGCGAAAGCCGGAGACGCCAAGCTGGATCCAGAACCCCATGATCTTGAGGATCTCGGCCTGCACATGCGGGTTCGACGTGTTGAGATCGGGCTGGAAATCGTAGAAGCGGTGGAAATACCAGGCGCCGGCCTGCTTGTCGCGCGTCCATGTCGATTTCTGCACGCCCGGAAACACCATGCCGGTGTTGGCGCTAGCGGGCCGCTTGTCCGCCCAGACATACCAGTCGCGATAGGGCGACTCCTTTGAACTACGTGCTGATTGAAACCAGGCGTGCTGGTCCGAGGTGTGGTTGACCACGAGGTCGATGATCACGCGGATGCCGCGTTGCTTGCAGCCGTGGGTGAATTCGACGAAATCGCCGAGCGTCCCGTAGCGCGGATCGACGCCGTAATAATCCGATATGTCGTAACCGTCGTCCTTGCCGGGCGAGGGTTGAAACGGCATCAGCCATATCGCGGTGATCCCGAGCCCGTCCAGATAGTCCAGGCGCCGCAACAGGCCCTGGAAATCGCCGATGCCGTCGCCATTGGCATCCATATAGGTGCCGACGGAGAGGCAGTAGATCACTGCGTTTTTGTACCAGAGATCGTCGATCACGAGGCAGCCCTCATCGGTCCGCCCATCGCAGCGGCCATGAGATAAGCGGCAATGGACCCCTGAGTTCCGGCTATCGGCTGTTGGGCACGTGCCGCGGAATCGGTTAGTCTCTGCTGGATGGAAACGCCCGCTCGCCAGATCGCGCTCGTCCCGGCGCCCGACCGACGCCAGTCGGAGACCGCGCTTGCGATCGCGCGCGGCACGGCGAGGCTTCTGAGATCGCTGGGATTTTCCTGCATCAGCGAGTTGCCGCTGCCGTCCGGCCGGCGAGCCGACCTGGTCGCGCTGAACGAGCGCGGCGAGATATGGATCGTCGAGATCAAGTCGTCGGTGGAGGATTTACG
Source organism: Bradyrhizobium sp. LTSP885 (assembly GCF_000938305.1). GTDB lineage: Bacteria > Pseudomonadota > Alphaproteobacteria > Rhizobiales > Xanthobacteraceae > Bradyrhizobium. The sequence continues at coordinate 57,789 of NZ_JYMT01000003.1, forward strand.
CGCCGACCAGAAGTGGCAGGACTATCGGATGCATTGCGACCGGCTGTTCTTCGCCTTCACGCAGGATCTGCCGTGCGAGATATTTCCGTTGGATACCGGGCTGATCATCGCCGATGCCTATGGCGCGCATCTGCATTGCGAGGCGCCGGAGCATCGCCTGCCGGCCGCCACGCGCAAGGCGATGACGGTGCGTTTTGCGATGGCTGCGGCGCAGCGGATCAACCGGCTGGTCGATCCGCAGGGGCATGAGCTTTAGAGGATGTCACGTAGCCCGGATGAAGCGCAGCGAAATCCGGGACCGGTCGCGCCATTTGAGAGTTGCCCCGGATTTCGCTTCGCTCCATCCGGGCTACAAGTGCGCGACGTTTACCGCGGCGCGCGTTTCGCCAAGATTCGCTGCAGCGTGCGGCGGTGCATGTTGAGGCGGCGCGCCGTCTCCGAGACGTTGCGGTTGCACATCTCGTAGATGCGCTGGATGTGTTCCCAGCGCACGCGGTCGGCCGACATCGGATTGGTCGGCAGCTCGGACTTCTCGTTGCCGCTCGCAAGCAACGCGGCGACGACGTCATCGGCATCGGCCGGCTTGGAGAGATAGTCGACGGCGCCCATCTTCACCGCGGTGACGGCGGTCGCGATGTTGCCGTAGCCGGTCAGCACGATCGCGCGCGCCTCGGGGCGTTTGCGCTTCAACGCCGAGACGACGTCGAGGCCATTGCCGTCGCCAAGCCGCAAGTCGACGACTGCGAAAGCGGGTGCAGCGCGGCCGATCTCGGCGAGACCGTCGGACACGCTATCGCATGACTTCACCGTGAAGCCGCGTGTCTCCATGGCGCGCGACAGGCGCTCCAGGAACGGCTTGTCGTCCTCGACGATGAGGAGCGATCGGTCGGCGTGATCATTCAGTTCGGCGATAGCGTTCACGGTCCATTTTCCCTATGTCAGACCCCCATTATATGGGACGGCACTGCGACCCTGCCAAGGCAGCCTAAAGTCGAGGCGGCTGCATCCTTAATGCCAGAGGCGCGCAAGAGATGCGATTAGGAACCGTTCTTAGGAGGCGTTCTCAGCATCCGGGGCGGCTTCCTCAAAGCGTTCGCGCGGCCAGACGATCTGAACCACGGCGCCGTGATCGGGGAAGATGCGGTTGCTGAACGAGACCTTGGCGCCGGTGCGCTCCAGCAGCGTCCGCGCAATGAAAACGCCGAGACCGAGGCCTCCGCGCGGGTTTTGGGCCTCATCTGCGCTGCGGCGGCGCGACAAATAGGGTTCCCCGATCCGTTTCAGCATGTCCGGCGCTATGCCTGGACCATCGTCGGAGATGACCATTTCAACGGTTTCCGCATTCCACCATGCATTCACCTCGACGGTCTGATGCGCGAAATCGACGGCGTTTTCGAGAATGTTTCCGACGCCATAAAGGATCGCCGGATTGCGCGCACAGACTGGTTCACGCGTAGCTGCGACAGCAAGCCGCACCTTGATGTCGACGCCGAAGTCGCGATGCGGTGCCACCGACTCCTCGATCAGCGTCGACAGCTTCATGTTGTCGAATGGTGCGCCGCTCGATGACAGCTGCGCGATCTTGCTCAGGATATCGCGGCAGCGCTGCGCCTGTTCGCGGAGGGTCTTCACGTCGCTTGCGAGGCTTGGGTCATGCACCGTCTTCTCGAGCTCGCGCGAGATCAGGAAGATCGTCGACAGCGGTGTGCCGAGTTCATGGGCGGCCGCGGCGGCGAGGCCGTCGAGCTGGGTCAGATGCTGCTCGCGCGTCAGCACCAGTTCGGTCGCGGCCAGCGCATCGGAGAGCTGGCGGGCTTCCTCCGTCACCTGAAACGCATAGAGGCTGGTGACGCCGATCGCGAGCACGATCGAAAGCCAGACGGCGAGCAGATAGATCGGCGGCAGCACCAGCGGATCGTCGGCATCCCATGGCAGCGGCAGATGGTAGAAGAACAGCGCCGAGGCGCAGGCGACCGCAAGGCAGCCGAGCGCAATGGTCAGGCGGACCGGCAGCACCGTGGCCGAGATCAAGACCGGTGCCAGGAACAGGAACGAGAACGGGTTCTGCAGGCCGCCGGTGAAATACAGCAGTGCCGCGAGCTCGACGATGTTGAGCGCGAGCAGGGCTGCGGCATGGCCCGGCTCCAGCCGCTGCATCGGGTTGAAGGCGATCTGGAGCCCCAGATTGAGCAGCGCAGAGAAGGCGACGATGCAGACGCAGGGGATGATCGGAACGTCGAATTCCAGCCCCTGGGCGACGATGAAGATCGCGACGAGCTGGCCGAGCGCGGCCAGCCAGCGCAGCCGCAGGATCGTATCCAGGCGGACAAAGCTGCGTGGCTGGCGGAAATCGGAAGCGGCGACGTCGGTCATCTCAGAACTCTAGCCGTGCTGTGGGCGGCGCACAAATTTGCGACTTAGCTCGATGGTGCGGCCCGCGCCTTGCGCTTATTGTCGCAATGGCTCAAGGAACGGCGATATGCAACAGAACGAGACGGGTCAGGGGCAGCCGCCCGATCTGCGAACGACAGCGGCCGATCTGCAGGCGCGCGCGGCCGACGTGAATGGACCGGCCGCGATCGATGTCGCGCATCTGGTCAAGCTCTACAAGGCCACCCGCGCGGTCGACGACATTTCCTTCCGCATCGCGCGCGGCAGCATCACGGGACTGCTCGGCGGCAATGGCGCCGGCAAGACCACGACGATCGCGATGATCATGGGGCTGGTGCTGCCGACCTCGGGCCGCGTCGAGGTGCTGGACGCAAAAATCCCCGAGCAGAGCTATGACGTGCTCGGCCGGATGAATTTCGAGAGCCCCTATGTCGACATGCCGATGCGGCTCACGGTGCGGCAGAACCTGACGATCTTCGGGCGCCTCTATGCGGTGAACCATTTGCGCGAGCGGATCGACCAGCTTGCCGCCGATCTCGACCTGAAGGAATTCCTCGACCGCGCCAGCGGCAAGCTCTCCGCCGGGCAGAAGACCCGGGTCGCGCTGGCGAAGGCGCTGATCAACGAGCCGGACCTGCTGCTGCTGGACGAGCCGACGGCATCGCTCGATCCCGACACCGCCGATTGGGTGCGCCAGCATCTCGAGACCTATCGCAAGACCCATAATGCGACCATCCTGCTCGCATCGCACAACATGCTGGAGGTCGAGCGCCTGTGCGACCGCGTCATCATCATGAAGCGCGGCAAGATCCAGGACGACGACAGCCCTGACCGGATCATGGCGCGCTACAACCGCGACACGCTGGAAGAGGTGTTTCTCGACGTCGCGCGCGGGCGGATGCGGGAGGGCGCGTCATGAGCGAGATCGTTAGTCACCGGCATCGCGGCATATCGCTGCATCGCATCAATGCGATGGTGCTGCGCTATTGGTATCTCCTGATGTCGTCATGGCCGCGGCTGCTGGAGCTGGTCTACTGGCCGACGCTGCAGATCATCACTTGGGGGTTCCTGCAGACCTATATCTCGCAAACCTCAGGGTTTTTCGCCAAGGCCGGCGGCTCACTGATCGGCGCCGTGATCCTGTGGGACATCCTGTTCCGCGGCCAGCTCGGCTTCTCGATCTCGTTCCTGGAAGAGATGTGGTCGCGCAATCTCGGCAACCTGATGATGAGCCCGCTGAAGCCGATCGAGTTCCTGCTCTCGCTGATGATCATGAGCCTGATCAGGCTCGCCATCGGCGTGATTCCAATGACGCTGATGGCGCTGTTCTTTTTCGGCTTCAACTTCTACGCCATCGGGCTGCCGCTGATCCTGTTCTTCTGCAATTTGATCTTCACCAGCTGGTCGGTCGGTGTGTTCGCGTCGGGCCTCGTGCTGCGCAACGGGTTAGGGGCGGAGAGCATCGTGTGGACGCTGATGTTCGCGGTGATGCCGCTCGCCTGCATCTATTATCCGGTCACGGTGCTGCCGGTCTGGCTGCAATATGTCGCCTGGGCGTTGCCGCCGACCTATGTGTTCGAGGGCATGCGCTCGCTGCTGATCGACCACGTCTTCCGCGCCGACCTTATGATCGATGCATTTGTTATCAACGCGATCCTGTTCGCTGCATCTTTTGCGATCTTCCTTGCCCTTTTGCGCGCCGCCAAGCGTCATGGATCGCTGCTCGGCGGGGGTGAATAAATGTCACTTTCTCGTGGAATTTCGCCCTTTTAGGCGAATTCCGCCCCTATATTCCACCAGCGGCGCATTGACGCATTATTACGCATTGTCCAGTATGCTGCGGCGCAAAACAGGGGTCTGAACGATAATGCCGATTGGTGAATTTGGCGGTGCCCCGCCACTGGTGGCGGAAGGCAGTCCGGGACTCACGACGCCGCTCTACTGGATGTACGAGATGGGGCATGCGTCGCTCAATCCGGCACGTGCGGTGACCGACGCCACCAAAATCCTGTTTCAGAATCCGCTCAATCCGTGGACCCACACCGAGTTCGGCAAGAACGTCGCGGCGGCTTGCGAATTGTTCGAGCGCACCACCCGCCGTTACGGCAAGCCGGAATGGAATCTGCCGACGACCGAGGTCAACGGCGTCCGCACGCCGGTCGAGGTACGTTCGATCTGGGAAAAGCCGTTCTGCCGCCTGTTGCATTTCGATCGCAAGCTGACGCGTCCGCTGCGCAGCCCGCAGCCGCGTGTGCTGATCGTGGCGCCGATGTCGGGCCACTATGCGACGCTGCTGCGCGGCACCGTCGAGGCGTTCCTGCCGACGCATGAGGTTTACATCACCGACTGGGCCGATGCGCGCACGGTGCCGCTCGCGGCCGGCCGTTTCGATCTCGAGGACTATGTCGATTACCTGATCGAGATTCTGCATGCGCTCGGCGGCAACATCCACATCGTTGCGGTGTGCCAGCCCTCGGTGCCGGTGGTTGCGGCGGTCTCGGTGATGGAGGCGAACAACGATCCGTTCGTGCCGCTTTCGATGACGCTGATGGGCGGCCCGATCGACACCCGCCGCAATCCGACCGCGGTCAACAACCTGGCCGAAGAGCGCGGCATCGACTGGTTCCGCAACAATGTCATCACCAAGGTGCCGTTCCCGCATCCCGGCGTGATGCGCGACGTCTATCCGGGGTTCCTGCAGCTTAACGGCTTCATCAGCATGAACTTCGATCGGCACATGGACGCGCACAAGTCGCTGTTCGCCAATCTGGTGAAGGGTGACGGCGATCTCGTCGACAAGCACCGCGAATTCTATGACGAGTATCTCGCGGTGATGGACCTCACTGCGGAGTATTACCTGCAGACCGTCGACCTCGTATTCGTCAAGCATGCGCTGCCGAAGGGCGAGATGACCCATCGCGGCAAGCCGGTCGAACCCTCGAAGATCCGCCGCGTCGCGCTGATGACGGTGGAGGGCGAGAAGGACGATATCTCCGGCCTCGGCCAGACCGAGGCAACGCACGCGCTCTGCACCGCGATCCCCAACGATCGCCGGGTGCATTACGTGCAGAAGGGTGTCGGGCACTACGGCGTGTTCAATGGCTCGCGCTTCCGCTCCGAAATCGTGCCGCGGATCTCCGATTTCATGGTTTCGGCGGCCATTACGCGGGTTTCCCTCGCCGCCGCCGCTGAATAGGTATCGTTCCGGCCTCGATTCCGGCGGCGGCATAAGTCGCTGAATTGACTAAAGGAATATCGAATCCGGGATCGTTTAAGGGGTGAATGTGGCCTCACCCCTTGGGCATTGTTTGTGACGATGATTCACTTGAAAAATTCCGATCCGAGCCCCTGCAGGTAGAGGTCAAGAACTGGCCAGCCCCTGTATATTGGGCAAATGATTTGTTTTTGCGCCGAGCGATTTCAATGGCGGCGGTTATGGCAGAATCCGGGCGAACTCCTGCTCCCCGGACTGTCAGACATGGCTACTCGCGCGCTCCTCTATCGGCGGCCTGCCGAACCCGCGACTCTTTTGGTCAGGCACGGCTCCCAATTCTTCACGATCAGGCTTCGCCGGCACCGGCGGGCGCGGCGTTATACGTTGAGAATCCATCCGACCGACCGCGAAGCGATCCTCACGATGCCGCCGCGCGGCACGATCGCGGAAGCCAAGGAGTTCGCCCACCTCCATGGCGGCTGGATCGCCGCTCGTCTTGGCCGTTTGCCGAAGGCCGCACCATTCCAGCCCGGCACGATGGTGCCGTTCCGTGGCGTTCCGCACCGCCTTGTTCACCGCACCGGCGAGCGCGGCACGGTCTGGATCGAGACGCGTGACAGCGGCGAGAAGATTCTCTGCGTCGCCGGCGGCGTCGAGCACATGGACCGCCGCGTGCACGACTTCCTCAAGCGCGAGGCGCGCAAGGAACTGCAGAAGGCGGCGCTGTTTTATGCGGCGGAACTCGGCGTGCGGGTGAAGCGGATTTCGATCCGCGATCAATCCAGCCGCTGGGGCTCGTGCACCTCGGCCGGCTCGCTGTCATTCTCGTGGCGGCTGATCCTGGCGCCGCCCTTCGTACTCGACTATCTTGCGGCGCATGAAGTCGCGCATCTCGTCGAGATGAACCACTCGGCGCGGTTCTGGCGGGTGGTCGACAAGGTCTGTTCGTCGGTCGCGCGTGCCAAGAACTGGCTCGACACCCATGGCAACGACCTGCATCGCTACGGGATCGAGGATTAGGCGTCGTCAGCGCTTAGTGCGTAGGATGGGTAGAGCGGAGCGAAACCCATCATCTCGCCGCGCAGATGAAGACTGATGGGTATCGCTGCGCTCCACCCATCCTACGCATTGAAGCAAGAGCGCTTAGCGACGCCCGCCGAACAGCCGGTCCGTCAGCCAGCCATCTAGTCCGGCCGCCGCTTCGGGCCGCGCGTTCGGGTTCGCTTGCGCCGAGGTGCGCGTCGGTGGCGGTGGGCGATAATAGCTGCCGGCGGCTGGCGTGACGGGTGCAGGCGGTTGCGACGGTGGCTGCATCTGAGGCTGCATCTGAGTCTGCATCTGTCCCGTCGGCGCCGACGGCGCGCTGACCTGCGTCGACACCTGGATCAGGTTCGCCGGTCCCCAATTGCCTTGCGAATTCGGAATGGTCGCCACAGGCACGCCTTGATGCGCGGCCTTCATGAAACGCGTCCATACCTCGACCGGCAGCCCGCCGCCGGTCGCCTTCTTGGTCGGCGAATTGTCGTCATTGCCGAGCCAGACGCCGGTGACGAGGTTGGCGGTGTAGCCGATGAACCAGGCGTCGCGATAATCCTGGCTGGTGCCGGTCTTGCCCGCGGCGGTCCAGCCGGGGATCTCGGCCTTGCGCGCGGTGCCCGAGATCAGCGTCTCGCGCATCATGCTGTTCATCATCGAATCGTAGCGCGGCTCGATCACTTGATTGGGCTGATCGGAGGGCCTGACGTAGAGCACCTTGCCCGAGCTGGTGCGGATACTGGTCACGACATGCGGTGAGACGCCGAACCCGCCATTGGCGAAGGGTGCATAGGCGCCGACCATCTCGATGACAGAGACTTCGGAGGTGCCGAGCGCGATCGAGACGTTGGGCTCGAGTTTCGACGAGATGCCGAGCCGGTGGGCGGTGCGCACCACGTTCTTCGGCCCGACCTCGAGGCCGAGCCGCACCGCGACCGTGTTCAGCGACATCGCCAGCGCCTGGGTCAACGTCACCGAACCGAAATATTCGTGGGTGTAGTTTTCCGGCTTCCAGCCCTTGATGTCGAGCGGCGCGTCCTGCCGGATCGTATCCGGCGTCAGCCCCGATTCCACCGCGGTGAGATAGACGAACGGCTTGAACGACGAACCCGGCTGGCGCTTCGCCGTCACTGCGCGATTGTACTGGCTCTCGGCGTAATTCCGTCCCCCCACCATGGCGCGGACCGCGCCGTCGGGCGTCATCGCCACCAGCGCGCCCTGGCTGACATTGAACTTCACGCTCTTGGCGGCGAGCTCGTCTATAACAGCGGCTTCCGCAATGTTCTGCAGCTTCGGATCGATCGTGGTCTGCACCGTAATGTCCTGGTCGATCTGGCCGACCAGATCGTCGAGCACTTCGCCGATCCAGTCGGCGACATAGTTCACGGTGCCGGCACCGGCCGGCTTCACATTGATCGAAGGCTGGCCGATCGAGGCTTTTGCCTGGGCTTCGGTGATGAAACCGGCGTCCGCCATTGCAGTGAGCACGAGTTGCGCGCGCTGCTCGGCGCCCTCCGGATTGCGGTTCGGCGCCAGCCGCGACGGCGATTTGACGAGACCCGCCAGCATCGCGGCTTCCGCCACCGTCACATTCTTCGCCGACTTGCCGAAATAGCGCTGCGCCGCGGCTTCGACGCCATAGGCGCCGGAACCGAAATAGACGCGATTGAGATAGAGTTCGAGGATCTCGGTCTTGGAATGCTTGCGTTCCAGCCACAGCGCGAGCTCGGCCTCCTGCAGCTTGCGCTGCATAGTGCGCTCCTGGGTCAGGAACAGGTTCTTGGCGAGCTGCTGGGTCAGTGTCGAGCCGCCCTGCGAGACGCCCCGATGCAGCACGTTGGTGACTGCTGCGCGTAAAATGCCGATCGGGTCGACGCCGTAATGCGAATAGAAGCGGCGGTCCTCAATGGCGATGAACGCCTTCGGCAGATACGGCGGCAGATCCTTCAGCGCGACATTGGCGCCGGCCATTTCGCCACGCTGCGCCAGCACGCTGCCGTCGAGACCGACGATCTGGATGGTCGGCGGCCGCTTCGGTATCTCCAGCGACTGGATCGGCGGCAGATGCGCGCCGACATAGACCACGACGCCAATCACCGCGATACCGGCCCACAGGCCGAGCACCGCGGTCCAATAGAACAGCCGGCCGATGACGGTGCCGCGTGATTTGGCGCGGCGCTTGCTGCCGCTGCGCGATGGACGCGGCCTCTCACCGCCGGAATCGCCGCCAGAGGTGTTGTTCCTATTGTTCGTGGGCTTGGATTTGGCCGGCGTGTCGTCGCCACCGCCGGGAATGCGGTCGGCGATCGACAGCCGCAGGTCGGAAAGCGCGGCCGGAAGCCCGAACAGCGGCTCCTTGCGCCCACCGCTTTTTTTCTGTCCCCACGCCATCCGCAACGCTCACACCCTTACGGGGGCGCAAGCTAGCGTTCCCGGTTTAAGGGGCGGTTACGCAAAGCTTAACGCCGGATTAGGAGGTTGGGCGGTGCGTGCTTAAATGTTGGAGCACGATCCGGAAAAGTGGGCACCGGTTTTCCGAAAAGATCATGCTCAAACAGAGAGATGGAGCGCGACCGAATGATCGCGCTCCAGGGAACAACAAGGAGCACCGCATGGGCCACATCGATCCGACCAAGGACGTTTTCGCACAGTTCCGGGACAGCGACCGGCCAGGCCCGATCCACATGCTCAATCTGGTCCGGCTGCGCGAGCACGCCGCCTATCCCGACGGCCGCAAAGCGACCGGCGCCGAAGCCTATGCCGCCTATGGCCGCGACAGCGGCCCGGTGTTCGAGCGGCTCGGCGGACGCATCGTCTGGCAGGGAAAGTTCGAGCTGATGCTGATCGGCCCCGAGGCCGAGCGCTGGGACCATTGCTTCATCGCCGAGTATCCCAGCGTCGGCGCCTTCGTCGAGATGATCCGCGATCCCGTCTACCGCGAGGCGGTGAAGCACCGTCAGGCCGCGGTGGAAGATTCGCGGCTGATCCGGCACGCCGTGCTGCCGGTGGGGAAGAATTTCGGCGAGGTGCCGAAGTAGGCTACGCAGGAATCGATTGGACGCGACGATCTCCATCCCCGTCATCCTGAGGTGCGAGCCCTTGCGAGCCTCGAAGGGTGCGCGGCCACAGTCGGGCCGCCGCCCTTCGAGGGCCGCTGAAGAAGCGACCACCTCAGGGTGACGGTGAGAGATTGATTGTGACGAGCCCAAAAAACAAACCGGCGGCCCGTTGAGGCCGCCGATCGTCTGTCAAATCTGCAATCCCACTAGCCCGCCGGACCTGCGTCCTCGAGGATCGGGCCGAACAGCTCCCAGCGCTCGCCGTTGAACTTCATCATCTGCAGCTGCTTGTTGACGCGATAGTCGGTCGCCGACGTGTTGGCCTTGATGCCCGGCAGCGCGATGTCGGTCGTGACATCCTTCATCGATGAAGCCTGCTTCATCACGTTCTCGCGCGTCAGGTCGTCGCCGCACGCCTTCAGCACGGTCACCAGCATCTGCGCGGTGGCGTAGCCGTAGGTGTTAAAGTTCGAGTCCTTGTCGCCATCGGGATAGTACTTGGCCATGAAGTCGAAATAGCGCTTCAGGCCGGCATCGTCCTTCCAGGTCGGATCGAGCGGGTCTTTGCCGTAGTTGACGCTGATCACGCCCTTGGCGGCGTCGAGCCCCGCCGGCTTCATCACCGCGCCGACCGAGGTGGCGTTGATGTCGACGATCTGGACCGGATGCCAGCCGATCTCGGCAATCTTCTTGATCGCCTGCGCCGCCTGCTTCGGCGTCGTGGCCGAGAAGAACAGGTCCGCGCCGGAATCCTTGATCTTGAGGATCTGCGAATCGATGGTCGGATCGGAGACCTCGTAGGACGCTTCCGACACCACCGTGGTCGCGGCCTTGTCGCCGAGCCCGGCCTTGAAGCCGTTCAGGTAGTCCTTGCCGAGGTCGTCATTCTGATAGAGCACGCCGACCTTGGCGTTGGGATATTCTTTCACGATGTACTGGCCGTAGATACGCCCTTCCGTGAAGTAGTTGGGGTTGAAGCCCATCGTCCAGGGGAAGTTCTTCGGATCGGTGAACTTCGAGGCGCCGGTCGCCGCAAACAGTTGCGGCACCTTCTTGCCGTTGAGATATTTCTGCACGGCGGCATTTGACGGCGTGCCGACGATCTGGAACGTCAGCAGCACCTCGTCGCTCTCAACGAGCTTGCGGACCTGCTCGACGGCTTTCGGCGGCGAATAGGCGTCGTCATACTGGATCAAATTGACCTTGCGGCCGTTCACGCCGCCCGCATCGTTGATCATCTTGAAATAGGCCGCCTGGGTCTTGCCGATGCTGGCATAGGCGGAGGCTGGTCCACTGAAAGGGACGGTCTGGCCGATCTTGATCTCGGTGTCGCTGGCGCCGGAATCGTACTTCTTTTGCGCCGAGGCCGCCGTTGTCGACAGCGCGATTGCGAGCGCCGTTGCCGTGACCAGGTGGAAAATCCCGTTCCTCATAATGCTGCGTTCCTCACGTGATTGATGTTGGGCCGATGATCTCGTCCGCGGGTCCAAATTCCCGCAGATCGCCATCGCTTGCGCCGGATACTGGAGGAACCCCTGTTGCAACGCAAGACGAGCGATGCCGAAAAGGTGAGCGATTTCAGTCAACGAAAGTAGGGGGCGGCGCAAAAGGAAAGCGGCGCAGCGGAGGATGCGCCGGCTTTGCCTAACCTCGCCCCGCGTGCGGGGAGAGGTCGCATCGCATCGAAGATGCGATGCGGGTGAGGGGGAGTCTCCGCGAATTCGTCTGTCACCGTCTGTGCGGTAACAGCCCCTCACCCCAACCCTCTAAGAGCGAGCTACGCTCGTCTCGGCCCCGTAAGAACGGGGCGAGGGAGCGCGGTCCCATCGCGGCTCGATCTAACCCGCCGGTCCGGTGTCCTCGATGATCGGGCCGAATAGCTCCCAGCGCTCGCCGTTGAATTTCATCATCTGCATCTGCTTGTTGATGCGATAGTCGTTCGGTCCTGTCGTGATCGACATGCCGGGTAGCGCGAGGCTCGGCACGAACTTCTTCAGGCTGGTCACCTGCTTCATCAGGTTCTCGCGGGTGAGGTCGTCGCCGCACTGCTTGAGCACCTGGATCAGCAGCTCCGCCGTCGAATAGCCGTAGGTGTTGACGGTGTTGAGCTTGTCGCCTTCAGGGTAATATTTGTCCATGAAGGTGAAGTAGGCCTTCAGGCCGGCATCGTCCTTCCACTGCGGATCGGCCGGGTCCTTGCCGTAGTTGGTCGAGATGATGCCCTTGGAGATGTCGAGACCGGCCGGCTTCAGTGTCGCCGATACCGGGCTCGCATTGATGTCGAGGATGTGCACCGGGTTCCAGCCGAGGTCGGCGACCTTGCGGATCGCCTGTGCCGCGAATTTCGGCGTCGACGCATCATAGAGCAGATCGACGCCGGCGGATCTCAGCTTGACGATCTGGGAATCGACCGTGGGGTCGGTCAGTTCGTAGGACACTTCGGCCACGATCATGCTCGCAGCCTTGTCGCCGAGCCCGCCCTTGAGACCTGCGATGTAATCGCGGCCGAGATCGTCGTTCTGGTAGAAGATGCCGATCTTGGCGTTGGGGTAATTGGCCAGGATGTATTTGGCGTAGATGCGTCCCTCGGACTGGTAGTTCGGATTGTACGAGATGGTCCAGGGCGCTGCCACCGGATCGGAGAAGCGCGACGCCCCGGTGGAGGCGAGCAGCTGCGGCACCTTCTTGGTATTGAGATATTTCTGCACGGCGGCGTTCGATGGCGTGCCGATGATCTGGAAGGTGAACAGCACCTCATCGCTTTCGACCAGCTTGCGCACCTGCTCGACCGCCTTCGGCGGCGAATAGGCGTCGTCATACTGGATCAGGTTCAGCTTGCGGCCGTTGATGCCGCCCTGATCGTTGATCATCTTGAGGTAGGCGGCCTGGGTCTTGCCGATGCCGGCATAGGCCGACGCAGGGCCGGAGAACGGCACGGTCTGGCCGATCTTGATCTCGGTGTCGGTCGCGCCGATGTCGTATTTCTTCTGCGCGGCGGCTGACGTAACGGACAACGCGATGGCAACCGCAGTCGCAGCGAGCAATTGCACGCTTCTCATGTCGTGACCTCCCATGTTGCCGATGATCTTGTCCGCGAGCCGTCGGCCGCCGGATGTCACCGTTGTGAAGATGATGGAGGAACGATGGGGGCATTGCAAGGCAATGCCAGCCGCGCGCAATGTCGCGCTATGCGCCTCTCAAGCCAGCCAGAGCAGGATCAGCGCCAGCGCCGCGGGCGCGGCCTGCACATACAGGATGCGCTTGCTGACGGTCGCAGCGCCGTAGACGCCGGCAATGATGACGCAGAGCAGGAAGAATATCTTGATCTGGAACGCGAAGGCGGGATTGCCGTGGATCAGGCCCCAGATCAGCCCTGCGGCCAGGAAGCCGTTATAGAGCCCCTGATTGGCGGCGAGCACTGCTGACTCGGTGGCCTTCTCGATCGAGTTGCGAAAGGTCTTGAGCCCGAGCGGCTTGGTCCAGAGAAACATCTCCAGGACCAGGAAATAGATGTGCAGTGCGGCCACCACCGCGACCAGGACATTGGCGAGCAAGAGCATGATGCGGTCCCCCAACCGGAATTCGGGTGGACGCTAGCACAGCCGTGGTGAAAAGTGCGATCCACCGATGCTGATTTCCGTGAGATGACGATGGCCGACCGCAAAACGCCTCAAACCTTCAACCTCGATCACTTGCCGACGCCGATCGGCGTGGCGCTCTTGGTGACCGATGACGACGGTGCGTTGCGCGCGCTTGATTGGGACGATTACGAAGGACGAATGCGCGATCTGCTGCGGCTGCAACACGGCGCGGTGACATTGCGGGACGGCCGCGCGCCGCGCGATCTATCGCGCGCGCTCAGCGGTTACTTCAAGGGTGACCTCGATCGGCTCACCGAGATCAGATGGCGCGTTTCCGGCACGCCGTTCCAGCAGAAGGTTTGGCACGCGCTGCCGAAGATTCCTTGCGGCTCCACCATGAGCTACGGCGCATTGGCGGCGAGACTGAAGGCGCCGAACGCGATGCGCGCGGTCGGCCACGCCAACGGCTCCAACCCGATTAGCGTCGTGCTGCCCTGCCACCGCCTGATCGGCGCCAACGGCTCGCTGGTGAAATATGGCGGCGGGCTGGAACGCAAGCGGTGGCTGCTGCGGCACGAGGGGGTGGAGGTTTAGCTCCACCTTCTCCGTCGTCATTCCGGGGCTCGCGAAGCGAGAGCCCGGAATCCATCGCGCCGCTGAACATGTGGGCCAATGGATTCCGGGCTCAGCCCTGCGGGCTGCCCCGGAATGACGGGTGGAGAGAGTGCGAGCCCTCTACGCCGCTGGCTTCGCCGCCTGATCCTCGCTCGACAACAAATGCAGCAGCGCGCTCTTGATCGCGGCCTGCCGGGTTGGGGCGTTGATCTGGGCGCCGAGCAGGTCGGTGACATAGAACACGTCGCGGGCGCGTTCGCCGAAGGTCGCGACATGGGCGGAGGCGATGTTGAGGTTGAGCTTCGAGATCGCCGTGGTGAGCTGGTACAAGAGGCCCGGCCGGTCGAGGCCGGAAACCTCGATCACGGTGTAGCGGTCCGACCACTGGTTGTTGATGATGACCTCGGGCTCGACGAAGAAGGGGCGCGCCTTGCTGCGCACGGTGCGCTTCGCCACCGCATCGGGCAGCCGCAGCTTGCCTTCCAGCACGTCCTCGATCATCTCGCCGATCCGGGTCGCGCGGCGGCCCTCGTCCTCGTCGCGGTCGTATTCGCGCGAAATCGAGATGGTATCGAGTGCGCGGCCGTCGGTCGTGGTGTAGATCTGCGCGTCGACGATGTTGGCGCCGGCGGACGCACAGGCGCCGGCGATGATCGACAACAGCCAGGGATGGTCGGTTGCGAGGATCGTCAGCTCGGTGACGCCGCGCATTTCGTCGAAGCCGACATTGATCGCGAGCTTATGCGCGGCCTGCTCGCTGGCGCGGATGAAGCGCGCCTGGCGGATCTTGCGCGGCAGCTCGACCTTGAGCCAGTAGGCCGGATAGTGCCGGCCGATATAGGCGTTGAGCTCGGCTTCCGGCCATTCGGTGAAGGCCTGACGGAATTCGGCCTGCGCCACCGCGATGCGCTGGGCGCGGTTCACCTCCGAGAAGCCGCCGGTCAGCACTGGCTCAGTCTCGTAGTACAGCGTGCGCAAGAGCTGCGCCTTCCAGCCGTTCCAGACGCCGGGGCCGACGCCTCTGATATCGGCGGTTGTCAGGATGGTCAGCAGCTTCATCTGCTCGACCGACTGCACCACGGCAGCGAAATTCTCGATCGTCTTGCGGTCCGACAGGTCGCGCGACTGCGCCACCGTCGACATCGTCAAGTGATCCTCGATCAGCCAGGCCACGAGTTCAGTGTCGGCGGCGGAGAAGCCGAGCCGCGGACACAGCCGTCGCGCCACCTTGGCGCCGGCGATCGAGTGATCCTCGGGGCGGCCCTTGGCGATGTCGTGCAACAGCGTCGCGATGTAGATCACTGGGCGGTGCTCGGGGCGGATCTTGCGGAACAGGTCGCTCGCGACCACGAACTCGTCGCTGTTGCCGCGCTCGATCTCCTGCAGGAAGCCGATGCAGCGGATCAGATGCTCGTCCACCGTGTAGTGGTGGTACATGTTGAACTGCATCATCGACACGATCTTGCCGAAGGCGCGGATGAAATGGCCGAGCACGCCGGTTTCGTTCATCCGCCGCAGCACAATCTCGGCGTTGTCGGAGGTCAGGATCTCCATGAACAGGCGGTTGGCGTTCGCGTCGTCGCGGAGCTGGGTGTTGATCAGCTTCAGCGAGCGCGTCACCGTGCGCATCGCGTCGGGATGGAAGGCGAGGTTGTTCTTCTGTGCGAGGCGGAATATCCGGATCAGGTTGACCGGATCCTGCTTGAAGACGTCGGGCGCGGCGAGGTTGATGCGGTTGTTGTCGACGATGAAGTCGTCGCTCTCGGGCACTCGCCGCCGCTTGGTGCCGCCGGGGCGGAAGCGCGCCACCATGCGGCTCAGCACCGGCGCCGGCTTCTTCTGCTCTTCCTCCAGCCTCGCGCACAAGATCGCGGTGAGATCGCCGACGTCTTTCGCGATCAGGAAGTAGTGCTTCATGAAGCGCTCGACGTCCTGCATGCCGGGATGCGAGGTGTAGCCGAGACGAATCGCGATCTCGCGCTGCATGTCGAACGACAGTCGCTCCTCCGCGCGTCCGGCGAGGAAGTGCAGGTTGCAGCGGACCGACCACAGGAAATCGGCGCAGCGGCGGAAGATGCGATACTCCTGGGCGTCGAACACGCCGCGCTCGAGGAGTTCGTCGGTCTTGCGCACGCGGTAGACGTATTTGGCGATCCAGAACAACGTGTGCAGGTCGCGCAGGCCGCCCTTGCCGTCCTTCACATTCGGCTCGACCAGATAGCGCGACTGGCCGGCGCGACGGTGTCGTTCTTCGCGCTCGGCGAGCTTGGCGGTGACGAATTCGGACGCAGTACCCTGCACGACCTCCTTGTCGAAGCGCCCGACCAGTTCGTCATAGAGCGGCTGATCGCCGGTCAGGAATCTCGTTTCCAGGATCGCGGTGCGGATCGTCATGTCGCCGCGCGCCTGCCGGATCGATTCATCGACCGAACGGGTGGCGTGGCCGACCTTCAGTCCCATGTCCCAGAGGCAGTAGAGGATCGCTTCGGCGACCTGCTCGCCCCAAGCGGTCTGCTTGTAGGGCAGGATAAACAGCAGATCGATGTCGGACTCCGGCGCCATCAGGCCGCGGCCATAGCCGCCGGTCGCGACCACGGCCATGCGCTCGGCGCCCGAGGGGATCGGCGAGTGATAGAGATGCCTGGTGGCCGCCGCGTAGAGGATGCGGATGATCTCGTCCTGCACGAAGCAGAGCCGCTCGGCGCAGCGGCGGCCGTGACGGTCCTTCAAGAGCAGCGCCTGCGCCTTGGCGCGCGCCGCGATCATCTCGGCCTTGAGCAGCTGTGCCATCGCGGCACGGAACTGGTCCTCACGGCCGGAATGCTTCTCGGCGAGGGCATTGAGCGCAGCGGTGATCCGCGCGGTCTCGAAACGATCATCCGCGTAAGGGCGGCTCTCGGCTACGACGCTGTCCATCTTTCAATCCGATAACGGACGGAGCCTTTGCTGTCACGGACCAAAGTATGAGGACAGCAGGCCCATCCTGTTTCAGCGCCGCTTCGAGCAAGAGTGTTCTAGCGCCGCCTCGCAAAGGGTATGCATTTTCTGGTTGACCGCAAGCCTAACTCATTGAAATAAAAGATTGTTTCTTAAGCACCTCAAGGAGATCGACGAATGCAGATATTTTCCCGGCGCGCGTTGGCCGCGCTGCTCGCGGTCTCGGCGTTGTTTCCCGGTGCGGCCTTCGCCGCCGATGCGCTGAAGGAGATCCGGATCGACTGGGCGACCTATAATCCGGTGTCGCTGGTGCTGAAGCAGAAGGGCCTGCTGGAGAAAGAGTTCGCCAAGGACGGCATCAGCATCGTCTGGGTGCAGTCGGCCGGTTCCAACAAGGCGCTCGAATTCCTCAATGCCGGCTCGATCGATTTCGGCTCGACCGCGGGCTCGGCCGCTTTGGTGGCCAAGATCAACGGCAACCCGATCAAGTCGATCTATGTCTATTCGCGCCCCGAATGGACCGCGCTGGTGACATCAAAGGATTCCAAGATCGCCTCGGTCGCCGACCTCAAGGGCAAGCGCGTCGCCGTCACCCGCGGCACCGACCCGCACATCTTCCTGGTCCGCGCGCTGCTCGGCGCCGGCTTGAGCGAGAAGGACATCACGCCGGTGCTGTTGCAGCACGCCGACGGCAAGACCGCGCTGATCCGCGGTGACGTCGACGCCTGGGCCGGCCTCGATCCGATGATGGCACAGGCCGAAGTCGAGGACGGCGCAAAGCTGTTCTATCGCAAGGCCGACGCCAACACCTGGGGCATCCTCAATGTGCGCGAGGAGTTTTTGAAGGATCATCCTGACGTCGTCCGCCGCGTGCTCGCGACCTATGAAGAGGCGCGCAAATATTCGCTGGCGAATTACGACGAACTGAAGAAGACCTTCATCGCGGTGACCAAGTTGCCGGACGCCGTGGTCGACAAGCAGCTCAAGGAGCGCACCGAGCTGACCCACAGCAGGATCGGCAGCCCGCAGCGCGAATCGATCCTCGCCGCCGGCCTCGCGCTGCAGCAGGCCGGCGTCGTCGATGCCAAGGTCGATGTGAAGGCTGTGCTGGATACCCTGATCGACGATCAGGTGCCGCTGCCCACCAACTAACAGCTGTCGTCCCGGACAAGCGAAGCGCGATCCGGGACCCATAACCACAGGGCGTGGTGATGGAGCAAGCTGGGGCCACAGCGTTGTTCAACAATGCAGTCCTGTGGTTATGGGTCCCGGCTTTCGCCGGGACGACGTGGGGATGGAGCGGGCCATCCCCACCTTGCAATCCCGCCCGAGGAGTCGTTTTTGCTATGGCCATGACCGTTGACCTGCCCGCGCTGGAACAGACGGCCGCGCCGCGTGCGGTGTCGGCGCGGTGGCGCCATGCGCGGCCGGCGCTCGGGCTGTTGCTGCCGGTCGCGGTTGCGCTCGGCTGGGAGCTTGTCGTCCATCTCGGTTGGTCCAACGGCCGCCTGGTGCCGCCGCCGTCAAAGATCTTCGCCACCATCGTCGAGCTGGCGCGAACCGGCGAGCTGTCGCGTCACATCCTTGCGACGTTGTGGCGGGTCGGCGCGGGCTTCGCGCTCGGCGTCGTCGCCGGCACCATCCTGGGTGCGATCTCCGGCTATTGGGGCCTGGCGCGGCGGCTGCTCGATCCGACCGTGCAGGCGCTGCGCGCAATTCCCTCGATCGCCTGGGTGCCGCTGTTCATCCTGTGGCTCGGCATCTTCGAGACCTCCAAGGTCGCGCTGATTGCGGTCGGCGTATTCTTCCCGGTCTATCTCGGCGTGATGGGCGCGATCGCATCGGTCGATCGCAAGATCGTCGAGGTCGGCCGCATCTTCCGCCTCTCTGGCCCCGCGATGATCCGCCGCATCCTGCTGCCCGCGGTGCTGCCGGCCTACGTCGTGGCGCTGCGGGTTGGCCTCGGCCTGGGCTGGATGTTCGTGGTCGCCGCCGAATTCATGGGGGCGTCCGAGGGGCTCGGCTACCTCCTGATCGACGGCCAGCAGCTCGGCAAGCCGGCGCAGATCCTCGCCGCGATCGTGATCTTCGCGATCCTCGGCAAGACCACCGACTGGCTGATCGAGATCGCAAGCGCGCCGCTGTTGCGCTGGCAGGATGCGTTCGGCGCGCGAGGAGGGGCCTGATGCTCGCGCTCAAGGATGTCGGCAAAACCTATCCCAACGGCGTCCATGCGCTGGAACGCTTTTCGGCCGAAATCCAGCCGGGCGAGATCCTTGCCATCATCGGCGGCTCCGGTTGCGGCAAGTCGACGCTGCTGCGCGCCATCGCAGGCCTCGATCCCGCCACCACGGGCGCCGTGACGCTCGACGGTGCCGTGATCACCTCACCGCATGCCAAGATCGGCATCGTCTTCCAGGAGCCGCGGCTGTTGCCCTGGCTCAGCGTCGCCGACAATATCGGCTTCGGCCTCGCCGACCTTCCCGCCGATGTCCGGCGCGCGAGGGTCGCTGCCGCGCTGACCCGCGTCGGTCTCGCTGACAAGGCCAATGCCTGGCCACGTGAGCTCTCCGGCGGACAAGCACAGCGGGTCGCGATTGCGCGCGCGCTGGTGCCGCAGCCCGAAGTGCTGCTGCTCGACGAGCCGTTCTCCGCGCTCGACGCCTTCACGCGACGCGACCTGCAGGACCATCTGCTCGATCTCTGGGCCGACACCCGGCCGACCCTGATCCTGGTCACCCATGACGTCGATGAGGCCGTGGTGCTGGCCGATCGCGTGCTGGTGATGCGGCCGCGGCCGGGCCGGCTGTTCGAGGCGATCACCATCAATCTGGCGCGGCCGCGCGACCGCAATTCCGAGCTGTTCGACACCTTCAAGCGCCGCGTGCTGACCGCGCTCGACCGTTCGCTGGACCGTTCCGTGCGCGACGTCACGGACAAATCCAGCGCCGGCGAGGCGATGTGGTGGTGACATCGGCCCCATAAGGCCTTACATCGGCGGATAACAAGAACAGCCGGGAGCAGAACCATGGACTCCGCCGAACTCCGCGCAATGCAGGCCCCGATCAAGGAACGCTACAAGGCCGATCCCTCGGCCGCCGTGATCACGCTGAAAGCCAAGGGCACGA
This sequence comes from Bradyrhizobium sp. LTSP885, assembly GCF_000938305.1. Taxonomy (GTDB): domain Bacteria; phylum Pseudomonadota; class Alphaproteobacteria; order Rhizobiales; family Xanthobacteraceae; genus Bradyrhizobium. The sequence continues at coordinate 77,749 of NZ_JYMT01000003.1, forward strand.
TCGACAACGAAAGCCTGTCCTGCAAGGTCGAGACCGGCCGCGCCCTCGCGGTCGCCGGCCTCCACCCCGCCACCGGCGGTTCCGGGCTTGAGCTCTGCTCCGGCGACATGCTGCTGGAGGCGCTGGTCGCCTGCGCCGGCGTCACGCTGAAATCGGTCGCGACCGCCGTCGAGGTGCCGCTGAAGACCGGTAAGGTCTTCGCCGAGGGCGATTTGGATTTCCGCGGCACGCTCGGCGTCGACAAGGAGGCGCCGGTCGGCTTCGCCGAGATTCGGCTGCGCTTCGAGGTCGGCACCGACGCGCCGCAGGACAAGCTCGATCTGCTGCTGAAACTCACCGAGCGCTATTGCGTGGTCTATCAGACCATCAAGAACGGCCCGAAGGTGTCGGTGTCGATGAAGCGGGTGTAGCTCGTCGCCCCGGCGAAGGCCGGGGCCCCGGCGTGAGCGCAATTGCGCTCATCGCCATCGCCGTGCCTCATCGTTTGAAACTCCAATATTCGACGTCTTTCGTTCCCCACGAACAGTCGTGGTTATGGGTCCCGGCCTTCGCCGGGACAACTCAAGACATGCCCCCCGAACTCCATTTCCTCCTCACGCTTGTGCTGCGAATGGCCATCACGGCCGCGTTCGTGGTCAGCGCCTCCATCATCACGGAGCGCTCGGGACCGGTGATCGGTGCGCTGGTCGCAACATTGCCGATCTCGGCGGGGCCCTCCTATACCTTCCTCGCGCTCGACCATGACGCGGCCTTCATCGCCGCCGGCGCGCTGGCGAGCCTGCCGGTCAACGCGGCGACGATTCTGATGGGCCTCGTCTATGCGGTGCTGGCGCAGCGCTTCAGCATGTGGATCAGCGCCGGCACGGCGATTGCGGTGTGGCTGGTGCTGGCCACCATCATGCGCCAGTTCGAATGGACGCTGGCCGGCGGCCTGATCGTCAACATCATCACCTTCGCGGCCTGCGTTCCGCTGCTCAAGCCCTATCAGCACGTCGCCAGGATGCCGCTGATCACGCGGCGCTGGTACGACATCCCGCTCCGCGCCGCGCTGGTCGCGACCCTGGTTGCAACCGTGGTCACGACGTCGGGCTGGGTCGGTCCGCGTGTCACCGGCGTGATGGCGCTGTTTCCGATCGTGTTCTCCTCGATGATGCTGATCCTGCACCCGCGCATCGGAGGGCAGGCGACCGCCGCCGTGCTCGCCAACAGCGCCTGGGGCCTGCTGGGTTTCGGGCTAGGTGTCGCGGTGCTGCATATCGCCGTGCTGCAATTCGGTTCGGCGATCGGGCTCAGCATCGCGCTCGCCACCTGCATCGCCTGGAATCTGACGCTGTGGTGGAATGGACGACGGAAGCGGGTGGCATGAACCTAACCCCCGTCATTGCGAGGAGCGTAGCGACGAAGCAATCCATCCCTCCGCGTATGGGGAAGGATGGATTGCTTCGCTTCGCTCGCAATGACGGCGGAGAGAGCTACTTCGGCAGTTTCGCCTTCAGCGCATAGAGCGCATCCAGCGCCTCGCGCGGCGACATTTCGTCGGGATGCAGCGCCTTCACGGCTGCCATCAGCAACTCTGCCTCGCTCGGCGGCACATCTTCCGCAGCAGCACGCGATGGCACGGCGAACAGCGGCAGGTCATCCGCCAGCGCACGTGCGGTCTGGCCGCGGTCTTGTGCTTCCAATTTCGCCAGCACCGATTTGGCGCGCGCGATCACCGCCGGCGGCAGGCCGGCAAGCTTCGCGACCTGGATACCGTAGGAGCGGTCGGCCGAGCCCGGCAGCACCTCGTGCAGGAACACGACGTCGCCCTGCCATTCCTTGACCCGCACCGTGGCGTTGAACATCCGCGGCAGCCTGGCCGAGAGCGCGGTCAGCTCGTGATAATGCGTCGCGAACAGCGTGCGGCAGCGGTTGCTCTCGTGCAGATGCTCGATTGCGGCCCAGGCGATCGACAGTCCGTCGAAGGTCGCAGTCCCACGGCCGATCTCGTCGAGAATAACAAGCGACCGTTCGCTCGCCTGGTTGAGGATCACCGCGGTCTCGACCATCTCGACCATGAAGGTCGAGCGCCCGCGCGCCAGATCGTCGGCGGCGCCGACGCGCGAGAACAGCCGGTCGACGATGCCGAGCCGCGCCCGCGAGGCCGGCACGTAAGAGCCGATCTGCGCCAACAGTGCGATCAGCGCGTTCTGGCGCAGGAAGGTCGATTTACCCGCCATGTTGGGGCCGGTGATCAACCAGAGCTGGCCGGATTTTTGCGCGGGGGTGGGCGAGAGATCGCAGGCATTGGCGATGAACGGCTGGCCGTCGCGCTTCAGCGCTTGCTCGACCACCGGATGGCGGCCGCCCTCGATCGCAAAGCCGAGCGAGCCGTCGACCTCGGGCCGCACGTAATTGTCGTCGATCGCGAGCTTGGCCAGCGCGGTTGCGACGTCGAGCATCGCAAAGGCATGCGCGGCGTTGCGCAGATCGTCGCTCACGGCAAGCGCCATCGCGCTCAGCCGCTCGAAGATCTCAAGCTCGAGGTTGAGTGACCGCTCGCCGGCGTTGGCAATCTTGGCCTCGATCTCGCCGAGCTCCGACGTGGTGAAGCGAACCTGACCTGCCAGCGTCTGGCGATGGATGAAGGTCGCGTTCAACGGCGCCGCCATCAGCTTGTCGCCATGCTGCGCGGTCACCTCGACAAAGTAGCCCAGCACGTTGTTGTGCCGGATCTTCAGCGTCTTGATGCCGGTGTCCTCGGCGTAACGCGCCTGCATCGCGGCCACGACGAGGCGCGAAGCGTCGCGCAGATTGCGGCTCTCGTCGAGCGCGGCTTCATAGCCCTCGCGAACGAAGCCGCCGTCGCGCTTGATCAGCGGCAGTTGCTCGGACAGCGCGCGGGAGAATTCCTGCGCCAGATCGCGCGAGGGGCGGCGCAACGCCGCCATCACGGTCGCGAGCTCGGGCGGCGGATTTTCAAGCTGCGCCAGTAGCTCCAGCGCCTGGTCGGCGGCGAGGATGCCGTCGCGCAAACCTGCGAGGTCGCGCGGGCCGCCGCGACCGACCGATAGCCGCGCCAGCGCGCGCGACATGTCGGGCGCCGCCTTCAGCACGGTCCTGATATCTTCGCGCGCCGCGCTGTCTGCGACGAAGGCCGCGATCGCATCGAGCCGCCGCGCGATCGCAGCAGCATCGGTGAGCGGCGCGGCGAGGCGCTGTGCGAGGAGCCGCGAGCCCGCAGCAGTGACGGTGCAGTCGATCGCATCCAAGAGCGAGCCGCGGCGCTCGCCGGCGAGTGTGCGCGTCAGTTCGAGATTGGCGCGCGTGGCGGGATCGATCGCCATCGTGGTGCCGGCGGCCTCGCGCGTCGGCGGCGACAGCGGCGGCCGCTTCCCCACTTGCGTGCGGTCGATATAGGTGACGGCCGCGGCAGCAGCCGTCGCCTCCAGTCGCGACATCGCCGACAGGCCGTCCATGGTCGCGACCGCGAAATAATCGCACAGCCGCCGCTCGGCGGTGGCGCCATCGAAGACGTCGCGGGTCAGCGGCGTCACCGCCGGCAGTTCGCGTAAGGTCGGCGCAAGCTCGGTGTCGCCATAGAGCGCGTCAGTGACGATGACTTCGTTCGGATTGATGCGCGCCAGCGTCGCCGCGAGTTCCGCCGTCGCGCACTCCGTCACCATGAATTCGGAGGTCGAGATGTCGATCCAGGCGAGCCCGAGCCGGTCGGCGCCGGACGAGCCCCGGGCGCGGGCGATCGCGATCAGGTAATTGTTAGTGCGGGCATCGAGCAGCGTGTCTTCGGTCAGCGTGCCCGGCGTCACCAGCCGCACCACGCCGCGGCTCACCACGCTCTTGTTGCCACGGGCACGGGCGGCTGCCGGATTCTCGGTCTGCTCGCACACCGCGACGCGGTGACCGGCGCCGATCAGACGATGCAAATAATCCTCGGAGCGCTCCACCGGCACGCCGCACATCGGGATGTCCATGCCCTGATGCTTGCCGCGCTTGGTCAGCACGATGCCGAGCGTCTTCGAGGCGATCTCGGCATCCTCGAAGAACAGCTCGTAGAAATCGCCCATCCGGTAGAACAGCAGCAGGCCGGGATGGGCCGCCTTGATCTCCAGATACTGTTCCATCATCGGGGTGACGCGCGACGATGTGTCTGCGGCGGTTGCGGCCTCGGGCGGAACAGGGATGGGCTGTTGAATGGTCATGAGGGGGCGGAAACTACAGAATTTCGTCTGCCGGTCCTACCAGTGAAGGTGGGGTTTTCCACCCTGTCCACGGCATTGGGCATAACAGACCTAACGGCAATGCGCCGATGACGCGCATCGGCGTCAATTGACCTGCCGCGGGCACGCTCCTAAAACTCGCCCCAAGTTCCAGCGATCCAGCGCCTAAACCACGGCATTCAGGGAGAAATTCAATGCGTGATGTCTATATTTGCGATGCCGTCCGGACCCCGATCGGCCGCTTTGGCGGTTCGCTCGCCAAGGTGCGCGCCGATGACCTCGCGGCCACCCCGATCAAGGCGCTGATGGCCAAGCACCCGACGCTCGACTGGACCCAGGTCGACGAAGTGTTCTTCGGTTGCGCCAATCAGGCCGGTGAGGACAATCGCAACGTCGCGCGCATGGCGCTGCTGCTGGCTGGTCTGCCCGATTCGGTTCCCGGCCAGACCCTGAACCGCCTCTGCGCCTCCGGCCTCGACGCGGTCGGCGCCGCGGGCCGCGCCATCCGCGCCGGCGAGATCGATTTCGCGATCGCCGGCGGCGTCGAATCGATGACGCGCGCGCCGTTCGTGATGGGCAAGGCGCCGGAAGCGTTCTCGCGCTCGGCCGATATCTACGACACCACGATCGGCTGGCGCTTCATCAATCCCCTGATGAAGGCGCAGTACGGCGTCGACGCGATGCCGGAGACTGGCGAGAACGTCGCCGAGGAGTTCCAGATCTCGCGCGCCGATCAGGACGCGTTCGCGATCCGCTCGCAGCAGCGCGCGGGCGCCGCAATCGCATCAGGCTATTTCGCCGAGGAGATCACCCCGGTCCGGGTGCCCGGCGGCAAGGCCGGCCCCATCACCGTCGACAAGGATGAGCATCCGCGTCCCGAGACCACGCTCGAAGGATTGGCCAAGTTGAAGCCGATCGTGCGCAACCCGGGCACGGTGACCGCGGGCAATGCGTCCGGTGTCAATGACGGCGCCGCCGCGATGATCCTGGCGTCTGAGGCCGCGGTGAAGAAGCACGGCCTGACCCCGCGCGCGCGAATCCTCGGGCTTGCCTCTGGCGGCGTGCCGCCGCGCATCATGGGCATCGGCCCGGTGCCGGCCGTGCGCAAGCTGGTCGAGCGGCTCGGCATCAAGGTGTCGGACTTCGATCTGATCGAACTCAACGAAGCCTTCGCCTCGCAGGGCATTGCCGTTTTGCGCCAGCTCGGCGTCAAGGAGGATGCCGATTTCGTCAATCCGCATGGCGGCGCGATCGCGCTCGGCCATCCGCTCGGCATGAGCGGCGCGCGGCTGGCGCTGACCGCCGTGCACGGCATGGAGAAGCGGGGCGGGAAGCTTGCCTTGGCAACTATGTGCGTCGGCGTCGGCCAGGGTGTCGCGCTCGCGATCGAAAAATTGAACTGAACCAATGGCTTGGAGGGGCTGAAAACAGCCCTTCCAAGGATTGGTTATGTTCTATAATGATCGGCGGCAGGGCTCACCGGCATCTCACCTGCGGAGGTATCAGCCATGACCTTACAGTATCCGCTGCAGTCGCTTGCGGCGCATCCGGCGCGGCTGTCGCCGGCCTATCGCTCCACGGTGAAGCGTTCGCCGCAAAAGCCGCTGATCCCGATGCGGCACACGCTCTCCGAACTCACCGGTCCTGTCTACGGCCATGAGACCGTCCGCGAGCACGACAACGATCTCACCATTCAGGCGAAGGGCGAGCCGCTCGGTGAGCGCATCATCGTGCATGGTCACGTGCTGGATGAAAACGGCCGCGGCGTGCCCAACACGCTGGTCGAGCTGTGGCAGGCGAATGCCTGCGGCCGCTACGTCCACGTCGTCGACCAGCATCCCGCGCCGCTCGATCCGAATTTTACCGGCGCCGGCCGCACGCAGAGCGACGCCAGCGGTTACTACAAGTTCATCACTATCAAGCCCGGCGCTTACCCCTGGGGCAATCACCACAACGCCTGGCGGCCCGCGCATATCCACTTCTCGGTGTTCGGGCATTCATTCATCTCGCGTCTCGTGACCCAGATGTACTTCCCGGGCGATCCGCTGTTCCCGTTCGATCCGATCTTCAATTCGGTGACCGACGAGAAGGCGCGGACGCGGATGATCTCGTCGTTCGATCTCGACAACACCAAGCCGGAATGGGCGCTGTGCTACCGCTTCGATATCGTTCTGCGCGGGCAGAGCGCCACGCCGATGGAGACCAAATAGGTGTCGAATCAGCGTCCTGATGGCGTCACGCCGTCGCAAACCGTCGGTCCTTATTTCAAGTACGGCCTGACGCCGAACGGCGCCTATGAATGGAACGACGCCTTCACCAACAATTTGCTCACGCCTGACACTTCGGGCGAGCGTATCCGCGTCGAGGGCAAGGTCTATGACGGCGACGGCGCGGTGGTGCCGGACGCGATGCTGGAGATCTGGCAGGCAGACGCGCAAGGCCGCTTCTCCGATCCGCAGGACAAGCGCGCGCTGCCGAATTCTTCGTTCAAGGGCTTTGGCCGCTGCGGCACCGACGCGGGCGGCGGCTACGCCTTCGACACCATCAAGCCGGGCTCCGTCCCCGATCCCGACGGCAAGCCGCAGGCGCCGCACATCGTGCTGGCGGTGTTCGGGCGCGGCATGCTGCTGCATCTCTACACGCGGATTTATTTTGACGATGAAGCCGGCAACGCCGCCGATCCCGTGCTGGCCCTGGTGCCGGCCGATCGCCGCGCCACGCTGATTGCGAAGAAGGCGGGGTCAAGCAACGTCTACACGCTCGACATCCACCTGCAGGGCGACAACGAGACGGTGTTCTTCGACGTCTGATCTCGGGTTTGAGGATTGATGCGCGACCGCTTCCTCACTGGCCTGATTGGATACCCGATCGCGCAATCGGCCGCGCCTGCGATGCATGAGCAGGCCGCCGCGGCGCTCGGCGTTCACTGTCACTACCAGCTGATCGAGGTCGCGGGCGCCGGACGCGAGGATCTTCGCGCCATGCTCGAGGGCGTCAGGCGGCTTGGTTTCGCCGGCGTCAACGTCACCTTTCCCTACAAGGAAGCCGTCGTCGATTGGCTCGACGACCTCGCGCCGGACGCCCGCGCGATCGGCGCGGTCAACACCATTGTCGTCGATGGCGCACGGCTGGTCGGGCACAACACCGATGCGTCAGGCTTCAAGCGCGCGATCGAACCATTGCTTGCCACCACGCCAAGCCGCGCCATCGCATTGGTCGGTGCCGGCGGCGTCGGCAAGGCGATCGCATTTGCGCTCGCGGGTCTCGGTGTCGGCGAGATCAGGATTTTCGACGCCGATGGTGCCAAGGCCGCGCAGCTCGCGGGACAGTTGGAAGGCCGCGTGACGGCGCGCAGCGTCACCAGCATCGCGGCCGCACTCGAGGGCGCGGCGGGCCTGGTCAACGCAACGCCGGTCGGCATGCTGCCGAACCGCGAGAGTCCGGTGCCGGAAGCCCTGCTGCGTCAGGCGATGTGGGTCGCCGATGCCGTCTATACGCCGCTGTGGACGCCGTTGCTGACATCGGCAAAGGCCGCGGGCGCCACGGTCCTGACCGGACGTGACCTTGCGATCAATGCCGCGGCGGATGCGTTCGCGCTGTTCACGGCACTGACGCCGCCGACTGACGTGATGGGAAATGCATTCGACGCCGTGATGGCTGCACGCTACGCTCTGCCGGCCTGAAGCACGGAGCATCCCATGGCGAAACTCAGGATCGGTCTGGCCGGCTGCGGCTTCGTGTCGGAGCTGCATATGGTCGCGTACCGGCGCGTCTACGGCGTCGATGTCGAGGTCAGGGCGGTCGCGGCGCGTGGCGACCATGTTGTGGACTTTGCTCGCAAGCACGCCATCCCGAATGCCTATCGCAGTTTTGCGGAGCTGGTCGCGGACCGCGATCTCGACGTCATCGACATCTGCACGCCGCCCAATCTGCATGCCGCGATGATCGTCGACGCCATGCAGGCCGGCAAGCACGTGATCTGCGAAAAGCCGTTCAGCGGCTATTTCGGCCGTGACGGCGACCAGCAGCCGATCGGCAAGCATGTGCCGAAGGCGCTGATGTACCAGCGTGTGATGGAGGAGATGGAGACGACGCGCGCTGCGATCGAAAAGACTGGCAAACTGTTCATGTATGCCGAGGACTGGATCTACGCGCCGGCGGTGACCAAGACCGCGGAGATCATCCGCGCGACCCGCGACAAGATCCTGTTCATGAAGGGCGAGGAGAGCCATTCCGGTTCGCACGCCGCGCATGCCGCGCAATGGGCGATGACTGGCGGCGGCTCGCTGATCCGGATGGGGTGCCATCCGCTCTCGGCGGTGCTCTGGCTCAAGCAGGTCGAGGCCCGCGCGCGAGGAGAGAGCATCCATGTCGCCAGCGTGACCTGCGACGTCGGCAACGTCACCGCTGGTCTCAAGCCGGAGGAACGCACCTACATCAAGGCCAATCCGGTCGATGTCGAGGATTGGGGCACGTTGACCGCGACCTTCTCCGACGGCACCAAGGCCACGGTGTTCTCCGGCGACATGATCATGGGCGGCGTGCGCAATCTGATCGAGACCTACACCTCAGGCGGCTCGCTGTTAGCCAACATCACGCCGAACACCCATCTGACCAGCTACCAGACCTCCGAGGAGAAGCTCGCGAGCGTCTACATCACCGAGAAGGTCGACCGCAAAACCGGCTGGCAATATGTCTGCCTCGAGGAGGAATGGACTCGCGGGTACTTGCAGGAGATCCAGGATTTCATGGAGTGCGTCGCGACGGGGAGGCAACCGCTCGCCAATCTCGCGCTGGCGTTCGAGACGACGAAGGTGAATTACGCGGGGTATTGGGCAGCGGATGAGGGACGGCGGGTGATGCTCTAACCGCGCGCGCACTTCCCTTCTCCCCTTGTGGGAGAAGGTGGCGCGCAGCGCCGGATGAGGGGTTGTCGCCGCGAGTTCAGGTCGCGAGAGAGGCGTCTGCGGAGAGAGACCCCTCACCCGGCTTCGATGCGCTGCATCGAAGCCACCCTCTCCCACAAGGGGAGAGGGTGAAAGACACGCTACGCCGCGTAGATCGAGCTCTTCGGCAGCGGGAACACCGGGTCCTGCGTCCTGATATTCGTCGGCCACACCACGGTGATGCGCTCGCCGGCGTTTTGCATCACGACCGGGGTCGAGCGCTCGTTCTGGCCGGACATCGGGGTGCCTGGCGGATAAAATTTCACGCCATAGCCCTGGATGGTGCCGCCTGCGGGGATGTCGACGTCGAGCGCGGCTTTGCGGACGGCTTCCGGATCGAAACCGCCATACTTCTCCTTGGCGACCGGCAGCACGTTGTTGAGCAGGACCCAGGTCTGGTTGAAGCCCATCGAGCAATGCGGCGGGACTTCGGTCGCCTTGGTCTTCTCCAGGTAGCGGGCGACCATGGTCTTGGTGAGGTCGCCGACCCCCGGTGCGAGCTTGGCGGGATCGAGCAGTTGCGCCGGCACTGGATCAATGTTGCAGAAATTCTCGATGTCGGTACCGAACGTCGCGCGCAGCTTGTCGAGCTGGCTGTAACCCGCGCCGGCGCCGAACAGCATCTTGAACTTCAACCCGCTCTCGCGCGCCTGGCGCAGGAACAGCGTGATGTCGGGGTTGTAGCCGGCGTGTGAGATGATGTCGGCCTTGGCGCGCTTCAGCTTGGTCACCAGCACCGAGAGATCAGGCGCGGAGGCTGAATAGCCTTCCTTCAGCACGATTTGCAGCCCGGCTTCTTTCGCGAACATCTCGTCCGCGGCAGCGACGCCGACGCCATAGGGACCGTCCTCATGGATCAGCGCGACCTTGACGTCCTTTGGCTCCATGCCGAGCCTGGCCTGGGCGTGCTCGGCGAGGAAGCCGCCAAAGGCCTGACCGTATTGGTCGGAATGGATCTGCGCGCGGAAGACATATTGCAGGTTCTTGTCCTTGAACACGGCGGTCGAAACCGCGGTCGTGATCCAGAGGATCCGCTTCTGCTGCTCGACCTTGGCGGCAAGCGGGACCGCGTGCGAACTGGCGAAGACGCCCTCGAGGATGTCGACCTTCTCCTGGTCGATCAGGCGACTGGCCTCGTTGATCGCAACATCGGGCTTGCTCTGGGAATCGACGTTGACGGGGGCGATCTTGTGCTTGCCGCCGATACCGCCCTTCTCGTTGACGAGATCGATCGCGATCTGGGTGCCGATCGAGGAGGCCACCGAGCCGCCGGCGGCAAACGGGCCGGTCAGGTCGTAGATCACGCCGATGCGTACCGTTTCGGCCTGCGCCTGCGCGCGTGTCCAATCGAAGCTGAATGCAGCGGCGGCGGCCGCGGAGGTCTTCAGCAGCGTCCTGCGTGACGTCGGCATCGCGTCCTCCCCATTGATCGGCTTTTTTGACCGGCTTTTTCGCCGTTTTGCCGAGTATTGGGAGCAGGGGCCGGAAAGTCAACGCGATTGCGGCTGCCGCGCCTCGCTCGTTGGTAGGGGGAGCCGTCATTCCGGGGCTCGCGAAGCGAGAGCCCGGAATCCATTCCTCCACGAAACATGCGGCCTGATGGATTCCGGGCTCGTGCTTCGCACGCCCCGGAATGACGGGCGAGATTTACTCCATCACCGCAGCATGATCCGCCGGCGCCGACTGCTTGCGGAGCGCGGCCTTGGTCGAGCCGATCATGATCGCGAGCGGGATCGAGACCAGGATGAACACCATCACCAGCTGGTAGTCGTGCGAGAATGCGATGATCTGCGACTGCGCCGCCACCATCCGGTCGGCGAGCGCGCGGCCGGCATCGCTGTTGAGATTGATCATGCCTGCGACGTCGGGCATCTGCAGCGCGTGGTTGAACGGATTGATCTGCTCCGACAGCTTTGAGTAGATGCGCCGCCCGCCCTCGGTGAGCTGCGCGATCACGATCGAGATGCCGACCGAGCTCGCGACGTTGCGGAACAGCGTCAGCATCGATGTGCCGTCGGTGCGCAGATTGCCCGGCAATGTGAGGAACGCCACCGTCGACAACGGCACAAAGACGAGCCCGAAGCCGAAGCCCTGGACCACGCTGACGATGATGATCTCCCTAGCCTGGGTCATGTCGGTCCAGCCCGTCATCTGGAACAGCGACGCGGCGGTCAGCGAGAGACCGGAGATGATCAGCGTGCGCGCCTCGATGTAGCGCATCAGGCGGCCGACCAGCATCATCGCGACAAAGGTGCCGGCGCCGCGGGTCGCCAGCAGCAGGCCGGCGGTGATGATCGGATAGCCGACCACGTTCTGCAAATACGGTGAGGACAGCGCCATGGTCGAATACAGCACGAGGCCCATCACCGTCATGAATACGACGCCGCCAAGGAAATTCCGGTCCTTGAAGATCGAGAACTGGATGAACGGCTTGTCGGTCGTCAGCGAATGGGCAAAGAAGAAATAGCAGCCGACCGCTGCGGCGATGAATTCGATCAGGATCTCGTTGGATTCCAGCCAGCCGAGCTGCTCGCCGCGGTCGAGCGCCAACTGTAACGCGCCGATCGAGACCGCGAGTGCCGCGAAGCCGAACCAGTCGAAGCGCAGATTGTGGTCCTGCTTGGTCTCGTCCATGAAGACGGCGAGGCCGAGCACGGTGAAGGCGCCAAACGGCAGATTGACGAAAAACACCCAGTGCCAGGAATAGGTCTCGGTCAGCCAGGCGCCGAGCGAGGGGCCCATGATCGGGCCCATCATCACGCCCATGCCCCAGATCGACATCGCCTTGGCGCGCTCATGCAGCGCGTAGGAATCGAGCATCACGGCCTGCGACAGCGGCACCAGAGCCGCGCCGAACACGCCCTGCAGCAGGCGGAACAGCACCATCTGGGTGATGTCCTGGGCGAGGCCGCACATGACAGAGGCGATGGTGAAGCCGGCCGAGCAGATGATGAAGATGCGCTTGCGGCCGAAGCGGTTGGCGATCCAGCCCACCGGCGCAGTCATGATCGCGGCAGCGACGATGTAGGAGGTCAGCACCCAGTTGATCTGGTCCTGCGAGGCCGACAGCGTGCCCTGCATGTAGGGCAGCGCGACATTGGCAATCGTGGTGTCCAGCGCCTGCATGATCGTCGCCGTCATGGCGCAGATCGTCACCATGTTCCGGCGCAGGCCGGGGACGGCGGATGGCGACGATGCATTCATTCAGGTCGTCTCGCTTTGTCGAATGTGCCGGGAACCACCTCTCCCGCTTGCGGGGGCGCAATCACACATCGCAGCTGTCGTCCCCGCGAATGCGGGGACCCAGTATTCCAGAGGCCCTGCCGTAAACCGCAAGGCCGCGGCGTACTGGGTCGCCCGGTCCATGTGCGCAATTGCGCACAGGCCGGGCGATGACAGACGAATGTGTATCGGCATCCCGTCGTCAGTCCTGATGCGCGGACGCCGGCGCGAGGCCGAGCAGGCCGGCCAGCGAGCGGCGGTGGTTGGTGTCGATCGTGACATAGACGCTCATGCCGGCCTTCAGCCTCGTGACGAACTTGTCGTCCGGATCGAAATAGATCCGGACCGGCACGCGCTGCACCACCTTGACGAAGTTTCCGGTGGCGTTCTGCGGCGGCAGGATCGAAAACTGCGCGCCGGTGCCCGGCGACAGCGAGCCGATCGTGCCCTTGAAGGCGTGGTTGGGGAATGCGTCGACGTCGAGTTCGACCGGCTGGCCGACCGCGACATAGGTGAAGTCGCTTTCCTTCGGATTGGCGTCGACCCAGGGATGCTCGACGTCGATCACGGAAAACACCGGCGCGCCCGCGGCGACGAAGCGGCCGAGCTGGATCTGGTCGACCTGGGTCGCGACCCCGTCCATCGGGGCGCGTAGCGTGGTGTGATCGAGGTTGCGTTGCGCGTCGTCGAGCTTCGCCTTGGCCTGGGCGTAGGGCGGGAACTGCTCGATCGGCAGGTCGACATTGCCGAGCAGCTGCGTCTTGGCGTTGGAGACCTGCTGCTTGATGTACTGCGCGAGACTCGCGGCCGTGACTTGTGCGTTCGCCGCGTTGTCGAGGTCGAGCTGCGAGCCGAAATTCTGCTTGGCGAGCGTCGTCTTGCGCTCGACGTCGCGCTGCTTCAGCTCGACGCTCTGCTCCGCGTATTCGAGCATCTTGGTGTTGATCTTGATGTTGGCGACCAGATTGTCATAGGTGGTCTGGGTCTGGTCGAGCGCCGCCTTGGCCTGAGCGACCGCCAGCTGGTAGGGGACCGGATCGATCTCGAACATCACGTCGCCGCGCTTGACGTGCTGGCCCTCCTTCACGACTATCTTGTCGATCTTGCCGGAGATCTCCGGCGTGATCAGCACCTTCTGCGCACCGACATAGGCGTCGTCGGTGCCGACATAGCGGCCGCCATTAAGATAGAACACGATGCCGCCGATCGCGGCCACGATCGGCAGCACGACGAGCAGCAGGGTACGGCGATAGCGCCGCAGGCCAGCCATCAGGCGGCGGCGCGGCGCGCGGCTGGCCTTGCCCGCCGGTGTGGGCGAGGCCGGATTGCCCTTCTGCTCGGGCGCGAGTTTGAGGATGGGTTCAGCCATAGCGCTGCTCTTTTCGGGAGGGCTCGCCGGCTGGGCTTTGGATGGCATTGCGAACGTTTTCCTTGATCTGGTCCAGTTGGGTGAGCAGGCGATGCGCGTCAGCGGGGCTGATGCCCTCGAGCGCGGTCGCGGTGAGTTCGGAGCGCAGGCCGGCGAGCTTGCCGAGCAGCGGGCGCGCGGCCTTCTTCAAATAAAGCCGGTTGACGCGGCGGTCGGTCTGGTCGCTGCGGCGCTCGATCCAGCCGGCGTTGCTGAGCTTGTCGATCAGGCGAGTCAGCGTGATCGGCTGCATCTCGAGCAGCTCGGCAAGCTCGGTCTGTTTCATTCCTTCGCTGCGCTCGACCTTGGACAACACAGCCCATTGCGCGCGGGTGATGCCGTAGCGCGAGGCCTCCTTGTCGGCATAGACGCGGATCAGCCGGAACACCTCGCCCAGCGTAAACAAAAAGTTCGCGTCCACGGGACCGCGCATGTGGCCTGCCTCCATAAGCTTTGGCTATAATAAGCTTGCTTATGAATTCTGCATGCCGGGTTAACGGAAGGCTGCCCCGCACTGCGCACATGGCTTTCGGGGAAGGCCGCAGGAGGGCTTTGGGAACCGGCGCAAAAATGCTACATACGGGCCACATGAGCCTCGCAAAACCAACATTTCCTGCTCCCGACCACGATCACGGCCGCTGCGCCGCGGACGCGATGGCGCATGCCGAGCAGGTTTGTACGCGCCGGGGACAGAAATTCACCCCGATCAGGCGCCACGTGCTGCAGGCGCTGCTGTCCAGCCACCGTCCGCTCGGCGCCTATGAGGTGATCGACGAACTGGCCAAGTCGATGCCGCGCCCGGCACCGATTACCGTCTACCGCGCGCTCGACTTCCTGATGGAGAACGGCCTCGTCCACCGCATCGAGAGCCGCAATTCCTTCCTCGCCTGCGCGCATGACCACGACGAGACCTCGATGGTGGCGTTCCTGATCTGCGACCATTGCGGCTCGGTCGGCGAGATCCCGGCCGCGCCTGTCGCGCAGAGCCTGACCGCGGCAGCGCGGGCGTCCGGCTTCCTGCCAAAACTCTCCGTCGTCGAGATCGCCGGCACCTGCGCGCATTGCCAGAAATGACCTCGTCATTGCGAGGTCTCACCCGTCATTGCGAGGAGCGAAGCGACGAAGCAATCCATGCTTCCGCAAGTGGCGATATGGATTGCTTCGCTTCGCTCGCAATGACGGACTGAACGATGCGCAAGTCATAACAACAACACGGCGCCAAGCCGGCCGCGAGGAAACATGTCGACGCAAGCGATTTCCACCAATGCTGCAAGGTCCGTCAGCGTTGGGCACGGACTGCCGCCAGGCGCCATCGCATTGATGCTGATGCTGTGCGTGAGCTGGGGTTTCAATCAGCTTGCGGTCAAGCTGGCGCTGCCCGACGTGCCGCCGATGCTGCAGGCGATGATCCGTTCCGCCGGCGCCTTGCCGGTCATGCTGATCGTCGGCTGGCTGCGCGGTGCAAAGTTCTTCGTGCGCGACGGCACGCTGCTGCCCGGTCTCGTCGCCGGGCTGATGTTCGGCTGCGAATTCGTGCTGATCTTCTCCGGGCTGGTCCTGACCTCGGCGTCGCGAGCGTCGGTGTTCCTCTACACCGCGCCGTTCTTCGTCGCCCTCGGCTCGCATCAGTTCCTTGGCGAGCGCTTGAGCGTGATGCAGTGGAGCGGGCTGGCGCTGAGCTTTGCCGGCGTAGCCCTCGCAATCGGCGTGCCGCAGCCGAATGTCGATGCAAAAGTGCTGCTCGGCGATCTGCTGGTGGTCGGCGGGGGCGCGCTGTGGGCCGCGACCACGCTGGTTGCCAAGGGCACCAATCTGCGCCGGGCCGCGCCGGAGAAAGCACTCGGCTACCAGGTCGCGGTATCGATCCCGATCCTCGGCTTCGCCTCCTGGTTCGCCGGCGAACGCATCACGCATTGGCCAAGCGCGCTGTCGGTCTCGCTGCTGGCCTATCAGGCGGTGTGGGTGGTGGGCTGCACCTTCGTGATCTGGTTTGCAATGGTGAAGACCTATTCGGCAAGCAAGCTGTCGGCCTTCACCTTCATCACGCCGCTGTTCGGCGTGGTCGCAGCCTATTTCGTCATGCACGACACGCTGACGCCGGTGTTCGGTGTCGCCGCTCTGCTGGTGATCGCCGGGCTCTATCTCGTCAACAAGCCTGATCCGAAGGTGACGCGGGATCCGAATGTGCCGGCGTGATGTTTTCTTCTCGTCATTCCGGGGCGCGCCAACGGGTCGCGCGAATGCGCGCCCGATGACAGGCTCCGCGCGAGCCCGGAATCCATTTCACCACGCGTGATGTGGCCCAATGGATTCCGGGTTCTCGCTTCGCGAGCCCCGGAACGACGGCAGGTGGCGATGCGTTTTGAAATTGAAGCGCGCAACACACTCAGTGTCGTCCCGGCGTAGGCCGGGACCCATAACCACAAATGCAGATTGTCTTGCAACGCTGGAACGACGAGTTCCGCCTACAACATCCGCTGCGGCGTATGGGTCCCGGCCTTCGCCGGGACGACGCGAGGATTGAGTGGTGCGCGTTACTGCTACCCCACCTCGATCGGGAGCGACGCATCCTTGGCCCATTCGCCCATCGAAGCGTCGTAGAGCGTGAGGTTGTCGTAGCCGAGCCGATGCAACTGGAACAGGTCGATGGTCGCGGAGATGCCACCGCCGCAATAGGCGATGACGCGCTTGCTCCGGTCGATGCCCTGGGCGGCGAAGGTCGCTTCGGCTTCCGCCAGCGGCACGAAGGCCTTGCTCTTGGGATCGATCAGACTTGCCGCAGGCACGCTGACGCTGCCGGGGATGCGGCCGGGCCTTCCATAGCGACTCGGCTCAAGGCCCTTGTAGAATTGCGGGCCGAGCGCGTTGACGATCACGGTGTTGGCTTCCGCAGTTGCGGCGAGCACGTCGTGCTTGCCGACGAACAGGCCGGGCTTCGGCCGTGCCGTGAACGTCGCCTGCGGATAATGGCCGGCAAGCCCGGTCTCGATATCGCGGCCCTCGGCGGTCCATTTGTCGATGCCGCCGTCGAGCACAGCGGCGCCGTCGAAGCCGATCGAATGCAGCATCCACCAGAAGCGCGTCGCCCACATCGCGGTGCCGATCGAATAGAGCACCACGCGACTGTTCGGCGAGATGCCGTGACGGCCGAACGCGGCCTCGATCTGCGCGACTGGCGGCATCATGAAGCGCAACTCAGTATGGGGATCGGAGAACTCGGCCTGCAAATCCAGGAAATTCGCGCCCGGAATGTGCCCGGCCTCGAACGTCTGGTGGCCCGAGACGACAATATAAGGAGCGCTGCTGCCGGCCGGCGCCGGCTCCAGATAGGCCGTGCAGTCGAACAGACGCAAATCGGGCCGCGTGAGGATATCTGCGAGTTCCGCCGTGGTGATCAGCTCGTTGTGGCCAGCCATAGTCACCTCCCGACGATGTTAGGCCGATGGTAAGGTGCCCCGGATCACATGAAAAGCTGCGACTTTGCCCTTTGAATCACCCGGTTTAGGTCCAATATACCGGCCATGCAGAACGCCGCTGCATGGCCTGCGTTCGGCTCCATCAGGCGTAATAAGCTATTGAATTCACACCGGAAACATGTCCTTTCGGCCTGCGGTCGCGCAAAGCCGGTCCCCCTTGGTGAATGTCACCAAAACCTGATATTCGAGACACCATGAACAAGCCCGAGATTTTGCCGCAAAACGACGTCGCAGGCCCCAGCGCCCGGCACCACACCACGCAAGTCATGGTCGGCAATGTCGCCGTCGGCGGCGGTGCCCCGATCGTCGTGCAGTCGATGACCAACACCGACACTGCCGATATCGATGGCACCATCGCCCAGGTCGCCGCGCTCAGCCGCGCCGGCTCCGAGATGGTGCGCATCACCGTCGACCGCGACGAGGCCGCAGCCGCGGTGCCGCACATCCGTGACGGCCTGCGCAAGCTCGGCATCACCACGCCCTTGATCGGCGACTTCCATTACATCGGCCACAAGCTGCTCGCCGATTATCCGGCCTGCGCCGAGGCGCTCGACAAATACCGCATCAATCCCGGCAATGTCGGCTTCAAGAACAAGCGCGATACCCAGTTCGCCGACATCATCGAGATCGCCAACAAGCACAATAAAGCCGTGCGCATCGGCGCCAATTGGGGCTCGCTCGACCAGGAGCTGCTGACCAAGCTGATGGACGAGAACATTGCCTTGCCCAATCCGCGCGACGCGCGTGCGGTGACCCGCGAGGCCATGGTGCAGTCGGCGCTGCTGTCGGCGGCGCGCGCCCAAGAGCTCGGCATGCCCAAGAACAAGATGATCCTGTCGGCGAAGGTCTCCGCCGTGCAGGATCTGATCGCGGTCTATCAGGAAGTGGCGCGCCGTTCGGATTATGCGATCCATCTCGGCCTCACTGAGGCCGGCATGGGCTCGAAGGGCATCGTCGCCTCTTCGGCCGCGCTCGGCATCCTGTTGCAGCAGGGCATCGGCGACACCATCCGCATCTCGCTGACGCCGGAGCCCGGCGGCGATCGCACGCTGGAAGTGCAGGTCGCGCAGGAATTGCTGCAGACCATGGGCTTCCGCACCTTCGTGCCGCTGGTTGCAGCCTGCCCGGGTTGCGGCCGCACCACCTCGACCACGTTCCAGGAACTGGCGCGCTCGATCCAGGACTTCATCCGCGTCGAGATGCCGGGCTGGAAGACGAAGTATCCGGGCGTCGAGGAGCTCAACGTCGCCGTGATGGGCTGCATCGTCAACGGCCCCGGCGAATCCAAACACGCCAATATCGGCATCTCGCTGCCCGGCACCGGCGAAGCACCGGCAGCGCCCGTGTTCGTCGACGGCAAGAAGTTCCGCACTCTGCGCGGCCCGGGTATCGCCACCGATTTCAAGGCGCTGGTGATCGACTATATCGACCAGAAGTACGGCAGCGGCGCCAAGCTGCCGGAGACGGCGGGCGCCGCGGAGTAAGGCGGTCGTAGCCCGGATGGAGCGTCAGCGAAATCCGGGGCACTGCTGCCATGCATGAACGGCTCCCGGATTGCGCTTCGCTCCATCCGGGCTACGATGGCCAAAACAATAAGCCATCGGGAGACCGTCCATGAGTTCACTGTCCGGCAAGCAGGGCCCGCGCTACCGGCACACGGCGGCCGAGTCCGAACCCTATGAGACCATCGGCGTCGAAAAACTGACGCCGATCATTGGCGCGGAAATCTCCGGGGTCGATATCGGCAGACTGGTCTCCGACGACGCGCGCTCCAACCGCCAGATGGACGAGATTCATCGCGCGCTGGCCGAAAACCTCGTCATCTTCTTCCGCGACCAGCACATCAGCCCCGAGCAGCACCTCGCCTTCGGCCGCAAGTTCGGCGAATTGCATGTGCATCCGGCAGCGCCCAACGAGGGCGATCCGGCGTTGATGAAGATCTATGCCGACAAGGATTCTCCACGCGCCAATGGCGAGGGCTGGCATACTGACGTGTCCTGCGATCAGGAGCCACCGATGGGCTCGATCCTCTACATCAAGCAGTGCCCGCCGCGCGGCGGCGATACGCTGTTCGCCAACATGTACGCCGCCTATGAGGCGCTGTCGGACCGTATGAAGGCCTATCTCGACGGGCTGACCGCGCTGCATGATGGCGAGCAGACCTATCGCGGGCTCTATGCCAATTACGGCGTCGCCGACAAACGGGAATATCCCCGCGCCGAGCATCCGATCGTGCGCACCCATCCGGTGACCGGCAACAAGGCGCTCTACGTTAACCGCGGCTTCACCCGCTTCATCGTGGGCATCCCGCGCGACGAGAGCGATGCCGTGCTGGCCTATCTCTACCAGCACGCCGAAAATCCGCTGTTCCAGTGCCGCTTCCGCTGGAGCGAGAACGCGATCGCATTCTGGGACAACCGTTGTGCGCAGCATCGCGCGATGTGGGATTACTGGCCGCATACGCGCTCGGGAACGCGCGTGACGGTGAAGGGGGAGCGGCCGGTGTAAAGACACTGCGTAGGATGGGTAGAAGCGAAACCCATCCTCTCACCGCGCGGACAAGAGTTGATGGGTATCGCTTCGCTCCACCCATCCTACGAAAATAAAAATCGGGAGGTCGTCCATGCTTCGCGCCGAAGACAACAAATTCCTCACCGAGTCGGGTGCGGGAACAGGGATGGGCGAGTTGCTGCGCCGGTTCTGGATCCCGGTACTGCTGTCGGAAGAATTGCCCGAACCGGATAGCGATCCTAAGAAGATCACGGTGCTCGGCGAGGAGCTGCTCGCCTTCCGCGATTCGCGGGGCGTGGTCGGCCTCATCGATCAATACTGCCCGCATCGCGGCGCCAATCTGTGGCTCGGCCGCAACGAGGAATGCGGCATCCGCTGCGTCTATCATGGCTGGAAGTTCGACACCGACGGCCGCTGCGTCGACATGCCGACCTCGTATCCGGACCTGAATGCAAAAGACCTGATCCGCATCAAGTCCTATCCGGTGCGCGAATGGGGCGAGATGATCTGGGCCTATATGGGACCGGCCGAGGCGATGCCGGAACTGCCGGCGCTGGAAATGGCGCTGCTGCCGCCGTCACATCGCTTCGTCACCAAGAAGTGGCAGGACTGCAATTGGGTGCAGGCGGTGGAGGGCTCGATCGACACCGCGCATTTCACCTTCGCGCATCTCTCCTTCGAGAAGGAGGAGAACGAGATCCTCGACATCAAGCGGCATTTCGTCAATCCGCTGACGCGGGTCGCGACCGATCACATGCGCTGGATCGCCGAAGATCCGCGCCCGGTGATCAAGATCAATCCACATGAAGCCGGCCTCACGGTCGCAGGCGGGCGCTTGACCGGGAGCGATAACATCTACTGGCGCATCGCCCAGTTCCTGATGCCGTTCCACAGCTACGCGCCGAGTTCGATGCCGGGCGAGAACATGTTCGGCCAGACCTTCGTGCCGGTCACCGACACCGGTTGCTGGATCTACACTTATGCGTGGAATCCGGACCGTCCGCTGACCGAGGCCGAGCGCGACGGTTACGCCAATGGCAATGGCGTGATGGCAGTGGTCGACGAAAATTATATCCCGCTGCGCAACCGGGCGAACGACTACCTGATCGACCGCAAGCTGCAGCGGACCAAGAGCTACACCGGCATCAAGGGCGTCTCCGAACAGGACGCCGCCGTGCAGGACAGCCAGGGGCCGATCGCCGACCGCACCCGCGAGCATCTCGGCCCGACCGATCTCGGCATCATGCATTTTCGCAAGCTGGTGATGGAGGCCGCGCGCGCCCTTCAGAAGGGCGAAGCGCCGCCGCACGTCAAGCACCAGGACCGCTACACCGTGCGTTCAGGTGCCTGCGTGACGAACAAGGCCAAGGATCTCACCGCGGTGATGATCGAACGGTTCGGCGATCCGGCCGGGTTCGTGGGTGGTCCCGGGCAGAACGCGGCGGCGGAGTAAGCTGTCGTCCCGGCGAAGGCCGGGACCCATAACGACCGAACGTTGTTGGAGAAGAAAGGTAACGCCGCTTGTGCCCTTTCCACGGGCCGCGGCGTATGGGTCCCGGGTCGCGCTTCGCTTGCCCGGGACGACAGCGGACTACAGCGGAGTCCTGCGATACTCCCGATTGCTCAGGCTCGCTTCCTCGAGGTCAAGATCGCGCTCGATGCGGCGCCTTGTTTCGTCGGTGATCTTGCCGTCGCGCAGCAGCGCATGGATGAACTTGCGCTCGGAGGCAATCAGCTCGCGGGTCAGCTCGGTGCCGGTTGCCGAGACGTCGTGCTTGTCGGGGTCGAGCGTATCAGGCAATTGGTTGGCGCGGATTTCGTGCCGCGAGCGCAGCAGCCTCACCACCTCGTCGGACAGTTCGCGGTCGTCGGTGATGGCGTCGAGCGATTTCAGCGCGGCGTCCAGCGCTTCGCGCCGCGCCGCGATTTCCGATTCATGCTCCGCGACATACTCGCTGCGCCCGTCCTTGGCGAGGCCGAGCCAGCGCACCACCGGCGGCAGTCCGAGGCCGAGCCCGACCAGCGTTACGAAGATCACGCCGAAGGCGACGAACAGGATCAGGTCGCGATAGGGAAAGGCATCGCCGTTCGGCAGCGTCAGAGGCAGCGCCAGTGCCGCGGCGAGCGAGACCGCGCCGCGGACGCCGGTGAAGGCCACCACGAACACGGCGCGCCAGGACGGCAGCGGATCGCGGTCGCGCACCTGCTTGGAGATCCAGCGCGGCAAATACGTGCCGGGAAATACCCAGAGGAAGCGCGCGACGATCACGATGATCGCGACCAGCACGGTGGCCGCGAGGATGTCGTGCAGCGGGAACGCCTTCGATTTCTCGTACAGCGACCGCATCTGGAACCCGGTCAGCAGGAACAGCAGACCCTCGATCAAATAGATGATCAGGTCCCAGAAGAAGATGCCCTGCAGACGGGTCGCGGCCGAGATCATCAGCGGGCCGTTCCAACTCATATAGAGCCCGCAGGCGACGGTTGCGATCACGCCGGAACCGCCGAAATGCTCGGGGATCCAGTAGGCGAGATAGGGCGTGATCAGCGACAGTGTGATCTCGACCTGGGAATCGCGGGCGCGGCGGCGTGCGCGCAGGCTGAGCCAGCCTATGGCCGTGCCGAACAGGACCTCGGCGGCGACGATGACGAAAAAGGTGCCGGTCGCCTTCGGCAGCGAGAACAGCCCGGTCGAGATCGCCACCACCGCGAAGCGATAGAGGATCAGCGCGGTCGCGTCATTGGCGAGACCTTCGCCCTCGAGCACCACCAGGATGCGCCTGGGCATGCCGAGCTTGCGCGCGATCGCCAGCGGCGCGACTACGTCGGGCGGGGCGACGATGGCGCCGAGCAGGAAGCCGACGTTCCAGGGCAGGCCGATCAGATAGTGGGTCGCAGCCGCGACCATGAAGGCGGTGAAGATCACGCAGCCGACCGACAGCAGGATGATCGGCCGCAGATTGGCCTTGAACTCGCGCCAGCTCATCGCGACGCTCGCCGAATAGATCAGCGGCGGCAGCACGACCAGCAGCACCAGTTCCGGCGGCAGTTCCAGCAATGGCATGCCCGGCACGAAGGCGAGCACGATGCCGACAAGCAGGAGCAGGATCGCCGGGGCGACATTGACCCGCCGAGCCACGAGCGCGGTTCCCGCCAGTACGCCGAGCAGGATGAGAAAGATCTGAAATCTGGCTTCCATGACGGCTCAATTCGCCCGGAAAGCAGCGCCAGTCAATGCGGGCGGGCCATCGCCGGCCCGCCCGATCATGTCATGGAGTTGTCGTCCGGGAAGTTCGGAAGTAGCGCTCGATCAGTCCCGCAGGTCGTAGCGATAGGATTTCGAGACGATCTGCCAGCCGTCCGCGAGCTTCATCGCCACCAGATAGTCGGTGAAGAAGCGCGGCGGCAGCTGGCAGCGCACTTTGATGAAGGCGGTGTTGTCGTCGGAGCGGTCGATGGTAACGATGAAGTCCTCGCGTTGCTTACCCTCTGCCTTCCCCGACGGACGCTTGCGCACCCAGGCGAGCCAGTCAGGCACGGTCAGGACCTTCAATTCGCCTTTCTCGACCCAGCGCAGGTCGGCACTGGGATGGAAGGCCGCGGCGAGCTTGTCGGCGTCGCCCTCATAAAGGCCGTCGAAATAGGTCTGCACGACGCTTTCGACGCTGGATCGGTCTTGCGAAGGTTCTTGGCTCAACGGTTGGTCCTCCCGGCAGGATCTGGTCTGATAGGATTTAGCCATGAACCGCCTGGCAGCGCCATGGCCGGCAACAAAAATCAGCGTGAGGGATCAGCCGTGACCGCACATGCAAATCAGAACGAACGCATCCTTGCCGGCGAATGCCTCTGCCGCGCCGTGCGCTACGAGGTCGCCGATGCATTTGCCTATGCGCTCAATTGCCATTGCTCGAACTGCCGGCGTGCCACGGGTTCGGCGTTCAAGCCGTTCGCCGGGATCGCGCGGGAGAAATTGACCGTCGTCGACGGCGCCGACGACCTGATGACTTACGGTGGTACCGCGGCGCATGACGCGCATTGTCGCCGTTGCGGCTCGCTGCTCTATTCGGTCGTGCGCGACGGCGCCTTCGTCCACGTCACGATGGGAACGCTGGGCGATGCGCCCGCGATCCGGCCGAGCGCGCATATCTTCGTCGGTTCCAAGGCGCCGTGGTACACGATCTCGGACGACCTGCCGCAATATCAGGAGCACGTCACGCGCGGGGCGGAATAAATCCGCGTCCGGGCCGTTAGTGCCCAATGGCTGGCCAGCAAAATCCGAACCGAGCGTCCATTTCGCCGACTAACAGTCAGGACGGCCCGCTCCACACTGGCGTCGATCGTGAGGTACCTCACAAAGGCCGGGGGGCGCTTCTGGTAGTCGGATAGGCGTGCTAGAAATGCTAAATTCTGGGACGGTCACCATGAACAGGCCCGGGTTCCTCAAATTGAATCGATTGGTTCTCGCCATTGCAGCCTTCCTGCTGCTCGTGTGCCAGCCGGCTTTCGCCGAAAAGCGCGTGGCGCTGGTGCTCGGGAATTCCGCCTACAGGAACACCGCGCCGCTGGCGAACCCGGGCAACGATGCCGCCGTGATGGCCGCGACGCTAAAGGCTGCCGGCTTCGATTCCGTGGACTTCCGCCGCGATCTGCCCGCCGCCGAAACCCGCCGCGCGCTGCGTGACTTCGGCGACCGCGCCCGCGATGCCGATATCGCCGTGGTCTATTACGCCGGCCATGGCATCGAGGTGGACGGTGCCAATTATCTGATCCCGGTCGATGCCAAGCTGGAACGCGATACCGACATTTACGACGAAGGGCTTTCGCTCGACCGCGTCCTGGTCGCGATCGAGCCAGCGCGGAAATTGCGGCTGGTGATCCTCGATGCCTGCCGCGACAACCCGTTTGCCAAGACCATGAAGCGGACGCTGGCGACCCGGGCGATCGGGCAGGGGCTGGCCAAGGTCGAGCCGACCAGCCCGAATGTACTGATCGCCTATTCGGCGAAGGCGGGCTCCACGGCGGCCGATGGCGACGGCAAGAACAGTCCCTTTACCACCGCCCTGTCAAAGTACCTGCCGACGCCGGGCCTCGATATCCGCCGTGCGTTCGGCTATGTGCGCGACGAAGTTCTGAAGACCACCAACAACCGCCAGGAACCGTTCGTCTATGGCTCGCTCGGCGGCGAAGACGTTGCCTTGGTTCCTGCGGCTGCCAAGCCTGCACCGCCACCGGTTGCCGCCGCACCGGCTGCGCCGGCGCCCACGGCGCAGTCCGAGACCCGTCGCGATTACGAGCTCGCGCTGCAGATCGGCAACAAGAGCGCGATGAACGCCTTCCTCGCGCAGCATCCCGACGGTTACTACGCGAACCTCGCCAAGCTGCAGGTCGAGAAGTTCTCGGCGGAGGATACCCGCGTTGCCGCCACCGAGAAGGCACGGCTTGCCGAGCAGGAGCGTGCGCGGCTGGTCGCCGAGGGGGCACAGAAGACGCAGCAAACCAAGGCCGAGGCCGATGCGAAAGCCGCTGAGCAGGCGCGCCTTGCCGCCGAGCAGGCCAAGCAGATCGCCCAGGACCAGGCTGCCGCCGCCGAACAGAAGCGGCTTGCCGCGGACAAGGCTGCCGCCGATCAGGCCGCGGCCCAGCCGCCCGTGGCCGCGGCTCCCGCGCCTGCTGAGAAGACGACGACAGTGGCCGCGCTGACCGCCGGGTCGCCCCAGGTCGACGTCACCAAAGCCGACGTCACCAAATCGGTGCAGTCCGAACTGCGCCGCGTCG
The DNA here is from genome assembly GCF_000938305.1 of Bradyrhizobium sp. LTSP885. GTDB lineage: Bacteria > Pseudomonadota > Alphaproteobacteria > Rhizobiales > Xanthobacteraceae > Bradyrhizobium. The sequence continues at coordinate 103,304 of NZ_JYMT01000003.1, forward strand.
GCTGCCTGACGGGCGCCGCCGATGGCGATTGGAACGCGGCTTCGCAGCGCTCGCTGACGCTGTTCAATCGCTTCGCCGGCACCAAGCTCGACGCCAAGACCGCGAGCCTCGACACGCTCGATGCCGTCAAGCTGAAGCAGTCCCGTGTCTGCCCGCTGGCCTGCGAGCATGGCTACAAGGCCGACGGCGACCACTGCACCAGGATCGTCTGCGCCGAGGGCTCGTTCCTCAACGACGACAATGAATGCGAAAAGCAACGCGGGCGGAAGCCGGTCGCCAAGCGTGATAGCGACGACCGTCCGTCGCGGCGTGAACGCGCTTATCTGCCGCAGCGGGAGCCGCCGGAGCCGTCCGCGGCTATTCCGCACCCGCAGGCGAGCGCGAGTGACCGCGACCGCGGCAAGATCGTCTGCGACAATACCGGCTGCAAGCCGCTCCTGCACGGCTGTCATATCGAATACCGCGGCGGCGGGGGTGTTCCGACCTATGCCGGCGTTGGCAATGTGCAGGTCTGCAATTGAAGCGGCTGCAACTGAAAGGTCTGCAACTGAAGCGGCTGCGACGGAAGGTTAAATCGCGCTCGCCGCGATATTGACCATCAACGCCAGCAGCGCCGTGTTGAACACGAACGAGATGATGCCGTGTACGGTCGCGGTGCGGCGGATGATCTTGTCGGTGATGCCGACATCGGAGACCTGCGCGGTCATGCCGATCACGAACGAGAAGTAGACGAAGTCCCAGTAATCGGCATCGGTGTGCTCGTCGCCGCTCGGAAACTGCAGGCCGCCGGGCTTCTTGCCACGATAGAATTCATGGGCGTAGTGCAGCGAGAATGCGGTGTGAACCACAACCCATGACAGGGCGATGGTCGCGACCGCGACCGCCAGGGCAAATGGATTGTCCTTCGCAGCGCCGAGCTCGGATATGATCGCAGCCAAACTCGCAAACGCGCCAAGCGCTGTCAGCACCAGGATCAGAAAGCGACCGTCGTCCTGCACGACCGCGCTGCGTTTGATATGGGCGACGCCACAGCGCAGCATCATCACATAGGCGAGCACGAGATAGAGCAGGGCGAAGGCATCCCAGCCCGCGAGCAGACGGGTCACCATCCGCGGTGAGCCCGGTACCAGCAGCGCCACCACGATGCCGAAGGCGATCGAGCCGAACATGCGCGGCCGGCCCACGACCACGCGGACCGGCATCGGCAGCTTCCTGAAACGAACAAGGTGGTCGGCGAAATCCTTGTCCATTGGCTGCCGCTGTCCGCGCTAGTTCTTGCGCTCGGCGACGAAGCGCGCGGCTGCGCGCAGCACATCGCCCCGCGCGCCGAACACCGACAGCGCGGCATCGGCGCGCGCCAGCAGGTCGCGCACGCGCTGCTTGGCGCCCTCGATGCCGAGCTGGGTGACGAAGGTGGTCTTGCCGAGCGCCGCATCCGCCCCGGCCGGCTTGCCGAGTGCCGCCGCGTCGCCCTCGACGTCGAGCAAATCGTCGGCGATCTGGAAGGCCTCGCCGAGCGCTTTGCCGTAATCGTCGAGCGCCTGATATTCGCTCAGTGAGGACTGGCCGAGGATCGCGCCGGCGATGCAGCCGAAGCGTAACAGCGCGCCGGTCTTCATCTGCTGCAGGCGGGCGACGTCGACCGGCTCGCGGTCGCCGAAGCGGCCTTCGCCGGCGAGGTCGAGGATTTGGCCGCCGGCCATGCCGCCGATGCCGGAGGCACGCGCCAGCGCGCGGGTCAAGAGCAAGCGGACATTGGCGTCGTTGTGGATCTCGTCGCGGGTGATGATATCGAAGGCGATCGTCAGCAGCGCGTCACCGGCGAGGATCGCGGTGGCGTCGTCATAGGCCTTGTGCAGGGTCGGGCGGCCGCGGCGCAGGTCGGAATTGTCCATCGCCGGCAGATCGTCGTGGATCAGCGAATAGCAGTGGATGCATTCGAGCGCCGCCCCCGCCATCAGCGCGGCCTCGCGCGGCACGCCGAACACCGCCGCACTCTCGACCACCAGAAACGGCCGCAGCCGCTTGCCGCCGCCGAGGCTGGAATAGCGCATCGCCTCGATCAGCCGCTTCGGGCGCACGATCTCATCTGTTACGGTCGCATCGGACAGCAATTTCGCAAGCAGGGCTTCGGTATCCTCCGCGGTCTGGTCCAGCCGCTTGGAAAACTCTGCAGTACCGGTCGTCATTAAGAATTGCTCCAGATCGATTTTCGGCCGGACAATCGTTGATGGCACCGGCTTCGTCAATTCCACCCTGCGACGGATCGCGCCTTAAAAGTGCTGGAAAAACCGTGAATTATCATACAGACGTCAAGCGGCGCCGGCCATTTTGGGGCTGACGCGGACCGCGTCCGAGCCGGAAACCGCCGTTTTGCGCATCGTCCGAATTTCATTGCTGCTTTTGCTGGCCCCGCTGTTGCTGCCTTATTTGGTGACGCCGCTCTACCGCGCCGGCCACCCGGTCTCGGCCTTGATGGCGTGGCGGACCCTGACCGGTGCCCCGGTGACGCGGCATTGGGTCGATTTCGGCGCGATTTCGCCATATCTGCCCCGTTCCGTGGTCGGCTCGGAGGACGCCAAATTCTGCAGCCATCGCGGCGTCGATTGGGGGGCGCTGCGCGAGGTGATGGATGACGCCGAGGATGGCGAGGTGGCGCGCGGCGGCTCGACCATCACCCAGCAGGTCGCCAAGAACCTGTTCCTGTGGCCGGGCCGCAGCGTGATCCGCAAAGGCCTGGAACTGCCGCTGGCACTCTGGATCGATTTCGTGCTGCCCAAGCAGCGGATCCTGGAAATCTACCTCAACATCGCCGAAATGGGCCCCTCCGGGCAATTCGGCGCCGAAGCGGGGGCCCAATTTGCCTTCGGTCGTTCCGCTGCCGCGCTGTCACCGCGCGAGGCGGCGCTGTTGGCGGCGATCCTGCCGAATCCGGTCAAACGGAGCGCCCACAGCCCCGGCCCGGGGGTCCGCCGGCTGTCCGGGACCTATATGGCCCGGGCCAATGCGGTCGAGCGCTGCTGGCGCGAAAATCGAGGATCTTGAGCCGATTTCTGGCGCTTTTTGCTCAATCCCACCCTAGATTTACGTGGTCCCTTCCTCTATAAGCGCGGCCTTACCGGCATCGCACCCTGCGCTCTCAGCGCTGTGCCCGTCCGCCTTTCGGACGATGCCTCCGCAACACCCCTAGAGGACCTGTTATGGCCGTTCCCAGAAGAAAAACCTCGCCGTCGCGCCGTGGCATGCGCCGTTCGGCCGATGCGCTGAAGACCCCGACCTATGTCGAGGACAAGGACTCCGGCGAACTGCGCCGCCCGCACCATCTCGACCTGAAGACCGGCATGTACAAGGGCCGCCAGGTCCTGAAGGCCAAGAAAGAGTCCTGATCGAACGGTCGGCCTGCGCGCCGCAATGTTGCGGCGTCGCAGCTGAATTCGGCCAACGCGTGCGATCAAGACGCGCGTATCAGCGGCGAAGCCGGTGCATCGCCGCCTTGCTCGGTTCTCCCTGATTAAGGTCTCTCTGATTAAGGCCACCCTGATTAAGGCTCTGCCCGATGGTCGGTTTTCCGCTGCTGCTGGTTCCGCTCGCGGTCTACAACATCATCGCCTTCCTGATGCCCGGCGTGTCCTTCACGGACCCGCTGATCAAGCTGACATTGATGTCGGGCGAGGTATGGCCGGTCACGCTGGGCGATATGCTGCTTGCCGCTGGCATGCTGCTGTTGATGCTCGAGGTGATCAAGGGCGCGCGGCCGGGCGCGAAATATCTCACCGACCATCTGCTGTCGCTGATCGTGTTCGGCGCGGCGGCGGCCGAATTCCTGCTCTGGCCGAAATTCGGCAACTCGATCTATTGCCTGCTGACGCTGCTTGCGCTGGTCGATTTCATCTCCGGAATTGCGCTGCGCACGCGCCGCCGCGCCGTTGCGGTGGCGGCGGCGCCGGCGCCGCAGCAGCGCGCAGAGAAGTTCGAGCCCGCGCCGGCGCCAGTGCACGTCGCGCCCGCGCCCGCAGCTTCACCAGCGCCCGTTGCTGCGCCTTCGCCAACGCCAGCTCCGGCCGCAGCTTCGGTGGCTGAATCGGTGTTGCTGGATAAGGATGGGCCGAAGCCAGTGCAGCCCGCGGTCACTTCGCCGGAGCTTCAGCCAGGCGACCAGCTATCCCCCGACGCGCCGCGGTAGAAACAACCGTCGCTAGAGCGTTTTCGAGCGAAGTGGATACCGGTTCGCGTGAAGAAAACGCGTCAACACAAGAATCTAGAGCCCCGTTCCGATTCCATCGGAACGGAAAAGGCTCTAGATAATTTGCTTTGTCCGCCGTGTGACGCTGCGGCGTTCGCGGGCTTCCGGTTCGTACGCATGCTGTGCGTCGGCCGGCGATCCGCGCCGCAACTCGCGGGTCTGCGCTTCATGCGCGGCGGTTGCGATCAGTTGTGTGACGAAGGACGGATCGGGATGGGGCAGCGGGATCTTGGGTGCCCACTGGGTCGTCGTGGCCAGCGGCACCAAAGCCGTGCTGGTGGCACCGCGATCTCCGTCGACTTCACCGTCCCGGTCTTCTGATTGATCGATATCCGGCATTGTGGTCAGACCCGGCTGAACCGTCACGTGTTGAGACGATGCCTCTCTTAGTAACGTGGCGTCTCTTAGTAACGTGCCAACCGCAAAGATTGTGCCGACCGTGCCCGGTCTGTTCCGGAGGCTTCGTCAAATGTGGTTTCCAAATTATTTATCAACTTCACCTAGCGTTCGATTCGCCGGAACCACTATCTCTGGGCGTAGAATCACCCGATGATGGTGTCCCAAATCGAGGCAAGCTTGATGCCCTCTGTCCCGCCAGCTGCCAGCATCCTCGCCTCGCTTGGGCAGGCGACGTTTGCCTGGGATCTCGCGACCGATGCGATCGCCTGGAGCGACAATGCCGCGGCGGTGTTTCCCGACATTCCGGCCGGGTCGCTCGCGAGCGGCGCCGAGTTTGCCAAGCTGATCGAGCCGTCGCGCGCGGTGCGATCGGAGGCGCTCGGGCAGGGTGCGCCGGCGCGGAGCGGCGAGGCCGTTCCCTACCGCATCGAATACGGCGCTCGTGCCGCGAGCTCGGCCCCGCTGCTCTGGATCGAGGAGACCGGCTGCTGGTTTGCCGGCGTCGACGGCAAGCCGGCCCGGGTGCAGGGCATCATCCGCGTCAACAACGAGCGTCATGCCCGCGACGAGCAATTGCTGAAATTGTCGCGGCACGATCCGCTCACCAACGAACTCAACCGCACCCATCTGATCGCCTCGCTCGCCGAGACGATCGAGGAATGCGCGCGCTTCCGCTCGTCCTGCGCCTTCATGCTGATCGGCATCGATCATCTGGCGCGGGTCAACGATGCGTTCGGCTTCGATGTCGCCGACGCCGTGATCGCCGAGGTCGCGAAGCGGATCCGCGCGCGGTTGCGCAGCGGCGACATGCTCGGCCGCTTCTCCGGCAACAAGTTCGGCCTGATCCTGCGCAACTGCACCGTCGACGACACCAATGTCGCGGCCGAGCGTTTCCTGGCCGCGGTGCGCGATGACGTAGTGCCGACCCGATCCGGTCCGGTATCGGTGACGGCCTCGATCGGCACCGTCACCATCCCGCGCTACGCCAGATCCGCGGAGGAGGCGATCAACCGCGCTCAGGAGACGCTGGACGCCGCCAAGAGCCGCCGTGCCGGATCGTTCGCGCTGTGGAGGCCGAATGTCGAGCGCGACGCCCAGCGCCGCGTCAACATCCGCGTCACCGACGAGATCGTCACCGCGCTGAACGAGCGGCGGATCGTGGTCGGGTTCGAGCCCGTCGTCGACGCGCGCTCGCGGCAGCCAGCATTCTACGAATGCCTGGTCCGCATGGAGCAGGACGACGGCCAGGCATTGCTTGCGCCCGATATCGTGCCGGTTGCCGAGCGACTCGGCCTGATCCGGATGGTTGATCACCGCGTGCTCGAGCTCGCCGTCGCCGAGCTTGCGGCCGCGCCGGAGGTGCAGCTCAGCCTCAACATCTCGCCGGATACCACGATGGATCCGGACTGGTGGACCACGATCGAATCGCTGATGCGCGCCCATCCCGGCGTCGGCGAGCGGCTGATCGTCGAGATCACGGAGACGGTCGCGATCCAGGACATCGACGACGTCCGCGGCTTTGTCACGCGGCTGAAGAATTTCGGCAGCCGGATCGCAATCGACGATTTTGGCGCCGGCTACACCTCGTTCCGCAATCTGCGCAAGCTCGGCGTCGACATCGTGAAGATCGACGGCGCCTTCGTGCAGAACATCGCGCGCTCGGCGGACGACCGCGCCTTTGTGCAGACGCTGATCGATCTCGCGCGGCGCTTGCAGATCAAGACGGTCGCCGAATGGGTGCAGGACGAAGAGGCGGCTGCGATGTTGCGCGAATGGGGCTGCGATTTCATCCAGGGCCGCCTGATCGGCCTCGCATCGCCGGACCGGCCGTGGAGCCCGTCGGCCGAGAAGGTGCTGCCGGCGGCGGGGTGATTCACATTCGCCAGCCAAACTAACGGTGTCGTCCCGGCGGAAGGCCGGGACCCATACGCCGCGGCTTTTCAATGAGGCGATCTGGCAGACGCCTCGTTCAAACAACGATCATCGGTGGTTATGGGTCCCGGCCTTCGCCGGGACGACGATGGGGTGAGCAGCGCGACGAGCCTACTCGTCCTTCTTGACCGGCTGCGACATGCGTTCGAGGCGTTCCTGCATGTCCTTCATCTGGCGGCGCAGATCGTCGATCTTGTCGTCCTCCGCTGCGGGCTCCGCCACCTTCTCCAGCTCGGTGCCGACGCGCTGCGGCACGAACGGCTTGAACATCGAGAAGGTCTGCTGGAACAGCTCCATGTTGCGGCGAACCTGTTCTTCCAGCGGCGCAAACGGCGTTCCGCTCAGTGCGCCCGCGATCTGCTTGCGAAACTTCTCCTGCTCACTGGTCAGCGTCGCGATCGATTGTTCGAGAAACTTCGGCACCACCATCTGCATGCTGTCGCCATAGAAGCGGATCAGCTGCCTCAGGAACGTGGTCGGCAGCAGATTCTGCCCCGCCTTGTTTTCCTGTTCGAAGATGATCTGCGCCAGCACCGATCGGGTGATGTCGTCGCCGGTCTTGGCGTCGTAAACGAGGAAATCCTCGCCTTCCTTCACCATCGCCGCGAGATCCTCGAGCGTCACGTACGTGCTCGTACCGGTATTATAGAGCCGCCGGTTCGCGTATTTCTTGATCGTGGTCGGTTGGTCAGATTTTGCCATGGGCTCTCACTTCAACACCGAAGGACCTGGAACCCGACGGCATCGCCGCAGGGCTAAATGCAACGCATCGCAACAAAGGTAAGCATTTTCAAAGCGGCTCGGCTACCGTTTTGTGCGCCACGGTTAATTCCAAAGCATAGGTATTGCTCAGGAAACTGCCAATAGCGTCATTTTGAGTGCGTCGCGTCGCGATTTGCAGCACAGTTCGATTGACATGCCTCAATGAGGTTTACAGGATACGCAACCAAGAGACAGGCCCGCCAACCGGCCGCCCGCCGTCGAGAAACTCAAGCTTACAACCAACAGGAGATGTCCATGTCAGACGATGTCGTCATCGTCAGCGCCGCCCGCACCCCGGTCGGCAGCTTCAACGGCGCGTTCGCCACCACCCCGGCGCATGATCTTGGCGCGATCGTCATCAAGGCGGCGCTGGAGCGCGCGGGCGTCGAGCCGGGTCAAGTCTCCGAAGTCATCATGGGCCAGATTCTCACCGCGGCGCAGGGCCAGAACCCGGCCCGCCAGGCGTCGATCAACGCCGGCATCCCGGTGGAGAGCCCGGCCTGGGGCGTCAACCAGCTCTGCGGCTCGGGCCTGCGCACGGTCGCACTCGGCTATCAGGCGCTGCTCAACGGCGATTCCTCTGTCGTCGTCGCCGGCGGCCAGGAATCGATGAGCATGGCCCCGCACGCGCAATATCTGCGCGGCGGCGTCAAGATGGGCGGCCTCGAACTGATCGACACCATGATCAGGGACGGCCTGTGGGATGCCTTCAACGGCTACCACATGGGCAACACCGCCGAGAACGTTGCGAAGCAGTACCAGATCACCCGGTCGCAGCAGGATGAGTTCGCCGTCGCTTCGCAGAACAAGGCGGAGGCCGCGCAGAAGGCCGGCCGGTTCAAGGACGAGATCGTCCCGGTCACCCTCAAGTCGCGCAAGGGCGACATCGTGGTCGATACCGACGAATATCCCCGCCATGGCGCCACCGTCGAGGCGATGGGCAAGCTCCGCGCGGCGTTCGAGAAGGACGGCACCGTGACCGCCGGCAACGCCTCGGGCATCAATGACGGCGCCGCCGCCGTGGTGCTGATGACCGCCAAGGAAGCCGCCAGGCAGGGCAAGAAGGTGCTCGCGCGCATCGTCTCGTGGGGCCAGGCCGGCGTCGATCCCAAGATCATGGGCACCGGGCCGATCCCGGCGTCCCGCACCGCGCTGAAGAAGGCCGGCTGGAACATCGCCGACCTCGATCTGATCGAGGCCAATGAGGCGTTCGCAGCACAGGCCTGCGCGGTCAACAAGGACCTCGGCTGGGATCCGGCAAAAGTCAACGTCAACGGCGGCGCGATCGCGATCGGCCATCCGGTCGGCGCATCCGGTGCGCGCGTGCTGGTGACGCTGCTGCACGAGATGCAGAAGCGCGACGCCAAGAAGGGCCTTGCCACGCTGTGCATCGGCGGCGGCATGGGCATCGCTATGTGCGTTGCACGCGACTGAACAAAAGGCAGCGAGGCGGGTTAGGTGATGAAAAGATCATCTGTCAACCGCGGCGCGAGCTGATAAATAAGATGCCCGGCTTCGCGCCGGGCATTTTTGTTTTGCAAGTGCGAGTGACTGCAGTGAGTGCAAAGACCGGAGCTATTCCGGTCATAAAAGACGGCCAAGGAGGAGACGGACATGGCACGTGTTGCATTGGTGACGGGCGGAACGCGGGGCATCGGGGCGGCGATCAGCAAGGCGCTGAAAGCGGCGGGCTACAAGGTGGCGGCGAGCTACGCCGGCAATGACACCGCGGCGGAGAAGTTCAAGGCGGAGACCGGCATTCCCGTCTACAAATGGGATGTCTCCTCGTTCGACGCCTGTGCGGCCGGCGTCAAGCAGGTCGAGGCCGATCTCGGCCCGGTCGACGTGCTCGTCAACAATGCCGGCATTACCAAGGATGGCGCCTTCCACAAGATGACGCTCGAGCAGTGGACTTCGGTGATCAACACCAATCTCGGCTCGCTGTTCAACATGACGCGCCAGGTGATCGAGGGCATGCGCGCCCGCAAGTTCGGCCGCGTCGTCTCGATCTCCTCGATCAACGGCCAGAAGGGCCAGTTCGGCCAGGTCAACTATTCCGCGGCGAAGGCCGGCGATATCGGCTTCACCAAGGCGCTCGCGCTCGAGAACGCCAAGGCCGGCATCACCGTGAACGTGATCTGCCCGGGCTACATCAACACCGAAATGGTGCAGGCGGTGCCGAAGGACGTGCTCGAGAAAAACGTGATCCCGCAGATTCCGGTCAACCGCCTCGGCGAGCCCGAGGAGATCGCGCGCGCGGTGGTCTTCCTCGCGGCCGACGATGCCGGCTTCATCACCGGCTCGACGCTGACCATCAATGGCGGCCAGTATCACGCGTGACGTGATCTGAACTCGGTTATTTGAGAGATCGTCATGCCCGGCCTTGTGCCGGGCATCCACGTCTTATAACTCGGGCGCGAGAAGACGTGGATGGCCGGGACATAGGCGAGCGGAAGCGACGCCGTCCTTCGGACGGCTGCGCCCGGCCATGACGGAATAATTTCAAATGACCTCTCGCACCGCCACCCTCGTTGGACTGACCGCTATCCTGATGTGGTCGCTGCTGTCTGTCATGACGGTTGCGACCGGCAAGATCCCGGCGTTTCAGCTTGCCGCCATGACATTCGCGATCGCCGCCGCGGTTGCGTTTGCGAGCTTCCTGTTTCGTCCGTCCGCTTTTGCCGCGTTGAAGCAGCCGCCCATCGCCTGGGCCGTCGGAGTCGGCGGGCTGTTCGGCTATCACGCGCTGTATTTCCTCTCGCTGCGCTATGCGCCGCCGGCGGAAGCCGGGCTACTGAACTATCTTTGGCCGCTGTTGATCGTGCTGTTCTCCTCGCTGCTGCCGGGCGAGCGGCTCGCCGCGCATCACATCATCGGCGCCGTGCTCGGCCTTGTCGGAACGGTGTTGCTGCTCGCCGGTAACACCGGCAGCTTCACGCAGGGCCAGATCCCAGGGTTCGCCGCGGCCTTCGTCGCCGCCTTTATCTGGGCGGCCTACTCGGTGATGTCACGCCGGCTCAAGGCGGTACCAACCGATGCGGTGGCGGGCTTCTGTCTGGCGACTGCGGTGCTCGCCGCGCTCGTACACATGCTGGTGGAGAGCACGGTCTGGCCGGCGACGCCGCTGCAATGGCTTGCGGTGATCGCGCTCGGCATCGGTCCGGTCGGTGCCGCGTTCTTCGCCTGGGACATCGGCATGAAGCGCGGCGACATCCGCGTGCTCGGTGCCGCGTCCTATGCCACGCCGCTGCTGTCGACCGCGTTCCTGATTCTCGCAGGCTTCGCCAAACCCAGCGCCAACATCGCGATTGCCGCGATCCTGATCGCCGGCGGCGGCCTGATCGCGGCAAAAGACATGGTGTTGCGAAAATGAATGTAGGATAGGTATCGCTTCGCTCCACCCATCCTACGAAGAGGGCTCCCAGCCCTTCGGTGCCAGCTCGAAATTCGCGAACTCGAATCCCGGCGCCACCGTGCAGCCGACCAGCGTCCAGTCGCCGGTGCTCTCGGCGGATTGCCATGTATCCGCGGGCACGACCGCCTGCGGCAACTCGCCCGCAGCGATGTCGGCGCCGAGTATGAATTTCCACTGCCCGTCGTCATCCGCAATCCTGAGCGTGAGCGGCGCGCCGGCATAGAAATGCCAGACCTCGACTGCATCGATACGGTGCCAGTGCGAACGCTCGCCGCATGCCAGCAGGAAATAGATCGCGGTCGAGCGCGCCCGCCCGTTGGCGTCGCAGCTTTTGTCGCGAAACGTCTCGCGATAGTGCCCGCCTTCGGGATGCGGCTTCAGTTCGAGCCGCGCGATGATCTCGGCAGCGGAGGGCTGAGACATCAGGACTTGTTCTTGCGCTCGCGCAGTTCGCCGAACACCGCGGCCGGGTCGGCGCCCTTCATGTGCAGCTTGGCCGCGACGGAGGGTTCGTCGGCGCGCAGGAACACGTTGGCCTTCTTCTCATCACCGAGCAGCACGGGGATCGTCGGCTTGTTCTCGGCACGCAGTTTTGTCACTTCCTCCGCGCGCGCCTGCAATGCCGGATTGTCTGCTTCGACTGACAGCGCGAACTTGACGTTGGAGGCGGTGTACTCGTGGCCGCAATAGAGTCGGAAGTCGTCCGGCAGCGCGCGCAGCTTCAACAGCGAATCCCACATCATGGGATAATTGCCTTCGAACACCCGGCCGCATCCGATCGAGAACAGTGTGTCGGCGGCAAACACCGCCTTCTCGCCATCGAACACGTAGGAGATGTGATCGAGGGTGTGGCCGGGCGTCTCCACCACCCGCGCCAAAAGACTGCCGACCTTGATCACGTCGGCATTGGCGGCGCGCAGGTCGACATTGGCGATCTTGGCCGATTTGTCGTGCGGTGCGACGACGCGGCAGCCGTATTTCTGCTTCAGCTCGGCGACGCCGCCGACATGGTCACCATGGTGATGCGTGATCAGGATATCGGTCAGCGTCCAACCCTCGCGCTCCAGCGCCTTGATGATCGGGCCTGCCTCGGGTGCGTCGATCGATGCCGTCGCCTTGGTCGCGGGATCGTGGATCAGGTAACCGAAATTGTCGGTCAGGCAGGTGAAGGTGCGAATTTCGGCGGCCATGTTATCTCCACGAACAAAAGGACGGGCGTTAACGCGCCCAATATAGGTGTGAAATATGGCGTTAACGCTCATGCGGCAACGCAATTTTCCGCGCGCCGTGGCCGTGAGCGGCATGTTAGATTGGGATTTATGGACGTCATCGACCTCCGGGACTTCTATTCGCAGCGCCTCGGCATCGTGGCCCGGCAGCTGATCAACCGTGGCATCCGTGCGCGATGGCCCAATGCGGAGGGCCTGCGGGTGCTTGGGCTCGGCTATCCGACGCCCTATCTCGGCCTGTTCCGCGAGTCCTGCGAGCGCTGCATCGCCTTCATGCCGGCGGCCCAGGGGGTGCTGAAATGGCCGACCGGCCGACCGGCGCTGGCGACCCTGATCGATGAATTCTCGATGCCGCTGCAGGATGCCGCGGTCGACCGCGTGCTGCTGGTGCATGCGCTGGAAATGTCCGACGATCCGGAGCGGCTGTTGCGCGAGGTCTGGCGCGTGCTGGCGCCGTCGGGGCGGCTGATCGCGGTGATCCCGAACAGGCGTGGCGTGTGGACGCGCACCGATGCCACGCCGTTCGGTCACGGCCGGCCCTATTCGCGCGGGCAGATCACGCAATTGCTGCGGCAGACCTGGTTCACGCCGACCTCGTGGAGCGAGGCGCTGTTCGTGCCACCGGTCGCCGGCGGCTGGTTCCTGCGTTCGGCGATGGCGTGGGAGCGGGTCGGTGCGGCGCTGTCGCTGCCGTTCGCCGGCGTGCATATCGTCGAAGCGAGCAAGCAGGTCTACCGCGCGATCCCGGCGCATCGCGAGCGCACGCCGCTGATCCCGTCGCTGCAGCCGGTGCTGGTGCCGTCGTCGCGACGCGGATAACAGAATCAAAAGAGCGGGTCGCCTGCGGCGCCCGCCCTTTTCTTCAGGATTGATCCGAAGCCTTATTCGTTGCCGGGATTGAAGTCCTCGCTCGGCGCAGGCTGCGTGGCCAGTTCTGGACGCGGGCCGTTTGGACGGCGGCGACGGCGCGGGAAGCGCTCACCACGCTCGCTGCGTTCAGCGCCGCCAGTGCCTTCAAAGGCGCCACTGACCGGGGGCTGCGCGCCGCCGGTGATGAAGGACGGCAGGCGATCGACACCGCCGGCATCGGCCAGCACCGGCTGCGGCTGATTCGGCGGCTGCGGCGCCTGATACTGCGGCTGCGGACGATGCTCGCGTTCGCGGTGCTCGCGCGGCTGCTGCTCACGCGGTTGGTGATCACGCGGCTGGTGCTCGCGCGGCGGCTGTTGGTCGCGCTGGTAGAGCTGCTGGCCGTTTTCGCGCACGTAGGGCTGCGGCTGCTGCGGCACGAAGCCCGGCTCCTGGCCGAAGTTCGAATAGCCGTCGCTATCGTCATCGCCGTCGTCGGACTGTGTCACCTCGCCGTCGGGACGCGGCGGTTGCTGATTCTGTCGGAATTGCTCCTGAGCGGTGGCAATGATCCGGTAATAATGTTCGGCGTGCTGGTAGTAGTTCTCGGCGGCGACCGGATCGCCGGAGGAGCGCGCATCGCGAGCGAGCTGAACGTATTTTTCGGCAACGTGCGAGGCAGTGCCGCGGATCTTGATATCGGGTCCGTTCGATTCGTACACCCGTGTCAGGGGATTCTGGCCGCGCCGGTTATTATTATTGTTATTATTATTGTTACTGCTGTTGTTATTGTTATTGTTATTGCGGTTGCGCATGCGCTTGTTGTTCTGACCGTTTCTCATATGTCGCCTTTATTCCAGCCCTGAAGTTATCAGTTCATAGCCTCGTTCGCTTCGGCGCGCAGTTATGCGTGCGGAATCGTCGTACCGTCCAAATTGGCTTCAATGTCGCCGACCATCTCGTTCAGCAAAGTCGCGTTCAACAATGACGCGTTCCCCAACCGCCAGCGGGTCTCGCCGGCGACCAAATCATTCCGCCCGTCGAGACAGGCCCAGTTCTCTCGCATAAGTCTTCAAGCGCAATTACAGGCTTTCGTTCGCTTGGCGGTCGAGAGCAGCACAGCTCCGGCTATTGCGCTCAATGTGACCTGCGGTTTGGAACCTTTTGATCGGCGGGCTCTCGCTCGAGAACCCTGGACACCACCCGTTCGCTACGGGGCCAGCACCGATGTTGTGGCCGGAACGTAGTCGTTCCCGGGGGATATTCCAAGAGGTTTTTTTGCGTTCCAATAGGACTTTATCGGGGCAACCGTCGGGCGGAAACCGCCCGCGGGATGCCCGCCAGGTCGGCTTTTGGCAGCCCGGTTGTGGTTAACCCGGCTGCCGTCATCAAGGCGTCAATGTCCCCGCTCTGGCCCTGGCCGGCCTCCACGACGAGGACGCCGTTGGGGGCCAGCAGGCCCGCGGATTGCGCGATCAGCGCCCGGTAAGCATCGAGTCCGTCGGCGCCGCCGTCGAGCGCCGCGCGTGGGTCATGGACGCGCACCTCGGTGGCGAGACCGGCGATGTCGGCGGAGCGGATATAGGGTGGATTCGAGACGATCAGGTCCAGGGAGCCGGACAGGCCAGCGGCGTAATCGCAAGCGATGAACGTCGCACGATCGGCGAGCCCGAGCCGCGCGGCGTTCTCGCGTGCCATCGCAAGGGCGTCCGTCGAAATGTCGGTGCCGAAGCCCCGTGCGTTGGGCAGTTCGGACAGCAGCGCCAGCAGGATCGCGCCAGAGCCGGTGCCGAGATCGGCCAACCGCAGCGGACGATCGATCGCGCGGTCGGCGCGCAATAGCTCCAGCGCGCGCTCGACCACCGTCTCGGTATCGGGCCGCGGCACCAGCGTCGCGGCGGAGAGTTTCAGCGGCAGCCCCCAAAACTCACTGACGCCGAGAATGCGCGCCACCGGCTCGCCGGCGAGACGGCGTTGCGCCAGGGCTTCCAGGTGGTCCGATTCGGCTGCGGTCAGGGTGCGATTCGCCGAAATGATCATGCCTGTCAGGTCAAGGCCGAGGGCGGTGCCGACCAGAAGCCGCGCATCGAGTTCGGCGGAGTCGTTGCCGGCGGCCTTGAGACGCACGGCGAGCGCGCGCCTGATGGCTTCGACCGTTTGGCTCACGCCGCCGCACCTTGCGCCGCAAGCTGCGCGGCCTGGTGCTCGGTGGTGAGCGCGTCGATCAGTTCGCCGATCGCCTCGCCCGCGATCACCTGCGGCAATTTGTAAAGCGTCAGATTGATGCGGTGGTCGGTGACGCGGCCTTGCGGGAAGTTATAGGTGCGGATCCGCTCGCTGCGGTCGCCGGAGCCGACCTTCTCCTTGCGGTCGGCCGAACGCACGGCGTCGATGCGTTGCTGCTCGGCGTCATAGATGCGCGAGCGCAGGATGTTCATCGCCGACGCCCGATTCTTGTGCTGCGAGCGGCTGTCCTGCATCATCACGACGATGCCGGTCGGGATGTGGGTGATGCGGATCGCCGATTCGGTCTTGTTGACGTGCTGGCCGCCGGCGCCCTGCGCCCGCATGGTCTCGATCCGCAAATCATCGCTCTTGATGTCGACGTCGACGTCCTCGACCTCCGGCAGCACCGCGACCGTTGCCGCCGAGGTGTGGATGCGGCCCTGCGTCTCGGTGTCGGGCACGCGCTGCACGCGGTGCACGCCGGATTCGAATTTCAGCTTGGCGAAGGCGCCGCGGCCCTGCACCTCGGCGATGATTTCCTTGTAGCCGCCGACGCTACCTTCGCTGGCCGAGATCACCTCGACCTTCCAGCCCTGCAAGGCCGCGAAGCGCTCATACATCCGGAACAGGTCGCCGGCGAACAGCGAGGCCTCGTCGCCGCCAGTGCCGGCGCGGATTTCCAGCACCACGTTGCGGTCGTCCATGGCGTCCTTGGGCAACAGCGCGACGCGGATCTTCTGTCCGAGCTCGTCGATACGCGCCTGCAGGGTTTCGAGCTCGGCTTCCGCCATGCTGCGCATTTCGGGATCGACGGCCGGATCCGTCAGTAGCGCCTCGGTGTCGGCAAGCTCGCTGCGCGCAGCGCGATAAGCCTTCACCGCATCGATCAGCGGATTGAGCTCGGCAAGCTCGCGCGTGATCGCAACGTAGCGCTCGGAGTTCACCTGGCCGAGCAGCTCGGCCTCCAGCGAGGCATGGTGGGCGAGCAGGATGTCGAGTTTGGCTTCGGGTAGCATGGCAGGTTCTCGAGTTGCAGAGGACGCAAGGTGGCTGAGGCGACGAGAGCGTCGCTACAAGGCCAGACCTTCGGCTTCTGCAAATTTCGTCAGTTGCTCGCGAATCGACACGCTGCCGGACGGCGCATCGAGCAGCGGCTCGATCATCGTCGCGGCTTTTTTGGCGTCGAGGTCGAGGATCATCGCCTTGACCGGGCCGTGCGCGGTGGCCGACAGCGACAGCGAGCGATAGCCGAGCGCGATCAGCGCCAGCGCGCCGATCGGCTTCGACGCCATCTCGCCGCACAGCGACGCGCTCTTCTTCGCGGCCTGCGCCTTGCGCACGATGTCGCGCAGCGCGCGCATGATCGGGGCCGACATGATGTCGAACCGTTCAGAGACCTTGGCGTTACCGCGGTCGACCGCGAACAGGAACTGGAACAGATCGTTGGAGCCGACCGAGACGAAGTCGACCTTCTTGAGGAGCTCGTCGAGCTGGTACAGCAGCGCCGGCACTTCCACCATGGTGCCGACGTCGATGCGCTCGGGCAGCGCGTGGCCATGCTGGCGCAGATAGGTCAGCTCGCGCTCGACGATCGCCTTGGCCTGGTCGAATTCGGCGACCTCGGAGATCATCGGGAACATGATCTTCAGCGCGCGGCCGCCGCCGGCGCGCAGCAGCGCGCGGATCTGGCCGCGCAGCAGGCCGGGACGGTCGAGGCCGAGGCGGATCGCGCGCCAGCCGAGCGCGGGATTTTCCTCGACCACGGTCTCCATATAGGGCAGCGCCTTGTCGCCGCCGATATCAAGCGTGCGGAAGGTGACGGGCTTTGCGCCGGCCGCGTCGAGCACGGTGCGGTAGAGCTGAAGCTGGTCGCTACTGCGCGGCAGGCTAGGGCTCACCATGAACTGCAATTCGGTGCGGAACAGGCCGATGCCGGCGCTGCCGGTGTCGTCGATATGCGGCAGGTCGATGGTCAGGCCGGCATTGATCAGAAGCTCGATCGGCTGGCCGTCCTTGGTCACGCAGGGCTTGTCGCGCAGCTCCGAATATTGCGCCTGCCGCCGCGCCCGGAAACGGACGCGCTCGGCATAGGCCGATTCGATCTCGGCCGAGGGGCGGATATAAATCTCGCCCGAGGTGCCGTCGACGATGATGGCATCGCCGGGATCCGCGATACCAGGCGCATTCGGTATCTCGCCGACCGCGGGGATGCCGAGCGCACGCGCGACGATCGAGACGTGGGAATTCGCGGTGCCTTCCTCGAGCACGAGGCCGCGCAGCCGCGTGCGGTCGTAGTCGAGCAGCGCCGCGGGACCCATCGCGCGGGCGATCAGGATGGCATTGTCGGGCAACTGCTCGCGCGACGGCGCGTGATTCTGGCCGACCAGCTGCCGCATCAGGCGATGGCCGAGATCCTCGAGATCGTGCAGGCGGTCGCGCAGATATGGATCGGTCGAGCGCAGCATGCGCGCGCGGGTGTCGGACTGCACGCGTTCGACGGCGGCCTCCGCGGTGAGGCCGGTGGCGACCGCCTCGTGCAGCTTGTGCGACCAGCCCTGGTCGTTGGCGAACATGCGGTAGGCTTCCAGCACCTCACGGTGCTCGCCGCCTTCGGCGACGTCGCCGCGCTCCAGCATGCGGTCGAGATCGGCGCGGAGGTTCGCCAGCGCGGTGTCGAGCCGCTTGATCTCCTTCGGCAGGTCCTCGGCGATGTAATTGGTGATGACGACGCGCGGCTCGTGCAGCACGACATGGCCGAGCGCGATGCCGTCGGAGAGGACTGCGCCGGTTTTGTGCAGCGAGTGCCGTGCCGCCGGCTCCGCGCCGGGCTGCGCCAGCGCGGCGAGCTCGCCCGAGGCGATCATCTCCGCCAGCACCATGGCGGTGGTCTGCAGCGCCTCGACCTCTTCCTCGACATAGGTGCGCTTGGCGCGATTCTGCACCACCAGCACGCCGAGCGTGTTGCCGGCGCGCAGGATCGGCACGCCGAGGAACGAGTGGTAGATTTCTTCGCCGGTCTCCGGGCGGTACGAGAACGCCGGATGGCTCTGCGCGTCGGACAGGTTCAGCGGCGTCGCCTCGCTGGCGACGAGGCCGACAAGGCCTTCATGCGCGCTCAGCACGGTGCGGTGCACGGCGTCGCGGTTCAGGCCCTCGGTGGCATATAATTCGAGCGTGGTGTCGACCCGCAGCACATAAGTCGAGCAGACCTCGGCCACCATGTTGGCCGCGATCAGCACCACGATCTTGTCGAGGCGTTCCTGGGCGGAGACTTGCTCCGCCATGGTTTCGCGGAGCCGTCTCAACAGGACGCGGGGGCCTCCCGACGCGCTCCGCATGTGCCTAAATCCTCCCCCGCAAGGCCGGCGTACCGAGGAACCGGCCGCTGGCGCAAAACGCGTCAAACCCGACAATTTTAGTGATTCGGCGTTGCCGCAAGCGCCGTTCTCCGCCGAATCAGGATCGCCAAAACTGTGGCACAGTTTGCGGCAGCCCACCTGACTGGCCGTATAGCCAATCGAGACTTGCTTTGCCAAGCAAAACGCCTGCCAGTAGCAAATAACGTCTGCGTCAGCGCAATGCTGCGACCGCTAAGAGAAATTCTAACTCTGGGCTGCGGTTGCTGGAGACCGCTTGTTCCGAGTGTGAGGGGCCGGGGCCTTCTCCTCGTCATTCCGGGGCGCGCCTTTTGGCGCGAGCCCGGAATCCATCGGACCACAAGTCAGTCGGTGGAACGGATTCCGGGTTCTCGCTTCGCGAGCCCTCAGGTGCGCAATTGCGCACCGGGGAATGACGAGGGAGAGATACCTACGCCTGATCGAGCCCGTACAGCGTGTGCAGCGTCCGCACCGCGAGTTCGGTGTAGGCGGCGTCGATCAGCACCGAGAACTTGATCTCGGAGGTGGTGATGGCGCGGATATTGATATTGCGCTCCGACAGTGCCTTGAAGGCCTTGGCCGCGACGCCGGCATGGCTGCGCATGCCGCTGCCGATCACCGAGACCTTGGCGACATCGGTCGCGGTGTCGAGCCGCTGATAGCCGATCTTCGCCTTGGAGGAGGTAATGGTATCCTTGGCGCGGTTGTAGTCGGTGGCCGGAACGGTGAAGGTGAGGTCGGTGGTCTTGCCGTCCTCCGACACGTTCTGCACGATCATGTCGACATTGATATTGGCATCCGCGAGCGGCCCAAAGATCGAGGCGGCGACGCCCGGCTTGTCTTCGATCTGGCGCACGGAGATCTGGGCTTCGTCCTTGGAGAAGGCGATGCCGGTGACGACGTGGCTTTCCATGATTTCCTCCTCGCTGCAGATCAGCGTGCCCGGCGGCTGGTTGGCGTGCGGGTCGATATCCTCGGGCTTGTCGAAGCTGGAGCGAACGAAGATCGGCATGTTGTGCACCATGCCGAGTTCCACCGAACGGACCTGCAGCACCTTGGCGCCCTGCGAGGCCAGTTCCAGCATGTCTTCGAACGCGATCCGGTCGAGCCGGCGCGCCTTCGGCACCACCCGCGGGTCGGTGGTGTAGACGCCGTCGACGTCGGTATAGATGTCGCAGCGGTCGGCATGCAGCGCGGCTGCGATCGCGACCGCCGAGGTGTCGGAGCCGCCGCGGCCGAGCGTGGTGATGCGGCCGGTCTGCGGGTTGATGCCCTGGAAGCCGGCGATCACGGCGACTTCCTTGCGGTCCTTGAATCGGCCGATGATCTCGGTGCCGTCGATGTCGAGGATGCGCGCCGAGGCGTGGGCGTCGGAGGTCTTGATCGGGATCTGCCAGCCCTGCCAGGAGCGCGCCTGGATGCCGATGCCCTGCAGCACAATCGCGAGCAGCCCGGAGGTGACCTGTTCGCCGGAGGCGACGATCGCGTCATATTCGCGCGCATCATGCATCGGCGAGGCGTCGGTGCACCAGGCCACCAGCTCGTTGGTCTTGCCGGACATCGCCGACACCACGACGGCGACCTCATGGCCGGCGTCGACCTCGCGCTTCACATGCTGCGCGACGTTGCGGATGCGATCGATATTGGCGACGGACGTACCGCCGAATTTCATCACGAGGCGGCCCATGACGACGCGTCTGTTCCCTTAAGAGGATAAGTAGGGTAACCCGCGCCGAAAACCGCAAGCGCAGGCACCGAAACGCGCGTATACATAGCGCCGCGCCCGGGGGCAAGCCGGTTCCTGCAGGTCTCTTATAGGTCTCCTGGGGGTCTCTTGTGGGGCTTTCGGGGGTCTTCCGGCCAGTTATGGGCGGGCTGTGGCGCGGCGGTAACTCGAGGCGGATGGTATGGGGCGTTATATCGACGATATCCTGCAGCCTGGCGAAAAGGTGCTGTATTCGACCAATGCGCACTGGGTGTTCTATTGGCCGGCGATCGTGGCCTGGATCGTGGCGGTGGCGCTTTTGATCGCCTCGCGCATAGTGACGGTGGACAGCCTCACGCTGGCGTGCCTTGCCTCTGCCGCGGTGGTGGCCATCGCAGCCCTGTACTGGTCCGCCACGGCCTGGTTCCACCGCTGGACCACCGAGACCGACGTGACCAATCTTCGCGTCGTGCACAAAACCGGATTCATCAAGCGGCGGACCTTCGAGATGAGTCTCGACAAGGTCGAGAGCGTCGACGTCAACCAGAGCATTTTAGGGCGCATCCTGAACTACGGCGACGTCACCATCCGCGGCGTCGGCGAGGGCTTCGAGAATATCCGCACCATCGCCTCGCCGCTAGCGTTCCGCAGTTCGATCACCGCGCGATAGGGGTGCGCGTAACCATGGCCATGCAGACAAGTCTTTCCAATTCCTCCGCCAATTCCTCGGCCAGCTCGGTCGATCCGGCCGAAATCGCGAAATTCTCGAAACTGTCGGACGAGTGGTGGGATCCGCGCGGCAAGATGGCGCCGCTGCACAAGATCAATCCGCTGCGGCTGACCTATATCCGCGATGCCGCCTGCCGCAAGTTCGAGCGCAACGCCAAGAGCCTGAGCTGCCTGTCGGGTTTGCGCATACTCGACATCGGCTGCGGCGCCGGGCTGTTGTGCGAACCGTTCACGCGGTTAGGGGCCCAGGTGATCGGAATCGATCCCTCCGTCAGCAACATCGCCGCAGCGAAACTGCATGCCGACAAGGGGCATCTGTCGATCGACTACCGCTGCACGACGCTGGAAGAGATGGACGTGCGCGAGCGCTTCGACATCGTGCTGGCGATGGAGGTGGTCGAGCACGTCGTCGACGTCGGCGCCTTCCTCAAGCGCTGCGCGGCGATGCTCAAGCCCGGCGGGCTGATGGTGGTCTCGACGCTGAACCGCAACTGGAAAAGCTTTGCGCTGGCGATCGTCGGCGCCGAATATGTGCTGCGCTGGCTGCCCCGCGGCACCCATGAGTGGAGCAAGTTCGTCACCCCCGCCGAGCTCGAGCGCTATCTCGCCGATGTCAGCCTGACCATCACCGAGCAGGCCGGCGTGGTCTACAATCCGCTCGCCGACAAATGGAGCATCTCGTCCGACATGGACGTGAATTACATGGTGGTGGCGGAGGACGTGTAACGTTGGCTTGCCAGCCCTGGCCACATAATCAGCGTCGTCCCTGCGAAAGCAGGGACCCATAACCACCGGCCCATGTGATTGGGCAAGGTCCGCGTTCCGAGCATGTATTACGTCTACATCCTCGCAAGCCGGCGCCATGGCACGCTATATATCGGCGTGACGAATTCCGTGCAGAAGAGGCTTGAGCAGCACAAGGCCGGCAAAGGTTCGTCATTTGTCAAAACCTACAGCGTCTATCGTCTCGTGCATGTAGAATCATATCAGCGCGCCGATGAAGCCATCGCGCGCGAGAAGCAGCTCACGAAGTGGAAGCGTGACTGGAAGATCGAATTGATCGAGCGCGATAATCCAGAGTGGCGTGATCTCAGCGATCTGCTTGTCTAGCCAGCCCGCCACAAACCACTCCCTGTGGTTATGGGTCCCTGCGTTCGCAGGGACGACACCGCCTTTGTTGATGCCGCGCAATCCTGTCATGCGCCGCGTCGGTTGACCGCATCGCCTGCAATCGGCACGGTGCGTCTTTAGTCCCGCCCCGCCGGCTCTCCTTTCGCACATGCTCACGATCGCCTCGCTCTGGATTCCCTTCACTATCGTTGCCGCGTTCGGGCAGGTGGCGCGCAATGCGATGCAGCGGTCGCTAACGGGGCCGCTCGGGACCTGGGGCGCGACCAACATCCGTTTCCTGTTCGGTCTGCCGTTCGCGGTGGTGTTCTTCGCGCTTGCCGTGATCGCCACCGGCGATCACGTGCCGTGGCCGTCACAGTCGTTCTGGCCGTGGCTCGTGCTCGGCGCACTGAGCCAGATCGTCGGCACCGGGTTCATGTTGCTGGCGATGAACGACCGCTCCTTCGTGGTGACCACGGCCTACATGAAGACCGAGGCGATCCAGACCGCGATCTTCGGTTTCATCTTCCTTGGCGATCACCTGACCACGGCCAAGGTGATCGCGATCGTGATCGCAACCGTCGGCGTCGTCGTCACGGCGCTGCGGCCCGGCGGCAATAAAAGCTACGCCGATTTGCGCCCGACGGTGCTCGGCCTCGGCGCCGCCGCGGTGTTCGCGCTGTCGGCGGTGAGTTTCCGTGGCGCGATCATTGCCGTGCCTGATGTCTCGTTCGTGACGGCGGCCTCCTACACGCTGGTGTGGAGCCTGTTTGTCCAGACGCTGATCCTGTCGATCTATCTCTTGCTCCGCGCGCCCGACGTGCTGCGGAAAATCATCGGCCTCTGGCGTCCCTCGATGTTCGCCGGCTTCATGGGCGCGTTCTCGTCGCAGTTCTGGTTCCTGGCGTTCGCGCTAACGGCGGCGGCCAATGTCCGCACGCTGGCGCTGCTCGAGGTGCTGTTCGCGCAGGGCGTAGCGTATTTCTCGCTGAAGCAGCCGTTCTCGCTGCGCGAGCTCGCCGGCATTATCCTGATTGTGGTTGGCGTTGCGCTGCTGATTGCCGCGTAGTTATCCGCGCAATTATCCCTTGGCCGCGATCAGCACCGCGCCGGCCGAGATCAGCGCAATCCCGATCCAGCCATAAAGCGAGGGGCGTTCGCCGAGGAAGACGACGCCGAACAGGGCCACCAGCACCACGCTCAATTTGTCGATCGGCGCAACCAGGGTCGCGGGGCCGAGTTTCAGCGCGCGGAAATAGCAGATCCAGGATGCGCCGGTGCCGAGCCCGGACAGCAGCAGGAACAGCCAGGTCTTGCCCGAGATCGGTCCCGGCTGGGTGAATTGCCCGGTCGTGAACAGGATCGCCGACAGCGTGATCAGCACGATCACGGTGCGGATCAGGGTGGCAAGATCGGAGTTGATGCCCTCGACGCCGACCTTGGCAAAGATCGCGGTGAGAGCTGCGAAGAACGCCGAAAGCAGCGCCCATGCTTGCCAGGAGGGGAAGGTGTCGGGGGTCATGCTCTTCCCAAGTCGTCATTCCGGGGCGGTGCGCAGCACCGAACCCGGAATCCAGAGGTTGCGGCGCGAGATTCCGGGTTCACGCTGTCGCGTGCCCCGGAATGACGCGAGCGCGTCAATTCCGATCTTCCGGCAGGGTCGGCAGCGGCGAGACCTCGACGCCTTCGTCGATCAGCGCGCGCGCCTCGTCCGGCGAGGCCTCGCCGTAGATCGGCCGATGCTCGATATCGCCGTAATGCATCTTGCGCGCTTCGTTGGGGAAGCGCTCGCCGACATTGTCGGCGTTCTTCACGATGTGGTCGCGCAATTCCTTCAGCTTGGCGCGCAGCTCGCGCTCCTGCGCCATCATCAGCGAGGTCGATTCGGTGGCCGGCGCCTCGGCGGGCGGTGCCGCGATTTCAGGCGCCGCCTTCGCGCGGCCCTTCTTGCCGATGATGCGCGGGGCCATGATGGCGCGCTCGACCTTGGCCGAACCGCAGGCCGGGCAGTTGATCAGGTGGCGCCGCTCCTGCGATTCATAGGCCGACGAACTCTGGAACCAGCTCTCGAACTCGTGGCCGGTCTCGCATCGCAGATTGTAGCGGATCATGCCGAGCCCCGGACGAGGTGCAGGTGCTCCGGGCCGGCCTTGGGGTCGGCGATGCCGAAGCGTCGTCCGTGCTGCAGCGACGGAATCGTCTTGCGCGCGGTCTCGACCTTGGCGGGATCGATCCTGGCCAGGAACACGCCGGGCTCGACGCCGCCCTCGGCGAGGATCTCGCCCCAAGGGTCGATGATGAGCGAGTGCCCAAAAGTCTCGCGCTTGTTCTCGTGCAGGCCGGCCTGGGCTGCTGCGAACACGAAGCAGCCGGTCTCGATGGCGCGGGCGCGCAGCAGGGTGTGCCAATGCGCTTCGCCGGTCTTGCGGGTGAAGGCGGAGGGCACGGTGAGGAACGACGCGCCGGATTCGGCCAGCGCGCGATAGAGCGCCGGGAAGCGTACGTCATAGCAGATCGTCAGCCCGATCCGGCCCCAGGGCAGGTCCGAGATCACGGCGGTCTCGCCCGGCTGATAGTTGGCGGATTCGCGGTAGCTCTCGCCGCCGGGCAGATCGATATCGAACATATGGATCTTGTCGTAGCTGGCGAGCAAATTGCCGTCGGGCCCAATCAGGAACGAGCGGTTCACCGCCTTTTCCGGCGAGAAGCGCAGCGCCAGCGAGCCGATATGGAGATGGATCTTCAGCTCAGCTGCGAGCGCGCGATAGGCTTTCAGCGATTTGTCGTCCTCTTCGCTGGCCAGATGCTCGAACAGCGCCTTGCGGTTGAGCTGCATCATATTGCTGACTTCGGGCGTCAGCACGTAGTCGGCGCCCTGCGCGGCCGCCTCGCGGATCAGCCGCGTGCCCTGCTCCAGGCTCGGCTCAGGGAGAAGCCCGGTGCGCATCTGCACCATGGCGGCGGTGAAGCTCATGTCCGTGGTCATCAGGCGCCGCCTCCGTTGGCCAACAGGCCGTCGAGCTTGCCCTCGCGGTCGAGCGCGTAGAGCTCGTCGCAGCCGCCGATATGGGTCTTGCCGATGAATATCTGCGGGAACGTCGAACCCGCACCGGCGCGGCCGTACATTTCGTCGCGATAGGATGGGTTGCTGGCGACGTTGAGTTCGGTGAATTCAGCGTTCTTGCGTGTCAGCAGCGATTTGGCCGCGCTGCAATAGCCGCAGCCCGGACGGGTGTAGATTTCAATGGCAGCGGTCATGCACTGTGCGCTCGGGTGAACCAGAATGTCAGATTATATGGGAGCACGGTGGCTCTCGACAACCCGGGCGAACACCAGCACGTCGACCTGCGCAGCTTTGGCCCGCAGCAGCGCCCGCGCGCAGGCATCCACCGTGGCGCCCGAGGTCAGGACGTCGTCGACCAGGATGATTCGGCGGCCCTGGATGTCTGATTTGCGCTCGTCGGCCACCTTGAACGCGCCCTGGACGTTGCTGGCGCGCTGCGGGCGCGACAGCCCGATCTGCTGCTCGGTGGCGCGGACGCGCCGGAGCGCCTCCGAGGCCATCCTGACGCCGCTCTGGCGCGAGATCACCTTGGCCAGCGCGCCGGACTGGTTGTAGCGCCGGCTCCAGCCGCGCTGCCAATGCAGCGGAACCGGCACCAGCGCATCGGCACCGTTTAGCAAATCCTTCCCCGCCCGCGCCATCCAGCGGCCCATCGCGGGCGCCAAATCGGTGCGGTCCTGGTATTTCAGTGCGTGCACCAGCGTGCGCGCGACGTCGTCATAGCGTACCGCGGCGCGGGCGCGCTGGTAGGCCGGTGGATGGGCAATCGCCTCCATCGACAGCAACTCGGGGCCGGGGTCATAAACGAAGGGTATGCCGAGCCGCGGACAAAACGGCGGCGCGATGAACGACAGTTTCGACCAGCATTCCGCGCAGACGCCCTCGCCGGCGACCGGCTCGCGGCAGGACACGCAGAGCGTCGGCAGCGCGATGTCGAGCGCGAGCCGCGCGGTGCGCAGCCATGCGCCGCCGACAGCGCCGAGCGCGCCGCGCAGATGGCTCGCGATCGAGCGTGACGGTGATGCCTCGGCGTCCATCTGATCAAGCTAGCGCTGCCAGGAGCGGCGCTCAAGGCGGATTGTCAGCAGCAATCGTCCAGCGTAACCAACCGGCATGGCTCCGAACCCGACCACGGCCCCCATCCTGTTCGATCGCGCGCTGCTCGCCGCGCGGCTCGCGCGCGCGCGACGTGATGGCGCGGTGACGTTCCTGCTCGATCGTGCCGTCGAGGATTTGGCCGACCGGCTGCAGGCGGTGTCGCGCAGCTTTGCTGGCGCGGCCGATCTCTGGACGCCGGGCACCGAGCTTGCAGAGGCGGTGCGCGGGCGCGCCGGTTCGATCCGCCGGATCGCGTTCGATCCGTCGGAGACGCTCGGGCTATCACCTGAATCGCTCGACCTCGTCGTCTCGGCGCTGGCGCTGCAGTTCGTCAACGATCTCCCCGGCGTGCTCGCACAAATCCGCCGCGCGCTGAAGGGCGACGGCCTGTTGCTCGCGGCGATGCTCGGCGGCGATACGCTGACCGAGCTCCGGCAGAGTTTTGCCGCGGCGGAAGCCGAATGCGATGGCGGCGCGTCGCCGCGCGTCGCACCGTTTGCCGATCTGCGTGATATCGGTGCGCTGTTGCAGCGTGCCGGCTTCGCGCTGCCGGTCACCGATGTCGATCGCGTCGTGGTGCGCTACGCCAGCGCATTCGCGTTGATGCAGGATTTAAGGCGCATGGGCGCGACCAATATCTTGCGTGAGCGCCGCCGCACCGCGACCCGCCGCGCCACCATGCTGCGGATGGCACAGATCTACAGTGAGCGCTTTGCCGATGCCGACGGTCGCATCCGTGCCACCTTCGACATCGTCTGGCTGTCCGGCTGGGCGCCGCATGACAGCCAGCCGAAGCCGTTGAAGCCGGGCTCGGCAAGAGCGAGTCTGGAAGCGGCGGTGAAGGGCGCGAAACGTTAGGGACGCAGAAGGCGCCCCCTACAGCAACAGATCAATCAGATGCGGCAGCAGCGGAATATCCGCCGGCGGCATCGGGTAGTCGCGCAGCTTGTTGGCGCGGACCCAGGCCAGGGTCTGGCCCTCGCGCGCCACCGCGATGCCCTCCCAGCGGCGGCAGATGTAGAGCGGCATCAGCAAATGGAAGGTCTCGTAGGCGTGGCTGGCAAAGGTCAGCGGCGCCAGACATGGCTCGCTCACCGTGATGCCGATCTCCTCGTGCAGTTCGCGGATCAGGGTCTGTTCCGGCCGCTCGCCGGGCTCGAGCTTGCCGCCAGGGAATTCCCACAGGCCGGCGAGCGCCTTGCCTTCGGGGCGCTGCGCCAGCAGCACACGCTTGTCGGCATCGACGAGCGCGCAGGCGACGACGAGGGTTAGTTTGATATCGGCCATGTGATGCGCATTGTCTGAAATCGGGCAAGCCTTCATTAACCAGCAATCGTGGCAGGGCAAAACGTTTTGTTCCCGCTCGCCTTTCTGCGATCGCGATAAGTTCCCTTTAATCCGTCACCGGCAGGGTCAGGGACGGTCATATACCGATAGAAACCCATACACCCATAAATCCGATGCGCACCTTGATGTCGATCCTCCGCCGCTTTCGCCGCGATCGCTCCGGCAATGTCGCAATTGTCTTTGCCCTTCTCGCGGTGCCGGTGCTGGGCGCCGTCGGATGCGCGATCGACTATTCGCGTGCCAACCAGATCCGCAGCAAATTGCAGTCCGCTGCAGACGCCGCGAGTGTCGGATCGATCGCCAAGGCGTCGCCCGGCTTTATCGCCGCCGGTGCGATGACCTCGGATGGCCCGGTCCCGGCGGGCGTCGCCGACGCCACCAAGATATTCACCGGCTATGTCGCCAACCAGGGCGGTTTCACCCTCGGCAGCGTGACGCCGGCCGTCAGCAAGAGCGGCGGCGCCCTCACGTCGACGGTGCAGTTCTCGGCCACCGTCTCGACCATGTTCCTCGGCCTGATGGGCAGCAAGACGGTCACGGTGACGGGTACGTCGACCTCGACCGCCAACATGCCGCAATACATCGACTTCTATCTGCTGCTCGACAATTCGCCGTCGATGGGCGTTGCGGCGACGCCGACGGACGTTACGAAGATGGTCAGCAACACGCCCGACCAGTGCGCCTTCGCCTGTCACGATCTCAGCACTGCCAATAACTACTACAATCTCGCAAAGACCCTGGGCGTGACGACCCGGATCGACGTGCTGCGTACGGCGACCCAGAATCTGATGGACACGGCAAGCCAGTACGCGACCTATCCGAGCCAGTTCCGGATGGCGATTTATGATTTCGGCGGCACGTCACAGGCCATGGGCCTGAGATCCCTGTTCTCGCTCTCGTCTAGTCTCTCCAGCGCCAAGACGGCTGCGGGGAATATCGACTTGATGGGGGTTTGGGCTAATGGCGGGGATAACGACATCTATACTGGGGACAAGAACACGCTCTTCGGCACCCTGCTTCCCGCCATCAACAACGTCATCAGCAACCCCGGTTCGGGAACGTCCTCCTCGCCGCTGAAATATCTCTTCTTTGTTTCCGACGGTGTCACCGACGAAAGCAACGCGTCGTGCCCTAAGACGATGTACAATAAGGATTGGGGCAACATCTCCCCCCGCTGCCAGGCGCCGATTGATCCTGCACTGTGCGCCACGCTCAAGAATCGGGGCATCAAGGTGGCCGTGCTCTACACGACCTATCTCCAGTTGCCGTCAAACACTTGGTACATGGACTGGCTCGATCCATTCAATCAGGGACCGTTCGGACCCTCGCCGAACAGCCAGATCGCGCAGAATATGCAAACCTGCGCGTCGCCGGGCCTGTACTTCGAGATCACCCCGACCCTGGGCATCTCGGACGCGATGACCGCACTGTTCAAGAAGGCGGTCGCCGACGCGCGGATCAGCAGCTAGCAATTGTTCCGTCATTGCG
The DNA here is from genome assembly GCF_000938305.1 of Bradyrhizobium sp. LTSP885. Taxonomy (GTDB): domain Bacteria; phylum Pseudomonadota; class Alphaproteobacteria; order Rhizobiales; family Xanthobacteraceae; genus Bradyrhizobium. The sequence continues at coordinate 132,277 of NZ_JYMT01000003.1, forward strand.
AGCGAAGCGAAGCAATCCATCGCTCCGCATACTCGGAGAGATGGATTGCTTCGTCGCTTCGCTCCTCGCAATGACGATACCGTCTAAGACCTGTAGTCGCCGTTGATCGCGACATATTCCTTGGTGAGATCGCAGGTCAGTACGCGGTCGCGGCCCTTGCCGAGGCCGAGCGCGACCTTGATTTGGATCTTCGGCGCCTTCATCGCTTCCGAGACTTCCTTCTCGTTGTAGGACGGATCGCGCGCGCCGCTCTTGGCGACGCGGATGCCGTTGAAGGAGATCGACAGCTTGTCGCGATTGGCGGGCTCGCCGGCCTTGCCGACCGCCATCACGACGCGGCCCCAATTGGCGTCCTCGCCGGCGATCGCGGTCTTGACCAGCGGCGAATTGGCGATCGACATCGCGATTTTTCGCGCCGACGGTTTTGTCGTCGCGCCCTCGACGATGACCTCGACCAGCTTGCGCGCGCCTTCGCCGTCGCGCGCCACTTGTTCAGACAGATTTGCGAGCACGCCGTGGAACGCCTTGGCGAACGCCTTCAGCCGCGGGTCGCCGGCGCGGCTGATCTTCGGCGCGCCATGGGCTGCTGCGGCGCCGGTCGCAAACGCCAGCAGCGTGTCCGAGGTCGAGGTGTCACTGTCGATGGTGATGGCGTTGAAAGTGTCCTCGACGCCGGCCTTGAGCAGCGATTGCAGCACGGCTGACGACAGCGGCGCGTCGGTGAAGACGAACGACAGCATGGTCGCCATGTCGGGCATGATCATGCCGGCGCCCTTGGCCATGCCGTTGATCGTCACCTTGGCCTTGCCGAGCTTCACGGTCGCGGTCGCGACTTTCGGGAAGGTGTCGGTGGTCATGATCGCCTTCGCCGCGTCGATCCAGTGGTCGGGCGTCGCTGCCTCGGCAAGCGTCGCCAGCACGCCGTCGAACTTGGTAGCGTCGAGCGGCTCGCCGATCACGCCTGTCGAGGCGAGGAAGATCTCGCCGGCGGTGCAGCCGACCGCCTTTGCCGCGATCTGCGCGGTCAGCGCGGTGGAGTGCTTGCCGGTCTTGCCGGTGAAGGCGTTGGCGTTGCCGGAATTGACCACCACCGCTCTTGCCTGTCCGCCCTTCAGCTTGGCGCGGCACCATTCGACTGGCGCCGACGGGCATTTCGACTTGGTGAAGACGCCGGCCACCGTGGTGCCCTTGTCCAGGAGCGCCAGCAGCACGTCGGTGCGCCCCTTGTAGCGGATGCCGGCGGCAGCGGTCGCAAGCCTCACGCCCGCGATCTCGGGCATGTTGGGAACGTCAGTCGGGGCGAGGGGGGAGACGGCGGTGGACATGGGACGGCTTCCGGCTACGAGGAGGGAAGCGCTGCTTACCATCTCACTCGTCGAAACGGGAGAGGGGCAAGGCCCACGAATGCAGCTGTCATCAATCGTTCAAAAATGCAGATGGCCGGGACATGCCCGGCCATCGCAACTTCAACTCGGTTCGCGTCGCTTACTTCTTCGCCGGCGCCATCTTGCTGTCGGACGGCTTCGGCGCGTCCTTGGCGGCCTCCGCCGGGGCGGCCGGCGCGTCGGTGCGCTCGATCTTGGCGGCCTCGCGCAGCTTGGCGACATAGTCGGCCTGCGCCTTGCGGGTCACATAGGTCTCGATCTGGCCCTTCACCTGATCGAAGTCCGGCGCCTTGCGGTTGCGCTTTTCCTCGACCTTGATGATGTGCCAGCCGAACTGCGACTTCACCGGATCGGAAATCTTGCCCGGCTCCATTGCGAAAGCCACCGCGGAGAATTCCGGCACCATCTGCTCCTTGGTGAAGAAGCCGAGGTCGCCGCCGTCGGCAGCACCCGGATCCTTGGACTTCTTCTTGGCGAGCTCGGCGAAATCGGCGCCCTTGTCGAGCTCGGCCTTGACCGCCTTGGCCTCGTCCTCGGTCTCGACCAGGATGTGGCGGGCGCGCACTTCCTGCTCGCCGGTGATCTGCTTGGCGGCGTCGTCATAGACCTTCTTCATGGCCTCGTCGGTGGTCGCAGCCTTGCCCTCGGCGGCGAGCAGGCTGTCCATCAGCAGGCGGCTGCGGGTGAAGGCGAGGCGCTTCTTGAAGTCCTCGTTGTTCTCGACCTTCTTGTCCTCGGCGGCCTTGGACACGATCTTCATGTCGATCAGGAAGGACAGCACGTTCTCCTTCTTGGTCGCGGGGTCCATCTGCGCGAGGCTCGGTCCCAGTTCTTCCTCGGCGAGCGCGACGTCGCTGGCGTGAATCTCGGAACCGTTCACCTTCGCGACCACCGGGTCGGAATCGGCAGCCCGGACCGGCAGGCCGGCGGCCAGGAGGGCGCCAAGGCAGCCCGCTACGGCCAGTGTGGCCAAGCCGAGGCGCAGGCCGGTTTTCGTTTCCGGAAGCGAGGTGGTCATGCAAAATCCTTGTCTCAAAGGGGGTAAGTGCGAGCGCGGCGGACACTCGCCCAATCGCGTAGCCTTGGCAACGCGAAAAGTCTGTCAAAATGATGAATTCCTTGACATCTTGCCGAAGTTGACAACCCCCCGACCCGGCCATATCTGATGCCCCATCGTGTCAATGGCGAGAGCGCTTATTTTGCTGCGTTTTTGGCCGTTGAACCTTGGATGGCCTGTTTCCCACTCAATTGGCGGATGAGCCCCCGGTCGGGGCCCGAACCGCGGCGCGTCACGGTGAGTTGATGGGCGATCCGGTGGACTACATCAGGCTGTAACGCAAGACCGAAGAACAGGAATTTCGCATGATCGGCGCGCTCGCCCGCAAGTTTTTCGGCTCCTCCAATGACCGTCGGGTCAAGGGCTATCAGTCCCGCGTCAACGCCATCAACGCGCTGGAGGACGAGCTCGTCAAATTGTCCGACGAGGCGCTGAAGGCCCGTACCGACGAATTCAGGCAGCAGCTCGCCGACGGCAAGACGCTCGACGACCTCCTGGTTCCGGCCTTCGCGACGGTGCGCGAGGCGGCGAAGCGGACGCTCGGCCAGCGCCATTTCGATGTCCAGCTGATCGGCGGCATGGTGCTGCATGAGGGCGACATCGCCGAGATGAAGACCGGCGAAGGCAAGACGCTGGTCGCAACGCTTGCGGTCTACCTCAACGCGCTCGCCGGCAAGGGCGTCCACGTCGTCACCGTCAACGACTACCTCGCCCGCCGCGATTCCGGCTGGATGGGCCAGATCTATTCGTTCCTCGGCCTGACCACCGGCGTGATCGTGCACGGCCTCGACGATTCCGAGCGCAAGACGGCCTATGCCTGCGACATCACCTACGGCACCAACAACGAATACGGCTTCGATTATCTGCGCGACAACATGAAGTACCGCCTGGAGGACATGGTCCAGCGCGACCACTTCTACGCCATCGTCGACGAAGTCGACTCGATCCTGATCGACGAAGCGCGCACGCCGCTGATCATCTCCGGTCCGCTCGACGACCGCTCGGACTTCTACAACACCATCGACACGTTCTTTCCGCAACTCGACAAGACCGACTACGACGTCGACGAGAAGCAGCGCACGGTGACGTTGACCGAAGCCGGCATGGAGAAGCTGGAGAACCTGCTGCGTGACGCCGGCCAGCTCAAGGGCGATTCTCTTTACGACGTCGAGAACGTCTCGGTCGTGCACCACGTCAACCAGGCACTGCGCGCGCATACGCTGTTCAACCGCGACAAGGACTACATCGTCCGCGACGACGAGGTCGTGATCATCGATGAGTTCACTGGCCGCATGATGCAGGGCCGGCGCTATTCGGAAGGCCTGCACCAGGCGCTGGAAGCCAAGGAGCACGTCCAGGTCCAGCCGGAGAACCAGACGCTCGCCTCGATCACCTTCCAGAACTATTTCCGGATGTACGGCAAGCTGGCCGGCATGACCGGCACGGCGCTGACCGAAGCCGACGAACTGTTCGACATCTACAAGCTCGAGGTCGTCGAAATCCCGACCAACGTTCAGGTCGCGCGCCTCGACGAGGACGACGAGGTCTATCGCACCCAGGGCGAAAAATACGCCGCGATCCTCGCCGAGATCGAGCGTGCCAACAAGCGGCTGCAGCCGGTGCTGGTCGGCACGGCGTCGATCGAGAAGTCGGAAGTGCTGGCCGAATATCTCAAGAAGCACGGCTACAAGCAGATCGACTTCGGCGCTGAGTCCGGCATGGACAAGCTCTATGCGGCGGCGCGCGCCGGCAAGCCGGCCAAGCTGTTCGCAGTGCTGAACGCGCGCTTCCACGAGCAGGAAGCCTACATCGTGGCGGAAGCCGGCGTGCCCGGCGCGATCACGATCGCGACCAACATGGCCGGCCGCGGTACCGACATCAAGCTCGGCGGCTCGCTCGAGATGCGGATCCAGCAGGAGACCGGCGACATCACTGACGAGGCCGAGAAGGCCGCGAAGATCGAGCAGATCAAGGCCGACATCGAGCGCTTCCGCGAACTCGTGCTGAAGGCGGAGGAAGTGGTCGAGATCGAGCCCGCCAAGGGCTCCAGGCCGGCCAAGACCGTGACGAAGCCCGGCGGCCTCTACATCATGGGCTCCGAGCGCCACGAATCCCGCCGCATCGACAACCAGCTGCGCGGCCGTTCCGGCCGTCAGGGCGATCCCGGCCGCTCGAAATTCTTCCTGTCGCTGGAAGACGATCTGATGCGCATCTTCGGCTCCGACCGCCTCGACAGCATGCTGCAGCGGCTCGGCCTGCAGGAAGGCGAGGCCATCATTCACCCCTGGATCAACAAGGCGCTGGAGAAGGCGCAGCAGAAGGTCGAGGCGCGTAACTTCGACATCCGCAAGAACCTCTTGAAGTTCGACAACGTCCAGAACGATCAGCGCAAGGTGATCTTCGACCAGCGCGTCGAGCTGATGAAGAGCGACAGCGTGGCCGAAATGGTCGCGGACATGCGTCATGATTTCATCGACGACATCGTCGCCAAGCATGTGCCGGAACACGCCTATGCCGAACAGTGGGACGTGGCGGGCCTCAAGGAAGAATTGAAGCGCGTGCTCGACGCCGACCTGCCGGTCGAGGACTGGGCCAAGGAAGAGGGCATTGCCGACGAGGAATTGCTGACGCGCATCGAGAAGCATGTCGACGAGCACATGGCGGCCAAGGTCGCGCAATGGGGTCCCGACGTGATGCGCTACGTCGAGAAGACCATCCTGCTGCAGACGCTGGATCATCTCTGGCGCGAGCATCTGGTGATGCTCGACCATCTGCGCCAGGTGATCGGGCTGCGCGGCTACGGCCAGCGCGATCCGTTGCAGGAATACAAGTCGGAGGCCTTCGGCCTCTATGAGGCGATGACCGCGCATCTGCGCGAGGCGGTGACGGCGCAACTGGTACGGGTCGAGATCGTCCCGCCGGAAGAGCAGCAGCCGGTGCTGCCGCCGATGGAAGCGCACAAGCTCGATCCGAACACCGGCGAGGACGAGATGGCGTTCGCGCAAGCCAATTTTGCGCAGGCCTCGCTGGTGCCGAAAACCCCGGCCTCCGACCGCGATCCGAACAACCCGGCAAGCTGGGGCAAGATCGGCCGCAACGAGGATTGCCCCTGCGGCTCAGGCAAGCGGTACAAGCACTGCCACGGGCGGTACGGTTAAGCGGCTGCGACAAGGTTTTAGGGTGGGCAAAGCCAACGGGTCGCGCGAACGCGCGCCCGATGACAGACTCGGCGTGCCCACCAGTTCTTGCTTCGCTCGTGATGGTAGGCACGGCACCACGCGCCTTTGCCCACCCGCTCTGATTTATGCGACAGGTGGATTGGCCAGGAACGAGCCAAACTCGTTCTTCGCAAAATCGACATCAATCTCCCATCGAGGCGCTTTTGGAGCGACTTTCCAACTAGGAATTTTCCACGTCTTGATATCCAGCGGCCCCACTTGCGCGATCGTCCAAAGACCGCTGGAGTAAAAATCCCAAGTCCCATCGTGCCCGTATGAGGCGGCAGCAAGCCACGTGTATTTGACTAGGCCGGCCTGGAGCAACGAACCGCAGGGCGTGCCGTTGCTGTAGATCCCAATGTCAAATTTACCGCCGATCGTTCTCTTGATGTCGGTGAAGTACGTGCTTATTCGCGGCAGGTCGCCTGACTCGAACCCGCCGTCCTTCTCAATGCCGAAATAGATGCCACTCCCTTGAGGTTGCCCGATGCTGTTGGCGCAATTCATTGCCGTGGTCGCGTGATCCGCGCCTTTCGACAGGTCTACAGAGCCGGCCTCGAACACTGTGAAGAGGCGGATATTCGCCTTTGCAATCTGACCTGCCTCCTTGGGCGAGATCAACTTATAGGCGGTCGGATCGTTTGATTTGCAATAGTACCGGCCGACTGTATCGATGTTGTTTTTCGTCAGGGTATTCACAAAATTCTCGAAGCCGACATCACAATCGATGATCATTTTGGTTCGCTCCCAAAAAGGTCCGTTTCAAAAATCAGTGCAGCAAGAAGGAATAACAACCAGAAGTAATAATCCGCCCGCAGCGGTCTGCCAAGACTGGCAGCAGTTCCATCTTGCCTTGCCCGCGAGGAGGCGTAGGATCGCTGTTTTCAATCTAAGATAGTTGATTCAAATGAATAGGTCCGCAGCTTTAAGAGTGCTCGCGTCGGTTACGGCATTTGCTGTCCCCACGTTATCATCCGCGCAGCAGGTTCCGTCCGATCTGCCGTCAAACCCGGTTGCCGGGGCCGGCAATCTGCCGGACGTGCTGTTCAAGAAGACGCCGTATGAGCTGTGGCTGACCTGTCTGATCGTTGCCTTCGGTCTGATCGTGATCTGCCTGTACATCTATGCGGTCCGCAATATCCGCGACAAGCGACCGGAAGACGTGTCCCGTGCCATGATCGTCGTCACGGTCATCACCGCCTCCCTGCTGCTCATTACCGCAGGATACTCCAACGAGCAGATCGCGCCTGCCTTCGGTCTGTTCGGGACCATCATCGGTTACATGCTGGGCCGAATGAGTCAGCCCACCGGACCAAAGGAAGCGCCACCAGCTGAGAAGGGTGATCCGAAACCATGATGCGAGCCGGCAAACTGGCGGTCGTGCTGTGCGCTTGCCTTGGCTGGTTCGGTTGTTCCTCGCGCGCGGATGAGCTTCGCAGCTCCAATCAGATCCCGAAAGCTGCGTTGGCAAACACGGTCATCCTGTTGAGCGTCGCGAAGGCTCCAATCAACCTGTCTTATCTCGACGGCGACTGGAAACAGATCGAGATATCACCCGGGCAGTTTGTGACGCTGCCGAACAACGGCGGCGCCGTGTCGGTTGCCTATCATGACGGCGCAGCGATTCAATCCACGAAGTTGGCGCCGGGGACTCAATACGTCTTCTATTGGGATGCGCAGCGGAGCCGGTGGTCGATCGATTCCTATGACGCAGTCATGCGGGAAGGTACCGGACTCCGCTCGAGGTAGACGATGCGAAACGCAGTCTTTGCCTTGGTCGCGATGGTGATCGGAGTCCCGGCCTTGCCGCCGAAGGCCTGGACGGCCGACTTCACTGTCGATTTGAAGCGGACCGATTGCCAGTTGCGGATGGACGGTGAAATCGCTGCGGGGGACTTCGACAAGTTCAGGCAGAAGCTCCCCAAAAACTATCCGCCGATTGAAACGGGGCCGACGCTATGCCTGAATTCACCGGGCGGCGACTTCGTTGAAGGCTTGAAGATCGCCGATTTCGTCTCAGGCGGGATATCAACCTCGATCGCTGCAGGTGCTGCCTGCGAGTCGGCCTGTGGCTGGATCTTTCTTGCAGGTTTGAGTCGCAACAGGGCAGGGACCGAGTTGAGCCGCGCGATGGATGCGCACGCGACGCTGTCTTTCCATGCCCCCTATATCGACGTCGGTAACGCGACGATCACTCCGGGGAACCCGGCCACGTCAAATTCACTCAACCTGAAGGCAGAGATTCAGGCCTACAACCAGGCTGTCGGTGAAATCGGACGCAATCTTCTTGCCCTGGCGCAAAAATACGCGACGCTCGATGTATCACAACCGCTGGTCCCCGCGGCGCTGCTGGCGGAAGCCCTGGTCAAGGTTGGAAACGACAAGCTGCTGGTCAATACGACCGGTGCGGCAATCCGTTGGTCGATCCGGGTGAACGGCTACAAGGGGCTCGTGCCGCGGACAAAGGCAGACGTGGTGCGGGCCTGCATCACGGCATCGGCGGCGGCCGATCAATTCTGGGACGACGACTTCCTGACGGCATCTGCATATGACGAGTATCTCGCGTATTACGATGCAGGCTCCAAGACGCTTGTCGCGGAAGTCGTCGTTTCCGGTATCAAGGGGATCGCATGCGAGCTGGAGTTCAAATTCGCCGACGGCTTCGCAAGTCTGACTGATGACATCACGGTGAAGGCAAATATCGAACTGGACGAAAGCGTCACCAAAACCTGGATCAGGGATCATTACGGTCCAAAGATGATCTATCTGCCGGATTTCGGGGTCCTCAATCCAAAAACGCTGCTGAAGGATTTGCCTGGTGCGGCGGGCAAGCCCGTCGATCCCCGAAGCCTGGCCACTATTCAGGGGCCCGCCTGGTGTGCCACCCGAACGACAAAGATGAAGGATGAGGAAGCTATCTGCGCCAGCAGCAAACTATCCGTCTATGATGTGCTTCTGTCCCGCTACTATGCCGAGGCAATTGCGAAAGGCGGCAATGCGGCCAAATCGAAGCTGGAGTCGGAACAGCGGACATGGCTGGAGTGGCGACGTGCGTGCGCCGACGAAAGTGACTGTCTGGTGGCCACCTATCATTTGCGGATCAAGCAAATGAAAGATCGATTGCAATGATGCGAGGCGACGGCCTCGATCATCCGCGGACGGCTGTCGAGGCCCGAAGCTGCGAGCGAATTCCGGGAAGGTCTCGGAATGTCGCGGGGATCTCACCCCGCAAACGCCTTGTCGAGATCGGCGATGACGATCTTCCGCATCTTCATCATGGCCTGCATCGCGCGATCGGCTTTCGCGCGATCGGGGGCGCCCAGATAGTGGCCGAGTGCCGTCGGCACGACCTGCCAGGACAGGCCGAATTTGTCCTTCAGCCATCCGCAATTGCCTTCCTCGCCGCCATCGGCGGTCAGCCTCGTCCAGAAGTAGTCGACCTCCGCCTGGGTCTCGACGCTGATGAAGAAGGACACCGCTTCATTGAACTTGAATTTTGGGCCGCCATTGAGGGCGTTGAACCGCTGCCCCTCGAGCTCGAAGGTCGCCATGAAGTCGCTGACGGTCTCGATCCTGGCGTTGGGAAATACCGATTTGTAGAAGGTGACGGCCTCGCGGACGTTGTTGTCGAGCCAGAGGAACGGCGTGATCGACGTCATGAATGGATGTCCTCGCTAACGGGGCAGATGAACTGGAACCTTCGCGCTTGGTCGCGAAGGCTGTACCGCGGGCGGAACCGAAGACGGCATAGGTTCCGTTGGCGCGGTGCATCCAAAGGACGACCCGGCGGACGGGAGCCCGACATTGGCCCAGGGTTCTTTTTCGATGGTCCGGTGCGGCGGTACCCAGCCGGTGAGGGCTAGTCGTGCGGGGCGGCGGCCCCGCGTCAGTTCGCGGTGCCGATCAGGCTTTCCAGCAGGCGCTTGAGCTCGGTGGTCGACTTGTCGCCATAGCTCTCGACGATGTGCTCTTCCTGGCTCACCGCCAGCGAGTTCAGCCGCCTCGAGAGCGCCTTGCCGCGATCGGAGACGAACATCAGTACCTTGCGGCGATCCTTGGGATCCTGGACGCGATAGACCAGCGCGTCCGACACCATGCGGTCGATCATCTTGGTGAGGGTCGGGTGGTTGAGCAGCACCGCATCGGCGAGCTCGCCCATCGAGTGTCCCTCGCCATCGGACAGCACCTTCAGGATGCGCCACTGCTCGACCGGGACGCCTTCCTTGCTCAGGCGCGTCTCCAACTGCCGGTTGATCTCCCGGTTCGCTTGCGCGAGCAGGTAGGCGAGATGTTCGGTGATCGGGGAATTTTCTTTCGGCGGTTTAGCCACGGCTGCGACCTGGATCCTGATCCGGTTGAGTGAATGTCCGGCAACTCATGCCGTTTCTATATGCACTTCAATTGTTGAATATTCAATATTTTCACATAGAATATTCCCCCAACCAGGGGCGGATGCCGCGGCCGCCCCGCTGGTGGTGTTGCGTATTGCTCCCAGACAGGAGTTGGCGTGCTCTCGACGGTTACTTTCCAGGCACACGGCGGCTTGCCGGTCGCGCCGCCGCTGCTGTTCAGAAATCCGTCGTCCTGCGCGGACGATCTCGCATTGACCCTTAGGCCGGGCTCCTCGCGCCGTCGCGGCACCGACAGCAAGCTTCGGGTCGGCAATTTCATCACCTTCTCGGGTGCGCCCGGGATCTGGGGCCCGAGCTCGACCAACAGCGTGCTGCTCGCGGTTGCCGAGATCAACAAGCGGGGCGGCATCCTCGGCCGTGAGATCGAGCTGTCGATGTACGACGCCGGCGGCCCGATGGACGACGTGGTCGACCGCGCCGAACGCGCCATCGCCCGCGACGAGATCGACCTCGTCATGGGCTCGCATATCAGCGCGGTCCGCGTCGCGCTGCGCAAGGTCACAAGTGGCCGCGTGCCCTATATCTACACACCGGTCTACGAGGGCGGCGAGCGTACTCCGGGCGTGATGGCGATCGGCGAGACACCGCGCGCGGAGTCCAGGCCGACAATCCATTGGCTGGCCGACGTCAAGAAAGCGAAGCGGTGGTACCTGATCGGCAGCGACTATGTCTGGCCCTGGCAGTCGCACCGCGCGGTGAAGAAATACATCGCCGAGGCCGGCGGCCAGGTCGTCGGCGAGGAATTCGTTCCGCTCGGCGAGGACGATCACGAGGCGCATCTGGCGCGGATTCGCGCCGCCAAGCCCGACGTGGTGCTGATCACGCTGATCGGGACCGACAGCATTACCTTCAACCGCGCCTTCGCCGCGTCCGGGCTCGCCGCCACCACGCTGCGTTTCGCCGGCGCAATGGACGAGACGGTGCTGCTCGGCATCGGCTCTGACAGCACCGAGAACCTGTTCTGTTCCTCCGGCTATTTCAGTTGTGTCGGCTCGCGCGCCAATGACGACTTCCGGATCCGCTATCGCGCCATGTTCGGCCCGCATGCGCCGCCGATCGGCTCGGTCGGGCAGTCCAACTATGAGGGGTTGCGCTTCCTGGAGGCGGTGGCCAACCGCGCGCGCTCGCTGTCGATGGGGCCGCTGCTCGCGGCGGCGCGCAACGTCGTCTACAGCGGCGCCCGTGGCGCCGTCACGATTCGCAATGGCCGGGCTGAAATGCCAATCTATCTCGCCGAGGCCGATGGCCTCGACTTCAAGGTGATCAAGACGAACTAGCGCGATGCCGCGGTGGCCGGCCGAATGTGCTGGTGCCAGACAGGAGATGGTGTGCTCTCGACGGTCAACGTCCCGGTCCGCGGCGGTCCTGCATTTCCGCCGTCCATGCTGCTGAAAAACCTGTCGCCGCCGGCCGGCCGGCCGATGGCGCCGGACGATCGCGCCTCGTGGCAACGGCGCGGCGCCAACAGCCGGCTACGGGTCGGGGCCTTCATCTGCTGCACCGGCTCGCCCGGGGTCTGGGGTCCGTGCGCCACCTCCAGCGCGCAGCTCGCGGTCGCCGAAATCAACAGGCGCGGCGGCATCCTCGGACGCGAGATCGAGCTGTCGGTCTATGACGCCGGCGGACCGATCGACGAGGTCGTCGATCGCGCCGAGCAGGCGATTGCGTTCGACGAGGTCGATCTCATCATGGGCATGCACACCAGCGCGGTCCGCGTCGCGCTGCGTGACCTCATCACCCGCAGCCGAATCCCCTACATCTACACGCCGGTCTATGAGGGCGGCGAGCGGACGCCGGGCGTCATCGCGATCGGCGAGACGCCGCGCTGGCAGAGCCGGCCGTCGATCCATTGGCTGGCCGAGGCGAAGCGTGCCTCGCGCTGGTACCTGATCGGCAGCGATTATGTGTGGCCATGGCAGTCGCATCGCGCCGTGAAGCGCTACATCAAGGAGACCGGTGGGCAGGTGGTCGGCGAGGAATTCGTGCCGCTTGGCGAAGACGATCACGAGCCGCATCTGGAGCGGATCCGCGCGGCGAAGCCCGACGTGGTCCTGATCTCGCTGATCGGCACCGACAGCATCACCTTCAACCGCGCCTTCGCCGACGCCGGTCTCGCCGCCACCACGCTGCGCTTTGCCGGCTGTGTCGACGAAACCGTGCTGCTCGGCGTCGGCGCCGACAAGACCGAGAACCTGTTCTGCGCCTCCGGCTATTTCCCCTCTGTCGGCTCGCACGCCGGCGACGATTTCAGGGATCGCTATCGCGCGATGTTCGGTGCCTTCGCGCCGCCGGTCGGGTCATGCGGCGAGTCCGCGTATGAAGGCTTCTGCTTGCTCGAGGCCGCCGCCAACCGCGCCGGCACGCTGAACATGCGGCCGCTGCTCGCGGCTGCGGACAATCTCGTCTATCGCGGGGCGCGCGGACCGGTCACCGTTCGCGACGGCCACGCCAGGATGCCGATGTATCTCGCCGAGGCCGACGGGCTCGATTTCAGGGTGATCAAGCCGATCTGACGGGAGGTGCGGCAACAATTCGGACCCGATATCCGAAATAATGCTTGAAAAGGAAAATATTTCCGTTTTGAATAGTGTCACGAGGCAAGCGGTTCGCGATCGTCAAGCGGACCGCGGCTTCGTGCCCAGGGAACGCCAGGGTTCATCAGGGATCATAAGCTTCAGGAGAGCGCCGTGACAGTTGTCCTTCCCACGCCAACGCAACTTCGTGCCGTCGCCGAGCAGTGCGGCCTGAACCTGACCGATGAGGACGTGACCTCGTTCCGCGGCCTGATGCAGGGCTCGATCGAGGCCTATAATCTCGTCGGCGCGATGCCCGACGAGGTCCCCGTGGTGAAATATCCGCGTACGCCGGGCTACCGGCCGTCGCCGGAGGAGAACCCGCGCAACGCCTGGTACCGCAAGTCGACGGTGAAGGGCGCGGCGTCCGGCAAGCTCAAGGGCAAGACGGTGGCGCTGAAGGACAACATCATGCTGGCCGGCGTGCCCATGATGAACGGCTCGGCGACCTTGGAAGGCTATATGCCGGATTTCGATGCCACCATCGTCACGCGCATGCTCGACGCCGGCGCCGAGATCGCCGGAAAAGTGCATTGCGAATCCTTCTGCATGTCCGGCGGCAGCCACACCGGCGCGGTTGGAGCCGTGCATAATCCGCACAAAATGGGCTATTCGGCCGGCGGCTCGTCGTCGGGCTCCGGCGTCGTCGTGGCGCTCGGCGAGGTCGACATGGCGATCGGTGGCGACCAGGGCGGCTCGATCCGCATGCCGTCCTCGTTCTGCGGCACCTACGGCATGAAGCCGACCTGGGGGCTGGTGCCCTACACCGGCATCATGCCGATCGAGATCTTCGTCGACCACACCGGCCCGATGACCGCGACGGTGGAAGACAACGCGCTGCTCTTGGAGGTGCTCGCCGGCGATGACGGCTACGACCCGCGCATCAAGGCGCCGAAGGTCGAGGATTACACCAAGGCGCTGGGGGCCGGCGTCAAGGGCATGAAGATCGGTATCCTCAAGGAAGGTTTTGAGCAGGCGGGCGCGGAAGCCGCGGTCAATGAAAGCGTCCGCGAGGCGGCCAAGCGCTTCAAGGACCTCGGCGCCTCGGTCGAGATCGTCTCGATCCCGATGCACATGGCGGGCCCGGCGATCTGGACGCCGATCGGCACCGAAGGCATGACCCAGACCATGATGTATGGCGACGGCTACGGCCTCAGCCGCTCCGACCTCTATTCGACGTCATTGATGGATTTCCATCGCGGGTGGCGCCAGAAGGCGGATTCGCTGTCCGAAACCACAAAGCTGTTCCTGCTGCTCGGCACCTACATCAACAACAATTTCGGCCCGCGCTATTACGGCAAGGCGCTCAACGTCTCGCGCCGCCTGACCGCGGCCTATGACAAGGCCTTCAACGACTACGACCTGCTGCTGCTGCCGACCACGCCGATGAAGGCAACGAAGTTGCCCGAGCCCAATGCCAGCCGCGAGGATTATGTCGCCCGGGCGCTCGAGATGATCACCAACACCGCGCCGTTCGACATCACCCATCACCCGGCAATGTCGCTGCCCTGTGGCATGGTCGACGGGTTGCCTGTAGGCCTGATGCTGGTCGGCCGGATGTTCGAGGAATCGACCATCTACCGCGCGGCGCACGCCTTTGAGCAGGCCGGCGACTGGAAGAAGATGTGAGGCACTCCTTGTCGCAGACGCTGATGGGACGGATCGGACACCATGGCTAGCAGTTTCGCCGCGGCGTTCGAGATCGTGAGCTTCGGGGCGATCATCGTTTTGGTCGTGCTCGGGCTCGGCATCATCGCCAGCATGATGGGCATCTTCAACTTCGCGCAGGGCGAGTTCGTCCTGCTCGGAGCCTATGTCACCTATCTGGCGTATGCCCACGGCGTGCCGATCTGGGCCGGCATGGTCGCCGCGCCCTTCGTGGTCGGCGCGCTCGGCTTCGTGCTGGAGGCGCTGATCATCAGGCGCTTCTACGCCGCGCCGATCGTGGCGATGCTCGGCACCTATGCGCTAGGGCTGATCATCCGCGAGAGCGTGCGCACCTTGATCGGCGGCTTCTATCTCACGGTGCCGGAGCCGATCGGCGGCTCGATCGACATCGGCTCCATCCATCTCTCGGCCTGGCGCTTTACCATCATTATCATCACGCTGCTGGTGATGGGCGCCTGCTATCTCCTGCTGTCGCGCACCAGCTTTGGGCTGCGCGTTCGGGCGACGCTGGAGAACCCGGCGCTGGCGCGGGCGTCGGGAATTTCCACACCGTTGATCTACGGCACGACCTTCGCGTTCGGCGCGGCGCTGGCCGGGCTTGCCGGCGCGCTGATCGTGCCGGTGTTCAGCCTGTTCGCCGATCTCGGCATCCGCTTCCTGATCCAGGGCTTTGTCGCCGTCATGGTCGGCGGGGTCGGATCCTTCATCGGGCCGGTCGCCGGCGCCGGCGTGATCGGCACGCTCAGCGCGGCGCTGCCATGGGTCATGTCGCCTGTCGTCGCCGACGTGCTCGTCTTCGTACTCGCCATCGCCTTCATCAAATTCCGGCCGCAAGGCCTCATTGCTGGAAAAGGGGTTTAATCAGATGTCCAAAGATCGCCTCAATCTCACCCGCCGCCGCTTCATGAGTAACTTCGCGTTCGCGACCGGTGCGCTCGCGACCGGCGTCGGAAGCTGGGTGATCCGGCCCGACTGGGCCAACGCCGCCGAAGGCCCGATCAAGGTCGGCATCGCGACCGATTTGACTGGCCCGATCGCCTATGCCGGCAATGCCGACGCCAACGTCGCCAAGATGGTGATCAAGGAGATCAACGCCGGCGGCGGCCTGCTCGGCCGGCCGCTCGAGCTCTATATCGAGGACACCGCGTCGAACGAATCGGTCGCGGTCGGCAACGTCCGCAAGCTGATCCAGCGCGACAAGGTCGACATGGTGCTCGGCGGCATCACCTCGTCGATGCGCAACGCGATCAAGGATCCGATCGTGGCGCGCGGCAAGACGCTCTACATCTATCCGCAGCTCTACGAGGGCAAGGAATGCACGCCCTATCTGTTCTGCACCGGACCGACCCCGGCGCAGCAGTGCGACGAATTCATTCCGTGGCTGATCAAGAACGGCGGCAAGAAGTTCGCGCTGCCAAGCGCCAACTATGTCTGGCCGCACACGCTCAACGTCTATGCCCGCAAGGTGATCGAGGCCAATGGCGGCGAGGTGGTGTTCGAGGAATACTACCCGCTCGACCAGGTCGACTTCTCCTCGACCGTCAACCGCATCATCTCCAACAAGGTCGACGTCGTCTTCAACACCGTGATCCCGCCGGGCGTCGGCCCGTTCTTCAAGCAGCTCTATGAAGCGGGTTTCCTCAAGAACGGCGGACGGCTCGCCTGCGTCTACTATGACGAGAACACGCTGGCCATCAACCAGGCCAACGAGATCGAAGGGCTGGCGAGCTGCCTCGACTATTTCAAGGTGCTGACCAAGGACGATCCGGTCAGCGCCAAGATCCAGGCGGCCTATGACAAGGACTTCCCGGGAACCTTCCTGTTCGCCGCCGGCAGCGCCGCGACCGGAACCTATCGCGGCCTGAAGCTGTGGGAGGCCGCGGTCAAGGAGGCCGGCAAGGTCGACCGCGATTCGGTGGCGGCCGCGCTCGATCACGCCAAGATCGCCGAGGGTCCGGGCGGGCCCGCCGAAATGGTGCCGGGCCAGCGCCATTGCAAGATGAAGATGTATACTGCCGTCGCCAAGGGCGGGACTTACGAGGTCGTGGCACGCAGCAACGGCCTCGTCGATCCCAAGGAATGCTGAGCGGCACGATGGTTGCAGCAAAGCAGGCCGTCGCTGAGCTCAGCGAAGGACCGGATGTCGTGACGGGTGAAAGTGCACCGGCCGCCAAATTGCCGGCGGGACGAGCGACGGCAGGACGAAAGGTCCTGCCGATCGTGGAAGGGCTGGTGCTGCTGATCGCACTGGTGCTGCCGCTCGTCCTGCAGGATTACCTGACGGTGTTCGCCACCCGCGTGGTCATTCTCGCGTTGTTCGCACTGTCGTTCGATCTGGTGTGGGGCTATGCCGGCATTATGAGCTTCGGCCAGGCCTTGTTCTTCGGCTCCGCCGGCTACGGCGTGGCGCTCTTGGCGCGCGATCTCAATGTCACCTCGATCTTCCTGATCCTGCCCGCCGGCACACTGATCGGGTTGACCGCGGCACTTCTGCTCGGCGGCTTCCTGCTGCTCGGCCGGCATCCGTCGAGCGTGATCTTCGTCTCGCTCGGCACCCTGACCGGATCCTACGCGGCCGACCGGCTGGCGCGCGGCTGGTACTATCTCGGCGGCCAGAACGGCATCCCGTCGATCCCGTCGCTGACGCTCGGCTCGACCGAAATCTCGGAAGGGCCGGTCTATTACTACATGGCGCTCGGCATCCTCGTCGTCGTCTATCTCTTGTGCCGCTTCCTGGTGCGCTCGCAATTTGGCCTGGGGCTCGCAGGCCTCCGCGAGAACGAGCAGCGCATCGCCTTCTTCGGCTACAAGGCGCAGCATCTGAAGGCGATCGTGTTCGCGGTCGGCGGCGCCATCGCCGGCCTTGCCGGCAGCCTCTATGCCTTCCACGAAGGCTTCGTCTGGCCCAACATGCTGGGCGTCGTGTTCTCGACCCAGGTCGTGCTCTACGTTTTGTTCGGTGGCTCCGGCACGCTGATCGGCGCCGTCATCGGTACCGTCATCGTCGAGGGCGTCAGCTTCTGGCTGTCGGACAATTACCGCGACGTCTGGCCGATCATCCTCGGCGTGCTGCTGCTGCTCGTGATCATGTTCCGCCCGCTCGGGCTGATCTCTCTCGTGCTCGGCGAGCGCGAACGGGTCGGCAGGTTCGGCAAAGCCCCGAAGGAGACGCGCAATGCCGCTCCTTGAGGCCACAGGCATCAGCAAGATATTCGGCAAGCTCACCGCACTGGATGGCGCTGGCCTCACCGTCGGCGAGAACGAGTTTCACGGCCTGATCGGTCCGAACGGCTCGGGCAAGAGCACGCTGATGAAATGCGTCGCCGGCGCCGAGGTGCCGACCACGGGCAAGGTCTCTTTCGTCAACACCGACATCACCGCGTACACGCCGACCGAGCGTGCCCGCGCCGGCATGAGCCTGAAGTTCCAGATCACGTCGGTGTTGCCGACGCTGACGCTGTACGACAACATCCTGCTGGCGCTGCAGGCGCAGTCCTCGCTCTTGGACCTGGTGTTCTCGCGCACCCGCCGCGCGCTGCACGACCAGGTGATGACGATGCTGACCCAGTTCCGTCTTGCCGATCGCGCCCATGACGCCGCCGCGAATCTCTCGCACGGTCAGCAGCAATGGCTGGAGATCGCGATGGCGCTGGCCGGCAAGCCGCGGCTATTGCTGCTGGACGAGCCGACCGGCGGCATGAGCCTCGAGGAGCGCCGCGTCACCGGCGAATTGCTGCAACCGATCAAGCAGCATTGCTCGCTCGTCATCGTCGAACACGATCTGGATTTCATCCGCGACATCTGCGACCGCCTCACCGTGCTCGACCAGGGCAAGGTGCTGGCGTGCGGGACGGTCGCGGAGATCCAGGCCAACAAGAGCGTCCAGGAGATTTATCTGCGCCGTGCCTGACCAGTCATTCCTCGATATCAGGCATCTCGATGCCGGCTATGGCCGCAGCCAGGTGCTGTTCGACGTCAATATCGGCATTCCCTGGCGCGGCGGCGTCGCCGTGCTTGGCCGCAACGGCGCCGGCAAGACCACGCTGATGAAGACCATCGTCGGCGAGCTCGCAAGCTCGAAGGGCGAATTGTTCTTCGACGGCCGCGACATCACGCGCCGCCGCACCGAGGAGCGGGTGCGCTCCGGCATCGGCTACGTGCCGCAGGAGCATTCGGTGTTCGCCCGCCTCTCGGTGCGCGACAATCTCGCGGTCGGCTCGCTGTCCAATCCGGATGCGGCGCGCGCCGTCGATCGGGTGCTGGCCATCTTCCCAAAACTCAGCCAGCGCCTCGACCAGCCTGCCGGCACGCTGTCCGGCGGCGAACGCAAGATGCTGGCAGTCGGCCGCGCCTTGCTCGGCAATCCCAAGCTCTTGTTGCTGGACGAGCCGACCGAGGGCGTCTGGATCGGCGTCATCGAGGAGATCACCGAGCGGCTGATCGAACTCGCCAAGGAGATCGCGGTCGTCATCGTCGAGCAGCATCTCGACCTCGCGCTGCGCGTCGCCGACTACGCCTATGTGCTCGACCGCGGCCGCGTCGCGCTGCAGGGCGCCGCCGGCGAAGTGCGGAGCGATCCGGAGTTGCTGCGGTATTTGGCGCCGTAGCCGGAACAATCTCTCCCCCGTCATTCCGGGGCATGCGAAGCATGAGCCCGGAATCCATCAGGCCGCGGGTTTGGAGAGGAATGGATTCTCAGATGCGCAATTGCGCATCATAGTTCGCGCTGCGCGCGCCCCGGAATGACGAATGATGGGCTGTGGCTGCTGGACGGGCAAACTCAGCAGAGATCCATCAAGACCCTTGCGCAGAAATCCGCTCGACCAGATGCGCACGCGAGGGGCCGGGCTGAAATCGCTCCGCGAAATATTGCGTTTCGTGGGCCACAAGTCCGTCGCGGAATTCCATGATGCTCACGGTGTAGGACGGGATGCCGTCATAGGTCAGCACAAACTCCGTGACCCAGAGATCGCCGCTGCCGATCATCCGCCGGATCGTAAAACGCTTCTTGTTTGGCTGGACGGTTCGGCTTTCCTGGATGTTGCGCCGGCCGCGGATTCGCTCACCCGATTGCGGATATTCGAGCACGGCATCCTCATGGTAGATGTCATGCTCGACCTCGAAATCGCTTGCGTCCGACGCATCCCAATGGCGCTGCAGCGCCGCTCGCACGGTTTGATCGTCCATTTCAATCTCCCCACTTGCGCGCCCAGCTTGGCTTCAAGGATACGCCTGTGGGACGTCCGCGACAATGCGCCGAGGCGGGCCGGATGTGTCATCACGTTGCAGGCGAAAGCCAGATACCGTGTTGCGCAAGGAGCAATCGTCTGGCACGCATCAGGGGTTCGCAAGTCCACGAATCGGAAAGCCACGCCGACGATGTCTCCGGACAAACCTCTGTTCAAGATTCGCAAGCCGTCCCGCCGGGATCACAAGCCGCCTCCCGGCCCCGATATGGGAGCGCGCATCCTTGATGCCGCCGAGTTCGTGTTTGGTCACTTTGGGCTCCGTGGCGCAACCACCGCGCTGATCGCCAAGAAGGCTGGTATCGCCAAGCCGCACATCTATTACTACTTCGAGGACAAGGACGACCTCTACCGCGCCATCCTGGAGCGGGCCATGAACAAATGGGCCCGAGACATCGACAAGCTCGATGCGCATTCCGACCTCGTGACGATCCTGACCGAGTACATCGACCGCAAGGTCGATTTCTCGCGTGATTATCCTTATCTATCGCGGATTTATGCCACCGAGATCATCAGCGGTGCGCCCTATATCGGAGAATTCATCTCGAAGATATCGACGCCGCTGCTGTTGCAGAAGGTCAAGGAGGTCGACGCCTGGGCCGCGCGGGGTCTGATCGCGCCGATCAGCGCGACGGACCTGTTCTTCTGCATCTGGGCGATGACCCAGGCTTACGCCGACTTCTCCAGCCAGATGTGCATCATGAAGAAGAAGCGCGCGCTTGATGAGGCCGACTACGCCGCCGCGAAAGCCACCATCGTGCAATTGGTGCTTGGCGGGCTTGGCCTCGCGGTTGCAGGAGAGCGCAAGGCTGCGGGCCGTCCGCGCTCACGCGCAGCGCGGCCCGCCGGTTAGAGGCGCATAGAGGGCCTTACTCCGCGGGCACGGACGCGACCTGCGACGTCTGCGTCATCAACGCAACGTGCAGCAGTCCGCCAAGCGCCGCTCCGATCAGCCAGCCCCAGTCGCCGACATTGGGGATGACCTTGTAGGCCCCGAGCAGCGACAGTCCGATCGAGATCGTCCCCGAGATCGCCAGCGCAATCAACGCCCGCCGGTTCCAGCCGTTCTCGAAGTAGAGCGAGCCGGATGGCGACATGGTGTAGAGGTCCTCGACCACGACGTGCTGCTTCTTCACGAAGTAGTAGTCGCCCACCATGATGCCGAACATCGGCCCGAGGATCGCGCCGAAGATGCTGACGAAGATCGTGATCGCCTGCGGGCTCGACACGAACAGCCAGGGACAGACCATGACCGACAGGATCGAGGTGATCAGGCCTCCGAGCCGGAAGTTGATCTTCTGCGGGTTCAGATTCGAGATGTCATAGGCCGGCGACACGAAATTGGCGACGATATTGATGCCCATCGTCGCGACGATGAAGGTGATCGACCCCAGCGCCACGATCCAGGGATTGCCGATCTTCTCGACGATCGCGACCGGATCCATGATGGCCTCGCCGAAGACTTTCACGGTGCCCGCCGTCACGATCACCGTGATGACGGCAAAAACGATGAAGTTGAGCGGCAGCCCGAGCAGGTTGCCGACCTTCATGGCTCGCTCGTCGCGGCCGAAGCGGGAGAAGTCGCCGAAGTTGAGCAGCAGGGCGGCGAAGTAGGCCACGATCAGCATCGCGGCGTTGGCCATGTGGCCGAGCGACGAGCCCTCGGCCGGCGGACTGAGCTGGAGGTCGAGGCTGGAGAAGCCGGTTTGCGACAGGATCCAGATCGCTAACGCGAACATCACGACGTAGACGACCGGACCGCAGAAATCGATGAACTTGCGGATCGTCTCCATGCCATTGAGGAAGATCAGCAGCTGGAAGATCCACATGAAGCCGAAGCTGAACCAGCCGAGCGTCGACAGGCCGAGGATGCTGTTGTGGGTCAGCGTTTCAGCTTGGGGAAACCAGGTCAGGACCAGAACCTGGACGGCCTTGGATGCAAAATAGGTCTGCACGCCGTACCAGACGATTCCGACGACGCCGCGAAGGACGGCGGCGAGATTGGCGCCCATCACGCCAAACGACATGCGCGCGACGACCGGAAACGGCGTGCCGTATTTCAGTGACGGGCGGCCGATCAGGTTCATCAGGAAGTAGACGGCGGTGATGCCGACCACCATCGAGAGCAGCACCTGCCATCCGGTCAGGCCGAGGAAGAACAGGCTTGCCGCGAAAGTGTAGCCCCCGACCGAATGCACGTCCGACATCCACATCGCAAAGATGCTGAAGACGCCCCAGGTCTTGCCCTCCGGGGCAGTCGGCGCGAGGTCATGGTTGTAAAGTCTCGGATGGGCACCCGTGATGGCGATGACGGGCGGTGTCGCATGTGATCCGGCCATTTGGCTTCTCCCTGGGGTTTCCAGGTGCGATGCAAGCGATATGCCATTTCTTGAACGATCGGTAAAAACTCTTTTTCCGATCGTTCAGGAGGCGCCGCGGCGCCTCCGGCACGCCGGAAGCCCGGTCTCGGATCGATCAAAGCCGCCCGGGCCCCGGTGCGGGTGCCCAACCTCCGACCGCGCCTGCCGCCAATC
Organism: Bradyrhizobium sp. LTSP885; assembly: GCF_000938305.1. Classification (GTDB taxonomy): domain Bacteria; phylum Pseudomonadota; class Alphaproteobacteria; order Rhizobiales; family Xanthobacteraceae; genus Bradyrhizobium. Next base: position 154,370 of record NZ_JYMT01000003.1, read on the forward strand.
TGGGCAGCCATCCTTGCGAACGGTTAGGGACGTTCGCACCCCCGTCTGCCCCGCAGGCAGGCTCCCATGGAGTGAGGGCGTGGCCCGGATGCCAATTGCGACTTGATCAGAATAGGGTACCCCCCTATACTAGGTTCATGTCGCACACCATCAAGCACAAGTCGAAGCTCGTCGGCCGCGTCAGGCGCATCAAGGGGCAGATCGAAGCGGTCGAGCGTGCGCTCGAGTCCGAGCTCGGCTGCGCTGACGTGTTGATGCTGGTCGCATCGGTGCGTGGCGCGGTGAACGGGCTGACTGCCGAGCTACTCGAGGACCATATCCGTCATCACGTCGTCGATCCCGCGCATGAGAAGGATCCGGAGAAGGCGCAAGGCGCCGCGGATCTGATCGACGTCGTCCGCACTTACCTGAAGTGAAGCCATGACCGGACTCTCCGAACTGTTACAGCAGGGCTCGGCGCATGCGTGGCTGTTCGTGCCGAGCGCCATTCTGCTTGGCGCGCTGCATGGCATGGAGCCGGGCCACTCCAAGACGATGATGGCAGCATTCATCATCGCGGTGCGCGGCACCGTGCTGCAGGCGGCGCTGCTCGGCCTTTCGGCTGCGATCTCGCATACGGCGATCGTATGGGCGGTGGCGCTCGGCGGCTTGTATTTCGGGCGGCAGTGGAGCGGCGAACAGAGCGAGGCGTACTTCCAGATCGCCTCGGCCGTCGTGATCATCGGCATCGCGATCTGGATGGCGTGGCGGACCTGGCGCGAGCAGAACGCCCAAGATCTTGACCAAGACCACGATCATCATCATCACCATGACGAGGTGATCCAATTCGCAACCGGCGACGGCGTGCTCACGCTCGAGATATTCGAGGACGGTGTGCCGCCGCGCTGGCGTGTTCGCGCCGAACGCGGTCTGCTGCCGGCGCCGGAAGCGATCGTGCTGGACACGTTGCGGCCGGACGGCGTGAGGCAATCCTTCAGCTTCGTCAGCCGCGATGGATTTCTTGAAAGCGTCGACGAGGTACCCGAGCCCCACGCTTTCAAGGCGAGGCTGTCGCTGCGCGGACGTGCCGAAGCGTTCGAGACGAGCTTCGAGGAACATGACCACGACCATTCTCACATGAACCTCGGCGAGGAGGACGACGCCCACGCCCGCGCGCATGCCGCCGACATCCGCAAGCGCTTTGCGGGACGGACGGTCACGACCTGGCAGATCGTGCTGTTCGGACTATCCGGCGGCCTGATCCCGTGCCCGGCGGCGATCACCGTGCTCTTGCTCTGCATCCAGCTCAAGCAGTTCAGCCTCGGTTTCACGCTGGTCGTGTGCTTCGGGATTGGCCTCGCGATCACCATGGTTTCGGCCGGCGTGCTGGCCGCGCTGAGCCTGCGCCACATCGAGCGCCGCTGGACCGGCTTCAGCCGCTTCGCGCGCCAGGCGCCCTATGCTTCGGCGGCGCTGATCGTCCTCGTCGGGCTCTACACGGGATGGCTGGGTTTCAGCGCGATCTAGGGCGGGACGAAATCGGAGCGAACAGGAATCGCGAAGCAGTGAGGTGAGCAGAACGGCCCGGGCGCAAACGCCATATGCGATAGTCAGGGGCGAGGCGCGATTTCGGAATAATGGAATAATGTCGCTGATTTGCCCGACATGTCAAGTATTCGTGTCGAGCGCCGGCACCGGCCGACTACTTTGCATGGGGTTGTTTTCGATATTTTGGCTGTGCGCCATGCGCGGGTGACGACAGCAACGGCTGTTGATGGGTGGTGAATCGATACCCATCCCCGTCGTCCTGGCGAAAAGCCAGGACCCATACGCCGCGGCCCTCGGAAAAGGCACAAGCGGCATCGGCTTCTCTTGCAACTTAATTCGGTGGCTATGGGTCCCGGCCTTCGCCGGGACGACGAAGGGCCGCGCCTACTTCATTGCCGAGAAGCGGGTGTCGAACGAGTTCGACTGCACCACTGGAGAAGAGCCGGCGAGCTGCGTGCCGGTCGCGGCGGCAGGCGCCGCCGGAGCGGACGTGGCGGTATCGGTGACCGAGGGTTTGAGTGCCGGCTTGGCGGCCTGCTTGGTCGCGGGCTTCGGTGCGACGCGCACCACCGATTGGGGTTTTGCCTCGGCGAGTTTCGGCTTCGCCGGTGCGGGGGCGGCGGACGCGGGGGTCGCATCGGCGGTGCCGCCGATACCGACCTTGCGGGCGAAGCTGGAGAAGAATCCTTCGGACTGGCCGGCGGGCGCCGCCGTCGCAACGCGTGTCGGTGTCGCTGACGCCGTCGTCGCCACCACCGGTTCTTCCGGCTGGGCTTCGAGCTTCGGCCGCGGCGGATTGACCGTTCCGGGGATCGTGCCGGGGGCACGTGCCAGCGACATCGATTGCAGGCTCTGGCTGTCGCCGCCTTCGGAGAGCCCGGTGTTGCCTTCCGGGATCTTCGAGGCGAACACCGCGTTCATGCCGCCGTCGATGCCGGTGTTGAGGCGCGCCACCGGCGTGCCCTTGGCGATCAGCTTCGCGGTCTCGGCGGCGTCCTGCTGCTCCCTCTCGCGCACGGCGCTCGCGATCTCGTCGGGGATCACATAGGCCGGGCACTTCGCGGACGCGTTAAACACCGGATCGCGCGTCGCGTTCGGGTCCTTGACCGCGTCGAAGACGTATTTCTTCTCGCAGAAGTCGACCTTCGGCTCTTGCTTCGTCACCTCGAAATGATCGTAGCCTTCCTTGATCATCTTCCAGAAAGGCATGTTCGGGTTGTTGCGGTGCCTGGCCATGTTGACCGGCGTCATCCGGAACGGATAGGCCTGAAACTGAAACGCGCGCTGGCCGCCGAAGAAAGACTCGCGGCCGAGCGAGTAGATTTCTGCGATCTGCTCGTCGGTCATCGCGTAACAGCCGCGCGACGAACAGTCGCCATGCACCATCAGCTCCGAACCGGTGCGGCCGAGCGCCTTGTCGAAGGCGTTGGGATAGCCGGTGTTGAACGAGAGGTAATAGGCCGACTGCGGATTCATCTGGCTGGGGTTGATGGAGTAGAACCCCTCGGGCGCCTGGCGGTCGCCTTCGCGCACCTTCGGGCCGAGATCGCCGGACCAGCGGCAGATCGGATAGGTCTTCAGGAGCGCCATGCGGCCGGAGCGGTCCTGCTTCCAGACCTCGAGCTCTGCCTCCTGCTTGAACAGCCGCACCAGGATCGGCGACTGCATGTCCATGTCCTTCTCGAGCATGGCGGCGACAAGCTTCGGCGGCACCGGCTGGTTGGCCTTGGCGTTGGTGGCGAGCGAGACCTGGTCAGTGTCACAGCCGGCCAGCAGCACGCTCACCGCGAGAGCGGCGGAGGTGACAAGCGCGCGAACGAGCGTGCGATGAATCAAGTCGAAGCTCCACACCCACCGGGCAATCTTCGCGACCCCAACACGGCGAATATGCCCTGAAGCCATTGTCTAAAATATTAGCCTTCGGCCCCCCTGCTCGCAACCCGAACAGAGGTTACCCGCCGCCATGGTAGCGGGCATGGTTCAAGGAACGTTAAAGACCCGCCTCTGGGCCTAATTGCGGCCAAATTGGCCGATTTGGGGAAAAATCCACCCCGTTCCGGGCCGGCTAGCCGAGCTTCCGGCCGATATCGAGGAACTTCTGCCGCCGCTGCTTGCGAACCGCGTCCGGATCAAGATTTCGTAGGTCGCCGAAGGCCTGGGCGATCGCGTCGCCGGTGGTGGCGATCATGGCCGCCGCGTCGCGGTGGGCGCCGCCGGCGGGTTCTCTCAGGATCTGGTCGATCACGCCGAAGCGCAGCATGTCCTGGGCGGTGATCTTCATGCTGTTGGCGGCTTCCTGCGCCTTGGTGCCGTCGCGCCACAGGATCGAGGACGCGGCCTCCGGCGAGATCACGCTGTAGATCGCGTGTTCGAACATCAGGACGCGGTTGGCGGTGGTGATGGCGATCGCGCCGCCCGACATGCCTTCGCCGGTGATGATCGCGACATTGGGCACGCCGAGCGACAGGCAGGCATCGGTCGAGCGCGCGATCGCCTCGGCCTGGCCGCGCTCCTCGGCGCCGATGCCGGGATAGGCGCCGGCGGAATCGACGATCGACAGCACGGGAATGCCGAACCGGTCGGCCATCTCCATCAGCCGCACCGCCTTGCGATAGCCTTCGGGCCGCGCCATGCCGAAATTGTGCTTGATGCGGCTCTCGGTGGTGGCGCCCTTTTCCTGGCCGACCACGCAGATGCTTTCGCCGCGGAAACGGCCGAAGCCGCCGATCAGCGCCTCGTCGTCGGCGAATTTGCGGTCGCCGGCCATCGGCGTGAATTCTGATATCAGCGCGTTGATGAAATCGGAGAAGTGCGGGCGCTGCGGATGGCGCGCGACCAGCGTCTTCTGCCACGGCGTCAAATTGGCATAGAGCTCGGTGAGCGCTTGCGCTGCCTTGTCCTCGATCCGTGCGACCTCGTCGCCGATGTCGCTGCCCGAGGCGGCAAGCGCGCGCAACTCGTCGATCTTGGATTCAAGCTCGGCGACGGGTTTTTCGAAGTCGAGATAGCTGCGCATCGGGTCGGCCATCAACTCAATATAAGGAGGAACGGTGCGAGGGGCGAAGCGGTTTCGGCGGATAACAGAGAAGTCTCACAACTTCAATTGGTTAACGTGTATTCGAGCCGAACGCACGCTTCACGGTCGCGGGCAGGTGACGCTCTTTCTGCGGAGATGCCGCCGAAGTCAAGGCGGCCGTTATTTTTCCGCCAGCGGATGCAGGTCGCGGACCAGGCTCTTCAGCCGTTCCTCGACCACATGGGTGTAGATCTGGGTGGTCGAGATGTCGGTGTGGCCGAGCAGGGTCTGCACGATGCGCAGGTCAGCGCCGTTGTGCAGCAAATGGCTGGCAAAGGCGTGGCGTAGCACATGCGGCGAGACCAGCCGCGGCGCGAGGCCGGAAGCGGCTGCAAGCTCCTTGAGGTCGCGGGCAAAATGCTGCCGGGTCAGATGGCCGCTCTCGCCGAAGGACGGAAACAGCCATTTCGACGGCGCGGCTTTCTGTTCTTGCTTTTCTTGCGGCTTCATCACCTCGAGCGCCGCCAGATAATCCGCCATCGCTTGGCGCGAGGCGTCATTGAGCGGCACCAGCCGTTCCTTGTTGCCCTTGCCGCGCACCACGATCATCCGCGCGTCGCGCCGCGCGGCGGCTGATGGCAGTGACACCAGTTCGGAGACGCGCAAGCCCGTCGCGTAGAGCACTTCGAGCAGGCAATAAAGCCGCAGCGCCCGCAGCCGCTGCGCCGGCGAGACGTCGGTCCGGGTGAGCTCCTGCGCGCGCGTCAGCATGCGGTCGACGTCTGCGATCGACAGCACCTTGGGCAGGCCGCGGCCGCGCTTCGGGCCCGATAGAATCGCGGCCGGATCGTCGCTGCGGATCCGCTCATTGAGCAGGAAACGATAAAGATGCCGCATCGCCGACAGCCGCCGCGCCACGCTTGTCGATTTGAAGCCGCGCGTGTCGAGGTCGGCGAGATAGCCGCGCAGCGCCTCGGTGTCGGCGCCGACGAAGCCTTGACTGGATCGGGCGAGGAAGTCGGAGAAATCGGTGAGGTCGCGCCGGTAGGCGTCGAGCGTATTGGCGCCGGCGCCCTGTTCCGCGGCGAGCATGTCGAGGAACAGCGCGATCAGGCTGGAGTCAGTGGTCTTGGCGGAGGTCCTGGCAGGAATCTTGGCGCTCATGCCAGGAACCATAGCGGCTATTTCTTGAGGAACTTATCCGGCGGGATGGTCACCGTCATTTCCCGCGGCTTCGGGTGCACGAAATTTGCCAGCGCGAAAACGATGCCATAGCCGATCCCGAAAATCACGGCGACGACCGTCAGGAAGCGGAACAGGCTGGGCATGGAGGCGGCTCGGGGGGCAAATTAACCAATGAAATCATCCAACATGTTCCCCGCGCCGTTGCAAGAGTCGCTGGTAACGGTATCGCCGGCGGTAGTATAGGTGGCTCGAAATCCGGCAAATCGTCCGATAACAGAGCTTTTTGATGTCCGAAACCGCCGTACCTGTAACGACCAACCCGACCCTGGAGGCCGACATCGCGGCCGCGCTGGGGCTGCGGTCGATCGTGCTGGTGGGCATGATGGGGGCGGGCAAGTCGACCATCGGCCGGCGGATGGCCGCGCGGCTTCGGCTGCCATTTACCGACGCCGACACTGAGATCGAGACGGCGCATCGGATGTCGATCCCGGAGATTTTCGAGACCCATGGCGAGCCATATTTCCGCGACGGCGAGGCGCGGGTGATCGCGCGTATCCTCGATAGCGGGCCGGTCGTGCTGGCAACCGGCGGCGGCGCCTTCATGCGCGAGGAGACCCGCAACCGGATCCGCGAGCGAGCGATATCGATCTGGCTCAAGGCCGATTCCGATATCATCATGCGCCGGGTCCGCCGCCGCGCCGACCGTCCGTTGCTGCAGACCACCGACCCCGAGGCGACGGTCAATCGCCTGCTCGTCGAGCGCGAGCCGGTCTATCAAAATGCCGATTTGACGATCGCCTCGCGCGACGTGCCGCATGACCGCATCGTCGACGAATGCCTCGAGGCCCTGCACGCGCATCTCGGCGGCACGCCTCCGGCCATCGAACCAACACATGATGGATTGAACACGACCTCATGACTGCGCCCCTGAAACATTCCGCGTCTGTAACGGTCGACGTCGCGCTCGGCGATCGCGCCTATGACATCGTCATCGGCCGCGACGTGCTGCAGACGTTGGGCGCGCGCGTCGCCGCGCTGCGGCCCGGCGTGCGCACCGCCATCGTCACCGACCGCACGGTTGCAAAGCATTGGCTGGAGCCGACCGAGGCGTCGCTCGCTGCTGCCGGCATTCCGACATCGCGGATCGTCGTCGAGGAAGGCGAGGGCTCGAAGAGCTATGCCGGGCTGTCACAGGTCAGCGAAGCGCTGATCGCGGCGAAGATCGAGCGCAATGATCTCGTGATCGCGCTCGGCGGCGGCGTGGTCGGCGATCTCGCCGGCTTCGCGGCGGCAATCCTGCGCCGCGGTGTCGATTTCGTGCAGGTGCCGACCTCGCTGCTCGCGCAGGTCGATTCCTCGGTCGGCGGCAAGACCGGCATCAACTCGCCGCAGGGCAAGAACCTGATCGGCGCGTTCCACCAGCCGGTGCTTGTGATCGCCGACACGTCGGTGCTGGACACGCTGTCGCCGCGCCAGTTCCGGGCCGGCTACGCCGAGGTCGCGAAGTATGGCATCCTCGGCGATGAGGCCTTCTTCGGCTGGCTCGAGGCAAATCACGCCGATATCGTCGTAGGCGGCGCGGCGCGCGAGCATGCGATCGCGACGTCCTGCCGGGCCAAGGCGGCGATCGTCTCCCGCGACGAGCGCGAGACCGGTGAGCGCGCGCTGCTCAATCTCGGCCACACCTTCGGCCATGCGCTGGAAGCCGCGACCGGCTTCTCCGACCGCCTGTTCCATGGCGAGGGCGTCTCGGTCGGCATGGTGCTGGCGGCGGAATTTTCCGCGCAACTGGGTATGATCCCGGCCGACGATGTGGCGCGGATCGCGCGTCATCTTTCCGCGGTAGGATTGCCGACGCGCCTGCAGGATATCGCGGGCTTCACCCAGGAGGGCCTCGCCGATGCCGACGCGTTGCTGGCGCTGATGGCGCAGGACAAGAAGGTCAAGCGCGGCAAGCTCACCTTCATCCTGCTGGAGGCGGTCGGTCGCGCCGTGATCGCCAACAATGTCGAGCCGTCGCTGGTGCGCGACTTCCTGCAAGTCAAGCTGGCGAGGCACTAGGCACAACGTTCGGGTGAACGAAGTTGGACTGGATAACCGTCTGCATCGTCATTGGCTGCCTGCTGGTTTCCGCCTTCTTCTCGGCGAGTGAAACCGCGCTGACGGGCGCCTCGCGCGCCAGCATGTTACGGCTGTCGAAACAGGGCAACAGCGACGCCACCCTCGTGTCCAGCCTGATGGCCGTGCGCGAGCGAATGATCGGCGCGCTGCTGCTCGGCAACAATATCGCCAATATCGGCGCCTCCGCGCTCGCAACCGGCATCTTCACCGCATGGTTCGGCGACGTCGGCGTGCTCTACGCCACCGGCGTGATGACGGTGCTGGTGGTGATCTTCGCGGAAGTGCTGCCCAAGACTGTCGCGATCAACGCGCCGGAGCGGGTGTCGCTCGCCGTGGCGCGGCCGATGCGGCTGACGGTCTTTGTGCTCGGTCCACTCCTGACCGTCATCGAGGCCATCGTCCGCGTCCTGATGCGGCTGCTCGGCATCAAGATCGGTGCGTATCAGGCGATTCTGTCGCCCACCGAACGACTGCGCGGTGCGGTCGACCTGCTGCATCACGAGGGCAAGGTCGAGAAGCAGGACCGCGACATGCTCGGCGGCCTCCTCGACCTGAGCGAGCTGCAGGTCTCGGACGTCATGGTCCACCGCACCGAAATGACCACGGTCAATGCCGACCTGCCGCCGGAGGAACTGGTGCGCGAGGTGCTGGCGAGCGAATACACCCGCATCCCGCTGTGGCGGGAGAAGCCGGAGAACATCGTCGGCGTGCTGCACGCCAAGGATTTGCTGCGCGCCATCCGCGCCAACGAAGGCGACATGTCGGGGATCGATGCCTCGGCGATCGCGCTGCCGCCCTGGTTCGTGCCGGAGATGCGCCCGGTTTCCGAGCAGTTGAAGGCGTTCCGCCGCCGCAAGACCCACTTCGCCCTCGTTGTCGACGAATATGGCGAGGTCGAAGGCATGGTGACGCTGGAGGACATCCTGGAGGAGATCGTCGGCGACATCTCCGACGAGCATGACGTCGTCGTGGCCGGCGTACGCGCCCAGCCCGACGGCTCGGTCGTGGTCGACGGCTCGGTTCCGATCCGCGATCTCAACCGCGCGATGGACTGGCGCCTGCCGGACCAGGAGGCGACCACGGTCGCCGGTCTCGTGATCCACGAGGCGCGGTCGATCCCCGACCGCGGCCAGAGCTTCACCTTCCACGGTTTCCGCTTCCGCGTGCTCCGCCGCGAGCGCAACCGCATCACCGCGTTGCGCATCGTCGCGGTGCCGCGCGAGGGGGCCGAACTCGATGAGAAGAAGCCGAAGCGAGCCGGCACGGCGTTCTAGTTCAAGCCACGTAGTCGATTAGGTCCGTCACCCTGAGGGCTGCGAAGCAGCGTCTCGAAGGGTCGACGGCCACCAGCCGGGCCGTGCATCCTTCGAGACGCGCGAAGACGCGCTCCTCCAGCGACAAAGGCGAAGCCTTTGCGCGGGGATGACGGGTCTGATAGGCGAGCCAGTGCTACTCGATGTCGATCGAGACGCCCGAGAGCTTCCATGCGCCGTCGGAGGGGAAGAAGCCGAGCTGATACTTCACCTGCTTGGGCGTGGTGTCGAAATGGCCCTTCAACTGCAGCACGCCCTTCTCATCGATCTTGGCGTCCTCGTCGAGAATGATCGGCTTGGCGACGACGGCATCGAACACCGCGTGCTTGTCGACCAGATCCTTGAAGATTGTCTTCAACTTGTCCGGCGGAAACTGGTCGTGGAACGGCTTTGAGATCTTGGCGTGGAACACGGTGAAATTGTCTGATGCCACCGCATCGTTCAGCGATACCAGGATGCTCTTGATCAACACTTCCTGAACAAAGGGGCTCGGCATGTCCAGCGCCGAGGCCGGAAGGGTTGCGGGTATCAGCAGCAGGCCGGCGGCAGCGATCGACCGGAAGCGTGCCCAACGGATCATCAAACGAGGGATTATCAAGCGAGGGATCATCAAGCGGCCCCATCAAATCGGTGGCGACGTGATCCAAAACCGACCGCCCTTGTGGAGCGGGTCCATCGCCGGTGGCATCTCATCTCAATAGATCAAAACCGCTGCGGCGTCTTGAGGCAGGCGCGAACTAGCCCCGCTTTTCCCCGGGTGCGTGTGCATGGATTGCCAGCGCGTGCACGGAGCCGGCGAGTTCCTGCGTCAGCGTCGTATTTATCATGCGGTGACGTTCGATCCGGGTCTTCCCTTCGAAGGCCAGCGACACAATATATAGCCGAAAGTGCGTCTCGCCGCCCGGCCTGTGGCCGGCGTGGCCCTCATGCAGATGTGACTCATCGACGACGTCGAGGCTTTCCGGCGAGAAAGCTTCACGCAACTTGTTTATGATAGCGTCTTTGGTGCTCATGTTGGCGGCATTACGTTCGCGACGGCTTTTCGTCAATGGTGCAGCGGGAAACGAGGTCTGCGCAATGTCAAGACTTGAAGAATTGTGCATTGCGTAGTCAAAGAGAGCATGGCGATCGATTCATCCAAATTCTTCGACTCCATTCGCATCAAGCCGACCAAGGTGAGTGCGAAGCGTCAGGCGCAGGCCGGCGCAGAGGCGGTCGCTTGCGAGTGGGCAGGGTGCCAGAACAAGGGCGCGCATCGCGCCCCGAAGGGCCGTGAGAACTCGCGCGAGTACTGGCACTTCTGTCTCGATCACGTCCGCGAGTACAACCAGTCCTACAACTTCTTCCAGGGCATGAATCCGGACGACGTCGCGCGCTACCAGAAGGATGCGCTGACCGGCCATCGTCCGACCTGGAAGATGGGGGCCAATGGCGCCAAGAAGGGCGAAGGCGATATCGAGGCCGGGTCCGATCCGTTCCACATGTTCTCCGAGCTCAACGGCCGCGGCCGTTGGCGGCCCGGTCCGGGTGGCGCGCAGGAGCCCAAGCCGGAAGTGCGCAAGGTCATGAACGCCGAGCGCAAGGCGTTGCAGGTGATGGGGCTCGGCGCCGGCGCGACGCTCGACGTCGTCAAGGCGAAATATAAGGCGCTGGTCAAGCAGCACCATCCCGACGCCAATGGCGGCGACCGCTCCACCGAGGATCGCCTGATCGAGATCATCAAGGCGTATAATTACCTGAAGACCGTGGTGCGCGAGGCCTGATCTCTCGCTGTCGTCGCCCCTGCGAAAGCAGGGGCCCATAACCACCGGCAGCTATTGCTCACACGAGATGTCTGCCCGATCGCCCGATTGATGGGCCGCGGCGTATGGGTCCCTGCTTTCGCAGGGACGACGGCGGAGAGTGTGGCTCCGCTGTCGACTTTCATTTAGCTCTTCGGCATTACCCCGACATAGGACGAACTCGGCCGGATCAGCCGTCCGGTGCGCTGCTGTTCCCTGGCGTGCGCGGTCCAGCCGGCGGCGCGGGCTGTCGCGAAGATCGGCGTGAAGGCCTGCCGTGGGATCGCCAGCGCGTCGAGCAGGATCGCGGTGAAGAACTCGACATTGGTCTCGAGCGGCCGGTCCGGATTCTTCCGCCGCAGTGCTGCGCGGATATAGGCCTCGACCTCGCCGGCAAAAGGAAGGTCGGCACCGTCGGTCTCGAGACGCTCGATCGCAACCTTCAGCACATCGGCGCGCGGGTCGCGCACGCGATAGACGCGATGGCCAAACCCCATCAGCCGTTCGCCCCGCGCCAGCGCGTCGTCGACCCAGGGCTTGATCCGCTCACGCGTGCCGATCGCATCGAGCATTTCCAGCACCGGCTCCGGCGCGCCGCCATGCAGCGGACCCGTCAGCGCGCAATAGCCGCCAGTGACGGCAGCGAACAGGTCTGCCTGGGTCGACGCGATCACCCGCGTGGTGAAGGTCGAGGCGTTCATGCCGTGATCGCAGACCGTGACGAAATAGGCATCCAGCGCGGCGACCTCGCGCGGCTCGACCTTGAGGCCCCGCAGCATGCGCAGCGTATCGGCGGCGTGGCTGATATTTGCATCCGGCGCGATCGGATCGTGTCCCTTGGCGCGCTGCACCAGGGCACCCGCGATCACCGGGAAGGCGCCGACGATGGTCGCCTCATGCTCGAGCCCGTTCTCGCCGCGCAGTCCGGCGATCGCGGCGCGGAAACCGTCGACGATCGACATGCCGCGCGTCGCCGGCAGCAAATCCGGCAGGCGCGCAAACGCCCGTTCGCGGGCAGCGCCGAGGCTGGCGCGAACATTGGCCTCGCTCAGCGTCGTCCCGGTGCCGCCGTTCCAGAGCCGCGCGGTGACGCCCTCGAAGCCGGATTTGCCCGCGAGGTCGGCGACGTGCTCGCCGGCGATGATGAGCTCGCCGCGCTCGCCGTCGACATGGCTCAACACGGTCTCGGCGGCGGGAACGCCGTCCAGACCGATCTGGCTCTTGGTGAGAAGCATGTTCATGGCCCGATCTCCTGTTTCACATCTGGAAAGATCGGGCCTCTCGACGAGTTGATCAATCTTGATTATATAAATCAATATGAAAAAATCGCCCGCGCTTTACCTCTCCGCCCCGGAAGCCGCCGCCGAACTCGCGATCTCGCCGGCGACCCTTTACGCCTATGTCAGCCGCGGGCTGATCCGCTCCGAGCCGTCGCCGGATTCGCGCAGCCATCGCTACCGCGCCGAAGACATCAGGGGATTGAAGGAGCGCCGTGCGCCCTCGCCGGAGCCGCGCGGCTTGCGGAATTTCGACGCGGATTTGCCGGTGATGGATTCGGCGATCGCGACCATCACCGAACAGGGGCCGATCTATCGCGGTGTGAACTGCGTCGATCTCGCTGAGCGGGACACGCTGGAGCACACCGCGACGCTGTTGTGGGACGTCACCGGCGTCGATCCGTTCGCTCCGGACAATTGTCCGCACATCTCCGACGAGATGCGCGCGATCGCGGAGGCCGCGCGCCGCGCTGCGCCGATTGACCGGACGGTCGCGGTGCTGGCGCTGGCGGCGAGCGCCGATCCCGGGGCGTTCACCCGCGCGCCCGACGGCCGCGCGATGGTTGGTGCCCGGATTTTGCGGCTCCTGGTCGCAACCATGCTGAACGCGCCGACATCGGCAGATCCGCTGCATGAGCAGGTCGCGCGGGTCTGGATATCAGGCAACAAGCACGCGCCCGACCTGATCCGCCGCGCGCTGGTACTGCTCGCCGATCACGAGCTGAATGCCTCGACCTTCACCGTGCGCTGCGCGGCGTCGACCGGCCTCAATCTCTACGACGCAATCATCGCGGGCCTCGTGGCGCTGAAGGGCCCGAAGCATGGCGGTGCTGGCGTGCTCGCCTCGCACCTGGTCAGGACGCTGATCGACAATGACGTCGCCCCGGTGATCCGCGAGCGCGTCGCGCTGGGCGAACGTTTCGCCGGCTTCGGCCACGGCGTCTACAAAAAGGGCGATCCGCGCGCGATTTCGCTGCTCGAGGCACTGACGCGCGCCGGCGCGCCGCGCAAATTCACCCGGGAAGTGCCGGAGCGGATCGCGGAAGCGACCGGCGAGTTCGTCAACATCGATTACGCGCTGGCCGTGCTGGTGCACGCTCTGAGAATGCCGGCGGGCAGCGAGCTGGCGCTGTTTGCGATGGCGCGCTGCGTCGGCTGGATCGCGCATGCCAGCGAACAGCTCCAGCACGGCAAGCTGATCCGGCCCCGTGCGCGTTATGTCGGCCCGGCGCCCGGCCGCAGTGGAACGACCAACAGCCTCTGACGGCTATTTTGCGGAGGCTATTTCGCAGACTTGGCCGGCTCGATCAGGCCGCCGCCGTTACGGCGGCGGATGGTCCAGACCGCGAGCGCGAGGATCACGGCACCGCCCGCGACCGCAAACATCCAGAGATGCTTGCCGATATGCTCATGATGCGGCAGGCCGGCATAGTCGTGCAACGCGGTCACGGCGAGCACGCCGGGCAGCACATGCGCCGGCGCCCAGAGCAGGATCGCGGGGATATTGATGGCGTAGAAGCGCGCCGGCGGCATATCGAGCGCGCCTGCCGTGATCGGCACGAAGGCGCGGATCGGCGGCACGAAGCGGGCGAAGAACACTGCGAGCCCGCCCCAGCGGTTGAAAAAGGCCTCGCTCTGCGCGACCACGCCAGGGTAATTGGACAGCGGCCAGGCCGAGAGAATCTCGCGCTGGCTGCGATGGCCGATCAGGTAGGCGGTGCCGTCGCCGAGCAACGCACCGGCTGCGGCGGCCGCGAGCACCGGCCACAGCTTCAGTTCGCCGCCGGGCACCAGCGCACTCAGCGCCAGGATGATGGTCGAGCCCGGCACCAGCGAGCCGACCACCGGGACCGCTTCCAGCAGCGCGGCGAGGAACAGCGTGAGGTAGGCAAGCCAGGCATGGGCCGAAACGAACGCGATCAAGGGGTCAAGGAAAGAAGTCACAAAAATCCTGTGTGGCGGTGGCGCGATTGCAGACCTAACAACTCCCCGCCGGGGTGAAAAGTGCCAAGCGGGGAGGTCTCTGGGACGGAGCGGCGAAAGTACGGCGTGATTTGCAGGGCAGCCTTCCAAAAACCGAGGTCCGCCCCTATCTTCATGATTGAACAACGGAACTTTGATTAGCCCGCGGGCTTCTGCCAGCCGTTGCTCTCTGCTAGGCTTATGCTTAGCACCCAATCCGTAGCCAAACGACAAATCTGGTTTCGGGAAACGCCCGGGACCTCGGAGGATGAATGACGACCGCCGTCCAGACCAAAGCGCAGGAACCCGTCGGTTTGCCCGACATGAAGGTGTCGGTTCGGCAGGTCTTCGGGATCGATACCGACCTGGAAGTTCCCGCTTATTCCGAAGTCGATCCGCACGTGCCGGACATCGATAGCGATTATCGCTTCGACCGCGCCACCACGCTCGCCATCCTTGCCGGTTTCTCCAGGAACCGCCGCGTGATGGTCACCGGCTATCATGGCACCGGCAAGTCGACCCACATCGAGCAGGTCGCGGCGCGCCTCAACTGGCCCTGCGTGCGCGTCAACCTCGACAGCCACATCAGCCGTATCGATCTCGTCGGCAAGGACGCGATCGTGGTCAAGGAGGGCAAGCAGGTCACCGAATTCCGCGACGGCATCCTGCCCTGGGCGCTGCAGCACAACATCGCGCTGGTGTTCGACGAATACGACGCCGGCCGCCCCGACGTGATGTTCGTGATCCAGCGCGTGCTGGAAGTCTCGGGCCGGCTCACCCTGCTCGACCAGAACAAGGTAATCAAGCCGCACCCGGCGTTCCGCCTGTTCTCGACCGCCAACACGGTCGGTCTCGGCGACACCTCGGGCCTCTATCACGGCACCCAGCAGATCAACCAGGGCCAGATGGACCGCTGGTCGATCGTCACCTCGCTGAACTACCTCGCCCATGACGAGGAAGTCGAGATCGTGCTGGCGAAGGCGCATCATTACCGCACGCAGGAAGGCCGCGACATCGTCAACAAGATGGTGCGGCTGGCCGATCTCACCCGCAACGCCTTCGCCAATGGCGATTTGTCGACGGTGATGAGCCCACGCACGGTGATCACCTGGGCGGAGAACGCCGACATCTTCAACGACATCGGCTTCGCGTTCCGCGTCACCTTCCTCAACAAGTGCGACGAACTGGAACGGCCGCTGGTCGCCGAGTTCTACCAGCGCTGCTTCAACGTCGAGCTGCCGGAATCCTCCGTCAACGTGGCGCTCAGCTAGCCCATGCCGAAAATCTCCGTCGAGCGCACACTGACCCAGACGAAGAAGGCGGTGCTCGGCGGATTGGGCCGTTACAATGACGAGAAGATGGGGAAGCAGAAATACAAGCGCTTCGCCATCTCGCTGCGCGAAGGCAACGAGATCGTCGGCGGCATCATCGGCGAACTGTGGACCGCGGTGTTGTTCATCCAGTACTTCTGGATGGATCAGAAGTTTCGCAAGAAGGGTCTTGGCGGGAAACTGATCAAGGCGATCGAGGACGAGGCGCGGCGCTTTGGGGCTGTTCGTGCCTATGTCGACACAATGAGTTTCCAGGCGCCGGGTTTCTACCGCGCCAACGGCTATGAAGAGTTTGGCTCGATTGAGGGGTATCCCGGCGGCGTCACGCGCCACTGGCTTACGAAATCGCTATGACAACCTCCAATATCAAATTCCGTCCCGGATCAAAGGAAGCGCCGACCGAGCCGTTCAAGCGCTCGGTCTCCGCGTGCCTGAAGGCGATCGCGAAGAAGCCTGAGCTCGAAGTCACCTTCGCCGCCGAGCGGCCGGGCCTCGCGCCCGGCAAGGCGCGGTTGCCGGAGCCGGCGCGCAAGATGACGAAGCGCGATGCCGCGATCGTGCGCGGTCACGCCGATTCGATCGCGCTGAAGATCGCCTGCCACGATCCGAAGGTGCATCGCAAGCTGATGCCCGGCAATCCGCAGGCCCGCGGCGTGTTCGAGGCGGTCGAGCAGGCGCGCGTCGAGGCGCTCGGTTCGCGGCGGATGGCGGGCGTTGCCAAGAACCTCACCGCGATGCTCGACGATCATTTCCACCGCGGCAAGTATGACGAGATCACCGACCGCGCCGACGCGCCGTTGTCGGATGCGTTGGCAATGCTGGTGCGCGAGCGCCTCACCGGCATGGCGCCGCCTGCGGCTGCGAAGAAGATGGTCGATCTCTGGCGTCCGGCGCTGGAGGACAAGATCGGCACGCGGCTCGACAAGTTGAGCCGCTTTGCCGAAGACCAGGCCAAATTCGGCGACCTCGTGCATGATTTGCTGTCGGCGCTCGACCTCGGCGACGACCGCAACATGGACAGCGACGATGACGACGACCAGGACGAGAACCAGGACGGCGAGAACGATCAGTCCGGCGCCGAGGGCTCGCCCGATTCCGATGCCGCGCAGGAGATGAGCGCCGACCAGGCGCAGGCGACGGCCGACGAGATGAGCGAAAGCGCGATGGAAAGCGCGCAGGCCTCCACCAGCGACACCTTCGACGACGGCGAACTCGGCGACGACGAAACGCCGGGGGAAGCGACGCGGCCGAATTCGCGCGGCGCCAACGAGCCGCGCGGGCCGGAATATCACGCCTTCGCGCCGAAGTTCGACGAGGTGATCGCAGCCGAGGATCTCTGCGATCATGATGAGCTCGAGCGGCTGCGTTCCTATCTCGACAAGCAGCTCGCGCATCTGCAGGGTATCGTGGCGCGGCTCGCCAACCGCCTGCAGCGCCGCCTGATGGCGCAGCAGAATCGCGCCTGGGAGTTCGACCTCGAAGAGGGCATCCTGGATCCGGCGCGGCTGTCGCGCGTGGTCACCGATCCCCACCATCCGTTGTCCTTCATGCATGAGAAGGAGGCAACGTTCCGCGACACCGTGGTGACTTTGCTGCTGGATAATTCCGGCTCGATGCGTGGCCGCCCGATCACGGTCGCCGCTACCTGCGCCGACATCTTGGCGCGTACGCTGGAGCGTTGCGGCGTCAAGGTCGAGATTCTGGGCTTCACCACCCGCGCCTGGAAGGGCGGGCAGTCGCGCGAGGCGTGGCTTGCCGCCGGCAAGCCGGCCAATCCCGGCCGCCTCAACGATCTCCGCCACATCATCTACAAATCCGCCGATGCCCCCTGGCGTCGCGCGCGCAAGAACCTCGGCCTGATGATGCGCGAGGGGCTGCTGAAGGAAAACATCGATGGCGAGGCGCTGGACTGGGCGCACAAGCGCCTGCTCGGGCGTTCCGAGCAGCGCAAGATCCTGATGATGATTTCCGACGGCGCGCCGGTCGACGATTCCACGTTGTCGGTCAATCCCGGCAATTACCTCGAGCGGCACCTGCGCCACATCATCGAGGAGATCGAGACCCGCTCGCCGGTCGAGCTGATCGCGATCGGCATCGGTCACGACGTCACTCGCTATTATCGTCGCGCCGTCACGATCGTGGACGCCGAAGAACTCGGCGGCGCCATCACAGAAAAGCTCGCCGAATTGTTCAGCGAGACCAGCGGGGCCGCGCCTGCACAGGGCTCCCGGCGCCGGCTCCACTCGTGAGACATGCGCTCAACTCCTAGCCGCCGCCGCGTCCTGTGGGATGCGGCGGCGGCCCTTTCGGCCGCCGCGCTGCCGGATATTGCGTGGGCACAGAGCGCAACGCAGCCGCCGCCGAAGCCAGCCGCCAAACCCAGCCCATATTCCATCAACGAGCCTGTTTCGATTGAGGTCAAGGCGCGGCCGTTGCCGTCGTTCGATATCCGCGATCGTTCGCGGGTGCGGTTCGGTTCGCTGGAATATCGCAGCGGTCTGATCCTGACCTCGCCGTTCTCCGCGTTCGGCGGCCTGTCGGCGCTGCGGCTCGATGCCAAGGGCGAACGCTTCATTTCGCTCAGCGACAAGGGGACGTGGTTCACCGGCCGCATCGTTTATCGCGGCCGCGAGATGACCGGGCTCGACGATGTCGAAGCCGCGCCGCTGCTCGGGCCCGACGGCAAACCGATCATCACGCGCGGCTGGTACGATTCCGAATCGCTCGCGCTCGATGGCTCGATCGCCTATGTCGGACTCGAGCGCGTCAACCAGGTGCTACGATACGATTTCGCCAAGGGCTTCACGCGCGCATCCGGCGAGGTCGTGCCGCTGCCGCCGGCAGCGCGCAAACTTCCCTCCAACAAGGGGCTCGAGGCGCTGGTCTTCGTGCCCAAGGAATCGTCCAAGGAATCGCCCAAAGGGCTGCCGCTTGCGGGCACGCTGATCGCGATGTCCGAGCGCGGGCTCGATGCCAACGGCAATCTCATCGCCTTCCTGGTCGGCGGCAAGACGCCCGGCCAGTTCAGCGTGCGCCGCACCGAAAATTTCGACATCAGCGACGCCGTGCTGCTGCCGTCGGGCGATCTGTTGATCCTGGAGCGGAAATTCTCCTGGCTCGGCGGCATTGGCATCCGCATTCGCCGTCTCACGCTGTCCGAGATCGCGCCCGGTGCCGTCGTCGACGGTCCTGATATCTTCAATGCCGATCTCAGCAACGAGATCGACAACATGGAAGGCATCGACGCCCATGTCACGGAGCAGGGCGAAACCGTGTTGACCATGGTCTCCGACGACAATTTCTCCCTGATCCAGCGCAATCTGCTGCTGCAGTTCACGCTGGTGGAGCGAGGTTAGGGCGGGGGCGCCGTTACCGCATTGCTGACCTGCGTCCCGGCCGCTCCGGCGGGCGGTTGGTGATCGCACGCACCGCCTCTATGTTGTCAGCACCCTTTCATTAAGGTCCGGATATTCCCCGCATGAGCACCCTGTTCTCCCCGATCGAGCTGCGCGGCCTGAAACTTGCCAACCGCATCACGGTCTCGCCGATGTGCCAGTATTCGGCCGTCGACGGTTCGGCCACTGACTGGCACTTCACCCACATCAACATGCTGGCGCTGTCGGGCGCCGCGATGTTCTGCATCGAGGCCACCCATGTCGAGGACATCGGGCGCATCACACCGGGCTGCCTCGGTCTCTACAGCGACGCCAATGAGGCGGCGCTGAAGCCGATCCTGGCCTCGGTGCGCAAGCATTCGAAGGCGGCGGTCGCGATGCAACTCGCCCATGCCGGCCGCAAGGCGTCGAGCCAGCGTCCCTGGGAGGGCGGGCAATTGATCCCGGTCGCGCAAGGCGGCTGGCAGACGGTGGCGCCATCGGCCGTGCCGCACAAGGACGGCGAGGCGTCGCCGCTGGCGCTTGATGACGCCGGACTGAAGCGGATCCGCGATGAATTTGTCGCTGCTGCGAAGCGCGCCGATCGGCTCGGCATCGATGCGCTCGAGCTGCACAGCGCGCACGGATATCTCTTGCACCAGTTCCTGTCGCCGATCGCGAACAAGCGCACCGATCAATATGGCGGCTCGCTGACGAACCGCATGCGCTATCCGCTGGAAGTGTTCGACGCGGTGCGCGCCGCGTTTCCGGACCGCAAGCCGGTCGGCGTGCGGGTCTCGGCGACCGATTGGGTCGAAGGCGGCTGGGACGTCGCGCAGACCATCGAATACAGCAAGGAATTGAAGAAGCGCGGTGTCGACTGGATGGACGTCTCCTCCGGCGGCGTCTCGCCGCTGCAGAAGATCCCGCTCGGCCCGGGCTACCAGGTGCCGGCGGCACAGGCGGTGAGGGAGGCGACCGGTGTCACCACGATGGCGGTCGGCCTGATCACGGAAGCCAAGCAGGCGGAAGAGATCGTTGCTTCGGGCAAGGCCGACATGGTCGCGCTCGCCCGTGGCCTGCTTTACGACCCGCGTTGGGGCTGGCACGCCGCCGCCACGCTCGGCGGCGAGGTGACGGCGCCGCCGCAATATTGGCGCTCGCAGCCGTCGACGCAGAAGGCGTTGTTCGGCACGACAACGTTCGGGGCGAGGTAAGTTCAATACGAGACAAGAGGAATCCTGATGGAACTCGGATACTTCGCGATGCCTTCGCATCCGCCGGAGTGCGGATTGAAGGAGGGCCACGACTGGGACCTTCAGGTGCTGCGGTGGCTGGACGAACTCGGCTATCAGGAAGCCTGGATCGGTGAGCACCACACCGCGCCCTGGGAGCCGCATCCGTCGCCCGACCTGTTGATCGCGCAGGCGCTACTGCAAACAAAAAATATCCGCATCGGGCCGGGCGGTTTCCTGCTGCCGTATCATCATCCTGCCGAGCTCGCCAACCGTGTCGCGATGCTGGATCACCTCTCCGAGGGCCGGCTCAATTTCGGCGTCGCGGCGAGCGGCCTGCCGAGCGACTGGGCGATGTTCAACGTCGACGGCATGTCGGGCCAAAACCGTGACATGACGCGCGAAGCGCTCGAGATCATCCTGAAGATGTGGGCCGAGCCGGGCCCGTGGACCCACAGGGGCAAGTTCTGGACGGTGACCAAGCCGGACACGATGTTCGATTTCCTGAAACCGCACATCAAGCCGAAGCAGGCGCCGCATCCGCCGATTGCCGTCGCGGGACTATCGAAGAACTCCGACACGCTGAAGCTTGCCGGTGAGCGCGGCTTCATCCCGATGAGCCTCAATCTCAATCCCGCCTATGTCGGCAGCCACTGGGACTCGGTCGAGGCCGGTGCCGCCAAGACCGGCCGCAAGCCGAGCCGCAAGGACTGGCGGATGGTGCGTGAGGTGTTCGTCGCCGACACCGATGAGGAGGCCTGGAAGCTGTCGACCGGCGACATGATGGGCCGGATGATGGGCGAGTATTTCCTGCCTCTGCTCGGGCACTTCGGCTTCAAGGATTATTTGAAAGCGTCACCCGACGTGGCCGACAGCGACGTCACGGTCGAATATTGCGCCCGCAACAACTGGATCGTCGGCTCGCCGGCAACCGTCACCGAGAAGATCGAGAAGATCTATCACGAGGTCGGCGGCTTCGGTGTGCTCTTGGTGTTCGGCTTCGACTACAAGCACAGGCCCGAGGCGTGGCACAATTCGCTGCGGCTGTTGAAGCAGGACGTACTGCCGCGGCTGAAGCATCTCGACGCCGCGATCGCCTAGCCATAAAAGCGTGACGTGGTCGCGGGCATGTGAGATGGCGCGTCTTTCGCAACGCGGCGAAAAGGCCTAGCCTGATCTTCGGGGCGATCGATGAGGGCACGGCGAATGCGGGCCCGCGCGCGGAAATTTGCTCACATCCTTGAACGTCTCGGCCTTGCCATGGCCGGCGCCGGGAGCGGCCTGTTCGTGGCCGTCCATGTCGGCTCGAGCGTATCGGCGCTGACCTCGCAGGCGTTCCTGCTCGTCATGATGCTTGGCGGCGCTGTCGGATTCTATCTCGGCATCGATACGCCGCAGCTGGCGTTTCATCCGACCAACGGTGGCTCGACGCGCAAGATCGATGCGGCGGAGCTCCTCAGCGCGGTCGGCACTTTCCTCGCGACCCTGGTCGCCTTCTTCTCGGTCGGCGTGATCGTGCTGCGCAGCGAGCCCGACATTGGCTGGACCGCGGCGATCATGGTGGGCTGGGTACTTGGCATCGCCATGCAGATCGTGGCCGGCACGATCGCGCGGCTACGCGCCTGAGTTTCGATAATTGATAGTGATTTCAATAATTTAAATGGAGTGTGGCCGCGAGAGAGCTCGATCGGCGCAAGATTCCCTGCCACTCCATGCAGAATTACCTTGAGCGCCGCTCATTCTTGCTCTATAACTTGAGCGTTGCTCAAGTTGGCATAGGAGGCCACGCTCATGCAGACCCTAGCACTTCAACTGACCACCACCTTCGTTGATGACGCGATTGCGTTCGTGACGGACATCGGCCGCAGCATCGTCGAGCTCGCGACCGCGCCGATCGAGCGCATCGCACGGGCCTGCGACGTCGCAGGTGTGCTGGAGCAGCGGCGCGCGAACATAAGCGCGCCGCGTCCGGTTCCGCATATCGGCCGCCGTCGCAATCTGCGCAACGGCTGGTTCTCGCTGTTCGGTGGCCTGAGCGAGCTGACCTGAGGTCAGGACGGCAGCGGTCATGCGCACGCCGAATTGTCACCAAATGCTCAACAAAGCACTCACCATGTCCCGCGCCAGCACCTCTCTGGATCGATCGACCGCGGCCCTGAGAAAGGTCTCGTACATTTCTGCCGGGCATGGTGGCGCCGCTCCGGCGCGCACGATCAGCGCCGGATCGAACCGATACGCGACCAAGAAGACTAAAGGCTGCGGCATCTCTCTCATTTCCCATCGCTCGTCCTCCGACACCCGAGATTGCAGATCCTTCGGGGCCGCACGCCCGAACACAAGGAAACGGTCATGATCAAGGAATTGATGTCGTCCCGCCGCTTCGCGCCGCTGTTCTGGGCCCAGTTCTGCTCGGCGTTGAACGACAACGTGCTGAAGAATGCGCTGGTCATCATGCTGCTTTACGGCGCGACCGTCGAGCAGGGACCGACGCTGGTTCAACTCGCGGGCGCGATCTTCATCTTCCCGTTCTTCGTCCTGTCGGGACTCGGCGGCGAACTCGCCGACAAATACGTCAAATCCGTCGTGGCACGGCGCCTCAAGTTCTTCGAGATCTTCGCCGCAGGCTTTGCAGCCGCGGGCTTCTTCGCACATTCGATCCCGCTCCTGTTCATCGCGCTGGCGCTGTTCGGCATCGTTGCGGCCCTGTTCGGTCCGGTGAAATACGCCATGCTGCCCGACCAGCTCTCGGTTCCCGAACTCGCGACCGGCAACGCGCTGGTCGAAGGCGCGACCTTCATGGCGATCCTGATCGGCACCATTGCCGGCGGCCTGTTCGTCGCGGGGGCGAGCCACATGGGCTGGATCTGCGCCGCCGTGATCGGCCTGGCGTTGCTGTCCTGGGGCTTTGCGTCGCGCATTCCGGTGACGCAGCCGTCGGCGCCCGATCTGCCGATCACCAAAAATCCCTGGACCTCGACCGTGCGTCTGTTGAAGGCGCTCCATGCCGAACCGCGGCTGTGGGACGGCATGATTATCGTGTCCTGGTTCTGGATGGTCGGCGCGATCGTGCTGGGGCTGCTGCCCCCGCTGGTCAAGGATGGCGTTGGCGGCACCGAGGATGTGGTCCCGCTCTGCCTTGCGGTCTTTGCCATCGGCATCGCCGTCGGCTCGCTGTTCGCCGCGCAACTCAGCCATATCAGACCCAATATCGCGCTGGTGCCGATCGGCGCCATCGTGATGGGCCTCGTCGGCCTCGATCTCGCCTGGGCGATCGGCCACACCTCGCTCGGCCATGACGTCACCGCGGCCGCGTTCGCGACGTCGTTCGGCGGCGTTCGCATGCTCATCGACTTCTTCCTGTTTGCCTTCGGCGGCGGCCTGTTCGTGGTGCCGTCCTTTGCCGCGGTACAGGCCTGGACTCAGCCTTCCGAGCGCGCCCGGATCATCGCCGCCGGCAATATCCTGCAGGCGGGATTCATGGTCGCCGGCGCGCTGTTCGTCGCGCTGCTGCAGGCCGCGGGACTGCCGATCGCCTGGATCTTCTTCGGCCTTGCGATCGCGAGCTTCGGCACCGTCTGGTTCGTGCTGAGCAAATGGGGCAAGGAGGGCGTGCGTGATTTCGGCGCGCTGCTGTTCCGGGCGCTGTTCCGCCTCGAGGTGCGCGGCATGGAGAATTTGCCGCCCGCAGGCACGCGCATGCTGATCGCGCCGAACCATGTCAGCCTGGTCGATGGTCCGCTGCTGCACGCCATGCTGCCGATCGACGCGAGCTTCGCGGTTGATACCGGCATCTCGAAGGCGTGGTGGGCCAAGCCGTTCCTGAAAATGATCAAGCACTACACGATGGACCCGACCAAGCCGTTGGCCGCGCGCGACCTGATCAAGCTGGTTTCCGCCGGCGAGCCGGTGGTGATCTTTCCGGAAGGGCGCATTACCGTCTCCGGTTCGCTGATGAAGGTCTATGACGGCACCGCGATGATCGCCGACAAGGCCGACGCCGTCGTCGTGCCGGTCCGTATCGAGGGCGCGCAGCGCTCGCATCTCAGCTACCTGAAGAATGGCGAGATCAAGCGCTCCTGGTTTCCCAAGGTGACGATCTCGATCCTGCCGCCAGTGAAATTGCCGATCGACCAGGCGCTGAAGGGCAAGGCCCGCCGCAACGCCGCCGGCGCAGCACTTCAGGACGTCATGATCGACGCCATGGTCAAGAACGCGATGCTCGACCAGACGCTGTTCGACGGCCTCGGCCACGCCTATCGCGACCGCGACACCGGAAAACCGATCATCGAGGACGCGCTTGGCACCAAGCTGACCTATCGCAAGCTGATCCTCGGCGCGCAGGTCCTGAGCCGCAAGCTCGAGCAGGGCACCTCTGTCGGTGAGAACATCGGCGTGCTGTTGCCGAACTCGGCCGGCGTTGCCGTCGTGTTCATGGCGCTGCAGACCATCGGTCGCGTGCCGGCGATGCTCAATTTCTCGGCCGGTCCGGTCAACGTGCTGTCGGCGATGAAGGCGGCGCAGGTCAAGACCGTGCTGACCTCGAAGGCGTTCATCGAGAAGGGCAAGCTCGACAAGCTGATGACGGCTATCGCCGAGCAGGCGCGTGTCGTCTATCTCGAGGACGTGCGCACCGGCATCAGCCTCGCCGACAAGATCGCTGGCTTCCGCGCCGGCATCGCGCCGCGCGTCTCCCGCAAGGCTGATGATCCGGCCGTCATCCTGTTCACTTCGGGCTCGGAGGGCACGCCGAAGGGCGTCGTGCTCTCCCATCGCAACATCCTCGCCAACGCGGCGCAGGCATTCGCACGGGTCGACGCCAATGCCAACGACAAGGTGTTCAACGTCCTGCCGGTGTTCCACTCGTTTGGCCTGACCGGCGGCATGATGATGCCGCTGCTCGGCGGCATCCCGATCTTCATGTATCCGTCGCCGCTGCATTACCGGATCGTGCCCGAGCTGATCTATCAGACCGGATCGACCATCCTGTTCGGCACCGACACCTTCCTCACCGGCTACGCCCGCTCGGCGCACGCCTATGATTTCCGTACGCTGCGGCTCGTCATTGCCGGCGCGGAAGCGGTCAAGGAGCGCACCCGGCAGATCTACATGGAGCGCTACGGCATCCGCATCCTCGAAGGCTACGGCGTCACCGAGACCGCGCCGGTGCTGGCGATGAACACGACGATGGCGAACCGCCAGGGTACCGTCGGCCGGATCTCGCCGCTGATGGAATACCGCCTCGATCCGGTCCCCGGCATCGAGGAAGGCGGGCGCCTCTCGGTGCGTGGGCCCAACGTCATGCTCGGATATCTCCGTGCGGAAAATCCCGGCGTGCTCGAGCCGCTGGTGGACGGCTGGCATGACACCGGCGATATCGTCGCGATCGACGCGCAGGGTTTTATTGCCATCAAGGGCCGCGCCAAGCGGTTCGCCAAGATCGCCGGCGAAATGGTCTCGCTGTCGGCAGTCGAGACGATGGCCGCAGCAATCTGGCCGCAGGCGATGTCGGTCGCGGTCTCGATCCCGGACGCGCGCAAGGGCGAACGCATCGTGCTGCTGACCACGCAGAAGGACGCCGACCGCGCCGCCATGCAGCGGCAGGCCAAGAGCGTCGGCGCCTCCGAACTCGCCGTGCCCGCCGACATCCGCATCGTCGACAAGGTGCCGCTGCTCGGCACCGGCAAGACCGACTATGTCGGCGCCACCGCGCTGGCGAAGGAGTTGGCGGCTGCGCCTGCAGCGCAGGCCGAGCCCGATGGCGAGGAGCCCGCACCGGAGTCACTGCAGCAACACGTCGCATGATGGTTGTGCTTTTCGGGAGCTTGTTGTCAGATGACTGGCAACTGCTCCCAAAGAAAGCACACCATGATGCCGCTGCCGCTCGATCCCGTCATAGAAAAAATCATTCCGCTGCTGCCATTGCGCGATCCCGCGGTCATGACGCCGCAGAGTGCGCGCGATTCGCTGCGGGCGCTGGCCGATGCGCGCGCTGCCATACCGCCGCCGCCGGTCGATCGCGTCGAGAATATCGAGGTGAAGGGCGGCGCCGGGAAGCTTGCGGCGCGAGTCTATCGCAGCGGCCAAGGCAAGGCGCCAACAGTCGTGTTCTTCCATGGCGGCGGCTGGGTTGCCGGCGATCTCGAGACCCATGACCGCCAGGCGCGCAACCTCGTGATCGAGACCGGCGCGGTGGTGATCTCGGTCGACTATCGCCGGCCGCCCGAGACACGCTTCCCCGGCGCGTTCGAGGATGCGTTTGCGGCCACGCGCGATGTGATCGCGCGCATCGGTGAATTCGGCGGCGACTTGTCGCGCCTCGGCGTCGCCGGTGATTCCGCCGGTGGCAATCTTGCCGCGACCGTGGCGCTGGCGTGCCGCGATGCCGGGATCACGCTTGCCGCGCAATTGCTGGTCTATCCGGTCACCGATGTAACAGGCAATTTCGCCGATGCGGCGGAGAACGCGAAATATCCGTCGCGCGAAGAGAATGCGGAAGGCTATTTCCTGTCGCGTGCGACGATGGAGTGGTTCGCCGGGCATTATCTCGCCGACAAGGCGCAAGGCGCCGACTGGCGCGTCTCGCCGCTGCGCGCAAAGACGCTCGCAGGTCTCGCCCCGGCCGTCGTCACCACCGCCTGGTTCGATCCGCTGCGCGATGAGGGTGTGGCTTATGCGAAGGCGCTGCAGGCCGCCGGTGTGCCGGTGAACTATCATCCCGGCGAGGGCCTGATTCACGGCTATTTCGGCTTGGGCGATACATCGGAGGCCGCGCGCGCCGAGGCGCAGCGGGCGCGGGCGGATTTCAGGGTGTTGTTGGAGAGGGGTGTCTAAATTCTTCGTCGTCCCGGCCTGCGCCGGGACGACGATGGGGAGGGACTCTGCCTTACCGCGCGCGCACGCTGCCGGTGGTGATCGGATCCGTCGGCAGCACGGTGGCGCCGGCGCGGTCGGCGGCGGCTGAGGTGATCATGCCGGGGCCGGCGGCGCGCACATCGTGGCGCGGGGTGAATTCGAGGAGAATCAGTGCGGCCGTCGCCAGCACCGCCACAATGGCGGTTGCGAGTGCGGGCACCAGTCTTCCGCGCGTATCGAATGCGCGAACTTGCATTTTATTAATTCCTTTATTCGGGTCGTCTTGCAGATACGATCTAGGAGCGGTTCGGTTTCTTCCCAAGGGTGCGGCGCACGCGCCTCACGATGAGTTGTGCCGGCCGTGATATTCACGGCCCCTCTCCCGAATCGGAGGCGTGGTGTACTGCGTCGTTTGCGCACAAACAATTGGAAATGATCGCGTCCGATGCATGCGCCTCATGCGCGCGCAATGCCGTGAACAACCCGGTTTCGTTAGGGTTTTCTTCACCGGGATCGCGGCGGCTTTTGTGCCTGCAACGGCGGCAGTTCGCAGTCCTGCCGTCATTATGAGCAACGTTAGCGAACTGTCTCGCGAGAGCGCCGCTAGCGACGACGCAATCCGTCTCTCCACGCGCGGCACGATAGAATGGATTGCTTCGCGCCTGCCTCCGCAGGGGCGCACTGCCAAAATATCGAAAACAACCCCATGCAAAGTAGCCGGCGGCTACCGGCGTTCGACACGAGCGCCGCTCGCCCCGACAAGCGGGAGAGGTGCAGCCAGTCTGCCGTCCGACCGACTCAACCTGGCCTCATCATGCTCAGGAGGCCGGCGGGCAGGGCCAGCCAGTCATCCGTCGTCAGGAGACGGCGCGCAGAATGAATGCGGCGACGGTCAAAATTGACCAGTCAGGTCTGGCTGGATGTGATCGACTGGGACTGGAACGCCGCGCAGGCCGCACCTGACGCCGTTCCCCCAGATGGCCCCAGCGCTCAGCCCCCGCGCTGGGGCTGTTCTGCTCCACCTGGGACCAAACCTGAGCCGGAGAGTCGGTCCCAAGCGTCCCGGCCTGAAAGGCACATGACGATGAAGATCAGAGAACATATTTGCCCGACGTGCAAGGGAACGGGTTTCCCCGCCGTGAAGCAGCCGGTGCAGGCGAACCACAAAATCTATCCCGCCAAATGCACGTCATGTGGCGGCAAGGGGAAGATTGCGGACAAGGACTGAAGTCACCTTGACGCGTCGATCTCGTGGAGCATGAGAGCGTTTTCCAGCGAAGTGGATACCGGTTCGCGCAAAGAAAACGCGTCAAAACGAGAATCTAGAGCTCCGTTCCGATTCCATCGGATCGGAAACGGCTCTGGCCGAGGCGGGCTTGGCGTTTGGCTTTCAATTCGCAAACCATGCGATTGAGTTGCCATAGCTCGACGTCGTGACCGTTGACCAGGTTTTCGGCGCGGTGCCTGGCGGCCTCGTCATTGTCGCAGAGGAAGTCGATACGCCGTCGGATCCGGCCCTTTGAACCTATGACGTAGGCGCGGTAGTCTTGCATCTGCGGCTCCCCACCAGCGGTCACGACATCACGGCCCTATTTGGGGGCTTGCAATTGGCCATGAAGCCAGCCGTTTGCTTTCGGGGATTTCATCGGGTCGGCCAGATCGGCGACGACCTGATGGATGCCGGTGCACACGGGGCATTCAAAGGTGCGGATATCGAAGTCCCATGCGCCGTGCGTAATCCGAGCCAGCATGGTTGTTGTTCGACACGTCGAACATAGAGGCTGGAACATGTTGCGCGCCTCGATCAGGCGGGAGCACGACGGAGCTCTCAGTCGCCGGCAGGTGCCGTTACAGGGCCGGTGATGCAGGAAGCTTGGAACGGATGAAGCTTCGCCGCTGGTCTGTTTTGATCACTTTGGAAAAAATTAACGATTTAGGCCGGGCCCGCGAACTCGATAGGACCGCCGCTGGTGTTCTGCGCGGTCGCCATGGTCGGTCATCGCGATCCTCCCCCGTAGTTTACGAAGGGGAAGCGTCCGAAACGTTCATTTAGAATTGTATTTTCCGCATGTGGTCGAACCTGGCTATCTTGCGGTCTCGCTGCCAAAGCTCGACGTCGTGGCCGTCAATCAGCTGCTCTGCCTGTTCCATGGCCTCGGTATCATCGGCGCATTCGAGCGGAACAGCGGTGTGGAAATGGCCGTCTTGGCCGATGATGTAAGCTCGGTATTCCGGCATATGACTCTCCCTTGGATCGGGCGGGAGTGCTACCGAACTCTCAGTCACCGATAGTGGCCATGGGGCGCGCGGCGATGGCCCTTATGTAGATACTTGTCACCATTCCTCAAGCCAGGCCCGCTCTCGCTGAGAGCGAACATTCACCGCGCCGCAATCCTTACTGCGAACGCCGGCCAAGCCCTGGTTTCCTTTCGATCAGGCGAGCGAGGATGCTCAAAATCAGCTCAGGACAGCTGAGGTTAAAGTGCGAACAATACCCGGGCATGGTCACACCGCGCGGCAATTGGTCGCCACCGAGGAACCAGCGCCGTGGCATCGACTTGATGCAGCGGGTCGGTTTGCCGGCCTGCACGGCCTTGTATTCTCCTGCCCCCAAAGCCTTGGCCGTGCACTTCCGGGGGTGGTCGCGGCGCTAGCCGTACCCGATTTCCTTGTCCGCTGTGTTCACAAGTGCACCGTCACGCCGCGCCCGGCAGGTGTAGCTTTCAGCCATCACCGCGCGGATATCCTGGCCTCTATCGGTGACTGAGAACGCCCGTTGCGCTCCCGCCTTCTGTTGGAATGGAGCAGCGTCATGCCGATGAGCCTTTCCAATCCCCGCCGCTCCGTCGAGCAGCACCTCGCGGATGAATCGATCCGCCTGCGCGAGGAAGCCAGCGCCATGCCTCCCGGCGTGGAGCGCGACCGCCTGATCCGCATGGCGCGTCGCGCCGAGACCGCCTCGCGCGTCAATGCGTGGGTGACGTCGCCGGGATTGCAGTCGCCGAAGTGAGCGACGACGCGATCAGGCTGCTTCGGTGACCGCGCGAATTTTCAGCTGCACGCCGGTCTCGTCCTGCAAGGCCCTGACGACGCCGAGCAGGTTGTCGGCAGTCGGATTGCCGTCCGGCCCGAACATCCGCATCAGGCTCTTCGGCGGGCGTCCCAGTACCTCGCCCAGCCGCTCAAACCCAACGGTCGCATTGATATAGGCCCGCAGCGTCGCGCGGCCGTCATCGGTCTCGCCGGCCAGCAGCGCCTGCATCGCCTCCTGGAACAGCGCCTTGCGAAACGCAGGCTCGCGCTCGGCCCGCGACCGCACCGTGTCGCGAAAACTTTGAGTCAGTGGCATGGGCTCATTCTTCATTTGCGCTCTCGCGCTTTGGCACGCTTACAAGTCGGTGCCATCCTGCGGACGGGAGGTGAAGATTGAACCTACGACGAAATATCGCGATCCCATTCAGCAATTTCGCGCAGTGCCTTGTCTCTGACATACATGGTCTGACCGTTGTCGCGGACTGCGTCCCGCACGATCTTCGAAAGCTTCTCGTTCCACACGGTCGCCTCTTCGAGCTGAGAAAAACGCGATTTAGCTGCTGCGAAGGTACTGCTGTCGGCAAAACGCAGTGCGGTATATGTCGCCAACCGGCCCGCTGTCTGCTCATGCCTGCAATAAGCTTTAAATAGAGTGTGAGCAAGTTTTGAAAGGTCGCCGCCTTTCAGGGGGAACGCTTGAAATTTGGCTAAGAAGCCGTAGGGGGCCTCGCCTAAATGGACTGCGAATGCTGGCATGTTGCGACCCATGACAAATCCAACTTCTTGATCCGTCCAATTGCTCTTGTGAAATCCCGGATGCAACAGTGCGACGAGCGAGTGGCATGTCCGAAGCGCATCTTCGATGGTATTCTCCCATCGAGATGTAGGGGTGATATCGGCGTGCGCAACGAACGCGTCAATTCCATATTCAGCTAGTGCAACCTTAAGCGACGCTGCTTCTGCTTGCTTGCTGGATAGGTGGGAGATGAAGACCCTTAGTCGATTAGCCTTCCATACCATCGCATCAGACATCTCGAAACTTCCATAAGTATTAGAATGACGTTGAAAGAAACACGTCCGACGATACAGCGATTGAAGCGGAAAGGATCATCATCGGGTAGAGGTTTTCCGCTCTTGCAATCTCATACGTCCCCCACCCTCGTTGCAAAGGATAGTTGTCGTTTCCACGTCCGTCCACCGTTAGATGGCGGACCCGTGAGGGCGTCGAGGCCAGCTATCGGCCAAAGAGGGCTTTCGACACGAGCGACACCGAAAGTATTGGACGGCCGTCATCACAGTGGGAGCTACAGCGGGTTTCAAATTCCTGGGAGATTGGATACTCTCTCGACTGAAATCGTCCGAGCCGCCGACACAACTGACGATCAATCACACGACCATCAACGCCGAGAATGTCGTGACCATCATCAATAATTTTGGGAGTAAAGTCGATGACGAAGCACGGCCTGATCATTGAAGAGTTGGAGCGCGAGCGAGCCAATATCGATAAGCTCTGGGAAGGTCTCGGCACTCGTCAGGTCCGAGTCCATCCGCCAGGCGGTGCGGAAGTCCTTGTCACAACCAAATATGCGGATGGTCTACGGCAAGCGTCGGATGCGCTCAACAAAGCGATACAGGCTCTAAAGAACGTAGGCGCCGGGCATGACTAAGCCGTCATTCGAGATCGGCGATACCGTGACGCTTACAAGCGGGGGCCATTTAATGACCGTGATTTCTATCGATCCCGAAGACGTAGTCACGTGCGCGTGGTCTGTGAGGGAAGACATTAAATCCAAGGGCTTCCCTGGTGCTGCGTTGATTAAAGCCGACAAGCCGCAAACGTTGGAAGAATTGCTCGCAGGTTAATCGGGCGAGCAATCGGCCCGTGCCGGCAGGAGCAGCCCATGATCTACTCATACTTCAAAGACTTTGCCGGGCCAGTCGCCACCATAATCGCGGCGGTCGTTGCCGCCTTTTTCATCCGACGGCAATGGCAGACAGCACAACAACAGGCGCACACGGCGTTAGATCAGCTTCGCTATAATCTATTCGAGAAACGATATGCAATTTACGCGGCGGCACGGGAAGCGATAAGGATCACCTTCGAAAAGCGCGATCAAGATACGATGCCGCACGAGCTAGATGCGTTGTTTCTGCGCTTTGAAGAGGCGCGTTTCTTCTTCCCTGATCATATACATGCGTTTCTGGATCAGCTTCGCAAAGATATAAAAGCATTCCTCACTAAGAACTATCTCCATAGGAGGAACGCCGCACAACACACAGACCCGCAAAGCGCGGAGATACGCGGGGTACTATTAGGTGAGGAAGCTGCTCTTTTATCGATGCAAGAGGGGCTTTACGTCACTTCTCAAGCACTCCCGAAAACTTTTGCCGGTGTGCTCGCCTTCCTACAATTGATTGGCAATAGACCGGGATGATCTTCGGGGCTTTTCACTTGCCGAAGGGACTTGCGCGCTCAATGAGCTCCGCTACGATTGCTAGCGGGAGCATCGCAACCATGAAACATCTTTCGCTCGCGGCTGCCGCCGCGATCGTCCTGCTGAGCCCAGCGCACGCCGCGTCACCAAACTCAGAAGTGGGGTCGACCGGTATTGCAAAGATATGTCTTACAGACAACGACGTTCATCTTAGGCCCACAGATGAACTGGTCATTCCGGCGACAACCGTTTTCGAGGATGATGGGCCAAACATTGGGAAGCTAGAGGACCCATCAACATGGCGCTATGAAGCTAAAGAGGGCTTCAAGCTCCCCGCTCAATTTCTGACTTTGAATGCCGTCTCGCTCCGGAGCAGCAAGCCATGCGCAGAAGTGAATGTACAAATGCTGACCGGCGCAGGTGCGATCGAAATAGCAAGACGAGCCGCGGACAACCATATCTTCGTCATTAACGATGTACTCGACTACCCTGTTCCCACGACGCGGCCTCCGGTTGAGCTTGGCAAGCTAATCGACGACATCAGTGTCAAAGCCATATTGATCACCGACGTTACTCAAGCGGTCGTCCGGTCCAAGCCGACTATTCCCGACGACGCGGCGAACGCTGCAAGCTGTCTCTCTGGCGCTAAGAAGCTTGCCGCTTACCTCGGAGGCGGGACGGGGCAGCAAAGGAGCATGAACATCGAGATCGGCCACGTTGGAGCAGCTAGCGTGACTTATGGCTGCCCATTCGGCCCAAAGCAAAAGCCCGACTTTGCGGTTTATTGGGAAGGAAAGGCGCGACCGCCTTCTGGTATAGCGGCTCTTATCGCCAAGGGGGGCGAGTTCGTAACGGGGGCCACTCGCGCAGAAATCACGACGGAAACGTCGGCGTGCGTTACTGACGCGCTCAAATCAAGTGCTGCCGAACTTGCTGATCGGGAAGTCCGTGGCGTTAAAATCGAATGCCAAGCCTTTGCTCGCGATGGCGGCGGCGGGAGCGTCACAATTTACAGACGTTTCGGCCCCGATCCCGTACAACTCGAAATCTCCGACAAGGCGGCAAATGCTGCCGATCAAGCGTCACGCGACATAAAGATCGAAGATGATAGAAAAGCCGCTGAGGCGCTGCGGTTCGCAGAATGGTATCAAGACCCAACTATTCCACAGACCGTCAAGGCTTTTGCGATGATGGCTGCGCGCGTGATATCCCTCCAGCAAAGCTGCCCGTTCTCGAAATCCCACGAGGATAAGATTGCACGATGGGCGTCAGATGCCGGAGTGAAGTCGTCCGACATAGAGCCGGGTGGCCGCTACGCTTCTCTTATGACGAAGATGTTGGCGGAAATGAAATCTGGAACGGCGAAAGAAAGCATTGCGGAAGCGTGCGAGGCAATCAAGAAATACGATTAAGGGGCTGAACGCTGGAGGAAGCCATGGGCGACCGCACGGACAAAGTGTGGAAGAGTTTCGCGCACGAGGGGCCGATGATCTATTGGGCCAATATCCTTGTCACCGCCGCTTGCTTACTCGACTATTATTTCTCGGATCGCACTTGGGAAATCGAAACATTGGCCGCTCTAATCTTTCTGATCAACGGCTTCGCCCTATGGAATCGAAAGAACGAGTTGAACAAAGCATATAAGCTCGAAAGGGATGACATGGTCGAAGCGGCACGGAGCGATGCCGCACGCACCGAGCGACTGAAATCCCGGGGACTGATCTGAACTCGGCGGGGGTGCGAATGCCCCCACTAGCCGCCAATCCTTTTGTGTCTGCCTCAACGCAAACAAAAACGGCCAGGTCTTCCGACCCGGCCGCTCAAAACTCTCTCCGCGCTTTTCTGCGCCGCAGCTGAGCTACTCGCGCTCAGCTCGCCTTCTTCACGAACACCGGCTTGCCGACCTTCTTCTCGATCGCGCGCTTGAAATCGAGCGCACGGGGCGAGAGCACGTCGGCCTTGGACTTGATCAGGAAGGCGTCGAGGCCGCCATTGTGGTCGACGCTCTTGAGCGCATTGGTCGAGACGCGCAGGCGGATGTTGCGGCCGAGCGCTTCCGAGATGAAGGTGACGTTGGCCAGGTTCGGCAGGAAGCGCCGCTTGGTCTTGATGTTGGAGTGGCTCACCTTGTGGCCCGTCATGGGGCCCTTGGCCGTCAGTTCGCAGCGCCGGGACATCTCAAAAATCCTTATTGCATCCCCGCATCAGGCGGCACGTGCGATCACGCGGCCCGCGCGGGGGTTTTGAATTCGCGTCCATTTTCCAGGAACCGCGGGTGTATAGGGGCAGATCGCCGGAGCGTCAAGGTTTTAGGCCGTTTCGACCGGCGTCCCCCGGCGCCTGCGGCGTTATTTCTTGACGCGTTTTCGTGGACCGCGAACCGGAAGGCCACTTCGCTTGAAAACGCCCTGTTCATAAGCCGTTGCAGCCACTTAACGTCAGATATAGCAACCATATAAAGGGCGTATTCGGCTGCCATTCTGGGTTCCATACAAGACGCGCGCGTTGTCCGGCCGATTTGACTGCCTAGATGGACACGACGCAGCGCCGAATAGCAGGACCGTCAGGTACGTGACCACCCCAATCGCCTTTTTGGCCCCGCTCGGGCGGCTGCTCGGCCTTTGCGCCGGCGCTTTCTTGCTGTTCGGGGCGCACAACGCGAGCGCCCAGGGGCGGCTCGACGCCCAGTATGAGGCGACGCTCGCCGGTATCCCGGTCGGCAAGGGCGCCTGGGCCATCGAAATCGGCGACGACACCTTCTCGGCCTCGGCCCAGGGCGGCACCGCCGGGCTTCTGAAGGCGTTTTCCGGCGGCACCGGCACGGGGGCCTCGCAGGGCCGCGTCGTCAACGGCGTGCTGGTCGCCACCGCCTACACCGCGACCACCACCACCTCGAAGAAATCAGAGACCATCCGGATGGTGCTGGCCAACGGCGCCATCAAGGATTTCGCGATCGAACCGGAACCGCCGGTCGATGCCGACCGCATCCCCGTCACCGAGGCGCAGAAGAAGGGCGTGTTCGACCCGATGACCGGCTCGATGCTGCGCGCCCCCGGCAATGCCGACCTGATGAGCCCGGATGTCTGCCGCACCGGCGCCGGCGTGTTCGACGGGCGCATGCGCTACGATCTCAGGCTCGATTTCAAGCGGGTCGAGACCGTCAAGGCCGAGCACGGCTATCACGGCCCGGCGCTGGTCTGCGCGATCTATTTCGTGCCTGTTGCGGGCTACATCCCGGATCGCCCGGTCATCAAATACCTCGCCGCCCAGCGCAACATCGAGATCGCCTTCGTGCCGATCGCCGGCACCCGCATCCTGGTGCCGTTCCGCATGATGATCCCGACGCCATTGGGGCCTGCGATGCTGGAAGCGACGTCGTTCGTCACCACGGCCGCGCCGCCGCGCGTGGCGAAGACGCAGTAGGGATCGCCCCGGAATGACGGCTTCGTAGCCCGGATGGAGCGAAGCGAAATCCGGGGCCTGCGCATCCGCCGATCGACTTGTCCCGGATTGCGCTTCGCTTCATCCGGGCTACGCGAGCGTCGGGAATGTAACAAACGGCACCGGAATCCAGTTGACTCTTGCCCGCTTCTGATTCGACTCGTCCGGCTCTGGAATTTAGCAAAATGCCACCCGTCTCAGCCGCTTGTGGAGCCCTCGTAAACTTGATCTAGTGCCGCCGCATTGGAGTCCACGCGAGATGTTGCGGTGAACGGAACAGGCCTGAAACGGAGTCACCGATTCGGCCGCGATTCGTTCCGGACTCGTTCCGAAGCTTAAATCCGGCGTGTTGAGCGTCGCATTGTGAGACAGATTTTGCGAAATGACGGGTGAAGGAGTGAAGACCGCGGCTTCCATCTCTCACCGTCACCCTGAGGAGGCCGCGCAGCGGCCGTCTCGAAGGGCGGCGGCCCCGCTAGCTCCACGTGCGGATCGCGATGCGCGGCCCTATATCGGCCGTTCATCCTTCGAGACGCGCTGCGCGCTCCTCCAGCACAACGGCGAAGGCGCCGTTGTGCTAGGGATGACGGGTTAAGCAACTCGCCAACAGTTCAAGAAACACCTGTAAAATATGGCTTTCTCACATTCGTTCGGACATGACCGCGCACCCGGCGCCGGCGTTACCGCCGTGCTGGGGCCGACCAACACCGGCAAGACGCATCTGGCGATCGAGCGGATGCTGGCGCATTCGTCGGGAATCATCGGGCTGCCGCTGCGGCTGTTGGCACGCGAGGTCTACAACAAGGCCGTCGATCGCGTGGGCGTCGACAATGTCGCGCTGATCACCGGCGAGGAGAAGATCAAGCCGAAGGCGCCGCGGTTCTGGGTTTCGACCGTGGAGGCGATGCCGCGCGATCTCGACGTCTCGTTCCTCGCGGTCGACGAGATCCAGATCGCCGCCGATTTGGAGCGCGGGCATGTCTTCACTGATCGCATCCTCAACCGCCGCGGCCGCGATGAGACGCTGCTGCTGGGGGCTGCGACGATGCGCCCCATCATCGAACGGCTGCTGCCGGGTGCCTCGATCGTCACGCGGCCCCGCCTGTCGCAGCTCGAATTCGCCGGCGACCGCAAGATCACGCGGCAGCCGCGGCGGACTGCGATCGTCGCGTTCTCCGCCGATGAAGTCTATGCGATCGCCGAGCTGATCCGCCGCCAGCATGGCGGCGCGGCTGTCGTGCTGGGCTCGCTGTCGCCGCGCACACGCAATGCGCAGGTCGAGATGTTCCAGAACGGCGACGTCGATTATCTCGTCGCCACCGACGCTGTCGGCATGGGGCTCAATCTCGACGTCGATCATGTCGCCTTTGCCTCCGACCGCAAATACGACGGCTATCAGTTCCGCCGGCTGACGCCGTCGGAGTTTGCGCAAATTGCAGGCAGGGCAGGCCGCGCCACCCGCAACGGTACCTTTGGTACGACGGGGCGCTGCGCGCCGTTCGAGCCGGAGCTCGTCAACGCGCTGCAGAACCACACTTTTGACAGCGTGAAAATGCTGCAATGGCGGAATGCAAAACTCGATTTCGCCTCGCTCGGGGCACTGCAGGTGTCGCTGGCGCTGTCGCCCGGCCATGAGGCGCTGACGCGGGCGCAGCCTGCGGAGGACCAGCGCGTGCTCGATCACGTCGCGCGCGACGGCGATGTGCGCGATATGGCGCATGGCAAAGCCGCCGTGGAGCGGCTGTGGGAGGCCTGCCAGGTTCCGGACTATCGAAAGCTGGCACCGGCCGCCCATGCCGAACTCGTGACCACGCTCTATGGCTTCCTGATGCAAAAGGGGCGTATCCCGGACGCATGGTTTGCCGCCCAGATCGACCAGGCCAACCGCACCGACGGCGATATCGATACGCTGTCGGGCCGGATCGCGCAGATCCGGACCTGGACCTTCGTCGCCAACCGGCCGGACTGGCTGTCCGACCCGGAGCACTGGCAGGGGACCACGCGGGAGCTCGAAAATAAATTATCCGATGCGCTGCATGAACGGCTCACGGAGCGTTTCGTTGACAGGCGGACCAGTGTATTGATGCGCCGCCTGCGGGAGAACTCAGTTTTGAATACGGAAATTGGCAAGACCGGCGAAGTGATCGTGGAAGGCCATGCAATTGGCCGCCTCGACGGTTTCACCTTTGCACCAGATGCGGCCGAAGCGGGCTCAGACGCCAAGGCGCTGCAGGCCGCGGCCCAGCAGGTTCTGGCGAAAGAGATCGACGCGCGTGCCGAGAAATTGAGCGCCGGCGCGGACGATCAGTTCGTGCTGACCTCCGACGGCACCATCCGCTGGACCGGCGACGCGGTGGCCAAGCTTGTGGCAGCCGACGACGCGCTGCATCCGCGGCTGCGTATCATTTCCGACGAGCGGCTCTCCGGCGCGCCGCGCGAAGCGGTGCAGACCCGGCTCGACCTCTGGCTCAAAACGCATATCGAAAAACTGCTCGGGCCGCTGTTCGAATTGTCCAAGGCCGAGGATCTGCAGGGCATCGCCCGCGGCATCGCATTCCAGCTGGTGGAAGCGCTCGGCGTGCTCGAGCGCGCCAAGATCTCGGCCGAGATGAAGGATCTCGACCAGCCGTCGCGCGCGACGTTGCGCAAATACGGCGTGCGGTTCGGTGCCTACCACATCTATTTCCCGCTGCTGCTGAAGCCCGCGGCGCGCTCGCTGGCGTCGCTGCTGTGGGCCGAAAAACAAAGCAATGTCGACATGGCTATCCTGTCGAACGTGCAGCATCTGGCCTCGAGCGGACGGACTTCGTTCCCGGTCGACAAGCAGCTCGCCCGCGACGCCTATCGCGTGCTTGGCTATCGCCAGTGCGGCGAGCGCGCGGTGCGCGTCGACATCCTGGAGCGGCTCGCCGATCTGATCCGCCCGGCGCTGTCCTGGCGCGAGACCAATCCCGGCGACAAGCCCGCCGGCGCGTTCGATGGCCGTGGCTTTGTCGTGACGCAGGCGATGACCTCGCTGACCGGGTCGGCCGGCGAAGACTTCGCCTCGATCCTGCGCGCGCTCGGCTATCGCATGGACCGCCGCCCGCCATTGCCGCCGAAGCCGGTTGAGGCCGTCACCGTCGAGGCCACCGAGACCGTCGCCGTCGAGGCACCGCCCATCGAGGCGAGCGCGGACGCTGTTGTGGATGCGCCGGTCGATGCTGGCCCCGAGGCCGTCGCCGACGCGCCGGAGGCGGAAGCTGCCACCGATATGGAGGTTTCCGGCGATCCTGCGCCGTCAGCCGCACTGCTGCCCGATG
The DNA here is from genome assembly GCF_000938305.1 of Bradyrhizobium sp. LTSP885. GTDB lineage: Bacteria > Pseudomonadota > Alphaproteobacteria > Rhizobiales > Xanthobacteraceae > Bradyrhizobium. Next base: position 193,555 of record NZ_JYMT01000003.1, read on the forward strand.
TCGGCTTCGCGCCGGTCGCGGCGCCCGAGGAGACGCCCGTCGTCGTCGAGACGCAGCCTGAGCCCGTGGCCGAGGCCGCGCCGGAGCCCCCCGCTGAGGAAGCGCCTGCGGCCGAGGAGGCTGCTGCTGTCGAAGCCCCGGTGGAAGCTTCTGCTGAAGCGCCTGCCGAGACCGCAACGACCGAAGCTGCTCCCGCCGAGGCAGAGGCCGCGCCCGAGGCGCCGGCCGAGCCGCAACTGGTCGATGTCTGGCGCCCCGGCGGCCGCTCCGACGAGCATCGTCCGCGCCAGCACGACCGCAACCGCGATCGCAATCGCGGCCGTCACCAGGGCAAACCCGCCGAGGGCGGCGCGCCAGCCGCCGCGGCAGGCGAAGCGGCCCCGGGCGAGAAGCGCGAGCATCATCGCCGTCCGCGCCGTCACCAGGATTTCCGCGTGCCGCCGCGTGAGGGCGCGCCTGCCGAGGTTGCCGCTGCACCCGCCGCGCCCGTTGACGGCGCGCCGGCACCTGCACCTGACAACCGAGGCGATCGTGGCCCGCGCCGTGAGCGCTTCGAGGGCAAGGGACGCGATCGCGACAATGATCGTCCGAAGAAGTTCGGCGGCGATCGCAACAAGGGCGGCGATCGCGATCGTGGCGGCCGCGATTTCGGCCGTGACAAGGGCGGACGTGACAAGGGCGGGCCGTCGCATCGGCCCTACGCCTCAAGTGCGGCGCCGCCGCGCGAGCGCGACCGGCCGATCGATCCGAACTCGCCATTCGCCAAGCTCGCCGCGCTGAAGGAACAGCTCGCGGGCAACCGCAAGGATTGATTATCTCGATTGGATCGGCAGCGCCTCGACAAATGGCTGTGGCACGCGCGGGTGGTGAAGGCCCGCACCAGTGCTGCTGAGCTTGTCGAGAAAGGCCGCGTCCGCATCAACGGCACGCGCGAGAAATCGCCGGGGCATGCGGTCAAACTCGGCGACGTCGTCACCGTTGGGCTCGACAACAGCGTCCGCGTGCTGAAGGTTGTGGGCTTCGCCGAGCGGCGCCGCGATGCGGCTGCCGCGCGTCTGCTGTTCGAGGATTTGCAAGCTGGCAAGGAATAGCTATCTCAGCCTTGCCAAGTGCATGATCCGGAAAAGTGGCCCCGGTTTTCCGACAAGATCATGCGCCATACCAAAGCCGGCGGGCAGGAACGCCGGAATGCCCGGTTTTTCGCAGGCCGCTTCCCTTGCGGCTGGGGTATTCCTGCGCTAGGCAACCCCTCAAATAGTTGATCGTTTCGGAGTTTTGGATGACCTACGTCGTCACTGAAGCCTGCATCAAGTGCAAATATACCGACTGCGTTGAGGTGTGTCCCGTCGACTGCTTCTACGAGGGCGAGAACATGCTCGTCATCCATCCGGACGAATGCATCGATTGCGGCGTGTGCGAGCCGGAGTGCCCGGCCGACGCGATCAAGCCGGACACCGAGCCGGGCTTGGAGAAGTGGCTCGAGGTCAACACCGAATACGCCAAGAGCTGGCCGAACATCACCCAGAAGAAGGACTCGCCCGAGGACGCCAAGGAGTGGGAAGGCAAGGAAGGCAAGTTCGAGAAATATTTTTCTGCGAATCCGGGTTCAGGCGACTGATTCGCTACCCCCGCGCGAACAAGGGCGGGCTGTGGCGCGTTCCGGCCCGTTCCAGCCCTCGCAGGCCCCTGATCGGCCTGCCGGTTTAACCCTAATGACGGACATATGACCGAATGGTCTCTGGATAGGTCCGGAATCGGGCGTAAATCATTGATTTTTGCGGAAAATGTGCTATATTGGGCACATTACAAGCCAAGAACTCGCTGCCATGCGTACCTTGTGGCTTCGAGGTTCCCGCAAACATCGAACAGGGGCGTGGCAGTTTCCGCGCGCAGGCTGTGTCACAGAAAACGCGTAAAAAGAGTGCTTCTAAGACCACGAAAAAAGCCGCTGTCGTTGCTCGCAGCGCAACCAAGGGCCGTGCCAAGGCGTCCGTGAAGGTCGCCAAGAAGGCCGCGGCCGCAAAGTCCTCAAAGAACAAAAGAAGCCTGATGCCAGACAAGACTGCCAAGACTGCCGCGAAAGCGACAGCTGCGAAGCCCGCTGCCGCGAAGGTCGCCCCGAAGCCTGCGGTTGCCAAGACTCCTGTTGCCAAGCCTTCCGTCGCCAAGCCTGCCGCTGTTGCTGCTCCCAAGCCGGCGGCGCCGAAGGCTGCTGCCCCCGTCGTCGCTCCGAAGGTTGCCGCGAAGCCGGTGGCTGCGCCCCGTGTCGAGGAGCCGAAGAAGGTCGTGACCCAGCGCCAGGGCTTCAAGGCTAACGAATTCGTCGTCTATCCGGCTCACGGCGTCGGCCAGATCCTGGCGATCGAGGAGCAGGAGATCGCGGGCGCCAAGCTCGAACTGTTCGTGATCAATTTCATGAAGGACAAGATGACGCTGCGCGTCCCGACGGCGAAGGTCGCCAATGTCGGCATGCGTAAGCTGTCGGACCCGGCGCTGGTCAAGCGGGCGCTGGAGACGCTGAAGGGCCGCGCCCGCGTCAAGCGCACCATGTGGTCGCGCCGCGCCCAGGAATACGAAGCCAAGATCAACTCGGGCGACATCGTCGCGATCGCCGAAGTGGTCCGCGATCTCTATCGCTCGGAATCGCAGCCCGAACAGTCCTACAGCGAACGCCAGCTTTACGAAGCCGCGCTCGACCGCCTGTCGCGCGAAATCGCCGTCGTCCAGCACTCGACCGAGACCGAAGCGGTCAAGGAAATCGAAAGCCAGCTCGCCAAGAGCCCGCGCCGCGGCGCCAAGTCCGAAGCCGGTGAAGGCGATGCCGAGGGCGAAGCCGAAGGTGAGGATGCCGACGGCGACGACACCGCGGTGGCCGACGAAGCCGCCTGAAAGGGTTCGACGGATTGAAAACAAAAGCCCGGTCGCAAGACCGGGCTTTTTGCTTGTTATGATGAGAAGGTCTCGCCACTCGGACAGTCACCTCTCCCTTTGTGGGAGAGGTCGGATTGCATCGCAGATGCAATCCGGGTGAGGGGTCACGGTCTATCGAGGGACCTCTCCTCGCGGATAGACTGCACCCCTCACCCGGAGCGCATTCCGCTTCGCTGCATCCGCTCCGGCCTCTCCCACAAGGGGAGAAGCGGCCGGAGTGCATGGAGATGGTGCAGTTTTCTCGCGCCAGCAAAAGATGGAAGAGCCACTCGCGGCTCTCCTGCCTCAGCTCTCTCAGTCGCTTTCGTCGCCAGACAGCGATCGCGATCGCGTCTCGGGTGCGATGAGTGCTGCTAACAGGCTGACCCCTGCAAGACCTGCGAGCCAGGCCGGCGCGGGCCAGTAGCGTCCATCGGCCCATTTCACCAGCGCTGTCGCGATCAATGGCGTGAGACCGCCACCCAGTGCCGCTGAGAGCTGGTAGCCCAGCGATGCGCCCGTATAGCGAACGCTGGTCTTGAACAGCTCCGGGCCGAACGAGCCCATGATTCCGAACAGCACACCGTTGGCAACTCCGCCGATCGCCATGCCGAGCAGGATCAACGACGTGACCTTGGTGTTCACCAGCCAGAACAGCGGGAAGGCGAACGCGATCGTGAACATCGCTGCGAGAATGAACACCGGGCGGCGCCCGATCCGGTCCGAGAACGCGCAGACCGGAACGATAATCAGAAGCTCGGTGATCGCAAACACGAGGACACCGTTGAGCATCAATTCCCGGGGCAGACCGAGATTTATCGAGCCATAGGCGACCATGAAGGTCACGTAGACGTAGAAGCCTCCGCTGGTGACGAGAAACAGCCCGGCCGCCAGCAAGACTTCTTTCCACTGGGTCCGCAGAGTCTCGGCGAGTGGAAATGCCGCGATCGCGTTCTCGCGTTTGGCCTGCGAGAAGGCCTTGCTCTCGGGCATCGAGAAACGGGCGACCGCACCGACCAGCACCAGCACCACACTCAGGAGAAACGGAAGCCGCCAGCCCCATGAAGCAAATTGCTCTGATGTCGTCATCGCGGTGGTGGCCGCGAACACCAGCGTTGCGATCACCAGACCCGCCGGGGATCCCAGTTGCGGCAGGCTGCCGAGCAGCCCGCGACGGGATTGCCCTCCGCTTTCGGTCATGATCAGCACAGCGCCGCCCCATTCGCCGCCGAGGCCAATGCCCTGGATCAAGCGGAGAGCCACGAGCAGGATCGGCGCGAAAATGCCGATCGCATTGTAGTTCGGCAGACATCCGACCAGCAGCGTTGCGCCCCCCATCAGCAGGAACGTCGTGATCAACGTCGACTTGCGGCCGATCCGATCGCCCATATGCCCGAAGATGATCGCGCCGATCGGACGCGCCAGGAATCCGGCGGCGAAGGTCGCGAATGCGAGCAGGGTGCCGGCGACTGGATCGACGTTTGGAAAGAACTGGGAGTTGAAAATCAGCGCTGCGGCCAGGCCATAAACCTGAAAATCGTACCATTCGATCGTCGTGCCGACGGTCGCTGCCAAAGCCGTGCGTGCAAGTGAACCCGCGGCCTGATCGGCGGGAACATGCGCCGCCACGTCCGAAATCTGCGTCATGAATCAGCTCCTTACGCGCAACACGCGCTGCCTGACGATGCTCTTGATTTCCTATCGATCTTAGATTATCGATAATCTAAGATCAGGCAACATCATGGGATTGTCAAGGATGACGCTCGCAGAAGGCCTCTCAGGCATCACCACCGCCAAGCTCTCGACGCCGGAGTTGATCGCCGAACAGCTGCGCCGCGCCATCCTCCTCGGAGCGATTGCCGGTGGCGCGCAGCTCAAACAGAACGACGTTGCCGCGCGGTTCGGCGTCAGCGTTGCGCCGGTGCGCGAAGCGCTGCAGCGGCTCGTCGCCGACGGATTGGCAGTGCTGCATCCCAACCGCGGCGTGACCGTCTCGCAGATCTCTGAACAGGACTTTCTCGAGATCGCCGAACTTCGCGCGCTGCTCGAACCGCACGCGCTTCGCTATTCCGCGCCGCGGCTGACGCAGGCGAACCTGGAATACTCCGAAGCCATTCTCAGCAAAGCCGCCGCTGCCGCAGACCCGCTGGACCGGGCCAGCCTGCATTGGGAGTTTCACCGCAGCCTCTACCAGCGCGCCGAGAGGCCGCGGCTGCTGTCGCAAATCGCCGGCCTCTACCAGGGTATCAACCGCTATTTGCTGCCGGCATGGGCGCAGTCCGGCCTCAGTCCCGGCTGGGTCGATAGCCATCTCCTGATCGTGGCGGCGATCCGCGACGGTGACATCGACGGTGCGTCGCGCCTCATCGTCAGCCAGACCGACGCATCGACCAGGCGCGTGCAGGCGCATTTGCACCGGGGCGACGTTGCGAGGAAGGACCTGAAGCGATGATCGACCTTTCGCAATTCAAGGTGCTCACTTTCGACTGCTATGGAACGCTGATCGACTGGGACACATCGATCGCGCAACTGGTCGAACCCTGGCTCAGGGAGATGAACTCGCCGGTGCCGCCGGACCTCGTCGTCAGCACGTTCGCCCTGATGCAGGCCAGGCATCAGCAGACCCGCCCGACGCTGCTGTATCCCGAGGTACTCAGGCGATCATGGCGCGACATCGAGGAGCAGTTCGGATGGGACGCAAATCCCGCTCGCGCCGATGCGTTTGCGCGATCCGTGCCGCATTGGCGCCCCTTCGCGGACACGCTCGAAAGCCTGCGCTATCTAGGCCGCTACTACGATCTCGCGATCCTCTCGAACGTCGACAATGCCTCGCTGGCCGGCACGCTCAAAATGCTGGAAGTGCCCTTCCTGTTCACCGTCACGGCGGAGGATGTTCGGTCCTACAAGCCGGAGCAACCTCACTTCGATGCGGCGTTTCGTGAAGTCGCCCAACGCGGCATGCGCAACAGCGACATCCTTCATGTCGCCCAAAGCAAGCACCACGATGTAACGCCCGGCAACCGGCTCGGCCTGACGACCGCGTGGGTCAACCGCCGCCACGGCAAGAAGGGCACCGGCGCTACGCTCGCAACGACAGCCGAGCCCAGCCTGACCGTCAATTCGCTGGCCGAGTTGGTTGATCTGCACAGATCGACGCAAGCCGGAACGTCTCCGGCTGCCCTTAGCCAAACGTGAACGCATAGGCGTTCACGCCGGCGTCGAGGAAGCGGATCTCGAACGTGTGGTCGGCGACCGCGCCGGTGTTGCGGATCAGTTGATAGAGCCGTTGCCCGGTCACGACGCCGTTGCCGTCGGCGTCGGTATCGACGCCATGCGCGTCAGCCGGCCGCTTGCCGTCGATCGTGACGCGGAAGCGGATCGGCTTTCCGTCGGGTGCCGGACCGAGCACCAGATGCAGGTCGCGCGCATGGAAACGATAGACGATGCTGCCGCCTGAAACGTTGAGCATCGCCCGTTCGCCGCCGATGATCCAATTACCGGTCAGCGACCAGTCGTTGAGCGCGGGCGTTCCTGCCGCGTAGGTGTTGTCCTTGTCCTGGACCACGCCGCCCGGCGAGACGAAGCGGTCGATGCGATTGTAGCCGACATAGGTCTCGGGCGAGTTGACCTGATCCGCCATCGAGGCGGCTTCCGCGCCGGACGCATTGACGGCGACGATGCCGTTCGGAACGTCCTTGTTGCCGGCTTCGGTGAGCAGTTGCTGGATGATCCGTTCGGACTCGTCGTACTCGCCTTCGCCGAAATGGTGGTGGCGAATCTTGCCATTGGCATCGATGAAATAATGCGCCGGCCAGTATTCGTTCTCGAAGGCGCGCCAGATCGCGTACTCGTTGTCGATCGCGACCGGATAGCCGATCTTGAGTGTCGCGATCGCCGCGCGCACATTGTCGACATTGCGCTCGAAGGCGAACTCCGGCGCGTGCACGCCGATCACCACCAGCCCGTGGTCGCGATATTTCTCAGCCCAGGCGCGGATGTAAGGGATCGAGCGCAGGCAATTGATGCAGGAATAGGTCCAGAAGTCGACCAGCACGACCTTGCCCTTGAGGCCTTCGGTCGTCAGCGGCGGCGAGTTCAGCCATTGCGTGGCGCCGTCGAGCGCGGGCGCTAGCCCTTCCGAGGGCAGCGCCTGCGTCTCGCCGGGCTTGCCCTGCATGGTCATCGTCATCGACGGCTTGCCGGTCATCGCCGCCGTGCTCTCGCGCGGGCGCAATTTGTCGAGCAGGCTCTGTTCGAGCGAATTTGTCCCCGCAACCGAGAGATTGGTCAGCAGCCCGGTGTCGAGGCCGAGCGCGATCGCACCGACGCCGACCAGCACCGCAGCTCCAAGTCCGCGCCTGATCCATTCCCCGGCGCCGATCGAGCGCTTCATCGCCGCGAAGACGCGGCCGCCGATCAGGAGTGCCAGCGCCAGCGACGTCGCCGCGCCGGCGGCGTAGGCCAGCAGCAGCAGGGTGGTCTGGAAATTGGCGCCCTTCAGCGCGGCGCCGGTCAGGATCAGGCCGAGCACCGGACCGGCACAGGGCGCCCACAGGAATCCGGTCGCGACGCCGAGCAGCAGCGGGGTGAGGAACGCACGCTCGGATCCCTGTCCTGCGGTTTCGGAAAGGCGCGCGCCGAACGACACCAGCGGACGCATCAGGCGATCCGCAAGCGACGGAAACAGCAGCGTCAGGCCGAACAGCGCGAGCAGCACCAGCGCGATGGTCCGGCCGTATTGATTGGCTGACACGACCCAGCCGCCGGCGACGGAGGCCAAGGTCGCCACGACGGCGAAGGAGAGCGCCATGCCGATCAGCATCGGCAGGCCGTTGTTCAGGAACGGCCGGTCGGCGCGCGCCAACACGAACGGAATCACCGGCAGGATGCAGGGGCTGACGATGGTCAGCACGCCTGCGAGATAGGCGAGCAAGGGCAGAATCATGGCTGTTCCGTTCGGCTGATGTCGCGACTCGGCCGCTTTATATCGGTAATTATATAACGGTCCAGTAGCCGACGCCGATGCCTTATCTGTCCGGTGCGCAGACAGCGGCATAATCGCGGATATGTGAAGTCTGTAGCCTGGATGAAGCCAACGGGTCGCGCGAATGCGCGCCCGATGACAGGCTCCGCGAAATCCGGGGCAGGTCTATCCGCAGCTACAACTCGTGCCCATTCACCGCCGTCGTCCCGGCGAAAGCCGGGACCCATAATCACCGTCATCGATTGTTAGAAAAGGCTGGGGCTACAACGCGCTCAGACAACACGACCCTGTGGTTATGGGTCCCTGCTTTCGCAGGGACGACACCCGGAGAGATCGCGCAATAGGCTACGGCAGGCGCCGATGACGCCTACTTCACCCGCTGCTTCTCCAGCTTTCTTGCCAATGTCCGGCGGTGCATGCCCAACCGCCGCGCCGCCTCGGAGATGTTGAAATCGGTCTCGATCAGGGTCTGGTGGATGCGCTCCCATTCCAGCGTCTTGATCGAGGTCGGACGGGCGCCGAGCGCGATGTCGGCATTCCCTGCGGCTTTCTGGAACGCAGCCTCGATGTCGTCGGTGTTCGATGGCTTTGCCAGATAGTGGCAGGCGCCGAGCTTGATCGCCTCGACCGCGGTCGCGATGCTGGCAAATCCAGTCAGCACCACGATCAGCATCTCTGGATCATGGGCATGCAGCGCTTCGACGCAGGCGAGTCCGGAGGCGCCGCCGGCGAGCTTGAGGTCGACGACGGCGTAGCCGGGCGACTGCGCGTCCATGAGGTGACGGACCTCGTCGAGCGAGGTTGCGACGACGACGCTGTAGCCGCGGCGCTCAAACGAGCGTTTCAGCGTGCGGGCGAAGCCGGCATCGTCCTCGACGATCAGGAGCTGGCGGTCATCCGTCAAAGCCATCTCCGATCGCAAGCGTCGCCAGCGGCAGCTCGAGCCGGACCGAGGCGCCGATATCCGGCCGGTTGCATGCGCTCACCACACCGCCAAGCTTGCGCACGACATTGACGACCAGGAACAGACCGAGGCCGCTGCCCGGGCTGCCCTTGGTCGACTGGTAGGGCTTTCCGACATGCGGCAGCATCTCGCGCGGAAAGCCGGGCCCGCGATCGGTCACCGACAGCACCAGCGTATCGGCCTTGCGTTCGGCCATCAGTTCGATCCAGTCGCGCGAGACCTCGGCGGCATTATCAAGCACGTTGAAGATCGCCTGCTTGAGCGCGATGTCGGAGACGACAGGCAGATCGGCGCCGAACGCGTTGCGGAAGTACAGCGTGGCCGATGGCCGCGTGGTCCGCCATTCGTCCACCAAGGCGGTCAGGAAGGCCGCGACCGTGGTCGGCGCGGAACCTTCGCCGCGCGCTTGGCCGGCCGACAGCAGGATGCCGGTCACGATCGATTTGCAGCGCTGCAGCGAGGTCTCCATCTCGCCGAGATCGTGCGACAGCTCGGGGTCGGAAGCGAGCGCCGGCATCCGGCGCCAGTCGCTCAGGATCACCGACAGCGACGACAGCGGCGTGCCGAGCTCGTGCGCCGCGCCCGACGCCAGCAAGCCCATCCTGACGATGTGATCCTGCTCGGCGGCATGCTGGCGCAGCGCGGCGAGATGCGCATCGCGTTCGCGCAGGTTCCGGTTGATGCGGGTGACGAACACCACAAGCAGCACGGCATCGAGCACGAAGCCGATAAACATGCCGGCCAGATACAGGCTGAAGTGGTCGTAGAAGTCGTACAGCGGCACTCCCAGCGGCCGATAGGCAACGGTCAGCCAGGCGAAGCTGAGGCAGGCGAGCGCCACCAGCGACCAGATCGACCGTGTGTCGAGCAAGACAGCACCGAGCGTCACCTGCAGCAGAAACAGCGAAGTGAACGGGTTGGTCGCTCCGCCGCTCAGATAGAGTTGGGCGGTCAGGGCAGCGACGTCGAGCATCAGTGCGAGCAGCAGCCCGCGCCTGCCGATTCCCGCGCGGTCGTGCACCCAGATCATGCTTGCGATGTTGAGTGTCACCAGTGCGCCGATCACGGCCACCATGGCGGCAAGCGGCAAGGCAATGCCGAGCCAGAATTCGACAAAGGCGATCGTCACGATCTGGCCGATCACCGCGGTCCAGCGCAGCTGGATCAGCAGCGCCATGTTCTTGCGATTGACGGCGTCGTTGGTCGGCAGCGAGGCGAGGTCGAACGGCGTGCCCGTGGGCACGCTGCCGGCTGGTGGCATCACGATGCCGCCTGGTGCTGCTTCCCCGTCATGCAGATCCGATGTGCGCTCGAGCATCTGGGCCTGTGGTGCGAGACAGATTGCGTGCTGCGCCGATCAGGCCGCGCACGGCGGCGCGCCTTGGGTCCCGCGTTGGGTCGGTGCCGCCGGCGCGACCCCTGCCGCTGATGACGCGCAGGAGCGTAGCCGCCAGCATAAAGGCGAGCGCGAACCATGTCAGCGCGTAAATCAGGTGGTTGTTGGGAAACCGGACAATCGTGAGGCCGCCGACCGGGTATCCGCCGGGGCTTTGGACCGCGTCGGCGTCAACGAAGAAGGGGGCTGTCTGCGGCAATCCGTGCACAGCGGCGATCGCGGTGACGTCGCGCGAGAACCAGCGGCCGGCCGCAGGGTCGTTGTTGCGCAGGAAGCCGCCCTTCGGCTCGGACATCCGCAGCAGGCCGGTGACGCTCACCATGCCCTGCGGGGCGCCCTCGCGCCGGGTCGCGGGATCGCGCCTGTCGGGCGGGACGAAGCCGCGGTTGACCAGCACGGTGGTTCCATCAACTGTCAGCAGCGGGGTCAGCACCCAGAAGCCGGGACCGTCCGATGTCACGGCCTGTACCAGCGTTTCATCGGCATGCAGGAATTGGCCGCTGACGGTGACGCGCCGGTATTCGTCGCTGGCCGCCGTGATCGTGGGCGATGATCGCGGTGCGGGTATCGCGGTCGGCGCCGCATGGATGCGCGCCTCGACCCGCTCGATCAGCGCCAGCTTCCAGGTCCGCCGCTCGATCTGCCAGACACCGAGCGCGGTCAGTGCCACCACGCCCAGCATGCCGAGCGTGAGCAGCAGAAGCGAGGGCCTGGAGAGGCGTCTCGTCACGGCATCTGGCTCATGTCGTGCATCGGCATCATGTTGGTGTTGAGGTGATGCATGACCCACAGCGAACCGGTCAGCGCGATCACCACCATGATCACGGTGAAGATCAGCGCCATCATGGTCCAGCCGTTCTCGGACCGCGTATTCATGTGCAGGAAGTAGACCATGTGCACGACGATCTGCACGGCGGCGAACACCAGCACGATCAGCGCGGTGACCTGCTTGTCGTCCAATACGCCTGTCATCACCAGCCAGAACGGGATCGCGGTGAGGACGACGGAGAGGCCGAAGCCGATCAGGTAGCTCTTCAGCGACCCGTGCGAGGCCGTATCATGGGCGTGGTCGTCGGAGTGCAAGGCATAAGAGTCTGTTGTCATCGCAGCATTCCCAGGAGATAGACAAAGGTGAAGACGCCGATCCAGACCACGTCGAGGAAGTGCCAGAACATGGAGAGGCACATCAGCCGGCGCCGGTTGGCCTCGATCAGGCCGAAGCGGGCGACCTGCGTCATCAGCGTCACCAGCCAGATCAGGCCGCAGCTGACGTGCAGGCCGTGGGTGCCGACCAGGGTGAAGAAGGACGACAGGAAGGCGCTGCGCTGCGGGGTTGCGCCCTCATGGACCATGTGGGCGAACTCGGTCAGCTCGATGCAGATGAAGGCGAGGCCGAACAGTCCGGTGATCGCGAGCCAGGCTTGCGTCGCGCGAACCTGTGACTTCTCCATCGTCAGCATGGCGAAGCCGTAGGTGATCGACGACAGCAGCAGCATCGTGGTGTTGAGCGCGACGAGCTTGAGGTCGAACAGGTCCTTCGGCGCCGGGCCGGCGGCGTAGTTGCCGCCGAGCACGCCATAGGTCGCAAACAGGATCGCGAAGATGAGGCAATCGCTCATCAGATAGAGCCAGAAGCCCAGCATGGTGCTGGTGCCTTCGGGGTGCTCATGCTCGTCGATCAGGTGGAAGACCGGCTCGGAATTTTGCGAGGGGGCGACGGCAATGGTCATGACTTGGCTCCCGCGGCGAGCATCTGCGTGCGCGCGTCCTCGGCCCGCACCACCTGATCCGCCGGGATGTGGAAGTCGCGGTGATAGTTGAAGGTGTGGCCGATCGCGACAGTGAGCAGGGCTATGAAGCTGACGGCAGCGAGCCACCAGATGTACCAGATCAGGCCGAACCCCATCGCGGTCGCGAGGCCGGCGAGGATGATGCCCGTTCCGGTATTGCTGGGCATGTGGATCGGTTTGAAGCCGGTCAGCGGACGCTGGTAGCCGCGGCGCTTCATGTCCCACCAGGCGTCGGTGTCATGGACAACGGGTGTGAAGGCGAAATTGTAGTCCGGCGGCGGCGATGAGGTCGCCCATTCCAGCGTCCGCGCGTTCCAGGGATCGCCGGTGAGGTCGCGCAGCTGCTCGCGTTTGAGAATGCTGACCGCGAACTGCATCAGCATGGACATGATGCCGAGCAGGACCAGGAACGCGCCGATGCCGGCGAGGATGAACCAGATCTGCAGGGAGGGGTCGTCGAACACGCGCAGCCGCCTTGTGACGCCCATCAGGCCGAGCACATAAAGCGGCATGAAGGCGAGGTAGAAGCCGGAGACCCAGAACCAGAACGACAACTTGCCCCAGAACGGATCGAGCTTGAAACCGAACGCCTTCGGGAACCAGTAGTTGATGCCGGCGAACAGGCCGAACAGCACGCCGCCGATGATCACGTTGTGGAAATGCGCGACCAGGAACAGGCTGTTATGCAGCACGAAGTCGGCCGGCGGCACCGCCAGCAAAACGCCGGTCATGCCGCCGATCACGAAGGTCAGCATGAAGGCGATCGTCCACATCATCGGCAGCTCGAAGCGGATGCGGCCGCGATACATCGTGAACAGCCAGTTGAACATCTTCGCGCCGGTCGGGATCGAGATGATCATGGTGGTGATGCCGAAGAACGAGTTCACGCTGGCGCCGGAGCCCATCGTGAAGAAATGATGCAGCCACACGAGATAAGAGAGGATGGTGATGACGACGGTCGCGTAGACCATCGAGGTGTAGCCGAACAGCCGCTTGCCCGAGAACGTCGAGGTCACCTCGGAGAAGATGCCGAACGCGGGGAGGATCAGGATGTAGACCTCGGGATGGCCCCAGATCCAGATCAGGTTCACGTACATCATCGGGTTGCCGCCGAAGTCGTTCGTGAAGAAGTTGGTGCCGACGTAACGGTCGAGCGACAGCAGCGCCAGCACGACTGTCAGCACCGGGAAGGAGGCGACGATCAGGACGTTGGTGCAGAGCGAGGTCCAGGTGAACACCGGCATCTTCATCATCGTCATGCCCGGCGCGCGCAGCTTGACGATGGTGCAGATCAAATTGATGCCCGACAACGTCGTGCCGACGCCGGCGACCTGCAATCCCCATATGTAATAGTCGACGCCGACGTCGGGACTGTAGCCGAGGTTCGACAGCGGCGGGTAGGCGAGCCAGCCGGTGCGGGCGAACTCGCCGATGAACAGCGACAGCATCACCAGCGCGCCGCCGCCGACCGTCATCCAGAAGCTGAAATTGTTGAGGAACGGGAACGAGACGTCGCGGGCGCCGATCTGCAGCGGCACGACGTAGTTCATCAACCCCGTCACCAGCGGCATCGCGACGAAGAAGATCATGATCACGCCATGCGCGGTGAAGACCTGGTCGTAGTGATGCGCGGGGAGGAATCCCTCGGAGCCGTTGAAGGCGATCGCCTGCTGCAGGCGCATCATCAGCGCGTCTGCGAAGCCGCGCAGCAGCATCACGATGCCGAGGATCATGTACATGATGCCGATGCGCTTGTGGTCGACGGTGGTGAACCATTCGCGCCACAGATAGGTCCACAGCCGGAAGTAGGTGACGATGGCAAACAGCGCGAGGCCGCCGGTCGCGACCACCGCGAAGGTGCCGACCAGGATCGGCTCGTGCAGCGGCAGCGATTCGATGGAGAGGCGGCCGAAGATCGCCTTGAGGATGTCGGGGTTCATGCGGCCCTCTTAGGAGTCTGATTTCGGACGCTGGCCGAGCAGCAATGATGTCGATGATGGATGCGCCGGCGAGAACGGCGGGCGCTTCAGCCCGACGCCGCGTAGCGGCGTCATGTCGAACGGCGCATTGACCTCGCGTGTCGGCGTGTCCTTGATCTCGTCGATCGCGCAGATGCCGGCAACGAAGACAGGCTCGCTGCCGAGCGGCGCGCCGCGGCGGGCATATTTGTCGTAAGCCAGCGGCAGCGTGTTGTTGAGGCCCTCACGGCCGAGCCCGCCCTTGGCGTCGATATCCGTCATCTCGCTCATGCACATCTTGCCTGACTCGACGCACATGTTGAGGATCGCCTTGTAGAGGTCGCGATCGACGGTGCCGTAGAGGCGCACCGGATCGTTCGAGCTCGGCTTTTCAAGCTGCAGATAATCGCTACGCCCGAGCATGTTGGTGCTGGCCTTGGCGTTGGCGACCCATTTGTCGAAGTCGGCGGCCGAGGTGCTCTTGAATTCGAAGTGCATGCCGGAGAAGCCGGCGCCGCTGTAATTGGCGGAGAAGCCGCGGAAGCTGCCTTCCTTGTTGGCGACCGCGTGCAGCTTGGTCTCCATGCCGGGCATGGCGTAGATCTGGCCGGCGAGTGCGGGGATGTAGAAGGAGTTCATCACGGAGGAAGCCGTGATGCGGAAGCGGATCGGGCGATCGATCGGGGCTGCGAGCTCGTTGAGCGAAGCGACGCCGTAATCGGGGTAGATGAACAGCCACTTCCAATCGAGCGCGACCACCTCGACGTTGAGTGGCGCGTCCTTGCCCTCGATCGGCCGGTCGGCGGCGATGCGGCCGAGCGTGCGGTAGGGATCGAGCAAATGGGTGCCCATCCAGGTCAGCGCGCCCAAGCAGACGATGATCAGCAGCGGCGCCGACCAGATCACCAGCTCGAGCTGGGTCGAGTGATCCCAATCCGGCTCGTAAGTCGCCGCGGTGTTGGACTGGCGGTAGCGCCAGGCGAAGAACACGGTCAGCGCCATCACCGGCAGCACGATCAGGAGCATCAGGACGGTGGAGATCAGGACGAGGTCGCGCTGCTGCACGGCGATGTCGCCGGCTGGCGCCAGGACGACGAAGTCGCACCCCCCGAGCAGGGCCGCAAACGGCAATAAGGCCAATAGTTTCAAGGCGCGCACGGCTCACCCCACTAGAATTTCATGAGTTGTGCCAAGGGCTAGCTGCGATGCAGCAAATTTGACATTGGACAATTTGTCCAATGTTGCAGTGCGGGATAGGCCGTCAAACATGCAACCGGACCGTGACGGAATCCGTCCGCGGCCCACCATGTTCAACGACAGACAACGGCGCAATCGCGATGGCACAGGCCCCTGCAAGCACCCTTGCTACGACCCTTGGAGCCCCGGAGGCCGCCGGTCACGGCCAGGCGAAGCCGGGCGAAATCGCCATCGGCGTCATCATCGGGCGCACCTCGGAATTCTTCGATTTCTTCGTCTATGCGATCGCCTCGGTGATCGTGTTTCCGAAGCTGGTGTTCCCGTTCGTCAACGAACTGACCGGGACGCTCTATTCCTTCGGGATCTTCGCGCTCGCCTTCGCCGCGCGGCCGCTCGGCACCGTCATCTTCATGGCGGTCGACCGCCGCCACGGCAAGGGCGCCAAGCTCGTCATCGCGCTGTTCCTGCTCGGCACCTCCACGGTCGCGATCGCGTTCCTGCCCGGCTACAACGAGATCGGCGTGGCCGCGATCTGGCTGCTCGCCGCGGCGCGTCTCGCGCAGGGCATCGCCTGGGGCGGTGCATGGGACGGCCTGGCCTCGCTGCTCGCGCTCAATGCGCCGCCGCAGCATCGCGGCTGGTATGCGATGGTGCCGCAGCTCGGCGCGCCGCTCGGGCTGATCGTGGCGAGCGCGCTGTTCGCCTTCTTTGCCGGCAATCTGTCGGCGGATGATTTCTTCGACTGGGGCTGGCGCTATCCGTTCTTCGTCGCCTTCGCCATCAACGTCGTGGCGCTGTTCGCGCGGCTGCGCATGGTGGCAACACCTGAATATTCCGATCTGTTCGAAAGCCGCGATCTGCAGCCGGCGCGCGTCGCCGAGACGATCCGGCACGAAGGCCGCCACATCCTGCTTGGTGCGTTCGCGCCGCTGGCGAGCTTTGCGCTGTTCCACATGGTCACGGTGTTTCCGCTGTCCTGGGTGTTCCTGTTCACCCGCGAGAGCCCAGTGCGCTTCCTGATCATCGAGATGGTCGGCGCGATGGTCGGCGTTGGCGCGATCGTGGCCTCGGGCATGATCGCTGACCGCGTCGGGCGCAAGCCGCTGCTGATCGGTTCCGCGATCGCGATCGCCGTGTATAGCGGCTTCGCCCCGCAGCTGCTCGATGCCGGTGCGGTCGGCGAGACCGTGTACATGGTGCTCGGCTTCATCCTGCTCGGCCTCTCATTCGGCCAGTCGTCGGGCGCGATCGCCTCCAGCTTCGCGCGGGCCTATCGTTACACAGGCTCCGCGCTGACCTCGGATTTCGCCTGGCTGTTCGGCGCTGGTTTTGCGCCGCTGGCAGCGCTGCTGCTCGCGACCCATTTCGGGCTGATCTCGGCGGGCGCTTACTTGCTGTCGGGCGCAGTGTGGACGCTGCTGGCGCTGTGGCTGAGCGGATTGCGCGAAGCCGAGGTTGATTAGCGAAACAACCCGTCGACGCGGAAGGAATAGCCGAGGCCGACGATATAGCTCGGCGAATTGCGGTTGAGGCCGAACGCGACATGGAAGTCGACCTGCTGCGTCGGCGTCAGGTGATACATGCCGCCGGAATTGATTAGCTGGGTGGGGCGTGCGCCATCCGGATAGTCGCCGACATATTCGGTGAACACGCTGATCCGCTCGGTCAGCTTGTTCTCGATCACGAAAGTCGCCTCCGACATGTGCTGGCCCGTCAGCTCGGCGGGACGGAAGAATTCCGTGAACATGCCGCTGACGCCCCAGCCGTGATCGAGCTCCCATGACCATGGCAACTGGATGTAGGGTTGTGTGCCGCGCCCGGCGACCCCTGCTGCGCCGCTCGGCAGCGCGACGCCGGCGGTAACAGACATGTCGATCCTTCCGGGCACCGGGCTGACCTGCCATTTGATCGCCGGCGCGACGTCCGAAAAACCTGATGCCCCAGGTGACTTCACGTTGCCGGTGTAACTCGGCAGGTCGACCAGCACTTCGAGACAGGGCGCGATGCCGAGCCGCCAGCGGCTGTTGGTGCCGTCGATGGTGCGGCCGCCATCGCGGCCGGTCAGGTTGACGCCGTTCTCGTTCTGCAGGCTGCCGACCGGCACGACGATGCTCGAATTGGTGACGTCGGGCCGGTCTGTCGCAATCTCATCGCTTGCTCTCGGACATCCTTCAGCATGTGCGCCGGCAGCCGTCGATATCGCGAGTGCAGCAAGCATGCACAAGCGCCGACAGACCTGCGCGACACCATCGAACCGGTACGAACCCAACTGCCTTGTGCCTCCACGCTCCCGCGGTCGCTCCGAGCCCGCAGGATAGATCGCGCAGGCGGCGTGATTATTCCCGCTCTCTCGCGTGTCGTCCCTGTCTAGTGCGCAATTGCGCACGGGAGCAGGGACCCATAACCACAGGGTTGTGTTGCCTGAGCGCGCTGTGGCCCCAGCTTCTTTCAACAACCGAAAACGGTGGTTATGGGTCCCGGCCTTCGCCCATAGGCGCTAAAATAGGATTTGCGCGTTGGATTTGCGTGTGATTCCAAGAAGAGATGAGAAACGAATCGCTTGTGAACGAAGACTGGGCGCGTGTTGTTTCGCGGCTGGGCGGAGCTGAGGCTCTGGAGGCTGGCGCGCGGGAGACGAAGGCGTTTGTTCGCCCGCGCGAGATCAGCAATGCAGTCGATCTGCTGCGGCTGATCCTTGCGTATTGCCTGGGCACGAGAGGTCTGCGGTTGACGGCGGCATGGGCGACTTCGGTGGGCCTTGTCGATATCTCCAACGTGGCTCTGTTATACCGGCTGCGTCAGTCCGGGGATTGGCTTGCACAGCTGATAGGCCGGGCACTTGCGAGCGGTGCGCCGAAGGCAAGCCGCGGTCGACTGATCCGCATCGTTGACGCCACGACGGTCCCAAAAGCTGGAACCGGCGGCAGGCAGAAGAATGCGGTGTGGCGCATCCACAGTGCGTTCGATCTTCCGCAAGAACGTTTTGGTCACTTCGAGCTGACCGACGAACGCGCGGGCGAGACGCTGGACCGGATCCCGCTGATTGCCGGCGAGATCCGTCTTGCCGACCGCGCCTATCTGCAGCCGGAGCGCATGGCGTATCTGGTCGAGGCCGGTGCGGACTTCGTGATCCGCTCGGGCTGGAAGAGCGCTTGTTGGCTGGATCGCAAAGGCAATCTGATCGATCTCGTCGCCGAACTGCGCAAGGCCGCGGCACGCGGCATCATCGACCGGCCGATCTGGGTAAAACGCAAGTCTGGTGGAGCACCGCTTGCTGTGCGTTTGGTTGCCGTCAAGAAACCTGCAGATGCGGCTCAGGCTGCACGGCGCAAGGCACGCAGGACGGCTCAGAAGGGAGGCCATCGTCTCTCCAGGCAAACGCTTGATGCTGCGGATTGGGTGATCCTGGTGACCTCGCTCAAGCCCGAGGACTTCACAACCGCTGATCTGCTTGCCCTTTACCGGCTGCGATGGCGGATCGAACTCGGCTTCAAGCGGCTGAAGAGCCTGATTGGCTTGAAAGGACCTCCAGGAACTGACGAGCGGTCTGCCAGACCCCATATCCTCGCTCACCTGCTGATCATTCTTCTGCTCGAGCCGCTTGTCGACGAACTCGAGGACTCTCCCCGCTTGGCCGAAGCCGCCTAACCAGACCTGCAGCATGGCGCCTGCTCCGTCAGCTCATCGCCTCCCTGCTCCAAGCCATCATTCCCCAGCCCACAATCGCGCGTCTGCGCAGAGCCAGCCTCGCTCTCCAACGACATCTGCGCGAGCCTCCCAGACGTAA
>NZ_JYMT01000030.1 GCF_000938305.1 Bradyrhizobium sp. LTSP885
AATCGGGTATGATCTCCACAAGCGCTCCACTCTCCAGGTATCGGCCAATCCCCAAGAGTGGCGCCTGAATCAGGCCAAGGCCGGCGAGGGCAGCGGCTTCGTAGGTCTGCGCACTGTTAACGTGTAGCGCACCTGGCAACTGAAGCGTCGCGTAGCCGTCGCCGTCCGGATATTCCCATCCATAGGGTCTTGCGGCCAGCATCGTCGAAAAATGAATTGCCCGATGCTCCTGACGCTGGAGATCTTCTAGCGATCGGGGGACGCCATAGCGCGCTAGATAGGCGGGACTGGCAGCGTTGACCATACGCAACCGGCCCAGCGGGCGGGCGATCAGCGTCTCGTCCCTTATGGATCCAAGCCGCAATACACAGTCGAACCCCTCTTGAACCAGATCGACCTGCCGATCCGTACTCGACACCTCCAGCTCCAACTCTGGATGAGCCGCCATGAAATCCGGTAAGGCCGGCACGATCGTTGTCCGTGCCACCTCGGTCGGAAGATCGACGCGTATCGTCGACGTTTTGCAGGTACGTTTTCGTGCGCCGTTCTGGAGAAGTAAGACAGGTTCCGGTTGGTGGCAGCGGCCGGTCTGCCCGACAGGGCGGCTAGCGCGATTTCGCGCGCGCAGCATTTATATCTGCTTGTAACCGTGCTGCCGCGTCACTCGTGGATTCTCGGCTTGGGGGCAGCTCATTGAGGTTCTGGACCCACGGCGCTCCCGATTGAGCCGTCGAACTCGACGTCGAGTGCGACTTCACGCAAGCAGAGAGAAGGCCAACTAGCACCATGAACCCTGCCCTACTTATCGCCTGGACGCGTGTCACGGAGATCCCCTCGGTGGCCTCCTCTTCCCTAGCATAAGTTGCGAACGGCTGGTGCAATTATCGCTGTGGGCGCGCGTTGTCCCAGCATTCGTTAGCCGTACGACAAACCTGACTGGCTCTGCGGGCGAGCCGCGCTAGGGAGTGGAGAGCTGGCGATATCGCAGAACCTACTCCGCATGAGTGGAGATCTTTAGTATGCTTATTGAGCCAGGAGGTATCGAAGGGAAGATCGTCAACGTCGGTCAGTAACGGAGGATTATAAGCGCCAGGCCGTTGAACTGGTGTGTTGTCGAGCCGTCGCTCGATTACGTCTGTGGCCAAGAAACTCGATCTGCGCGACTCGGTGCTGCGGCGCTGGATGGACAAGGTCCGGCAGGAGCCGGCATCGGCGGCGTGGTGCGGTCTCCCTTCAGTCCGGGATGACAACGAAGTATGCCCTGCCATTGCTGTTCGGATTGCTACCATCGCTCGATGAGAAAATAACGAGTCCCGGGTAATGAAGAAACCGGCCATGGCCATTGTCGCGAATATCGGCAAAGGAGCAGTGCCCTGGCCCGAGAAGTTTGCCGTCTTCATAGAGCTGTAACCTCGACCGTTGAGCTCCCTTGACATCCGGCCCGTCAGCATCAGTGCTGATGCGTTCAAGGAAATTGAAGTCACCTAACGTGCTACGCGCTTCGGCTGCTTGACCGTTCACTACGAATGGACGTGCCAGCACCCTGGCGAACCTACCCGGCGGAAGCGGACTGACATAGGACCTGTGGAGCCAGGTGGCGAGTGCAACATAGACGACAGCGACAGCGGCGAGCCACTTTGGCCATTGCTTCTGCGGGTGCATGGATCCGCCTGCAGACATTTCAACCGTCACAAACTATTGAGAAGGCAATTCGCTTACTGACATCAGCAGCACCAATCATTGCTGCATTCTTGTACAAATAGCAAATAGTCCCCCTTCAATCGCAGAACGCCTCCCGATTTAAATGGGGAGATATTGTCGCGAACTGCAAGATTCCCCTGATACTTCGACTCACCAGCAGAACCGCTTACGTCAAGCTCACGGACAAGAAGCGACGGATCGACACGCCGCCGATACCATCGCTTGCGCGGCTCACCTGGTTAATGACCGCCTCGACGCGGACGCCGTCGACGCCACCTACTACCCTCCGCCGAAGTTGCCGGCGGAGCCTAGTCTGTTGGTGGTGCCACTCTCACTTCGCTCGGCGCCGAGCGCGCAACTGGTCACACCAAAAGATGACAACCAGCTCTCTCGGCTGCAATACACGCTTGGATGGATTGCGTGGCTGGGCCATCCGCCACATGATTTGATCACGCAATATCGTGCAATTCTCCATCCTGCGACCGCTATTATTACGAGAGACGCCCGGCTTTCTACCGGCCCGGTATACCCAAAACGCCTTCCACCATCTTGAGATCGTTGATCCGAGCTTTAGTCAGTGGCTCTGGTTCAATCCATAGAGCGATAGCGCCATCGTCAACGTGTAGAGTGCCAGGCCAGACTCATCGGATGCCGCGCAAGGAGATTTCGACAGCCTTGGCCGATAGGCCCGGCGCGACCCAATCGCGACCCCTCATATGCTCAGACGCCAGGATTAGAATACGTTTGTGGCCTACGGCGGACGGCTGTACTTTGGTCCTTAGACAAGCTTGACCTTGGCGAGTGAGCGAATCACTTCGCTGACGGTCAAAAAGCCGTCCGTCCTTATTTCCAAAGAGTTTGATGGAGTCGGTGTCGTATCCAATCTGAGACAAGCACCGCAGTGAAGGAGGATGGCAACGGACTGTCTCCCCAAATGCGCTCAATCCGCAAAACACAGCTCCGTCGGCTGCTTGGGACAGATATCTCAGATAAGTATTGAGTGGACCGATAGAACGCTGGTGCTACTAACATCGTCTTCTGGGTCGGATCGGCCGTCACCGTGAAAGCGTGATCGAGCGGCTGAAACACCTCAGGTCGCTTCTGATAGGTGAAGGTAATTGCAAACTCTCCGGCTGGGCAGGAAGGGCCTCCAACGGTAATCAGAAGTCGGTCGGCGGCGGCTCTGACGTCCCACTCGATGCCGACCTCCGGGAGGCGGCTGCTGAGGCTATCGATTGGGCCAGAGACGAGGTCAGTGTAGCGCGAAGGAATTTGCAATCTCCAAGCCACTCTATCGCCTTCGCTACGTTCCGATTCCGTTACAACTGGCTCGCGTTTGAGGGCAAGCAGGTGAGCAATCTGTTGCGCAAGAACTCGATCCTGCAACGCAAGAAGCACGCAATAACCGGCGGAACAGGTCAGTGCGATTCCAATAATCCACATCGAGAAACGCCACTTTACGCCAGTGATAGCTTTCCATTCGGTTGGCACGACGATTAGAGACAGCATTCCGAGCCAAGACAGGATTTCAAGATGAAAAAAATGGCGAACTGAAAATTGAATCGCCGGATACGCGAGCAGAAAAGAGAAAAGAAAGGCAATGCAGCCGGCCTGTCGCGGACTTTTTGCAAAAATCCGAAATAGCAAGACGAGCAAACCCGCAGCTCCTGCCAGTTGCAATAGAAGCCGTAGGCTCGCTGGTATTGGAGGTGCTAGCCAAAGCGGGCGGCTTCCAGCCGGATCAAGTGCAAGAGATTGAGGTGTAATCAACGCTTCAAAGCCACCGATGAGCAACACAGATTTGATTGCATGGGTGACGAAATCCGCTGAAAAAAACGGAGCCCAGCGAAAAAGGTAATCGGTCGACCGGCTCAGCGACTGCGAAACACCCCGAATCGGTTCTCCTTCCCGCTCTCCCCAGTTGGGATCGTTTCGGCTCAAATCTGCCGCGATTGTCGACATTGTTAATTCATCAGAATACCGCCAGCCGAGACCGTAGGGAGCTTCACCTATGCCAAGGAAGCGGACGAACGGATCCGTGGCGCCTTGCATTGCTAGCATTCCAGAGCCGCCGCCGAAGCTCACTCCAACTATTGGTGCGGCGAAAACGACACAACCAACTCCAAACATGGCTACTGCCGAGACGCGTGTTCGCCAACCATGCGCGGCAGCCTTCACTCCTACACCTAGGAAAACAAAGCCGACTGGCAGCAGGATTAATACATCCGAGCGAAAGCCGGTGCCTACGCCGAGGATACATCCAGCGATGCCACTAGCCGCGATGGCTTCCCACGAGGCAGCGGTCCGAATCGCGAGAATCAGAAAGACAATCGCCCAGATTACAAAGGGTGCCTTCGAGTAGTCCCGAAGCATGAAAAGCATTCCGATGACTACCGGAGATATACTAAGTGCGAGCGCGGCCGCCGCAGCCACCCGACGCCCAAAGAAGGCTCGCAGCAGAGCAAAACATCCCGCCGCATACGCTCCGTGCAACACGGCATACACTGGCCAGAGATTCGCATAACTAACGCCCAGTAACCGCCATGCGATGGCCACTGACACAGTCAAGTACAGTTGCAAGCGAGCGAAGAGGCCAGGTTCCTGAGTTTGCGAAACAGAGTTGAGGGCCTGACAGCTAAAATCGGATAGCTGGCCTGACAGGAAATCCAGCAATACCTGGGGTTTGTCGATAGGGTAGACGAAACCATGATGACACGCCCACATCACCGCTTCAGGTGTAAATGCCTGATAGAAGAACGATTGATTTGTGGTCACTATGAAAATGCTGCCGACAAGGCAGCCGAAACCCGCAATCGCAAGAAGCAAAAAAATATCCGATCTATTCGTCATCGCAGTTTTTGCTGTTAGGCTTTCTTCTAGCTCGAACACCGGACGAACTCTTCTTCTGCCGCCCCTGTTAAAATTTGGGGCATTGCTTTTATGCCAGCCGCATAGCCCAAGAACAGGAAGATAAGGAAATCTTGGCTAATGCGACCATGGCCCATCGCGAGCGTAACCGCGAATACCAGTCCACAAAGTGCGAACCTTGCTTCACGGCTGCAATGACTGAGCAGCCACAGAGAGCGGCCAGCACGAACCAGAAGTGCCACCAATAATATTGCTGTGGTCCAGCCTAGCTCAATTGCCACCTGCAAGATTGTGTTGTGAACTTGACTGTCCTTTATGCAGGACAGCCCGAGGAAATGATCCATGCCGATGCCAAAGAGCCCGGCATTGGGTAGGATACCAAACGCATCCAAATACAGTTGCTTTCGGATAGCGATCGAATCTTGCAAATCTATAGTGGGACACGGTTTTCGGTTTTCTTCGTTCGTTTTGACGAGGATGCGGACGACTTCGTCAGCTACGGCTGTGGTCCGCATGTCAACTGCTGCTATGGTCGGGATAAAGGCCAGCGCCGGAGCAGGCGCAACGGTCGGGACGTGGCCCGAAAATCTAGGAGGCAATTCAACCCGGGCAACATTTCCCACAATGACTCCAGCGATCATGAGGCCAATCATCGTGGCCGCGTAGTTCCGGCCACGAAGGGAGCTGGTTAGCCAAGCGAACGCGAGAGCGGTTCCAATAGCGACAAACGAAAATCTTACAAAGGATGTTGCAAATACAATCGTCAAAGCCGTGACTACAGCGGCCCCCCAAGTAGCTTGTCGGCGCGTGAGTTGGACGCATACCAAAGCAATGGCGAGAAAGCCCAGACTCAAAGTAAATTGAATTGTTGCTGCTCCAAACTCTCCGAACACCACCGGATGCGGCCTACCATAGCTATCGTTCCACTGTTCCGGCAAAGCGGGGATGGTTAAAGCCGCGCCGACAATTGCAATTGCCGCGGTGCAAAACAAAAAGCTTGGCGCGATTCCTTTGCTTCCCGCGAACAGCCGGGCGGAAGGATAGGCGCACAACGAAAGCATAAGGAGGAAAATTTGCTTATGATCGCTACGACCTTGGTTAACGGCAAACGACACCACGATGCAGCCGATGAACAGTCCAAACAGAACATCGCAAGGATCGATTGTGACTTTGCTCCATCGGCTACACAAAAATAGCGCTAACGTCGTTCCGACCATAAAGATCGCCGTAAATAGAGATCCGGCGCCAGCAAATCCGTGCGCAAAAACCAATATTGAACCGGTCGAAACATAGATCGCCAGCAATAGCCAACGATTGAAGATCGAAGTCATGGTCCCCTTGGAGGTCGGAACAGCAATGAGTGGCCGATTGCGCTTTAGGTAAAGCACAGCCAGTTCTACACTAAAAGGCCTTCGGACCCCATGTGTCGATGGGTGAGGTCGGACAGCAGCCCCCGGGCTCGATCAGAATCGGGAGCCCATGGATAAGTTCTTGCACGGGAGGGTTGCGACGAGTAAGTTGTGATCAAGGGATGTTCAATTCAAGTGAAGTAGGAGTCATGCACTTGAGCGTGCCTATGGCATGCCGAGTAATGAACATGACAACTAATTGGGAGAGACCAGGGCGTTGTTCGCGACGGGGTGATTCCATTTCACTTTGCATACGTGGGACGATAGTGCGTGCCGGCGGTTCATTTGATGGCTCTTGGGAGGGCAGTTGTGATCGCCAGTCATGCATTGATCCGGTGGTCGTGAGGGCTTTGAAGACGGTTGCAACCGATGGCGGCGAACAGGCCGTACTCGCCAGCACGTCGACTGCTTTAGGGAAGTCGAATGGTCTCCGGGTCCTAGTTGTTAGTCAGCATTTCTGGCCGGAGAATTTGCGAATCAACGAAGTCGTTCTCTCGCTTCGCTCTTGTGGCGTGAATGTCGAGGTTTTGACCGGCCAACCTAACTATCCGAAAGGCGAAATTTTCGCGGGCTACAGCGCCATCGGCGTTGGGTCGGAGCGGCATCCGTTGGGTTACGTGATCCATAGGGTTCCGGTGGTGCCACGAGGCAGGGGCGGCACCTTACGCCGAGTGGCGAACTATTTTTCGTTCGTCCTTAGCGCACTCATCTTCGCGCCATGGCTTACTCGTGGCGAACGATACGACGTGATTTTCGTTTACGCGATCTCCCCTATCCTCCAAGGGCTACCCGCAGCATTCCTGAAGCGCTTGAAGCACGCGGCGCTTGTCATATGGGTACAGGATCTTTGGCCAGACAGCCTGGAATCGACCGGATATGTTCGTAATAGGGCCGCACTTGCTGTCGTGGCCGCCGTAACAGGCTTCATTTACCGACAGGCAGACCTCTTGCTTGCTCAGTCGCGTGGATTCGTGGACAAGATCCGGGAGCTAGCAGGGTCTGGTGTACCAATCGCCTATCATCCCAATCCGGGCGACATCGCACTGGTGGAGGAAGCCGCCGACGCTTCGTCCGCCATCGCCATTGATCCCGGCTGCTTCAATGTAATCTTCGCTGGCAATCTTGGGGCGGCTCAGGCCCTTGATACGATTGTCGCTTGTGCTGAGGCAATTGTGGATCCGTCGATCCGGATCATTCTTGTGGGAGGGGGCAGCCGCGCGACTTGGCTGCGCGAGGAGATCGCGCGTCGGGCACTTCGAAATCTCGAATTGGCCGGCCAGTACCCGGCCGAGGCGATGCCCGCGATCTTGGCTCACGCTTCCGCGCTGCTCGTAACGCTGGGGCGGGCCGACAATCTAGCCCTGACCATCCCGAGCAAAATTCCCACCTATCTCGCTGCCGGGCGACCAATCATCGGAGCGCTCGACGGAGAAGGGGCAGCTCTCATTCGCGACGCGCAGGCTGGAATAGCCGTTTCAGCCGAAGACGCCGCGGCGCTGGCCTCTGCTATAGTCGAAATGCGGAACCTTCCTGCCGAGCAGCGCGGTGCCATGGGTGCATCGGGTAGAGCTTATTTCGACAAGCATCTCTCTCCAACTCCCCTGGCTCAAGACCTAGTGCAGCATTTTCACAAGGCGATTGGCCGGTAAAGCTAAGACGGAACACGATGACGGAGAATTTGCCCACAACGGTACTTGTGCTCGGCGCGACGGGCATGCTTGGGAATGCAATGTTTCGAGGCTTTGCTCAGAGCCCCGGTTACCGCGCCTTCGGCTCGACGCGTGCGAAAGGACTGCATGGCTCGTTCCCAGAGGCGATGCGGGCGAATCTCATTAGCGATGTTGATGTCGAGAATGTCGACGCGCTTAGCACGGTTTTGGCCGACGTTAAGCCGGACGTGGTGATAAACTGTGTTGGTCTTGTCAAGCAGTTGTCGGAAGCGAAGGATCCGCTCGCTACGCTTCCCGTCAACGCGGTTCTGCCACATCGGTTGGCACGGCTTTGTCGTCTAGCCGACGCCCGCCTCGTCCATATCAGCACCGATTGTGTTTTTGACGGCGCCAAAGGCAATTATTCGGAGCAGGACCAGCCAAACGCGGTCGATCTCTACGGTCGTAGTAAGCTTCTCGGTGAGGTCGATTGCGAGAACGCGGTAACGTTACGAACTTCGATCATCGGGCATGAACTAAATAGCGCTCACGGCTTGATCGGCTGGTTCATGTCGCAGTCGGGTAGCATCAAGGGCTTCACCAAAGCGATCTTCTCAGGACTTCCGACTGCCGAACTTATGCGTGTCATCCGCGATTTCGTCCTCACCGATCATTCGCTTCGCGGACTTTATCATGTATCGGCGGCGCCTATCAGCAAGTACGAGCTTCTTAGAATCGTCGCCGATAGCTATGGTCGAACGATTGAAATCGTTCCGGACGAAACGCTCATCATTGACCGCTCTCTCGATTCTAGCCGGTTCCGCCAACGGACCGGCTATCGACCGCCGGAGTGGCCAGTTCTCGTGCGCAACATGCGCGATTTCGGCTAATCAAGAAGTTCTTGAAGACTGGAACGATTATGTTTTCTGGCAAAACACTACTTGTCACGGGCGGAACGGGCTCCTTCGGTAACGCGGTTGTCGAGCGTTTCACTAACACCGATTTTGCAGAAATCCGTATCTTTAGCCGGGATGAGAAGAAGCAGGAAGATATGCGGCTGTCCACGAAGGACAAGCGGCTAAAATTCTATATCGGTGACGTTCGCGACGCCGCCGCAGTAAGCGATGCTGTTCGTGGAGCTGACTACATTTTCCACGCAGCGGCACTGAAGCAAGTTCCTTCCTGCGAATTCTATCCGATGGAGGCAATTAAGACAAACGTCCTCGGCACGGAGAACGTACTGCGAGCGGCGATCGAGCACTCCGTGCTGCGATGTGTGGTCTTAAGCACGGACAAAGCCGTCTATCCCGTTAACGCCATGGGCCTCTCTAAGGCCATGATGGAAAAGGTGATGATCGCCAAGTCGCGCCTAACCGAGAGCAGCAAGACGGTCGTATGCGCCACGCGCTATGGCAACGTCATGGCATCACGCGGCTCCGTCATCCCACTGTTCTTGGAGCAGATCCGGCAGGGCCGTCCCCTGACAGTAACCGATCCGAAGATGATGCGCTTTCTTATGTCGCTCGACGAGTCGGTTGATCTAGTGCTGTATGCCTTCGAGCATGCAAGGTCGGGTGATATTTTTGTTCAGAAGGCACCAGCCTCCACGATTGGAGACTTGGCCCTCGCTATCCGCGAGCTCTTGAGATCAGAGAATCCAATCCGGATTATTGGAACGCGACATGGCGAAAAGCGCTATGAGACGTTGGTATCCAGGGAAGAGATGGTGCGCGCGGAAGACCTCGGCGCCTACTTCCGCATTCCGGCCGACTCGCGCGACCTCAACTACGATTTGTATTTTACTGACGGTATGCATGAGGTTTCTGAGCGGGACGACTATACCTCCGAAAACACCCGTCGCTTAGATGTAGAAGACATCAAGAGAGTCTTGATGCGACTCGACCTCATTCGGGAAGCCGTCGATGCTTAAGGTGATGACCGTCGTTGGGACACGGCCAGAGATCATCCGCCTGTCCCGTGTCATTGCGACGTTTGATGAGCATTTTTCCCATGTGCTGGTCCATACGGGACAAAACTACGACTTTGAACTAAACCAGATTTTCTTCACTGAACTTGGCATCCGGGCACCTGACGAATTTCTCAACGCTGCGGGTGAGTCTGCCGCCTCGACAATCGGCAAGGTCATCATTGCGGCCGACGAGGCGATGGAAAAGTATCGCCCGGATGCGCTGCTCGTGCTTGGAGATACCAACAGTTGTCTCGCAGCGATCGCCGCCAAGCGTCGGAAAATTCCGATCTTCCACATGGAGGCGGGCAATCGATGTTTCGACTTTCGCGTTCCGGAAGAGATCAACCGCCGCATCGTTGATCAAACGGCGGACATCAATCTCACGTATAGTCAGATTGCACGGGCCTATCTCTTGCGCGAAGGCTTTCCGCCCGATCAGGTGATCGTCACTGGCAGCCCGATGCGCGAGGTGCTGACGCACTACAGCCAAGGAATCGAGGCGTCCGATGTGTTGAATAGGCTCGAGCTTACCCCCGGGCGCTATTTCATAGTTAGTGCGCATCGAGAAGAAAATGTCGACTCGCCCGAACGGCTCCACAAGCTAATCGACATCCTGCAGGCTCTTGCCACGCGGTACCAAGAGCCGGTCATCGTCTCTACCCACCCGCGCACGCGCAAGCGGATGGACGCGCTCGGTGTATCCTGCTCGGTTAACGTTCGGTTCGAGAAGCCCTTTGGGTTCTTGGATTATGTGAAGCTGCAGTGCGAGGCGCGCGCAGTTCTGTCTGACAGCGGTACGATCACCGAGGAAAGCGCAATCCTTAACTTTCCTGCACTGACCTTACGGGATGTCCATGAGCGCCCCGAAGGCGTTGAAGAGGCTTCCGTGATGATGACAGGCCTCAATATCGAACGCGTTCTCGACGCGCTTGCGATCCTTGAGAGGCAGCCGCGAGGCCGCGACCGGCTCCTGCGGATGCCGGCGGATTACGAGCCCTGCAATGTATCAGAGAAAGTATTGCGCATAGTTCAAAGCTATACAGAATTTGTCAATCAGCGTGTCTGGAGGAAGACCGACTGACAACCCTGAGCTATTCCTCGCGCTCCCGAAGTAATCGTGCTGAACATGGGCTGCGTCGAAGCCGTTCACCTCTCTGGAATCCGCTCAGCAAAACGCTTTCGCCCCGGGATGAAAGGCTTTAGACCTCCGGTACGTCCCGTCGGGTGACGTCCCAAATTCGAGTTCCATGCATGTCGTTCTGGAAAGCCCAGGGGCGGAGAGTCTGATGCCAGCAAGTTCTATAACGGACGGGCCGGAGGTCGATCTAGCACGACGGTTCAACTGGGTCCGCACCGAGCTACGAAATGCCGAACGTGCCCCCAGCGTCTCCGATGAGCCCGTGCTCAAGCAACGTGTGCGCCAAGGATGACGGACGCCGCTCCCATCACGGCTGCAGAGGAGACTCCGCCAGTAGTTCCGACCTTCCGCAGCGCCGGCACTGCAGCACTTTTCAGCCGCGGCGTCATCCTTGTCTCGGGATTGGTCAATTCCCTCCTTCTGCCACTCGTTCTGAGTCAGCGAGTCATGGGACAGTACTTCCTGTCGCAGTTGATTATTGCCGGGCTCGCGACCTTTTGCCAATTCGGATTCACCTTCTCCATTCCGAGCCAAGTGACCGATGCGGTGGCCCGGAAGGATTTAGGACGAGCGCGAACGCTGGCAGCAACGATCCTGCGTTTCTCGGCTGGCCTCGGTGGACTGGTAGTCATCGCTCTAATTGTAGCACCTCGATGGTTCGCAGAGTTTCTTTCCCCTGCTGATCGGATGACCTGGGTTGCCGCGCTACCAATCATCGCGGCGATTGGGGCTTTGGCAAGTTTGACGGCGGTTATCGTTGAGCTCCTGCGGGCTGTGCACGCCGTTCGAGCAGCCGCCAATTTGGCCGCGCTAGCGAGCGTTCTCGTCGCCGCCTATGCTGGCTTCATACTAGCGATAGGCGAGCGGGCAACGCTCGTTGGTGCGCTGCTTGCCGTCCTCCTCGGGTCAGCAGGCGCCGTGACACTTGGACTGACTCTCTTCTGGCTGCGGACGGCGGACTGGCCGAGATCGGCGCTTAAACCCGTAAGCGCCACCGCGGTACTGCGTGAGACACTACCGAACCTTCTCACGACGCTTGTCCTGTTCGGTCTCTCAAACCTTGATATGGTCATTCTCGGCAGCCTCGGCAGCTTGAACGAGGTCGCCCAGTACGGGTTGGCGCTACGCTTCTCTGCCCTAATAGTGATGCCTCTCGCAATCGCGAATGCGGCGGCCGCACCGCTTGCCGTACATGCTCGATCGACAGACGACACCACGACCCTCAGCGGCATTCTGGCCCGAGTCGCATTTGGGGGCGGAGGCGCAGCTGCAGTGCTCTATACCGGCTTTGTAGCCATAGGCTACTGTTTCATCGCGCTCTGGAATGCGAATTACCAGGACGCCTACTGGCTGACCCTCCTGCTCGGATTGGGCAATGTACTTCATGCCTGCGGCGGGGCGGCTGGCGTGTTGTTGATGATCTGGGGTGATCAGAAGCGCGCTTTCATGATTGCGGTCGCCACCAGCGTGGTAACAGTTCTTCTTTGCCTCCTCGGCTATCATTTTGGCGGGATGTTTGGACTAGCCTCTGCTGCCGCTTTCGGAAATGTGCTGCAGGTTGCCTGTTTTGTCTTGCGGGTGCGGGCCCGGTTCGGCCTAGACCCCTCACTTCCAGGCCAATGGCGGCCTGGTTTCGCCGAGTGGAAGAAATCCAGTGCACCGGCGTGTCGCCTCTTCCGGAGGAGGCTCAGATGACCATGGATGTACCTTCCTCCCGAGTCGCTCCTGAGGTGGTCGTCCTCGGCGGCACTGGCTTCGTGGGGCGCGTTCTCGCCGAGACATGGCCTACCAGCCAGCGACGTCCGCATTATCTCGTACATCGCTCGCATCCCGAATGGCTGTCGAGTTCTGGCATCACGGTGCGGCGGGTCGATCTTGACGATCCCGCCGATGTACGGACCGCGATGGTGGGCGCCAATGTACTTATCAACCTTCTGCGCCCCGACGGTCAGGGCTGGTACGTGGACCTGTTGCAGCGACTAAGCCCGACCTTCGGGGAGCTGGGCCTGCGGCGCTGTGTTCATGCGAGTAGTATTGATGTTTACGCCGGCTCTGCTGAGAGTTTAATCGACGAGGAAACTCCGGTCAGACCACTGTCGCCTTACGAGAAGGAGCATTGTGAGGCCGAGCGTATTATTGCGGACAGCTTTCCCGAAGCGGCGATTTTGCGGCTTGGAGCTGTATTCGGCAGGGGCGGACGTAACGTCACAAGTTTTGCGCGGGAAATGGCGCACGCGTCTTTTCCAAGGCTCGCCCTGCGGCGTGCGCTCTACGGTAAGCGGCGCATGCATCTCGTCAGCGTCGGGCTCGTTGCGCGCGCGCTTGCACACTTTGCTCTCAAAGTGCGTGTTGATGTGCCCACGGTGGTATTGTTGACGCAAGACGACGATCCCGACAACAACTTCGCGTTTCTCCAAGATACGCTTGCTGAACGTTTCGGCCGCCATTCGCTGTGCAATGTGCCGGCTCTGCCACCCGCTGCGCTCAGGCTGGCGCTTCGCTTGCGGGGCCTGCCGAGCCAAGCCGTCAACCGGCGCTTCTCGGCCCAAAAGATCAGAGGCTTGGGCTTGACACCAGACGGTTTCGGCGAAGCACTTCGGGCCTATGCGCGGATGCTAGCCGTCGACTCGGAAGGGCACCGTATATGAAACTCCTCCTCACCACGGTTTCCCTAAGTTCGAGAACCGGAGGCGGCACGGCAGAACGGACGCGCCGGCTTGCACGCCACCTAGCGGCTCAGGGACATAGTTGCGTGCTCGCAACAATGGAGGATGGCGATCTTGCCGATGAACTCCGCGGCGCGGGGATGCCAGTATACGTGACGCAGACGATCAAGTTGCGCTTCAACGTGCCGCTCGTCCGCCCAGGGAGGCTGGCCGAAGCAGTGCGCTCCGTGGACGCGATTCACATCCTCGGCTACTGGAACCTCTTGTCAGTGGCGACGGCCTTTATAGCGACCCTATTCCGCAAGCCCTATGCATTCAGCGCAGCGGGCGAGTTTGTTGGTCTGGAACGACCGCGGCCTATCGCGCACGCATTTCATTTGCTTCTTGGGAAGCGGATGCTGCGCAACGCCGGCCTATTCGTGGCTATTACGGCCTTGGAGCGGATGCAGATCATCCAGCGCATCGGCGTGCCACCTGATCGCATCGTGGTCGTTCCAAACGGCGTCGAGCCTTCTCCGTCGGCAATAGGCGCGACCGTCGCTCTGCCGGAAAAGCCATATATCCTGTTTGTTGGCCGTCTCGCCGAGGTAAAGGGGCCAGATCTTGTCTTGGCGGCCTTCGCCGCCATCGCGCCGGTTCAGTCAGACATTGTTCTGGTAATGGTCGGACCCGACTTTGGCATGGGCGCGGAACTCCGGCGGGAGGTCACTAGACGAGGCCTTGAGGGGCGAGTCCTCTTCATGGGCCATCTGACGGAGGCCGATCGGACAGCCGCGTACCGGAGCGCGCTATTTCTTGTTGTGCCGTCCCGGGCGGAAGCTATGTCGCTCGTTGCGGTGGAAGCGGGCGCGGCTGGAACGCCGGTGCTTCTCACGGACCGCTGCGGCTTTGATGAGATCGAGGCACTTGGCGGGGGACACGTGGTCCCGGCAACGATCGA
This sequence comes from Bradyrhizobium sp. LTSP885, assembly GCF_000938305.1. Lineage (GTDB taxonomy): Bacteria > Pseudomonadota > Alphaproteobacteria > Rhizobiales > Xanthobacteraceae > Bradyrhizobium. The sequence continues at coordinate 14,341 of NZ_JYMT01000030.1, forward strand.
GGGGCTCCGCGACGGCCTGGAGGTCATGCTGAGCCGACGATCACTTCTTCCGGAAGCCGGCAGAAGGCTGCGCCTTCATGTTGAGCGGAACTATGCTTGGCCCGCTATCGCTGCCCAGCTTGTAGGTCATCTCCAATGCCTCATTAGAGGGGCCTTCGCGGGCGGGACGACACCGCCGCCATCGCTCACGGGAGACGGCGGCCCGGCCGCGAGGGACGCGAATTAGCATGTCGCCGAAAGTCTCAATCGTCGTGCCGGCTTTCAACGCCGCCGATTATATCGCCGAAACGATCGATAGTCTTCTTGCCCAAGACTATCCTGATCTTGAGATCGTGGCGGTCAACGACGGCTCGACCGACGAGACGGGCGCGATACTCGCACGTTACGCGGGTCGTATTAGGGTGCACCGTCAAGCCAATGCTGGCCAGAGCGCGGCGATGGCGGTGGGGTGGAATATGACCGATGGCAGCCTGATCGGGTACTTAAGCGCGGACGATCGTTTAAGGCCGACCGCCGTGCGACGCTGTGTTGAGGAACTTAATGCGCGGCCTGACGTAGTTCTGGTCTATCCGAACTTCGATGTTATCAACGAACGTTCGCGGTTACTTTTCACTGTCAAAGCGCCGGACTTTTCGCACCGCGCGCTATACGGCGAACTTCACTGCCTGCCAGGCCCTGGTGCACTCTTTCGGCGTGCCGCTTACGAGCAAGCAGGGCCGTGGCGCACGGATCTACGGCAAATTCCCGATCTCGACTTCTTACTTCGCATGGCGCTTGTAGGTGATTTCTACCATATCTCGGAGGTGCTCGCCGAGTTTCGCATGCACGCCCAGTCGACAACCTATCGCGCAGTCGCGTTTGAGCGTGGGGAGGAGCCGTTAGCGGTGATTGAGCGCCTGTTCGCGCGCCGAGATCTTCCCGCGGAAATTCGACGATGGGAGCGCCAGGCGCGGGCTAACGCAGACCTTTTGTCGGCGGCAATCCATGGCCGGTCGGGCCGTGCTGGAATCGCCATCCGGCGCCTTGTGGAGTCTTTTTCCTATCCCCAAGCCGCTTTTTCCCGGAAGACCCTTAGTCATGCTATCACAATCATTCGCGGCGCGTTCAGAGCGCGGGACTGAACTCGATGACCCGCGACAATAGAGGAAGTATCGCGGATCAAATTCTTAACGTCGCCAGCCGGCGGCTTGCGAACCAAAATCCACCGAGCGCGGCGCAGGCAAGGCATAGCTCTAACGCATAGATAAAGAGCGTCCAAGGGAAGCCCATCTGCACTGTAAGATAGGCAAGCGAAACTCCCGAAACTGCTCCAACCGCCACACTCCGGGTCAGGCTGCACGCAAACCATTCCAATAAATGTCCCGCGAGCATCGTACCAAACACAAAGCCGAAGATTAGTGGAATGCTGCCAGAATAGCTGGCAACACCAATGACGCCCGGAAGAGTCAGGAAGGTGAAGACCTCGACTTTGCCATATGGGTCGCCCGCCATCTTCTGATAGATGCCGTTCTTCCCAGCCGCGGGGTCTTCGGTCAACCCTCGCAGGAGAAGGTCGCTACCAAGTTCGCGTTCGGCCCCCTCCGCCGTCAAAACGCCCTCCAAGCCGATCCACCGCATCAGGACAAGGTTACGCAATTCTTGGAGAAGACCACTGAGACGGCTCTTGCTGGTTACCACAGTGAACTTCGTAGCGAGACTTTCCGTATCACCAAGGGGAGCGGCAGGCTGTTGCGATTTGAACGTCGGGGAGGCTCGGGCGGCTTCGCCCGCGGGAAGCGGCGAGCTTGTCGTAGGAAGCCGGAGCGCCAGTCGATCAGACTGCTCGGGAGCATCTGCTCCACCTACCAGCGGTGGCGGACCGGTGTTCGGCGAAGGGGCCCGTACAACGATCGAGTGATTGCCCTGAAAGGCATAGTTGCGCTCGATGCTAACGACTGCAATTGACACGACGAAAAGGGCACTAGCAATGCAGAGTGCGTAAACGATCTCCATCCACCGATGAACATTCCTCCAACGCCAAAGCACTATGCAGACGGATGACAGTATATAGAGAAGGAACTGGACTCGGCTCCCCATCGTGAGAGACGAAAGAAAGCCTAGGAAGGTCGCGACAAGAATCAAAGATGCGTAGCGGAGGCGTCCAAGCTCTATCAGCCATTGCGTAAGCGCTAGGCCGCCGAGAAGTGCGCCCCATGTGAGAATAAAGGCTAGAACGGCGTAGACGCGTGGATGAATGTCAATTCCAAGCGGGTAGCCTATTCGCAGAATGTTGTACCGATAATTCAAAGCGTAGATGCAAGTCGCAACGATCATGAGTAGGGCCAACGCGCCAAACAGGATATTTCCCAATACTCGCTGATCGCTTGCATCTCTGGTTATGATGCGACCGCTAGATGGAATGAATGACGCCAGAATGATTGATGCGACGCCTCCGAACTGACCAGCCGCAGCAAATTCTAGCGCCATGTCCCATTGGGCTGCCGACCCGGTGAAATCGCCCACCGGTTCAATCAGTCCTACGCCGAGACAAAGGTTCGCAACGGCTTTGAATAGAAAGCCAAGCGTGAGGAAAGATGAAACCATGATTAGGAAGCAAGAGGGATGTAGGAGGACGGCTAGGCAGAGAAGAAGGATGCCACTGGCCACAAACAAGAAAAGTACGATGGCGCGCCCTTCATAGAAGGGAAAAATGACGGCATAGAAGACCATCATCAGGACAGCCATAGTCGCAAGTGCTAAGGTAAGGCCTCGACCCCCTTGAGGGCTTATACCGCCACGGGCATTGACTGACATGGGTAGCCGACGGACCAAAAAGCGCTCAGCCCATTCGATGAGCGGGCAACGCGTTCAATTGTATTGAATAATCTAAAAGACGCCTCAAGCTAAGCGCCTTCATCGAAGAAGTCTAGTTCGCAGCCAACTGGTGGCAGACGCGTCAAAAATGAAGCCACCGTCCAGCTGCGTTCAGCGTCCTTCTGAGCTGGGAGCTGTAGGTGCACACGTACTTCATTATTGCGGGTTGTCAACTTTTGGAGTGGGGCGCGCTTAGCGCTAACCTTTCCGCCACACCCAAATCAATGCTTGGGCAACCCAAACAGATAGTTGGAGGCGTCTATCCCGCGTTGATGACCGTCTGCGAAACCGCGCCGATAGGCCACCTTTACGATAGCGACGGACCAAATTGTGATCAATGCTAAGGTTACGGCCCAAAACACGATTCTTGCCCCCGAAAACGATAATTGAGCGCGCATGTTCCGATTGAATTGCACCCATCGGCACGTTATGCGAGCGCTCAGAAAACGCAACTCAATTTGAAAGTGTGTGGCAAAATGGCAGTAACGATCGGCCCGTAGCGGCGACCGTTCCCGTTTGGGTCGCCCATAAACAAGTTCTGAAATAGTTCGGCGTGCATGGATCTGTCCGATTTCCACGCCACAGCTATCTGGCCAAATGCGACAAGGCGCCTAAGCCGTCTCAGCCACCCGGCCGCTTCCTCTGATTGCAGCAACCTCGAACATCCGCGGTCTTGGCGCGAACGAGCCTCGCAATGGACGCCGGAAGCCCCAGCGGCGAGCCGTCTGATTGAGAAATTCCTCCACCAACGAAGCCCTTTTGACTGCCACCCCATCACGCAGTGGATTTATTCTCCGGTCTCTGATGCCAGTCTCCAAGAAATGGGAATTTTCTAGGAGTTACCCGGAGACTTTTGAGAATTCCAGGGGCTAGAGCATTTTTCGACCTGGCGGAATCGGAAGGGATTCCCTTTCGGGGCAAATCGTGATTCACCATGAGGGCTGGTGATGGAGGCCAGTCCTGATGGCTAAACCCCTCTCGCCGGACCTTCGCCTTCGCATTGTTCGAGCCGTGGAAGATGAGGGCATGAGCTGTCGTGGTGCCGCCGGCCGGTTTGGCATGGCGCCGTCGACGGCAATCGAACTGGTCAGCGAGTGGCGAAGTACCGGCGCCTGTGAGGCGGGAGCGCAGGGTGGCGACCGGCGTTCAGCTCGGATCGAAGGGCATGCCGCAGATATCCTCTCCCTGGTCGAGGTTACGCCTGACGTGACGCTGGCCGAGATCGCCGACCATCTCTTCAAAGTCCACGGCAAACGTTTCGTTCCGAGCGTGGTCTGGCGGTTCTTCGATCGCCGCAACATTACGTTCAAAAAAAACATCGCACGCCAGCGAGCAGGATCGGCCGGACGTTGCCGCTGAACGCGCGACGTGGAAGGCATCTCAGCCTGAGATCGACATCCACCAGTTGGTGTTCATCGACGAGACCGGGGCCTCGACCAAGATGGCGCGGCTCTATGGCTGTCAATCGGCGTTCAAATTTGACCCCGCATCGGCGTCCAATTTTGACCCCTTTGGGCGACGGGTTTTGGCGGTAGCGCTCGCGCCGTCGGAGCTGGTCGGGGTTGCGGAGACGGTGCGAGCGCGGGTTGCGTGATCGTCGTCGCGGCTCTTGAAGCGCCAACTGTCGTTGCCGGTCTCGACGATATCGCAATGGTGAGTCAGACGATCGAGCAGCGCGGTGGTCATCTTTGCGTCGCCAAATACGCTGGGCCATTCCCCGAAGGATAGGTTGGTGGTGACGACGATCGACGTGCGCTCGTAGAGCCGGCTGACGAGATGGAACAGTAGCTGGCCGCCGGATTGAGCAAACGGAAGGTAGCCGAGTTCGTCGAGGACAATGAAGTCCATCCGGGTCAGATGCTCGGCGATGCGACCCTGCCGTCCATTGCGGGTCTCGATCTCCAGGCGATTGACGAGGTCGACTACGTTGTAGAAGCGGCCGCGGGCACCAGATCGGATGCAGCTTCTGGCGATGGCGATGGCCATATGTGTTTTGCCGGTGCCGGTACCGCCGACCAGGACGGCGTTACGTTGCTGGGCGATGAAGCCGCCGCCGGCGAGATCATTGACCAGCGTCTGGTTGATAGGAGTGCCCTCGAACTGGAAGTCCTCAAGGTCCTTGGCCAGCGGCAGTTTGGCGATGGTGAGCTGGTACTTGATCGAGCGCGCCTGCTTCTCGTTGATCTCGGCGTTGAGCAGGTCGCCGACAATGCGTTGAGGTTCGTGCTGGCGTTTGACAGCGGTCGCCATGATCTCATCGAAGGCGGCCTTCATGCCGTAGAGCTTGAGCTCGCTCATGAGGTCGAACAGTTGAGTACGTTCCATCAGATGGTTCTCCTGAGGTTGTCGTAACGGGCACAGTCGGCGATCGGGGCATGGCGCAATGTCAGCGCAGCCGGGGTGAGGATGTTGGCCGGTGGCGCAGGATCACGCTGGCGGGCCAGGATGTTGAGCACGACATCGGCGGAATGAACGCCGTGAGTGATCGCCTCGGCGCAGGCGGCTTCGACGGCCGGCAAGCCGTCGGTCAGAACTGCGTTGAGGATGTCGACCATCTGCCGATTGCCATCGTCGGCGCTGGCGAGCTTGCGCCGTACACGTTCGATCGCGGCCGGCAGTACCCAGTCCTTGAAGGGAGCGCCGTTGCGCAAGGCACCGGGTTTGCGAGCCAGCACCGGCACGTAATGCCAGGGATCGTAGACGGTATCGCCGCGGCCGAACGAGCGAGCATGCTCGGCAACGATGCGCCCGTCCTGGCGGATCACAATGCGGTCGGCGTAGGCGTGAACCTCGACAGGCCGCCCGACAGCGCTGGCCGTGACCGAGTATTTGTTGTTGTCGAAACGCACCAGACAGGTCTTCGAGACCGACGCCGGCACCGCGTGGAATCCGTCGAACCGGCCGGCATAGGGAACGAGCTTCGGTCGCTCAGCTTCGAACACCTCCCAGACCGTCTGTTCGATCAGTTCCGGATGCCGGTGCGCTTTGGCGTAGGCGATGCACTTGTCCAACAGCCACGCGTTCAACTCGTTGAGGGTTTTGAACCGCAGCCGTGGCGTGAAGAAGCGCTCCCGGACAAGTCCGACCTGGTTCTCGACCTGACCCTTCTCCCAGCCCGACGCTGGCGTGCAGGCAACCGGATCGACCAGGTAGTGGCTGCACATCTGCATGAAGCGGCGATTGTAGAGACGCCCTTTGCCGACGAAGATGGTCTCCACCGCCGTCTTCATGTTGTCGTAGATGCCGCGTCCGCAGGTGCCCTTGAACAGAGCAAATGCCCGGTCGTGGGCGTCGAACACCATCTCCTGTGTCTCGCGCGGATAGCACCGCACAAACAGCATCCGGCTGTGACAGAGCCGGACATGGGCGGCCTTCACGATCACCGTTACGCCATTGAGCAGGACGACCTCGTGGCTCCAGTCGAACTGATAGGCTTCCCCAGGCGCAAAGCTCAGCGGGACATAGGCTGCAGCCGTCGATTGCCCACGCTCTTGGCTCCACCGCCTGGCGTAACGCCGAACGGTATCGTAACCGCCATCATAGCCGCGCCCGCGCAGCTCTTCGAAGATCCGGATCAACGTCAACTGTTCGCGAGCAGCCTTAGCTGCGTTCCCCGCAAGCAATCCGTCGAGCTCCGCTGCCCATCGTCCCAGCTTCGGCCGCGGTTGGACAACACGCTCGTACTCGAATGAGGTCTCTCCCGACCTCAGCACCTTCCGGACCGTGTTCCGCGACACCTTCAGGTCCCGGGCGATCTCCTTGATCGTCTTGCCCTTGATGAAGTGTTCGCGCCGTATCCGGGCAATTGTCTCCACGACCAGCATCCCCGACCACCTGCTTCATTACAAAGCAGGCAGCGCAACAGACCAACCTGTAGGGGGTCAATTTTGGACGCCGATCCCCCGGCTTAGGGGGTCAATATTGCAGGCCGAATGACA
>NZ_JYMT01000031.1 GCF_000938305.1 Bradyrhizobium sp. LTSP885
AATCGGGTATGATCTCCACAAGCGCTCCACTCTCCAGGTATCGGCCAATCCCCAAGAGTGGCGCCTGAATCAGGCCAAGGCCGGCGAGGGCAGCGGCTTCGTAGGTCTGCGCACTGTTAACGTGTAGCGCACCTGGCAACTGAAGCGTCGCGTAGCCGTCGCCGTCCGGATATTCCCATCCATAGGGTCTTGCGGCCAGCATCGTCGAAAAATGAATTGCCCGATGCTCCTGACGCTGGAGATCTTCTAGCGATCGGGGGACGCCATAGCGCGCTAGATAGGCGGGACTGGCAGCGTTGACCATACGCAACCGGCCCAGCGGGCGGGCGATCAGCGTCTCGTCCCTTATGGATCCAAGCCGCAATACACAGTCGAACCCCTCTTGAACCAGATCGACCTGCCGATCCGTACTCGACACCTCCAGCTCCAACTCTGGATGAGCCGCCATGAAATCCGGTAAGGCCGGCACGATCGTTGTCCGTGCCACCTCGGTCGGAAGATCGACGCGTAGACGCCCACGAAGTGCCACGCGATCGCCTGCGAACATTGAGTGCAGATCATCAACGTCAGCAAGCAGATCGCGGGCACGCGCATGAAATACCCGTCCGTCTTCCGTCAACTGCACGCTACGCGTCGTCCGGTGCAGAAGCCTGACACCGATATCTTCTTCCAGCTTCCGGACCGCCGTTGAGGCCCTTCCCTTCTGAATGCCCAGGCTATCGGCTGCGCGGGTGAAGCTCCCCATTTCCGCTACCGTTATGAAAATGAGGATGGGTTCGAGATTCTGCATTTTCCGGCCTCGGCATTGTTCACCACAGAGAGAACAGTGAGTTCATTTCATCGGTGTTTATCATACCTAGGCGACACAATAACCTCCGAATAATGGGATCCCCCATCGGAGAATGACAAGTGTCCGAAACCATCAACCTGCATCAGGTGCCTGAAACGGTGACCTTGCATCGCGCCCTGTGGGCCGGCCGGATAATGAGCGCGTTTGTCGTTATCGCTCTGGTGGCAGACGGCAATATTCAGCTTTTCGCGCCGGCACAGATCGCGAACATGTTGCAGGAAACCGGGTTCGCGATGGACCTGACCCGTGTCGTGGGTCCGATCATGCTCGCCTGCGCCATCCTTTACGCCATCCCGGCCACCGCCGTCCTCGGCGCGATCCTGGTGACGGGCTTTTTGGGAGGTGCCATCTGCGCCCATGTCCGCATTGGTGAGTTGGGGTCGCCGCCGGAAATCATTTCCCTGCTTCTGGGCACGATGACATGGGGCGGCCTCTACGCGCGCGATCCCCGTATCCGGGCCCTTCTGCCGCTCATCCGTTGAACCAACAGGAGCGGTGCTCTGTCCCTCAAGATCAGGAGAAAAACACATGTTTCTAGTCATGGGAATCACGGGAAAAGTGGGCGGCGCAACGGCAGAACATCTGCTGGCGAACGGCAAGGACGTACGCGCGCTGGTCCGCAATCGCGAGAAGGCGTCAGGCTGGGCGAACAAGGGCGTGGAACTGGTTGACGGTGATTGGAATGATTCGGCAGCCATCGAGCGGGCGCTCAAAGGCGTCGAAGGCGCGTTTGTCATGTTGCCGGCGGTCTGGGCCCCCTCGCCCGATTACAAAGAAGCCAAGGGCGTGATTGCGAACTATGTCGAGGCGCTCACCAAGGCAGCGCCGCCGCGGGTGGTCGCGCTTTCGTCGATGGGCGCGAACAGGACCAGCGGGCTTGGGATGATCACGGCGTTGTCGCTTCTGGAGCAAGGTTTTCGCGACCTGATATCGCCAATCGCATTTGTGCGCGCAGGTGGATTCTTCGAGAACTTCCTCTACGGCTTGCAGGTCGCCCAGGGCGGAACGCTACCGGTCTACTACAATCCGACAAACCGGAAATCGACCATGGTCGCGACGAACGACATCGGCGCGGAGGTCGCAACCCTTTTGACCGGGCCAGCGTGGTCAGGGCAGCGCGCCGTCGAGCTTGGTTCGATGGTCACCGCGGATGAAGTCGCGGAGCAATTGGGTGAAGTCCTGAATCTCGACGTCAAAGCCTTTGCAGTCCCGCGTGCAGGGTGGGCGAAAGCGTTCGAGCAATTCGGCATCCCGCAGGGCCACACCGGACCTGCCGAAGAAATGTTTGAGGCCGTTAATGCAGGATGGATGGACCTTGGAGTCGCGGGTACGGAGCACGTAGCCGGTACGACGTCCGCACGCGACGTCTTCGCGGCCGCACAGAACGCCGTGACGGCGTAAGTCCGGGACGGATCAGGCATGAGACGGAGAGTGCCCGCTTCTGCCTCGGCTAGACGACAATAGTGCGAGGTCCGTTCAAGGTCATTTTCGACGGTCAGCGGAAATTGTCGGCTGGCTGATGTGCGCTTTTGCCCCGTAAGCGTCCAACCGGGGCCTGCCCGGAAGCGTTGCGTCTCGCAAGACGGTGCCACCACCATCGTCACCACCGCCAAACGGCGACTCTGTCCGCAAGCTTGCCTATCGAACCCTCCATCTGGATGCATCATCCCTCAACGAGGCGGCACGTTCGCCAACAGCTGCCCCAGTCCTTCGGCCACCGTCAAATGCGCGATGACGGCGTCGCGCAGGGTCGTGTAGGGCAGTCGCGCGAGCATCGCCGTTTGCATCACGGCCATGACCTCGCCCGCCTCAGACCCGATCATCGTGAAGCCGAGAACGCGATCGTCGCTTGCGCCGACGAGAACCTTCATGAAGCCGGAGGTCTCGCCTGTTGTGTGGGTTCGCAGCACAGCCTCCATCGGCAGCGTGGCGACGCGCACCGCAACGCCGATGTGTTGCGCGTCGCGTTCGCTCAGTCCGACATGAGCGAGCGGCGGATCGGTGAACACGCAGTACGGCACCAGCCGGTCACCCGTGCTGCGCGCGCCGCCGGTCAGGTTGTCCGCGATGATGCGGAAATCGTCGACCGAGACGTGCGTGAACTGCGGGCTCCCGGCACAATCACCGACAGCCCAGACATTTGGCACGGTTGTTTCAAGCCGGTCGTTGACGCGGATGTAGCCGCGCGCGTCCAGCTCGATGCAGGCTTCCTCAAGTCCGATTCCGGCCGTATTGGGGACGCGCCCTGCCGCGACGAGGATATGGCTTCCTTGGAGCTTCTCCTCGCCGGTCGGCGTGCGGACGGCGAGGGTCACTTCACCGCCGGAGCGGCCGCTCACGTTCAGTGTGGTGGCAGACAGCAGAAGCCGAACGCCTTCCTCGCGCAGGATCCGCTGCATGGTGTCCGCGACGTCTGAATCCTCGCGGCTCATGAGCTGAGAGCCGGCCTCGATGACCGTGACCTGGCTGCCGAAGCGGCGGTAGGCCTGCGCCAGTTCCAGACCGACATAGCCGCCACCGAGCACAATCAGATGCGAGGGCACGGCATCCAGCTCAAGTGCCTCGATATGCGTGAGCGGGCGGGCTTCCGCGAGGCCGGGAATGCTCGGTATCGCCGCATGCGAACCGACATCGATGATGACCTTGTCGCCGGTCAGCCGCCGCATGCCGCCGTCGTTCAGCCGGACCTCTAGCGTCTTCGGCGCCACGAAGGTTCCGCTGCCCATGACCAGTTCGGCGCCGCTCGACTTGAAGGGCGTAACGTGGTCCGCGACCTCTCGTTCGACCATGTCGCGCTTGCGCTGGCGCACCTTCACCATGTCGGTCGTGACCGGACCGGTGATCGTGCCGAACTGCGCCGCGTGCCGGACCAGATGGGCGATGCGCGCGCCCCAGACTTCATTCTTGCTGGGCATGCAGGCGATGTTGGGGCAGGAACCTCCGATATACCGCCGCTCGACAACGGCCACCCGTTGCCCGGTTGGCGCCAAGTGCCACGCGAGTAGATTTCCGCCCGGTCCGCTTCCGAGAACCAGGGTATCAAAATGTTCTGCTTGAGCCATCTTCATCTCCATATTTCTCGGTGCGTCGTTACTACGGACTTCATTGCTGCTCATGGGTACCTCCTGTGTTCTGTGGAGGATCGCAGTCGCGGTTCTATCCACGAAGGAATTAGGCCGCAGATCATCTTTCCGGTTTGCGGCAAACTCCGATGTCGGCGAGACCTAGCCGCGAAGACTGGGCGCCCCGAAGGGAGCACCCGTTAATCCGCCGTCCACGATCAGCTCGACCGCATTGATGTACGACGAATCCTCAGAAGCCAGGAAAAGCACAGCTTTCGCGAGTTCTTCCGGTTCGCCCCATCGGCCCAGAGGAACCGTCGAGGAGTACAAATCAGCCAGCTTGGCGGACTGTTCAGCCGAGACTGAGGCGCGAGGCCCGCGCTTCCAAATGGGAGTTTTGGTCGCTCCGGGCGCGACGACATTGACGCGAATGTTGCGCGGCGCAAAGTCGGCAGCGATCGCACGCGCCATGGAGACCACCCCTCCCTTCGTGGCCGCATAGGCGGCCAGGCCGGCCTGGCCTAGATAGTTGTGCACCGATCCGTTGAAGATGATGCTGGCGTTGTCGTTCAACAGAGAAGCGGCGGAGTTGATGGTGAAGAATGCGCCATTCAGGTTGGTGTGGACGATATTCTCAAACGCTGCTTCGTCCGTAGCGCCGGTCGGCGTCCTGCCGCTAATTCCGGCATTGGCGAAGACGATGTCCAGCTTGCCGAAATCCTTGGCAATATCCGCGAACAGCCGCTTGCGGTCGTCCGCCACGGTAACGTCGGCGCGGTAGCCCCGCGCGTTGGGTCCCAGTTCGGCGACTGCTTCATCCAGCGTCTTCTGGTCCCTGCCGGTAATCGCGATTTCAGCGCCTTCTGCAACGAAAAGGCGGGCGGTGGCCAGGCCAATGCCGCTGTTTCCGCCAGTGATGAGAGCCTTCTTGCCTGTGAGTTTCATGATTCCCTCCTTGATGGCTTGATGTGGCCTGATCTTCGCGCCGCTCTGAGGAAATTACCCGTTATGGGTCGTTAGCAGGCGTTAGCTGCTGCAAGCGGTCCGAGAAAATGACGGGCGAAACGCTTCCCCAGGCGCAAAAGAACGAGCGCAAACAGTCGGGTGAGGGATTACGAAGCGATCTCTGCTTGCTGGAGGCACATTGAGAGTGAAATCACTTCAACGTGGAGAGCAGCGCTTCGGCGGCTTTGAGGTCCGCTGTCTCAAATCCTTCCTTGAACTTTTCGTAAACCGACTGCAGCAACGTCCGTCCGTTTTCGGACTGTCCCTGGTCGGCCAAATGCTTCGCGATGTCGCTCACGGTCCGCAATTCCCAGGCACGCGCACCTTGACTGCGGCTCAGTTCAAGCGACTCGTTGAAGCAGGTCTCCGCCTCGCGGACCTCGGGTTCAGGCATAGATAGCAAGAGCCCTCCCTTTACGCGCAGCAGTTCCGGCAGATAGAACATCTCGCCACTGACTTCGACCTGCCGAATACTTTCGTCGATCAGGACCTTGCCTTCATCCGATCGTCCGAGTGCCGCTAGTCCTTGAGCGAGTGCAATGTTGAACTCCGTCGTAAGCACCTCATGTCGCACCGCGTGCAGGCGCTTCAATGTGGCCTGCAGATCCTTGACACCCGTTTTATTGTTGCCTCGCAGAATTGCCAGCTCCGCTTTGCGACCCTGCCCGATCGCCACAAGAGGCCCCAAGGAATTGGCTTCGGCATGGGAGAAGGACAAATCGGTGTGGTATTGGGCATTATCGAGATCACCGGCACAGAGAAAAATCGACGCCGCGCCGGCCAAAACCAATGCCAATGCCGCCGGATGCCCCATGGCTTCGGAGGCTTCAACGCCCTGGCGTGCGAGTTCGAGCGCCTGGGTCGGATAACCTTGCAGCCAAAGCGTCCGTGCCAGTGCGATATACGAATGATAATGGGGATCGTAGCCAAGGATCAGCGGCCCACGATGGGAGTGAGAAAATACTCGCATCAGCGAGTCAAGCTCTGCACGCGAACCCGCAAGGTCACCGGTAACCTGCAGTGCTCTTCCCAGCATGGCGTGAGCCAACGCTTTGACCGTCAGGTCATCGGACGCCTCGGCGATGGCCCCGCAACGTCTGGCGCATTCAAGCGAAGACCTGAGATCACCTTTGCGAGCATGGAAATAGTGCTCCATGTTAAGCAATCCGGCTTGATGGACCGTGTCGCCGTGCCGCTCGGCAATTGCTAAACTCCTGCTCAGGGCCTCGCTTACGGCATTGCTTTCTCCAAACATTTGCGAGGATGAGAACCCGAACGCCGCCTGAAGATGCATCTCGTCGAGACCTCCGGCTGCAGTCTCGTCGAGAGCCAGGAGAGCACTTTGCGACCACCGGTGACATTCCGGGAGCAAAGACATCGCCAGAAACACTTGGACCGCAGCGGCTGCAAGACTAACCCCGACCTCGGTGTTTCCCGCGGGACCAAAGCACCATTCGAGTGCTGCCCGAACATTGTTCATGGCGGCAAAATGTGATGCGCGTTCAATTCCGCTTGACGAGGTCGACCATTCCTTCCCGCTCTGCTCCAGCCACCGGCGAAAGTAGGTCGCATGCCGTACCGACAAGTCGATGTCGTCAATGCTGATCTCAAGAGCATAAGCGCGCGTTGTGTCGAGGAGCCGATAGCGCATCATGGCCCCCAGGGGACTCGTTGCCACAATGGACTTGGCAACGAGACTATCGATGGCTCCAAGAACGATCGAATTGTCGAGGGTGGCACTGGTGACGACTTCCAGCGCCGCATCCAAGGTGAAGTGGCCAACGAATACGGCAAGCCTTCGAAGTACCGCACGCTCCGGTTCTGCCAGCAGCCCGAAGCTCCAATCCAACGTGGCCCGCAGTGTCTTCTGACGCGGTGGCGCGGTTCGCGACCCCAGCCACAACAGCGTCAGACGCTGGTCGAGCAGCGCCGCGGTCTGTTGCAAACCGTAGGATTCGACGCGTCTGGCTACGAGTTCGATTGCGAGCGCCACACCATCAAGCTTTCGACAGATGCTTGCGACGATCGGCGCTTCCGCATCGCTAACATCCAAACGCGCACCGCTCGCCAATGCACGTTCCATGAACAGCTGGGTGGCCGGGAACGCGCGGACCGCCGCGGCTGTGAGCCTGGGGTCATCGGGCGGACAGGCCAGCGCATCCAGTCGGTAGATATGCTCGCCCTCCACACGAAGCGCTTCGCGACTTGTTGCGAGAATATGTACCTGCGGTGCTGCATTGATGATGCTCGCCGTCAGTGGCGCTATCGCTTCGACAAGATGCTCACAGGTATCGAAGATCAGGAGAATGCGCTTGTTGCGGAGGTAAGCAATCAGACTTGGTGTCGCGTCATTTGATTGAACCGATAACCCGAGCATGGAGGCCATGCCCGCCGTCACCAGGTTGGGATCGCTGAGCGCCCCAAGGTCGACGAACAGCAAAGCGCCCGAGAAAGCATCGATCAGCTGATGACCGACCGCTATCGCAACGGTCGTTTTGCCGACACCACCGGCGCCAACGATGGTGACAAAGCGCGATGCGTTCAGTTGAGCCGACAGCTTCAGAACATCCTCGTCCCGGCCAACGACGCGGCTTTGGCGGGTGGGAAGATTGGCGTGTGGAAAATTACCGGCAACAGCCGGCGTATCATCGCGCTGAATGTCCGGCCGCGAGACTGGCGCGACGAAGCAGTAGCCCCTACCGGGGAGGGTTGCGATGTATCGGGCACCAGCCTTCCCGTCACCCAGCGCCTTGCGCAGGTAAGTCATGTGAAACCGCAGGCTTCCTTCCTCGACGATAACGTCGGGCCAGACCTGTGCCAATAAGTCCTTCTTGCTGACGACCTCGTTGGGATGGGACAGCAAAACGACGAGGATATCGAATGCCCGCGCGCTCAACTCGATCGGGGCACCGTCTTTGGTCAGACGCCTCTCGCTCGCGATGAGACTGAAAGGACCAAAGGATCTGACCTCCGTGGCCCGCGCAGCCGTAGCAATCATGGCGTCGCCTCACTCGAAGCCAACCGGTCCCGTCGTAGCCCCACCGATAGTCTAGGCGAAATGTCGGCTCCCGGCATAGTGCCAAAGTCCGGCGGGCGGTGGAGCCGGACCGGTCGCGATCGCTAACAACCGCTAACAACCCATAGCGGGCTAATGCGCGGACTTCGGGGCAATCTTTCCTGGCAGCGAGGATTACGGGGTGACCGGCTCCTCGCGGGCGTTTCAAGCGAACCGCGGCCCATCCAACCCATTAGCATATCAGGAGAACAACATGTTGACGACCGAAACGAATAGCCCTGTCTCCCGTGCTCGCAGTCTCCCGCTCGGAACCGCCGCGGTGGCCGATACATCCGGCCCGCGGCCCGCCGGTGCCGATAGAGCCGTCGGCAAAAATGAGATCCGTCCTTTCCACATCCACTTCCCGGAGGCTGCCCTCGTCGACCTGCGCCGGCGCCTCGCGGAGACGCGCTTGCCAGAGAATGAGACCGTTACCGATTTCTCCCAGGGCGTGCCGCTCAAAACCATTCAGCAGCTCCTGCGCTACTGGCAGACCGACTACGACTGGCGCAAGGTCGAGGCGCGGCTCAATGCCGTGCCGAACTTCATCACCGAAATCGACGGGCTGGACATTCATTTCATTCATGTTCGCTCCAAACACGAAAATGCTCTGCCTCTGATCGTGACGCACGGCTGGCCCGGTTCGGTGATCGAACAACTGAAAATCATCGGACCGCTCACCGATCCCACCGCTCATGGCGGCAGCGCTTCGGACGCCTTCCATCTGGTGATCCCGTCGATGCCCGGTTACGGGTTCTCCGGCAAGCCGACCACGACAGGCTGGGACCCTGCCCACATCGCGCGTGCGTGGGTCGTGCTTATGCGACGCCTTGGATACGACAAGTTCGTCGCACAAGGCGGCGATTGGGGCGCGATTATCGTCGACGTGATGGCTACGCAGGGGCATCCGGAACTGCTCGGCATTCACTCCAACATGCCAGGCGTGTTTTCGGCCGACATTGACAAGGCTGCCCTTGGGGGCGCTCCGGCGCCGTCCGGTCTTTCCGACGACGAGGAACTCGCGTACGAGCGCCTGGCCTTCGTATACGCGAAGGGCATCGGCTACGGCTACCAGATGGGATTGCGGCCGCAGTCGCTTTACGGGATTGCCGATTCTCCCGTTGGGATAGCCGGTTACTTTCTCGATCACGACGCGCGTAGCTTGGCAATGATCTCACGCGCATTTGACGGGCAGCCCGAGGGGCTGACGCGGGATGATATCCTCGACAACGTCACGTTGACCTGGTTGACGAACACTTTTATTTCCGGGGCGCGCCTCTATTGGGAGTGTTTGGAGAACAAGGTTTCGTTCTTCGGTGTCAAAGGCGTCTCCATCCCGGTTGCCGTGAGCGTGTTTCCCGATGAGCTGTATCCAGCCCCGCGGAGTTGGACGGAGCGGGCCTATCCCAATCTCATCCACTACAACAAGGTGGACAAGGGCGGTCATTTCGCAGCCTGGGAGCAGCCGAAGCTTTTTACCGAAGAGCTACGCGCGGGTTTCAGATCCCTCCGCAAATCGGCTTGAAGACCACGGCGGGCGCATTGCACGGACCGACTGGATCTATCAGCCGCGCCAGACCAGCAACGACCGAAGGCTCGCGCGCATCGTGCCCGCGAGCCTCAACACCGTTCTACTGGCCACTATTAAAAATGAATGCAACATGGACCAAATCGTAAAGGTGCTCCACACCGCCAAGACCAGAACCACGGGAGGCCGCGAACAGGGCGCTTCGCGCAGCTCCGACGGCCTGCTCGACATCAGGCTTTCGATGCCCGGCTCGGCGCGGATCGGTACCACCCCGGAGCAGCTGCTGGCAGCTGGCTGGTCAGCTTCTTTCGCGAATGCGATCGCGCTTGTGGCCCGCAAATGGAAAATTACGCTGCCGGCCAGAGTTAGCATCGATGCCGAGGTAGACCTGAACCTCGGTGATGGCGGCTACTCACTCAGCGCTCGGCTCAACGTGACGATCCTGGGCTTGGAGCGCAGCGTGGCAAAAGGACTTGTCGATGAAGCAGAAAATACCTGTCCGTTCTCAAGAGCAACGCGCGGCAACATTGAGGCAACGATCAAGCTAGTCTGAGCAAGAATTCCGCGAAGTTGCAACCGGGACGCTACCGACTACGCACTGAACTGGCACTGTCTCAAAGACCAAGCGAGCTTTGGCTCTTACTGTTGGATGTCCGATCAAACTTGAAGAAAATCGGTCTGAGCATCTTTCTTCCGGGTTATCATCGGATGAGTCCACGCCCTAGCCAGCCAACACAGCGCGCGCGTTACGCGACAGGATCGCGGGCAAGCCCCATCGCCCGCAGCGCCGAGGCGAAAGCGGCGAGGCGCTGCTCGCGGTACGCGGCCTGGTCGACACCGTCATAATTCATGAAACCCTGCCCGGTCTTCATGCCGATGCGCCCGTCGCGCATGTTCGATGCGATGATGTCAGGGGCGGCGTAACGGCTGTCGCCAAGCGCCTCGACCAGATAGCGGCTGGCATGATGCAGGATATCGCCGCCGCCCCAGTCGATGAATTCGAGCAGGCCCAGCACCGCGAAGCGGAATCCGAAGCCATAGATGACAGCCTTGTCGATATCCTCCGCCGACGCAACGCCCTCTTCCACCATCCGGGCCGCCTCGTTCATCGCCAGCGTCTGGATTCGCGGAACGATGAAGCCGGGCCGCGCCGCGCAGACGACCGGCACCTTGCCGATGCCTTCGAGCAGCGCCTTCATCCGCGCCGTGATCTCCGGCGCGGTGAGCTTGCCGGGCGACAATTCGATCAGCGGCACCAGATAGGCGGGATTGAGCCAGTGTGCGTTGAGGAAACGGCCGGGATGCTCGATCGAACCTGCGAGATCGTCGACCAGGATCGTTGACGTGGTCGAGGCGATGATCGGGCGCTCGCCTGCGAGCCGCGAGGCCTCGGCCAGCGCCGCCTGCTTCAGTGCAAGGATCTCCGGCACCCCCTCGAAGATGACATCACAGCGCGGCAGGGTCGCGGCAGCTTCCCGCAAAGGCACAACCGTGATCCGGTCGGCAATCACGTCCAAAAGGTCGGGCGACATCAGACCGATACGCGACAGTATCCCAAGGGTTGACCGAATTTCAGCATCCACCTCGGCGGCAAGAGCATCGAATGCGGAGCCTTCCCGTTCCTTGAAGTCGACGACGACGACCTGATGGCCGGCGAACGCGAACACGACCGCGATTCCGCGCCCCATTCGTCCGGCGCCGAGGCACCCGATGACCGGTTTCATCGAAAACCCTCGGCGAGAAGATCCTGCAGTCCTGCCTGGTCGAGATGGCCGAGCCCGAGCGAAGACAGGGTCCGCCCGGTCACCGCGAAATCCTGCTTGGTAATGGCGGAGCCGATCGCAAGGAACGCCTTCGCAAGCGGCGTCGGCACGCCCGCAACGCCGGCCACCGAGGTAAGGAAAGACAGGCCGAGACGCAAATCCTCCAGCATGTAGCGGTGCTCGGCAAGAATGAGGCGTTCGGACCAGTCGCCGGAATCCGTCAGCTGATCATGCGCATCGCGCGCATACATCCAGGGTTCGCCGTCGCGCGAATAGTGATCGGCAAGTGGAAAATGCGGTCCTCCATAGCCAAGCGCTTCGCGGACGGCGATACGCTCGGCGTCGAGCGCATCCGTAACGCGGCGGATCGCGGGCTGCGTTCCTTCCTTGTGGATGTCCCACTTCTCGAAATGCTCGATCGGGCCGGCGTTCATGGTGATCAGCGGCGGATGGATGATCGGGCCGGCATTCATCAGGGCGCCCGATAGCGCATCGCCACACGGTTCGATGGCATTCGGAAACGCGCGTCCAATCACGTCAAGCGCGTGCCGCGCCAAGCGTGATGGAAACACGCCGGTCGGTAACCGCGCGCCCCTGCCCGAGATGCGGACGGCATAGGGACCCTGCTTGCGCGCCAGCCACGGCAAAGTCCCGGTCTCCGCCGTGGCGATCTCGGCGCGGTTGCCCGCGTCTCGCGCGGCACGGGCAAAGATGTAGGAGCCGAACGTGCCGGGCGGCAGGAATATGACCTGACCGTCGCGCAAATGCGGCGCGGCCAGATCGGCGATGGCAGCCTGTGCGAATGCCGGTGCCGGACACAGGATGAGGTCGGCCGCTTCGATGGCCTCCGCGATCGACGATGTGACGATCGCGAGCTTGACCTCACGGCGGCCGGCGCGATCGATCACGGTGATCGTTCCGCCCTGGGCCCGATGCGCCTCGACATCTGCAGGATTTCGCCGCCACAATCGAACTTCGTGACCGGCCAATGCCAGATCACCCGCTGCTGCGAACGAGCCGTTTCCGCCACCCAATACCGCGATCTTCAAGATGTCCTCCGCTACGCAGGATTCGTTTCGATGTTTTTTTGCTGCCAGTCCGCCCAGGTCGGCCGGTCGATCTGGAACAGGTCGGTCGAGCGCGCATACCAGCCGCTGCCATGCATACGGGCGATCAGACGCAGCGCCTGGGTGTCGATGTGACAACGCTCCTTGTCCAGGATGACGGCGTCGTCGACATGGGCGCGGACGACGCGGCCGATCACCGCGGTCTGTCGTGGTCCGGTCACCAGCGAGGTCAGGACCCGGCATTCGAACGATACCGGCGATTCCGCGATACGCGGCGGGCGGACCGCCTGCGAGGGCGCAGGCGTCAGTCCGGCCAGCTTGAGCTCGTCAATCTCGGGCGGCGCGTCGATGCAGGTGATGTTCATGGCCTCGGCGTTGCGCTCCGCGACGAGGTTGACGACGAATTCCCCGGTATCGAGAATGTTTGCCGCCGTGTCCTTGAACCGCCCGGTGCCTGCCAGAAGTCCGATCGCGACCGTCGGCGGCTCATGCCCCATCACATTGAAGAAGCTGAACGGCGCGGCATTGACCACACCGCTCGCGGAGAGCGTGGTGACCCAGGCGATCGGCCGCGGCGTCACCGTGGCGGTCAGGATCTTGTAGCGGTTCTGCGCCTCCAGCGTCTCCATGTCGAAGATCATGCCGCCCTCTCAGATCGCCACCACCGGATGGCGCAGCCGGCCGATGCCGGTGACCTCGGCTTCCACCACGTCGCCCGGCCACAGCCATTCCTGCGGATTGCGCCCGGCGCCGACACCCTCGGGCGTGCCGGTTGCGATGATGTCGCCGGGCTCCAGCGTCATCGCGGCCGAAATGTCGGCGATCAGAGCCGGCACCTTGAACAGCATGTGGCGGGTGTTGGAGCGCTGCTTCTCGACCCCGTTCACGGTCAGCCAGAGATCGAGCGCGTGCGGATCGGTGATGTCGTCCGCGGTGACGATGCACGGCCCGAATGGCGCATAGGTGTCCTGCCCCTTGGAGTAGATCCACTGGCCGGCGCGGCGATTGTCGCGGGCGCTGACGTCGATCATCACGCTGTAGCCGAACACGAAGCCAAGTGCCTCGGCTTCCGAGACGCGCCGCGCGGTCCGCCCCATCACGACCGCGAGTTCGACTTCCCAGTCGAGTTGCTGGGTGATCGCCTTGTTGTGGTGGATGGCCTCGTCCGGCCCGATCACGCTGGTCGGGGGCTTCGAGAAGATGATGGGCTGCTTGGGCAGATCCTTTGCCGTGTCGAGGGCGCGCGAGGATTCCGCGACATGCTCGACATAATTCAGGCCGATGCCGAAGATGTTCTTGCGCGGGCGCGGGATCGGCGCCAGCAGCCTGACATTGGCCAACGGCAATGCGGCCCCGACTGCCCAGCGCCCCTCGCCCTCGTTCAGTATCTTCTTGAGCGCCATGAGCGCCGGCGGCCCGAGATCGATGAAATCGAGCATCGATGACGGCAGCGAGATCCCGGCATGAAGGCCGGACTTCTCGACGTCAACGACGAGATCGCCGACGACAGCGCCAAGACGGGCGGCAGCCTCGATGTTACAGCGATAGGTGACGAGACGCACGAGTTCGCTCCTAAGTAACGTGGGGCTGGCGGCCGCCATTGTCGCCGAAGGCTTCCTCGCGATAGAGCCCGAGCGCGCGCATGACCGGCAGGTCGTTGAAAGTAAAGAGACAGGCGTCGTCGCTGGCAGAGGCGTTGACATGCTCATGCCAGGCCCAGGACGGCACGCAGAAGATGTCACGCTCTTGCCAATCGAAGCGCTTGCCGTCGATGATCGAATGACCGCGTCCCTTGGCGACCTGGTAGATAAAGCTGCCGGTGTGGCGATGCGCTTTGGTGCTCTCGCCCGGCCGCAGCATCTGCATCGACGCACCGATCGTCTGCATCACCGGACCACCGGTCACCGGATTCACATAATTCATCAGAATGCCGTCGTAGGGCGAGCCGTCCGTCGACTTGCCAAAGCGTTGCAGCGCTTCATAGGTCGGAGCCCACTCGTATTTCAGCAGCGGCGAATAGCCCTTGGACCATTCGGAACCGGCCGGGCGCAGGCCAGGATTGCCCCAGGCGTGCGTCATGTCGTCAACGGGATAGCCGACGCTCTGCTGCAGATCGGGGTGAACCACATAGAAGTTGGCTTCGAGCATGTTGACCAGGGGAATGTCGAGGCCGTCCTGCCAGATGCAGGGCGTGCCGTCGCTGGAGACGCCATGTTCGTGCCAGGTGCCGTTCGGCGTCAGTACGAAGTCGTTGGCGCCGAGCGTCATCTTGTGGCCGTCGACAATGGTGTAGGCGCCCTCGCCTTCCATGATGAAGCGCAGCGCGGACGCCGAATGGGCGTGGGCGGTCGCGACTTCACCGGGATGCATCACCTGCAAGCCGGAATAGAGCCAGCCGACCGCGGCGGCGTGCTCGCGGCGACCGGGATTGTTCAGATAGATGACGCGGCGCCCGGCCTTCTCGGGCGACACCAGCTCGACCGAACGCAACACATGCGCCCGGAGATCCTGATAGCGCCACAGCACCGGAATCGAGGACGATTTGGGCTGCCAGGGCTCGATCTTGTTGGCGACCGTCCAGAGCGCGCCCGTTTCCAGCTTTTCGAGCTCGTCATAGTAGGCGAGCAGTTCGGGCGTATCCTCGACGTTGGCCCGTCCGGCCACGTCCTCCCGATGGTTTTCACGCGCTGTCGTTGCCATGCCGCCCTCCTGTGATATCAGCCGTGTCGATCAGGCGTCCTTCAGGACGTCGCGTCCAATGATGAGTTTCTGGACCTCGGTCGCACCTTCGTAGATGCGCAAAGCGCGGATCTCGCGATAGAGCTGCTCGACGATCTCGCCCGAACGTACGCCGCGGCCGCCGAACATCTGCACGGCGCGGTCGATCACCGCCTGCGCGGTTTCGGTTGCAACCATCTTCGCCATCGCCGCCTGGCGCGTCGTCGGCGCCTTCTGCACGTCGCGCCGCCACGCGGCCCGATAGGTCAGGAGCGCGCTGGCATCGACATCAGCCGCCATGTCGCCAAGCGCGGCCTGGGTCAGTTGCTGGTCGCCCAGCACGCCGCCGAACATTCGCCGCGTCTTCGCATGCGCCGTCGCTTCATCGAGCGCGCGGCGGGCAAAGCCCAGCGCGGCGGCCGCGACTGACGCGCGAAAGATATCGAGCGTACGCATCGCGATCTTGAAGCCCTCGCCCGGCGAGCCCAACAGCCGCGCCGCCGGAATCCGGCAGCCCTCGAAACGCAGCGTCGCCAGCGGGTGCGGCGCCATCACGTCGATGCGCTCGGCGATCGAAAACCCGGGATCGTCCGGAAGCACCACGAAGGCCGAAATGCCGCGTGCACCCGGCGCCTCGCCGGTTCGCGCGAACAGCGTATAGACGTCGGCGATGCCGCCGTTGGAAATCCAGGTCTTCTCGCCATCCAGGATATAATGGTCGCCCTCACGCCGCGCGCTGCAGCCCATGGCGGCGACGTCGGAACCGGCGTCCTTCTCCGACAGGGCAAAGGCGGCGACCCATTCGCCACGGCGCGCCTTCGGCAGCACCAACGCGCGCAGTTCGGGCGACCCGGCGATCGCCACCGCGCCGGTGCCAAGTCCCTGCATTGCAAAGGCGAAATCGGCAAGTCCGCTGTGCCAGGCCAGCGTCTCCCGGGCGATGCAGATCATTCGGGAATCGATCACCGCATCCGGTCGGTCGCCGGCGACCGATGCCTCGAGTAACCCCGCGGCGCCGAGCCTGCGCACCAGCGAGCGGCAGGTGCCGTCGACGTCATGGCCATGCGTGTCGCCGAGATCGGCCGCAAACGCGTCGAGGGCGGCAGCGTATTCACTGTGGCGGGAATCGAAGAACGGCCAAGCGAGGTGCTCGCGCGAAGGTCCGCGCAGTTGCGAAACCGGGGTCATGACAGTCTCCCGCAAAGGTCGCTCGTGCGCGCGTCGCCAAGCGCAAGGCGTTCCAATAACGTTTCATACCTAAAATATCATGTCAAGCGAGCCGCGTAAGGCCAAAAGCCGGGGTGCTGTGCAAAAGGCCTACGAAATAGGCCATGAAGCGCTGATGAATGCGCAAATGATGTTTTGTCTCGCCGAAACCAGCGAGTCCGATTGACTTCATTTTTGTTTGAGGTCTAAAATTATATTCGGTCGCCCTAAGTTCCGGCGAGGCCGAGGAGACGAGCATGGCAGAACGCTCTTTCGCGCGCGAGGTCGAAGACCTCAAGCTCGGCGCCGGCCAGGAATTCCGCGGCGAAGGCATCCTCGCCATCACCAAGGCCCTGCTCGAATGCGGCGTCAGCTATGTCGGCGGCTATCAGGGCGCGCCGATCTCGCACCTGATGGACGTGCTGTCGGACGCCCAGGACATCCTGTCCGATCTTGGCGTGCATTTCGAAACCAGCGCCAGCGAAGCCACCGCGGCGGCCACCCTCGCCGCCTCCGTGATGTATCCGATCCGCGGCGCAGTTACGTTCAAAGCGCCGGTCGGCATCAACGTCGCGTCCGACGCACTCGCCAATCTCAGTTCGGGCGGCGTGACCGGCGGGGCGCTGATCATCATCGGCGAGGATTATGGCGAGGGCTCCTCCATCATGCAGGAGCGTTCGCATGCGTTTGCGATGAAGTCGCAGCTCTGGCTGGTCGATCCGCGGCCTAACGTGGCCTCGATCGTCAAGGCCGTGCACGATTCCTTCGAGCTATCCGAGGCGTCGAATACGCCCGTCATGCTGGAGGTGCGGATTCGCGCCTGCCATGTGCATGGGCGGTTCGCCACCCGCGACAATGTCCGCCCCAGCTTTCCGCTGTCCCGCGCGCTCGAGCAGCCGTCGCGCGACACCAACCGGATCGTGCTGCCGCCGGCCTCGTTCATGCACGAGAAGGAAAAGATCGAGCAGCGCTGGCCCGCGGCGGTCGAATTCATCCACGCGCGCGGCATGAACGAAACATTTGACGGTGATATCGACGATATCGGCATCATCATGCAGGGCGGCATGTATAACGGCGTCATCACCGCGCTGCGCGAGGCCGGACTTGCCGACATCTGGGGCGAAACGCGGGTGCCGCTCTATGTGATGAACGTGACCTACCCGATCGTCGACCGCGAGGTGATCGAGTTCTGCCGCGGCAAGAAGGCCGTGCTGATGGTCGAGGAAGGCCAGCCAGAATTCATCGAGCAGGCGCTGCACAAGGTCCTGCGTAATGCGGACATTCCGGCCAAGCTCCATGGCAAGGACTTGTTCCCGATGGCCGGCGAATACACGTCGCAGGTGATGGGAGCGGCGATCGGCGCCTTCATCCGCCGCTGGCGCTCCGACGTGCTGCCGGATGCCGCGCGCGCGCCGAACATCGACCGGGTCGAAGTCGACGACAAGATCCGCGCGCTGGCCGACGTGGTGCCGCCGCGGCCGCCGGGCTTCTGCACCGGCTGTCCGGAACGGCCGATCTTTTCCGCGATGAAGCTCGTGGAGAAGGAGCTCGGCCCGCACCATATCGCCGCCGATATCGGCTGCCATCTGTTCTCGATCCTGCCGCCGTTCAATATCGGCGCCACCACGATGGGCTACGGGCTCGGTCCGGCATCGGCCTCGGCCTTCAATGTTCCTGCGGCGAAACGTTCGATCTCGATGATGGGCGACGGCGGCTTCTGGCACAACGGGCTGACCAGCGGCGTCGGCAACGCCGTGTTCAACCAGCACGACGGCGTGATCGTCGTGGTCGACAACTTCTATTCCGCCGCGACCGGCGGCCAGGACATCCCCTCCTCGCGCGCCGACAACCGGTCGCGTTCGACCAAGCACCCGATCGTCGAGGCGGTGAAGGGCGTCGGCGCCAAATGGGTGCGCCAGATCGACCACACCTACGACGTCTCGCACATGCGCGACACCCTGCGCGAGGCGCTGACGACGAAGGAAAAGGGACCCAAGATCATCGTCGCCTCGTCGGAGTGCATGCTGAACAAGCAGCGCCGCGTAAAACCGCTGGTGGCCGCCGCCGCCAAACGCGGTGAGCGAATCGTGCGCGAACGTTTCGGCGTCGATGAAGACACCTGCTCGGGCGATCACGCCTGTATTCGCCTGTCGGGCTGCCCGTCGCTGTCGGTGAAGCCGACCACCGATCCCCTGAAGGACAATCCGGTCGCGGCCGTCGACAACACTTGCGTCGGCTGCGGCCATTGCGGCGAGGTCGCTGACGCGGCCGTGTTGTGCCCCTCGTTTTATCGCGCCGATGTCGTCTCCAATCCGACTGCGTTTGAGGCGCGGCTCGACCGGATCTGGCAGCGGATGATCGGCGCGTTGCAGCGCTGGCGGGCGGGACGCCGCGTCACGTTCGAGCAGGAGGCGGCATGAACGTCTCGGTCGCTCCCACTTCCGTTGGCCTCAGCCAGGCCCGCCCCATCAGCATCGCGGTGCTCGCGATGGGCGGCCAGGGCGGCGGCGTGCTGGTCGACTGGATCGTGGCGCTCGCCGAGCACCGCGGCTGGTTCGCGCAATCGACGTCGGTGCCCGGTGTCGCCCAGCGCACCGGTGCCACAATCTACTACATCGAGATGATCGCGCCGGACGCGAGCAAGCCGGACCGCAATCCCGTGCTGTCGCTGATGCCGGCGCCAGGCAAGGTCGATATCGTCATCGGCGCCGAATTGATGGAGGCGGGTCGCGCCATCCTGCGCGGACTGGTTTCGCCGGACCGTACGCTCCTCATCGGCTCATCGCACCGCTCCCTCGCCATGAGCGAAAAGACAACGCCGGGCGACGGCACCGCCGACGCCTCGCAGGTCTACGAGGCGGCAAACGTCGCGGCCAATCGCTTCATCGCATTCGACATGGCCGAGATCGCCGATGCCACCGGCAGCGTGGTCTCCTCGGTGCTGTTCGGTGCGCTGGCGGGCTCCGGCGCCCTTCCGTTCGCGACAGAGGATTTCGAAACCACTATCCGGGCCGCCGGCGTCGGCGTCGATGCCAGCCTGCGCGCCTTCGCCGTCGGCCGCGAGCGTGCCACCGCCACGCTCAAGCAGGACCCGAAGATCAAGCCCACGGCGAAGCCGCCGCTTGCCAAGCGCTTTCCAAAGCTCGCGCCGATCGGTCACGCCGGCTACGACGCACTTGTCACGCGGGCGCGGCAATTGCCGGCCGAGGCTCACGGCATCGTTGCGGCCGGCCTGCAGCGCGTGGTCGACTATCAGGACGTCGCCTATGGGGCTGAGTATCTCGACCGGCTGGAAGCGATGCCGCATAATGCGACCGGCCTGTTGCAGGCGTTCGCCAAATATCTCGCGGTCGCGATGGCCTATGACGATGTCATCCGCGTCGCCGATCTCAAGACACGCGCGGGGCGGTTCGACCGGGTTCGCCGCGAGGCGCGGGCCGGCGACGACCAGGTGCTCGCGATCACCGAATTCTTCCATCCTCGGATCGAGGAAATGGCCGGGATGCTGCCGCGGCGGCTTGGCGAAAGGCTCGAACGCAGCCAACGGCTCGCGCGGCTGATCGATCGCGGACGCAAACTCCGCACCACCGCCCCGGCGGCCTTCCTGACGTTGTACTGTATCGCAGGCCTGCGCCGGTTCCGCCGCGGCTCGCTGCGGCATGCCCGCGAGATGCGCCACCTCGAGGATTGGGCGCAACGCATCCGCAAATTCGCCGCACACGACCTCGCGCTCGCGACCGCCGTCTGTGAAGCGCGCCGTCTCGTCGCCGGTTACTCCGACACCCACTCCCGCGGTGAATCGAAATTCGACAAGGTGATGCTCGCGTCCGAACGGCTGGCCGGCCGGCCCGACGCCGCCGAATGGGTGCAGCGGCTGATCAAGGTCGCGCTGAAGGACGCCGATGGCGCCGAACTCGACGGCGCGCTGCGCACTGTCGAGACGCTGTTCGAGGGTGCCTGAGGATGGACCAGTTCGAAGTCGTGGTGTCAAAGACCGAGGCGCTGACGCCGCGCATCCGCGAATTCGTGCTTGCGCGCAGCAATGGTGCGCCGATGCCTGGCTGGGCGGCCGGCGCCCATATCGATATCCATCTGCCCGATGTCGGCCGGCGCTCCTATTCGCTGATCGAGACCGGTTCACCGCGGGCCGTCGAACATCCGATCCATTATCGCGTCGCCGTGCTGCAGGAAGCCAAAAGCCAGGGCGGCTCACTTTATATGCACGCCCTCAAGGCCGGCGACCGCCTGACGATCTCGCCGCCGGCCAACAATTTTCCGCTCGGTTCCGGCTCAGGCGAAGTCGCACTGGTTGCTGGTGGCATCGGCGTAACGCCGCTGCTCACGATGGCCTGCGAGTTGAGCACTGCGAAACGGCCGTTCTCGTTCCATTACGCCGGCCGTAGCCGCAGCGAGCTTGCCTTCCTCGGCGAGATCGAACGGCTGGCCTCCGCCAACGCAACCATCCATGCAGACGACGAAGCCGGCCGGTTCTTCGATCTCGAGGGCCTGATGACGCGGCTGGCTCCCGACGTTCCGCTTTACCTTTGCGGACCGCTGCCGATGATCGAGGCGGCCATTGCGCTGGCGAAACGGATGGACTGGCCGCAGGGCCGGCTGCATTTCGAGATATTCACCGCGCCCGAAGAGAAATCTGGCGATACCCCGTTCGAGGTCGAGCTCAAGAGCAACGGCCGCGTTTTTGAGATTCCCGCCGGCAAGACCATCCTCGACGTGCTGCTCGCCGCCGGCGAGGACCCGATTCATGACTGCAAGCGCGGCGATTGCGGGATCTGCCAGACCGGCGTCATCGAGGGCATTCCCGACCATCGCGACTACATCCTGAGCGAAAGCGAGCGGGCGTCGAACAAGGTGATGCAGATCTGTATTTCGCGCGCGAAGACCAAGCGCCTCGTGCTCGACCTGTGATGGAGGAACGCATGATCAGATATGCCGGCAACTCCGCGGCGATCCGCGACCTGGTCCGCGACCAGGAGGTTCACCGCGACGTCTATGTCAGCGAGGAGGTGTTCCAGCTCGAGATGGAGCACATGTTCCCGAACAGCTGGGTCTATGTCGGCCACGACAGCCAGGTTCCCAATCCCGGCGATTATTTCGGCACCACCATCGGCACGCAGCCGGTCCTGCTGGTCCGCCACACCGACGGCACCGTGCGCGTGCTGCACAATCGCTGCCCCCACAAGGGCACGCGCATCACCTCGGAGACCTGCGGCAACACCGGAAAGTTCTTCCGCTGTCCCTACCATGCCTGGAGCTTCAAGACCGACGGCTCCCTGCTCGCGATCCCCTTGAAAAAGGGTTACGAGAACACCGGCTTCGAACAGAGCCACGCCGCGCCCGGCATGGCGCCGGTGCGCCATATCAGGAACTACCGCGGTTTCGTGTTCGGCAAGATCAACGACGGCGGCCTCGATTTCGAGGAATTCTTCGGTGACAGCCTCTCAAGCCTCGACAACATGGTCGACCGGTCGCCGGTCGGCCAGCTCAAGGTCGCCGGCGGCGTGCTGCGGTACATGCACAATTGCAATTGGAAGATGCTGGTCGAGAACCAGACCGACACCTGCCACCCGATGGTGGCGCACGAATCCTCCGCCGGAACCGCGGTCGATGTCTGGAAGAAGGCACCTCCCGGCACCAAGAAGCCGATGGCGGTCGAGATCATCGCCCCCTTCATGAGCCCCTACGAGTTCTTCGAGAACATGGGCATCCGGATCTGGGACAACGGCCACGGCCACACCGGCGTGCATCACTCGATCCATTCCGACTATTCGGCGGTGCCGGGCTATTTCGACAAGATGACGGCGGCCTATGGCGAGGCCCGCGCCAAGGCGATCCTGGACGAGAACCGGCACAACACGGTCTATTTCCCCAACATCATGATCAAGGGGCCAATCCAGCTGTTACGGCAGTTCAAGCCGATCGCGGCCAACAAGACGCTGGTCGAGTCCTGGACGTTCCAGCTCGTCGACGCACCCGACATGCTGCTCGAGCGCACGCTGATGTACAACCGTCTGATCAACGCGCCGACTTCGATCGTCGGCCATGACGATCTCGAAATGTACGAACGCGCGCAGGAAGGCCTGCATTCGAACGGCAACGAGTGGGTCAATCTGCAGCGCCTCTACAGTCCCGACGAGGCCGGGCAGACCAATGTCGCCATCAACGGCACCAGCGAGTGGCCGATGCGCCACCAGTTCCGGGCCTGGACCAAGTTCATGACGATGGGGATGTGACATGAGCATGGTGACTGATGCTCCTCTGCGGACTGCGGTCCCTACCGATCAGGAACTGATCGACTTCGTCGTCCGCGAGGCGCGGCTGATCGATCAGCAGCGTTTCGACGAATGGCTCGACATGTACGCCGATGACGCCTTCTACTGGATGCCGCTGGAATGGAATCAAACCGATCCGCGGCTGACCTGCTCGCTGATGTACGAGGACAAGCTGCTGCTTTCGATCCGGGTCGAGCGGCTCAAGGGTGCGCGGACCTTCAGCCAGAAGCCGAAGAGCCGCTGCCATCACGTGCTGCAGACGCCACAGGTGGATTCCCGTGACCCTGCGGCCAACAGCTACGTTACCTGGACCCCGATACACTATGTCGAGACCCGGCTGGACGAGCAGACGCTCTATGCGGCCTGGGTCACGCATCATCTGAGCGTCGAGAACGGCAGGCTGAAGATCAAGCTGAAGCGGGTCGACCTGATCAATTGCGATGCGGCCTTCGGCAACATCCAGCTCTTTATGTAGGGAATGATGAGCGTGACTGATTACACAGCGATCGTCAGCGGCGGCAATACCGGCATTGGAGCTGCGATCGCGCGCGGCCTTCTTGCCGAGGGATATCACGTGATCTCGGTGTCGCGGCGCAAGCCGGACTGGAGCCATCCAAAACTCTCTGCCTATGAGGTCGATCTGCTCGATGCCACGGCGACGCGCCAGGTGACAGCTGAAATCGCCGCCAAGGTTGCGATCACCCATGTCGTGCACAATGCCGGCGCGATCCGCGCCAAGCTGCTGGAAGAGGTCGAGGACGAGGATGTCGGCGCCCTGGCCCAGCTGCATTTTGGCGCCGCGATCGCGCTGGCACAGGCGGCGTTGCCGAGCATGAAACAGGCGCGCTTTGGCCGCATCGTGCTGCTGTCGTCCCGTGCCGCGCTCGGAGCCGTCACCCGCACGGTCTATTCGGCCACCAAGGCCGGCATCATCGGCATGGCACGAACCTGGGCGCTGGAGCTCGCTCCCTTCGGGATCACCGTCAATGTCGTCGCGCCCGGCCCGATCGCGGATACCGAGATGTTCGAGAGCGTGATGTCGGCGGAATCCGAGCGCGCGAAGGCGCTGGCGCGGGCGATCCCACTTGGCCGTCTCGGCAAATCCACCGACGTTGCGCGCGCGGTCAGTTTCTTCAGTTCACCAGATGCGGACTTCATCACCGGGCAGACGCTCTATGTCTGCGGCGGCGCCAGCATCGGGTCCATTTCCATCTAGCTTCGGCGAGACGCAGCCATGGATGCCACGGTCAAACGAAAGCTCCGATCCCCGAAGAGCGCACGCCCGCCGCCGTTGCAGCCGCTCGAGCCGGCGCACGAGTCCGATGGCGCGCATCTCGAGCTGCGCATCTGGCTGCGACTACTCTCCTGCGCGACCCGAATTGAGAAGTCGCTGAATGCACGGCTGCGCAAGGAGTTCAACACCACGCTGGCCCGCTTCGACCTGCTGGCGCAGCTTGCGCGCAAGCCCGAAGGCGCAAGCATGTCCGAGGTCTCCAACCTCTTGATGGTCTCGAACGGCGCCATCACCGCGCTGGTGCAGAAGTTGGAAGCCGACGGATTGATCCATCGCGAGGTCGATTCCGAAGATCGCCGCACCTTCCGCTTACGACTGTCGCAGGACGGCGCCAAGGAATTCGGCCGGATGGCACGCCGGCACGAGGAGTGGGTGATTGCGCTGATCGGCGAACTGTCACCCGTCGCGCAGTCCGATCTGCTGCAACACCTGACCTTGCTCAAGCGCCGCCTCGACAAACACGCCTGACGTCACGGACGTTTGCTCCATTAATGATCCCTGGGCACAAGATTGTGTTCGTGTCCCCTCGCCTCGGGAACCAGACTCCGACGCGAATTCTGATCTATACATCTCATAGGCGGACTAGCTAAAGTCCGCAGCAGCCGTTCTACCGGCGCGCAGGTAGGCGTACCTACCGCGGTTTGAGAGGAAATCATGGCAGCCACATATTCAGATCTCGCCGGCAAGGTCGTTCTCGTCACGGGCGGCGCTTCGGGCATCGGCGAATCGATCGTACGGCGCTTCGCGCTGCAGAAATCCATTGTCGTGTTTTTCGACATCAAAGCCGAGGAAGGTACCAGCCTCGCGCGCGAGCTGTCAGGCGCCGGTCTCAGCGCGCATTTCCTGAACGTCGACCTCACGGATATCGCAGCACTCCGCGCCGGCATCGCCGATGCACGCAAAGCTCACGGTCCGATCAATATCCTCGTCAACAATGCCGCCCATGACGAACGGCATCCGACGGAGGAGGTGACGCCGGAGTACTGGGATGACCGCATCGCGGTGAACTTGAAGCATCAATTTTTCGCCGCGCAGGCGGTCCTGCCGGACATGAAGGCGGCCAACGCCGGCGCGATCATCAATTTCGGCTCGGTCTCGTGGATCGCGGGACAAGGCGGTATGGCCGCCTATACCGCCAGCAAATCCGGCGTGATCGGCCTCACCCGCTCACTGGCGCGCGACTATGGCTCCTACAACATACGCGTCAATGCGATCGCGCCCGGCTGGATCATGACCCAGCGCCAGATCGAGAAATGGCTGACGCCTGCGGGCGTGGAAGAGCTTATGCACCGTCAGTGCCTGAAGCGGAAACTCGTCCCGGACGAAATCGCGAAATTCACCGTGTTCCTCGCATCCGACGAAGCATCGGCCTGCACCTCACAGCATTACATCGTGGACGGCGGCTGGGTATAAAAAGTGCAGGCGGGCCGCCTCTCATTGAGCTGCGTTCTCAGCAGTCCGATCTGTTGCGCCGCAGGATGCCCCAACTCCCTTGCTCAGCAGATTGACCCACATGGCGGTCATATCCATATGGGACGTAGGAATCGGATGAAGCCTGCCGTTTCGGACCAGCTCGGACGCGGCCGAGCACCGCTCGCGGCGTCATCCCAGCACATGGTTTGGTTCGGGAGCTCCTATGACGGCACTGTCTATCCTCGATCTCGTCCGCGTCACCCAGGATACCGATGCGCGCGGCGCGCTCGACAACGCCCGCGATCTTGCTGTTCACGCCGAGGCTTGGGGCTATCGCCGCATTTGGGTGGCGGAGCATCACAATATGGCCGGTATCGCGAGCGCCGCGACGTCGGTTGTGATCGGTCATATCGCAGCAGGAACAAAAACCATCCGTGTCGGCGCCGGCGGTATCATGCTCCCCAACCATGCCCCCTACGTCATCGCGGAGCAGTTTGGGACGTTGGCGCGTTTGTTTCCAGGTCGCATCGACCTCGGACTGGGCCGCGCACCGGGGACCGACCAGCTCACTTTGCGCGCCTTGCGCCGCACGCCCGAAGCCGCCGAGAACTTCCCGCAGGACGTTCTCGAGGTGCAGGCCTTCCTGGCTCCGGCCGGTCCAAATCAACGCATCCAGGCCGTGCCGGCTGCAGGAACGGAAGTCCCGTTGTGGATTCTCGGATCGAGTCATTTTGGTGCGATGCTGGCGGCCGAACTCGGGCTCCCCTACGCGTTCGCCTCGCATTTCGCGCCCGACGAGCTCATCCCGGCGTTACAAATCTACCGCAACCGCTTCAAACCGTCCGAGCAGCTTGACCGCCCCTACACCATGGTCGGGGTCAACATCGTCGCCGCCGGCAGCGATGACGAAGCGCGCAGGCTGGCGACGACGCAGCAGATGTCCTTTGCAAACATCTTCCGCGGCGCGCGCGGCCTCAGCCAGCCGCCGATCGACGACATCGAAAGCTACTGGTCTTCAGCGGAAAAGGCCCAGGCGATGCGGATGCTGGCGCGCTCCATCGTCGGCTCGCCCGAGACGGTTCGTTCCGGCATCGATGCACTCGTCGCAGAGACGGGCGCCGACGAACTCATGATCGTGTCCGACGTCTACGATCATCCAACTCGGCTGCGATCCTTCGAACTGATCGCCAGCGCTGTTTAGAGCGCCGGCACCTTCCTGCCGAGCCGTCGTCTTCAATCGAACTGGACCGGCTCCGATCCTGGATAGGCGTGCGAGACAAACTCGCAGAAGGCACGCGCCGCCGCAGAAAGCCGCGACTTGCTTTTCCAGGCAAGGCCAACGTCCATGGTGTGAACGTCATCATCCAGCACCTTGACGTCGATCCGGTGTCCTTCAAGCGACCAAGGCCGATAGATTACATCGGACAGGATCGTGACACCCATTCCGGTCGCGACCATGCTGCGAACGGCTTCCACGGACAGGGTACGGAAGGTGACGTTGGGCACGTACGATGTACGCTGCCAGTAGCGCATCGCGGAACGTTCAGCCTCGTCGACGGTCAGCATCAGATATGGCTCGGCGGCAACATCGGCCAGCGTGACCTTGTCCTTGTGCAACAGCGGGTGATTGGCGCAGGTCCACAGACGCCGCGGAGACTTCAACAACAAGCGTGAATGAATGCTGCGCCGATCGTGCAGGTTAGAGACCAGCATGATCGCGGCATCGACGCTGCCCTTGACGAGGCTTTGCTCGATCGCATCGCGCTGAAATTCGTGCAGCCGCACGGTGATGCCGGGAAACGATCGCCAGAAGCGCGACAACAGCGGCGGCAGGAAATAGCCGGCGACCGTGTAGCTGACCGCGACGTCGACGGTGCCGCCGACCTGGGTTCCCCAGCGATGCGGCCCCCGCGTCGCATCCGACACGCTGGCCTCGATCGCGCGGGCGCGCTGCAGGAATTCCTGACCGTCGACGGTGAGTGTAACACCGTTGGAATGCCGGTCGAACAGCTTGCGGCCGAGATCGGCTTCGAGCGCCTTGATCGATGCCGTGACGGCCGACTGCGTCACATTGAGCCCAGCCGCAGCCGCCGAAACCCTTCCGGATTCCGCGGTAGCAATGAAATGCCGAACCTGACGGAAAGTCAGAGCCATCAATTTTTCCGATATCAGCGACTAGTTTTTCGAGTTTTACAATCCCCCTCTGCGACGCGAAAATCAATCGTTGGTTCACGCGGGAGACGGCACCTCGATGACTTCCCAGGGCTTGGAGTTGGTCGCGCGCGACGTCAGCGTCCAATTCGAGGGTCTGAAAGCGCTGTCGGACGTGACCCTTGCTGTCCCGCGCGGCCGCATCACCGGATTGATCGGGCCCAATGGCGCGGGAAAAACCACACTTATCAACGTCCTGACCGGATTCCAGCCGGTCGGCACGGGAACGGTCGAACTGGAAGGTAACGCGATCGGCGGCATCGCCCCACACAAGCTGCGGCGGATGGGCGTCGCGCGCACGTTTCAATCGGGACGACTGTTCCGCGATCTTCCTGTGATCGACAACCTTGAGGTGACGGGCGTCGGCCTTGGCCAAAGCCGGCGCGACGCGATCACGGAAGCAAGGCAAGTATTGGCCTGGCTCGGCATTTCGCCGCTCGCGGCCACGATTGCAGGCGCCCTGCCCTATACCGACGAACGCCGCGTCGCCATCGGCCGCGCCATCATGTGCACGCCGCGCTATCTGCTGCTCGACGAACCCGCAGCCGGCATGTCCGAGCACGAAAGCCATGATCTGGCCGTCATCATCAAGCGGATCGCCGGCGAACTCGGCGTCGGCGTCCTCCTGATCGAGCACAATATCGGGCTTGTGCTCGAATTGTGCGAACGCATCTTCGTGCTCGATTCCGGCGAGATCATCGAGGTCGGCGCGCCCGACCAGATCCGCCGCAGCGACGCGGTCCGCCATGCCTATATGGGCACACAACGGGATGAGATCATCCCGGCGCTCGCGGAACAGGCCGCGGCGTCATGACGTTGCTTGATGTCGACGACATCACCGTGCGTTATGGGCGCCTCACCGCCTTGCGCGGCGTCACGATAACAATTGCCGAAGGCGAGATCCTGTTCGTGACCGGCCCCAACGGTGCCGGGAAGTCGACCCTGCTCAACGCCATCGCCGGCGTCGTTCCAACTGCAACGGGCACCATCACGCTGGACGGCACAAGAGTGACCGGCGCCGCACCGGAGGAGATTGCGCGGCGCGGATTTTCGCTGGTGCCCGAAGGGCGCAACGTGTTCGGCGGCCTGACCGTCGAGGAGAATCTGAGGGTCGGCACCGGCATGCGTGCCGACCGGAAAAAGATCACCGACGATCTCGAGTCGGTCTACCAGGACTTCCCGATGCTGGCGGAGCGCCGCCACACCACCGCCGGCATGCTGTCCGGCGGGCAGCAGCAGATGCTGGTGATCGGCCGCGCACTGATGGCCGCTCCGCGCCTCATGGCGATCGACGAGCCCTCGCTCGGCCTTGCGCCCAAGATCATCGACCAGGTCTACGAGATCCTGATGCGGCTGCGATCGCAGCGCAAGCTCACCCTCCTGATCGTCGAGCAAAGCTCGGCGCGCGCCATGATGACCGGCGGACGGATGATCCTGATCCGCGGCGGCCGCATCGTGCTGGAGGGAGACGCCGCAGACATGGTCAAGGACGAACGGCTGAAACAGGCCTATTTCGGCTTTGGGGACCATTAGACGATGACCGCCGTCCTGCAAATCGTCTTCGACGCGTTGAGCCTGGGTAGTCTTTATGCACTTGGCGCGCTCGGTATCGCGGCAGTCTTCGGCGTCATGCGCCTGGTGAATTTCGCGCATGGCGACTTCATTGCCTTCTGCGTGTTCGCGATGCTGTTACCGTCGGTCGATGCCACGGCAATCGTGTTCGCCGGCCAGCTGCCGTTCTATCTGCTGATTCCGCTGCTGCTGCTCGTGGGCGCCGGCCTGTCGATGTTGTCGGAGGTGATCGTCTTCCGCCGCTTCCGCAACGCCAACCCGGCGACCATGATGATCGCATCCTTCGCGCTCGGCTTCGTGATCCGGCACTTGCTGCTGTTGCTCTATTCGAGCCGCCCGAAGTCGATCACGCTGTGGCCCAGCCTTGGCCTGCCGGTGGAGTTTCTCGGTGCCCACATTCCGATGCTGCAGGTTGTCACCATCATCATCACGCTGGTGGTGCTGGCCGTGCTGGTGCTGTTCCTGAAGCACACGCGCTATGGCCTGGAGATGCGCGCCGCCGCCGAGAATTTCACCATGGCCCGCATGCTCGGGGTCCGCGCCAATGGCGTCATTCTGCTCGCGTTTGCCATCAGCGGCATGCTGGCGGCGGCGATCGGCCTGATCCTCGCCACCAACTCCGGCACCGCCGATATCGGCATGGGCGCCAATGTCATGCTGATTGCCTTCATTGCAACCGTAATCGGTGGGCTCGGCAGCGTGCCCGGCGCAGTTGCCGCGGGCTTCCTGATCGGCGCCGCAAGCGTCGTGTTTCAGGCCACCCTGCCGCATGACGCCCGCGTGTTCCGCGATGCCTTCGTTTATGGCGCGGTGATCGTGGTCCTGCTGGTGCGCCCGCAGGGCCTGTTTGCCCCCAAATCCGCCAAGCAGAGAGTCTGATTGATGTCGCGTCCGCCATCCGTCATCCGGCAAACGATCGTCACCCCGATCATACTGATCGTGGTGCTGCTCGCGATGGCGGCGTTGTCCTATCAATTCGGCAGCCGGGCCTTCAACCGCACCGCCATCGAGATGTTCATCA
Source organism: Bradyrhizobium sp. LTSP885 (assembly GCF_000938305.1). Classification (GTDB taxonomy): domain Bacteria; phylum Pseudomonadota; class Alphaproteobacteria; order Rhizobiales; family Xanthobacteraceae; genus Bradyrhizobium. The sequence goes on from NZ_JYMT01000031.1 coordinate 30,056, forward strand.
ACATCATGGTGGTGGTCGGGCTCTACGCCTTCGTCGGCAATTCGGGGCTGCTGTCGTTCGGGCATATCAGCTTCATGTGCCTTGGAGCCTACATGACGGCATGGTTGACCATTCCGCCAGTGATGAAGTCGATCACGCTCAAGGGATTGCCGGCGTGGCTGCTGCACACACAATTGCCGATGTGGGTTGCCACACCGATCTCGGGCGTGTTCGCAGCGCTGTTTGCGCTGATCGTCGGGCGCATCATCATGCGGTTATCAGGGATTGCCGCCTCGATCGCCACGTTCGGCCTGCTCGGCGTCGTCAACAATGTCTATTCGAACTGGGATTCCGTCACCGGTGGGCAAGGCTCGATCGTCGGAATTCCCCCCACCATGAACGTCTGGATCGGATGGCTGGGCGCCGCGGTCGCCATCGTGACGGCCTATCTCTATTCGATCTCCCGCTCGGGACTTGCACTGCGTGCCGCGCGCGACGAGGAGGTGGCCGCCAGAGCCTCCGGCGTCGATATCGTGAGGGAGCGGCTGGTCGCCTTTGTCGTCAGCGCGTTCATCATCGGTCTGGCGGGCGCGTTCTACGCGCACTTCCTGAGCATCGTCAATCCAGGCTCATTCTACCTGCGCACCACCTTCATTACCCTGTCGATGCTGGTGGTCGGCGGCATGTACAGCCTTAGCGGCGCGGTTGCCGGCGTGGTCGCGATATCGGTGCTGATCGAGCTGTTTCGCGATCTCGAAAAAGGCGTCAGCGTCGGCGGTTTGACCGTGGGACTACCGAACGGCGCCCAGGAAATCGCGATCGGCATCATCACGATCGTCATCCTGATTTACCTGCCGAGCGGCCTCACCCGCAACCGGGAATTCTCGTGGCGGAACTGGCCGCTTCAGCGGCGGCGTCTCGTACCGCCCGTGCAGACGGCGCTAAAGGAAACCAACTGAACTACCGTGCATCATTGGAGGAGTGGACAATGCGTTTCGATAGAATACGTTTCGATAGAATACTTGGGATACTGGCCGGCGCCGCCACGCTTTGGTTCGCGCCAGCCCACGCCGCCGACGAGATCGTCGTCGGATTCGCCACCGCCGCATCCGGCTTCATGCAGGCCTATGACAAGCCTGCCCAGGATGCCGCGTTGATCCGCATCGACGAGATCAACAAGGCTGGCGGCTTGCTGGGCAAGAAGATCAAGCCGGTGTTCGCGGACACCAAGACCGATCAGGCCGAAGGCGCCAAGGCCGGGCTTGCGGTGCTCGACCAGGGCGCCGAACTCGTCATCGTTTCCTGCGACTACGATTTTGGCGCGCCCGCGGCGCTACAGGCGCAGGCGGCCGGCAAGGTTTCGTTCTTCCTGTGTGCCGAATCGATCAAGGCCGGCATCCCCGGTGTCGGCCCCTCCTCGTTCTCAGCCTCGGTGCTCGCGGCCGTGCAGGGCGCGACGATGTCGGAATGGGCCTACAACAAGAAGAACGCCCGCACCTTCTACCGGCTGCTCGACAGCTGGACCGTCTACAACAAGGGCATCTGCGACGGCTTCGACTGGCAAATGCCGCATCTGAAGGACGCCAAGCTCGTCGGCAGCGACACCTTCAAGAACGACGACGCCTCGATCGCGTCCCAGATCACGCGCATCAAGAGCCTGCCCAAGGAACCCGACGCCATCATGCTCTGCACGATGATGCCGGGCGCAGTCTCCGCCATCAAGCAGATCCGCGCCGCCGGCATCAAGTCGATGATCCTCAACGGCTCGGGCGTCGACGGCAGCTACTGGCTGAACGCCGTGCCTGATCTGTCGAACTTCTACGTTCCGGTGCAAGGCTCGGTCTACGGCGACGATCCGAATCCGAAGGTCAACGAATTCAACAAGAAGTACAAGGACGTGACCGGCGGCGATCCGTCCAGCCAATACGTCTATCCCGGCTACGTCCTGATCGACGTCTGGGCCAAGGCAGTCGAACGCGCCAAGACGACGGACGCCGCAGGCGTCGTGGCCGAGCTCGAGAAGATGAACAACGAGCCCACGCTGTTCGGACCGCGCACCTTCACCAAGGACCTCCACCACCAGAACCAGGGCCGCTACCTGATCGTCGACACCGAGGCCGGCAAGCCGAAGGTGGTCGACCAGTGGACAATCTCGGAAAAGATCCCGGTCGACTACCTGGTCTCCAAGTGAACTCTCAAAGTGAGTTCTCAAAGTAAGCGCTCAAAGTAAACTCGCCATGCGCCGTTCGCGGATGCCTCGTCGCATCCGCGGGCGGCCCGGCTCCCTCGGATCACACAACAACCCGCAAGAACGACAACGGGAGGATAATGAGAGATGGTGGTTATCAACTGCGACATGGGCGAAGCCTACGGCCTCTACAAAATGGGCGATGACAAGGCTCTGATGCCCCACATCGACGTCGCCAACGTCGCCTGCGGATTCCACGCCTCCGACTTCAATCACATGCGCAAGACCGTGCAACTGGCGAGGCAGCATGGCGTCAAGGTCGGCGCCCACCCATCGCTGCCGGACCACCAGGGCTTTGGGCGCAGGGAGATGAAGATCGACCGCGAGGAGCTGGCCAACTGCCTGCTGTACCAGATCGGCGCGCTGAAGGCGTTCCTGGACGCCGAAGGCATGACGCTCAACCATATCAAGCCACACGGCGCGCTGTACGGCATGGCGTCGCGGAACGAGGACATCGCGGAGGCGGTCGCCGATGCGGCCGACGTCTACAAGGTGCCGCTGCTCGGCATGAAGGGCACGCTGCATCAAAAAGTCTACGAACGCCGCGGCCACACCTTCGTCGCCGAATACTATGCCGATCTCGACTATAACGCCGACGGCAGCCTTATCATCACGCGTGAACATGACGCCAAGGATCCTGTCGATGCGGCCTCGCGCTGCACCCGCGCGGTGAACGAGGGCAAGACGCGTACGGTGGCCGGCAATGACATCGTCGTCGGGGCCGATTCCATCTGTATCCATTCCGACACGCCCAATGCCGTCGCCATTGCGCAGGCGGTTCGCGAAGCGGTCCGTCCCTATCTGACGGCACCTTGACGCATCGCGCAGCGACGGTCGAAACGAACACACGAGGAGCAGTCCATGGCCACCCAGCAGATATTCTCGCCGCTACCCGGCATCTTCTATCGCAAGCCAGCCCCCGACAAGCCGGACTACAAATCCGATGGCGACATCATCACGGAAGACGACACGATCGGTCTCATCGAGGTGATGAAATCATTCAACGAGGTAAAGGCCGGTGCAGCGGGCAAGATCGCGCGTTTCCTGGTGGAGAATGAGGAAGCCGTAATGGCCGGCCAGCCCATCGCCGAGATCGACGTTTGAGATGACGATCAAGAAGCTCCTCATCGCCAACCGCGGCGAGATCGCCGTTCGGATCATTCGCGCGGCGCGCGAATTGGGCATTGCGACCGTGCAGGTCTACAGCAAGGCCGACAAGGACTCGCTCGCCGTCCGCCTCGCCGACGAAGCCGTCGATATCGGTCCGCCGCAGGCGTCGAAATCCTATCTCAACCAGGCGGCGATCCTCGCCGCGGCCAGCGCCACCGGCGCCGACGCGATTCATCCGGGCTATGGCTTCCTTGCGGAGAACGCCAATTTCGCCGAGGCCGTCGAGGCTGCCGGCCTGATCTTCGTTGGTCCCACGGCCCAATCGATCCGCCTGATGGGCGACAAGGTCGCAGCCCGTGAGGCCGCCGCAGCAGCCGGCGTTCCGACCGTCCCGGGCAGCCGCGGACGCCTGGACTCCGCCGAGGCCGCCTTCGCGCTCGTCGAGACCACCGGCTTTCCGGTGATGATCAAAGCCGCGGCCGGCGGCGGCGGACGCGGCATCCGCATCGCGCGCACCGCAGAGGAATTCCATCATTTGATGCCGCAGGCGCAAGCCGAGGCGCTCGCCGCGTTCGGCGATGGCGGCCTCTATGTCGAGAAACTGGTCGAAGGCGCCCGTCATATCGAGGTGCAGGTGCTGGGCGACGGGAAAGACGTCATCCACTGCTTCGATCGCGAGTGCTCGTTGCAACGCCGCCGTCAGAAGGTCTGGGAAGAAGCGCCCTCGCCGTCGCTAACGCCGGCGGTTCGCGAACAACTTTGCGCGTCAGCCGTCGCGCTCGCCAAGGCGGTAAACTATCGCGGCGCGGGAACGATCGAATATCTCTACGATGACCGCAGCCACGAATTCTACTTTCTCGAGATGAACACCCGCATCCAGGTCGAACATCCGGTGACAGAGATGGTGACCGGCATCGACCTGATGATCGAGATGATCCGGATCGCCGGCGGCGAGCCGTTGCGCATCCGTCAGGATCAGGTCCGGGTCAAAGGCCATGCGATCGAGGTCCGCATCAATGCCGAGGATCCGGCAAAGGGCTTTCTGCCGAACCCGGGCACGGTGAGCGCGCTCAGCATCCCCGGTGGCGAGGGGGTTCGTTTCGACAGCATGCTCTATGCCGGCTACACTGTGCCGCCGTTCTACGACAGCCTGCTCGGAAAGCTGATCGTTCACGACAAGGACCGGCCGAGCGCCATCGCGCGGCTCGACCGCGCGCTAGCCGAGCTTGAAGTCGATGGACTGGCGACGACCAAATCCCTGCATCAGGCACTGGCACGCGACCCCGACGTGCAGGCCGGTCGTTTCCACACCGCCTGGCTCGAGCCATGGCTCGCCTCGCATGCCGAGGCGCTTGCGGCGGCAACGCCGTCACCGTCCGTCAAACTCACCCCGACGACCGCACCATAACCCGCCCCGTCAGCAACAGGAGGCCGCAGTCCCATGCAAACCAGATTTTCCTTCGGCGGTGACGAGCACATCTTTGCCGAAGTCGACGAATCGATGTCGCTGGAGGCCTTTTTCAAGAGCCTCTTCGTCACCAACGCCGTGCGCGACGCCAAGATCAAGGGCGTGACCGAAATATGCCCGGCCAACGCCTCCTACCAGATCAAGTTCGATCCGGATCAGATCAAGCCCGACGATATGCTCGCCGAGCTGAAGCGGCTGGATTCGTCGACTGAGAAATCCGAGCCAGTCATCAAGACGCGGATCATCGAGATCCCCGTGCTCTACAATGATCCCTGGACGCACGAGACCCTGATGCGTTTTCGCGAGCGCCATCAGGACCCTGATGGCACCGATCTCGAATACGCGGCACGTATCAACAACCTCGACAGCGTCGATGCATTCGTCAAGGCGCATTCGAGCGCGCCGTGGTTCGTCTCGATGGTCGGATTCGTCGCCGGCCTGCCCTTCCTCTACCAGATGGTCGAGCGCAAGCGGCAGCTTCAGGCCCCGAAGTATCTGCGCCCTCGCACCGACACGCCAAGGCTCACCGTCGGGCACGGCGGATGCTTCAGCTGCATCTATTCCGTGCGCGGCGCCGGTGGCTACCAGATGTTCGGCATCACGCCGATGCCGATCTACGATCCGAACCAGAAGATCAGCTATCTCCGCGACTTCATGTGCCTGTTCAGGCCGGGCGACATCGTGAAGTGGAAGCCGATCGACCGGGCAGCTTACGACGCCGCTGTCGAGGATGTCGACGCCGGCCGCTTCGTACCCGTGATCCGCGACGTCTCGTTCTCGCTGACCGAATTCAACAACGACATCGATGCCTATAATCGCAAGCTCGAGGGGGTTCTCCATGCCCATTAAGGTCTTGAAACCCGGTCTTGCGACCACCGTCCAGGACCTCGGACGTCCCGGTTATTATCACATCGGCATCCCGCTCTCCGGCGGAATGGATCGTCACGCGCTCGCGGCGGCGAATCTGCTGGTCGGCAATGAAGAAGGCGCGGCTGTGCTCGAAGCCGTGTTCATGGGACCGGAGCTCGAATTCACCGACGACGCCCTGGTCGCGGTCACCGGAGCCGAGTTGCCGCCAAAGCTCGATGGTGCGCCGCGCGAGACCTGGACCGGCTTCAAGGTAAAGCGCGGCCAGAAATTGTCGTTCGACTTCCTCAAACAGGGCGCGCGTGCCTACATCGCGATCGCCGGCGGCATCGACGTTCCAGTCGTTCTCGGCTCGCGTTCGACCTACGCGCTTGGCGCGCTCGGCGGTTTCAAAGGGCGCAAGATCGAGGCCGGGGATGAATTGCCGATCGGCACATCCGCGGCGCCGGTCAAGGAAGGCCGCTCGATCGCGAAGGAATTGCGCGGCATGCCGGCCGGAAAGCCGACAGAGTTGCGCGCCATGCCGGGACTCTATTGGCACCGGCTCACCGAGACCGCCGGCAGCGGGTTCTTCTCCGATACCTGGAAGGTCGCTCCGGAGGCGGACCGGATCGGCTACCGCTTCAAGGGCGGCAAGCCACTCGAATTCGTGCCGCGCGAACCTCCCTTCGGGGCCGGCTCCGATCCGTCCAACATCACCGATGCCTGCTATCCCTACGGTTCGATCCAGGTGCCCGGCGGCACCGAGCCGATCGTGCTGCATCGCGACGCCGTGTCGGGTGGCGGCTATTTCATGGTCGGGACCGTCATTGCGGCGGACATGGACCTGATCGGCCAGCTTCAACCCAACACACCGGTCAAGTTCGTCAAGGTCGGGATGGAGCAGGCACTTGCGGCGCGCCACGACCGTGCCGGGCTTCTGGCACGGCTGCGCAGTTCGTTGGCGTGATTGCGCCGAGGCATTGCTTTGACAAGATGCAGCGTGGCGGACGGATCCCGTTCGGCACGCTTGTTCCGGCGGCAGATGTCGTCATTCTGTGTCTCAGGAGCAAGATCTGATCGCGCAGTGCGCGGAACATGACAAGAACCCGGTGCGAGTTCCTGCCTCTCTCCTTCGGGCACGAGAGTTGCACGGTCCGCGAGGAGCGAAGGCAAGACCCCGCAGTCGACGGCAGTGACGGAGCGCAAGATGCAGACCACTTACGCGACCAACGACATTCCCGCACATCAACGCCGGCAGTACTGGCAGCAAGTCGTCTCCGACACCTATTTCTCGCTCGACCTTCGTTTCCTCGGGGGGCACGACTTCAACGGCAGCCTCGGCGCCTGGTCGCTCGGGCCTCTTTCGGTTTCCCGCAACATGTCGGACGGGCTGCTCTACAAGCGGCACGAGCGCCATCTGCTCAATGAACGCGAAGAGTGTTTCCTGATCACGGTGCCGGAGCTTGCCGAAATCCGCTTCGCGCAGGACGGCAAGGAGGTGCTGTGCCGGCCGGGCGCCTTCCTGATCGAGCGTAGCCATTTGCCGTACGAGTTCAGCCATCGCGACCCGTCCGCGCTCTGGGTGCTGAAGGTCCCGAGCGCGGTGCTGAAGGCGCGGATTTCCCGCCCCGAACGGCTCGCGACGCTGCAATTCGACTGCAGCCGCAGCGTCGGCGCGCTTTTCGTCGATACGCTGCGCCTCGCCGGCGAACGCATTGAGGAGATGGACGAGCCCGCGCGCGCCATGATGGGCAAGCATCTTATCGATCTCCTGGCGATGGCGGTCGAGTCCGATGAGCGCGTGCTGGCGGGACACTCGTCCTCGATCCGCAACGCCCACCTCCATCGCTGCGAGCACTTCATCCGCAGCAAGCTCGACGACATGCGGCTGACGCCGCAGATGGTCGCGGATGGCTGCGGAATATCGCTCAGATATCTGCACCAGATATTCGAAGGCGAAGGCGTCACCGTGAGCACCTATATCCGCACCGAGCGCCTCCTGATGTGCGATGCCATGCTGCGCGATCCACAATGCCGGAAGAGCATTTCCGAGATCGCCTATCATTGGGGCTTCGGCGACCAGGCCCAATTCAGCCGCAACTACCGCGGCCGGTTCGGCCGCACGCCGAGCGAGGCGCGGGCCGCTTCGCGCATGGTTCAGCCCTGACCTGACTTGATCAGAACCGAAGGCTCCGGGCAGGCGCCGATCCAACGGATCATGCTCTCTGGCACAAATCTTCCTGCGCTCAGCGTCAAGCGCTCTGTCAGCGGCCGCCTATAATCTTCACAACATCTGCGGAAATCCACCGGTCGAACCGACCGTCTGCGGCAACTGGATCTTCGATCCGGCGAGCCCGCAGCTACGTCGCGACCTCGCCGGCTCGTGCTCGAAAGGAAGTCGCATCGTGCAGAACCTTCGCGTTGCCGTTGACGTCGGCGGCACCTTTACCGACATCTGCATCATGGACGAGGTCACGGGCCTCATCCGGATCGAGAAAACCGCATCGACGCGCGATCCTATCGACGGGATCATGGGCGGTGTCTCCAAGGCCGGGATTGACCTGTCCAAGGTGGCGCTGTTCTCGCATGGCACCACGGTCGCGACCAACGCGCTGATCACGCGCCGGCTGCCGCGCACGGCGGTGGTGACGACCGACGGATTCCGCGACGTCATCGAGATCCGGCGCGCCAACAAGGAGGATCTCTGGGACACCTACAAGGACGTCGTCAAGCCCTACGTGCCGCGGCGCGACCGGCTGACAGTCCCCGAACGCATCGATGCCGCCGGCAAGGTGATCCAGCCGCTCGACATTGAGGCCGCGCGCGAAATCGCGCGCATCCTCAAGCGCCGCGGCGTCGCCGCGGTCGCGGTATGTTTCATGAATGCCTATCTCAACGGCGCGAATGAGCGCGCGATGCGCGATATCCTGCTGGCGGAAATGCCGGATATTCCGGTCTCGATCTCCTCGCAGGTGCTCCCCGAAATCTTCGAGCACGAGCGGTTCTCGACCACGGTTGCCAATGCCGTCGTGAGCCCGGTCGTTGTCAGCTACACCACCCGGCTCGGCGACCGTCTCGCCAATGAGGGCTACACCCGGGACCTGCTGCTGCTGCACACCGGCGGCGGCGTGATGACGCCGGCTAGCGTCAAGGATTTCGCCGCGCGCCTGGCCGGCTCCGGGATCGCTGCCGGCGCCATCGCCAGCCGTTACATCGCCGGCCTCTGCGGTTTCCCGAATTCCATCGGCCTCGACATGGGTGGCACTTCGACCGACGTGTCGCTGGCCTATCAAGGCCAGTCGCGCATCACCAAGGACTGGTACATCGAGTTCGGTTACCCGATCCGCTTTGCCTCGATCGAGGTACTGACCATCGGCGCCGGTGGCGGATCGCTTGCCTGGACCGATCCGGCGGGCTCGCTGCGCAACGGCCCGCAATCGGCCGGCGCCCATCCCGGTCCGGCCTGCTACGGCAACGGCAACACGCAGCCGACCAATACCGACGCCAACGTCACGCTGGGTCGGCTCGGCACCAGTCTCGCCGGCGGCAAGGTGACGCTCGATCCCGAGCTCGCGCACCAGGCCGTCGAGGACGGCGTCGCAAAGCCGTTCGGCCTCGGCCTGCACGAGGCGGCGGATGCCATCCTCAAGGTTGCGAACGCCAATATGTCGGATGCCGTGCGATTGATCTCGATCAGCCGTGGCTACGATCCGCGCGACTTCGCACTGGTCGCCTTCGGCGGCGCCGGTGCCCTGCACGGCGTCGACGTCGCGCGCGAACTCGCGATTCCCGTCGTCATCGTACCGCCGAATCCCGGTGTCACCTCGGCGCTCGGCTGCCTCTTGGTCGATATGCAGCACGACTTCTCGCAGAGCTGCATGGTCGGCGCCGATGAAGCTGACTCCGCCGATATCGAGACGCAGTTCGTTGCCCTGGAGAAGGAAGCGTTCGCGCGGCTGACCCACGAGGGCGTCGCGCCACAGGACATCGTGCTGCAGCGGTCGATCGACATGATGTATCGCGGCCAGTGGCGCTCGCTCGCCGTCACCGCGCCGCGCCCGATCGGCCCGATCGCCGATCTGGTCCGGAGTTTTCACGCCGAACACAAGCGCGAATACAATTTCCGCCGCGACGACGCGCCGGTCAGCTTCTTCCGCCTCAACCTGAAGGCAACCGGCGTCGTTCCCAAGGCGGAGTTTGCCGTCCATCAGCCGACCGGCATCATCCCGGAGCCGGTCGACCGGCGCCGGGTCTGGTTCGAAGGCAGCGGGCTCGACACTCCGGTCTACCAGCGCGACGACCTGCCCTGCGGCTTCAGCTTCCAGGGCCCCGCGATCATCGAGCAGGTCGACGCCACCACCGTGGTGCCGCCCGGTTCCAGTGCGGAGGTCGACAAATATCTCAACATCATCATCCGCGTGAAGGAGTGATCCGATGGCCGGCGATCTTGCGCTCGATCCCGTAACCTTTGAGGTGCTGAAGAACTCCTTCATCACCAGTGTCGACCAGATGGGCGAGCAGGTCTTAAGGACCTGCTACTCCTTCGTGATCTACAATCGCGACTTCTCAAGTGCCCTGCACGATGCCAAGGGTGAATGCGCAGCCCAGGGCAATCAGGACATCGCCGTCCATGTCGGCACGCTGCACTTCACCTGCCAGGAGGTCATGCGTCACTTCGAAAGCGACATGCATGAAGGCGACGTCTTTGCGATCAACGACCCCTATGCCGGCGGAACGCATTTCTCCGACGTCCGCCTGATCCGGCCGATCTTTGCCGACGGCAAGATCATCGCCTTCAGCCAGTCGAACGGACATTGGTCCGATGTCGGCGGCAGCGTGCCCGGGTCGTTCGACGTCGCCGCCCGCGAAATGTTCCGCGAGGGCTTGCGCATCACGCCGGTGCGTCTGTTCGACAAGCGCGGCTTACGCAAGGACGTCGCGCATCTGATCGCCTCCAACACCCGCGACCCGGCTTCGATCATCGGTGACATCCAGGCCCAGGCCGAGGCGACGGCGGTCTGCGAACGCGAGATCCTGCGCCTCGTCAGCAAATACGGCCGCGACACCGTCGAAACCGGACTGTCCGCGGTGCAGGATTATGTCGAACGTTCGGCACGCCAGCGGATTGCTGCGCTGCCGGACGGCGAATGGGAGACGGTCGACTACATCGACCGCGATCCGGCCGGCGGCGAGGGCATGATCCCGATCCGCATTAAAATGACGATCAAGGGCGACCGCGTCACCTACGATTTCACCGGCAGTCATCCGACCATCGGCTCGATCTACAACTCGGCCTTCGGCGCGACCTTCTCCGCCGTCGCCGCGGGCATGAAGACCTTCTTCCCCGACCTGCCGCTCAACTCCGGCTTCTATCGATGCTTCGACATCATCGCGCCGGAGGGATCGATCGTCGATGCCAAATGGCCGATCGCGGTCACCGGCTTCCTGATGCCGTTCGAGAAGATCATGAATTCGATCTACGAGATCTGGTCGAAGCTGATGCCGGAGCGCGCGCTGGCTTGCGCCTTCAACCTCGAATATCTGCTGACCGGCGGTCTCGACGCCCGCAGCTCCGACAAGCCGATCTTCATGTTCTACGACTGGCTGCCCGGTGGCTGGGGCGGCCGCAACGGCAAGGACGGCAGCAACGTCACCACCGCCTGCTTCGGAACCGGGTTGATGTCGCAGCCAGTCGAGGGCCAGGAGCGCGCCAATCCGATCCTGACCACGAAATGCGAGATCCTCACGGACTCGCCCGGCCCCGGCAAATGGCGCGGCGGCGCAGGGGTCGAGAAGATTTCGCGGATGTTGCAGGCGGAGAAGACCGTGATCTCCTACATCTGCGACCGCGAACGCGCCGTCGTATGGGGCATCGAGGGCGGCCTCCCGTCGATGCCGCACGGCTTGACCTTGACGCGGGCCGGCGGCAAAGGCCCGGAACGGCTCGGCTCGATCTTCTCCGACGTACCGATCGGCGAAGGCGACGTATTCTCGCGGCCGACCGCCGGCGGCGGCGGGTTCGGCGACCCGCTCGAACGCGATCCGCGCCTCGTGATCGAAGACATCAAGGACGACTACGTCTCGGTCGCGCGCGCCGCCAAGGACTATGGCGTAGTGGTGCAGACCATCGACGCCGAACTCTGCGAGTACGAGGTCGACAAAACCGCGACCGACGCGCTCCGCGCCAGCATCAGGGTCGAGCGTGTCGCCAAGGTGCGGCTCGATCCGGAGCTCGTGGCGCAGCGCTTTCGCAGCGGCGCGCTCGACGTCTTCGACGTCATCCGTCAGCACGCCGTGATCCTCGATTGGGGCACCGGTGCTCTGCTTCCCGAATCCACGCGTCAGTTCCGCGAAAGCTTCGAGCGACGATCGGTCGCGAACTGGGCCGCCGTTGGCTGATTCCATCGATAACCGCGTCGCCCACGGGCGGCACGGCGCGTGCATGCAGGAGGAGATCCGAAGTCGTCGGCCCTCGCCTTTCATTCGAACCATCAGGACAGATCCATGACAAGTTGCGTGTCGCGTCTTCCCGCCAATCGTTTTCGACCGATCCGATCCACGCTCGGCATCGTCGCCGGCCTGGCAATCGCCGCCGCGATCACGCCGGCGGCGGCAGCCGAGACGCCGTGGTTTCCGATGAAGCTCTACGACGCTTCATCAGGCACGCCGAAGCCGGCGGAGTACACGCCGCTGCCGAAGGCCGAGAAGCCCTACAAGCTCTGCGTGCTGTTCCCGCACATGAAGGACAGCTTCTGGGTGGCAGTCGCCTACGGCATCGTGAAGCAGGCCGAGGCGATGAATGTCAACATGACGCTCTATGAAGCCGGCGGCTATGAGAACCTGCCCAAGCAGCTCTCGCAGTTCGACGACTGCATGGCGAGCGGCGCCGATGCCATTATTGTCGGTGCCATCTCCGGTGCTGGCCTCAGCAAGAAATTCGAGGAAGCCAAAGCCAAGGGCGTGCCGGTCGTCGGCGTCGCCAATCCGCTGCCGCCTAACGCCCTGCCTGCGGCAATCTATGTCGACTTCGTCGCCATGGGCGCAGTGACCGGCGAAGGCCTGCTGGCGCAGGCCAAGCCCGGCGACAAGCTCAACATCGTGACCTTCCCCGGCCCGGCCGGCTCGGGCTGGGCGGAATCGTTCAACGAAGGCTTCAAGAAGGCGGTGGCGAAAAACCCGAACGCCAAGATTCTTGCCGAGAAATTCGGAGACTCCGGCGTCGCGGTCCAGCTCCAGCTGATCCAGGACGCGTTGCAGGCCTATCCCGGCATGAACGTGATCTGGGGGACCGCCCCCACCGCCGAAGCCGCGATCGGCGCGGTCGCAGAATCCGGACGCAACGACATGAAGATCATGTCGTCCTATGAGAACCAGGCCATGCTCGATGCACTGAACCGCGGCGACATCCTCGCCTTTGCGACCCAGTACCCGGTTGGCGAAGGCGCCGTCTCGGTCGATCAGGCGGTGCGCCTGATCGAAAAGAAGCCGGTGATGAGCTTCGCCCAGCCGCTGGCATCAGCAGTCGACAAGACCACCGTGCCGAAGCTGCAGATGGACCTCGTGCTGGCACCCGGAAGCTGGACCCCGGTCTATTCGGTCAAGGCCAAGTAGGCCCAGGCCACATACGTCAGGCGGGAGCCACAGCTCCCGCCTGCTTGCCGGACACCCACGGAGCAGGAGATGGATGCCGAAATCGATCTGAAGCAGGCCGAGCCCCTGCTCCGTTTGCGTGGCATCTCGAAACGCTTTGCCGGTGTCCGGGCGCTCGATCGGGTCGATCTCGATGTCCGCGCCGGCGAGCTGCACGTGCTGTTCGGTGAGAACGGCGCCGGCAAATCGACCTTGATCAATGTCGTGTCGGGCACGTTTCCACCCGACGAAGGCACGTTCCATTTCGGCGGCGAAGAGATCCGACATTTCACGCCGCAGCGGGCGCGCGCGATCGGTATCAGCCCGGTTTTCCAGGAATTCTCGCTGGTGCCGAGCCTCACCGTGGAAGAGAATCTGTTCCTCGGCCGCGAAGCCTCGCGCGGCGGCGTCCTGCGTACGCGGGAGATGCGAAAGCGTGCCCGGAACCTCATCGACGAGCTCGGCTTCGACCTCGATCCATCACAGCGGGTTGACGATCTCTCGCGCGCGCACCAGCAGATGGCGGAGATCGCCAAGGCCCTGCTCGGCCGGGTTCGTCTGCTGATCCTCGACGAGCCGACCGCCTCCCTGACCGAGCGCGAGACCGGACGGCTGTTCGAACTGATCGCGCGGCTGAAAAGCCAGAATGTCGGGCTGATCTACGTTTCGCACCGCATGCGCGAGATCCGCGCGCTGGCCGACCGCGTCACAATTTTGCGTGACGGCCGCCACATCCGTACCGTCGACGCCGCTGCATCGACCGATGGCGAACTGGTCGAATTGATGACCGGTCGCAAGATCGACCTGCTGTTTCCGGCCATCGCGCACAGACCGGACAAGATCATGGTCGACGTCGAAAATCTCACGTTGGCCGACGGCAGCGTCCGCGACGTCAACTTCTACGCCCAGGCCGGTGAGATCACGGGTATTGCGGGTCTCGTCGGCTGCGGCAAGTCGGAGCTGGTCCGTGCGATCTATGGACTCGCACCGATGACCTCGGGCGTTATCAGGATCGACGGCCTGCCATACGAATTTCCGGCGCCGCGGCGCAGCCTGAAGCACGGCATCGCCTATTTCCCAGCCAACCGGATCGCCGAAGGCCTCGCGCTGTCACGTCCGATCCGCGAGAACGCCTCGATGACCGGGCTCGACCTACCCGCCTTCGCCCGCTTCGGCGTGCTGCGGCAAGCAGCGGAGCGCACGGCGATCGGCCGCATCATGGCGCAGTTGCAACTCAGGCCGCCCGATATCGAGCGGCCAGCCGGCGCGCTGTCGGGCGGCAATCGCCAGAAAGTGATGCTCGGCCGCGCGCTCACGCGTGAGCTGACCGTGTTCCTGTTCGACGAACCAAGCGTCGGCATCGACGTCGGCGCCAAGCTCGAGGTCTACGAATTCATGAAACGCCTCGTCGAGGCCGGCGCCGCCGTTATCGTGGTGTCGTCCGAACTGCCGGAGGTGTTGGCGCTGTCGAACCGGCTCTACGTGATGCACAACGGCCGGATCGCAGCTGAGCTGAAGGGCGCTGCGAAGACCGAGCAGAACGTGCTCGCGAGCTTCTTCCGGGATCATCTCGCGGCGGAGGTCGCATGAGCACTGCGCTCACGGCCGGCCACCCCCGGGCGTCGATCGGCCTTGGCCGATCGATCGCGGAACGAATCGGATTCCTGCCGGCCCTGCTGGTGGCGGTGATTGCTGGCATGTCGGCGATCGATCCGCAGTTCTACGGCTTGATCAATATCCTGAACATCCTCCGTAACGGCTCGTTCCTGGCAATCGTCGCCTGCGGACAGGCGCTGGTGATCATCGCAGGCGGTTTCGATCTTTCGGTCGGCGCCGTCGTCGCACTTGCCAGCGTCGTGACAGCCAAGACCATGGCCGTCACGGCGGCGACGTTTCCCGGCAATAATGCCCTCATCATTGCAAGCGGCGTCGCCGCCGGGCTTGGCTGCGGACTCGTGGTCGGGCTCGTCAACGGCTTATGCGTGGCGAAGCTCAAGGTCTCCGGCTTCGTGGTCACCCTCGGCACGATGTCGGCGACCGCAGGCGTCGGCCTCATGATCACGAGCGGCATCCCGGTCTACGGCATGCCGGAGGTCTTCGTGAAGGGCTTTGGCCGCGCCCAGGTGTTCGGCCTGCCGACCGCCGTCTATGTCGCGCTCGCCGTGATTGTCGCGATGATGTTCGCGCAACGGCGCACGCTGTTCGGCCGCTACGTCTATGCGATCGGCGGCAATGTCGATGCGGCCGTGGTGTCGGGTGTATCGATCCAGCGCCACATCGTCGGCACCTATGTCGCCTCCAGCGTGCTGGCGGCGTTGACCGGAATCCTGCTCACTGCGCAGGTCGGCTCCGGCCAGGCGAGTTTTGGCGGCGACCGCATGATGCTGCAGTCGATCGCCGCCGCCGTGATCGGTGGCGTCAGCCTGCGCGGCGGTGTCGGCCGAGCCGAGATCGTCGCGGTCAGCGCGCTGTTCCTGACCATCCTCGGCAATGCGCTCAACCTGCTGCACATCGACTCCCGCCTGCAACCGGTGTTTCTCGGCGTCATCATGGTGGCGGCGGTGGCACTGGACGAACTCAGCCGACGGAGGAAGTCCCGTGTCTGACCTCGAATTGTCGGTCGACGCAAAGGACACCGGGTCTGCGAGGCTGGCTCCGATCAAATGGCTGTGGCACAGCATACTGCCGATTGCGCTGGTCGTGCTTCTGCTCGGTTTCGCCGCCGTCGACCGCCGCGTGCTGTCGCCGGCCAATCTGCTCAACATCGCCCAGCAGACCAGCTATCTGGCGCTGTTTGCGATGGCCCAGAGCGTGGTGATCCTGACCCGCGGCTTCGACCTCGCCCTCGGCCCGGCGGTGTCGATGGTCAGCGTCGGCACCGCCCTGGCGATGGCCAGTGCGACCGCAGCGGGCCACGACACCACGACCGTGCTGCTTGCCGGGCTTGGCGCCGGATTTGGCCTCGGCGTCGCCTGCGGCCTTTTCAACGGCGTGGTGATCGCGATGCTTGGCGTAAACCCCTTTGTCGCGACGCTCGGCAGCTACAACATCGCAATCGGAGTCGCGACGACGCTTTCGGCCGGACGGCCGGTGCAGGGCGTGCCGGACCTGTTCTCCCAAATCTTCTACGGCGGCAGCATCTTCGGCGTACCGGCCGCCATCATCATCACCGTTGCGGTCGGCATCGTTTTGCATTTGATGCTGGCGCGCACCGTGTTCGGCCGTTCGCTCTACATCATCGGCACCAACCCGCGCGCCGCCGCGGTGGCCGGCCTGCCGGTAAAGCGGATCGTGGCCCTGACCTATGTGCTCTGCTCGAGCCTCGCAGCACTTGGTGCCATCATGATGACGGCGCGCACCGGCTCGGGCGAGCCCAATCTCGGCGGTTCGCTGTCGCTGCAGGCGATCGCCGGCGCCGTCGTCGGTGGAACGAGCCTGGCCGGCGGTCGCGGCGGGGTCGGCACCGCGGTGCTCGGCGCCATGTTCGTCACCATCCTGTCCAACGGCATGAATCTCACCCGTATCGACGGCTACGTCCAGATGATCGTGCTCGGCGCGATCGTCATCATCGGCGTGCTGCTCGATCGCCTGCGACAGGAACGAAGCCAATGACGTCAGGTCTTGTCGTGCGTGCCGAACATAGCGACGCGGGGTCGATTTATGTCGCCCCTACGCTGCCGGCCGCGCTCGACGCGCTGCACGACTTCGGGTCCGCTGGCGCCCCCCTCGCCGGCGGCACGTGGATCATGCGATCCCCGATCCGGCACGAGCCGCTCAAGCCGCACTACGTCGCGATCGGAAAGATCCCCGAACTGAGCGCGATCCGGATCGATGCTGCGGCGGTTGAGATTGGTGCAGCGGTGACGCACGCGGCGTTGGCGGCGGCGTTGACCGACCTCCCGGAGTTCAGCGTCCTCGTCACCGCAGCCGGCCGCTCCGCCAACCCGGCGATCCGCAACATGGCAACGATCGGCGGCAATCTAGCGGCGTCGGACTTCGCCGCGGCGGATTGCGTGCCGGCATTACTCTGCCTCGATGCTGCGGTCGAAGTTGCAAGCCGGAATAACAGCGAGCGCATGAGCCTGGTCGACTTTCTCAAGGTGCGATCGACACTCTCGCCCGGCCGGTTGGTCACCAGGATCATCGTGCCTCGGACCGAGCGCAAGACCGCGCATGCCCGCCTGCCGCTGCGCAAGTCGGGTGACTATCCCGTCGCCATCGTCAGCCTCTCGGTGAACGTCGATGCAGCCAGCCGCGTCCAGGCGATCCGGATCGCGGTCGGCTCGGTCGAACCGGCTGCGCGACGCTGGGGGCGGCTCGAAGCCGCCCTGCTTGGCGGCGCGCTCGATCCCCCGCGGGTGGCTGATATCGCCGCAGGGCTGGCCGAGGAGTTCATCGGCCGCGACAGCATCGAGGTGCCGGCCTGGTATCGTGTGAGTGTGTTGCCGAGCCTGGTGCGCCGCGCGGTCGCCGCCGCGCTTGACGGTTAAAGGGCCAGTGAGAAAGCGAACATGGTCTTGAGCCTGAGCATCAACGGCGATCGCCTCACCTCCATCGCCGATCCGGCGATGCCGCTCGTCGACGTCCTGCGCGAGGAGTTTCACCTGACCGGCGCCAAGCCGGTGTGCCGCGAGGGCTTTTGCGGCGCCTGCATGGTGCTGGTCGACGGCAGGCCTGCGCCGTCATGCCTGATGCCCGTAGCGCTCGCACAGGGTTGCGATATCCGCACGGTCGAAGGCCTTGCCATCAACGGCACGTTGAATCCGATCCAGCAGGCCCTCGAGGCCTCCGATGCGGTGCAA
The DNA here is from genome assembly GCF_000938305.1 of Bradyrhizobium sp. LTSP885. Taxonomy (GTDB): domain Bacteria; phylum Pseudomonadota; class Alphaproteobacteria; order Rhizobiales; family Xanthobacteraceae; genus Bradyrhizobium. The sequence goes on from NZ_JYMT01000031.1 coordinate 48,141, forward strand.
TGCGGCATGTGTTTTCCTGGCATGGTGGTCACCTTGACGCATCTTTTGACGACCACGCCCGGCGCGACTCGCGACGATATCCGTGCGGCGCTGACCGGCAACATCTGCCGTTGTACCGGATATGAGCGCATCGTCGAGGCCACATTGCTGGCGCTCGCCGCGAGATAGCAGGAGGCGCAGCAATGTCCGACACATCAGCAACCATGGATTTCCGGCGACGCGATGCCAGCGACAAGCTGCGCGGCCACACGCGCTACACCATCGATCGCTATTTGCCGGGGATGCTGCATGCAGCGGTGCTGCGCGCCAGCGTACCTTCGGGGCGTATCGTCCGTCTCGACACCACCAAAGCCGCGCGCATGCCGGGCGTGCGCGCCATCATCACGGCGGCCGATGCACCCGGCAAGATCGGGATCGGTATTGCCGACCACCCGCTGTTCGCGCGCGACGTGATCCGCTATGACGGCGAGCCGCTGGCTGCGGTTGCCGCCGACACGCTGGCCCATGCTCAGGCTGCGCTCGCCGCGATCGAACTTGAAATTGCGCCCTTGTCGGCGGTGCTCACCATGGCCGAGGCGCTTCAGCCCGGCGTCGCGCTCATTCACCCCGACTGGCGCGAGCACGAAATCCTGTTCGAAGGCGGTGCGCGCAAAGGCAATGTCGCCTGGGAAGCAACTGTCGTCCGCGGCGATGTCGATGCCGCCTTCGCCAGAGCGGACGTCGAGATCGTCGAGAGCTCCTTCCGCGTCGGGCGCCAAAACCATGTCGCCTTCGAGCCGCGCGCGGTGGTCGCAAGCTATGAGGATGGACGTTTCCACATCGAGACGTCGACCCAGGTGCCCTGGACCGTCCGCAACGCGACCGCGCGCCTGCTCGGTGTTGCCGCCTCCCAAGTCCGAGTGACGGTGCCGGCGGTCGGCGGCGGCTTCGGTCTCAAATTCGACCTTGCGGTCGAGCCGTTCGCCGCGCTTTTGGCGCGTGCCAGCGGACGACCGGTGCGGCTGGTCAACTCGCGCGAGGAGGAGATGCTGACCTGCCTGTTCCGCGAGAATGCCGAGATCAGGATTCGCTCGGCGGTGACACCCAACGGCGAGATCGTCGGTCGCGAGGCCGTCGTGCTGATGGATTGCGGCGCCTATGGCGGGGAACAGATCTTCCTGACCACGATGACCGCGCATACGCTCGGCGGCAACTACCGGCTCGGCGCGGTGCGGCTGGTATCGCGCGCGGTCTATACCAACACCGCCCCGAACGGCGCCTTCCGCTGCTGCAACGGCGTCTACAACACTTTCGCGCTGGAACGACACACCGACGAGATCGCCGCGCGGATCGGCATGGATCCCCTCACTTTCCGCCGCCGCAACGTGCTCGGCGACGGCGATCTCGGCGCCACGGGACAAGTGTTCGAGGGCAACGTGCTCGGCCCGATGCTGGAGCGGATGGACACGCTGCGGGATGCGGCCGCGCCGCCGCGCGTGCTTGACGATGGCCGGCTCTACGGCCGCGCCACCACGGTCGGGACATGGTTCGTCTTTGTCGGTCCGTCGGCCGCGACCGTGAACATGAACGCCGACGGCACGGCCACGCTCGTGACGTCAGGCGTCGAGATCGGCTCCGGCTCGATGATGCAAAGCCTGCCGCAGATCGTCGCCGGCACGCTCGGCATGAATCCTGGAGACGTGATCGTGCGCGCCGCCGACACCGATGCCGCAGGCTACGATGTCGGTGTCGGCGGTGGCCGCACCACGGTCGCGCTCGGCGCCGCGAGCCTGTCAGCCGCGCAGGAGGTCCGCACCAAACTCCTCAAGGTCGCCTCGGACATGATCGAGGCGGCACCCGAAGACCTTGTGATGCGCGATGGACGAATCGAGATCGCCGGCGCACCCGGCTCCGGCCGCGCGATCGCCGAGGTCGCCACCCGCGCCCAGGCCAAGATCGGTCCGATCTCGGGCACCGGCGCCTTCACCGGCGCCGGCGTGCCGGCGATGCCGGGATGCGTCGCGGGCCACTTCATCGACGCGATCGATATCCCGGTCTTTGCCGTGCATGACTGCGAGGTCGCCGTCGACAAGGAAACCGGACATGTCGAGGTGCTGAATTATCGCGTCGTCCAGGATGTCGGCCGTGCGTTGAACCCGCGCGCCGTCCATGGCCAGATCCAGGGCGGCGTCGTGCAGGGACTGGGCTACGCCCTGCACGAAGAGGTGACAATCGGCAGCAACGGCCGCGTCAACCAGAACGGCTTCGAGACCTACCGCGTGCCGCTGGCGCTCGATGTGGTTCCGGTCGAGATAAATCTCTACGAGGGAGCCCCATCGATCGGACCTCTCGGCACCAAGGGTGCGGGCGAGGTCCCGATCCTCAATGTCGGTGCGGCCATCGCCTGCGCTGTGGCTGACGCGACGGGAAAGCGCGTTCAGGAACTGCCGTTGACACCGCCGCGCGTGCTCGAGCTTCTGCTCGACCGCAGGCAGGACCTCACCCTGCCGCATATCGCCGACGTTTGGGCGGACAATCTGGTGCGCCCGCACGGCGCGTCAGGCCGCACAGCCTGAGCCGAGGACGTACTCGGCTATTTCATGACCTCGACGGTCGCGGAACGGCCCGCCACGAGCGCTACGCCGTCGGGAAGCTGGTCCAGTACAATGCGTACCGGGACGCGTTGCGCGAGGCGAACCCAACTGAAGGTCGGGTTGACGTTGGCCAATAGGTTCGCGCCTTCGGCCCGGTCGCGATCTTCAATACCGGCCGCGATGCTCTCGACATGCCCGGTGAGCCTGACAGGATCGCCCATCAGGCGCACCTGCACCTTGTCGCCGACATGGATGCGGGCCAGCTTGGTCTCCTCGAAATAGCCTTCCACATGCAGCGTATCGGCGTCGACCAAGGCCATCACGCCCTTGCCAGCAGCGACGTAGACACCGGGCCGCAGATCCATGTTGGTGATCGTGCCGTTCACGGACGCATGCACCTCGCTGCGATCGAGGTTGAGCTGGGCCACCGCGCGATCGGCGATGGCCTGATCATAGGCCGCCTTGGCCTGGAGCTGCGTCGCGAGAATCTGCTCCTGTTTCTGCTGCGATACCGCATCCGTCGTGAGTGCGCTGTAGCGCTTCAAATCGGAATTGGCCTGGTCCAGCGTCGCCTGATGGCCGGCGACCGCCGCGTCGGCCTGCCGCAGCGCCAGCCCAAAGCGTGCACGATCGATCCGAAACAGGACATCCCCGCGATGGACCTTCTGATTGTCCTTGACCAGCACGTCGGTGACGAAGCCGGACACGTCGGGCGCAACCTGAACCACGTCGGCACGGACCCTGCCGTCGCGCGTCCACGGCGACTCCATGTAATAGATCCATAGCCCACGACCGACGGCAAGCGCCGCGACGACAGCAACGAGTGTCAGCGCAACGCGACCAAGCCAGGCGAAATTCCCCTTCATGGCAGTAACTCCGAAAGATAGACGACGGCACCCAACAGGCAGACATAAAGGGCGAAATTGAACAGCGCGCGGTGCCAGACCAGCCGATAGAGCCCGAAGCGCCGCATGATTCGGCTCACGAGGGTGCTCAGCGCATAGGCCACGATCAACCACAGCAGCAGCGCCGGGACCAGGACACCATAGATATCGATCTCATACCTCATGCCGCAAAACTCTCCTCGGGCCGCGACTGGTACGCGGGCGCATCCGGAAACAGGCCGCGGCGGATGCCGACGAGGCCGAGCAACGCATCGTCCCGCGCGCTGTCATTGGGATCCTTGACGGCCTCGGCCACCGCGGCATCGACGCGTGACAGCAGTTCGGACGGCATTGCACCCCCCGGATGATAGCGAAAGACCGCCGCGAGATCGTCGAGCATGTCGTCGATGGCGCGCACGGTCGAGGCTGCGAGGCCGTAGCGGGCGCGCCTGAGATCGATGATGTTGAGCCCGACGCGAAGCTGGGTCAGGCTGTCGGCATCGCGGCGGTCGCTTTCGGAGATGAAGGCGATGCGCTGCACCAGCAGACCGAGCCGGTGCAGCATCAGGCCGGCAAACTGCGCGCGATCGCCGTGCCCACGGCGCTCGGCGGCGACGGCGAGTTCCTGCCAGCTCGATTGCATCAGGCGCCTGGCGATCCATTCGGCGCCGACGCCGCGCGCGACCCGCGTCACGATCTCAGCGATGACGATGCCGAGGAAGAAAGCGACGGAGGTATTGGCAAAGCTGCCAAAATCCGCGCTGTAGGTCGATTGCAGTGCGAGCAACGTCGCGGTGTTGACGGCGAGCGCCGAGCCGATCGGCTGGGTCGCAGGCCGCGAGATCAAAAAGCCGTAGAGCAGGAAGGTCGGTGCCAGCGCTGCTATCAGGACCTCGATATGGGATATGCCAGGTACTATCGCGAACTGATAGATCGCAACGATGACGATCGCGACCAGCGACAAAAGACCGAAGGCCCGGATACTACGGGCCGGCTCGTCCTGCGCGGCAAAGAAGCAGCAGGCGACCGCCGCCATCATCGGCGCCGAGGCGCCATCCGCCCAGCCGGTCGCGATCCACAGGCCGCAGCAGATCAGGATTGCGACCGCGGCGCCCGCGGCCGACCACAGCGCCATGCCGTGATCGCGATGGCGAACCGGCGCGGCGCCAGCCTCGGGGCGGAACGCCAGCGCGACAGAGGAGATATCCTTGCTCGCCACGATCGCATCGCCGATCGCGCGGCAATCGGCCGAGATATCGACGAGGTCGCGTAAGCGCAGCAACAGGCTGATCGTGATGATGCGTTCCCGCGGTGCCAGGCCATCGAGCGCAGATTGTCGCTCCACGATCGCGGCGCGGATCCGCTCTCCGGATTGCCGGATGCGATCCTCGTCCACGATCCATTCAGCGACATCGCCAAGCAGGCGTCGCAGCTCCGGCCGCTTTTGCAGCGTGGCCTCGCCGAGTGCGGCAAGCCGGTCTTCGATCGACGTCATCACCGGCAACAGCATCAGCATGCGCAACCGGATCTCGCTGAGGCCACGTACGGCGCCGGCATCGGCCAGACGATCATAGGCGAGATGGGTCGCCAGCGTATCGATCTCGACGACATCGGTCGCAAGGCGAAGGCGCTGGGTCCGGCGCGTCTCGCTGGTCCCGCGATCAAGCAGCACATCGCCGGACAGACCGCGCGCATCTGCAAGCCATTTCCTGACACGCCCGCCGACGGCCGGGCCGACACTGCGCGGAAACACCACCGTCGACACCAGGCTCGCACAGATGAGCCCGAGCGAGATCTCCTCCACCCGCGCCAGTGCGATGTCGAAGATGCTCCCCGGCTCGGCCACCGAAGGAAAGCCGATCAACGCCACGGTATATCCAGCCAGCATGAAGACATAGCTGCGCGGCGTGCCGTCGAGCAGCGACAGATAAAGGCAGAGCCCGACCCAGAGCGCGATCGCGAGGCATAGCAGTTCCGGCGCGTTGATCAGGTTCGGTACCATTGCGACCGTCATGGTGGCGCCGACCCACGTGCCGATGACGCGGAAGAAGGCCTTCGAACTGGTCGCGCCGGCCAACGGCTGCGAGGCGATGTAGACGGTCGCCATCGCCCAATAGGGCCGCGGCAAATCGATCGCCAGCGCGATGACGAGCGCCAGCATCGACGCGGCGAACGTCTTCAAAGCGAAAATGAGGTCCGCATGGCGGACCAGGAACGGCTCTTCCGGGCGCATAGCTATTTCGCCTCTGCAACAATCTTGGCTTCATGCAGGCGGCTGACCCGCTGCTCGATGCGCTGAAGTGTCGCGAAGGTTATCGCAAGTTCGTCGCTGCCGATATCCTTCAGCAGATTGGCCCGCACACGGCGCAGCACCCGGTTGATCTCCTCGACCTTGGCCTCGCCGGTCGCGGTGAGATGCAAGGTCTTGGCACGCCGGTCGGTCGGATCCTCGCGGCGCTCCACCAACCCCTCGGCCTGCAGCAGATCAATCAGTCGTACCAGCGAAGGCCCCTCGATCCCCAATTCGTCGGCCAGCACGCCTTGGCGAACGTTGTCCCCCTGCCGCGACAGCACCAGAAGCGGAATCGCGGTCGCGTCGGACAGGCCGTGATCGGACAGCGCCTGATCCGTTTCGCGGCGCCAGATTCGGCCGAGCCGTGTGACCAGGCGGCCGATCTCGGCGTGGATATGGGATTGGGTGGGAGGCATGCAAATTAGATAGGACACGAACTATTAGGCTCCAACTATATAATCGGCACAGACGATCACGAAAAAGCGAACGGGGACAATGCAGTATGGACGCGGGCTCCACGACCGAGGCACGCGAGGAATTCCCCGGCGAGGGCACTCTGGCGCTGGTCCCGACCTTTATCGTCGTGGCCGTGGATGCGACCGGAATGGGGATCATCCTGCCCCTGCTGCCGTTCTATTCGCAGCGGCTCGGTGCAACGCCATTCCTGATCGGCGCGCTGATCTCGGTCTATGCGGTTTGCCAGCTCATCGCCGGTCCCGTGGTCGGCATCCTCTCCGACCGCTACGGCCGCCGGAAAGTGCTGGTCGTCAGCCAGATCGGAACCTTCGTCGGCTTCGTGCTGCTCGCCCTGGCTGATAGCCTGACGCTGGTGTTTCTCGCCCGCATCATCGACGGGCTGACGTCCGGCAACATCTCGGTGGCCCACGCCTATGCGGCCGAGCACAGTGCGCCGTCGACCCGCAAGCAGGCGCTCGGCATGACCAGCGGAGCGATTGGAACCGGATTGCTGGTTGGCCCCGCGCTCTCGGGCCTTCTCGTCCATTACGGCGACACCGCGCCGGTGTGGGCGGCAGCCGCACTGTCGCTGGTCAGCATCCTCGCCACGATCGGCCTCCTGTCGCCGGATCACCCGGCCTCCGAGCCGCTCTACCAGCAGCGGGTGCCTGAGCCGACACTGGCGCGTACGATGCTCGAGATGCGCTATGCGTGGCGCCTGCTCTGTCTGCTCATTGTGTTCTTTTTCGTCAACTCGATGTTCCTGTCGCAGATCGGCCTGTTCCTGTCGGCGCGGTTCAGTTGGGACGGGCATCCGTTCGGCGCCCGCGAGCTCGGTTGGATGTTCGCCTATGCCGGCTTCATCAACATGGTCGTCCAGGGCTTCCTGATCGCGCGCGCCAATCTGTTGGTCTCCGACCGCAATATCGTGACTGTGGCGTTCGCCAGCATGGGCCTTGGATTCATGGGGCTTGCGATCGGAAACCGGATCAGCCTGCTCGTCGGGTTCCTGACGCTGATCATCGTCGGCACCATGTTCGCCCGCAGCACGCTGACGGCTGAACTTTCCCGCAGCACCGCGATCAACCGTCAGGGCATGATCATGGGCCTCAATCAATCGCTGATGTCGGGCGCCAGTATCAGCGCTCCGCTCCTGAGCGGCGCGTTGATCGGCCACCAGTTGTTCGTCAGCTGGGCGCTTGCGATGGCGGTCGTCGCGACGGTCGGCGCTGCGCTGGCGCGACAGCTGCTCGCCTTTGCGGAGCCCGCAGGCGCAGACTGATCGCGCGGCGCCATCTATTTCTTCAGTTCCGTGTAGAGCTGCATCACCCGCTGCGGCAGCACCTCGATACGTCGCACGCGAAGCGAATAGCGCTCGCCGAAAATACGGTCGAGCTGCTGAAAGTCGCCGCCGCCCATGCCGAACGCGAAAATATCGATCCCGCGCCGCCGCAGCTGCTGGGCGGCCCGACGGGCGTCTTCGGTCAGATACCGCGGGTCCGGTACATCGATATCCGAAGGCTCGCCGTCGGTCAGTACCACCAATACCTTCCGGAACGCACGGCGCTGCGCGAGGTAGCTGCCCGCGTGGCGCAATGCCGCGCCGAGCCGCGTCGAATGGCTGCTGCCAAGTCCGGCGAGGCGCGCACGCACCACCGCGTCCATCGGCTCGTCAAAACTCTTGATGCGCAGATAGCGCACGCGTTCGCGGCCGTCCGAATTGAAGCCGTGCACCGCGATCGCGTCATGGGCGGCCTCCACCGCCGCCGCCATGATCGCAGCCGCCTTGCACTCGACATCGAGAATGGTTCGGCCAGCGCGATCGCGATCGGCGGTCGATTGCGACAGGTCCATCAGCAGCAGAATGGCGAGATCGCGCGGCCCCGGCGCATCGCGCTGGTAGACCCTTGGCTCGCTGACATATCCGGCACGCCGCTCGATCGTCAGTGCGATCGCAGCATCGATGTCGATCACTTCACCGTCGGGTTGGCCCTTGTGGCGAAGGCGTCGGCCGATCGAGGCATCGCGAGTCAGTTTCGTGACCCTGCGCATCGCGTCGGTATCCACCGGCGGATCGAAAGGCGTTGCGAAAGCGGCGGCGTCCGCTTCCAGGATGGTCGTCCAGTCGATCCGCTCGATGCCCGCAGCATAGTCCCATTCCGGATAGGTTGCGACCGGAAGGCCATCCAGCAGCGTCATCGCGCTCGCTCGCGCGCGCAGCGTCTCGTCCGGCCTCGCGTTGTCATCGGAGGAATGTCCGTCCGCATCGTCGCGCCGTTCGATCCGCACAGAATCGACCGCGAGTTCGATCGTCTCGGCCGGAGCGTCGGGTTGGTCGCCGAAATCCCACAGCGCCAGATTGTCGTCGCGATAGGCGGGTTCGACGACGTAGTTCTTGGCGTTGAACTGCAGCCGCATCTGTCCGATGTCGTTGCCGAGCAGTCCGCCGATCTCGCGGCTGATCGCGGGATCGGCCCAGCGGTCCGAGGCGGCGGCAAACAGCGTTCGTCCCTTACCGACCCACGCGTCGGAATCCCGATAGTCCGGATCGATCAGCGCGCGTGCCAGCCGCATCATCAGTCCCGCTGCGGTTGCTTGCACGGACGGCGTCACGGTGTGAAAAGGCAACCAAAGTCGGCGCAAGCCGGGCATGTCGCGGAGCGCCAGCGCCTCGACCCTGGCATCCTCGACCAGCGAGACCAGCGCGAGCTGCAGCGCCTTCAGCCGGCCGACGGGAAAGCGGACGACGGAATGAGCGAGATGCGCCCCGGCATGCGCAGCAGCCGCGAGATAGATCGCATCCGCCTGCTCGCCCTCGAAGCCGGGAAACGTCGCCGGCAAGCCAATGAGGCCGGCTGCGAGCGAGGTCCGTCGCGGCACCGGCGTCGGGGCAATCGCGAGCTTGCGAAAGCGCACCTTCTTGTTCCACAAGGCTAGCATGGTCGCGGCGAGCCGCTTTTCCAACCGCGCGAAATCATCGCCTGTCCGACCGAGCGTAAACAACCGTGCCGAGAGCGCGTCATCGAGCGCGAAATAAGCCCGCCGCCGCACCGCACGGCCGCCGGTCGCGCGCAGGCCGGCGGAAATCCAGGCTGAAAAATCCTCGGCACCGGCGTGTGCCAGCAGCTGCTCCAGCCGGCCGATGGCGAGACCGACAGATTCGGGTCCTGCGTCGGCGAGTTGGCACAGCGCGGCAAGAACGGCCGTCAAGTCGCCCGCGCTCCCGAGCCGCGGCAGCACCTTGGACAATTCGGTCAGCAACGCATGCGCGACGCGGCTTCCGGCGCTGCGGCCGATGTCCCTGACGCCACACCCGATCGCGATCAGATCTTCGGCCGATCTCTCTGCCGGCCATTGCTCCGACAGCCGTAGAAAGCCCAGGACCACGACCTCGCCGAGATTGGCCTCGAACAGGCCGTGCACGGTCTCGTCCCAGGCCGCGATGCGATCGAACGGCGCAGGCCGGCGCTGCAATGCAGCCCGCACCGCCTGCACGGCCGAACCTACATCGTCGTGGCCGCGCAACAGCGCCGCAAGCCGGCGGCCGGAGCTGATACTATCGAGCGAACTGATTTGCGCGACCGCCACAAGGAAGCTTCCATTTACGCACAGGCCGAAATCACATCCCGCAACGTGTTCCTGGTGTCCGCATCATCGGTCAGGGGAACGACGATCGTGGTCTCGCAGGCTTTTTCGAGGCTGATACCGTTCCCGATCAGCCGGCCGGCATTGACCAGCATCCGGGTCGATGCCCCCTCGTCCAGCCCTTGCCCTTTCAGGTTGCGGCTATGCTGCGCAATCTTCACCAGCAGATCAGCAATCCTGGGATCGATGCTGGCCTCTCGCGATACCACCTCGGTTTCCGCCGAATGGTCGGGATAATCGAAATCGAGCGCCGCGAAGCGCTGCTTGGTGGATTCCTTGAGATCCTTGATCGCGCTCTGGTAGCCGGGATTGTAGGAGATCACGAGCTGGAAATCGGAATGGGCGTGGATCAACTCGCCGCGCTTTTCCAGCGGCAGCACGCGACGGTCGTCGGTCAGCGGATGGATAACGACGGTGGTGTCCTGACGTGCTTCCACGATCTCATCCAGATAGCAAATTGCGCCAAGGCGGACCGCCGTGGTGAGCGGCCCGTCACTCCACACCGTTCCCTGGGCATCGAGCAGCCAGCGTCCGACCAGATCCGCCGCCGTCATGTCCTCGTGACAGGCCACCGTGATGAGCGGACGCCCGAGCCGCCAAGCCATGTACTCGATGAAACGAGTCTTGCCACAGCCGGTGGGCCCCTTCAGCATCACCGGCATACGGCTGACATAGGCCGCGCCGAACAATTCGACCTCATCCCTGAGCGGCCGGTAGTATGGCTCATCAGGGATGCGGTATTGGTCGAGCAGCAGAGCGGGGTTGGACAAGCTCACGCCCCCCTTGATCGCGCAGGCAGCCATTCGCAACCGATCGACATCACGATGCGAGCAGCTCCTTGAGCTTGGCATCGATGAAGGCGACGTCAACCGGGTTCGTCCCCGGCCCGCCGGCGAAATGCCCCCAGATCGACGGCACCGGCTCGAACTTTGCGTTCGGCATGTTCGCGACCTCGAACTTGCTGTCCTCGGGCGGGAAATAGAGATCGGTCTGTCCCGGCATGACGTAGGTCTTGGCCTTGATGGCGCCGAGCGCCGCCTTGAACTCCCGCTTGTAGATCTCGTTGTCGCTGATGTCGCCGTTCTGCCAGGTCCACAGCATGGTCAGGAGGTTGTTGGGATCCTTTGGCAGGAAGAAGCCCTCCCAGAAGGCAACCAGGAAATCCTCCAGCGAGGAATAGCCCAGCGTCTTGATGTCGAGCTGCTCGCGGTAGAACGCCTGCGAGAAGCCCCAACCGGCATAGACCCGTGCGGCGGCGCGCAGGCCGCGCGCCGGCTTTTCGGTGTACCAGCCCTCCTTCCACGCCGCATCCGCGGTCAGCGCCGCCTTGACGCCTTCGAGGAACACGAAGTTGTGGCGCGAGCATTTCGCAGAACCGCAGAATGGCGCCAGCAGGTCCATCATATCAGGGTAGAGCGCGCCCCAATGAAAGGTTTGCAACGCGCCCATCGACCATCCCACCACAAGGCGGATGTGCTTGATGCCGAATTTCTCGGTAACCAGCCGATGCTGGGCGCGGACATTGTCGGTGGCCGTCACTTGCGGAAAGCGCGGCCCATTATAGGGCTCGGGTGTATTGCTCGGCGACGACGACAGGCCGTTGCCGAACATATTGGGGATGATGATGAAGTATTTTGTGGGATCGAGCGCCATGCCCGGCCCGATCAGCCATTCATTGTCGTAGTGCTGACCGGAGTACCAGGTCGGGTAGACGATCACATTGTCCTTGGCTGCATTGAGCTGACCGAAGGTCTTGCAAGCGAGCTTGCAGTCGCGGATGGTGGCGCCGCGCTGCAAGGCCAAATTCCCGAGATCATAGATCTGATAGTCGACGCTCATCGATGCATCCCTCTTGCTTGATCGCAGCAGCTGCTCATGCGGCCCTCGCCACTTTCTCCGTCGAGCTGTCCACCCGCGCGATCGCGAGATAAACGAGGCCGGCGACCAGCGCGGCCGAAATCGCAGTGGAGAGCCCCGGCATCAGATTTTCAACCGCAAGCGCACATAGCGATCCGATGCCCCAGGCAATGAAGGGCTTCGCCCGCCAATCCACGTCCGCCCGCGCGTTGGCGCGCAACAGGTATTGATCGACCAGGATGATCGCCCCGATCGGCGGCACCAGGACGCCGAGCAGCGACAGCCACTGGATGAAAAACGCCCAGACGTTGCCCGCCGCCACGACGATGCCGATGGCGCCGAGCACGACAGCCATCAACCGCATGTTGGTGCCGAGGATGCGCGACCAGCCGGTCGCCGCGTTGTACAGGCAGTGCGAGCAGACCGAGCCGAGATTGGCGTAGAGGAAGATGAACGCGAGGATGCTGAGCCAGGTCAGCTGCTTGCCGTTCATGTAGCCGAACATGTTGTCGACCCCGAACGGATTGGCGTTCGGCACGGCAAGTGCGGCGGTCATCACGCCACCCACCAGCATCGCAACCAGATTGGCGAACGGAAATGCGCTAAAGGTGGCGGCAAGCGAGGCCTGCGAACTCGGCGCCCAGCGATTGAAGTCCGCCGTCACCGTACCGGCGTCGATGAACAGCGCGAGCACCACCGTGAGCCCGACGCCCATCGACATCGTCGCGACGCCATTATTGCCGGCATAGCCGAACACCGCGGAAGTAGTCGTGGTCGAAGCCGCGTCGGCCGCGACCCAGATTCCCAGCACGACGAATAGCGGCACCGACGCCAACCCGATCCAGTGCAATCCCCTCACCCCGACAAAGGTGATGCCGATATAGAGCACGCCCGCGACGATGGTCATCGCCACGTAGTTCAGGCCATAGGTCGAGGAGATCAGGGCCCCGGTGATACCGGTCTGCACCGCGTACCAGCCGAGCAGCAGGGTCGACAGCAGGCCGGACGCCAGCACATAGCCTTTCCTGCCGAACACGATGCTCGCGATCAGCGCGAAGTTCATGCCGCGCCTTGAACCGATCAGGCCGAGCGCGCCGACATAGGCGAACATGATCACGTTGCCGATGATCATCGCGGCGAGCGCGTTCTTGAAGCCCATGCCCAGCACCAGCAGCGATCCGGTCATCGCACCGGTGATGATCATGGGAAAACCCAGCCACACCATGGTGACCGAGAACGCACTGCGCCGGGCGCTGATCGGCACCGGCTCGTGCTCGAACTCATGGCCGAGCAGCTCTTCGATCTGCCCCTCGGCCTGGTGAACGATATTGCTGTTCGCTTCACTGCTCATGGTAATCCCCAATTCCCCCTGTGTGAAAACATCCAAGCCGCGCCGACGCGGAACAACGCGCCGGCGCAGGTCGCCCCTTCCCGATCAGCGGTGTGCAACCTTCTGGTTCGGAATGCCCTCGATCGGACATTCGTCGGTTCCGACGGTCGGACGGGTCATGGCCTCGACCATTTCCCGCGTGCCCTCGGGGTCCGCGATCCAGTTCTTGTAGAATGTGTAGGGACAGACGGCATGGCCGCGATCCCCTTCGCCGGAGTTGATCAGGCCGGTGTAGCCGCGATGCACCAGCTTGAAGAGATGGTTCTGCGATTGCATGTTGCGGCGCGCGTCGCGGATCAGCGACACCGAGAGCTGCGCATACTGGATGCCGTTGTCCTCCGTGCCGCACTCGCCGAGCGTCCGGCCGTCGAAGCCGATGATCGCCGAGTGGCCGAAGTAGGAATAGACACCGTCGAAGCCTGAGGCGTTGGCAACCGCCACATAGCAGTTGTTTGCCCACGCCATCGACTTCGATATCTGGATCTGCTGCTCCTTGGCCGGATACATGTAGCCCTGGCAGCGGACGATCAGCTCGGCGCCGCGCATTGCGCAGTCACGCCAGATCTCCGGATAGTTGCCGTCGTCGCAGATGATCAGGCTGATCTTCAGGCCCTTCGGCCCTTCCGAGACGTAAGTGCAATCGCCGGGATACCAGCCCTCGATCGGCACCCAGGGCATGATCTTGCGATACTTCTGGACGATCTCGCCCTTGTCGTTCATCAGGATCAGCGTGTTGTACGGCGCCTTGTTGGGGTGCTCCTCGTGACGCTCGCCGGTCAGCGAGAACACGCCCCAGACCCGTGACTTGCGGCAGGCGTCGGCGAAGATGCGGGTCTCCTCACCCGGCACCGACGACGCCGTCTCGTACATCTCCTTGGAGTCGTACATGATGCCATGGGTCGAGTATTCCGGGAAGATCACGAGATCCATGCCCGGCAGGCCGAGCTTCATGCCCTCGACCATCTTGGCGATGTTGCGCGCATTATCCAGCACCTCGGCCTTGGTGTGCAGGCGCGGCATCTTGTAATTGACCACGGCAACGCCGACCGTGTCCTTGCTGGAAGAAATATCACCGTGCAGCATATCGCTCTCCTTGTTTTTCGTCACAAACTCCCGGTGCCACTCCTCATGCACCGCTACTTACTGCTCTTCGATGCCGTTGGTCACACCGCCATGTGACGATGAACCAGCGCATCGCTGAGCTCGCCAATATCGCCCGATGCCACGACGCGTCCCTTCTCCATCATGGCGAAGCGATGAGCTGCACGGCGAACAAACGAGACATTTTGCTCGACCAGAATAACGGTGATCCCGAAATCGCGGTTGAGCTGAATGATGACGTTCTCGATATCCTCGACGATCGACGGCTGGATGCCTTCGTTCGGCTCGTCGAGCAGGACGATCTTCGGATCCGCGGCAAGTGCCCGGGCAATCGCGAGCTGCTGCTGCTGGCCGCCGGAGAGCACGCCACCATTGCGGTTGAGATTGTTCATCAAATACGGGAACAGCTCGGCGACCAGAGGCGGAATCTCGCGCCCGCCGTCGGCCCGCGCGAAAGAGCCCATCAGGATGTTCTCGCGAATCGAGAAATCCGGGATGATCTCGCGCCCCTGCGGCACATAGGCGATACCGGCCCGCGCGCGCCGGAACGTCGGCAGCTTGCCGAGATCCATCGCATCAAGGCGGATCTCGCCCCTCATGCGGTCGGTCAAGCCCATCAACGTCTTGAGCAGCGTCGTCTTACCGGTGCCGTTACGACCGAGCACCGCGGTGATCCTGCCTTCAGGCACGTCGAGACAGACGTCGTGAAGGATGTGGCTGCGGTCATAGAAGCTGTCGACATGCGCGAAGGCCAGCATCAGGAAATCCCCTTCGATCCCAGATAGGCCTCACGGACCTTTGGATTCTTCTCGATCTCCTCGACATTGCCCTCAGCCAATACCTGTCCGAGATGCAGAACCGTGATCCGCTCGGCGATTTCGCGCACGAAGGCCATGTCGTGCTCAACCACCACGATGGTGTGGCGGCCCCTGAGGTTGTTGACGATCAGCGAGGTCTTGTGCGTCTCGGCCTGCGTCATCCCGGCGGTCGGCTCATCAAGCAGGATGATCTTGGGGTTCTGGGTAATCAGCAGCCCGAGCTCGAGCCACTGAGTCTGGCCATGGCTGAGATAGGCTGCAACATGGTCGGCCTCCTCGGTCAGACCGACCAGCTCGATCACCTCGTCAACGATGCGTTCGGCTTCCGCACCGAAGCCGAAGCGCAGGTTGGCGAACACCCCCGGATTCCTGCAGCTCGCGACCTCGAGATTGCGGCGAACCGTAAGCTCCTTGAACACGCTCGGAATCTGGAACTTGCGGCCGATTCCCGCACGCGCGATCTTGTGCTCTTCCCAGTTGGTGATGTCGGTATCGTGCAGGAATACGCGACCGGAGGTCGATTTGGTCTTGCCAGAAATCAGATCCATCAGCGTGGTCTTGCCGGCGCCATTGGCACCGAGCAACACGCGCAATTCGCCTTCGTCGATCGTCATGGTCACGCCATTGACGGCCTTGAAACCTTCGAAATCGACGCCAAGTCCATCGACCGTGAGGGCTACCTGTCCCATCGCCTACTCCGCCAACTGCGAGGACGTATCGCCCACCCGCGTCGGGTTGGGTGAAGTCCTGGACTTCCACGCCAGCACACGATCGACCAGGTCGTGGGCGAGGCCGCCGAGGCCCCGGGGCAGGTAAAGCACGACCAGCACGAAGATCAGACCGATGATGGCTTTCCAGGCTTCGGCGAATCCTTCGGTTTCGCTGACAGTCGCGGAGATGGTGTTGATCAGGATCGCGCCAATGCAGGCGCCGAGAATCGAGGAGCGTCCGCCAACCGCGGCCCAAACCACCATGGTGATGGAGAAGGAGAGGTCCATGAAGGTCGGCGAGGCGAACTCCGACACGATCACGTAGAGCATGCCGGCAAACCCCGTGATCGCCGCCGAGACCGCGAAGAAGAAGGTCTGGTAGGCTGTCACGTCGAAGCCGAGGTAGCGCGCCCGGTTCTGATCGTCCCGCACCGCCTGCAGGATCAGGCCTGCGCGGGTGTCGATCAGGAGCCGTGCGCCGATAAGCACGAGGCTGAGCGATACCGCGACGAGGTAATAGGTGGGAACGATATAGGGGTCGAATTCAAAGCCCGCGACCTTGAACCAGCCGAGGTCCGTCAGGCCATTGAAACCGTTGGTGACCGGCTGGGCATCGATCACAACAAGACGCACGAGCAGTACCAGCGCCAGCGTGATGATGGACACGAACACGCCGGAGATCCGCTTGCGGAACACGATGGTGCCAAGGAGCAGCGCAAGCAGCACCGGAAGGATGAGGCCCATCGCTACGCCGAACCACTGGCTCTGGAACGGCAGCCAGAGGAAGGACGCCTTGGTGATACAGCACAGTTCGGTTCGCGCGCCCGGCTCGGCATTCCACAGCATGAAATCGGGCACCGGCTTGTCGGAGCCCTGCTGCAGACTGGTGGGGCTCGCAAGCTTCAGCGACATCGCGAGCATGTAGGCGCCGGCACCGAAGAACAGCCCCTGCCCCAGATTGAGAATGCCGGCATAGCCCCAGGACAGCGCCACCGCGACGCCGACTATCCCGTACACGAGATATTTGGCGGCGCGATTGAGCCAGAACGCATCCATGACAAGCGGCAGGATCATCAACAGAACGACGAACGTAGCGTAGATCGCCCAGTCGATACG
The DNA here is from genome assembly GCF_000938305.1 of Bradyrhizobium sp. LTSP885. Lineage (GTDB taxonomy): Bacteria > Pseudomonadota > Alphaproteobacteria > Rhizobiales > Xanthobacteraceae > Bradyrhizobium. The sequence goes on from NZ_JYMT01000031.1 coordinate 64,984, forward strand.
GCGCCTCGGTGTTAGCGTCATCACCGGCCTTTCAGGGCGAACAGGCCCTTCGGCCTGAGTACGATGATGGCGATGACGACGCCGAAGACCACGGCACGCGCCAGGATGTCGTTGGTCGCCGCGGCGACCAGCCCGTTGATCTCGCCGAGGATGCCGGCGGAGAGCACCGATCCGAGCAGACTGCCGACGCCGCCCATGACGACCACCAGGAAGCCGTCAACCACCATCGACGTGCCCATGTCGGGAAACACTGTCTTGAAGCCGGACATCATGACGCCGGCAACGCCGGCAAGCCCCGAGCCGAACGCAAAGGTCAGCGCGTTGACGCGGCTTACATCGATGCCGCAGGCCGCTGCCATCTTCGGATTTCGGATGATCGCGCGCACCTGCATGCCGATCGCAGTTCGGTAGATGATAAACCACGTCATGAGCGCAAGGATCGCGGTGACCAGAATGATGAAGGTGCGGTAGCGGTTGATGTCGGCGCCGAGGATCGAAAACGTACCCTGCAGGAACGACGGTACGCTGACGTTCTGCAGGCCGGGGCCGAGGCCCTGAACGTGGATGCCGAGGAAGGACAGGCCGAATTCGAGCCGCACCGCCTGCTGGATCAGGATCGCGATCCCCCACGTCGCCAGCAACGTGTCGAGCAGGCGGCCGTACAGCTTGCGTACCACCACGCGCTCGATCAGGAGTCCGAGCAGAGCCGTGACAATGAACGCCAGCGGAATGGCGACGAAGATGTTGGTGCCGAGCCAGATGCCCGAGAGCACCGTGACATAGGCGCCGACCATGACCATCTCGCCATGCGCCATGTTGATGACGCCCATGGCACCATAGGTAATCGCAAGACCAAGGGCGACCAGAAGGAGGATCGACCCCAGGCTTAAACCGATGAATAGGACTTCGAGCATGATGTCGTCCCGTCATCCACCGCGCGGGAGATGGCGCGGTGGATGATCTTTGCCGCCGTCAGGTTTTCAGCTTGACCGTATCGAGCCCCTTGCCTGTGCAGAACAGGTTGGTCGGGGTCTCGCCATAGGCGACATAGGGCAACGGGATCGTCGGCTCCTTGTAGGCGTCGATGATCTTGCCTTGCCCATCGGGGAGCCACTGCGCGATGCGGGGCGTCAGGTAGGTGTGGAGGTTATCCGGATCGATCTTGACGTGGCCGTTCGGGGCGTCGAACTCCTGCCCTTTCACCGCATCGCGGATCGCAGCCGGCGTGATCTCGGCAGCCTTCTCGACCGCCTGTTTCCAGAGGAATACCTGGAAGTAGGACGATTCCAGCGCGTGATGGGTCACGGCCTTCGGGTCCTTGACGAAGGCGCGGTAACGCTCGACGAAGGCCTTGTTACGGTCGGTGTCGATCGCCTGGAAGTACGGGAACGAGGTGTAGCTGCCGACGGCATATTCAGCGCCCATCGCAGCAATTTCGATCTCGGAGGTCACGGTTGCGCAGATCGGCAGCTTGTCGTGGGTCAGGCCCTGGTTCTTGTATTCGCGGTAGAACGCCACCACGGAGTCGCCGACCACGTTAGACAGCACGACATCGCAGCCGGAACCCTTGATCTTGTTGACCATCGAGCCCCACTCGGAGTGGCCAAGTTCGAGATACTCGTCAGCGATCCATTCGCCACCGTTCTTCTCGATCAGGATCTTCGACACCTTGGCCATCTCGCGCGGATAGATGTAGTTCGATCCGACGATGAAGAACTTCTTCTTACCCAGCGTCTTGATGATCCACGGGATGAAGTTGGAAAGCTGCTGGTTCGGAACGGCACCGGTGTAGACGACGTTCTTGGAACACTCGAAGCCCTCATAATAGGTCGGATAAAAATAGAGATTGTTGCGCTTCTCGAACACCGGCAGCACCGCCTTGCGGCTCGCCGACGTGTAGGAGCCAAACACGGTCGGCACCTTGTCCTGGATGACGAGTTTCGATGCCTTTTCGTTGTAGGTCTTCGGATCGGACGCGCCGTCCTCGGCGATCGCGGAGATCTTCATCCCTTTGACGCCACCGGCGGCGTTGATCTCGCTGATCGCCATCATGGTGGCATCGTGCAGCGATTTTTCGATGATCGAGAGACCGCCGGTCAGCGAGAACAGTACGCCGACCTTGATGTCACCGCCGGCGGCATAAGTGAGATCGGCGTTCTTGTTCCAGATGTGCGGCAGTCCGGCGCCGGCAAAAGCGCCAAGCGCTGCCGTATTCCTCAGCAAAGTCCGCCTCGATATGCTCATCCGTTAGTCCTCCAGGATCAGAAAAGCAAAAAGCCCTCCCGATGCGCGCTGACGCGAGCATTGGGAGGGCTTTGTTGCCGGTTATGTCGTAGGCGGCTCTGTCGCCGCCGGCCCCGCTATTGGGGCTTACTGTTGATGATCGTAACCAAGCAATTCAAACGAGTCAACAATCGCCGCGGCGACTGCACTCGCCGACACCCGGCGATCCATCGCTTGCCGCCGGATAAAACCATAGGCTTCGGTTTCCGGCATCTGCCGCGTCGCCATCAGGATGGCCTTGGCACGCTCCACCGTGCGCATCGAGCGCAGATTGTCATCGAGCTTTTCGATCTTGCTGCGAAGCCGCCGCTCGTAGCCGAACTGGCTGCGTGCCAGCACGAGGCTGGACAGCACCGCGTTAGGCGTGAACGGTCGCGACAGGATCGCGTTCGGTGTCGCGTGACACAGCGCGTCGGCGTGCACGGGTTCCGTCGCCGGCAGGATGACGACCAGCGCCGAACGCGCGTCGCCGGGAATCCACGGCAGGCGGCGCGCCAGATCCGGCGAATACTCGCAGTACACCACGTCCGCATCGGCAGGTACGCTTTCCGGCATTGGCCAGACCTGCCGAACGCGCATCCTGAACCGCTGCAATTCGCGGAGCAACATGCCGACCTGATCGTCGACCGGGGCGACCACGACAGCCGACAGATCAGCGAGCTCCTGCACCATGGACTTGCGTCCGCCGAGGTCCCGGTTGACGGACGGTTTACGCGACATTTCGTTCATTGGACGCTTCCTGTTTGCGTTGCGCGACCATACCCGATCAGGAACGGGTCCGCATGCACCGGCGCTTTCGACTGGCTGACAACATCGAACTGTCCATGGTGGTTGGCACAGCCAATGCGGCTCCACAGGTCGGTGTGGCCCGACGTCGGGTTGACGGTGACCGCGCCCTGGGGCGCGTCGAAGCTGCTGCCGAACACCATTGAGCGAAGGATTTCCGTATCGAGCGTATTGACCTGCTCGAGCGCTTTCGCAAAAAGATGCAGCTGAAAATAGGAGGCCTCGGCGCACATGTTGGTCGAGATATCAGAGCCGAATCGCTTCTTGAAGCGCTGCACGAACGCGTTGTTGGCGCTGCCCTCGATACCCTGAAAGTAGGATGCCGCCGTGATGTGCCCCTCGCCGACGTCGAATCCCATGGCCGCGATTTCGGCTTCGGTCGTGGTCAGGCTCGCGATCGGCATCTGCTTCGGATCGAGCCCGACATTCGCATAGGCCTGATAGAGAAAGGATGTGCCTTCTCCGACGACGGTCGAAAAGATCACGTCGGGCTTGACTCGCTTGATGTCCTGAATGATCGGCAGGAAATCCTGCCAGCGCGCATGGACATTGACGTAGCGCTCGCCGACCACAGAACCCGCATTGGCCTTGAGCAATTCGCGCATCACGCGGTTGGACTCCCGCGGATAGATATAGTCCGACCCGACGAAGTAGAACCGTGTCCCAAATGTATCCATCAGGTAGCGGCACAGCGCGAGGCTGTTCTGGTTGGGCGATGCACCGGTGTAGATGACGTTTGGCGAGGCCTCGAAACCTTCGTAGAGCGTCGGATACCAGAGCAGGCCGTTCAGGCGCTCGACGACCGGCAGCACGGCCTTGCGGCTGGACGAGGTGTAGCAGCCGAAGATCGTACTGACCTGATCCTCGATCATCAGCCGCTTGGCGTAGTGGCCATACGCGACCGAATCCGAACCCGGGTCGTAGGCGACAGGAACCAGCTCGCGGCCACAGACCCCGCCCGCGCCATTGACCTCCTCGATCGCAAGCTGCGTGCCCTGATATTGGGTTTCTTCGATGACCGACATGAAGCCGGTCCGCGAAAACAACACCCCGATCCGCCACGGGGCAGAGGTTGTTTGCTTAAGGTTCGACATGATCTAGCCCTCAACATCGCAGGAGGGACGAGAGTGATTGTTGTTCTTGTTGCTCTCGAACAGGATTGCCGGCAGCACAGAATTGCATGTCATCTGCCACGAGACAAGGACTGAGGCAACCAATGTCGGTGACGAAAATGATGCAACCGAACGAAATATAGGCAACGATCAGGTCACGCCCGCAGCGCTTCACAAACTGCCCATCGCCTTTAGACGAGCCATCCGTCTCCCGTAGAGAGAGCATACCCGGCTGCCAAATCTACTTCAGATGGCGCCCAAGAAAGAGATAGCGCATGGCTTTCTCCTGACCCTCGACGCCCCCGCGCGGACTCAACAACAGCCTCAGCGCAAAGGAACTAGCGCTTGCAGGACGTCGCGCTTCCACGTTTGACGGGCACTGTCGAAAGCTGCGAAATCATGGTCGAACTGCCAGTAGGCCGACGCCCAGCCAAATTTGTCGGCGCAACGCGCCACGAACGACAGGTATCTTAGACGGCTGTCAGCTGGAGCACGCTCGTAAACCCCGAACTCACCAAGGTAAATCGGGCGCTTCTCCCGTTCCGACCAGAGGCGAATTCTGCTGAAATCAGCGATCACTTTCGCCTCATCCTCCGGCGTGCCCCAATCCAGTGGCCCGATCTTCGAGAACGTCGAAGACCACGGCGCGCCCTGATGGGTAAACCGTATCGGCGCGTAGTAGTGAAATGTCACGATGAGCCTTCTGTCGTCGGTCGGCAACGTCAGATCGTCGATCGATGCAACCTCTGTGTTGAGCGCGGCGACAATGACAGGCCGTTCGGGATTCGTGTTCCGGATGATACCAAGACATTCACTGAGCAGTGAATTCCACTCAGCCGAGGTCATATGCCCTCCCGGCTCATTAAGAATCTCAAACACCAGCGCAGGATATTTCCCCGCATAGCGTGACGCGACCTGCCTCCAGAACGATGTGAGCTTCTCCGTGCACCCTGGAACATCGCGTTGGCACAGATCCGTATCATGCTCATCGAGGATCGGAGTGAGGCGCCGCGCGAGAGCCGCCTCGATAATCGCATCGAGGCGCTTCAGAACGGCTTCGTCCAGAACGTTCTCGGCATTCATGAACTTGAAGCCGAAGAGATTGATCCTGACATGCGAGAATCCGGCATTCCGGATTGCGGTCAGGTTGTCGAGGCGGAACGGCGCATTCGCGGCGCCTTCCCAAATGCCGTCGTATCCGAGAATGTTGATGCCACGTCCCAATGCCGCCACGTCCCGGGACGGGCGCGGCTCAGCCCCCTGAACCGGAGAGACCAGCACGGCAAGGAGGAACGTCAGAACCAGATTGAGCGCTCTTGGCCAGTGTGCGCGGACCGTCTTCATTGCGGCTCCAACTCACGACCTGCCGACGGCACCGGCCTGCAGACCGCGAGGAAGAAGGCGACGAACAGCACCGACGTAAACATCGTCGACCGGAGAAATGTCGTCTCGGTAAAATTCGTCTGACAGACAAGAAAGACAAACCCTATGATGAGGGCACAGTGGGCACGGTCAATTGCCCGGGCGGAAATCAGGTAGAGCACCTTGTTCGAAAAGAGAACGACGCTTGCCGTGAAGATGAGATAACCCAGAAACCCCGTTTCGACGAGAATGGCGATGTAACCATTGTGGTAGTTATCGAGCACCCAACCATGGTTCTGTTCGAAATAATCGTAGATCGCCGGGTTCGTCCAGAATCCGTTGATTCCGAAGCCGAGCAAGGGCGCATCGTCGAAATGGCCGATTGCGTACTGCCAGATGTAGGTTCTCTCGGTGAAGTCGATCGTCGCGTCAAACAGATGAATCGCGTCGTATCCGGTCGCGTAAAAATACAGGATCAGGAGGCCGGCCATGACGCACATGACGACGGGCAACACCGCATAGACCTTCATGCACCTGATCGACCACAGGGACGTGAAGAGCAGGCAGCAAGCGACCAATGCCAGGGCGCCAGCGCCTCGCGATTCCGACGCGATGACGCAGGCCGAGGCGAGCAGGAAGGTAAAGAGAAAGGCCAACCAGCCCTGTCCGGTTAGCTTTCGATAACACGAAAAGAACATCAGATACGCCCCGGCAAAGCCCAGCGTTTGTTTAGATTCGAAGACGCCTTGCCATTGGCCATTGTGCATCCAGCTCTGGTCGACCCCGATATCGGGCAGGAAAACTGCACAAAGAGCCGATGCGGCAACCAGTACAAACAGGCCTCGCGTGGTCGATTTGACGATGTCATCGATATCGGCGCGGGTGATAAGGCAGAACGCGCCGAAGGTCGTTACCGCAAGCGCCGCAGCTTTCATGATCGCGGCAAGACCGAGGTTGGTCCAGAGCACGGAAATCGTGGCAAGGACGTAGAATGCAACGATTGCGATCGAGTCAGGGTTGAAGGCCAGCCGCAGCCCGGGACGCACAAACGCGCTTGCGTAGATCAGCAAGCCCCACATCAACATGGCAACGGCTTGCTGCAGATAGGTCTGTTCCACCGGAAGCAGCGCGGCGTTGAAGGTCCCCATCGACATGATCACGTTGATGGTGATGGAGCAATTGATGAGAGCCTTTGCGACGCGTTGCGTCTCGATCCCGCGCGATGGCGAGGTCGCGCCGTCAATGGCGCTCCAATCCGTCTCGGTCTGTGTTCTGGTCATTGAACGAGCTTCGTGAAGCACGGTTTGATCTTACTGACAACTCCGGCCAGTTGGACCGGGGTGCGCACCTCGCACTCAACCCCACGCGGCGCTCAGTCCCGCTTGGTCAGCGAGGGCCGGGTCCGGTTGAACAGCAGATAGAGGGCACGCGGATTTGTGGTCAGGTAGCGCCAGAACAACCGGCGCGGTTCGAGCCAAATGCGCCAGGCCCATTCCAGTCCGATGTTCTGCATCCAGTTCGGCGCGCGCGGCCGGCTGCCCGACAGGAAGTTGAACAATCCTCCCGAGGTCTTGATGACGCCGACATTGCAGAGCCGCGGCATGAACTCCTCGACGAAGGCCTGCTCGTAGGGCACGCCAAGCGCGACCCAGAGATAATCCGGCGCCAGCGCGTTGATTTCATCCACCTTGGACCGCAGCGCCTCGCCACGGAGATAGCCATGCGAATGGCCGACGATCTTCAGCTTCGGATACAGGCTGCGGACATTGGCGACCGCAGCTTCGTTTTCACCCTCATCGGCGCCAAACATGTAGAAGGTCAGCCCGACGGCTTGCGCCTTGCGCGCCACGATGTGGAACAGGTCAGTGGTCGCGACACGTTCTGGAAGCGGCTCCAGCAATTTGAGCTTCGACATCGTGACCAGCGGCTGGCCATCGGCGTTGATCAGATCGGCGGCGCGAAACAGCCGGTCGGTCCGCGGCTCGGTCGAGCAGCGCGACAGCACCTCGCCATTGGCCGAGGTCAAGTAGAGCGGCCGACCGATCCGCCGGCACGGATGCACCACGTCGATCATGAAGTCCGCCGTCTGCTCGAGATCGAGCACGGCGAGCCGCAGCCCGCCTACGGTCGCCCGGGGAACCCCGGCGGTGGCGGCTCTGCCGAGAGGATTGGCGCGACGTTCGTGGATGTCGGCGGCACCAACCGGCGTTGACGACGGTGCGGTGGTCTCCGTCGCTGATGCCGAAGGCGTGCCAGGCGATGTGTCGTAAATCCGGACAGGTGGAACAGCCGTGTCGGAATCGAGACGCCGAATGCGTGCGCCGTCGCCTCCCGGCAGCGAAATCGGGTCGGAAACGCGGGCTTTTTGACGATGGCTCAACATGTTCACCAGAATTCCAATGTTACGCATTCCAAATTGCAATATCCGGTCCAGATCCGGCGTCGGTTCTTGCCGCAACATTTAGCTTGCGGCTGTAAGAGTTCCTTAACCATCGCGACGTCGGTACACCCCTGTCGAATTCAATTCGAACGACATGTCAGGCCGGTGCCCACGGCAACCCGTCTCGGCTCGACGCGGGAGTCTAGGGATTCGTGAAGCATTGGAGGAAATGCGTTAATCCAAATCGCATTCCGCCGCTGCCGCAACCGGCCCACCTCTGCTACAAGAGTGCCGCGCCGGCTTGACCGGCGCTCCGAAACTGCCCGGTTGTTGGTTTCAAATGAACAAGAATAATGACGCGTTCGATGTCAGCATCGACGACGCATTCGATTTTTTGTCACAGGAATACGCGGAACTGTTCGATGGCTCGGACGCCACCGCGTTCCAGCATCCGCTGTGGCTGGACGGCCTATACCGCAAACTCGCTCCATCGGCGGCGGCGAAGCCGCTGGTCGTCGTCGTTCGCTATCGCGCAACCGGGGCGCTCGCAGCCGTGCTGCCCTTGCTGCGGATCCGGCGCGGACCGATGCGGACGATAGAATTCGCGGATCTCCGAGTGTCCGACTACCTGGCGCCCGTCTGTACTGCCAAAACATTTGCTGATCTGCTGCAGGATGAGGATGCCTGTCTGAATCTTCGACGGCTCGTCAAACCGTTCGATCTGTTGCGGATACCCAAACTGCTCGACGCGAGGATGCCGATCGAGAGCCTTCTCGGCGCGCCGCGCCGTGGCTTCATGGATACCAATGCCTACGCGACGGTCCTGGTCTCGCCGTTCGAGCAATGGCAGGCCAATGCGCTGGGACGGTCCTATCAGAAAGAACTCGCAAAGAAATGGCGCCAGATTGAAAAGAGGGGCGCGTTGACGTTTTCATGTTGTGCCGACAGCACCTCCATCCTCGAGGCAATGGAGGTGATGAAGAAGTTTCGCGGCCCGCGTTTTGAGGCACAAGGTGACGGCGATCTGCTGCAGCGTCCGGCGTATTTCGACTTCTATTCCGGCGTGGCGCTCCGCGGTCTCGGATCCTTTGTTCGGCTCTATGCCATGAAGATGGACGGCGAAGTGATCGCGGCCGTGCTGGGGCTATGCCACCGTGACAGCCTCCTCGTCGTCATGACCGCGTTCGATATCGCGGGGTACAAGAGCCAGTCGATCGGCGCGCTGATGTTTGAGCGGGTTGCCAGGGATTGCATCGAACGCGGAGATCAGGTCCTGGATTTCACCATCGGCGATGAGCCGTACAAGAAGCAGTTCGGCGCGCAACCCACGCCGATGTCGAGCGTGACGCAAGCCGGCAGCGCGGCGGGCTCGGTCGCCTTGTTTGCGCTGAAACAGGCGCCCTGGATCAAGCAGGCTGCCAAGCGAATGGCCGACGTCAGGCTTCCGCCGACACGTACCTCAACCGATGCGCGTTAGCCGCCCGGCTCGAGCGAGCTAACTCCTTCTATCTGAGCGCACCACGAAAGCGCGCGATCCATCCCGGATGAATCCGGTCTACCCGGTAAGTGACGCTGCGCCGCAGGAAGTGCAGCCTGCGTCGGACCGTCCACTCCACGTCGTTGCTCGATGTCAGGGCGCGACGAAAGCGCGCCATGCGCAGCGAGCGCTGGTCGGCTGCGATTTTGTCTCGATCGGAATAGAACTGGGATATCTTTTCGATACCCATGCCTTCGGTTTCGAGCCAGCGTGGCGCATAATGCGTGCAAAGACGCTCGACATCCACCAGCAGGCGGCTCACGCCGGTTCCGGCGGCGGGACAGTTGGTTTGAAACGCGTCACCGATCAGCACGACCCCCGGCTGCAGATGTCCTTCGACCACGGACAGGTCCATCACCCAGTTCTGCACGCGATCGACAATTCTGAAATCATCGAGATAAGGCCGCAATCCGGGCATCAGGCGAAGCAGCGTCGATTTCGTGTCCCGGCGCAGCTCACGCATGATCGGATCGGTCGGATCACGGAACATGAACAGGTTTGCCCGCATGCCGGCCGGCACGGGAAACAGACTGAGATAATCGACGCCATCGGTGGTCCGTTCGCCGTAGCAGGTCAACGCCTCGAAATCGAACGGCGCGTTATCCGGACGTGCGATCGTGAAACCGAATGTCACCGAATGACGCGCGGCGAGCACCCGACGCTTCATTCCAAGATTGTAGCCAAGAGCTCCCGCCATGCCCGTCGCCAGGACGACCAGGCGCGAAATGACACGCCTTCCGGAAGCCAGCACCAGATGTTGACGGTCATCGCTGCTGTCTATCCCAATCACCTGATCGACCAGGAAGCTGGAAGGATCGGGCATCAGGCGTCGGGCCATGGCAACGAGATCGGCATAGGGAAGCCCGTACGCCTGGCCGATACTGATATCGACCAGCTTGCCATCTCTGATGTTGAGCACACGGTCATACGAAGACGCGACGGCCTCGACTTCGCCGATGAAGCCCAACCGGCGAAGAATTTCGACCTGCTGACCGGCAATCTTCTCGACGCGAAATTCGTTCGGCTGGATCGCACGCTTCTCGATCACGACAACCCGGTACCCTGCCCGCGCGAGCACGGCCCCTGCCAATGAGCCCGCCAATCCGCCGCCGACGATGGCGATATCGGCTTCGATTGCTTGAGGCTCGCTTGCCGCAACCGGTCTTGTCACGCTTTCGTTGACGATCATGCTGTCCACTCCGACGGCCACTGGCACCGGAACTGCAATATTCTTGCCTGTTGTGCGCTTCCCCGAGCCGGCACGGTTCATTCCGGAATTGAGGTTAACCGCAGCAACCGGAACCCAACCGGCGACATCCCGGCACATGCCTTGCAGTATCAATGTTATGAAAATCCGTTTTCCGGTCGCCCGGCGGCAGAATGGGTGGTTGATGACTGCCGGATCGATGGCTCAAGACCATTCTCGGAGCACCACTCCAACGCGAACGTGCTGTTGATGCGCAGATGCAGCTTCCACAAGCCTTGGTCACGCGGTCACGCCGATGGCGAGGAAAAGTCCGCGCCTGCCCCGTTTGGGGACAGCGAGGACGGCGCCGCTCCAGATTGGAGCAAGGCGGCAAGTTCGGCTGATTCACATTTTCGCGGAACCGGAGCCGGCCAGGACGAACGAAATCTTAGCAACGGATCATTAACATTTCCGACGCGAACGAATCCGGCACCCGAACGGACTGCACTAACCTAGAGAGAGTTCCCTCGTTTCATGCTTGGCTCCATTATCCAATTGATGCGGCGTGATGTGACGCGCGGCGTTGCCGGGACCATTCTTCTCAAGGTCGGCAGCGGCGGGCTTGCGTTCGTGCTGTTCTCGTTGGCTGCGCGAGCAATGTCGCCTGAGGCGTTTGGAGATTTTGCGACCTGGCTGTCCATTGCCCAGATCGCTTCCGTCGTCGGCCTGGTCGGCCAGGAGCTGCTTCTTGTTCGGTTTCTCAACGAGTACCAGGTGCGAGGTCAGGCCGACCTCACCAAGGGTGTGCTGTTTTCCAGCCTGAAGATCTGCGCAGTCGCCATGCTGATTTCGATCGCAGCGATCGCAGCGATCGCGGGCATTCGCGGCGAGTGGTGGCTCCTGATCGTATCGGTCGCTGCGTTCACGGCCGTGAACGCCGGCCTCATGCTCGGCAGCCAGATCGCGCGATCGCTGGTCAGTATTCTGATGGGAGAAGGCAATCGGGAGCTGTTCTGGCGGGTCGCAGTTGTCCTGTTCTTGATCGCGGTGCTGTTCGGTCACCGGCAGCTCGATCCCGCCGAGCTTTTCACTGCGATGACGGTCGCCATGGCCCTCGGCCTGGTCGTACAGGTCGTTTCGATCGCGCGCGTGCTTCCGAATCTGCGCAGCGTATCGGCCCGCACCGAGACGTCCCGCTGGAGGTCGAGTGCGCTCCGCTTCTGGCTTGCCTCCATTCTTGAAGCGGCAAACCAGTATTTCGACGTCATCCTCGTCTACTGGATGCTCGATCCGGCAACCGCCGGAGTCTATTTCGCGGCTTCGCGTCTTGCGAACATCTTCGCCATGCTCTCGGCCGCCCTGTATACGTTCGGGGCGCGCCGGCTCCCCTCGCTCTACTTCAGCAAGAATCACCGGGAATTCGAGCACACGCTGCAGCTCATGGCGGAGGTAACCGCGCTTTGCGTCCTCGGCGGGCTCGTCCTTGTCTGGATCGGCGCGCCCTATCTTCTCGGCCTGTTCGGGCCGCATTTCGCCGCGCAGCAGTGGGTGCTGATCGTGCTCGCGCTCGGGACGGCCATTCAGGCGGCGGGCGGCCCGGCTGCAGCCATATTGCAGCTCACCGGCCATGAGGGCGAGTATGTTCCCGTGATCGCGGCGAACGTGGTGTTGCGGCTGGTCGGGTTTCTCGTTCTGATCCCCTGGCTGGGCGTGCTCGGCGCCGCCATTTCGGCCACCGCTTCGCTGACACTCGCGACCATCGCACTCAACGTGCTTTGCCGCCGGCGTGCCGGCGTTGACCCATCAATTCTGGCGCTCTCTCGCCTCCTGTCGCCTAAGGCCGGCGCTTACGCCGTTCGTGCCACGGAATCGAAGGAGTAAGCGAGTTCAACTCGCCAATCCCAGCACTTCGCCTCGAGAACCACGAACGGCGGAATTGGCCGGTACCCGATTGACGATGAACATCACCGGAGCGGCACCGAACTTCGCCAGCGCCGTCCTTGCCTTGTGTAGCGCGGACGGCTGCGCCATGCCATCGCGAACCACAAGGATGACCAGATCGGCAAGGCCGGCCAGCGCCGCCGCGTCCGGTTGCGCGTCAAGGGATGACGCGTCGACGATGATCAGATCAAATTCAGAACGAATATCGTCGGCGGGCAACGGATGTGTTTTCCTGCTGGCCCTCAGCAGTTCATCGATAGAATGAAGGTCTGCCTTGATGGTCCCGGCGCCTTGCGCCGCAGGCGTGGCATCAGCGGCCCTCGATTCCAGCTCGATCAGGACACTGAGCATTCCGTTCTTCACGATCGACCGATTCAGCGAGCGGGCAACGGTGCTGCCGCCTGCACCGGCCTCAACCGACATCAGCAGCACGACCTTGCCATGAGGTCCCGGGATCCGCTCGATCTTCTCGATCAGCGGGCGCAGATGCGGACTCAAATCTGGCTCCGCCGCTGCGGGAATCGGATTCTGCCAGACGCTTCTGACGGAACCCGGTGACGTCAGGTTGGGAATGCGGGCCAGGACCGGCAAATCCGGCGGCGACTCGGGCTGCAGCGAAGGCGAATCCGTATCACGAAGCTCCGGACCGACCTTGGCTGGACTCCACGCGATGCCGGGTATGGCAACAATAGCGGTCGATATCAGCATTGAGGCGATCGCGAGCGCGACAAGGAGCAAAGGAAGCGGCGGGAGGGTCGAGCGAACCGGTGGAGTGGCTGACGACGCGACCTTGGTCTGCGAGCTTTGCAGAAGGCGCTGCTCATCGGTTGTCTTGTACCGTGACAGAAACTGTTCGTAGATATTCTTGTTGGCATCCGCGTCGCGCTGCAGTTCCTGCAGTTTGACCAGTGCCTGACCGTCGACCAGTATTTGTGACTCAGCCGCCTTCAACTGGTCTTCCAGCGATTTCTGCTGCTCGCGCTGGGCCTCGTATTCCGACTTCGCGGTTTCGATGTTCTTCTTCCGCTCGAGCTCGATCTGCCGGTTGAGATCGTTCAACTGGCTGTACGACATGACGAGGTCGGGGTGGCGGTCGCCAAGCACCGCGCGCTTCTGCGCGATCTGGTCGTTGAGCGCCGAGCGCTGGGCTCGCAACGTGCTCAGGAGATCCTGCTTGACCGGTCCGTCGACATTCGTCTTCAGGTCGCGCTGCGCCTGCTCATAACGTGCCCTTGCCTCCTCGATACGCGCACGAGCGGCGGAGACTTGCTGCGTCAGGTCGGTGACACGCAACTGCTGCGTCGTTGCATCCTTGCCGGCATTCACGATCCGGTGCTCGAGTCTGAAGGCCGCAACGGCATCCTCAGATGCCCTCAACCGGTCGTTCATGCTCTTGAGCCGGCTCTTGAGCCAATCGGCCGCTTCATCGGTTGCGACGCTGCGGGTGCCACGCTGGCCGGCAACGAATGACTCGGCCACAGCGTTGGCGTAGAACGCGGCGCGCTGCGGATTGTTGGACGTGAACTTGATGGCGATAACATAGGTCAATCCACGCCGGGAAATATCGAGCCGGTTGCGAAATCGCTCGAGCAGGCGTTCGGTATCGGTTTTGCCGCCGGCGATGTCGTCATCCTCGGCGACCTTGAGTTGCTCGATCAGCGGCCGGAGAAACCCATCGGATTTGGCGATCTCGACAACGCTCTGAAGTGCCGCGGCATCCTGGCCGATCCCCGGCAACACGTCCTGGTCCGTCGTCACGCGCTGCTCGCGCGGGTCGACGACGACCAGCGCTGTCGCCGCGTATCGAGCCGGAATCAGCAACAGGACGATGATACCGATCGCGAAGATCAGCGACGCGAGCGCCAAAATCCGTCGGCCGTTGTCGCGCAGGAAAGAAACCGTGCCTGAGAGGGTCAGTGTTCCCTTGACGGATTCGGCAGTGCGCTGACCGGTTGGCACAGCGGGAACCTCCCACGACGCCGCGGGTTCCGTCGGACCGGACCTTCTCGGGCCTGCGCGGCCACCGAACAACATGGGTTCTGACTCGAATTCAACGACTGGCAGACACAGTTCAGTGCCTGCTCCAGCGTAAATATCTATGGTTAATTGGCAGTTACCCTCTCTTTGCAGGGCCGTAACCAATTAGTTAACGAGCCGCCTGTACCCTGTTCATGAGACAATGACTTTCGTCGTCCAAGAAACGTCCGGTTGCACTAAATGGGCAGTAACCTCAACACGCACCACGCGATGTACGAGCGCTCCTCGCGTGATAAGTACAAGCGCAAAAATGAAGGACACGAATCCCCTCCTTCAGCGGGTGAGGAATCCGTGCTCCGTTACACGCTAGCCACAGAATCTCACGCGGCACGGCTCCCGTCGTCGACGGCGCCACAGGACCGGCCGAACCAGATCAAGCCTAAACTGCGCGTCATCCTGGTGCAGACCCAGGCAGAGAACGCCGGCGCTCAGGAGATATCAAGGTTGCTCGGCGCCGGCCTGACCGCGCGCGGCTATGACGTCTCCAATCTGTTCTTCTTCCGCAAGTCGGACTCTTTCGACGAGCCACCCAATACGTTTTATTGCGCGCCAAGCCGTCCAGGAAGTCCGTTGGCACTGCTGCGGATGCTGCGAAAGCTCGCCGGCCATTTGGGAAACTTCAGACCCGATGTCGTCCTGACGTTTCAGCATTTCGGCAATGTCATCGGTGGCGGTGTGTCTCGCTTCGTCAGTCCCGCCCCTGTTATCGCCAACCAGGTGTCTTCGGCGATGTCCATGAGTTGGCCGGTCCGTGCCGCCGACATTATCATGGGCAGCCTCGGCTTCTTCAAATGCATCACGTTGAATTCGCAGGCCATGGAGCGCGAATATGCGCGGTATCCAGCGCCTTATCGATCGCGAATGAAGCATGTCCCGCACGGGTTCGACGACAAATCGCACAGCCTGCCGAAGGAGATTGCGCGGCAACAGTTCGAGCTGCCGCCGGATCGCGTACTGCTCGGTTGCGCGGCAAGATTGCACCCCCACAAGCGGCTTGATGCGGCGATCCGTCTGTTGGTCCGCGATCCGTTGTGGCACCTCGCGCTCGCCGGACAGGGGGCGGACGAGGAACGGCTAAGGCACCTCGCAGATGAGCTGAAAGTATCCGACAGATTGCACTTCATCGGCGAGATTCCACCGCGGCGGATGGCGGACTTTCTGGCCTGCCTGGACGTGTTCGTGTTCCCCTCGCAGGCCGAAACCTTCGGTCTTGCCGCCGTCGAAGCCGCAAGCGCGGGCGTTCCTTGCGTCGTGACCGATCTCCCGGTTCTGCGGGAGGTATTGTCATTCGAAGGAAAGCCCACCGCTCTCTTCGTCGATGCCTCGGATGATGCCGAACTGTCAGCCGCGGTATCCAGAATCCTGACGGATACGACCCTGGCCGACGAGCTGCGACAAAGCGCCAGAGGTCTGAGGTCGCGCTATTCGGTAGATACCATGGTGGAGGAATACGTCCACATCCTCAGCGAGGCCGCGCAGGCGAGCGGGCGTTAAACAGATGGGCCGGACATGATCATCGAGTTTCGCTGCGAACGTGAGCCTGCCCGGCTCTGGATGTGCCGCGAGACGCTGCCCGTCAACGGCAAGGATGTTCCGATTCGAATCACGTGGATCCCGACGGCGGAGCCTCGGCCTGCGGGCCTGGAGGCGCTGTTCGAACTTGAACGGATGGTGCTGCGCCACGGCCAAAGCGGCGGTGCCGACCGGCTGAAGGACATCCCGGAGCACTCACAGGCTCCCGCAGGCGCCGCCGACGTGATCGTCGATTTTACGCGCGCCGAACGAAATACGGACTGTTCCGCCCGGCTCTATCTCCGTCCGCTGTTCAACGGGGCGGCAGGAGAAAACGCCGCGCTCGCGGCCATTCGCGCCGGTGACTTGCCGGTTGTCGAAATCGTCAATGAGCTCGACGGTACGGTCATCGACCGCGGTCATCCGTCCGGAGAGATTGCAACCGGCCTGAGCGGTGCGCTCGAAGCGGTCATGACGCGAACCCTGACCATGCTGACCGCAATTCTGTCGGGAGCACCAAGGATACTACCGCAGCTGACGCCGGCGGCCAGCGGCGGCACCGCGCGAGGTTCCGCCGCATATGTCGCGCACGGCCTGGCCGCTTCGATCGCGAAGGAAATCTATCGCCTCTGCTGCTACGCGCCGCATTGGCACGTCGGATGGCGCTACAGCGAAACCGCAGATGTCTGGCGGACCGGTGATTTATCCGGGCCGGACTGGAAAGTGCTGAGAGATCCCGGATACCGCTTCTACGCCGATCCCTTCCCGGTCAAATGGCAGGGAAGAACCTTCGTCTTCTTTGAAGAGCTCGACCACCGGGTCGGCAAGGGCATCATTTCCGCAGTCGAATTCGACTGCAACGGGCCGGTTGGAAACGTCCAACCCGTGCTGGAGGAGCCCTGGCATCTGTCCTACCCATTTCTGATCGAAGACAATGGCGAACTCTGGATGATCCCGGAGAGCACTGCGCAGCGGGACGTCGCCATCTACAAATGCATTCGGTTTCCAGACAAATGGGAGCGTCACTGCACGCTGTTCTCGGGGTTCGAACTCGCCGACGTGACCATCACGCAGCACAACGGCCTATACTATCTGTTCGGAGCCTGGCGTGACGGGACCGGCGGTTATTCCGATACATTGGCGATATTTTACGCCGAGAATCTATTCGGCCCCTGGCTGCCCCACGCGAGCAATCCGGTACTGATCGATCGCGCAAGTGCACGGCCGGCCGGCAACTTCGTGACCATCAATGGAAAGCTGTGGCGGCCTGTCCAGGACTGCTCCAACGGATATGGCGCGGCACTCGGACTTGCGGAAGTTCTCGAACTGTCTCCGACGACGTTCAGGCAAGTCGTTCGACACCTGCTCAAGCCTGGGCCGGCGTGGACCGGACGGAAACTGCACACGCTCAACCGCTGCGGCCAGCTCGAGGTGATCGACGGGTCGCGGGTTCAGCCGAAGACCACGCCCTTTCTGAGCGGACTTCTGTCGACACCTCGGTCGTCCCAGTGGGAATGGCATAGCGCAGCGGCGGCAAAGCCGGTCGCGAGACGCGTCCAATAGCGCGTTCTGCAGCTTCACCAGCGAGAACGCTGCGACTACCAGTTCTCTCCGAACGGTCGCAGCTCGACATTGAATGACCAGGCGCTGCGTTCCTGATGAACGACGTGCCAGATCTCGTTCGCGATCGCCTTCGGCTTGATGAAGAAGTCGTCCGGCCGCTCCGGCCACCGCTTCCGCGTCCATTCCAGATCGATCACGGCATCTATGACGACATAGGCGACGTGAACGCCTTGCGGCCCCAGGTCGCGCGCCATCGCTTCCGCCAGGATCCGTTGCGCCGCCTTGGTCGGCGCAAATCCGGCGAAGCCGGCCTTGCCGCGCAGCGCCGACGTGTTGCCGGTCGCAACGATGACACCCTTGCCTGCGCTCGCCATCGCCGGTGCAAATCGCCGGGCCAGGTGCAACAGCCCCATCGTGTTGACCTGGAAGTTGCGATTAAGCATCGCAGGATCGATCTCCCGGAACGTGCCGAATCCGCCGCCGACAGCATTGTGAATCACGACGCCGGGGCTGCCGAGATCGCGCTCGACGGCGGACGCGACCGTCTCGATTTGCGCGGCGTCAGACACATCGCATCGATAGCCCTTGGCGTTCGGCAGCTCCTTTTCGAGCGCGGCCAGCCGCTCCTCGTTTCTGGCGAGCATGGCGACGCGATAACCGCCCTCGGAAAATCTTCTCGCGAGTGCCGAGCCCGTGCCGGGTCCGACACCAGTGATCAGGCAAACCTGCGCGCTCATGCGATCAATCTTCCGGGTTGAGAGGGCTGTCCTGACGATCAGGCGGCCGCCTTTGACAACAATTTCTCGATATATGGCTTGAGGTCTGGCTTGAAATGTTCGTGCGCGACCAGCCGGGAAAAATGGGCGAACATCAGCGGATAATCGTTCTCAATGCCGGCGTGCAAGATCTTGTCCAGGCCGCGTTCCTTCAGCTGCGCGGCCCGCGCATGCTCGTTCATGAACAGAGCTAGCTCTGCCGCAAAGCAGATGTCGGCGAGCGAGAGCTGGTCTCCCACCAGCACCTCGCGCCGCGGCGACAGCGCCTGCTCCAGTCCCGAGGCATAGATCGCGAAGGCCTGCTTGGCCCGGGCGTGAATCGCCGCGTCGACCGAACCGTCCGAGAGCGCGAGCAGGTAGATCTGCGAATCCCGCGCAAACACCAGGCTGACATCCAGGAAGCTATCGATGCGGGACGCCTCGTAGGCGTCACGTCCGTAAAGCCGATATGCCGCCTCGCCCAGCCGCGCCACCGCACGCATGATGCTGTTCGACTCGAAGATCCCGATGGTTCCATCCGGTCCGAACGCGGCGGGCACGTTGCCGAACGGCTGCGCTTCAAGAAAGGCATCGGTCTTGAAGAGTTGTGCGCCGGTCAATCCGACGCGCCCGGTCCGCGCGAGGCCCGACAGCGATTGACGCTCCCCTTCGGCGAGCGGGCGCGCGTCGTAATCCCACAACCAGTCCCGCAATTCCTTGCCGGAGGCGCCTCTGACCTCGACGTCTACGCCGCAGAACCGGGCAGCGATGGTCGCCTTCCACACGCGCGGATTCGGCAGATAAGCGAATATGCGCAAGTCAGCCATCGTGGAACACTCCGGATACGGCGCGCCTCAAGCGGCCAGCTTGAGAATCTTGACGATGTCGCCAGATTCACGGATCGGCTGCGGGTTGGCCCGCGTAAAGATCGACAACATTGCGTTTTTGCCGATCAGTTCAAAGCGGTCCTCGGCAACGCCGACGTCGGCGAGCCGTCGCGGCAGACCGAGCTCCGCGATGAACGCGGCGAACGCCTCGCTGGCGTCGCGCTCCGGTGCACCGAGCGCGGCGGCGATCGATTTTTGGGCGGCTTCGGTGGCGGGGCGGTTGTAGCGAAGCACGCTCGGCATCATCACGGCCGTACAGAAATAATGCGGCACGTCGCAAGTGCCGCCGAGCACATGGCCGATGGCGTGGCTCGCGCCCATCGGTACCCGCGACTGCAATCCGAAGGCCGACAGCCAGGAACCCAACTGGCAATTCAACCGTGCCGCCTCATCGTCAGGATTGTCCCTGGTGCGCAGCAGGCCGTCATGCAGGTAGCGCAATCCCTGCTGACATACCGCATCGACCAGCACGTTGGGACGGCTGGAGCAGATCGCCTCGATGCCGTGATCCATCGCGCGCGTACCGGAGCCCAGCCAGAGTTTCTCCGGCGTATATCTGGTGATCGCAGGATCGAGGATGATACTGCGCGGCATCATCATCGGGTGATTGAAAATCTGCTTCAGCTTGCGGCTGGTGTCGGTGACCAGCGCACCGGAATTATACTCGCCGCCGGAAAGCGTACTCGGGATGGCGATCATCCGCACCTTTGGCGTCCGGAATTGCCCGAAGCGGCGCTCCAGCGTGGTCTCGAAGCCATCGAGCCCCGCCGATTCAAAGATCTCGTGCTCCATGCACATCAACACGATTTTTGCTGCATCGACCACCGAGCCGCCGCCGATGGCGACCACCAGATCGGCCTTGGCTTCCTTCGCCTGCCTTGCAATCTGGGTCACCACGTTCCGGGTCGTGTGCTGCGGCACGCCATCGAAGGTCACGGCATGGCGCTCGCCGAGCGCCTTGCGGATCTTTTCGACCTCATCGGTTGTTGTGTTCAGCGTGCGGCTGGCGATCAAATAGACGCGTTTGGCGCCCAGCCGTTCGGCCTCCTCGCGCAGCGCGTCGGCCGCCGGCTTGCCGTAGATCACGGATTCCATGGTGGGGTATTGATGGCTGCCCGCGATGCCCATGCGCTTCACTCCCTCGATGTGCCCTTGAATGATCCAGCCAATCGCGCCGGCGGTTTGGAAAAGTTCGATGGCGCACTCTCCGTCAGGCGACCGCGCGGGCCGGTTTGGTCTCGAAGGTGCCGTCGAGGAAGCCGGTCAGCCGCTGCCGGATGATCTGCTCGGCCTCCGCCATGATGCGGTCGACCAGTTCCTTGACCGTCGGGATATCGTGGATCAGGCCGACCACCATGCCGCAGCTCCACGCGCCGGCATCCATCTCGCCGTCCAGCATCACCTTGGGGTAGACCCCGGCGACCTGATCGAGGATGTCCTCGATCTTCAAGGTGGCGCCCTTCTCCCGCTCGATCTCGAGCAGCTGGTCGACGCCCTTGTTCTTCAGAACGCGCTCAGTGTTGCGCAGCGCGCGCATCACCAAACGAGTGTCAAGCTCGTTCGCATCGACCAGCGCCTGCTTCACATTGGGATGAACCGGCGCTTCCTTTGTGGCAATGAAGCGGGTGCCCATGTTCATGCCCGCCGCGCCCATCGCGAGTGCTGCGACCAGACTGCGCGCATCCGCCATGCCCCCGGAGGCCACGAACGGGATCTTCAACTCGTCCGCCGCGCGCGGCAGCAGGATCATGTTCGGGATATCGTCCTCGCCGGGATGGCCGCCGCATTCGAAGCCGTCGACGCTGACCGCATCGCAGCCGATCCTTTCGGCCTTCAGCGAATGCCGCACGGAGGTGCATTTGTGAATCACCTTGATGCCGGCCGCCTTCAGCGCCGGCATATACTGCTCCGGGCTGCGGCCCGCGGTCTCGACGGCCTTGACGCCGCCCTCCTTGATGGCCGCGATGTACTCGGGATAGGGCGGCGCGGTAAAGCTCGGCAGGAAGGTGAGATTCACACCGAACGGCTTGTCGGTCATGTCGCGGCACCGCGCGATCTCCTTCGCCAGCAGTTCGGGCGTCTTCTGCGTCAGTCCGGTGATGATGCCGAGTCCACCGGCGTTTGATACCGCCGCCGCGAGTTCGGCGAAGCCGACATAATGCATGCCGCCCTGGATGATCGGATGCTGGATGCCGAACAGTTCAGTGATCGCTGTCTTCACGAGTCTCTCCTGCGTTTCCGATCAATGGACGATTTCGAACAGGCCCGCCGCGCCCATGCCGCCACCGATGCACATGGTCACCACGCCGTATTTTGCCTTGCGCCGCCGGCCCTCGATCAGGAGGTGGCCGGTCAGCCGCGCGCCGGTCATGCCGTAGGGATGGCCGATCGCGATCGAGCCACCATTGACGTTCAGCCTGTCGGGATCGATGCCGAGCTTGTCACGGCAATAGATCACCTGCACCGCGTAGGCTTCATTGAGCTCCCAGAGATCGATGTCGTCAATCCGCAGGTTGTGGCGCTTCAGGAGCCGCGGGATCGCGGCGACCGGGCCGACACCCATCTCGTCCGGCTCGACACCGGCGGCGACGAAGCCGCGGAAGATGCCGAGCGGCTTCAGGCCCTTTTGCGCGGCGATCTTCTCGCTCATGATCACGCAGGCCGAGGCGCCGTCCGAGAGCTGGCTGGCGTTGCCGGCGCTGATCGTCTTGCCCTCGAACACCGGCTTGATCTTCGCAAGTCCCTCAGCCGTGGTGTCGGGACGTGGACCTTCGTCCTTGGTCAGCGTCACCTGCTGATAGCTGACCTCTTTGGTATCCTTGTCGAGCACGGCCATTTTGGTCGCGAACGGCACGATCTCGTCATTGAAGCGACCGCCTTGCAACGCGGCACCGACGCGGCGCTGGCACTCCAGGCTGTATTCGTCCTGCTTGTCGCGGCCGATCTTGTAGCGTTCGGCGACGATTTCGGCCGTCTCCAGCATCGAGATGTACATCTCCGGCTTCATCGCCATCAATTCATCGTCGACGGCATGGAACCTGTTCATGTGCTCGTTTTGAACCAGGCTGATCGACTCGATCCCGCCACCGATCGCGATCTCGACACCGTCATGCATCACCGAGCGCGCGGCGACCGCGATCGCCTGCAGGCCGGAGGCGCATTGCCGGTCGATGGTGGTTCCGGCGACTGTGACCGGCAGTCCGGCGCGGATCGCGCCCTTGCGCGCGACGTTCATCACCATGGTGCCCTGCTGCATCGCGCAGCCCATCACCACGTCCTCGACCTCGCCAGGCGCGATGCCGGCGCGCTTGACCGCCTCGGCCATGACGTGGCCGGCCAGGGTCGGGCCGTCAGTGTTGTTGAGCGCGCCGCGATAGGCCTTGCCGACGCCGGTGCGCGCGGTGGATACGATGACTGCTTCGGTTGTCATGCTGGCCTCTCTGCCTTAAGCGGCGGTATCGAGCTGCGCAAAACGCAGCACGTGGTAGGCGGGATCGCCGAACTGGATGTTGATGGAGGAAATTCGCTTGAAGTAGTGGCCGACATTGAGCTCGTCGGTCATGCCCATGCCGCCATGAAGCTGCACGGCCTGGTCGGCCACGAACTTGCCGGCATAGCCGATCCTGGACTTGGCGCCGGAAGCAAGCCGGGAGACGCCGGCCTCGGTCGACTCAAGACTGAGGCTCAGATGCTGCATCAAGGACAGCGCCTCCTGATGGGCGATGAACATGTCGACCATCCGGTGCTGCAGCACCTGGAAGCTGCCGATCGTGGTGCCGAACTGCTTTCGCGTCTTGGAATATTCCAGCGTCGCCGCGTTCAATTCACCCATCGCACCGACCGCTTCGGCGCAGAGCGCACCGATGGCCCGGTCGCGGCAAGATTCGAGCGCACCTACGCCCTCGCCTTCCTTGCCCAAGAGCTGCCCGCGAACCTCGCGCAGGCTGATTTCGGCCGCGCGGCGGCCATCGATCGTCCTGAAGCTTTGCAGATCGAGGTTGGCAGCATGGCAATCGACCACGAACAGGCTGACGCCGCCGCGATCGTGGCGATGGCCCGAGGTGCGGGCGGAGACGATCAGATAATCCGACCACGGTGCTGATATCACCGCTGTCTTCTCGCCGGTGAGGATATAGTCGTTGCCGTCCCGACGCGCGGTGGTGGTGACCGTGGCGGGATCGAAGCGCGAGCCTTTTTCTGTCCAGGCCAGCGCCCAGAGCTTCGTTCCGGCGACGATGTCAGGGATGAAGGACTGCTTCTGCTGGTCGGAGCCTGCCTGCTCGATCAGGCCGCCGGCAACGACCACCGTTTCCACGAATGGCTCGACGACGAGATGGCGGCCGAATTCCTGCATGATGATCATGGTCGACAGCGGACCGCCGCCGAGCCCGCCGACGGCTTCAGTGAACGGTGCGGCAAGCAGGCCCAACTCGGCGAAGGCTGCCCATTGCTTGCGGCTAAAACCCTCTTCGCTCGCGACGATCTTGCGGCGCGCATCAAAATCATACCGATCGCGCAGCAGCCGCTGGACGCTGGATCGCAACAATTCCTGCTCTTCCGTGAACTGGATATCCATCCGATCCTCTCGTGCCGCGCGTGCTAGAGACCAAGCACCGCTTTGGCGATGATGTTGCGCTGGATCTCGTTCGAGCCGCCATAGATCGAGAGCTTGCGCGAATTCAGGTATTTTTCCGACGCCGTGTGGCCGTAGTCAGGGCCCGGCATGAAATGGTTGGCGCTGACGGGATGCTCGCGGATCGCGAGCCCATAATTGCCGATCGCGCGATGGGTCAGCTCGGTGATATCCTGGAATATCTCGGTGCCGCGGATCTTGAACAGCGACGCTGCCGGCCCCGGATCGATGCCGCGGGCCATCTGGGCGACGACGCGAAGCTCGGTCGCTTCCAGCGCCAGCACGTCGAGCTCGACACGGGCGATATCCCTGATGAACTCCAGATGTGCCGGATCGTCCTCCAGGATCTCCGCCTTCACGATTGTCTTCAACCGCGCAATGTACCGCGTGGAGCGGCCGATTCCGGCCATGCTGGTGCGCTCATTGCCGAGCAGGAATTTCGCGTAAGTCCAGCCCTTGTTCTCCTCGCCGATCAGGTTCTCGACGGGCACGCGGACGTCCTCGAAGAAGACGTCGTTGACCTCGTGGGAACCGTCGATCGTGATGATCGGGCGCACGGTGACGCCGGGCGATTTCATGTCGATCAGCAGGAAGGAGATGCCAGACTGCGGCTTGACCGCCGGATCGGTCCGGACCAGGCAGAAGATCCAGTCGGCATGCTGCGCCAGCGTGGTCCAGGTCTTGTGACCGTTGACGATATAGTGATCGCCATCGCGCACCGCCTTGGTGCGAACGGTGGCGAGATCGGAGCCGGAGCCGGGCTCGGAATAGCCCTGGCACCACCAATCTTCGCCGGACAGGATCCGCGGCAAGAACGTCTTCCTCTGCACGTCGTTGCCAAACGTGTAGATGACGGGGCCGACCATGGTGACGCTGAACGCCAGAGGCGGTAGCGTGCCGGCGCGCGTCGTCTCCTGCTCGAAGATGAAGCGGCGGGTGATCGACCAGCCGGGCCCGCCATACTCCTTCGGCCACAGCGGCGCGATCCAGCCCTTCCTGGCGAGGATGCGATGCCAGAGCAGCATCTGCGCCTTGGAGAGGTCGGTCTCCGGATTGGGGACGCGCATCTCCGCCGGATAGTTGTCCTTGATGAAGGCACGGACCTCGTCGCGAAACGCCGCATCTTCAGGGGAAAGCGCGAGCTCCATCGGACCAGCTCCCTACCACTTCTCGCCGAAGGGCCGGATTTCCAACTCGAACGTCCAGGCGCTCTTCGGCTGCTGGTAGAGTTGCCAGTAGGACGAGGCGACCGAGGCCGGCGGCATCAGCAAGTCCGGATTGTCGAGCGCATCCGGGCCAAGCGCCTCGATGCGGCGCTGCCGCACCCATTCGGTGTCGACGCCGGAATCAATAATAAGGTGCGCGACATGGATGTTCTTCGGTCCAAGTTCGCGCGCCATTGCCTGCGCCACAGCGCGAAGCCCGAACTTCGCGCTGGCAAAGGCGGCATAGCCGCTGCCGCCGCGCAAGGATGCGGTGGCGCCTGTGAAGAAGATGTTGCCGCCACCGCGCGGCAGCATCAGCCGTGTCGCCTCGCGCCCGGCCAGGAAGCCGGAATAGCAGGCCATCTCCCAGACCTTGCGGAACACGCGCTCCGTGGTCTCGAGGATCGGGAAGTTGACGTTGGCGCCGATGTTGAAGATGCACACTTCAAGCGGCGCGTGCTTGTCGGCGTCGTTAAGGAAGGCGGTGATCTCCTCTTCCTTGCGCGCATCGAGCGAGCGGGCGTGGATTTCACCGCCGACCGCCTCGATGTCCTTGACCAGCGGCGCGAGCTTGTCGCCGTTGCGGCGGCCGGCAAATACCGTAAAGCCTTCGGAGGCGAACTTCTTGGCGATCTCGCCGCCGATGAAATCGCCGGCACCAATGACGGCGACCGTCTTGTTTCTCTTCTGCATGGTGTTCTCCGGCCTTTGCTTGAGTGAACCGTTCTGCGGACGATGCGTCACTATTGAGTGCGCAGCGACTCCGCCAGCTTGTGCTTCAGGAGCTTGCCCGTCGATGTCGCGGGCAGAGCGTCCATGAGGATAATCTCTGACGGACGCTTGTACGAGGTGAGTTGCGGGGTAACATGGGCCATCAGGTCCTGCGCGGTCGCGGTCGATCCCTTGATCAGCTGCACGAAGGCGACGACCTCCTCATTGCCCACGACCGGACGTCCGACCACGGCGCATTGCACCACGGCATCATGCGTGCTCAGCACCGCCTCGATCTCGGCGGGATAGACATTGAATCCGGAGCGGATGATCATTTCCTTGGTCCGCCCGACGATATAGAGGGCGTCATCCTCGAAACGGGCCAGATCGCCGGTGTTGAACCATCCGTCAGGATCGATCGCCTTCGCGGTCAAGTCGGGGGCGCGGTAATAGCCGAGCATCACGTTCGGGCCACGAACATGAAGCTCGCCGACCTCGCCGTCACCAACCGGTTTGCCGTCGTGGCCGACCAGCTTAGCTTCAAGACCCGGCATGACCGACCCGACCGCATGGTCGGCTCTCGGCGCGTCGGGCCGGACCCCGGAGATTCCCGGCGAACATTCGGTGATGCCATAGCCATTGAGCAGCGGCAGGCCGAGCTCCTCCTCGACCCGCGACTTGAGCTCGAGGTCGAGCGGCGCGCCGGCCACCGAGATGACACGAAGCCTGCCGCGATCGAACTTCGGCAGGCCGGCGTTGCGCCGGTATTCGAGCAGCCGCTGATAGGTCGCAGGCACCCCATTGAGAATGGTGATGCCCTCGTCCGCCATCGCCTTTACGAGAGCGGCCGGATCATATTTCGCGACCAGGCGCACTGTGGCGCCGACCATCAGCGTCATCGTGAGCAGCGAGATGCCGACAATGTGCGAGACCGGCAACACGCAATACTGCACATCATCCGGGGTCATCTTGCGAAACTCGGCAGTCCCCCGAGCGCTGAACAACAGATTGCGGTGGGTCAGCATCACGCCTTTCGGCGTCCCCGTGGTGCCCGACGTATAGATGAGAACGACGACCTGTTTGGCGCTGTCGGCCTCGACCGGCTCCGCCAAGGTATCCTCGTTCTGTGCCGTGACGCCGATGCCGTGGAGCGGCCCGACATCCTGCACGGTCGCGCCATAGCGGGCGGTATGAGCGGCTGCCTCCGGCGAGACATCAGCAGTCAGGAACACGCGGCGAGCGCCGCTGTGATCCTTGATCTGATCGACCTCGCGCGGCGACAACCGCGGATTGACCACAATCGCCCAGACGTCCAGCCGGCTTGCCGCCAGCAACAGACAAGCGAGCGGAATGGAGTTCTCGCTCACGATCACCATGCGATCCCCGGCGCGGATACTCAACGCCTGGAGCGCCTCGGCAACGCGGCCGACCGTTCGATCGAGCTCGCGATAGGTCAGGCTCGTCTTGTCGTCGATCAGCGCCAGGTGATCCGGCGTCGCCTCGACATGCCGACCCATCACCTCGTGGAGGCGGCTCGGTAAGCCTTCAACACTTCCTTCGGTCACCTGCGTCGACGCCTGCACTGAAACCTCCCTGTGGCAGCCCTTGGGGCTTGATTATTTCTTGAGAATCTCCCGATCAGGCAGTCTTGCGCCGCCCGGCAGCAAGCTGTGCGACGATCTCTTCCTCGACCTCACGCACGCGGTCTTTGCCGAAGAATATCTCATCGCCGACATAGAACGTCGGCGATCCGAACGAGCCTCGGGACACCGCATTGCCTGTGTTTTCGATCAGCTTCTTCTTCACCTCATCCTGCTGCGCGCGGGCGATGATGCGGTCGATATCGAGTCCGGAGGACAGGAACGCATCGCGAAACACCTGCGGATCGTCCATCTTCTTGGGCTCGACCCACATATGATGATAGGCGGCGCGGAAATAGGACTCGAACAGCCCCTCGAATTGCGCAGCGACAACGCCCCGCATCAGCGTCAGCGTGTTGACCGGGAAGAACGGGTTCGACTTGAATTTCGTGATGTTGTGGCGGCGCAGGAAGCGCTCGGTCTCGAGCGCGTTGTATTCGGGCTTGTTCCTGATCCCGCGCAAGGATTCGGCGGGCGAAAGATTGCCGGTCGCCTTGTAGACGCCGCCGAGCAGCACCGGAACGTAGTCGAACTTGACGCCAGTGCGCTGTTCGATCTCCGGCAGCACGAGTTCGGCGAGATAGGCGTTGGGACTACCGAAATCGAAGTGGAATTCGACCTTGAGCGGAGCAGCCATGGAACGCCCTTCCCTTCGATTGTCGGCGGCCGTTTGCCGCCGGGTTGATCGTGGTCGAGACCATAAGTTCTATTTTAGAACTGTCAATATGATATTTATCATCCAATGGCTTTGCCAATGGCACCCTGTTGAAACATTGTGAGTTCTGATTTAGAATTATATCCGGATTGTCGTCGCAGACCGCTGGAGACGTTGATGAAATGGGATGCTCTCGAGGAGGAGCCGTGCTCGGTGGCCCGCACCGTCGCGGTGATTGGTGACCGCTGGAGCCTCTTGATCCTGCGCGAATGCTTCCTTCGCATTCGCAGATTCGACGAATTCCAGGCGTCGCTTGGGATCACCCGCCATCTGCTCGCCGACCGGCTGAAGAAGCTGGTGCGCTTCGGCGTGCTGCGCAAGATTCCCTATCAGGAAGCGCCGAAGCGCTACGAATATATCCTGACGCAGAAGGGCCTTGATCTCTATCCGATCATCATGTCGATCGTGCACTGGGGCAACATCCACATGGTCGACTCGCGTGGCCGGCCGATGCTCCATGAACACAAGAACTGCAAGAAGATGTTCGACCCCGTCATGGTCTGCTCGGAATGCGGCGAGCCGCTGTCGGCCAAGGCCGTCCACGTGCATCTGGGTCCGGGCGCGCGACAATCCTCGCCGGTGCATGCGAAGGCGCAAGCGCGGGCCAAATGATTCAGCGCCGGTAGGCCAGACGTCGGGATAACCGGCCTAGAAATCAGGCGGCGCGGATGGCCTGTCCTGACGCACGGTCGAACAGATGCGCGCGCTCGAGATCGAGGCTCACGTCAAAGGGTAGATCCGGTTGCGCAGCAACGCCGACCGGCATCTGCGCGGTGAACGGAAAGCCGCCGACGCTGCCGATCACCAGCGTATGCGGGCCGAGCGGCTCGACGTCCTTTACGATCATGCGGACGGAGCTGCCCGCAGGCGCGCCCTGGTGCAGGACATGATCCGGCCGCATACCAAGCACCACCGGTTTGCCGACGCAGCCTGCATAGATGGCCTCGCGCGACTTCGGCAACGTCAACACCGCGCCCGATGGTTCGGTGAAGACCAACGCGCCGTCGCGGGCGGCAATCTCGCCATGGATGAAATTCATGCTGGGCGCGCCAATGAAGCCCGCGACGAAGAGATTGCTGGGCTTCTCGTAGATCGTGATCGGATCGGCCGCCTGCTCGATCCGGCCGCGGTTCATCACCACAACGCGGTCGGCCATGGTCATGGCCTCGACCTGATCGTGCGTCACATAAACGATCGTCTTGGCGAGCCGGCGATGCAACGCTTTGATCTCGGTACGCATCTCGATCCGGAGCTTGGCGTCTAGATTGGACAACGGCTCGTCGAAAAGGAAAACGTCAGGACTGCGCACGATGGCACGGCCGATCGCCACACGCTGGCGCTGACCGCCCGACAGCTGCTTGGGGCGGCGTTCCAGATATGGCTCGAGGTCGAGAATCTTCGCCACGTCCTTGACGGCCTTCTCGATCGTGGCGCGCGATTCACCTCGCACCTTCATGCCATAGCCGATGTTTTCGCCGACCGTCATATGCGGATAAAGCGCGTAGTTCTGGAACACCATCGCGCAATTGCGCAGGCCCGGCCGCAGCTCCGTCACGTCGCGGTCGCCGATCCGGATCGTCCCGCTGCTGACGCCCTCCAGTCCGGCGATCATCCGCAACGTCGTCGTCTTGCCGCAGCCGGACGGGCCGACAAGCACGACGAACTCTTCGTCGGCCACGTTGAGATCGAGCCCCTCGATGATCTTGTAGGGCCCGTATGCCTTGCTGACGTTCTCGATCTCGACGTGCGCCATAAAATCCCGTTCCGTCCCTGGCCAGAGGCCATCAAGCACCGGATGACGCTCCCGCGTCATCCGGTGAGTCTTCGATAATATGCTAGTTCTTGGCCGGCAGGCCCATCGCCGCGCGATAGGCGGCGAGCTGCTTGGCACGGCCGAACTCGTCGGTCAGCCGGTTCCACTCCTTCGCCACCGCATCGAGCGCCGCCTGCGGCGTGGTCTGGCCGGCAACCGCCTTGCCGAGCTCGATCTCCACGACCTCGGTGTAGGAAAAATAGCCGGGCAGACGCATGTCGAGCGCGACGTTCTTGGCATTGATGGAGTCGGCCTGTGCGCCAAGATATTCCTTGGCCTCTTGAGGCGTGAATATCTTGCTCCACAGCTCAAGATTTTCGGTGTGCGATTTGCGGTAGGGATTGACGCCGCTGCCGCCGGTGATCGCCGCCTGGCCGGAGACTTCCGGACTGGTCAGGGTCTTGACGAAGTCCCAGGCCGCCTGCTGGTTCTTGCCGGCTTTCGGCACGGCAACCTGCCAGCCGCCGAACGCCATGAACGGGCCCGGCAGGACGGACGGGAATTTGTCCCATGTCTTGGTCTTCGCATTCCAGATCGCATCCGAACCGGGCAGCATCGCCGAGCCGACCTTGCCCGAGATCTTCGACTGCTTGGGATCGGCTGCGATGACACCGGTGTCGCCCCAGCCGATCGACTCCGCAACCTGGCCGCCAGCTACGGCTGCGTTCACTTCGCCGAACGAGAAGTTCAGCGCATTGGGCGGTCCGAGCTTCGATGCCCGGATGTATTCTTCCAATCCCTTCACCCAGCCCGGATTGTTGATCTGGGCGTCCATCGTCTCGGGGTCGAAGAACATCGCGCCCGGATAGTTCGGGTTGTTGGTATAGGCCGCTGCATGGCTGAAGAAGAACCAGAACTGCTGGCCGCCGCGACGGAAGGCTTCCGCCGTTCCCCACAGTCCCTTGTCCGGACGCTGGAAGAACTCGGCGATGTCGAGATACTGTTTCCAGGTCTTCGGCGGTGCGAGGTCGTAGCCATATTTGGCCTTGAAGGCGTCCTTCTCCTTGGGATCGTTGAACAGGTCCATGCGGTAGGTGTAGGTGTGGACGTCGCCGTCCATCGACTGCGAATAGATCTTGCCTTCCCACACCATCAGGCGTTCGCGATAAGCGGGCTCGATATCGTCCCAATCCTTGCCGGACTGCATCTCCTTCGGCATTTCGCTGAGATAGGGCACGAAATCCGGCAGCCAGGCCGGCGCGAAGCTGACCAGATCGAACGTCGCATCGGACTGCGTGAGCGACGTCGCGATCTTCGGATAGAGTTCCGACCAGGGAAATTCGACGACGTTGACCTTGCCGCAGGTCTTCTTCGTCCATTCGTCGGCGCCGAGCTTGAGCGCGGATGCAATATACGGCCCGGTCTGCGACGCCACCGTGAGCGTGACGCCGGTATAGTCCGGACTGCAGGCAGCGTTGGCCTGGCTCGCGGCACAGGCTGTCGCGAGCGAGGTGGCAAGCATCAGGAACGTTCGTCGCAGCATGGTCTAGTCCTCCCTTTCAACGTTTTCTTACTTGATGGCTCCGAGCAGCAGGCCTGACCGCATCATCCGGCTGAGCAGGCCTGCCATGATCATCATGGGAACGATGGCAACGAGGGCCGCGGCCGAAATCGCCCACCATTCGTCACCGCGCTGGCTGTTTTGTCCCGCCACCAGAATTGGCAGCGTCTGCCATTTGGAATTGGTCAGGAACAGCGCAAACAGAAACTCATTCCAGACAAAGGCCAGCGTGATCATGAAGGTCGCCAGCAGGCCGTTCATGGACATCGGCACCACGATGCCGAGGAAGATGCGCCAGCTCGGCACATTGTCGACCATCGCCGCCTCTTCGACCTCGATCGGCACCGCCTCGAAGAAATCCCGCATCAGCCAGACCACGATCGGCAACGAGAACGCGACGTAGCACAGCGTCAGTCCGACAAAGCTGTCGATCAGCTGGAAACCGAGGCGGCCGATCTCGCTGTAGAGCAGATACAGCGCGAACGCCGTGACGATCGGCGGGAACATGCGCTGGCTGACGAACCAGAACAGGATGTCCTCATTGCCGAGGATCGGCCCCGGCAAAGGCAGGCGGTTGGCGAGGATCGCAGCCGCGAGCGCGACGGGGAACGCGAGCAGCAACGCTTGCGGCCGGGTGAATCCGAAAGTGATGTTGAACAGCAGGTAGCCACCGAGTGCAAGCAGGAAGAAGGCGAGGCCCGCCCCCAGGCGCACCCTGAATTCGAAGCGCACCAGCGCATAGGCCGCCATTGCACCGATCGCGGTCGCGATGGCCGCCGCCGACAGCCCTACGATGGTTGAGTTCAGGAACGTGTGGAAGAATGCGCCGCGGATCCCCTGATAGAGATCGATGAAGGGCTGCAAGGTCGGCGTGAAGTCGATGAACGGCAGATAGGTCGGGCCGCCGACGACGCCTGGCGGCGTCTTGAACGCCGTCACGATCACCCAATAGAGCGGAAATATGCTGATCAGGCACCAGACGAGACAGGCAGCGGTCACCAGGCGGCGGCCCCAAGGCGACAGTCCGGTCAAGCCGCGGCCACTCATCGGAGCTTCTCCAGATGCGGCCGCAGCAGCGCCAGATACGTCACGCCGATAATCGTGATCGCAATCAGGAACAGAAAGCTGAGCGCCGATGTGTAGCCGAGATTGAACTTCTTGAAGCCCTCCTGATAGGCGAACAACGTCAGGGTCTCCGTGTCCACACCCGGTCCGCCGCCCGTCATCACGAAGACGGTGTCCATGATCTTGTAGCTCTCGATCAGCCGGATGAAGACGACCGCAGCCGAGATCGGCAGCAGCATCGGAAACGTGATCCCCCAGAATTGCTGCCAGGCGCTGGCATTCTCGAGCTCTGCGGCCTCGTAGACATCTTCCGGCAGCGTCTGCAGGCCGGCGAGCATCATCAGAACCACGAACGGCGTCCATTGCCAGATTTCGACCGCGATGATGCAGCCGAGCGCCCAATGACCATTGGTGAGGAACGGCAGGTTGACCAGACCGAACTTGCCCAGAAGCTGGTTGAGCGGTCCCATGGTCGGGTTGAAGATCATGCGCGCCACCAGCGCGACGGCCACCGGAGCGAGCAGCATGGGCAATAGCAATGCGACGCGAAACAGCCGCTCGCCCGGCACCCGCGCGTTGAGCGCCAGGGCTACGGCGAATCCGATGACGTATTGCAACCCAACGGCGATGAAGGCGATCAGCGTCGTCGTGTAGATCGCATTCCAGAAGCGCGGCTCCTGCAGCAGCGATACGTAATTTCCGAACCAGACGACCCGGGGTGGGATCGGGGGAATCAGGCGATAGCTGAGGAAGCTTGTGGTCAACGAATAGATCAGCGGAAAGATCGAGATCGCCAGCACGACGAGCACCGCCGGCCAGATGAAGACATGCTTGATCGGATCATTCCGCATCATGGAGCGGATTGCTCCCTCAAGAGCGCCTCGATCTCCGCGCGACGCGGCATGGAAAGGGCGGTCCCGGGCCGCGTCACCGAAATCCCCGCCGTCGCCGAACCGAAGCGCGCTGCCTCGAGCGGGTCCGCGCCGTCGGCCAGCGCGGCTGCAAAACCGCCGACGAATGCGTCGCCCGCGCCTGTTGTTTCGACCACCTTGCCGGCGGCAAACGGCGGCACATGCAGCGAGCGATCCCGCGTATGGAACAGCGCCCCGCGCTCGCCGAGCGTGATCAGCGCCGTCCCGGCCCCCTTGGCCAATAGCGCGTCGCCGGCGCGGCGGGCGCCCGCAAGATCGCTCACGGCGATCCCGGTCAACGACTCGGCCTCGGTCTCATTGGGGACGACATAGTCGCAGAGCGCAAACAGGCCAGAATCGAACTTGATCGCCGGCGCGGGGTTGAACACCCTGATGCTGCCAGCGGCGCGCGCGATCTCGAGCCCTCGCACCGCGGCATCGACCGGCTGCTCGAGCTGAGTCACGAACACGCGGCTGGTGCGAATGGAGTCCGCCGCTGCGTCGATGTCACCCGGGCTGATACCTCCGGCTGCCCCAGGCACCACAATGATCGCGTTGTCACCCCGCGTCTCGTGAACATAGATGAACGCCGCACCGGTCGGCGCCTCCGTGGTCCTGGCGACGCGCGGCCGGATCCCCTCGGCTTCCCATGTCTTGATCGCAAGCTCGCCAAAGGCATCGCTGCCGATCCGGGAGATGAAGGTCACGCTGGCACCCGCGCGCGCGGCGGCCACGGCCTGGTTCGATCCCTTGCCGCCGGGGCCCATCGCGAATCCCGATCCGGCAATCGTCTCGCCGATCGCAGGCATTTTGCCGGCACGGAAGGCCAGATCGACGACGAAGACGCCAAGGACGGCGACGCCACTTTTACTCATGGTCGTCACTCTCCGTCCGGCGCGATGACGCCCTTGGAGAACAGGAAGCAGCCGTAGAAGCGGCGCTCGCCGGTTGCGATCACGCAATAGGCCGTCTTGGCCTTTTCATAGAAGGCGTGGCGTTCGACGCCGACCAGCGGCCAGGATCGTCCCTCCGCGTGATCGATCGCGGTTTGCACCTCGCGCTGGACCGGCGGCACTTCCTGCGGCTGGCCGACGATCTCCATGCGAACGGCAGCGTCATCGATGAAGGTATCGAGCGGCAGGACCGAGAGAATGGCCTCGATCGCCTTCGCGGTGCTGACATTGTCGATGCGCAGCAACCGGCCAAGCACCGTCTGGCGCGCGATCGAGTCGGCCGGAAAATTGGTATCGCAGACGACCAGGCGATCCCCGTGCCCCATCGCCCGCAAGGCATAGAGCACGTCGGCATTGAGCAGCGGGTTGATGCTCTTGAGCATGTTGCGTCCCTCCCTTGTCTTCAAAAATCGCCCGGACTCTGACGGTCCAGATCCCAATCGGTATCACCCCAAGATGACGGCTCTAGTCTCCATAGGGGATCCAGATGTTCTTCACCTGCACGGCATGGCGGAGCAGGATCGGGCCTTCACTCGCAGACTTGTCGTACCAATCCAGTAGCAGGCCATGATCAACCAATGTGCGCTTGAGATTGCCGATCGACAGCCGTTCCGCGACCGCCGAAGCCTCCTGCGAGCCGAAAGCCCAGAGTGCGTCGACATCGTCATGCTCGGCAAGGACCTTCACAAGATCGTCGCGGCCGCCGGTGACGATATTGACGACGCCTGCCGGCACGTCCGACGTCTCCAGCACCTGGTAGAAATCGGTCGCAGCGAGCGGATGCTTCTCGCTCGGTACGGCCACCACCCGGTTGCCCATCGCAATCAACGGCGCGACCAGGCTGACCAAGCCAAGCAGCGGCGCCTCGTCGGGACAGGCAACACCGACCACGCCGATCGGCTCATGCATCGCAAGCGCCACGCCGCGCAATGGTGGCGCATGCACGCTCCCCTCGAATTTGTCGGCCCAGGCCCCATAGCTGAACAGCCGTTCGATACTCGCATCGACCTCCGCGCGTGACTTGGCACCCGAGACACCCGTCATCTCGGCGATGCGCCGGGCGAACTCGTCACCTCGCACGGAGAGATTCTCGGCAAGGTAATAGAGGATTTGGGCGCGATTATGCGCCGTCGCCCGCGCCCATGCCTCGGCAGATCGCGCGGCGGCCACGGCATTGCGGATGTCCTTGCGGTTGCCTTCGCCGGCCTCGCCGAGATGCCGGCCCTTTGGCGACAGCACGGCCCGCGAATAATTGCCGTCGGGACGCACCTGCTTGCCACCGACGAACAGTTTTGCTGTCCGGTCGATTGGCGGCACGCCGAATCCGGCGCTGTCGGAGGTGGCAGCCGGCGGCGACAATGCCTTCGCCCGCGCCTTGCGCCCGCTCCATGCCTTGGGCTTGAGATATTCGTACATGCCTTCACGGCCACCCTCGCGGCCGAACCCGGACTCGCGATAGCCGCCAAAGCCGACGCTCGCATCGAACAGATTGGTCGCGTTGATCCAGACCACACCGGCCAGCAATTTCGGCGCGATATCCAGCGCCAGCCCGATCGTCTCGCTCCACACGCTGGCGGCAAGCCCATAACGTGTATTATTGGCGAGCATCACGGCCTCGTCAGGCGTACGAAACGTCATCGCCACCGCCACGGGGCCAAAGATCTCCTCGATCGCCACCGTCGACGACGGGTGCACGTTCCAGAGCAAGGTCGGCGGGTAGAAGCATCCCTCCGTCGGGATCGCGCCGGGCGCCTGGTATTTCTCGGCGCCCTCCTCCACTCCGATTTCGACCAGCGCCTTGATCCGTTCGAGCTGCACCGGTGCAACCACCGCACCCATGTCGATCGCCTTGTCGAGCGGCGGGCCGACGCGCAGCGTTTCCATGCGGCGGATCAGGCGTCTGCGGAAGGTCTCGGCGATCCCCTCCTGCAGCAGCAGGCGCGAGCCGGCGCAGCAGACCTGGCCCTGGTTGAACCAGATGGCATCGACCACGCCTTCCACGGCACCGTCGATGTCGGCATCGTCGAACACGATGAACGGCGATTTGCCGCCGAGTTCGAGCGTCAGCGACTTGCCGGTGCCTGCGGTCGACTGCCGGATCAACCGCCCGACCTCGGTCGATCCCGTGAAGGCGATCTTGTCGACGCCTTGATTCTCAACCAGCAGCGCCCCGGTCGCACCATCGCCCGTGAGCACATTCAACACGCCCGGCGACAAACCTGCCTCCGCGGCAAGCTCGGCGAACAGCAACGCGGTGAGCGAGGTGTATTCGGCCGGCTTCAGCACCACGGTGTTGCCTGCCGCAAGCGCCGGCGCGATCTTCCATGCCAGCATCAGCAGCGGGAAATTCCACGGGATGATCTGCCCGATCACGCCGATCGGCACCTGATCGGCGAATTCGCGCTCCTGCAATTGCGCCCAGCCGGCGTGATACAGGAAATGCCGCGCGGCCAACGGCACGTCGAGATCGCGGGTCTCTCGGATCGGCTTGCCGTTGTCGATCGCTTCCAGCACCGCAAACAACCGCGCGTGACGCTGCAGCATCCGCGCCAGTGCGTAGAGATGACGCGCGCGGCCATGACCGCCGAGCTTTGCCCACAGCGGCTGCGCAATGCGCGCGGCGCTCACGGCCGCATCCACATCCGCGGAAGAGCCCTGCGCGATCTTGGCCAGCGCCTTGCCGGTCGCCGGCTCGCTTGTCGTGAGGTGCTTACCGGAATGCGGTGCTGCGAACTTGCCGCCGATGAAGTGCCCGAACACGGCGCCGTGCTGCTTCAGCCAGGCGCGTGCCTCGCCGTCCGCTTCGAGAGCGGGACCGTACTCCATCGTTTCAAAATAATCTGCGACGCTCATCACCGGAGTCTCATCCCACAGGGTGGCGGTTGAAGGCCGAGTAGCGGCCGGTGACATGATGCTCGAGCTGGCGCTCGATGTCGGCGAGCAGGCTCGAGGCGCCGATCCGGAACAGGTCCGGCTCGAGCCAGTCGCGTCCCAATTCCTCCTTCATCAGGAATTGATAGTTGAGCACGTCCTTTGCCGTCGATATCCCGCCGGCCGGCTTGAAGCCGATCTGGTAGCCGGTGCGCTCCTGATACACCCTGATCATCCGCAGCATCGCCAGCGTCACCGGCAGCGTCGCATTGACGCCCTCCTTGCCGGTGGAGGTCTTGATGAAGTCGGCACCAGCCATCATGCAGACCATCGATGCCTTGGCGACGTTGCGCAGCGTCTTGAGATCGCCGGTGGCCAGAATCGTTTTCAGATGCGCGTTGCCGCAGGCCGCACGAAAATCCCTGACCTCGGCGTAAAGCGCGCGCCAATCGCCGGTCAGCGCATGCTCGCGGGTGATGACGATGTCGATCTCCTGCGCGCCGTCCCTGACGGACGCCTCGATCTCCTTGAGCTTGAGGTCGTGAGGTATCAGGCCCGCTGGAAATCCGGTCGAGACCGCGGCAACCGGAATGCCGGATCCATCGAGCGCTTCGACTGCGGTTGCAACGAAGCGGTGATAGACGCAGATCGCACCGGTGTGCAGCCGACGCGCGGCAAAGCCGAGCGCTTCGAGAATGTCAGCGCGCACTGGGGTCTTCGCCTTGGCGCAGAGACGCTTTACCCGCTCGGTGGTGTCGTCGCCGTTGAGCGTCGTCAGATCGATGCAAGTGAGCGCTTTCAGAAGCCACGCCGCCTGCGCATCCTTCTTGACGGTTCGCCGGCCCGGCAAGCTCGCAACCCGTCGCTCGGCGGCCGACAGATTGATCCTGATCTCGTCGACCCAATCCATCTCGAGCGCGCGGCCGCTGTTACGCGAGACCGGATGGGTGTCGCGGGCATGAAGTTGCACCGGCACGGCCGATGGATTCGGTATCAAGACACTCTGCGTCATCGAAACGCCACCCGTCCTAGCGAATCGACGCGAGCGCCGGATAGACTGAATGTGTCGATTGCAACATGTGATCCTCCCAGCCGGAGTTTGCTGCCTTCCGACGCACGCATCGCAAGACACCGGATTGTCTCTTTGGGCTCAATGTTATTATTATAACATATTGCCGTTGATAAACTCACAACATTGTAAGATCATTGTCAACCGGATAAGCAGGCGCGGTGAGCAAAATGGTTGAAACACCGAACGCACGACCAAGCGAGACCCGCGTCCAACGCCTGCAGCGGCTGCGCCGCGCCGTCGAGGGCAGCGGCGCGCTGCACCTCAAGGACGCCGCCGAGCTGCTCAAGGTTTCCGAAATGACGGTGCGGCGTGATCTTGCCGGCCCGGAAGCCGCGCTCGCTTTGCTCGGCGGTTATGTCGTCAACGCGGCATCACCGACCGGAATCAAGTACGCGTTCGAGCAGGAGATCGACCAGCATACCCAGGACAAGCGTCTTGCCTGCCGGTCCGCGGCCGCCTCGATTGGGGAAGGCGACACGATCTTCATCGACTGCGGCACCACGATGCAATCGCTGGCGGACTGTTTGCCTGAGGATATGCCGCTCTCGGTGATCTGCTATTCGATGAACGTGGCGTCGATCGTGACGCGACGGCCGGCCACGCAGGTGATGCTGATGGGCGGGCTCTACCATCCGTCATCACAGTCGTTCTCATCTGACGACGGCCTGTCCTATCTGCGGCGCCTCGGCGTCAACAAGGCCTTCATATCCGCTGGCGGCGTGCACTGGACCCGCGGCGCGAGCTGCTCCAACTTTCACGAGGTTGCGATCAAGCAGGCCGTCATCGCGACCGCGATGGAAAGCGTCCTGGTGGTCGACGCCAGCAAGCTCGGCAGTCTCAAGCCGGCGTTCTTCGGAGATATCGGCGCGTTCTCGCGGATCATCGTCGGCGGCGCGGCGACGTCAGACATGCGCAAGCACTTCCGCAGTCTGCCCGTCGAGTATGTGAGCAGCGCAACCTGATCCGGACGGGGGCTGGCACGCCCGGACCAGGCTTGCTGAACGATGCGCGGCCTCGAAAGACCGCGCATCGCCGGAGGGAGTTCAGTTGCAGGCCGGCTTCGCCTTGTTGCAGGCATCCACCAGCTCGGCCGGCGGCTCCTTCTTGAACACGGTCTTGTAGGACTCCAGCACGTTCGACTGCGTTACCGGCAGCGACTGCACACCGATCCAGCCTGGCGTTTCCTTGCCGAGAAGTGCGTTCATCATCGCCAGCGCTTCCGCGACGCCCTGGTCATAGGGACGCTGCGAGCCGGTCGCCTTCAACGGACCGCCCTTGGCGATCTCGATCGCCGATTGCAGGCCGAGATCGACCGTCGTGACGGGAATGTCGATGCCCTGCGCCCGCATCGAGCTCAGCGTGTCCAGCGCCGGCTGGTCCCACACCGCGTACAATCCCTTGATATCGGGATTACCGGTGAGGAAATCGCCTG
This sequence comes from Bradyrhizobium sp. LTSP885, assembly GCF_000938305.1. Taxonomy (GTDB): domain Bacteria; phylum Pseudomonadota; class Alphaproteobacteria; order Rhizobiales; family Xanthobacteraceae; genus Bradyrhizobium. Next base: position 104,847 of record NZ_JYMT01000031.1, read on the forward strand.
CGATCTGCGAGACTTTCGGCGGATCCGTGAAATCGACCTGCTTCATCTTGATATCGGGCCGGTTCTTCGTCATCCACTCGCGCACGCCCTTGGTGCGCTCGTTGGTGCTGAAATAGTCTACGCCGAAATTGACCAGGCCGATGGTGCCGCCCTGCGCAACGCAGGAGGCAAGGATCTGCGCGGCGATCTGGCCGTTACCCTGGCTGTCCGCGGAAACCATCGTCGCATATTCCTCGGGATGCTTCAGACCGGTCGGGATGCTGTCCATCAAGACAAGCTTGATGCCGGCCTTGGCGATCTTCTTGTAGGTCGGCGCAGTCGCGGTGAAATCGACCGGGATCGAGATGATGCCGTCCGGATGCTGCTGGATCGTGTTCTCGATATCGGCGATCTGCTTGTCGACCTGATACTCGGCGGATGCGACGCCCGTCACCGTCACGCCGTACTTCTTCAGCGTATCGGTGATGCCCTGGATCTGGAGCTGTGCCCAGTCGAGGTTGACGGTCTGCATGGAGATGCCGACCTTGAGATGCTTCTCCTTGATCTTGGCGGCATCGGCGTCCGAAAGTGCGACCACCTCCGGCGAGGCGGCCTTTTCGCCATGGGGTCCCTGACCGACAATCGATTTCGGTCCAAGCGTCGCGAGATCGACGCCCTTGACGCAGGTGGCGGGCACCTCGGCGCGGGCCGAGGGAGCGATAAAGACCGCTGTCGCCGCAATCAGCGCGGCCAGCGGCAAGGTTTGTCGCAAGATTGGCTTCATTTGTTGTTCCTCCCGTTTTGGTCGCCGATTGACCGAGGCCGGCAACCTTGCCCCTACTGATCTCGATTAGCGTTTCGTGAAGGCAACCGCGGCAACGATGATCGCGCCCTTGATCACGAGTTGCATCGGCGAGCTGACGCCGAGCAGCACGAGACCGTTGTTGAGCGTGCCGATGATCAGGCTGCCGAAGAGCGTCCCCAGGATGTAGCCGCGCCCGCCGAACAGGCTGCAGCCGCCGAGGATGACAGCGGCGATGACGTCGAGCTCCATGCCTTGGACGACGTCAGGCCGCGCCGCATGCGAGCGTGCCGACAGCACCAGCGCCGCAAGACCGGCCAGCGTTCCGGTCAGGACAAAGGCTGCCGTCGTCACCCACTTGGTGTTGATGCCGGAATACAGCGCCGCGGTCGGATTGCCGCCGACCGCATAGATCCGCCGGCCGAACACGTTGTAGTGTAGCAGCAGGATGCCGACGATCATCGCGGCAAGCGTCCAGGCAATCGGCACAGGCATACCAAGGAACGTGCCTTCGCCGAAGATCGCGAAATATGTCTCATTGGTGATGATCACCGGCTTGGTGTTGGTGACCATCATCGCCAGCCCCCGCGCCATGCTCAGCGTACCCAGCGTCACCAGGAAGGACGGGATCGAGAGCTGCGTGGTCAGGATGCCGTTGAGCAATCCGACCAGTGCGCCGGTGCCGAGCCCGGCCACGGCGCCCACGACCCAGCTGTTGTTGACCTGGCTCATCGCGAGCGCGGCGGCCATGCCCGACAGCGCCAGTGTCGAGGCGACCGAAAGATCGATCTGGCGCGCGATGATGACGAAGGTCATGCCGACCGCAATGATCGATACCAGCGTGGTCTGCCGGCCGATGTTCAGAAAATTATCGACCGACAGAAACCACGGCGACGACAGGCTGAACACGACAAGCAGGATCACGAAGGCGATGTAGAGCATATAGGGCCGCTCGCCGCGCAGCAGGTTCTGCAGCAGCTTGCGGCGACGGTCGGATGATGTCGGCGAGGCGACGACATTGGGCGCGGTCAGTTCGGTCATGCTGGCAACTCTTGCAATGCGTCCTTTGCTGCGCTTTGGCCGGACGCCTGGAGCATTTGAAGCAGATGGTGGAGTTCCTCGGCGTCATCGATCTCGCCGCGCACCAGAACTCTCGCGACGCGGCCATCGACGATCACGGAGATGCGGTCGCAGAGCTCGATCAGCTCGACGAGGTCGGACGAGACGAGGAAGACACCGGTGCCATCGCGGACGGCCTGGCGGATCACGCCGTAGATTTCCTCACGCGCGCCGACGTCGACGCCGACGGTGGGCTCGTCCAGCAGCAGCACACGCGGTCTCGGATCGTTCCATTTTCCGAACACGACCTTCTGCTGGTTGCCGCCGGAGAGCGTCCTGACCAGGCTCGACGCGCCCTGCGCCTTCACCGCGAGCTTGCCGATCGCAGTTTCCGCGCGCCTGGTGGCGGCGCCTTGCTGCATCCAGCCCCAGCGCGAGAAATAGGGAAGCCGCGACAGCGTGACGTTGCGCTCGATCGAATGGTCCAGCACCAGGCCTTGCACGTGACGATCTTCGGGCACCAGCGCGATGCCCTGATCGATCGCGTCAGCCGGGTTCCTCGGCGACCATCGCCGTCCGTCGATCTCGAATGTGCCGCTCTCGACCGATCGGAGGCCGAAAACGGTCTCCAGAATCTCGGTGCGCCCGCTTCCGATCAACCCGGCCAGACCGTGGATCTCGCCCTTCAGGACGGATAGCTCGACCGCGTGCAGCCGGTCATTAGAGACATCAGACAGGGAGAGAACCGGCGACGCATCGACCGAGCGCGGAGCCTGCGGCTGGGCCCGAACCGCAGCCGGCGCCAGTCGGTCCGATCCAACGATCGCATTCACCAAGCGTTTCATATCGGTATCGGCAGTGACGAAGGTGCCGGCATTTGCGCCATCACGGAGCACGGTGACACGCTGCGAGATCTCGAACACTTCATTCAGCCGGTGGGTCACATAGATCACGCCGACGCCGCGGCGCGTCACCTTGCCGATCGCATCGAACAGGATTCGCACTTCGTCTGACGTCAGCGACGACGTCGGCTCATCGAGGATCAGCAGCCGCACCTCGCCCATCAGCGCCTTCGCGATCTCCGTCATCTGGCGGTAGGCGAAGGGCAATGAGCCAACGGTGGCCTTGATATCGAGGGGAATGCCGAGCTGAGTGAGGAACGCGCTCGCTTGCGCCATCAACTCACGCTTCCTGACAAAGCCGAAACGGCCGCGCGGCTCGCGGCCGAGCAACAGATTGTCGGCAACGCTCAGCGATTCAACGAGACTCAAATCCTGGTAGACGACGGCAATCCCCGCCTCGCGCGACTTTGCCGGGCTGTCGAACGCCACCGGCCGGCCCGCGATCTCGATCGTGCCGCTGTCATAGGCATGCACGCCGCTGAGGATCTTGATCAGCGTTGATTTTCCCGCGCCGTTCTCGCCGAGCAGCGCGTGCACCTCGCCGGCCCGCACCTCGAGGTTCACGTCGCGCAGCGCACGCACGCCGCCAAAGCGCTTGTTGATGGCGTTGACCATCACAAGCGGCGTCGGCGGCCGGGGCTGTGCTGCAACCGAACCAGACGGCTCCAAATTCTCCTCCCGCCTGTCCCACCGCTGCTACGATGGTGACATTTTGTTATTATTGCAACTTACTGTGTTATAATTCTATCAGATTAACCACCCTGTCAATGGGGGATCGCGCCCGCAAACTGCGGGTGACTGGCCAAAGGGTGGAGTTGAGGCGCGCGGATTCAGGCGCACGGAACGCCGCGTCAAAGACGGAGCCGTTAATCCGGCGCGAGGTTTATTGCGAGAACAGGCCGAGCCGGCCGAACAGGAGCCGCCGCTAGACGGCGCGATTTTGCGTCGGAGATCGGCCGCCGCCGTCGGCAACAAGAACGGCGCCGGTTACGAACGACGCCTCGTCCGAGACGAGGAACAGGCAACAGGCGGCGATCTCCGCGGGCTCGGCCATCCGGCCCAGCGCGATCCGCCGCTCGACTGCCTGGAATTCCGCCTCCGGCGTCGTGCCGTTCTGCTCGGCGAGCAATCCCATCTCGTAGGCGCTCATCGGCGTCCGCACCCAACCGGGCGCCACCGCATTGGCGCGGATACCGTCGGCGCCATGGGCGTAGGCCAGCGAACGGGTGTAGGCGACGACGGCCGCCTTGCTTGCCGCATAGCTTGCGCCATCCGGGCTGGCGTTGAACGCGGCAACGGAAGCGATATTCACGATCGCGCCGCCGCGCTGCCTGAGCAGCGGCAGGGACGCGCGACAGACGCGCATAGTCCCGGTCAGGTTGACATCAAGGGTCTTCGCCCAGACTTCGTCGGTGACCGTCGAGGGTTGATCGGGGATGATCAGGCCGGCGGCATTGACGAGGATGTCGAGCCGCGCGCCGCAGGCCACGACCGCCTTGGCGATGTCGGCCGACTTGGTCACGTCACCATGGATCGCGTGCCCGCCGGCTTCCGCCGCAGCCGCCTCAAGCTCGGCTTCGCCAAGGCCAAACAGCACAACGTGCGCGCCGTTGCGGGCCAGCAGCAACGCGGTCGCGCGGCCGATACCGGTCGCAGCTCCGGTGACCAGCGCGGTCTTTCCATCGAGCCGCGACATCTACAGTCCCCATTGCCGTTCGACGGCAAATCCGGTCTCCGGCAGCGTCGAACCGCCATCCACGACGATGGTTTGCCCGGTGACATATTTGGCCTCGGCGGAGGCAAGATAGAGCATCGCGCAGGCGATATCGTCGGCGTTGCCCATGTGCCCGACCGGAATGAAGCGCTCGAGCTTCGCCTTGTTCGCAGGCTCGCTCATGGTGCCGCGGCCCGGCTTTTCGATAAAGCCGGCCTCGACGCCGTTGACCGTGATGCCGTCGCGCGCCAGCTCAAACGCCGCGCCGCGAATGAATGCATTGGCGCCGGCCTTCGCCGCCGAGTAATGCGCGCCGCCGCCCATCGCAACGCGGGCAGAGACGGACGAGGTCACAAGGATCCGCCCGAAGCCGATAGCACGCATGTGCGGGATCGCGGCCTGCGCCAGCCAGAAACTCGCATTCAGGTTCAGCGCCAACGTGTCGTCAAGCTTCGCCTCGTCGAGGTCATCCAGCGACGACCACGGGCAGCCGCCGGCATTGTGCACGACGATGTCGAGCCGGCCATGTTGCCCGGCGACCTCGTCGATCATGAGACGCAGGCTCGCGCGGTCGAGTTTGTCGAAGGGCACGCAATGCACGGCGAGGCCCTCAGCCGCCAGCTCCCGCACCAGCGCTTCGGCGATATCCAGCGTCCGGTTGGCAATCACCACGGTCGCGCCAGCCCGCGCGAGCCGCGTGACGATGGCGGCGCCGATGCCCCTGCCCCCGCCTGTGACGATGGCTACTCTCCCGGCGAGATCGAACGGCGGATGCGGCATCAGATCACTCCGGCCCGTCGCAGCAGATCGATGAACTGCGTAAATACGGCGGTGTGTCGTTCCACATCGGTCGCCGAGGTTGCCGGACACATCAGCAGCATGGTGTGGAACGGCGTCACCAGAATGCCCTCGTTCATGTAGAACGCATGCAGCAGGGTTTCGAGGTCGGGCTGGCGTCCCGCGATCACGTCCGCACCGCTGCGCGGCGGCTCGCGCATGAACATGATCTCGGCCCGCGCGCCGATCTGCGTGACATGCCAGGGCAGACGATTCGCCTCGATCAGTCGGCTGATATCGCTTGCGAGCCGCGTTGCGGTGGCGATCATGCGTTCGTAATTCGCCGGCGTCAGAACCTTCTCCAGCACCGCACGCATGGTCGTAACCGTCAGCGCATTGCCAGCGAGCGTGCCACCAAACCCAAGATGGGCGGACTGCCGCTCGCGCGGATTGACATGGGGAACGAGCGTCCAGAGCCGCTCGGCGATCTCCTGGCTCAGGCCGAAGATACCCGCGGGAATACCGCCGGCGATTGCCTTGCCGGCGACGAAGATGTCGGATTCGAGCCCGTTATCCCCGCTGTAACCGCCCGGTCCGCAGGACAGCGTGTGGGTCTCGTCGATGATCAGGATTGTGCCGGCACGGCGGGTCAGGTCACGCAACGCTTGGTGAAATCCTGTAGCGACCGGGATCATGCCGAAATTCGTCATCAGCGGCTCGGCCAGCACGCAGGCGACGTCGCCATGCGCCAGCGCCGCCTCAAGCGCGGCGACATCATTGAACTCGACGACCCGTGAGACCGCGTCATGATCGATGCCGTTCGGATGGATCATGTTGCGCAGGCCGACGCGACCGTCGCGGATTTCGACATGGGCCTCCTCGACGCCACCGTGGTAGCAGCCGGAGAACACCAGCACCTTGCGGCGGCCGGTGATCATGCGCGCGATCCGGATCGCAGCGCGGTTGGCGTCGGTCGCCGAAGTCGTCAGCGTCCAATATTTTGGGCCGAAGCGACGGGAGAGCTCGGCGCCGACCCAGAGACTATCCTCGGTCGGCAGCATCGTCGTCGCGCCGCGCTTGAGCTGGCGCAGCACAGCGTCGGTCACCGCCTCGGGCGCGTGTCCACACATGCCGCCGGTATCACCGAGGCAGAAATCGACGTAGTCGCGGCCGTCGATATCCCGGATATGCGCCCCACTGGCCTCGTCGACATAGACCGGGAATCCACCGGCCCAGCGCCGCATCCAGTGCGACGGACCGCCATAGAGGAAATGCTGCTTGCCTTCCTGCCAGGCTTCCGCCGAACGCGGATGCAGCGCCAGGAAGCGCTCCTGCTCGGTCTCGATCAGTCGGTTCAGAACGCCCTGGCGCTCGGCGGTTGCTGTTGTCATAGCGCGATCCAGGCGGTCTTGAGGTCGGTGTAGGCGTCGAGCGCGTGGAGCGATTTGTCCCGCCCGAAGCCGGATTGCTTGAAGCCGCCGAGCGGCACCGTGATGTCGGCGCCGCCATAGGTGTTGACGTGCACGACCCCGGCATGAATCGCGCGCACCATGCGATGCGCCGTCGCCAGCCGGCTGGTCCACACCGCGGATGCCAGACCATAAGGCGTCGCATTGGCAAGCGCGATTGCGTCCTCCTCGTTGTCGAAGCGCGTGACGGCGAGCACGGGACCGAACACCTCCTCACGCCACAGCTCCATCGACGGTGTGACCTCTGCGAGGATCGCAGGCGACATGAAATTGCCGCCGCTCCCGGCGCGGATCTGTTCACCGCCAACCAGCCGCTGCGCGCCCTGCTCCTCCGCGCGCGCAACAGCGTCCAGATTCTTGCGCAACTGCGCCGGGCTCGAGATCGCGCCGATATCCGACGTCAGCTCGAGCGGGTCGCCGACCCTGAGCTTCGCAGTGGCGTCAAGCAGCTCGTCCATGAAGCGGTCATAAATCGAGGACTGCACGAGCAGCCGCGAGCCGGCGACGCAGACCTGACCGGAATTGCGGAAGATGCCGTTCGCCGACACTTTTGCCGCCTGCTTGATGTCGGGCACATCGGCAAACACGATGTTGGGCGATTTTCCACCAAGCTCAAGATGGACGCGTTTCAGGTTCGATCGCGCCGAGCATTCTAGCAGCAGCCGGCCGACCGCGCCGGAACCAGTGAAGGCGAGCACGTCGACATCCATGTGAAGCGCGAGCGCCTCGCCGGCCGACGCGCCACGGCCGGTCACGACATTGAGCACGCCATCCGGCAACCCTGCCTCACTCGCCAATTCGGCGAGCCGCAGCAATGTCAGCGACGCCAGTTCCGGCGGCTTCACCACGACGGAGTTTCCGGCGGCGAGCGCGGGACCAATTTTCCACGCCCCGATCATCAGCGGGAAATTCCAGGGCACGATCACGCCGACGACACCGAGCGGCTCGCGATGCACGAGGCCAAGGACATCACCACCGGTCGGCGCGATCTCGCCATAGACCTTGTCGATCGCCTCGGCGTAGTAGCGGATGGCTCCGGCCGCCGACAGCGGCTCGGCCTTGTAGGCCATGCCGATCTCGGTGCCGTTGTCGCGCACGCCAAGCACCGCGATCTCCAGCGCGTGCTGCTCGATCAGCTCGGCGAACCGCAGCAGCACCTTCTTGCGTTGTGCCGGCGCCGCGCGCGACCAGCTTCCCTGCTCGAACACCTGCCGTGCCCGCGTCACCGCAAGATCGATATCGGCCGCATCGCCATCGGCGATCGTCGTCAGCGCCTTACCGTCGATCGGCGAGACGACGTCAAGCCGCGCCTCGCCGATCGCTGCCGTCGGCCGGCCGCCGATAAAAAGCTGCTGGGCCGGAACGGCTGATGACCTCAACCGATCGATCTGGACTTGCTGCATGTGAGACAATCGTGGTGGTGGCGGAGCTGACACCGACGGGGTCGCTAACATCCGCAATTTCAGCCAGTTCAAGGCCTTGGCAGCAATCCACCGATAGGTTGATGTCGTCGCGGACGCCGTCCCCATAGCGTGAATCTCACGATGGCCGAACGCTCTCTCTGCTCGGTGCTATCAGTCGTTCGTTCCAATCCTCTCCCAGCCCACCGGCGAGCCCCGACGCGCAATGTCCGAGATCACGCAGCCCCGAATCCTCCTGATCGGCACCGGCGACACCAAGGCCGACGAACTCACATTCATGACCGAGTGCATCGGCAGGGCCGGCGGCACCACGATCATGATGGACATCAGCGTGCTCGGCGACCCGCCCTACCGGCCCGCGCATGACAAGCATGCGGTAGCGGCCGCCGCACACACGACGGTCGATGTGATCGCATCCAGCGGCGACGAGAATTCGGCGATGTCCCTGATGGCCGTCGGAGCCGCCAACCTCGCGCGCGACCTCGCAGACCGCGACGCTATCGATGGCGTGATCGCAATCGGCGGCACCATGGGAACCGATCTGGCGCTCGATGTTGCGCAGGCGCTGCCGCTCGGCCTGCCGAAGCTGATCGTCTCGACGGTCGCATTCTCACATCTGATCCCGCCGCACCGTGTCGCGGCCGATCTGATGATGATCCTGTGGGCCGGTGGGCTTTACGGCCTCAACGGCACCTGCACGGCGGTGCTGTCGCAGGCCTGCGGTGCGATCGTCGGCGCGGCGAAGAGCGCGATCAGGCCGCGCAACGAGCGGCCGGTGGTCGCGATCACCTCGCTCGGCAAGAGCTGCCTGCGCTACATGGTCGAGCTCAAGCCGCAGTTGGAAAAGCGCGGCTACGAGGTTGTAGTCTTCCACACCACGGGCATGGGCGGCCGTGCGATGGAGTCGATCGCGGCCCAAGGCGGTTTCGCCGCGGTGCTGGATCTCAGCCTGCAGGAGGTCGCCAACCAACTGACCGGCTCGGTGGTAAATTCGGGTGCCGATCGGTTGGAGAATGCCGGCAGAGCCGGCATTCCGCAGATCGTCGCCCCTGGCGCCATCGACATGATCGACTTTCCAGCGTGGCTGCCGGTACCGAACGAATTGAGCGACCGTCCCTTCCACGCGCATAACCGCCTGCTGGCATCGGCGACATCCAAGGCCGTCGATCGCCGCCGGATCGCCCGCGCGATCGCCGACAAGCTGTCGCAGGCCAGGGCGCCCGTCGCCTTCGTGCTGCCCACCGGCGGCATCCAGCAATGGGACCGCGCGGGCGAAGCACTGCACGATCCCGATGCGCTGGCCGCCTTCGTCGATGCAATGCGGTCGGCGATCGCGCCGCCGGTCGAGCTGCACGAGATCAAGGACCACATCAACAGTACGCTCTTCAATGAGACGGTGCTCGGCATCTTCGACCGCTGGGTCGAGGCCGGCATCGTACCGGCCGGCCGGATCACGGTTGCGGCGTGAGCAATCCAATCGCCCAGGCACTGGTGCTGGATTTCGGCGGGGTCATCTCGAAGACCCTGTTCGAGACCCACGACCTGACGGAACGCGCGCTGGGGCTCGCCCCCTGCACGCTGAAATGGCTTGGCCCGTTCGCGCCCGACAGCGATCCGCTCTGGACCGCCATGCAGCATGGCGAGATCTCCGAGCGCGATTACTGGCTGACGCGCAGCCGCGAGGTCGGGCGCATGCTCGGCGAAGACTGGCCCGACATGGAGACCTTCGTGAAGCGCGCGCGCGGCGCCGAGCCTGACACGGTGATCCGTCCCGAGGCGGAGCGCGCGATCCGGATCGCGGCGGACGCCGGCGTCAGGCTCGCCATCCTCTCCAACGAGCTCGATTTGTTTTACGGCGCGGATTTCCGCACCCGCCTTCCCGTCCTCGCACGGTTCGAGACGATCGTGGACGCGACCCATACCAAAATCCTCAAGCCCGATCCGCGCGCCTACCAGGGCGTGCTCGAGGCACTGGCGTTGGATGCGGACGACTGCGTCTTCGTCGATGACCAGCGCCGCAACATTGCGGGCGCCGCCGCGTGCGGCATGCGCACGGTGCTGTTCGATGTGCGGACGCCCGCCGCGTCGTACCGTGAGGCCTTGCGCCACTTCGGACTGCAATTCGACTGAGCCGGACAGAGAGCGATCATGCGCGACAGAAACTTCCTGATCGAGAACAACGCCAAGCCGATCTGGCACCCGATGGCCCATCCCGCCGAGATGCGGGCGCAGCCGCCGCGGATCGTGATGAAGGGCGAAGGCGTCCACGTCACCGATATCGACGGCAACACCGTGATCGATGCGGTCGGCGGCCTCTGGAACGTCAATCTCGGCTATAGCTGCGATCCGATCAAGAAGGCGATCTCGGACCAACTCAGCGCATTGCCCTATTATTCCAGCTTTCGCGGCACCTCGACCGGCCCGTCGATCGAGCTCGCCTATGAGCTCACCGAATGGTTCAAGCCGGAAGGCATGGTCCGCGCCTTCTTCACCTCGGGTGGTTCCGACTCGGTCGAGACCGCGCTGCGGCTCGCGCGGCAATACTGGAAGATCAAGGGCCAGGCCGACCGCACCAAATTCCTGTCGCTGAAGAAGGGCTATCACGGCACGCATTTCGGCGGCGCCTCGGTCAATGGCAACGCCAACTTCCGCCGCAACTACGAGCCGCTGCTGCCGGGCGTGTTCCACATCCCCGCGCCATCGACCTACCGCAATCCCTTCAACGAGACCGATCCCGCCAAGCTCGCGCAATTGTGCGCAGCTGCCATGGAGGACGAGATCGCGTTCCAGGGCGGTGACACCATCGCCGCCTTCATCATGGAGCCGGTGCTCGGCGCTGGCGGCGTGATCGTGCCGCCGGACAATTTCATGACGCTGGCGCGCGAGATCTGCGACCGCCACGGCATCCTGATGATCGCGGACGAGGTCGTCACCGGGTTTGGCCGCACCGGCGCATGGTCGGGCTCGCGTCTGTGGGGCGTGAAGCCCGACATGATGACGATGGCGAAAGCAATCACGTCGGGCTATTTCCCGCTCGGCGCGACGCTGATCGGAGAGGAGGTGGCAGAAACCTTCGAGGCGGACACGACGTCGTTCGGCTCGATCGGGCATGGCTACACCTATTCGGGCCATCCGGTCGGCTGTGCCGCGGGCCTTGCGGCGCTGGCCGAGACCCGCCGTCTCAAGCTCGACGAGAACGCCGCCGCACGCGGCATCGATCTCGCCGGTGCGCTCGAGCAGCTCAAGGCCAGCCATCCGCTGGTCGGCGACGTCAGGAGCAAGGGGCTGATGGCCGCGCTCGAGCTGGTGGCCGATCGCGACAGCAAGAAGCCGGCTGACAAGAAGACGATGGCCAAGGTCGCCGACGCCGCCTATGAGGCCGGCGTGATGTTGCGGGCCTCCGGCAACACCATCATCCTGTCGCCGCCGCTGATCCTCACCGCAGCCGATGTGACCAGGATCGCCGAAGGCATCGATGCCGGCCTCTCAGCGGCCGGCTGAAATCGCGCTCGCGCAGGCGATGGCGCGCTCGAACAGAGCACCATGGGCCGTGTCGCGGTCGAGACAGTCGGCCAGCGACGCCGGCGTCATGGTCTGGTCGGTGCAAAATATCCGCATAAAGTCGGCCGCGAGCGCAATCTTGCGCGGCGCCAGCTGCTTCTGCCAGTCGGCTGAGCTGAGGTAGAGCAAGGACGTGTCGGCGTCGCTGGTATCAGGAGAAGCCGTCGCGCCACGCGCGGCCGGCAGCATCGCCATGAGAACGCAGGCCACCGCACCGAAGCGAGACAAGCGGCGGGTCATTTCGCATCCTTGGCATCGACCACCGGCGGCACGTCGAGCGCCGGATTGCGATCGAAGAAGTTGAACGGGCGCAATCGAAAACCGTGCCAGAGGCCCGGCATGACCGGCCAGTCCTCGGCGCGCGGCACATGGCGGAAGCCGACCGTGTACCACAGCACGAGATCGCGATCCTCGATCGGCCGCCTCGCGGCGGTCCATCTCGGCAGGCCATCGACTTCAGCATTTTCGTTGGGATAGAGGCCCGCGGCGTATTTCTCGTCCCTCGCGTAGGCCGAGGCCCAGAGCGTGTAGGCACTGAACCCGGCGCGCAGCTGGATCGGATCGTCCTTGGCGAGCAGCGAGACGTCGGAATGGCCGGGCATCAATTGGTAGCTGGTGCGATAACCCTGCTTGTTGGTTTTATCGGCGCTCTCGACCCTGAACTGGGCCGCGTTCAGCGGCAAGGTGATCGGCCCCTCGGTCGCGACCGGGCTCGTCTCAACTTGCCAGAGGCTCTTGCGCTGACCCTCATCGATCCGGCGGACGCTGAAGCGATCCTCGACCAGCCGGTTCGAGGCGCCGTCGACATCCATGTCGATCCGGAACGTCATGTAGTGATCGTGGTTGACCGCCAGCAGCCGCTCGTCGACCAGCGTACCGTAGGCGGTATCCTGCGCAGCCGTCGGATCGCTCAAGGTCCGGCTCGCAACGCCCTTGGTGGCGTCGATGCCGTAAGCTCCGAGTCGCACGTCGATGTTTCCGGCGCGGTCGAACACATAGTCGACGAGATAGTCGTAATTGCCAACCACCGGCGCCATCCGCACCACGAGCTCATTGTTCGGCCGTACCTCTGACGTGTTGTTGAACAGCTCGCTGTGACGCCAGATCGGGTCGCCGGTGGGGCGCTCGAAAATGCACACCGCGCCCTTGGAAACGGCCGGCATACCCTTGGTGTCCGAGATCGTCAGATCGAGGTAATGCGCACCATCCGGGCAATCCTCACCGGGCCGCAACTCGCTAGACAGCACCCCAAAGCCGTATTCGCCGATGTCCATATAGGCGCGGAACGACCAGGTCAGTGCCGGATCCATGTAGGGCACGAACATCTCGCTCGCCGACATCTGGTAGGCGATGTCGCGCGGCGTGCCGTGGTCGTCGTAGCGGATCAGCGACAGCACCGCGCCGAGGCGCGGCTCGAGGCGCACATGGAACGACCAGTTGTCCCAGTGCACTTGCCCACCCTCCACCTTGACATTGCTGCCTTGCGGCGCCGAGATCTCGATCGGCTTCGGCGGCTTGCGATACTTCCCTGAATCGCCATAGGCGTGTGACGGCGTCGATGGCGGCGGCGGCACCACGCCGAGATCGGTCACCGACAGCACCGATTTGGTCGTGAGGTCCACCTCTGCCATCAGGTTCTCGATCGGCTTTCCCCACAGATTGTTGGCCGCTCCCGACGCGTCGAGGCAGGGAACGTTGAGCAGGCGATGCCCTTGCAACGTCGGATCGGTCACCGGGCCAACCGTCAGCGGCAGGCACACGACATTGCTGAAATCGGTGATGCCTCGCTTGGCCATCGCGGCGATCCAGCGCGAGTCCTGCTTCGGAAGGTCGCCCGCCGATATCAGTTCGTCGATCGTCAGTGCGGCCTGCTTGTCCTTGACCTCGTTCCAGCCAAGCAAGTTGCGTGCGGCGAGATCAATCCGCGCCTCGTAGAGATGCTGATCGCGAAGCAGCGTCGCAACCGCACGCCGCGCGAACGGTTGTCCAGGCTGCCACGCCCGCACCTCGTCCTTGGGGTCCTCGTCCAGCGCCATCGAGACGACGCGCGTCGTGCCGTCGAACTTCCCGGCACTGCGGAGGATATCCGTGACGGAATTGATTTCGTCCGCAGTCAGCCCATCCATTGGGTGCATCGCCGCGACATGCGGCCACATCCTGTGCTCGGCCCGCGCCGGTAACGGCGCAGCCAGCGCCGCGACGACCAGACCGGTCAATGCCCATCCGCCACGTCGGTATACCAGAGCCATTCCGCCCACTCCTCAAGCTGTTGCCGCGAGCATACAGGCAAAGGCGGCGCCAAGTAGCCCCCCGCCTAGCCCGCAATCTGTTGCGATGCGCTCGGCAAGACTACGGCTGGACGCGGCGAGGTACGCTGCACGTCGAGCAGGCGGATGCCGAGGCGATCGCGCAGTGCCGGCCAGATGCCCCGCGGAGCCACCATCATGACGATGACCGCGATGACGCCGAGCCCGACCAGATACCAGCCGCCGGAGAGCCCGAGTGGCCCGGTCATCAGTTCGCGCAGGCCGAAGAAGATGATGACGCCGAGGATCGGCCCTTCGAGCGTTCCGATGCCGCCGATGATAACGATGAACATCATGTAGACCGACCAGTTGACGTCGAATGCCGCGAGCGGCGCGATGTAGAGATTGCCCATGAAGCTGAGCGCGCCGGCAAGGCCACACCCCGCCGCCGACAGCACGAAGGCGACGAAGCGGTTGTGCCGGACGTCAACGCCGACGCTCATCGCGGCCAGATCATTGTCGCGCACGCTCATCAGCCCGAGCCCGAAGCTCGAAATCATCAGTTTGTACAGCGCCGCGATGGTTCCGAGCGTCAAGGCGCCGGCCAGCCAGAACATGGTCGGTTCGAACCAGTCGAAATCGATCAGCTTGCTGGTCGGCAGCGGCAACCCCGACGTGCCACCGACGGCCTGCGACTTCATCGTGAACGCGCCGATGATCTCGGCGAACACCCACATCGCGATCGAGAAATAGGCCTCGCGCAGCCGGAACAGCGGAACCGCGATGATGGCGGCGACGACAGCGGCAACGACCGGCGCCACCGGCAGCACCCAGATCGGGGTGACCTCGAGCCAGCCCGAGGTCAGGAACAGCGCATAGGCGCCGAAGGCGATGAAGACCTGGTGGCCGAGCGAGACCAGGCCGGCATAGCCCGCCAGCAAATTCCACATCTGCGCCATCGTGAGCAGCAGCAGGCATTCCGTCGCGAGCCGCAAAATGCCCTCGTTCAGCACGAAGGGGGCGCCGGCTATCACGGCTGCCAGAACCAGGCCGGATGCTGCGAGGATCGTCCGTGTCGGCATCGGTCTCAACCCTTGCTCGACACCAGGCCGGACGGCCTGATCAGCAGCATGATGAAGAACAGCAAATGCGCATAGAGCAGCCCGGCGTTCGGGTCGATCTTCAGGCCGATCAGTTGCGCCATGCCGAGCGCAATGCCGCCGAGCAGCGCGCCCCAGAACGAGCCGAGGCCGCCGAGCACGACGACCTCGAACGCGATCAACAGCCGCTCCGCACCTGAGAACGGCGTGAAGCTCGATCGCACCGCCAGCAGCACGCCGCCGATCGCACCCAGCGCGAGCGACAGGCCCATGACATAATTGTAGACCCGGTCGGGCTTGACCCCGGACAGCCGGACGATATCGCGTCGGTCGGCGGTCGCCCGCACGATCCGTCCGAATTCGGTATGACGCAGGATGAGCTGCAGCGCCATGAACAGCAGCGCCGCCAGCACCAACGTGAGCAACGGCATGATGCCGATGTTCAGTCCGGCAATCTCGAGGCTGGCGCGCGAGAGTTCGCCGACCTGAAGGCTGCGCACGTCGGCGCCGAACACCTCGACCATCACATTGCGCAGGATCACCGAGACGCCGAAAGTCAGCAGTAGCGGCGCGAGTGGATCCGGCGACTTGATGACGCGGTTGACGATGACGGCCTGATAGATCCAGCCGACCGCAAAGGACAACGCGATCACCGGGATCAGCATCAACAGCGGCGGCACCGACGGACACAGATTGGCGAGCAATACCGCGCAGAACGCGCTCAGCACCATGAATTCGCCATGCGCGATGTTGACGACGCGCATGACGCCGAACACCAGCGCCAGGCCAATGCCAAGCAGGGCATAGAGCCCGCCCAGCAAGGCTCCGTTGATCAACGTCTCAACCCAGATCATGTCTCACCGGTCCGTGTTGGCTAATTGCCGAAATAGGCATGTGTCAGTTGCTCGGGTTGCATCTCGCGCGCCGGCCCGGTCAGCGAGACCCGGCCCTTCAGCAGGCAATACACTCGCTCGCATGCGGCGAGCGCACGCTTGACGTCCTGCTCCACCAGCACCACGGCGGTGCCCTCGCCGCGAATATCCGCAAACGAGCGATAGATCTGCTCGACCACGACAGGGGCGAGCCCGAGCGAAATCTCGTCGCATAGCAAAAGGCGCGGATTCGACATCAGGGCGCGGCCGATCGCGGCCATCTGCTGCTGGCCGCCGGAGAGCTGCCCCGGCACCATCCGCCGCCGCTCTTGCAGAATCGGAAGCAGGTCGAACACGCGCCGCAACGTCCAGCTTCCGGAGCGCCGGTTGACGGTGCCCATCAGCAGGTTTTCCTCGACGGTCAGCGAGTCGAACAATAGTCGCCCCTCCGGCACCATGATGAGGCCGAGCCGCGACACCTCTTCGGCCGGCATGCGCGAGATGTCGATGCCGTCGAAATGCACCGTCCCCGACCGCTCCTCATTCAACCCGACGAGCGCCTTCAGGAAGGTGGATTTGCCCGCGCCGTTGGCGCCGACCAGCGCCACCGCCTCGCCGTTTCCGACGGTGAAATTCATGTCGAAGACGGCCTGGAGGTCGCCGTAGAAGATCTGCAGGCCAGTCACGTCAAGCAACGCCATCGGCCTTCAGTCCCATGTAGATTTCGCGCACCACGGCGCTGTCCATGACATCGGCCGGCGGTCCCTCCAGGACCTTGCGGCCGAAATTGAGCACGAGGATACGATCCGACACCGCCCGCAGCGCGTGCGGAATGTGCTCGATCCAGATGATCGCGTGATCGGCCTTGACCGTCCGGATGATCGCAACAAGACGCTCGACCTCGGGCTCGGTCAGCCCCGCGGCGATCTCATCGAGCAGAATCAGGGCGGGCTTCGAGGCCAACGCCTTGGCGAATTCGAGCCGCTTGCGGTCGATCAGCGGCAACGCGCCGGCAAGCTTGTCCGCCTTGGCCTCGAGCCCGGTCCGCTGCAGCACCTCCATGGTCCAGGAGGACGCCGCCTCACCATGCAAGCCCGCGCCGTAGGATGCCGCCACCAGCGCGTTCTCGTAGACCGACAGATGCGGGAACGGCTGCGGGATCTGGAACGCCCGTCCTAGGCCCATGCGTGCGCGGCGGTGCGGTGGCAGGCCGGTGATCTCCGCGCCGTCGAGCATGATCGAACCGCCGTCGGCCGTGACGAGGCCGACGATCAGGTTCAACAGCGAGCTCTTGCCCGCGCCGTTCGGACCGATTACGCCGAGGCACTCTCCGCGCGCCAGCTTGAAGCTGACGGCGTCGGCGACGACGATCTCGCCGAAGCGCTTGGACAGTCCGTTGACGCGCAGCAGCGGTGCCATCTCAGCCCAGCTTGGAGAGCAGCGCGAGATCGGCCTGCTTGGGGATGAACGGCGCTGTGCCGTTATGGACGATCAAGAGCTCGTATTTCGACTTGCCGCCCTTGGCCTTGCGCCACTGCCCGCCCGCCAGCGAGGTCACCGCGACGTTCTTGATCGGTGTTCCCTTGAACTTCACCGGCCCGACGACTGTCTCCATGTCGAGATTGGCAATGGCGTCGCGCAGCGAGTTCTTGTCCTTCGGATCGCTATTTTGGAGCGCCGCGATCGCGACCTCCCACAACGCGTGAGCATAGCCGATCGGCTGGGTCCATTGCTTGCCCGTGGTCTTCTCCCATTCCGCGGCCAGTTCAGCGGCGCTCTGCCCGGTCAGCGACGATTTGAACGGATAGGCCGGCGTCCACCAAACCTCGGTCGACATGCCGTCGCCGCGATCGCCGAGCGCATTCACCGCGCTCGGGAACAGGAACGCCGCCGCCACCGTGCAGATCTGCGGCTTGAAGCCGGCCTGCGCCGCCTGGTTCCACAGCGTCACCCAGTGATTGCCATAGGCAAAGCCGGAGACGATATCGACGCCGTTGCTCTTGAACGACGACACCTGGTTGGTGAAATCATCGGTCGCGATCTGGAACTTGCCGGCGGAGAGTTCCTGATAACCCGCCTGCGCAATGCCGCCGGGCAGCCCGACCTTCGGGTCGGAGAACGCCTGGCCCGCGGGATTGTCGATATAGAATGTGCCGACCTTCTTGTTGGTCTCGACCGACTGCCACATGCCCATGAAGTTCTTCACGACGTCGTCGGCGCCCCAGAAGAAATGGTAGCTGTAGGGGAAACCCTTGTCCGGCGTCGACTTGCGCGGAAACATCCAGCCCTGCCACGGCACCATGGTCGAGATCGAAGGGATACCGCGAGCATCGGACAGCTCCTGCACCGGGGCCTGCGCGTCGCCGTCCTCGATCAGGATCAGGTCGCATTTCTCGCGCAGCACCAGCTCGCTCGCGACCACCGACGAGCGATTCGGATCGGATTGATTGTCCTTGAACACGAGTTCGACCTGATAGGTCTTGCCGCCGATCTTCAGCCCGTCCTTGAGGCGGGCCTTGATGCGCTCGTGGATCCAGGTGTCCGGCTCGGCGAATGGCGCGCGAACGCCCGAGAGGCATCCGACCCAGCCGATCTTGATGGTGTTGCCGGCCGCGCGCGCGATGTTGACCAGCGGCACGTTCATCGCGGACGCAAGCCCGGTGGCACCGGCTGCTTTCAGCAATGTGCGCCGGTTGAGCCGGCTGGAAGACGTCTTGGTGTTCCTGGTCTCAGTCATGTCCCTCTCCCTCAATAACCCTGATAGAATCACCCGGCCGCAGGTCATGCGGCAGATCGCTGGATTGCTTTGCGGTTGACGGCCGCAAACTTGCACAACGTGTTCTCGATGATGTCGCGCGGAATGCCGCGCACGATGAAGACGAGCCGCGAGCAGCGATCCGCGGACGGCCAGCCGGCAAGCGTGATCGGCGGATGGAAGACGTGCTGGACGCCATGCACCACCATTGGTGCATCAGGCTGCTCGGCGATATTCACGATCGCCTTGAAGCGCAGCAGGTCCTCGCCCCTGAGCGCCGCGACATACTCGAGCCAGCGCGCGAACGCTTCGCCCTGGACCGGCTCGTCGATGATCAGGCTGTAGGACGACACGCCCGTATCGTGCGCGTGATGGCCGTGATGATCGCAGTGCTCGTCTTCACAATGATGATGCGCGTGATCGTGGGGCGCGTTCGCGGCCTGCGACGCCGTCTCGAACCAGCGCACGACATCCGCAGATCGCGCCGCCGGATCGAACAGTCCGGCGTCGAGCACTTTTGCCGGATCGACCATCCCGTTCCGCACGTGGCTGCGAACCGCGATCGGATTGATCGCGGCCAGCCGCGCCTCGAGCTGCGCGAGCGCGTCATCAGAGGCAAGATCGGTCTTGGTCACAAGCAGCCGGTCGGCGACCGCGATCTGCCTGACCGCCTCCGCGTGTGCATCAAGCGTGTGCGCGCCGTTGACCGCATCGACGGTCGCGACCACGCCATCGATCCGGTAGCGGTCGACAATATCAGGCGCCGTCATCAGCGTGTGCAGCACCGGCACGGGATCGGCGAGGCCCGTGGTTTCGACCAGCACGCGGTGAAACGGCGGAATGGTCCCTGCGGCCCGGCGCGAGGCGAGATCGGCCAGCGTCTCGATCAAATCCTCGCGCACCGAGCAGCAGATACAGCCATTGTCGAGCAGCGCCAGCCGATCTTCGCTGCTCTCGACCAGCAGATGGTCGAGCGCCACCTCGCCGAATTCATTGATGATGGCGACAACGCCGTTGAGCGCGGGCTGGCGCAACAGATGGTTCAGCACCGTCGTCTTGCCGCTGCCGAGGAAGCCGGTGAGAACCGTGACCGGGATATGATCCGCCGTGTCCATCGCTCACCCCCGCTCGTAGACCTTGCGACCAGCGAAGAAAGTCATCTCGACCCGTGTGTCGGCGAGCTGGTCTGCGGGGATGTCGAAGATCATCTGGTCGACCACAATCAGGTCGGCCGATTTACCGACCTCGATCGAGCCGACGGTCTGGCCGAGCCCGGCGGCGCGCGCGGCATCGATGGTGTAGATGTCGATCACGGTAGCCAGATCGAGCGCCTGCTCGGCCCACAGCGACTTGCCTGGAAAATCGCCGGTCGGATTTTGCCGCGTCACCATACCCTCGATGCCCTGCCAGGGATCGGGGATCGGGATCACCGGCCAGTCCGAACCGCCGGCCATCAGCGCGCCGGCGTCCTTCAGATCCTTGTTCGGCCAGAAGCGCTGCGCGCGCTCGTCGCCCATCGCGGCCTTGTGCGCCTCGAGGAAGATGGTCGGATACCAGATGATCGGCGACAAATCGGCGGCGACGCCGAGTTCGGCAAAGCGCGGGATGTCATCGGGCGTGATGTAGCTCGCATGCGCGATCTGGTGAACCAGATCGGTCGAGCCGTTGAAGCTGCGCACGACGTCGATGGCGTCCAGCGCCTGCGTCACCGCAGCATCGCCGGCGCAATGGATTTTTGCGGCGAGCCCGAGCTTCTCGCAGCGCCCGAGCCAGCGGATCAAGTCCGGCACGGTCAGCATGGTCGAGCCGCGGAAGCAGCAGCCGCGCACGGGATCGGCCAGATACGGCTCGTGGAACGCCGCGGTCTTGGCGCCGGGGACGCCATCGAGGAACACTTTTACATAATCCGGCTTCACATGGGCGCCGCGATACTGCTCGCGCAGCGCAAACAGCTCCTCGCCAGCCTTGCCGAACATGAAGCCGGACTCGACCACCGGCATCGCGCAGACCGCCCACGCGGTGAGCTCGCCGCGATCGTCGAGCCCCTTCAGCGCGGCCATGATCGGCTGCATGCTGGCGGCATCGATGAAAGCGGTGACGCCATAAATGTTCAGTAGCGAGATCGAACGCGCCACCGCCGCGCGGTCCATCTCGGCGGTGTAGTGCCCGGACGCCGCGAGCGCCCGCTCGACGAGGCCCGATGCGGCCTCGATCATGATCCCGGTCAGTGTGCCGCTCTTGAGGTCGCGGGCAATCTCGCCGTCGGTCGGGTTTGGCGAATCGGCCTGCACACCGGCGAGCCGCAGCGCCGCCGAGCTGGCCCAGCGGTTGTGATAGCTGTCGTCGCGCAGCAGCACGGGATGGCCGAGGCTTGCCGCATCGAGCAGCGCGCAGGATTCCGCGGTGTTGAGATCACCGAGCAGATTGTTGCCGAACTGGCCGCCAACAATCCAGGCGCCCGGCGCGGCGGCTGAGGCCGCCTTGTGGATGGTTTCCGCGATCTTCGCGATGCTGTCGCTGGACGAGAAGCGCAGCTCGTAGAGATCGGCCTGCCCGCCCATCATGATGTGGTTGTGGATGTCGACGATACCAGGCATCGCCATCCGCCCGCCGAGATCAATCGTGACGGTACCCTCGCCGATCAGCGGCGCGACGTCGCGCTCCTCGCCGACCGCCACGAACCGGCCGGCCTTGACGGCCGCGCTCGCGGCCCAGGGCTGCTGCCGGTTCGACGTATAAATCCGGCCGTTGCGGAAAATCGTATCGGCGAAAGTCTTGTCCATCGGCATCAACGTCCCGCTGGGAGGGCCTCGAAGCGCACCGTCCTTGCGCACGGTGCCGGGCGCACGTCACGGAACCACGGACGAGGCCGGCATATTCAGACAAAGGTTCGGCATGTCGGGTTTACGGGCAATCAACCGTCCGGTGGATGATGTTTCGTCATCGCAGCGCGAACGGCAGGCGTTGCGCGCCACTGCATCCAAACTGTCGTCCCTGCGAAAGCAGGGACCCATACGCCGCGGCTTGTGTTGCGAACGGGGCTCGTCGTTCCGGCGTAGCGAAACAATCAACGTCGGTGGTTATGGGTCCCTGCTTTCGCAGGGACGACAGCGCATATGCGGTGCAATGGATTGCTTCGGCCTTCGCCAAGGCTTCGGCGGACAAGTCGCGGAGCCTGTCATCGGGCGCGCATTCGCGCGACCCGTTGGCTCGCAGTGACGTGGAGAGAGCTCCCGTCGCCTCGGAATTCAGGCGATGCGCAGCCTCAGTGCCGCCGCGACATCAGCGCCACCACGGCGGAACGGGTCTCGACGCCGAGCTTCTCGAAGATGTGGATCAGGTGGGTCTTCACGGTGGCAAGACCAATGCTGAGGCACTCGCCGATCTCGCGGTTGGTCCGGCCGCAGCACAACAACTCGACGACCTCCACCTCACGCGCGGTGAGGCCATAGCGCGGCGGTTCGTCGGCCGCGGGCGACAGGCGGCTGGTCAGGTTGAACTCGAGATAGTCATGGATCTTCTCGGCAATGTTCATGCTGCCGTCGGGAACCTTGCACCCCGGCGACCACAGCACGCTCATCCCGGCCACGATCCGGTCATTACGGCGGAAGAAAAACTCGATCATATCGGCGACGCCGCATTGGCCGGCGAAGCTGCGGTACATCGCCGCCTCCGCCGTGGCGCATTGGTCGAGCGCGGCGCTCAGCCGGGCAATCGGCTGATTGGTCGCGGAGCGCGGGTGCAAGGGATCGAGCCGGTTCATGCCGGCCAGGTACTGGTCGTGGAAACTCGGCGGGACATTGCTCGAGAGCACAAAGCGGTTGAGATTGAGGCTGCCATCGACCTCGTAAAACGCGGTCGCAGAGCCTTCGAGAATCCCCCTCGCGAAGTGGATGGCCTGCGTGGTCGCCGGATCCGAGCGGCCCAAAAGCGCAATCATGACCTACCCTCTCGATGTTCCCCGATGGCGGACGTCTGCGCGCCGCATATGGCTCCGCACGCTGGGGCAGACGCCCGGCGTAGTCAAGCAATTTACGGGCCAGAACCTGACGTCGCACAATTCCAAAATGGTTACGCCGAAGGTACCCGCAGCCCACCTCCACCATCCGGTTGATTGCGCGCCGTGCGGCGCGTACTGGATTTTGATCCGTCTCCCAAACGCCTTGGCTGGAACACGAATGAATTCACGTCGCATCATGGCCGCCTTCCCTCCGGCGGCCAACGAACAAGTCACGCTCGCCAACTGGCGCCAGCATCCCTTCAGCGAGTGGGCCTTCCGCAACGTGCGCGAATTGCTACCCACCGCGAACATCGCGCGGGCGCCGGAGCCAGCACCACTGTCGTTTGCACCGGGCTATCTCGAGGACGTCAGCTTTGCGAATCCACGCGGCGAGACCGTCAGTGTCGCCGAAGCGCTGCGCACCAGCCATACCGACGGCATCGTGGTGTCGCATCGCGGACGGATCGTGTCCGAATGGTATGCCCACGGCCTGACGCCTGAGACGCCGCATTTGATCTTCTCGGTCAGCAAGTCGGTCGCCGGCACGCTCGGCGGCATCCTGGCCGATCTCGGCAAACTCGATCCCGACGCGCCTGTCGTGAGCTACATCCCGGAGATGGAGGGATCGGTCTATGGCGGCGGCTGCACGGTACGGCATTTGCTCGACATGAGCGTCGGCATCCGCTTCGACGAGGACTACATGGCACGCGACGGCGATGTCATGAACTACCGGCGCTCGACCGGTTGGGAGCCGCCGGATCCCAGCGTTCCCGCAACCAATCTGCGCGACTATCTCAAGACGTTGCGGCCAAATGGCACGCCGCACGGCCACACCTTCCACTACGTCTCGACCAACACCGACGTGCTCGGCTGGGTCTATGAGCGGGCCTGCGGCATCTCCTACGCCAAAATCCTGTCGCAATATCTCTGGCAGCCGATGGGCGCCGAGCACGACGCCTACATCGCGGTCGATTCCCACGGCGCCGCGCGCGTTGCCGGCGGCATCTGCGCGACCTTGCGCGACCTCGTCAGGTTCGGCGAGATGATGCGCAATCACGGCGTCAGCAACGGCCGTCAGGTGGCGCCGAACTGGTGGATCGACGACATCAGGCGCAACGGCAATGCCGAAGCGTGGTCGCGCGGCGACCTCACAAAAGTGTTCCCGAGCGGCAACTATCGCAGCAAATGGTACACGATCGATCGCGGCGAGACGCCGTTTGCAGCAGTCGGCATCCACGGCCAGTGGATCTATGTCGATCCGGCCAACGAAATGGTGATCGCGCGGGTCTCCTCGCAGCCGCTGCCGCTGGACCTCGATCTCGATCACATGTGGCTGCGCGGCTATCGCGCGATCGCGGCAAGACTGAGCGGCGAATCCTGACGCGGCCGACGTTCATCCCTTCGCGGCTGACAGCCTCCGTTTGAAGAATGCCAGGATCTCATCGCGCGCCGCGATCGTCGGCTGACCGGCCTCGTCGATCAGATGCGCGGTGACGACGCTGTGCGGCGTCGTGACGAAGGTCTGGAAGAACGGCGGAACATCGCGGTTGGCCGCGCTGTCAGGAAGCACCCGCCCGATAAAACGGTCACCGAGCGCCTCGGCATAGGCCGCGAAGCGTTGCGCCATGCAGAATTTGTCGCCGGCGAAGCGATAGGCCAGCACGGTCAGGTCCTCGCGCTCCAGCCGCGCGCGGACCGCCTTGACCTCGTCAGGCGCGATCTCGATGCCATCTGGATCGTTCAGCGGCAATGACGGCTGCGACAGCACCGGCGCCAGCATCGACGGCTCCAGCATCATGGTGAGCGCAAAATTCCCCGTGAAGCACATTCCGATGGCGCCGACGCCGGGACCGCCGCATTCGCCGTGGGCAAATCGTGCGAGCGAGCGCAGCCACTGCGTCACGGGACTGGATTGATTGGCGGCCATCGCGCGAAACTCGGCGCTCACGCAGGCGCGCTGAAACACCGCAGCCCCCTCCTCCGCGCCGGCAATTGCGCCGTCGCGGCCGAACAGCGACGGCATGTAGACGGTGAACCCGGCATCGCGAACCCAGCGGGCGAAGCGGGCGACATGCGGGCTAATGCCCGGCATCTCCGCCATCACGATAACGGCAGGACCAACGCCAGCGACATGGACGGCCTTGCTGACGCGATCGAGCGTGATGTCGCGGCGCTGAAAATCCTCCAGCGGATCGTCCTGCGTCATGGGCCGGTTCGGCATCGGCGTAACTCCCCGTCGTCTTCCTTGTCATCTTCCTTGCCATCGTTGCGATTTGGCGGCCGAGTTGCTAGTGTCAAAAATGACATTAATCGTGTATTTTTTGACATGACCAAAGTTGCCGTTGTCGAGATCGACGGCTGCCTGGCGTCCAGCGCCGCCATCACTTACGACGTGCTGGCCACCGCCAACCGTATCGGCGCGACGAAGCGCGCGCATTTCGAGGTGACGACGCTGCGTTACGGCCCGAGGCGGCGCAGCGGTCACCCGCGAGGCGTCGATCTCGTGATCGTGCCCGGCCTCGGATCGGCGTCGGCCGATGAGCTGGAGCTGAAGTTGAGCAGTCCTGCATGCCGGCGCGCGCGCGACATGCTCGCCGCCGCGTTCGAGGATGGCACCATGCTCGCCGCCTCCTGTGCCAGCAGCTTCCTGCTGGCAGAGACCGGACTGCTCGATGGCAAGCGGGCGACCACGACATGGTGGTTCGCGCCGCTGTTCCGGCAGCGCTATCCGAAGGTCAACCTGATGACCGAACGGATGGTGGTGGCCGATTGGCCGATCGCAACCGCAGGTGCCGCGATGGCGCAGATGGACCTGATGCTCGCGGTGGTCGCCCGCTTCGCCGGCCCAGGTATCGCCAAGGGTTGCGCCAACTACCTGCTACTGGACGAGCGGCGTTCCCAGGCTCCTTTCATGGCGATCAACTATCTGGCGAGCCAGGATCCCAAAGTCGCCAAGGCGGAAAAGTGGGTGCGCAACAACATCGCGCGTGACTTCGCGATCGAGGACGTCGCTACCGCGGTCGGACTGGCGCCGCGGACCTTCGCCAGGCGGATCGCCGCGGTCTGCGGCGTCTCGCCGATCCAGTTCGTGCAACGGATCAGGATCGAGGCGGCGCGATCGCTGCTCGAAACCACCCGCCTCTCGGTCGAGCAGATCGCGCGTGAGGTCGGCTATGCCGAGCCTTCGACGCTGCGCCGGCTGATCCGGCGCGTGACCCGGCATTCGCCGCGGCACTTTCGGTCCGCCGGATGAACAGGAATCATTTGAGATTCGGGACGGGGCCTGATTAGGTTCAACGACAAGGCAATCGACGAGGCGAAGACAACAATGACCAGGACGCGACGGACACGACCGACGATTCGTGACGTCGCCGCCGAGGCCGGCGTGTCGGTCAGCAGCGTCAGCCGCACGCTCAACGGCGGCATCTACACCAGCGCCGAACTGCACGCCCGCATCATGCGCGCGGTGAAGCGCCTGGGCTTCGAGCCTGACCAGGCCGCGCAGGCGCTGCGCTCGCGGGCCTCGAATACGATCGGCTGCATGGTGGCCGACTTCTCCAACCCGCACTACACCGACATGGTGGGTGCGGCCGAAGAGGAGTTCCAGCGCGCCGGCTTCCTGCTGATGCTGGCCGCGACCAAGCATGAGGAGGCGCGCGAAGCTGCGTTCCTGTCAGCGGTGCGCCGCCGCCAGATGGATGGGCTCTTGCTGTTCGCGGGCGACAATTCCCACACGGATTTCATGAAGGGGTTGGCGACGCTCGACCTGCCCTGCGTCACCGTCGACCGCGAGGTGCCTGATAGCGCCGCGGTTCGCGTCGATCACCGCGGCGGCGCGCTGGAGGTGACGCGCTATCTGATCGGGCTCGGCCATCGTCGCATCGCACTCCTGACCGGAAGCGCCGCGGTGATGCCGAGCGCCGAGCGGCTCGCCGGCTATCAGCAGGCGCATCTCGACGCCAAGATCGAGCTCGATCCGGCCCTGATCCGCCCACATATGCAAGGCGCCAACACGGCGTTCAGCTCGGTTTGCCAGTTGCTGCAACTGGCCACGCCGCCGACCGCGATCATCTCGCTCGGAACCAGCATGCTGGCGGAAGTGCTGGAGGCGGTCACGAGCAAGGGGCTGCGCTATCCGCAGGACGTGTCGATCGTGTGCAGCGGCGACACCGATCTCGCCCGCCATGCGACGCCCGCGATCTCGGCGCTGAGCTGGGACATGAACGAGGTCGGCCGCATCGCCGCGCGGCTGCTGCTGGCGCAGATCCGCGACGGCGACAAGGCCGCTATCGGCGAGCCGATCTACCTGCCGACGCGATTCATCCTGCGCCACTCCTGCGCAGCACCACCGACGGCGCGCGGGCGGAAGTCGTGACGGACACGACCTCACGTCTGGAAACGGTACCAGGATCGACTCTTTCCACGTCATTGCGAGCGGAGCGAAGCAATCCATCCCTCCTCTGCGGTGCTATGGATTGTTTCGTCGCTGTCGCTGCTCGCAAATGACGGAGAGACCGCGTCCGCGAGACCAACTCTCAACGCCTGATAAACCCCTCGTAACCGCGCTGCGCAACTTGTGCGATCCGATGCCGGTAGCCCTGGCCGACATAGGGCATGAACACCCGCGGCTTGCCGGCAATGTTAGCGCCCTGATACCAGGAGTTGGCCTTCGGATAGAGCGTGCGGCTCGCGGCGTCGGCAACATGTGCCATCCAGCCGCGTTCGGCGTCGTGCTCCGGCTCGATGCGGGTCAATCCTTTGGCGCGCATGCTGTCGAGGCAGGCCGTGATCCACTCGACATGGTTCTCGCAGGCGTGGATCACATTGCCGATCACCGATGGGCTTCCAGGCCCGGTGACGACGAACAGATTGGGAAAGCCCGACACCATCAGGCCGAGATAGGCGCTGGGCCCATCGGCCCAGGCTGTCTTGAGGCTGGTGCCATCGCGCCCGCGAATCTCCATCGCGGCCAGCGCACCGGTCATCGCGTCGTATCCGGTCGCCAGCACCAACGCGTCCAGCGCAAAGGAGCGCGTCGCGGTCGCCACGCCAGTCTCCGTGACCGCCTCGAGCGGTTCTTCGCGAAGATCGACCAGTTCGACATGCGGCAGATTGTAGGTCGCGAAATAATCGCTATCGATGCAGATGCGCTTGACGCCGAGCGGATAGTCCTTCGGCGACAGCGCCTCCGCGGTGGTCTCGTCCTTGACGATGCCGCGGATCTTGTCACGCACGAACTCGCAGGCGACGTCGTTGACGGCCTCATTGGTGAGGATGTTCGGGAACGCGGTGAGGATGCCGCCGCCGCCCTGTTCCCAGAGCTCCTCATAGCGCGCCCATTGCACGTCCTTGTCTGGCACCGGCGCGTCGAACGCATTCGCGGGCACCCGCCCGAACTCCGGCGTCTCGAGGCTCTCGCGGTATTTCGCGATCACGGGTTCGGCGGCCGCCACGTCAGCGTCCGAGAGCGGCGCGTTGCGCGACGGCACCGAGTAGTTCGGCGTACGCTGAAACACGGTCAGCCGGCTCGCCACTTTCGCGATCAGCGGGATCGTCTGCACGCCCGACGAGCCGGTGCCGATCACAGCGACGCGCTGTCCGGAAAAATCGATCTCGCCATGCGGCCACTGGCCGGTGTGATAGACCGGCCGACCAAAACGCTCCAGGCCCCGCAGCTTCGGCTTGTTGGGGACCGAGAGATTGCCGGTCGCCATCACGCAGTAGGACGCCACGATGCTGTCACCGCGATCGGTGCGCAGCGTCCAGCTCCGGCTCGCCTCATCCCAGTCCGCCGTCGTCACGCGCGTGTCGAAGCGGATCGCAGCGCGCAGATCGAACCGGTCGGCGACACGCCGCGCATAATCAAGGATTTCCGGCTGCGCTGCGTATTTCTCGCTCCAGCGCCACTCCTGCCGCAGCTCCGGCGACCAGGTGTAGGAATAGAACAGGCTCGGGATGTCGCAACGCGCACCCGGATAGCGGTTCCAGTACCAGGTGCCGCCGACATCAGCTCCCGCCTCGATGCCGATCACCTTCAGGCCGAGTTGTCGCAGCCGATAGATCGCATAGATCCCGCCGAAGCCGGCGCCGACCACGACAGCATCGCATTCTGCGACAGTCGGCGGCCTTGTGCCGCTGACGTGATCGACCGGGCTTGCCTGCTCCAGTCCAGTCATTTCTCAACTCTCTCCCGATCGCAGGAATATTGCCATTTGCCGGAACACGCGCTAATCTGGAAACGTTTCCAGATGGAAGCGCATAAGACAATCTTCGCCGCACGTCAACGCGCTGGCCCCTCACCCGGGCTTGGCGGACGCAACGAGGGCGGACAAGCAGGGAGTGGTTCGGGGATGTTGAACGGATTTTGCCTTCGTGCGTGGAGTGTAGCTGTTGTCGCTGCGATCGGCGCGCTGTCGCCTGCGCACGCGCAGAAGAATTACGGCCCGGGCGTTTCGGACACCGAGATCAAGATCGGCAACATCATGCCCTATAGCGGGCCGGCCTCCGCCTTTGGCATCATCGGCAAAACCGAGGCGGCCTATTTCGCGATGATCAACGAACAGGGCGGCATCAACGGCCGCAAGATCAACTTCATCTCCTATGATGACGGCTTCTCGCCGCCGAAATCGGTCGAACAGGCGCGCAAGCTGGTCGAGGGCGACGAGGTCTTCGTGGTGTTCCAGCCGCTCGGCACCGCGCCCAATGTCGCGATCCAGAAATATCTCAACGCGAAAAAGGTCCCCCACCTCTTCATTGCCTCAGGTGCGACGCGCTTCGGCGACCCGAAGAACTTTCCGTGGACGATGGGCTGGCAGCCGAACTACCAGAGCGAGGGACGGATCTACGCCAGGTACATTCTCGACCATTTCCCGAACGGCAAGATCGCGGTGCTCTGGCAGAACGACGATGCCGGCAAGGACGCGCTGAAGGGCATGCGCGACGGTCTCGGCGACAAAGCGAGCAGCATGATCATCGCCGACAAGTCCTACGAGCTAACCGATCCGACGCTGGATTCGCAGATCGTGGCGCTGCGCGCCTCGGGCGCCGATATCCTGTTCGCCTGGGCGGCACCGAAGGGCGCGGCGCAGACGATCAAGAAGGTCGCGGAAATCGGCTGGAAGCCGACCATCTTCCTGACCAGCACGGCAACTTCGGTCGCCTCGGTGATGCGGGCCGCGGGCGTCGAGAATTCGCAAGGTATCATCTCGGTCGCCTATCTGAAGGACCCGACCGATGCGACCTGGAACGACGACCCGGAAACGAAGGAATGGCGCGCCTTCATGGACAAGTACATCCCTGACGGCGACAAGACCAACGGCAATCACGTCTATGGCTACGTGGCCGCAGGGACGCTGGCGCAGGCGCTCAAGCAGTGCGGCGACGATCTCACGCGCGAGAACGTCATGAAGCAGGCGGCCAATTTGAAGAACTTTGCGCCAAAGATGATCCTGCCCGGCATCAAGATCAATACCAGCCCGACTGACTTCCGTCCGATCGAGCAGGAGCAGCTGATGCGTTTCGAAGGCGAAAGCTGGAAATTGTTCGGCGATATCATCACCGGCGAGGTCGGCAGCGAATAGACGCGGTCGCAAGCGCCTCTCCTCGTCATCACATCCTCTCGCTGTTTGAAAATTGAATCAGGGCAACCCGTCATCCTGAGGTGAACGAGACCCATTCTCGACGTCGTCCCGCGCGGACACCTATCCACCCAGCGTCAGGATCGCCTGCTTCGCGGCATGCCAGCTCTCTTCGTCCGGCGCACAGAGCAACCCACCCGTCAGGTTGACGGGCTTGTAGGGTGATCCATCGAAATGCGCGCTGTAGCCGCCGGCCTCGCGATGCAGCAGCCAGCCGGCGGCGTGATCCCACGGCATCAGCTTGTTGTAGAACAGCAGGTGGCAATGTCCCGACGCCGCCATCCGATATTCATGCGCGGCGCAGCGCAGCCACGAGCTCATGCCGAGCTTCGAGAGATTGCCGGCCACCACAGCTCGCAGTGGTTCGGGAATAAAATTGACGCCGATCACGGCATCCATCTGCTTGATTGGTGCGGCAGGCGCGACCTTCAGGTCGAAGCGCTTGCCGTCCGCCGCCTCGATCCAGGCACCCGCGCCGCGCAGCGCGTAGGCCGTATCGTTGCAGACGGGGTCATGGATCGCGCCGAACACGATCTCGCCGCGCATGGTCGCCGCGACCATGGTCCCGAACAGCGGCAGGCTGGAGGTGAAGTTCCGGGTCCCGTCGATCGGATCGATGATGAAGGCCAACTCCGCGGTCCCGATCTGGTCGAGCCCGGCCGGATCGCGCGCCGTGCCCTCCTCGCCGATGATGACGGCGCCCGGAAAGGCGCGCGACAGCGCCGCCGATATCACCTGCTCGGCAATTTCGTCGGCTTCCGTGACCACGTCGAAGGCGGAGGTCTTGGTGCGGACCTCGATCTCCCTGATACGGCGGAACCGCGGCATGATCTCGGTGCGGCCGACCTCGGCCAGGATATTTCCGATGTTCAGCGCATCGGCATGGGACAGTTTCACGCGGCATTCTCCTGCGTTGCGCCGGCATCCTACCGCAGAAAGATGACCGCGTGGCCGTCAGCGGCGCTGGTTGTAGACATCGATGCAGACGGCGCCGAGCAAAACGAGGCCCTTGATCACTTGCTGATAATCGATGCCGACACCGAGGATCGACATGCCGTTGTTCATGACGCCCATGATCATGGCGCCGACCACCGCGCCGCCGACCCGGCCGACGCCGCCATAGGCCGAGGCGCCGCCGATGAAGCAGGCGGCGATCACGTCGAGCTCGAAGCCCAGGCCCGCTTTTGGCGTCGCCGTGTTGAGCCGCGCGGCAAAGACGAGCCCGGCCAGCGCCGCCAGCGCGCCCATGTTGACGAAGGTAAAGAAGGTCAGCCGCTCCGTCTTGATACCCGACAGTTTTGCGGCCTTGGCGTTGCCGCCGACCGCATAGATCTGCCGCCCGATCACGGTGCGCCGCGTGACGAAGCCGTAGGCCGCAATCAGGATCGTCATGATGACGAGTACGTTCGGCAGGCCGCGATGCGAGGCGATCAGATAAGTGAAGTAGAGCACCGCGCCCGCCAGCGCGATGCTCTTGGCGACGAAGAAAGCGTAAGGCTCGACCGTGATGCCGTGTGCCTGCTCGCGCGTCCGGCCCTTGGCGCTCGCCAGCACCAGCGCGAATGCCAGCACGACGCCGATCAGGAGCGACGTCGGATAGAACGTACCGGCATTCGGGAACAATTCCGGGATGAAGCCGGACGACAATTTCTGGAAGGTCGGCGGAAACGGCCCGACCGACTGTCCCTGCAACACCGCCAGCGCCAGGCCCTTGAACACCAGCATCCCCGCCAGCGTGACGATGAAGGACGGAATTTTGAAATAGGCGACCCAATAGCCCTGCGCCGCGCCGATCGCGGCACCGACCACGAGGCAGACGACGAATGCGAAGGGATAGTCAACATGGTAGCGCACCATCAGCACCGCCGCGACTGCGCCGACGAAGCCCGCGACCGAGCCAACCGAAAGATCAATGTGCCCGGTGACGATCACCAGCAGCATGCCGAGCGCCATGATCACGATGTAGCTGTTCTGCAGCACGAGGTTGGTGAGGTTGACCGGCTGCAGCAGGGTGCCGTCGGTCACGATCTGGAAGAACAGCATGATCGCAAGCAGCGACAGCAGCATGCCGTAGCTGCGCAGATTGTTCTTGATGAACCCGGAATGCCGCGGCGTCTCGGGAAGCGAAACCGTCTTGTCGGTCATTGCATTGCCTCTCTTGGCCCTGCCTCTCCTGCCCGCACGGCACCGTCATGAGCGCCGTTTCCGGACATCCTGACATTGTGCATGATAGCGCGCATGATCTTCTCCTGCGTTGCGTCGGCCTGTGCGAATTCGCCGACGAAGGCACCGTCATTCATCACGCAGATCCGGTCGCAGATGCCGAGCAGCTCGGGCATTTCCGACGAGATCACCACGACGCCCTTGCCGGCCTCAGCCAGCTCGTTGATGATACAATAAATCTCGTATTTCGCCCCGACGTCGATCCCGCGGGTCGGCTCGTCGAGCATCAGGACCTTCGGGTCGGTCATCAGCCATTTCGACAGCACCACCTTCTGCTGGTTCCCGCCCGAGAGCTGGCCGGCCTCCTGATAGACGTCGGAGCAGCGGATCCGCATCCGGTTGCGGTAGTTGCTGGCGGCCTTCAGCTCGACGACGTCGTCGATCACACCACGTTCCGAGATCTGGCCGAGGCTCGCCAACGTGACGTTCTTGCGGACATCGTCGGCCAGGATGAGCCCGAGCAGTTTGCGGTCCTCGGTGACATAGGCAAGGCCGGCATCGATCGCGGCCGGCACGCTGGAAAGATCAGGCGCGCCGCCATCGAGGCGGACCTTGCCGGAGATGTTGTAGCCCCAGGCCCGGCCGAACAGGCTCATGGCAAACTCGGTCCGGCCGGCGCCCATCAGGCCGGCGATACCGACCACCTCGCCGCGACGCACCGTGAAGTCGACATTCTTGATCACCTGCCGCTCGGTATGGAGCGGATGATGCACCGACCAGTTCTCCACCGTCATCACGGGCTCGCCGATCTCGACCTTCCGCTCGGGAAAGCGATGCGCGAGATCGCGGTTGACCATGCTGCGGATGATGCGGTCTTCCTCGACCTGCTCGGTCAGGCAATCGAGGCTGTCGACGGTGCGACCGTCGCGCAGCACGGTGATGCGGTCGGCGACGCGCGCGACCTCGTTCAGCTTGTGCGAGATCAGGATCGAGGCAATGCCCTGCGCGCGGAATGCGAGCAGGCGCTCGAGCAGGGCCGCACTGTCGGCCTCGTTGAGGCTCGCGGTGGGCTCATCGAGGATCAGGAGCCGTACCTTCTTGGACAACGCCTTCGCGATCTCGACGAGTTGCTGCTTGCCGACACCAAGATCTGTGACCAGCGTATCCGGCGACTCACGCAACCCCACCAGCGCCAGCAACTCCGCGGAGCGCCGGTACACCGCGTCGCGATCGATGACGCCGAACCGCGACGGCGGATGCGACAGGAATATGTTCTCGGCGATCGACATCTGTGGGATCAGCGCCAGTTCCTGGTGGATGATGATGATCCCGAGTGCCTCGGAGCCATTGATGTCGCGGAACCGGCGCTCCTCGCCGTCGAAGACGATTGCGCCCTCGTAGCTGCCGGCCGGATACACACCGCTCAGCACCTTCATCAGGGTCGACTTGCCGGCACCGTTTTCGCCGACCAGCGCGTGGATCTGCCCGGCTTCCACGGTGAAATTGACGTCGCGCAGCGCCTGCACGCCCGCAAAGCTCTTGCTGACGCCGCGCATATCAAGCATTGCCGTCATCGGATCTCGTCCCGCAGCACCGAACGCCCTCGACGCAGTTCGATCCGGCGGACGAAATCGTCCACCGGTCCAAGCCTATTTGAGCATGATCTCCGCGCAAACGCTTCGCGTTTGTCGCAAGGAAAGCCGGTGCCCACTTTTCCGGATCATGCCCTAGTCGAATTGCGCGCGCTTGTAATAGCAGCTGTCAACCAGGACTTTCTCCCAATTGGTCTTGTCCACCACGACCGGCTTGAGCAGGTACGACGGAACCACCTTGACCCCGTTGTTGTAGGTCTTGGTGTCGTTGACGGTGACCTCCTTCTTGCTCAGCACGGCGTCGACCATGTCGGCCGTCACCTTGGCGAGGTCGCGGGTGTCCTTGAAGATGGTCGAATATTGCTCGCCGCGCAGCATCGCCTTGATCGAGGGAACCTCGGCATCCTGCCCGCTGACGACAGGCATCGGCTGGTCCTTGCTGCCGTAGCCGACGCCCTTCAGCGACGAGATAATGCCGATCGACAGGCCGTCATAGGGCGACAGCACTGCGTCAACGCGCTTCTTGCCGTAGAACGCGCTGAGCAGATTGTCCATCCGTGCCTGCGCGGTCGCGCCGTCCCAGCGCAGGGTCGCGACCTTGTCCATCCCCATCTGGCCGCTGCCGACGACGAGCTTGCCGCTGTCAATGTAGGGTTTCAGCACCGACATCGCGCCGTCGTAGAAGAAATAGGCATTGTTGTCGTCGGGCGAACCGCCGAACAGCTCGATGTTGAAGGGCCCCTTGCCCTCCTTCAGTCCGAGGGCTTTCTCGATCGACTGCGCCTGCAGCACGCCGACCTGGAAATTGTCGAACGTCGCGTAGTAGTCGACATCGGGTGTGTTGCGGATCAAGCGGTCATAGGCGATCACGGTGATGCCCTTGGCTTTGGCCTGCTTCAGCGCGTCCGACAGTGTGGTGCCGTCGATTGCCGCGATGACAAGCACCGTGGCGCCCTTGGTCACCATGTTCTCGACCTGGG
The DNA here is from genome assembly GCF_000938305.1 of Bradyrhizobium sp. LTSP885. Lineage (GTDB taxonomy): Bacteria > Pseudomonadota > Alphaproteobacteria > Rhizobiales > Xanthobacteraceae > Bradyrhizobium. The sequence continues at coordinate 139,876 of NZ_JYMT01000031.1, forward strand.
AGAGCTGGTTCGGGATATCGTCTTCGGCATATTGCAGGTCGGTGCCGTAACCGCGGTCCTTCAACACCTTGACCATGTTGTTGCCGTCATCGATCCAGCGCGCCGAGGATTTGGTCGGCATCGCGATCCCGATGGTCGGCTTGCCCTGGGCCATGGCGTCGCGACCGGACACCGACGCGGCGAGGCCGGCCAGCGCGAGCGCAAACAAGGTGGTCTTCGACTTGAACATGCTTCACTCCCTTTGTTTTTTGAATTGAGCCAGCGTTGCCGTCGACAGTGTCAGTCGTCGGCCACCGCCGGTAAGCCTGCCGTAGATTTTCGGCGGTGTCGCGTCCACGCTGACGGCGTCACGATCCGAAATCGCGGAATGTCGATTGAGCCAATGAGCAGCGTCATCCTCGCTCCGCACCCTTTGTCCGTGCCGATCCGAAAATGCCGTCGGGTTACCCGCGCGTCACGGCGTGGGTTGAAGGAGGCGCGGGAATGGCGTGGGGGATCATGAGGCGCTGTCTCCCGGCATTGTTGGCAAGCGCCATCCACCAGAGCTTCTGGCGTAATGGCACCTTTTCAGCGACCCTTGGTGGATCGCACCCCTACTATTCCACGGATGACGAGCCCCGACTAGTCATATTATTTGACTATTGGGTTCATTCGGTGACGCTGATCGGCCAGCGGGAGCAGGTATCAATAGCCGATATCAGAGAGATCATCGACGACGAGCAGGGCTTCGGTCCAATCATCGTCGCTGAAATACGCGCTTCGGCTGATGATCACGGGAATGCCGGCCCGCGACGCCGCCATCAGGCCGTTGCCGGAATCCTCGATGGCGATGCAGTCCCCCGGCCCGAGCGCCAGCCGCGAGAGCACCTCGACATAGACGTCCGGCGCCGGCTTCTTCCTCGGAACATCGTCGCCGGCCACGATCGTCTCGAACAGGCCGGCCCAATCGGGGCCGAGCGCCACCGAGAGCAGCGCATCGATATTGCCATGCGACGTCGTCGTGGCAATCGCCAGGCGCTGGCCGCGGCGGCGTGCGCCTGTGAGCCACGCGTCCACGCCCGGCCGCAGCGGGCAGTTGCCCGTCGCGATCAGCGCGGCGTAGCGCGAGGTCTTGATCCGGTGCAGGTCAGCGATGTCGGAGAAGGACAGCAGCGGGGCAGCGCTGCGCTGGTCGAACGCGCGGATGCGCTCCTTGCCGCCGGCCACGCGAAGCAACCGTCCGTAGGTTGTTCGATCCCAATGCCAGCCAAGGCCAGCCTCGGCAAACGCTTCGTTGAACGCGCGGCGATGCACCTCCTCGGTTTCAGCCAAGGTGCCGTCGACATCGAAGATCAGCGCGCGGGCGCTCGCAATGATATCCCGCATCCCGGCCGTTCGGGTGGCCGCGAGCGCCTGGTTCATCGCCCCTGCTCCGTCGCGCCGGTGTCCTTTGCGAACACGCGGCTCGCCAGGACATCGCCGGCTTCGATCGACATCACGTCATCGGCGGTGAGGGTACGGTCGAGCTTCGCCACGATCCGGTTGGCCTGCCGCAGCCGGATACGATCGAGCGCGTTGCGGATCGAGCGGGCGTTGGAGAATAGCGGCTGCGCCTTGCGCGCGGCGATGTAACGGATGAAGGCCTCGCGTGCTTCCGGCGAGAAACGATAATTCTGCTGCTGCAACATCAGCTCGGCGATCCAAAGCAGCTCCGCATCCAGATAGTCGGGGAAGTCGATGTGGTGCGCGATGCGCGACCGGAAGCCGGGGTTGCTCTGGAAGAATTTTTCCATCCGGTCGCCATAGCCGGCCAGGATCACGACCAGATCCTCGCGCTGGGACTCCATCACCTGCAGCAGGATCTCGATGGACTCCTGGCCATAGTCGCGCTCGTTCTCGGGCCGGTAGAGATAATAGGCCTCGTCGATGAACAGCACGCCACCCATCGCCTTCTTCAATATCTCCTTGGTCTTCGGCGCGGTGTGGCCGATATATTGCCCGACCAGATCGTCGCGCGTGACGCTGATGACGTGACCGCGGCGCACGAAACCGAGCTTGTGCAGGATGCCGGCCATCCGCAGCGCAACGGTGGTCTTGCCGGTGCCGGGATTTCCGGTGAACGACATATGCAGGGTCGGAAATGTCGTGGCGAGCGCCATCTTCCGCCTGATACGCTCGACGAGCAGCAGCGAGGCGATCTCCCTGATCCGCGTCTTCACCGGCTTGAGCCCGATCAATTCGGAATCGAGCTGGTCGAGCACATCGCCGATGCCGAGGTTGGCGAATTCATCCCGGAGGTCGACGGTCTCAACCGGAGTTTCGCGGGGCTGCTCTTGCGGTTTCATCATGGTCCTCTCGACAATCGAAAAGCTCCGTCGCCGCGGGGCCGCGACGACGGAGAAGTGCATCCGGACCAAGGCGGTCGAGGGAGCAACCCGCCTGGCTTCAACCGGACGCGGTCAACGATCTCTGTAGCGCTCACCCTCCGGCCGCGTGGCTGCATAGGCGTGTGTCGAATAGCGGATGTTGCGCCCGACGGATTCCTGACGGTCGAGCCGGAACCCAGGCTCTTCCTGCGGCCGATTGACGATGAAGGAGATGCGGACGGATTCCCAGCCAGAGCTGGAATCGAAACCGGAAATCCGGATGTAACTGTTACCATAGACGCGCCGGCAATCGGCGAGCTCCTTCATGATCCCTGCGGCATCGCGCAGGTCGAACATCGGCAGCCCCCACATCTCCCAATAGGTATTGCGGGGATGCGGATCGTCGGTGAACTCGATGTTCACCGCCCAACCCTTGTCGAGGCAATATTGCACCTGCGCCGCGATCTGTTCGTCGGTGAGATCGGGGAGGAACGAGAAGCAGCCTTGGGTCATGCGCATGAGAACCTCCTGTCAGACGGCCATGCTTGGCGTTGGAACGAAGTCGGGTGCGTCAGTCGACTCGTAGTTGAAGGTGACGTCCTTCCAAACGTCGAGCGCCTCGCGGAGCGGCGTGCAGGTCAGCGCGGCCTTCGCGAGGATTTCCGGCCCTTCATGGACGTAGTCGCGTCCTCCGTTGCGGGCGAGGATCATGGCCTCCAGCGCGACGCGGTTGGCGATGGCGCCGGCCTGGATGCCGCGAGGATGGCCGATGGTGCCGCCGCCGAACTGCAGCACGACGTCCTCGCCCAGGAGATCAAGCAGCTGGTGCATCTGGCCGGCATGGATGCCGCCGGAAGCCACTGGCATCAGCTTGTTGAGGCTCGCCCAGTTCTGATCGAAGAACACGCCATGTTCGAGCTGCATCGGATTGAAGTCCTCGCGGCAGATGTCGTAGTAGCCGCGCGTCGTGTTCGGATCGCCCTCGAGCTTGCCGACCACCGTGCCGGCATGGATGTGATCGACGCCGGCCAGCCGCATCCACTTCGCGATGACGCGGAACGAGACGCCGTGGCTGCGCTGCCGCGTATAGGTCGAATGACCGGCGCGGTGCAGATGCAGGATCATGTTGTTGCGGCGCGCCCACTTCGCCATCGACTGGATCGCGGTGTAGCCGATCACGAGATCGATCATCACGATGGAGGAGCCGAGCTCGTGCGCAAACTCGGCACGTTCATACATGTCCTCCATCGTGGCCGCCGTCACATTGAGATACGTTCCCTTGATCTCGCCGGTCGCGGCCTGTGCACGGTTGACCGCCTCCATGCAGTAGAGAAAGCGTTCGCGCCAATGCATGAAGGGCTGCGAGTTGATGTTCTCGTCGTCCTTGGTGAAGTCGAGTCCACCTTTCAGCGCCTCGTAGACGACGCGGCCATAGTTGCGGCCGGACAGCCCGAGCTTCGGCTTCACGGTGGCGCCAAGCAACGGACGGCCGAACTTGTCGAGCCGTTCGCGCTCGACGACGATGCCGGTCGCCGGGCCCTGGAACGTCTTCACATAGGCCACCGGCAGCCGCATGTCCTCGAGCCGCAGCGCCTTCAGCGGCTTGAAGCCGAACACGTTGCCGATGATCGACGCCGTCAGGTTCGCAATCGAGCCTGGCTCGAACAGATCGAGGTCGTAGGCGATATAAGCAAAGTAGCTGCCCGGCGAATTCGGCACCGGATCGACGCGATAGCACTTCGCCCGATATTTTTCCGCGGCGGTCAGGCGGTCGGTCCACACCACAGTCCAGGTTGCGGTCGAGGATTCGCCCGCGACCGCGGCGCAGGCCTCGGTCGGATCGACGCCATCCTGCGGCGTGACGCGGAACAGCGCGATGACGTCGGTGTCCTTGGGCTCATAATCCGGCTCCCAATAGCCCATCCGCTTGTATTCCATCACGCCGGACTTGTAGCGATCCTTGCCGCGCACCGTGATCGATTGCTGGATATTCATGTGATCCTCCTGAGAATGTCGTCGCCGCGTCGCTCACGCGGCCTGAGTTATGCTTCCAATCTGTGGGTCGAGCGCGCCGGCACGGTAACGCCGCGCCATCTCCGACAGCGGAACCACCTTGATCTTTCCGGCATTGCCGGCCGTGCCGAACTGCTCGAACCGGTCCCGGCAGAGCTCGCGCAGCGCATCCATCGCGGGCTTGAGGAATTTGCGCGGGTCGAACTCGCTCCTCGACTGGGTCGCAACCTTGCGGAAGGCCGCGGCCATCGCGAGCCGGCAATCGGTATCGATATTGACCTTGCGCACGCCGTGCCTGATGCCGCGGACGATCTCCTCGACCGGCACGCCCCAGGTCTGCGGCATCTCGCCGCCGAACGCGTTGAACATGTCCTGCAACGGCTGCGGCACCGACGACGAGCCGTGCATCACCAGATGCGTGTTGGGCAGCCGGGCATGGATCTCTTCGACGACGCGCATCGCCAGGATCTCGCCGTCGGGCCGGCGGGTGAACTTGTAGGCGCCGTGCGAGGTGCCCATCGCGATCGCAAGTGCATCGACTTTGGTCGCGCGGACGAAGTCGACGGCCTGGTCGGGATCGGTCAGAAGCTGGTCTTGGCTGAGCTGGCCTTCTGCGCCGTGACCGTCCTCCTGCTCGCCGCCGCCATGCTCGAGCGAGCCGAGCACACCGAGCTCGCCTTCAACCGATGCGCCGATCCAATGCGCCATCTCGGCGACGCGGCGGGTGATATCGACGTTGTAGTCATAATCCGCCGCGGTCCTCGCGTCGGCCTTGAGCGAGCCGTCCATCATGACCGAGGTAAAGCCGTATCGGATCGCGGTAGCGCAGCTCGATTCCTCGTTGCCATGGTCGAGATGCAGGCAGAGCGGGATCTGCGGATACATCTCCTCCAGCGCATCGATCATCTTCGCCAGCATGATGTCGCCCGTGTAAGCGCGCGCACCGCGCGAGGCCTGCATGATGACGGGCGCATCGCAGGCCGCCGCCGCCTCCATGATGGCGAGGCCCTGTTCCATGTTGTTGATGTTGAAGGCCGGCACGCCGTAGCCGCGCTCGGCGGCATGATCCAGCAATTGCCTCAGACTTATCCGCGCCATGACTGCTTGCTCCTTTCAAATCGATCGACGGGTCACACGCTTCGCCGCCGCGGCGACGGCCGCAGGCGTGATGGCGAATTCGCGGTAGAGAATTTCGGCCGGCGCCGAGGCGCCGAAGCCGGTCATGCCAATGAACTCGCCGTCGTCGCCGAGCCAGCGCGCCCATTCGCCTTCGACCGCAGCCTCGACGCCGACGCGCGGGGCCGCGCCAAGCACCCTGGCGCGATAGTTGCGTGGTTGCTGGCGGAACAGGTCGAAGCACGGCGCGGAGACGACCGCGGCCCGTATGCCGTCCTCGGCCAGCATTTGTGCGGCCTCCAGCGCGATGGACACTTCGGACCCGCTGGCGACCAGCGTGACGTCGCGCCCTCCCTCCGGCTCGATGACGACATAGGCGCCGAGCGCAACCTGATTGACCTGGGTTGCGCCGTCACGGAACGTCGGCAGCGCCTGCCGCGACAGGCAGAGGATCGACGGCGCGGTCTCGCTCTTGAGCGCGCAGTCCCAGGCTTCCGCCGTCTCGACCGCATCGGCCGGACGAAACACCAGCAGATTCGGGATCGCCCGCAGCGCAGCCAGATGCTCGACCGGCTGATGCGTCGGCCCGTCCTCTCCGAGCCCAATCGAGTCATGGGTCATGACGTGGATCACGCGAATGCCCATCAATGCCGCGAGCCGGATCGCGGGGCGGCTGTAGTCGGCGAAGGTCAGGAACGTGCCGCCGTAGGGGATGAACCCGCCATGCAGGGCGATGCCGTTCATCGCCGCCGCCATGCCGTGCTCGCGAATGCCATAATGGATGTAGCTGCCGTTAAGCGATTCCGGCCGCACCGGAACTTGCGTCTTTGCCAGCGTGAGATTGGAGTGCGTGAGGTCGGCCGAGCCGCCGAGCAGGTTCGGCAAGGCTTCCGCGATGACGTCGATCACCTGCTGCGAGGCCTGGCGGGTCGCGAGCTTCGGTCGTTCGGTCGCGAAACGCTCCCTCAGCCTCGCCATCGCCTCGGCATAGGCACAGGGCAGTTTTCGGTTCAGCGCATCATGGAACGGAGATCGCTCGCCGTTGCACGTCCGTCGCGAGCGCTCGATCCAGGCGCGACGTGCGTCGCGGCCGCGCGCACCGATTTCGCGCCACTCGGCGAGCACTGGATCCGGCACCTCGAACACCGGATACGGCCAGCCCAGCGCAGCGCGGGTCTTCTGGGCCTCGTCAGCCCCGAGCGGCGCACCATGGACCTTCTCGCTGCCTTGCCGGTTCGGCGCACCGAACCCGATCACGGTGCGGCAAGCGATCAGCGACGGACGATCGCTCGTTTTCGCCTGCCTGATCGCCGCAGTGATGGCTTGCGGATCGTGGCCGTCGATGCTGCAGACGTTCCAGCCGCTCGCCTTGAATCGCGCCGCCTGGTCATCGGAGCAGGACAAGGAGGTCGCGCCGTCGATCGAGATCCGGTTGTCGTCGAACAGCACGATCAGCCGGTTGAGCCGCAGATGACCGGCAAGCGAGATCGCCTCGTGGCTGAGACCTTCCATCAGGCAGCCGTCGCCGGCAATCACGTAGGTGAAGTGATCGACGAGATCGTCGCCGAAGCGCGCGTTCATCAGCCGCTCGGCCAGCGCCATGCCGACTGCGGTTGCAATCCCCTGCCCGAGCGGCCCGGTCGTCGTCTCCACACCCGGCGTATGGCCGTATTCGGGATGCCCGGGGGTCGTCGATCCCCACTGCCTGAACGCCTTGAGCTGATCGAGCGTCATGGCCTCGTAGCCGGTCAGATGGAGCAGCGCGTAGAGCAGCATCGAGCCGTGGCCGGCCGAGAGCACGAAGCGGTCGCGGTCTGGCCAGGCCGGATCGGCCGGATCGAACTTCAGGAAACGCGAGAACAGAACGGTCGCGACATCGGCCATGCCCATTGGCATGCCGGGATGGCCGGATTTCGCCTGCTCCACGGCATCGATGACGAGGAAGCGGATGGCATTGGCCATCTCGGCATGGCTGACGTCGGTGCGGCTGGCCAGGGACGCAAGTGCGGTCATATCGTTCGCCTCTTTCGTTCGATCAGTTGCAGGATCAACGGGGTCAGGATCAGCTGCATCGCAAGGTCGAGCTTCGCGCCATGAACAACGATCGAGTTGGCACGCGACATGAAGCTGTGCGGGATCATCGACAGCAGATACGGAAAATCGATGCCGCGCGGGTTCTTCAGCCGGATCACCACCATCGATTCATCGGGGGTCGGGATCCAGCGCGCGATGAACGGGTTCGAGGTGTCGACGGTCGGCACGCGCTGGAAGTTGATGTCGGTCTCGCTGAACTGCGGACAGATGTAGTTCACGTAATCGGGCATGCGCCGCAGGATGGTGTCGGTCACCGCCTCCGTGGAATAGCCGCGATGGCTGCGGTCGCGATGCAGCTTCTGGATCCATTCGAGATTGATCACCGGCACGACGCCGATCTTGAGATCGGCATGCTGGGCGACATTCACCGTGTCGGTGACGACGGCGCCGTGCAGGCCTTCGTAGAACAGGAGATCGGAGGCGTCTTGCAACGCTTCCCATTCGGTGAAGGTGCCGGGCTTCGCGCCATAGAGCCGCGACTCCTCCTCATCATGCACATAGTGCCGCGTCGTTCCGGTGCCGGTCTCGGCATAATCGCGGAACAGCCGCTCGAGCTCCTCGAGCAGATTGGTCTCGGGGCTGAAATGGCTGAAATGCTTGTTGCCGCGCTCGGCCTTCTCCGACATCTTGCTGCGCATCTCGGCGCGGTCGTAGCGATGAAACGCATCGCCCTCGATATAGGCCGCAACCACGTTCTCGCGGCGGAAGATGTTCTCAAACGTCTTCTTCACCGACGTCGTACCGGCGCCGGAAGAGCCCGTGATCGATATGATGGGATGTCGGCGTGACATACGATTCCCTCTCAGCGGAACAGGCCGCGCCGCGCGAACAGCGGGGCATCGCTGCTCTCGAACAACGGCTCGACGGTCTGGTGGATCGCATCGACATCGCGCACGGCGCGCATCGATCCCATGATCAGTGGCACGCGCTGATGCGGTGTGCGCGCCGACAATTCGAGAATCCGCGTCCGGCCATTCGAGGCCGCGCCGCCCGCCCATTCCATGATCAGCGCGATCGGATGGGCTTCGTACAGCAGCCGCAACCGGCCTTCGCGATAACCCTGGCGCGCATCCGCCGGATACAGGAACACGCCGCCACGGATCAGGATGCGATAGGCTTCGGCCACCAGCGAGCCGATCCAGCGCATGTTGAAATCCTGCCCGCGCTCACCATTGACGCCGGCAAGGCACTCGTCGACGTAGCCGCGCACCGCGCCGCTCCAATGCCGGCGGTTGGAGGCATTGATCGCGAACTCCGGCGTATCCGGCGGCACCTGAAGGTCTCGCCCGGTCAGGACGAATTCGCCCGCTCGCGGATCGAGCGTGAAGCAATCGACGCACTGGTCGAGCGCCAGCACCAGGATGGTCTGCGGGCCATAGATGAAGCAGCCGGCCGCACACTGCGCCGTGCCGGGCTCGAAGAATGTCGAGATGATGTCGTACCCTTTCGGCCGGATCGAGAAGATCGTGCCGACCGAGATATTGTTCTCGAGATTGGCCGAGCCATCGAGCGGATCGATCGCAACACAGAGCGGCGCATCGAGATCGAGCGTCTCGGGCAGTTCCGCCTCCTCGGACAGCACCGCGGCAACCGGCGCGGTCCGCAACGCCTCGCGCATCAGGCGGTCGGCAACAATGTCGATCGTCTTCTGCCGGTCGCCGTCCGGATTGATCCCGCCGCTTTCACCGCCGATGCCGGCAAGCGAACCGGCGGCGATGATGCGCGCGAGTTCCACCGCCGCGCGGGCAAGCGCCTCGACCACCGCAACGGTCGCCGCACGCATCGGGTTGTGCTGCGTCGGCCATTCCAGATAGGCATGCAATGCAGGACGAATGTCCACGGGCCTCTCCCTTTGATCACGCCCTCTTTGCCGAGGCTTCGATCGACGACCCAACCGGGAGTCGCCGTCGCCAGCATCAACACCCGAATTGCATAATTAGGGAAATTTCATTATCTTTGGTCTCGCCAAAGTATTTCTTATGGGGCTTTCGATGGCCGGCCACTTCTCGCGGGACCTCACCATCCGTCAGCTGCGCGCGCTGTCCGCGGTGCACGAGGCCGGCTCGGTTACCTCGGCGGCCAATCGCCTCAACCTCACCCAGCCGGCGGTGACGTTGCAGCTCCGCAATCTGCAGGCGCTCGCAGGGCTTCCGTTGATCCAGCGCACCGGCGACGGCATGGCATTGACGGATGCCGGCGCCCACGTGCTGGCACTGGTCGAGCGGATCGAGGCGGCGCTGAAGGATTGCGAGCAATCGCTCGACCTGATCGCGGGCCGCAGCGGCGGCCGCGTCTCGATGGGCGCGGTCTCTACGGCAAAGTATTTCGTGCCGTTCGCGATCGCGGCGTTCTCACGCCGCTTCCCCAAGATCGAGGTCATGCTCAGGATCGGCAACCGCGAGGAGATCCGCGACGCGCTGCGAGGCTACGATCTCGATATCGCGGTGATGGGTGCGCCGCCGGCCGATGTCGAGGTCGAGATGCGTCCGCTCGGCCGGCATCCGCACTACATCGTCGCCGCGGCCGATCACCGGCTGGCACGACGGCGGCACGTCGAAATATCCGACCTTGCGGGCGAAACCTTCATCACCCGCGAACAGGGATCCGGCACCCGGATGCTGATGGAGCAGTTCTTCCAGCGGGTCGGGCTGACGCCGAAGATCGGCATGGCGATGGACAGCAACGAGACCATCAAGCAGGCTGTCATGGCCGGGCTCGGCATCGCCTTCATCTCCCAGCACACCGTGTTTCACGAACTGGAGGACGGCCGTCTCGTGGTGCTCAAGGTGAAAGGATTGCCCATCGTCCGGCAGTGGCACGCGATCCGCCGCGCCGACAAGGTTCTGCTGCCTCCGGCGCAGGCCATGCTGGATTTCCTCGGCAAGGAGGGCTGGCGCTATCTGCCGAACACGCGTTAGCGAAACCGCAGGCGCAGCCACGCCCACGCGACGATAGCCGCCGGCGAAGCGACCGTCAGCCAGGAGAAATAGCGGCCGACATCGCCGAGCAGCAACGCGGCAAGCAGGCCGCCCATCGTCAGCACGGCGGCGACGATCGGCGCACCAAACACGTGGGTCCAGCGCTGCGGTCGGTCGGTGCCGGCCTTCATCGCGCGAACACGGCCTGGCTGGTCGCCGCCACGCGTCCTCGCTTTCGCCGGCGCGCCAGCCAGAGATAGAGCCCGCTGCAGATCACGATGATCGTCAGCACGTCGAGAACAGCCCAGATGATCTTGAGCGGGATACCGCCATAGTCTCCGAAATGCAGCGGCTGCGAAATCAAGAGTGCCTGCAGATAGGTCGGCAACGCCCTTGTGTCAGAGACCTCGCCGGTCTCGCCATCGAGCAGCACCGGCTTCAAGAGCCGCGACGTCAGCGGCGTGTCACCGCGCATGAAGACCGCATAATGATGCGACGAGGTGAACGGCGTTCCCGGATAGGCCACGAAGGCCACGTCCATGCCTGGCGCGGCCTGCTTTGCCTGCATCACCACCCGATCCAGCGGCGCCAACTGCACCGGCGGCGGCTTGCCGGCATAGGGCTTCACCATTTCGGCAAGCTCGGTCGCCTTCCATTGATTCAGCAACAGATCGGCCCAGGTGTTGACCACGCCGGTGAGGCCGACCACCAGCGCCCAGACGATCGTCACCACGCCGATCAGATTGTGCCAGTCGAGCCACGCGACGCGGCGCGCGGAGTGGTTGCGGATGGTGGCAAAGCGCAGCCGGCGGGTGAACGGCCAATACAGCACCACGCCCGAGACGATCGCGACAGCGAACAGAAGGCCCATCGCGCCGAGGAACAGCTTGCCGGCTTGGCCCGCGAACATGTCGGTGTGCAGCTTCAGCACGATCAGCATCGGACCGACGCCGACCAGTCCGAGCGGCTTCGCCGTCACCGCATCGAAGGCACGCACCGTCGTGTCGTCGGGCTTGCCGTCTGCCGCATTGTTGGTGAACGCCATGACGATTCCGGGCTCGTCCTTGTCCCACGACACGTATTGCATCACCCGCCCAGGATCGGCGGCGAGCGCGGCCTGCACGATCTGCTGCGCCGGCAGCGGCGGCCGTCCGCCCGCGGCCTCCGGCTGCGGCGCATAGCCGAGCGCCTCGTCGATCTCATGATGGAAGATCAACGGCAGCCCGGTGAGGCAGAGCAACAGCAGGAATACGGTCGAGATCAGGCTGGTCCAGGTATGGACCAGTGACCAGACCCTGACGGTCCGCGCCTTCAGCTGCCGCTCCCCATCAGTTTTGCCTCCCCATCACCACTTGTAGCCAAGGCTGGCGGTGACACGACGACGATCGCCGTAGAAGCAGGCCGTCGTCCCCGAGCAACTCGCGACATAGATGGTGTCGGCGATGTTGATCACGTTCAGCGCCGCGCGCCAGCCCTGCCATTCGTAATGGATAGCGGCGTCGCCGAGCACCACCGATGGCACCCCGAGCGTGTTCGCCTGGTCGGCAAAGGACGAGCCGATATAGCGCACGCCGCCGCCGAAGCCGAAGCCGGTCAGCGGACCCTGCTGGAAGGTGTAGTCGCCCCAGATCGATGCCATCTGCTGCGGCGTGTTGGTCGGCGTCAACCCGACCAGGGCCGGGTTGAGATCCTTGCTGGTGAACAGACTATAGGCCGTGAGGGCGCCAATGACCTTCAACCCGGGCAAGGGATTCGCAACCGCTTCAACCTCGAAGCCGCGCGAGGTGACCTCGCCGGTCTGGTTCTGCAGCAGCGGGTTGTTCGGATCGGTCGTCAGCGCGTTCTGACGTTTCAGGTCGAACCAGGCAAAGGTGATATGGCCATCGAAGCCATTCGGCTGGACCTTGACGCCAACCTCGGACTGCTGCCCGGTCTCGGGCAACAACAACTGGTTCGCAGCATTGAGGCCGATCACCGGATTGTAGCTCGTCGCGTAGGAGACGTAGGGCGCGACGCCGTTGTCGAAATTGTAGATCAACCCGGCGCGGCCGCTGAACTTGCTGTCTTCGCGATTGGTGAGCGTGACGCCGCTCGGCCGATCATCCTGGCTGGTCGACACCCAATCGTTGCGACCACTCAGGACCAGCGTGAAACGGCCCAGCTTCATCTGGTCCTGCACGTAGGTGCCAAGCTGCTCCTGCTTGATCACGAAATTGCGGAAAGGCGTGGTCGTGAACGGCAGGCTTCCCAAGCCATAAACCGGATTGAACGCGTTGATCGACGGCGTCGTGCCGAACTGGAAGATCTGGTAGTCGTCGATCCGGTAATCCTTCAGGTCGACGCCGAACAGCATCGTGTGTTTGACCGGGCCGGTATCGAAGCGATATTCGAGTTGACTATCGAGATCGGCCTGATTGGCCGTGTCCTTCGCATACCAATTGTAGCGCCCGAGGTCACCGGTGGCCAAGTTGGTGTAGCCGTTGCCGATCAGGCCCCGATAGGTGACGTCGACATGGGCGAAGCGGGCATTCTGGCGGAAGGTGACGTTGTCGGAGAGATTGCGCTCGAACTGATAACCGAGCATCTCCTGCTCGCGCGTGAAGGTGTCGATCGAGGGATCGCCGACGAACAGGCTGGTCGGAATCCGCCCGAATGGCGCGTTGGTGACGGTGCCGACATAAGGCAGGAAATTGATGCCGCGCGTCTCGTTCCGCGACGCGGACGCGAGCACCGTGAAGGTGGTGTCGATGTCCGGCTTGTAGGTCACCGATGGCGCAATGGCGTAATTGTTGTTGGGCGTGAAGTCGACCTGGGTGCCGCCATTTTGGACCTGCCCCACCACGCGGTAGAACAGCTTGCCGTCCTGCGGCTGCGTCGCGACCGGTCCACCGATGTCGAAGCCGACATAGGCATTGCCGAAATTGTTGACGCCGGCCTCGATGTAGCGGATCGGCTCCTCCGGCGGCATCTTGCTGATGGCGTTGACGATGCCGCTTGGGCTGGAGCCGCCATACAGCACCGCCGAAGGACCGCGCAGCACCTCGACACGCTCGAGATTGAACGGCTGCAGCTTCCAGCTCGCGTAGGACGTGTAGAAAAGCTGGAGCCCGTCGAGGAAGAGGCCGACGTCGTCGGACTTGAAGCCGCGGATCAGGAACCAGTCGTTGCGGGTGTCGGCGCCGAAGGTGCCGGCGAGCACGCCCGGCGCGTAGCGCAGGATTTCGTCGAATTTGCCGGGCTTCTGATCGCGGATCTGCTCACTGCCAACCACCGACACCGACTGCGGCGTCTCCATGATCGGCGTGTTGGTCTTGGTTCCAGACGAACTGCGGTTCGCGACATAGCCCTGGATCGGACCGCGCGGGCTCTCGACAAAGCCGACATTGCGAACCGGCGGAGGTTTTCGCGACGAGGCCGGCTGCGCGGTCCGCTGAACGCGCCGCTGCGGTCCAGTGGTCGCCCGCCGCCGCGCCTCGGGAGACGCAACCACCACCGGCGGCAGCGCCTGCGCGCCTGACTGCGGCGGCGACGTCGTCGACTGGGCCAAGGATGAATGCGGCAGCAATGCCAACGCGGATGCGGTCGCCGACGCGGCGATCCGCAATAGACGTAGATGATTCAACGCGCTCTACCCCAATTGCAACGGAGTCCCTGTCACGCCTTTGTGTTTGACGTGCCGTTGCCGGGACGCTTACGCGAGGGATGAAGATTTCTCTAATAGAAGCCCTCTTAGAGACTCTCTTAGAGAGCCTCGAATTCTGCGCGCATGCCGTGCCGTGGCGCTCATGTTCTCACATCGCGGTTGCTGCGCAGGATAACGTGCCGGAATTCCCCCCGATCGAATGTACACGGAGACACAAACAGCAACACCGGGTCTTCGATGGCCACCCATCGACGCGACTCTATGTCACCCTCACGCGAACGTCGTAGGAAGCGATTCGCCTCGAGATGGCGACGCCGAAAGGTCCGAACGCCATGGTTGGCCCGTTGTCGTCGCGTGTGCCCATAGCAAAGTGGCATTCGCGGAGAACTTGCGCGCGGGGTAGCCGTTAACCTTTCCAAATCGTGTGAGAAAAGCCTGCGAGACCGCGCGTTGATACATGGCAACCATTGCGCTTCGTCAAGACGCGTGCCACATTTTTGGCAACGATCAACGCGCCGTCGGACATGCTCCTGCGAAGGAGGATCAACTGCACAGCCCAACCCCGCCCATGCCTGACTTCAAGGCGTTGTTCGAGGCGGCTCCAGGGCTCTATCTGGTGCTGACGGCACCCGACTTTCGCATCGTGGCGGTGAGCGACGCCTATCTGCGCGCCACCAAGACCGAGCGCGCCGCGATCCTCGGGCACGGACTGTTCGAGATATTCCCTGACAATCCCGACGATCCGGCTGCCGACGGGGTGCGGAACCTGCGGGCCTCGCTTGAACGCGTGGTCCAGTTCCGGCGGCCCGATACGATGCCGGTCCAGAAGTACGACATCCGCAAGCCCGAAGCCGAGGGCGGCGGCTTCGAGGAGCGGTTCTGGAGCCCGCGCAATTCACCGGTATTGGGACCGGGCGGACAGTTCAGCTACATCATCCACCGGGTCGAGGACGTCACCGAATTCATCCAGCTGAAGCAGCGCGGCGCCGAACAGGACAGGCTGGCAGACCGGCTGCGCGAGCGCACCGAGCAGATGGAAGCCGAAATCTTCATGCGGGCCCGCGAGGTCGAGGCCGCCAAGGAGCAGCTCGAAGCCGAGCAGAAGCTGCGCCAGGTGCAGAAGATGGAAGCGGTCGGATACCTCACCGGCGGCATCGCGCATGACTTCAACAATATCCTGACTGTTATCACCGGCCTGATCGACATCCTTGCCGACGCGGTCGCGCACGATCCGAATTTGACGTCCGTCACCAACATGATCGGCGATGCGGCCGCACGCGGCGCCGAGGTCACAAAACACCTGCTTGCCTTCTCGCGACAGCAGCCGCTGCAACCGCGCGAGGCCGATCTCAACACGCTGGTGCAGGACACCGCGCGGCTGCTGCGCCCCTCGCTCGGCGAGCAGATCGAAATCGAAACGTCGCTCGAGGGCGATGCATGGCCGGCCTTCATCGATCCCAACCACCTGTCGACGGCGCTGCTCAATCTCGCGCTCAACGCGCGCGACGCGATGCCCGATGGCGGCAAGCTGATGCTTGAGACCAGCAACGTCATCCTCGACGAGACCTATGCCGCCGCCAATGTGGATGTGAGGCCGGGTGAATATGTCATGGTCGCGGTCAGCGACACCGGCGCCGGGATCCCCGAGGCCATCAGAGAAAAGGTGTTCGAGCCGTTCTTCACCACCAAGGATACCGGCAAGGGAACCGGCCTTGGCCTCAGCATGGTCTACGGCTTCGTCAAGCAGTCCAACGGGCACCTCAAGATCTATTCCGAAGAGGGTCACGGTACCTCGATCAAGCTCTATCTGCCGCGCAGCAGCGGCGACATCATTGACGTCGAGCCGCCTCCCCTCGTCGACGCCCGCGGCGGCAACGAATCGATCCTGGTCGTCGAGGACGACTCGCTGGTTCGCAACTATGTCAGTGCGCAGCTTGCGCAGCTCGGCTATCACACGATGGTCACTGCCAACGGCCCCGAGGCATTGGCTGCGGTCGACAAGGGATTTGTTTGCGACGTGCTGTTCACTGATGTCATCATGTCCGGCGGCATGAACGGCCGGCAGGTGGCGGATGCGATTCTGGCGAAGCACCCCTCGGTGCGCGTACTCTTCACGTCAGGCTATACCGAAGATGCGATCTTCCATCACGGCCGTCTCGATCCCGGCGTGACGCTGCTGCCAAAACCCTATCGCAAATCCGACCTGGCGCGGATGATCCGCCAGGTCCTGGCCCAGCCTGCTGCGCCACTACCAGGCAAGTGACGGCTCCTGCCTTGGCCTACGGTCCGAAGCTCGATCGGCTCTGGATTTTCCAGGCGCCGCCAAGCTGGCTCAGCACGTAAAGGGAATCATAGACGCCTATCACGGAGCCATCCTCGCGATAGCGCGTGTAACGGAGCGCATAGTGCGCCTTCACCGGTGAGGACTGGACGAGCTTCGTCTCATTCCACGCGCTGTGGTGCCAGCCGTCCTGCTTCCGCAGCCGCTCGAACAGGTCCATCGGATTGCTGCCGGCTTGCTGATAGACGGTGACCGCGCCGCCGGCGATCCGCACATGCGGGAAGTGCATCAGCGTGTCCATGGCCGGTGCGTCGTAGCGATTGAGCGCCGTCATCCAGCGCGTCAGCACGTCCTTGCATTTGGTTTTGTCGTCGCGCGAGATCTCCGCCTCGATCGTGTAGGTCGTGGCCGGTTCAGCCATTATGCGCCTTCGCTCCTCTTGGTGACCTGGTCGGAACGCACCGCACATCCCGACAGGAAGAGCGCCGCACATTTCTTGGCGCGTGCTTCGAGTTCATCGTGCTGCGGCAGCGGCTTGTGCCCGTACCACACATCGCGCTGCGGCTGGAACACGAGCATGCCGAGCAGCATGCCGGCCGCGGACTCGGCGTCGTCGAGCACGATCCGTCCGCGCTTCTGCTGGATGCCCAGCCACGCCGCCAGCGAGCTGACGCTGCGTCGCATCGCCTTCTCGTAGAACATCTCGGCGACCGCAGGGAATTTGTCGCTCTCGGCCAGGATGATGCGTTGCATGGCGATGACGTCGCCATCGAGCACGAGGTCGGCGCAGGCCAACAGCGCCGCCTGCAATGCGGCTTCGATATCGCGCCCGTCGCAGGCGCCGAGATTCACTTTGGAGACGAACCAGTCCATCCGGTCCGTCACCATGGCCTCGAACAGCGCCATCTTGTTTGGGACAAGCCGGTAGAGCGTCTTGGTCGAGACGCCGGCGCGGCAGGCCACGTCGGCGATGTTGGCCGCAGCGAAACCGCGGGCCGCGAACTCCTGCAGCGCAGCATCATAGATGACGGCGCGCGTCTCATCGTCCGAACGCAGCTGTGGCCGACCGCGACCGCGCCGTCCCGTATCAGGAGTGTCGTCCCCGCCGGACTGCTCTTTGCCCTTCACGCCCATGCTGTCTTCCGAGCCATGCTTTTAAATGATGCCTGTCATTCTATTGACAGTCCCAACATAGGCGCTATTTTGGAAAATATCAAGTTTCCTAATTATCCCGAGTGGCCGTCGACCGAGATTGGCGAGGTTTTACAGCGGGATACAGCAACCGGGAGCGCCGCCATGAGCCATCATTCGACGTCATTCAAGGCCGAAAGCCAGGTTCCAGCCGACACCGCCAAGCAATTGGTCGCGAATCCGGAAAGCGCCGCCGCGCCTCCCACGAACGCGAAGGGCAAGCTTCGCCGCCTCCTTCTGGCCGGCGCCGCGGTGGCGGCGCTGGCCGGTGCTGCCTGGTACGGCTGGGATTACTGGACCGTCGGCCGCTTTCTTGTGTCGACCGACGACGCCTATGTGAAAGCCGACAACACGACGATCGCGCCGAAAGTGTCCGGCTATCTCAGTGAGGTGCTGGCGGGCGACAACGAGCATGTGCACGCCGGCCAGGTGCTGGCGCGGATCGACGATCGCGATTTCAGGGTCGCACTCGATCAGGCCAAGGCCGACGTCGCCGCGTCCGAGGCTGCGATCACCAGCAAGCGCGCCCAGCTCGACGTGCAACACTCCGTGATCGAGGCGGCCCGGGCGACGCTCGCGGTCGACGATGCGACGCAGACCTTCGCCGCGCAGGAGAACAAGCGCTACACCGACCTCGCCGGCACCGGCTTCGGCAGCGTCCAGAACGCGCAGCAGGCGCAGTCGCGTCACGCCGGCGCCGAGGCCGCGGTTGCGCGCGACACCGCGAACCTCGCGTCCGCTTTGCACCAGGTGGAATTGCTCAAGGCCGACATCGTCCAGGCCGAAGCGGCGGCTGCTCGGTCGTCCGCGCTGCAGCACCAGGCCGAGCTCAATCTCGGCTACACCACGATATCAGCGCCGATCGACGGCGTCGTCGGCAACCGCACGCTGCGCACCGGCCAGTTCGTGCAGGCCGGCACGCAATTGATGTCGCTGGTGCCGGCCACCGGGGCCTATGTGATTGCCAATTTCAAGGAGACCCAGCTGACCGACGTCCGCAAGGGCCAGTCGGTGGAGATCGCGGTCGATATGTTCCCCGGCCAGGTCGTGCGCGGTCATGTCGACAGTCTTGCACCGGCGAGCGGCCAGGAATTCGCGCTGCTGCCACCGGACAACGCGACCGGCAATTTCACCAAGGTGGTGCAGCGCATTCCCGTGAAGATCGCACTCGACGCCACCCCCGTCGAATTGCGGCCGGGCATGTCCGTGATCCCGACCATCGCGACGCTGTCGCATCCGGCTGACGCCCCGCGCTCCAACACCACGCCGAAGGTTGCTGTCGTCTCGTTCAAATAGGTAATGCCAAATAGGTGATGCCATGTCAGATATCGCCCTCTCATCCCCTGCCGCCTTGCCCCGCGCCACCGCCGTAGCAGTCGACCCGAACCGCGCCAGCCCGGTGGTCTGGATTTCGGTGTTCGCGGCCATGATCGGCGCGTTCATGGCGATCCTCAACATCCAGATCACCAACGCCTCGCTGCTCAATATCGAGGGCGGCATCGGCACCGGCGTCGACAACGGCTCCTGGATCTCGACGTCGTACCTGATCGGCGAGATCGTGGTGATCCCGCTCACCGACTACCTCACCCGGGTGTTCTCCTTCCGCAAGATCATTCTGGTCCACGCCACACTGTTTGCGATCTTCTCGGTGGCCTGTGCCTTCACCCACGATTTGCCATCGATGATCGCGATGCGCGGCCTGCAGGGCTTTTTCGGCGGCGTGCTGATCCCGATGGCCTTCACGCTGGTGTTCACCAAGCTGCCGAAGCCGCAGCAGCCGATCGGACTTGCGATGTTCGCGCTGGCCGTGACCTTTGCCCCGGCCATCGGCCCCACCATCGGCGGCTACCTCACCGAGAACTACGGCTGGCAGACCATCTTCTTCGTCAACGTGATCCCGACCGCGGTGATGGTCGCGACGCTCTATTTCACGATCGAGCGGCAGCCGATGCAGCTCAAGCTGCTCCGCGAAGGCGACTGGCTCGGCATCGTGACGATGGCGATCGGGCTCTCGGCGCTGCAGTCGGTGCTGGAAGAGGGCAACAAGGACGACTGGTTCGGTTCGCCTTTCATCGTCAGGCTCGCGGTGATCGCCGCGGTCAGCCTGACCCTGTTCATCTGGATCGAGCTGGTCGTCGAGAAGCCGCTGATCCGGCTCCGGCTGCTCGCCCAGCGCAGCTTCGGCTTCGGCACCATCTCGGCGGTGTTCGTCGGCTTCGCGCTGTTCGGCTCGGTCTACCTGCTGCCCGCCTATCTCGGCCAGGTGCAGCGCTACAATGCCGAGCAGATCGGCCAGGTGCTGGCCTGGACCGGGCTGCCGCAGTTGATCCTGATCCCGCTGGTCCCGAAGCTGATGCAGCGCTTCGATGCCCGCTTCATCGCCTTCGTCGGCATGATGCTGTTCGCGGTCTCATCCTTCATGAACATCTCGATGTCGCTCGACTATTCCGGCGACCAGTTCTTCGTCCCGAACATCGTCCGCGCCATCGGCCAGGCGCTGATGCTGGCGCCGCTGTCCGCCGTCAGCCTCGGCAGCGTCGCACCGCAGGATGCCGCGGCCGCCTCCGGCATCTCCAACATGATGCGTAACCTCGGCGGCGCGATCGGCACCGCGCTGCTCGCCACCATCGTCACCAAGCGCGAGCAGTTCCACTCCAACATCATCGGCCAGTCCGTCGACCTCGGCCGCGAGGAGGTGCGCAGCCGGATCACCGAGATCACCAACTACTTCCTCAGCCACGGCATCTCCGACCCCGCCACCGCGCATCAACAGGCGATCGTAGCCCTTGGCGGCATCGTCAAGCGCCAGGCGCTGGTGCTTGGCTTTAGCGACACCTTCGCCGTGATCGGCATCGTGCTGGTCTTCGCCGCGATCGCGATCCTGCTCACGGGCAAGCCCAAAGGCAACGCGGGCGGTGGCGCCGCGCACTGATCCAGGGTCTCAACTCGCCTCACGCAACCTGAAGCGCTGGATCTTTCCGGTCTGCGTCTTCGGCAGCGCTTCCACGAAGGCGATCGCGCGAGGATATTTGTACGGCGCGATCGTTGCCTTGACGTGATCCTGCAGCAGCTTGACCTCGACATCGTCGTTGCGCGCACCCGGCTTCAGCACGACGAATGCCGAGACGACCTGCCCGCGCTCCACATCAGGCGCACCGATCACAGCGCATTCCGCGACGTCGGGATGCCCGAGCAGCGCGGCCTCGACCTCGGGCCCCGCGATGTTGTAGCCGGCCGAGATGATCATGTCGTCGGCGCGGGCGACGAACGACAGCCGGCCGTTCTCGTCGCTGACGAAGGCATCGCCGGTGATATTCCAGCCATCGCGCACATAGTTCGCCTGCCTGGCGTCGGCGAGATAGCGGCAGCCGGTCGGACCGCGGACCGCCAGCCTGCCGACCGTGCCCGGCGGCAACTCGTTCATGTCCTCATCGACGATCCTGGCCTCATAGCCGGAGACCGGATTCCCCGTCGTCCCGCCGACGGCGCTGCCGACCCGGTTGGTGATGAAGATGTGCAGCAATTCGGTGCTGCCGATGCCATCGAGGATCGGCTTGCCGGTCTTCGCCGTCCAGCTTTCGAACACCGGCGCCGGCAGCGTCTCGCCCGCCGAGATCGCAAGCCGCAGCGACGACAGATCGGCGCCCTTGTCCATCGCGGCCATCATCGCCCGATAGGCGGTCGGCGCGGTGAAGCAGATCGTCGCCTTGTGGGTTTCGATGATCCTGATCATCTCGCTCGGCGCTGCGTTTTCCAGCAACGTCGCAGTCGCGCCATAGCGCAGCGGAAAGATTGCCAGACCACCGAGGCCGAAGGTGAAGGCGAGCGGCGGCGAGCCGACGAAGACGTCGTCCGGCGTCACCTTGAGCACTTCCTTGGCGTAACCGTCCGCCACGATCAGGAGGTCGCGGTGGAAATGCATCGTCGCCTTCGGCTCGCCCGTCGTGCCCGAGGTGAAGCCGAGCAGCGCGACATCGTCGCGGCCGGTCTTCACCGCCTCGAATTTCACCGGCTTGTTCAGCGCGATCCGATCAAGCTCCGCATCGTGGTTCTGGGTGCCGTCGAAATTGACGACCTGCTTGAGGAATTTGCTGGTCTTGGCGCAAGCGACCAGTTCATCCGCGATGCGGCTGTCGGTCAGCGCCAGCGCGATTTCGGCCTTATCGATGATTTTTGCGAGTTCACCTGCACGCAGCATTGGCATGGTGTTGACGACGACCGCGCCGGCCTTGGTCGCGGCAAGCCACGCCGCCACCAGCGCCGGATTGTTGCCGGAGCGGATCAGCACGCGGTTACCGGGCTTGACGCCGTAATTCTCCACCAGCGCATGCGCCAGGCGGTTCGACCAGTCGGTCAATTCCTTGTAGGTGCGCTGGCGGCCGTTGCCGATCAGCGCGATGCGATCGCCCATGCCCTGCTCGACGATCCGATCGGTCAGTTCGACCGCGGCGTTGAGATAGTCGGGATATCTGAATTCCGGCCGGTCGAGCAGCAGCTGCGGCCATTGATCCGCCGGCGGCAGATTGCGCCGTGCGAAATCGTCGACATGCCCCGATGGGCCAAGCCCGGGAAATTCACCTGACATTCGATTGCCCCTTGCTTTCCGTCCAGAAAGGCCAAGACCAAAATCGAGAACACCAATATCGAGGACGCCCGGCAGCGTTCCGATCGAAAATCATTTTATACTTAAAATAATTTGGCGCAAGAGTGGAAATCGGAAAATCCTCTCGCTCGCTAGATCTGCTTAAGTCGTCCTCGCCTTGGCGGACCGCTGCGCCGAGCCCTTGGCCTTGGCCAGCAGCTTCATCAGTTCGCGGATATCCTTCGGCGAAAGGTCACCGAAGATATCGGCGATCCATTTCTCGTGCTCGGCGGCCATCTTGCGGAACTCGGCGCGGCCGAGCTTGGTCAACCGGATGAATTGCACGCGGCGGTCGGTTTCCGAGGTGCGGCGATCGAGATGGCCTGACTCAACCAGGCGGTCGACCAGGCCAGTGACGTTACCGTTGGAGACCATCATCCGCCGCGACAGGTCCGACAGCGTCATGCCGTCCTGCACCTTGTCGAGCTGCGCCATTAGGTCGAAGCGCGGCAGCGTGACATCGAAACGCTCGCGCAGCCGGCCGCGGACCTCGCTTTCGATCAGCGTGGTGCAGGTCAGGAGGCGGAGCCACAGGCGCAGCTCGGTGCCGTGGTCATCGGGCAGTTCGACGGCTTTGGTTTCGGAATCGAGGATCATGCGGCAATCGCGCCTTTGCGGCTGTCCCTGGTCGGGTTGATTGCTTTGAGCTTCAAGCAATTTGCGGCGCGCCGCAAGGACAATTGCGAATCGAAGCAATGTTGCGGACCGGTTTTGGCAGTTTCTTTAACCTTCAAGCAATTGGCGCGACGCTTGCATGGCTGGCGCCTGCACGGCGCGCAAGCTTCGTCCTGACGCAATGCCACATCGCTTGCGGCGGTCACGGTCGTCAGAATAAGCTGAGCCCAGGACATAGCGGTGGTTGGGGGAGTCACATGAAACGATTGACGAAGTTTGCGGGACTGGCGGCGGTGCTTGGCGTCGCGATCACTCCGGCGGCCGCGCAGGAGAAGATCAAGATCGGCGTGATCGTCACGACGTCGGGACCGGCCGCGGCGCTTGGTCAGCAGGTGCGTGACGGTTTTGCGCTCGCGATCAAGGACCTCGGCGGCAAGATGGCCGGCCGCGACGTCGAAATCGTCAACGCCGACGACGAACTCAAGCCGGACGGCGCGGTGACCAAGGTGCGCGGGCTGCTGGAGCGCGACAAGGTCGACTTCGTGGTCGGCCCGATCTTCTCCAACATCCTGCAGGCGATCCACCGCCCGGTCACTGAGAACAAGACCTTCCTGATCAGCCCGAATGCCGGGCCGTCGAGCTACGCCGGCAAGGAATGCAACCCGTTCTTCTATGTGACGTCGTACCAGAACGACCAGGTCCACGAGGTCCTCGGCAAGGTCGCGCAGGACCGCGGCTACAAGCGCGTCTATCTCCTGCTGCCAAATTACCAGGCCGGGCGCGACTCCGCCGCCGGCTTCAAGCTCGACTACAAGGGCGAGATCGTCGAAGAATCCTACACGCCGTTGGGCACGCTGGATTTCCAGCCCGAGCTCTCCAAGATCGCCTCGCTGAAGCCGGACGCGCTGTTCACCTTCATGCCCGGCGGCATGGGCGTCAATCTGGTGAAGCAGTACAAGCAGGCCGGCGCCATCGTGCCGGTGCTGTCCGCCTTCACCGTCGACGAATCCACCCTGCCCGCGCAGCAGGACGCCGCGGTCGGCATGTTCGGTGGCGCGAACTGGGCGCCGAACCTCGACAATCCCCAAAGCAAGAAATTCGTCGCGGCCTATGAGGCCGCCTATAACGGCGTGCCCGGCACCTACGCGATGCAGGCCTATGACGCGGCGCTGCTGATCGACAGTGCGGTCAAGGCGGTGAAGGGCGACCTCTCCAACAAGGAGGCGGTCGCGGCCGCGCTGAAGAAGGCGGATTTCACCTCGCTGCGCGGTAACTTCAAATTCAGCGCCAACGGCTATCCGATCCAGGATTTCTATCTCACCAAGGTCGCGAAGCGGCTGGACGGCAAGTACCAGACCGAGATCGTCGAAAAGGTGTTTTCGGATTACGGCGACCGCTACGCCAAGGACTGCGTCGCCAAGTAAGCCACTTAAAGCGTTTTCAAGCGAAGTGGGCACCGGTTCGCGTGAAGAAAACGCGTCAAACAGAATCGAGGAGGAAACATGGTCATGAAAGACGAAATCGCCGGCATCACGCGCGCCAATGAGGGCATCCAGGGCATTTCCTGGAACATCCTCGGCCAGACCTATGTGCCGAAGACCCGCAGCGAGCATTCCTTCTCGTGGCACGCGACGTTTCCGCCGGGCACCTTCGTTCCACCGCATATCCATCCCGACCAGGACGAGTACCTCTATATCCTCGAGGGCAAGCTCGATTTCTTTCTCGATGGCGCCGATGAATCCGCCACCCCCGGCGATCTTGTGCGCCTGCCGATGGGTAAGCCGCACGGCATCTTCAACAAGTCGCAGCAGCCGGCGAAGACGCTGTTCTGGGTGTCGCCGACCAGGAGGCTTTACGACCTGTTCTGGGCGATCCACAACATGAAGGAGCAGACCCCGGATGACGTGGTGCGGCTCGCCGCCGAACACAACATCCACTTCCTGCCCCCGCCTCCGGCGTAATTGCCTTCGTTCGGTTACTGCCGTGCGACCACGCGCGCGGCAAAGCCGGCCTTCGCCGCGTAGCCGCGCACAATCGCCTCACGCGCATCGTAATTCAGGATGGTATCGACGTCGGTGAAGCCTTGCGGTGCGAGCTGCTCGACCGCATCGATCACGCCTTCAGGTCCGCCGCGGCGATTGGAGGCAACGATGTCGGCAGTCATCGGCAGGCGCTGCCGCTCATAGGCGACCAGCGCCTGGCGCGGATGTTCCGACCGCGCCAGCGCATCTGCCAGGCATCGCGCATCGAGAATGGCCTGCGACGCGCCATTCGAGCCCACCGGATACATCGGATGCGCGGCGTCACCGAGCAGCGTGACGCGGCCGCTCGACCAATAGGGCAAGGCGTCGCGGTCGCAGCACGGATACTCCCAGAACTCCGGCGTAGCCCCGATCAACCCGGCGAAATCGACCTGCGGGATCGTGAAGCCAGTGACATAGGGCATCATCTCCTCGCGCCGGCCGAGGACAGACCAGCCCTCGCGGCGCGGCGGTGGCGACGAGCCGTCGCCGATCCGCACCAGCACCGCCCAATTGGTGAGGCGACTCGCCGGGCTCGACCCCGGCGCGATCGGATAGATCACCGCCTTCGCATTCAGTCCGCCGGCGATGATCATCGAGCGCCCGGTCAGGAACGCCGGCCAATCGGTGGCACCGCGCCACAGCATCAACCCGTTCCAGCACGGCCCGCCCTCGCCCGGAAACAGCGTCTGCCGCACCTTGGAGTGAATGCCGTCGGCACCGATGAGAATATCGCCGCGCGCGGTGTGCACATGCGCGCCACTGCGATCGAAGAAATAGGCCGAGACGCCGCCTTCGTCCTGCGTGAACGAACCGAGCCGGCAGCCGGTGCGGATCGCGTCCGCGCCGAGACGGTCGATCACCACCTGGTGGATCACGCCCTGCAGCCGGCCGCGATGGATGGAGAATTGTGGAACGTCATGGCCGGCATCGAGCCCGCGCTTCTCGTGCCAGACCTGCTGGCCATGGCGCGTCAGATAGAACAGCTCCGAGGTGCGGATCGCGACCTCGTCGAGCTTGTCCAGCAGGCCAAGCCCCGCCAGTTCGCGGATCGCATGCGGCAGCGTGTTGATGCCGACGCCGAGCTCACGGATGGTGTCGGATTGCTCGTACAGTTCGCAACTGATGCCGCGTGCGCGCAGCATCAGCGCGGTGGTGAGGCCTCCTACTCCGCCTCCGACGATAATCGCCTTCATCGTCCCTTACTCCACTGACAACAGGACGTTTTTACACGTGGGCCTAAGGTCGCATGGCCCCTTGCCCCGCCGCAAGCGCCTTTGGCGCTCCGGCCTCGGACCGGCCTGCGCTGTTTGGGCTTAGGCTTAACATCGGCTCAGCACCTTTCCCTCTTTGTCCGTCATCCTGAGGAGCCGCGTAGCGGCGTCTCGAAGGATCGACGGCCCGGCTGGTGGCCGTCGATCCTTCGAGGCTCGCAAGAGCTCGCACCTCAGGATGACGGGTCTGGCAACGGCAATAGTAACTGCCCCATCAATCCGGCACCACCGCGATCGCCTGGATTTCCACCTTGGCGCGGTCCTCGATCAGGCCCGACACCTGGATCGCCGTCATCGCCGGAAAGCACCGGCCCATCACGTCGCGATAGACGCCGCCGATCTCCCTCAGCCGCGCTGAGTATTCCTTGCGGTCGAGCAGGAACCAGGTCATCGACACGATGTGCTCAGGCCCGGCGCCACCGGCGGCAGCAACCGCGGCGATGTTGCGCAGGGTCTGCCCGATCTGCGCGACCAGATCGTCGCTCTCAAACACGCATTGCCCGTTCCAGCCGATCTGGCCTGCGATGAAGATGGATTTGCCGCGCGCGGCCACACCGTTGGCGTAGCCGCTCGGCTTCGCCCATCCGTCCGGTTGCAGGATCTCGCTCATCTCAATTGCCCTCGAAGACTGGTTTCTGCTTGGCGGCGAACGCCTCGAAGGCGCGGCGGAAATCACCCGTGACCATGCAGATCGCCTGCGCCTGCGCTTCGGACTCGATCATCTCGTCGACGCCCATCGCCCATTCCTGGTTGAACATGGTTTTCGTCATCCCATGCGCGAACCAGGGACCATCAGCGAGCGAGCGTGCCAACTCATGCGCTGCACTCGAAAGTTCGGCCGCCGGCACAAGGCGATTGTGGAAGCCCCACGAGAAACCTTCCTCGGCGCTCATGGCGCGGCCGGTGTAGAGCAGGTCGGCAGCACGGCCCTGCCCGATCACGCGCGGCAGCAAGCCGCAGGCGCCCATGTCGGCCCCGGCCAGACCGACGCGGGTGAACAGGAACGCGGTCTTGGCCTGCGGTGTCGCCAGGCGAAGGTCGGAGGCCAGCGCCAGCATCGCGCCGGCGCCGGCACAAATGCCGTCGATCGCCGCGACGATGATCTGCGGACATTTGCGCATCGCGCGCACCACCTCGCCGGTCATGCGGGTAAAGGCGAGCAGGTCCGGCATCGCCATCCGCGTCAGCGGCTCGATGATCTCGAATACGTCGCCGCCGGAGCAGAAATTGCCGTCGGCGCCGGTCAGCACGATCGTGCGGACATCGGACGCGGACCTGAGATTGGTGAAGAGGTCGCGCAGCTCCTCGTAGGACTCGAAGGTCAGCGGGTTCTTTTTGTCCGGGCGGTTCAGCGTGATGGTCGCGACGCGGCCGCTGTCGTCGGTCGCCCAGCGAAAATGCTTTCCGGGATAATCCTTGAACGGCCGGAGCTTTGCTTTCATCTCGGACATGATGTTTCCTTCACCCGGTGAGGACTTCGCCGCCGGCAACAGCGACGGCTTGTCCGTTGATTGACGATGCGCTTTCGGACGCAAGCCAGAGGATGGCGTCGGCCACCTCCTCCGGCGTCACCAGCCGCTGCATCGGATTGACCTTGGCCAGCGCCGCGCGCGCCTCGTCTTCGCTGCGCCCGGTCTTGGCGACGATGTTGGCGGCGGCATCCGCCACCAGCGGAGTATCGGTATAACCCGGACACACCGCATTCACGGTGACGCCACGCCGGGCATATTCCAGCGCCAGCGAGCGCGTCAGGCCGACCACGCCGTGCTTTGCCGCGACATAGGCCGAGACGTAGGCGTAGCCGGTGAGGCCCGCGGTCGAGGCGACGTTGATGACGCGCCCCCGTCCGCGCTGCGCCATGCCCGGCAGCACCGCATGCGTCACCAGGAACACGCTGGAAAGGTTGCTTGCAAGCATGTCCGCCCACAGCGCCGCATTGGTCTTGTCAAACGGCGCGCTCGCGGCCTTGCCGGCATTGTTGACGAGAATATCGATCGGGCCTGCCTCGGATTCGATCCGTGTAACGCCTGCGGCCACCGCAGCTTCGTCGGTCACATCGATCGCGACGATGGCGCCCGCGCGGTCCCCGAGCAATGCGGCGGTGCTCTTCAGCGCCTCGATCCGGCGCCCGGCGATGCTGACACGCACGCCCGCCTTTGCCAGCGCGATCGCCGTTGCGGCGCCGATGCCGGAACCAGCGCCGGTCACAAGAGCATGGGCGTTAGGCCAGAACCGCGTCATGGCTTCGCTCCCGCGGCGCGTTGGAGATTGGCCTCGTATTGCGGCTTGCCCGACAGATACTGCTTCGGCCAGACGATCGACTTGACGCCGATCTTCGCGGCCTCATGCAAGGTCCAGGCTGGATCGGCGAGATGCGGCCGGGCGATGGCGCAGAGATCGGCGCGGCCGGCGGCGATGATCGAATTGGCGTGATCGGCCTCCGAGATCGCGCCAACCGCGATGGTGGCGATGCCGACCTCGTTGCGGATCTTGTCGGAGAACGGCGTCTGATACAGCCGGCCATAGACCGGATGGTCGTCGGCCCAAACCTGCCCCGATGAGCAGTCGATCAGGTCGGCACCGGCGTCCTTGAACAGTTTTGCGAAGGCGAGCGCATCCTCGGGCGTGTTGCCGCCCTCCGCCCAGTCGTGACAGGACAGCCGGACCGACATCGGCCTGTCCTCGGGCCACACCGCGCGGATGGCGCGGAACAGCTCCAGCGGATAGCGCGCCCGGTTCTCGATCGATCCGCCATAGTCATCGGTACGGTGGTTGGTCAGCGGCGAGAGGAAGCTCGACAGCAGATAGCCGTGAGCGCAGTGCAGCTCCAGGAGATCGAAGCCGGCCTTCGCCGCGCGCCTGGCGGCCGCGACGAATTGCTCGCGCACCTCATCCATCTCGGCGCGGGTCATCGGCTCCGGCACCTGGCCGTCGGGCAGATAGGGAACGGCTGAAGCCGACACCAGCGGCCAGTTACCGTCAGGCAGCGGCTCGTCCATGCCCTCCCAGGCCACTCGCGTCGAGCCCTTGCGGCCGGCATGGCCGAGCTGGATCGCGATCCGCGCTTGCGAATTGCCGTGCACGAAATCGACGATCCGCTTGTAGGCTGATGCCTGCGCGTCGTTCCACAGGCCGCAGCAGCCGGGCGTGATCCGCGCCTCCGGCGAGACGCAGGTCATCTCGGTGAACAGCAGCCCGGCCCCGCCGAGCGCACGTGAGCCGAAATGCACCAGATGGAAATCGGTCGGCACGCCATCCTCGGCCGAATACATCGCCATCGGCGAAACGATGATGCGGTTATGCAGCGCCAGCCCGCGAATCCGGAACGGCGTCAACATCGGCGGCGTGACCCGGTCGTTGGTCTCAGGCAATCCGCTTTGCCCGGCAAACCAGCGCTCATAGCCTTCGAGCCAGGTCTTGTCGCGCAGCCGCAGATTTTCGTGGCTGATGCGCTGCGAGCGCGTCAGCAGCGAATACATGAACTGTTCCGGCTCCAGCGTATCGGCATAGCGCGAGCCGACCACTTCGAACCATTCCATCGCGTTGCGCGCCGCGTTCTGGATCCGCGCCACATCGACCCGGCGCAGCTCTTCATAGGCGGCGAGAACGGTGGGAATGCTCCCCTTGCTCGCGCCATGTATCTTGAACTGGTTGGTCAGTTCGATCGCATCTTCCAGCGCCAGTTTTGTCCCCGAGCCGATCGCAAAATGCGCGGTGTGCGCGGCGTCGCCCATCAGCACGACATGGCTGTTGCCATTGAACGCGGTCCATTTGCCGCAGATCAGCCGCGGGAAGGACAGCCAGGCCGAGCCGCGCAGATGGCGCGCGTTGGAGACCAGTGAATGCCCCTCGAGGATTTCAGAAAACACTTTTTCGCAGAAGTCGATCGAGGCGTCCGGGTCCATCCGGTCGAGGCCGTGGGCGAGATAGGCCTCTTCGGTGGTCTCGACGATGAAGGTCGCCGCGCCCTCCTCGAACTTGTAGATATGCGCCTGGAACCAGCCATGCTCGGTCTTGCGGAAGTCGAAGGTGAAGGCGTCGAACGGCCGGTTGGTCCCTAGCCAGATATAGCGGTTCGGCCGCATCAGCATGTCCGGCCGGAATTCTTCCGCATATTTGGTGCGGATCTTCGAGTTGACGCCGTCAGCGGCGACAATCAGGTCGGCATCGGGGAAATCCAGGTCGGACTCAACGTCGCGCTCGAAGACCAGCTCGACGCCGAGTTCCTCGGCGCGCGCCTGCAGGATATTGAGCAGCTTCTTGCGGCCGATGCCGACAAAACCGTGGCCCGACGTGCGCATCCGCCGGCCCTTGATCAGAACCTCGATGTCGTCCCAATGGTTGAAGGCCTGCTCGATCGTATCCGCGGTGACCGGATCCCATTTGCGCATGTTGTCCATGGTCGCATCCGAGAACACCACACCGAAACCGAACGTGTCGTAGGGCCGGTTGCGCTCGACCACGGAAATCTCGTGCGCGGGGTCCAGCATCTTCATCAGGATGCCGAAATAAAGCCCGGCCGGCCCGCCTCCGATGCAAACGATACGCATGGCGATCTCCCGTTATTGGCTGCCGGGGCCCTTGGCTCGGACGGCGCATTTCCCGGCGAGCCGATGCCGGATATTATTTTATACTTAAAACAATTGTCAAGGGTGGAGATGCCTCACCCACAACCGTCGTCCCGGCGAAAAGCCGGGACCCATAACCACAGGATTGCGTTGTTGGAGCGGGCTGTGGCCCCAGCGTTGCGTAACGATAACCATCGGTGGTTATGGGTCCCGGCTCAAGGCCGGGACGACACCGAGTTTGTGGCACCGTCGGGCAAATCAGTGATTGGCGCCCGATGGTGCGGATGCGGCCCCTTGCCTCCGTCGCCGCCGCAAGCGAGAGTGCTGCCGCCGGGACGACCTTTGCGCAGAGACAACCATGACGGGACTGAGCTCGGGCGGAAGCCACCTGCTGAATCCGGAGCAGCGCATGGCGATGGTGCCGGTGACGTGCGCGGCGCATTCCGGCGGCTTCGGCTGGCGCGGCCTGCGTGTCGAGGACTATCCGGACCTGCCGCCGAGCGACATCAACTGCGCCGGCATGAACGCGCATCTTCTGGTCTATCACACCAGGGCGCTCGACGGTGAGTTTCATCACGAATGCGCCGACCGCACGACGCGGACGCGGTTGCGCACCGGCGAGCTCAGCTTCATTCCGGCAGGTGCGGACAATCGCTGGCTGTTCGGCGAAGGCCGCCCCTGCGCGATCCACCTGATGATCGATGAGGACCTGTTCGCGCGCAATGTCGGGCAGGACGGCGCGAATGCGCG
The DNA here is from genome assembly GCF_000938305.1 of Bradyrhizobium sp. LTSP885. Lineage (GTDB taxonomy): Bacteria > Pseudomonadota > Alphaproteobacteria > Rhizobiales > Xanthobacteraceae > Bradyrhizobium. Next base: position 171,347 of record NZ_JYMT01000031.1, read on the forward strand.
GAGCGATCTGCGCGACGACTTTCAGTTCACCTCGCCCGAGCTGCAGGCGCTGGTGCGCCTGTTCGCCCTCGAGCTCGCCAATGGTGAGCTCAATGGCCCGCTCTATGTCGAGGCGCTGGGGACCGCGCTGTCGCACCGGATCATGCGGGAATTCGGCGCGGCGCTGCCGCTGCCGGCCGCGACGAACCATCGTGGCCCCGCGCTCGAGCGCGCGATCGACCTGATCCATCAGGAATATTACCGGACGATCGGGCTCGACGAACTGGCCGGCCTCACCGGCCTCAGCCGCGCGCAGTTCACCCGGCGTTTCCGTGCCGCGTTCGGCAAGGCGCCGCATGCCTATTTGATCGACTATCGCATCGCGATCGCCAAACAGCGGTTGAAGCTGCCAAGGCCCGTGAGCTTTGCCGATCTCGCGCTGGAGCTCGGTTTCGCCGACCAGAGCCACTTCCATCGGCACTTTCGCGCGCTGACCGGGGCATCGCCCGCGGCCTTCCGGCGCAGCGCGTTGACGTGATCCGAACGTTCAATCGCCTGCGCCGAAGCTGCAATACCAGATATCACCGACGATGGTAGTGACCTCTCGTTCATCCTTCGGGGAGAGGTCACCATGCTCGAGATTGCCGGCAACAATATCTTCCTGACCGACAGCGGCGGCGACCGCTCGGCGCTGCTGTTCGTCCATGGCATCATGATGAGCCACGCGGTGTGGCAGCATCAGGCCACGGCCTTCGCGGGCGACTATCGCGTGGTGTGCGTGGACCTGCGCGGCTTCGGCCAATCCACCACAAGCACACCGGACATCAGCTTCGAGGATCACGCCGCCGATCTCGCTGAACTCATCGCGCAACTCGGCCTGAAGAATGTCACGTTGGTCGGTTGGTCGATGGGCGGCGCCATCGCACAAACTTTCGCCGCGACATATCAGCAGACGCTCGCGCGTCTTATGCTGGTCGACACCACGCCGCAATTGCTGGCAAGCGAGAGCTTCCCGCACGCTCTGCCGGTCGAAGCGGCGATGCAGCTCGGCCAGCTCCTGAGCAGCGATTTCGCGCACGGCTGCGCCGCCTTCTCAGGCATGATCGCGCCTGAAGATGCCGAGGCGACGCGCCTCGTCACCGGGATCGCGGCCGCCACCTCGCCGGCGATCGCGCTCGCCGCCTTTGCCAGTTCGGGACCGCGCAGCCTGATCGACCTGCTGCCCAGGATCACAACGCCGACGGCAGTGATCGCGGGCGCCGACGACAGCATATGCCTGCCGGCCGCCAGCACGTACCTCGCCGCGCACATCCCGGGCTGCACGCACCCGGTGGCATGGATCGAGGGCGCCGGCCACGCGCCGTTCCTGACGCGCCCGGCGGAATTCAACGCCGCGCTGCGGGCGGCGCTGGCGGATTGATCACCGGCGAGAAGTGCCTCAAGGCGACCAGCGGCGACTGACAATCAGCGGCACAGGGCTATCCCCTCGTCATTCCGGGGCGCGCCTCTTGGCGCGAGCCCGGAATGACGAGGGGAGAGATCAGTGCACCGCCGCGTATAAAATCTTGTCCTGCGTCGCATCAGCGGCGTCGAATTCGGCGACGATGCGGCCGGTGCGGGCGACCAGGATGCGGTCGGACACGGCCAGGATCTCCGGCAGATACGACGAGATCACCACCACGGCCTTGCCCTCGTCGGCGAGACGGCGGATCTCGCTGTGGATATGCGGGATGGTGCCGACGTCGACGCCGCGCGTCGGCTCGTCGAAGATGATGATCGAGGGGTCCTGCACCAGCGTCTTCGCCAGCACCACCTTCTGCTGGTTGCCGCCGGACAATTCGACGATCCGCGCCTTGCGCTGCAGGGCGCTGATCTTGAGGCGCTCGACCCAGTAACTGGCGAGCTTGCTGCGCCGGGTGCGCGACAGCAGGAAACTCCAGCCCTTGCGGGTGGCGAGGCTGCCGATATAGACGTTGTCGTCGACCACCATGGTCTCGAAGAAGCCGTTGGCCTTGCGGTCCTCGGTGATGTAGGCAATGCCGTCATTGATCGCCTGCCGCGGCACGCGGTAGCGGATCGGTTTTCCCCGCAGCCGGATGGTGCCGCCATTGACCAAATTGCGCTTCAGCGCGCCGTAGATCACCTTGGCGATCTCGGTGCGGCCGGAGCCGATCAGGCCGGCGATGCCGACGACCTCGCCGGCATAGACCGAGAACGACATGTTCTTGACCGCCATGCCCATGGTGACGTTCTCGACCGTCAGCACCTTCTCGCGGCGCTGATGCGTCTTCTCTCTTCGCCCATAGACCGCCTGCGCCACCTCGCGGCCGACCATGTGCTGCACCAGCGCATCGCGGGTGAGTTGCTTAGCCGGCGCCGTGATCACGAGCTTGCCGTCGCGCAGCACGGTGATGCGGTCGGCGATCTGCAGCGATTCCTCCAGCGCATGCGAGATGTAGATGATTGAGACGCCGCGGGCGCGCAAATCGCGCACCAGGTGGAAGAAGTGGACGATCTCCTCGGGCGTCAGGCTGGCGGTCGGCTCGTCGAAGATGATGATGCGCGCCTTGTTGTAGATCGCGCGCGCGATCTCCACCATCTGCTTCTTGGCGGTGCCGAGCAGGCCGACGGGAGTAGCCGGATCGACGTGGAAATTGAGCGACTGCAGGAGCTGCTGCGCCTGGATGTTGAGGGTGCGGAAGCGCGTCAGCAGCTTTTCGTTGCCGAGCTCGATGTTCTGCGCCGCGGTCATGGTCGGCACCAGGCTGGTTTCCTGATAGACCATGCAGATGCCGGCGTTGAGCGCATCGCGCGGCTGCTCGAATTTGGCAGGTCTGCCGTCGAGCATATAGTCGCCCGAGGTAAGATTGATCGCGCCCGCGATCGCCTTGCACAGCGTCGATTTGCCCGCGCCGTTCTCGCCGACCAACGCATGGACCTCGCCGGGATAGAGATCGAAATTGACGCCCTCGATGGCGTGGACGCCGCCATAGATTTTCGAGCCGTTGGTGATCTGCAGCACCGGCTCGCGGGTTGCGGTCTCGGCGCTCGAGGTCGCCTGCGTCACGCCGTCATTCATCTGATGTCTCCGGTGTAGAGCAGCAGGCGTCCGGCGCCGCGGGCCGCGATGACGACGCCGCGGTCGGTGGCGCAGGCGGCGGTGATGCCATGGAAACGGCCGCCGGCACGGCTGTGCAGGCTGTCGGTCGCCTCACCCTCGCCGTCGAGATGCACCAGCAGGCCATAGGAGCGCGGCGGCGCCCACGGCTTCTGGATGCCGAGCGCCTTGACCGCCCCGATCTGCATCGGCTCCAGGCAATCGCTGCCGCCGACCAGCGCCGGCGCGACCCAGTAATCGGGCGGGATCGTCACCATCATCTCCTCGCGGAAATCGTCTTCCTTGAGCACGAACTCGATCAGATGGGTGCGGCGGGCGAATACGCCGAGCAACAGACCTCCGTGGCCGTCCGGATGCAGCCGCGCCGGATAACCCGGCATGTTGCCGGCGACGATCTCGCGCGCACCGAGGCCGCTGCCATCAAGCGCGAAGCGGCTCAGCCGATGCGCCCAGCTTTCGGTCAGCCACAGACCCTTGCCACCAGCGGCGACGGTCACGCCATAGGGATACGGCAGGTCACGCAGCAACACCTGCGGATTGCCGAGATCAGCACCGCAGGCGATCAATCGGCCGCTCGACCGCTTCTCCATCAAATCGTGACGCCATTCGGCAGGGTGGCGGCCGGCGCTGCCTTCGACCGCATAGATGCGGCCATCCGGTGCCGCGGTCACCGACAGAAGGCCGGCAAGCGCGCTGCCGTCGGCAGCCTCACACCATTGCGGATTTGGTTTGGCCGGATCGATGGCGGCAAGGCCCCTGCCCGCGACGCAAACCAGCAGCCGGCCGTCCGGATGCAGCGCAAGGCCGCCGGCGTCTTCCTCGAATTCGGCGACGACCGCGCGCGTCGAAAAATTCTCGCCGCTGAGCTTCAGCACGCGCCTTCCGGCAGAGACGTAAATCGTGTCGTCACCGGCCGAGATGACATCGTCGACACCGGGCAGCGGCTCGCCGATCGCAACAGCCGTGTCGAGCCGGTCGTTCGGGCTCAGCGCGCCGTCGAGCGGCGGGATCGTGCTGTCGACGCCATCGCGATCGACGACGCTTCTGATATCGCGCAACAGATGATCGAACAGTCCCATTACGTGATCACCCTGCTTTTGACGCCCCAATAGGCCTCGTATCCGGTCCAGCTGTCGTCGACGCCGTCGAGCTTGATGCGGCCGATCCGGTTGTTCTCGAGGCCGCCGAGATAGAGATAGCCCTCGTGCTCGCGCATCGAGGTCAGCACCGAATGCGAGGTCCCGGTCGGATCCCACCAGGATTCCAGCGCCTCGCCCTTCTCGTTGAACTTCAGCACGCAGCCATGATTGAGCCCCGGCGCCAGCCACTCGTCGGCCGGCACCTGCTTCACCATGCGCAGCCGGAAGCCGGGCTTGCGCACCGAGAGATCGAAGGTCGGCGTGCGGATGCCGACCAGCGCGAGCCAGTAATTGCCGTCGGAGGCGCGGTTGATGTTGTCGGGGTTACCCGGCAACTGGTCGATCAGGATCTCGGTGCGGCCCTTGTTCGGGCCCGCGATCCAGTAGCGGAAGATCTTGCACAGCGAGGTCGAGGCGATCAGCACCGACTGGCCGTCATGCGAGACGCAGACGCCGTTCGGGAAATAGAAATGGTTGATGACGGTGCGTGTCGTTTTCGTCTTGGGATCGTAGCAGACCAGGCGCCCGTTCGGCCGCGCCTCGAGGATGTCGAGGGTGTTGGTCGTCATCTCGTACCGCGTGGTGCAATCGCTGAAATAGATCTTGCCGTCGGGCGCGATGTCGAGATCGTCGGCCATACGCAGCCGGGAATCGTCGTTCAGCTTGTACCAGGTGCGGTTGGTCTCGTCGGTGACCTTGAATACCTTGCCGTCAGGCGCGATGCCGTAGACGCCCATGCCGGCGACGGCGACGATCAAATTCTCGTCGCGGTCGAACTGCATGCCGAGCGGCCGGCCGCCGATATGGGCGAACACCTCGCGGGTCTCGAAGTTGGCACCAGAGAAGCGGATCACATTGCCGTCGCGGGTCGAGCCGTAGACCCGGCCCTGGCGGTCGACGATGACGTCCTCAGGACCTTCGACCTGGTCGATGCCGATCGCCTGCGCATTGATCAACCGATCGTTCTGCGCATAGGCCGAACCGGAGCCGCGCCGCACCGACGGCGACGGCGCCAGCGCCACATAGGCCGGGTTGACATAGATCTTCTGGATCGCCTTGCCGCGGTTCTTCGACCATTTGACGTCGATGCCGACCGCAGCAAGCAGGATCATGCCCGTCACCGCCGAGGTGACGTAGCCGGGGATGCCCATGCGCACGAGGCCGTTGATCAGCAGGAAGACGATCAGCGCGCCGATCATCGCCCGCCACACCGTGCCCTTGCCGCCGGCGAGCGAGACGCCGCCGAGCACCACCGCAGTGAGGGCCTGGAATTCCCAGCCGACGCCGGTGGTCGAATCCGTCGAGGCTTGACGCGCAGCGTAGAAAATACCGCTCGCCGCGCACAGCGTACCCGACAGCACGTAAGTCATGAACAGCATCAGACGAACGCGGATGCCGGCGTGGCGCGCCGCCTTGCGGCTGGCGCCGATTGCGGTGAGATGCCAGCCATAGCGCGAGCGCGACAGGAAGATGTGGCAGATCAGCAGCACGACGAACAGCGTCGCCGCGTTGATGGGAATGCCGAGCACGCTGCCGCCGCCGATGAAATCCCAGGCGTCACTGTCGACCGAATTGGTGGCAAACACCTGCGCATAGCTGGTGTTGAGCAGGTTGACCGAGGCCCGCAGGATGATCAGCGTCACCAGCGTGGTCAGGAACGGCCGTGTCTTGAGAAAGCCGATCAGGAAGCCGTTGATACAGCCGAGCACAGCGCCGACCAGCAGCGTCGCCGGCACGACGAGGCCGACCGGCCATTCGCGGACCAGCAGGAAATACAGCGCCGCGAAATTACACAGCGCGAAGATCGCACCGACGGAAAGATCGATGCCGCCAGTGACGAGACAGAACCCCATCGCGAGCGCGACGAAGCCGAATTCGGCGAACAGCCGCAGCAGCGACACCGTGTTCTGCACCGAGGCGTAATCGGGAATCGTGAGCGCGAAATACGCCCACAGCCCGATCATCACGGTGAAGGGAACGACCGGCTCGAACCATTGCTTGAGCAGCAGCTCCGACAGCAACAGCCGGGGTGAAAACCGCCGCACCGACGCGGCAAAGGAATCGATCGCCATCGACATCGCCAAGCACTCCCTCGATCATGAGGCGATTGCAGACAATCGCATCACGATCTCGTTTTTTTATTTGAGCATGATCTTTTCGGAAAACCGGTTCCACTTTTCCGGATCATGCTCTTGATACAACCGGCGCGGGACGCGCGCGCCCCGCACCGGCTGCCGCGCCCTCAATCATGATGCGATTGCAAGCAATCGCATCATGATCTCGTCTTCTTATTTGAGCATGATCTTCTCGGAAAACCGGTGCCCACTTTTCCGGATCATGCTGTTAGTTCTTCTTCAGCGCGAAGCAGTTGCCGCCCGAGGCGTTGGTCTTATCGAGCCAGATCGGCCGCGTGTAATAGGCGAGATTGCGGGTGCCGGGCTTGTCGGCTGACGTCAGCAGGGTTTCGGCTGCGAACATCAGATCGTGGCCCTGCTCGGTCGCCTTGTAACTCAGGAACTTGGCGAAGTTGCCCGAATTGACCTGGTCGCAATCGAGTTGCGAGCCCTCGCCCGAGGCATACACTTTGACATCGTCGATCTTGCCGGCGTTGCGGATGGCCTGGGCGGCGCCCGACTCCATGATGCCCCAGAAGCCGATCGAGGCGCAGAGGTCCGGGTGCTGCTGGATCACGGTCGCGGTGACGTTGAGCGCGGTGTTGGCGTCCCAATTGGCGGCCTGGTTGGACACCACCTTGATGTTGGAGTCCTTGTTGAGGACCTCCATGATGCCGCCGACTTGATCGACGCTGGCGGCTGCGGTCAATTCGCCCTGCACGATCTGGACCTTGCCCGACTTGCCGGAGGCGGTGCCGCAGGCCTTGACCACTTCGGTTGCGAGCATCTTGCCGATCTCGCGCCAGTCGGCACCGACGAAGGCGCCGGACTTGTAGTTCGAGGACATGTTGATCTGGATCACATGCGTGCCCTGGCTCTCGGCGCGCTTGAGATCCTTCATCAACAGCGTGACGCTCGGGTTCTGCACGATCAGCACGTCGGGCTTCTGGTCGACCAGCGCGGTCAGCGCCTGCTGCATCGCCGACGGATTGTTGTTGGGATCGCGCACGATGTACTTCATGCCGCGCCACTCGGCCTCCTCCTGCACCACGCGGCCCCATTCGTCCGACAGCGGCACGCCGAGCGCAATCGGCAGATAGGCGATGGTCTTGCCTGCCAGCGCCTTGTCGTAGGAGGCGCGCAGCTCGCGCGCGGTCTTGGTGCCTTCCTCCTGCGCCGATGCCGCAATTGGCAACGCAGCCAGCGTTACGCCGGCCAGCAGGACAGTCCAGAGCTTCGTCGTATTCATCGTTTCCTCCACAGATATTCTTGTTTTGATTGATATGATTGATGTCGTCGCGGCGCGCCCGGGTGCGTTCAGTCGCCCTGGCGCGCGGTCTCCTCGTCACGGGGGTGCAGCCAGTTGTCGAGCACGATCGCCGCCAGCAGCACCACGCCCTTGACGATGTTCTGAACCTCGGTGTTGACGTCCATGATGGTGAAGGCGTTCAGCAGGGTGCCGATCAGGACGCAGCCGACCACGACGCTGAACACGCTGCCGCGGCCACCGATCAGGCTGATGCCGCCGATCACGACGACGAGCACGACGTCGAAGATCATGGTCCCTTGCGTGATCGCCATCTGCATGCTGCCGGTGGTGCCGACCCAGACGAAGCCGGCGACCCAGGCCAGCAGCGCCACCAGCACATGCTCCAGCACGATCAGCGGCCGCAGCGGGACACCGGACAATCGCGCGGCCTCCGGATTGTCGCCCTGCGCGTAGATGAAACGGCCGATCGAGGTGCGCGACAAAAACAGATGCATCGCGATGGCGCAGACCAGGAACACCAGGATTGGAACCGGGATGCCGAACAACCGCCCGGCACCGAGGTACATCAGTCCCGGCGCGTCCTTGGGCGCATAGACGACCCAGGCCGGCGCGATCCAGAACGCCAGGCCATAGATGACGAAGCCGGCGGCCAGCGTCACGAACAGCGCCGGCGCCTCGACGAAGGCGACCATCACGCCGTTGACGGTTCCAATCAGGATCGCAATCGCAAGCGCGAGCAGCACGGCTGAGAATGTCGACATGCCGTGCTGCATCTCGATCAGCGCGATCGACCACGCGCCCGCCATGATCGCGACCTCGGAGAGGTCGATACCGCGGCTGATCACGATCAGCCCCATGCCGAGGCCGAGCACGCCGAGGATGGAAATGCTGCGCAGCAAATTCAGGAGGTTGGAGATCGTGGCAAAGCCGTTCAGCGTCAGGCCGAACACGATCAGCAGTGCAATCGTGATCAGGAGCACGATCTGCTCCTGGCTCGGCTTGGCGAACATCGAGCTCGCGCGCGATGAAGCGGCCGGGACGGCAACGCCACGCGATGGCGACTGCACGCTCATCATTTCCTCCAGGTCTTCTTTTTTTGATGTCTTCTTTTGGGTCTTATTTTGCTTGAGACTTTAAGAGCGGCGCTTAGTATTCGTCAAATGCATTCGGCAGATACGGATTGATTAAGTTCATGCATGTGCGCGACATCGATCTGAACCTGTTCGTCGTGTTCGACGCGATCTATTCCGAGGGCGGCGTCAGCCGTGCCTGTTTCCGCCTCAATCTGACCCAGCCCGCGGTGAGCCACGCGCTCGGGCGGCTGCGCGCCATGTTCAACGATCCCCTGTTCGTACGGCGCCATCACGTCATGACGCCGACGCCGCTGGCCCGCCAGATCATCACCACCGTTCGCCAGGCGATCAACGGCCTGGAGACGACGCTCACCCACACCGACCGGTTCGATCCTGCCAAAACGCCGAAACGCTTCGTCATCGGGCTGCGCAACAACCTCGAGGCGCCGATCCTGAGCGCGCTGGTCAACCGGATCAGCGCGGTTGCACCATTGGTCGAGATCGCAACCGTGCGCTGCGAGCGCAACAACCTGGAGCGTGAGCTGGCCGCCGGCACGCTGGATGTGGCGATCGATACGCTATTGCCGCTCTCGGCAGAGGTACGACGCGCGCAGATCCTGACCGAGCGCATCGCGGTATTTGCCCGCCGCAACCATCCCGACCTCGGCGCACGGCTCGACCGGAAGACCTATTTGCGGATGGAACATGTCTGCGTGACGTCGCGGCGCAGCGGATTATCGTTTGAGGATTTCCAGTTCCAGCGCCTTGGCATCCAGCGCACTGTCCGCCTGCTATGCCAGAACTTCGCGACCGCCTGTCATGTCGTGAGCCGGAATAACATGCTGCTGACTGCGTCCGAAAGCGCGGCGTCCGTGCTGGAGCAGCCGGGACTATTGCGACAGTTCCCCTGCCCTTTCCCGATCAGCCCGCACATCAATTATCTGTACTGGCATGCAACCGCCGAGGGTGACACCACGAACCAGTGGCTGCGTGAACAGCTTTTGGCCGCCGCCGCGACGCTCGGACCAAGCGATGTCGGACGCAAGGGCAGCCGCGCCCCGAAGCGCCGGCCGCCGATCCCGGTTGGTCTCGCCGCGGAATAAACTCAGATCATAATCCGCTCAGACCACCGTCGACCGCGAGCGTCTGCGCGGTGACATAGACACTCTCGTCCGACATGAAGAACAGCACCGCATAGGCGATCTCCCATGCCGTCGCCTGGCGGCCAAACGGAACATGGCTCTTGCCGCGCGACGGACGGCCGGCCCCGGCCTCGCGTCCGTTCGGGGTGTCGACGAGGCCGGGATAGACCAGATTGGCGCGGATACCGCGCCGTGCCCCGGTATGCGCGATGTTGCGCATCAACCCGCCGAGCGCAGCCTTGGAGGAATCATAGACCGCCATCTGCGATCCCGCCTTGAGCGCGGCGATCGAGGAGATGAAGACGATCGAGCCGCCATTGTCGAACTTCGGCAAGGCGGCGCGGCAGCACAGCATCGGACCGCGGACGTTGACGTCGTAAATCCTGTTCCACTCCTCCGTACTGACATTGTCGAGCCCGGTCTTGCCGAAGGTGCCGATGTTCAAGACCATGCCGTCGAGCCCGCCCATAGCCTGGTGCGCCTCGCCGATCATCCTGATGACATCAGGCTCGGCGGTCACATCGGCAGCGATCGCAAAGCCGCGGCCACCATCAGCCGTGATGCGCGCAACCGTGTCTTCGGCGGAGGCGCGGTTGAGATCGGCGACGGCGACCTGCGCGCCCTCGCGTGCGAACAGCAGGCTCATGGCGCGGCCATTGCCGATCGGATCGGTCGCCGCGTCGAACACGCGCTGGCCCCCGCCGACAACGAGGATGCGACGTCCATCGAGGCGGCCCCGGCCCGGCGCGGTGCCTGACGATTCCGCGCTGAGGGGACGCACGTAACGTTCCGCCTTGGCGTCGAGCGACGTTTCCGACATCTCAGTCGCTCCGCTTCTTGCCGCCGTCGAACACGGCCATGCCGGCCGCGGGATCGAGATCGGTCTCGGTCGCCTCGGTCAGGCGCGCCATCATCATGTAGAAGCCGAGGGCTATGATCGCCTCGACGATCTCCTGCTCGCTGAAATGCTGGCGCGCGCCGGCAAAGGCGGCATCGCCGACGCGGACCTTCTCGACGACCTCGCGGCCGAACACCAGCAGCGCGCGCTCCGCCCCATTCAATGCCGCGCCGCTGTAGTCTGCGCGCTCCACCGCATCGATCTGTGCTTGTGTCACGCCGACGCCGAGCGCGATCGGCACATGCTGGCGCCATTCGTAAGCACCGCCTTCGAGCTGCGCTGCCTGCAGGATCAACAGCTCGCGATTGACCGCCGAGAGCTTCTGCTTGTGCAGGATCGAGTTGCCGAGCCGCATCGCCGGGATCATGTTGGCCTCGGCATGGGCCATCATGCGGAAGATGTTGAGCTTGACCGGCATGCGGTCGAACGAGGCGCGGATGTCGCCTCCCGTCGTCTCCGGATCAATCAGGGGCAGCCTTGCCACGCGTCTCTCCCTTGGTTTCTTCTTGTCCGGAATTCCGGTTCGTTTACCACCTAGAGCAACAGGCCGGCGGAGATCAAGCCAAGCGCCAAGCACTGCCCAACAAGCATTGCCCAAATAGCGCGGTCCAGCCATGCGGTTCCGCGCTTGAAACGGCCGGCCCGGGCGGGCATAAGGACGGCGTCTCCCCTAAAAAATGCCCATAGCCCAAGGATTTGAGAAGGATTTACGATGCCCGCCTATCGCTCCCGCACAACCACCCACGGCCGCAACATGGCGGGTGCACGCGGCCTCTGGCGCGCCACCGGCATGAAGAACGAGGATTTTGGCAAGCCGATCATCGCGGTGGTCAATTCCTTCACGCAGTTCGTACCGGGCCATGTGCATCTGCAGAACCTCGGGCAACTTGTCGCGCGCGAGATCGAGAAGGCTGGCGGCGTCGCAAAGGAGTTCAACACCATCGCGGTCGATGACGGCATCGCGATGGGCCATGACGGCATGCTCTACAGCCTGCCCTCGCGCGAGCTGATCGCCGACAGCGTCGAATACATGGTCAACGCGCATTGCGCCGACGCGATGGTCTGCATCTCCAACTGCGACAAGATCACGCCCGGCATGCTGATGGCGACGCTGCGGCTGAACATCCCGACCGTGTTCGTCTCGGGCGGCCCGATGGAGTCGGGCAAGATCGTTCTCAAGGGCAAGAAGCGCGCGGTCGACCTGATCGACGCCATGGTGGCAGCGGCCGATTCCAACGTCACGGACGAAGAAGTCGACGTGATCGAGCGTTCGGCCTGCCCGACCTGCGGCTCCTGCTCGGGCATGTTCACGGCGAACTCGATGAACTGCCTGACCGAGGCGCTCGGCCTGGCGCTGCCCGGCAACGGTTCGGTGCTGGCAACCCATGCCGACCGCAAGAGCCTGTTCGTCGAGGCCGGTCATCTGATCGTCGACCTCGCCCGCCGCTACTATGAACAGGACGACGCCAAGGTGCTGCCGCGCAACATCGCGAACTTCAAGTCGTTCGAGAACGCGATGACACTCGACATCGCGATGGGCGGCTCGACCAACACCGTGCTGCATCTGCTCGCCGCCGCGCGCGAGGGCGAGGTGCCGTTCACGATGACCGACATCGACCGTCTGTCGCGCAAGGTTCCCGTGCTGTGCAAGGTCGCTCCCTCGGTGCCTGATGTGCACATGGAAGACGTGCATCACGCCGGCGGCGTGATGGCAATCCTCGGCGAGCTCGATCGCGCCAGGCTGCTCACGACCGACGGGCCGACGGTGCACACTGCGACCCTAGACGATGCGCTGAACCGCTGGGACATCGTGCGGACCACGAGCGAGAAGGTGCGCAATTTCTACATGGCGGCACCAGGCGGCGTGCCGACCCAGGTAGCATTCAGCCAGGATCAGCGCTTCGACGACGTCGATCTCGACCGCGCCACCGGCTGCATCCGCAACGCCGAGCACGCTCATTCCAAGGACGGCGGTCTCGCCGTGCTGTTCGGCAACCTCGCCGAGGACGGTTGCATCGTGAAGACCGCGGGTGTCGACCAGAGCATTTTGAAATTCTCCGGCCCAGCCCGCATCTTCGAGAGCCAGGACGCGTCGGTCGACGCCATCCTGGGCAACAAGGTGAAGGCTGGCGACGTCGTGCTGATCCGCTATGAGGGGCCGCGCGGCGGCCCGGGCATGCAGGAGATGCTTTACCCGACCAGCTATTTGAAATCGAAGGGCCTCGGCAAAGACTGCGCGCTAATCACCGATGGCCGCTTCTCCGGCGGATCGTCGGGTCTGTCGATCGGTCACGTCTCGCCGGAAGCCGCCGAAGGCGGTTTGATTGGCCTGGTCGAGGAAGGCGATGTGATCGAATTCGACATCCCGAACCGCAAGGTCAATCTCAAGGTCGCGGATGCCGAACTCAAGCGCCGCCGCGAGGCGATGGTCGCGAAGGGCAATGCGGCGTGGAAACCGGCGGCGCCGCGCAAGCGCGCCGTCTCGACTGCGCTGAAGGCCTATGCGGCATTCGCCAGCAGCGCGGCAAAGGGCGCGGTGCGCATCCTGCCGGAGTGATCGGCGTTACTCTGTAACGCCAGATCAGGCGTGAACGTCGGCCGCATCGATCCGGATGCGGTCGGCATGCAGCGACCAGTCGCACAGCGCCTGCTGCTCGCAGAATTTCAGTTTTGCGATTTCCGTCGCCTGGCCTTCGCTCAAAGCATCGATTTCGAGCGAACCCTGGCAGACCTCGCGCTCGCGGCCGTTACCGCCGAGCACGTCCTTCATGAACTGGACGACAAAGCGCGACATGGAATCCTCCCCGCTACGCCGTAGCATCGGATCGACTCACATTAGCACTAGCGCTGGGACGGGTGAGATTAAATCAGTGCGACGGATGCGCGAAAAGCGCAGGCAGGACAGCTGTCCTTACGCGCCAGCCTGAGGCAGGCTGGCGGCGGCGATCGCGACGATCTGCGCAATGCGGCGGCCGATCCTGGCCGGAGCTGCGCGGAGAAATGTCTGGACCTGTCGCATGATCAAGTTCCTTCCGTGCCCGGAAGCGGTCGGGCACAGAGCGAACATGGCGATATCAGGCTAAGTCGTCGATATCTCAGGGAAAATAACAACGGACGCGTTGTCGGGCGCGTGTTTGGCAGTGGGTTTGTTGCTGCAATTGGGCTCGTGACGAAGAATATCTTCTCCAGGGCTTCTGAGCCACATGACGCAGTCGCGCGCGTCTGTGCTCGCGAGTCAGGGACGCGCCGATGGCAGGGTTCCCTCCCCCGTTGCGAGGGGCGGGTTCGCCTGCGCTATTTCGGAATAATGGAAGAATGCCGCTGAGTTGCCCGACGTGTCAAGCTGCCGTGTCGAACGGGCAGCCCGTGGCTACTTTGCATGGGGTTGTTTTCGACATTTTGGCAGCGCGCCCGGGCTTGTCCCGACTGATGAGCGCCTCCGCCCTACCCAGGAGCAAACCCGAACGCCTTCTCGAACCGCTTCGCATACACGGGCCAGACCTCCGGATTGATAATGCGCGGCGGGCGCTTGCCGTCCAGCGCGTCGAGGATCTGTTCGGCGGCGATCTTGCCCATGTTGATCCGCGCCTCGCGGGTGACGCCGGCGGTGTGCGGGCTTGCCAGCACATTGTCGAACTGCAGCAGCGGATGATCCGGCGGCGGCGGCTCCTTGTCCCAGACGTCGAGGCCGGCGCCGGCGATACGCTTTTCACGCAGCGCCGCTTCCAGCGCCTTCTCGTCGTGGATGAAGCCGCGCGCGGTGGTGACGAAATAGGCGTGCGGCTGCATCAGCGCGAATTCGCGGGTGCTGATCATGCCGCGGCTCTTGTTGTCCAGCGGGCACGAGATCGAGACGAAATCGGCGCCGCGGAAGAGATCGTCGAGTTCGACCTTCTCCCCGCCGCGCTTCGCCATCTCCTCGGCCGTGAGATAAGGATCGTAGGCGATCACCTTCATGTGCAGCAGCCCCTTGCAGAGCTCGGCAATACGACGCCCGACATTGCCGAGGCCGACGATGCCGACGGTCTTCTCGTTCAACTCGTTGCCGATCAGATCGTTGCGGTTGACGTTGGGCTCGCGCCTAAGCCTTCGGTCCGACTGGATGATCCGCTTCGACAGCGTCAGCATCATGCCGAGCGCGTGCTCGGCGACCGAATTGGCGTTGCCGCCGGACTGGTTGACGACAAGCACGCCCGCCGCGGTGCAGGCATCGACATCGACGGGATCGAACCCCGCGCCGTTCGACGAGACGATCAAGAGGTTCGGCGCGCGCTTCAACAGCTCGGCATGGGCATGGAAGTGCGGCGCCAGTTCGTCGCGCGCAGCACCAATCTGGTAGGCATGCGCATCGGCGAGAACCGGCGCAAAGGCCGCCTCCGGCGTATCATTCTCGAGACGGTCGAGCCGGACGTCCGGGCGTTTCTTGAGGATGTCGACATAGATCTCGTGGGCGAGATATTTGACGTAGAACACGCGCTTGTTGTTGACGGTCATGTCTTCGGGCAACCTTCAGTTTGGGATGTCATTCCGCCTTCATGCCGGCGGCCTTGATGATCGACCCCCATTTGTCGTAGTCGGCGTGGATCTTGGCATCGAATTTTTCCGGCGTGCTGCCGATCGGGATCGCGCCGAGCTTGCCGAGCCGTTCCTTGACAGACT
This sequence comes from Bradyrhizobium sp. LTSP885, assembly GCF_000938305.1. Classification (GTDB taxonomy): domain Bacteria; phylum Pseudomonadota; class Alphaproteobacteria; order Rhizobiales; family Xanthobacteraceae; genus Bradyrhizobium. The sequence continues at coordinate 186,739 of NZ_JYMT01000031.1, forward strand.
CGGTATTCAACGCTGCGACGAAATCGCGCGAAATTTTGGTGACGAGATCAGCGGGCATGCCGCCAGGCCCGAGCAGGCCCCACCACACTTCGGTGTCGTAGCCCGGCACGGTCTCGGACATGCTGGGAACATCGGGCAAAAAGGGCGCGCGCGAGGCCGTCGTCACCGCAAGCGCACGGACGGTGCCGGCCTGCAACTGCCCGATCGATTCCGGACCGTTGTTGAACGACATCGGAATCTGTCCCCCGAGCAGATCGTTGATCGCGGGCATGCCGCCCTTGTAGGGGATCGCGCTCAGATCGATCTTCGCCAAATTGTTCAGAAGTTCACCGGCCAGATGCGTCGAGGTGCCGTTGCCGGCATGGGCATAGGTCAGGCTGCCGGGCTTCGCCTTGGCCGCGGCGATGACGTCGCCGACCGATTTGAACGGTGAATCGGCGCGCACCAGCAGCACGTTCGGCGACGATGCCAGCAGCGAGATCGGTGAAAAATCCTTGAACGTGTCGTAGGGCAGCTTTGGATACAGGAACGGATTGGTGGCGTGGCCGCTGGCCACCATGATCAACGTGTAACCATCCGGTGCCGAGGTCGCGATCGTCTGCGAGGCGATCACCCCGCCGGCGCCCGGCCGGTTCTCGACCACGATCGATTGCCCCCATGTCTTGGAGACCGCGTCGGCGAGTGTGCGGGTGAGCACGTCGACGCCGCCGCCCGGCGGATAGGGGACGAGGATGTGCACGGATTTCGCCGGGAAGGGCTGGGCGGATGCGAGGCCGGCGGCGATCATCGCCGCTACCGCAATGGCCGTCCGCCAGATCCACCCGGCCATGCACGCCTCCCACGCTTATTGTTACCGTCTGTATCGCACGCCGGATCGGCACAGGTAATCGCCGAAATCCGCAGGTCGCATTGCGGCCGGGGCATGTTGACAATCCCGCCCACCGCGTCAAGTTTTGCCCGCAAGCGGCCGTCTGCGTCGCGCGATCAGGGAGAACAGGATGGCGGCCGCCTCGCCCAAGGACACGACGTCCCCACCGACCTGGCACGGCATCGTGCAGCAGACGCTGAAGCGCAACGAGATCCGGCTGGTGCCTTACGTGCCCGACCGGGTGCTGACCACGCTGATCAAGAACCTGCACGCCGATCCTTACTTCACCACGTTCCCGACCGCGCGCGAGGAGGAGGCCGTCGGGATCGTCTCCGGCGCCTGGATGGCCGGGATGCGCAGCACGGTGCTGATGCAGACATCGGGCTTCGCCACGCTCGCCAATGTACTGGCGTCGCTCGCAGTGCCCTACCAGATTCCGCTGATCATGTTCGTCTCCGAGCGCGGCACGCTTGGCGAGTTCAACTACGGCCAGGCGCTGGTCTGCCGCACCATGCGCCCCGTGCTGGACTCGCTGGCGATGGAGCACCACACCATCACACGGCTCGACGAGCTCGAATTCATCGCCGACCGCTCGATCAAGCAGGCCATCACCACCCAGGCGCCGGTGGCGCTGATCCTCTCGCCGCTGTTGACCGGCGGCAAAGTGTTCGACAAGTGAGATCAGCCATGACACACGCGCGCAACACCAAGGTGATGAACCGCTTCGATCTCACCCAGCGTCTCGTTGCAAAACTCAAGGACGAAGCCGTGGTCGGGGGCATCGGCAATACCAATTTCGACCTCTGGGCGGCCGGCCATCGCCCGCAGAATTTCTACATGCTGGGCAGCATGGGCCTCGCATTTCCGATCGCGCTCGGCGTCGCGCTGGCGCAGCCGAACCGGCGCGTGTTTGCGCTGGAAGGCGACGGTTCGCTGCTGATGCAGCTCGGCTGCCTCTCCACCATCGCGACGCTGGCGCCGAAGAATCTCACCATGGTGGTGATGGACAACGGCATCTACCAGATCACGGGCGCGCAGCCGACGCCGGCAGCGGGTCATACCGATATCGTCGCAATCGCGGTCGCAAGCGGCCTTGCCAACAGCTCTTGGGCTGCCGACGAAGACGATTTCGAACGGCTGATCGAGCAATCACTGTCGGCCTCAGGCCCGAGCCTGATCGGCGTGCGCATCGACGACAAGCCCGGCACCGGCGCGACGCGGCGCGACCCCGTCCAGATCCGCGAGCGCTTCATGGCCGGCCTCGGCGTGCGCGAGCTGCTGTAGGCCCCGTCTCGTCATTGCGAGCGAAGCGAAGCAATCCATAGCGCCACACGCGGAGATATGGATTGCTTCGTCGCTTCGCTCCTCGCAATGACGTGGAAAAGACTCTTGCCCGTCGATCAGCCCGCTGCAATCTCGTGATCGGCCATCATCTCGAGCGCGCGTACCAGCGCCGAATGATCCCAGGCCTCGCCGCCATGCGCGGTGCAGGACGAGAACAATTGCTGCGCCAGCGCCGTGCCCGGCAGCGAAATGCCGAGCGCACGCGCGCCTTCGAGCGCCAAATTGAGATCCTTCTGATGCAACCCGATGCGAAAGCCGGGATTGAAATTGCGCGTCACCATGCGCTCGCCATGCACTTCGAGAATGCGCGACGCGGCAAAGCCGCCCATTAGCGCCTGGCGCACCAGCGCCGGGTCGGCACCTGCTTTCGATGCGAACAACAGGGATTCGCCGACCGCCTCGATGGTCAGCGCCACGATGATCTGGTTGGCGACCTTGGTGGTCTGGCCGTCGCCATTGCCGCCGACATGGGTGACGTTCTTGCCCATCCGCTCGAACACCGGCTTCATGGTGTTGAAGGCGCGCGCGGGACCACCGACCATGATGGTCAGGCTCGCCGCTTTGGCGCCGACCTCGCCGCCCGACACCGGCGCATCGAGATAATCGGCGCCGAGCGCTTCGATCTTCTTCGCGAAGACCTTGGTCGCCAGCGGCGAGATCGAACTCATGTCGACGACGATCTTGCCTTTCGACAGCCCTTCCGCGACGCCATCCTTGCCGAACAGCACGGCTTCGACATGCGGCGTATCCGGCACCATGATGATGACGGCGTCAGCCTCCTGCGCCACCTCGCGGCCCGATTTGCACGTCACGCCGCCGCCGGCGACGAATTCGGGAGCAACCGGATTGATGTCATGCAGGAACAGCCGATGGCCGACGGCCTGAAGATGCGCCGCCATGGGACGGCCCATGGTGCCGAGGCCGATGAAACCGATATCGATCATTGATGACTGTCCTTGGTTGATCACGTCTCGAACGTCTGCGCGGCATGCCAGCCGAGGCCTTCGACCGTCGAGGTGCGCGGCTTGTATTCGCAGCCGATCCAGCCCCGATAGCCGATGGCGTCGAGATGGCGGAACAGGAAGGGATAGTTGATCTCGCCGGTGCCGGGCTCGTTGCGGCCGGGATTGTCGGCGAGCTGTACATGCGCGATCTGCGGCAGATGCCGCTGCAGGCGGCGCGCGATGTCGCCCTCCATCACCTGCATGTGGTAGATGTCGTACTGCACGAACAGATTGCTCGAGCGCACGTCGGCGATGATCTGCACCGCCTGCTCGGTCCGGTTGAGAAAGAAGCCGGGGATGTCGATGGTGTTGATCGGCTCGATCAGCAACCTGATCCGCTCGCGCGCCAGGGCATCGGCGGCGAAGCGGAGATTGTCGAGCAACACCTCGTTCAGCTCGAAGATGTCGGCGTCGCGAGGGGCAACACCGACGAGGCAGTTGAGCTGCCGGCAGTCCAGCGCCTTGGCGTAATCGATCGCGCGGGCAACGCCGTCGCGGAACTCGTCGACGCGGTCGGGCAGGATCGCGATGCCGCGCTCACCGGCCGCCCAGTTGCCGGCCGGCAGATTGTGCAGCACCTGGGTCAGGCCGTGCTCGTCGAGTTGCTCCCGCAGCTCGGCCTTTTCGAAATCGTACGGGAACAGATATTCGACGCCGCCGAAGCCGGCGGCCTTGGCCGCGGCGAAGCGATCGACGAACGGCATCTCGCCGAATAGCATGGTGAGATTGGCGGCAAATTTCGGCATCGTGCCCTCCCCATCAAGCCGGCTGCAGCACGCCGGGCTGGCGCGCCGCCGGCGTGTCGTCGAGCGGCAGGTCGAGCACGTCCTCGAACTCGACGATGTTGTCGATCTCGGTGCCCATCGCGATGTTGGTGACGCGCTCGAGGATGAACTCGACCACGACAGGCACCTGGAATTCCACCATCAGTTCGCGCGCGGTCTGGAACGCCGCGGCGGCGTGATTGGGATCGGTGACGCGGATCGCCTTGCAGCCGAGCCCTTCGGCGACCGCGACGTGGTCGACGCCATAGACGCCGAGCTCGGGCGCGTTGATATTTTCGAAAGACAGTTGGACGTGATAGTCCATGTCGAAGCCGCGCTGCGCCTGGCGGATCAGCCCGAGATAGGAATTGTTCACGACGACGTGGATGTAGGGCAGCTTGAACTGCGCACCGACCGCGAGTTCCTCGATCAAGAACTGAAAATCGAAATCGCCCGACAGCGCCACGATCTCGCGTGCGGGATCCGCCACGCGCACCCCGAGCGCCGCCGGCAAGGTCCAGCCGAGCGGCCCGGCCTGCCCGGCATTGATCCAGTTGCGCGGCCCGTAGACGCCGAGGAATTGCGCACCGGCGATCTGCGACAGGCCAATCACGCTGACATAGGTGGTGTCGCGGCCGAAGGCGCGGTTCATCTCCTGATAGACCCGTTGCGGCTTGATCGGCATGTCGTCGAAATGGCTCTTGCGCAGCATGGTGCGCTTGCGGTCCTGGCACGCCGCCGGCCACGCCTGCCTCTCCTTCAGCCTGCCGTCCCTGCGCCATTCCCTCGCAATACTCACGAACAGCTCGAGCGCAGCCTTGGCATCCGAGATGATGCCGAGATCGGGATTGAACACACGGCCGATCTGCGTCGGCTCGATGTCGACATGGATGAATTTCCGCCCCTTGGTGTAGGTCTCGATCGAGCCGGTGTGACGGTTGGCCCAGCGGTTGCCGATGCCGAGCACGACATCGGATTGCAGCATATTGGCATTGCCGTAGCGGTGGCTGGTCTGCAAGCCGACCATGCCGGCCATCAGCACGTGATCGTCGGGGATCGCGCCCCACCCCATCAGCGTCGGCACGACGGGAACGTTGACGGTCTCGGCGAAGGTCACCAGCAACTCGGAGGCATCGGCGTTGATGACGCCACCGCCGGCGACAATCAGCGGCCGCTCGGCGGCATTGAGCATCTCCAGCGCCTGCTCGATCTGGGCGCGGGTGGCCGACGGCTTGTAGACCGAGAGCGGCGCATACGTCGTGTCGTCGAACTCGATCTCGGCCAGTTGCACATCGAGCGGCAGGTCGATCAGCACCGGCCCGGGACGTCCCGAGCGCATGACGTGGAACGCCTGGCTGAACACCCGCGGCACCAGGCCGGGCTCGCGCACGGTCACCGCCCACTTTGTGACCGGCTTGGCGATCGACTCGATATCGATGGCCTGAAAGTCCTCCTTGTAGAGCCGCGCGCGGGGCGCCTGGCCGGTGATGCAGAGGATCGGAATCGAATCCGCGATCGCCGAATAGAGCCCGGTGATCATGTCGGTGCCGGCCGGGCCCGAGGTGCCGATGCAGACGCCGATATTGCCTGCCTTTGCGCGGGTGTAGCCTTCGGCCATGTGCGAGGCGCCCTCGACATGGCGCGCCAGGATGTGCCGGATTGATCCGCGCAGCTTCAGCGCCGAGTAAAGCGGATTGATCGCAGCCCCCGGCACGCCGAAGGCGCAACTGACCCCTTCCTTCTCCAGGATCCGCACCGCCGCATCGATCGCCCGCATCTTCGCCATATCGCGCCTCGCTCACTAGTGTTGGCACAGACTGCGATTGTCGCGAGAGACGCGCGCGATCTCAACACCGGCGGTTTTGTTTCCCGCTGGGTGGGAGGCGGCTGGGAAACGCACGCGAAATCAGCAAGTTGGTTCTGCTTCCCGGTGGAAAGTATGACAACAATATTGGTGGTCACAGCACCGATCAGCCGATACAAATCGTTTGCTGGACAGCAACAAATGCTAACGTTGCAGCGGTGCAATCCAAAGATTTTGCGAATGCTTTTATTTGAACGATCCCGGGCATTTCGAGCCTCACCTGAAAGCCAGCCGTGCTCGGACTGCTGACGTTACCCATCGAACTCTTGCGCATCGCGTTCTATGCCCTGCAAGGGCTCGTCGACGCCGTGAGAGGACGCAACCGGTTGCGCTTCGAGTTCACGGTCCTGATCAACGCGGCGCGCGAGGCTGTGTGGCGCTTCAGCACGGCCGATTACGTGGTGTTCGATGGACCGCCGGTCATGGAGGTATCGCGCGCACCGGTGCCCGATAGCAACGGCCTTTGGCTGACACGTCTAAGTGTGAACGGCCAGTCCCGGGCGCAGAGTGTGGCACTTGAACTCGAACGCAACGAGGACAAGGGGATCATTCGCGCCCGCACGGTGGCGCACGCCCTGTCCGTGCCCCCGGAGGACGGCCGCGATATCGAATCGACGCTCATGGTCGCGGCGACGCCCACGGGAACGGTGCTCACCATGTCCCACGAGTTGACCGTGCGCTCCTTACGCGACCGCATCATCTATCCGATCGGCGTGCGCCGGATGGCCAACCTGATCAAGCAGCAGTGTGAAAAGGAAGCAGGTACCTACAATCGCCTTGCCGCCATTGGCAACAATGGGCTGCTGCTATCAGCCGTGGCCTTCCTGAGCTTCTGCTATCTGCTGGGCTGGAAGCTGGGACTGCTTCTGGCAGTGGTCATCGTCCTGCATGAGGCCGGACACGCCGCGGCGATGCTCATGATGGGCGTCGGGGTACGCGGCATCTATCTCATTCCCTTCTTCGGTGGCGTGGCTGTTCCCAAGACCGCCTATCGGACCGAAGGCCGGCTCGGCTTCATTGCGGTGATGGGTCCCTGCCTGAGCCTCATTCCGACGCTCGGCCTGCTCGCGATCTACCAGGCGACCGGCCAAATCCATGCAGCACAGGCCGCGGAGATGTTTGCCGTCATCAATGCCGCCAACCTGCTGCCGATCTATCCGCTCGATGGCGGGTTGATTCTCAACGCTCTCATCGGCTCGGTGAACCGCAGGTCCGCGCTCATCGCAGGCTGGATCGGGATTTTGGCTGGCCTCAGCCTGGCCATCTACGCGCAATCATTCCTGATCGGGGCTCCCTTTTTGCTGTTCGCGCTGCAGCGCTACCTCAGCGGCGGCCGAACCCTCGATCTCGAACGGCTGACGCTGAGAGGCAGGCTCGCCTTGGCGCTCGCGTCGATCGCAACCTTCGTCCTCTACATTTTCGTCCTGAAGGTAACTTGGATCGTTCCCGCCGTCCGCGTCTGACGCCGTGGAGCGAGAGCGGTATCAATTCATCCGCAGTTCCGTGATGTGCCGCGGATCCGGCGCGAGTTCGCCGCGCTCGACGCGCTTGACGATGTCGGTCAACGCGGCATTGGCGTTGCACGCCATCCCGAGCTTCTCGCCCTCGCGCACCACAAAACCGTTGAGGAACTCGATCTCGGTGCGCCGGCCCTTCTGCATGTCCTGGCCCATCGAGGGGCGCTGAGCCGACGAGGTGCGCTTGGCGTCCTTGAAGCGCTGCTCGTCGCAGGCCTGCGTCGCCGTCTCGTCGCCCTCCCCGGCGCGCGCGATCGCCTCGGGCGGCAGATGCAGGATTTCTTCCAGTTGATAGCCATGGGCTTGGCCGACGCGGATCGCCTCGCTGCCGAGCCGGGTCGAAAAACGACGTAGCGGTTCGCTTTGCAGGATCTCGCCGCCCGGCAGACCGGTGCAGGCCGAGAGCCCGTTGCCCATGACGTTGGCAACCAGTTTCGACCAGCGTTCACCCCAGAGATTGCCGGTCACCTTGGCGCTGTCGGAATAGCCGACCAGACGGCAAACCTCTTCGGCGCGCGGCGTGATCCGGCCGTGCACCTCGCCGGCACGAAACACGGTGTGCGCCGCCCCGCCCTTGCCGGCGCCGCGGTGGATGTGGCCGGGCTCAGGCAGGTTGACGGTGATGCTGCTGGCAATACATCCGAGCGTCTTGCCCCAGCCGACAATGCCGGCGATGGTCTCCTCATTCATGCAGTTCTGCAGCGACACCACATAGCCGTCCGGCGCCAGATATTGCTGGATCAGCATGGTGGCCCAGGCGGTGTCGTAGGACTTCATGCAGACAAAGGCGATGTCGACAGGCTTCTCCTTGGCGAGCTGCTGCGCATCCGTGACGTGGAGCGCGCGCACGGATACCGAGAATTCCGCGACGTCCATCGCGTGGGTGACGCGCAAGCCGTGCGTTCGCATGTGCTCGACATGCTCGGGCCATGGATCGATGAAGGTGACGTCCTCGCCTGCCTGCACCATATGCGCGCCGGCATATCCGCCGACGGCGCCGGCTCCAAAGATCGCGATCTTCCGGCCCATGCTTTTGCTCCCGAGCGTTTCTTGGGAGGGCGCGCGCAAACCGCGTCCGTCCGTTGGCGGTTACTCTAGCTGATCGACGATTCGCGCCAAGCGGTCTCGCCGTGCCAAAAGCGGGGCTGTGCCATGTCGGCAATTATGGACTGGTGGTGGGCGGCGCGGGTTTTCGGGAACGTCGCCGTCTGGGAGGCGCTTCGGTCGCTGGCTTGATGCGAATTCGCAGGGAGCCGCCTTTGGGCTCATCGATCTCGAAAGCATTCGTTTTGCGTACAAGATCGCTCAAGTTGCGGAATCCGTAGGTCCTTTGATCGAAATCTGAGGCAAGGTTGGCAAGCTGCCGTCCGACCTCGCCAAGCGTCACCCAGCCATCCTCGTTTGCCATCTGGCTGATGACCTTCTTGATGATGGGGGTAGCAGCCTCGAGAGGCTGAAGCGACTTCGGGCGCGCAGCTGCGTCCGGACTGGTGGTCACGCCACCACGCAGGTTCTCGGTATAGACGAACCGGCGGCAGGCCTGGCGAAAGCTCTCCGGCGTCTTCTGTTCGCCGAACCCGAACACGTCGACGCCATGCTCCCGGATGCGGGCGGCAAGACGGGTAAAATCGCTGTCCGACGACACCAGGCAGAAGCCATCGAACCGGCCGCTATGCAGCAGGTCCATCGCGTCGATGACGAGCGTGATGTCGGAGGCGTTCTTTCCGGTCGTATAGGCGAATTGCTGCTGCGGGATGATGGCGTGCTTCGACAGAATGTCGGCCCAGCCCTTGGAACGCGGATTGGAGAAGTCACCATAGATGCGACGCACGCTGGCCTCGCCGATCTTGGCGATCTCCTCGAACAGCCCATCGGCGATCTTCGCGGACGCATTGTCGGCGTCGATCAAAACAGCGAGACGGGGCGAGCGGAGTTCGGACGGCATGGCGTTCCCCATCGTTGAATCGGGGGCAGATCGCCCTCGACGCCATAGGCTTGGCGATGGATGGGTATACCGAGGTCGGGGCGCCCGCCGCCAGACCTAATTTCCCTCAGATCACCTCGCCGGCGTCGATCGCACGCTTTGCGAACTCGACGGCCTTCTCGGCCGTGATCGCATCGGTGACGGTCGTCACCTCGTCGCGCACCGCCGGCGGAGAGACAATCCGGATCTTCTTGCCGTTCGAGCGGCGGATCGTTGCGCGCCATCGGTCGATATCGCGCCGGTAAGCGTCGATCACATAGTCCTTGTAGGCGACGCCGCTCATCAGCGGTTGCTTCGACGATATGTCTGACGCGAGCGGTCCGCTCGCGACATCGCGAACCAACTCGGTGATCGCCTGGACGATCTCGTCCCGCGCGCTGCCGGTCGCGTCCTTGAGCAGATATCGCACCGCCGCGCCGATCTCCGCCCGGGCGCGATCGTCGTTTGCGAAACTTGAATCGACCTGAACCAACATGATGGGTAAACGCCTCCCCCGGACACAGCTGTGCCGCCGGCGACACATAATCGGGTTCCCATTAAGGGCGAATTATCGGAGATGCCTCGATTTCATCGATGCCGTTAACCGGCTTTCGGCTCCGGCATCACGCCGCCCAGCGCGGCCGTCAGTTCCGCCGCGATCTCGCGCACGGTCTGTCCCAACGTCGAGAGCCGATCGTCGGTCAGTCGGCTGGTCATGCCGGAGACGGAAATCGCCGCCAACGGCTCGGCGCAATCGTTGTAAACGACGGCGGCGATGCAGCGCAGGCCCATGCAGGCCTCCTCGTCGTCGACCGCGTAGCCCTGGCGACGGATCTTTTCGAGCTCCTTGAACAAATCGCCCGGGCGCACGATCGACTTCTCGGTCATGCGCGGCATGCCGTGATGCTGGATGATGGCGCCGACGGCCTCATCGGAATAGGTCGCCAGCACCGCCTTGCCGACGCCTGACGCCACCATCGCGGCGCGGCCGCCGACCTTGGTCAGCGAGCGCATGATCTCGCGGCTTTCCATCCGGGTCAGCACGATGATGAATTCGTCGTCGACCACGGCGAGATTTGCGGTCTCCCGTGTCAGGTCGCGCAGCTTGCGCAAATATGGCACCGCCTGCGCCGAGAAATTGCGCCGGCGGGCGAAGGTCGCGCCGACGGTGAAGGCCCGCGAGCCGACATGCCATTTCAAATCGGCGCGATTGAACTGCACGAAGCGGCGGCTTTCCAGCGTCGCCAGCAACCGATGCACGGTCGAGGTCGACAGTCCGGTGCGGATCGCGAGGTCGCTGAGGCGATAGCCCTGATCGTCCTCGGCCAGCGTCTCGATGATGGAGAGCGCGCGATCGACGGACTGCACGCCGCCGTCGCGCGGCTCGGCGTCATGGTCGGCGCTGGATTTCGGCTCGACGGCCCTGCGACGGATCACGTTCTTCCTCATCGCGACCTGCATATCATCCTCAGTCAGACAATCGGCGCCCCAACCCCAAACTTTCCCGCATCGTGAGAAATGCCGCTCCGGACGATGCCCGAAGCGGCATTCGCTGTTGATCGATCAGAGCAGGCCCGCGCCGCGCGCCCATTTGTACTTGGCACCGAGCACCTCGACCGGCAGTTCGGTCGAATAGGCATAGGACGGAATGCCGTTCTGGTAGAGATATTCGGCGGCTTCCTCGACCTCGACGTCGCCGGCGAGCGAGGCGACGATCGGCTTCACGAAGCCCTTGGCCTCCATCTCCTTCTTCACCTCGACCATGTTGCGCGCGAACACCATCGGTGGGGTGACGATGGTGTGCCAGTAGCCCAGGATCAGCGCGTGGATACGCTCGTCCGACAGGCCGAGCTTCACGGTGTTGACATAGGTGATTGGCGGCTCACCGCCGGTGATGTCGACGGGATTGCCGGCCGCGCCGAACGGCGGAATGAACTTGCGGAAGGCCGCGTCGAGATCCGGCGGCATCGCCATCAGCGACATGCCGTTGTCGACCACGGAGTCCGACAGCAGCACGCCGGAGCCACCGGCGCCGGTGATGATCAGGATGTTCTCGCCCTTCGGCGTCGGCAGCACCGGCACGCCGCGGGCGAATTCGAGCAGTTGGCGCAGGCTGCGGGCGCGGATCACGCCGGACTGCTTGAGCACGTCCTCGTAGATCTTGTCATTGCCGGCGAGCGCGCCGGTGTGCGACGAGGCAGCTTTCGCGCCGGCCGAGGTGCGGCCGGCCTTGAGCACGATCACCGGCTTCTTCTTGGAGACGCGCTTGGCGGCTTCCGCGAAGGCGCGGCCGTCCTTCAGATCTTCGCAGTGCTGCGCGATCAGATTGGTGTTGGGATCCTGCTCGAAGAAGGCGAGCAGATCGTCCTCGTCGATATCGGACTTGTTGCCGAGGCCGACGATCGCCGACACGCCCATCTTGGCCGAGCGCGAGAAGCCGATGATCGCCATGCCAATGCCGCCCGACTGCGACGACAGCGCGGCGTGGCCCTTGACGTCATAGGCGGTGCAGAACGTCGCGCAGAGATTGGCCGGCGTATAATAGAAGCCGTAGATATTCGGCCCCATCAGGCGGACATTGTACTTCTTGCCGATCTCGACGATCTCGGCCTGCAGCTCGGGGGCGCCGGCTTCCGCGAAGCCCGACGGGATCAGCACCGCACCCGGGATTTTCTTCTCGCCGCATTCGACCAGCGCGCCGGCGACGAATTTTGCGGGGATCGCGAACACCGCCGTGTCGATCACACCAGGCACGTCCTTGACGCTCTTGTAGGCCTTGTAGCCGAGGATCTCGGCCGCCTTCGGGTGGATCGGATAGATCTCGCCCTTGTAGCCGCCGTTGATCAGGTTCTTCATCACGGAGTTGCCGATCTTGCCGTCCTCGGCCGAGGCGCCGATCACCGCAACGCCCTGCGGCTGCATGATGCGGCTCATCGCGGCGACGATTTCCTCGGTCGGACGCGGCGCCGGGCGCGGCTTGTAATCGAAGTCGACGACGATGCGGACGTCAGCCGCGATCGCGTCGGCCTTGGTCGCAAACACCGGGTTGAGGTCGAGCTCGATGATTTCGGGGAAATCGCTGACCAGCTGCGAAACCTTGACGATGATCTCAGCCAGCGCCTCGCGATTGACGGGATCGCCGCCGCGCACGCCTTTCAGCATCTCATGCGCCTGGATGCCGTCGAGCATCGAGAGCGCGTCCTGTTTGGTCGCAGGCGCGAGGCGGAAGGTGATGTCCTTGAGGATCTCGACCAGCACGCCGCCGAGGCCGAAGGCGACCAGCTTGCCGAACGAACCGTCGGTGATCGATCCGATGATGACCTCGGTGCCGCCGCCCAGCATCTGCTGCACCTGGATGCCCTCGATCTTGGCATCGGCCTTGTATTTCTTCGCGTTAGCCAGGATCGTCTCGTAGCTCTTCTCGGCCTCGGCCGCGCTCTTGACGCCGACCACGACGCCGCCGGCCTCGGTCTTGTGGAGAATGTCCGGGGAGACGATCTTCATCACGACCGGGAAACCCATGTCGGAGGCGATGCTGATAGCCTCGGCCGCCGACTTGGCGACGCCCTCCTTCGGCACCGGAATGCCGTAGGCGTCGCACACCAGCTTGCCTTCGGGCGCGGTCAGGCTCGTGCGCTTGTCGGCCTTGACCGCATCGAGAACCTTGCGAACCGCATCTTTTGAATTTGACATTGGCTTCCTCCCGGGACAGATTGATGGCATTTGGTATGCCAGAGAAGGATTTGTCAAGCCAGCCGAGCGTTCAAAAACGCCGAAAACAAGGGCACCTTGACAGTCTGGCATGTGGTATGCCAAAAATCTAAGGTAGTTTCTTCTGCTAAGAAGACGTCTCCAAGAGGAGGAGACGAGTCGTGCCCGCACCAAAACAGACCAAGGCGTCGCCTAACATGGCCGAGACAAATATCGCCATCGTCCGGATCGCGCCGGAGACGAGCTTCAAGAACAAGGCCTACGAGGCCTTGAAGGAAGCCATTCTGAAGATGGACATCTACGCGACGCCCGAGCAGGTGATGCTCGACGAGCGCGCATTGTCGGAGCGGCTCGGCGTCAGCCGCACGCCGATCCGCGAAGCCATCGCGATGCTGGAGCAGGACGGCTTCGTCAAAACCGTGCCGCGCCGCGGCATCATCGTGGTCCGCCGTACCAAGACCGAGATCGTCGACATGATCCGCGCCTGGGCCGCGCTCGAGAGCATGGCCGCGCGCCTGATCACGGCCACCGCGCGCAAGAAGGACATCACGGCGCTACGCGACTTCTTCAAGGACTTCAGCAACGATCGCCTGCCGCAGGATCATGTCGAGGAATATTCCAAGGCCAACATCGCCTTCCACCAGGCGCTGATCTCGCTCTCGGAATCACCTGTTCTGGTCGATCTGACCAACGACCTCCTGCTGCATGTGCGCGGCTATCGCCAGCTCACGATCGGACGCAAGGACCGCACCGCGACCTCGCTGCCCGAGCATCTCGGGATCATCGAGGCGCTCGAAGCGCGCGACACCGAGCTCGCCGAAAAGCGCGCACGCGATCACACGCTCGGCCTTGCCGCCTATGTCGAGGCACACGGCCAGGAACTGTTCTAAGCCCACTCACTTCAAACGACGATCAGATCGTCCGAACCAAGAACGATCAGGGAGACGAAGCCGATGCTGAATACCGCTGCGAAGTCCGAGGCGCCGGACACCGAGCAAGACCTCACCGACGGCTTCCACCTCGTCATCGATGCGCTCAAGCTCAACGGCATCAACACCGTCTATGGTGTGCCGGGTATCCCGATCACGGATCTGGGCCGCATGGCCCAGGCGGCGGGCATTCGCGTGCTGTCGTTCCGCCACGAGCAGAACGCCGGCTATGCCGCCTCGATCGCGGGATTCCTGACCAAGCGGCCCGGCGTTTGCCTCACGGTGTCGGCGCCCGGCTTCCTCAACGGCCTCACCGCGCTTGCCCACGCCACCACCAACTGCTTCCCGATGATCCTGATCTCGGGCTCCTCCGAGCGCGAGATCGTCGACCTGCAGCAGGGCGACTATGAGGAGATGGACCAGCTCGCCGTTGCAAAACCGCTGTGCAAGGCGGCATTCCGCGTGCTGCACGCCCAGGACATCGGCATTGGGCTCGCGCGCGCGATCCGCGCCGCGGTGTCGGGCCGTCCGGGCGGCGTCTATCTCGATCTGCCGGCAAAGCTGTTCGGCCAGGTGATGAACGCCGATGCCGGCCAGAAGTCGCTGGTCAAGGTGATCGACGCAGCCCCGGCGCAGATCCCTGCCCCATCGGCGGTCAAGCGCGCGCTTGATGTGCTCAGAAGCGCAAAACGTCCGCTGATCATCCTCGGCAAGGGCGCGGCTTATGCGCAGGCCGATGATGCGATCAAGACCCTGGTCGAAAAGAGCGGCGTGCCTTTCCTGCCGATGAGCATGGCCAAGGGGCTGTTGTCCGACCTGCATCCGCAATGCGCGGGTGCTGCGCGCTCCACCGTGCTGAAGGACGCCGACGTCGTGATGCTGATCGGCGCGCGGCTCAACTGGCTGCTGTCGCACGGCAAGGGCAAGAGCTGGGGCGAGGCTCCGAAGAAATTCATCCAGGTCGACATCGAGCCGAAGGAAATGGATTCCAACGTCGAGATCGTGGCCCCCGTGGTCGGCGATATCGGCTCCTGCGTCGCCGCCTTCCTGGACGCGATGGGCGCGAACTGGCCGGCCGCGCCGGCCGACTGGCTCGCCACCATCGCCAAGAAGCGTGACGACAACGTCGCCAAGATGGCGCCGAAGCTGATGAGCAACGCCTCGCCGATGGACTATCACGGCGCACTCGGCGCGCTGCGGGCCATCATCGCGGAACGTCCGGACACCATCTTCGTCAACGAAGGCGCCAACACGCTCGACCTCGCCCGCGGCGTGATCGATATGCACAAGCCGCGCAAGCGGCTCGATGTCGGCACCTGGGGCGTGATGGGCATCGGCATGGGCTATTCGATCGCGGCTGCGATCGAGACCGGCCACCCCGTGCTCGCGGTCGAAGGCGACAGCGCCTTTGGTTTTTCAGGCATGGAGGTCGAGACCATCTGCCGCTACAGACTGCCGATCTGCATCGTGATCTTCAACAATGACGGCATCTATCGCGGCACCGACGTCAACACCTCGAACGCCGATCCGGCGACCACCGTGTTCGTCAAGGGCTCGCGCTACGACAAGATGATGGAAGCCTTCGGCGGCGTCGGCGTCAACGCCACCTCCCCCGACGACCTGAAGCGCGCGGTCAACGCGGCCTTGGATTCGGGCAAGCCGACGCTGATCAACGCGGTGATCGACCCCGCCGCAGGTTCGGAGAGCGGCCGCATCGGCAACCTCAATCCGCAAAGCGTCCTGCAGAAGAAGAAGTAAGCAATTCCCCTCAACCCATTTTCCCTGCGGGTGCAGGGGTAGACCAGAGTACGGAGCATACACGATGACCAAGGCGCTCAAGGGCGTTCGCATTCTCGATTTCACCCACGTCCAGTCGGGTCCGACCTGCACGCAGTTGCTGGCCTGGTTCGGCGCCGACGTGATCAAGGTCGAGCGTCCCGGCGTCGGCGACATCACGCGCGGCCAGCTGCAGGACATCCCGAACGTGGACAGCCTGTATTTCACCATGCTGAACCACAACAAGCGCTCGATCACGCTCGACACCAAGAACCCGAAGGGCAAGGAAGTGCTCACAGCACTGATCAAGAGCTGCGACGTGCTGGTGGAGAATTTCGGTCCCGGCGTGCTCGACCGCATGGGCTTCCCCTGGGAGAAGATCCACGCCCTTAACCCGAAGATGATCGTCGCCTCGATCAAGGGTTTTGGCCCCGGCCCCTACGAAGACTGTAAGGTCTATGAGAATGTCGCGCAGTGCACCGGCGGCGCCGCCTCCACCACCGGCTTCCGCGACGGACTGCCGCTGGTCACCGGCGCGCAGATCGGCGACAGCGGCACCGGGTTGCATCTCGCGCTCGGCATCGTCACCGCGCTCTATCAGCGCACCATGACCGGTCAGGGCCAGAAGGTCACCGCGGCGATGCAGGACGGCGTGCTCAACCTCGCCCGCGTCAAGCTGCGTGACCAGCAGCGTCTCGCGCACGGTCCGCTGAAGGAATACAGCCAGTTCGGCGAAGGCATCCCGTTTGGCGACGCCGTGCCGCGCGCCGGCAACGATTCCGGCGGCGGCCAGCCCGGCCGTATCCTGAAGTGCAAGGGCTGGGAGTCCGATCCGAACGCCTACATCTACTTCATCACCCAGGCGCCGGTGTGGGAGAAGATCTGCGACGTGATCGGCGAGCCGACCTGGAAGACCGATCCGAACTACGCCAAGCCGCCGGCCCGCCTGCCACGCCTGAACGAGATTTTTGCTCGCATCGAACAATGGACGATGACCAAGACAAAATTCGAGGCGATGGAGATCCTCAACAAGGACGACATCCCCTGCGGTCCGATCCTGTCGATGAAGGAACTGGCCGAAGACCAGTCGCTGCGCGCGACCGGCACCGTGGTCGAGGTCGATCACCCAACCCGCGGCAAGTACATCTCGGTCGGCAACCCGATCAAGCTGTCGGACTCTCCCAGCGAAGTCACCCGCTCGCCGCTGCTCGGCGAGCACACCGACGAAATCCTGCGCCAGGTGCTCGGCTTCAGCGATCACCAGGTCGCCGAGATCCACGATTCCGGCGCGCTCGATCCGCCGCGCAAGCAGGCGGCGGAGTAAGCGGCCGCACTCAGCGCGAAACGAAAATGGCCGCGGGCAACCGCGGCCATTTTTGTGAGTGACGAGACCCGGCGACGCCGCGATCCGGATATCGCCGGACCGGCAGCTCGCGGTCGAGCACCTGATCCATGCCGCCGAGCTTGGCCGGACGTCTTTCTGGACACGCAAATGTTGCAGTAATCTCCCATTTTAGGGATGTTCCGGTTCTCCGCCGGTTGGAGAGCAAAATGAGCAAGCACATTCGGTTCGTGATTCCCGTCGCGGCCTTGTTGACCTTGTCGGCGTGCGGACAGCCGGTGCCGAGCGACAAGGCTGCCTATGTCGGTGAGTGGCGATCGCAAACGATGAGCCTGCTGCTCGCCCAGGACGGGTCCGTCCGCTACAAGCGCGTCAAGGGCAGCATCACGACGTCGATCAACGCCCCGCTGCGGAGGTTCGAGGGCGACAATTTTGTCGTCGGCATTCCATACTTCTCATCGACATTCGAGGTGTCGAAACCACCCTACCAAGAGGCAGGGACGTGGAAGATGGT
Source organism: Bradyrhizobium sp. LTSP885 (assembly GCF_000938305.1). Taxonomy (GTDB): domain Bacteria; phylum Pseudomonadota; class Alphaproteobacteria; order Rhizobiales; family Xanthobacteraceae; genus Bradyrhizobium. Next base: position 204,335 of record NZ_JYMT01000031.1, read on the forward strand.
GGTCGATGGCGTGGAACTGAGCCGGGTTCCGTAGCGATCGTTTCCTCCGCAAGCCGGCGAAGGCTTGCAGCGACCGCTGCGCAATTGGCAGCAGCCTCACCTCACCAGCGCTGCCGTCGGCGTGGCAACGAGCAACGCCGACGATCTCAGCCCTCGCGCTTCGCCGCTTCAGGTCGCATCCATCACGATCCCGTCACGCGCCCGCGATCCAAAGTTTACCGAAGCGGGGCTGAACTTTTTGCGCTGGGTGGCGTAGTCGTGCGTGTGTTCAAGAACAAAAAAACGGAGGACTATCATGCGACTTCTCATCCTCGCTTCTGCGGCCACTCTCGTCGTCAGCGGTGCTGCCATGGCTACCGAGTCGGTCCGCACCGCCCACCACGTCACGCACCACTACCACCACCACCTCGACACCAACGCGCCCGCTGCAGAGGGTGCTTTCCCCGCCGATGTCCTCAGTGCGCACGATTCGCGCCTCGAGAACCTGCGCGAGTCCGGATACAACCCGTCCAAGGACTACGATGCCACTGGCAACATGAAGGCAAACTGATCCCGACGCACCAAAGGAAAGCCGGGGTCGTAACCCCGGTTTTCCTCGTTCGCGCGCGGCCTACACCCCCTTGAGATAGGCCTCGGCACTCGCCGCGATGTCGCGAGCCTTCGCTGCCGCGGCGCCGGTGTAAGTTTCCGGCTTGCCCAGCATGTTGATCGTCTCCGCCGGGATCTTGCTCCACACTTGGTCTGCTGACTGCTGCGCAAGCGCCCATTGCGTCGCTTCGAGAAGCGAAACTCCCTCCTGCCCTGAACGCGGCATGGCGACGTGATTCACCAACTCGTGAGCATCGCCTTCATAGCCGGCCATCTGGAGCGCGATGTAGATCGGCTCGGCAAGAATGGCATCGCCCTGAGCTGCGAAGTTTCGCCTGAGCGAGGCTTCGTCGACCGAGATCCGCGAGATGAACGGCTTGCCGCCTGCTTCGCGCAGCAGGGTGTTGAGCTGATTGACCAGATTGACCACAATCGTCGGGAAATCCCGCGCGATCGGGCTGCCGACCAGGTCACGCTGGTGCTCGCTGATCATCGTCGCCAGAACCTTGCCGAATTCGACCTGGTTCTTGATCCAGGTGCCCTCGAGGTTCTCGAAATTGATCGGGTTCCGCTTGTGAGCCATAGTTGACGATCCGACCTGTCCTTTCTCGAAGGGTTCGCCGAGTTCGGCAATCTCGGTCCGCATCAAATGCCGGCCGTCCCGACCAAACTGGCCGAAGGCGGCGGAGAGCTTGACGCAGGCGAACAGGTAATCGGCCAGTGGCTCCGGCGAAAGGATCTGGGTGCTGATCGGCGCGGGTTTGAGGCCGAGCTTTTCGAGCACACGCGCCTCAAAGGTCTTGTCGCCGCAGCGCGCTGCGATGCCCAGCCCCACTTGCGCATTGTAGACGCCGACCGCGCCGGAGATTTTTCCCACCAGCTTGTCCGCAGCAGTGTTGGCGCTTTGGATGTTGGTGAGAATCCGGCTCAGGATCGTCGCAAGCCAGAAGCCGACGGTGATCGGCAGCGCGTGCTGTCCATGGGTTCGGCCGATCTGCGGCTGCAGCGCGAATAAATCAACTTGCTCGACGAAGTGACCGATCACCTTGTCGGTCAGCCGCTTCACCACCTCGTGTCCGCGCACGAACTGCAGAGCGCGAGCCGTGTCGAGCGCATCGTAGCTTGTGAGCGGAACATGAATCCAGCGCCGAAGTCCGGGGTCGACCTTGCTCTGGGCGATCCGGATCCAGGCGCGAATGTCGTGCTTGGTCACGTTGCGTTCGACATCATCGACTTCGCTGGTCGAGATGGCGAGCAGCTCCTGCTCAACGGCAGGCGTCAGTGATGCGATATTGGCCTCGGGAATGATCCCGATGTCGGCCAACGTTTTCAACGTTGCGATTTCGACCTCGGCAATCGCCCGAAACAAATTGTCGTAGCCGAAGACCGATTGCAGGTCCTTCGGCTGATACCGCGGATTCCCGGGAAGTGAGAGATTTGCCATGACTTGCTCCTGGTCTGCATAAGGCAACGTCGCGCTGCGCGCGCCGCGATCGATCGCGCGTCGGATCAGCCCCCTAGCCGCTATCGGCGTTGCCATCTTCGCCTGCGACGTATTCCAGAATATCGCCCGCTGGGCAAACGCCGGATACCCGAAGGCGCGTGCCGGGATCGCGCGCCCCAATGAGAAGGCGGCCATGAGCGACGAAAAGACGCCAGGTCACGCGAACTGCGCGACCAGCAGCCGCCCAGCCGCTCCTCCTCCCGTTGCGACTTCGCTAATCGGCCCGGGCTCGTTCATCATCAGCAATCAGGCCGAGAAAATAGTGCAAGGCCTCGGTCGTTCGCGCGTGATCGCCGGTCGTCAGGAAATCCTGCAGCAGCCCCGCGATTGTTGCCCAGATCAGCGTCGTCCGCCCTGGCGGGTCGATCGAGGACCGGCCGGATAAAGCCTCCACGTTCCTGATCAGATTCAACCAGACCGACGTGCTCTCATTCCTCGCCTGAGTGGAGAAGCGCAGCTGGTCGTGCATCGCGAGGCCGTCGATCTCAAACAGAAGGCGGAAATATTTCTGATTGGGTTCGGCAGTCGCCCAGTGCCAGAAGCGCGTCAGCGCAGCGTCAATGGAACGAGACGAGTCGGTTTGAGCCAACGCTCTCAGCTCCCCGGCGATGCGGGCGCGCACCTGTGCCAGGGCTGCGGCCAGGAGATCTTCCTTATTGCCGAAGTGGTAGATCAGGAGGCGGGCACTGGTGCCGACACGTTCCGCCAGCGGCCGCAGCGACAGGTCGGCGATCCCGTCCGCCAGAAGCACATCGACGATGGCCTCCAGGAGTTCCGTGCGTCGATCACCGGTTGATTCTATGCTCATGTCTCAGCGCGGATCGTCCGCCCCTCGCTGTTGCCGCCCCATGGACGCGCAAAAATCGATGAGGCGATCGACCTCGGCTTCCAGGTTGAAATAGTGTGGCGAGGCCCGCAGAAGATCGGGAAGCCCTCGGGCATCCGAATCGAGACGCGTGCTTGCGGGTGCTGAAGCGCCAATGACGATCCCGGCCTTCGCAGCCGCGTCCAGCACCTCGCGCACCGATCGACCTTCGATTGTGAAGCTGACGATGGCAGACTTGTCGACGCCAAGGTCATGCAGGGCGATCCCTTTCAGGCCGGATAGACCGACCCGCAGACGTTCGGCAAGCGTCCGGCAACGCATGGCGATCTCGTCGAGGCCGATCGCCAGGGCGTAGCGACAGGCCGCGCCCAACCCGATCCGGTCGACGTAATTGGCTTCCCAGGTCTCGAACCGACGCGCGTCCGGCCGCAGCGTATACTCGCTCGTCGCAGTCCAGGGCGCGGCGAAATGATCGATCATCGCGGGCTCGAGGCCGAGCGCCAGCTCGCGCCTGATATAGAGGAAGCCCGTCCCACGCGGTCCGCGCAGGAACTTTCGCCCGCTGGCGACCAGGATGTCGCAGTGAAGCGCCTTGACGTCGATCGGCATCTGTCCGGCGGCCTGGCAGGCATCAAGCAAATACAGCACCCCTGCCTGACGCGCGATCCTTCCAATCGCCGCGGCGGGGTTGGTCAAGCCTCCATTGGTCGGGACCCAGGTAATCGCGATCAGCTTCACCCGCTCGTCGATCATGGCACGCAGCGCCTCGGGGTCGGTGGCCCCGAAAGCGTCGTTCGGGATGACCTCGACGACGACGCCACGACGCCTGCTCACCTGGAGGAAGGCAACATAGTTGGCGGCATACTCGGCGCGGCCTGTCAGGATGCGGTCGCCGGGCTGCCAATCGAGCGCATAGAACGCCCGCTGCCAGCCGACGGTGGCACTCTCGACGAGGGCGATTTCGTCCCGGTCGGCATTCACCAATTCGGCAACAGTGGCGTAGACGCCCTCGATGCGCGCGCGTTCGCGATCAGCGGCCCCATAGCCGCCGATCGCCCGCTCGAGGCGCAAATGTTCGATCATCGCATCCACGACGGGATCCGGCATCAATGATGCACCTGCGCTGAGCAGAAACGTTTGCTGCTCCAACGCAGGCGTCTCCGCCCTGATCCTTTCGATGTCCATTGTCCGGCTCACTCGTTGACGTCGCCGCCATGCGGCTTGCGAATCCTACCATCGAGAACCGTGGGCCGCGAGCTAGAGCTAGCGAGACCGGCCCCGCGCGGCGACCGGCCACATCGCACACAAAGTGTCGGCTTCGACCACGTGATAGGTGTCGTAAAGGTTGACGGTGGGGTCGCAGTGCGGAACGCCGAAGGTGACCAGGCTCGCGAGCGGCAAGTTGACGCCTGAAGGCAGCAACAGGGCGCCGTGCTCGTCTCCCATGAAACGGTAGGTGGATCCCTTGGGTGCGCCGGCCAGGACAGACGGCGCGCCCGCGTCGGTCGAGAAGGCCTTGAAGCCGGCATCCACCGTGACCAATCCGGGGCTGTTCGCGCTGACCACGCGCGCGTCCACCATCAACGACGTCTCGAACGGCGACGGTCCGCCGTCGCCTGCGAGGTCACAGTCCAGATATTCGCGATCCATGAACACGTAGGAACCAACCTGCAACTCGGTGAACAAGCCGAGCTCGGCATCGATGCGATGAGTCCCGGTGCCGCCTCCGGTGATCACGGACGGGCGGGCATCGGCTGCGGCGAGCGTCTCGACGATCTCGGCGATGAATGCGTTGCGTTCGACGATGGCCTGCCGGCGCGCTGCGAAGCTCTCGATGTGTTGCTGAGCGCCGCAGTAGCACTGCACGCCGGCGAAGCGCAGGAAAGGTTCGCGCCGGATCGCCTCCAGCAGCCGAAGCGCCGCCGCCGGGCTGCCGACGCCGGTGCGGCGGATGCCGGGATCGATGTCGATCATCACGCCGAGCGGCCGCCCGGACGTCCGCGCCGCCTCGCCGAGCGCCTCGACATTGGCCGGATGATCGACGACGCAGCTTAAATCCTCTGTGCGCAGGTTCAGGGCGACCAGCCGTTGCAGCGCCGGCAGCGGCACTACAGGCGAAGTGAGGTGCAGACCACTGGTCAAGCCATGCTCCGCCATGACCTCGGCTTCGCCGATCTTGGCACAGCACAGTCCGATGGCACCGGCCTCGATCTGTAGCCGCGCGATGTGCGGGCTCTTGTGCGTCTTGACGTGAGGACGCAGAGCCAGCCCGCCGGAGGCGGCGAATTCCGCCATGCGTGCGATGTTCGCCTTCAGCACGGCAAGGTCGAGGATCAGGGCCGGCGTATTCAGCGCCTGGCGAGAGCCGGGGCGACCTATCAGCAGGCGATGCAACTCTTCGTCGGTCATGGCGCTACTCCGCTGTGGCTGATGAATTCGACATCCTCAGTAGGCCGCTGCTGCAGACGCGACCTCCCATAGAGCATGCTCCAGGTCACCAGCACGCTGTCACTGACGATGTCCCAGAGCGGCGAGAACAGCAGGTAATCCTTGGTGGCGAAATTGGCGGCCAGGAGATAGGCCCCTGCCGCCTTGATCAGGAGCGCGAAGGTCCAGCCCAGCGTGAGCGTCTGGTAGGTCTTCAGCGCAGCCGGGCGGGTCGCAGCGGCATCGAAAGCATCGCGCTTGGCCGGATCGTTGCCAGTCTGCAACTGGCGGGACATTTGCAGCACCAATGGTTTGGTTGTGGCCAGCGACGCCAGGAACAACGCCGCCAGGAACACATTCTCCATCGAACGCCCGATCAGCGCCTGTTGCTCGGAATGAGCCAGAGCCAGGGCGGCGATGCGGACGACCGTGTTCTCCGCTGCGAACAGCCCCAGAAAGTCGATCGCCCTGAGTTTGACGACGCCGTAGGCGAGCCAGATGATCGGCGGCGTACCCGACAGGGCCAGCGGCGCCAGACTCATGGCCGCAAAGTGCGGTGCCGCCAAGCTGTAGATGACCGCGGGCGCGATCATATTGATCACCACGCTCTTGAAAAGCGCCTTGATGGCGACACGGCTGGATAAAGCGTGTCCACCCTTGGCAGCCCCCTTGGCCGACGGAATAGATTGCATGACGAGCACCTCCGACTGGCCCGCGGAATCGACACGAGCTGGTTATCTGTAACAATCGTTACATGAAACGATCGTTACACGCAAGTGCGATACGAACCGGCCGAGCTCTGCAGCGGTTCTACGGCGGAAACCAAGCCTTCTGGCATGCCAATCAGATTTTTTTGCTGCGTTGCACTCTCGTTCATGCTGCCATGCAAACAAGCCCGTTGTTCGTGGCATCTGGTATACATAGATTACTCCCAGATGATGAGCCGGCCCGTCGCCGGCCTCCAGGATAAGGGGACACCAAATGTCCAAGACCACCGCACTCGCGATCGCACCGTCCGGCACCCTGTTCGGCCGCCTGCTCGCCTCGATCGACCGCCTGCTGATGAAGAGCGCGGAGATCTCCAACCGCAACGGCGACCTGCCGCGCGTCGGCCTCTGACGTCACCAAGGCGCGACGAGCAATCATCGCGTTTCGTTTCCTGCCCGCGCGTGATGTCTGCGCCAACACGCCACACGGTTTTCCGGATCATGCCTTGAGAGTCTTGCGCGCTGCGGCGGGGCTTTCGTTGCGAAACACAATCTGAAATTGAACCTTCGACCAATGGCCCCGGATTTCCGGGGCCATTTTTTTCGCCTTGAACTAGTCTTCCAGCGCGGCCGTCCAAGCTCTGCGGCAAAAACGCACGCGGCCCCGCGCCGCGTTGAATCTTGGCATATCGGATACCAACCTGACCGGCGCGCGCCAAAACCAGAATGACGATAAGCGCGCGTTGGGAGGAGCAATGTCGGAAATGGTTCAGGCAAGTACGGCCGCTACAGCCGCACGTGTCAGCGACACCTATCGCTGGACACAACTTGCGATCGGCGTCGCCGCAATGGTGATGATCGCAAACTATCAATACGGCTGGACGTTCTTCGTCCCCGACATCCAGAAGACATTCGGATGGGATCGCGCCTCGATCCAGTGGGCCTTTACCCTCTTTGTGTTATTCGAGACTTGGCTGGTGCCGGTCGAAGGCTGGTTCGTCGACAAATACGGCCCGCGCGTCGTCGTGCTGATCGGCGGCATCCTCTGCGCGGTCGGCTGGGCGATCAACGCCCAGGCGACCACGCTCAACGGCTACTATCTCGGCATGATCGTCGCGGGCATCGGCGCCGGCGGCGTCTACGGCACCTGCGTCGGCAATGCGCTGAAGTGGTTTCCCGACAAGCGCGGCCTCGCCGCCGGGATCACCGCGGCCGGCTTCGGTGCAGGCTCGGCGCTGACGGTCGCGCCGATCCAGGCGATGATCAAGGACTCCGGCTTCCAGGCCACCTTCCTTACTTTCGGTCTCGGCCAGGGCATCGTCATCATGCTGCTCGCCTTCTTTCTGCTGGCGCCGAAAGCGGGACAGGTGCCGCAGACGGTGCAGAACGCCAATCTGATCCAGACCCGGCGCAACTATCAGCCGACCGAGGTGCTGCGGCAGCCTATTTTCTGGCTGATGTACGTCATGTTCGTGATCGTCGGCGCCGGCGGCCTGATGGTGACGGCAAACCTGAAGCCGATCGCCGTCGACTGGAAGGTCGACGCCATTCCGGTGACGCTGGTCGGCATCACCATGACGGCGGTGACGTTCGCCGCGACCATCGACCGGATCCTCAACGGCCTGACGCGTCCGTTCTTCGGCTGGATCTCCGACATGATCGGCCGCGAGAACACGATGTTCATCGCGTTCGGGATGGAGGGCCTCGGCATCTGGGCGCTCTACATGCTCGGCCACGATCCGGTATGGTTCGTGATCCTGTCCGGCTTCGTGTTCTTTGCCTGGGGCGAGATCTATTCGCTGTTCCCCTCGACCTGTACCGACACGTTCGGCGCCAAGTTCGCGACCACGAATGCGGGCCTGCTGTACACCGCGAAGGGCACCGCGGCGCTATTGGTGCCGATCGCAAACTACATGCAGCAGTCGTCGGGTCATTGGGACAACGTGTTCATCATCGCCGCCGGCGCCAACATCCTGGCCTCGGTGCTTGCCATCGCGGTGCTCAAACCCTGGCGAAAAATCGTGGTGGCAAAGTCGATGGCGTAAGCAATCGCCCAACCGTCCTGACGACGAAGCGCCCGGCTAACTGCCGGGCGTTTTGCTTTCCCGCATCGTGAGAAACGGTATCCTGGATGCCAATTATGCTGCAACGCAACCGAAGGATGGGCTTGCTTTCTGGAATAAAGTATACCAGCATCCACGCAATGGTTGTGATGATACGTCACACCAATTGCGTCACTCGGTCACAAGAGCAAGAACGCGTTCGGGAGGATTTGATGGTGTCCAGCAACGCTGCCGTCACACAAGCACAACCTTCGTCGAGTGGTTTCCGCTGGCTCCAGCTCGCGATGGGCATCGTCTGCATGGCGATGATCGCGAACCTGCAATACGGCTGGACGCTGTTCGTCGACCCGATCGACGGCGCGCATCACTGGGGCCGCGCGGCAATCCAGCTCGCCTTCACGATCTTTGTCGTGACCGAGACCTGGCTGGTGCCGGTCGAAGCCTGGTTCGTCGACAAATACGGCCCGCGCATCGTCATCATGTTCGGCGGCATCATGATCGCGCTCGCGTGGGTGCTCAACTCCTACGCCGACTCGCTCACTCTGCTCTATACCGCCGCCGTGATCGGCGGCATGGGTGCCGGCGCGGTGTACGGCACCTGTGTCGGCAATGCGCTGAAATGGTTTCCCGATCGCCGCGGCCTCGCCGCCGGCGCCACCGCAGCCGGCTTCGGCGCCGGCGCCGCGCTGACCGTGTGGCCGATCTCGATCATGATCGCTTCGAGCGGGTATCAGAGCGCATTCTTCGATTTCGGCATCGGCCAGGGCCTGATCGTCTTCGTGCTCGCCTTCTTCATCCAGAAGCCTGATGTCGCGATGCCGGCGAAGAAGAAGCAGCTCAATCTGCCGCAGACCAAGATCGACTTCACGCCGCCGCAGGTGCTGCGCAGCCCGATCTTCTGGACCATGTATCTGGTGTTCGTGATGGTCGCTGCCGGCGGCCTGATGACGGCGGCGCAGATCGCGCCGATCGCGCACGACTACAAGATCGCCAATGTGCCGGTCTCGCTCGCCGGCTTCCAGATGGCGGCGCTGACGTTTGCGATTTCGCTCGACCGCATCTTCGACGGCTTCGGACGTCCGTTCTTCGGCTGGGTCTCCGACCAGATCGGCCGCGAGCACACCATGTTCATCGCGTTCGGCACCGGTGCGCTGATGCTGCTGACGCTCTCGACCTGGGGCCATATTCCGCTGGTGTTCGTGCTCTCGACCGCCGTCTATTTCGGCGTCTTCGGCGAGATCTACTCGCTGTTCCCGGCGACCTGCGGCGACACCTTCGGATCGAAGTACGCGACCACCAACAACGGCATGCTCTACACCGCGAAGGGCACCGCCTCGCTGCTGGTGCCGGCCGCCAGCATCGTCGCCGCCAGCTATGGCTGGCAGGCGGTGTTCGTGATCGCGGTCGCGCTCAATGCCACTGCGGCGCTGATGGCGCTGTTCGTGATCAAGCCGATGCGGCGCGCCTTCATCCTCGGCAGCGAGGCCGCCGCCGAAGCCGCGAGCGCCAAGACGAGCACTGAGACGAACGCCAAGACAAATGCCAAGACGGCCTGATCCCAATCCGTCTCGCTGGACCGGAAGGAGGCGCACTTCGGTGCGCCTCTTCTTTTTGCCCCGCTGCAGGCATGCCAGATACAAGAAGACCAATGACTGAGGCCCTCAGTACCGTGCTCCGCCTCCCGATAGTCCACAAGCGTCAGTAATTCTGTCTATTTACAGTGATTATTTGGTCGTACCTTCGTCTGCGCCGTGTTGACAATTGGTATTATGTATACCAGACTAGCGTCACCAACAACCCAAGGAGGTCGCCATGCAAGTCGGAGATATCCTGCGCAAGAAAACCGCCCGCGTCGCAACCGTTCGCATGAACGAGACCGTGGCGATCGCCGCGCAACTGATGCGCTCGAGCAATATCAGCGCGCTCGTTGTGAAGGATGTCGTCCGCACCGAGGGCAACACCCCCGTCGGCATGTTCACCGAGCGCGACGTCGTGCGCGCGATCGCCCAGCATGGCGCCGCCGGCGCCAACATGCGGGTGTCGCAATTCGTGTCCGTGCAGCAGTTGGTGTCCTGCAATTCGACCGACACGATCGAGCATATCCGTCATCTCATGAACAAGCACCACATCCGCCACGTGCCCGTGATCGACAATTACAGCCTGATCGGCGTCGTCAGCATGCGCGACATCTCGGCTGCGCTCGACGAGGAAGCGACCGGCACCGCCACGGTGTTCGCGGCCTGACCGATCGCTTCTGATAGCGCCGATATCCCTGGCATTGCACGCACGGGGACGACGGCATCACACCGCAATATCTGGCCTAACGCCTGTCGCAAGACAGGTGATCGCAAATCTGCGCCGGGATCGTGCGCGCCGGAAACATCATCTTTGGGAGGACGCATGGCGCGGAACATTCTGATCCTTGGAGCCTCGTACGGCTCATTGCTGGCGACAAAGCTTTTGATGGCGGGTCACAACGCCACCCTGGTTTGCCGGAAACAGACGGCCGACCTCATCAATCGGGACGGCACTGAAGTTCGTATCAAGCTGCGCGATGAAGCGACCCATCGGCCAATCTTCTCGCGCGACTTGCCCGGGATCCTGGACGCGGTCGAGCCCGCCGACGTCGATCCTTCGCGCTATGATCTGGTCGGTCTTGCGATGCAGGAACCGCAATACGCCGACCATGCGATCAAGGCCCTGATGAAAGAGATCGCCAAGGCGAAGCTGCCTTGCCTGTCGATCATGAACATGCCGCCTTTGCCCTATCTCAAGCGGATCCCCGCGCTTGCGACAATGGATCTGGAGGCGGCCTATACCAATGCCGCTGTATGGGAGCGGTTCGAGCCGGGCCTGGTGTCGCTCTGCTCCCCTGATCCGCAGGCCTTCCGTCCACCGGAAGAGGCGGCGAATGTTCTTCATGTCGGCCTGCCGACCAACTTCAAGGCGGCGCCATTTGCGGACGCGAAACATAATCTGCTGCTTCGGGAGCTGGAGACTGACATCGATGCGGTGACGCTCGATGGTCAGGACGTTCCAGTGAAGCTCAGAGTGTTCGATTCGATGTTCGTGCCGCTGGCCAAATGGTCGATGCTGCTGACCGGGAATTATCGCTGCATCACACAGCGCGAGCCGCAATCGATCCGCGACGCGGTGCACGGCGATATCAATCTCTCGCGCTCGATCTACGGCCATGTCGATGCCATCGCCCAGCGTCTCGGCGCCGATCCCGCCGATCAGGTCCCTTTCGAGAAATACGCCAAAGCGGCGGAAAGCCTGCTCAAGCCCTCGTCGGCGGCACGCGCGGTCGCGGGCGGCGCGCCGACCATCGAGCGCGTCGACCTGCTGGTGAAGCTGATTTCACATCAGCTTGGCGTCCCCAATGTCGACATCGACCGCACGGTGCAGATCGTCAATCAGAAACTGAGGGGCATCGCGGCAGACGCCTCAGGCGCGCCGACAGGCGTTGCACTTGCAGTGACGTAGAGCTTGTCGATTCTGATTGAATCGGAAGGGAGCTCGCGTCTTCGTCGCGATCGATGGCAGCGGCGAACCATAGGCGTGAACTGGTTCTTGCCGTCGGCACCTGCTAGCTTGATGACCAAGCGAATTCGCGCGGCTGGCATCACCCTGTTCATGCGCATCATCCTCGGCCTTCTCTCCGGTCTGATCGGCATGCTGGCCGGCTGGTTCGGGCTCGCCTTTCTGGTGGTCGCGCTCGCGGGGCCGGACCGCGACGGCGGCACCGCCATGGGTGCCTTCTTCAATATCGGACCGATCGGCGCTGTGGTGGGCTTCATCGCCGGCGTGTGGCTATTCACTGGAATCGGCATCGTCAAAAGCGTGCCCTCCGCGGCGCCGTCCGGCAACGCCACCACGCCACCGACGCGCATCTCACGCCCCTTCGCGGTTGCGCTTCTTGTTCTCGCCGGAGGGCTCGGGTGGTGGGCGTGGTACGAGTTGATCCGCTCGCCCTACCTCACGCATGGCTTCATGACGCTCGACCTGCAGTTCCGGCTGCCGCCGGACATGGCCCTGCCGCCATCGAAAGAGGATGTACATATCGATGTCACCGAAGGCGGCCGCAGATATGCGCTCGTCAGCGTGAGCGATGGCTGGCACGGCCATGACGGCAACCGCCAGGTCATCCTCGCGACGGCGTCGTTGTCGTACAAGGCGAGCCAACGCGTCGTCAGCCTGGCCCTGCCCGGCATCGACGAAGTCACCTGGCGGCTCGATCTCGGCAGCGATCCCGATCCCACGCCGGGCTACACGGCCTGGCGCCCGTCGAGCGGCAACGCCGCCACGAAGATCGAGATGAACTTCCGCCTGCGTGAAGACCGCTGAAGATCCCCGCATTTCCGCATGGGCCCGCCGCTCCTGCAGGATAGACTTTTGCCGGCCCGAACGGCATCCTCCGTGCGAACAACAACCGTGCGCGGCTTGTCCCGCGACACGGAAAATTCGAGCGGAAACCGAGGGCAGTATGATCAAGACACGCTTCACCGAGATGTTCGGCGTCGACCACCCGATCGTGCAGGGCGGCATGCAATGGGTCGGGCGCGCGGAGCTGGTCGCAGCCGTCGCCAATGCCGGCGCGCTCGGCATGATCACGGCGCTGACCCAGCCGACGCCGGATGATCTGCGCAAGGAGATCGCGCGCTGCCGCGACCTCACCGACAAGCCGTTCGGCGTCAACCTGACCATCCTGCCCTCAATCAAGCCGCCGCCCTACGCCGAATATCGCCAGGCGATCATCGAGAGCGGTATCAAGATCGTCGAGACCGCCGGCAACAAGCCGCAGGAGCATGTCGACGAGTTCAAGAAGAATGGCGTCAAGGTCGTGCATAAATGCACCAGCGTCCGCCACGCGCTCTCCGCCGAGCGGATGGGCGTCGATGCGATCTCGATCGACGGCTTCGAATGCGCGGGACATCCAGGCGAGGACGACACGCCCGGCCTGATCCTGATCCCGGCCGCCGCCGACAAGGTGAAGATCCCGATGATCGCCTCGGGCGGATTCGGCGACGCCCGCGGCCTCGTTGCGGCGCTGGCACTCGGCGCCGACGGCATCAACATGGGCACGCGCTTCATGTGCACCAGGGAAAGCCCGATCCACCAACTCGTGAAGGAGAAGATCGTCGCCAATGACGAGCGCGAAACCGAATTGATTTTCCGCACCATGCGCAACACCTCGCGCGTGGCCAGGAATGCGATCTCAACCAAGGTCGTGCAGATGGAGAAGGAAGGCGCCAAGTTCGAGGACGTCCGCGAACTCGTTGCCGGCGCCCGCGGCAAGATGGTCTACGCGACCGGCGATGCCGACGAGGGCATCTGGTCGGCCGGCCAGGTGCAGGGCCTGATCCACGACATTCCGACCTGTGGCGAACTGATCTCGCGCATCATCCGCGAGGCGGAGGCGATCATCCGCGAGCGGCTGGAAGGCATGACATCAGGCGGAAAACGCCAGGCAGCCGAATAGCGGCTAATGGTGTATCCATAGCGGCGGCCGGCTCCCTGAGACCGGACATCCTCCGACGGGAGTTTCCATGCGTCTCTTCACGTCCGCTGTTGCGGCCGCGCTCTGTTTGTCAGCCACGTTGGCCCATGCGGCCGGCCTTCGGCTGATCAAGGTACAGGCCGACGGTGTTCCGCCGATGCAGATCGCGGTGTGGTCGCCCTGCGCTGCACCCGCGGGCGAGGTGCAACTGCGTACCTTGACCCTCCCCGGAACGACGGATTGCGCTGTCATGGGCGAGAAGCTGCCGCTCATTGTGGTGTCGCATGGTTATGGCGGTAGCTTCACCGGACATCACGACACCGCCGAGACGCTTGCGGATGCCGGCTTTGTCGTGGTCGCGGTCAATCATCCCGTCGATACCGGCGCTGGCGACATGACCCGGGCGGATACGCTTGCGGTGCTGACCGAGCGCTCCGCCGACATCAAGCGCGCGATCGACTACATGCTCGGCGAATGGTCGGACCGCGCCAAGCTCGATCCCGACAAAATCGGTTTCTTCGGCTTCTCGCGCGGCGGCTACACCGGCCTCGTCGTCGCCGGTGCCAATCCTGATATCAGCAAAGCCACGGCGTTCTGCTCGGTGTTCGATCGCAAGCCGAGCTGCGGAGAACTGCAACGAAAGGAGATTCCGACCGGAACTCCGGTCCATGACCCTCGCGTCAAGGCCATGGTCATCGCCGATCCGGCGTTCGGTCCGTTGTTCGATCGGAACGGATTGAAGGATGTGAAGATACCCACTCAGCTCTGGGCCTCGGAGCTCAGCGGCGAAGACGGGATCAGCGAGATCAATCCCGACCAGGTCGCGGCGATCGACAACGACCTGCCGGTCAAGGCGGACACCCACATTGTCCGCAATGGCGGACATTTTGTCTTCCTGTCGCCCTGCTCTGCGGATATGGCAAAGCGGCTGCCGAAATTCTGCACGGACCGGCCGGGCTTCGACCGCGTCGCTTTCCACAAGGAGTGGAACGCTGACAGTCTGGCCTTCTTTCGCAAGCATCTGGTGGACGCCCATCAGCCGTAACGTCCCGTCGAACACGCCTCGGCCAACAAGAGTAGAGCAAAGCCAATGAAAGCTTACGTGTACGGAGCGAACGGCCCTGAAATCGCCGAGGTCGCAAAACCGCAGCCGAAGGGCACGCAGGTGCTCGTCAAGGTTCATGCCTGTGGGCTGAACCGCGCCGACCTCGGCATGACCAAGGGCCATGTCCACGGCGCGGCCGGCGGCGTCGGCACCGTGCTCGGCATGGAATGGGCCGGCGAGGTTGCCGAGCTCGGCCCCGATGCCAAAGGCGTCAAGGTCGGCGACAAGATCATGGGCTCCGGCGGCGCGGCGTTTGCCGAGTACACGCTCGCCGATCACGGCCGGCTGTTCCGCGCGCCCTCGAACATGAACTTCGACGAGGCCGCCACCCTGCCCGTCGCGCTCGCCACCATGCACAACGCCGTGGTCACCAATGGCGCGCTGCAGGCGGGCCAGAGCGTATTGATCCAGGGCGCCAGTTCCGGCGTCGGCTTGATGGCGATGCAAATCGCAAAGCTGAAGGGCGCAAAGCTCGTCATCGGATCCTCGACGGATGCGATGCGCCGCGGACGGCTGACCGAGTTCGGCGCCGATCTCGCGGTCGACTCTTCCGATCCCCGCTGGGTCGATCAGGTGCTGAAGGCAACCGACGGCAAGGGCGTCGATTTGATCGTCGACCAGGTCTCCGGCAAGGTCGCCAACCAGAACCTGGCGGCGACAAAGGTCAAGGGCCGCATCGTCAATGTCGGCCGGCTCGGCGGCACCCATGCCGACTTCAATTTTGATCTCCACGCAGCGCGCCGGATTGAATACATCGGCGTCACCTTCCGCACTCGCTCGATCGAAGAGATCCGCGAGATCTTCGATGAGGTGCGGAAAGATATCTGGCCGGCGGTCGAAGCGCGAAAACTGCAGCTGCCGATCGACAAGGTCTACAAATTCGACGACATCGGCGCGGCGTTCGCGCACATGGAAGCCAACAAGCACCTCGGCAAGATCGTAGTGACGCTCTGACCGCATTCGTAGGGCGGATTAGCGCAAGCGTAATCCGCCATCTTCTCGGGGATACAACGGCGGATTACGCCTTCGGCTAATCCGCCCTGCGTATCGAGCGCACCTCTGCGATCACGCGCTTCGCCGGAAAACCCCTGCCGTAACGCTGCGAGCCGCTCGAGCGCGGCAAGTTTGCCGATCAAGGATGACTTTCGCCTTGCCGACTTTGGCAACTGCGTTCAACAAAGTCACAGGTAGTACTTTTGTCATAGACAACCCTTGTGCGATCGTCTAGCTTCCCGTCCCTGCGGCTTCGTACTGGGCAGGGATCATGCCATTCGGGTCGGAAGGCGTTGAAGCAGGGCTAGGGCTTGCGCTGTCGGGAGGCGGCTTCCGCGCCACCCTCTTCCACATCGGCACGTGCTGGCGGCTGATCGAGCTGGGCATTCTTCCGCAGCTGACCCGCGTTTCCAGCGTATCGGGTGGCTCCGTTTTCGCGGGCGTCCTTGCGTCGCAATGGACTGACGTCGCAAAAGATCCAACGCCGAAAAGCTATCAAGATCTCGTCGTCGCCCCGCTGCGGGCGTTCTGCCGCATGCAGATCGACACGCTCTCCATTGGCGAAGGATTGCTGAGCCCGCTCAAGTCGGCGAGTGATGAGGTAGCAGAAAAATACAGCCAATTTCTGTTTCGTGGCAGTTTGAACCAGCTTGTCGACGCTCCGGCTTTTGTTTTCAACGCGACCAATCTGCAGACTGGTCGCAGCTTCCGGTTCTCGAAGCCATACATGGGTGATTACCGGATTGGGCTGATCCGCAATCCCACTCTCTCGCTGGCACAAGTCGTCGCCGCTTCAAGTGCGTTTCCGCCGTTCCTCTCGCCGGTCATTCTGGATCACCCGGGCCATTTCGAGGCCGTTGAAGGTGCCGATCTGAATGGCCGCCCCGAGTACACGGATCGGATTTTTCTGAGTGACGGCGGCGTCTATGACAACCTCGGTTTGGAAACTGTCTGGAATCGATATCAGACCGTCTTGGTGAGCGACGCAGGTGCCCCGTTCGGGCTTGACGGCACGGTGGCGACCGATTGGGTCAAGCAGACGTTGCGTGCGCTCGACGTCGCGACCGACCAGGCCCGCGCTCTTCGCAAGAGAGCCCTGATCGATGATTTCCAGCGCGGCGCTCGCTCAGGCACCTATTGGGGCATTGATACGCGGATCGCGAACTACCAGCTGCCGGACGCGATGCCGTGCGTTGACCAGAACGTGCAACCTCTCGCTGCACTTCGCACACGTCTGAATCCATTCGACGACACAGAACAGGAGCAGCTGATCAATTGGGGATACGCGCTTTGCGACGCCGCCATACGAAAGCACGCGCCCCAAATCGTCAAAACGCAAGCCAAGCCAACATGGCCATGCCCGGGTCACCCGTTAGGATAACCGATACTTTCATAGATATTTTTATTCATAGCTTTGGGAGATTTTCAGATGGGTAAGAAAGCAACAGCACGCGCCCGCAAGACTCGACCTGTCCGCAAAACTCGGATCGCTCCGAGCCAGGCGCCCAGCACACGCCCGTTGGCTCCACCTATCGGCGGCGAGCCGGAATTTGCTCAGCCGGAGCCGGTCTCGGCTCCCGGCAAATTTCGCACGCCCCATAAGTCCGACGCGGAAGCGTACAGCATCCTCGACGAGCTAAAGAAAAATCACGAGATCAAACCATCAGCTTTTCCGCGAGCTCGTGGCGGCGACGAGCCTGTCCTGACCCTGGAACAGATCTGGGGATCGGAAGGAAAATCCCTCGCACGAAGGGTCATTCAAAGCCGTCAGATCATCTTTCACTCGGTCGGGGACACCGGAAATACCCGGAGCGTCAAGCCGCAAGAGGCGGTCGCGGACAAGATGGAAGCCGATTTCCTTGAGGAGCAAGTTGCCGACAAGCCAATTTTCTTCCTCCACCTCGGTGACGTGGTCTACAGTTTTGGCGAGAAAGAATACTACTACGATCAATTCTATGAACCGTACCGAAACTACCCGGCGCCGATTATCGCAATCGCCGGAAACCACGACGGGATGGTTGCGCCCAATACAAATGCGATCACACTTGACGCCTTTCTGAGCAATTTTTGCACGCCCGGTTTCAAGAACGCTCTCGAAGCGGGTGGCCTCGACCGGACCACCATGATTCAGCCCGGCGTCTACTACACGTTCGAGGCGCCTTACGTGCGTATCCTCTGCCTCTACAGCAACACGCTCGAGGACCCCGGGATCATTTCAACGGAGGGTGGAAATTTTCCGCAAGTCACGGACGTGCAGTTGACCTATCTGCGGGCCGCGCTGACCCGGATCAAATCCGAGAATTTCAAGGGAGCCGTCATTGTCGCAATCCATCATCCGATTTTCACACACGGATCGGGCCATGGTGGAAGTCCGAATGTCATGAAGCAGATGGACAAGATCTGCCAGGACGTCGGAATTTGGCCGCATGCCGTTCTCTCCGGGCACGCCCACAATTACCAGCGCTTTACTCGAAGGATGGCCGACCGGGAGATACCCTACATCATTGGCGGAAACGGCGGACACGCGACGTCGCGATTACGTCGAAAGCAGGATGGCGGGGTCTTGCGCGTGCCAACGGAACTACCGCAACTGGCCCAGGGCCGAGATACGGTCGTTTTCGAAAATTACGATGACCAGAACTACGGCTATCTGCGCGTATTTGTGGATGAGCAGCAGTTGCGGGTCGAGTACCATCCCGCATCGGACGGGCGACATGTGAAGGCCCCGGACGACCACGTGACGGTCGATCTCAGCTCTCACAAACTGGTTGCCTTCGACACTCCGCGCGCCAGACGTAGTCGCTCGTAGCGGACTGCGACGAACCGGAGCAGGATACGATCTCCGAACCTCGCCATACAGGTGAGAACATGGGAATGCTTGCTACCGGGATCGTCGCTCTCGGTATTTCACTTGCTGCCGGCGGCCTCTGCCGTGCGCAATTTGAGGCTCCAGGCCGGCTCGGCCACGCTCCAGTTGTCAACGAGGAGCCTCCCGAAGGCAAGATGGCGCCGGGAATGGTGTTGCTGGTCGACGACGGCAGCTGCGGCAAAGGCAGCGTCAAGCAAGTGACCGGCGGCGAGATCGCCGGGTTCGACGCCAGGCCGCGAACCAGAAAATGTATCCCGAGGCCCGCGAGGTGACGGGCGGCGGCCTGCTGAAGCCGCGCGTCGGCATACCGCATCAATGCGCAGCCGCGCAGTAATGTGATCCGTTCAAGGCCTCAACGGACGTCCATCACCCCTGACATCCGTGTATTCTGCGCCTGCCTAATCGCTGGCCGTGACGTGCAATTCAGGAACGAGAAAATGAATCGAGCAATGATGATACTTGCGGCCGGCGCCAGTCTGCTGGCCGGCATGGCAGCGCCTGCCAAAGCGGCGCCGGAGGTGTCGCTGGCCCGCATCGATTGCGGCACGCCACAGGCACCGACGGCCGTCAATGAACGTTTCTCGGATACCTTTGCCTATGGTGATCTCAAGATTCAGTTCGTCTTC
Source organism: Bradyrhizobium sp. LTSP885 (assembly GCF_000938305.1). GTDB lineage: Bacteria > Pseudomonadota > Alphaproteobacteria > Rhizobiales > Xanthobacteraceae > Bradyrhizobium. Next base: position 223,543 of record NZ_JYMT01000031.1, read on the forward strand.
AGCTGCTACCTCATCAAACACGGCGACGACTACATGCTGTGGGATACCGGCCATGCGATGACGGCACCCAACGTCGCGCCGAAGGTGAGCCTGGTCGATACCCTCGCCAGGATCGACCTCAAACCCGATCAGATCAAATATGTCGGCATCAGCCACTATCATGCCGATCACACCGGCCAGATCGCCTCGTTTCCGAAGGCAACCCTGCTGATCGGCGCCAGGGAGTGGGACGCGATCTCCAGCCCCAAGCCGCCCGAAGGCGCGAACTTCAAGCCGTTCGAAAGCTGGATCAAGGGTGACAGCAAGGTCGAGCCGGTCCCCACCGACAAGGACGTGTTCGGTGACGGCAGCGTGATCATGCTACGCACGCCGGGGCACACGGCGGGCCATTCCAGCCTGCTGGTCAAACTGCCGCAGATGGGCCCTGTCATCATTACCGGCGACGCGGTCCACTTCCACGAGAACTGGGATTCCGACGGCGTGCCGTGGTTCAACTACGATCGCGCCCAGACGGTGGCTTCGATCGAGCGCCTGAAGAAAATCGCGGCGAATCTGAAGGCTGTGGTCATCATCCAGCACGATGCGCGTGACATCGACAAATTGCCGGTGTTTCCCGCCTTCGCCAAATAGTTACTGCCCGACGACCAACCGGGATGGCGCTGCCCCGGTTTTGGGGCAGTGCTCGATAATACCTGACGGCAAAGCCCTTGGCGGCAAAGCACCTGGCGGGATGAACCCGCCGGCTGTTTCGCGCGACCGAAGCCTGGGGCCAATTTCAGCCAGCCACCCTTCCTCCGGCGCGGGCTGTCGTATAATGAAAGAATCACTGCCGGAACGTGCCGATGGTTCCCTTTGGGAACGAATTGGGCGCGGCGATGGCAGTGGCGGTTCATTCATCCGAAAGCCGCAATCTGACACTTGATCGACGCAGGCGCGGACGGGCATTTCAACCGAGGCATGGCATGGCAATTCGATTGACGACGGCGCAATCCACCGTGGCGACGCGGCATTGGGGCTCTCCCACGGTTGTGACGCTGGCGGCGATGGCCGCGCTGACGGCGCTGACCGCCCCCGCCGCGGCGAAACAGCCCCACCCCGCGGCCCCCGTCGAGGCGACGGCACCGCGCCAGGCCGGTGATCCCATCATGGCGATCGTGTCGATCAAGAGCCAGCAGGTCACCTTCTACGACGCCGATGGCTGGATCCTGCGCGCGCCGGTCTCGACCGGCATCAAGGGGCGCGAGACGCCGGCCGGCGTCTTCGCCGTCCTGGAGAAGGACAAAGACCACCACTCGACCCTCTACGACGATGCCTGGATGCCGAACATGCAGCGCATCACCTGGAACGGCGTCGCGCTGCACGGCGGACCGCTGCCCGGGTATGCGGCCTCGCATGGCTGCGTGCGGATGCCCTATGGTTTTGCCGAGAACCTGTTCGACAGGACGTGGATCGGGATGCGGGTGATCATCGCGCCTGGTGACGCGGCCCCGGTCGAGTTCTCTCACCCCGCGCTGTTCGTGCCGAACAAGGAGGCGATCGCAGCCGCGCCGGCCAAGGCCGAGGCGCTGGCCCGCGAGGCGGCCGAGGCTGCCAAGGCGATCGACGAGACCAAGAAAGCCGCAGCGACCATGGCACGCGACACGGCATCGCTGACCGCGTCGCTGCGCAAGCTGAAGGCGCTCAAGACCCGCGCTGACGCCGAGCTCGCTTACGCCGACAAGGTGCTCACCGCCGCGAAGACGGACGAGGCCAAAGCGCGGGCCGATGACCTCAAGCAAAAGGCCGCCGCCAAGGCCGCGGACCTCGGAACCCAGCTCGACACCGCCGATGCGGACGCGAAATCCAAACTCGACGCCGCGGCGAGCGCAAAGGACGCCGCCAAGGCGGCCCTGACAAAGAAGACCGACACCGCCAAGGCGGCGAGCGAGGCCAAGCTTGCACTCGAGCCGGTCTCGGTCTACATCAGCCGCGCGACGCAGAAGCTTTACGTCCGCCGCAACACCCATAAGCCGTGGCCGGATGGCGGTGAGGTGTTCGATGCGACCATCGAGGTCCCGGTCACGATCCGCGATCCCGAGAAACCGATCGGCACGCACATCTTCACGGCGGTGGCGCGCAACGATACCGGCCTGCGCTGGACCGCGGTCACGATCGACGATGGGGACAACGCCAAGGACGCGCTCGACCGCATCACCATCCCGCAGGATCTGCTGGATCGGATCGCGCCGACCGCAGCGCCGCGATCCTCGATCGTGGTCTCGGACGAGCCGCTGAGCAGCGAGACCAACTATCGCACCGAGTTCGTCGCGGTCCTGAACAACCAGCCCCAGGGCGGCTTCATCACGCGCAAGCCGACGCCGCGTCCGGTCGAGGTCCCCGTTGCCAGCAACGACGGCTTCGGTTTCGGCTTCTTCCATTTCCAGCCCGATCCGCCCCCTCAACCCGTCAACACGCGCCGGCGCGGCGGCCAGCAGTACTATCAACCAGCGCAACCGGCGCAGCAGGGTTGGGGCTGGTAGGACGCGGCCTGATCGCTAGGGCGTAGGACGGGTGGAGCGCAGCGATACCCATCAACTTTCTATCTGCTTGGTGAGATGATGGGTTTCGCTCCGCTCTACCCATCCTACGGCACGACAACTGCTGAAGGGCTCGATCGGACCGGCCTCGCTTGTCCGTAAAGAACCGGCGACAACAGCGACCAAGCATCTGCTGCCGAGCGTATGCGTAGCCGTCATGCCGATCCCATGCTATCGTCGATTCAGGCGATCCATTGGAGCTTTCGTTGCAACGGGCGCAGTTCAAAATCGACGTCCAGTCGGATGACCCGATCTGGACACAAGCGCGGCAGGAGCTGTGGCGGCGCGTCGAGCAGCATGATTTCGAGCCCGACACACCGCTGAATTTTACCCGCCGGCTCGCGCGCGACCATGGCTGGAGTCTCGAGGACGCCCGCGCCGCCGTCGATGCCTATCGCCGCTTCTGCTTTCTCGCAGTCGTCTCGCCGACGCCAGTCACGCCAAGCGAGGTCGTCGACGAGGTCTGGCACCAGCATCTGATCTATTCACGCGACTATTGGGTGATCTGGTGCGGAGAGACCTTGCAGGCGCGGCTGCACCACGATCCCACACCCGGCGGGCCCGAGGCCCAATTGATCTATCGTCGGCAGTATGCCGAAACGCTGGCGCTGCACGAGCGCGCCTTCGGGCCGCCGAGCCCGGAGCTCTGGCCGGCGACGCATCTGCGCTTCGCACGGCCGCGATATCACATCACGGACCGCAGCCGCTGGCTTGTCATGCCAAGGCCCATTGCATGGATCCGCAGTCGATTCAGGAGGTGAATTGATGCCATGGAATCCGCTCGACTGGACGGCCGGCCCTTTCCTTGCCCTCTATTCGACCATTGCAATCATCATCTTCGCGTGGGGCTTCAGCTTAAGGTCGATGATCGGGCCGGCTGCGCAGGCGAGCCGCCGATTGAGCCCGTTGGAATTGGCTTACCTCGCCGGCGGTGAACGCCGCCTCGGCGACGCGGTCCTGCTCAGCCTCACATCGGGGCATGGCGCCACCATTAACCCGAGGGATCACACGATCACCGTCACCGACCAGTCGCCCCTGACGCCCCTGCTAGGCCGTTCGTTCTTCCTGTCGGTCCAGCCCAACATGACGCGACGGCAGTTCCAGACGGCAGTCAAGCCAATCGCCGAGCGGGTTCACGGGCGCCTGCAAGAGGTGGGTTATTGCCCGACCGGCGCTCAGATGACGGCCTTCCGCATGACCGTTCTGCCCTTCATCGGTCTCCTCCTGGGGCTTGGTACCAAGGCCATTGTCGGCGCAGAACGCCATCATCCAATCGAAATTCTGCTGGTCCTGCTCATCCTCACAACAATCGGCGGCATTGTCCTGTCGTGGCGTTGCACACGGACGCGTGCCGGCAACGACGTTCTGCAGTCCTCTCAGGCCTCCCATGCGCGGGCCTCGCGCGCGCCGCTCGATCACGAACTGCTGCTTGCCGTCGCGCTCTCAGGCGCGGTCGTCCTGTCCGGCACCGCCTACGCGTCGGTCTACGCCGCCTCGCGGACAATGAGCAGCTCTGGCGGCAGCGGTTGCGGTGCTGGCGGCGGCGGTTGCGGCGGTGGTGGTGGGGGCGGCGGTTGCGGCGGATGCAGCTGAAGGGGGCGCTATTATTTCCGGCTGATCGAGAGCAGCGCGAACAGGGCCGAATCCCCCTCCGCTTGAGCGGCTTTCCGCGTCACCTCATAACCTGCCGCTATCTCGACGATCCCTTCCGAGACGTTCCATTTCCAGCGGGCCTGACCGGATTGCGACACGGCGACTTCAAGAAGGCGGATCGCGGGCTCGGCCATGGCGGCTCCATGCTGCCGAATTTGCAGCTTAGCCACGAAACTCCGGCGCCAGCATTTCAGCGGCTGCTTCTCAAGACCCGTTCCGATGGACTCGGAACGGGGCTCTCGATTCGTCGTCGCTCAACCGACCCGCTTCTTGACAGGTACTGGTGGTGGATTGATTTCGGCGATTTTGCGAAGGCAGTCAGTTTCGGTGTCATGCGGGCCGGAGACGAAGGTCCCGGAGACCTTGGTCGAGTACCAGCCGGAGATGACGCCAAGGCGGGATGCCTCTTCGGTCTTGACGTGACGGGGCGACAGATTTTGCATCAGGTGCTTTCGGTTGGGCCGTTCCGATTCTGCGTCGAACCGGCCGGATGAAGTTCAGTCGTTCAGGCTACGCCGCTCCAGATCTGGCCTCGATGTTGGCCCGCAGGCGGCAGATATCAGTGGCGATTTGCGCGGCCATGGCCGGGACGCTTGTCGAGGTCGATCGGAGGGCCCTCAACGCGGTGCGGCGGCCGGAAGCTCGCGATCGATGCCCTCGATGCGGAACGGGTGCCTGAATTGTACCGTGTCCCGTCGCGGGTGCATGGACAATCCGCAGCGCAATGCATCTGCGCGACAACCCATTAAATTGTCCGGCCATCGTCGCACCGTGCGCGCTTTCGCGGCAACTAGCTATGGTTTTCTCATGCGCATACGCATTTGACCAAACAGAGCAGCCAAAGCCTTGTTTTCGGCGGCTTCGTAGCCACTTCCGAGACAGACCCGTTGCAGAATGCATGTCGATGAAGATTCGTCGCGGCTTCAAGATGTGGATGGGAAAAGCCTCATGACCAATGATCCCTCCCCGACCTTAAGTGCCAGTGAGTTTGATTCCTTGCGCGAGATCAGCAAGGGCGACGCGCAGCGCGAGATCCCGCAGGTTCACTGGGAACGACTTGTCGGCATGGGCTATGCCTTAAGGCGGCTCGGCGAGCTTGGCTTGACCGCATCAGGAACACGTCGTCTCGCGGCGGGCAAATAGCCGCTCCCGCCTTTGCGTGCTCACGACTGCTTTGGGTCCAGGACGGACGTCAACACGCGTAGCTCGGATGAGCGGAGCGATATCCGGGATGCCTGTAGCCCGCAGGCCGCGGAGCCTGCCATCGGGCGCGCGTTCGCGCGACCCGTTGGCTGATGCGGGCTACAAGCTCGCCGAATTATGTCCGGCTGACAGTTCGCGCTTGCGCCTTATCAAACGGCGTCCTTGGCAACCTTCAACGGTGACGCCTTTACCGACTTGCTGGCCGGCTTGGCGGCGAACTCCATCGGCTCTTTCGTGAACGGGTTGACGCCGCTGCGGGCCTCGGTCGCGGGCTTGTTCACCACCGACATTTTGACGAAGCCGGGAATAACGAACTCGCCGGATTCATTCAGCTCCTTGTAGCCGACGATCGCCATCTGCTCGATGACGGTCTTTACGTCTCCCTTGGAAAGCTGCGTTGCTTCCGCGATTGCATCAATCAACTGGTTCTTGGTCATCTTGGCCATATTGGTTTCCTTATGTGAGCGAAGCGCACGGGCGGCGCCGGGTGTGACGCCCCGGTTCCAAATGCCACCGCGATGCGCGTCTCGTCCGTGTCGGATGATCCTGGGGTCACCGGGCTTAAAACCTATCGAGGCCAAAAGCGCAAGGATTAGCTCGATTCTGTGCATAACGCCCGAGGACGATTGTCGACGCTGCCGGGCTCCTTTGTGGCCTTGCCCGCCACGATTCCGTCGGCCGGCCCCGCCGTGCTTGCTCTCCGGTCGAAAACTCAAATCAGCGAAGATGAACAAGTGCGGCCAGTTTGCATCAATCTAAAGGTGTATGAGAGGATTTTCGCTCGTAAAAATATTGATGAAGATTCTGCGCCGGATGTGAACTGCCTCACGTCGGAATGAGTGTATTAATGATTGGTTACTATCTTAGATTAATTAATGGAGAACTCACGTGGTAGATACTTCTCAGCTTTACAAGAACTTTGCTCATGTCAATTCACTCGTCCATCAGACGCTGCCGGGCGGCTTCGGCATGGGCGGCGGCAGCCGGTATCAGCACGCCATCCAATCATGGGCCGTCACCGGGAAATCAGCCGACGACATGTGGTACTCCTACTACATGGTCGAAATCGACAGCATCCTGTTCACGTCCGTAGACGGCACGTTCAAGCTGCACGAGTACAATTACGACTGCCGTCTCGTCGATGCCAATGGGCAGATCGTACCATTGACCGAACTGGTCGCGGTCACGCCCGATACCACGCAGGGGTCGACCTCGTACACCACGTCGATGAGTGAGTCGTTCTCGGCGAGCGGCGGCTTCTTCGGCGCGGACCCGACCGCGACCATCGGCGGGTCAGTGACGTTCGGACACAGCGTGACGCGGAGCGTGCCCGACATCGGCATCAATAACCGGAGCATCACCAGCGACGGGCAAAACGCGTCCTGGACGCTTCAGGTCGCGGGCGAGGCACCCGCCCAGCATGCGTCGATGGAGTTCACCGCGCAAATGTTGTTCCGCGTTCCGACCAAACCCGGCCCGCAACCCAACTATGGCGTGAAGCTCGAGTTCAATTCGCAGGTGTTCGACGACGACGAAAACGGCACCGGCTATCACGACCGGACTTGCGCGTTGATGATGCCGCAGCTCGGGACCACCAAGCTGGTGGAATGGGGCGACCGCGGCATGTACTGCGTGCTGAAGCCGGAAATCATCAAGCTGGTCACCCCGGTCGTGCCGTAACGCACGCGGTCGCCACAGCCGGCCTGCGCCGCCTCTCACGATTCCGCGCAGGCCCGGCCGGAGAACCCCGTAACCCGACAGCTATGGCAGGAGCCAGCAATGGGAAAAATACAGGAAATGCTCGATTTTGTGAATTCGTCGCCCCCGGACATCGCCAAGATAGCCCTCGAGTATCTTTCCATCGAGGACCAGAGGACCATCTTTGACGCCTTCATGGAGCTTCGGAATCAGCGGCAACTCACTTCGGAAGAAAAATCGGCGATGAACGTCGTCGCATCCGAGGTCCTGGCGGACGCCAGGAAGACGTTGGCAGAGTTTCAGGCGGAACACGGTCTGGATCCGGCGCACGGTGTGCATATCGAGCCTCCGCTCCCCCCACTGATCATAAATGACGCTTTGAAGCTCGGCGAAGAGATAAAAGCCGAGATGGAGGCCAAACAGGACGACGACACTCCGACCGACCTCGGAGATACCGGCCATCAGAATGGCGACGGGCCGAACGGCGGCGACAACAATGCCGGCGATTTGAATGGTCCCGACGACGATCACAAGGAGGGAGAGATCATAGAGGGAGAGCACGCCCACTAGCGAAGGATAGCCAGGGCATGGTCCGAGCGTCTGGCAGCACGCCCGGACAACGCAGCGCGGTTTCGAATTCCGATGACAGTGCCCGTTGAGAATGCTCAATCCGGCAACTTCACACGAACGGCACGAAGATATCGGGCCGTTTGGGGAGAAGCCGCCGAAAATAGCGCCGTCCTTCATCCGAAACGGTGTTGCTGCCGGCAAAGAAGTCGTCCGGCATATGGCGCGTTTTGCCGGCCACATGCTCGAGCGGCACGAGCAGAGGTTCGATGCGGTTGCCGTCATAATGCAGCACCACCGAGCCACTGCCGGCCAACGCGCTTTGCGCGGCAAAGGCGCCAGCGGCAAAAGCCTCCTTGCGGTCGATTTCGTCGATCACGCCGATATATCCGCGTGGCAGATAGCCCAGCGTGTCGACGCGCGCCCTCGCCTTGGGAAAACGCGATTTCAGCGCTTTCTGGATCTCGATGCCGAGATCGCCGCCGGTTAGTTGCAGATTGCCATGGGCGTCGCGCTCGACCGCCTCGCCCGCCAGCGCCTCGGCGAGAGGCCTTCCCATCTCGTCCTGCACGCCCTCGGACATCGAGACGATACAGCGGCCCAGGCGCGCATAAACCGCATCGACCTCGCTGAGGAACTGGACAACCGAAAACGGTCTTTCCGGAGTGTAGATCAGATGCGGGGCGTCATCCGGCGATTGCTGCCAGCCCGCGGCGGCGGCGGTGAGGAAGCCGGCATGGCGGCCCATGACGATGGCCACATAGATGCCCGGCATGGCGCGAAAATCGAGATCGACGCTGACCAGGGCATTGGCGACGAAGGCGGCGGCCGAGATGAAGCCGGGGACGTGATCGTTCTCCATCAGGTCGTTATCGATGGTCTTGGGGGCATGCACGAAATGGCAGGGACCACTTGACTGTTGCCGCAGCAATTCAAGCGTTCCGGCGGTATCATTGCCGCCAATATAGACGAAGGCGCGGGCGTCCAGCCGCTCCAGAGCCGTCAGGATATCTGCGCACGCGCCAGAATTGGGTTTGTCGCGGGTCGAGCCGAGCGCCGAATTGGGCGTGTTGCCGAGGCGGCGGAGTTCGGCCTCGGGGATGGCGGTGAGATCGACGACGTTTCCCGCCGTGAGACCTCGCACGCCATAGCGCGCGCCCAGAATGCGCAACGATGGATCATGCCTGCGCGCGGCAAGGATGGCGCCACACAGGGTCTGGTTGATCACAGCGGTGGGGCCGCCGCCCTGGGCGATGACGATCGATGGCATGGATCCTCCATAACTTGTTTCTTGCTATGCCGCCCGTGGACTGTGAGAGACGATTGAAGCGAAGATTGGCCAATCCCGCAACGTTGGCCGTAGATTTTCTGCAACCACCGATTATTAGCCAAGGATCTTAGCCAAGGATCGATCGGTACAGGGCCAAATATCGATCGGCCATGAGATCGACCGTGAAGCGTGCCGATACCGCCGCACGGCACGCGGCGCGATCGATTTCGCCGATACGATTGATCGCATCGACCGCCGCATCGAGGCTGTCGACGAGGAAGCCGGTGACGCCATCTTCGATCAGCTCGGGCATCGATCCGCGGTTGCAGGCAATCACCGGCGTTCCGCAGGCGAGCGCTTCCACCACCGAGAGGCCAAACGGCTCATCGAAATTGATCAGGTGGAGCAGCGCGCGCGCGGAGCCGAGAGTCCTGGCCCGCGCCGCGCCGCCGACCGCGCCGAGGTAGACGACGGACCGGCCGTCGAGCGCGGGCGCGACCTTGTCGTTGTGATAAGTCTGGTCCTGGACGATGCCGGCCATGATCAATTTCCGTCCGGATCGATGGGCTGCCGTGATCGCTTCGGCAGCCCCCTTGTCCGGATGAATGCGGCCGAAGAAAAGCAGATCGTCGCTGCCAAGCGGGTCGAACGGAAAATCCCCGAGCGGGATGCCATGGTGGATCGTTGCGGCATAGCGCAGATCCGGATGGCGGTCGGCCTGGCTGATGGCGACATAATGGACGCGGTCTTCGTATTGCTTGTAGGCAGGTAGAATGCGCTCCGACGAGAAACCGTGGATCGTGGTCACCATGGGGATCCCGACCAGTCGCGAGAAGGCGAGCGGGACGAAGTCGGCCTGGTTGTGAATCAGATCGAACCGACCAGCCTGTTCAAAGACATGGGCGACGTGGAGCATCTCCCACACTTTGGCGTCGATCGTGGGGTCCTCGGAATAGGGCGCCGGGCAAACGCCATCGAGTCTGGCCGCGGTTTGGCTATCCTTGGTAGCGAACAGGGTGACATCGACACCGCGCGCCACCAGCGCCTCGGTCAAGAGACTCGTCACCTGTTCCCAGGGACCGTAATGGCGCGGCGGTGTACGCCATGAGATCGGCGCCAGCATGGCGATACGCAAGCAACCCTCCTTCCCTGCTCGGTGTTATCCGGCGCTGAGCACGACAGCTTCATTCGACCGTAGCAGGATGGCCCCGCCTTCAACCAGCGTCGCATCGTCGAGCGTTGACAACAGCACCCTGCTCCCATGTGCCCAATCCGGCAACTGCAGCCGGTGCGGCCCTCCCCCGAGGTTGAGCGCCACGAGCAGCCGCTCCGAATCGTGCCGGCGCTCGTAAGCAAGTATCTCGCCTGCCCCACTCAACAGGACGAAATCACCGGTCGACAACGCCAGGCAATTCCGCCTGAGCGCAATCAGCCGACGATAAAGTGTCAGGATCGATTGAGGATCTTCCGTCATGCGCGCCACGTTACGCGCAGGCCAGTCGGCATTGAGCGGCAGCCACGGCTTGGCCGTGGTGAAACCGGCATGTTCACTCTCATCCCATGGCATCGGCGTGCGCACGGGGTCGCGGCCCAACGACAAACCGGGCTCGCGCAACTCGCGCGGGTCCCGGACCTCGGATGGTTCGATCCCGACATCACTCAAACCGAGTTCGTCGCCATAGTAGAGCGTGGGCGTGCCGCGGAGCGTCAGCAAAAGCATTGCGGCGACGCGGGCCTGAGCCTGGCCGCGCCTGGCGGCCACGCGCGGCCGGTCATGGTTGCCCAGCACCCAGTTTGGCCAGCCACCGGGCGGTAGCGCCGCCTCATAGTTGACGATCAAGGCCGCAAGCGACCGCGCGTCCCACGGCGCATCGATGAGCTGGAAATTGAACGGCAGATGCACTTCCGGGCGCGTCTCACCATAATATTGCATGAGCCGGTCGACCGGCAGGTAGATCTCACCAATCAGGACGCGCTCGCTCTGCCCCCCGGCGCCATAGCTGTCGGCGATGTCACGCATCTCGGCGGCGATCCGGTGCACCTCGGGCTGGTCTGTCGAATGTAGCTGAAGCAGGCGGTGCATTTCGCCCATCTCGGACCGATAGGCCGGGTTGGGTGGATTGTCCGGAAAGTCTGCCGCCTTGATCATGTGCCACAGCACATCGATACGGAAGCCATCGACGCCGCGGTCGAACCAGAAACGCATCACATCGTACATCGCCGCTTGCACGGCCGGATCACGCCAGTTGAGGTCCGGCTGCTCCTTCAGAAAGGCGTGGTAGTAATATTGTCCGGTCGCCTCGTCCCATTGCCAGGCCGAGCCGCCGAAATCGCTGATCCAGTTGTTGGGTGGTCCGCCGTCGGCGGCAGGATCGCGCCAGATGTACCAGTTTCTTCTCTCATTTTCTCGCGAAGCGCGGCTCTCGACAAACCATCTGTGCTGGTCGGATGTGTGGTTGGGCACGAAGTCGAGCAAGACCTTGAGCCCCCGCCGATGGGCTTGCATCAGCAGATCGTCGAAGTCTGCCAGTGTGCCGAAGCGTGGATCGACGTCGCAATAGTCGGCAACGTCATAGCCGAAATCGACCATCGGCGACGGATAGACGGGAGAGATCCAGATCGCGTCGACCCCAAGGCCGACAAGATAGTCGAGCCGCCGCCCGATCCCCGCGAGGTCGCCGATGCCGTCGTCGTTGGTGTCCTGAAAGGAGCGTGGGTAGATCTGATAGATCACCCCCGCCTGCCACCAGAGCGCGGTCATGCTGAAGCCGGTTCGAGGGTGAAACTTAACTCTCTACCTGTTGTGATCTGAAGTCGACGGTTATTCTCCGGATCTCGTACTTCGGATCGGTTGTCGGGATGATCGCGGATCGCTTTGGGGACTTGCCATGACGCCGCATGCAAGGTTGCTTGGAATCATTGTCGCTCTATCGTGGCTCGGGCTGTCTGTGGCATCAGCGGCCGACGGTCCATCGAAAGATAGCGGACCATCAAAAGATACCTGGAAGGGCGCCTGGAAATTCGAGATCGACCGCCAGGATCGGCCATGGCTCGGCTTTTACGACACCAGGGGCAAGACAGTATTTCGCATCGGCTGCGGCACGCATTTCGAGATCGATGCGGTCTATCCGGGGGATGCGCGGAAACAGGAACACACCGAGGCCTCGATCACAATCGCCAACGGCAAGACGCAGTTGGATTTCGCCGGCTTCACCTACGTCGGGCCAGAGTCCTTCCCGGCGAACACCACGATGTTCAATCAGCCGGACCTCGGCTATCCCGAGCTTGACGAAGACAAATGGCGCGCGCTGGAAAATCGCGTCTTCGATCTTCTGGGCTCCGGGCAGCCGCTGACGATCTCGGCCGATGGCAAAAGCTACGTGCTGCCGCCGGCCAAGGTGCCGCGCTGGCGGGCGCGCTTCCAGAAAATCTGCTGACACGCCGACCGCAAGCAGGCCACACTTCGAGCGCCTCTTCTTCGCGGCGCCGGCTCCAGCCGTGACCTCGCGCGCAGGATGGGTGGAGCGCAGCAAGCGTAGCCCGGATGAGCGGAGCGATATCCGGGACGCCGAGACCCCGCATGTCGCTGAGCCTGTCATCGGGCGCGCGTTCGCGCGACCCGTTGGCTCATGCGGGCTACAAGCTATCTGCCATAGGTCATCCTCCAGGATAACCTTGTCACAGAAATTACCGTGTCGCGCTCATGGGGTGCAGTCCAGCACTGTCGCCGTAATAGCTAATCTAAAAGCGTCCGGGAACAGGCGTATCTTGCCCGGGCGGCGGAGCAAGGCTGGGAGGTGTTATCGTGATGTCCTTATCGTATGTTCTGGTCTCCCGTCGCACGACCTGTCCCCTGTAGCCAAGATCTTCGAAAAATGCAGGAAGGTCCGTCGCCGCATCAACGAACATACGCCGCTCCGATGCAAGTATCCGCGCCGTGTCGGTGTCCACATAGACCTCATATTCATAGAGGCGATACCGGCTTTGATCTTTCTCAATCTCGCCGAGGCATGCGGCGCCTCCGACGTGGTTTGGAACTTTGTTGAGATAGCCAGGGAAGAAGAGACCACCCGACCAGCTTGCGGACGCCGCGCCTGCCAATGGGGACGGGTCATTTGCCTGAACCCACTCCCGCCTGGCGCCCCTCCTCCATACCCGATTGCCGATGATGAGCGTCTCACTTCCACCCCCATGGTAGGGAGCGCCATCGAGTGTGTTGTGGACTGAACCGGGTGGAACGAAAGTGCCGTGGATCCCCGATATGCCGCTCCAGAATGATCCGGCAATTTCGTACCGGAATGGAAGAGACGTTTGACTGTGATCTATCTTGTCAATCACCTCTTGCCTGCATTTGGCATCGGCGGAATCGACGGCACGCTGAAATGCTTCGAGAGATTTGGCCTTCCTGCTCGCAAGGTCGATCTCCGGCGGCTCGATCCTAATTGAGGCATCATAGCGATAGGTGTTGATGACATTGATCGCTTCGGGCCTGTCTCCCGTCCTTTCATATCGGACGCTCAACCCGGTATCCGGGTCCACAAAGATCTTCTCAGTAAACATCTGCACTGAGTTCTTCGCTTCCACTTCATATCCGATAAGACGCTTCGCCTCGATCTCCACGTCTCCAAGGCATTTCGTCTTCACGGCTTGATAGGGGCTGTCCGGCACCCTGAACTGATGCGACCACATCGTCGCCAGCGGTGGAAGCCAGCCAAAGCCGTCATTGTCCCAGCTCTGCTTGTCGATGTAGATCGTCTCATGACCTCGCTGGCCGTTTTGAGTTGTCTCGACAATATGCTCAGCCTTGTTGGGCTCTATCATACCGACTTCCAGCCGATCGAAATTCTTGTTCCATTGTCGGCTGCTGTAGTGAAAAGGGCCGGAAGCGAGGATGCTCTCCCGCGCCTTGCCTGCCGCACTTTCACAATCGGCGTAGGCTGCAGCAGGAAGTAGCGCCAACGCTATGAAAGCGTGCTTTAAAGCCATTTGACGCCCCCGAGCAATCGTGCGGATCGCAACAAATGCTCTTCAATTTAAGGCTGATTGATGTCTATGAAGCCATCTGACGATGGCTCATTGCCCACGCCTCGGATAGAAGAAAAATTCGCCCAGTCGGCGTAGGATGGGTTGAGCGCAGCGATGTCAATCGACTGGGTCCGCGCGGTGAGATGATGGGTTTCGCTCTGCTCTACCCATCCTACAGTGAGGGTCGTTGTGGCCATCAGTGTTGCGCATTCGACACGACGGGCAACTCAGCAAAAACCCGTCAAGCCGTCGCACGGAAAATATTTCGGTTTATCTTAATAACAAATCAGTGTATGAATCCCTCATCTCATCCGATTGAGGGGCGTTCGCGATCGTCACGGGTGTTGCGGTGAGATGCGGTGGCCGCGGAATGCGCAACTGACGAGAGCGCATGATGCGGACGGTGAAGTCGTGTGGTCCCGAGCCCCAGTGGCAGGCTGAAAGCTTGCAAGAAGCCAACACTTCTTGCAGGCGACGGTGACAAACAAGCCCGGTTTCGCCGGGGAGAGCACGTATAAACCGTAAAACCATCGCGCAGGGAATGCCGGAGTGCCTCCGCTGAACCTGTATGCTCGTGTGCGTTTCTTTCTCTCACTGTGCACACGAGACCGCGGGTGCAGCGTGCACCCGGCATTCCCTGCGCCCTCTGCTTCGAGGGCGAGAGATTTAGCAAAGCTCGGGCGAAATCACGCCGCGAGAACGTGGATGTATGACTCAGGTACCAATTCAGTGTCGTCCCGGGCAAGCGCAGCGCGACCCGGGACCCATAACCACCGATGGTTATCGTTGCGCAATGCTGGGGCCGCAGCTTACTTCAACAACACAACCCTGTGGTTATGGATCCCTGCTTTCGCAGGGACGACGGCGATGCGCATCTCGAATGGGGCTGATGAGCCCGCGCGAAGCCGTTTCTGAATTCGGAATAATTCGCAACACAGCTGCTGTTGCAAGTGAGTGGCGATCGCGCATTACGAACGACACTTGATGTTCATCGAGTCCCTGCTAAACCGCCGCCCATGACATCTCCCAACACCAATCCTTCCAACACCAAGTCATCGGTCGCCGCGATCTCGATCCTCGCCAGCGCAGGCATGGCCGCGGCGAAGTTCGCGGTCGGCATCGCGATCGGATCGCTGGCGTTGATCTCCGAAGCGCTGCACTCGACGATCGACCTGGTCGCCACCATCATCACCTGGGCGGTGGTGCGGGTGTCAGACCAGCCGGCCGACGCCGAACATCACTACGGCCACGGCAAGTTCGAGAGCGTCTCCGCGCTCGGCATCATCGCCCTGCTCTACGTGCTGGCCGGCGGCATCCTGGTCCAGGCCTATAGCCACCTCCGCGAAGGAATGGCGCCGCCGGCGGTCTCGGCGATCCCGTTCGTCGTGCTCGTGATCGACATCGGCGTCAACCTGTGGCGCGCCCGTGCGCTGCACCGGGCTGCGCGCGACACCAAGAGCCAGGCGCTGGCGGCCGATGCGCTGCATTTCGCCTCCGACGTCATGGGCTCGTCGGCCGTCATCGTCGGCCTGATCCTGGCGGGGCTCGGCTACTGGTGGGGCGATGCCGCGGCGGCGATCGCGGTCGCAGTTATGATCTCCCTCCTTGGCTTGCGGATGGCGCGGGAAACGGTCGAGACCCTGCTCGACCGCGCGCCCGAAGGCGCGCAGGAGAAAGCCACCGCCGCGATCAAGGCGGTGGCTGGCGTGGTCGATGTCGAGCGCCTGCGCGTCCGCACCGTCGGGCCGACACATTTCATCGATGCGATCGTTGGCGTGCCGCGCACCTATCCGATCGACCGCGTCGAGGAGATCAAGCGCAGGGCGCAGGAGGCTGTGACCAAAACGTTCGGCGACGCCGATTTGACCTTCACGGCGGTCCCGGTCGCGCGCGACAATGAAAGCGTGCGCGAGCGCATCATGGTGATCGCCCGCAATTCCGGCCTCGCCATCCACCACGTCACCGTGCACGATCTCGGCGGCAAGCTGACGGTCGCGATCGATCTCGAGGTCGACGGCGAGATGGCGCTGGATGCGGCGCACGATATCGCCCACGACCTCGAGCGCGCGATCCGCGAGGATTTTGGCGAGGACGTCGAGGTCGACACCCATATCGAGCCGCTCGAGCCGGAACTGCCGTCCGGAACCGACGCCGCGCCGGACCGCGTCGAAAGCATCAAGGCGGCGTTGACGCGCTTCGCCGCCGAGGGTGCGATCCATGACATCCACAATGTGCGGGTCCGCAACACCGATGCCGGCGAGATCGTCAACTTCCACTGCCGGGCCGCGCCCTCGATGAGCGTGATCAAGGTGCACGAAGCTGTCGACGAGATCGAACGCGCGCTGCGTCGCGCGTTCCCGACCATCAAGCGCGTGATCAGTCACGCCGAGCCGACGCGCGCGTAGTTCTACGGAGCCGTTCCTGTTTCGGACTCACTTTGCGCAGACCGATTCTCTATTGGACAAGATTTATTTCGCATTAACGAATCGTTGACTCTCGACAGCCCCGAAAATCTGGATTCAAATCATCATGATTCGGATGCATCGTGGGGAGCGTCCGAACCGCGTGAAAAGCAGCTTGGAATGGGGGTCTACGGCATGGCGCGCGCGCATGCGGCGAACGCGTGTGTCCAATCCGATTCGATCAAGGGATTGGCACAATCGATCGCAAAACCGGCCTATCACAGGCTCCTGACGGCCGAGCCCGCATTGCGCCGCGCTGTGCCCACTCTCATCATCGCCTTCCTGATCACCATCTGCCTCGGCGCCTTCGTCCAGGTGATCGACCAGAGCCGGCAAAAACGCGGCGCGACGAAGCGCGACCTTGCCGCGCTCTCCGACATCCTTGCCGAGCGTCTCGACCGCCTGACCTCGGTGCGACGAGATCGGGTCAGCAACATCGAGCACCTGCAGGAACTGCTGCCTGACCTGATTCCATCCTGGGGCATCGCGCTCGGCCGCCACGTCATCGTCACCGGCGCCGATCACCGCGTGCTGGCGCGGATGCCGATCGACGGCGTCGGCGAGAGCGACCGCATCCTCGATGCCATCTCCACCGCGCAACTCCTGGCCGCGCCCGGCCAGCAGGGTGTGGTCAGCGACATGACGCTGCCCAACGGCACCGGCGCGCTGGCGATCTCGCAACTCGTCAAGTCGCTGCCGGGCCAGATCGTCGTCATCCAGGAGATGAACGAGCCGATCTGGGGATCGGACGCGGCGCTCGCGGTGACGCTGTCGGCGACCACGAGCTTCGTGGTGCTGATCCTGGGCTTCGCGTTCCACTGGCAGTCGACCCGCGCCCGCGAGGGCGATTTGATCAACGACGCCGTGCGCGGCCGCATCGACACTGCGCTCAACCGCGGCCGCTGCGGCCTCTGGGACTGGGACCTGTCGCGCGGCAGGATATTCTGGTCGCAGTCGATGTTCACCCTGCTCGGGCTCGACTCGCGCAACGACCTGCTCACCTTCGGCGAGGTCAACGCGCTGGTGAAATCCGACGACATCAACCTGTTCGACATCGCGGACCAGCTGATCGCCGGCAAGCTCAAGCATATCGACCAGAGCTTCCGCATGCAGCATGTCGGCGGTCACTGGATCTGGCTGCGCGTCCGCTGCGAGCTCAGCCAGGCGGCAGCCGACGGCGGCCTGCATCTGATCGGCATCGCCGTCGACATCACCGAGCAGAAGAGCCTCGCCGAGAAGTCGGTCGAAGCCGATCTTCGCCTGCGCGATGCGATCGAGACCATTCCGGAGGCCTTCGTGCTGTGGGATGCCGAGGACCGCCTGGTGCTCTGCAACTCGCATTTCCAGCGGCTGCACAAGCTGCCTGATACCGCCGTCTCCCCCGGCACCTCCTATGAGACCGTGATCGAAGTCGGCAGCATGCCGGAGGTCCGCACCCGCCTGCACGAAAACGGCGCACCGGCGCCGGGCGCGCGGACCTTCGAGGCGCAGCTCGACGACGGCAGCTGGCTGCACATCAGCGAGCGCCGCACCAAGGACGGCGGCTACGTCTCTGTCGGTACCGACATCACCCGCATCAAGGCGCACGAGCAGAAGCTGGTCGACAACGATCTGCGGCTGCGCGCCTCGGTGATCGATCTCAAGCGCTCGCAGGGCGAACTGGAGCGGCAGGCCGTCGAGCTCGCCGACCTCGCCGAAAAATACTCGGAAGAAAAGACCCGCGCCGAGGACGCCAATGCGGCGAAGTCGAAATTCCTGGCCAATATGAGCCACGAGCTGCGCACACCGCTCAACGCCATCATCGGCTTCTCCGAGATCATGGGCTCAGGCCTGTTCGGCACGCTCGGCTCCGACAAGTACCAGGAATATTGCCACGACATCCTGACATCGGGGAAATACCTGCTCGAAGTCATCAACGACATCCTCGACATGTCGAAGATCGAGGCCGGCCGCATGAAGTTCGACATGGAGCCGCTCGACCTCTCCGGCATCCTCGCGGAGTCGCTGCGGGTGGTCTCCGGCCGCGCCGAGGACAAGCACCTCACGCTGGAATCCGATATCCAGAGCACGATTTCGGCGGTCGCCGATCGCCGCGCCGTCAAGCAGATCATCGTCAACCTGCTCTCCAACGCGGTGAAATTCACGCCCGACAACGGCCGCGTGCTGGTGCGTGGCCAGATGCTGGACGACTCGATCGTGCTGTTGATCGCCGACAGCGGCATCGGCATCGCGCCGGACTCGCTGCGGCGGCTCGGAAAGCCGTTCGAACAAGTCGAGAGCCAGCTCACCAAGAGCTACCAGGGTTCCGGCCTTGGGCTCGCGATCGCGCGGTCGCTCACCGGCCTGCACGGTGGCACGATGCGGCTTCGCTCGAAGCTCGGCGTCGGCACCGTCGTCCGCGTCACGCTGCCGCGCGATCCGCGCGCGCAGCAAGCGAAGCTGGCGGCGGCGGCGTAGCAGCCGGTGCCGGTCAGCTATCCTTCCGCCGCGTCGTCGCGATCAGCACCAGCATGAAGGAGGCCGCGGTCATCAGCGTCGAGATCGCGGCAATGGTCGGGTCGATCTCGTCACGCAGCGCGGTGAACATCCGCTTGGTCAGCGGCTGATACTGGCCGCCGGAGATGAACAGCGCGACGATCGTCTCGTCCATCGCGGAAATGAATGCGAAGATGCCGCCCGCGATCACGCTCGCCTTGATCTGCGGCAGCGTCACCGCGAAGAAGCTGCGCAGCCGATTCATGCCAAGGCTGCGCGCCACCATCTCCTGGGTGGCATCGAAGCTCTGCAATCCCGCCACCACCGAGATGATGACATAAGGCAGGCCGAGCATGACATTGGCGAGCACCAGCCCGGTCAGGCTCGCGACCAGGCCGACCTTGGCATAGACGAAGAAGATGCCGACCGCGGTGATGATGATCGGCACCACCAGCGGCAGCAGCAGCGTGATGTGGATCACGCGCATGATGCGCCATGTCGAGCGGCTGACGGCATAGGCCGCGGCGACGCCGAGCGGGGTTGCGATCGCGACCGTCAGCACGGCGACCGTCAGCGTCACGCGCGTGGCCTGCATCCATGCGGCGTTGCCGACATATTCCTGGTACCAGCGCGTCGACAGCGACGGCGGCGGAAACGCGAGGTATCGCGCGCCGGAAAACGACATCGGTGCGATGATCAGGATCGGCAGGATCAGATAGAGCAGCACCAGCACGCAAACCAGCACGAAAGCGACGCGATATGGGCGTGACATGTTCATCGCTGCCCCAGCACCCGATCGAGCGGGACGAACCGGCTGACGACGAAGAAGATCGCGGCCACCGCCAGCAGCAACACGACGCCGACGGCGCTTGCCGCGCCCCACTGGTCGTAGAGCTCGACATTGCGGCTCACCAGCATCGAGACCATCACGGTGCGGCCGCCGCCGAGCAGCTCCGGCGTGATGTAGAAGCCGAGACTGAGCACGAACACCAGCGTGCAGCCGGCCAGCACGCCCGGCAGCGACAGCGGCAGGAAGATCTGCCAGAAGGTCAGGACCGGCCCCGCCCCAAGGCTCGCACCGGCCTGCAGCAGATCGCGGGGAATCTTCTGCATGGTGGCGTAGAGCGGCAGCACCATGAACGGCAGCAGGATATGCAGCGTCGCGACCACGGTGCCGAAGGTGTTGTGAACCAGCGCCAAGGGCGCGTCGATCAGGCCGAGCTGCCGCAACAGCTGGTTGATCACGCCGGTCCGCTGCAGCAGCGCCAACCATGCATAGGCGCGCACCAGCACGCTGGTCCAGAACGGCAGCACCACCAGCGCCAGGATGACGATGCTCCAGCCGCGCGAAACGATGCTCGCCGCATAGGCTATGGGATAGCCGAGCAGCACCGCGAGCACCGTGACCGTCAGGCTGATCTCGAAGGTCAAGGCGAAGCTGCGCCAGTAGATGTCCTCAGCCAGGATGCGGCGATAATTCTCCAGCGTGAACCCGTCATGCCAGATCGACTGCCAGGCCAGCCATCCGACCGGCAGCACGACCAGCAGCAGGATCATCAGCAGCGCCGGAAACGCCAGCGCCAGCATCGTCAGCTGTTCGCGGCGCTGATACTGACGCGAGATATCGGGCATTGGAGCTGGCACGGCGTCGATCCTCCGAAGCGACTACTTCTGCATGAACGCGACCCAGCGCTTCTCCGCCGCCTCGCCGGCCGGCGACGACCACCAGGCGTAGGACATCAGCGCCTGCTTCTCGGCATTCGCGGGCGCGCTCGGCAATTTGGCGGCGCGCTCCGAGCTGATCACGCCGGTGTCGAATGCCTTCGGATTGGCCGGGCCGTAGTCGATATTGAGCGGCAGATTGGCCTGATGCACGGGATCGACCGCCTCGTTGAGGAAGCGCGTTGCGGTCGCGAGATTCGGGGCGCCCTTCAGGATGCAGAGCGAGGTGCTCTGCAGGATGCCCTGGTTGAAGGTGAAGCCGACCTTGGCGCCCTCGCTGGTCAGCGCGCTGACACGGCCGTTCCAGGCCATCACCATGTCGACCTCGCCGTCATTGAGCAGTTGCGCCGATTGCGCTCCCGAGGTCCACCACACCGTGATGTCGGGCTTGATCTGCTCGAGCTTGCGGAAGGCACGGTCGACATCGAGCGGATAGAGCTTGTCGGGCGCGACGCCATCGGCCATCAGGGCGGCTTCCAGCGTCGCGAACGGGTGATTGCGCAGCGCGCGGCGGCCGGGGAATTTTTTCACGTCCCAGAAATCAGCCCAGCTCGATGGCGCAGCGCCCGGGAACGTCTTCTGACTATAGGCCAGCACGCTGGAATAGAATTCGTAAGCAACCGAATAGGGAGAGCGATAGGCTTCAGGCATCGCCGCGCCGTTCGGCAGCTTGGCGAAGTCGAGCTTCTCGACCAGGCCCTGCTCGCCGCCGCGCAGGCAATAGCCGGTCGGCACGTCGACCACATCCCAGGTCGGCTTGCCGCTCGCGACCTGCGACTTGATCGCGGCCCAGGCGTCGGGAATGCTGTCCTGGTTGATGGTGATGCCGAGCTTTTTGGCTGAAGGATCGAGGATCGCAATCGTCTGCGCCTTCTGATAGGCGCCGCCCTGCGAGACGAAGGTGATCTCGTCGGCGCTGGCCGGAAGGCCCGACAGCGCCGCCAATGCACCAAGGGAGACACCGAGAATTGCGCGCCGGCTGGTCAATGCAATCATCATCCTCAATCCCTCTCGTTATGGCCGGGCCAGTGATGGCTACCGGCCGGCCGCATCCAGAAACTGGTACCAGCCGGCCACCACACGGACGGCCGGTTCACGCAACGCATAGAACGGAATGATCTTGAGACTGTCAGCATCGAGCAGGCCGAGATCGACCGCCTCGCCGCGCACCAGCGCCGCGAGATAGCGGCCCATCAGGCTCGACATCGCAACCCCTGCGCCATTGTAACCGACCGCGTACAGGGTGCGATCGTCGAGGCGGCCGACATGCGGCACCGAATCCAGCGTCATGGCGACAAGGCCGGACCATTTGAACGCCAGCGGAATATCTGCAAGCTCCGGAAAGATACCGACCATCGCCTTGCGCAGCGCGTCGAATGCGCTGTCGGAATCCTGCTTGCCGAAGGCGCCGCGGCCGCCGAACACGACGCGGTCGTCGACCTTGCGGAACCAGCGCATCATCCGCTTGGTCTCGGTGTAGCTTCGCCCCGTCGGCATCAGGCTGCCAGCCAGATTGGGCGACAGTCTCTCCGTGGCGATCAGCGCGCTGCGGAACGGCACCAGCGTCCGCTGGACGCGCGCGGTGGCCGATGTCAGGTCGGAATAGCTGTTGGTGGCAATGATCGCGTGGCGTGCCCGCACGACACCATCGGGTGTCTCCGCAATGACACCGGCGCCGTCGCGGCGGAGCGTGAGCACGGGGCTTTCCTGGAAGATCGGCACGCGGCGTTGCCTGAGGCCCCGGGCGAGGCCGCGCAAATAATTCAGCGGGTGGATCCCGCCGGAGCCGGGATTGAGAATGCCGCCGACAAAGACGCTTGAGCCGGTTTCATCGCGCACCTGATGGGGATCCAGGATACTGACTTCGGTGTCGCGCATCTCGCGCGTCATCCATGCGGCCTCGTCGATCGCGGCCCGCAGCGTCGCATCATTGTGCGCGGCCTTGACCTGCCCGGTCCGCGTCAGCCGAGCGCCGGTGATGCCGAATTCGGACACCAGCTCCTCGACCATGTCGACCGATTCATGCGCGATCTCGTACATCCGCCGCGCCATGGCCCGGCCATGCGCGGCATCGATCTCGCGGAACGACAGCCGGAACTTGGCGGTGATGACGCCGCCATTGCGGCCGCTGGCGCCCCAACCGGGCTGGTTGGCCTCGAGCACGATGGGCGCAAGGCCGCTCTTGGCAATGTGATGTGCGGCCGACAGGCCGGTATAGCCGGCCCCGATGATCACGACGTCGGCCTGCTGCTCGCCCTTCAGCCTCGGAAAGGCCGACAGCGGCTCCGCGGTGTCGGCCCAGAGCGAAGCCGCCGGAATCATCGGGGTCCAGGCGTTTGCCATCACCGCGTGCCTGCCCTTCAGCTTCCGACCGCGGCGTCAGCGAACGCCTTCATCGACGCGAAATGGAAATCCGGCTTGGTCAGCTCCGCCACTTCAGGCGTGCCGCCGAATCCCTTCAGGCCCTGGCGACGCTCGATCCAGCACACCTTGTAGCCGAGCTTCCGCGCGATCCCGATGTCATGATGCTGGCTCTGCGCAACATGCAGGATATCGGACTGCTTGTAGCCGAACGCCGATTGCCGCCCCTTGTTGAAAGCGAAGAACTCGGGATTCGGCTTTGCGACGCCGGTATCGTCGGCACACACCGTGTCGTGAAAGGGATTGCCGAGCGCGTGCGCGTACGCCGACAGCGCGACGCGATCGGCATTGGTCATCGCGACCAGACGGAATTTGGTGCGCAGGCGCTTCAAGGCCTCGACGGAGTCCGCAAACGGTTGCCAGCGCAGCACCGCGAGCTGGAACGCATCGCAGGCATGGTCATCCGACGGCAGGTCGAGTTCCTTCGCGAGATCGCGGTAGACATGGAACATGACCTCGCTCGACCGCTCCGGATGCGCGTCACGGCCGCGCTTGTAGGCGGCGAAGATCTGGTCATCACCAAGCGACGCAGCTCTCGGGCCGCCGACCCGGCGCACCCCTTCCAGCACACCGGTCTCAAAATCGATCAAGGTGCCGACGACGTCGAACGTGAGAACC
The DNA here is from genome assembly GCF_000938305.1 of Bradyrhizobium sp. LTSP885. Lineage (GTDB taxonomy): Bacteria > Pseudomonadota > Alphaproteobacteria > Rhizobiales > Xanthobacteraceae > Bradyrhizobium. Next base: position 247,233 of record NZ_JYMT01000031.1, read on the forward strand.
TTGAAGCTATCGTAGGACATGGTCATCTCTGTTGTTGTTGGACGATGGAGGCTCATGGCCGCGCCTTCGGCACGACGATGGTGTCTTCGGGATGCAGCGTGACCGTGAGTTCGCCGCCGAGCGGCGGAATGCGGCGCGCAGCTTCATAGTGGCTCGGCTGACGCAGGCTCAAGCTCGTGCCGTCCGCAAGCTGCAGGAACACGCGCAGGCTTTCGCCCTGATAGACGACGTCGGTGACCTTGCCGGTCAGGCGGTTGCGCGCGGCATCGCCGGCGCCGTCGTCGATCAACAGCTTCTCGCTGTGGACGGCGAGCATCAATTCGTCGCCGTCCGGAACCGGACGCGTGCTGCGCAGGATCGCGGGACCGAGCACGACGCTGCAGGCATCGGCGCGGCGGACCGGCAGCAGGCTGGCCTCCCCGATGAAACTCGCCACGAAGGAATCGGCCGGATGATCGTGCAGCCGTTGCGGCTTGTCGATCTGCACGAGCTTGCCATCCTTGAGGATCGCGACGCGGTCGCTCATGGTCAGCGCCTCGCGCTGGTCATGCGTGACATAGATGATGGTCGCGCCGATGCGCTTGTGGAGTTCGCGCAGCTCGATCTGCATCGCCTCGCGCAACTGCTTGTCGAGCGCCGACAACGGCTCGTCCATCAGGATCAACCGTGGCTCGAAGATCATGGCGCGTGCAAGCGCCACGCGCTGGCGCTGGCCGCCGGAGAGCTGGGAGATGCCGCGCGACTCGTAGCCGGCAAGGCCGACCATCGCGAGCGCGGCGCGCACCTTGTCCGGCCAGTCGGCCTTCGGCAGCTGCCGTGCCCGCAACGGAAAGGCGACGTTCTCGCCGACACTCATATGGGGAAACAGCGCGTAGTTCTGGAACACTACACCGATGTCGCGCTTGTGCGGCGGCAGCAGCGTCACATCGCGGTCGCCGAAATGGATCGAGCCCGAAGACGGCGGGATGAAGCCGCCGAGGATGCCGAGCAGCGTGGTCTTGCCGGAGCCGGACGGGCCGAGCAGCGAGACGAACTCGCGCGGCGCAACGTTGAGCGAGACGTTATCGAGGGCGCGAACCGCGTCGTAATGCTTGCTCGCGGACCTGATGTCGACGCTCTCTCCGCCCTTGTCCAATGGACGACCCCGCTGCGTTGCGGATGGTTGCGCCACGATGCGCACCATCGTTGCCACCGGCGGGTTGCCGCCTGTGGCCGGTGAACCGGCATGATCTCGTCTTATAGACCCGCGTAGGTCGGCCAGCCTTTCGCGGCGGCCTTGCTGCTTTGGGTTTCACAACCGACCCGCACGAACGGGCCATTCCGTCAATGCAAACAGACTTGCCGAGAACCGGCAATTGCCAAATTCTCACCAGAGGCATAATCTCACGTTATGTCTGAGCTCCGCCGGAAGCTGCCCTCCACTCACGCCCTCTTCGTGTTCGACGCGGCGGCGCGCAATGGCAGCTTCACGGCGGCCGCCGCCGAGCTCAACGTGACGCAGCCGGCGGTCAGCCGCATGCTCGGACAGTTCGAGGACTATCTCGGCGTCCGCCTGTTCGACCGCACGGCCGGCGGCGCCGTGCTGACGGAGGACGGCGAGATTCTCTACCGCCGCGTGTCCGACGGCTTCCGCAGCATCGAAAGCGGATTGATCGAGATCGACCGCCGTCGCAAGGGCATGGAGACGGTGACGCTGTCGGTGTCATCAGCTTTCACGACGCATTGGCTGATGCCGCGCATCGATAAGCTGCAGCGGCAGTTCCCGACCGTCGATCTGCGCTTCCAGCTGATCTCGGGTCCGCTGCGCGGGCCGGTCGACAATGTCGATCTCGGCATGCGCTTTCGCGATCGCTTCGATCCCGAACAGAACGGCGCGCTGGTGATGAAGGAAGTGATGCTGCCGATCTGCAGTCCGGCCTATCGCGACGCCGCGCGCGCCGATGGGCCGATCGAGGCGAACACCATCATCCGCCTCGCCGAAACACCGGGCGACTGGGCTGCCCAGTATCAGACCTTCCTGACCAGACGCGCCGGGCCTGCGAAGTCGCTGAGCTTCTCGGACTATGCGGTGGTTGTACAGGCCGCCCTGCTCGGCCAGGGTATCGCGCTGGGCTGGCTCACGGTCGCAGCCCATTGGCTGCTGACCGGCGCGCTGGTGCCGGCCTCGGAGACGCTCACCACCACACGGCGCCTGTGCGAGCTGGTCTATCCGCCCGACCGCTCGGTGCGGCCTGTCGTCGCCGAGATCAGGGACTGGATCATCACGCAGATGCGCACCGACATGATTGCGATCGACAAGCTCTATCCGCGCCTGAAGCTGATAGCTGCGAGTTACTGAGCTTCCAGCGTCGGCGCGACCTCGCGCGCGACCTGCACCAGCGCCGCGATCAGCGGCGTCATCGGATCGCGCTGCGGGATCACCAGGCCGATGCTGTAGTTCACAACGGGATCGACAATCGGGATGCTGCGAACGGCATCGGCCAGGCCGAGCGTCTCCGCAAGTTTCGCCGGCATCACGCTGGCCCAGCGGCCGGTCTTGACGTGGGTGTAGAGCACCAGCAGCGAATTCGAGGTCAGCGTCGGCTTGGCCTCCGCGCCGACCGAGGTCAGCGCCCGATCGATGATGCGGCGATTCTGCATGTCGGGCGTGAGCAGGCAGAGCGGCACCTGCCCGACCTCCCTCCACGTCACCTGCTTGCGGTCGCCGAACATGCTGTCCGGCGCCGTCAGCAGACGATAGCTCTCGTTGTAGAGCGGGATGGTGCGGACCTTGCCGATCGGTTCATTCTCGATATAGGTCAGCCCGGCATCGACCTCGAGATTTTCCAGCAGGCCGAGCACATCCGCCGACGTGCAGGACTGGATCTGGAAGCGCACATCGGGATGCTTTGCCCGAAACGGCGTCGTCAGCGACGCCACCATGCCGAGCACGGTCGGGATCGCGGCGATCCGGATTTCGCCCGACAGCTTGTCCTTGAGGCTATTGATCTCCTGCTTCATCGCCCGTGTATCGCCGACGATGCGGCGCGCCCAGTCGAGCGTACGTTCGCCTTCCGGCGTGAAGCCCTGGAAGCGGGATCCGCGTTGGACCAGCATGACGCCGAGGATTTCCTCGAGCTGCTTGAGGCTGGTCGACATGGTCGGCTGGGTGACGCCGCAGGCCTCCGCCGCCCGCCCGAAATGCCGCTCCTTGGCCAGCGCCAGCAAAAGTTCCAGCTTGTCGATCAAGGATCAAACCCCATCAGAAAACGGTGTCCCAGCACGGCTAACAGGTATCACGACCGCGGTGCGACCCCTAATTCCAAAAGCGCCCCGGAAGTCCGTGACTCCAGACCATTATTGCGATCCTAAATTACTCCATTCGGCAACGCTATTAATCGCTTTTCGCAATCGCCGCATGAGACAGCTTTATTGATATTTTGAGGGATTCCAATTCACATGTGGGGAGTCGAGAACTCTGATCGTGAGAGCGCGGATGGCATCGGGATACGAACCTTGGGACGAGGCGCGCGGCGCCGAAATCATCGCCGAACATGCCAAGCTCGAAGGCGCCACGCTGGTCATCCTGCATGCGTTGCAGGAGGCGTTCGGCTACGTGCCAGAGCCGGCGATCCCGATGGTCGCGGAGGCGCTCAGCCTCTCCCGCGCCGAGGTGCACGGCGTGTTCACCTTCTACCACGACTTCCGCAAACAGCCGGCCGGACGGCATGTCCTGAAACTCTGCCGCGCCGAGGCCTGCCAGGCCGCCGGCGGCGATGCGCTGGCCGCGCGCGCAGAGACGCAACTCGGCATTTCACTTGGAAACACCACGCCGGATCAGCGTGTGACGCTGGAGCCGATCTATTGCCTCGGCCTCTGCGCCACGGCGCCGTCGGCGATGCTTGACGGACGCGTGGTCGGCCGGCTCGACGCGGCGCGGATCGATGCGCTGGTCGCGGAGGCACAGCGATGACGATGCGGATTTTCGTTCCCCGCGATGCCGGTGCGGTCGCCGTCGGCGCCGACGACGTCGCACTCGCCTTCGCGCAGGCCGCCGCCGCGCGCAACGTCGCTGTCGAAATCGTCAGGACCGGTTCGCGCGGGCTCTACTGGCTGGAGCCGATGGTCGAGTTGGCGACGGCTCAAGGCCGCATCGCGTTCGGTCCGGTGACCACAGCGGATGTCCCTTCCCTGCTCGACGCAATGGCCGGCGACGGCCCGCATCCGCTGCGGCTTGGTGTCACAGACGAGATTCCCTGGCTGAAGCGCCAGACTCGCCTGACCTTCGCGCGCTGCGGCGTGGTCGATCCGCGCTCGGTCGACGACTATCGGGTCCATGGCGGCTACAGGGGCCTTGAGCGGGCGCTGACGCTGACCCCCGACCAGATCCTTGCCGACGTCACCACCTCAGGCCTGCGTGGCCGGGGCGGCGCCGGCTTCCCCACCGGCATCAAGTGGAAGACGGTGGCGCAGGCCAGCGCCGACCGCAAATTCATCGTCTGCAACGCCGACGAAGGCGACAGCGGCACCTTTGCCGACCGCATGATCATGGAAGGCGACCCCTTCGTCGTGATTGAAGGCATGACGATCGCGGGTATCACGGTCGGCGCCACCAAGGGCTACATCTACATCCGCTCGGAATATCCGCACGCGGTCATCGCGATGAACGCGGCAATCGAAGCGGCGACCAAGGCCGGCTATCTCGGCGCCAACATCGGCGGCTCCAATCACAGCTTCGATCTTGAAGTCCGGGTCGGCGCCGGCGCCTATGTCTGCGGCGAAGAGACCTCGCTGCTGGAAAGCCTTGAAGGCCGCCGCGGCATCGTGCGCGCCAAGCCGCCGTTGCCCGCGCACAAGGGCCTGTTCGGCAAGCCGAGCGTGATCAACAACGTACTGTCGTTCGCAGCGATCCCGTTCATCCTCGACAACGGCGCCAAGGCCTATGCCGATTTCGGCATGGGCCGCTCGCGCGGCACGATGCCGATCCAGCTCGCCGGCAACATCAAATATGGCGGGCTGTTTGAGACCGCATTCGGCGTCACGCTCGGCGAGCTGATCGACGAGATCGGCGGCGGCACTTTCACCGGTCGCCCGGTGCGCGCGGTGCAGGTCGGTGGCCCGCTGGGCGCCTATTTCCCACGCGCGTTGTTCGACACGCCGTTCGATTATGAATCCTTCGCTGCGCGTGACGGCCTGATCGGACATGGCGGCGTGGTGGTGTTCGATGACAGCGTCGATATGGTCAAGCAGGCGCGCTTCGCGATGGAGTTCTGCGCCATCGAGTCCTGCGGCAAGTGCACGCCGTGCCGGATCGGTTCGACCCGCGGCGTTGAGACCATCAACAAGATCATCCATGGCGAGCGCGTGACCGAGAACCTCGCCGTGATCGAAGACCTCTGCAACACCATGAAATTCGGCTCGCTCTGCGCACTCGGCGGCTTCACGCCCTACCCCGTGATGAGCGCATTGAAACATTTCCGGGAAGATTTTGGCGGAGATTTAGGTCCCGCCCCTGCGCGCCTTCAGGCCGCGGAATAAAGGAGATCACGATGTCGCTGATCCAGGAAACCGATTTCGGCACGCCCAAGTCCAAATCCGAGACGATGGTCACGCTGACCATCGACGGCAACACGATCACGGTGCCCGAGGGCACCTCGATCATGCGCGCGGCGATGGAGGCCGGCACCCAGATCCCGAAGCTGTGCGCGACCGACATGGTCGACGCCTTCGGCTCCTGCCGGCTCTGCCTGATCGAGATCGAGGGACGCGCCGGCACACCCGCCTCCTGCACCACGCCTGCCATGAACGGCCTCGTGGTCCACACCCAGACCGAGCGGTTGAAGAAGCTGCGCAAGGGCGTGATGGAGCTCTACATCTCCGATCACCCGCTGGACTGCCTGACCTGCGCCGCGAATGGCGACTGCGAATTGCAGGACATGGCGGGGGCGGTCGGTTTGCGCGATGTCCGCTACGGCTATGAGGGCGAGAACCATGTGTTCGCCAAGTCGCATGGCTGCGATAATGACGCCTGGATGCCGAAGGACGAGTCCAATCCGTACTTCACCTACGATCCTTCCAAATGCATCGTCTGCTCGCGCTGCGTCCGCGCCTGCGAGGAGGTGCAAGGCACCTTCGCGCTGACGATCTCCGGCCGAGGCTTCGACAGCCGCGTCTCGCCCGGCATGAGCGAGAGCTTCCTCGGCTCTGAATGCGTCTCCTGCGGCGCCTGCGTACAGGCCTGCCCGACCGCGACACTGACGGAAAAATCCGTGATCGAGATCGGCCAGCCCGAGCATTCGGTGGTCACCACCTGCGCCTATTGCGGCGTCGGCTGCACCTTCAAGGCCGAGATGCGCGGCGAGGAAGTGGTGCGCATGGTACCGTGGAAGGACGGCAAGGCCAATCGCGGCCATTCCTGCGTCAAGGGCCGCTTCGCCTGGGGCTACACCACGCACAAGGAGCGCATCCTGAAGCCGATGATCCGCGAGCGGATCGAGGACCCCTGGCAGGAAGTGTCCTGGGACGAGGCGTTCAATTTCGCGGCCACCAAATTCAAGGGCATTCAGCAGAAGTATGGCCGTGACGCGGTCGGCGGCATCACCTCGTCGCGTTGTACCAATGAAGAAACCTATCTGGTGCAGAAGCTGATCCGCGCCGGCTTCGGCAACAACAATGTCGACACCTGCGCCCGCGTCTGCCATTCGCCGACCGGCTATGGCCTGTCGGCGACCTTCGGTACCTCGGCCGGCACGCAGGATTTCGACTCGGTCGAGCACACCGACGTCGTCATGATCATCGGCGCCAATCCCGCAGCCGCCCATCCGGTGTTCGCCTCGCGGCTGAAGAAACGGCTGCGCCAGGGCGCAAAACTGATCGTTGTCGATCCGCGCCGCACCGAAATGGTGGAATCGCCGCACGTCAGGGCGCTGCATCTGCCGCTGATGCCCGGCACCAACGTTGCCGTGGTGACTGCGCTCGCCCATGTCATCGTCACCGAAGGCCTCGCCGACGAGGCGTTCATCCGCGAGCGCTGCGACTGGAGCGAGTTCGAGGACTGGGCGGCGTTTGTCTCCGATCCCAAGAACAGCCCGGAAGCGACCGCCATCGTGACCGGCGTCGATCCGAAGGATCTGCGCGAGGCGGCGCGGATCTTCGCAACCGGCGGCAACGGCGCGATCTATTACGGGCTCGGCGTCACCGAGCACAGCCAGGGCTCGACCACCGTGATCGCGATCGCCAACCTCGCAATGGTCACCGGCAATATCGGTCGGCCCGGCGTCGGCGTGAACCCGCTGCGCGGCCAGAACAACGTACAGGGCTCCTGCGACATGGGCTCGTTCCCGCACGAGCTGCCCGGCTATCGCCATATCTCGGGCGATGCCGTGCGCGAGCAGTTCGAGGCGATGTGGAACGTCAAGCTCAACAAGGAGCCGGGCCTGCGCATCCCCAACATGTTCGATGCCGCAATCGAAGGCACCTTCATGGGCCTCTACGTGCAGGGCGAGGACATCCTGCAGTCCGACCCGAACACCAAGCATGTAGTGGCGGCGCTATCGTCGATGGAATGCGTCATCGTCCACGACCTCTTCCTGAACGAGACCGCAAATTACGCCCACGTCTTCTTGCCCGGCTCGACCTTCCTGGAAAAGGACGGTACCTTCACCAATGCCGAGCGCCGCATTCAGCGCGTGCGCAAGGTGATGACGCCGAAGAACGGCCTTGCCGACTGGGAGGTCACGATTGGCCTCGCCAAGGCGATGGGTTTTGAGATGCACTACAACCATCCGTCCGAGATCATGGATGAGATCGCGGCGCTGACGCCGACCTTCGCCGGCGTTTCGTTTGCCAAGCTCGACGAACTCGGCTCGGTGCAGTGGCCCTGCAACGAGAAGGCGCCGGAGGGCACGCCGATCATGCATATCGGCGGCTTCGTCCGCGGCAAGGGCAAGTTCATCGTCACCGAATATATCGCGACCGACGAGCGCACCGGCCCGCGCTTCCCGTTGCTGCTCACCACCGGCCGGATCCTCAGCCAGTACAATGTCGGCGCGCAGACCCGCCGCACCGAGAACGTGGTCTGGCACGCCGAGGACCGGCTGGAGATCCATCCGCACGATGCCGAGCAGCGTGGCGTGCGCGACGGCGACTGGGTGCGGCTGAAGAGCCGCGCCGGCGAAACCACGCTGCGCGCCCTGCTCACCGACCGTGTTGCACCGGGCGTGGTCTACACGACGTTCCACCACCCGGACACGCAGGCCAACGTCATCACGACCGAGTTCTCCGACTGGGCGACCAATTGTCCGGAGTACAAGGTCACCGCGGTGCAGATCTCGCCGTCGAACGGTCCGTCCGACTGGCAGAAGGCCTATGACGAGCAGGCCCGCCACTCCCGGCGCATCGCGCCGGTGGTGGAGGCCGCGGAGTAGCGATGCGCGATCCCGTCCACAAGGCAAACCGGAAGGTCTGGCGCAACGGCGCGTTCAGCGAGGGCGCGCGCCTGATCCCGGAGGAGACCGCGCTGGCGTTGACCTACAATGGCGGCACCTATGCCGTGATGATGGGGACGCCCGAGGACCTCGGCGATTTTGCAGTCGGCTTCAGCCTGAGCGAAGGCATTGTGCAATCGGCCGACGAGATCGAGACGCTCGACATCGTCGAACTCGACGACGGCATCGAGCTTCGGATGTGGCTCAAGCCGGAGAAGGCCGCGCTGATCGCCCAGCGCCGGCGCAATATCGCCGGCCCGACCGGCTGCGGTCTCTGCGGCATCGACTCCATCACCGAAGCGATCCGACCGGCCGCGATCGTGCCGGCGGGCCGGTCGTTCTCGCCGCGCGAGATCATGTCCGCGGTGGCCGCGGTGGCGCCGCTGCAGGAGATCAATCACCAGACCCGCGCGGTGCATGCCGCGGCATTCTGGACGCCTGGGCGTGGCATCGTGGCGCTGCGCGAGGATGTCGGACGTCACAATGCACTCGACAAACTCGCCGGTGCATTGGCGCGCGACAAGATCGTGACCAGCGAGGGCATGGTGGTGCTGACCAGCCGCGTGTCAGTCGAAATGGTGCAGAAGACCGCGGCGATCGGCGCACCGCTGATGGTCGCGGTATCGGCCCCGACTGCGCTCGCGCTACGGACGGCGGATGCCGCCGGCATCACGCTCGCCGCAATCGCCCGCTCGGACGGATTTGAACTGTTCACCCATCCGGAACGCGTCACGGGCGCGGTGACCGGCAAGGAGTCCGCTTATGTCGTCGTCGCCTGACAGGCTGGTTTACATGGCAAACCAGATCGGGAAATTCTTCCAGAGCCAGGGCCACGACCGTGCGGTACAGGGCATTTCCGAACACATCTGGAAGTTCTGGGATCCGCGGATGCGCAAGCAGATATTCGCCCATCTCGACGCCGGCGGCGCCGGCCTCGATCCCAACGTCCTCGACGCGCTGCAGAAGCTGAAGCTGCAGGCCTAACCGCCGCCCACGATCGCGTTGAACACCCGCCGCACCTCGCTTTGCGTCTCGCGCAGGCGGGCTTCCAGCGTGGAGAAATCCGGCGAGTCGCCGGCCCGCGCCATCACGCGCAGCAGATCTTCACCGGCGTGCTCGGGATTGAACTTGCCGACGACGCAGAGCCGCAGGATTTGCGTGAGGTCGTGATAGAGCCGCACCGCCGAGCGCAGAATCTCGGCCTCGGACTGGCCGAGCAGGCCGAGCTTCGCCGCATGGTCGAGCACCTGCAGCGTCGAGACGCTGAGGATCTCGGGCTTCGCTGCCGCATGCGCGAGCTCGAGATATTGCGCGATGAAATCGACGTCGACCAGCCCGCCCGCGGCGAGCTTGAGGTCCCAGACATCGGCCTCGCCTTTTTCCAGCGCGATGGCGCGCCGCATGTCGGCGACATCGGCGGCGGTGCTCGCCGCATCACGCGGCCGCGTCAGCACGCTGCGGATGATCGCCTCGATCTTCGCGCGGAACTGCGGTGACGCCGAGATCACCCGCGCGCGCGTCAGCGCCATGTGCTCCCAGGTCCAGGCCTCGCGCTCCTGATAGTCGGCAAACGCGTCGATCCGCGAGGCGACCGGACCGGCGCGGCCCGACGGCCGCAGCCGCATGTCGACCGCATAGAGTACGCCGTAATTGGTGCGGGTGGTGAACGCGCTGATCAGGCGCTGGGTGAAGCGGGCGAAATATTGCGCGCCGTGCAGCGACCGCTCGCCGTCGGAATCCGGTGCCTCCTGGTCGTAGTCGTAGAGCAGGATCAGGTCGAGGTCGGAGGACGCCGTCATCTCGCGGCTGCCGAGCCGGCCCATCGCGATGATCGCGGTCTCCTGCCCGTTGATGCGGCCATATTGCGCGGCGAACTGATCGGTGACGAGGCCATGCACCGTGTGCACGATGCCCTCGGCAACGTCGGCAAAGGCGACGCTCGCCTGTTGCGCCGAGACGGTGCCGGAGAGAATCCGGGTGCCGATCAGGAACAGGCTCTCCTGGCCGAACAGCCGCAGACGGTCGAGGAAATCCTCGTAGGAGGACGCATCCTGCAGCGTCACCGCCAGTCGCTCCGACAGCTCTTTCTTGTCCGGCATCGCGCCGAAGAACCGCGGGTCGATCAGGCCGTCCATGATCTGCGGCTGGCGTGCCAGCATGTCGCCGAGCCGCGGCGCCGCGCCGAGGATCAGCGCCACCAGCGCGACGAGATCGCGGTTCTGGCTGAGCAGCGAGATCAGCCGCCCGCCGCGTTGCAATGCGCCGAGGAAACGGTCGAACGCCACCACCGCGTCATCAGGCTCCTCGGCATGCGCGAGGCCGTCGATCAGGCCGGGAAGGAATTCCAGGAAGGCCGCGCGCGTCGCTTCCACGCGCAGCGCGCGGTAGTCGCCCTCGATCCACTGCTGCACGGTTCCGGCAACCGCAACAGGCTTTTTGAAGCCGAGATTGGCGAGATGGTCGAGCAGGCGGGAGTCTTCGGGCCCGGCGCCGTAATCGGTCTGCGGCAGCGTCGCGGTGCCGGTCGGATCGTCGCCCTCGAACAGCTTGCCGTAATGGCCTTGCACGGTCTTGAGATGGCCGAGCAGATCCTTCGCGAACGCCTCGCGATGCTCATAGCCGAAGAAATGCGCAAAGCGCTCGACCGCGTCGGCTTCTTCCGGCAACGAATGGGTCTGCTCGTCGGCGATCATCTGCAACCGGTGCTCGACCCGGCGCAGGAACTCGTACGCCGCCGTCAGTTCGTCACGCGCCTCAAAGGTGATCCAGTTGCTGTTGGCGAGCACATTCAGTGCCTCCAGCGTCGGCCGCACGCGCAGGTCCGGGTGCCGGCCGCCAGCGATCAGCTGCTGGGTCTGGGCGAAGAACTCGATCTCGCGGATGCCGCCACGGCCGACCTTGACGTTATGGCCCTCGACAGAGATCTCGCTCTGGCCACGAAAGGTCTGCATCTGCCGCTTCATGTCGTGGACATCGGCAAGCGCGGCGAAATCCAGGTGCTTGCGCCAGACGAACGGCGCGAGCTCGGCGACCAGCGCTTCGCCAGCCCTGGGGTCACCGGCGTAGGGCCGCGCCTTGATCATCGCGGCGCGCTCCCAGGTCCGCCCCTCCCGCTCGTAGTAATGCAGCGCGGCGACGGTCGAGATCGCGACCTGGGTCGAGGCCGGATCGGGGCGCAGCCTGAGGTCGACGCGGAACACGTAGCCCTCGCCCGAGCGCTGTTGCAGAATCCGCGCCATCGCCTGTGTCACGCGCACGAAGAACGGCTGCGGTTCGATGTCCTCGGCAAGCGACGTCGCCGCCGGATCAAAGAACACGATCAGGTCGATGTCGCTGGAGTAGTTCAGCTCACCGGCGCCCATCTTGCCCATCGCGAGCACGATCAGGCCGCTCCCCTCTTCGGGGTGTTCGGGGTCGACGGCCGTCATCCGGCCGCGGGCGACCTCCTGCCGGAGCAAAAAGCGCAGCGCCGATTGCACCGAAGCCACCGCAATATCGGTCAGCGCCGCGGTCACCCGCATCACCGGCCAGACGCCGCCGATGTCGCACAGCGCGATCATCAGCGCGGCCTCCGCCTTCAAGCGGCGGAGCAGATGCATGACATCGGCCTCGCTACCGGCTGAAAACACCGCGCGCGAGGTGTTCTCGATCAGCGCTGCGAGGTGCGGCTCCGGGTCGCATGACAGGATCCGGATCAGGCGGGCGACGTCAGCACGCGCCAGTTCGAACAAATAAGGCGAGAACTCGGCAATGCCGCGCAGGATGTCCCGTGCGAAGGGATGCGCCAGCAGCGCGTCGAGCGCAGCCGATTGCTCCGGTTCGAGCTCGGCGAACCAGTCGGTCAGGCGCTGTTCTGCGGATAGGGATGCGGCGACACGCGGTCCGTCCGCGAACCGCGCGGCCAGACGATGTCGATCCGCGTTTCCCGGCGCGGCGGCATTCATGCCGCCTTCTGTGGCACATCCTGCGTTTGAGCCGCAAGCCTGTCACTGCCGCCGACGCGCACCGGCAGCACCAGCGTCGCGACCAGACCGGGGTGCGCATCGCCGAACCGGAGCTCGCCGCCATGGAGCGTGGCGACGGCCGAGGCCAGGCTGAGGCCGAGACCGGACCCGGGCAAGGTGCGGCTGGCCTCGAGCCGCACAAAGCGCTCCACCGCGTGCTTGCGATCGCCCTCGGGAATGCCGGGACCGTGGTCGGTGACGCTGAGCAGGACCTGGTTGCCCTCGCGCCGCGCCTCGATCAGGATTTCCCGGGCGGCGGCGTTCAGCGGCTGGACGGCGGCATCGGGCTTGCCGTATTTGATCGCGTTCTCGACCAGATTGGCGACGGCCTGGCTGATCAATTCGCGGTTGCCGTGGATCGGCGCCGGAGCGGCCTTCACCCGCAGCGTCATATCGTCGTCCTCGGCAAGCGGCTCGTAGAGCTCGTGGATGCCGTTGGCGACGTCGGCGGCGTCGAAATCGTCCATGTTGCCGCGGGCCTGGCCGGATTCGGCGCGCGCGATCATCAGCAGCGCATTGAAGGTGCGGATCAGGCCGTCGGACTCCTCGATCGTCCGCTCCAGCGCCGCGCGATAGTCGGCCTCGCCGCCGGACCTCGCCAGCGCCTCCTCGGCGCGATTGCGCAGCCGCGTCAGCGGCGTCTTGAGGTCATGGGCGATGTTGTCGGAAACCTCCTTCAGGCCCATCATCAGCGCCTCGATGCGCTCCAGCATGGCATTGAGGTTTTCCGCCAGGCGGTCGAGTTCGTCACCGCTGCGGCCGACCGGAAGCCGACCGGACAGGTCCCCCGCCATGATGCGCTTGGTGGTGCCGGTCATGGCGTCGATCCGGTGCAGCACGCGGCGGGCGACGAAGATGCCGCCGCCAATGCCGAGCACGACGACGACCAGGATCGACCATTGCGCGGCCTTGGCGACGATCCCGAACATCCGTCGCCGTTCCTCGAGATCGCGGCCGACCAGCAGGCGGAAGCCGTTGGCCATCTGGGTGACACGCACCAGCGCGCGATGGTCGGTATTGTCCTGGTCGTCGAGCCGCCGGTAGGCGGTCTCGGACCAGCCCTCCGTGCCTATCACGCCCGGCGCCAGCGAGCCGACATTGCCGGCAAGCGCCTGCCCATTCGGCGCCGTGACCAGATAGAGGTTGGCACCCGGGCGCAGCGCGCGGTTGCCCATGGTGAACAAGAGGCCGCTCAGGCCGCGGCGATTATAGATGCCGGTGATCTCGCCGATCTCGGCGTTCACGGTGGTGGTGATCTGCTCGGTGATCAGCCGCCGCGTGTTCCACGCGAAATAGGCCAGCAGCGAGGCGGCAAACAGCGCAAACAAAAGCAGATAGACCAGCGTCAGCCGAAACGCCGTGGTGCGGATCAGTTTACCGAATGCCGTCACGGATCATGTACCCCGCGCCGCGGATCGTGTGCAGCAACGGCCGCTCGAACCCCTTGTCGATCTTGGAGCGCAGCCGCGAGATGTGCACGTCGATGACATTGGTCTGCGGATCGAAATGATAATCCCAGACGTTCTCCAGAAGCATGGTGCGCGTCACCACCTGCCCCGCATGCTTCATCAGATATTCAAGCAGACGAAATTCGCGCGGCTGCAGCGTCAACTCGTCCTTGCCGCGGGCGACGCGATGCGACAGCCGATCGAGCTCGAGATCGCCGACCCGGTAGGTGGTCTCCTCGGTGGGGCCGACATTGCGCCGCGACAGCACCTCGATGCGTGCGAGCAGCTCGGCAAAGGAATACGGCTTCGGCAGGTAGTCGTCACCGCCGGCGCGCAGGCCCTTGATGCGGTCATCGACCTGGCCGAGAGCTGAGAGGATCAAGACCGGCGTCCGGTTGCCCTTTTCGCGCAGGATTCCGATCAGTGACAGCCCGTCGCGCTTCGGCAGCATGCGGTCGACGACCAGCACGTCGTAGTCGCCGCTGTCGGCCATCGACAGGCCTTCCTCGCCGTCGGCGGCGAGGTCGGCGACGTAACCGACTTCGCGAAACGCCTTGACCAGATAGTCGGCGGACTCGCGGTCATCTTCGATGATCAGGATGCGCATTTGGGGGGCAGTTGCAGTCACGGGAATTGGCCTTCTCTCACCATGGCGCGGCCGGCCTGCACATGCAAGACGACCGCGCACAATCCAGATTGTGTGAAAAAAGCGGGCGGTGAAGCTGGGGAACCTCACCGCCCTTAGCCCTTCCGACGGAGGGGGGCGTATTCCATCGAAAGGTACCAAAGGGAGCGAGCAAGGCGCTCGCCCCCCGGAAAGCGCCGTCGGCGGGGGCGACTAATGCCGGCGACACTTCCCAACTCATATAGTTAGCCCTTGGCCAGCGGCACTGCCACAAAGCGCGACGAACCGCCGCTCTTCACGCGCATGAGAACGCTGTTCTTGTTGTCGGTCCGCGCCGCGGTGATCGCATCGCGCACCTCACCGGCGGTGGCGACGGTCTTGCCGGCGACCTCCAGGATCACGTCGCCCTCCTTGAAGCCCCGCTCGGCGGCGGCACTCTTCGGATCGACTTCGGTCACGACCACGCCTTCCTTGCCGGCGCCTGCCACGCTGTTGGCAGGAGCAACGGTGAGGCCGAGCTTCGGCACGTCGGTACCGCGGCTCGAATTGCCCTTGTCGGCGTTGTCGGTGTCAGCCTTGGCTTCCAGAGTGTTCGGCAGCTGGCCGAGCGTGATGTTGACGACCTTGTCCTCGCCCTTGTGCAACACGTTCAGCTTGACCGCATTGCCGGGGGCCAGGCCACCGATGGTGCGGGCGAGTTCGCGCGCATCCTTGACCTGCTCGCCGTTGACGGCGGTGATGACGTCACCGGACTCGATGCCGGCCTTGGCCGCGGGCCCGTTGGCCTGCGGTTCGGCAACCAGCGCGCCTTCGGCCTTCTTCATGCCGAGACTGTCGGCGATGTCGGAGGTGACCGGCTGGATCTGAACGCCGATCCAGCCGCGGCTGACCGAGCCCTTGTCCTTCAGCTGGGCGACGACGCTCTTCACGGTCGAGGCGGGAATCGAGAACGCGATGCCGACGCTGCCGCCGGACGGCGAGTAGATCGCGGTGTTGACGCCCATCACCTCACCCGACATGTCGAACGCCGGGCCGCCCGAATTGCCCTTGTTCACGGGCGCATCGATCTGGATGAAGTCGTCGTACGGACCGTTGCCGATGTCGCGGCCGGAGGCCGACACGATTCCGGCCGTCACGGTGCCGCCGAGACCGAAGGGATTGCCCACCGCCAGCACCCAGTCGCCGACGCGCGGCTTGGTGTCCGAGAGCTTGGCGAACTGGAAGTTGGAGCCACCTTCGACCTTGATCAGCGCGACGTCGGTCCGCGGGTCGGTGCCGATCACCTTGGCCGAATAGGTCTTGCCGTCATCGGTCGTGACTTCGACCTTGTCGGCGCCATCAACGACATGGTTGTTGGTTACGGCAAAGCCGTCAGGCGAGATGAAGAAGCCGGAGCCCTGGCCGGTGACCACACCACCGCCACGCGGTCCGCCACGCATTCCCGGGGGCATCCCATCCGGACCGCCGAAGCGGCGGAAGAAACGCTCCATCGGCGAACCTGGCTGGAACGGCGAATCGTCATTGTTGTTGTTAGCGCTGTCGTCCTTGGCGACCTTCTCGCGAATGTTGACCTTCACCGAGATCACCGACGGCTTCACGCGCTCAACGATGTCGGCAAAGCCGATCGGCTGCTGGATCTTTTTGACCTCGGTGTTGACCTGCGCATGCGCCGGGGTCGCGAACAGGTCGGCGGGATCGTGCGAAGGGCTGAGGCCATAGCCGGCAACGCCGAGGCCGGCGACGACGGACGCCATCAGCGCGAACTTGCGGGCGGAGAACAGTGCGCGCTTCGGCGCCTTGTAGGACGGGAAGGATGAGAGGTCGGGACGGTCGGTCATTTCTTGAAATCTCCAAGGCCAGAATCTCGGTGCGGGGGCAGGCACCTGATGCGCCTGAACATGGGGTCAGCAGCCTTACGGCGCGCTGGCTGCGGAATTAAACTTTGGTAATTAAGCCGGCCAAAAGTGCGGCAGAATAGCGCAGGCAAATGAAGGGCTTAGACGGGGCTAAATCGGCCTGTTCGGAGGTATTTCGTCGTTCAGGAGCCGTTCCAGGCGGGACTCCTCGTCGGCAGTCAGCGCGAGGTCAGTATCGCCGCCGGCTTTCGCCGCATTTGCCCTGCGCCGGCTGGTGCGCCACAGCGCAAATCCGCCGCCGAACAGCGCAAGCGGCGGGATCAGCCATAGCAGCAGCGTATGCGGGTTGAAGCGCGGCTTCAGCAGCACGAATTCGCCGTAGCGCGCCACCAGGAAATCCATCACCTGTCCGTCGCTGTCGCCGGCCGCAATGCGTTCGCGCACGAGAAGCCGGAGATCGCGCGCCAGCGGTGCTTCGGAATCGTCGATCGACTGGTTCTGGCAGACCATGCAGCGCAGCTCTCCGGACAGATCGCGCGCCCTCGCCTCCTTTGCGGGGTCGGCCATGATCTCGTCGGGTTGCACCGCATAGGCCGGTGCTGCGCCGATCATCAGGACCGCCGCAAGCACGCCGATGACAGTGCGCCGTAGCGGCATCACTCGGCCGCCTGCAACGCGCGCACCGCCTTGGCCGGCTTCGGCGCGCCGACCCGCAAGCGGCGGTCGGACAGCGACAGCAGGCCACCAAAGGCCATCAGCACGGGTCCCCACCAGATCAGCAGCACCAGCGGCTTGTGATAGATCCGCACTGCAATCGCGCCGTCGGCCGCGGTGTCGCCGAGCGAGATGTAGAGCTGGCTCGCACCGCGCGTCAGCAACGCCGCTTCCGTCGTTGACGAGCCACGTGTCGTGAAGTTGCGCTTCGACGGCGTCATGAGGCTCAGCTTCTCACCGTCGAGGCTGACGGTGAACTGTGCAATCATCTCGCGGAAATTCGGTCCCTGGCGCTGCGTCATGCCGTCGAGCCGCAACTGGTAGCCGGCGATCGCGGCGACATCGTCCGGCTTCATCGTGCCGATATATTCGCTGTTCCACGTCGTCTCGCAGACGATTCCGATCAGCGCGATGCCAACGCCGGCATGCGCGAACGCGGTACCCCAGGTCGCGCGCGGCAGTCCCCGAGCGCGGCGCCATGAGATCGACAGCGGAATACGGAACAACCCGACGCGCTCGGCGAGATCGCACAGCACACCAACGATCACGAACACCGCAAGCCCGATCGCGAGCGGCGCCAGCGTCGCGCCGCCATAGGTCCACGCCCAGACCAGGGCGATCGCGACCAGCGCTGCGATGCCGGCTGCCACCAGCCGCTGCGCCGCGCCGAGCAGGTCGCCGCGTTTCCAGGCCAGCAGCGGCCCAAACGGCACCGCAATCATCAGCGGCATGAACAGCGGCGCAAAAGTGAGATTGAAGAACGGTGCACCGACCGAAATCTTCTCACCGGTGACGACCTCCAGCGCCAGCGGATACAGCGTGCCGATGAACACGGTCGCGCACGCCGTGGTGAGGAAGAGATTGTTCAGGACCAGCGCCCCCTCACGCGAGATCGGCGCGAACAATCCGCCCTGCTTCAGTGCCGATGCCCGCCAGGCAAAGAGCGTGAGGCTGCCGCCGATGAAGATACAGAGGATCAGCAGGATGAAGACGCCGCGCGTCGGATCGGTCGCGAATGCGTGGACCGATGTCAGCACGCCCGAGCGCACCAGGAAGGTGCCGAGCAGCGACAGCGAGAAGGTCAAGATCGACAGCAGGATGGTCCAGACCTTCAGCGCGTTGCGCTTCTCCATCACCAGCGCCGAGTGCAGCAGCGCCGTGCCGGCAAGCCACGGCATCAGCGAGGCGTTCTCGACCGGATCCCAGAACCACCAGCCGCCCCAGCCGAGCTCGTAATAGGCCCAGTAGGACCCCATCGCGATGCCAAGCGTCAGGAAGATCCAGGCGACCAGCGTCCATGGCCGCACCCAACGCGCCCAGGCGGCATCGATCCGGCCTTCGAG
The DNA here is from genome assembly GCF_000938305.1 of Bradyrhizobium sp. LTSP885. GTDB lineage: Bacteria > Pseudomonadota > Alphaproteobacteria > Rhizobiales > Xanthobacteraceae > Bradyrhizobium. The sequence continues at coordinate 265,688 of NZ_JYMT01000031.1, forward strand.
CAGGGCTGCGACCGCAAACGAGAACGAGATCGAGAAGCCGACATAGCCGAGATAGAGCATCGGCGGATGAACCGCGAGACCGATGTCCTGCAGCACCGGGTTGAGATCACGCCCCTCGATCGGCGGATTGGCGATGCGCAGGAATGGATTCGAGGTGATCAGGATGAAGAGATAGAAGGCGCTCGCGATCCAGGCCTGCACCGCCAGCACATGCGCGCGCAGCGACAGCGGCAGATTGTTGCCGAAGGCCGCGACGAGGCCGCCGAACAGCGCCAGGATCGACACCCACAGCAGCATCGATCCCTCGTGATTGCCCCACACGCCGGTGATCTTGTAGATCAGCGGCTTGAGCGAATGCGAGTTCTCGTAGACGTTGACGACCGAAAAGTCGGAGGTGACGTGCAGCGTCACCAGCGCAATGAAGGAGACGCCGACAAACAGCAACTGGGCGAGCGCCGCCGAGCGCGCGACGTTCATCAGCGCGACATCGCGCCAGCGCGCGCCGAGCAGCGGCACCGTGGACTGGATCAGCGCCAGGGCGAGCGCGAGCACGAGGGCATAATGTCCGCTTTCCGCGATCACCTGATGGCTCCCTGTGTGGACGGCGGCACCGCCGCGGCGGTCGGCATATTGCTTGATTTGGCGCCGTAGTCGTCCTTCCAATGGCCCTGTTTCTTCAGGGCATCGGCGACATCCTTCGGCATATAGGTTTCGTCATGCTTGGCAAGGACGGTGTCGGCGCGGAACACGCCGGAGGCATCGAGCGCACCTTCCGCGATGACGCCCTGCCCTTCGCGGAACAAATCCGGCAGGATGCCCTTGTAAGCGACCGGCAACGCCGCCCCGCCGTCGCCAACAGTGAAAGTCACCGCGAGATTGTCGCCGCGCTTCAGCGAACCCGTCTCCACCAGGCCGCCGAGGCGGAAGCGTCTGCCCGGGCCGATATGCTTCTCGGCGACCATCGACGGTGTCGAGAAGAACACGATGGAATCGCGCAGCCCGTTCAGTACCAGCCCCGCCGCAATGGCGAGCACCGCGAGCGCGCAGCCGATCAACGTCAAACGCCGTTGCTTCCTGGTCATGATCCATCCCTGCGCATGACGTTCTCCGAAAATCGCTGCTTACTTTTCGGCGTCATGCGTTATCCATCCAACCCGAGATTCTTCAGCCCCTCATTGAGCTGACGCAACCGCTCCGCATCATTGGCGACCGCCTGCCTTGCATCCGCAAGCGCGCTCATCGCCTTGTCGCGATCGCCCATCACGAGATAGGCGCGGACCAGCCGCAGCCAGCCCTCGACATCGTCGCCATTCTGCTTCAGCCGGGTTGCCAGCCGGTCGACCATGCCGCGGATCATCGTGCTGCGATCCGCCTCGCTCATGTCCTTGGCCGCAGCCATCGCACCCTGGGGCAGCGCCGGGGCGCTGACGCCCCCGGGGGCGCTGACGCCGCCGACCCGCACCAGGGCCGCCTGCACCATCGGCCGCCACGGCGCGTCGGACGGCGCCTTCGCCAACATCCCCTGCCAGATCGCCGCGGCGTCAGCCTTGCGGCCGTCCTGCTCGGCGGCGAGGCCGAGGAAATAATTGGCCTTGGCGTCGTCGGCCTCTAGCGCGACCGCGCGCTCGAACTCCGACTTGGCTTCCGCCGTGACAACACCACCGGTCGCTCCCATCAGCGCTTCACCCAAGTCGGCGCGGCGGTCGGCGCTGTCTCCGGCATAGATGATGGCATTGCGGTAGGCGCGAACCGCTTCATCGTAGCGACCGAGGCGCGACAGCACCGGGGCGAGCACCGTCCAGCCGCGGCCATCGGTCGGATTCTTTTCCAGGTGAGCCTCAACTTGCGCCACCAGATTGGCCAGCGGCTGGTTAGCGTCGGCGGCCCGGCTGCGTTCGGACAGCGGAAAATCGCCGAGTTGCGGCGAACCGAGCGCGAGATAGACACCGGCCGCGATGACCGGCAACCCGACTAGGGCCAGGGTCGCGGCCGTCCGCCGCAGCTTGAGATTGCTTTGAACTGGAGCTTCGCTCTGGCTTTGGTCTGAGGCGGCGAGCAGCCGACGGCTGATCTCGACCCGTGCGGCCGCCGCCTCGGCAACGCCGATGATGCCGCCGGCCATGTCGCGGTCGATTTCGGCGAGCTGGTCCCGGTAGACCACGGCCTCATTGCCGCCAAGACTGGCTCCAAGACTGGCCTGTCGGGCGCGGCTGAGCGGCCACAGCACGGCAAAGATCGCCGCGACCGTCATCAGCGCGAACACAAACCACAGCGTCATCAAGCGGTTCCCGGGCGGAACGGCGGCTTCCGGCAAACCGCCTTAGAATCGCTTTACACTACTGGCGGCGAGCCCGGCAATTGACAATCGCTGGATCGGCAGCGGGTGCTCGCCGCAGGGGTTTCCACCGGGTCTCCGGGATCGAAAACGCTCAGCTCGCCCGGGTCGATTTGCGCTCGCCAGTCATGGCGTTCTCGACCGCGCGGTTCATCAGCGAGGCATAATCATGCCCGAACAGCACCTCGCAGAAGCGGATCGCGGCCTTGACCTGCTGCTGGCGGAAGGCAAGCACCCGCGCTTCCCCGCCGCGCAGCGACTGCACCAGTCCCTCGGTCGACTGCTCGACATAGTGCTGGAGGTCGGAATAGGTCCGCAGCGTCACCTCGTTGATGGCCAGTTCGCTGGCATAGGTGCGGCATACCGCGACGAAATCGATCAACGCGGCGGCGTCCTCGACCTCGGACATATCGATCTTGGCGCCCGTGCCAATGTCCTTGTCGGCACGCTGGCGCAGGATGCGGCGGACCCGGCCGGGCACGCTGTCGATCTCAGACTGAAGCGCGTTGGAGGTATCGGCGCGGATCGAGGTGAGCTGGCGGCCCCAGGTGGAATCGTTGCGCAGATCAAGCTCGGTGCGCAAGCCGCGGACACCATCGTGCAGGGTCTTGAGCTGCTCGCCGACATATTCGAAATGACCGCGCCTGATGTCGGTTCGCAAGCAGGCGGCGACAAAGGACAGATCGTGCAGCGCGATCGTGACGGCGACACCATAAGGCGTGGCCGCAACCCGCAACTCGTCGTCGGAGGCCGCCATCTTGATGGCCAGGCGAACGATCTGCCATGGCGCGACCAGCCGCTGCGCGATCAACGACAGCGCAAACGGCAGCAATTGCGGCGTCTGCAGCGAAGGAACCTTGAGCGCCTCGGTGACGGACGCGATCTGGGCGTCGGCGAACACCCGTACCTGGGCCGGCAGGCGGCTCCCCAGCGTCTCCAGCGCATCACGCGTCTGCAAAACCAGGCCGATCGGCAAGAGGTCCTCGACGACGCTGGGCTGGCCGACACGCGACAACGCACGCTGGCGGTCGTCGCCTTGGACCGGCGCCGCGATCTTGACGATGGCTACCGCGGCGGCGAGTTGGAACTTGCGGGTCGCCGCCTCCGCCGAACTGTCTTCCGATGCGGTGGCAAGCACGGCCTGGAACTCGCGGGCCGCTTCAGGCGCGCCCTCGCGGGCCAGCCACTGCCAGACCGGCAGCAGCGAGGCCCGCCGGATCTGACCCGCTCGCGTCGGAAAATTGGTCTCGGCGAGGAACGGCTCGAGCGGCCGGAACAAGAGCCGCGCTGGGTCATCGGTGCGCGGCCGTGTTTCCTCGTCCTCTTCGGCGCCGCGAACGATCTTGCGCAGTTGCTCAAGCACCAGATTGGCGACGGCGGCGTCTTCGCCGCGCTCGATGGCGCGTTCGAACTCCCGCATCAGCAACGCCTGCGACTGCGGCGGAAGCTGCGCGAGATAATCCCTCAACCGCTCGATCGAACTCTGGCTCATGCGTCAAGTGATGAATCGTTGGTGCGCGCGCCCCGCGGACCGCCGCAGCCCGTCCGCTTCGGATCATAGAAGCCGGCGCGTTAAGAACCCGTTTAGGAATAATGACGGCCCCGAGACAGGGGGCTGTGCCAGGTCCACACGGCCTATACTCCCGGCAGCACGAGCTCGGCCCGCAAACCGCCGATCGGCGCGTTCCGCAGCGTCAGGTTGCCGCCATAGAGGCCCGCGAGGTCGGTCACGATCGACAGGCCGAGCCCCGAGCCGGGCTTTGATTCGTCGAGCCGCTGGCCGCGCCGCGAGACCTGGGCGCGCTCGGCTTCGGACAGGCCGCGTCCATCATCGTCGACCACGATACGCAGCCTGGGCCCGGCGCCCGGCTGCTCCGGCGACTCGACGAGCACCTCGATGAACACCTGCGAGACCGCCCATTTGCAGGCATTGTCGACGAGGTTGCCGACCATCTCCTCCAGATCCTGCCGCTCACCGCGGAACCGCGCCGCCGGATCGGCCTTGGCCTCGATCGAGATGGCGCGGTCGCGATGGATCTTCTCCATGGTCCGGCGCAGCGCCTCGATCACAGGAGCGACCTCGGTGATGGTGCTGACGATGGTGACGCGGGCCGCTATCCGGGCGCGCTCCAGATGATGGGCGACCTGGTCCCGCATCACATCGGCCTGCTCCAGCACCTTGTTGGCGAAGGGATCGGCGGCATGTGCGGCTGCCTCGTTCACGATCACCGACAGCGGCGTCTTGATCGCGTGGGCGAGATTGCCGACATGGGTGCGCGAGCGCTCGACGATTTCCCGGTTGGCATCGATCAGCGCGTTGGTCTCGCGCGCGAGCGGCGCGATCTCGACCGGAAACTGGCCTTCCAGCCGCTCGGCGCGGCCGGACCGGATGTCGGCGATCGCGTCCGAGATACGCTTCAGCGGCGCGAGGCCGTAGCGGACCTGAAAGATCGTGGTCAGCAGCAATACGATACCGAGCGCCGCGAAAGTGCCGCCGAGATAATAGTCGAAGCTGCGTGTCTCATCGAATATCTCGGTGGCATCGCCGGCGACGCTGACCAGGAACTTGCCGTCGGCGCCGAGATCGACCGGCCGCTCCACGATGCGCAGGCTCTGGCCTTCAGGGCCGTCGACATAGCCGAGACGAACGCCGGCGGCGGTCAATTCCGCGCCGTGCTCCTCGAGTTTCGGCAGCTTCTTGTCCCACAGCGAGCGCGAGGCACGGGTTTCGCCCTTTTCGGTGTCGGTGCGGGTGATCTGCCAGTACCAGCCGGACAGCGGCAGGTCGAACAGCGGCTCGCCGAGCGACTGGAACTGGCGGTCCGGCGGCTCGTCCGGAGTGGCGACTTCGGCGATCAGGGTGCGCAGATAGAGGTTGAGACGGCGATCGAAGGCGCGCTCGGTCGCGTCGCGGTAGACCGACGACAGAATGACGCCGGTGATCGCCAGGATCACCACCACCCAGGCGGTCGCCGACACGAACAGGCGGGTCGCAAGCGAGCTTCCGCGCATCAGGGCACGAGAATCATGTCAGCAGGCCTCGACATGGCGAATCCAGTCCTCAAGAGCGTTTTCGAGCGAAGTGGATACCGGTTCGCGTCAAGAAAACGCGTCAAAACAAGAAACAGGAATCTATAGCCCCGTTCCGATTCCATCGGAACGGGGCTATAGAGGCCGGATCGTGCCGATGCCGAGGCGCCGATCAAGCGCCGGACGGCGGCGCCAGCATGTAGCCCAGGCCCCGCACGGTCTGGATGATATCCACTTCCAGCTTCTTGCGGATGCGGCCGACGAACACCTCGATCGTGTTGGAGTCGCGATCAAAGTCCTGGTCGTAAAGGTGCTCGACCAGCTCGGTGCGCGAAACCACCCGACCGGTATGGTGCATCAGATAGTCGAGCAGATTGTATTCGTGCGAGGTCAGCTTGATCGGGTTGCCATTGACCGTGACGCGCTTGGTGCGCGTGTTCAATGCCACCGGCCCGCAGACCAGTTCGACCTGGGCGTGCCCGGTCGAGCGGCGCAGCAGCGCGCGGATCCGCGCCAGCACCTCCTCGAGGTGGAATGGCTTTGCCACATAATCGTCGGCGCCGGCGTCAAAGCCCTGGACCTTGTCGCTCCAGCGGTCGCGGGCGGTGAGAATCAGCACCGGCATCGCCCGCTTGTTCCGCCGCCAGGCCTCCAGCACCGAGATGCCGTCCATCTTCGGCAGGCCGATATCCAGCACAACCGCGTCATAGGGCTCGCTGTCGCCGAGGAAATGCCCCTCCTCGCCGTCGAACGCGCGATCGACCACATAGCCAGCATCCGTCAGCGCCGTCGTAAGCTGGCGGTTCAGATCGGGATCATCCTCAACGACAAGCAGACGCACGTTGGCCTCCGGGAGTGAGTATTGCGATATTCGTCATCAAATGAGGCTTTCGGCGCTGAACGGGTTATGAACGGGCCAACAGGTGCAATGTTACTTTTTGGTCATTTCCCGGCTTGATAGCAGATTTGGAATAGCCCGGCACGCCGGATGGCGGCCTTGCGGTATTAACGATAACTACCGGATCGGACCGGCAAACCCTGCCTGGCGGGGGAACGTGAGTTGCTATCGGATCAGCTGTCGCCTACCCCTATCCATTATGACCCAAAGAATTTCCCGGATTGCGGGCTGGCTGGCACTCGCCTTTATCGCGTTTGTGACGCTGTCGCCGATCAACGACCGGCCGTCGATTGCCGGCGCGCAGCTTGAGCATTTCGCGGCCTTTGCGCTGCTGGGCTTGGCGCTGGTGCTTGGCTATCCCCGGCGCACGCTGGCGATCGTTGTGATTGTCGTCGGAAGCGCGTTCGCACTGGAAGCGCTGCAGCTGCTGACGCCGGATCGCCACGGCCGCCTGCTCGACGCGCTGGTGAAGGCCGTGGGCGGTGTTTGCGGCATCGGGGCCGGCAGGCTCGTCCTGGCGATTGTGCAGGATCAGATCGACCGCGCGAGGAAACTGCCGGGACAATCCGCCGGATAGTTAACCACGCAACGTCGACGATCCGCGTGCGTGAGTATTTCGAACATGCGTGAGCTTTTTGCATCGCGCGGATCAGATATTCGCCATAACGACAAACAGCGCTTGGCGTCGAAAAAACTGCAATGCTATGAAGGCTGCGAGAGCGCGGGCAACGCCGTCGCGTCACGCTCCGTCGCACAACGCAGAGACATCGCATGATCCTGGTCACCGGAGGCGCCGGCTATATCGGCTCACACGCTTGCGTCGCGCTGTTGTCGGCCGGTGAAGACGTCGTTGTCTTCGACAATTTCTCAAACAGCAGCCCGAAAGCACTCGAACGGGTACAGACGATCTGCGGCAAGTCGCTGACCGTGGTCGAGGGCGACGTGCGCGACCAGGCCGCGCTCGAAACGGCGCTGGCGCAGCATGGCTGCACCGCCGTGATGCATTTCGCAGGCCTGAAATCCGTGCAGGATTCGGTCGCCGATCCGCTCGAATATTACGACCAGAACGTGATCGGGTCGCACCGGCTGCTGCGCGCGATGCGGGCCACCGGCGTGCGCAAGATCGTGTTCAGCTCATCGGCGACCGTCTATGGCACGCCGCAGTTCCTGCCCTACACCGAAGAGCATCCGCTCCAGGCGGTCAATCCCTACGGCCGCACCAAGCTGATGATCGAGGAGATGCTGCGCGACCAATACGTCAGCGACAATAACTGGGCGATCGCGATCCTGCGTTACTTCAATCCGGTCGGTGCGCATGAAAGCGGCCTGATCGGCGAAGATCCGAAGGGTGTTCCCAACAATCTTGTCCCGTTCGTCGCCCAGGTCGCGATCGGGCGGCGCGAGCGGCTCAGCGTCTGGGGCAACGACTACGACACGCCCGACGGCACCGGCGTGCGGGACTACATCCATGTGATGGACCTTGCCGCGGGCCACGTATCCGCGCTGAAACTGCTCGACACGCCGCAATGTTTTGCGGTCAATCTCGGCACCGGCGCGGGCAGCAGCGTTCTCGACGTCATCAGCGCCTTCGAGGCCGCGAGCGGCAGGCCGGTCCCCTACGACGTCAAGCCCCGCCGCCCCGGCGACATCGACGCCTATTATGCCGCGACCGACTACGCATCGAAGCTGCTCGGATGGAAGGCGACCCGGTCGCTCGAGACGATGTGCGCCGACCACTGGCGCTGGCAGAGCAGCAATCCGAGCGGATACGCGTGAGACGCTTAACGAGATTGGGTCGTGACGCGATCCGGGTTGATCGCGTCACGACCAAACGATCTCACGCGCGCTGATAATCGTCCTCGATGCGGATGATGTCGTCCTCGCCAAAGTAACTGCCGGTCTGTACCTCGATCAGCTCAAGCTGGATCTTGCCGGGGTTCTCCAGCCGGTGCACCGCGCCGATCGGGATGTAGATCGATTCGTTCTCGTGTACGGTCTTGACCAGCTCGTTGACGGTCACCTGCGCGGTGCCGCGCACCACGATCCAGTGCTCGGAGCGGTGGTGATGCTTCTGCAGCGACAGCCGTCCGCCTGGCTTGACGATGATGCGCTTGACCTGGTGGCGGTCGCCATTGTCGACCGACTGGTAGGAGCCCCAGGGACGATGCACCTTGACGTGGCTCTCGGTGACTTCTGGCGCCGTCACCTTCAGTTTGGCGACCAGCCGCTTCAGTCCATTGGCGTCCTGCTGCCGCGACACCAGCACGGCGTCCTGGGTCGCCACCACGACGAGGTCGTCGACGCCTTCGAGCGCCACCAGCGCGCGGTCGGTCGTCACGTTGCAGTTGCGGGAATCCTCGAACACCGCGGCACCGCGCGCCGCATTGCCCTGGCTGTCCTTGTCCGAGAGTTCCCAGACCTGGCGCCATGAGCCGATGTCCGACCAGCCGCACGCCACCGGCACCACTGCCGCATGCGCCGTCTTCTCCATCACGGCATAATCGATCGAGATCGCTTTCGCCGCGGCAAAGGCCGCCGCATCGAGCTTGACGAAGCCGAGGTCGTGCCCGGCCTTCGCAACCGACTCTTCGACCGAGGCAATGCTATCCGCATCGACGTTGCGGTATTCGTCAAGCAGCATGGCGGCGCGGAACATGAAGTTGCCGCTGTTCCAGAGATAGCCGGCATCGATATAACTGGCCGCGGTCGCCGCATCCGGCTTCTCGACGAATTTTGCGACCGCGCGCACCTCACCGGCGACAACCTCGCCCGGATTGATATAGCCATATTCGGTGGCAGGCCGCTCCGGCTTGACGCCGAAGGTCACGATGCGGCCCGCTTCCGCGGCCACCAGTCCTGCGCGGCAGGCGGCCACGAAAGCATCGGTGTCGCGCACCAGATGATCGGCGGCGAGCGCCAGCACGATCGCATCCTGGTCGCGGCTTTGCGCGAACGCCGCACCGGCCGCGATCGCGGGACCTGAATCGCGCCGCATCGGCTCCAGGAGCACATCGGCCTCGCGGCCGATCTCGGCCAGTTGCTCCAGCACCATGAAGCGGTAGGCCTCGTTGGTGATCACGATCGGGCGCTCGAACACCGCCGCGTCCGAAACCCGCAGCAGCGTCTCCTGGAAGGTCGAGCGCGTCCCGAACAGCGACAGGAACTGCTTCGG
>NZ_JYMT01000032.1 GCF_000938305.1 Bradyrhizobium sp. LTSP885
TACGCGTCGATCTTCCGACCGAGGTGGCACGGACAACGATCGTGCCGGCCTTACCGGATTTCATGGCGGCTCATCCAGAGTTGGAGCTGGAGGTGTCGAGTACGGATCGGCAGGTCGATCTGGTTCAAGAGGGGTTCGACTGTGTATTGCGGCTTGGATCCATAAGGGACGAGACGCTGATCGCCCGCCCGCTGGGCCGGTTGCGTATGGTCAACGCTGCCAGTCCCGCCTATCTAGCGCGCTATGGCGTCCCCCGATCGCTAGAAGATCTCCAGCGTCAGGAGCATCGGGCAATTCATTTTTCGACGATGCTGGCCGCAAGACCCTATGGATGGGAATATCCGGACGGCGACGGCTACGCGACGCTTCAGTTGCCAGGTGCGCTACACGTTAACAGTGCGCAGACCTACGAAGCCGCTGCCCTCGCCGGCCTTGGCCTGATTCAGGCGCCACTCTTGGGGATTGGCCGATACCTGGAGAGTGGAGCGCTTGTGGAGATCATACCCGATTTTCGTCGCCGGGCGCTCGCTGTGTCCCTCGTCGTAGCACATCGAAGCAATCTGTCGCGCCGAGTCCGCGCGTTCATGAAATGGATCGAAAATGTGCTGACGCCGTATCTGGAATAGCGAGACGAACATCTTCGTCCGGTCCTCGAAAATCAACGTTTGAAGAGGAGCGAAGCGGACGTAGTCACCAATCACACGACGCCGTCGGGTTTATAGGTACACGACCTAGTGTGTCCCGATCATGCGAGGCCCCACTCCTACTTTGCATGGGGTTGTTTTCGCAGTTTTTAGTCCCGCTCTTGGTCTCTAATGCCCGCCGAGATAGGCCGCGATCAGCTTCGGGTCGTGGATCAGGGTGTCCGCGGGCCCTGACTGGATGATCTCGCCGGTTTCCAGCACATAGCCGTAGTCGGCGGTCTCCAGCGCAGCCCGCGCGTTCTGCTCGACCAGCAGGACCGATACGCCGAGGCTGCGCAGCGAGGCGATGGTGCGGAAGATCTCGCGCACGATGAGCGGCGCCAGCCCAAGGCTGGGTTCATCGAGCACGAGCAGTTTCGGCTTCGCCATCAGCGCGCGGCCGAGCGCGAGCATTTGCCGCTCGCCGCCCGACAACGTGCCGGCGGCCTGCTTGCTGCGCTCCTTGAGCCGCGGGAAGCGGTCGAAGACGTCGTCGAGGCTCTTCCGTGTCGTCGAGCGATCGCGCAGGCTGTAGGTGCCGAGCAACAGATTGTCGGCGACCGACATGTCGGCGAACAGCTCGCGCTTCTCAGGGACCAAGCAGAGGCCGCGCTCGACGCGGCCCTCGACATCGATCTTCGCCAGATTGGCGCCCTGGAACAGCATCCGTCCTGTGGACCGCAGCAAGCCGATCGCCGCCATCAGCAGCGTGGTCTTGCCGGCGCCGTTCGGGCCGATCACGGTCACAATTTGTCCCTGCTCGACGGACAGCGAGACGTTGCGCACCGCCTCCACCTTGCCGTAAGCGACGGACACATTCTCGATCGAGAGCATCTGCGTCATGCGACCCCTCCGAGATAGGCTTCCTGGACCCGGGCGTCGCTGCGGATCGCCGCCGGTCCGCCCTCGCAGAGCTTTGAACCGAAATCGAGCACGACGATGCGATCGACCAGCGACATGACGAATTCCATGTCGTGCTCGACCAGCAGGATCGTCAGATGGTCCGATCGCAGCGAGCGCAGCAATTCGGCGAGCTTCTGCTTCTCCTGACGGCGCAGCCCGGCCGCGGGCTCGTCGAGTACGAGCAGCGTCGGATCGGCTGCGAGCGCGCGGGCGATTTCAAGCACGCGCTGATTGCCGAGCGGCAGGTTGCCGGCGAACTCGAACGGCTTGTCGCCGAGCCCGACCCGTTCGAGTTGCTGCAACGCCTCGTAGCGCGCGCTGGCTTCTTCCGCCTGATTCAGGCGCAGGGCGCCGGCGAGCAGGCCGGTCCTGGTGCGCGAGTAGGTGCCGAGCAGCACGTTGTCGAGCAGCGTCATGTGCGGGCGCAGCTTGACGTGTTGGAAGGTGCGGGAGATCCCGGACCGCGCGATACGGAATTGCGGGTCGCGGGTGATCGATCGATCAGCGAATTTGATCTCGCCGCTGTTGGCGCGAAGCGCACCGGTGAGCAGGTTGAACATCGTGCTCTTGCCGGCACCATTCGGGCCGATCAGGCCGAGGATCTCGCCGGACCGCACCTCGAAGCTGACATTGTTGACGGCGACCAGGCCGCCGAACCGGCGTTGCACGCTGCTGACCTTGAGAAGCGGGGTGCCGGGTGCCGGCTGCTCGCGGCGCGGCAACGGGGCGGCCTGCTCCGGGCGGGACAATTTCAGATCCGGCAGCAGGCCGGAAATGAAGGGGACGATGCCTTGCCGCGCGCGTTGCAGGAACAAGATGAACAGCGCCGAGAATGCCACGATCTCGAGCTGACCCGAGGCACCTTTCGCGATCAGCGGAAGGTAGTCCTGCACGGAGTTCTTCAGCAGCGTGACGATCGCAGCGCCGACCACACCGCCCAAAACGCTGCCGGCGCCGCCAACCATCGCCATCATCAGATATTCGATGCCCATGCTGGCATCAAACGGTCCGGGACTGACGAAGCGGCCGAGATGGGCGTAGAGCCATCCGGACAGCGCGCCACAGAAAGCGGCGATGACGAACGTCAGGAGCCTGATCTGGAATGCACTGATTCCGAGGCTTTCCACGAGCGTATTGCCGCCACGAAGTGCCCGCATCGCGCGGCCGATGCGGGAGTCCAAGAGGTTGTAGCAAAGCAGAAGGACCGCAGCGACGATCGCCCAGATCAGGAAATAGATCTGCCAGCTCTGGACCAGGGCAACCGGGCCGATCGAGATCGGGGGAAGGCCCGAAATGCCGTTATGTTCGCCAAGCCCGTCGATGTTGCCGAACAGGAATGCGATCGCCAGCCCCCACGCGACCGTGCTCAGCGACAGGAAATGGCCCTGCAGGCGCAGCGTCACGAGGCCCAGCATCGCTGCGATGCTGCAGGTCAGGACAACTGCCAACAGCAGTCCGAGCCAGGGCGAATAGCCGTTCAGCGCCGTCACCCACGCCGTGGAATAGGCTGCAATGCCGACGAAAGCGGCCTGGCCGAATGACACGATGCCGCCGACCCCGGTCAACAGCGCAAGCCCGATCGCTGCGAGCGCATAGATGCCGACGTAGTTCAGCAATGTGATGCTGAACGGATTGAGCACGAAGGGCGCCGCGATGAGACAGGCGACCACTGCTGCAATGATGAGGCGGATTTGCAGCCGGGTCATTCCTCGATCTCCTCTTCGGAATGCTGCGTGGCGAGTGAGCGCCAGAGCAGGACGGGGATCAGCAGCGAGAACACGATGACGTCCTTCAGGGTGCTGCTTTCGAATGAAGCGAAGCTTTCGAGAATGCCGACGCCGAACGCCCCGAGCGCGGCTCCGGGGTAGCTGACCAGGCCGCCGACGATGGCGCCGACAAAGGCCTTCAGCCCGATCAGGAATCCGGAGTCGTAGAAGATCGTGTTGACCGGCGCGATCAGGATGCCGGAGACGCCCGCCATCAGCGATCCCAACAGATAGGCGATGGTTCCGGCGCGCGCCGGCCTGATGCCCATCAGCCGCGCGCCGGTCCGATTGAAGGCGGTGGCGCGCAGCGCCTTGCCGAGGAGGGTGAAATCGAAGAACAGGAATAGCAGGCCGCTGAACACCAGCGCCGCCGTCAGGATCAGCACGGTTTGTCCGGGAACGTGAACGTCGCCGATATCAAGCGCAAGCGAGGTCAGCGGCTCGGTCCTGACGCCTTCGGGGCCGAAGAACATCAGCCCCAGTCCGACCAGCGCGAAATGCAGGGCGACCGAGACCGTCAGCAGCAGCAGAACCGACGCGTCCGCGATCGGGCGAAATACGATCCGGTCCAGCAGCGGCGCGACCGGCAGGATGAGCAGCAGAGCCAGCACGATCCGGATCTGCATCGGTGGGTTGAAGCGCATCGCCAGCCAGACGATCCCGACCGCGACCAGGGGAAGCACGAGATAGCCGAGCACGGCCTTCGGCATCGCGCGAAGCTCGCCCGCGCGCGCCAGCGACGTCACCTCCATCAGGCAGGCCATGCAGGCCAGCACGACGACCAGCCCGACCGTCCCGGGCAGCTGCTTGGCGTCGAGCGCAGCCAGCGTCAGCGCGGTGAAGGCCGCGATGTCGCCGAATGGGATGAAGATCACCCGCGTGACGGTGAAGATCAGCACGGTTCCGATCGCGACCAGGGCATAGATTGCCCCGGTCGCTATTCCATCGACCGCGAGGATCGCTGCGATGTCTGCCGTCATGCCTTTGATCGTCCTTTGGTGCTCTCGCTCAGGGCTCGTAGGTCCAGGCGCCATTGACCAGGCGGACAATCACCAGCGCGCGTTCGTCGACACCGTGATAGGCGCCGGGCTTGAAGTTGTAGATCGCATGCACGCCCGGCATTTCCTTGGTGTTCAGGATCTCGTCGCGCAGCGCCTTGTGGAATTCGGCAGTGCCGGGCTTCGCGGTCTTCAACGCGCGCGCCGCGGCTTCTGTGAAGATCTTCCAGCCGTCGAAGGAATAGGCTGAAAAACCGTCCGTCGACGGCAGGTTGTTGGCCTTCTGGTAGGCCGCACGGAACTCGAGCGCCAGCTTCTTGGCGAAATGAGTGTCTGGAAGCTGCTCGGCCACGATGACGGGACCTGCGGAAACCTGAATTCCGTCGGCGGCCTTGCCGCCGACGCGCACGAAATCGGGATTGACCAGCGCCACCGTACCGTAGGTCTTGCCCTTGAAGCCACGGTCGGCAAGCGCCAATAGCGGCAGCGCGCCCTGCGTGCCCGACCCGCCGTCCAGGACGGCATCGGGACGGGTCGCGAGCACCTTGAGGATCTGGCCGGTGACCGAGGTATCGACGCGTGCATAGCGTTCGTTGGTCAGCACCTTGATGCCGTCATCGGCTTCGACCGCCTTGGCGCCGTTATAGACGAGATCGCCCCAGGCGTCGGAGAAGCCGATATAGCCGATGTTCTTCATACCATCGCGCTTCATGCGGTCGGCGACGACCTTGACCAGCAACGAGGCGGGCTGCGGAACGCAGATGCCCCATTGATCGGCCGGGTCCGGCAGTCCGATGATCGGGGAGACGGCGATCATCGGCACCTTCAGCTCGGTCGCGACCGCCATCATGGCGATGGTCGAGGGCGCGGTCGCGGTGCCGATCAACAGATCGACCTTCTCTTCTTCGATGAGCTTGCGGGCGGCGCGGCTCGCGGCGGAGGGATCGGAGCCGTCGTCGAGTTGGATCAGCCGGATCTTCTCACCGTTGACCTCGCCCTTGTATTCGAGCGCGGCCTGGATACCCCGCCCATAGGGGATGCCGATCGAGGCGCCGGGTCCACTGAGCGAGGTCACGAACCCGACCGTGATGTCGGCCTGTGCGGTCGAGGCCGCGACGAGGCCGCCGAACAGTGCAGCCAAACTCAAGATCTTGCGCATTGCGTTCCCCTTGGTTGAAAACAGCCGCTAGCTGAGCGAAATGTAAGGTTGGATCGAAGTAGGAGCTATGAAATGACCACGAGCAAAGCCGGCTCTCACGTCGAACGCCGCTTCGTCACGACGCAGCTTGGCCGCATTCACGTGGCCATGACGGGAAATGGGTTTCCCGTCTTGCTGCTGCACCAGACGCCGCGTTCGTGGGACGAGTATCGCGACGTGCTGCCGTTGCTCGGCCACGATTTTCGCGCGATTGCGATGGACACGCCCGGTTTCGGGGATTCCGACCGGCCGACCGGCGAACCTTCGATCGAAGCCTGGGCGCAGACCGCGCTGGCGCTGCTCGACGCGCTTGAATTGCCGCGCGCCGCGATCGTCGGACATCACACCGGCGCTGTCATCGCTGTGGAAATGGCCGCTTCGGCACCGGCGCGGGTGAGCGCGCTGGTGCTTTCGGCCTGTCCCTTCGTCGATGCGGCGCGCCGCGCCAAGCACCAGGGCATGCGGGTCATCGACGATGTCGAGACGCGGAGCGACGGCGCTCATCTCACGGAGCTCTGGGCGCGCCGTCAGCCATTTTATCCGGCCGGCGATACCGATCTGTTGCAGCGCTTCATCATCGACGCGCTGCGGTCTGGCGAGATGGCGGCCGAGGGCCACCGGGTGGTGAATCGCTATCGGATGGAGGACCGTCTGGGACTCATCCGGTGCCCCACGCTGGTCATTGCTCCGACGGGCGATCCACACGTTCATCCGGTGGCTCCGAAGGTCGCCGGTGCGATCGACGGCAGCATCCTGCGCGAGCTCTCAGGAGGCATGGTGCCGCTTCCCGATCAGATGCCGGAGGCATTCGCCGGCTTGGTGCGAGACTTCGTGGCTGCTCACGTCGCCAAACCCTGACACGACGCGGCCGCGTCGGGCGAGGGGGACCCCGCCGGCAGCACCTGTTGTTCCGAGGTCGATGATCTCAGCCACGCTGGAGAAACCCCTGATCGACGTCCCTGACGACGCGGCGTGCGCCCACGCGGCGTCGGCCCTGTCAATTATTTGAAGTCTAAAGTATCTGTCGGCCGAACGTCAATACACCCTTTGCGGAAAAGTTGGTCGCGGCAGGTGCTGTCACGAAAGCCGAATTCGCTTATGCAAAAGGGAAAGGCGCGATCTGCCTGTCGTTTCGGCAAACCGTTGCCGCCATGCGCGGCGTGCGTGATCGTGCCGTTCAATTGACGCCAAAATTGTTTTGTGGTTGAAATAATTCGGTCGACGGGACGGTGCCATCGCTACGGCACGCGTTCACAATGACAGGCATGCGTGTGTCGTCAGCCCCCACTTCGGCGGTTCGAGCATCGGCACGGTTGCCTGTGAACAGGATATCCGCTGTGCGCATCTTCTGGCAGAGCTTCGTCGACCAGGCCACGAGCGCGCCCTACATGGCGCGGCTGGCGACTTATCTGAATGAGATCGCCGCGCCCGGCACGTCAGTCCATGTCGAGGGCATCACGCCAGCCGATCGCGATTTCGGCCGCTTGAGCGAATTCCGTTGCGCGATCCAGGCGGTCGACAATGGGCTCGCGGCACAGGAGCGCGGCTTCGACGCCTATGTCATGGGCCACTTCCAGGATCCCGGATTGTACGAGCTGCGCTCGGCGCTGACTGTGCCGGTGGTCGGCGCCGGCGAGGCGACGCTGCTGGCGGCGTCGCAGCTTGGACGGCGGCTTGGCCTTATCACGCTCGATCAAGCTTTCGAGGTTTGGCATTACGAGCAGGCCGATCGCTATGGTCTGAGCGGCCGTGTGGTGCACGTCACCGGCATGGGCTGCCGGCCGGAGGATTTCAGCGCCGCGTTTGCCGGCGATGCGGCTGCGAAAGCGCGTATGCTGAACGACTTTGCGGCCTGCGCGCAGCCGCTGGTCGATCGCGGCGCCGACGTCATCATTCCGGCCGGTGTGTTGCCCGGCCTGCTGATTGCGAGCGAACAGGGATTCAAGATTGGTCATGCGCCGGTGGTCAACTGCGCGGCGGTTGCGCTGAAGAGCGCCGAAATGTGGGTGCAGTTGCAGCGCCTTAACGGCACCGAACCGAGCCGGGGGCCGAGCTTTGCGCTCGCCAATGACCGGGCGCGCCAGGATTTTCGCGCACTCGTGGCGCGCACGCAAGCTACCGACTCCAAGATACGCTGAGGACAACCATGCTGCGGCCTGACAAGATCCTGTATGAAGCCGAGGTGATGGCAACCGGCGGACGCGACGGCAAGGCCGTGAGCGACGACGGGCTTCTCGCGGTGTCGCTGTCGCTGCCGAAATCGCTGGGCGGCCCGGGCGGGCCGGGGACCAATCCAGAGCAGCTCTTTGCTGCCGGCTATGCGGCGTGCTTTCTCGGCGCGGTAAAGCTCGTCGCGCGCACTCGCAAGGTCATGCCGTCGGCAGAACCGACCGTCACCGCCAGGGTCGGCATGGGTCCGGTCGCAATCGGCTATGCGCTGACCGTCGAACTCAAGGTGCTGATCCCCGGGGTGGAGAAATCCGTCGCCGAGGAGGTCGTTGCCGGCGCCCACGAACGCTGTCCCTATTCGAATGCGACGCGCGGCAACATCGACGTCACGCTGACCGTACTCTGAGCAGCCTCACGACAGGAATCCGGCAATCCGATGCAGAACTCCATCCGCACACCTTATGACCGGGTCGTGATGGCGGTTCCGGTGACGATCCCCTATGTGCGCTACTCGATCGAGAGCGCGCAATGGTGGATCGGCCGGGCCCTGAAATCGCTGGTCGATGGTGCCGGGATCACGCCGCGCGACATCGACGGGTTCTGTGTGTCGAGCTTCACGGCAGGGCTCGATAGCGGGATCAGCCTGACCCAGCATTTCGGCCTGTGCGTGCGATGGCTCGACACCATTCCGCTTGGCGGCGCCAGCGCGATTGCCGCGCTACGGCGTGCCGCGCGGGCCGTGCAGGCAGGCGATGCCCGCATCGTGGCCTGCGTGGCCGGCGACACCAACCACGTCGATTCGTTCCGCTTCACGCTGGAGAACTTCTCGCGCTTCAACCAGGACGCGGTCTATCCCTACGGCGCCGGCGGCGCCAATGCGAGCTTTGCGCTGATCGCGCGCAATTACATGCGCAAATTCGGCGCGCAGCGCGAAGATTTCGGCAAGATCGCCGTCGCGCAGCGCGCAAACGCGCTTCGCAATCCCCACGCCCTGATGAAAACGCCGCTGACCATCGAGCAATACATGGCGGCACGGCCGATTGCCGACCCGATCCATCTGTTCGACTGCGTGATGCCGTGCGCTGGCGCGGAGGCATTCCTCGTGATGGGGGAGGATGTCGCGGCGTCGCTGAAGTTGCCTGCCGCCAAAATTCTCGCCACGATCGAGCGGCACAATGCGTTCGGCGATGACCCTGTTCAGGTGCGTGGCGGCTGGGCGATGGATGTCGACGAGCTCTACGCGATGGCCGGCGTCAAGCCGGACGACCTTGATTTCGTCGAGACCTATGATGATTACCCTGTGATCTCGATGATGCAGTTCGAGGATCTCGGCTTCTGCCGCAAGGGCGAAGGGCCGGATTTTGTGCGGCAGCATGACCTGACAATCGACGGCACCTTCCCGCATAACACCTCCGGCGGTCAATTGTCGGTCGGGCAGGCCGGCGCTGGCGGTGCCTATCTCGGGGTGGTCGAGGCGATGCGCCAGGTGCTTGGGCTCGCCGGTCCGACGCAGGTCAAGGATGCGCGCATCGGGTTGGCGTCGGGCTTCGGAATGATCAATTATGATCGCGGCCTCGCCTCGGGCGCGGCGATCCTCGCGGGACCGGGTATATGATCGAACCGATCGCAAAACCGCGCCGGAAGAACCCGCTCTCGCGGACGCGGCTGCCGATGTCGCCACCGCGCGCCCGCAGCCGTGCGTCGCACGGCTTCACGCGCGCTGCCGCCGAGGGGCGCTTCGTGCTGCAGTGCTGCGGTGCCTGCAGCACCTTTTGTTATCCCGCGCGCGATGCGTGCCCTTCGTGTCTGTCCGCCGATCTCGTCTTTGTCGATGCACCGCGGCGCGGCATGCTGTTGAGCGAAACCACCTTGCACGTCCCTGCCGACGTGTATTTCCGCGAACGCGCGCCGTGGCGCGTCGGCCTGGTCGCGATGGACTGCGGGCCGAAACTGGTCGCGCATCTGCACGCCGACTGCGAAGAGGGGCGGCCGGTCACGATGTCGTTTCAATTGGACAAGAGCGGGCAGGCCGTGGCCTTTGCGCACCCCGAACGTGAGACCCCCAACATGACTGATGACAGGCAGTGGCGGGAGATGACCGCCGATCCGAAGTTCCGGCGCGTCCTGGTGACGAACGGGCGGAGCATCGTGGGTCAGGAGGTGGTGACCGCGCTGAAGGCGGCCGGTGCGTCGATTGTGTTCGTTGGTGTCGCCGAACCGTGGAAGCCGTTCCGCGGTGAGGAAACATTGCGCGCGCTCGAGGGCGTCCAGATCGTACCACTCGACATCGGCGACGAGAAGTCGGTCGCGGATCTGGCGGCCGATATCGGCGGCAAGGTGGATATCCTCGTCAACACATCAGAGCATGTCCGCGTCGGCGGGCTGCTCGATCGCCAGGGCACTAGCGTCGTACGTGACGAGATCGACCAGACCTATCTCGGCTTCGTGCACCTGGCGCAGGCGTTCGGGCCGGCGATGCGGATGCGGGGCTCCGACGGAGTCAACAGCGCCGCCGCATGGGTCAATATCCTGTCGGTCTATGCGTTGGCGAACTGGCCGGTGTTCGGCGCGTATTCGGCGTCGCAGGCGGCCTCACTCTCGCTGTCGCACTGCCTGCGCGCGGAGCTGCGGCCCGGCGGCGTTAAGGTGGTGAATGTGTTCACAGGCCCGCTCGATACCGAGTGGTTCCAGACGGTGCCGCCGCCGAAGGTCGCTCCCCGAATGGTCGCGACCTCGATCGTGTCGGCGCTCAAGCGCGGACTGGAGGATGTGTTCGTGGGCGATGTCGCCGAGGATATTCGCCAGCGCCTTGCGGCCAACCCCAAGGCCCTCGAGCGCGAGCTCGGGTCATAGACGGAATTGTCGAAAACGGGAGAAGCGCTATGGACAGCAACAATCTCATGCAGTTTGCCGATGCCGTTGCATCGGGCGCGGTGCGCGTCGTCGATCTGACCTTCACTCTCAGTCCGGACTTCCCGGTCATCGTGCTGCCGCCGGAGTTCGGCCAGGCCGCGCCGGTGCGCATCCAGCGGATTTCGCAATACGATGCGGCTGGTCCTGCCTGGTACTGGAATAACCTGACCTTCGGCGAGCATACCGGCACGCATTTCGACGCGCCGATCCACTGGTTCACCGGCAAGGATCTGCCGAACAATTCAGTCGACACGCTGCCGGTCAGCGACATGATCGCGCCGGCCTGCGTGATCGATTGTTCGGCCGAGGCCGCGCAAGACCCGGATTTCTTGCTGACGATTCCCGTCGTCGAGGCCTGGGAGAAGAGCCACGGTCGGATTCCGCCGCGTCACTGGGTGCTGCTGCGCACCGACTGGTCGAAGAAGGGCTGGCGCGACTATGCCAATCTGAAGGACGATGGCGCACACACGCCGGGGCCGGATGCTGCCGTGATGCGGTGGCTCGTCGAGGAGCGCGGCATCATCGGCCTCGGCACCGAGACGATCGGGACCGATGCCGGTCAGGCCGGTCATCTCGATCCGCCCTATCCGGCACACCATTTCCTGCACGGCGGCGGGCGCTACGGTCTGCAGTGCCTGTGCAATCTCGATCAGCTTCCTCCGACCGGCGCGGTGATCGTTGCCGCGCCGCTGAAGATCCAGAACGGCTCCGGCAGTCCGCTGCGCGTGCTCGCGCTGCTGCCCGTCGGGCAGGCTTGAGCCTTTCCGCCCACTTTGAGTGACATGATGAACAAGAAGAAGACTTTGCTGGTTGGCGCTGCGCTCCTGCTCGGCTTCATGGCGCCGGCACGCGCTGAAATCCTGGTCGGCTTCGTCACCGGCCTGAGCGGACCGGTGTCGTCGATCGGCGTGCCGAACGCCAAGGGGCTGGCGGCGGGCCAGGCGTATATCGGCGAGGTCGACGGCGAGAAGGTTCGCGTCATCCAGCTCGACGATGGCTCGGATCCGGCGGCGTCGACGCGCAACGCGCGCAAGCTGGTCGAACAGGAAAAGGTCGACTTCCTGATCGGGACGTCAGGCGCGCCGCAGACGTTGGCGATGGCGACTGCGGCGATCGAAATGAAGGTGCCGATGGTGGCGATCTCGCCGATCGCGCCGGTGCCGGCCGGGGAGGGCGGGCCGTGGGTTGTACAAACACCGCAGCCGACGTCGCTTCTCGTCCAGGGCATCGTCGATCACATGACGAGCCGCGGTGTGAAGACCGTGGCGTTCATCGGCTTCTCCGACGCGTTCGGCGACCTCTTGTACAATTCGCTGCTGCAAAGCGCCGAGAAGGCCGGGATCAAGGTGATCGCGAACGAGCGCTATGCGCGTTCCGACAACTCGGTCACCGCGCAGGTGCTGCGCGCGCTGTCCGCACGCCCTGATGCGGTCATGCTGGGTGGTACCGGAACGCCCGGCGCGCTGCCCGTGATTGCGCTGTCCGAGCGTGGCTATAAAGGCCCGCTCTACGGCAATCACGGCATGATCAGCGCCGACTTCCTGCGGCTTGCCGGCAAGTCGGCAGAGGGCATCATTTGCCCAACCGGACCAGTGACGGCAGCCGAGCAACTTCCCGAGAGCAATCCGATCCGCAAAGTCGCGCTTGCGTTCCGCGCGGCCTATGAGAAGGCCAACGGCGAACCGCCAGCCGACGCGTTTTCGCCCTATGCCTTCGATGGCTGGCTGGTGTTCATGGATGCGGCCAAACGCGCAAAGGCGACAGGTGCGATGCCGGGCACGCCGGCATTTCGCATCGCGCTGCGCGAGGCGCTGTTCACGACGAAGGATGTGGTCGGCACGCACGGCATCTACACCTACACGCCGGCCGACCGTTACGGGGTCGACGAGCGCGCACGGATCCTGGTCCAGATCGAAAACGGAAAGTACAAGCTGCTGCAATAAAGCGAGATGGTGCTTCTTCGAAGCCTCATCTCGCTTTATCTCTTTTGTTTTGAGCATGATCTGCTCGGAAAACCGGTTCCCACTTTTCCGGATCATGCTCGAGGGCAGCAGCCTGCTGCTCAGGTGTGCCGGAGCTTGGCCTTGAGCGCGCGCAGATCGATCGCGCGGTTGGCGCTGACGGCCGCGGCCGCGAGCGTCTTGATCTCGCCCCGGGCGAGTTTGCGCGTCGACGACAGCGGCAACTCGTCGACGATTGCGACATAGCCGGGCACCTTGTGATAGGCGAGGCGCTCGGCGCAGGTCTTGACGATCGAGGTCGCGAGCGCGGTTATGTCGTCGACCTCCGCGTTCGGAACGATGAAGACGAAAACCTCTTCGCCGCGGATGTCGTCAGGAACGGGCGTCACCGCGCAGCCGCCGATGCGGGTGTCCATGTAGAGCGCGCTTTCGACCTCGAGCACGCCGATATTCTCGCCGCTGCGCCGCACGATGGTCTTCTTGCGGTCGAAGAAATACATCAGCCTGTCTTCGTCGGCGAAGACGAGGTCCCCGGTGTGAAACCAGCCGCCTTGCCAGGCTGTTTCGGTCGCTTCCTCGTCCTTCAGGTAGCCGCTGAAGAATCCGGCCCTCGCGTCGTCGCCCTTGGCGCGGACCAGCAATTCGCCGGGTTTTCCAGGCGCGACATCGGCGCCCTGATCGTCAACGAGCCGATACTCCATGCCTTCGGATGGCCGGCCGACGCAGCGCGCGCCAAACCCGGCCGGCTCGCGCGCCGTGGTCGTGGCCGCGGCACCTCCGGTCTCCGTCATCGCCCAGGCTTCGACGATCGGAATGCGATAACGCTCTTCGAAGGTGGCACGGTGGCGGACATCAACCCCAGGCGCAAAGGCGAAACGCACGCGATGCTGCCTTTCAACCTCGGTCACCGGCAGTTGCAGCAGGATGGCCGGGATCACGCCGAGACAATGCACGACGGTCGCGCCGCTGTCGGCGACGCATTGCCACCAGCGGTTGGCATGAAAGCGGTCGAGCGGCACCACCGCGCCACCGAGCACCATCATCCCGACGGCGCTGCAGCCGAGTGCGTTCATGTGGAACATCGGCAATGGCGTCAGGTTGATCTCGCTGCCCGGCTGCAGCTCGGCCACACCGCCCTGCGCGAGATACCAGTCGGCAACCCCGAGAAAATAGCGGTTCGAGAGCATGCACCCTTTCGGCTTGCCGGTGCTGCCTGACGTGAACAGCAAGGCGCATTCGCCGTTGAAGTCGGGATCCTGGGCCGCGACTTCGCTCTCGCAGGACGGGATGCGGCTGTCGGTGTCGATCAGGCGGGCGCGCCCGAGTGCGGCACCCTTGGTCACCTGCATGCGATCCGTCGCCGCCACCAGCAGGTCGGCCTGCGACAGCTCGAGCTGGAACGATAGCTCATCGGGGCGGACGTCGGGGTTGATTGGGACGATCGAAACCCCGAGCGCATTGAGCGCGAGCCAATGCTGGAAAAAGACCGGGCGATTTTCGAGCAGCAAGGCGACCCGCGCACCGCGTCCATAGCCGGCAGCGGCGTATTCCGCGCAGAGACGATCGACCTCCGTCTTGAACGGTCCGTACGCAATCGTGAATCCGTCCGGTGCGTAAGGCAGTCCCGCGCTTGCAGGTGCCAGCAGGAACGGCGCGTCCGGCCGTCTGGCAGCGCTGGCCGCGAAGGCGTCGGATGGCGATCGATAGGGCAAGCGATCGAGAATGTCGCGACTCATTGCGGGCATAGCTCCTGTTGATGCCTCCAGCCTGCCGCGCCGGACGGCGGCCGGAACCCGCACGCAGCGCTTGCTGTGGCGGCAGCTTTGGTGAATACTTTAAGCCTAAACTATCTCGCTGGCCAGTAGTGATCTCAGCGGATCGGCGCAGCAAATCGGTGGAGGCGCATGTGCAGGCAGGTGACAGCAGTGCGGCCGGGCAACGGCCGGGCCGACCGATCTGGCCGCAGGCAGCAGAACGCTTTCCGCCGGCGGACCGGATCCTCTCGACCATTCTGACGCGGCAGGCCGCGCAATACGGCGACCGCACGCTTCTCGTCTTTGGCGAAGTCAGATGGAGCTATGCCGAGACGGCCGAGATTGCCGCCGCGTCGGCCGCGCGGTTGATGCGGGCCGGAATTCGCGCCGGCGATCGTGTCGCGTTGATGTGCTCGAACCGGCCTGAATTCCTCGAGGTCTATCTCGGCTGTGCCTGGATGGGGGCCGTCAGCGTGCCGATCAACACGGCATTGCGCGGCATTCAGTTGAGCCACATCCTGCGCAACTCCAGGCCGAAGTTGCTGGTGATCGACGTGGTCTTCAGGCCGGCCCTGGCAACGCTGGAGAGCGATGTCGCACCGCCGGATGTGATCTGGACGCTCGGAGGCGGCGCCTTGCCGCAATTGGTTGCGCCACCGCCAACGCTCGGGGAGGGCGCACCGCCTGCGCAGGCGCGGCCCGGCGACACCGTCGCGATCCTCTACACGTCGGGCACAACGGGTCCCTCCAAGGGCGTCTGCTGCCCGCAGGCGCAGATGTTCTGGTGGGGCGTCTATTCGGCGCGCGCGCTCGGCATCGTTGAGGGCGATATCCTGTTCACGACGCTGCCGCTGTTCCACACCAACGCGTTGAATGCGTTCTATCAGGCGCTCCTCAACGGCTGCACTTATGTGCTAGAGCCGAAATTCTCTGCGTCCGGCTTTTGGGCCGCGGCGCGACGGCACCAGGCGACCGTCGGCTATCTGCTGGGCGCGATGGCCGTGATGCTGCTCGCGCAGCCGCCGTCCGCCGATGACGAAGCGCACCGCCTTCGCGTTGCGCTCGGCGGCGGCGTCCCCGGCCAGTTTCACGCACCGTTTCTCGCGCGCTTCGGCGTGCCGCTGCTCGACGGCTACGGTTCGACGGAGACCAATTTCGTATTCGCAAGCTCGATCCCGTCCGACCGCCCCGGCACCATGGGCTACCTCGCCGACGGCGTGGACGCATGTATCGCCGATCCCGACGATGCGGCTTTGCCTGACGGTGTGGCCGGCGAATTGCTGCTTCGCGCGCGCGAGCCATTCGCGTTTGCGACGGGCTATTTCGGGATGCCTGACAAGACGGTCGAGGCCTGGCGGAATCTCTGGTTTCACACTGGCGACAGGGTCGTGCGCGACGCGGACGGCCACTACCGTTTCGTCGATCGAATGAAGGATTCGATCCGCCGGCGCGGCGAGAACGTTTCGTCCTGGGAAGTGGAGCAGGTCCTGCTGAAGCATCCGGCGATCGCCGCCTGTGCCGTCTATCCGTTACCGTCCGAACTCGGCGAGGACGAAGTTGCCGCCGCCATTCAGCTCGAAGGTGGCCATGCGCTCGATGCCGTCGACGTGGTCAGGCACTGCGAGGGACGGATGGCCTACTTCGCCGTTCCCCGCTTTGTCCGGATCGTCGCCGCAATGCCACTCACCGAGAACGGCAAGATTCGAAAGGTTGCGCTGCGCGAAGCCGGCATGACACCCGACACCTGGGATCGCGATGCCGCCGGATACAAGCTGCGCCGCTAGCCAGCTTAAATTCCCTGTGATGGATTGGAGCCAGAGTTCAAGAGCAGTCGCAGGTCAAGTGATCTGCGGACGCCCCGCGCCGGCCGGGCCCAGAGCGCGGCTTGCCTGCCGGACTTCGTCCAGGAACGCCTTGGCCAGGCGCGACAGAGGTTCTGCCTCCGACCAAAGCATGTGGGCGACAGCCGGTGTTCTCGGTGTAAAGGGCCGGATAACCAGGTCGTGGTTGCCGCCTTGGCGCGGCGAAAACGGATCGACGACTGCGGCGCCGACGCCGGCGGCTGCGAGCACACAGGCCGTATTGCAGTATCGCACCTCCACGGTCGGCTGGAACGGTGCACCGGCCTGGGCAAAACTCTCGCGCACGGCTTCGCCCAATCGCGTTCCGCGCTCGAGCCCGATGAAAGGCAAGCCGACAAGGTCGGAGGCGGAAATGACGGGACGCTCAGCCAGCGGATGCTTCGGCGGCAGGACGCAGACCATTTCGCCGGTGTGGACCACCTCATGGGCGATGCCTGGATGATGCGACAGGCCGAGCACGAAGCCCAGTTCGGCGACCCGGCTCGTCACCCCTTCGATGATTCCTTCATAGCGACGAACGTCGAAGAAGACCCGGGTCTGCTGCCGGTGACGCAGGAAATCCGACAGCGCGGGCGGAATGATGCTGTAGGCCAGCGGCGGGGTCGCGACGATCGACAACAGTCCCGAGCGACACTCCCGCAAATCGCGCACGCGGTTTTCAAGCTTGGCGTGGAGCGCAAAGATCGCCTCGCTCTCCTTGTAAAGCGCCATCGCCTCCGATGTCGGGAACAGCCGGTTGTTGACACGTTCGAACAATGCAAAGCCGGCCTGCGCTTCCATTGCCTTGAGCGCATTGCTGATCGCGGGCTGCGACAGGGCCAGTTCGTCCGCGGCCGCGACCGTGGTCCGGTGGCGGATGACCGCACGCAAAATCTCCAACTGGCGAAGGTTCATATCACTGCCGGTTATTGTCTCGCCCGAAATATCATAGCACGGGTGATTGCAATTAGCGGGCCGTTTTCGCGTAATGGGCGGCGCACCGGAGCGCTGACGGAGCGGGGGCATTCGCCTCTTGCCTAGGCAATCCGCACAGGTTGGAGGCAAACTTGGTACGCATACTCCGCGCCGCCGTCGCCCAGATGGGCCCGACGCAGAAAGCGGATTCGCGAGAGCATACGCTTGGCCGGATGCTCGAGCTTCTGGAAACGGCTGCCACGCGCGGCGCGAGCCTGGTCGTGTTTCCCGAACTCGCCTTCACGACCTTTTTCCCGCGATGGTACCTCGAAGGCGATGCGCTCGATCAATATTTCGAGCGCGGCATGCCCAATCCGGCGGTGCAGCGCCTGTTCGATCGCGCACGCGCGCTTCGCGTCGGATTTTATGTCGGTTACGCCGAACAGACCCCGGACGGCCGACGCTACAACTGCTCGATCCTGGTCGACCGTGACGGCGAGATCCTCGGGCGCTATCGCAAGGTGCATCTGCCGGGTTCGGTCGAACCGCGCGCCGGCGCGCGCTACCAGCAGCTGGAAAAGCGCTATTTCGGCTATGGCGACCTCGGATTTCCTGCGTTTCGCGCCGGACCCGATTGGGGTCACGCGATCATGGGTATGATGATCTGCAACGACCGCCGCTGGCCCGAGTCCTGGCGCGTTCTGGGCCTGCAGGGTGTCGAACTGGTCTGCGTCGGTTACAATTCGGCCGCCTACGACCCCAACGGCGGCGCCACGGAAGACGCCGCGCTGCGGACCTTCCATTCAACGCTGGTGACGCAGGCCAACGCCTATATGAACGCGACCTGGGCGATCGCGGTCGCCAAGGCGGGGGACGAGGACGGTTCCGGACTGATCGGCGGCTCCTGCATCGTCGATCCCAATGGCCGCATCGTCGCCGAGGCCGAGACGCTGGGGGATGAGGTCGTCGTCGCCGACCTCGATCTCGACCTCTGCCGCCAGGGCAAGGACAAGATGTTCAATTTTGGCGCTCATCGGCGGCCCGAGCAGTACGCCGTCATCACTGAACGCGCCGGTGTTGTCGAACCGGCTGCGCTCGATGCGGTTTGACTTGACCAAGCCGATCGTGGCGTTCTGGAAGGAGGAGAGATGATGCGCTTTTTGTTCTCCGTCGGTTTCGCTGCCCTTGTCACCGTCGCGGCGGCTCAGGCCGGTGAATTGCCTGAGGCGATCGTGAAAGCGGGTGAATTGCGGCTGACCGTCAATTCGACCTACGCTCCGATGGAGTATCGCGATCCGACGACGAACCAGCTCGTCGGACTCGACATTGATCTCGCCGACGAACTTGCGAAGCGGCTGGGCACCAAGATCGTGTGGAGCGAAACGCCGTTCGCCGAGCTCATTCCCTCGCTGCAGACCCGGCGGGCCGATTTCGTCATCAGCGGCATTTCGGACCGCAGTTCGCGGCGCGAAACAGCTGACTTCGTCGACTACCTGACCACAGGTCCGCAGTTTTTTGTTCTGGCGGAGAGTGCGGCGACGTCGGCCGTCGATCTCTGCGGCAAGAAGGTCGGAACGACGCGCAGCACCAGCTTCCCGGCCGAGATCGAAAAATGGAGCAAGCAGAACTGCGAGGCCGGCGGCAAGCCGGCCATTCAATTTGTTCCGGGCGAGAACAGCATCGACGTCCGCAACCAGCTCAAGCAGGGCCGCATCGATGCGGCCGTGCAGGGCAGCGAGACGCTGCCCTACGCCCAGCAGCAGGAAGCCGGGAAATACCGCGTGGTCGGAGAGCCGTTCTCCACGGGTTACCAGGGCATCATGTTCCGGAAGGACGACGCTGCCCTCCGCGAGGTCGTGACGCAACACCTTGCGGCAATGATAGCCGACGGTTCCTACAAGGCCATTCTCGCCAAATACGGATTGGGTGCGAACGCGGTGCCGCAGCCCATGTTGAACGCGGCCACGCAATGAGGGTGGCACCTGTTCTCGCCGAAGGCTTTCCCGACATTTCAGGGATGTCGGTCGCGCGGCGGGTTCACTGGGGGCGATGGCTTGCGGCGGCCGCGATTGTCGTCATCCTGGCCGCAATCGGGCGTGCTTTCGTCAACGGCCAGATCGAATGGAGTTATGTCAGCCGCTTCCTGACCGCGAAGGTGATCCTCGAGGGCATCGTCAACACCATGGTGATGGCGATACTCGCGATGGTGCTCGGCATCGCTTTGGGCGTCGTCGCCGCCATCATGAGGCTCTCGCCCAATCCGGTGCTCAGGTCCGTGGCCGCCGGTTATACATGGCTGTTCCGAGGCACTCCGTTAATTCTGCAATTGCTGTTGTGGTTCAACCTCGCGCTGGTGTTTCCGACGATCGGTATTCCCGGCCTGTGGTCGGCGCGTGCCGTCGACGTCATGACGCCGTTCCTGTCCGCGCTGCTCGGCCTCGGCATCAACCAGGGCGCCTACACGTCGGAAGTGATGCGGGCGGGCATGTTGTCGGTCGACATCGGGCAATATGAAGCCGCGCAGGCGATCGGCATGGGACGGCTGCGCGCGCTGCGCCGGATCATCCTGCCGCAGGCGATGCGGGTTGTGATCCCGCCGCTCGGCAATGAATTCATCGGCATGGTCAAGGCGACCTCGCTTGCTAGCGTCATCCAGTATCCGGAGGTGCTGCACAACGCCGAGAATATCTATTACGCGAACTCGCGCGTGATCGAACTTCTGATCGTCGCCGGCTTCTGGTACCTGCTCGTCGTCTCGGTCTTGACGCCGTTGCAGATGCTGCTGGAGCGACGCTTTGCCCGCGGCTCATCGCAGATGGCCCGATGACCCATCCCCTCGTCGCGATCCGTTCGGTCAGCAAGAACTTCGGCGAGTTTCAGGCTCTCAACGGTGTCTCGCTGGACGTCAGGGCGGGCGAGGTGCTTTGCCTGATCGGGGCGTCGGGATCGGGCAAGACGACGTTGCTGCGCTGTATCAATCAGCTGACTTCCGTCGACAGCGGCGGCATCTGGCTGAATGGCGAGCTGCTTGGCTTACGCGAGCAGGGCGGACGATTGCACCGCCTCACCGCCGGGCAGATCGCGCAGCAGCGCCTGAAGACCGGGATGGTATTCCAGCGCTTCAACCTGTTCCCGCACAAGACGGCGCTGGAAAATATCACCGAAGGTCCGGTGCAGGTCCAGGGCCGCAAGCGGGACGACGCGCGGGCGGAGGCCATCGAGCTGCTGCGGCGCGTCGGACTGGCGGCAAAAGCCGATGCCTACCCGTCGCAGCTCTCGGGTGGACAACAGCAGCGGGTGGCGATCGCCCGGGCACTGGCGATGAAGCCGATGCTGATGCTGTTCGATGAACCGACCAGCGCGCTCGATCCGGAACTGGTCGGAGAGGTGCTCTCGGTGATGAAGGAACTCGCCCGCAGCGGAATGACCATGATGGTGGTGACCCACGAGCTCGGCTTCGCACGCGAGGTCGCGGATACGGTCGTCTATATGGACCAGGGTGCCATCGTGGAATCCGGGCCCGCGGCAGAGGTGCTCGGCAGGCCGCGGGAAGTGCGCACCCAATCCTTTCTCTCGGCGGTGATTTGATGAGGCGACCTTCATGATGAAGCTCCTTCTCGCGGCAGCGCTGATCGGTGCTGCGACTGTTACGGTCGGGGCGGTGGAACTGCCGCCCGACATCGCCAAGCAGGGCAGCATCAAGGTCGCCATCGTGCCGAACTATCCGCCGATGGAGTTCCGCGATCCGGCCACCAGTGCGTTGACGGGCTTCGACGTCGAGCTTGGCGAGGCGCTCGGCCGCAAGCTCGGCATTAAGATCGTCTGGCAGGAAACCAGCTTCGACCAGTTCATGCCGTCGATCGCGACGGGCCGTGTGGACGCCATTCTGTCCGGCATGACCGACTATGCGAGCCGGCACGAGGCCGCGACCTTCGTCGACTATTTGCGCAGCGGGCCTCATTTCTTCGTGCAGCAATCGCGGGCGGCGGAGTTCAAGGACGCGGCCGCGCTCTGCGGCAAGAAGGTCGGGGCCAGCCGCCGCACCTCGTTCCCCGCGCAGGTCGCCGCCTGGAGCGAAGCGCATTGCGTCAGCAATCCGATCCAGTTCGTCGGCACCGACGGTTCGGCCGATGCCCGCACCCAGCTCAAGCAGGGGCGCATCGACGCCGCCGTTCAGGGCAGCGAGACGCTGCCCTACATCATGGATCTCGAGCCTGGCGCCTACACGCCGGTCGGCGAGACCTTCACGCCCGGGTTTACGGCGATTGCGCTGCCGGTCAAGGAAAAGGCGCTTCAGCAGGCGATGGTGGAAGCGGTGGATGCGCTGATCGCGGACGGCACCTATCGCATCCTGCTTGCCAAGTGGAAGTTGAACGACAACGGAATAGAGAAGGCGACCATCAATGCTGGACAGTAAGGCGCTTGCGAGCATTCCCCTGGTTCCGGCGAATACGGCGCCGCCGGCCCCGCATTATCCCTGGCCCGAGCCCTATACGTCCGCGATGTTCCTGTCGTTTGACGTGGATGCGGAGAGTGCCTGGACCAGCAAGGATGCGCTGCATGCGCAGCGCCTGATCACCATGAGTTACGGCGGCTTCGAAGCGCGCGTCGGTACGCCGAAGCTTCTGGAGCTGCTCGATCAGCTTGATCTCAAGGCGACGTTCTTCGTCACCGGCTGGTCGGTCGATGCGCATCCGGCCATGGTCGAGTCCATCCTCAAGGCCGGTCACGAGATCGGCCATCACGGCTACCACCATCTGCTGCCGGATCCGGGCGATCCGTGGATCGAGGAGGAGCTGGAGCGTGGTTTCGAGGCGCTCAAGCGTCGGCTCGGCGTCAGGCCGATCGGCTATCGCGCGCCTTACGGTGAGTTTACCGAGCAGTTGCGCGTGGCATTGGTGCGCCACGGCATCGTCTATACCTCGTCATTTCGCGACGACGTGCGGCCCTATCGCCATCGCCTCGCTGACGGCCGGCCGGGCACGATCGAACTTCCGGTGACGGCCAGCTACGACGACTGGATGCACGGACTGTCCGCCCGATTCAGCCCGCGGCCGATCTTTCCCAAGGAGCATGTGCTCTCGATCTGGAAGGACGAGCTCGACGAGACCAGGGACTGGGGCGCGCTGGTCACCACTGTGTTGCATCCGCAATGCAGCGGCCGTCCGATGCGGCTTCGCCTGCTGCGGGAGTTTCTCACCTACGCGAAATCCTGCCCCGACCTTTGGATCACGACCGGCGAGGCCATCGCGGCGAATTTCCGCAAGCATGAAGCCGCCGTTTCCGAGAACGAGGCCGATCGCTTGTCCCGATGAGCAGCTCCGTCATGCCGCCAAAGATGCTTGTTTCCCGCCGTTCGCTGTTGCGGGCCGCAGCCGTCGCGCCGGCGCTTGCGTTGCCGGGCGTCCTGCGCGCCGAGCAGCAGACCACGCTTCGATTCATCCCGGTGATCGATCTGAGTTTCATCGATCCGATTTATTCCACCGCGCAGGTGTCGCGAAACCATGGTTTCATGGTCTATGACACGCTCTACGGCATGAACTCCGCCCTCGAGATCTCGCCGCAGATGGTGTCCGGCCATGTCGTCTCCAACGACGATCGACAATGGGACCTCAGCTTGCGCGACGGCCTGCTATGGCATGACGGCGAGCGCGTGCTGGCGCGCGATTGTGTCGCGAGCATACGCCGGTGGGCGGCCCGCGACGGGTTTGGCGCCGAACTGATGGCGGCGACCGACGAATTGTCGGCGCCGGATGATCGCACCGTCCGCTTTCGCTTGAAGCGGCCGTTCCCCTTGTTGCCCGCGGCGCTCGGCAAGTCCGCGGTCCAGGCGGCGTTCATGATGCCGGAGCGGCTGGCGAGCCAGGATGCGTTCAAGCCGCTCGCTGAAGCAATCGGCAGCGGTCCTTTCCGCTACGTCGCGGACGAGCGCGTGCAGGGCGCCCGCAACGTCTACGCTCGCTTCGATCGCTATCGTCCCCGCGAGGACGGCAAGCCGGACTGGACGGCCGGCCCCAAGCTCGTGCATTACGATCGCGTGGTCTGGACCACGATGCCGGATGCGGCGACCGGCGTCGCCGCACTGCAGACCGGCGAGCAGGATTGGCAGGAAACGACGCCACACGATCTTTTGCCGATCCTGACGCGGGTCGCCAAGGTCGCCACCCGGATTCTCGACCCGCGCGGCTACACCTGCATGATGCGGCTCAATCACCTGCAGCCGCCGTTCGACAATCCGGCGATCCGCCGGGCGCTCTTGGGCGCGATCGATCAGTCCGCCTTCATGACGGCGGTGGCGGGTGAGGATCCCGCCCATCAGACCTCGCCGATCGGCTTCTTCGCGCCGGATACGCCGATGGCGAGCGATGTCGGCCTGGATGTGTTCCGGGGGCCACGCGACATGGCGAAGGTCAAGGCCGATCTGAAGGCGGCCGGCTACAATGGCGAGAAGGTGGTGCTGCTGGTTCCCACCAACTCGCAGGCACAGAAGCCGCTTGGCGATGTGGCCGCCGACATGCTGCAGCAGTGCGGCATCAATGTGGACTATGCCGGAATGGAGTTCGGCGCGGTGTTGCAGCGACAGTTGAAGAAGGATCCGATCGCCCAGGGCGGATGGAGCGCCGGCGTCGGCAATTGGCAGGGGATCGACTGGCTCAATCCGGCCGGCAACACCAATCTGCGCGGCGATGGCAAGGCTGCCGGCTGGTACAGCAGCGAGAAGATGCAGGCGTTGCGCGGCCAGTGGCTCGCCGCCCCCAATCTTGCCGAGCAGCAGCGCATCTGCCGTGATATTCAGGCGTTGTCGTTCGAGGAGATTCCATATCTGCCGATCGGCCAATACAAGCAGCCGACCGCGTACCGCACCAGCATTACCGGTATCCTCGACGGCACGGCCGTCTTCTGGAATGTGCGCCCGACATGAGCACGATCGCAATCTTTGGCAGTTATGTCTTGTCCCGCAAGGATGGTGCGCAGCACGTGCTGCGCGATCATTGGGTGTTGCTTGAAGGCAAGCGGATCGCTGCCGTCACGCCCGACCGGCCGTCCGCCGCCGAGGTCTTCGATCGGCCGGGCCGCTTCGTGTTGCCCGGCCTGATGAACCTGCACAACCACTGCTTCAGCGAAGCCGTTGCCCGGACCCATACCGAGGACGGCAATGGCCGCCGCAACAACCAGAGCATCGTCTACACCGTGCTGCTGCCGCTGACCAAGCGTGGCGCCGAAATGCTGTCGCCGGCCGAACGGCTCGCGATCGCGCGGCTCGGGATCCTGCAACTGCTGAAGGGCGGCGCCACCACGGTGATGGAGCCTTTCCGCAACACGATCCCCGAGATGTTCGATGCGGCCGAGGAGATGGGCATCCGTTTCTACGGCGCGCCCTATCTGTTCTCGACCTCGGACGCCAAGGCCGGTCCGGATGGCGTCGTGCGCTATGCCGGCGATGATGGCCATGCCGATATGGACACCTGGAACGCGCTATATGAGCGCTGGAATGGGCGCGGCGACGGCCGGATCGGCCTTGCGATGAGCCCGCACGCGACCGACACATGCGGGCCTGATTTGCTGCGCGCATGCGCCGCGCGGGCCCGTGAACTGGATGTTCCGATCACGACCCATCTGGCGCAGAGCCAGGCCGAGGTCGCCACGATAGGCGCCCGCTACGGCGGTCGCACGCCCGCCGAATATCTCGACTGGCTCGGCTTGCTCGCGCCAGACCTGCTCGCCGCACACTGCATCGCCAGTACTGACAGCGATCTGAAGCTGATGGCGGCGCGAGGTGCCACGGTGCTGAACTGCCCGCGCGTATTCGCGCGCGCCGGCGTCACGGCGGCGTTCAGCCGCTTTGCCGCCCACGGCGTCAGCACGGTGATCGGAACCGACGGCTACAACATGGACTTTCTCGGCGAACTCAACGCCGCCTCGATGATCTCGAAGATCGCGTCCGGTCGCGCCGACGTAGCCAACGCGCCCGAGCTGATCGAGGCGGTGACCGCAACTGCCGCGGCGCTGATCAAGCGGCCGGACCTCGGAACGATCACGCCGGGCGCGACCGCCGACCTTACCGTCGTCGACCTGACGCATCCGCATCTGCAGCCGCTGTTCGATCCGCGCCGCGGACTGATCGCGCTCGCGAACCGCGCCAATATCGACCAGGTCGTCGTCGATGGACGCGTGCTGATCGACGCCGGCCGCTACATCCACCGCGACGAGGCGGCGATCATTTCGGCGGGAACGGCGGCGATCGGCAAGATCTGGGATCTGCCGGAAGCACAGGCAGCCTTCAATGGCTGACGGCTCGACGATGCTCCAACGCAACACCAAATAAAGCAATCAGGAAAACTCATGCGCGTCATCAATGTTGCCGCCGCCCAGATGGGCCCGATCCAGAAAGCCGACAGCCGCGAAGCGGTCGTCAAGCGCATGATCGCGCTGATGGATCAAGCCAAGGCTGGGGGGGCCGATCTGATCGTCTATCCGGAGC
This sequence comes from Bradyrhizobium sp. LTSP885, assembly GCF_000938305.1. Taxonomy (GTDB): domain Bacteria; phylum Pseudomonadota; class Alphaproteobacteria; order Rhizobiales; family Xanthobacteraceae; genus Bradyrhizobium. The sequence continues at coordinate 25,584 of NZ_JYMT01000032.1, forward strand.
TGGCGCTCACCACGTTCTTTCCGCGCTGGTACATGACGGATCAGGCCGAGGTCGATGCCTGGTTCGAACGCGAGATGCCGAATGCGGCGACCATGCCGCTATTCGAGCGCGCCGCGCATCACCAGATCGGCATGAACTTCGGCTATGCCGAGCTGACGCCAGACGGACACCATTTCAACACCAGCATCCTGACTGACAAATCCGGGCGGATCGTCGGCAAGTACCGCAAAATCCATCTGCCCGGTCATTCGGAGTTCGATACCGAACGCGCCTTCCAGCACCTGGAGAAGCGCTACTTCGAACCCGGCGATCTCGGCTTCAGCGTCTGGCGCGCGCTTGGCGGTATCCTCGGCATGGCGATCTGCAACGACCGGCGTTGGCCGGAAACCTATCGCGTGATGGGCCTGCAGGGCGTCGAGATGGTGATGATCGGTTACAACACGCCGTCGGTGAACGCCGAGAAGAGCGAGGAGGGACCCGCGAAGCGGTTGTTCCACAACCGGCTCTCCGCGCAGGCCGGCGCCTACCAGAACTCGACATGGGTCGTGTGCGTGGCCAAGGCCGGCGTCGAGGATGGTCACCCCCTGATCGGGGGCACCCTGATCGTCAATCCCGACGGTGAGATCGTCGTCGAAGCCAAGACCGAGGAGGACGAACTGCTGGTTCATCCCTGCGATCTCGACGCCACCGCGTTCGGCAAGGACACGATCTTCAATTTTGCTCAGCACCGCCGTATCGAGCATTATGGACTGATCACCAGCCGTACCGGCGCGCAGCCGCCTCCGGAAAACTAATGTCCGGCATCGCCTTCAACGAGCTCGATCCGCACACCCGATACAAGCTGTTGTGTGGGGTCGTCGTGCCACGGCCGATCGCGCTCGTCACGACGCTCGATGAGAACGGCAAGGTCAATGCCGCGCCCTTCAGCTTCTTCAACGTGTTCTCGGAAGATCCCCCGCTCGTGGTGCTCGGCCTGCAGCACAAGGCCGATCTCAGTCCGAAGGACACCACGCGCAACATCCGTCGCAGCGGACAGTTCGTCGTGCACATGGTGGATGAGGCACTCGCGGCCGCCATGAACGAATGCGCGGTGGATTTTCCCGCCGGAAGCAGCGAAGTGGAGGCAGCGGGCTTGGCCACGCTGCCGTCGATCGACGTTGCCGTGCCTCGACTGGCAGCGGCGCCCTTTGCACTGGAGTGCCGACAACAGGTCGCGCTCGCGTTCGGGCCGGGGCGCGAGCTGCTGGTCGGCGAGGTGCTGCGCCTGCACGCACGGGATGGTCTGATCGACCATGCCAGGATGCATGTCGATTTCGACGCCTACCGTCCGATCGGACGCCTGTTCGGCAATCTCTACGCCAATCAGCGGGATACATTCGCGCTAACGCGCGAAAGCCATGCGCAGTGGCTTGCACGCGTCGAGAATGGGGATCAGTGATGGGCGAACTGCACCGTGCCCAACGCCATCGTCACGGCGGCCTGCGTCGGGTCGATCACGGGAATCCCGAGCGCCTCTTCCAGCGATCGGCGGTGGCGCGCCATGCCGGCGCAGCCCATCACGATGGCGCCGGCACCGTCCTCGTCCTTCAGCGTGCGCCCGACCTCGATCATCCGCGCCAGCGTTCCTTCGCCCGATGCCGTCTCCGCCACGCTCATGTTGAGCGGCCGCTCGCCGGACAGGCGATCCATCAGGCCCATCTGGCGGAGGTAGCGCATATGACGCCGGATCGAGCGTTGCGCGATCGCGATAACGCCGAACGTGTCGGCGCGCGCCAGCGCCGTCAGCACGCCGCACTCGGCGATACCGAACACCGGCCGGTCCGTTGCCTCGCGGCAGACATGCAGTCCAGGATCGCTGTAGCAGGCAATGATGAAGGCCGCCGAGCTGTTGTCGCTCTCCACCATTCGGCGCAGCGGCATCGTGACGCTTTCGGCATCCGCCTGGCTCTCGATCCCGTAAGGGCCCTCAGCCAGCGTCTTGCAGATGATCTCGGGTCCGCCTGCGAAGCCAAGCGGCTTCAAGGCGTCCTCGAGGCCCCGGGTCACGAGCTGGTTGGAATTGGGATTGATCACGAGGATGCTTGGCCGGGACATCATGTTTTCCTGCAGGACGACACTTCGCGAGATGCCGTGAGACAAAGGTATAACGCGGTTACGATTGAAGCAATCGATGTGCCATCAGTAATGCGTGGTCAGCTGTCTGCTGCGACAGCGCGAGGCGGCATGGCGGCACGATCTGTGCCTTCACTGGGTTGATGCCGGACGTAAGAGCCAGAATTCAGGAGTTTGCCATGACCGAGCCCGTTTATGACCTCGTAATTCGCGGTGGACGCGTTGCGACTGCGAGTGACGTGTTCGAGGCTGATGTCGCCATTTCCGGTGAGACGATCGCGGCGATCGGACGTGGATTGGCGGTTGGGCGGCGCGAGATCGACGCACGCGGCAAGCTGGTTCTTCCCGGCGGCGTCGACAGCCACGCTCACATCGAGCAGCTTTCGGCCGCGGGAATCGTCAACGCCGACACATTCGAGAGTGCGACCGTCTCGGCCGCGTTCGGTGGCACCACCACCGTGATCCCGTTCGCGGCTCAGCATGTCGGCATGAAGCTGCCCCAGGTGCTCGAGGACTACCACGCGCTGGCCAGAAAGGGCGCCGTCATCGACTATGCCTTTCACATGATCATCGCCGATCCGACCCGGGAGACACTGGAAACCGATCTGCCTCATCTGATCAAGCAGGGGCATGGCTCGATCAAGATCTTCATGACCTACGATCTCCTGAAGATTGATGATGAGCCACTGCTGGACATTCTGCTGGCGGCGCGTGACGGCGGCGCGATGCTGTGCGCCCATGCCGAAAATCACGGGATCATTTCCTGGATGGTGAAGCGGCTGCTCGCGCGCGGCTACACCGATCCGAAATATCACGCCATCAGCCATGCGCGCGTCTCGGAAGCCGAGGCTTTCAATCGCCTGATCGGCATGGCCGCCCTGATCGATCAGCCGATCATGATCTTTCACGTGTCGACGGCCGAGGGCGCCAAGGTGATCCGCGATGCGCGCGGGCAGGGGCTGAAGGTATTCGCGGAAACCTGTCCGCAATATCTCTTCCTCACCGCCGACGATCTCGACAAGCCAGGCGTGGAAGGCGCGAAATGGATGTGCAGCCCGCCGCCACGGCGTGCGTCCGATCAGGAAGCGCTGTGGCAGGCGCTGGCGCTCGGCGATCTCCAGACCGTTTCGTCCGATCATGCGCCGTATCGATTCGATGAGACCGGCAAGCTGCGGGCGGGCCCCAATCCCAATTTCAAGCAGGTCGCGAACGGCTTGCCGGGACTGGAGGTGCGCCTGCCCTTGCTGTTCGACGCCATGGTTTCCAGGGGGCGCCTCGGGCTCGGGAAATTCGTCGAGTTGACGGCGACCGCACCGGCCAAGATCTACAATCTGCATCCGCGCAAAGGCTCGATTGCAATCGGCGCCGATGCCGACATCGGCATCTGGGACCCGCAGCGCGAGGTCACCCTGAGCGACGCAATGATGCATGATCTCGCCGGCTACACGCCGTTCGCCGGCCGCAAGCTGCGTGGCTGGCCGGTCACCGTGCTGTCGCGCGGCCGGGTGATCGTGAGCGACGGCAAACGTTCGGTCGAAGCCGGCTCCGGCCGCTTCCTTGCACGCAGCGGCGGTGAAGCGGCGAAGCCGACCGGGCGGCTGATGCCGGACATGGATCCCGAGCAGAATTTCGGGGCGAGATTACTGTGATTGGGCTTCGGCCATGTGCCCGGATTGAACGATGAGAAGTCTTCTGTTCGGCGGCACCGGCTTCGTGGGGCTCAATATCGCGGCCGCGCTGCTGGCGCGCGGCCATACGGTGACGCTATTTGATCGCGCTGGTTTGCCGGCCGCTGCGGAGAGGGATTTTGCGCGCCATGCGGGTCGGCTGACGACCATTCGCGGCGACATTACCAATCGTGAGCTCGTTGAGCAGGTGATCGCCGCGGGCCACGAGGCGATCATTCTCGGAGCCGCTATCACCGCCGGCCCGGAGCGCGAAGCGGCGGATCCCGAGACCATTCTCCGGGTCAACCTGTTGGCTCAGATACCTGTCCTGAAGGCGGCGCGGCGTAGCGGCGTTGCGCGCATCATCAATCTCTCATCCGCCGCTGCCTATGGCACGAGCGCGTTTCGCAACTTGCCGCTCGATGAAGAGACGGCCTGCGATCCTGTCACGCTCTACGCCATCACCAAGTTCGCGTCCGAGAAGATTGCGGCGCGGATGGCTGCGCTCTGGGAGTGCGTGATCATCAGCGTGCGGCTCAGTGCGGTGTTCGGGCCGTGGGAGCGGATCAACGACGCCCGCGATACGCCGAGCCCGCAAGTGCAGATTCTGGCCGCGATGCAAGAGGGGCGCGAAGCCGTTCTGCTGCGTCCAGGCGTCAGGGACTGGATTTACGCGCTGGATGTCGCGGAAGCCATAACCGTGCTGGTCGAGACGGCAAAGCCAAAGCACCGGCTTTATAACATTTCGACCGGTGTGGAATGGGCGGCGTTGAAGTGGGGACAGGCGCTGGCGGCTTTGCATCCCGGCTTCATTTGCCGACTGGCGGACGGCGATGAAGCGCCGACGGTTGACCTGCATAGTCCAACCGACCGTGCACCGCTTTCGATCGCGCGCCTTGAGCAGGAATTCGGCTGGCGCGCACGGTTCGGATGCGCCGAGTCCGCGGCCGATCTGAGCCGCTGGTGGACCGCACATCGGGGAGAGACCTGACATGAGACTGGCGGGGCGGATCGCGATTATCACGGGAGCCGGGTCCGGCATTGGCCGGGCCAGCGCGGTGCTGTTCGCGAGAGAAGGTGCATGGGTCGAACTGGTCGATCGCGACAGCGCCGTGCAGGAGACCTTGGAGGCGATCGAGGACGCGGATAGCAAGACCTCGATGCACGTCGGCGACGTCGGCGAGGCCGATTTTGCGCGAACGGTCGTCGGCGATGTCATGGCGCGCCGCGGCCGGCTCGATGTGCTGATGACCGCTGCCGGCTTTTCCTGTGGCGGGACGGTGCTGACGACCGATCCGGCCGATTGGGACGCCGTGTTCCGCACCAATGTCGGCGGAACCCGGCTTTGGTCGCGCGCCGCGGTGCCTGCGATGCAACGCCAGGGCAGCGGTTCGATCATCACGCTCGCCTCGCAGCTTGCGATCGCCGGCGGCCGGAACAACAGCGCCTATATCGCCGCCAAGGGCGCGATCATCAGCCTGACGCGGACGATGGCGTTGGACTTCGCAACCGACGGCATCCGCGTCAATGCGATCGCGCCCGGCGCCATCGATACGCCGATGCTGCGGCGAAGTTTTGCCCGTCATGCCGATCCCGAGCCGGTGCGCGAAGCGTCGCGCAACCGCCATCCGATGCGGCGATTTGGCAAAGCGGAGGAGGTGGCCGAGGCCGCGCTCCACCTCGCCAGCGATGCGTCTTCCTTTACGACCGGCACGGTGATGGCGGTGGACGGCGGTTGGCTCGCAGCATGAACAGCGCCCTTGTCGCCCTCGAAGCCCGCGTTCGCACCGATCTTGCCAGGATCGCGCATCCGGATGCCGCATGGTTGACGCCGAGACCGGGGCCGGACGGCAGGCCGGCGCTGGACGTGCTCGTGATCGGCGCTGGCCAATCGGGCCTCGCCACGGCCTTTGGGCTGCTGCGATCGCAGGTGACCAACATCCTCGTCCTCGATAAATCCGCCGCGGGGCAGGAAGGGCCGTGGCTCACCTATGCCCGCATGCACACGCTGCGCAGTCCGAAGCACTTCACCGGCCCCGACCTCGATATTCCGAGCCTGACCTACCAGTCCTGGCATGAAGCACGGTTCGGAGAGGACGCCTGGCAAGAACTCGATCTCATTCCTCGCGATCTCTGGGCCGAATACCTGCTCTGGTTCAGACGCATCGTGGATATTCCCGTGCGCAATGGCTGCGAGGTCGTCGAGATCGGACCTGCCGCAGGCGGATTGCTTGCGGCGAAGGTTGAGAGCGCTGACGGCATCGACATCATCCTTGCGCGCAAGATTGTGCTGGCGACGGGACAGGAGGGCATGGGCGACTGGACCATCCCGGAGCCGCTGCGCCATCTGCCGTCTTCGCTGTGCGCGCACGCGGCCGATGCAATCGACTTCACGACGCTGCGCGGCAAACGCGTTGCGGTGATCGGCGCCGGCGCTTCCGCCTTCGACAATGCCGCAACCGCGCTGGAGGCAGGAGCGGCGGAGGTGGATTTGCTTTGTCGCCGGGCGGAGATCCAGGTGATCCAGCCCTACCGCTGGCTCACCTTCCGCGGCTTCCTGCGGCATTTCTCTGATCTGGGTGATGACTGGCGCTGGCGTTTCATGCGCGCCGTCCTCGAGATGCGCGAAGGTTTTCCGCAAGCGACTTACGATCGTTGCGCGCGCCACGCCAACTTTCGATTGCGTGAAGGCGCACCGATCGAGGCTGCGAGAGCGAAGGATCATGGCGTCGAACTGCAGACGCCGAATGGTGCATTCCTGGCCGACTTCGTGATTTGCGGCACCGGCATCGACATGAACTTTGCGGGCCGGCCCGAGTTGCGAAACTGTGCCGCCAACATCGCGACTTGGGCCGATCGCTACCAGCCGCCACCCGACGAGCGCAATTCGCGTCTCGGCCGCTTTCCCTATCTCGCCGACGACTACGCGCTGACCGAGCGCGTCACTGGCGCAACACCGTGGATCGCGGACGTGCATGTGTTTGCGATCGCATCGACCATGAGCTTCGGCGCGTCGGGCTCGTCGATCAATGCGATGACCACGGCGGTGCCGAAGCTCGTGCATGGGCTGACACGTGGCCTGTTTTGCGCGGACATCGAGCGTCACTGGGCGTCGTTCAGGGCATATGACGTGCCGCAGGCGACCGTCGCACGACAAACGCGATCCACGGGCGAAAAGCGATGAAGGCTATCGTCGACGGCGACATGCTCGGACCACCATCGCGGGCATGCCGGTTGGCATACCCCTTGCTTAAATATTCGGCGCCCACCTCCGAAAACAGTCGTAAAAAACAGGGATACGATCGATGAGCGTTACCGGATCGAAACGTCTGCTTTCGGTGGTTGCCTTTGCCGTGTTTTCGCTGCTGGCCGGATCGGCGCAGGCGCAAACCCGGGCCGAAACGCTGCGCTATGTGACCGGCGCAACGGTCAATACGCTGGACCCGAATATTCCGGGTTCGACCCGTGAAGCCTTTGCGGTCAGCCTTTCCACTTACGACCGGCTGGTGTCCTTCGGCCGCAAGCAGCTCAATGGCAAATGGGTGTTCGATCTCGACACGATCACGGGTGAATTGGCCGAATCCTTTGACGTCAGCCCGGACGGACTGAAGCTGACGTTTCACCTGCGCAAGGACGCCAAGTTCCAGGACGGCACGCCGGTCTCCGCCGAAGACGTGAAATGGTCGCTTGACCGTGCCGTCACAGCGCCGGTCCTCGGCAAGGCGCAATTGCTTACGGGGTCGATGACGTCACCCGATCAATTCAAGGTGGTCGATCCCCTGACGTTCGAGGTGACGCTGCCGAAACCGGACAAGCTCGCATTGCCCAATCTCGCCACCGTCTATCCGATCATCATCAACGCCAAGGTCGCCAAGGAGCATGCCACCGCCGACGATCCCTGGGCGACGGCGTGGCTGAAGGAGCACACCGCCGGCAGCGGCGCCTATCGGATCGACATGTTCAAGCCGGGCGAACAGGTGATCATGACCCGCAATGACACCTGGAACCGCGGCACGACCGACAAGTCGGCGTCCTTCAAGCGGATCATCGTGCAATCGGTGCCGGAGCCGGCGACCCGCGCCAATCTGGTCGAGCGTGGCGATGCCGATATCGTCATCGATCTGCAGGCCAGCGACGTCCAGTCGCTCGAGGCCAAGGGCAAGCTGAAAGTGATCTCGACGCCGCAATATAATGCGGTCACGTTCGTTTCGATGAACAATCTGATTCCACCGTTCGACAACGTCAATGTGCGCCGCGCGGTCGCTTTCGCACTGCCTTATGATGACATGTTCAAGGCAGCACTGTTCGGGCGCGGTGCGCCGCTGTTCGGCGCGACCTGGGCGGATGGAAGGCCTGCGAGCGGTGCTTACCCAATTCCACAACCGGTGAAGCTCGATCTTGAAAAGGCCAGGGACTATCTCAAGGCGGCGGGCTTGCCGGACGGGTTCTCGACCACGTTCAGCTTCAACGTCGGTCAGGCGTCGACGGCCGAGCCGATGGCTGCGCTGATCAAGGAATCGCTGGCCAAAATTGGCATCAAGGTCGATATCCAGAAGCTGCCGGATGCGCAGATGTCGACGCAGATCAATGAGAAGAAGCTTCCCTTCTTCACCGAGGGCATCGTCGCCTGGTTGCCCTCGACGGATTATTTTTACCGCAATTTTTATACCGGCAATCAGCGCTGGAACTACTCGTCGATCGACAATCCCGAGCTGGTGGCGATTGCGCAGGAAGCCCGTTTCGAACCCGACAAGGCCAAATACGAGGAAGACGGCAGGAAGCTCAACGCCATCCATTTCAATGAGATTCCGCAGATACCGCTCTGGCAGCCCAACCAGGACGCCGTGATGGCGCCCTCGATCGAAGGATACACCTATCAGTTCCACCGCCAGGTCGATTACCGCGATCTTAGTCGCAAGTAATGGCCGGCGGGATGGCAGCTTTCGGCGTAACCATGGCCAGGGCAGGAAAGCGTTTCCTGTCCTCGCTCCCGGTGCTGCTCGGCGTGCTCGTTTTCACGTTCCTGCTGATGCGCGTGCTGCCGGGCGATCCGGCGGTGTTCTTCGCCTCCGGGCCGAATGCCGGCAAGGAGGAGATCGAGGTCATCCGCAAGCAGATGGGCCTCGACAAGCCGGTGCCCGAGCAGCTGATGCTCTATCTCTACGATGTCGGTCGCGGCAACCTCGGCCGGTCGATGACGACCGGACAGCCGGTCACGACCGATCTGCGCGCGCGGCTGCCGGCCTCGCTCGAGCTCACCTTCGCGGCATTGTTGATCGCACTGGTTTCGGCGGTACCGCTCGGCGTGCTCGCAGCGCTGAGGCCGGGCTCGATCATCGACCACGGGGTGCGATTGTTCTGCGCGCTCGGCGTCTGCGTGCCGACCTTCGTTTCCGGCCTGCTACTGATCTACGTGTTCTATTACCTGCTCGGCGTTGCGCCTGACCCGACCGGCCGGGTCGATATCTTCGCGTCGCTGCCGCCGTCGCGGACCGGCTTTCTGCTGATCGACTTCCTGCTCGCCGGCGATATCGATGGATGGTGGGCCGCCTTCAGGCAACTGATCCTGCCGGCGCTGAGCATGGCGCTGTTCGTGATCGCGCCGCTGGCGCGCATCACCCGCGCCTCGATGCTGGTCTCGCTTGGCAGCGACTTTATCCGTACCGCGCGTTCGGTCGGCCTTCCCTGGTGGCGCGTCGTCGTCACCTATGCGTTGCGCAACGCCATCCTGCCGGTCATCACCATCACCGGCATCGTGTTCTCGACCATGCTCGGCGCCAATGTGCTGGTGGAGAAGGTGTTCTCCTGGCCGGGCGTCGCCTCCTATGCGCTCGATGCGCTGCTCTCGTCGGACTATGCGCCGGTGCAGGGTTTCGTGCTGCTGATGGCGAGCGTCTTCGTGATCGTCAATCTGGTCGTGGACGTTCTCTACGGCATCGCTGATCCGCGGGTGACAGTCGGATGACGATCGGATGACCAGCGCGACGCTTCGCCATGCCGGCTGGATCTTGCGCGGCAATCCGCTCACGGCGGTTGCTGCCGCCGGCGTCGTGCTGCTTGCACTCGTCGGCATCTTCGGGCCGTGGATTGCGCCGTACGACCCGATTGTCTCGAACGTGTCGCAGGCGCTGTCGCCGCCGAGCGCGGCCCATATCGCCGGCACGGATCAGCTCGGCCGTGACGTCTTTAGCCGTCTCATCGTGGCGACCCGGCTCGACCTTGCGATTGCGGTCTCGGCGGTCGGAATCTCGTTCGCGCTTGGCGCCGTGATCGGCGCGATCTGCGGCTATGCCGGTGGCCGGCTCGATCGTGCCGTCGGTCGTTTCGTCGACGTGCTGATGGCCTTTCCGCTGTTCGTGCTGGCCATGGCGATGGTCGCCGCGCTCGGTAACCGGGTCGAGAACATCGTCATCGCGACCGCCATCATCAATCTGCCGTTCTACATCCGCTTTGCCCGGGCCGAGGTGAATGTCCGCCGCAATCTCGGCTGGGTCGAGGCGGCGCGCGCCTGCGGCGACAGCCACATCTCGGTCGTGCTGCGCTTCCTGCTACCGAACGTGCTGCCGGCGATGGCGGTACAAATGTCGCTCAATCTCGGCTGGGCGATCCTCAACGCCGCCGGGCTGTCCTTCATCGGCCTCGGGGTCAAGCCGCCGACGCCGGAGTGGGGCATCATGGTTGCGGAGGGCGCGCGATTCATTTCGACCGGCAAGTGGTGGCTGGTCGCCTTTCCCGGCCTCGCGTTGATGCTGGCAGTGCTCTGCTTCAACCTGCTCGGCGATGGAATCCGCGATATCCTCGACCCCCGCATGCGAACATGATCCATTCGCTGCTGACATTGAACGACCTGCACGTGACCTTCTCGACGCGGCGCGGCTTGGTCGAGGCGGTACGCGGCGTATCGCTGTCGCTCGGTGAGGGCGAGATGCTCGGCCTCGTCGGCGAGAGCGGCTCGGGCAAATCCGTCACCGGCTTTGCGATCACGGGGCTGCTCGATGCCGCCGGGCGGATCACGGCGGGCAGCATTCAGTTTCGTGGCCGGGACATCACGAAAATGTCGGGAAGCGACGCCCGCAACCTGCACGGCGCCGCGATGGCGATGATCTTCCAGAATCCGCGCGCCGCGCTCAATCCGATCCGTGCCGTCGGCGAGCAGATTGCCGACGCCATTCTGGCGCACAAGCGAATGTCGCGCGATGAGGCACGCGCCGAGGCGCTGAAGCTGTTGCGGGCCGTGCAGATTCGCGAGCCCGAGAAACGCATGGCGGCCTATCCGCATGAGCTTTCCGGCGGCATGTGCCAGCGCGTGATGATCGCGATGGCGATTTCCTGCAACCCGGCGCTATTGATCGCGGACGAGCCGACCACCGGCCTCGACGTGACGACGCAGAAGGTGGTGATGGATCTGCTGGCCGGGATATCAGCCGAACGCGGCATGGCGACCATCCTGATCACCCACGATCTGGGTCTCGCCGCCCGTTACTGCCGCCGCGTCGTGGTGATGGAGCAGGGCCGCCTGGTCGAGGAGGCCGAACCGAGGACGCTATTCCACGCTCCGCAGCACGCCTATACCAAGCGCCTGGTGGCGGCGTCGCCGACGGCGAGTTCCCGGATCGCGGATCTGGTGACGGACGAGGAGAGCGGACGCTCCGTTGCGATCAAGGTCGCACCCAGACCGCCGCCAGCGCCGGGCACGCCGCCGCTGCTTGAGGTGCACAAACTCGCGAAGCGCTTCGACCTGGGGGCGGCCGCGGTCGCCGACTTTTCGATGATGATCAGGGCCGGCGAGAGTGTGGGTCTGGTCGGCGAATCCGGCTCCGGAAAAACCACCACATCGCGCATGATCTGCCGGCTGATTGATCCGAGCGAGGGAGAGATATCGTTCGAGGGCCAAGCGATCGGCCATATCCCGGCCCGCGATTTTCACCGGTCACCGTTTCGCAAGGATATCCAGATCGTCTTTCAGGATCCGAACGACAGCCTCAACCCGCGCTTTACCGCCTTTGACTGCATTGCTCATCCACTGCTGCGGCTTGGCGGCATGCGCGCGGGTACCGCGCTGCGGCAGCGGGTCGAGCAGTGCGCCGATCGCGTCGGATTGGCGGTCGAGTTGCTGACGCGTTTTCCGCATCAGCTCTCCGGCGGCCAGAAGGCGCGCGTCGGCATCGCGCGGGCGATCGCGTGCCGGCCGCGTCTGTTGGTGCTGGATGAACCGACGGCGGCGCTCGACGTCTCGGTCCAGGCCGTGGTGCTGCAATTGCTCGATCGGTTGAGGCGCGAGGACGACCTCGCATTTCTCTTTGTCAGCCACGACCTCAACGTCGTTCGCATGATGTGCGATCGTACCATCGTGCTGCGAAACGGCCGTATCGTCGAGCAGGGCGCAAGCCGGGCCATGTTCGACAATCCGCAGACCGATTACACGCGGGAGTTGGTCGAGGCCGTGCCGCATATCGAGACTATATTTGCCGCCGCCGTGAATTGATGTCGTTGAACGCGATGTGCGCGGCTACGTGCCGATGCTGGCCGTCACTTGCCGTTCTCTTGCGCAGATGGCGCCGCGGCGAGGGCGTGTTCAAGGTGCATGCGCATTTTGGTGGAGGCGTGGGCGAAATCCCCTGCCGCTATCGCCTCGATGATCGCCACGTGCTCGCGGCACCAGTCCTGGACCCGGCGGCTGTTGACGTAGCTGCCGAATTCCAAGAGTCGTCTCAGCCGGTTCTGGTGCTGGACCGCCTGGACGAAGAAGGCATTGCCGCAAAATTCGGCGCACATTTCGTGAAACGCCGCATCGGTCTCGAACAGTTGCGCGCCGCTGACCGTTGCGATGTCGGGATGCGAGATCAGATACAAATGCTGCAGCCGCATCCGTTCGATGGCCGCGAGATCCGGCCTGAATGTCGGCAGCAGAAAACCGGCAGGTTCGAGCGTCAGGCGAAACTGGTAGCTGGCCTTGAGCGAGACCACCGAATCGAGCGTTGGAAGGAAGGTCCATCCGTGACCCTTGTTCCTCGCGATCAAACCGTCCTCGGCGAGCCGCGACAGGGTGCGCGTCAGCGCGGCCCGGTCGACGCCATAGCGGCGCGCGATTTCGCTTTGGGTCATGGAATTCGGAACAGCGTTGTCGAGGCGGTCGCGAACCAGAAGCTGGTAGAGCCTCTCGTCGGCCGTCGAAGGAACCTCGATCTCGATGCGATGCAACGAGTCGAACGGCTTTCGCACGAAGTATCCGCGGTTCTTCCGCGTCTCGACGATGCCGCGCTCGGCAAGCAACTCCAGCGCCGAGCGGATCGGTGTGCGTGAGACGCCGATCAGATCGGCGAGCTGTTGCTCGCGCAGATGGTGGCCCGGCTCCATCCTGGCGTCGCGGATGACGTCGAGAAGCTGGTTGGCCAGATGGAAGCTGCTCTGACGGGAGGGAGATGCCATGGGCTAACGAGATATCCGAGAGGTCATCATGAAAGTACCGTGGGTTACGGACAGTACAATCGCCTGCCGGTGCGTTTCCAGGCAAGACGGAAGTGCAAAAGGCTTGAGCATCGGCTGCCTGCCAATCGCGCTTGACGAAGGGTACCGCAACGATTGTACATTAGGCATCAATAAAACAATACTGGCTGACTGTCAGGCAAGCCTCGACGGCTGATCCGTTCGTCGCTGCCAAGGTCCACCGGCACTTGAAGGACCCGCGATCATGAAAGACGTCACCGAGTGCCACGCGCGATTGCGAGGCTTGTTCAACATCGCGATCACGCCCTTCAAGGCGGATGGCGCGTTCGACTATGCGGGCCTGGCGCGGAATATCGAACGGGTCATCAGCCTCGGCTTCGATGGCGTCCTGATCGGCGGCACATATGGCGAGTTTCCGGCGATGTCGGGCGAGGAGCGGGCCGGCCTGTTCCTCCGTGTCATGGACATTGTCGGCGATCGCGTTCCGGTGATGCTGTGCAGCGCCGGCTCCGATGTCCGTACCGTCAATGAACTGACATCGCTCGCCGGCGATCTCGGCGGCTTGCCGATGGTGACCCCGCCTTTCGTCTCTGAGGTCACCGATTCGCAGATCGTTGCGTTCTTTCGCGACATGGTCCCGCGCTCGCGGACCGGGGTGCTGGTCTACAATGCGCCCGGCATCGGCATCACCCTGTCGCCGTCGACACTGGAGCAGCTTGCCGATATTCCCGGCGTTGTCGGCGTGAAGCAGGGCGACCTGGCTCCGACGGCGATCGATCAGATTGCGAACCGGATCGGCGGACGAATCCGGTTGTTCTGCGCTTCCGACCTGGCCTTCCTCGGTCCGATGATGTGCGGATTCGACGGCATCAGCTCGACCAACAGCTGCGCGCTGCCGGAACTGATTCTGGCGGCCTATCGGGCGCTGGAGGCCGGCGACGCAGGGGCCGCGCGCGACCTGCACCGGCTTTGGTACCCGTTTCGGGCGCTCGCACGTGAGTTCGGGCAGCCGCAGACCACCAAGGCCGCCATGAACCTGCGCGGCTTCGATGGCGGCTCGGTACGCCCACCGTTGCGGAATCTCGTGGACAGCCAGATCGAGGACGTTGCCGAGGTGCTGCAAGAGCTCGCCGCGGATCGGCGTTCCAGCGTTGCTCTCGCGGCCTGACGACGCGGCCGCTGCCGAGCCATCGAAATTGAAACCGACGGGCGCAAGCCCACACAGAGGAGCAATCAGATGAATCGCAGGCAAGTGCTGATGAGCGGCGCGTCGATACTGTCCTTCGCGGCGCTGTCAGGTGTGGCGGGGCCCGCGATTGCCCAGGCCGGTCAGGACGTTGTGATCGGGGTGTTGTTCCCGATGTCGGGTGCGAACGCGCAAGTCGGTATCGATGCCCGTCATGCAATGGAAACGGCGGCTGACATCGTCAATAATTCGTACGATCTCGATTTGCCGACGGCAAAGAACGCGGGCCTGGCCGGGCTCGGCAATGCCAAGATCAGACTGGTGTTCGCCGACCATCAGTCCGATCCGCAAAAGGGCCGCGCGGAGGCCGAGCGCCTGATCACCCAGGAGAAGGCCTGTGCCCTGATCGGCTGCTATCTGTCGTCCGTTTCCTCGACGGTCAGTGGGGTCGCCGAGCGCTATGGCCTGCCGTTCCTGTGTGCGGATTCCTCATCGCCGAGCCTGGCGCGCCACGAGCTGAAGTTCTTCTTCCGTCCGGCCGCACAGGACGAAATGTTCTCGGCCGCGATGTTCGATTTTCTCGACGCCCAGAAGGCGAAAGGCAAGAAGGTCGAGACTGTTGGCCTGTTTTTCGAGGACACGATCTTCGGGACCGATTCATCGAACACCCAGCGCAAGCTGGCGGCCGAGCGCGGCTACAAGGTTGTCGCCGACATCAAATACAAATCGAACTCGCCGTCCCTGGGCGTTGAAGTGCAGCAGATCAAGGCTGCCGATCCCGACGTGTTGATGCCGTCGAGCTATATCACCGATGCGATTCTCCTGATGCGGACGATGGGCGAACTCGGCTACAAGCCCAAGAATATCGTCGCCCAGGCGAGCGGCTTTTCCGACAAGGCATTTTTCGACGCCGTTGGCGACAAGGCAACCGGCATCATCTCACGCGCGAGCTTCTCGCTCGACATGGCCCAGAAACGGCCGAGCGTTCTCAAGGTCAACAACATGTTCAAGGCGCGTTCCAGCCGCGACCTGAACGACAGCACCTCGCGCGAGCTGATGGGGCTGCTCGTCCTCGCCGACGCGATCGATCGCGCCAAATCGACCGACGGCGACGAGATTCGCGAGGCGCTGGTGGCTACCGACATTCCTGGCGAGCGCACCATCATGCCGTGGAAGCGCGTCAAATTCGAAGCTGACGGTCAGAATGTGGATGCCGATCCGGTGCTGGTCCAGTACATTAATGGCGCGTTCGTCACGATCTTTCCGGCGGCGGTCGCACTTGCCGAACCGCTCTGGCCGATGAACGCCTGACCGGCGTCAAGAACCTCAAGGAGGCGATCATGCCGTCCGTCGATCTCAATTCCGATCTTGGCGAAGGCTTTGGGACCTATCGCTGCGGCGACGATGACGCCATGCTCGCCATCGTCACCTCGGCCAATGTGGCGTGCGGGCTTCATGCCGGTGATCCCGAGGTGATGGCGCGGACCTTTGCTATCGCTCGCGAGCGCGGCGTTGCGGTCGGAGCCCATCCCGGATTCCCGGATCTGTGGGGCTTCGGCCGCCGCCGTCTTCCGTTCTCCAATGGTGAGATCGAGAGGCTGGTGGCCTATCAAATCGGCGCGGCGAGCGCGCTCGCGGCTTACGCCGGCCATCGCATTACCTATGTGAAGACCCACGGCGCGCTCGGTAACATCGCCTGCGAGGAACGCGGCGTCGCCGACGCGGTGGCGCGGGCGGTGCGCGCGGTCGATCCCGGCCTCGCCGTGCTCGGGATCGCATTGACGGAGATGGTCGCGGCCGCCGACGGCGCGGGTCTCGAAGTCTATCAGGAGATCTATGCCGATCGCGGCTACACCGACACCGGGCAGTTGATTGCGCGCGGCCAGCCCGGCGCGATGATCGAAGGCGCGGAGGAGGCTGCCGCGCGCGTGCTTGAGATGGTCGAAACCGGGGCGGTGATCACCGCAAGCGGCAAGCGCCTGCCGACATCGATCCGCTCGATTTGCGTCCATGGCGATTCCGACTATGCGGTCGCGACCGCCCGCTGCGTCCGCGAACGTCTGGAACAGGCCGGTATTGTCTTGAAGCCGTTCCGCCCAGTTGCGACATGAGACGTCACGCCGATCTCGATCCAGCGCCTGGGTTGTCCGATCCGCGTTTCCTTGATGCGGGAGAAGCCGCGCTGGTCGTCCAGTTCGGCGAGATTGTCGATCCCGCGATCAACGACAGGGTGCTCGCGCTCGATGCGGCGCTGCGCGCCGATCCTCCAGCGGGAACGCGCGAGTTCGTGCCGACCTACCGCTCGCTGATGATCCACTACGATCCACTGGAGATCGATAGGGCTACGCTGGTTGCCACCGTGCGCCGTGCGATGGAAGCCGCCGTGGAAGGGCGCGGACAAGCCACCATTTGGACATTGCCTTGCTGCTACGATCCGGCTTTGGCTGAGGATCTCGACGAGGCTGCGCAGCTTCTCAAGCTGACCCGGGACCGGGCGGTCGCGTTGCATCACAAAGCGACCTATCGGGTCTACATGTGCGGCTTCACGCCCGGTCAGCCCTATCTCGGCGGTGTGCCGGAGGCGCTGAAGATATCGCGCCGTCCGACACCCAGGCCGCCGCATGCCGCAGGCGCGGTGCTGATCGGCGGCGGCCTCTGCGTTGTCGCGCCTTTCGTGATGCCGACCGGCTGGTACGTCATCGGCCGGACTCCGGAGCGTCTTTACGCAGCCGAGCGCAAGGATGCCTTTCTGATCCAGGCCGGCGATATGCTGCGCTTCGACCCGATCGATCTGACGACCTTTCGGGATCTGGAGCAGCGCGCGGCGAGCGGCGAGATCGTCGCCCGCAAGAGTGCCGCATGATCGCTGTCACGCCGGAAGCGATCCTTCGCGTGCTCTCTGCCGGACCGGGCGTGACGCTGCAGGATGCCGGCCGTCACGGCTATCTGCGGTTTGGCGTCACTGCGGCAGGCCCGATGGATCGGTTGGCGCATGCGGCGGCAAATCTGGCCGTCGGCAATCCTGCAGGCGCCACCGCGCTCGAAGTCTCCGTGGGTGGTGTTGAAGTGACCGCCCAGTCCGCGCCGCTCCATGTTGCCGTTGCCGGCGGCGAATTTTCACTCAGCCTCGACGGTAGGCCGCTGCCGCCTGCGATGGTTCTCAACCTGGATGAAGGCGCGGTGCTGAGAATTCGCGCCGGTGGTCGCGGCTCGTGGTGCTATCTGGCGGTGGCGGGCCGCTTCGCCGTGCCAAAAGTGCTTGGCTCGCACGCCACCCACACCCGTACCGGCTTCGGCGGCGTGAACGGGCGGGCGGTCGTCGCCGGCGATCGCCTCGGAATCGAACCGTCGGGGTCGTCAGCGCCGTCGCCGGGCGCCATCATCGCGCCCTGGCTCGACCGCCCGATCGATGCGGTTCGTGTGGTGCTTGGTCCTCAACAGGACTACTTCGCCGACGATCAGATCTCTGCGTTTCTGGCCGGGCCATGGACCGTCTCGGCCAAGGGCGATCGCATGGCGTGCTTTCTCGACGGACCCCAACTGACGCATGCACGCGGCTACAATATCGTTTCCGACGGGATCGCGATGGGTGCGATCCAGGTGCCGGGAGATGGCCGTCCGATCGTTCTGATGGCCGATCGTCAATCGACTGGCGGGTATCCGAAGATTGCCACCGTCATCGGTCCCGATCTTGGCCGGCTGGCGCAGGCGAGGCCGGGAACGACGTTCCGCTTCGAGGCGGTATCGATCGAGCAGGCGGTCGCCGCGCGTCGCGACGAGGCCGCGGAGCTGGCGCGCGGCATTGTCGTCGAGCCGCTGTTGCGCACGGACTTCAGTTCTGAATTCCTGCTCGGCCTCAATCTGATCGACGGCGTCGTCAGCGTCGAGCCTTCCGGATAACGTCCCGACCGACAACATACCTTTGTCGCAGGTGTCGGTGGGCACCTCATCGGCGCCCGCAAGCCCATGTGATCACATTGAAAATGCGCCCGATCGAATTTGCCCCGTCGTTGCCGCCGCGCCAACCCGCCGCTGGCGCCGTGGACCGCGCTGGCATACCATTTGCACGCAAAATAATCAGTCATCATCGATCCGACCGTCCGTTTCACCTCACTTGGCGCCGAACCCCCGGCCTCTGAAACGGACGGAATCGCCACATCAACCCGACGCTTGGAGAGTTTCATGGATCGCAGGACCCTGTTGAAAGGATTGGCCGGGGTGGGCAGCCTGGCGGCGACCGGCGGTGTTTCGATGCCGGCCCTTTCCCAGAATGCTGCGGCGCGCACCTTGCGCTTCGTGCCGCAGGCCAACCTTGCGAATTTCGATCCGATCTGGGGGACCCAGTATGTCGTGCGCAACGCCGCCGCGCTGGTGTGGGACACGCTCTATGGCGTCGACGCGACGCTGCAGCCGCAGCGCCAGATGGTCGAGTCCGAGGAAGTCACCGATGACGGGCTGACCTGGACCTTTCGCCTCCGGCCGGGGCTGAAGTTCCACGATGGCGAGCCGGTACGGAGCAAGGACGTCGTCGCAAGCATCGCGCGCTGGTCGGTGCGCGATCCGATGGGGCTGATGATCAAGGCGATCCAGCAGGAACTGACCGCCGTCGACGACAAGACCTTCAAATTGGTGCTGAAGGCGCCTTATCCGAAGCTGCTCTATGCGCTCGGCAAGAACAACACGCCGATCGCCTTCATCATGCCGGAACGCATCGCGCAGACCGACCCGTTCAAGCAGATCACCGACTATGTCGGTTCGGGGCCGATGAAGTTCGCGAAGGCCGAGTGGGTCCCTGGCGCCAAGGCGGTGTTCGAGAAATTCACCGACTATGTGCCGCGGCAGGAGAAGGCGTCCTGGCTCGCCGGCGGCAAGCAGATCTTGATTGATCGCCTGGAATGGGTCGTCATCCCGGATCCCGCCACGGCAGCGGCCGCATTGCAGAACGGCGAGGTCGATTGGTGGGAGAGCCCGATCACCGATCTCGTGCCGGTGCTCAAGAGCAACCGCAACATCAATGTCGACATCGCCGACCCGCTCGGCAACGTCGGTTCGTTCAGGATGAACCACCTCTATCCGCCCTTCAACGACGTGAGGGCGCGGCGTGCCGTGCTGATGGCGATGAGCCAGGAAGATTACATGCGGGCGTTGGTTGGGGACGACACCTCGCTCTGGAAGGAACTGCCGGGCTTCTTCACGCCGGGTACGCCGCTCTATTCGGAGGCGGGCGGCGAGATCCTCAAAGGCAAGCGCGATCTCGACGCGGCCAAGAAGCTGTTGGCCGAGAGCGGTTATTCGGGCCAGCCGGTCACCTGCCTGGTGGCGCAGGATCAACCGATCACCAAGGCGCAGGGCGACGTCACGGCGGATTTGCTAAAGAAGCTCGGCATGAATGTCGATTTCGTCGCGACCGATTGGGGCACGGTCGGCTCCCGCCGCGCCGTGAAGACGCCTCCGGGGCAGGGCGGTTGGAGTATGTTCCACACCTGGCACGCTGGCGCGGACTGCATCAATCCCGCGCCCTACAACGCCATTCGCGCCAACGGCGACAAGGCGTGGTTCGGCTGGCCGTCGAGCGAGGCCGTGGAGAAGGATGTCGTGGCATGGTTCGACGCCAAGAATCTCGATGAAGAGAAGGCCGCGATCAATAATCTCAACAAGGCGGCACTCGATGACGTGGTCTATGCGCCGACCGGATTCTTCCTCGGCTACACAGCGTGGCGCAAGAACGTTGCCGGTGTCACGAAGGGGCCGCTGCCGTTCTTCTGGGGCGTGTCGAAGACCGCATGACGGCACGGTAAACCGACATGGTCTCGTATATCCTGCGGCGCATTCTCTCGACGTTGCCCGTGATGGCAATCGTCGCGCTGTTCGTCTTCAGTCTGCTCTACATTGCGCCGGGCGATCCGGCGGTGGTGATCGCCGGCGATCAGGCCAGTCCCGCCGACGTTGAACGGATTCGCCAGAGCCTCGGTCTCGACCGGCCGTTCCTGGTGCAGTTTGGCTCGTGGCTCTGGCACATCCTTCATGGCGACCTCGGCACCTCGATCTTTACCAGCCTGCCGGTCTCGAAATTGATCGCGCAGCGCATCGAGCCGACGCTCTCGCTGATGGTGCTCACGCTGCTGCTGACAATCCTTATCGCGGTCCCGCTCGGGGTGGTGGCGGCGTGGAAAGCGGGCAGCTGGATCGATCGCACCATCATGGCGTTCGCCGTGTTCGGCTTCTCGCTTCCCGTCTTCGTGGTCGGATACATGCTGGCCTACGTGTTCGCGCTCAAGTTCGAGTGGCTTCCCGTGCAGGGCTACACGCCGCTGGCCGAGGGTTTCTGGCCGTGGCTGCAGAATCTGATCCTGCCGTCGGTCGCGCTCGGCTGCGTCTACATCGCGCTGATCGCGCGCATTACCCGGGCCTCGATGCTTGAAGTGCTGCAGCAGGATTACATCCGCACCGCCCGCGCCAAGGGCCTTGGCATGCCCAGCATCCTGTTCGTTCATGCGCTGAAGAACGCCGCCGTCCCGATTGTGACGGTGATTGGTATCGGCATTGCCCTGCTGATCGGCGGCGCGGTCGTGACCGAAAGCGTGTTCGCGATCCCGGGCCTTGGCCGACTGACGATCGACGCGATCCTGCGCCGCGACTATCCGGTCATCCAGGGCATCGTGCTGCTGTTCAGCTTCCTCTACGTGATCGTCAATCTGATGGTTGACGTCATTTACACACTGGTCGACCCGAGGATCCGCTATTGACCGTATCGAGCATCAGCACCGCAGCCCTGCCGCCCGGCCTCGTGATCGCACCGCAGCTGCCTGATCTGCTGCAGCCGGTGAAAATCCGCCACGGCGTATCAGGCTTTCTCCGCAGCCATCCGACCGTTGCGATCGGTGGCGCATTGCTGCTCTGCCTGGTATTGATCGCGATCTTCGCGCCCTATCTCGGGACCGTCGACCCGACGGCGCTTGCGCCTGCCAAGCGGACACGCGCGCCTTCCGCGGACTTCTGGTTCGGCAGCGACATGCTGGGCCGCGACATCTATTCACGCGTGCTTTACGGGGCGCGGGTCTCGCTCACCGTTGGCCTTTCGGTGGCAATCCTGGCCTCGCTCGCAGGTCTTGCCATCGGCCTCGTCTCGGGCTTCGTGCGGTGGGCAGACGGCATCCTGATGCGATTCATCGACGGGTTGATGTCGATACCGCCGATCCTGCTCGCGGTTGCGCTGATGGCCTTGACGCGCGGCAGCGTCGGCAACGTCATCCTGGCCATCACCGTCGCCGAGATCCCGCGCGTTACGCGCCTCGTGCGCAGCGTGGTGCTGTCGCTGCGCGAGCAGCCTTATGTGGACGCCGCCGTCGCCTCCGGAACGCGAACGCCGATGATCATCGTGCGTCACATCCTGCCCAATACGCTGGCGCCGATGCTGGTCCAGGCCACCTATATCTGCGCCAGTGCCATGATCGTGGAGTCCATTCTCTCCTTCATCGGCGCGGGTACGCCGCCGACCATTCCATCCTGGGGCAACATCATGGCCGAGGGCAGGGCACTGTGGCAGGTCAAGCCTTACATCGTGTTCTTTCCTTCCGCGTTCCTGTCTGTCACCGTGCTCGCCGTCAACCTGCTCGGCGACGGTCTTCGTGATGCGCTCGATCCGCGCATGGCCAAGAGCCTGTAGAGAGCCTGTAGGCCAGGCGAGGGTTTTGATCCAATGGCATTGCTCGAAGTCGAGAATCTGCAGACCCATTTCCGGACTCCCGACGGGATCAACCGCGCGGTTGACGGCGTGTCCTTCCAGGTCGACGAAGGCGAGACGCTGGCGATCGTCGGCGAATCCGGCTGTGGCAAGTCGGTCACCTCGATGTCGCTGATGCGGCTCATTCCCGAGCCCCCGGGCAAGATCGCGGGTGTGGTCCGTTTCCAGGGAAGGGATTTGCTGCAACTCTCCGAGCGCGAGATGCGCTCCATCCGCGGCAACGACATTTCAATGATCTTCCAGGAACCGATGTCGAGCCTCAACCCGGTGCTGACCGTCGGCCGCCAGATCGGCGAGACGTTGCGGATGCATCAAGGGCTGGACAAGCAGGCCGCGGAGGCACGCGCTATCGAGATGCTGAATTTGGTCGGCATCCCGGAGCCGGCGCGGCGCGTGCGCGAGTATCCCCATCAGCTCTCGGGGGGTATGCGCCAGCGCGTGATGATCGCCATGGCGCTGGCCTGCAATCCAAAGCTCCTGATTGCCGACGAGCCGACCACGGCGCTCGACGTCACGATCCAGGCGCAGATCCTGCAATTGATGCTGGACCTCAAGCGCCGGGTCGGTGCGGCGATCGTCCTGATTACCCATGATCTCGGCGTGGTCGCCGAGATCGCGGAGCGCGTCATGGTGATGTATGCCGGCCGCAAGGTTGAGGAAGCGCCGGTGGCCGAGTTGTTCCGCTCCCCCCGCCATCCCTATACGCAGGGCCTGCTCGGTGCGGTGCCCAGGCTCGGCTCGTCTCTCAGCGGCGCCGCGCGGCGGCTTGCCGAGATCCCCGGACAAGTGCCCAGCCTCAAGAAGGCAATCGTGGGCTGCGTGTTTGCCGGGCGGTGTGCGCTCGTGACCGATCTCTGCCGTGAGGTCGCGCCGGGTCTCGAAGAGAAGGGCCCCGGCCACATCGCCGCGTGCCACTACGCTGCCAAAGAAACTGCCGCGGCATGAGCGTCCCGCTGCTCCAGGTCAACGACCTCAAGAAGCACTTCCCGGTTCGCGGCGGCCTGTTCGGCCGCCGCTCCGGTTTGGTCCACGCCGTGGATGGCGTGTCCTTTGAGGTCGAACGTGGCGAGACCCTGTCGCTTGTCGGTGAATCCGGCTGCGGAAAGTCGACGGTCGGCCGGGCCATCCTGCGTCTGTTCGACATCACCGCCGGCCAGGTGGTGCTTGATGGCCAGCGAATCGACGATGCTTCACCTGCCGGGCTGCGTGTCATGCGCCGCCGCGTGCAGGTGGTGTTCCAGGATCCGTTCTCCAGTCTCAATCCGCGGATGCGCGTGCGCGATATCCTGGCCGAGCCGATCCGCAATTTTGGACTTGCCAAATCCTCTGCCGACCTCGAGGCGCGCGTTGTCGCGCTGATGGACACCGTGCGCCTGCCGCGCGACGCGCTGAACCGGCGGCCGCACGAATTCTCCGGCGGTCAGCGCCAGCGCATCGGGATCGCCCGCGCGCTTGCGGCGGAGCCCGACCTGATCGTTTGTGACGAGGCGGTGTCGGCGCTCGACGTCTCGGTCAAGGCCCAGATCGTCAATTTGCTGCAGGATCTGCAGCAGCAATTCGGTCTTGCGCTGCTCTTCATCAGCCATGACCTGGCTATCGTCGAACACATGACGCACCGGGTCGCCGTGATGTATCTCGGCAAGATCGTCGAGATGGCGCCGAGGCAGCAAATCTTCACCGCGCCGGGGCATCCCTACACCAAGGCCTTGCTCTCGGCCGTGCCGGTGCCGGAGCCTGGCGCTATCAGAAACCCGATCATCCTGAAGGGTGATGTGCCGAGCCCGATCAACCCACCGAGCGGCTGCCGTTTCAACACCAGGTGTCCATTCGTGTTCGATCGTTGCAGAGCAGAGGAGCCGGAGCTTCGGTTGGCCGGAGACAATCAGTGGGTAGCGTGTCATCTCGAAACCCTTCCGGAGGCATCGGCCTCCGCCGGGTAATAAAAGTCGGCGTTGCGATGCGAGCGGGTGAGCTCAGTCGTCCACGGCGTCCGCAGGAAAATTGAGTGTGACAGTCAGGCCGCGACCGTCGATGCCTTCCGTTAGCGTTATCGTGCCGGCACTTTGCTCCACCAAGGCGCGGACGATGGAGAGCCCGAGCCCGGAGCCGGGAGGACGGGTGGCCGCAGGTATGCGGTAAAAGCGATCGAATACTCGCTCGCGGTACTCTCGCGCAATGCCCGGGCCGTTGTCTGCGATCTTCACGCCATACTGGCCAGGGCTAGCGACGACACCGACAATCACGCTACCACCCTCGCGATTGTACCTGATCGCGTTGTCGATCAGGTTGGTCAGAATGTCGTGCAGCGCCGATGGATCTGCGTGGAGCGGTGCATTGTCGATCTCGCAGTCAAACGCCAGCTCGACATTCTTCGCGGCCGCGAAGGGCGCCATGGTGACGATGGCCTCGCTTGTGCTCGCGACGAGATCGGTGGAAGGCGTATCCTCAGTTGGCGTGGCAACCGCAGCCTGCTCCACCCGCGCCATCACGATGAGCTGGGCGACCAGCCGATCCAGATGTTTGGTCGATCTCTCGATCTCGGCGATGGTCTCGACATTGGTTGGCAGTTGGCTGGTGTCGCGTTGCAGCAGCGCCAGATGGACGCGCAGTGAAGCGAGCGGCGTCTTCATCTGGTGCGAAGCATCGGCGATGAAGTCCCGGATCACCTCGATCGCGACCTCGAGACGGGCGAACAGCTCGTTCATCGCCCGCACCGGCGGATGTGCTTCGATCGGGATGCGTTCGAGCTCGAGCCGGTCCAGGCTTGCTCCCGTTCCCAATTGCCGCGTATCGATCTCGCGTCCAAGATCGACCAGCGGCGAAAGCGCCCGCCGGACAGCAAACCAGACCAGGATGGCGGCGGTGGCGATGATGGCGACTTCCAGCGCCGCCAGCGCGAGCAGGAGCTGACGCTGCACTGCCGTTCGTCCGTTCATGGTCTCCGCGACCTCGATCAGGACCGGGTGCGGTTTGCCGTAAGCCGCTTGGGTCATCGCCGCGACGCGGACCGCAACTCCCCGATAGAGGGAATCGAAATGCTTGACGCTCCCGACCGGGATCGCGGCGGCGTCGGAACGTGGCAGATCCTGATAGCCCGTGATGAGCACCTCGCCGTGGGATACACTATAATAGACGCTGTCGTTAGCTCTGCTCTCGAGCATCCCAAGCGCGACCTGAGGCAGGTCGACCGTGATTTCTCCGTCTTCGACGGCGACCTTTTCAGCGATCGCCTTCACCGAGCCGTCGAGAACGCGATCATAGGCGCTTTCGATCGTTTTGCTGATCAGCAGCAAACCGGCGAGCCCAAACGCAACGGCGAGCGCGCTGGTTGGAACCAGCAGATTGAGAAGCAGCGCGCGGCGTAGTGAAGGGACTCGCTTTGCGGTCACTTGTTCTCCATCAGATAGCCAAGGCCCCGTATCGTCTTGATTGTGGGTCCCCTGGGTCCGAGTTTATGCCTGAGCCGCCCGATATAGAGTTCGATGGCGTTCGGCGCGACCGCTTCGTCGAAGCCGAAGATTTCCGAGATCAGCCGCTCCTTGCGCACCAGCCGGCCGGCATGTGACATCAGGATCTCGAGAACGGTGACTTCGCGGCGGCGCAGCAACAATGGCTGGTCGTCGATGATGGCCGTTGCGGAAGAGGTGTCCAGCAACAAGGATCCGCATCGCAAGATCGGATCGAGGCGGCCTTTGCCGCGCCGCACCAAAGCCTTGACCCTCGCCTCGAATTCATCCAGGTCGAACGGCTTTGTAAGGTAATCATCGGCTCCAAGGTTGAGACATTTGACCTTGTCCCTCACGTCGCTGAGCGCTGTGAGGATGAGGATCGGTACCTCGCAGCCATTGCTGCGCAGCCTGCGAAGCACCTCCTGGCCCGGCAGGTCCGGCAGACCGAGATCGAGCACGATCAGCGAGTAGGCTTCGGATGGGACGATCCCGATTGCGTCCGATCCGCTCGTCTCGTGGTCGACGGCGATGCCCGACGGTGCCAACGCCTTCCTGAGGCCTTCGACCAGCGACGTGTCATCCTCAACGACCAGGATACGCAAGACGATGAACCTCGAGTCAGGGCCGCGGGCGTTGCCAAACGCGGCAATGTAAGTTCAGATGCTCCACGAGGTCAAAAGATTGCGTATCGTCCATGCGAACTTGTCGCCACGCTTGCCGGCGTACCATCGAGCCGCCGGCCTGTGTGGGCTTGTATTGTATCTTCTGTTCGGCGCTACCGCGCCTCGCGCCGAAACCCTGGTCGACGGCAACGCCAACGCCGGTCGCCCGCAGGTTCATCTTGCAGTGCACGGTACGACCGACAGGTCCGAAGTCGCCGATCTCCTGACCGAATTCATGAATCGGAACCCTGACGTTCTGGTTCAGTATTCAAAGGTGTTGTCGACGGACCTGTTCGACGATGCAGTGAAGCATTCCGGGACAAAGGGCACGGCCGATGTGATCTGGAGTTCGTCCATGGACCTCCAGATCAAGCTTGCCAATGATGGGTACGCGGCTGAATATCGCTCGCCTGAAGCCGACGGGATTTTCGACTGGGCGCGTTGGAAAGATCGCGCTTACGGCGTCACCGCCGAACCGGTGGTGATCGTCTACAACAAGCGCCTGCTGCAGGGCGGTCTGGTGCCGAAAGACCATGCCGACCTGCTACGCCTGCTGACGGATCACCTGGCGGTGTTCCGCGGCAAGATCGCGACCTACGATCCCGAACTGAGCGGCACCGGTCTGCTGTTCATCACCCAGGACGTGCGCGTCACGACCCAGACCTGGAAGCTGGTGGCGGCGATGGGACAGGCAGGGGTCAAGCTTTATGCCTCGTCGGACCCGATGATCAACCGCGTCAGTAGCGGCGAGCTGCTGCTGGCATACAATGTGCTGGGTTCCTACGCGCTGGAGCGCGCCAAGCACGATCCAGATCTCGGCGTCGTCTTTCCGAGCGATTACATGCTGTTGCTGTCGCGGATCGCACTGATTCCGCAGTCGGCGCCGCAACCGGAACTGGCCCGTCGCTTCGTCGATTTCTTGCTGTCACGCGGTGGCCAGACCGCGTTGGCCGGGCATTCCCTGGGATCCGTTCGTGACGATATGAAGCCGGCCATTCCCGGCTATGTCGATGCGGCCAAGGCGCTGCGGCCGATCGCGTTGAGCATCGACCTGATGACCTATCTTGATCAGGCCAAGCGTCAGCGATTCCTGAAGGACTGGAGAGAGTCCCTTCAGGCGCGCTGAACGCCGCAAGCGAAGCGGATGACAGCTTGTTGACAGGTTAGGCGGCTATCCTCTTGCCAAAATCAAGCAAGAACAACTTCCCGGGAGGAACATTGATCATGGCGACAACTGAAGCGCAACTCGAAGCGGTGACGATGAAGCGTGTTACGCTGCGCATCATTCCCTTCCTGATGATCTGTTACTTCATTGCCTTCGTTGACCGGGTCAATGTGGGCTTCGCCGCCTTGCAGATGAATAGTGACATCGGGCTGTCGGCGGCAGCGTTCGGGCTTGGCGGTGGCCTGTTCTACATCACCTACGTCCTGTTCGAGGTGCCGAGTAATCTTGCGATGGCGAAGGTCGGCGCGAAGATCTGGATCGCACGGATCATGGTGTCGTGGGGACTAGTCTCCGCCTGCATGGCATTTGTGGTGGGACCGTATTCATTCTTCGCGGTCCGCCTCCTCCTCGGCGCCGCGGAGGCCGGCTTCTTTCCGGGCGTGATTCTGTACCTGACATATTGGTTCCCTAAAGAATACCGCGGCCGCATCGTCGCGCTCTTCATGGTAGCGATCCCTCTCTCGAGCTTCTTCGGCTCGCCGATTTCGGCCAGCTTGCTTCAGTTTAACGGCTTGCTGGGGTTTCACGGCTGGCAGTGGATGTTCGTGCTTGAGGCGGTTCCGGCTGTCATTCTCGGCATCGTCGCGTTCTTCTTTCTGGTCGATCGGCCTGAGGGGGCGCGATGGTTGAGCGAGGAGCAGCGACAGTGGCTCTCGGGCCGTCTAGCCCAGGAGAATTCATCGCCGGAAGCGAAGGTCGGCCATCTCTCGCTCTGGCAGGTCTTCTCCAACAAATATGTCCTGGCCGCTTCCCTGATCTACGCCGGGGCTTCCGGCGCGAGCCAGTGTCTGTCGCTGTGGCAGCCGCAGATCATCAAATCCTTCGGTCTGAGCGATATCCAGACCGGGCTGTTGAACTCGATACCGTTCGGCGTCGCGTCGGTGCTGATGCTGCTCTGGGGGCGCAATTCAGATCGGACCGGCGAACGCAAATGGCACACGGCCATTCCGCTGGCGCTGCTGGCCGGAAGCCTTGCTGCGGCCGGTCTGACCGGCGCGCTGGTGCCGACGATCGCCATCCTGTGTGTAGCCGTAACGGCGACCTACATCATGAAGGGGCCGTTCTGGGCGCTGTCGACCGAATGGATGTCGGCAGGTGTCGCAGCCGCAGCGATCGCGCAGATCAATGCGATTGGCAATCTGGGCGGGTTCTTCGGAAGCTATCTGCTCGGCACCATCAAGGACGCGACTGGAAGCTTCGCGCTCGGGCTGCTCCCGCTCGCCGGCTTGTCGGCCGTTGGATTTGTACTGGTCGTGTCGCTCAGCCGGCAGCAGATGCCATCAGGGTCACCGGCCGCGAGCGCCGCGCATTGATCGTGGTTTTCCGTATGCCACGAGGTATCCATCGCAGACGACGCGACGTGACAGCTTGCTGACAGGTTGAGTGATCTAGGCTGTCGCCCGATAAGACGACCGGAACGGCGTTCGCCCCTCGGCCCACACGGCACAGGCGATTGTTGATATCTGGCAAAAAATACCGGGAGGAGAGCGGACATGGCCTCGCAGGACGCAGGCGGGATTGCTTCGCATCACGAGAGCACGGCGCGGTCGGTCGGTGAGAATTCGACGGGCGTCATCAGCCGTTTCTGGCCTGAGGGGTGGTGGCGTCTCACCGATATCCGGATCGGAATTGTCCCGGTTCCGATTTATGCCTTGCTCGTCGCTCTCGTCGCCGCACTGGTCTATACCGGCGAGATCAAGTCGGACGGGCCGACAATGATCGTGGTGCTGGTGCTTGGTGGCTTCACCTGCGCCGAGATCGGCAAGCGGATCCCGGTGCTGCGCAGCATCGGCGCCGGTGCGATCTTCGCCACCTTCATTCCGTCGGCGCTGGCCTTCTATCACCTGATCCCGGCGCAGGTCGAGACATCCATCATCGACTTCACCAAGTCGACCAATTTCCTCTACCTCTTCATCGCATCCATCATTGTCGGCAGCATCTTTGCGATGGACCGCGATGTCCTGATCCGCGGCTTTCTGAAGATCTTCGTGCCGCTCGCGGTCGGCTCCGTCGTGGCCGCAATTGTCGGGACCGCGGTCGGCACCGCGCTCGGACTTGGCGCCTCGCATACGTTCTTCTACGTGGTCATCCCCATCATGGCCGGTGGCGTTGGTGAAGGTGCGATTCCGCTGTCGATCGGGTACGCCGCGCTGACGGGCGTACCACAGGGCGAAGTCTTTGCGCAGGTCCTTCCGCCGGTCATGCTGGGGAGCCTAACGGCGATCATTCTCGCTGGCACGCTCAATTTCGTCGGCAAGAAATATCCGAGCCTCACCGGTGAGGGCCGACTTCAGCCGCATCAAGACGGTGACATCGATGTCCAGGCGGTGCATGAGGAAGGCGGCGCCGAGCAGGGTGTCGGCCATGTCGGCGTGACCACGATCGCAGCCGCCGGGCTGACCGCGATCACGCTCTATCTCCTCGGCGTGCTCTGCCATCATTTGATCGGCTTGCCGGCGCCGGTCGCGATGCTGTTCCTGGCAGTGCTGGCCAAGCTGACCCGCGCAGTATCGCCGGAGCTGCAGCGCGGCGGATTGGTGGTCTACGAGTTCGTACGGACCAACATGACCTATCCGCTGCTGTTCGCAATCGGTGTCGCGTTGACGCCATGGGACAAGCTGGTCGCGGCGTTTCATTTCGCCAACATCATCACCATCGTGTCGACCGTGGTCACGATCATGGCGACCGGATTCGCGGTCGGCAAGTTTATGAATCTGTATCCGATCGAAACAGCGATCGTGAACGCTTGCCACAGCGGACAAGGTGGAACCGGAGACGTCGCCATTCTGACCGCGGCCAACCGCATGCAGCTGATGCCGTTTGCCCAGATCGCGACCCGGATCGGCGGCGCGATCACCATCACGCTGGTCCTCATCATCATGGGTTACCTGAAATGACCTCGTGGCACGGATCACCGCAATACCCGTCGAAGATCGTCTGCCCGAAAGGATCGTTGACCCCATGAACAGCCTTGACAGCTTCAAATGCCGGAAGACGTTGACCGTCGGCGGACAGGCCTACACCTATTTTTCTCTGCCCGACGCCGAGAAGAACGGTCTGGCGGGCATTTCGCGCCTGCCGTTCTCGCTCAGGGTTCTGCTGGAGAACCTGCTACGGTTCGAGGACGGGGGCTCGGTGACGCGCGCCAACATCGAGGCGCTGGCGCGATGGACCGAGGACCGCGGATCGGCCGGCGCCGAGATCGGCTTTCGTCCCGCGCGTGTCCTGATGCAGGATTTCACCGGCGTCCCTGCAGTCGTCGATCTTGCCGCGATGCGCGACGGGATGGCGAGGCTCGGCGGCGATCCCTCGCGGATCAATCCGCTGGTGCCGGTCGACCTCGTGATCGACCACTCCGTCGTGGTTGATCATTTCGGCAATGCGCATGCGTTGCGGGACAACGTCGCCCGTGAATACGAGCAAAATGGCGAGCGGTACGATTTTCTGAAATGGGGGCAGGGCGCCTTCGCTAATTTCCGCGTCGTGCCGCCGGGCACCGGCATCTGCCACCAGGTCAATCTCGAATATCTGGCGCAGACAGTCTGGACCAAGCAAAGCGACGGCGAGACCTTCGCCTATCCCGACACGCTGGTCGGTACTGACAGTCACACCACCATGGCCAATGGTCTGGCCGTGCTCGGCTGGGGCGTCGGCGGCATCGAGGCCGAGGCCGCGATGCTCGGCCAGCCGCTGTCGATGCTGGTGCCACAGGTCATCGGCTTCAGGCTGTCCGGCAAGCTGCGCGAGGGCGTTGTCGCAACCGACCTCGTCCTCACCGTCACCCAGATGCTGCGCAAGAAGGGTGTGGTTGGAAAGTTCGTCGAATTCTTCGGGCCAGGCCTCGACCACATGACGCTTGCCGACCGCGCTACCATCAGCAACATGGCGCCGGAATATGGCGCAACCTGCGGCTTTTTCCCGGTCGACCGGGAGACGTTGAACTATCTCGATCTCTCCGGCCGCTCGAGTGACCGGATCGCGCTGGTCGAGGCCTACGCCAAGGCGCAGGGCCTGTTCCGGACACCGGGCATGCCGGATCCGGTCTTCACCGATACGCTTGAATTGAATCTCGATGACGTGGTGCCGTCGCTCGCCGGCCCGAAGCGTCCCGAGGGCCGGGTCAGCCTCGATGTCGCCAAGACCAACTTTCTCGCCGCGCTTGAAAGTGAGTATGGCAAGCAGGGCCACGCCGCGAAGCAATTTGTCGTCGAAGACAAGGATTTCAAACTTGGCCACGGCCACGTCGTCATCGCAGCCATTACCTCGTGCACCAACACGTCAAATCCGTCGGTCCTGATTGGCGCCGGCCTTTTGGCCCGGAATGCGGCGCGCAAAGGTCTCACCGCAAAGCCCTGGGTCAAGACATCGCTCGCGCCTGGTTCGCAGGTCGTGGCCGAGTATCTTGAAAAGTCCGGCTTGCAAACGGATCTCGACGCCCTCGGCTTCTATCTTGTCGGCTTCGGCTGCACCACCTGCATCGGCAATTCGGGGCCACTGCCGCCCGAGATTTCGAAGTCGATCAACGATAATGGCGTGATCGGCGCGGCGGTGCTGTCCGGCAATCGGAATTTCGAGGGACGGGTCTCGCCCGACGTGCAGGCGAACTATCTGGCATCGCCGCCGCTTGTGGTCGCCTACGCGCTCGCAGGTTCGCTGCAGATTGATCTCGCGAGCGAGCCTTTGGGCACGGGATCGGATGACGCGCCGGTGTATCTCAAGGATATCTGGCCTTCCAACACCGAGATCGAACAGTTCGTTCGCGAGAACGTCACTCGCGCGATGTTCGAGAGCAAATACGCCGACGTTTTCGAGGGTGATGCCAACTGGAAGGCCGTCAAGGTCGCCACCGGCATGACCTACCGCTGGAACATGTCGTCGACCTACGTGCAGAATCCACCCTATTTCGAGGGCATCACCATGACGCCGGCGCCGACCAGTGACATCGTCAGCGCGCGGATCCTTGGTCTGTTCGGTGACAAGATCACGACCGACCACATCTCGCCCGCCGGATCGATCAAGGCGTCGTCGCCGGCGGGCGAATTCCTGCGCGGCCGCCAGGTGCGACAGGAGGACTTCAACCAGTACGGCACGCGACGCGGCAATCACGAAGTGATGGTGCGCGGCACCTTTGCCAACATCCGCATCAGGAATTTTGCCGTGAAGGACGGGGGCGGCAATACGCCTGAGGGTGGCTGGGCCGTGCATCAACCGTCCGGCGAGCGGATGTCGATCTTCGATGCCGCGATGCGCTACCAGCGCGACCATGTTCCGCTGGTCGTCTTCGCCGGCGTCGAATATGGCAACGGCTCGTCGCGCGACTGGGCGGCGAAGGGCACCAAGCTGCTCGGTGTCCGCGCCGTGATCGCGCAGAGCTTCGAGCGCATCCATCGCTCCAATCTGGTGGGGATGGGCATCCTGCCGTTCGTCCTGGACGAGGGCGCCTCCTGGAAGAGCCTCGGCCTGACCGGCGCCGAGCAAGTCTCCATCACCGGGCTTTCCGACATCGCGCCCCGCCAGCGCATAACCGTCGACGTCACGATGGATGACGGCTCCGTGAAACAGGTGCCGGTGACCTGCCGTATCGATACGCTGGATGAGCTCAACTATTACAAGCACGGCGGCATCCTGCCCTATGTGCTGCGCCAGCTCGCGGCATGACGTGGGCTGATCCTATTGAACGCTTCACGATAATTCTGGAGAAACAGAGATGTCAGGCAAAATTCCGGCGACGTTGATACCCGGTGACGGGATCGGTCCAGAGATCACGGAAGCGGTGACGCGCATCCTCGATGCAATGGGCGCACCATTCGAGTGGGATGTGCAGCAGGGCGGCATGGCCGGTATCCAGAGCGGCGGCGATCCGCTGCCGGGGACATTGATCGACAGCATCCGCCGCACCAAGCTGGCGCTGAAGGGGCCGCTGACGACGCCTGTCGGTGGCGGCTTTCGCTCGGTGAACGTACGACTGCGCGAGGAGTTCGAGCTCTATGCCAATTTGCGGCCGGTGAAGACCATGGTGCCCGGCGGGCGCTATGAGGACATCGACCTCGTTCTGGTCCGGGAGAATATCGAAGGCCTTTACGTGGCGTTCGAGCATTTCATCGCCGTCGGCGACGATCCGCATGCGGTCGCGATCTCCTCGGGCGTCAACACGCACGCGGAGGCGCGGCGGATTGTCCGCTTTGCATTCGAGTATGCGCTGGCTCACGGCCGGAAAAAGGTCACCGTGGTGCATAAGGCGAATGTGCTGAAGGCGCTGACCGGGCTGTTCCTGCAGGCCGGCCGCGAGATCGCCAAGGAATATGAGGGGCGTGTCGCGATGGACGACCGCATCGTCGATGCCTGCGCCATGCAGCTCGTGATGAATCCCTGGCAGTTCGATGTCATCGTCACCACCAATTTGTTCGGCGATATCCTGTCCGACCTGATGTCAGGCCTCGTCGGCGGACTCGGCATGGCACCGGGCGCCAATATCGGCGAAAAGGCTGCGATCTTCGAGGCGGTGCACGGCTCAGCCCCGGATATCGCGGGCAAGGGGATCGCCAATCCGCTCGCGCTGCTGCTGGCGGCCGCGTTGATGCTCAAGCACGTCAACAAGGACGATCAGGCCGTCAGGTTGCGGACCGCGATCGAGCAGACCTTACAGATCGACAATGTGCGGACGGCGGATCTTGGCGGCAAGGTCTCGACAGCCGATTTTGCCAGCGCGGTGATCAAACGCCTCGCGGCGTGACCGCCCGGACAGGGGATGATGGGCTCGGCTCGTGCCGCCGTTCGAGGCACCGGCACGAAGCAAAACTGTTTTTTGCAATTGACGAAACCGTTGGTCGAAGCACCGGCGTCTCGCCGTAGGCAGATCGATCGACAGCAGGGAGTGGATAGATGGTTAAGGGTTCTGACCTGTTGGTCGCGGCATTGGAGCATGAGGGCGTCGACCGCATCTTTGGCGTGCCGGGCGAGGAAAACCTTGATGTTGTCGAGTCGCTTCGGAATTCGAAGATCGAGCTGGTGCTGACCCGGCACGAGCAGGCCGCAGCGTTCATGGCGGCGACCCACGGCCGGCTTACTGGCCGTCCGGGCGTGTGCATCGCGACGCTCGGCCCCGGCGCGCTGAATTTCTCGACCGGCGCGGCCTACGCGCATCTCGGCGCCATGCCGATGCTGATGCTCACGGGGCAAAAGGCGATCATGAGCAGCCGCCAGGCGCGCTTCCAGATCGTCGACGTCATTGCTGCGATGAAGCCGCTGACCAAGATGTCGCGGCAGATCGTCAGCGCTGCGAGCATTCCGACGTTGGTCCGCGATGCGTTTCGGGTTGCGATGGAGGAACGGCCGGGGCCGGTTCTTCTCGAACTCCCGGAAGACATTGCCGGAGACGAGGTCGAGCCGGTCCCGATGGTGCCGATCCACCCCATCGATATCCCGGTGGCGCATCGCGCCGCGCTCGATCGTGCCGCGGCGATCATTCTGGCCGCGAAGAGGCCGCTGATCATGCTGGGCGCGGCGGCGAGCCGGCCGCGTTCGACGTTCGGTATTGCCAGCTTCGTGCGGCGCACCGGCATCCCGTTCTTCACGACCCAGATGGGCAAGGGGACGGTACCCGGCGGCACCAGTCTCTATATGGGAACAACCGCGCTTTCCGAGCGCGATTATGTCCATGAGGCGATCGACCAGGCCGACCTGATCATCGCGATCGGCCATGATACCGTGGAGAAGCCGCCATTCATCATGGGACCGCAGGGTCCCCAGGTGATCCACGTCAGCTATACGCCGGCGACGGTGGAGCAGGTCTATTTCCCGGATGCCGAGGTCGTCGGTGACGTCGGACCGAGCCTCGAGGTGCTGGCCGACCGGGTCGAGGGCAAGCTGCCGAACGCCAAGGCGCTGCTGCCGTTGCGCGAGGGCATTCTTGGCCGCATCGCGGATCGCGCCACCGAAAGCCGCTGGCCGGTGACGCCGCAGCGGCTGGTGCACGATATCCGCCAGGTGATTCCGGAGAACGGCATCGTTGCGCTCGACAACGGCATGTACAAGATCTGGTTCGCGCGCAATTACCGGACCTATGTGGCTAACACGCTGCTGCTCGACAATGCGCTCGCCACCATGGGCGCCGGCCTGCCGTCGGCGATGATGGCGGCGATGCTGCATCCGGACCGTCGCGTGATGGCGATCTGCGGCGACGGTGGTTTCATGATGAACAGCCAGGAATTGGAGACTGCGGTCCGCCTCAAGCTCAACCTGGTCGTGTTGGTCCTCAATGATGGCGCCTACGGCATGATCCGCTGGAAGCAGGCGGTCGACGCGTTCCCGGATTTCGGCCTCACCTTCGGCAATCCCGACTTCGTCCGTTATGCCGAGTCCTATGGTGCCAAGGGCTCACGCGTCACTTCGATAGACGGGCTGCTGCCGACGCTGGAAGCCGCCTTCAAGGGCGGCGGCGTCCATCTCGTCGACGTGGCAATCGATTATTCCGAGAATACCCGCGTGCTGGTCGATGAACTTCAGGCCGCGGCGCAGCATCGGCGGGCATAAGCCGGACGCATGAGCCAGTTTGGCGGGACCAAAGGATCGGGAACATGATCGGAAAATTCACCTTTCAGGCGCCGTCGAACATCTTGTTCGAGCCGGGCGCCTCGCAAAAAATCGACGAACTGGTCGCCGGCTATGGTGCGCGGCGCGTCATGCTGGTGACCGATAAGGGCGTGCGCGGGGCAGGGCTGACGCGGGGCGCCGAGGCTGCGCTGGCGGCGGCCGGCATCGAGGTCAGCGTCTTCGACGACGTTGTCGCCGATCCGCCGTCGCATGTCGTGGAAGCCGCTGTTGCGGCAGCTCGGGCCAACCAGACCGAACTTGTGCTGTCGATCGGCGGCGGCAGCGCGTTGGATACCGCCAAGCTCGTGGCCTATCTTGCCAAGACTCCGGACCGTCTTGACGACATCTATGGCGTCGGACTGGCGAAAGGCAAGCGCCTGCCGTTGCTGCTGGCGCCGACCACGGCCGGCACAGGCTCGGAAGTCACGCCGATCGCGATCGTCACCACGCCAACCACCGAGAAGAAAGGCGTCGTCTCGCCGGTGCTGATTCCGGACTGGGCGATCCTCGATCCCGAACTGACGCTGGGCCTTCCGGCGCCGGTTACGGCGGCGACCGGCATCGACGCCATGGTGCATGCGATCGAGGCCTATACCAGCAAGGTCAGGAAGAACCCGATGTCCGACCAACTGGCGCGGCAGGCGCTCGGGCTGCTGTCGGCCAACATCCGCCGCGCCTGCCAGAACGGCGGCGACCTGGCGGCGCGCTCGCAGATGCTGCTGGGATCGATGCTTGCGGGAATGGCGTTCGCCAATGCGCCGGTCGCTGCCGTCCATGCACTGGCCTATCCGATCGGCGCGATCTTCCATGTTCCGCACGGGCTGTCCAACGCGCTGGTGCTGCGCCACGTGCTCGAGTTCAATCTTTCGGCGGCCGAAGCGCTCTATGCGGAACTCGCCGAGATCGTCAGGCCCGGCCTGCATGCGACCACCCAGGCGGAAAAGGCGCGTGCCTTCATCGACGAGATGACGTCGATCGGTCGCGATTGCCAGGTCCCGGCGTCGCTGGCGGCGGTCGGCATCGGCCGGGACGACCTGAAAAGACTCGCCGAGGACGCGATGAAGCAGACGCGCCTTCTGGTCAACAATCCCCGGGAGCTGACGCTGGAAGACGCCTACGCGATCTACAGCGCCGCTTTCGACGATAGCAGCAATCGCTACGTGCAGGCCTCCCATGGCTGAGCAAAGTGACGCCAGCCCGTTTGGGCCGGTCGCTGCGCAGTGGATGGAGTCCTGGCGCGCGATGCTTGGCACCGGCGCCGGGATCAGCGAGAGCTGGTCGAATTCGATGCTGCCCTTCATCATGAAGCGCGCCGCCGAGAGCGGCTTCGGCATGGCGGCGGGCAACGATCTCGCCGAAGCCATCGAGCGGATGGCGGGAGGACCGCGGCTGGCCGACGTTCTGGATTTTGACCGGAAGCTTGCCAGCGTTGCGGTGGCCTGGAGCGAGTTGCAGAGCAAGCTTGCGGCCTATCACGTCGTCGCCGCGCGGCCCTGGATGCGCGCTGCCGAGCAGTACAATGCGCGCCGGCCGCAGCCCGGTGGCGCCGAGCCGAACGCCGGCTGGCGCGAGCAACTCGGCGCCTGGAACCAGCTTGCCAATGAGGAACTGATCGCCAACCAGCGCACCGAGGACTTCCTGGTCGCGCAAAAGCAATTGTTGCAGGCGGCGACGGAATTCCGCGCCCGGCAATCCGACATCGCCGACACGATCGCGGCCGTGCTGGGAGTTCCAACCCAACGCGATTTCGACGACGTCACCCGCCAGCTCACCGAACTCAGGCGCGAGATGCGTGCTCTGGAACGCCGGATCGGTACGTCCGGCGAGCCACCACCGCGAGGTGACGCATGAGCAGCCAGACGCCGAACAAGGGGGCGGCCGGCGGGTTCGCCGACATGACGGACAAGCTGCTCAAGGCCGGCAAGCTGCTGTCTGATATCAAGGACCGGGACGTCGATGTCGGAGCGACGCCGAAGAAGCTCGTGATGCGTCGCGACAAGGTCGAGCTGTTTCGCTATGAGCCGCTGACCGAACAGAAGGTCAGGACGCCGGTGCTGCTGGCCTATGGCCTGATCGGCCGCTATACCATGGCGGACCTGCAGGAAGACCGCTCGCTGGTCCGCAGCCTGCTGTCGCAGGGGTTGGACCTCTGGCTGATCGACTGGGGCCAGCCCACCCGTACCGAGCGCTGGCTGACGATCGACGATTACGTCGACGACTATATCCACGCCGCGGTGGAGCGCGTCTGCCGCGAGACCGGGCATGACCGGATCACGCTGCTCGGCATCTGCGAAGGTGGCGTGTTCACGACCTGCTACGCCGCGCTTCACCCGGACAAGGTGAAGGGCCTCGTCCTGACCATCACACCGATCGATTTTCACGCCGATCGCGACGATCCCGACACCCACCATGGCTTCCTCAATCTCTGGACCCGGAGCCTCGACGGCGCCGATGTCGATCGGCTGGTGGATACCTATGGGGGACTGCCCGGCGAATTCATGAGCTCGGTGTTCTCGCTGATGACGCCGATGCGCTCGCTGACCAAGTACAATATCGACCTGATCGACGTCATCGACGACGAAGCCAGGCTGATGAATTTCCTGCGGATGGAGAAGTGGCTTGCGGACCGGCCGGCTCATCCCGGCGAGGCGGCCAAGCAGTGGCTGAAGGATCTCTATCAGGAGAACCGGCTCGTCAACGGCACCTTCACGCTGTCCGGACGCAAGGTCGATCTCCGGGCGATCTCGGCGCCAACGCTGAACGTCTTCGCGCTCGACGACCATATCATCCCGCCGACCTGTTCGAAGGCGCTCGGTGCGTTGATCGGTACGAAGGACTACACGGAAATCCCGTTGCCGGGCGGCCATGTCGGGCTGTTCGTGTCGAGCAAGTCGCAGGGACGGCTGAGCAAGGGTATCGCCGAATGGCTGGCGGCCAGGGATTGAGGCGCATTGATGAAGAACAAAATCGTATCCGCCGACGAAGCCGTCGCGATCATTCGGGATCGCGACACGGTCTGCACGTCCGGTTTCGTCGGCGTCGGCACGCCCGACGAGCTCCTGATTGCGCTTGAGAAGCGCTATCGCGAAACGCGTCATCCCTCCGATCTGACGCTGCTGTTCGCCGCGGCGCCCGGTGATTCCAAGGAGCGTGGCCTGAACCGTCTTGCCCATGACGGCCTGGTCAAGCGGGTGGTCGGCGGGCACTGGGCGCTGGTGCCGAAGCTCGGCGAACTGGCGCTCGCCAACCGCATCGAGGCCTATAATCTGCCGCTCGGCTGCATCTCGCATCTTTACCGCAGCATCGCTGCGCGCGGCCCCGGCACGATTACGAAAATCGGACTGCGCACCTTCGTCGATCCCCGGCTCGAGGGCGGCAAGCTGAACGAGAAGACGACCGAGGATCTCGTTGAACTGCTGACCATCGGTGGCGAGGAGTGGCTGCGCTACAAGGCGTTTCCGATCAACGTCGCGATCCTGCGTGGCACGACCGCCGATCCCACCGGCAATATCACCATGGAGCGTGAGGCGCTGACGCTCGACAATCTGGCGATGGCGATGGCGGCCAAGAATTCGCGCGGGTTTGTCATCGTGCAGGTCGAGCGCATCGCCGCGAGCAATTCGCTCAATCCGCGGGAGGTCCAGATTCCCGGCATCCTGGTCGACTGCGTCGTGGTCGCCGATCCCGAGAACCATCCGCAGACCTATGGAACGGCCTACAGCCATGCCTTTTCTGGCCGCCAGCGCGTGCCGATGGACCGCGTTCAGCCGCTCGAGCTCGACGAGCGCAAGATCATCGCACGGCGTTGCGCGTTCGAGTTGCCGCCGGGCGGCGTTGTCAATCTCGGCATCGGCATGCCGGAAGGCGTGGCGGCAGTCGCCGCCGAGGAGCATATGCTGAAATATCTGACGCTGACGGCCGAGCCGGGCGTCATCGGCGGCATGCCCCAGGGCGGGCTCAATTTCGGCACCGCGCTCAATCCGGACGCCGTCATCCACCAGAATCAGCAGTTCGATTTTTACGACGGCGGCGGGCTCGACCTCGCTTGCCTCGGCATGGCTCAGGCCGATCGTGCCGGAAACGTCAATGTCAGCCGCTTCTCGTCACGGCTGGCCGGCGCCGGCGGCTTCATCAACATCTCCCAGAGTGCCAAGAAGATCGTCTTTGCCGGCACCTTCACCAGCGGCGGACTCAAGCTCGCGGTCGAGGACGAGGCTGTCCACATCCTGCGCGAAGGCACGATGCGGAAGTTCATTGCCGAGGTCGAGCAGATCACCTTCAGCGGAGACTATGCCGCGGAAACCGGCCAGTCGGTGTTCTACGTGACCGAGCGCTGCGTCCTGCAGCGAACGCCCGCCGGGCTCGAACTGATCGAGGTCGCACCGGGGATCGATATCGATCGCGATATCCTCGGCCAGATGGATTTCAAGCCGCTGATCCGCAACGTTCGCCCGATGGACGCGCGGATTTTCCGAGACCATCCGATGGGGCTGGAGCACATGCTGCTCGGCCGCAACCTTGCCGATCGCATCAGCTACGACGCGGAACGTAATACGCTGTTCGTCAACTTCGAAGGCTTCGAGGTTCGAACCGTGGAGGACGTCGATCTGGTCCGCCGCGAGGTCGAGAACGCCTGCCGGGTGGTCGGAAAGCCGGTTGCGCTGATCGCCAACTATGACGGATTCCATCTCGAGCCGCAGGTCAGCGACACCTATTTCTCGATGATCGCCTATCTCGAGAAGCGCTATTACAGCTCGGCATCCCGTTACACCACGAGCGCGTTCATGCGGATGAAGCTCGGGGAGGGGCTCGCTGAGCGCCATGTGGCGCCGCACATCTTCGAGACCCAGGCGGAAGCGCAACGTTTTGCGCGGTCGCAGGCATCCATCGACCCGTCGGGCAGGTCGCAAGCTTAGCCGTTTGCCGGAGAGACCGGATGTTTGACGGAGCGGAAGAAGTGATGGGGGAGGTCTCAGACCGCAGGTCTGGATGCCTGCAGCCGGATCGCGAGGATCGGCTGCTCGGCCTGTCGCCGTCGGGCTTTCACGAGATTGCCTATGTTGACTGGGGACCGATCGACGACGAGCGGCCGGTGATCTGTGTCCACGGCTTGACGCGGCAAGGGCGGGACTTCGACTATCTCGCCGCGGATCTCGCGGCGAGCGGGCGGCGGGTGATCTGTCCCGATTTGCCGGGCCGCGGTCGAAGCGGCCGGATCGGTCCGGACGATTATTCGCTACCGCAATATTGCTCCGACATGAACGCACTGATCGCGCGCCTTGGTGTGAGGGAGGTCGATTGGGTCGGAACATCCCTCGGCGGCCTGATCGGGATCGTGATGGCCGGCTTTTCCGGAAGCATCATCCGGAAGCTCGTGATCAACGATATCGGTCCATTCGTGTCTTCGACCGGGCTGCGGCGGATCGGCGGCTACATCGCGGACATGCCGACGTCGTTTGCGACAATCGAGGACGGCGAGACGTACTTCCGCGCGGTGCTCGCTCCCTACGGCTATCTGGCCGATGAGCATTGGCGGCATCTTGTGATCCACAGCCTGCGCTGGGACGAAGCCAGCGGGCGCTATGCCGTGTTGTGCGATCCCGCGATCGCCAAGGCTTTCAAGACGCCCTGGTTCTACGCGCCGCTGGACCTCTGGAAGTATTGGGAAGCGATCAAGGTGCCGATGCTGGTGTTGCACGGTGCCAAATCGGACCTGCTGTCGATCGACTTGACGAATGAAATGCGACGTCGGAATCGTCGCGCCGACGTTTTCCGTTTCGACGACCGTGGCCATGTGCCACCGCTGACGACGCCGGACCAGATTAAGATCGTGACGGATTTTCTGAAAGCCAAGCCACGTGAAGCCACGTGATCTCTCGGAGGTTGGTTGATGACCGCAAACGCAAACAAGTCGGCAGAGCAGGTTCATCCGGTGTCGTCCGACTGGGCCAAGCGCGCCTATGTCGATGACGCCAAATATCGCGAGATGTACGCGCGCTCGGTCAAGGACCCCAATGGCTTCTGGGGCGAACAGGCCAAGCGGGTCGACTGGATCAAGCCCTTCACCAAGGTTGAAAACGTCTCCTTCGCGCCCGGCAACATCTCGATCAAATGGTTCGAGGACGGCGAGCTGAACGTCGCCTGGAACTGCATCGACCGCCATCTGGAGACGCGCGGCGACCAGACCGCGATCATCTGGGAGGGCGACGATCCCTCCGAGTCCAAGCACATCACCTACCGCGAGCTGCACGACGAAGTCTGCAAGATGGCCAACATCCTGCGCACAAGGAACGTCGAGAAGGGCGACCGCGTCACGATCTATCTGCCGATGATTCCGGAGGCCGCCTACGCGAT
The DNA here is from genome assembly GCF_000938305.1 of Bradyrhizobium sp. LTSP885. Classification (GTDB taxonomy): domain Bacteria; phylum Pseudomonadota; class Alphaproteobacteria; order Rhizobiales; family Xanthobacteraceae; genus Bradyrhizobium. The sequence goes on from NZ_JYMT01000032.1 coordinate 68,022, forward strand.
GCTGGCCTGTGCGCGGATCGGCGCCATTCACTCGGTGGTGTTCGGCGGCTTCTCGCCCGACAGCCTCGCCCAGCGCATCAAGGACTGCGAATCCAAGGTGATCATCACCGCCGACGAAGGCCTGCGCGGCGGCAAGAAGGTGCCGCTGAAGGCCAATGTCGACGCGGCCATTGCCAAGAGCGGCGGCGTCGACTGGGTCGTCGTGGTGAAGCGCACTGGTGGTGCGATCGATATGAACCCGACGCGCGACCTCTGGTATCACGAGGCCGCCGAGATGGTGACCTCGGAGTGCCCGTGCGAGCCAATGAACGCGGAGGATCCGCTGTTCATTCTCTACACGTCAGGCTCGACCGGTACGCCGAAGGGCGTGCTGCACACCTCCGCCGGCTATCTCGTGTTCGCCTCGATGACGCATCAATACGTCTTCGACTATCACGACGGCGACATCTACTGGTGCACCGCCGATGTCGGCTGGGTCACCGGCCACAGCTACATCCTCTACGGGCCGCTCGCGAATGGCGCGACCACGCTGATGTTCGAGGGCGTGCCGAATTACCCGGACAACTCCCGTTTCTGGAACGTGATCGACAAGCACAAGGTCAACATCTTCTACACCGCGCCGACCGCGATCCGCGCGCTGATGCAGTTCGGCGACGATCCCGTGAAGAAGACCTCGCGCAAATCGCTGCGGCTGCTCGGCTCGGTCGGCGAGCCGATCAATCCGGAAGCCTGGGAATGGTATCATCGCGTGGTCGGCGACGAGCGCTGCCCGATCGTCGACACCTGGTGGCAGACCGAGACCGGCGGCATTTTGATTACGCCGCTGCCCGGCGCAACCAAACTCAAGCCGGGCTCGGCAACCCGGCCGTTCTTCGGCGTGGTGCCCGAAATCGTCGATGCCGACGGCAAGGTGCTGGACGGCGAGACCTCCGGCAACCTCTGCATCGCAAAATCCTGGCCGGGCCAGATGCGCACGGTCTATGGCGATCATGCCCGGTTCGAGCAGACCTATTTCTCGACCTACAAGGGCAAGTACTTCACCGGCGACGGCTGCCGCCGCGACGCCGACGGCTATTACTGGATCACCGGCCGGGTCGACGACGTCATCAACGTCTCCGGCCACCGCATGGGCACCGCCGAGGTCGAGAGTTCGCTGGTCGCCAATCCCGCAGTCTCGGAAGCCGCCGTGGTCGGCTACCCCCACGACATCAAGGGCCAGGGCATCTACGCCTATGTCACCCTGATGAAGGGCACCGAGCCGTCCGAGGCGCTGCGCAAGGAGCTGGTCGCCTGGGTCCGCAAGGACATCGGGCCGATCGCCTCGCCGGACCTGATCCAGTTCGCGCCCGGCCTGCCGAAGACCCGCTCCGGCAAGATCATGCGCCGTATCCTGCGCAAGATCGCCGAGGACGAGCCGTCGACCCTCGGCGACACCTCGAC
>NZ_JYMT01000033.1:0-13549 GCF_000938305.1 Bradyrhizobium sp. LTSP885
TGTCATTCGGCCTGCAATATTGACCCCCTAAGCCGGGGGATCGGCGTCCAAAATTGACCCCCTACAGGTTGGTCTGTTGCGCTGCCTGCTTTGTAATGAAGCAGGTGGTCGGGGATGCTGGTCGTGGAGACAATTGCCCGGATACGGCGCGAACACTTCATCAAGGGCAAGACGATCAAGGAGATCGCCCGGGACCTGAAGGTGTCGCGGAACACGGTCCGGAAGGTGCTGAGGTCGGGAGAGACCTCATTCGAGTACGAGCGTGTTGTCCAACCGCGGCCGAAGCTGGGACGATGGGCAGCGGAGCTCGACGGATTGCTTGCGGGGAACGCAGCTAAGGCTGCTCGCGAACAGTTGACGTTGATCCGGATCTTCGAAGAGCTGCGCGGGCGCGGCTATGATGGCGGTTACGATACCGTTCGGCGTTACGCCAGGCGGTGGAGCCAAGAGCGTGGGCAATCGACGGCTGCAGCCTATGTCCCGCTGAGCTTTGCGCCTGGGGAAGCCTATCAGTTCGACTGGAGCCACGAGGTCGTCCTGCTCAATGGCGTAACGGTGATCGTGAAGGCCGCCCATGTCCGGCTCTGTCACAGCCGGATGCTGTTTGTGCGGTGCTATCCGCGCGAGACACAGGAGATGGTGTTCGACGCCCACGACCGGGCATTTGCTCTGTTCAAGGGCACCTGCGGACGCGGCATCTACGACAACATGAAGACGGCGGTGGAGACCATCTTCGTCGGCAAAGGGCGTCTCTACAATCGCCGCTTCATGCAGATGTGCAGCCACTACCTGGTCGATCCGGTTGCCTGCACGCCAGCGTCGGGCTGGGAGAAGGGTCAGGTCGAGAACCAGGTCGGACTTGTCCGGGAGCGCTTCTTCACGCCACGGCTGCGGTTCAAAACCCTCAACGAGTTGAACGCGTGGCTGTTGGACAAGTGCATCGCCTACGCCAAAGCGCACCGGCATCCGGAACTGATCGAACAGACGGTCTGGGAGGTGTTCGAAGCTGAGCGACCGAAGCTCGTTCCCTATGCCGGCCGGTTCGACGGATTCCACGCGGTGCCGGCGTCGGTCTCGAAGACCTGTCTGGTGCGTTTCGACAACAACAAATACTCGGTCACGGCCAGCGCTGTCGGGCGGCCTGTCGAGGTTCACGCCTACGCCGACCGCATTGTGATCCGCCAGGACGGGCGCATCGTTGCCGAGCATGCTCGCTCGTTCGGCCGCGGCGATACCGTCTACGATCCCTGGCATTACGTGCCGGTGCTGGCTCGCAAACCCGGTGCCTTGCGCAACGGCGCTCCCTTCAAGGACTGGGTACTGCCGGCCGCGATCGAACGTGTACGGCGCAAGCTCGCCAGCGCCGACGATGGCAATCGGCAGATGGTCGACATCCTCAACGCAGTTCTGACCGACGGCTTGCCGGCCGTCGAAGCCGCCTGCGCCGAGGCGATCACTCACGGCGTTCATTCCGCCGATGTCGTGCTCAACATCCTGGCCCGCCAGCGTGATCCTGCGCCACCGGCCAACATCCTCACCCCGGCTGCGCTGACATTGCGCCATGCCCCGATCGCCGACTGTGCCCGTTACGACAACCTCAGGAGAACCATCTGATGGAACGTACTCAACTGTTCGACCTCATGAGCGAGCTCAAGCTCTACGGCATGAAGGCCGCCTTCGATGAGATCATGGCGACCGCTGTCAAACGCCAGCACGAACCTCAACGCATTGTCGGCGACCTGCTCAACGCCGAGATCAACGAGAAGCAGGCGCGCTCGATCAAGTACCAGCTCACCATCGCCAAACTGCCGCTGGCCAAGGACCTTGAGGACTTCCAGTTCGAGGGCACTCCTATCAACCAGACGCTGGTCAATGATCTCGCCGGCGGCGGCTTCATCGCCCAGCAACGTAACGCCGTCCTGGTCGGCGGTACCGGCACCGGCAAAACACATATGGCCATCGCCATCGCCAGAAGCTGCATCCGATCTGGTGCCCGCGGCCGCTTCTACAACGTAGTCGACCTCGTCAATCGCCTGGAGATCGAGACCCGCAATGGACGGCAGGGTCGCATCGCCGAGCATCTGACCCGGATGGACTTCATTGTCCTCGACGAACTCGGCTACCTTCCGTTTGCTCAATCCGGCGGCCAGCTACTGTTCCATCTCGTCAGCCGGCTCTACGAGCGCACGTCGATCGTCGTCACCACCAACCTATCCTTCGGGGAATGGCCCAGCGTATTTGGCGACGCAAAGATGACCACCGCGCTGCTCGATCGTCTGACTCACCATTGCGATATCGTCGAGACCGGCAACGACAGTTGGCGCTTCAAGAGCCGCGACGACGATCACGCAACCCGCGCTCGCACCGTCTCCGCAACCCCGACCAGCTCCGACGGCGCGAGCGCTACCGCCAAAACCCGTCGCCCAAAGGGGTCAAAATTGGACGCCGATGCGGGGTCAAATTTGAACGCCGATTGACAGTCGAGGGCGCAATCAGCAAGGACGGCTGGTGCAAGGCTTTTGCCGCGGTGGATTGAATGCCTCACAGCTCCCGTGCATTGGAGAACACGAACGACGACACCCGTCGCGTGTTTTCGTCGAGGATCAGGCTGCGGGTGATCGGCGGCTCGGCGCGCTGGCTGCAATTTTCACGCTCGCAGAGCCGGCAGTTGACGCCGATCGGGGTGCCCTCGGCCTTCTCGAGATCCATGCCGGTGGCGTAGACGAGCTTGGCGGCGTGGCGGATTTCGCAACCGAGCCCGATCGCAAAACGCGGCTGCGGCTGCGGATAGGGCGCCACCGGACGACGCACCATCTGCGCGATCGAGAAATATCTGTTGCCGTCGGGCAGTTCGATCACCTGGCTGAGCAGGCGGTCGGGCATGTCGAAGGTCGAATGCACATTCCAGAGTGGGCAGGTGCCGCCGAATTTCGAGAACGGGAAGGTGCCCGACGAGAAGCGTTTCGAGACGTTGCCGGCATTGTCGACCCGGAGCATGAAAAACGGCACGCCGCGCGCGTTCGGCCGCTGCAGGGTGGTGAGGCGGTGACAGACCTGCTCGAACCCGGAATTGAAGCGCTGTGCCAGCACGTGGACGTCGTAGCTCAGGGCTTCTGCGGCGGAATGAAACGCCTGGTAGGGCATCATCGCAGCCGCAGCAAAGTAGTTCGCGAGCGTGATCCGGTAGAGCCGCCGCGAGGTGTCGTCGAGCGGGCCGGCGCGGCCGACGATGGCGTCGATACCCGGGCCGCATTCGGCAAAGCCGAGTTGCAGGGCGAGCTGGAAACCGCGCCCGGGGTTGTCGACGAGCTCGGAGATCAGCAGCTGCCGGCGATGGCGATCGAAGCGGCGCAGCGTGTCGCGCATCACGTCGACCGGCATGATGCGGGTGACGATCGAATGTTTTTCCCGCAGACGTGCGACGAGGGCAGCGTAAAGCCCCTCGGCGGGCACGTTGATCTCGTCGCGCAAAGTTTCCGCGGCGGTTTCGAGCTCCGGAAAATAATTGCGGTTGGCCTCGATCAGGTCGCGGACCCGCTCGATCGGGTTGGCCTCGAACTGCGAGCCCTCGCGGTCGGCCATCTGCGCCGCCACCAGGGTCTCGCCGCGGCGCGCCTCGGTATAGGCGGCGTAGAGCCGTTGCAGTGCATGGGTCACGCCGGGACAGAGTTCGGCGAGGTCGCGCATCTCCTGCTTTGGCAGATCGATCTGGCGGAACAGCGGGTCGGAGAAGATCTCGTTCAATTCGGCGAAGAAGCGGTCCTCGTCGGCGGTGGCGAGGTCGCGCAGATCTAGGTCGTAGGTCTCGGCCAGCCGCAGCAGGATCTGCGCCGTCACCGGGCGCTGGTTGCGCTCGATCAGGTTAATGTAGGAGGGCGAAATGCCGAGCCCCTCGGCGATCTGGGTCTGCGACAGTCCCAATTGCTGGCGGATCCGGCGGAAGCGAGGACCGACGAACAGCTTTTTTCCGGCCTCAGAGGGCATGGGGGGCTCCCTGCTTGCGGGTGCTTCGTAGCCCGGATGGAGCGCAGCGTAATCCGGGACCGTTCTGTCCGCGGATTGACCTGCCCCGGATTACGCTGCGCTCCATCCGGGCTACGCGCTCCCCGCAAGAGCGGGGCGAGGGAGAAAAGAACGCAGGCATGGCAGCCTTCCTGACCTATTTTGTGACAAATTTTACAATTTTACATTTATTACAAGTGAGCATGTTACATGACATCACCATTCAAAAACAACGTCCCTATACGAACTTCGTTCTTTCGCGTTTAGCTCCTGCCACGCATTTCGCAATGCATTGTCAAGAATGTCGAGGAATGGCGAAGACAAACCCTGCGGATTTGTCGTCACCGAAAGGATCACGAACATGAACTACCAGCCACGCGGAATCAGTGACCATGCACTCCAGGGACCGGCTTCTTATCTGAGCGAAGTTGCAGCTGCTGAAGCGCTGCTCAAGACCAAGGAAACCTGGAACGGCATCACCGCCGAAGCCGTGGCGCGAACGCGTCTGCAGAACCGCTTCAAGACCGGCCTGGATATCGCCCGCTACACCGCGGCGCTGATGCGCAGCGATATGGCTGCCTATGACGCCGATCCTACCAAGTACACCCAGTCGCTTGGTTGCTGGCATGGCTTCATCGCGCAGCAGAAGCTGATCTCGGTCAAGAAGCACTTCGGCAAGACCGATCGCCGCTATCTGTATCTCTCCGGCTGGATGATCGCAGCGCTTCGCTCCGAGTTCGGACCGCTTCCGGATCAGTCGATGCACGAGAAGACCTCGGTGCCGGCGCTGATCGAAGAGCTCTATACATTTTTGCGTCAGGCGGACTCCCGTGAGCTCAACGATACCTTCCGTGCGCTCGATGCCGCTCGCAAGGCGGGCGACAAGGCAAAGGAAGCGGCGCTGATCGAGAAGATCGACACCTTCCAGACCCATGTCGTGCCCGTCATCGCCGACATCGATGCCGGCTTCGGCAATGCGGAAGCGACCTATCTGCTCGCCAAGAAGATGATCGAAGCGGGCGCGTGCGCGCTGCAGATCGAGAACCAGGTCTCCGACGAAAAGCAGTGCGGCCATCAGGACGGCAAGGTGACGGTGCCGCACGAGGTGTTCCTGGCGAAAATTCGCGCCTGCCGCCACGCGTTCCTCGAACTGGGCGTCGAAGACGGCATCATCGTGACCCGCACCGACTCGCTGGGTGCCGGCCTCACGCAGCAGATCGCTGTGAGCCACAAGCCCGGCGACCTCGGCGATCTCTACAACAGCTTCCTGGATTGCGAGGAAATCACCGCCGACAACGCCCGCAATGGCGATGTCATCATCAACCGCAACGGCAAGATGCTGCGTCCGAAGCGGCTTCCGAGCAACCTCTACCAGTTCCGTGCCGGCACGGGCGAAGATCGTTGCGTGCTCGACAGCATCACCTCGCTGCAGAACGGCGCCGACCTGCTGTGGATCGAGACCGAGAAGCCGCATATCGAGCAGATCGCCAAGATGGTCGACCGGATTCGCGAGGTCATTCCGAACGCGAAGCTGGCCTACAACAATTCGCCATCGTTCAACTGGACGCTCAACTTCCGTTGGCAGGTCTACGACGCGATGAAGGAAGCCGGCAAGGATGTCAGCAAGTACGTCAGGGCCGAGCTGATGAAGGTGGAATACGACGAGACGCCGCTGGCGATCGAAGCCGACGAACGTATCCGTACCTTCCAGGCCGATTCAGCCAAGCGTGCGGGCATCTTCCACCATCTGATCACGTTGCCGACCTATCACACGGCAGCGCTGTCGACCGACAATCTCGCCAAGGAGTATTTCGGCGAGCAGGGTATGCTTGGGTACGTGAAGAATGTTCAGCGTCAGGAGATCCGTCAGGGCATCGCCTGCGCCAAGCATCAGAACATGGCCGGCTCCGATATCGGCGACGACCACAAGGGATACTTCGCCGGCGAGGCCGCTCTGAAGGCCGGCGGCGCCCACAATACGATGAACCAGTTCGGCTAACGGAGACTGACAATGACCAAAGGCAGCAATTTCTGGGTGATCGGCGGCGAGTTCGGTTCGATGAACTTCCACAAGCTCGTGGAAGGCTCGGCCCAGGTGCAAGGTCCGTTCAAGACCCGCAAGGAAGCCGAGGATGCCTGGCGCGTGGTCTCGGAAGAGAACCGCCACAAGGCCGGCGTACGCTTCTCGATCGTCGAGGAGCCGGCGCGGGTCTCGGCCTGAGCGCTGTCTTTACAACTAAGAAACGTCCAAGGACGGCGGCCCCATCCGGTTCATCCGGGTGGGGTCGTCCGCTTTCGGGACAGGTCTTTTGAGGCTTTCGGCTTGGGGATAAGTGGTAGCCTAACCCCTTGGGAACAAACGCCCTTTGCGGACGGCATGGTTACTGATAGGTTAAGGTGAGGAAAACCCGTCACCAGGAGGCCGCGAGGCATGTCTGACCTCCCAAACACCGGCAATGAGGCGCGCGAGCTGCGGCCGACGCTGCGTGAGGCGCTGCGGCGGGCGCGGATCGAGGCGGCCGACCGCACCGGCGTCGTGGTCGAATTGCGCGATGCCGAGGTGGCGCGGCTCGAGATCCTCAACGACGCGCTCGATCCGCTGTTTGCCCAGGTGCCCGATAAGGTCGATTTGTTTGATCGCGGCATCAGCCAGGGCGAGACGCCGCGGCTGTGGATCGACGTGGTCGCGCATGTCCTGATGGGCCGCGACAAGCGGATCTATCGGTTCGTGCAGGACACCAGGTTCGGCCGCATCGTGCTCGCCGAATCGCACGACGTGCCCGTGATCGTCAATGCCGTCACCGACTATGTCGCGCGCCGGATGATCGAGCGCGAGCATGCGATGGTGGCGACGCCGCTTCCGGTTGCCGAGCCGCCGCCCGTGCCGGTGGTTGCGCCCAAACGCCGCGGCGGCTTCGGTATGTTCGTGCTCGGCGTCATCGTGGGGGCGCTGGCGCTGTTTGCCTTGGCGCTGTATGCGAGCTTGCACAATCTCTAGAGCAGCCGCGCCGTCGACAGCTGCACGACGCGCCGGTCGCCATCGAGGCCGCGCACGGTCTGCTCGCAGCGCCATCCATTGCCGTCGCGCGCGATTGAAAACAAATTATAGGCTGCGGCCGGATAATGCTTGCGCGCCAGCGCCGATGCCGAGGGCACGCCGATCGCCGGGATTTTCCGCTCCGGGCCGTCGAACCACATCGTCGAATGGATGTGGTCGTGGCCGTGCAGCACCAGCTCGACGCCGTGTCGCTTGAGCAGCGCCAGCAACTGGCGCGAGTCGGTCAGCCGCTTGGCGCGGCCGTCGGAGTGCAGCGGGTGATGCACCAGCAGGACGCGGAAGGCGTCCTCGCCGGACAATTGCGCGAGGATCGTCTCCAGCGCCGCGAGCTGCGCGCCGCCGAGCCAGCCGGTTGCCATCAACGGCGGCGTCGGCACCGCCGAGGAGACGCCGATGAGCGCTACAGGCCCGCGGCGGCGCAGGAATGGAAAGCTGTGAGGGGCGCCGTCCGCGTCGCCGCGCAGGTAATCGCCGAAGATGCCGACGAAGCGATGCCGCGTTGCGCGGACATAGGCGTCGTGGTTGCCGGGGACCACGCTGACGTCGGCAGGGGCGCCGACACCCTCGAGCCACTCCCTCGCCGGATTGAACTCGGCATCCAGCGCCAGATTGACGAGGTCGCCGGTGACGGCGATATGGTCCGGCTGCTGCGCCTGCATGTCCGACACCAGCGTGTCGAGCACGTCGCGGCGATGGTATTTGTGGCGGTTGCGCGTCCAGTTGAGGTAGCCGAGCGCGCGCTTGCCGGCGAGATCGCGCAGCCGCGCTACTGGCAATGGCGGCAGATGCGGGTCGGACAGATGGGCGAGCCGGAATGCCGCCATCATTCGGTCCCGTTCGGATCGCCTGTGAAAACTGGCCGGCAACCGGTCATGTCGTGCTATCCCGAAAATCCCGCTCTGTATTGGCAAGTGGTGCGCGTCCGCGCAAGGATCAAACATAACGATGTCGAGGGTTCAGTGACGGTCCTTGAGGATTTGCGCAAGCGCTTCGAACCGCAGATCAGGCGGGTATTTCACCTCTATTGGCGGCTGGTCCGCGGCATGACGCTCGGGGTCCGCGCGGTCGTGCTCGATGCCGACAACAAGGTGTTCCTGGTCAAGCACAGCTACGTCCCCGGCTGGTATCTGCCGGGCGGCGGGGTCGAGGTCGGCGAGAGCTTCCTCGAATCGCTGCGGCGCGAGCTGGCCGAGGAGGGGCGGATCGAGCTCGTCGGCGAGCCGGTGCTGCACGGCGTGTTCTTCAACCAGCACGTTTCTCCGCGCGATCATGTCGCGGTCTATGTGGTGCGACACTTCCGGCAGGACCGGCTGCCGGAGCCGAACCGCGAGATCGTGGCCTGCGGCTTCTTCGATCCGGCCGCACTGCCCGACGACACCACCCCTGGCACGCGGCTGCGAATCGCCGAGGTGCTCGACGGCAAGCCGTTGCCGGTCACATGGCGGTGAACGCGGGCAGGTGAGAGCGATGGACCGCACGCCCGTCAGATGCTATCCCGCGCCCCACGATGACTGAACTGTCCCTGACCATCCTGCCCGAGACCCCGAAAGACGCCCAGGCGATCGAGCGCCTGCACGAGCGCACCTTCGGGCCCGGCCGCTTCGTGCTCAGCGCCTACCGGCTGCGCGAGCATGTCGATCATCTGCTCGATGTCTCCTTTACGGCGCGGATCGGCACGCTGCTGGTCGGTTCGGTGCGCCAATTGCCGGTCTGCATCGGCGAGACGCCCGCATTGATGCTCGGGCCGTTGACCGTGGAGCCGCCGTTCCGCAGCCGCGGCGTCGGCCGCGCGCTGCTCGAGCGCGCGATCAACGACGCGCGCGCCAAGGGCCACCGGCTCATCGTGCTGGTCGGCGACGAGCCGTATTATGCGCGCGTCGGCTTCAAGCCGATCCCGAAGAGACTGATCACCATGCCCGGTCCGGTCGATTACAGCCGCCTGCTTGTCATGGAGCTGGTCGATGGTGCCTTCGAGGGCGTGTCGGGGCCAATCCAGCCGGATTGGAGCAAGGCGATCTGACGTCCTTGTGACGTCGCCGGAACCCGGCCCCGCTGTTGCGCGTCTGAAAAAACTGACGCACAGTTGACGTGAAGCGCCGGACCAGAACCGGTGCATGTCAAATCAAAGGGAGTGCGCCATGATCAAGGTCAGCGTGATGTATCCGAACAATCCGGGCGCGAAGTTCGATCACGACTATTATCGTGACAAGCACATGCCGCTGGTGAAGGCGCGCATGGGCGATGCCTGCAAATACTACACGATCGACAAGGGTCTTGCCGGCGGCGCGCCGGGCGCACCCGCCACCTATGTCGGAATGTGCCACATCTTCTGCGACTCGGTTGAGGCCTTCCAGGGCGGTTTCGGGCCGCACGCCAAGGAGATCATGGGCGACATTCCGAACTATACCGATCTGCAGCCGGTGATCCAGATTAGCGACGTCGTCGTCGGCCACTGACGACACACGTTGCTTCAGAACGTCACAATATCTTGACGCATGGCGCGCGAGCGCCATGCGTTGTCGTTTGCGTCAGAGCTTCTGCGAAATGCCGACATAGAATCCGCGGCGCGGCCCGTATTGCGGGGCGAACACGCCGATGCCCGAGCCGTCCCTGATCTGGTAGATCGAATCGAACAGGTTGACGACGTCGAAGCGGATGGTGGTCGGCTTGCTCGGCGCGACGATGTTGAAGTCGTGCGACAAACCGAGATTGACCTGCGTGTATCCCGGCAAATGATCGGTGTTGGCAAAGCCCGAGCGCAGTCCGCTGCCGTAGATCATCGATGCAGAGAAGCGCGTGCCGTTCCACAAATATGACGCCCCCAAGGAGCCCGTCCAGATCTGGGCGTGGTCCGTGTAGACGTTGTGGCTCGCGATGTAGGCGAGTTCATCGGGATCGAACAGATACTGGTTCGAGACCACATTGGTTGCGATCTGCTGCGCCCAGGCGACGTTGCCATAGGCGTTGAAATTGCCGTTGGTGTATTTCGCCTTGAGCTCGACACCGACGTTCTCGCCGCGCTCGTAGTTGAAGCCGGTCAGCACATAGGCGGCGCCGAATTGACCGTCGTCGAGCAGATCGCGAGCGGTCTTGTAGTAGGCGTCAACGCCGACCTCGAGGCCGGGGATAGCATGGATCTTCTGGTCGACGCCGACATCGAACACATTCGAGCGCTCCGGCAACACCGGGCTGTTGGTGGAGACTCCAGGCTGTTGTGTTGTTCCCTGGACCAGCGCGAGATTGACCGGCGCGGCGATCACCTGCTCTGGCGGCGTGAAGTTTCGCGAATAGCCGGCGTGGAACGTGGTGCCGTCATAGGGCTTCCAGGTCAGGCTGGCGCGCGGGCTGAGCTGGTTGGCGTCGACATACTGGTACATCTGGTCGAAGCGGAGGCCGACATTGAGGGTCAGCTGGTTGGTGATCCGCCATTCATCCTGCAGATAGGTGCCGATCAGCCAGCCGGTCTTGGCGCTCGAGTCGAAGATCGAGACGGGGGGCAACGCATTGCCGGCAGCATCAGTCGCCTGATTCCCGCTGGCATCGACCTGGAACAGCGAAGACGCGTTGTTGACCAGGGTCCGCTCGGAGGAAACCGAGAAGCCGAACCGCAGTGTGTGGGCGTAGCCGACGCGCCAGGCGGTGTCTTCCTGGATGCCGTTGACGAAGCTCTGGCGATAGATGTCGGAGGCGACGCCGTTGAACACGAGATCGCCGATCGTGTCAGGGTAGAAGTGCAGCTGGCTGTAGCGGTTGAAATAGGACAGCTGCATGTCGATGTCCTCGACCGACTTCTGGTAGGCCACGACGTTGAATTGGTTGAACTCGGTCTGGTGCTCGTTGAGGACAGAGGAATCGAAATTCGACACGCCAAACGCCGTGAAGGCCGGCGTCTGCCCGGGATTGTTGGGGATCTGGTAGGTGCCGTTGGAGACGCCGCCGATATAGGTCAGGCGGCTGGTCGGATCGATCACCGTCGACAGATAGAGGAATCCCTTCTCCTGTGACGTGTTGTCGTGGATCGCGTTGTAGGACGGTGTCGGATTCTCGATACCGACACTGCTTTGGAAATAGCGTCCGGACACGAAATATTGGGTCTGTCCGACCGTTCCGCCATATTCGAAGCTCGGCGTGATCGTGCCGTGGCTGCCGCCATAGACGCTGACCTTGCCCGAGTTGTCGAATGCGTCGGCCTTGGTCTGGATGTCGATCACGCCTGCGGTATGAAGGCCGTATTGCGCCGGCAATGCGCCGGTGAGCAGCGCAAGGCTGCCGACGATCCCAGTATCGAGGATCTGGCCGAAGGCACCGACGCCGTCGGGCAGCATGATGCCGTTGATGCGATACTGTACGTTGGCATGTTCGTTGCGAACATGCAGGTCGCCGCTGGCCGCAGAGTCCTGCGTCACGCCGGGGAACTGCAGCAGCACCTTGTCGAGCGGCGCATCGGCGCCCTGCGGCATCGCCTCGATCGCCTGGTGATTGATCTGATGCGCGGTGGCGCCGGCGGGGGCGACGATGCTCTGGCGCGCAGCGTCGAATTTGTCGTTGGTGCTCGTCAGCACCTGCGCCTCGGTTTGTGGTGCAGCCGTTGGCGGCGGTGCCTCGCGCCGCGTGGTCACAACGGGCTTCTTGGGGCGCCGCGGCGGCTGCGTATGCTTCGGTTCGATGACTTCAATTTTCGGCAGCGTGGTGGTGCCTGCCGCTTCCGGAGGCGGTGTCTGCGCGTTGCTGGCATGACCCAACCCGAGCAGCACCGAGGCTGACGTGGACAGGAGGAGGGTAACTCTGAACGGGGATTTCATGGTTGGGATCCTGGAGGCCGCCAGCGAATCCGTGTCGGTGGAGCTGGAAAGCCTTGCCGTCATTCGCGACGGGCCGATTGATGTGTCTCCCTGAGATCGTGCCGCTTAACGCGGTCGAACCTCGGAGGCGCAGAATGCAATCGATGTCAGGACAGGGGTGGCGCGCGGGAACGGAACGCCGCGGGCGCCGATTTCAAATGGAGGAATTCAGCATCGGTGGTGCGGCGGAGAAACTCCACCGCTTCCGGCAACAGCAGCACCGGCGGGGATGCGACGAGCAGGCTGCCGGCAAGCGAGATGACGGCGCAGATCGCGCAAGTGTCGGCCGGGTCGTTGTCGTGTTGGGCCGGCGGCTGCTTGTGGACGACCTCGATCGCGAGGTCCGGAGTCGCAGAGGTCCCGATATAGGCGATATCGAACTGCGACAGTCCGGTTTGGACCGCCGGTGCCGCCTGTGCCGCAGCAATCGGATGAAAATGGCCGAACGACAGCACGAACTGGACGGCGAGCGCGAACAGCGCCAGCCGCGAGCCAGTCCTGATGTGTTTCCGGAACCACTTCATGCCTGATGACGCCTGCCCCACGGAGCGGCGTCATGACCCCAGCCGCCCCGATGTTACATTATAACATCGAAACACAATCGCGATGTCAACCGTAGTCCGGGCGACGGCGACGGATCAGATGGCTGTGTGTGTTTGACGCAACGCGACCCTGCTGGACGCAACGCGTCCAACAGGGTTCAGCGTCCTTCGCGCAGCCAGGTGGCTGCGAAGGCGCCGAGCAGCAACAGCAGACCAATCACGCCGGCGAACATCGGCAACACGCCGACGCCCTTGACCACGCTCGCATCGCGCATCTTGACGCCGAGCCAGCCATCACCGCGGAAGATCGAGGAGGCATGCACCGGCACGATGCGCGGCATATCGAGGCTCGATCCATCGACAATGCGCCGCGCGTCGCCGCCGGTTGCCTGCGCCAGGGGTTTCAGCATCTCGGTGGTGGAGGTGACTTCCGAAAACTCCTTCGGATTGGTCGGGCCGACATTGATCAGCGCCTTCAGCGTGCCGTCGGTTGCCTGCCAGAGGCCAAGTTCGTCGGCGGGCAGTGTTGCGCGCCATTCACCGGGATCGCCGGCGCTCAGGGTCAATTGATGCGTGGTACCGCTCGGCGACGTCACGGTCACGGGCGAGACGGTGTCGGCCATGGTCTGGCGCACCACCATGAGGTCCTTGCCCTGCACCTGCATGCGCAACGCCTCTTCGTCGAGATCCGGCTGCTTCATCAGCCAGTGCGACATCCGCCGCAACAGGTCGAGATGCGGACCGCCGCCTTCATAGCCGCGCGCCCACAGCCAGATGTGATCCGACAGCAGCAAGGCGACGCGGCCTTCGCCGACGCGCGACAGCAGCAGCAACGGCTTGCCGTCGGCACCGGTCATGACTGGCGGCGTGACGGAGTTGCGCGTCTCCACGGTGCGGAAGAACCGGCTCCAATGCGGCGGCTCGGAGGCCGAGCCTTCGAGCCCGCGCGTCACCGGGTGACGTTTGCCGGCATCGCTCAAATGCGCATAGAACGGTTTTTCGGTGACGCCGACCGGTTCAGCCGGCAGCACCGAATCCAGCGGCGTGCGCCAGATGCTGGTGGTCGAGGCATAATCCGGACCTGCCGATACCAGCACCGCGCCGCC
>NZ_JYMT01000033.1:13582-56734 GCF_000938305.1 Bradyrhizobium sp. LTSP885
AAATAGGGGATCGGCAGCACGCCCTGGCGGGCGTAGCGGTCGAAGATGATCAGCTGGAATTCGTTGATCTTCTGCTGGAACAGTTCGCGGGTCGGAAACGCGATCAGCGACAGCTCGTTGATCGGCGTGCCGTCCTGCTTTTCCGGCGGCCGCAGAATGGTGAAGTGAACGAGGTCGACGCTGGGGTCGGACTTCAGCAAATTGCGCCAGGTGCGTTCGCCGGAATGCGGCTCGCCCGAGACCAGCAGCACGCGCAGCTTGTCGCGCACGCCGTCGATCGCGACCACGGCGCGGTTGTTGACCGGCGTCAGCTCGTTCTCGAGCGGCGAGGCCTCGATCTCGACGATGTTGGGACCGGCATGCTTGATGTCGATGTCGACGCTGGAGGTCTGGCCGCTGGTCAGCGTGCGCTCGCTGATCACCTCGCCATCGCGGCGGATCGTGATCTTGGCGCGCTCGCCGGTGACGCCTTGGTCGTCGAGCCGGTAGGTGATGGTCTGGGTCTGGCCGACGATGCCGAAACGCGGCGCGGCCGTAATGGCGATGCGGCGGTCGCGCTCGTCCTTGCGGCCGGTGATCAGCGCGTGCACCGGGGCCTGGAAGCCGAGCGCCTGCGCGTTGGCGGGAATGTCGTGCACGCGGCCGTCGGTGATCAGGAACGCGCCGGCGACGCGCTCGATCGGGACGTCGGAAAGCGCCGACGTCAATGCGCCGAACAGCTTGGTGCCGTCGGTTTCGCCGTCGGCCTGACCGGCCTCGACGACGCGGACTTCGAGACCCTTGACCTGCTTCAGGCTGTCGACCAGCGCTTCCCTGGCCTTTTGCGTTTCCTGGTTGCGCGTGCCGAAATTCTGGCTCGGACTCTTGTCGACCACGACGACCGCGACCGAGGACAGCGGCTCGCGGTCCTCGCGGGTGAAGGAAGGGTTGGCCAGCGCGAGCAGGATCAGCGCCAGCGCCGCGACACGGATCGCGGCGCCACGCGCGCGCGACAGCAGCAGCAGCGCCGCAATCACGACGATCGCGCCGAGCGCGAGCCACAGCACGAGCGAGGGAACCAGCGGTGTGAACGCGATACCGTAGTTCATGGCGTCACTCCGTCATTCCGGGATGGTCCGAAGGACCAGACCCGGAATCTCGAGATTCCGGGTTCGATGCCTTCGCATCGCCCCGGAATGACGGTGTCGGCAGTTGAACACGTCAATCGCATCTCTACTGTCCCAGCCGCTCGATGAGGGCAGGTGCGTGCACCTGGTCGGCCTTGTAGTTGCCGGTCAGCGTGTACATCACGATGTTGACGCCGGCGCGGAAGGCGAATTCGCGCTGACGCGGCTCGCCCGGCGTCAGCGGCAGCATCGGCTGGCCGTCGGGGCGGATCGCCCAGGCGCCGGCGAGGTCGTTCGAGGTGATGATGATCGGCGAGACGCCGTCGCCGCCGCGCGCCGGGTGCTGCGCGGCCTCGTCGTCATCCTCGCGCGGCAGCGCCTCGACCCAGGTCTGGCCGGTGTTGAAGCGGCCGGGGAAGTCGCGCAGCAGATAGAACGTCTTGGTCAGCACGTGCTCGCGCGGCACCGGCTCGAGCTCGGGCACGTCGAGGGTGGCGAGCAATTCGCGCAGAGTCTGCATGCCTGGCGTCTGCGCAGCGCCGTTGTCGCCCGGTGGCGCTTCGACGGCGTCGCGGGTGTCGAACAGGACGGTGCCGCCCTGCTTCATGTAGGCATCGATCTTGTTGATCGCATCCTGCGGCGGCTTCGGCGCACCGGGCACGATCGGCCAGTAGATCAGCGGGAAGAAGGCAAGCTCGTCGTGCGCAGGGTCGATGCCGACGGGATCGCCGGCCTCGAGCGCGGTGCGCTGCGCCAGGAACAGCGTCAGCCCAGACAGGCCGGCCCTGACGATCGAATCGACGTCGGCATTGCCGGTCACGACATAGGCGAGCCGGGTCTGCGACGTCGCCTTGATGGCGAAGTCGTCATTGCTCTCGGCGCGCGTCGGCGAGGGCGCGATCGCAGCGAGCATGAAGGCGAGGGCAAGCACCGCGGGCGCCGCGCGTCGCCGCAGCAGCGCGGCGAGGCCGGCGCCGAGCATCGCCACCACGATCGCGTCGATCAGGAACAGCGCGAGCGCCGACGACAGCAGGATGCCGCGCAGGTCGCGCGGTTCGGTGTTGGTGTAGCTCGCGTGCCGCGCGCGCAGGCCGGACGTGTCGAGCGGCGCGATGCGGTCGGCGGAGGCCAGCGTGTTGACTGCGATCGGGCTTTCAGCTGACCCGTAGAGGCCGGGCGGATGATCCACGGTGCCGCGGTCGCGATAGTCCGCCGGCATCGGCTTGGCGGTCGAAGGCGGCGGACCGAATGCACCGAAACCGTCGAGCGTGCGCAGCGGCGCGACCGTCTCGGCAGTCGGATCGCTGGCGACGCCGGGGCCGGGCTTCGAAGTGTAGCCGGACATGTCGACCAGTCGGCGCAGCATCTCGACGAAGGTGCCGGACATCGGCAGATCCGACCAGCGCATGTCGGCACCGACATGGAACAGGCTGATCACGCCCTTGCCGTGATGCTCGCCGGTGACCAGCGGCGTGCCGTCTTCAAGCGACGCCCAGCTCTTGGTCGCGAGCACGGCATCGGGCTCGGCCAGCACTTGCCGGTTGACGGTGATGTCTTTTGGCACGGTGAGCCCGGCGAACGGGCCGTCGGCTGCAAATGAGGCCATATGCTGCGGCTTCTCCCAGGTCAGGCTGCCGCCGAGGGTGCGTCCGCCGCGGCGCAGCTTGACCGGCACGAGGTCGTCATCGGCCTGCGCGAGGCGGGGACCTGCGAAGCGCAACAGCACTCCGCCTTGCTCGATCCAGGCGTTGAGCCGCTCGCGGATCTCCGGCGACAGCGTGCCGACATCAGCCAGCACGATCATCGGCAGGCGCTGATCGAGGAACTGGGCGATCACCTGCTGCGGCGCGCCGCGATCGCCGAGCCTGATATCGGCGAACGGCGACAGCGCGCGGGAGAGATAGAAGGTCGAGGCGAGCAGCGGCTGCGCGGTATCGTTGCTCGCTCCGGAGACCACGCCGATCGCACGGCGGCGCCAGCGCTTGTCGAGCAGCTGCACTGCGCCGGCCGATCGCTCGCCCGATATCTCGAGCCGCGCGATGTCGTTGCGCAGTTCGACCGGAAGATCGAATGAGGCTTCGGTCTCGCGCTCCTGCGGGCCGAAATTGTAGCGGGCCTCGCCGATCGGCGAGCCCTTGGCATCGACCGCGCGCACGATACCACCCGCGATCCCGTTCGCGGCGCGCAACACCTTCACGGTCATCTTGGCGGCGGCATTCTCGGCCGCGACCAGCGCCTGCGCGGACGGTGCACCGCCTTCGAAGATCGTCAGGCTGCGGTTCTCGATCAGCTTGCCGAGGCCTTCGGCGAATTCGCTGCCGCGGCCGGTGTCGACGCCGTCAGATAGCCAAGCGATGTCGCAATCGCCGGTCGCCTTGAGGAAGCGCCCCAGCGTCGCGAGGGTTTCGACGCGATCGACCGAGTAGGGCTTTGGCGCGAACTGGCGCAGCGCGACGCGGGCGGCGCCGGCCGGCATTAGCGTGATGTCGCGTGCCGGTTCGGACAACGGCACCAGCGCAACGCCGCGGCGATCACTGTCGGCATCGGTGATCAGCTCGTCCGCGGCCTTGATCCGTGCGTCCCAGCTTGCGGCGGCGCTCCAGCCGTCGTCGAGCAGGATCACCAGCGGCGATTTGCTGGCGGCGATACCGGTTTGCGGATTCCAGATCGGGCCAGCGGCGGCTAGGATGACCAGCGCGGCGGCGAGCAGCCGCAGCAGCGTCAGCCACCACGGCGTGCGCGACGGCGTCTCCTCCTTCGGCGCGATCTCGAACAACAGCCGGGTCGGCGGGAATTCGACGCGCCGCGGCCGCGGCGGCATCACCCGCAGCAGCCACCACAACACCGGCAGGCTGACCAGGCCCAGCAGCAGCATCGGTTCGGCAAAGGAAAGAGGCAGGCCCGCGATCATGCGCTTCGCCCCGCCTTGACCATCGGGCGTCCGCCGCCCTTGCTGACCATCATGCCGGAGTGCAGGAACAGCAGCAGCTCGGCCGCGGAGCGGCTGGTGGTGTGGGTCGAGAACAGCCAGTCGAGCCGGTTGGTCTCCGCGCGGATCTGGTCGCGATGCAAGGCGACGCGGGCGACATAGTCGTTGGCCCAGCTTTCGGCGCGGCCCGCGGTAATGACGCCGCCGCCCTCGGGCTCAACGAATTCGATGCGGCCGGAATAGGGGAAGGTCTCTTCCGCGGGATCGACGATCTGGATCAGCGTGCCATGCGCGCCAGACGAGGAGAGCCCGGCCAGCATGGTGGTGATCTCCTGCAACGGCGACCAGAAGTCCGACAGCACCACGATCTCGGCAAGCGACGACGGCACGAAGGACGGCGGCAGACTCGCGCGCGCCGCATCGTCGTGCAGCATCACCTCCGCCATTTTGTCGATCACGGCGCGGCTCGAGGTCGGGCTCATCAGGCCGGGAATGCCGACGCGTTCGCCGCCCGCAACCAGCAACTCGGCGAGTGCGAAGGCGACGATCAGGCCACGCTCGAGCTTGCTGTCGCGCGCATCGCGTGAGGCGAAGGCCATCGAGGGCGAACGGTCGGGCCAGATCCACACCGTGTGCGCGGCCTCCCATTCCTGCTCGCGGACATAGAGATGGTCGTCGCGCCCGGAGCGGCGCCAGTCGACGCGCTGCGACGGCTCGCCGGAGACGAAGCGGCGGTACTGCCAGAAGCTTTCACCGGCGCCGGCGCGGCGGCGGCCGTGCAGGCCATGGATGACGTTGGCGGCGATGCGGCGGGCCTCAAGCACCAGACGCGGCAGCGATGCGGCGAGCGTTCGGCTTTCGCCATCTGCACGTCGGACCGCCAGTATCTCCTCGTTCAGGTGCCTGTTGTCAGCGGCCATCAACCGATCCGCGTCTTCAATTGCTTGATCACGTCCGGAATCGTGTGCCCTTCCGCGCGCGCCGAGAAGGTCAGCGCCATGCGGTGCTTGAGGATCGGTTCCGCGAGATCGAGCACGTCATCGATTGACGGTGCGAGCCGTCCGTCGAGCAGCGCGCGGGCGCGCACCGCGAGCATCAGCGACTGGCTGGCGCGGGGACCGGGTCCCCAGGCGATCAGCTTGCCGGCCTCGCCACCCTCGGGCCCGGGGCGCGCGGCGCGCACCAGCGACAGGATCGCTTCGACCACGGAGTCGCCGACCGGCAGGCGGCGCACCAGCCGCTGCGCGGCGACCAGCGTCTCCGAATCCATCGACACCTTCGCCAACGTCTCGTCGGCGCCGGTGGTTTCGAACAGGATGCGCCGCTCGGCGTCCCGATCGGGATAGTCGACGTCGATTTCCATCAGGAAGCGGTCGAGCTGCGCCTCCGGCAGCGGATAGGTGCCTTCCTGCTCCAGCGGGTTTTGTGTCGCCAGCACATGGAACGGCTTCGGCAGATCATGCCGTGCGCCGGCAACCGTGATGTGCTGCTCCTGCATCGCCTGCAGCAGTGCCGACTGGGTGCGCGGACTTGCGCGGTTGATCTCGTCGGCCATCAACAGCTGCGCGAACACCGGACCGGAGATGAAGCGGAACGACCGCTTGCCGCTCGAGCTTTCGTCCAGCACCTCGGCGCCGAGAATGTCCGACGGCATCAGGTCCGGGGTGAACTGGATACGCTTGGCGTCGAGCCCGAGCGTGATGCCGAGCGTCTCGACCAGCTTGGTCTTCGCGAGTCCGGGAACGCCGATCAGCAAGGCGTGGCCGCCCGAGAGGATCGTCACCAGGGTGTTTTCGATCACCCGGTCCTGACCGAAAATGACGGTGGATATCGCTTCCTTGGCGGCCCGGATCTGGCCGGCGACCTGTTCGGCCGAACGGACGATCACATCCTCCAGTTTCTCGACGCTGTCTGCACCGGCCATTCCGTCAGCTCCTTCTTTGACGATGCGCGTGATCTGCGTCGTCATGCCATGGGCCCCATGCTAAACCTGCGCGAAGGCCATGTATTCGTTGAATTAAACTATCCCCACCTTATCGGCATTTCAGGGTATGAACGGCATCACGTTGTGGCGAGAATGATATCCTCACCACATCTCGAGATACGTGCACCAAACGTGCCAGATTGAGGGCAAGAAACTTCAAGGCGAAACTTCAAGGTAAACAATGGCGAAGCAAGGGCAGACCGAGCAGGGCCGTGAAACCACGGCCCTTGAACGCAAGGGTCTCGAAGGCCTCACCGCTGCGGCCAACCAGGCTGCGACGTCGGCTCCGGCCGGCCGCAAGGGCCTGCCTCCGGTGCATCTGTGGAATCCGCCGTTCTGCGGCGATCTCGACATGCGAATCGCTGGCGACGGCACCTGGTTCTACATGGGGACGCCAATCGGTCGTCCCGCATTGGTGCGACTGTTCTCCACGATCCTGAAGCGCGAGGACGGCAAGCACTTTCTCGTGACACCTGTGGAGAAGGTTGGCATTCGCGTCGACGACGCGCCGTTCCTTGCGGTCGAAATGCAGAAGCTAGAAGACGAACGCGGCCGCCTGCTCCGGTTCCGCACCAATGTCGACGACTGGGTCGATTGCGAAAGGGGCCACGGCCTGCGCTTTACGGCCGCCGCGGATGGCGGGCTGACGCCCTATCTGCATGTCCGTGCCGACCTCTGGGCCAAGGTCACTCGCGCGCTCTATTACGATCTGGTTGACATGGGTGAGGAGCGGGTGGTCGATGGTGAGGCGATGTTCGGGGTCGAGTCCGGCGGCGAATTCTTCGCGATGGCCGATGCGCAGCAGGTGAGGGACGCACTTTGAACGAGCCGTTGCGCAAGGCGGAGCGGGCGGCGGTCAGCTCGACGGAATTCTTTGCCCGCGCTCGCGCGCGGCTTGATTTTGACGTGCCGCCGGGCCTGTTCGATCCCAACATCATTCCGCGCACCGGCGATTCCGGCAACGACCGCATGCTCGAGATCGTGGCGCAGGAGCAGCCGGTGCGGCCTGCCGCCGTGCTGATCCCGGTGATCGATCGTCAGGAGCCGACGGTGCTGTTGACGCAGCGCTCGCCGCATCTGTCGAGCCACGCCGGCCAGATTTCCTTTCCCGGCGGCAAGATCGACGCCACCGACGCCTCGCCGCTTGATGCCGCGCTGCGCGAGGCCTGCGAGGAGGTCGGGCTCAAGCGCGACTTCGTCGAGCCGGTCGGCTATCTCGACCTCTACGGCACCGCGTTCGGCTTCCGCATCCTGCCGACGGTCGCGAAGGTGCAGCCGGGTTTCTCGTTGAAGATTAACGAAGCCGAGGTCGTCGATGCCTTCGAGGTGCCGCTGGCATTCCTGATGAATCCGGAAAATCACCAGATCCATACCAAGGAATTCCGCGGCATCGATCGCTCCTATTACGCGATGCCGTACGCCGAGCGCTACATCTGGGGCGCGACCGCCGGCATCCTGCGCGTGCTGTATGAGCGGATCTACCAGTCATGATCCGCACGGTATTGACCGAGGTCGGAGTCTTCCTGATCCCGTTCGCGGCCTATGCCATCTTCCTCATCGCGACGCGTTCCGGTGTCACGGTGCCGGCCTCATGGCCACTGCACATGCTGGCGAAGCTGACGTTGGGGGCGCTGCTGCTCGTCATCGTGAGCTTCATCCTGCTGGCGGAGTACACCGGCGCGCCGGCGAATTCGACCTACGTTCCCGCCCATATCGAGAACGGCAGGCTGGTGCCCGGGGTTGAGAAATGAGCGAGGTGCGCCTGTTGTCGGACGCGCCATGGCTCGCCTCGGGTCCGGCGGCGGGCGTGCTCGGCCTGCTCAATGGCGGCGGCGAGGAGGCGCGGGTGATCGGCGGCGCCGTGCGCAACGCCCTGATGCGGATTCCGCTCGGTGATATCGACATCGCCACGACAGCCGCGCCCGACGAAGTGGTCCGGCGTGCGAAACAGGCCGGCATCAAGAGCGTGCCAACCGGCATCGAGCACGGCACGGTGACGCTGGTCGTCGAGGGCCACCCCTTCGAGGTGACGACGCTGCGCGAGGACACCGAGACCTATGGCCGTAAGGCGAAGGTGACGTTCGGGCGCGATTGGGTGCGCGATGCCGAGCGGCGCGACTTCACCATCAATGGCCTCTCGGTCGATGCTGCCGGCGTCGTGCACGATCATGTCGGCGGGCTGGCCGACATCGAAGCCCGGCGCGTGCGCTTCATCGGCGATCCCGCGCGGCGGATCGCGGAGGATTACTTGCGCATCCTGCGCTTCTTCCGTTTCCACGCCGCCTATGGCGCCGGCGAGGCCGATCGGGCCGGCTATCTCGCCTGTATCGACGGGCGCGCGGGACTTGCCGGTCTCTCGGCCGAGCGCATCCGCATGGAGATGCTCAAGCTCGTGCTCGCGAACGGCGCTGCTGCGGCGGTCGTCGCGATGGCCGATGGCGGGCTGCTGCTGCCGCTGTTCGGCGGCGTCGCCTATGCCGGGCCGTTCGCGGCGATGATCGAGATCGAGCAACTGATGGACCTGGCGCCGAGCGCGGTGCGCCGGCTCGCCGCGTTGACGGTGGCCGTGACCGAGGACGCGCGGCGCATCGCGACGCGGCTGCGGCTGTCGAACGCCGAGGCCAAGGCGCTCGACTCGATGGGCCATCGCTGGTGGCGGCTGCCCGGCATGGACGAGGCGCATGCAAAGCGCAGGCTCTACCGGCTCGACGAAGGACCCTACCGCGACCGGCTGCTGCTGGCCTGGGCGCGAACCGACGCGGGCCAGGACGTCGGCCCATGGCGCGCGCTCGCGACGCTGCCGCAGCGCTGGCGCGCGCCCCACTTTCCGTTGAGGGCGTCGGATTTCATCGCACGCGGGATTGCAGAGGGGCCGGCATTGGGGCATGTCCTGACCCTGGCCGAGGATGCTTGGCTTGCCGCGGATTTCCCGCTCGATCCGCAGGTGTTGTCTGGCATCGCCGACCAGACCGTTTCCCGTTTCACCCGCGACCATCGGCTGTAAATTTGCTCTCAGGCTTTGCAGACATCTCGCTCGCCCAGCTTGTTCTTGTCGCCGTCGTTGCCTTGTTTGCTTCGGTGATCGGCGGCCTTGCCGGTTACGGCACCGGCGCGCTGATGCCGCTGGTGCTGGTGCCGCTGGTCGGCGCCGAGCCGGTGGTCCCGATCATCGCCATTTCCTCGATCTTTACCAATCTCAGCCGCTTCACCGCCTTCGTCCGATATGCCGACCGCCGCAAGGCTGTCATCGTGGTCGCGGCTGCGTTGCTCACCACGGCGCTTGGCGCCTATGGCTATACGCGGCTGACCAGCGTCGGCGCCGCGCTCGTGATCGGCAGCATGCTGATCCTCAGCGTGCCGTTGCGGCGCCAGTTGCGGCGGCACAGTGTGCGGATCGGCGATCGGGGGCTTGCCACCGGTGCCGTCGGCTACGGATTGCTGGTCGGTGGGACCGCGGGTTCGGGCGTCATCCTGCTGTCGCTGTTGATGGCGGCGGGGCTCGAAGGCGCAGCCGTGATCGCGACCGATGCGGTGATCTCGCTTGCGATCGCCGCGGTCAAGGTCTCGGTGTTCGGCCTGGCGGGCGTCGTGAGCGCGAAGGTGCTGTCGCTCGCACTGCTGATTGGCGCGGTCGCGCTTCCCGGCGCGTTCCTGGCCAAAGCCTTTGTCGAGCGGATGCCGGTGCACATCCACACCGCGATCCTCGATGCCGCCGTCATCATCGGCGGCGTGGTGATGATCTCCACTGCGCTGCGCGCTCTCTGAGCAGTCATGGAGACGATGCCGCCGGCACGTGCCAGGCAGCATCGCGCAGAGAGTCCTTACGCGACCTTGCGCTTCTTGTGGCCGTCGTCGTCCTCTTCACCCTCGTCCTCGTCTTCGTCATCCTCTTCGTCGTCTTCTTCCTCGTCGTCTTCGGGATCGATTTCGGCCGATTCGAGTGCAACGAGCGGCAACGTTTCACGAAACAGGTCACCGTCTCCACCCATCCAGAGGCATACGGCCTTGTCGTCGTTGACTTCCACCACCGTCAGCGGATGGCCGCCGGATTTCAGCAAGACAACATCGCCTGGTTTCAGTTCCATGATCTTCCCTCCGCGCTTGATGACGCGGACGGCAGGCTATCGACGGCTGATGACAGCCCGATCACGGCCGGCCGCAGTGCGGCAGATTTGATGTGGAAACAGACCGGCGAAACGCTATTTGCGCCGGCCCGGCACCAGTTCGGTCAGCGAGCGGATGATGCGGTCGGGTTTGACCGTCGATCCCGGCGGCAGGCCGTCGCCATGCACGTCGATCCAGATCGCATAGATGCCGAGCCGCTGCGGCGCCACGACTTCCCATTCCAGATTGTCGCCGATCATCCAGGTGTCCGATGCGGTGACGCCGAGCGCCTCCATCGCGTGCAGATAGGCGCGCTCCTCCGGCTTGCCGAAGCCGTGCTCGCCCTCGATCTGGATGTGGTCGAAGCGATGGCCCAGCGCGAAGCGCTCGACCTTGGCGCGCTGCATCTCGGCGGCGCCGTTGGTGACCAGCGCGAGCTTGATGCCGAGCGCCTTTAGCGCGTCGATCGCATCGTGCGCGCCGGGGAAGATGAACATCTCCTCCTCGCGATAGCTGGTGAAGCGATCGGCGATGCGGTCGGCGAGATCGTCCGGCAGCGCGCGATGGCCGGCGGCCGCAAGCGCCGCGAATCCGCCCTTCACGGTCAGGCGCCGCGCTTCGCCGAGCCTGATCCGCCAGATCGGTTCTGCCGTCGACCAGAATTGCCGCGCAGAAGCCAGCAGCGCGGTCGCGACCTGGTCCGGGGGCAGGGGAGCCAGCTCCTGGGCAAATTCCGCGGTGACCTTGTTCCACGCGATTTCGGGGCGGCCATAGGCAGACAGGATGGTGTCATCCATGTCGATCAGCATTGCACGCGGCAGGTTCATTACGGCCATTTCACCTCCGGCGGCAGCGATGACAGGATCGAATCCACATTGCCGCCGGTCTTGAGGCCGAAGATGGTGCCGCGGTCGTAGAGCAGGTTGAACTCTACATAGCGTCCGCGGCGGATCAACTGCTCCTCGCGATCGTCAGCACTCCAGGCCTGCGCGAAATTGCGCCTGACAAGTTCGGGATAGACCTTCAGGAAGCTGCGCCCGACATCCTGGGTGAACGCCAGATCGGCGTCCCAGTCGCCGCTGTCGTGCCAGTCATAGAAGATACCGCCGACGCCGCGCGCCTCCTTGCGGTGCGGCAGATAGAAATACTCGTCGCACCATTTCTTGTACTTGTCGTAGTCGGCAACGCCATTCGGCCCGGTGCAGGCTTCCTTCATCGCAGCATGGAAGGCGACCGTGTCGGGATCATCCTGGGTGCGTCGCCGGTTCAGGACCGGCGTCAGATCGGCACCACCGCCGAACCAGGCTTTTGTCGTCACGACGAAGCGGGTGTTCATGTGCACGGCGGGCACGTTCGGATTGCGCAGGTGCGCGATCAGCGAGATCCCCGAGGCCCAGAAGCGCGGGTCATCGGCAGCACCGGGAATCTGGGCGCGGAATTCGGGCGCGAATTCGCCATGCACCGTCGAGCAGTGTACGCCGACCTTCTCAAACAGCCGGCCCTTCATGATTGACATCACGCCGCCGCCGCCCGGCTTGCCGGAGTGGTCGGTGCGGTCCCACGGCGTGCGCGCGAACCGGCCGGCGTCGCCGGGATAGAGCGCGGTGGGCGCCTCGTCCTCGAGTCGCTCAAAGGCCGCGCAAATCTCGTTGCGCAACGCCTCGAACCAGCTTCGTGCCCGGGCCTTGCGATCCTCGATGATGGCGGGGTCTGTGGGCAGCATGGCTAGTCCTGCGCTCCGTAATAAGTGCAGCTCTCGTTGCAGCTGTCGCGGTGGACGCTGACCCGGGTCAGCTTGCCGGCGTGCTGCAGGTGCTCCCAGATGAAGCGCGAGAGGTTCTCCAGCGTCGGTGGCCCGAGCGCGGTGACCTTGTTCAGCAGCTTGTGGTCGAGCGTCTTGCGCACCTCTTCCATGCTGCGTTCGAGCAGGCCGAGATCGACCACCATCCCGGTCGCCGGATCCGGCGTGCCACGCACGGTGACTTCGGTGCGGAAGGAGTGGCCGTGAATCTCCTCACTGTCGGCGCCAAAGGTCGTTCCGGACAGCGCATGCGCAGCCTCGAAGCGGAACGATTTCGTCAATTCCCACATCTTCCAACGATCCAGTTCTATCTGATCCCAATTGTCTTGTGTGTTTGCACGCTGAGCCGCCATTGCGGATGCCTGAGGCAATAGTCGATCGCGCGCGCGGTGTTTGCGATCACGTCGGGGCCGTCCATCGGCTGCAGCGAGAAGCGCTCGAAGGAAAGGTTGGCGAAATCCTCCGGTCTGTTTTCCACCTGCGGATAGACCAGCTTGAGCTCGTGCCCCTTGCGCACCACGAGCTCGGCGTTGGCTTTGGGGCTGACGCAGATCCAGTCGAGCCCGTCGGGCGGCGCGATGGTGCCGTTGGTCTCGATCGCAATCGTGAAGCCCCTTGCGTGCAGCGCCCCGATCAACGCCGCGTCGACCTGCAGCAGCGGCTCGCCACCGGTCAGCACTGCGTAGCGGTCGGAGTCGCCGCCGGTCCATTGCGCCGCGACGGTGTCCGCGAGCTCGTCTGCGGTCGCATAGCGGCCCCCCAGCGTGCCGTCGGTGCCGACAAAGTCGGTGTCGCAGAACCGGCAGACCGCGCCGGCGCGGTCCTGCTCGCGGCCGGTCCAGAGGTTGCAGCCGGCGAAGCGGCAGAACACAGACGCGCGGCCCGCATGGGCGCCTTCGCCCTGCAGGGTCAGAAAGATCTCCTTGACCGCGTAGTTCACAAAACAGTCCCTCAGCAAGAATTTCTCAAGATCGCGCGCCGGTGACTGGCGCACCGGTCTGGCGCAGCGCCTCACCGACGGCCATGGCCGCCGTGACGGCCACATTGAGCGAGCGCAATGACGGTTTGATCGGGATCACCAGCCGGGCATCGGCGGCCGCCGCGACCGCGTCGGTGACCCCTGCGGTCTCGCGCCCGAACAGCAGTACGTCGGAGGCGGTATACTCGAAATCAAGGTAGGATTTCGCCGCCTTGGTCGTGAACAGGATCAGCCGACAGCCTGCCTCGGTACGCCATTCCTCGAATTTTGACCATGAGTCGTGACGCTTCAACCTGACCTGGTCGAGATAGTCCATACCCGCCCGGCGGAAATTCCGGTCCGAGGTGTCGAAGCCCGCCGGCTCGATGATATGGGCTGCCACGTCCAGGCAGGCGCACAGCCGGAGAATCGTCCCTGTATTCTGAGGAATATCGGGCTGGAACAGCGCGATCTGCATGGTGCTTCAGACCTGTGAAGTCCGGGTGAAATTGTCTCAATAAAACATCGCCCGGCGCGGATTTCGTGCATTGCACGCTTGCGAGCCGATAGCGGGCTTGCGCTCGTCCGGCAAGGGTGCCAATAGAACGATTCTGGACTGCTGTTCCGCCATTTGGGGTGTGGAATGGCGTTTTTCTGCCGCCGCGGGGGCCGCGGGCGCCGGCAGCCTTTCCGGGACGCGTTCTCCGCGTGTCTGGGGCGGTTCCACCGGCTGCGGATAAGAAAGGGCTTGGGAACGTGACGACAGCGTCTTCGGCGGACCATCCGACACGCCGTGATTTCCTTTTTGTTGCAACCGGAGCTGCCGCTGCAGTCGGCGCAGCCGCCACCGTCTGGCCGCTGGTTGCCCAGATGAACCCCGACGCCGCGACGATCGCGGCCGGCGCGCCGATCGAGGTCGACCTGACGCCGATCGCCGAGGGCCAGGACATCAAGGTCTTCTGGCGCGGCAAGCCGATCTACATCAGCCACCGCACCAAGAAGCAGATCGAGGAGGCCCAGAAAGTGCCGCTCTCGAGCCTGCCCGATCCGCAGCCCGACTCGGCCCGCGTCAAGGCCGGCCACGATCAGTGGCTCGTCGTGATCGGTATCTGCACCCATCTCGGCTGTATCCCGATCGCCCATGAGGGCAATTACGACGGCTTCTTCTGCCCCTGCCACGGTTCGCAATACGACTCCTCGGGCCGTATCCGTCAGGGACCCGCGCCCGCCAACCTGCCGGTGCCGCCCTACGCATTCGTTTCCGACACCAAAATCCAGATCGGCTAAGTCCCGGACCATCCGGGATTTCGGCTTCCACTTGGACCCATCGCGTCGTTTTCTTCCTCAGGATCGCATCAATGAGCGGACCATCCGATTTTCAGCCGACCAACCCCGCCTTGAAGTGGATCGAACGGCGCCTTCCGATCTTCGGCCTGATCCATTCCTCGTTCGTGGCCTATCCGACGCCGCGCAATTTGAACTACTGGTGGACCTTCGGCGCTATCCTGTCGCTGATGCTGGGATTGCAGATCGTGACCGGCGTGATCTTGGCGATGCATTACACGCCGCATGCCGACCTCGCCTTCAAGTCGGTTGAGCTGCTCGTCCGCGACGTCAATTACGGCTGGCTGCTGCGCAACATGCACGCCTGCGGCGCGTCGATGTTTTTCTTCGCGGTCTACATCCACATGTTCCGCGGCCTCTATTACGGGTCGTACAAGGAACCGCGCGAAGTGCTGTGGATCCTCGGCGTCATTATCTACCTGCTGATGATGGCGACCGGCTTCATGGGCTACGTGCTGCCGTGGGGCCAGATGAGCTTCTGGGGCGCCACCGTCATCACCAATCTGTTCTCCGCCATTCCCTATTTTGGCGAGAGCATCGTGACGCTGCTGTGGGGCGGCTATTCGGTCGGCAACCCGACGCTGAATCGCTTCTTCTCGCTGCACTACCTGTTGCCGTTCGTGATCGCCGGCGTCGTCGTGCTGCACGTCTGGGCGCTGCATGTCGCGGGCCAGAACAATCCGGCCGGCGTCGAGGCGAAGACCGAAAAGGACACCGTTCCGTTCACGCCGTATGCGACCATCAAGGATGCGTTCGGCGTGTCCTGCTTCCTGATCTTCTACGCCTGGTTCATTTTCTACATGCCGAACTATCTCGGCGACGCCGACAACTACGTCCCGGCGAACCCGGGCGTAACGCCGGCGCACATCGTGCCGGAATGGTACTACCTGCCGTTCTACGCCATCCTGCGTTCGATCCCGAACAAGCTCGCCGGCGTGGCGTGCATGTTTGGCGCGATCATCGTCCTGGCGTTCCTGCCCTGGCTCGACAACGCGCGGACCCGGTCGTCGAAGTACCGTCCGCTGGCCAAGCAGTTCTTCTGGATCTTCGTGGTGGTCTGCATCCTGCTCGGCTATCTCGGTGCGCAGCCGCCGGAAGGCATCTACGTGATTGCCGGCCGCATCCTCACGGTCTGCTACTTCGCCTACTTCCTGATCGTGCTGCCGCTGCTCTCCCGCATCGAGACGCCGCGGCCGGTGCCGAACTCGATCGCCGACGACGTGCTGGCAAAGCACGGCGGCAAGGCTCTGGCTTCCGCGCTCGCAGCCTTCCTGGTTGCCGGCGGCCTGCTGGTCGGCGGTGCGCAGAACGCCCGCGCCGAGGGAAACGAGGTATCGCCGCCGTCGCAGAAATGGTCGTTCTCGGGCCCTCTCGGCAAGTATGACCGCGGTTCGCTGCAACGCGGACTGAAGGTCTACAAGGAAGTCTGCTCGGCCTGCCACAGCCTCAACTACATCGCATTCCGCAACCTGGCCGATGCCGGTGGCCCCGGCTATTCGGAGGCGCAGGCCGCTGCGTTCGCGTCCGACTACAAGATCAAGGACGGCCCGAACGACCAGGGTGAGATGTTCGACCGGCCCGGCCGGGTCGCGGATTACTTCCCGGCACCGTTCCCGAACGAGCAGGCCGCAGCCGCTGCCAATGGCGGCAAGGCGCCGCCCGACCTGTCGCTGATGGCCAAGGCGCGGGGCTACGAGCGCGGCTTCCCGCAGTTCATCTTCGACTTCTTCACCCAGTTCCAGGAGCAGGGCCCGAACTACATCGACGCGATCCTGCTGGGCTTTGAAGACAAGCCGCCGGCGGGTGTCGAAGTCCCGCAAGGCACGTACTACAACAAGTACTTCCCCGGCCACGCGATCAAGATGCCGAAGCCGCTTTCCGACGGCCAGGTGACCTTCGACGACGGTTCGCCGGCGACGGTGGCGCAGTATGCCCACGACGTCACGACCTTCCTGGCGTGGGCTGCCGAGCCGCGCATGGAAGAGCGCAAGCGGATCGGCATGCAGGTCTTCGTGTTCCTGATCCTGTTCGCCTTCCTGATGTACTTTACCAAGAAGAAGGTCTGGGCCGACGCGCACTGACGCGAGGCCTGCCGTAGCCACGTTTGAAAAAGCCCCTTCGGGGGCTTTTTTTGTCTTTTTGATGCCCGTCATTCCGGGGCACGCGAAGCGTGAACCTCAGGTGCGCAATTGCACACCGGGGAATCTCGAGATTCCGGGTTCGATGCTACCGCATCGCCCCGGAATGACGGTGTCGTCAATTGCGCCCGTCACGGAGTGCGGACAGAATGCCGGCCAATCAGCCGGCAAACCATTGCGGAGGAACTCATGGGTACCAGCATCAGCTTCAAGCGTCCGGACGGCAAGGACGCCAACGGCTATCTCGCCAATGCCGCGCGCGGCAACGCGCCGGGCGTGGTCGTGATCCAGGAATGGTGGGGGCTGCAGGACCAGATCAAGGGAATGTGCGACCGCTTCGCGCTGGCCGGCTTCGATGCGCTGGCGCCCGATCTCTACAAGGGCACGGTGGTGCCGTATCACGACACCGACGCGGCCGGCAAAGAGATGAACTCGCTCGACTTCATGGACGCCACCACGCAGACCGTGCGCGGCGCCGCGCAATACCTTGCCAAGAGTGGCACCAAGGTCGGCCTGACCGGCTTCTGCCTCGGCGGCGCGGTGACCATCATCGGCGCCACCAAGATCCCGGAACTGACGGCCGGCGTGGTGTTCTACGGCATTCCGCCGGAGCAGGCGGCCAAGCCGGCGGATGTTAAAATTCCGCTGCAGGGCCATTTTGCCACCAAGGACGACTGGTGCACGCCGGCGCTGGTCGATGGTTTTGAGAAAGCGATGAAGGCCGCCGGCAAATCGCTGGAGCTGTTCCGCTATGACGCCGAGCACGGTTTCGGCAACGAGCAGCGCCTGTCGGTGCACGATCGCCAGGCGGCCGAACTCGCCTGGGGCCGGGCGACGGAGTTCTTCAGGAAGCATTTGGGGTAGGTTTGTAGCCCGGATGGAGCGAAGCGCAATCCGGGAAGGTCTTCCCGCGTAGAGAGTGGCCCCGGATTGCGCTCCGCTCCATCCGGGCTACGCGCTCTCAGTTGTTGTCGCGCACCCCGTCCCACCACGGGCATGTCCCCGACATCAGCTTGAAATTGCCGTCCATCACCTGCACCGGCGCGCGCTTGCCCTCGGCGGCGGCGCGCATGCGCATCTCGCGGGCGACGGCGCGGTCTTCCGGCGACAGCCAGACGCGCTCATGGCCCCACAGGCTCGGGCCGTCATGCATCTCGAACGGCGTCCAGTTGGCCGGCTCGATCTCGCGGCCGCCCCAGCCGCATTCGACCATGAAGGACGACGGCGACTTGGCGTAGAACGACGTCATCAGATCGTTGGTGTGGCGGCCGAGCGTGACGTTGACGCGGTCTTCCTTCTGCGCGATGTCATAGGCTTGGCCGACATCGTCCAGCGAGAACAGCTCCACCATCAAATGATGCATGCCGTTGGTACCGGTCTCGATCAGCGCGAGAGAGTGGTGACGCGGATTGATGTGGAAGAAATAGGCGCGGAACGGCTTTTCGATGTAGTCGCTGAGGCCGAAGCCGAGCACGTCGACATAGAACGCCATGACCGGTGCGAGATGCTCGACCGTCAGCACGGCGTGACCAAGACCCTGCGGTCCGGTGCGGAAACCCGAGATCGAGCGTCCCGGCTTGAACGGCGTGTCGTCGATCTCGGCGCCATGAAACGCCTCGAGACGGTTGCCGGCCGGATCCCTGAACGAGATCAGGCCGCGCACCCGCCGCGCGTCGGCAAGCGCCTGCGGCTCGGCGGTGACGGCAACGCCGGCTTGCTCCAGCCGCGCCGCCAGCGCGTCGAGATCAGCGCTATCAGCCACCTCCCAGCCGAAGAAGCGCGTGCCTTCGCCCTGCGCACGGTCGATCATGATGCGTTGCTTGCGGTCGTCCATCCGGAACGCGAGCAGCGAATTGCCGCGCTCGATTGCCTGCAGCCCGACCAGGCCGGTGCCGAATTGCCGCCAGTCGTCGAGTGCGTCCGAGCCGAACCCGGCATATCCCAGACCCAAAATCGTCATCTGCGCGCCTCCGCCTGTTGTCTGTTTTTTGGGCGGTCGAGGACCCGCCGTTAACGCAAATCCTACGCGGATTTGCGTCCTTTCAAACCGGAAAAAGCCGTCCCAGCGTGGGGCAGGGCGGCAGGCCCTCCCTTGACACGGCCCGCGGCGGATGGTGAGTAACGGCCATGCGCACCGTTGCCAGTCCATCCCGTCTTTGGTGGCCCACCTTCTCATAGGTGGCCGGTGCGATTTCATTTCTCTGAAACGTCGAAGGTCGCCATCGCAGTGCGACGGCCCTTCGTTTGTCCTGTGTGGCGCTCTCTCGGCAAGTCTCGTAAGAGGATCACATGAACAGGACTGCCTTCTCCCTGCCGGCCAACAGCGAATATCTCACCAACGGCGGCCTTGCGGTTGCGCGCGTGGTCGAGCAGTTCAGCGGCGGCGCCAATCGCCTCGACGACCTGATCGCACTCCTGGACCGCCGCCGCGGCGTGGTGCTGTCCTCGGGCACGACGGTGCCGGGCCGCTACGAGAGCTTCGATCTCGGCTTTGCCGATCCGCCGCTGGTGCTGGAGACATCAGGCACCAACTTCACGCTCAAGGCGTTGAACCCGCGCGGCGAGGTGCTGATCGCCTTCCTCGGCGACGTCCTGCGCGAGCCCTGCGTCGTGATCTCCGAGCGAAGCGCGACAATGCTCGCCGGCCACATCATCCGCGGCGCCGCGCCGGTCGATGAGGACCAGCGCACCCGCCGCGCCAGCGTGATGTCGCTGGTGCGCGATATGGTGGCGGCGTTCTCCTCCAGCGCCGATCCGTTGCTCGGCCTGTTCGGCGCCTTTGCCTATGACCTCGTGTTCCAGATCGAGGACCTCGTGCAGAAGCGGGCACGCGAGGCCGATCAGCGTGACATCGTGCTCTACGTGCCGGACCGTCTGTTGGCCTATGACCGCGCCACCGGCCGCGGCGTGGTGCTTGCTTACGAATTCGCCTGGAAGGGCAAGTCCACCGCGGGCCTGCCGCACGACACCGCTGTCAGCGTCTATGCCAAGTCACCGCGGCAAGGCTTTGCCGATCACGCGCCGGGCGAATACCAGGCGACGGTCGAGGTCGCGCGCGCGGCGTTTGCGCGCGGCGATTTGTTCGAGGCGGTGCCCGGCCAGCTTTTCGCCGAGCCCTGCGAGCGTTCGCCGGCGGAAGTATTCCAGCGGCTCTGCCGCATCAACCCGTCGCCCTATGGCGCGTTGATGAACCTCGGCGAGGGCGAATTCCTGGTGTCGGCGTCGCCGGAGATGTTCGTGCGATCCGACGGCCGTCGCGTCGAGACCTGTCCGATCTCGGGCACGATCGCACGCGGCTTGGATGCGATCGGCGATGCCGAACAGATCCGCCAGCTCCTGAATTCGGAAAAGGACGAGTTCGAGCTCAACATGTGCACCGACGTCGACCGCAACGACAAAGCACGCGTCTGCGTGCCCGGTACCATCAAGGTGCTGGCGCGGCGCCAGATCGAGACCTACTCAAAACTGTTCCACACCGTCGATCACGTCGAGGGCATGCTGCGGCCGGGCTTCGATTCGCTCGATGCTTTCCTGACCCACGCCTGGGCGGTGACGGTAACAGGCGCGCCGAAATTGTGGGCGATGCAATTCGTGGAAGACCACGAGCGCTCGTCGCGGCGCTGGTATGCCGGCGCGATCGGAGCGGTGAATTTCGACGGCAGCATCAACACCGGCCTCACCATCCGCACTATCCGCATGAAGGACGGCCTCGCCGAAGTCCGCGTCGGCGCGACCTGCCTGTTTGACTCCGATCCGGCGGCGGAGGATCGCGAATGCCAGGTCAAGGCGTCGGCGCTGTTCCAGGCGCTGCGCGGCGATCCGCCGAAGCCGCTGTCGGATTTCGCGCCCGACGCCACCGGCTCCGGCAAGAACGTGCTCCTGATCGATCACGACGACAGCTTTGTGCATATGCTGGCGGACTATTTCCGTCAGGTCGGCGCCAACGTCACCGTGGTCAGGCACATCCATGCCCAGGACATGCTGAAGCGGAAAGGCTGGGACCTGCTGGTGCTGTCGCCCGGGCCCGGGCGGCCTGAGGATTTCGGCATCTCGAAAACCATCGGCACCGCGCTAGAGAAGCAGCTACCGATCTTCGGCGTCTGCCTCGGCGTGCAGGCAATCGGCGAATATTTTGGCGGCCAGCTCGGCCAGCTCAGCCAGCCCGCGCATGGCCGGCCCTCGCGGGTCCAGGTGCGCGGCGGGCGCTTGATGCAGAACCTGCCCAATGAGATCGTGATCGGCCGCTACCACTCGCTGTTCGTCGAGCGCGACACCGTGCCCGACGTGCTGACGGTGACCGCGACCACCGAAGATGGCGTCGCGATGGTAATCGAGCACAAGACGTTGCCGGTCGGCGGCGTCCAATTCCATCCGGAATCGCTGATGTCACTCGGCAACGAGGTGGGCTTGCGTATTGTCGAGAATGCATTCCGGCTCAACCCGCCGGCCAATTGAGGATTGCGAGATCCATGACGTTTGACCAGGACATCAAGTCGACCGTTCGCACCATCCCGGATTATCCCAAGCCGGGCATCCTGTTTCGTGACATCACCACGCTGCTGGCAGACGCCCGCGCGTTCCGCCGCGCGGTCGACGAACTGGTGCATCCCTGGGCCGGCTCCAAGATGGACAAGGTCGCAGGCATCGAAGCGCGCGGTTTCATCATCGGCGGCGCGGTGGCGCACCAGCTCTCCGCCGGCTTCGTGCCGATCCGCAAGAAGGGCAAGCTGCCGCACACCACGGTGCGGATCGCCTATTCGCTGGAATACGGTCTCGACGAAATGGAGATGCATGCCGACGCGGTGCAGCCCGGCGAGCGCGTCATCCTGGTCGACGATCTGATCGCGACCGGCGGCACCGCTGAAGGCGCAGTGAAGCTGCTGCGCCAGATCGGCGCCAACGTGGTCGCCGCCTGCTTCATCATCGACCTGCCCGATCTCGGCGGCGCCGCCAAGCTGCGCGCGATGAACGTCCCGGTGCGCACGCTGATGGCGTTCGAGGGGCATTGAGGTTTAGCGACAACCCTCCACACGTCGTCCCGGCGAAGGCCGGGACCCATAACCACAAATGTGGGTGGTGAAGAAATGCTGTGGCCCCAGCGTTCGCCAAACGGATAGCTGTGGCTATGGGTCCCGGCCTTCGCCGGGACGACGGTCACGACCTCTGCAGCAGCATGCTCAATTCGAGATCGCGGAACGTGGTGTAGCTGCGGCGGATCCATTGGTGCAGCTCGGTGGATGAATCCTTCTCCTGGCGCAGATAGCCGGTGAAGGAGAAGTTCAAGCGGTCGATATAGGTCTTCAGGAACACCGGCAGCGCGGCGAAGCGGAGCACGCGGCTGCGGGACATCACCGGCGGCAGCTCGCCGCGCACCACGAATTCATTATCGACCACGACCAGCGCATTCGGCGGGATCAGCGGCTGGATCGTCTGATAGCCCCGCACCGAGGCGCGGTCGGTATCGGCGACGAACAGGATGACTGGCGCGACGCCGCGACGCATCGCCTCCTTCATCAACCCGATCTGGTCGCACATTTTGAAGAATTCGTCGAAGGCGTGGTAGCCGAGGTCGATCACCTTGGCTGTGCCGTCATTGACGATGACCCGGTCCATCAGCTGCATCTTGCCGTAGGTGTCGATTACGTCGGCGGTCTCGGTGATCCCAGGCAAATAGTCGAGCAGCGACGGCTCCTTCAGGTTGATGTCGAAGGGAACCACCGCGCCATGCTTCAGCAGCAGGAATTCGCTCAACAGCCGCGCGATCAGCGTCTTGCCGACCTGCGGGCGGGACGAGCAGATGATGTAAAGGGGCGTGGATGACATCGCCGGATATATCAGGCCAAATTTCCGCCCAATCCAGCCCTGTCGCGGCCGTCGACAGGACTATTTTTCACCGCCGCGGGTGGTCGACTTGCCGCCGACCAGGTCGGTCAGCTTGATCCGGTCGAACTCGCTCCAGACATTGGCCAGCCAGTGCCGGACATAGCCGCGCAGCACGAAGGAATAGTTCGCGGCTTCGTCATTCGTGCCCTTGTTGGCGACGAATTTGAGGAACGGTACCGAGGAGACCTCGACCTGCTCATAGGCCATTTCGTTGAGCTTGGGGATCGTGAGCTCGGTGGCGTCCTTGATGCGGTGGAAATAGGAGTTATAGGTCGCCTGGTCCCACTGGAAGAACTGGGTGTCGTTGATGAAGTTCTTCACCAAATAGTATTTCGCGCCCTGCATGAAATTCGCGGTCTCGGCGATTTCGTCCAGCGAGGCGATCGAGGGGCCCAATATATGGAAAACGGCGAAGGTGATCTGGCCGGAGCGTGCCGCATCGAGGAAGCCGATGTCGCGCAGCGAGGCCAGCGCCGGCGACAACAGGCCGGCGCGGACGTCGATCACGGTGACCGAGGTACCGGCATTCAGCGTATCGAAGATCTTCATCTGGTCCGAGGTCGTCGTCATGTCGACGATCTGGGTGATGTCGGGGTGGAAGCGCATCAGCGTGCCGCGCGGCGATTCGGTGTCGAACGCCCGGGTCGGCACGTTGTTGGCGCTGAAATAGTCCAGGAGCGTCCGCGAGACGGTGGTCTTGCCGACCCCGCCCTTATCGGCGCCCACCACGATCACGACCGGCTTTGCCATGGAAATCCCTTGAAGCGCGCTCCCGATCGCGAGGGCGATCGGCGAGTCCCCACACCTGCTTTGGGCGCGAACATGGCAGAATCGAGGGAGAATTCAATTCCTTAAGGTGCCGGTGATGGGTTTGGTGGGGATTTCCTTAATGGAACGAAAGGGCTGAGGCTGACTTCAGACGCGGCGGCCCCAAGGGCCCCGTAGCGGACCCAACGGTCCCTGCGTCGGGCTGGTGCCCGGGAGAGGCGGCGGACTGCTCGGCGGCGCATTGGTGGCGTCACCCCACGGGCCATGGGGGACCGGCGCAGGCTGGTCTCCGTCCGCATCCGGGTCGTCCTGTGTTGCCGTCTCGTCCGAGGTTTCATCGGGCAATGCCAAGTAGCCCGGATCGCGGCCGCCGGCATATTTCACCAGCGCATCGACCCGGGACTGCACCGACGGGTGGGTCGCGAACAGGTCGGCAAAGCCCTCGCGCGGATTGTCGAGGCAGAGTTCCATCACCGCCGAGGTCGCGCCCGGCAGCTCGCCGCGGTTCTCGATCTTGCGCAACGCCGAGATCATTGCATCGGGATTTTTCGTCAGCTCGACCGAGCCGGCATCGGCCAGGAACTCGCGCGAGCGCGACAGCGCCAGCTTGACGACCTGCGACAGCAGCCAGGCCAGCAAGATCAGCGCGACCGCAATGATGATGACAATGATCGCGCCGCCGCCGGAACCCTTGCGGTCTGACGACGAGGACGATGAAGAGGAGGATGACGATGACGACGACCAGCGGCCGCCCGAGCTCCACGACAGATTTGTGAAGACGCGGAAGAACATTTCCCCGAAGAATCCGACCACGCCGGCGATGATCACGGCGACCACCATCAGCTGCACGTCGCCGTTCTTGATATGGGTGAGCTCGTGGCCGAGCACGGCCTCGATCTCCTGGTCATCAAGCGCCTTCAAGAGGCCCGATGTGACGGTGATGGAATATTGCCGCCGGTGCAGCCCCGCCGCGAACGCATTCAACGCCGGGCTGTCCATCACCTTGAGCTTCGGCATCGGGATGCCGCGCGAGATACAGAGGTTTTCCAGGAGATTGTAGAGCCGCGGCTGCTGCTGCCGCGTCACCGCTTCGCCGCCGGTGATGGCGTCGATCATGTTCTGGTGGAAGAAATAGGCGATCACGATCCAGGCCACGGCAGCGATCGTGGCCCAGGGGAAGGCCGAGACGAGGTCGCGCGAGGCGCGCGTCAGGTAATAATCGACCGGGCGGCCGCCATTGGTCATCACCTCGGCGACCAGCGCGCCAGCATAGACCAGCACGTAGATCAGCAGGAACAGGCCCGCGAGCAGCAACATCGAACGAAACTTGTTCGATGCGATATGCGTGTAGAGACCATAGGCGGCCATGATGCGCTTCCGCTAACCACCGTCATTCCGGGGCGCGCTGAAAGCGCGAACCCGGAATCCAGAGGTTTTCTGGCGGGTCGAGATTCCGGGTTCGATGCTTCGCATCGCCCCGGAATGACGGGACAGGCTGGATGCCATGCTGATCAGAACTTCACGCTCGGCGCGGCCTCGACCTCGGTGCGGCTGGCGCCGAGATCGAAGAAGTCCTTGCGGGTGAAGCCGAACATGCCGGCAAACAGCGCGGCCGGCATCTGCTGGATGCCGGTGTTGTATTCCTGGACCGCATTGTTGAAGAAGCGGCGGCTGGCGGCGATCTTGTTCTCGAGGTCGGAGAGCTCGGTTGCGAGCTGCTGGAAGTTGGTATTGGCCTTGAGGTCCGGATAGGCCTCCGACAGCGCGATCAGCCGGCCGAGCGCGCCGGAGAGCTGGTTTTCCGCGGCGGATACTTGCGCCGGCCCCTGCGCCGACATCGCAGCGCCCCGCGCCTTCACCACGTCATCAAGCGTACCGCGCTCATGGGAGGCATAGCCCTTCACAGTCTCGACCAGGTTCGGGACCAAATCGTGACGTTGCTTGAGCTGGACGTCGATGTCGGCGAAGGCTTGGCTGACGCGCTGGCCGAGCGCGACCAGGCGATTGTAGGCGCCGAACGCAAACAGCACGAGAACGACGATGACGCCGATAACGATCCAGCTGGTCGACATGACGGGAAAGCTCCTGATGGGACGAAACGGCGGCACCGTAGCCCAAAACCGGGCGCACAGCAGCCCGCCGGGAAGAGGGGGCAAAGCTTTGGTCGGCGATGGGCGCGGACTAGTTCAATCGGGGTTCACGATCGCATCGCCCCATCGCCATCGCCGGGCACGGGCGTAGTCGGCCTTGGTGCGACGCGGGACCTTTGCAACAACGACGCCTTCGGCGGTGCACAGCTTGGCCGAAATCTCGACCTTGCCGACATCAGGCTGCGCCAGCACGCGCGATGGCCGCGCCGTCACCGGCGTGCGCATCAGTGCGACATAGGCAAATCGTTCGTCCTCGAACGGCAGCTCGGCGCCCTTGACCTGCTTGTGCGCGCGCGAACGCTGCAGACGCTGGCTGAAGTGGCACCAGTCGGGCGCAACCAGCGGGCACGCGCCGTCATGCGGGCAGGGCGCGGCGACATGGGCGCCGGCTGCGATCAATCGTGCGCGGAGTGAGATGATCCGCGCGTAGCCCGCGGGCGTGCCGGGTTCGACGACCAAGAGCGTGTCCTTGGTTTTCGACCAGAGGGTCTCGGCAAGTGCTGTGCGCCCGGCATCGGCGAGCTCACCGATCACGTAGCTCGCGATGACGAGGTCGGCCGCTTCGGCCTGCGCGAGCAACGCGCGAGCTTGCCCGAGTTCATATCTGACATCGCGCAGGCGCGTGCTGTCGCGAAAGAGTTCTAGCGCCAGGGTTCGCAAAGCGCCGTTGGCATCAAGCAGGGTGAAGTGCTGCAGCGATGAAAGTGCTTCGGCCGTTGCCCAGGTCGCTGTTCCCGGTCCGGCGCCGACGTCGAGCAGGCTCGTCGGAGCAAAATCCGGCCGGATCTCGGTGAGCGCATTGAGGCTTGCAACAACCGCCGCGTATGTCGCCGGCATCCGCGCCAGCGCGTAGGCGAGCGCATCGGTCTCCGATTTGATCGTGCCGGAGCCGCCACCTTCGCGATAGGTCTGCGAGATCACCGCGGCGCGGCCGGCTGCGTCGCTGCGGGAACGACCCTCAAGCTTGGCATTGAGGGCGGCGCGGAGTTCGGCGGGAAGATCGGGTGAGGTCATCGCTGCCGTCACTCTCACGTCATTCCGGGGCGATGCGAAGCATCGAACCCGGAATCTCGAGATTCCGGGTCTGGTCCTTCGGACCATCCCAGAATGACGGCATGGTCAGCCTACGCCACGTTCTGGTCGAGGATCTCCACCGCGCCCTGCAGGTCGACCGAGACCAGTTGCGAGACGCCGCGCTCGGCCATGGTGACGCCGAACAGCCGGTTCATCCGCGCCATCGTGATCGGATTGTGCGTGATGATAATGAAGCGGGTTTCCGTCGACGACGTCATCTCGTGCAGCAGGGTGCAGAACCGTTCGACGTTGTGGTCGTCGAGCGGCGCGTCGACTTCGTCCAGCACGCAGATCGGCGACGGATTGGTGAGGAACACCGCGAAGATCAAGGCCAGCGCGGTCAGCGCCTGCTCGCCACCCGACAGCAGCGACAGCGTCTGCGGCTTCTTGCCGGGAGGTTTTGCGATGATCTCGAGGCCGGCTTCGAGCGGATCGTCGCTCTCGATCAGATGCAGCGCGGCTTCGCCGCCGCCGAACAGCTCGGTGAAGAGACGCTTGAAGTGACTGTTGACGATCTCGAACGAGGTCAACAGGCGCTCGCGGGCCTCGCGATTGAGGCTCTGGATGCCCTGGCGCAACCGCTTGATCGCCTCGACGAGGTCGTCGCGCTCGGTGGTCAGCGCGGTGTGCTGGGTCTCGACTTCCTTGAGCTCTTCCTCGGCGCGCAGATTGACGGCGCCAAGGCGCTCGCGGTCGCGGCGCAGCTTCTCGAGCTCTTCCTCGACCTGACCGACCGGCGGCAACTCCGCGCCCGGCTCGATCTCGGCCATGGCGACGACCGCCTGCGGCTCGACCTCGAGCATGTCGTGGATCTCGCGCTCGATATCGGCGAGGCGGCGGCGGGTGCCTTCCATCCGCTCTTCGGCACGCGCGGTGGCTTCGCGGGAGCTGGAGAAGGCTTCGAGCGAGATTTTAGCGGCGCGGTCGGTTTCCGCCATTGCGGTTTCGGCCATGGCGAGCGCGTCGGCTGCGATGCGGCGATCGCTCTCGGAATGCTCGATCTCCGTGATCAGCGCACTGCGCTTCTCGGCGAACACTTCCGGCGCGTTGGCGAGCTCCTCGCGCTCGATCGAGACCTCGGCGATGCGGGCCTCGATGGTCTCGACCTGGGAGGCGGCGCTGGTCTTGCGGTTCTGCCAATCGCTGCGCTCGGCAAGGATCGCCTGCACACGGCGGTCGGCAAGCTCGGCCTCGCGGGCGAGCGCCTGCGCCTCGGCGCGAACCTGGGCCGCGGCCCGGCGCTGGTTATCGATCTCGGCACGGACCGCGGCGAGCTGGGTCTCGGTCTCGACACCAGGCGGCAGTTCGGTCAGCGCCCCGACCGCGCTCTCATGCGCAGCCTCGGCCTCGGCGCGGTCGGCCGCGACGCGGGTGTGGGCCTCGGTCAGGGCCGACTTGCGCGCGGCATGGCGGTTGATCTCGCGCTCGGTCGTGGCATGACGCTCGCGGGCGGCCTCGGCCTCGCGGCGGGCGGCGCGAACGGCCTCGCGGGACGCGGCCTCGGCTGCGGCGGCGGTCCGCAGCTCCGCTTCCGCCGTCTCAAGCGCCTCGCGCTTGGCGGCCGCGTCGATGCGGGCCTGCTCCAGATCGTGCTCGATATCGATCAGACGGGCGCGCTCGGCGAGGCGCCGCGCGGCGCCGGTCGGGGCATGCGCGTCGGCGACAAAACCGTCCCAGCGCCAGACGTCGCCTTCGAGCGTTACCAACCGCTGGCCGGTCTTGAGCTGCGACACCAGCGCCGCGCCGCGTTCCTTTGTGATGACGCCGATCTGCGCCAGCCGCCGCGCCAGTTCCGGCGGAGCCTGGACACGGTCGGCGAGGCGCTCGACGCCGTCGGGCAGCGAGGGGTCTTCGCCCGTAGCTCCGGCATTGGTCCAGCGCATTGGCGCCGACGGATCGACCGGCGCGTCGAGATCGTCGCCGAGCACGGCGCCGATCGCCTTCTCGTAACCCTTGGCGACCGTGATGCCGTCGATGATCGGCGGCCACAGATTCTTGGTCTCGCTGTTGACCAGCTTGGAGATCGTGCGGGCTTCGGTCTCCAGCCGCTGCACGCGCTTCTCGGCTTCCGCGAGCGGCGAGCGGGATGATTCCAGCGTCTGCCGCGCCGCGACGTGATGGGTTTCGTTGGCCTGCACCGCGGCCTCGGATTCGGCGAGCGTCTGCTGCGCGGTCTCCATCGTCGCCGCCAGCGCGTCGATGTCGCCGAGATTGCCGGTTTCCTGCGCGAGCTTTTCTTCCTCGGCCTGGACGTTGGCGATCTCCTGATCGAGCCGCGCCAGCCGGTCGCGATGGGTCCGCACGCCAGCCTCGAGCTGGTTGCGCTTCGCGGTGAGGTCGGCGAGCTGCGTGGTCAGCTCGGTGAACTGGCGCTCGATCGCGGCCAGCATGGTTTCGGATTCTGCAACGCGCTCGTCGACGCCGGAACGCTTCTCGACGCGCGACTTGATCTCTTCCTTCAGCTCGGCGTCTTCGGTGTCGAGCCGCTGCAGCGCGATGTCGGCATCCGAGGTCTGCTGCTGCTCGCGCGCGATGTCGGCGGCAAATTGGGTGAGGCGACGATCGAGCTCGCCGACGCGCTCCTTGGCGCGCTGCTCCTCGCGGTCGAGCAGTTCGCGCGCATTGGTCAGGCGCTGCAGGCCGGCGGCGGCGCGGGCTTCGGCGTCGCGCAGCGCCGGCAGTTCGGAGGCGCGGATCGCCTGGATGCGGGCGGCTTCGGCCTGCTCGCGGGTGCGCTCGGCCATCTCGCGCACGGCGAGATCGTGGGTCTGCGCGGCATCATTGACGTCGGCATTCGCCTCGATCCAGCGCAGATGGTAGAGCATGGCCTCGGACTTGCGCACCTTGGCCGCGACCTCGCGGTAGCGAATCGCCTGGCGGGCCTGCTTCTTCAGGCCGTCCATCTGGCCGGAGAGCTGGCCGATCACGTCCTCGACGCGGGTGAGGTTGGTCTCGGCTGCCCTGAGCCGCAGTTCCGCTTCATGCCGGCGGGCGTGCAGACCGGCGACGCCGGCGGCATCTTCCAGCACGCGGCGGC
This sequence comes from Bradyrhizobium sp. LTSP885, assembly GCF_000938305.1. Classification (GTDB taxonomy): domain Bacteria; phylum Pseudomonadota; class Alphaproteobacteria; order Rhizobiales; family Xanthobacteraceae; genus Bradyrhizobium. The sequence goes on from NZ_JYMT01000033.1 coordinate 42,859, forward strand.
GCTGCTCGGGCTTGGCTTGGATGATCTCGCCGATCTTGCCCTGGTGGACTAGTGCCGGCGAGCGCGCGCCGGTGGCGGCGTCGGCAAACAGGATCTGGACGTCGCGGGCGCGCACGTCGCGGCCGTTGATGCGGTAGACCGAGCCGGCCTCGCGCTCGATGCGGCGGGAGATTTCGAGCAGCTGGCTGTCGTTCATCGCGGCCGGCGCCGAGCGATCGGAATTGTCGATCGTCATCACCACTTCGGCGTGGTTGCGCGCCGGGCGATTGCCGGAACCGGCGAAGATCACCGCGTCCATGTCGGCGGCGCGCAGCGACTTGTGCGAGGTCTCGCCCATCGCCCAGCGCAGCGCTTCGACCAGATTGGATTTGCCGCAGCCGTTGGGTCCGACGACGCCGGTCAAGCCCGGCTCGATCATGAAGTCGGTGGGTTCAACGAACGACTTGAAACCGTGGAGGCGAAGGCGCGTGAGCTTCATGAACACAAATCTCGCTTGGCCGGGCGCGAATCTCCCTGCCGTGACAATACCATGGAAGGCAATGTCGGTGTGTGGGTGATAAGCTGCGTACAGCTCTCATGGAGCGGGACAATGGCGAGGCCGGCGCTTGAGGGCAACCGCTTGACCCGGCTTTTCCCAAGGGAATTACAAGGGATTCGCAGGGTTTTGCCGCTGTTTTCGGCCTCAATTTATCGGTGGAAATCCGGTCGGCGCGAATCAGGTTTTCAACAGCGAATTGATGCGCTTGCTCAATTCCTCGAACTCGACCTCGCCGACGATCATCGTGCCGTTGACGAAAAACGTCGGTGTGCCCTCGATCTTCAGGACCTCCATGGCGTATTTCTGGTCGACCTGAATCTTGTCCAGCGTCGCTTGATCCTTCAGGCAATCTTCCACGGCCTGATCGCCGACGCCGGCCTGCCGCGCGATCAGTTTCAGCGTGTCCGTGGTCTTCTTCACCAGTTCGTCCTGCTGGCGGAACATCACGTCGATGACGGCAAAGTATTTTGCCGAGTCGTTCTTTGCGATGCTGCGCGCCACCATCGAGCAGGCGACATCCTTGATGTTGAGCGGGAAGTCGCGGAAGACGTAGTGCACCTTGCCGGTGTCGATGAACTCGGATTTGACCTTCGGAAACACGTCCCTGTTGAAGCGCGCGCAATGCGGGCAGGTCGAGGCCGCGTATTCGATGATCGTCACCGGCGCGTTGCCGGCGCCGAGTGCCATCTCCGGCAGCGATTGCGGCTTCGACAGATCGGCGGCTTCGGCCGCCGCCGCGTTCCCGATCAGCCGGAGCGGCGTGGCCGCCGCGATCCCCGTGAGCGACAATGCGACGGCAAAGGCGCGGCGGGTGGTGCCCATGGAGCGCTCCGGGTTGAGACCAATCAGCTCTTCAGGAGCGGATCGATCTTCTTGCTGAATTCCTCGAACGAGGTCTCGCCCTTCAGCATTTCGCCGTTGATGAAGAAGGTCGGCGTCGAATTCACCTTCAGCACGTCGTTGGCGTATTTCTGATCGGCGGCGATCTTGTCGAGCAGCGTCTGGTCCTTGAGGCAGTCCTCGACCTGCTGCTGGCTGAGGCCGGCCTGCTTGCCAATCCGCGTCAGCGTCTCGGTGGTGTTCTTGATCACCCAGTCGTTCTGCTGGCGGAACAGCAGATCGATCACGGCGTAGAATTTCGGCGCGTCGTCCTTGGCGATGCAGCGCGCCAGCATCGAGCCGGCGGCGGCCTTGATGTCGAGCGGGAATTCGCGGAACACGTAGCGGACCTTGCCCGAGTCGATGTAGGCCGACTTGATCTTCGGGAACACGGTTTCGTTGAAGTTGGCGCAATGCGGGCAGGTCATCGAGGCGTATTCGGTGATGGTGACCTTGGCGTCTTGCGGGCCGAGCCCCATGTCGGGCAGCGACTGCGGCTTGGCGACATCGGTGGCGCTCTGCGCGAACGCGTCGGTGATCAGGCGGAACGGCGAGAGGCCCGCGAGGGCGGCAAGGCCGGTCAGCGAGAGAGCGGTGGTGAAGGCGCGGCGCGTGATGATCAAGGTCAGCTCCCGGATCGGCGCATTCACGCCGGAATGAGGTTCCGAAAAAGAAGCCTTCGCTAGCTTGAAACGACCATTGTGGCAATGGCGGGTCGTCGCGGGCTGGCCGCCGAAAAGCGTCAATTTCGCTTGATCGAGGCACCTAGCCTGGCCAGCGCCGCGCGCAAATCGTCGTCTTCCACCTCTGTCAGGCCCTCGGCCTCCCTGGCCACCGCTTTCGGATCCGGCGCGTGGCGCGGCTTCGGCTGGTTGCGGCGCGACAAGGGCGCCTGCCGGATCGTCAGCCGGCCGACCGCATGCCAGCCAAAGAAGCGGTTGACCCGCTCCAGGATGACGTCGGAGGAGTGCTGGATCTCCAGCGCCATCGGCCCCTCGACCCGCAACACCAGCGTCGCCGGCTCCTGCGGCTGCCCCTCGACCGGCCGCGGCCACTGCATCTTCAGCGGTTCGCAATAGGCTGCGATCCGTTCGCCGGCGATCTCGTTCCACCGCGTCACCAGCTCGCGCGCGGCAAAGCCCTGCTTGGCGTAGGCGTCGCTGAAGACGTCGTTGAGCAGGATGGACAGGGGCTTTGCGTTGATCGGGCCGGGTCTGGGCATGGGGGGCTTATAGCATGCCTGCCGTTCGCGTGAGGAATTGGACGACTCCAAAGAAGAAAGACGTGGATGCCCGGGACAAGCCCGGGCATGACGTGGAGAGATTTGTGCCGAGGCCTTAAGGTACATCCATGAGCTCTCGCGCAGCCGCCAAAACGAAACTGACCAACGATAGCGCCGATCGCCCGGCCCTCCTGCTGGCCTGGTACGACCGCCATCGCCGGCGGCTGCCGTGGCGGGCAGCTCCGGGGGAACTGGCTGATCCGTACCGGGTGTGGCTGTCGGAGATCATGCTGCAGCAGACCACGGTGAAGGCGGTCGGGCCCTATTTTGAGAAGTTCGTGTCACGCTGGCCTGACGCAACGGCGCTCGGCCGCGCCTCGCTCGACGACGTGCTGCGGATGTGGGCCGGGCTCGGCTATTATTCGCGGGCGCGCAACCTGCATGCCTGCGCGGTCGCGTTGTTCAACGACCATGGCGGGGTCTTCCCCGACACCGAGGACGGCCTGCGCGCGCTGCCGGGGATCGGGCCCTACACCGCGGCGGCGATCGCGGCGATTGCGTTCGACCGGCGCACCATGCCGGTGGATGGCAATATCGAGCGGGTGATCTCGCGGCTCTATGCCGTCGAGGAATCACTGCCGCAGGCAAAGCCGCGGATACAGCAATTGGCTACGACCCTGCTCGGTCCGTCTCGCGCCGGCGACGAGAAGTCTCGCGCCGGCGACAGCGCGCAGGCGCTGATGGATTTGGGCGCCACGATCTGCACGCCGAAGAAACCGGCCTGCTCGCTATGTCCGCTGAACGACGACTGCGCGGCGCGCGCGCGCGGCGATCAGGAGACATTCCCGCGAAAGGCGCCGAAGAAGAGCGGCACCTTGCGCCGTGGCGCGGCCTTTGTGGTGACGCGGGGCGGCGAGTTGCTCGTGCGTTCGCGCCCGGAAAAGGGTCTGCTCGGCGGCATGACCGAGGTGCCGGGATCGGAGTGGATTGCTGGGCAGGAGGACAGAGCGGCGCTGGCGCAGGCGCCCGAGCTCAAGGGCGTCACGCGTTGGCACCGCAAGGCCGGAATCGTCACCCACGTGTTCACGCATTTCCCGCTGGAACTGGTGGTCTACACCGCCAATGTTCCGTCGCGAACCCGCGCGCCCGACGGCATGCGCTGGGTGCCGGTCGCGACGCTGGATGGCGAGGCGTTGCCGAACGTGATGCGCAAGGTCATCGCGCACGGCCTCAATCTTTAGCTCCGGCTCACTCTGCTGACACCATGCTGGCAGCAGGGCTCGGCTACGACGCCCCAAGCAACGGAGGCCGTCATGATCGCAACCGCGCTCGACCACATCCCCACGCCGCCCTGCGCCAAACTGCTCGGCTGGCGTCTCCTTGATGCACGCCCGCAGGACGGCTGGATCAAACTCGTCTTCGACGGCAAGCCGGATTTCTGCAATCCCGCCGGCTTCGTCCAGGGCGGCATCCTGTCGGCGATGCTCGACGACACGATGGGGCCGGCGGTGTTCGTGATGACCGAGGGCAGGCTCTACACCACGACCATCACGATGAACGTGAACTTCCTGGCGCCCGCAAGGCCCGGACCGATCACCGGCGAGGCGACGGTAACCCAGCTTGGCAAGACCATCGCGTTCGTCGAGGGCCGGCTGACCGCCGCAGACGGCACGCTGCTCGCGACAGCGACGAACAGCATTCGGTTGGTGGAGTCGGCGCGGGCGTTGCGATGAGTTAGACCGCACTCCCGCGCTGCACGATCGGCGGCTTGGCGTTCAGGCCCTCGACCTGGAAGCCGGCGACGCGCTTGTAGTTGGCGGCGATGTCTTCCAGCTCCTGTTGCGACAGCACCTCGGTGACGACGCCAAAACCGTCGGGCGCGCGCTCTTCAACAATTTGCATCACCTGCTCGGGGCCGTTGCGGCGGTTCAGCATCACGAGATCGGTGGTTGCGGGCCGGCGCTCGGCCTCATAGGCTGCGAGCGCGGCCTGCGTCGGCCCCAGGGCCAGGATCTCGCGGGTCAGCACGCGCGCGTCCAGGATCGCCTGCGAGGCGCCGTTGGAGCCGATCGGGTACATCGGGTGCGCGGCATCGCCCATCAGCGTGACGCGACCGAAGGTCCACTGCGAAACCGGATCGCGATCCACCAGCGGATATTCATAGGCGTGCGGGCAGTTCCGGATCAGGCCGGGGACGTCGAGCCAGTCGAAATTCCAGCTCTCGAACCACGGCAAAAACTCCTCGAGCTTTGCCGTGCGGTTATAGTCTTCGCGGCGCCACTGATAGGTCGGCGGCATGTGCCGCTCGGCGACCCAGTTGATGTCGAATTTGCCGTCGGGGCCGGCCTGCTTCGAGATCGGGTAGCAGACGAATTTCAGGATCTCGTGGCCCGCCATGATCATGGTGCGGCCGGTGAGGAACGCGTTGCCGCGCGTGATGCCGCGCCAGAGGATGCGGCCGTTCCAGAGCGGCGGACCTTCACTCGGATAGAGCCTTTCGCGCACTGCGGAGTGGATGCCATCGGCGGCGATCAGGATCGTGCCATTGTGGCTGCCGGCCGGCTTGCCGGTCGCCTTATCGATGAAGTCGGCGCGGACGCCATCCGCGGTCTCAGCCCAGCCGGTGAGGTGATGGCTGGTGAGGATATTCTCACGCCCCAGCCGTTCGGTCGCGGCATCGAGCAGGATCTGTTGCAGCCGGCCGCGATGGATCGAGAATTGCGGCCATTTGTAGCCGGCCTCGAGCCCGCGCGGCTCGCTCCAGATCGGCTTGCCGTGCTTGGAGAAATAAGCGAGCTCGCGCGTGCGCACAGCCAGAGCATCGAGCTGATCGTGCAGGCCGAGTTCGATCAATTCGCGCACCGCATGCGGCAGCACGTTGATGCCGACGCCGAGCGGCTTCAATTCGGGCACGCTCTCGAACACGCGCGCGGGAACGCCGATCTGGTGCAGGCTGAGCGCCAGCGTCAGCCCGCCGATGCCGCCGCCTGCGATGAGTACCGTCATGGGATGCCCTCTTGATCGGCCACGGTCATGACACGACAGCGCCGCTGTGGGCAACCGCGAAAGGTTTGCGGCACCGCGCGGGGATGGACGGCGAACGGGAGGGCCGTTAACGTCCGCGTGCAGAACAAAAACCCCAGGCCGGGTTCGGATTTGCACCCGTACCGACAAGGCCCGAAGAGGACATCACTATGCTCAAGCTCTATTACGTCCCCGGCACCTGCGCGCTCGCCTCTCACATCGCGCTGGCCGAGGCCGGCGCGCCCTACACGACCGAGCGGCTCGACTTCAAGACCAACCAGCAGAACAGCCCGGGGTATTTGAAGATCAACCCGAAGGGCCGCGTGCCCGCGCTGGTGACCGATCGCGGCGTGCTGACCGAGACGCCGGCGGTGCTGGCCTACATCGCGCAGACCTTCCCGCAGGCCAAGCTCGCGCCGCTCGAGGATGCGTTTGAGTTTGCCAAGGTGCAGGCCTTCAACTCCTATCTCTGCTCCACCGTCCATGTGAATCACGCCCACAAGGGGCGCGGCTATCGCTGGGCGGCGGACGAGAGTTCGTTTGTCGACATGAAGACGATGATCCCGAAGACCATGGCCGCCAGCTTCGGCCTGATCGAGCGCGACATGCTGAAAGGCCCATGGGTGATGGGCGAGAACTACACGGTCTGCGACGCCTATCTCTACACGCTGACCCTTTGGCTCGATGGCGACGGCGTCGATCTCGCGACCCTGCCGAAGGTGAAGGCCCATCGCGCGGCAATGGAGCAGCGTCCTGCCGTGCAGAAGGTGCTGGCCGAGCAGAAGGCGTAAGGGACGGGTAGAAGCAGAACATACTCGGTGTCGTCCCGGTGAAAGCCGGGACGACATGGGATAGAGTGCGCTATGCGGTTTTCCGCCGCTCCAGCTCTCGCCCCGTTTCCAGCATCAGCTTGCGCAGCCAGAGCGAGCCCGGGTCCATCTGGGCGCGGGTCGGGTAGAACATGTGCTGCTCGTCGATCCCGGGATCGAGCGGCGGCGTCACCGTTAGCAGCGACAGCTGTTTTGACAGCGCCGAGATCAGCCGGCGCGGCACGAAGGCTATGAGGTCGGTACGCGCGGTGACGTGCAGCGCCTCGATATAGCCTGAGACGATCAGCGCGATCCGCCGCTCGATGCCTTTGGTGCGCAGCCAGGTGTCGATCAAATCCTCGTTCTGGCCGCGGATCACGACCGCGACATGCCGCGCAGCGAGGAAGATGTCGCGCTTCTTCAGCTTGGCGCCGAGCGGATGGCCGCGCCGTACCGCAAGTGCATCGCTGTCGGTATAGAGCAGCTGGCGGTGAAACCCCTTGAAGGCATCGCCGATCGAAATCACGAGATCGATGGTGCGGGCGAAATCCGGCGTGAAGATCGCAGGCCCCCGCCATGGCACCACGTCGATGGTGACGTTCGGCGCGATCTGCGTCACCTTCTCCATCAGCGGCGGCATCAGCAGTTCGACCGCGAGGTCCGGCATCATTAGCCGGAAATGCCGCTCGCTGCGCGCCGCGTCGAAATCGTCAGGGACGAACAGCGCGCGCACCTGGTCGAGCGCCTGCACCAGCGGCCCGCGCAATGCCTGGGCCCGTGGCGTCAATTCCATCCGCGCGCCGTTGCGCACCAGCAATGGATCGCCGATCAGATCGCGCAGCCGCTGCAGCGCGTGGCTGGTAGCGGGCTGCGACAAATGCAGCCGCATCGCGGCGCGGCTGACACTGGCTTCCCTGAGCAGCGCGTCAAGCGCGACCAGCAGATTGAGGTCAAGGGTATTCAAATTCATCAGGTGAATGTATACCATACCACCTATCGATTGGAAGAATGTGCGCCGAAGCGGCAATGATGGCCGATCAACCCCATCGATGGAGTGCCACCATGAGCGCAGCCGACAACAAGAAACTGGTGCAGGAGATGTTTGCGATCGCGGGCGATCCCGATCCCGCGGTGCGCGATCGGTCGCTGTTCATGGTAAACCTCGCCGACGACGCGACCTGGACCGTGACCGGGCAATATTCCTGGTCGCGCACCTTCACCGGCAAGCAATCGATCCTCAACGATCTGCACGGACATGTCCGCTCGCGGTTGGTCGAGCGGGGCCGCACCATCGCGCATCGCTTCATTGCCGACGGCGATGTCGTCGCGGTCGAAGCCAAGGGCAACAACCTCACCAAGGCTGGGGCGCGCTACGACAACGACTATTGCCTGGTGCTGCGGTTCGAGGGCGGCAAGATCAAGGAGGTCCGGGAATATTGCGACTCGGTTCTGACCGAGAAGGCGCTGGGCGCGTTTCCGGCGCGATAGCCGCATGCCGCGACGCGCGGCAGAAACGAAAACGGCGCCCGCGAGGGCGCCGTTTTGCTTGACGTCATTCCGGGGCGCGCGTCGGCGCGAACCCGGAATCTCGCGCAACAACCTCTGGATTCCGGGTTCACGCGCGAAGCGCGTGCCCCGGAATGACAGCGCCTGTCACGCCACCTTGGACTTGAGGTGGCCGAACATGATGCCGCGGGCCTCGTCGTCCATCTCGGCCTTGAAGCTGTGCTTGTCCTTCAGCGCGATCGCGCGTGCCGCCGCGGGCCGCGCCGAGATCTCGTCGACCAGCCGCTTGACGTTCGGATATTTCGCATAGCCTTCCTCGCCGAGCACGTACGGCGCCATCCGTGCCCAGCCCCAGAACGCCATGTCGACGATCGTATAGCTGTTGCCGACCATGTAGCGCGACTTGGCAAGGTGGTCGTCGAGGATCTTGTAGTGGCGATGCGCCTCGTACTGGTAGCGGTTGTGGGCGTATTCGAGGTCCTTTGGCGCGGCATGCTTGAAGTGCACCGCCTGGCCGGAATAGGGGCCGAGGCCGGTCGCAATGAACATCAGCCACGACAGCGTCTCGGCGCGGTTGGCCGGCGTGTTGGGCGGCAGGAACAGGCCGTGCTCCTCGGCGAGATAGAGCAGGATGGCATTGGAGTCGAACACGAACACGCCGTCATCGTCGATCGCCGGCACCTTGCCGTTCGGGTTCACTTTCAGGAATTCGGGCGCGAACTGCTCGCCCTTCCTGGTGTCGACCGGGATTGCCTCGAAGGGCAGTTCGGACTCCTCCAGGAACAATGCGACCTTGTTCGGATTCGGCGCGCCGTTGAAATAGAATTTCAGCATGAAAGGGCTCCCTGGGGCTTTTGTGACCGTCGACATCGGGGCGCGGCGTGGCCGCTTGCGGCCCTTCATGCGCAAATTTTGCTGCAGCGCGCAAGCGATGAGTTTGTGAAGCAGCCGCGCGCCGCGGGTCGGTCAGCCGAACCAGAGCCAGCCCGCCACGCCCGCGACGATCAGAGCAAGTCCCACGACCTCCAGCCCGACTGCCGAGCGGGTCGCGGCATGCAGGTGGGAGACCTGCGTTGCGCGTTCGGACCCTCGCACGTAGCCGTGCACGATAATCTCTTCGTTGAACTCGCTATGCGCCTCGAGGCCAAGCGTCAGCCCCACGCAGACGAGGAGGATGCCGAACATGATCAGGCCGAAAAAGCCCAGGAGGCCGATCAGCAGCATTGGAAACATGCCAAGCAGGAAGATCGGCAGCAGCGGCACCAGCAGCAATGAATCGGATTGTTTTCGCATCGGAATGGTCAATCGAAATGGGAACGGATGCCCCTGGATTTAGGTCCGATCGGCTAGGCTTCAAGGCGTTCAAGAGGCCGTCATTGCAGGTCTGCCGAGGACGCAGAGCCGTAGGGTAGGCACGCTGACGCTTTGCCCGCCCAATTTTCAGCATTCGTAGGATGGGTGAAATTCAGCCCGCCGCCATCCCGGAGCGGATCTCGGCGCGCAGCTCGTCGATCAGCTTGAGGCCGTTCTTGGTCTCGACGTGCCAGAAGGTCCAGCCGTTACAGGCGCCTGAGCCCTGCGCGACCGCGCCGATGCGGTGGATCGAGCCGACCTTGTCGCCGAGCATGATGGCGCCGTCGGCACGGACCAGCGCGCCGTGGCGCTTCTTGGCGTCGACCAGTTTTGCGCCGGGCAAGATCATGCCGCGCTCGAGCAGTTCGGAGAACGCGACCCGTGGCGCCTCGCGCGCGGTCATGAACGGCGCGAGCGTTGCGTCCGGCAGCGGTTCGACCGCGGCAATGCGCGCTTCGGCCGCGGCAGCGTAGGTCCGGTCGCGCTCGAAGCCGATATAGTTGCGGCCGAGGCGCTTGGCGACCGCACCCGTGGTGCCGGTGCCGTTGAACGGATCGATCACGAGATCGCCGGGCTTCGATGACGACAGCAGCACGCGCGCCAGAAGCTGCTCGGGCTTCTGCGTCGGGTGCACCTTCTTGCCGTCATCGCCCTTGAGGCGTTCTTCGCCGGTGCACAGCGGGATCAGCCAGTCGGAGCGTGCCTGCACGTCCTCATTGGCCGCCTTCAGCACTTCATAGTTGAACGTATAGCCCTTGGCCTTCTCGTCGCGCGCGGCCCAGATCATGGTCTCATGCGCATTGGTGAAGCGGCGGCCGCGGAAGTTCGGCATCGGATTGGATTTGCGCCACACGATGTCGTTCAGCAGCCAGAAGCCGAGGTCCTGCATGATCGAGCCGACGCGGAAGATGTTGTGATAGGAGCCGATCACCCACAGCGTCGCCGACGGCTTCATCACGCGGCGGCAGGCCAGCAGCCAGGCGCGGGTGAAATCGTCATAGGCGGCGAACGACGAGAACTTGTCCCAGTCGTCGTTGACGGCATCGACATGCGACTCGTCGGGGCGCTTGAGATCGCCCTTGAGCTGCAGATTGTAGGGAGGATCTGCGAACACCAGATCGACCGAGCCTGTCGGAAGCTTCGACATCTCTGCGACGCAATCGCCAATGACGATGCGGCTCGACGGGGCATTCTCAAATTTAGTGCGGGGCGCCCTTGCAGACGCCCCGCGACGCGACACTACCATGACTCAAGAACTCTGACTCAGGCGACGCTGTCGGCGACGCGGGACTAAACAACCGACTGACCACACCTTGACCGGGCAAAGTAAAAATCGACTTAATTGGAAATCTTTGCGCAAAAGATTGCAGCATCTTTTCGAATGGCAATTGGTGCGTCCGCATTCGCATCGTGCTGCAGCATCAACGCGTTGTACGGCAGACATTCGGCGATCATCGGCCGCGATTCGATTTGGCGGACGCAGATATCAGGTGCGGACCGCGGATTCGCGCACTAGGCAATTTTTGCCGGGCGGGTTATTGATTAACGGAATGGAAATTTTACGTGCCTGTCGCGTCAGGTCACCGACGGGAATTGAGCTCGCCGACGGGAATGAAGGGAAACCGCCATGCGTTATGATGACTTCCGCCGCAGCGACGACGTCGAAGACCGTCGCGACGACAGCGGAGGCGGCGGTGGTGGCGGCCTCGGCATTCCGATGGGCGGCGGTGGCGGGCTCGGCATCGGCACCATCATCGTGCTCGGCCTGATCGGCTACGCCTTCGGCATCGACCCGCGCGTCCTGATCGGCGGCGCGGAAATCCTCACCGGCGGCCAGCAGGCGCCGACCGTCCAGACCGACCGGCAGGCGTCGGGCGGACAGGTCAAGCGTGGCGCGCCGACCGACGAGATGGGCAGCATGATCGCAGGCGTCCTCGGCGAGATCGACGATCGCTGGAGCGAGATCTTCCAGGCCTCGGGCCAGAGCTACACCGGTCCGAAGATCGTGCTGTTCCGCAACGCCACCAATGGCGGCCGCTGCGGCATGGCGCAGTCGGCGATGGGTCCGTTCTACTGCCCGCCGGACAAGACCATCTTCCTCGACACCGGCTTCTTCCGCGAGGTCGAGACCCGCTTCCGCGGCTGCTCGGGCAATGCCTGCAAGTTCACGGCGGCCTATATCATCGCGCATGAGGCCGGCCATCACATCCAGAACCTGCTCGGCATCATCCCGCGCGTGACGCGGCTGCAGCAGCAGGCCGGCAGCAAGGCGGAATCCAATGCGCTGCAGGTCAAGGTCGAGCTGCAGGCCGATTGCCTGTCCGGCGTCTGGACCAACCGCGAGGAGAAGAAGCGGCCCGGCTTCCTCGAGGCCGGCGACATCGACGCCGCTCTCACCACGGCGAATGCGATCGGCGACGACACGCTGCAACGGCAGGCGACCGGCAGGGTGGTTCCGGACTCATTCACCCACGGCTCCGCCGCGCAACGCAAGCAATGGTTCATGACCGGCTACCAGCAGGGCACGGTGCAGGCCTGCAACACGTTTGCGGGTGGGTAGTAACAGCTATTGGTTGGCGTCATTCCGGGGCGCCCGAAGGGCGAACCCGGAATCTCGAGATTCCGGATCAGTCTGCTACGCGGCCTGTCCGGAATGACGGCGAGGACTCGCAATGTCGGCAATCGACGAATCCAAAACGTTCATCCCGCTCAACATCGCGGTGCTGACGATTTCCGACACCCGCACGCTGGCGGATGACAAATCGGGCACTACGCTGGCCGACCGTCTCACGGCGGCCGGGCACAGGCTCGCGGCGCGCGAGATCGTCACCGACGATGTCGAGGCGATCCGCACAGTGATCAGGCGCTGGATCGCGGATGCGGGGGTCGACGTCGTCATCACCACCGGCGGCACCGGCTTCACCGGCCGCGACGTGACGCCGGAGGCGATCGAGCCGCTGTTCGAGAAGCGGATGGACGGCTTTTCGATCGCCTTCCACATGCTGAGCCACGCCAAGATCGGCGCCTCGACGATCCAGAGCCGCGCCACCGCTGGTGTCGCGGGCGCGACCTTCATCTTCTGCCTGCCGGGCTCGCCGGGCGCCTGTCGTGACGGCTGGGATGGCATTCTGGCACCGCAGCTCGATTACCGCACGCGGCCCTGCAATTTCGTCGAGATCATGCCGCGGCTCGACGAGCATTTGCGCCGCCCGAAGGCGCAGGGCGCGAGCGCGTAGTCTCCGGTCGTTCCGGGGCGTGCGAAGCACGAACCCGGAACCTCGAGATTCCGGGTTCATCGCTGGCGCGATGCCCCGGAATGACGGGCGGGAGGGATCAACGGCCGCTGACGAATCTGATCAACGCCCGCCACACCGCCAGAACGGCGTTGCGGTAGGCCTCGGCGCGAAGCGCGTGGGCTCTCCGCGTATAGAGTGTGATGAGTTCCGCGGTCACGCGCCGCGCTCCTTCGCGGCGCTGCAATCTCAGAGGTCGCGCTCCCAGGTCTCGCCGATCAGGTCCTGTCCGAAGCTGCGATGCGGCTCGCGCTTCACCAGTTCGAAGCCGGTCTCCTGATAGATTTTTCGGGCGGCGACCAGGATGCTCTGGGTCCACAGCGTCATTCGCCGATAGCCGCAGGCTTTTGCAAAGCTGACGCATTCGCCGACCAGTCTTTTGCCGAGCCCGTGCCCGCGGCCGGCCGGATCGATCAGCAACAGTCGCAGCTTGGCGATCTCGTCGCTGTGGCGGACCAGGAACACGGAGCCGACCGGCGCCCCGTCGATATCGGCGATCCAGCAGCGCTCGCGCGAGGCGTCGAACGAGGTGAGGAATTTCGCCGCGATGTCGGCGACCAGCGCCTCGAACGACGCATCGAAACCGTATTCGCTGGCATAGAGCGCGCCGTGGCTCTGCACCACCCATCCCAGATCGCCGGGGCGCGGGTCGCGCAGGATGGCGCGCGGCGCTGCGGCATCCGTCTCGCCAAGCAGCCGTTCGACCGTGGCCATGGCCGCGGTGAGCCTGTTACGGTCGGCCGGCACCAGCGCGGCGAGCATCGCGGTGACTTCATCATGCGAACTGCGGTTGAGCTTGGCAAAGGTCTGCCGCCCCTTGGCGGTGAGGTTGAGCCGGACCTGCCGCCGGTCGGTCGGCAGCGGCTTGCGGGCAATCAGCCCGTCGTCATCGAATTTCTGGACGATGCGGCTGAGATAGCCGGCGTCGAGGCCGAGCTCGATCCCGATATCGCGGGCGGCCGCATCCTCGCGATGGGCGAGTTCGTAGAGCACCCGCGCCTCGCTCAGCGAAAACGGGCTCTGCAGCAGATGCTGGTCGAGCACGCCGAGCTTGCGGGTGTAGAAGCGGTTGAAGCCGCGGACCGCGGCGACCTGGTCCTCGGGATCGGTCATGGTGCACCTCTGATAATTGCCATTGTCAAATAATTATTTGACTTTAGCAAGTATCGTTTATGCAACCATGATCCGGCTGCGCAGCATGGTGCGGGAGGAGCGGCCGAGCCGGCGGAGCAGGCGGGCCTCGGAGCGGCTG
>NZ_JYMT01000033.1:56752-131545 GCF_000938305.1 Bradyrhizobium sp. LTSP885
CGAGCCGCTCGTAATGGTCGCGCGCGATCAGGAGGCCCTGCTCGGCCGAGGGCCCCGCGATCATCCGGGCGACGAATTTGAAGCCGTCGCGCAGGCTGGCGTCGGAGTAGGGCGAGCGGGTGTAGCGGAAGATGCCGGCGCGATCCTTGCCGCTCGCCGCCACGATCTGGATGAATTGCGTGGTCTCCTCGATCCAGCCCGGGTCGAGCACCGCGCCCGGATGCAGGAACATCAGCCACGGCGAGCGGGCCTGCCTGGCGCCGGCGGCGAGCGCTGCGGCGCGGGTGCCCTCGAAACGCAGGAAGCGGCAGCCGGCCACATCGGCCACGCGCTCCATCACATCCGTATTGGTGCGATCGACCAGCAGCACCTCGCGGATGATTCCCGCAGCCGCGCCCGGCACCAGCGCCGCCAAGGTCGCGACCGCGGTGCGTTCCACGCCGTCGGTCGGAATGATCACGCTCAGCATGATTGAGGCTTCGTTGGCTCAAACGGTTGCAAAATCGCGCTGTGTTATCACCTTGTCATTTTCAAAGCAGCCTTTTCACCTGCAGATTTTTACAGCACTGTTTTGTGGATTTCTTCTCCGCTTGTTCTTGATTTGTTCTCGCGTTGTGCTAGCTTCGCAGCATGAGCCGAGCATCCTCTCATGCCCTCAAGCACCCGCCGGTAACGGCGCCCTCCGATAACCCGGCGGGTGCAGCTTCTCCTTTTCCCACCCCGTTTCCCGAGCTTGCAGTCGCGATCGAAGGCGAACGGCGACGCGGCCGCGGCGCGCAGTCCAACGCCAGCGGCCGCTACGAGGCCGAGGCGAGGGTCGCCTTCGACGACGGCTGGCAGAGTCTCGAAGAGCTGCCGCCGTTCAAGACCACGGTTACGATCGATACCTCGCGCAAGGTGATCACCCGCAACGAGTCGCCCGACATCGGCTTCGACCGTTCGATCAATCCCTATCGCGGCTGCGAGCATGGCTGCGTCTATTGCTTCGCGCGGCCGACCCACGCCTATCTCGGCCTGTCGCCGGGACTGGACTTCGAAACCAAATTGCTCGCCAAGCCCGACGCGCCGGAACTGCTCGAGAAGGAGTTGGCGGCGCCCGATTACGAGGCGCGGATGATCGCGATCGGCACCAACACCGATCCCTATCAGCCGATCGAGCGCGAGCGGAAAATCATGCGCGGCATTCTTGAGGTGCTGGAGCGTGCCGGTCATCCGGTCGGCATCGTGACCAAGTCGGCGCTGGTGACGCGCGACATCGATATCCTGGCGCGGATGGCCAAGCGCAACCTGGTCAAGGTCGCGCTGTCGGTGACGACGCTCGACCCGAAGCTGGCGCGCACCATGGAACCGCGCGCGTCGAGCCCGCCGAAGCGCCTTGAAGCCATCAAGCGCCTCGCCGACGCCGGCATCCCGGCGACTGTGATGGTCGCGCCCGTGATCCCGGCGCTGAACGACTCCGAGATCGAGCGCATTCTCGATGCCGCCGCCCATGCCGGCGCAAAGGAGGCGAGCTATGTGCTGCTCCGCCTGCCGCTCGAGGTCCGCGATTTGTTTCGCGAATGGCTGATGGCGAACTATCCCGACCGCTATCGCCACGTCTTCACGCTGATCCGCGACATGCGCGGCGGCCGCGACTATGACTCGCAATGGGGCACAAGGATGAAGGGCACCGGCCCGATGGCCTGGATGATCGGCCGCCGCTTCGAGATCGCCTGCGAAAAACTCGGGCTCAACAAGCGGCGGACCAAGCTGACCACCGACCATTTTGCCAAACCGAAGCGCAACGGGCAGCAACTGAGTTTGTTTTAGCAGGTCGTTGTATTCGTCATTGCGAGCGAAGCGAAGCAATCCATGTCACAACGTCGGGATAGATGGATTGCTTCGCTCCGCTCGCAATGACGGAGAAAGGTAAACATGAGTAACACCGCCCCAACTCCACGCTTCACCGTCCTGACGCTCGGTGTCGCCGACATGCGCGCCAGCATCGCCTTCTACGAATCGCTCGGCTTCACCAGGAAGATGCGCGCGACCGGCGAGGAGGTTGCCTTCTTCGACACCGGCGGCACCATGCTCGGGCTGTTTCCGTGGCATCTGCTTGCGGCCGATGCAGCGCTGCCTGATCAGCCACGTCCGGCGGCGTTCCGCGGCGTCGCGATCGCGTGGAACTGCCGCGACGATGCCGAGGTCGATATCGTGATGGCGTTCGCGCTCTCGAAGGGGGCCAAGCTGTTGAACCCGGCACAGCCCACGAGCTACGGCGGCTACTGCGGTTATTTCGCCGATCCGGACGGCCATGCCTGGGAAGTTGTACGCGCACCGGGTTTTGAGGTCGGCGACGACAGGCGGGTATCGCTGCCCGACTAGCTTTGAATAGCGGGGAGGGGCGGCAGGTTCCCGGTTGCGCCGCGCGTCATGCTTGATCACCATCCGCGGCATGATTCGGGACAAATCCAAGAAGAAGCCTGAGAAGCGCGTGGTCGTCGTGACGCGGCCGAGTTTTCGGCGCGAGCGCGCGCTGATCAAGCGCGGCGTCTGGCCGATCGCCGGCTGCGACGAGGCCGGGCGCGGCCCGCTGGCCGGCCCCGTGGTCGCCGCCGCCGTGGTGCTGGATCCCAACCGCATTCCAAAAGGCATCGACGATTCGAAGCGGTTGACCGCCGAACGCCGCGAGGAATTGTTCGAGGAGATCTGTGCAACCGCAGCCTTCTCGGTCGTGGTGGCCTCGCGCGCACGGATCGACCGCGACAATATTTTACGCGCTTCGCTGTGGGCGCTGGCGCGCGCTGTCCATGCGCTGCCGGAGACCCCGAAGCACGTGTTCGTCGACGGCCGCGACAAGCTCGCCACGCCCTGCGACTGCGAGGCCGTGATCGGCGGCGACGGCCTGGTGCTGTCGATCGCGGCCGCCTCGATCATCGCCAAGGTGACGCGAGACCGCCTGATGTGCGCGCTGGCGCTGGACTGTCCCGGCTACGGTTTCGAGCAGCACAAGGGCTACGGCGTCCCCGAGCACCTCGCGGCGCTGGACCGGCTCGGCCCGAGCGCCCATCACCGCACCTTCTTTGCCCCCGTCGTCGCGGCGCGGCTGAAGCATTTCCCAGCGACGGTCGAGCCCGACCTGTTCACGGGGGACGTGGACAGCGAAGCCGCAGCATCCGAGGCGGCGTAGCGCACGACTCTGCCGCCCCACCCTCCGCTGTCATCGCCCGGCTTGGCCGGCGACCCAGTATTCCAGAGACAGCAGCCGTCCACCGAGAAGCCGCGGCGTACTGGGTGCCCCGCATAAAGCGGGGCATGACGGCGGAATTCGGTCTGCCAACTCGCTTCGATGCTTGAACACATCTCACCCCGGTTGCGTCCGTCGCGGCCCGCGACTATCAAATCCCCCGGATCGGATTGCGCCGCTGACACGGTGGCTGGGGCTTTTCAGGCGTTTCATGCGGTTTACCTCCCTGGATGTCGAACTGATCCGCGCCCGGCCACGGCTGGTGGTCTGGATCGTGGTGTTGGCGCAGGCGGCGATCTGGCTGTTGCTGCCGCTGATCTTCTACGGCAGCCCGCCCGGCGACCTCGCCGGTGTGCTGGCGTTTGGCCGCGAATACCAGGTCGGCACCGACATGGGGCCGCCGCTGTCGTTCTGGCTTGCCGACATCGCCTTCCGCGCCGCCGGCAACCATGTGTTCGGCGTCTATCTGCTGGCGCAAATCTGCGCGGTCGCGACCTTCATCGCTTTTTACCGGCTGGCGCGCGCCATTGTCGGCGGCCCGCAGGCTGTGCTCGCGGTGCTGCTGTCGATGACGGTCGTGGTGTTCTCCTCGCCGAGCGTCGAGTTCGGTCCGCTGATCCTGGCGCGGCCGCTTTGGGCGCTGCTGCTGCTGCATTCCTGGCAGTTGATCGGCCAGAACCGGCGCAGCGCCTGGTTCGCCTGGTCGATCGACTGCGGCCTGCTGCTGCTGACGACGCCGGCGGCAATCGGCATGATCCTCCTGGTCGCGGGCTTTGCGGTCGCAACCCCGCGCGGGCGGCGGATGCTGATGTCGGTCGATCCGCTCTACGCGGTGCTCGTCATCCTCGTGCTCGCGCTGCCCTATCTGATCTGGCTGATCCGCGCCGATGTGCTGGCGCTGCCGCCGCTGCCTGCGATCGCGGCTCTCGGTGCCCGCGCGGCGCGCTGGGGCGTCGTGCTCGGCGGGCTGATCGTGGCGACGGCGGCCGTCGTGCTGCTGGCGATCCTCAATTCGCGCGGGTTCGCCCGCGAGGCCGAGGATGCGCCGATCATCTATCGTCCGCCGGTCGGGCCGCTGGCACGGCAGTTCGTCTATGTCTTTGCGTTCGCGCCGGCCATTGCGGGAAGCTTCGTCGCCGGCCTGTTCAATCTCGACCGCGTGTTCGGCGGCGCCGGCGTGGTGCTGTTGATGTCGGGGCTTGCCGTCGTCGTCGCGGCGGGCGACCTGATTCCTTTGCGGCGGCAGCGGCTGCTGCGCACGGTCTGGGCCTTCGCCGTCGCCGCGCCGGCTGTTGTTGCCTTGGCCGCGGCGCTGTTCCTGCCGTGGACCAGCACCACGGAGGCGTCGACCTCGCTGCCGGCGGCTGCGATCGGACGCTTCTTCGACGACAGCTATGAGCGCCGCACCAACCAGCGGCTGCGCGCCGTGGCCGGTGATCCCGAGCTTGCCGGCCTGATCGCGATGCAGGCGCGGCGTCCACATCTCCTGCTCGACGCGACGCCGCATCGGACGCCATGGCTGTCGATCGCAAAGTTCAACGAGACCGGCGGCGTCGTGGTCTGGCGCGCGCAGGACACCGCGGGCACGCCGCCAGCAGACATCGCGCAGCGCTTTCCCGGCCTCGCGCCGGAAGTCCCGCGCGCCTTCGACCGGCTGGTCAACGGAAGGCAACCGGTGTTGCGGATCGGCTGGGGGATCGTGCGGCCGAAGGGGTGATGTGGCGTAGCTCGGATGAAGCGCAGCGAAATCCGGGGCTACTTTCTCCGCGCGATCAGACCCGGATTACGCTTGCGCTCCATCCGGGCTACGCAATGCGATCCTACGTCACCTGTTCCAACGCCTTCGCGACCGCGCGCAAATCCAGCCACGTCATCTTCTTGTAGGACGGCGAGCGCAGCAGATAGGCCGGATGGAACGTCGCGATCGCGCGGATGCTGCGCGTTCCGGTGTCGTAGTCGGACCATTTGCCCCGGCTGCGCATGATGCCTTCGCGGGTCGACAGCAGCGTCTGCGTCGAGGGATTGCCGAGCGTCACCAGCACGTCGGGATTCACCAGCTCGATCTGGCGCTGGATGAAGGGCAGGCAGATTTGCGTCTCCTGCGGCGTCGGCGTGCGATTGCCGGGCGGCCGCCACGGGATCACGTTGGCGATATAGGCGTTGCTGCGGTCGAGCCCGATCGCCGCGATCATGCGGTCGAGCAGTTTTCCTGAGCGGCCGACAAACGGCAGGCCCTCGATGTCCTCGTCGCGGCCCGGCGCTTCGCCGACGAACATCACACGCGCGTGCGGATTGCCGTCGGCGAACACCAGTCTGGTCGCGGTATGCTTCAGCGCGCAGCCGTCGAAACTCTCCATCAGCGCGCGCAACGCCTCGAGCGTCGGCGCGGTGCGCGCTGCCTCGCGCGCCGACGCAATCGCGGCCTCGGGCGCGACGGTGATTTCGCTCCGCGGAACAGCAGGCATGACCACCGGCGGCGGACGCAGTGGATTCGGCGCCAGGACCGGTCGCGGCGCTAAGGGCGCGGCAACAGCGTCGGGTTCCTCCAACCGGTTGATCGGTTCATCGCCCAGTGCGCAATCGACCCCGGCCTCGAGGTAAAAGGCCAGCAATTGCTGCAATGTAGGTGCGGGTTCGGACATCAGGGCCATGGTCGACGGCAATCTAGGACGGATTGGGCGCGCGCGAAACGTCCGAGATGACAATTCCATGGTTGTCCTTCCGACAAAAATCGGAAACAACGACCCCTAGAAAACTTAGAAGTGTTCTCAACGGGCTGAGACCAGATCATGAGTGAAGACCTCCCTCCGCGCGAGTCCATGGAATTCGACGTGGTCATCGTCGGCGCCGGCCCGTCGGGCCTGTCGGCCGCGATCCGGCTCAAGCAGCTCAATCCCGAGCTCTCGATCGTGGTGGTGGAAAAGGGGTCTGAAGTCGGCGCGCACATCCTCTCCGGCGCGGTGATCGATCCGGTGTCGCTCGACAAATTGATCCCGGATTGGCGCGAGGATGCTGATTGCCCGCTGAAGACGCAGGTCAAGGACGACCGCTTCTACTGGACAACGGCGGCAGGCGCGATCAAGCTGCCGGGCTTCATCATGCCGCCGCTGATGGACAATCATCACTGCTATATCGGCTCGCTCGGCAATGTCTGCCGCTGGCTGGCACCGAAGGCGGAAGCGCTCGGCGTCGAGATCTATCCGGGCTTTGCCGCCGTCGAGGTGCTCTATGACGACAAGGGCGCGGTGCGGGGCATCGCCACCGGCGACATGGGCATCGCCAAGGACGGTACGCATAAGGATTCCTACACCCGCGGCATGGAGCTGCTCGGCAAGTACACGCTGTTCGCCGAAGGCGCGCGCGGCTCGCTCTCCAAGCAATTGATCGCCAAGTACCAGCTCGACGCCAACAGCCAGCCGCCGAAGTTCGGCATCGGCTTGAAGGAGGTCTGGGAGATCGATCCTTCAAAGCACCAGAAAGGCCTGGTCCAGCATAATCTGGGCTGGCCGCTGAACAACAAGACGGGCGGCGGCTCGTTCCTTTATCACTACGACGACAACAAGGTGGCGGTCGGCTTCGTCGTGCATCTCAATTACGACGATCCGTATCTGTCGCCGTTCGATGAATTCCAGCGCTTCAAGACCCATCCGTCGATCCGCGGCGTGTTCGAGGGCGGCAAGCGTCTGGCCTATGGCGCGCGCGCCATCACCGAAGGCGGCTATCAGTCGGTGCCGCGGCTCTCATTCCCGGGTGGCGCGCTGGTCGGCTGTGCGGCCGGCTTCGTCAACGTTCCCCGCATCAAGGGCGTGCACAACGCGATGGGCTCGGGCATGCTGGCCGCCGAACACGTCGCAGCAGCCCTCGGCGCCGGCCGTGCCAACGACGAATTGGTCGATTACGAAAGCGCCTGGCGCTCGTCCGCAATCGGCAAGGATTTGTACCTGGTTCGCAATGCCAAGCCGATGCTGTCGAAGTTCGGCACCATGCTCGGAATGGCATTCTCCGGCTTCGATATGTGGACCAATACGCTGTTTAGCATCTCGGTGTTCGGAACGCTGTCGCATTCCAAGCCCGACCGCAAGACGCTCGATCCGTCGAAGCAGCACCAGCCGATCAGCTATCCGAAGCCGGACGGCAAGATCTCGTTCGACAAGCTGTCGTCGGTGTTCATGTCCAACACCAATCACGAGGAGGATCAGCCGGTCCATCTCAAGGTCGCCGACATGAACCTGCAGAAGACGTCGGAGCATGACGTG
Source organism: Bradyrhizobium sp. LTSP885 (assembly GCF_000938305.1). Taxonomy (GTDB): domain Bacteria; phylum Pseudomonadota; class Alphaproteobacteria; order Rhizobiales; family Xanthobacteraceae; genus Bradyrhizobium. The sequence goes on from NZ_JYMT01000033.1 coordinate 64,235, forward strand.
TTCGCTGGTCCCTCCAACCGCTATTGCCCGGCCGGCGTCTATGAATGGGTCGAGGAGGGCGCGGCCCCGCGCTTCCAGATCAACGCCCAGAATTGCGTCCACTGCAAAACCTGCGACGTGAAGGACCCCAACGGCAACATCACCTGGGTTCCCCCGGAGGGCGGCGGCGGCCCGAACTACGAGGCGATGTAACAGGGCAGTCCGACCATTTTTGCGTGAGGGTCCCACCGCTTCCGCGAATTCCGCTTCGCCTCTCCCACAAGGGGAGAGGTGACCGGTTGTGTGGCCACCGTCACGTTTCCAAACGCTATTGTGCTGACACCGGCCACGATACCGCCACAGTACCAGCGTTTTCCGGTAGCGCTGGCTGGATCGGCGGGCCTAAAGGCTTAATCTGCCAATCGATTCGTCACGCGTATCCTTGCGGTTGAGCGCCAAAAGCGGCATTGTCGCTGGCTGTGATGCCGCCGCTTGGGTTCGCATTTGAGACTGATCGCAAGATCTTGTCAGAAGGATCTTTCTTGTCAGAAGAATCTTGGCCGTAAATCCCTGGAGCAAGGCGACTGTGATGCTGTCCACCCGTTTCAACCGCCTGACGATTGCCCTTCTTGCCGCCGCCGCGCTTGTCGTGCCGGCGCAGCTGTCGGCGCAAACCCCCGATCATCCCACCGACAATTCAGCGCAATTCCCGAACAGGAATGACTTGAAGTCGCTGACCACAGCGGGCAGTTATCTCGCCGCCCGCCACGCCAGCGTCGAGCGCGATGCGACCTCGGCTGCGGCGTTTTACCGCTCGGCGCTGCGCACCGATCCGAAGAACTCTGAGCTGCTCGACCGCGCCTTCATCTCCTCGCTCGCCGATGGCGACATCGACGAGGCCGTCAAGCTCGCCGACCGCATCCTGACCCTGGACAAGGCCAACCGCGTCGCCCGTCTCGTCGTCGGCGTGCGCGACCTCAAGACCAAGAAATACGCAAGCGCGCAGTCCAACATCAATCAGTCGGTCCGCGGCCCGATCACCGATCTGGTAGCGACGCTGCTGTCGGCCTGGGCGAGCTATGGCGCGGGCGACAGCAAGGGCGCGGTCGCCGGCATCGACAAGCTGACCGGGCCGGACTGGTACCCGATCTTCAAGGATCTGCACGCCGGCATGATCCTCGAGCTCGCCGGCAAGGACAAGGACGCCGGCACCCGCTTCGAGCGCGCCTACAAGCTCGACGATTCGATGCTGCGCACGGTCGACGAATATGCCCGCTGGTCGTCGCGCAACAAGGACGCGGCGGCCGCCACCGCGCTTTACGAGGCCTTCGACAAGAAGCTGCCGCGCCATCCGCTGGTGCTGGAAGGCATCAAGGAGGCCAAGGCCGGCAAGAAACTGCCGCCGCTGGTCGAGAGCCCGCAGGCCGGCGCCGCCGAGGCGCTCTACGGCATCGGCGCGACGCTGACCCGGCGCGGCGGCGAGGACCTCGCGCTGGTCTATCTGCAGCTTGCGCTCTATCTGCAGCCCAACCATCCGTTGGCGCTGCTCTCGCTTGCCGATCTCTATGAATCGGTGAAGAAGCCGGCGATGGCGATCAAGGTCTACGAGCGGATGCCGGCGTCCTCGCCGCTGAAGCGCAACGCGCAGATCCAGCTCGCGACCAATCTCGATGCCGCCGACCGCAGCGACGAGGCGATCAAGATCCTGAAGGATGTCACCGCAGACTCGCCGAAGGACGTCGAGGCCATCATGGCGCTCGGCAATGTCGAGCGCGGCCGCAAGAAGTTCGCCGATTGCGTCGGCACCTATTCGCAGGCGATCGACGCGCTGCCGGAGGGCGGCGACAAGAACGCCTGGGTCACCTACTACTACCGCGGCATCTGCGAGGAGCGCTCCAAGCAGTGGAAAAAGGCCGAGGCCGACATGCGCAAGGCGCTCGACATGCAGCCCGAGCAGCCGCATGTGCTGAACTATCTCGGCTATTCCTGGATCGACCAGGGCATCAACCTCGACGAAGGCATGAAGATGATCAAGCGTGCCGTCGATCAGCGCCCTGACGACGGCTACATCGTCGACTCGCTCGGCTGGGCCTATTTCCGGATCGGCAATTACGAAGAGGCGGTGAAGAACCTCGAACGCGCGATCGACCTGAAGCCGGAAGATCCGACCATCAACGACCATCTCGGCGACGCCTATTGGCGCATCGGCCGCACGCTGGAAGCCAAGTTCCAGTGGGCACATGCCCGCGACCTCAAGCCCGAGCCGGAAGAGCTGCCGAAGATCCAGGCCAAGATCGACAACGGCCTGCCCGATGATGCCTCCTCGTCCGCCGCCTCCGCCGACAAGAAGAAGGACGACGACGGCAAGGGCGGCTAGGGCTTGCTCCGTCATTCCGGGATGGTCCGAAGGACCAGACCCGGAATCTCGAGATTCCGGGTTCGCCCTTCGGGCGCCCCGGAATGACAGCAAGTCCGGAATATCCACCCAAACAAAGAGATAGGATCGTGGTGCGATTTACGCTAATCGCATCGCGATCTTGTTTTTTAGGGGTATTTCGCCGTGCCGGCGCTTGTTGAAGAGGGACGTGCCAAGGTCAACCTGACGCTGAAGGTGATCGGGCGGCGCGTCGATGGTTTTCATGATCTGGAAAGCGTGGTCGCGTTCGCCGACTGCGCCGATCGGCTCACGCTGGAGCCGGGCTCCGTGCTTGCGCTGACGATGGAAGGACCGTTGGCGGAGGCCTGCGGCGATACCTCTGATAATCTGGTGCTCAAGGCCGCGCGGCTGCTCGGTGAGCGCGTCGCGGACCTCAAGGTCGGCCACTTCACGCTGGAGAAGGTGCTGCCGGTTGCAGCCGGCATCGGCGGCGGCTCGGCGGATGCCGCAGCGGCGCTGCGGCTGCTGGCGCGGCTCAACGAGCTCGCGCTCGACGACAAGCGCATCATGGAGGTCGCGTTGCAGACCGGCGCCGATGTGCCGGTGTGCGTCGCCTCGCACGCCTGCGACATGTCCGGCGTCGGCGAGAGCCTGCTGTCGCTCGATCTGCCGAAACTGCCCTGCGTGCTGGTCAATCCGCGCGTGCCGGTCGCAACCAAGGACGTCTTCAACGCACTCGGCCTGCGCCACGGCGATCTGCTGGTCGGCGCCACGGACATCATGATGCAGCGGCCGTCCTGGCCCGATGCGAGCTGCGCGATCGACGACTGGATCGAGGCGCTGACGCGCGGCAGCAACGATCTCGAGAGCCCCGCCGCGCGCATCGAGCCCGTGATCAGCGAGGTGCTGACGGCGCTGCGCGAGACCGCGGGCGTGCGGCTTGTCCGCATGTCGGGCTCGGGCGCGACATGTTTTGCGGTGTTCGCCGATGACACCGCCGCGCAGGCTGCCAGCGAAAAGCTCCGTGCCGCGCACCCCGGCTGGTGGGTGCATGCGGGCACGCTGAGCTGAGCTCTGCCTCCGCAGGGGCGCACTGCCAAAATATCGAAAACAACCCCATGCAAAGTAGCCGGCGCCTGCCGGCGCCCGACACGACAAATGCCAAGCTCGGGCGATTCATGCCGCGAGAATGCGGATCTATGAGTCGCAAACCGCGCAACAAACTCGCTGTCGTCCCGGGCTTGACCCGGGACCCATAACCACAAATGCGAGTTGTTGCGGAATGCTGGGGCCACGGCCCGCTTCAACAACTCAACCCTGTGGTTATGGGTCCCTGCTTTCGCAGGGACGACGGCGGTGTGTTTGGCTCAATTGGTGGATACGGCGAGCCTAATGCGACCGTGCCAAACAGAACGCCACCACCTCTTGCAGCGCCGTCTTCATTGGCGAGGGCGGGAACAGTGCGAGCGCGTCGACCGCCATGGCGCCGTAGTGATGGGCGCGGCTGATGGTGTCTTCGAGGGCGCGGTGCTTGGTCATCAGCCCGATGGCGTGGTCGAGATCGTTGGCGCCGATCTCGCCGCGCTCCAGCGCACGGACCCAGAACTTGCGCTCGGTGTCGTTGCCGCGGCGGAATGCCAGTACCACCGGCAGCGTGATCTTGCCCTCGCGGAAATCGTCGCCGACATTCTTGCCGAGCTTGGCGGACTTGCCGCCATAGTCGAGCACGTCGTCGACCAGCTGGAAGGCGATGCCGAGATTCATGCCGACCGAGCGGCAGGCGGTCTGCTCCGCCTTGGGCCGGTTGGCAATGACAGGACCGACCTCGCAAGCCGCGGCGAACAGCTCGGCGGTCTTGCCACGGATCACGGCGAGATATTCGTCTTCGGTGGTCGCGGTGTTCTTGGCCGCGGCAAGCTGCATCACCTCGCCTTCGGCGATGGTGGCCGCAGCGGCCGAGAGGATGTCGAGCGCGCGCAGCGAGCCGACCTCGACCATCATCCGGAACGCCTGGCCGAGCAGGAAGTCGCCGACCAGCACGCTGGCCTCATTGCCCCACAGCATCCGGGCCGACAATTTGCCGCGGCGCAGCTCGCTCTCGTCGACCACGTCGTCATGCAGCAGCGTCGCGGTGTGCATGAATTCGACCGCGGCGGCGAGCTTGATATGGCCGTCGCCGGAATAGTCAGACAATTGGGCCATCGCCAGAGTGAGCATCGGCCGCAGCCGCTTGCCCCCGGAAGAGATCAAATGGTTGGCGACCTCGGGGATCATGGTGACCTCCGAGCCGGTGCGCGACAGGATGGCCGCGTTGACGCGCTCCATGTCGGCGGCGACAAGTCCCACCAGCCCGTCGATCGAAGCATTGGACGGGCTTTCGAAGGGTACAATAACCGCCACGCTGGTCTCCAATTTTGCCGAATTCGCACTATCCTCAGCTATAACAATAGAAACTGCGCAGTGAAGCGGCAAGGCCACGAAGTTGTTGACATGTGTCGCAGGGGCCGCACAGCCGGGGCCAGAGGAGAGCTGAATTTGCGGGAATTGGTTCGAACCAACGACATCGTGCTGGTCTCCGCCGTCGGCGCGCTGCTTGATGGCGCCAACATCCATCATCTGGTGCTTGACCAGAACATGAGCATTATCGAGGGCTCGCTCGGCGTGCTGCCGCGGCGGATCCTGGTCCATGAGGATGACAACCGCGAGGCGCGCCAGCTGCTGACCGATGCCGGGCTCGCCCACGAATTGCGAGCCGATGAATAATCTTGCGAATAATCCCGCCCCCGATGTCACCGAGGACGGATTTCTCGGCGGGCAGTTGAAATTGCGGCAGCCGCGGACCGGTCATCGCGCCGGCCATGACGCGATCCTGCTGGCCGCAGCGACGCCGGCACGATCGGGCGATCGCGTCGTCGACCTCGGTTCCGGCGTCGGCGCGGCCGGGCTCGCGGTAGCCCGCCGCGTGGCCGGGATCGATCTCGCTTTGGTCGAGATCGACCCGACATTGGCGGCGCTCGCGCGCGGCAATGCCGCAGCCAATGCGATTGCCGCCGACGTGATCGTGCTCGATGTCGAGGCCACAGCGTCTGTGTTTGCCGCCGCCGGCCTCGCGCCTGACAGCGCCGATGTCGTGCTGATGAACCCGCCGTTCAACGATCCCGCCAGGCATCGCGCCTCGCCGGACAGCGTTCGCGAGCGCGCCCATGTTGCAACCGCGACGACGCTGGAGAGTTGGGTTCATGTGGCGCGGCGGATGCTCAAATCGAACGGGCGGCTTGCGATGATCTGGCGGGCCGACGGTATAGCCGAGGTGCTGGCTGCGCTCGACCGCGGTTTCGGCAGTGTCGAGATCCTGCCGGTTCACGCCGATGTGAGGGGACCGGCGATCCGGATCCTGGTGCGCGCCACCAAGGGCGGACGGGCGCCGACGCAGCTGCACGCCGCGCTGCTGCTCAATGATGAGTCAGGGGTGCCCAATAAATGGGTGCAGGAGATATTAGCTGGGAACGGAGGATTACCGCTGTCACGGCCGTAACGGGCAGCGTCGCTGCCCGTGTCGTCATCGGGATCGACTTACTGCGGAGCCGTTTCTGACTGCCGTTCCGGCGTTGACGTGAAGTGGACCGCCGCAAGGAGTGTACTGATCAGCAAAATCAGCAGATAGATTTTCATGTGGCTCTCCGCCCGCGCATTTCCGCCCCAACGGCCGAACTGCAAAATGCGTTCCGCCTACTCCAATGACAGTGGCGTGATAAAAAGTGGTTAATTCGAGGTAACTGAATGAGTGAACAAATAAGTGATCGCGCGCCCCGTCCGGGACTGCTCGAGCGGATCCAGGGTTTCCTTCCGGCCCGGCTGCGTCGCGGCGTGGCTGTTGTGCCGGTGGTGCGGCTATCAGGCGTGATCGGCGCGGTGACGCCGCTGCGGCCGGGAATGTCGCTCGCCGGTGTCGCCAAGTTGCTGGAGCGCGCCTTTGGCACCAGGAATGCCAAGGCGGTCGCGCTGGTGATCAACTCGCCGGGCGGTTCGCCGGTGCAGTCACGGCAGATCTATCTGCGCATCCGTCAACTGGCCGCCGAGAAGAAGCTGCCGGTGCTGGTGTTCGTCGAGGACGTCGCGGCTTCCGGCGGCTACATGATCGCCTGCGCGGGCGACGAGATTTATTGCGACCCGTCCTCGATCCTGGGCTCGATCGGCGTGGTCGGCGGCGGCTTCGGCTTCGAGGAGGCGATCAAGAAAATTGGTGTCGAGCGGCGGCTCTATACGGCCGGCACGCACAAGGCGACGCTCGATCCGTTCCTCCCCGAGAACGCTGACGACGTCGCGCGGCTGAAGGCGATCCAGCGCGAGATCCACACGATCTTCATCGCGCTGGTGAAGCAGAGCCGGGCCGGCCGGCTGAAGGGCACCGACGATCTGCTGTTCACCGGCGAATATTGGGCCGGCGAGACCTCGGTCGGTCTCGGGCTTGCCGACGGGATCGGCGATATCAGATCGACGCTCCGTGCCCGCTACGGCGAGAAGGTGTCGACACCGGTGATCGCGCCGGCCAGCGGCATGCTGTCCGGCCTGCTCGGCCGGCGCGCGCCGGGGGCGGGGTCGATGGCGCTGCTGGACGGGATCGGGGCCTTGCCCGACGACCTGATCTCGGCGCTGGAAACCCGGGCGATTTGGGCCAAATTCGGGTTCTGACACGTGGTTGTGAGCGCGCCATTTAGCCCCAAAAGCCCGATTGCGGCGCGGGCCCGGTTGCGCCAAAATGGTCTGTATTGGGGGCCTGACCGACGTGAACGACAAGGATCGACCGATGCCGCCGCTGATTGCATTTGCGGGCGCCCTGGGTGGCCTGGCCGTGGTCCGCTGGGCGTACAGAACTGCCGTGCGGATCAACCAGGAACTCGAAGAGGCGCGCCTCTCCCGGGTGGCCGAACCCGCCCGCACAGGCGAGGTCAAAACCCTGCGCCGCGACCCTGTGACCGGCGCCTATCGGCCGGGTTAGGGCGTGGTTCCCCCTCGCCCCGCTCTTGCGGGGAGAGGGTTGGGGTGAGGGGCTGCCTCCGCAAGCTCGAAAGATGTGAGTGTGCGGAGAGTCCCCCTCACCCGAAATTCGCGCGGGGCGCGAATTTCGACCTCTCCCCGCAAGCGGGGCGAGGTAAGGCAGGCCCATCGCCTTGATTCCATTGGCCGCCGCCGATACGGTCCCGCGCGCTTCACACCCCCCTTGCGAGCCCCGTAGAGACGATGGACGCCCTGCCTGACCACATGCGCCCGGAACGCTCGTTCCAGGGCTTCATCCTGGCCCTCCAGCGGTTCTGGGCGGAGCAGGGTTGCGTCATCCTGCAGCCCTACGACATGGAAATGGGCGCCGGCACCTTCCATCCCGCCACCACCCTGCGCGCGCTCGGACCAAAACCCTGGAACGCGGCTTATGTGCAGCCGTCGCGGCGGCCGAAGGACGGCCGCTACGGCGAAAATCCCAACCGGATGCAGCACTACTACCAGTTCCAGGTGATCATGAAGCCGTCGCCGCCGAATCTTCAGGACCTCTATTTGAAGTCGCTGGCCGCGATCGGCATCGATGCAAGCGTCCACGACATCCGCTTTGTCGAGGACGACTGGGAGAGCCCGACACTCGGCGCCTGGGGCCTTGGCTGGGAATGCTGGTGCGACGGCATGGAAGTCTCGCAGTTCACCTATTTCCAGCAGGTCGCCGGCGTCGAATGCGCGCCGGTCGCGGGCGAACTCACCTACGGGCTCGAGCGGCTCGCGATGTATGTGCAGGGCGTCGACCGCGTCTACGACCTTAACTTCAATGGCCGCGAGGGCGCCGACAAGGTCACCTATGGCGACGTGTTCCTGCAGGCCGAGCAGGAATATTCGCGGCACAATTTCGAATATGCCGACACCACGATGCTGTTCGAGCAATTCAGGATGGCCGAAGAGGCCTGCAAAAAATATCTCGCCGCTGGATGGCGCGAGCGAAGCAACGCGAAAGAACACCTGATGGCCTTGCCGGCCTATGACCAGTGCATCAAGGCGAGCCATGTGTTCAACCTGCTCGATGCCCGCGGCGTCATCTCGGTGACCGAACGTCAAAGCTACATCGGGCGCGTGCGCGATCTGGCGAAGGCGTGCGGCGAGGCGTGGATCCACACTGAAACGGGCAGGGCGGCCTGATGCCTGATCTGCTCCTCGAACTGTTCTCCGAAGAAATCCCCGCCCGCATGCAGGCGAAGGCGGTGGACGACCTGCGCCGCATGGTGACTGAGAAGCTCGTCGCCGAGGGCCTGGTCTACGAAGGCGTCAAGGCGTTCGCGACACCGCGCCGCCTTGCGCTGACCGTGCACGGCATCCCCGGGCGCCAGCCCGATCTGAAGGAAGAGCGCCGCGGCCCGCGCGTCGGCGGCGCCGAGCCCGCGATCCAGGGATTTTTGAAAGCCACCGGCCTGTCCTCGATCAGCGAAGCAAAAATCCAGACCGATCCGAAGAAGGGCGATTTCTACATCGCGCTGATCGAGAAGCCCGGCCGCCCCGCGATCGACGTGATTGCGGAGATGCTGCCAGTGATCATCCGCACCTTTCCGTGGCCGAAATCGATGCGCTGGGGCGCGCGCTCGGCGAAATCAGGGTCGCTGTCCTGGGTGCGCCCGCTGCACGCGATCACCGCGACCTTCGGGCTCGAGACCGAGGATCCCGATATCGTCAACTTCTCCGTCGACGGCATCGAGGCCGGACAGACCACCTACGGCCACCGCTTCATGGCGCCAGCCGCGATCTCGGTGCGCCGCTTCGAGGACTATGAGGCCAAGCTGAAGGCGGCAAAAGTCATCCTCGATCCGCAGGCGCGCAAGGACATCATCCTTGAAGACGCCAAGCAGCTGGCGTTCGCGCAAGGCCTTGAACTGGTCGAGGACCAGGTGCTGCTCGACGAGGTTTCGGGCCTCGTCGAATGGCCCGTCGTCATGATGGGATCGTTCGAGAAGGAGTATCTCGCGATCCCCGACGAGGTGATCCGCGCCACCATCCGCAACAACCAGAAGTGCTTTGTGGTCAAGGATCCCAAGACGGGCAAGCTGACCAACAAGTTCGTGCTGACGGCCAATCTCGAAGCAACCGACGGCGGCAAGACCATCGTTGCCGGCAACGAACGCGTGATCCGCCCGCGGTTGAGCGATGCGAAGTTTTTCTACGAGACGGATCTGAAGACGAAGTTGGAAGACCGGCTGCCGAAGTTCGAGCAGATCGTGTTTCACGAGAAGCTTGGGACGCAGGCAGAGCGGATCAAGCGGATCGAAGCTTTGGCGGCGGAGATCGCGCCGCTGGTCGGTGCTGATGTCGAGAAGACGAAGCGCGCTGCACATCTGGCGAAGGCGGATTTGCTGACCGAAGTGGTCGGCGAATTCCCCGAGCTGCAGGGTCTGATGGGCAAATACTACGCGCTTGCGCAAGGCGAGGATGCGTCCGTCGCTGCGGCAAGTGAAGAGCACTGGAAGCCGCAAGGGCCTGCGGATCGCGTGCCGACCGATCCGGTGAGTGTGGCCGTGGCACTCGCGGACAAGCTCGACACGCTGGTTGGGTTCTGGGCGATCGACGAGAAGCCGACGGGGAGCAAAGACCCGTATGCGCTGCGCCGCGCGGCGTTGGGTGTGATCAGGCTGATTGTCGAGAATACCCTGCGCCTGCCGATCGTGAAGGCAGCACAGGTTTCAATTGCCGGCTTGCTCGAAACGGGGACACAGCACCCGGTCGTGGATAGTCACAAGCTTCCGACCGACCTGCTCGCATTCTTCGCTGACCGCCTCAAGGTGCAGCTCCGAGAGCAAGGCGCGCGTCACGATCTCGTCGATGCGGTGTTTTCGCTCGGCGGTCAGGACGATCTCCTGCTTGTCGTCCGTCGCGTCGAGGCGCTCGGCAAATTCCTCGAGACCGACGACGGCAAGAACCTGCTCGCCGGCACCAAGCGCGCCAACAATATCCTCGGGATCGAGGAAAAGAAGGATAAGCGCAGCTTCGACGGTGCGCCTGACGCCGAGCTCTACAAGCTCGACGAGGAGAAGGCGCTGGCGAAAGCGATCGATCAGGTGAAGAGCGAAGCCTCCGCCGCCGTCGCCAAGGAAGATTTCGCCGCCGCGATGAGCGCGATGGCAAAACTGCGTCCGGCGGTCGATGCGTTCTTCGACAAGGTCAAGGTCAATGACGACGACGCTGCGGTCCGCGAAAACCGCCTGAAACTGCTCAACGAGATCCGGGCCGCGACGCGCGCGGTGGCGGATTTCTCCAAAATCGAGGGCTGACCGATGGACCACGCAACGCTCGCCGCTTACGACAAGGAGGCGGCGGCGTTTGCGCAGGACTGGCACGACCAGCCGGCGCCGGTCGACCTGCAAGAGATCGTCGCCCGTTTCTTCATCAAGGGCGGCTTAACCGCCGATATCGGCTGCGGCAGCGGCCGCGAGGTGGCGTGGCTGAACGCCAACGGCTATCCGGCCGAAGGTTTTGATGCCTCCGAGGGCCTGCTCACGGAGGCCCGTTCGCGCTATCCGCAAGCCCGCTTCACGCGTGCAGAATTGCCCGAGCTATCCGGCATCGCCTCCGGCAGTTTCGACAATGTGCTGTGCGAGACTGTGATCATGCATCTCGATCACGCGCTGATCGCGCCGTCGGTGCGCCGCATGCTCGACATCGTGAAGCCCGGCGGCGTGTTCTATCTGAGCTGGCGCGTCACCGAGGGCGCCGACCTGCGCGATGCGCACGGCCGCTTGTATGCGGCATTCGATGCGACGCAGGTGCGAGCCGAACTCAAGGCGACGCACCTGTTGCTCGATGAGGAGCTGGTCAGCGTGTCTTCGGCCAAGACGATTCACCGGCTGGTGGCACGCAAGAGTGGCGGGAGGCTGGCATGACAAGGGTCGCGACATGCGCCTGCGGGCAGCTCTCGGTGACCTGCCACCAGGAGCCAGCCAAGATCGCGCTGTGCCACTGTCTTGAGTGCCAGAAGCGAACTGGCAGCACCTATGGCATCGCCGCCTTCTTTCGCCGCGCCGACGTCGAGCCGCAGGGCGAGGCGCGGCAATACAGCCGCATCGGCGACAGCGGCTCTGCGGTGGTGTTTCATTTCTGCCCGACCTGCGGATCGTCGGTCTATTGGGAGCCTGGGCGCGCGCCCGACGTCATTGCCGTTGCGGTCGGCGCTTTCGCGGACCCGGATTTTCCGGCGCCCTCACTATCGGTCTACACGCAGCGCCGCCACACCTGGGTCGTGGACAGGTGAGAGAAGCGATTCCTGATTGGCGACCACAGCTCGCAGCGAGGTAGAAAAGCCCCGCCCGGAGGGGAGGCCGGGCGGGGCTTTCTGGTCCGGTCGATCTTCGCGCAGATCCGCTTGCGCGGCGCCCGGACTCATCGTTCAGGGATCGCGGGGCTGGCTATTCGACCACCTGAACAATGCGACGCGAGCGCGGTTCGACCAGCACGGTCTCGCCGTTCACGACGGTGTAGCGATAGGGCGTCGCGCCGAACCGCTGCGGCACGTCGTAAGTCATCACGCCGGCCTCCGGCAGCAAGTTGCCGACAACGACGCGATCCGGAATGGTGTAGGTCGGCACGCGTTCGCTCACTATGTATTCGCGGAACGCCGGACGCTGCTCGACCGTGATGCCTTCGCTCTCGTCAACCACGACCGGACCGCCGCGCGCGACGCCGACCGTTTGCGCCTGTGCGGCAGTGGCGGGCATAGCGATCGCGGCGGCAACCGCTGCAACGGCAAGGATTCTGTTTCGCATGGCTTGCTCCATTTCCTTCACACTGCAAGACTTCCTTCACACTGGAAGACGCCGGCATTCGCCAGCACGCATGCCGAGCCAATTCATCCGATGTGGCAACGTTCCGGAAAAATCACTGCCATATACGCGGCAATTTCGTGCAAATTTCGTGAGCGAGGGAACCTGTTGGCGCGACAGGCGTCTTGATGTCGGAACTCCCCCGGCGGATAACTGCCGCCCTCGATTCGAATGTCCTGTCGAACGCCCTGAAAACAGCCGGAGAAATTTCAAATGGTCATCACCGCTGCGCATGTGCCCGCTATCGTTGCCCTGATCGCAGGCATCCTGATCCTGGTCATGCCGCGGCTGCTCAATTTCATCGTCGCGATCTATCTGATCTTCATCGGATTGGTTGGAATGGGACTCTTGCATTGGCTGCACATCTAGCCGGAAAGCGGGGTTTCGCGGCTTGCGCGGGACCCCTCAAAATGGTGTAAGCGCGCATCTTCGACCCCTCTTTACGGATTGTTGTCTGACATGGCCAAAGCCGTCGCGAAATCCAAGAAAGCTCCCCAGAAAATGGCAGCGAAATCAAAGGCCTCTGCGCCGGCCCGCAAGGCTGCGCCGCCGGCCCGCAAGGCGCTGAAGAAGAGCGCGCCCAAGGTGGCGCCGAAGGTCGCCAAGCCTGCTGCAAAGCCCGCCGCCAAGGCGCCTGTTGCCAAGGCTGCGCCCGCTCCAATCAAGGCTGCGCCTGCTGTAACGAAGGCTGCGCCTGCTGCAATCAAGGCAGGCAAGTGGGTCTATACGTTTGGCGACGGTAAAGCTGAGGGCCAGGCCGGCTTGCGCGATCTGCTCGGCGGCAAGGGCGCCAACCTCGCGGAGATGGCCAATCTCGGTCTGCCGGTGCCTCCCGGCTTCACCATCCCGACCTCGGTCTGCACCTATTTCTATGAACACGGCAAGACCTATCCGAAGGAATTGAAAGCGCAGGTTGAGAAGGCGCTCGACTATGTCGGCAAGCTGGCCGGCAAGTCGTTCGGCGATGCCAAGAACCCGCTGCTGGTCTCGGTCCGCTCCGGCGGGCGCGCCTCGATGCCGGGCATGATGGACACCGTGCTCAATCTCGGTCTCAACGACCGGACGGTCGAAGCGCTCGCCGAACTCTCCGGCGACCGCCGCTTCGCCTTTGACAGCTATCGCCGCTTCATCACGATGTATTCGGACGTGGTGCTCGGCTTCGAGCATCATCACTTCGAGGACATCCTCGATACCTTCAAGGACGGCCAGGGCTATACGCTCGACACCGATTTGACCGGCGACGACTGGGTCGAACTGGTCGGCAAGTACAAGGAAGCGGTGGCGAAGGAGACCGGCCACGACTTCCCGCAGGATCCGCACGACCAGTTGTGGGGCGCGATTGGCGCGGTGTTTTCATCCTGGATGAACGCGCGCGCGGTGACCTACCGCAGGCTGCACGACATTCCGGAATCCTGGGGCACCGCCGTCAACGTGCAGGCGATGGTGTTCGGCAATATGGGCGAGACCTCGGCGACCGGCGTTGCGTTCACGCGCAATCCCTCGACCGGCGAGAGCAAGCTCTACGGCGAATTCCTGATCAACGCACAGGGCGAGGACGTCGTTGCCGGCATCCGCACGCCGCAGGACATCACCGAAGAGGCGCGCAAGGATAGTGGCTCCGACAAGCTGTCGATGGAAGCCGCGATGCCCGAGGCGTTCAACGAGCTGACGCGGATCTATACGCTGCTCGAGAAGCACTACCGCGACATGCAGGACATGGAGTTCACGGTCGAGCAGGGCAAGCTGTGGATGCTGCAGACCCGCGGCGGCAAGCGAACCGCAAAGGCGGCGCTGCGCATCGCGGTCGAACTCGCCAATGAAGGCCTGATCTCCAAAAATGACGCGGTGATGCGGATCGATCCGGCGTCGCTGGATCAGCTGCTGCACCCGACCATCGATCCGAGTGCAAAACGCGACGTGATCGCGACCGGCCTGCCAGCATCGCCCGGCGCCGCTTCGGGCGAGATCGTGTTCTCATCGGATGAAGCCGCCAAGCTGCAGGCCGACGGACGCAAGGTGATCCTGGTCCGCATCGAGACCAGCCCCGAAGACATCCACGGCATGCACGCCGCCGAAGGCATCCTGACCACGCGCGGCGGCATGACCTCGCATGCGGCGGTGGTCGCGCGCGGCATGGGCAAGCCCTGCGTCTCCGGCTGCGGCACCGTCCGCGTCGACTACGGCCGCGGCACCATGAGCATCGGTTCGCGTACCTTCAAGACCGGCGACGTCATCACGATCGACGGTTCGGTCGGGCAGGTGCTGGCCGGCCGCATGCCGATGATCGAGCCGGAACTGTCCGGCGAGTTCGGCACGCTGATGGGCTGGGCCGATCAGGTCCGCAAGCTCGGCGTTCGCGTCAACGGCGATACGCCCGATGACGCGCGCACCGCGGTCAAGTTCGGTGCCGAAGGCATCGGCCTCTGCCGCACCGAGCACATGTTCTTCGAGGAGACCCGCATCCGCACCGTGCGCGAGATGATCCTCTCTGAGGACGAGCAGTCGCGCCGCGCCGCGCTGTCGAAGCTGCTGCCGATGCAGCGCGCCGACTTCGTCGAGCTGTTCGAGATCATGAAGGGGCTGCCGGTCACGATCCGTTTGCTCGATCCGCCGCTGCACGAGTTCTTGCCGCACACCCAGGCCGAGATCGAGGAAGTCGCGCGTGCGATGAACACCGATCCGCGCAAGCTCGCCGATCGGGCTCGCGAGCTCTCCGAGTTCAACCCGATGCTCGGCTTCCGTGGCTGCCGTCTCGCGATTGCCTATCCAGAGATCGCCGAGATGCAGTCGCGCGCGATCTTCGAGGCCGCGGTCGAAGCCGGCAAGCGCACCGGCAAGGCCGTCGGCCTCGAGGTGATGGTGCCGCTGATCGCGACCAAGGCCGAGTTCGACCTGGTCAAGGCCCGGATCGATGCGACCGCCAAGGCGGTGATGAAGGAGACCGGCGCCAAGCTGAGCTATCAGGTCGGCACCATGATCGAGCTGCCGCGCGCCTGCTTGTTGGCCGGCGAGATCGCGGAGACCGCGGAGTTCTTCTCGTTCGGCACCAACGATTTGACGCAGACCACCTACGGCATCAGCCGTGACGACGCCGCGAGCTTCCTCGGCACCTACGTCGCCAAGGGTATCCTCGCGATCGACCCGTTCATCTCGGTCGACCGCGACGGCGTCGGCGAGCTCGTCAAGATCGGCGTCACGCGCGGACGCAAGACGCGGCCGAACCTCAAGGTCGGCATCTGCGGCGAGCACGGCGGCGATCCGGCGTCGGTGGCGTTCTGCCACGAGGTCGGACTCGACTACGTCTCCTGCTCGCCCTATCGCGTGCCGATCGCGCGCCTCGCCGCGGCGCAGGCCGCACTTGGCAAGGCGGTCGCAAGCCAGGCGTAAGTGACGCGCAATCTTCAACGAAAATGGCCGGGACAATGTCCCGGCCATTTTTGCATTTGCCGTCAGTGTCGATCGCGCAAGACTTTCTTCATCACCTTCGTTGACCGGATATTTACCACTCTCATCGTCCGCGCATTTACCAACACACTTGATGCAATGCGCAGAAAGACCGCGATCACTTGCGTGTGGCGGGCGCGCAACGCCGATTAACCCCGCGGCAACCTAAACACGTTAGCAACAAAAAAGGTCGAATTGCGCGGATGGACCGCATTCGACTGCATTCAGTAAGTGTTGCGTGAGCGTACGATGTTTGTGTTGCGTAACCAGCCGAAGAGCGCACGGCTTGCGCTCTTCGGTTTAGGTCTCAGCATCTTCGCGTTGATGCCGACCGAGATCGGATATCAGGATATCGCCTCACTGCTGGCGCGCCAGCCGGGCGTCGCGGAGCGCTGGCAGAAGCGCGTGTTCGCGTCCGCGGTCGGTTCCATCCAGGTCGCGACCTATAGCTTCGGCCATCCGATCGGAACGTCGTTGCCGGAGACTGCAACCTATCGTCTCGCAAGCCTCGACAATCAGGGCATCGATATCACGGGGGCCGTGACGCGCAATCCGATCGCGACGCCGCCGCCGCGCTACCAGGCCTCGGATTTCCCCAAGGTCGACCGCACGTCGAAGGGCGATCGTCTCGTCGTCGCAAAACCCGACGCGACGGAGCCCGCCGCGCCCGCAAACGCCGCACCAACGAACGAAGACCCCGCAACCTCCAATTCGTCCGTCAGGGGCATGAAGACTGCCGACAAGGCACCGGCTGACAGCGCGCCGCTCGATCCCGAATTGCAGGAGGCGCTGCGCGCGCCGCCATTGCCGCAATACTCGGCGGCGCTGCCGCAATACGATGTCTCGATGTCACTCGAGGCCGACCCGCTCGATGATCGGAAGGTTGTGCCAGCGGCGCCGGCATCCGTCACCCACGTAACGCCGCCGCACGAGGCGTTCTCGTTCCAGACCTCGAGCCTGTTCTTCGGTTCGTCGCTCGGCTCGCCCGAGAGTATGGAGCGCTGGCAGCCGGGCGAGGCGCCGACCATTGTTGCGCCGGCGGCGGTGCCGGATCCCGACATGAAGGTGATGGCCTCGCTGCCGGTCGATGCCGACGGCCCGGTCAAGGCTGGCGAGATGGGCGAGAGCATCGCGCCGAAGGGCGAGGTCAATTCCGACAACCAGCGCACCAAGACTCCAGCCGAGCGGCTCGGCCTGCTCGACGAGAAGTCGCGCGCCAAGTCGGAAAAGTGCCTGGCCGAAGCAGTCTATTTCGAAGCCCGCGGCGAAGCCGTGCGCGGCCAGATTGCGGTCGCCCAGGTGGTGCTGAACCGCGCCTTCTCCGGCAAATATCCGGAGACCGTGTGCGGCGTGGTCTACCAGAACAAGAACCGCCATTACGCCTGTCAGTTCACCTTTGCATGCGACAACACGCCCGACGTGATCCGCGAGCCCGACATGTGGGACCGCGCGAAGAAGATTGCGAAGGCGATGCTCGACGGTAAATTGTGGCTGCCGGAAGTCGACCGTTCGACCCACTACCACGCCTATTGGGTGCGGCCGTCCTGGGTCAGCGAAATGAAGAAGATGTACAAGTTCGGCGTCCATACCTTCTATCGTCCGCGCGCCTGGGGCGACGGCAGCGATGCGCCGAGCTGGGGCAACCCTGCCGAAACCGCGGCGATCTCGGCCCAGCTCGCCGAAGCCGCGCAAAGCTCGGCCGAGCAGGTCAGCGCGAAACGATAGCTGCCACTAAGCCACCGCGTCATTCCGGGATGGCCCGTAGGGCCAGACCCGGAATCCCGATGTTGAGGGACCGACGTGGTGGGCAGAAGCGTCAACGAATCTCGAGATTCCGGGTTCGCGCCTTGGCGCGCCCCGGAATGACAGTCCCAGAATTTCGCAGAGCTGCCCTGCAGGGAAAAATTGTTCTCCGCGCCCCCTTGGGATTTTCATGCAGTTGCATTAACTCCCTGTAATGTTGTGCGGGGCGTTTGCCCTGCGCTTGCAGTTGCGGGGGGATGATCAGATGGCTGTAACCACCGGGGACCTTCGTCCGACCTCCGGCACATGGCGCACGCCGCTTGTGATCATCGTCTGCGGTTGCGCGATCGCGATGCTGAGCTTCGGTCCCCGTTCCAGCCTCGGCTTCTTCATACAGCCGATGAGCCGCGAATTCGCCTGGGGCCGCGACGTGTTCGGCCTCGCTCTGGCATTCCAGAACCTGCTGTGGGGTCTCGGCCAGCCGATCGCCGGCGCGATTGCCGACCGATTTGGTCTTCTTCGCGTGATGGTAGTCGGCGCGCTGCTTTACGCCGCGGGCCTGCTGTTGATGCGCTACTCGGCAACGCCGCTGTCGCTCAATGTCGGCGCCGGCGTGCTGATCGGCTTCGGCCTGTCGGGCTCGTCGTTCAACCTGGTGCTGTCGGCGTTCAGCAAGCTGCTGCCGCCGGAGCGGCGCGGCCTCGCGCTCGGGGCGGGCACCGCCGCCGGCTCGTTCGGCCAATTCCTGTTCGCGCCATTCGGCGTCGCGATGATCGACAATTTTGGCTGGCAGACCGCGCTTATGGTGTTCGCCATGCTGATGCTCCTGATCGTGCCGCTGTCGCTGGCGCTTTCGACCCCGCCGGTCGAGACCAGCAAAGTACCCTCCGCCGATCAGCAATCGTTCAAGACCGCGCTTGCGGAAGCCTTTGGTCACCGCTCCTACGTGCTGCTGGTGCTCGGCTTCTTCACCTGCGGCTTCCAGCTCGCCTTCATCACGGTGCATCTGCCGGCCTATCTCGCCGATCGCGGCATTCCGGCGTCGAGCGGCGGCTGGGTGATCGCGGCGATCGGCCTGTTCAACATCATCGGCTCGCTCAGCGTCGGCTGGCTGCAGAATGTGTTCCCGAAGCGCTATATCCTCTCGGTGATCTACTTGACCCGCGCGCTGTCGATCATCGCGTTCATCTCGTTCCCGATCACGACCTTCTCGGCGATCGCGTTCGGTGCGATCTCCGGCCTGACCTGGCTCTCCACGGTGCCGCCGACCTCGGCGCTGGTGGCATTGATGTTCGGCACGCGCTGGTTTGCCACGCTGTACGGCTTCGCTTTCGTCAGCCATCAGGTCGGCGGCTTCCTCGGCGTCTGGCTCGGCGGCATCGTGTTCGAGAAATTCGGTTCCTACACGCCGATCTGGTGGCTCTCGGTGGTGTTCGGCGTGCTGTCGGCGCTGATCAACCTGCCGATCGTCGAAGCACCGGTCGCACGCCCGGTTGCGCAGCCTGCCTGATGGGTTAAACATCCCCCGAAACCAGAATTTCCGGGAGTGCACATCGTGGCAACGTTCAAGGCGATCAGGATCGACAAGGCGGACAAGGGTACCACCGTCGCGCTCACCCAATTCGACGAATCCGAGCTGATGGACGGCGACGTCACGGTGCGGGTCGAGTGGTCGACGCTGAACTACAAGGACGGGCTGGCGCTGACCGGCAAGGCGCCGGTGGTCCGCCGGTTCCCGATGATCGCCGGTATCGACTTCGCCGGCACCGTTGAGCAATCCAGCCATCCCGACTGGAAGGCGGGCGATAAGGTCGTCTGCAACGGCTGGGGCATGGGCGAAACCCATCTCGGCGCCTATGCCGAAAAGGCCCGCGTCAAGGGCGATTGGCTGGTGCGGCTGCCTGATGGCATCTCGGCGCGCGACGCGATGGCGATCGGTACCGCCGGCTATACCGCGATGCTCTCGGTGCTGGCGCTGGAGAAACATGGCCTGACCCCGAAGAGCGGCCCGGTCGTGGTTACAGGGTCCGCCGGCGGCGTCGGCTCGGTCGCGATCGCACTGTTGTCGAAGCTCGGCTACCAGGTCATCGCCTCCACCGGGCGGACGTCGGAGGCCGACTATCTGAAAGGGCTCGGTGCATCAGAGGTCATCGACCGCGCCGAACTGTCAGGCCCGGCCAAGGCGCTTGCGAAGGAGCGCTGGGCCGGCGGCGTCGACAGCGTCGGGTCCAACACACTCGCAAATCTGCTGTCCATGACCCGGTATGGCGGTGCCATCGCGGCCTGCGGTCTGGCGGCCGGTATGGACCTGCCGTCGTCGGTCGGGCCCTTCATTTTGCGGGGAGTGTGCCTTCTCGGCATCGACTCGGTGATGTGCCCGATCGAGCGGCGGAGAACCGCTTGGCGCCGCCTTGCCGGCGATCTGGACAAGGCAAAACTCGCTGATATTACTCACGAAATTTCGCTGGACGATGTCATCGGCTACGGCTCGAAAATTCTCGGCGGCCAGGTCCGCGGCCGGATCGTGGTAAAAATAGTCTGAGGACGTTCAGACTTTACCAACCAAGCTGCTCCAATGTTGCCACGGTTGGTATGGTAAGCAGCGGGTAAAGAGACTTGCAGCATGATCCGGGGGCTCGTTTCCCCGGTGCAGACGCCGAAAGCGTTCTCGCAGGAGTCGTGCTCAAACAAGGAGCGGGGGCCCGCGCTCGTAAGTTGGAGTAGTTGCATGCTTGCGCGTTTGGTGTTGGGGGCCGTCACGGCCGGAGCAATGGTCGTGCCGGCATTCGCTGGCATGATGAACGCCGACGAGGCCCGCAAATTCGTCGCCGGCAAGGTGTTCGCCTTCACCTGTTTCGATGGCACCCGCGGTGCCGGTCGCATCAACGAGGATATGGGCGCCACCGGCTCCATCCAGTTCTCCGGCTCGGGTCCGGTCCGCCATGTGCGCCTGCCCGGCAACACGCTGCAGGTCCGCGGCCAGAGCGTTTGCGCCTCGCTGAAGGGCGTGCCGTTCGAACCCTGCTTCAATCTCGACAAGCACGACGAAGTTTCCTTCCGCGGTTCGGTCTCCGGCATGGGCTTCGCCTATTGCGAATTCCATCACCAGGGCGGCCAGCAGATGCTGATGGCGCGCGCAGTGGCGCGGCCGCGCTCGCTTCGTGCGCCCGAGCAGACCCGTTCGGCCGACGCATCGCGCACCGAAGTGACGGCACGCGTCGAAACGCCACGCGTCGAGAGCAACAAGCTCGAGCCGGTCAAATCCGAGACCAAGTCCGAGCCGGCCAAGACCGAGAGCGCGCCGGAATTGCGCCGCTCGACCGACTGACGCCGCAGCTCCTGGTTTCCGCACGGCAATCAATATTGGCCGCCAAGCCGTAGTCATACGGATGGCGGCCTTCATGCGTTGGTAGCTACTCAATGTTCAACGTCTGCGGACGAGGCGGGCGTTGGCCCCCTGCATTTGAGTAGACTTATGGCGATGTATTTTTTTCGGATCAGTCATGGTGATTACGCCGGCGCGTCCGATCAGGCGACGGAATTTGAGAGCCGCGAGGTAGCCTGGGCCGAGATGACGAAAGTGTGCAGCAACTTCCTCGGCAGTATCTCGCGCAATCTCAAGCAAGACAGCGAATGGCATATGGAACTGCTCGATGAGGGCAGGAAGCCGGTGTTCAGGATTCGCCTCGTCGCGGAATCGGTGAGTTAAGTCTCCTCGCGGCATGACGCATGTCGCCTTCGAGACGGCCCCTCATGATGCCTTCGTGCCGCGATCCGCATCTTGTCCGTATTTGTACGGCACAATTCCCGCCAAGTGGCACAGTTAACGAAGCATAAAAACGAACAAGCTAGATTTGCCTGATTGCTATGCATTTACTCGCTCCGATTCCGGACAGACGAGCGGTCAGGACATTTTCATGCGCGGTATTTCCATTCGTCTGACGCACAAGATCATGGCTATCGGTGCGGCGGGTCTCGTCGGCCTGCTGGCATGCGGTGTGATCTATCAGGCTGGTAACCGGTCGCAGGATGCCTCGCGCATTGTCGCGAAAAATGCCCGCGCGATCTTCGACCTCAACAAGCAGATATCGATCGAGATGCTTGAGGCGCGCAGGAGCGAGAAGAACTTTCAGCAGCGCCGCAATGAATCCTATGCCAAGGCGCATGCCGGGTTGGTCGTCGTGATCGATCGCGATTTCGAGCGCCTGCAGGCGCAGATGCGGGCCGGTGGCATGACTGACCTGCTCGACAGGGCCACGCGTGCCCGCGACGGCTTCAAAGCCTATGTCGCTGACTTCAACGCGACGGTGGCCGCGGAAACCAGGCTTGGCCTGAATGAGACCTTGGGCCTGACGGGCTCGCTGCGCACGGCGGTTCATGACGTCGAGGCGAAGGTCAAGCAGGTCGATGATCCGCGCCTCATGAGCTGGATGCTGATGATGCGGCGGAACGAAAAGGACTTCATGTTGCGGCGCGATCCGAAATATGTCGCCGAGCTGAAGAAGTCCGCTGTCGAGTTCGCCAGCGCGTTGTCGTTCGTGGCCATTCCATCCGACACAATGGACGACATCAACGGCAAGTTCGACGCATACCAGAAGGATTTCATGGCCTGGGCCGAAACGGCACGGCAGATTGCAATCTATGACGACGGCATGATGAAGACGTTCCGCGCCCTCGAGCCATTAATGGTCGAGGTCGGCGACGGCGTCGAGCGGATGCGCCAGCAGGCCGATGCGGCGGAGGTTGCAACCCGCGAACAGACCGGCATCTGGATGCTCGGAGCTTTCGTGCTGGCCGTGCTCCTCGTGCTCGGTCTGTCGTTCGTGATCGGCCGTTCGATCTCGACGGCGCTGACCGGCATGATCGACGCGATGACGCGACTCGCCGGCGGCGACGTCCGGATCACGATTCCCGGCCTTGGCCGCAGCGACGAGATTGGCGAGATGGCCGGCGCGGTAGAGATATTCAAGACCAACAAGATCGAGGCGGATCACCTGCGCGCGGAGCAATTTGAGGCCGAGCAGCTCCAGGGCGCACGGCGCAAGGCGGACATGTGCAAGCTCGCCGACGCCTTCGAGGGCGCGGTCGGGGAGATCGTCGAAACCGTATCGTCGTCGGCCACCGAACTGGAAGCCTCGGCGGACACGCTGACCCGGTCGGCCGAGCGCTCGCAGGAACTTGCCTCCGCTGTCGCAATGGCTTCCGAGGAGGCCTCGACCAACGTGCAGTCGGTCTCATCGGCGAGCGAGGAGATGACCTCGTCGATCAACGAGATCAGCCGCCAGGTGCAGGAATCCGCGCGCGTCGCCAGCGAGGCCGTCAGTCAGGCGCAGACGACCAATCATCGCGTGAGCGAGTTGTCGAGGGCGGCGGCGCGCATTGGCGACGTCGTCGAATTGATCAATACGATCGCGGGACAGACCAATCTCCTGGCGCTCAACGCCACGATCGAGGCGGCACGCGCCGGCGAGGCCGGCCGCGGCTTTGCGGTTGTCGCCTCCGAGGTCAAGGCGCTTGCCGAGCAGACCGCGAAAGCGACCGGTGAGATCAGCCAGCAGATCAGCGGTATCCAGGCTGCGACCCAGGACTCGGTGCTTGCGATCAAGGAGATCGGCGACACGATCGGCCGGATGTCGGAGATTTCCTCGACCATTGCTGCCGCCGTGGAAGAGCAAGGTGCTGCCACGCAGGAGATCTCGCGCAACATTCAGAATGCTGCACAGGGCACCGTGCAGGTCAGCGGCAATATTGCCGAGGTGCAACGCGGTGCCGGAGAAACCGGCGCGGCGTCGGCGCAGGTTCACAGCTCCGCCCAGTTGCTGTCGCGTGACAGCAATCGTCTGAAGCTCGAGGTCGCGCGCTTCCTCGACGGCGTCCGCGCCGCGTGATCGCTATCCCCCCGCTTGCGGGACAGGCGGGGGTGGCGCCGGCGGCGCGGCCTGCCGGCGGAACAGGATCCGCTGATACAGCCAGCCGATTGCGACCAGCACGATGCCGAGACACATGAACGACAGCGCGCGGTAGACACCGGTCAGCGTCGACATATCGATCAGGAATGCCTTGGCGATCGTCAGGCCGATCACTGCAGCGGAGGCGAGCCGCGCGCGCTGCGAGTTGACCAGGACACCGATGCCAAGCAGCGCCACGCCGAACATCAGCCAGGCGATCGAGTAGGTGTATTGCTCGGCGTCGGTGGTCGCGCCTGATGTCAGCACCGGTCCGTGATAGAGCCTGCGGATCTCAAAGCTCATATAGGCGAGTGCGAGGATCAGTGCGCCGGCCGCGATCGTGTTGGCATAACCAGTGGGACGATGGCCGGCCACCGCGTAGGACAGCAGCAGCGCCAGCACGGCGGGCAGGGCATAGCCGAGCAGCAGCAGGTTGATGAAGCTGCCACCGACATTCTCCGGCCACAGCATCGGGTTCTCCAGTCCCAGCAGCCCGAATACGCTGCCAAGTCCCGCGAAGCCGGTCAGCAGGATCGCCCCGACATTGTGGACGATACTGCCGCTGCGCAGCTGCAGCCGTTCCAGCCCGATCGCCATCGCTAGCGTCACGCAGACCTGCAGCGCGACCTCGGTCAGCCCCGCGGTATCGCGATACACGTCGCCGCGGTTGACGGCGTGGCGGATCTCCATGAAGGCGAGCAGCACCGTGAACAGGATCGCCGCCGACTCGACCATGCGCAGCGGCACATCGTCGCCGTTGCGGCGGAGGAACTGGCTTCCCGCCCAGAATGACAAAGCGGGCACGCCGTAACCCCACAACAGCCAGTTGAAGATCGGCGTGGTGCCGACGGCGTCACCGGCAATCCGCGGTTCGTAGCCGATGCGCAGCACCACGATGCCGGCGAGGATGGCCGCGAGCCAGCGCAGGAACGGGATCGGCCGCTGCACCGAGAGCCACGCCGTTCCCAGCGACACCAGCGCCAGCGCGATGGTGAGCCAGCCTCTGTCGAGCGCGAAGGTGAACGCCAGGGCAAGCGAGGCGAGCGCGCCGGTCGCGAACAGCGCGATCGAGGCAGACTGCTCCGGTCGCTCCTCGCGCCGGGTCAGCGCCTCGGTCGCGGTAGCAAAGGCCGCAGCGAGCAGCACGGCTGATATCGCGAACGGGATCGAACGATCCAGATGCGCAATGCGCGCATAGAGTGCGACCAGCAGCCCGACCGGCGTGAAGACGGCCGCCGCGGCCCAGGTCACCGTGATCTTCGTCGTGGCGAAGCGCATCTGCGCGAGGAAGCCGCCGATGCCGAACGCCGCCGCGAAGACGGCCGCGGTCACGAGATGCAGCGAGACTGAACCATCGGTCGCTGACGGGCCGATGCCCGGGATCGCGCCGCCCGGCAGCACCAGCATGTCGACATTGCGGCGGACCGCCCATTCGCCGAACACGATGAAGACGAAGACCGAGGCGGCACCGACCGCACCTGCGGCGGCAGGCGCACGCCACGCGACAACGAGCGCGGCGGCTACCAGCAGCGCGAAGGTGATCATTGCAGTGTCGGCGTGGGCGCTGTTCAGCACGATCATGACAGCGCCGAACAGATAGGCCGCGAGCGAGCCGGACGAGATCGGCTCGATCTCTTCGCCATCGGCCGCCGGGCCAAACATGAAGCCGCAGACCACCAGCAGCGCCGCAAGCACGAAGCCCGCGATCACATGGAAGGCGTGCGGCGCGACCATCTCCGGCCCGCATTGCAGGCAGGGGAAGGTCCACAGCAGCGCGAATGCGATCGTCGTGACCGCAAGCCAGCGCCACAGCCGGATGCGCGCGAGCCCGAACGACGCCGCGGTGACGATCGCGAGATAGATATAGAGCGACCAGAAGTCGGGCTTGTCTGACGACACCAGGATCGGCGTGACGAAGGCGCCGACGATGCCAAGTCCGGCCAGCGCCGGCCCATGCAGCAGCGCGGCCGCGAGCGTGCCGAGCGCGACCATGCCGAGCAGGATGAAGGCGGTCGCCGGCGCGAGGAAATCGTACAGCGCATAGGCGGCGTAGACGGTGGCGAATGCCACTGCGGTGCCGGCAGCCGTGAGGATCGCCGGAATGTTGGCGATCGGCAGCGCAGCCATGGTCGAGATGCTCTCCTTGCGCCGCGTCCATTCGCCGGCGGCAAGCAGCGCCAGCGCGAACAGGCCACTGAGCATCGTGCGCACGCCGGGGCCGAGCAGGCCGGCCTCGATCGAGTAGCGCACCATGAAGAAGCCGCCGAGCGCGAGCGTCAGGCCGCCGATCCATACCACCCAGCGCGTGCCGATGGTCTCCTCAAAGCCCGGCGCCGGCTTCGGCGGGGGTGGGGGCGTCGCGCTCGGAGCGCTCGCAGTCTCCTGTGCAGGCATCTCCGGCGGAGCGGAGATCGTCTCGGGGAGCGGGGGTGGTGCCTGCCTGATTGGAGGCGTGGCCGGCAGCGTCTGTTCGAACTCTTGCAGCGGCGTCGGCGAGGGCGGTGTGACCGCCCGTGCGGCGCCAGCGGTGGCCTCGATCGCGTCCAGCCGGCTCTGCAGCGCCGAAATCTGGGTCTGCGCCTTGCGCGCGACAATGATCGCGATGATGGCGACGGCCAGCGTGAGGAAATCGAGCATTGGGCCTCCGGCAAAGCGCGCCGGACCTTCGGCCAGTCGGCCGCCCGTCGCAATCTATGATGTGCACCCATCTTTGTGCACTCTTGGAGGCGGGAAGTTCAAGCGGTTGGGCGTGGCACGTTCGTGCTATTCCAGATCGAGGCGGAACGGGCGCCCCTCGACGGTCATGCTGCCCGGCCCCATCGCATCGAGCGCACGCAGCATCCGGCCCTCGCGTCCCAGCGCCTTGTCGGCGAGGCTGACGATCAACCGGTTGGGTGCCGCGATCGGTGACGCCTCGCGGATCAGCCGGGCGATCGCCATTTCATCGCGATGCGGATTCAGCGCGCAGACCGCGGTGAAGGCGCTCGCGGTCGAACGGCTGATGCCGGCATAGCAGTGAATCACCATCGGCGCGCGGCGGTCCCAGCCTCGTACAAACGTCAGTACCTTTTCGACATGCGATTCGGTCGGTGCCACAAAGCCGTCCATCGCCTCCGTGATGTCATCCATCTGCACGCGCAGATGATTGGCTTCGAGCACGGATTGCGGTCGCTGGACCTGCGCGACATTCGCCATCACGGTGAGAATGTGGCTGGCGCCGGTGGCTCTGACGGTGTCGGGAAGCGCGGCGAGCGAACAGACGTGGAGCATGATGGTCCCTGGGGTCGAGTGACCGGATTATAACGGTTACAGTTGGGTGGGCAAAGGCGCGCTTGCGCCGTGCCCACCATCCGCGTCGTGTTCGTTAGGATGGGCACGCTTTCGCTTTGCCCATCCTACGGCAAATGCACTGCCGTGAAACGCTCAATGAACTGCTTCTCGGCCCTGGCCGCCGTCCACGGCGTCAGGTAGTCGCGCACGGTCGATTCGGGCAATCCGGGATCGCGGCCGAACAGCCGCTTGGCTTCGGTCACCGAAAATCCCGCAAGGTGCGTCGCTTCGAGATAGGCGGCGCCGCGATCGGCGGCCTTGATCTGCTGGGTGATCTCGTCCGCCAGCACGGGCGGCAGGCCGAAGCGGATATGGATCGCCGACAGCAGCCGCTTCTCCACCACCTTGTAGTCGCCGCCGAGCACCGCCTTGAACGGCGAGATCATGTCGCCGATGACGTATTCCGGCGCGTCGTGCAGCAGCGCGGCCAGGCGGACGCGGGTGTCGACGCGCGGCACCTGCTGGCGCATCACCGCCTCGACCAGGAGCGTGTGCTGCGCCACCGAGAAGATATGCGCGCCGCTGGTCTGGCCGTTCCAGCGCGCGACCCGCGCCAGCCCATGCGCGATGTCGACGATCTCGATATCGAGCGGCGACGGGTCGAGCAAATCCAGCCGGCGCCCGGACAGCATGCGCTGCCAGGCGCGGGTGGATTCGGTCGATTTACGCGCAGTCATTTCGTCTTGAGCCGCGGCGCGCGGACTTTGCCGCTGCAGGCCGCGTGACAGAAGCAGGTGATAAGGTGGTCGTTGACCATGCCCGTCGCTTGCATAAAGGCATAGACGATGGTCGGGCCGACGAATTTGAAGCCGCGCGCGCCGAGCTCCTTGGATATCTTGATCGAGACCGGCGTCGAGGCCGGCACGCTCGCGGTGGTCTTGAACAGATTGACCTTCGGCTTGCCGTCGACGAAATCCCACAGAAATTTCGAGAAGCCCGGGCCCTTCTCCATGATCTCCAGATACGACTTCGCGCCCGCGATCGTGCCTTCGATCTTGGCGCGATTGCGGACGATGCCGACATCGTTCATCAGCGCGTGGGCCTTCTTGGCATTGTAGCGCGCGATCTTCTCGGGCTGGAAATCGTCGAAGGCTTTGCGGAAATTCTCCCGCTTGCGCAGGATCGTGATCCAGGACAGCCCGGCCTGGAAGCCGTCGAGGATCAGCTTTTCATAGAGCGCGCGGTCGTCATATTCCGGCACGCCCCATTCAGTGTCGTGATAGGCGACATAGAACGGATCCTCGCCCGGCCATGGGCACCGCGTCTTGCCGTCCGGATGTTCTCGCGCAGAACGGCTCATGCGACGGTCTTATTTGGGGCGGGACGGACGACCTCCGGCTCGGCGAGACGAAGCCCGAGGCCGCCCGCGGTCAGCGACAGTCCTGCATCGAGCGCGTCGGCGACGCGGTCGATGCGGACCAGCGCGAGGCCGTTCTGGCCCGCGGTCGAGCCGATGGTGCCGACCGACTTGTCGCCGGCAAGGATGGTCGCACCGACTTCGGGCGAGGGGCCGTCGAGGATGATCTTCACCGTGCGGGTGCGCGCGGTGCCGCGGTGCTGCATGCGCGACACCACTTCCTGGCCGACATAGCAGCCCTTGTCGAAGTCGACGCCGTTGAGGCGGTCCATGTTGGTCTCGTGCGGGAAGGCGTCGCCATACATGAAGTCGAGGCCGCCGCGCGGCACGCCGGACGCAATGCGATGCGCCTCGTAGGCGTCGCTGTCGACGAGATCGGCGCCGATCAGGTCGGCGAGCTTCTGCTTTAGGTCTTCCGGGATCAGGATGCGCCAGCCGAGCGCAGCGCTGCGCGGATCGGCGAAGCTGAGATCAGGCGTCATCGCCGGCTCGCCATCCCAGGCCGCGAGCAGCCCGAGGCTGTCGGAGAGGTTCTCGACCACGACCTTGGCGCGTAGCTTGTAGAAGCCGAGCTTGTCGGCGAGCCCCTTGGCCAGCGCGCGCGGAGCGTCGATTAGGAAGCCGCCGCCATGGCCCGTCGGCGCCTCGGTGATCAGGAAATCGGTGACGATCTTGCCCTGTGGCGTCAGCAGCGCGCCGAACCGCCCAAGCCCGGGGCGCAGCTGCTCGATATCAGTCGTGATGAGGCCGTTGAGGAAGTTACGGGCGTCCTCGCCAGAGACCTTGACCACGCCCCGATCTGGAAGAAACGCTGCTTTCATTCGCAAAATTGGCTCTTTTCCAAGTTCCTTTGGGAAACGCCCGGCGCGGATATCCCCTGCCTAGCTAAGGCGCTAGAGTGCACCGAACAAGGCCCGCGCGACAGCGGAAAAGCGGGCGTCGAGGACCGATGAATCAGCATTTTGACACCATTCTAAAATCCGGCACCGTGGTCAATCAGGACGGCGAGGGCGTGCGCGATGTCGGTATCGCCAATGGCCGTATCGCCGCGATCGGCTCCCTCGGCCAGGCCTCGGCCGGCGAGGTGATCGACTGCAAGGGCCTGCACATCCTGCCCGGCGTGATCGACACCCAGGTGCATTTCCGTGAGCCCGGCCAGACTCACAAGGAGGATCTGGAGACCGGATCGCGCAGCGCCGTGATGGGTGGTGTCACCGCGGTGTTCGAGATGCCGAACACCGATCCGCTGACGGTGACGGAGGCGACCTTCACCGACAAGATCAAGCGCGGCCGTCACCGCATGCATTGCGATTTCGCCTTCTTCATCGGCGGCACCCGCGAGAACGTGCAAGACCTTCCGGAGTTCGAGCGGGCGCCGGGCTGCGCCGGCGTCAAGGTGTTCATCGGCTCCTCCACCGGCGCGCTGCTGGTCGAGGACGACGAGAGCCTGCGGCGGATCTTCCAGGTGATCCGGCGCCGTGCGTCGTTTCATGCCGAGGACGAATACCGCCTCAACGAGCGCAAGCCGCTGCGGATCGAAGGCGATCCGCGTTCGCATCCGGTGTGGCGCGACGAGGCCGCGGCGCTGATGGCGACCGAACGCCTGGTTAATCTTGCGCGGGAAACCGGCAAGCGCATCCACGTGCTGCATATCTCGACCAAGGAAGAGATTCACTATCTGCGCGACCACAAGGACGTCGCGTCCTGCGAGGCGACGCCGCATCACCTCACCATGGCCGCGCCCGAATGCTACGAGCGGCTGGGGACGCACGCGCAGATGAATCCGCCGGTGCGCTCGGCCGATCACCGCGCCGGCATCTGGTACGGCATCGAGCAGGGCATCATCGACGTGCTTGGCTCCGACCACGCGCCGCATACGCTCGAGGAGAAGGCCAAGACCTATCCGGCCTCGCCCTCGGGCATGACCGGCGTGCAGACGCTGGTGCCGCTGATGCTTGATCACGTCAATGCCGGCCGGTTGTCGCTGCAACGCTTCGTCGACCTGTCCAGCGCAGGCCCCGCGCGTCTGTTCAACATTGCCTGCAAGGGCCGCATCGCCGCCGGCTATGATGCCGACTTCACCATCGTCGACCTCAAGCGCAGCGAGACCATTACCAACAAATGGATCGCCTCGCGCGCGGGCTGGACGCCCTATGACGGCGTGCGCGTGCAGGGCTGGCCGGTCGGCACCTTCGTGCGCGGCAAGCGGGTGATGTGGCAGGGTGAGGTGACGGCGCCGTCGACCGGCGAGCCGGTGCGGTTCCTCGAGACGTTGAAGTCGTAGACTCTAGTTTTGACGCGTTTTCTTCACGCGAACCGGTGTCCACTTCGCTCGAAAACGCTTTGATTACTGCCTGGCCAACACCAGCGAGAATTCGCCGTTGCGGACGCGCGCGCCAAGTCCCTCGGCGAATTTTGCCACCGCGTCCTCACCATAGGTGGTGACGAGCTCGGCCAGCGCTGCAAACAGGCTCGCCTGCGCCAGGCAATCGCCATCGACGCCGTCGTGACGCGCTTCCGCCCAGGCCTCGTTGAGATAGGTCAGCGCGGCCTGTTTCTGCTCGTGATCGGGGCGCGGATCGTGGGGGAGGGAAAAGGACGCTGGGTGGCGCATGAAACCCATCAAAATGTATGCGCGGTCCAGGAGCGAACCGCGGCAAGATGCGCGAGATGTATCACGCAGGTGGGGACCGGCTAGGCATATCTTTAAGAAAGGTTAACGCGCGTTTGGGCATTTAAAGGAGAATTCCGCGCCTCTCGCGGAGGTCAGCCAAACGAGCTGTGGATATGGTCGAACACCGCGCGCGGCGAGGCGCAGAGGTGGCTCGCGCCGGCCTCGATCAGCTCCGCAGCAGTGCCATAGCCGTAGGTGACTCCGACCGCGCGGATGCGGTTCTTTTTCGCACCGATCACGTCGTGGCTGCGGTCGCCAATCATCAGTGCCCGCGCGGGATCGACGCCGGTCTGCTCGAGCGCATAGGCGAGCAAGTCAGCCTTGTTGACACGGGTGCCGTCGAGCTCGGACCCGAACACATGGTCGAAATAGCCGGATAGCCCGAAATGCGCGACGATCCGCGTCGCGAACACATGCGGCTTGGAGGTCGCCACGAACATCCGGCGCGGTGCCCGCCGCAGCTGCGCCAGCACCTGTTCGATATCGGGATAGACGGCGTTCTCGAACAGCCCGACATCGCCGAACCGCTCGCGGTAGAACTCGACCGCGCGGTCGGCGAGCTCTTCGCCGCCGAGCAACATCGCAAAGCTCGCCCGCAGCGGCGGTCCGATGCACCAGGTCAGTTCGTCCTGTGAGGGCGCCGGGCGGTCGAGCTTCCGCAGCGCATACTGGATCGAGCCGGTGATCCCCAGCTTCGGGTCCGTCAGCGTGCCGTCGAGGTCGAAGAAGATCGCAGGTTCAGTTGGCATAGCGGGCCGTCAGGTCGCGCGAGATCTTCGAGCCTTCCTCGATGTAGCGGCGGATCGCGACCACGGCCGCCGGCGTGCAGGTGCGGTAGGTCTGCTGGAAGCCGTTGTAGCCGCGGTTGAAGCCGGCGATCATGCGGGCGCGGCGGTCACCGGAGGGGGTTTCGGCGTCGATCAGCGCCTGCATCTCGTTGCGCCATTTGGCGCCTTCGTTGGACCCGCAGATACCGCGCAGATAGTGCAGGGTGCCGAGGATCTCGGCCAGCCTTGCCAGGTCGCCATCGAACGGCGCAGCCGCGTCCTGCGCCCGCGCGGGGGGCAGAAGGCATGCCGACATCACGATCAAAACGGCGAGAAATGCTTTGGACATCAGGGGTTCCGGAACGGCCGTGGTATGCCTCCTCAATGCGCCCGAGGCAAGGCGGCTGACCCGGCGAAACCAGCCTCAGATCAGCTGCCGGGCGGCCGCCAGTACCTCATGGAGCCCGCCGGTGACCTTGAGGTCGCCGATCGCCTCCGGCGCCAGCCATTTGAAATCGTCATGCTCGTCGTTCAGCGCGACCTCCCGGGACGCCCAGCGCGCCGCGAACGACATGATCATGTAGTGTCCGGCCCCTGGGCCCGTCGGCAGCACCTCGCGCCAGCCGGCCAGCCCCAGAATATCGATCCGGAGTCCCGTCTCCTCATCGACCTCGCGATGCAGGGCGGTGTGCAGGGATTCGCCGAATTCGACCCGGCCGCCGGGCAGCGAATAGAAGCCCTTGCCGGGCGAGCGGGCGCGGCGCACCAGCAGCACCTTGCCGTCGCGGAAGATCACGCCGGAGACGGCGAGCTGCGGACGGGTGGACGGGTCATGAGTGGTCGTCACGCGCCAGCCATGATGCTGTCGACATCAGCCTCGGCGGCGCCGTTGATCACGCCGGCGGTCAGCATCACCAGCGGCTTGACCCAGTCGATGGCCTGTTCGGCGAGCGCCACCCGGCTCCTGTCCTGCTGCACATGGCGCATCGCCGATCCGACCTCGGTCAGGATCCGGGTCATGTTGTCGGTGAGATGGTCGAACTCGGTGCGGATTTTCGCATCCGCCATCTCATAGGCCTCGATCGCCAGATCGCGCGCCCGGAAATTGGAGGCGGTGAAATGCTCCGCATAGGACAGCGGGCTCCATTCCAGGAAATCGCTGGCGCATTCCGGCATGTCCGGAACCATCTCCAGCAGCATGATGGCTTCGTTGAAGTGATTGAGGTAGTCGGTGGCAAGCCCGGTGCGGGGATTGATGTTGCCGGCGCGCAACTGCGCGGCCCGCGCCTCGTCGGGGTACGTCGGTCGCGGGGACGAGCCCGCTATGGCGGCCGTTGAGGTCATCTGTCGCAGTTTTTAACGTTCCGGGTTAAAGCGGAATAAACGGGTACCATTCTGGACGGGATATGTGCGGACGCTTTGTGATCACCTCGCCGCCGGCGGCGCTGCGGCAGATGTTCGGCTACATCGAGCAGCCTAATTTTCCGCCACGACATAATGTTGCGCCGACCCAACCGATCCCGGTGGTGATCCTGGAGAATGGCGGCCGGCATTTTCAATTGATGCGCTGGGGCCTGATCCCATCCTGGGTCAAGGACCCCCGGGGCTTCTCGCTGCTGATCAACGCCCGCTCCGAGACGGTGCGGGAGAAGCCCGCATTCAAGAATGCGATCAAGCGGCGCCGCGCGCTGATTCCGGCCGACGGCTATTATGAATGGCAGGATGCCGGCGGCCGCAAGCGCCCGTTCTTCATCCACCGCCGCGACGGCCACCCGACAGCCTTTGCAGCGCTCACCGAAACCTGGATGGGACCAAACGGCGAGGAGCAGGACACGGTCGCGATCGTCACCGCGCCGGCGAGTCCCGATCTTGCGCGGCTGCATCACCGCGTCCCCGTCACGATCGCCCCCGACGCGTTCGAGCGTTGGCTCGACTGCCGCGCCAATGACGTCGACGACGTCATGCCGATGCTGAAGGGCCCCGAGGTCGGCGAGTTCGCCTGGCACCAGGTGACGACGCGGGTGAACCAGTTCGCCAATGACGATCCGCAATTGCTGCTGCCGATGACCGCCGAGGAGATCGCCGCCGAAGAGGCGCCGCCGCCGAAGAAGGCGCCGCGCAAGACGGGAGCCGACGAGGACGACGGGCAGGGGTCGTTGTTCTAGGAAAAATCCATCCTTCGTCGTCCCGGGCTTGACCCGGGACCCATAACCACAGCTGCATGTTGTGCGCGATGCTGTGGCCCCAGCGTGCTCCAATAACTTCTCCCTGTGGTTATGGGTCCCGGCCTTCGCCGGGACGACGGCGGAGTTTGCGTAGGCGTTCATCGAAACAAATGCAGCGCTGCGTATTGCAGCAGCATGATGGTCTTGGCATCGACGATGCGGCCGTCTGATATCATGGCGAGCGCCTCGTCGATTGCAAGCTCCAGCACCTCGATGTCCTCGCCTTCGTCGGCAAGGCCGCCGCCGGCGCCGATGCGCATCGTGGCGTCGTATTCGGCGACGAAGAAGTGCAGCTTCTCGGTCACCGCACCGGGGGTCATGAAGGCCTCGAACACCTTCCGCACATGGTCGAGCCGATAGCCGATCTCTTCTTCCGCTTCGGCACGAATCCGCTGCTCCGGTGCGGCGTCGTCGAGCATGCCGGCGGCCGCCTCGATCAGCAGATCGTCATAGCCATTGGCGAAAGCGGGGTAGCGGAACTGCCGCACCAGCACGATGGTGCGGGTCTTTAGATTATAGGGCAGCAGCACCGCACCGTTGCCGCGGTCGTAGGTCTCGCGGATCTGCGTCTGCCATTCGCCATTGGCGCGGCGATAGTCGAAGGTGGTGCTGGTGAGCAAGTAGCGCGCCTTGGAGAGGACGCGGACGTCCTTGACGCGGACGCGGTCGGAAATGCTCATGCGTGGACCCTAATTTTCACTCACGGCGTCGGCGCACGGCCGTCGAGCCACTTGCTGAGCATCACGGAGGTCGATTCCTCGTAGCCGAGCGATTGATAAAAGCCGCTCGCCTTGGCGTTCTCGCGCCGGACCAGCAATTGCAGCTTCGGCACGCCGGCCGCGCGCAGCCAGTCTTCCACCGACACCATCATCGTGCGGCCAAGGCCCTTGCCCTGATGAGCGGGATCGACCGCGACGTAATAGACCCAGCCGCGATGGCCGTCGTGGCCGACCATCGCAGTTGCGACGATTACGCCAGCGTCGCGGCCGACCAGTAGCGCCGAATTCGGTCCGCGCCGTGCCAGCGCGATGTCGGCGGAGGGATCGTTCCACGGCCGGGTCAGGCCGCAAGCCTGCCAGAGTGCGACGACATCGGCGACGTCGCTGTCGGCAATCGGAGCAATGGAGAGGGCGGCAGTCGGCATTGTCGTCGAGGGCGCGTTCACAGTACTTTTCCCGGGTTCATGATCCCCAATGGATCGAGCATCGCCTTGATCGAGCGCATCAACTCGATCGCGACCTTGTCTTTCACGTCGGGCAACTCGTCGCGCTTCAGCACGCCGATGCCGTGCTCGGCCGAGATCGAGCCGCCCATGCGCAGCACGATCGCGAACACGACGGCATTGACGTCGTGCCAGCGCGCCAGGAAATCCGCGGCATTGCCGCCGATCGGCTGAGAGACATTGTAGTGGATGTTGCCGTCGCCGAGATGACCGAACGGCACCGGCCGCGAGCCCGGGACCAGCTTCACCACGGCGGCATTCGCCTCCTCGATGAAGGCGGGGACGGCGGCCACCGGTACCGAAATGTCGTGCTTGATCGAGCCGCCCTCCGGCTTCTGCGCCGCCGACATCTCGTCGCGCAGCTTCCAGAACGCCTGGCGCTGGCTCAAATTCGCCGCGATCACGGCGTCGTCGACGATGCCGTCCTCCATGCCCTTGGTGAGGATCGCCTCCAGCGTGTCGCGGGCATCCTCGCGCGACGACGACAACTCCATCAGCACATACCAGGGGTACTTGGTCGTCAGGGGATCGCGGATGTCGATGCCGTGGCGGATCGAGAAATCGACCGCGATGTCTGCCAGCAGCTCGAAGCTGGTCAGGCTGCCGGCGGCCTCGTTGCGCGAGATCGACAGCAGCTTCAGGGCGGCCGCCGGCGATTGCAGGCCGACATAGGCAGTCTCGACCGCGCGCGGCCTCGGAAACAGTTTCAGCGTCGCCGCCGTGATGATGCCGAGCGTGCCCTCGGCGCCGATGAAGAGGTTGCGCAAATCGTAGCCGGTGTTGTCCTTCTTCAGCTTCGACAGCGCGTTCAGCACCCGCCCGTCGGCCAGCACGACCTCGAGCCCGAGCGCCATCTCACGCGCCACGCCATAGGCCAGCGCTGCGGTGCCGCCGGCATTGGTCGAGAGATTGCCGCCGATGGTGCAGCTTCCTTCCGCGCCGAGCGACAGCGGGAACAGCCGGTCGACATCGGCGGCGCGCTGCTGCGCCACCTGCAGCACCACGCCGGCCTCGCAGGTCATGGTGTTGGAATCGGCATCGACGTCACGGATCTTGTCCATGCGCCGCAGCGACACCACCACTTCGCCATTATGCGGCGTCTGGCCGCCGACCAGGCCGGTGTTGCCACCCTGCGGCACCAGCGCGATCCGGTGCTCGGTCGCGAGCTTGCAGATCGCGGCGACTTCCGCGGTCGAGCCCGGGCGCAGCACCAGCGGCGAGCGGCCGTGAAACAGGTCGCGCTCCTCGGTGACGTAGGGCGCGATGTCGGCGGCATCGGTGACCGCATGTTTTTCGCCGACGATGGCGCGGAATCTCTGGATCAATTCGGGCGGAAGCGGCGGCACGGCAGGCTGGACGATATTCATTGTTCTTGGTCTTTCACTCCCGGTCTGGTCTTGATCGTTTCGAAAAACCGGCTCTCACGTGTTCGGATCATGCGCGTCCGACGGCTGCGCGGCGCAGCCGGTCATTGATGGCTTCGCCCAGCCCGTCGTCCGGAATGGGCATGACGGCAATGGCATCCGCGTTTTTTGTGTCGAGCGTGCGAAGATAGCCGAACAGATTGGCGGCGGCCTCGGCGAGATCGCCACGCGGGGACAGATTCATCACGGCGGAGGCGCATTCGGCCCGCGCCACCTTGGCTGGCCCGAACGCAAGCAGGGCCTCGCCGACATGGACATCGCCGGCATTGAGCCGGACGGGTGTGCGTGGCGCGTAATGCGACGTGAGCATGCCGGGGGCGAGCGGCTGGCCGCTGTCGCTCTCCGCGTCCGCTGGCCAGGACAGCAGCGGATGGCCGAGCACTTGCTCGATATCGGCGCGCGGCAGCCCGCCGGGCCGCAGCAGCACCGGATCGGAGAAGCAGCCGACGATAGTGGATTCGACGCCGACATCGACCGCGCCGCCGTCGACGATCAGGTCGATGCGGCCGGCGAGGTCACCATGGACATGCTCGGCCGTGGTCGGCGAGACGTGGCCGGAGAGATTGGCCGATGGCGCGACCACGGCGCCGCCGAAGGCCTTGATGATGTCGCGCGCCACCTTGTGGGCGGGGACCCGAATCGCGACGGTATCGAGGCCGGCCGTGGCCAGCTCCGCCACCGGACAGGACAGGGCCTTGGGCAGCACCAGGGTGAGCGGACCGGGCCAGAAGGCCGTCGCGAGCCGCAGGGCCTGGCCGTCGAACAAGGCAATCCGGCGGGCGGCGGCCAGATCGGCGACATGGGCGATCAGCGGATTGAAGGCCGGCCGGCCCTTGGCCTGGTAAAGACGGGCGATTGCGGCGGCATTGCCGGCATCGGCGCCGAGGCCGTAGACCGTCTCGGTCGGGAACGCCACCAGCCCGCCCTCGGCCAAAACGCCGGCGGCGGTGGCCGTAGCGGCGAGGCCGGCGGGCAAAACGAGCGTTTTCAGGCCTGTTTCCACTGTGACTTAAATCCTCAATACGGTGCCTTGCGGTCCCCGAAACCCGACGCTATAAGCCGGCCTCTTAGTCGGAGTGTGGCTCAGCCCGGTAGAGCACTGCGTTCGGGACGCAGGGGTCGCAGGTTCGAATCCTGCCACTCCGACCATCTTTTCAATATCTTATAATTTCGCCTCTGACGATGCGCAACGAAATGCGCAACGAAATTGGCGAGTTTCCGGTGTTCTTGACGCTCATCGTTTGCCGACTTACATGCCGATTAGTGCAGCGGGAACGGTTCCGCTGTCGAATGGATGGGGATTTTGCCCCGCCAGAAATGGGCAAGGAGGCCCAAAAGCTATGGCGCAGCTATTCATCAAAATCGCGATCTTGATGTTCGGGGGACAATGGCAGTCATCCCTTGCGAGCGAACTCGGCATCAACGAACGCACCCTTCGGCGCTTTGTGGCTGGAACGTCGCCTATTCCGGTGGGCATCTGGAATGAACTACGTCGCCGGCTTTTCAACAAGGGCGTCGAAGTACAGCGCATGCACGAGCGCCTCACGGGGCTTCTCCCGCATACCGGCAAGATCGCACTGTCGCCGATCGCCAACACGAAGCCGGATGTCGAGCTGGACGGCCTCTACTTCTGGCTTGATCGCCCGGACGGG
The DNA here is from genome assembly GCF_000938305.1 of Bradyrhizobium sp. LTSP885. Classification (GTDB taxonomy): domain Bacteria; phylum Pseudomonadota; class Alphaproteobacteria; order Rhizobiales; family Xanthobacteraceae; genus Bradyrhizobium. The sequence continues at coordinate 102,216 of NZ_JYMT01000033.1, forward strand.
AAGCGTATCCGCTGCCGCGCGAGCCGCGGAATCTTCGGCGATCTCGGCGCGGAACGGCCGAATGATGCGCTGCCCATTTTTGAAAAGTGCAGCGACAGCTTTTATCGGGCGGCCAGCACCAAGTTCGAGCTCGGCGAATATGACGATCGTATCGGCATTTTCCTTGAGCCGGATGACGTGATCGTGATGCCGAACGATGGCGCCTAGAGCCGGCGCTCTCAAAAAGCGATTTTATGTGGCCGTGGGGCGATTTGTTCTCACGTGGTCAAGCATGGAGACGGGTCTGGACTTGTTGGCTTTGTCGTCGACAGCGGCGAACAGTTCTGCGCGCCAAAAGACCCCGCACCAATTGGGCGAAAAGACAAAGTTCGTTCGACAGCACCTTTTGCCTAGGTTGTCGGGAGAGCATTCGGCCAAGCTCAGATCGATACTTGAGAGGATCGACCAGCTTAGCGTTCAGCGTCATGACGTAATCCATGGCGCCGGTATTGGCGAAGAAATGAATGGCAAGGCGATGGTAATGACCTTCGCGAGCCTGCTTCAGCCCAAGGGCAGGCCACGTCGCTTGCCGATGACGGTAACCGCCGATCACCTTGATAAGCTAACAGCAGATATTTTTGATCTTTGGGGTGATTTACTCGATTTCGCAGAAATTGCTGCACGCGAGATTCGAAAGAATTAGCGGCGTCTCTAAGCGCTTCATCCCAGGAAAACACGATGTGGTGGCATGTCAATTTTTCTCGTAGGAGATCCCCTTCTCATCGAGGAATTTTAAGAATGGCTCGTCGACGGAAATAAATCGTACTGGGCTGAAGTCTGAATAAGCTTCGATCCGACCCGTTACGATGACCGGCGGACCTTCAACTAAGCTTGATATGGTACCACCGATCTGGCCGGGGATGCGCGGAAGCGATCGCTGCCATAACCGATGCTCTTCAATGATCTGGCGACGACGCTCGCCAGGAACCTGAATATTCGGCACTTCGAACTCCCGTTCGTTACGTGGCATCCTCGAGACCGAGCTCGCGTCTCGCCACCTTCATCGCATCCATCGATGATCGAACCCAGGGGGCGCTAACTCCATGAATCAAGCGATGGCGGCCGTCGATCGAGTAAGTGACGTTCCATTCGTCCGGCTTTGCCGACCGGTGCTGCGCGCCGATCTGCACCCCTAAAATCTCAATAGCCATGACTGTCTTCTCCAATCCCAGTAGAGGTTGGCTCCGATTCGCGGCGGGTCAATGACGGGAAATGCAATGTGAGGAAATATCGGTGGAAAAAGAGTCTTGGGCTGCCGAGCGGATAGTTCGCTGTTAGCTAACGCCGTCCCCTAAACGCCTCTGCCGCCTCTTCCTGAAAGTCCGGGTGGTGATGGCCGTAGTTAGCCTCCAGCTGTTCTACGGTCATCCCCAGCCAGCCAGCGGCCTCCCACATATCAACGCCGGCCTGCATCAACCACGTGGCCGCAGTGTGGCGCAGCGAATGCCGGACGACATCTTCGCCAAGCCCAGCGTCCTGCAGAATGCCTTCCCAAGCCGAACGGATTTTGCCGGCAAGCGGCTGCCCATCGTTCACGCGGTTGACGACGAAGCGGATTTGCTCGTCGCTCTTCAGAATGCCGGCCGAGCGCAACTCGCCTGACCGCGTTTTGTCGATCTGGTGCCAGCGGACCAGGTGAGGGCGCAGACGACTGGCGATCTTTGCTGGTGGGCGTCGCTTCTTGGTTGAACGCTCCAGTGCGCCTTTGCCCTGATAGACCATGGCGTCCAAGTTCATCCAGGGATGCGTGGTGGTGGGGAGCCATTGCGTGCGCCGAATCGTTTCCTCGCGCCGCGCGCTGTAAACGCCAATGAGGCAAAAGCGGGCGGCCGGATAACGTCGCCGGATGATCCACCGCTCGCGACGCAATAGCTTGCCATCTTCCTTTCGTTTCCAGGCGTTTCGCTGGTTATCCCACACGTAGCCGATTGCGGCACCGAGCAGGCGCGCGGCTTCGTTGCGCGTCAGCCAGCGGTGGCGCCCTTCCGCCTTGGGAGGCAGGGTAATCTTCGGAACAACGCTCAGCGTGTGCTCTGCATGGTACGCGTTGACGGCAGCACGCAAATCCTCAAGCCGGCGCCTGGCGGTTTGATCGGAAACTTTGCCTTGACGTGGCTTAAGCCCGGTCTGCCTGTTGTTTTCATTCGGCGTGCCGGTGGACCAGTCCACGAAGTCGCGGCACAGCTGGGCCTTGAGTTTGCTCACCGTCTTGTCACCAAAGAAGCAATTAAGATCGAGAAGCCGGATGAGAAGCAGATCGTGCTGCGCCCAGGCTCGCTCGTCATTCTCGTCCTTGGGCCGTTTGGATATCTCGTAGGCTGTAAGGACGTCGGCTATGGCGAGGACGCCGGGGTCAGTTGCGCCGATTGTGGTTGTGTGCCGTCTGCCGATATAGGTTTCGAGCGCCTTCGCAGCGCCATCAACATTGTCGCGGCTGCAACCTGTGCGGATCTGCCGTCGCTTTCCCTCTGATCGATCGAGGATGACCCAGCACCCTTCGTCTTCTCGGAACCAGAGACGTGGCGGCTTGGCTTTGCGGCCCGGCATGACGGTTTGACCAATTTGCGGATGGCACGAGGCGTGGTCAGATCCTTGCCTACCACTTTGGCGATTTCAAGAGTCCCAGCGGCCGCTGCCCTGCGCAATGATGATAATGTCAATGGACCGTGTGGAAAAAATATGGCAGCTGCCTCGACAAGGGTCATCACTTCGTCCTCACCCCATTGGAGGGGATCCGGGCGTGCTTTCGCGCGGGCGAGCTTGTCGGTGTTACGCTTTGGCATCTGGACGCGGTACTCTTGAATTCGCGAGACCTTTGGCTCGGCCGCTCCGTTCAAGGTGTATGCGAAATTTGCTCTCCGGGAAGCTTTGTTCCTTTAGTTGTACGGTAATCGGCGGCTTCGGAGTGCAGATCGGACACGCTTTTGCGAAGCCGCCGGCGGACAACCCGTACTCCTTGAAAATCGAACGGCGGATGCCCTGCTAGGATCGAGCGAACGCGACGAGTGGTACGAGATCGTGATTGTCGGCGGCTCTGAGCGCCGCGATGTAGGTGTCGCGGGCCGCGCCGGCGGCTTGAAGGTCCGCGCCACCGCAGGTGAAATGCTTGCCGCCGAGCTGCGAGATCAAAACGTCGGCCGCGAGATGAGACCAACGGCCGTTTCCATCGGAAAGGGATGTACGGAACTCGCGATGGAATCGCACCGCGATCTCATCCGCTCAATCCAATATCGCGCGTCGTCAATTACCCACGCGCCCAAGTCGACCTGAGGCATAGTCGAAGCCGGCGCCGCTATCTATGCGCTGCCTATGCTAAATCGGCGAACGTCGTTCGACGTACCTTGCGGATATTTGCAGGCCGTGGGCGCGCGGGATTTGCCTTTAGGGGGCAAGCGCCTAAAAGCGATCAGGCCGGTCGGCGCGACGGTAATCTGCCTTTCGCTAGTCGCAGAACCATTCATGGACGACGAATTACAGAACTTTACCACTCAATGCCGCCTCCCGCCAGCGCCGTACACTCATCACGTCGAATCGCTCGCTTTGGAAAACAATCTGCTTCACTAGCCTCTTGCCGTTGTCACTTTCTCGGTTCAAGTAGCTTCGCACGTCCATCCAGCGGATTTCGCTTTTGGAATTTCGGACTACAAGCAAAACTGGAAATGCCTGTTCTCTCCAATACTCAGCATGCCGCGGCTTCTCAATTCTAAAGATTTCTGCACCGTCGCTCTTTCGCGTTTTCAAATATGAATCACCGGATTTCAATTGCAGATAGACCATTCGGCCAGTTGCATGGCCCGTCTCGGATTTAAACTCAACCTCCATGTCGATGCCGTGGTCGCTTACATTCTTCTCACGACAGATTTGACCGGCCAACGCCACGGTCGAGATCACGTCGCCAACAAGCGCACGCTCCTTGCTCTCATTATCCAATACAATTGACGCCTGCTCTTGAAGATCTTGCACCTTTTTTTGAATTTCAGGACTGGCGAAACATTGCTCCATTTCATCCCAAAGAGGGACCCTCTTTTCACATTCTGAGCAGACAATGGTGGGAGAATCACCATTGCTTACGAGAGTTTTAGCTTGATCGGTAACTCCGACCGAGGCCGGTCGTCTGTGTAACCATCCATCAAGCCGCTTCATTGCAACTTCGCGATTGCCCACCGGCGTATAACAATGGGGACAAACGTAATGCCGCAAACGCACAACGTCTCTAGCGTTTTGTAGCAAGTGCTCGTGAACGTATTTGCTGAAAATAATTCGTTCCTGCATTGGAATCACGGGATCAAAATACAACTCCAGCTCGCCAGCGCCTGCGACGCGGCGAATTAGCTTCACACCCAACTGCTTTTTGGTAAGCGTCCTAAAGTCGGCGGCGTACCTCCAAAGATGATCCTGTTCGAACGATTTAGTGTGATGGAGCCGCACCACCAGCCGGGCGTAAAGATCATCGACGAATCCGTTGAAACGATAGCTCACTTGAACCGCCGGATGGTCAACCAATTCGGGGCGTTCGCGCCGGTAGTAGCTTGGAAAGATAAGTAGTGAGCCTTGATCCGTGTTTTCGCGCAAGCACAGGCCGCGCTCAACCAGCATTTGATACATAGCCAGCAAAACAAACCGTTCATCGTCCTCCCCAATCCGTGGCGTCGAGGACTGGTAGGTAAGTGATTTGCCATCCAGCATGCGCTCTTCAGCAATGCAGCCGCGTTCATGCTTATCCTCGCGCATACTTTGAATCACAGCTTGAGCATAGGCGTTGATCAGCTCCGGTTGGAGCAGTATCCAACTACCGAATTTTAGTTCCCAAACGACTGCCGGGCCCGATAGCAGACCTATCACGGCCATTAGTTCATCGTCAGTAAAGCGCGCCGCTTCGGCGGACAAACGAAGTTGAAGTATCTCTCGCAGCTCGTTAAAGCGCAGTAATACGCGCCCCTCGTCCTTGAGACGAATAATCTCCTCTTTGAGTCGCTTGAATAACAAGGGTGATGAGCGCCATGGGATCGATTCCCAATTGATGTTATCGAGAATTGCTTGTTTAAATTCTTCGCACCCAATGCCAATCTTTGCACTCGTTTCTAGCAGGCCAGAGAAACCATGCTCTTTGGCAAACGCCTTTACCTGGGTTCGGCTAACACGTAAGCCACCGGTATCCACCCGTCCTACGACCAACAGCTTAGAGAAAGCCTTGCTTGAGACACGCGCGAGATCGCGGTCCCACTGGCCCAGTGTTTCAAAGATGTCGTCCTTCTGGCCGTCAAAGACCAGCGCGGCCAGGGCCGCGTCATCCATATAAAGTTGGTGGATCAAACGTTGATCCGCCTGGCCGCCAAAATCCCACAGCCAAATTTCTCGCTCTACGCCATCGAGGGAAGCCACAGGCAGCTTCCATTGCGTTGCCCACGCGCCGACTGTGGAACCGCTATCCTGCCACTGCTGCCCCGCCAATATTTTAGAGAGTCCCGTCTTGCCCGCGCCACTCTCGCCGACAAGCAGCACCTTGGCGTTAGTGTACTGAATATAGGTGGACGCGGGAGATCCGGAGGGCGCGGCAGTCGACGCTTTCTCTACCGTAATAGGTTCCGATAAATTCCATTTTCGGATGCCCCCATGTTGATCGGCCGACAGAGCGCGGTTTTGATTGGCAATCCATGCCACATTCCGGACTTCGTCTGTGTGCCCTTCTAGTACGCTAAGACATCGTCCCGTCTCTGCATCCCACAACCGGACTGTGTTATCCCAGGAGCCAGTCAGGATTCGACGGTCATCTGCGCTCCATGCCACAGCCCGGATGCCATCCGTATGACCTTTAAGCGCCTGCGTGCATCGACCCGTCTTCAAATCCCACGTTCGTGCGGTATGATCAGCGGAACCTGACAAGGCAAATCGACGGTCCGCGCTTAATGCTACCCCGAAAACGCGATCAGTATGGCCTTCAAGTACACGGAGGCACTGCCCCGTTGTTACGTCCCATTGCCGTACGGTCATGTCACCTGAGCCGGATAGAACGTGATCTTGGTCGGCGCTCCATGCCACACTCCAGATCGGTCCAGTGTGGCCCCTAAAAACCTGAAGGGTCCGGCCAATATCCACATTCCAAAGACGCAGAGTATTGTCTGAGTCATCCGCTCCGGATAGGGCACGACGCTGGTTTGGAAGCCACCATAAAGATAGCACGTCAGCAGTATGACCTGAGAGTACTCTCAGGCACTCGCCACTCTGCAAATTCCACAGGCGCACGTTGCCGTCAGCGGAGCCGGACAGCGCGCGACGTTGATCGGCGCTGAACACCAAACTTCGGACCTCGCCAAAATCGCCTTCGAGCGCCCGAAGGCGAGTCCGCGCCTGTAAATCCCATAACTCGATGTTTGAGTTAGATCCGACGAGAACGCGCTGTCCATCTGGACTGAATGCGCAGGCCCGAATTCTCGACGTTGGATTAATTGGCAGTTCGATGAAGTCTTCTGAAGCGTGTTCGGTCGGGACCTCTATTTCTTTAAACGCCGGTTTTATGGGTGGAATACAAGCTTCGAAAAGCTTCGCATATGCCTGCTCGTGTTCATCAGGGAGGCAACTGATGTACAGGAATTGCGATAGAGACCCCTTGATCGGAGCGATATCTAACCGCAGCGGAATGAAACGCCGTTGCTTGTTCAAGGGGTCGCGAAACCGAAATGTGCCAGCTTCTAACTGCGCCCAATCAGAACCAAATGCCTGAGCCGACATACACAGGACCAACACGCGTGAATGCTCTAGCCCTTCTTCGATCTTGGCTGGAATGCTATCGCCGGGCCTTATCGCCCATTCATCAAGCCACACCCGTAGTCCATCCGCACGCAATCGTTCCGCGAGGACGCGCACAACGGCTTTATCCTTCGCGCTGTGGCTAAGGAATACATCGAAGTCAAAATCGGCGGATGTTGACACGGTTAGCTCCTACCAAAGCTGCGGCAATCGCGCTAGTTAAGTTATCACCTCGGCAGAGTCAGCTGAGACGGCTCCCATGAGACAGGCCGGATCAACCTGCCTGAGAGTCGCCCAGGTAGCTAAATTCTGCGGTCGATAAGCGGCATCGCTCCGCCATCTGTCAAACACCGAAGCGTCGATAGTTTCGTTGACGGATTTGACGTATCCAGGTGGCGACGCAACGCCGAAGCGACCGGATCCGATCGAACGAAGGTGTCGTTGTCCGAACGTCGCAAGCTTATAAAACCCGCCGGCGAATTGGGAGTATGAGTCCGCGACGGGGTCCCGGAACGAACCGGGGTCTATTTGGACGGGATATTTGAAACTGAGGCCTGTGAGGGTCGCTTTTTCTACGAGCCAGGCGAGTGGGATTTGCGCGAGCCGATCGTCAATATAGCCACCGCCGATGTTCGCGTGTGCGCCCACAAACCAGCGTTGCTCCACAAGCGGTTGCAATCTGGGTGTTCGCGCTTGAGCTCCAGTTTGCAATGGAGTGAATTTCGTCCAGATCGCCGGCGAAAAGTGGCGTCTATGTTCGTCAATCGCGAGTGCCTGATAGGTCCGGCGATAAAGGTTGCTCAATCTGGTATGATGAAATTGAGAACGCTTGCTGGAAAACCAAAAATTGCCAAATGGAACACCCAACGAGCCTACGGTATCGAATACACCGGTGAATTCTATATTGATTCTTTGTGAATAGCTGAGCAGCCACTGCTCTTCCCGCGATGGAGGGAATATGCGCGGCTCGTCCGTTGAACTTTCGCCTCGCTTGAGGCGACGGCTCAGCTCGCGTTGTTCGAATTGCAATTGATAAATCGGACGTGTTGCCTTGCTGTCGATATAACGCTTGAAAATCTGCTCGACTGAAAGGGGAGCACCTGGCTGGAGTAAGCCACACTTTGCAATCAATCCGGTCAAGCTTCGGGCCGTGAATGCCCCTCGACTAAATCCAAATACAAAAACATCGTCGCCAGGCTCATAGTTCTCAATGAGCCAGCGATATGCAGAAATGACGTTTGAATCAAGCCCATAACCAAACATGCCACCTCGAAGTTTCTCGCCCTTGCGAGATCCAACACCTGTGTCGTAATAGACAACCTGCCGTGCACCATCGGCGGATTGCTCCGCGCAAAGAGCTCGCAAGCGCCAAACGTTTGTATTGTCCCGCACGGTGTTCCACGTGCCGTCGAGAAACAACGCGATGCGTTTTGCGCCGGGTCGCATTTCTGGATTCCCTTGGTCGCGGCCGCACTATTCTTGGCAAACAATATAGCCGAGTGCGTTCATTTCAGTGCAAGCAGAGAAGAATGACAGCAGCAACCAATAAAGCTGCACAAAGTAGGGGTCGGGCGCGCGGCCGGCGGCGATGTCGGCTAGTGCGCGTTCGACGGCCCCGCGGCTCAATGAGGATGTGACGATAAAGACTCGACGGACCGCATCCGGAGCACTGCGCGCGCGTTCGAATTCCCTTGCGAGCTCGTCGGAATTTCCGCGCGAGACCCGCGGGATCGATGTCTTCACACCACCATTGACGTAATTTTTCTTCCAGCCACGAATTTTTGCGGCCATTGCTTCTGCTGGCAAGCTCATCCGTTGTAGGTTCTTTATCGCCTGGCTTACCGAAATGTGGAATGGCCCAGCGCCTAGCGACAAGTTGCCATGCTTCGCGTGGTAGAACGTGATGCGCGGCGGGCTACTGGTGTTATTGAGGCCGATAAAGTCTGCCCACTCGTCGCCCAGATCGTCGCAAACAAGTACCTCATCGCCCTCGGCGATCGCCGCTTCAATCGTACCGAATGTCGAGTCCGCATCGAATACACGTTGCCTGCTCTTGAAGGTTCCCTTTTCATCAGTTACGCCCGCAAGCAGGGGATGTGGGCGCAAGTAGCGCAGGAAGGACTTTCCGCCATCGGCTAACCCATCATCGCGAAACAGAGTTCCGTCGATATATGCGAGGGAGAGAGCGTCAAATAGCAAGATGAATCGGTTCTCGCGGTCGATGTAGCGCCGAATTGACGTTCGAGCTGGGTCTTGTCCGAGCGGGTATTTGGTGCTTTCTACCTCCACATTTGCGGTATGCGGAAGTTGGAGATCGCGCAAAGCGACGCGAGACTTGTTGATTGCAATGGATCCCACCCTGACGTCTCCGGCGCCCGTATGGATGTCCATGATGTGCCCATCGCCATTGATCTTGAGCACACTATCAAGCTCCGCGAGCACCAAGTCACTTTCAGCTTTGGTGAGCGTAATGATTCGATCGCCGTTTGCACGTACAAGCCTTATCTCGCGGCTTTCATGCAATTCGTCGGTCAAGCTGGATACGTCTACGGCGAAAGTTGTCGGGCGTGCAGAGATGCTGGCCAAATCAATGGCACGAGCGAAGGTACGGATGAAGGGCGCGGGCGGCTTCCCCCCATCGACCAGTTCGTTGATTACGGCCCTGGCGTAGTCGACCAAGGTAAGGTGATCGACGCGGTCCGAACGCTGAGCGATTCTTCCTGTGCTAGGAGTGGTCGAGTAATGTTCTGCTCCCGATTGGACTGCGTAAGCTTGCGGTACATAACGATTTGCGCCCGCGGGACCAACAACCTCCCGCAGGTCATTGGCCTCGAACATTTTGTTTCGCATGGCGTGTTTCGACACTGACATGTTACGGAGGCGAATTTTTTGAAAGACGCCGTCTTGTTTGGCGATCGCAATATCGATACGTTCCGTGGGCACGCGACCAAGATACCGCGTCACGAAGCCGGAGGGCATGTCGAGCTTTGACCTGAAGACCGCAACGTAGCCACGATGTTCGACCAAAAGCAGAAATCCACAGATCCGCTCGCGGACAGCGGCCTCTTCTAACAAAAACGCGGGCGAGCGATCGTAGAGAAACGAGATTGCCGACCAGACAGTGTCGCCTTCTCGCTCACGTCGGTGGTGAAAGAGATTCTGAGATGCAGATGGCTGGGCTGAGCGGACGTGACGGAAAAGTTCATCCACGGCGGCGTTGCTTAGTGCACGTTTCAGCTTATGAAAGTTGGCGGTTTTGCCAACACGCAGATTATTGATCAAACGCCATTCCTCCCCGCGGCCGAACTGTGACCCTCTGGCAGAGACTGTCGGATAGCATCTTGAGCCTTAGAAAACGGGGTAGAGTATTGTTGTTCAATGTAAGGTAGAATATATCGTTCTACGCCGAGCTCTTGACGAGCTCAATAGTCCTTATGCCGGATGAGCACACCTATTGGCCGTCTACGCGCTGCTGGCCATCGTAAGAATAGCCCGGTTATGATCGCGAAATTCGTCTCGGGTATTGTTGAAGGATTGCCGTGCTCAGGGGACGTCAAAAGTCGAAATGAAGCCTCGGGATCGGTTGTTATCGTAAAGGCGGAGCGGAAGATCCGACTTGGGCATCCACACCCGTCCGACCTCAACCGCGAGCGAGGCCGGAAGCGCTGGAAAGACATGAAGTAGCGTTTCCTCGCCGTGGCGAGCTTTGACGCGGTCGTAGAGATGTCGGAGTTCTCGGCGAAATGTTGCTTGGTCATCCGCCCGACGAAGAATGTCGTTGTGCGGCTGATCGGCGCAACACGACCAGATTGCGACATCGGCCCCCAGCACAGCCTGCAGCCTCGAATCAGTCACAGTTGCGCTGAACCCGAGTTTCAGGGCGACCGGGCCGGACAATTTGGCATCGGGCTCTGTGATCCGAATGACAATGGGCGGCCCATCGGAGGCCCAACGCCAGCTTGCCGGCTCGCGATGGCGCTGGTGAACGGTGGCAGGAACGATGTCGCAGAGCAATCTGCCGAGCTCAATTAGCAGGGGCTGTGGCGCGAGCGCAAAAACGCTGAGATGCCTGATCTCCTGGCGCTCAACGCGGCCTCGTACCTTGGCCTCGAACTGTCGTCTCAGATTCTCGCGCTGAGTACTCCAATAGGCCGGCTCGTCGTCGCGAAAGGCGCACCCCACCATCTCGAGGTCCAGGGTCTGGTTGCTGGCAGGATGACGCGCAGGCGGCATCGCGGAAAAGATCGCCTGCGTCGACACCAGCGCTTCGTTGTCGCAGATGGTGGCACCGAACCTAATGACGTGAGATGCGCGGTCTGCGTCGATGCCGGCGACGACCGCGATCCGGGCTTCATGCTCGGCCTTCATGGCCAGAAGAACGGGTTCGGGATGATCGGCAACGGCATCGAGATCGATGAGCTTATGGTGTCGCGCGCACATCAGCATGAGGTTTTCGAGGCTGCAGGCAAGTCGGGGAGATCGGACAGGATCGCCGCGCGGGCCGCCCTCGACGTCCGCGACGATGTGCGCGATGAAGCCGAATATCCCGTCTTGGCGGCCGGCGACGAGGTCGCCGACCAGATCGGCGTTGCATCCCCGGTATTGGCAGCGGCCCGCCGTGCGAGCCCACAGTGCCGATTGGATTTTCTGCGGGATGCTGCTTTTAGACACCGGCGCCTCCCGCCTCGACGTGGCGGCCGCTCGCCGTCCATCGGCGCGTGGCGCGCCAACCTTCGTAAGCCGCGAGCCATTCGATGATCCAGGGCACGGTCGTATGCGCCAGACTATCGAAGGGCGACCAGTCATCGGCATCGGGGTCGAGCATGCACAGCCTCACGTCACCATCCTGGGTATAGTAGACGTGGGGCAGGCTTCCCAAAGGATCGCCCGGACGCCGCCTCAGCGGCGGCGACAGGACCCGTACCCGCGGTTGAAGGTCACGTACATTGAGCTGCTCGATGATGAGAGGCGCGCGATAGGTGATGTCCACCGCGAACGTCTGAAGGAGGGGCCGGACGGGCCCCTGCCAGGATGCGGTCGGACCGTCTCGGTTGGTTAGCCTGAAGCCCGGCCACAGGGAGGCCATATCCGCAATCTGTGCTTCGATGGTCATCATCACCTTCAGCGCCGCTCGCCCATGTTGGTGTGCGCACGGGCGGTGACCGGCGCCAAGCTCGTTGCTGTGCTGATGATCGCCGGCGCGGCCGGCGTGAACAGGCCACCCGAGCGCGTATAGCCATGCTGCCTCGCCTGAACTTGACTCCCAATCCGCTGGTTGAAGGCCTTGATCGAACGAGTGACGACGCGTTCGCCAAACTGCTCGCGCAGCCACTCCTGGAGATCTTCGAGTTGCACGTTGCCGTTGCGGGCGGCCTCGAGGCCGTTTGCGAGCAGATGCAGTCTCCCGGAATAGGCGGTTTGCTGCATTTGCGACTCGGGCCAGCGGTCGGTGAACCGCTCCGCCGGAAACTCGGGGTTGGGAACTGACAGCAGCCGTCCTTGCTTTGCCGCAGCGTCGATCGCTCGAGCAGTCCAGCGCGCTTGCCGGATCAACATCTCGGCCAGACCCAGGCCCGGATGGGCGGCATGACCGGCATGGCAGGACAGCATCACCGATGGCGGGATGCGGCCCGTTTCGCTCGCATAGGCGCTGTTGCGATGCCGCTTGATCAGCTGCAGCGCCACTGTGGTGACGCTCTTGATGATGAGCGGCGTTTGCGGCGGAACCTGTTCGACGTCTGCGGCAGCGAAGGCGATGCCGGCCTGCTCATAGAGTCGCTTGTTCAAGGCCAGCGCGAACCCCTCTTCAGTGGGCGTTCGGGCGCAGTACCATTTGGCAAAGGCATACGAATTCATCGGCACATAGCGCGGCGGGTCGTCGCGAGCGCCTCTTTTCGCGTGCGGAATCTCGCCTTCTTTCTCCTTCGGGGCCCGGCGCCGCGACGGCGTAACGTCGAGGTGCATCCCGTCGGCGTAGTAGAGCGTGAGGCACCTCGTCTGCCGCACGATCCGGCTCACGGGGTAGCCTTCGAGCGCCGCCTCAAGGTCATCGAGCAATGCCTCTGGACCGAGATCGGAACCGCCGATTTCGGCGACGATGTCGAGATCGTATTCGTCGTCCGTCCCTCTCGTCGACGTGGTGGCGTCGATCGCCATCGAACCTTGCGCGTAGAAGCAGGCGACCCGCCCTTCGAGCGGGCTTCCGGAGCGCTCGATGTAGCGCCGAACGGCCTCGTAGCGGTCGACCGCCTTGGCATGCAGGCCAGGTGGAAGCTGGATGTTGATGGCAATCTCCGCAAGCACCGCGTCAAGTTGATCGGCGAAGGGATCGCGGGGCTGGTAGCCGTGGCGCCAAGGAAGAGACTCTGACATCGATGATGATCCTCGTTTTCAACTGATCGCCGCGCAGACGGGCCGACTGAAGGCGGCGGCCCGTCGCGTTATCCTTTCGGCGGGAAGGGGTCGTTGCCGTACGAGTTGGCGTCCCGGATACGACAGTTTTGGGCGGTGGATGACGACTTCGCCGTACTCGCGAAGTGCGGTGTTGCGCACCACGTCCGTCGCTTCGGCTTGGATGTGATGGGTGGATCCCGCAGGCGAGGCGCCTTCGCGGCGCATTGCCCAGCCGGGTCCGTGCGGCACAACATGGATGCGCTTCGACATTGTGGTTCCTTCGATTCTCCGCGAGCCCATGCCCGCCGGCCAACATAGATTCCTGAAACTCGGATTTATGTCAAGTATGATCACAATGGCATGTGCTTATTAAGCACAATGTGTTTGTGAGGTTGACAAGAGCCTCCGACGCACCGCAAACAACGGTTATGGCAGGCGACCCGATCTACAAGGGGTTCGGAAACGCCGTTTCTACGCGGCGGAAAGCGCTCGGGCTGACGCAGGCGCAGCTGGCGGGCAAAGTGAAGATGTCGCGCGCGTCGATCGCAAACATCGAAAGCGGTCGGCAGAATGTCCTGCTGCACCACGTTTACGCGCTCGCCGCTGCACTCGAATTCACGAAGGTGGGTGAGCTTCTGCCGCCGCCGCCACCGCCACAGAAATCCACAGGGGAGGAACTTAGGATGACGGTATCAAACCAGGCGCTATCGCTGTCGGAGCACGCAGAAGCCCAAGTCACGGATCTGATCTCGAGCGCGCTCGCCCCACGCCGTGGCCTCAAGGCCGGATCGTGACGGTCGCGGACCAAGATCGTGCGCGAGAGGCCGCGCGTTCGATCCTTCGGGAGTTCGGCATCTCCACGCCACCCGTCCCGATCGAACGCATCATCAAGTCACGCAAGATCGTTCTCCAATATGCTCCGCTGGACGAGGATCTATCGGGCATGGCCTACATCAAGGATGGCATCGGCATTATCGGCGTGAATGCGCTTCATCACCCCAATCGTCAGCGCTTTTCGGCAGCCCATGAACTCGCTCATCACGTACTGCATGCGCCGGACATCCGGCAAGCTGTTCACGTGGATAAGGGCATCCGCATTCTGTTCCGAGACGATGTCTCGGCGCTCGGGACCGAGCCGATGGAAATCGAAGCCAACGCTTTCGCGTCGGAATTACTCATTCCAGGCGAGCTCCTGGCTGCGGCTTTAGAAGGTAGCGGCGTGGACATCGAAGACGAGGCCGCCGTCGAGGCGGTCGCACGGCGATTCCGGGTGAGCCCGGCGGCCATGCGCTTTCGGTTGAGTCGGTTCTAGCGGAGGACGTATGAGCTTCGTCTTCTTCGATACCGAAACGACGGGGCTTAAGCGCGGTTTCGACCAGATTCTTCATTTCGCCGCCGTTCGAACGGACGCGGACCTGAATGAAATTGCGCGGTTCGAGACGAGATCTCGACTGCTTCCCCACGTGCTTCCGCATCCGTCGGCATTGCGGACCAACGGACTACCGATCGAACGACTCATGGATACGAGCCTTTCGTCGCATTACGCCATGATCGGAGAGATTCAGCAGATATTGCTGGCTTGGAGTCCGGCTATCTTTGTGGGCTTCAACTCGATCCGCTTCGACGAAGAGATGCTGCGCCACGCACTGTTTCAGTGTCTCTTCCCTGCCTTTCTCACAAGCAACCACAGGAATTGCCGCGCCGATGCTCTGAGCCTTGTTATGGCCGCCGATGCAGTATCGCCAGCACAGCTCGTGGTACCGCTTGGCGCCGAAGGCCGTCGGAGTTTCCGGCTCGCGCTATTGGCGGCTGCGAATGGCGTGGGTCACACACATGCGCATGATGCGATGTCGGATGTGCTCGCGACGGTCGATCTTTGCCGCCTCGTGTTCCAGCGGTCGCCCGAGTTGTGGCAGCGTTTTGTGCGTTTTTCGAACAAGGCGACCGTAGTGGACTTCGTCGAGGCTGAAGATGGCTTTGTGCTTACCGAATTCTTCGGAGGGCAGGCTTATCATACTGCCGCCGTCTGCATCGGCCGCGATCCGGATCAGGCAAATGGTCGGCTTTGCCTGAGCCTGGCCGAGGAGGTCGAACCGCTCGCAGCGATGAATGACGTCGAGTTGCAGTTCCGACTATCTGAGAAGCCCTCTCCCATTCGACGTTTGAGAGTTAACGCCGCACCCACGTTGACGGCGCTCTTCGACGCTCCGGATCACATGCTGAACGGGGCTTCGATCGACAGCGTTGAACGACGTGCTCGCCGGGTGAAGAACGACGCCGGCCTGCGTGTCCGGCTCGTCGCGGCCTACATTGCTTCACGTAAACCCTATCCGTTGTCCCCTCACATCGAGGAACGCATCTACAACGGCTTTCCCGGGCCTGGTGATGAGATGCGCACGGTCGCATTTCACAACGCGCGCTGGGAGGAGCGTGTTGCCATAATGCAAAGCTTCGACGACGAGCGTCTCCGCTGGTTCGGGCTTCGTCTTATCTACTTCGAAGCGCGTTCGGTCCTCCCGGCGCCCTTGCGAGCGCAGGTCGAACGTCGCTTGGCAGACCAGCTCACCGGTGACGGCACGGGCGCGCTCACCTATGAACTGGCGCTGTCCGAGACGGATAGATTGCTGAAAGACGCCGCCGATTCGGACGATCTGCTCTTAAAATATCGCCGGTACCTTCTTGAGCGGAGCGCCCGCGTGGCAGCATTTAAGGCGCACTTGACCGCCTGAGCCATTGCCATGAGATCGCACCCTAGCCGCTGACGCGGAAAATATGGCGCGCCGAACACGAATGTGAGATAGACCACTATTACGCTTTAGGAGCTGCTCCGTGCCAACTGTCTCGAAGGCTGCCACTTACGTCGTTGAGTTGAACTTGACCAACGTGAAGTCATTCGCAGGCGTGCACACTCTCAATCTGCAAGATGTTGGAGGAGGGCCAGCGCGCTGGACCCTTATTCTGGGCGAGAACGGCGTCGGAAAGACCACGCTACTGGAATGCATTACGCAGCTTACTCCAGTGTTCAATAGCGATGACCAGCAGAGTAGCAAGGATCCGAAGATGTTCGTTGAACCGCGCATGGCGCAGGCCGAGAACACCGTCTTCGAGAACCTCGCTCGGAATGGTGATGTTGAATTCGAAGTGAAGGCAAAGTTCGCCATAGCGGTGCGCCTGGATAAGAACATAGCCTCTCCAAAAACTGTTGAGACATCGGTAGTGTTCTCACGAAGGTCGGGAAAGGCCGAGAACATTGATGCGTCAAGCTGGCCACCGAAACCCAAGGGCTGGCCGCAGGCAGAGCGGGGCGTAAAGCAGAGCGGCTGGAATAGATTTTCTAAGTTCGAAGAGCCACTAATCCTCGCGTATGGCGCGGGGCGTCATATGGGCGTTGACAATGTTGACTTCAGCAAAGCACCCCATGCGACGGACTCGTTGTTGAAGGGAGCAGGCGAGCTGTTCGACGGCGAACAACTGTTGAGGCAGATCGACTACGCATCGACGTCGCGTGGCAGCGGCGCCAAGCGGGCCAAAAGACAGAAGGAAATCTTTCTGGAGATGATCGCCTCACTGCTTCCCGAGGTCGGAGACGCGGCCAATATCCGCATCTATCGGCCCGGACCGCTCGGGACAAAGGAAAAGTCCGGGGCTTATGTGAAGACACTAGACGGCGAGGTCCGGCTGCGCCAACTGAGCTATGGCTACCAGACGATGATAGCCTGGCTTGTTGATATCGGATGGAGACTTTTCCAGAGATATCCCAAGAGCGCGAATCCGCTTCGTGAGCCGGCCATTGTGTTAGTCGATGAAATCGACCTCCACCTTCATCCGCGATGGCAACGGCAGCTTCGGGATCGGCTCACTAAACACTTTCCCAATGTGCAGTTCATTGCCACCGCGCATAGCCCATTAATGGCGCAAGCCTTCTTAGACGCGAATCTGGCGGTTGTCATGCGCGAAGGCGACCACTCTGTGATCGAGAACGATCCGACCGTGGTCGCGAATTGGCGTGTCGATCAGATCGTGACATCTGATCTTTTTGGGTTGAAGAGTTTCTGGCCTCCCGAAGTCGAGGCGCTGTTCGAAGAGCAGCAGCGACTAGTTGCAAAGAAAAGGAGAACACCGGGGGATAAAAATCGTTTGCGTAAAATTGAGGAGGCAATGCTGAACCTTCCAACAGAAAGCAATCCTGACGACGAGGAGGCATTGCGTATCGTGCGCGAGGTCGCAGCCACACTCGGACCCAAGGCTTCCAAAGTTGATTAGGGTCCGAAAGCCGACCGCAGCGCCGCAGCGACTGAGTCGAGGCGCTGCGCTCGTGGCGGCCTATGAGCAGCAAATAGGTTTAGACCCGGCTGCGGGTGCGAGCAGTTCCAGGGCGTTCACCTTCGACAAGAACGTTTACGGTCATGCGGACGTCAAGAACGCGCTTAAGGCCGCGCAGCACGACAAGTGCTGCTACTGCGAGGGCCATATCTCGCACATCGCGGCTGGACATGTAGAGCACTACCGTCCGAAGACCTGTTCGCAACAGGCGAAGGGCCAGCCATTACTCTATCCGGGATATTATTGGCTGGCCTATGCATGGCCCAACCTCTACTTCGTTTGTGAGCGGTGCAATTCGAGCGGCAAGAAGAACCTGTTTCCGTTGCGCGATCCGATGCGCCGCAAGCTTAGAAGGGTTGACAGGCGCGTGGAGCAGCCGATGATCCTGGATCCCGGCGGGCCCGAAGACCCACGCAATCACATTCGCTTTAAGAAGGCCGCGATTGCAGGGATCTCGGAAGTGGGTAAGGCCACTGTCGCCCTCCTTGGGCTTGACCGCATTCCGTTGACCACAGATCGTCTTCGCCATCTCAAGAAGTGCATCGCGATACGGAATTTTGCTAATGCACCTAGTGCTAGGATGGACTTACCCACACGACAGCAGCAGCGCGAGGCGCGGCAGCTTTTGACTCGATTGTCTGGTCGCGATGCCGAGTATAGCGCAATGGTCACTGATTTACTCACTTCCCGGTGACTGAAGCACCCAATACAAGTGCTAAATCTCAAGTAATTTTCAGTCTATTTTGAAAATATCGAAGCGTTAAAGGTCGAGTTGACGGAGTATATGCTTGGCTAACGGCCATATTGAATTCATGTAAAAAGACTATCTCTATGATGTATGATAGAAATTAGAGAAAATACTTCTCTTTCAGGACGAGTACTACAAGCGCGTGAACCAGTGGCGTGGTCTTTCTAGAGTTTTGCGAGAAGAATTGATTTTTCTATTTGGATCGGTGCGTGTATGATTCGACATCGGATTGGGAGTTCGACATGGAACGGTTGCCGAAAAAAATTGAACCGATAACGAGTGGGGACGTCGAAGCGCTCGACGCTCCCTTGGACAGTCCCGCTTTGACGCGGTTGCTCGATGAAGTTCGCGATGAGGGCATTCGGGTCTCGCGGAGCTATAACCGAACTTACAACCGGCACAATCGCTGAGCCGAATGCTGTGCGCATCGACACCGTTCTTTTGAAGGTAGCAAGTCGCTGCAATCTGAATTGCAGCTACTGTTACGTATACAACATGGGCGACGTGTCATGGCGTAGTAAGCCGAAGCTAATGTCCGCCACTACTCAGATCGCTGTGGCGGCCCAACTCAAAAGTTTATTCGACTCTCAAGGCAATCCGTTCGCCGTCGTCCTGCACGGCGGCGAGCCCTTGATGCTAGGGCCGCAGCGGCTGGCGAGCCTTGCTGAAACCTTGCGCGGCGCGTTGCCGTCCACGTGCTCCCTGAATATCCAAACCAACGGCGTGCTTCTTACCTCGCCGATCTTGGATGTTTGCAGCCAATTCGGCGTAACCGTTTCTGTTAGCCTTGATGGACCAGCACTCATCCACGACAAGCATCGCATCGATCTACGCGGCAAACCGAGCCATGCCGCTGTGATGGCAGGTCTGCGGGCTTTGAGATCGCACCCGTCTGGACAATCGATGTTCTCTGGTGTGCTAGCCGTTGTCGATCCAACCTCTAACCCCGATGAGGTCTATCAGTACTTCAAGGACCTTTGCGCCCCGAGCATCGATTTTCTTTACCGTGATGGCAACTGGGATTCGTTACCAAGCGGTAAGATGAGTGGGAACACCTCCGAGTACGGTACTTGGATGTCGAGAATCCTCGACCTCTATGTTTCAGACCCGCAACCGCCGCGCATCAGGTTCTTGGATGACCTGATCAAACTTGTCGCGGGTGGGGCGGGTTCAAAGGAGGGAATGGGAATTACGGATTTTGGCATAGTGGTCATCGACACGGATGGGGCAATCACAAAGAACGACACACTCAAAAGTACGCCGCTGGGCGATCGGTTTGATGCAGAGTGGTCGGTCTATGCCAGCGATCTTGCGCAAGTTGTGCGTTCGCCGGAGTTCGCGGCCTATCACGTCGCGCAGCGACCGACGTCGCCCTTCTGCAGCTCGTGTGCGGACCTGTCCATCTGTGGCGGCGGCATGCTGACGCATCGCTATAGTGAGGAAAGCGGGTACGCAAATCCGACCGTCTATTGCACTGATCAGCGCATTCTCATTTCCCAGATTCGTCGGCATCTTGCCGCCCACATAGCGAAGCGAGCGGCCGCATGAGTTCTGCTCTATCAGACGTAGTCGCGCGCCATGCCCCTTTTCCCCACGCTGTGACCCAGCAAGCGCTTGAGCCAAACTTAGCGGAAAACGTCCTCCAGTGGTTCGAGGCCGCGGCTCCGTGGCGACTACGAACCGAGAGCTTCTACGAACAATATGAGATGAACCTCCACGAAGCGGCGCTACCGGACGAGGTTGCGCCCGCGCTAGCCGACAAAATGGTCGCTTCGTTGTATCACCGAATGCTGGCTCCGCTAACGTACCAACAGCTGACTCTGACTGAGGTCAACGCGCACAAATTGCTACCGGGTCAAACGATAAAGATTCATAACGATTACATTGGCGGAGATGAGACCCATCGGTTGCTCGTCCAGCTCAACCGCGACTGGACGGACGACTGCGGTGGCATGCTGATGCTGTTCTCCGGCCCAAATGTCGAGGATGTGGCCCGCCTGATACGCCCGCGGCATGCGAGCGGTGTTGCGTTCGAGATTTCGCCGGCGTCATATCACGCCGTTTCTACCATACGCTTAGGCGAGCGCTATACGATCGTCTACTCGTTCAAACGTGCCAACTGATTATGAACCCACACAGCCTTGGATACTGCCGCTTGCGGCAGCGCAGGGAATTTCCGCCAATATTCATTGCGACGACTGGCTCATTTGTCGGATATGCGCGCCTGATCCCGAAATCCGTGAGGAGCTTGCTGCCCGCGGATTTGATTTCGCGGCTGGCCTTACGGACGGAATGAGCCGGTCCCTGCACAGTGTCGCTTTGATCCTTCGTGAGATTATCTCGCTCGAAGCTGCCGTTTTTAACTGCGTCTCAAGGATCGTGCCACTATTAGCCGAACCCGATTACGACATAAGCCACAGCGAGCCTCGCTGGGATGGGCTGATTTTCGTCACCATTCCCGAGGGGGACGATCAACGCGCAGCGCTGAGATCGTTGGAAAATATCGTTCACGAAGCGATGCATATTCAGCTGACGCGCCTAGAAAAAAAGCTGCCGCTCATCGCGGATGAGACCGCGACAATGCCGTCACCATGGCGGGACCAGCCACGGCATCTGCGCGGCGTACTTCACGGCGCTTATGTGTTCGAATGCATACGAAAGTGCTTCATTCAATTGGAAGACAAGGTTTCTCTGGATGAAAGCGGACGTCGCTACACCTCTTCACGAATCATGCAAATCGCCGAAGAGGCGGGTCAGGTTGACCTGCGTCGCCTATCTGCCGGGGTGACTCAGGAAGGCCGTCGCTTTATCGAGTCTCTTTTGGCAGCGACGTAATAAGGCATGCTGAATCCAGTAGAATGGAGGGGCCTTGATGCGTCCAATTGAGCGCGGGAATCTTCGCTACTGCGCAAAAATGGGCGGGGACGCTTTCTGAAGAGATTCAGGTAGAGCTTTTAGATTTCCCCCGTTCAGGTGTAAGGATGCTATGCAGCAGGGAAGCCTTCGCTGATATTCTACGGACTTACGCAGCGGTGCGCCTCTCCAACAGGGTCGGCTGCTTGGATTATGCTACATGCCAGCATCTTATGTATCAACGGGTGCGGGCGGCGTTGATTACGAAGTCGATGTGGCTGCGTCCTGCCTCGGACGCTTGCTGACCGCAACCGCTGACCGCCTTCTTCCCGTTGGGTTTGCGGCAGCGCAGCCGGCTGGCGAGATCGTGCACAAAGGTGGTCGGCGGGTGCTTTATTGCCGCGAGGTCGACGTCGCTCGGGGTCTTGCAGCGCGCGCACCTGATCTCCAGCCAGGGGAAGCCTCCATTCACGGCTTGGTCGATGGTGGGCGACGGATCGATCGGCTCGCCGTCTGACCACATCCGCTCGTTCCAGCTTTCGCAAAGCAGCCTGTCAGCTTGCTGGATCATCGCCTCGCCCTTGGTTCGCATCTCAGCCGATTGGGCGGCCAGGATGTTTGCCATCGCGCGTGCCTTGCCGAGTTCTTTCGCCAGAGCCTTGCGGTCGCCGCCCGACAGGGGCGTAGGGCGGTACTTCGGGGCCATCCGGACATCCAGGCGCAAAGAGATCGGATCGGCAAATCCGGAGCGGCTACGGCGTCTCGAACGCCGGCCAGCACCCGTCTTCTTCATGCCTGCCGGTGCGCTGCTGGCAGGTGTTGTCGAGCAGGCGCTGCGCAACGTCCTTCCAGACTGCATTGCCACCATACAATCGGACTGCATCGGCGGTCTGGATTTCGACGGTCCGCTCGCAGCGGCGGCAAGAGATGCGCAGCACGTGACGCTGAATTTCCGAAAGACGTCGTTGCCGCATCTCGGCCCCGGTCGCGCCGGCGCGAGGGTCTTTGAGGACCGATTCCCAGTATTCGGCCGGGAGCGGCGCATCCGGAGCCGCAGCGGAGGGGCCCCGCCTGCGGACGGCTTCAGCGGCCAGCTTTTCCATCTGCTTTGGGGTCGGCATGCGCCAGCTCGCGGGTCGGTCGGTCATTCCGAATTAGAACATAAAGAGAACAAAAGTCGAGTCCGATCGAAGCTCGTCCGTGAAAAAATCCTCCTGTCGGAAGGGTCGCGATGTCGGAACCAAGCCGGGCCATTCGTCTTGAATCCAGCATCAGTAGTGGAGTTCCCCCGTCATGGCCCCCCGCGCTAACTGGAAAGGCTTCCTGCGTCTTTCCCTCGTCACCTGTCCGGTAGCGCTCTATCCGGCCACATCGGAATCCGAAAAGCTCTCCTTCAATCAGCTCAACCGGAAGACCGGCCACCGCATCAAGTACGCCAAAGTGGACGCCGACACCGGCGAGGAGGTCGCCAACGAGGACATCGTGAAGGGGTACAAGGTCGACACCGACACCTTCATCGAGGTCACAAAAGAGGAGCTCGAGAATGTCGCGCTGGAGTCGACGCGAACCATCGAGATCGACGAGTTCGTCGACCGTAGCGAGATTGATCCGAGGTACCTGATCCGTCCCTACTACCTGGTGCCGGACGGAAAGGTTGGCCACGACGCGTTCGCGGTCATCCGCGAAACCATCCGTGAGATGAACAAGGTCGCCATCGGACGGGTGGTGCTGACCAACCGTGAGCACATCATCGTGTTGGAGCCCATGGACAAGGGGCTGATGGGAACGCTGCTGCGCTATCCCTACGAAGTCCGTTCCGCGGATGAGTATTTCGACGAGATACAGGACGTCAAAGTCACCAAGGACATGCTCGATCTCGCCAGGCACATCGTCAATCAGAAGGCGGGCCATTTCGAGCCGGACAAGTTCGAAGACCAGTACGAAACCGCCCTTATCGATCTCATCAACCAGAAGCGCGCCGGCAAACCCATTGCCGCGAAAGCGCGTCCACGCGGCGAGAACGTCGTGGACCTGATGGACGCGCTGCGCAAGAGCATCGGCGCCGCCGAACCGGCCAAAGATTCGAAGACGGCGAAGAAGCCGCGTAAGCTCGCCAGTGGTCAGAAGGAAATGCTGATGCCGATCGCCGGCAAGAAGCCAGCGAAGGAGGCCGCGGCGAAGAAGCCGACGGCCAAACCGCAGCGGAAGTCAGCCTAGCGTATCGTGAAGCATCCGGTGACGCCGGACGGTCGCTAGCCAAACGTCGTCGCGCCTCAGATCCTGCGCCGTTACTCGGCCTCGATTTGCGTTACAAAATAGGAGCGATATGGCGGCGCTGACAAAGACCTCCAGGCGATCGACGTTGAGCGCGGGCATTCTGGCCTACCGGCAAGGCGTTCGCGGGCTCGAGGTTCTGCTCGTTCACCCCGGCGGTCCGTTCTGGCGCAAGAAGGACGATGGCGCCTGGTCCATACCGAAGGGCGAAATCGATGCCGCGGAAGATCCAGAGCAGGCCGCGCGACGTGAGTTTGCCGAGGAACTCGGCACCAGCGCCTCGATTGGTCGGCTACAGGCCTTAGGGGAGGTTCGCCAGCGAGGTGGCAAGCGTGTCATCGCATTCGCCGGAGAGGGCCATTTTGACCCTGCGGCACTGGCGAGCAATACATTCGATATCGAATGGCCGCCCCGTAGCGGTCGGCGACAGAGCTTTCCCGAAGTCGACCGGGCGGAATGGTTCGATATCGAATTCGCACGAACGAAGATGCTGTCCGGACAATTGGAGCTTCTCGATCGTCTTTTGGCGATCACGGGTGAGAGCGCCGGAAAATGATGTACAGGATTGGAATCATTTCGGACACGCACGGCCTGTTGAGGCCCGAGGCGGAACGACGCCTGATGGGCGTCGATCACATCATTCACGCCGGCGATATTGGGCGTCCCGAGATCGTCGACGCGCTTCGCCGGATCGCGCCCGTCACCGCCATCCGTGGAAACGTGGACATCGGTGAGTGGGCCCGGGAATATCCCGACACGAAACTCGTGCACCTGGCGGGAAAGTCGATCTACGTTCTGCACGACCTGAAGACGCTGCAGGTCGATCCCCGCGCCGGCATCGACGTGATCGTCTCCGGGCATTCCCACGTACCGAAGATCGACACGATCGGCGGCGTTCTCTACCTGAATCCCGGCAGCGCGGGACGGCGGCGCTTCAAGCTGCCGATCACGCTTGCGACGCTCGAAGTGACACCTGAGGGCATAAGATCGGAAATCCACGACCTTGGAGGGTGCGCGCCGTTGACGATCAATTGGGGGCGCGGATCAGGCCGATGGCCAGAAAACTGAAAACCTATCAGACTTCGCTGGGCTTCTTCGATCTGGCGATCGCGGCTCCGTCGATGAAAGCGGCTCTGGAAGCGTGGGGGGCGGACAGCAATCTCTTCCACCAGGGCGCGGCGAAGGAAAGCTTCGACCCGGGCGCTATCGCGGCGACCATGGCAAAGCCCGGCGTCGTTCTCAGGCGCCCGGTTGGAACCGATCGAGCTTTCAGCGAACATGCCGAGCTGCCCACCGATCTTGGTGGCGGAGGACCAACGAAAGCCGCCCGCAAGTCGAAAGGCCCAAAGGCAAAGCAGCGTTCCTCTCGCCCCGTCGACAAGGCTGCGGAACGAAAAGCCGCTCTCGCCTTCGAAAAGGAGCAGAAGCGGCGCGAGCGTGAACGGGCGAGCGAAGAGACTGCCAGGCAGAAGGACCGTGAACGCCGTCAGCAGGCGGTCGACAAGGCGCAGACTGCGCTGGACAAGGCTGAGCAAGAGCACGCGAAGCGGGCCGCCGCCATCCAGGCCGAGGTCGAGGCTCTCGAGATGAGATCGCAGGCCGAAAAAGCCCGCTGGAATAAGGAGAAGGAGCGATTGGAAGCGGCGCTGCGGCGCGCCGGTTAGTCGACGGTTCTTAGTCGGCGGCACCCACGAGCAGCGCCATCAACCGGCATTGGCCTACGAAGGAGCGGCTTACGCTCTGCTTCTGCTTTCGGCGGCATAGCTGACGTGGCCGGACTTGCCGCTCCGTCGCTCATGTAGCGACTTACCCAAAGGCGACGTTAACGAAAGAGTGGAGGCGTGTCCGCTCCGCTGGGCGATTCAGACCTCGCTCGTTCGGCGATGTGCGTTGTCCACGTCGCTGGCTAAATATCAAGCGGAACTCCCAACTTTTATAGTGCCGAACAAGAGTTCGGCGTTAACCATCGCCAACGGTTCCAGTCTGGGCGGCATCGCTTCGAAGTTTCTTAAATTTTGCTGGGTACCTCTTCAGGGCATAGTGACCTTGAGAGAGATATGAGTAAGCGGGCCAAACGTGGAATGGCAGACACGCTCGCACTCCCAATGGTCGGGAGAGTTGCAATTGGCGCCGTGGCCGTCGCCGCATTGGGGTACAGCTTGCTGTTTCGCCCGGCGAGCGTGCAACCGATACGAAAACCGTCCGCACCCCAGGCCCAGGCATCGTCAACTCCGGTATACGTGTCAACTCCGGTTCATGCATCAGCGCCAGCTCCGATTCCGGCCCCGGCGCCTCTGGTCGAACCGCCAAAAGCCGCTGACGGTCCCGGAGCACTTGCTCGGCATGTGATTGACTACACCAGCCACCAGACCCCGGGCACCGTGATCATCGATACCAAAAACACATTCCTTTATTTCGTTCTGAACGACACGCAAGCAATGCGCTACGGCATCGGTGTTGGCCGCGAAGGTTTCACATGGTCCGGTGAGCAGGCTGTGGCCCGCAAAACAGAATGGCCGGATTGGCGTCCGCCTGCAGAGATGCTCGTGCGTCAGCCTTATCTGCCGCGGTTTATGGCAGGTGGTCCCGGCAACCCGCTCGGCGCTCGGGCGATGTATCTGGGCGAGACCGAATTTAGAATTCACGGCACCAGCAAACCCGAGACGATCGGGAAGCGGGTTTCGTCCGGCTGTATCCGGCTGACCAATGAGGACGTGGTGGACCTTTATGAGCGGGTGAAAGTCGGAGCGAAAGTGATCGTGCTTCCGGCAACCGCTGCTCGTCGACCATCCCAGGAAGCGCCGCCAGACGCCGCTTTCCGAGCGCCGGACCCGGCGTCGCCGTCGAACCGGCCCTCGGCAACTAACGCGCAGATGCCGTCATCTGGACCGAAGATCGCGGAGGTCCAGTAGCTCAGTCCTCCCGTCCTCGATCTGCACCTGAGGACAAGGAGGCAATTCAAGTCGTCGCTTCCAAGTCAGCTTCTGGGCCTCAGCGTCCGATTGCAGCGAAGCGGATTTGGTTCGCTATCGGGGCATAGCGGACGTTAGTAACGGCCCGTCCGCCCGGTGGAGTTAGAGGAATAGGTTGGCAACGGGCTCGGCGCCGGTCCTTCTTAACCGGTCTCGCGACTGCACTCGGTCCCGGGTCCCGCCGCTACGCGTCGGCGCTATGCTGACCCTCCTGCGGGTGCCTCCTTCTCTTGCCTGCGCTTCGCTCCGGCGTTTTTCGCTACCTTTCTGCGAGGCCGCTTTTCATCGGAAATCGGGTGGAAGGCGGTGCGCCCGAACTTCTATCGTGCTCGGAAAACGGGAGCACGACATGCGCAAATTTCATTCTATAGCGGCCCTTTGCGGTGATGGCCTTAGGCCAGAGCTACGGGAATTGTTTGACCGGCAGGCGGTTGATCCCAATTCCGAGTTGTTCGTGAGACACGATGGTATGTTGCAATCCGGTCCTGACCCCAAATCTAGCTGTCATTCGGCCTGCAATATTGACCCCCTAAGCCGGGGGATCGGCGTCCAAAATTGACCCCCTACAGGTTGGTCTGTTGCGCTGCCTGCTTTGTAATGAAGCAGGTGGTCGGGGATGCTGGTCGTGGAGACAATTGCCCGGATACGGCGCGAACACTTCATCAAGGGCAAGACGATCAAGGAGATCGCCCGGGACCTGAAGGTGTCGCGGAACACGGTCCGGAAGGTGCTGAGGTCGGGAGAGACCTCATTCGAGTACGAGCGTGTTGTCCAACCGCGGCCGAAGCTGGGACGATGGGCAGCGGAGCTCGACGGATTGCTTGCGGGGAACGCAGCTAAGGCTGCTCGCGAACAGTTGACGTTGATCCGGATCTTCGAAGAGCTGCGCGGGCGCGGCTATGATGGCGGTTACGATACCGTTCGGCGTTACGCCAGGCGGTGGAGCCAAGAGCGTGGGCAATCGACGGCTGCAGCCTATGTCCCGCTGAGCTTTGCGCCTGGGGAAGCCTATCAGTTCGACTGGAGCCACGAGGTCGTCCTGCTCAATGGCGTAACGGTGATCGTGAAGGCCGCCCATGTCCGGCTCTGTCACAGCCGGATGCTGTTTGTGCGGTGCTATCCGCGCGAGACACAGGAGATGGTGTTCGACGCCCACGACCGGGCATTTGCTCTGTTCAAGGGCACCTGCGGACGCGGCATCTACGACAACATGAAGACGGCGGTGGAGACCATCTTCGTCGGCAAAGGGCGTCTCTACAATCGCCGCTTCATGCAGATGTGCAGCCACTACCTGGTCGATCCGGTTGCCTGCACGCCAGCGTCGGGCTGGGAGAAGGGTCAGGTCGAGAACCAGGTCGGACTTGTCCGGGAGCGCTTCTTCACGCCACGGCTGCGGTTCAAAACCCTCAACGAGTTGAACGCGTGGCTGTTGGACAAGTGCATCGCCTACGCCAAAGCGCACCGGCATCCGGAACTGATCGAACAGACGGTCTGGGAGGTGTTCGAAGCTGAGCGACCGAAGCTCGTTCCCTATGCCGGCCGGTTCGACGGATTCCACGCGGTGCCGGCGTCGGTCTCGAAGACCTGTCTGGTGCGTTTCGACAACAACAAATACTCGGTCACGGCCAGCGCTGTCGGGCGGCCTGTCGAGGTTCACGCCTACGCCGACCGCATTGTGATCCGCCAGGACGGGCGCATCGTTGCCGAGCATGCTCGCTCGTTCGGCCGCGGCGATACCGTCTACGATCCCTGGCATTACGTGCCGGTGCTGGCTCGCAAACCCGGTGCCTTGCGCAACGGCGCTCCCTTCAAGGACTGGGTACTGCCGGCCGCGATCGAACGTGTACGGCGCAAGCTCGCCAGCGCCGACGATGGCAATCGGCAGATGGTCGACATCCTCAACGCAGTTCTGACCGACGGCTTGCCGGCCGTCGAAGCCGCCTGCGCCGAGGCGATCACTCACGGCGTTCATTCCGCCGATGTCGTGCTCAACATCCTGGCCCGCCAGCGTGATCCTGCGCCACCGGCCAACATCCTCACCCCGGCTGCGCTGACATTGCGCCATGCCCCGATCGCCGACTGTGCCCGTTACGACAACCTCAGGAGAACCATCTGATGGAACGTACTCAACTGTTCGACCTCATGAGCGAGCTCAAGCTCTACGGCATGAAGGCCGCCTTCGATGAGATCATGGCGACCGCTGTCAAACGCCAGCACGAACCTCAACGCATTGTCGGCGACCTGCTCAACGCCGAGATCAACGAGAAGCAGGCGCGCTCGATCAAGTACCAGCTCACCATCGCCAAACTGCCGCTGGCCAAGGACCTTGAGGACTTCCAGTTCGAGGGCACTCCTATCAACCAGACGCTGGTCAATGATCTCGCCGGCGGCGGCTTCATCGCCCAGCAACGTAACGCCGTCCTGGTCGGCGGTACCGGCACCGGCAAAACACATATGGCCATCGCCATCGCCAGAAGCTGCATCCGATCTGGTGCCCGCGGCCGCTTCTACAACGTAGTCGACCTCGTCAATCGCCTGGAGATCGAGACCCGCAATGGACGGCAGGGTCGCATCGCCGAGCATCTGACCCGGATGGACTTCATTGTCCTCGACGAACTCGGCTACCTTCCGTTTGCTCAATCCGGCGGCCAGCTACTGTTCCATCTCGTCAGCCGGCTCTACGAGCGCACGTCGATCGTCGTCACCACCAACCTATCCTTCGGGGAATGGCCCAGCGTATTTGGCGACGCAAAGATGACCACCGCGCTGCTCGATCGTCTGACTCACCATTGCGATATCGTCGAGACCGGCAACGACAGTTGGCGCTTCAAGAGCCGCGACGACGATCACGCAACCCGCGCTCGCACCGTCTCCGCAACCCCGACCAGCTCCGACGGCGCGAGCGCTACCGCCAAAACCCGTCGCCCAAAGGGGTCAAAATTGGACGCCGATGCGGGGTCAAATTTGAACGCCGATTGACA
>NZ_JYMT01000034.1 GCF_000938305.1 Bradyrhizobium sp. LTSP885
TGTCATTCGGCCTGCAATATTGACCCCCTAAGCCGGGGGATCGGCGTCCAAAATTGACCCCCTACAGGTTGGTCTGTTGCGCTGCCTGCTTTGTAATGAAGCAGGTGGTCGGGGATGCTGGTCGTGGAGACAATTGCCCGGATACGGCGCGAACACTTCATCAAGGGCAAGACGATCAAGGAGATCGCCCGGGACCTGAAGGTGTCGCGGAACACGGTCCGGAAGGTGCTGAGGTCGGGAGAGACCTCATTCGAGTACGAGCGTGTTGTCCAACCGCGGCCGAAGCTGGGACGATGGGCAGCGGAGCTCGACGGATTGCTTGCGGGGAACGCAGCTAAGGCTGCTCGCGAACAGTTGACGTTGATCCGGATCTTCGAAGAGCTGCGCGGGCGCGGCTATGATGGCGGTTACGATACCGTTCGGCGTTACGCCAGGCGGTGGAGCCAAGAGCGTGGGCAATCGACGGCTGCAGCCTATGTCCCGCTGAGCTTTGCGCCTGGGGAAGCCTATCAGTTCGACTGGAGCCACGAGGTCGTCCTGCTCAATGGCGTAACGGTGATCGTGAAGGCCGCCCATGTCCGGCTCTGTCACAGCCGGATGCTGTTTGTGCGGTGCTATCCGCGCGAGACACAGGAGATGGTGTTCGACGCCCACGACCGGGCATTTGCTCTGTTCAAGGGCACCTGCGGACGCGGCATCTACGACAACATGAAGACGGCGGTGGAGACCATCTTCGTCGGCAAAGGGCGTCTCTACAATCGCCGCTTCATGCAGATGTGCAGCCACTACCTGGTCGATCCGGTTGCCTGCACGCCAGCGTCGGGCTGGGAGAAGGGTCAGGTCGAGAACCAGGTCGGACTTGTCCGGGAGCGCTTCTTCACGCCACGGCTGCGGTTCAAAACCCTCAACGAGTTGAACGCGTGGCTGTTGGACAAGTGCATCGCCTACGCCAAAGCGCACCGGCATCCGGAACTGATCGAACAGACGGTCTGGGAGGTGTTCGAAGCTGAGCGACCGAAGCTCGTTCCCTATGCCGGCCGGTTCGACGGATTCCACGCGGTGCCGGCGTCGGTCTCGAAGACCTGTCTGGTGCGTTTCGACAACAACAAATACTCGGTCACGGCCAGCGCTGTCGGGCGGCCTGTCGAGGTTCACGCCTACGCCGACCGCATTGTGATCCGCCAGGACGGGCGCATCGTTGCCGAGCATGCTCGCTCGTTCGGCCGCGGCGATACCGTCTACGATCCCTGGCATTACGTGCCGGTGCTGGCTCGCAAACCCGGTGCCTTGCGCAACGGCGCTCCCTTCAAGGACTGGGTACTGCCGGCCGCGATCGAACGTGTACGGCGCAAGCTCGCCAGCGCCGACGATGGCAATCGGCAGATGGTCGACATCCTCAACGCAGTTCTGACCGACGGCTTGCCGGCCGTCGAAGCCGCCTGCGCCGAGGCGATCACTCACGGCGTTCATTCCGCCGATGTCGTGCTCAACATCCTGGCCCGCCAGCGTGATCCTGCGCCACCGGCCAACATCCTCACCCCGGCTGCGCTGACATTGCGCCATGCCCCGATCGCCGACTGTGCCCGTTACGACAACCTCAGGAGAACCATCTGATGGAACGTACTCAACTGTTCGACCTCATGAGCGAGCTCAAGCTCTACGGCATGAAGGCCGCCTTCGATGAGATCATGGCGACCGCTGTCAAACGCCAGCACGAACCTCAACGCATTGTCGGCGACCTGCTCAACGCCGAGATCAACGAGAAGCAGGCGCGCTCGATCAAGTACCAGCTCACCATCGCCAAACTGCCGCTGGCCAAGGACCTTGAGGACTTCCAGTTCGAGGGCACTCCTATCAACCAGACGCTGGTCAATGATCTCGCCGGCGGCGGCTTCATCGCCCAGCAACGTAACGCCGTCCTGGTCGGCGGTACCGGCACCGGCAAAACACATATGGCCATCGCCATCGCCAGAAGCTGCATCCGATCTGGTGCCCGCGGCCGCTTCTACAACGTAGTCGACCTCGTCAATCGCCTGGAGATCGAGACCCGCAATGGACGGCAGGGTCGCATCGCCGAGCATCTGACCCGGATGGACTTCATTGTCCTCGACGAACTCGGCTACCTTCCGTTTGCTCAATCCGGCGGCCAGCTACTGTTCCATCTCGTCAGCCGGCTCTACGAGCGCACGTCGATCGTCGTCACCACCAACCTATCCTTCGGGGAATGGCCCAGCGTATTTGGCGACGCAAAGATGACCACCGCGCTGCTCGATCGTCTGACTCACCATTGCGATATCGTCGAGACCGGCAACGACAGTTGGCGCTTCAAGAGCCGCGACGACGATCACGCAACCCGCGCTCGCACCGTCTCCGCAACCCCGACCAGCTCCGACGGCGCGAGCGCTACCGCCAAAACCCGTCGCCCAAAGGGGTCAAAATTGGACGCCGATGCGGGGTCAAATTTGAACGCCGATTGACAGTCATGGCGGGGGACGAGAACGCGTGCGCCTTCTGCGAGGACGGCCTGACGAAGTGCGAGATGTGCTCGGAGCCGCTGACGCCGTTCAACGTCGCCCCCGACAGCGACCGTATGTGCGACTATTGCGCCCACGTCCTGTCGGAGGATTGACGCGGCGGCCCGTTGGGACCGATCAGCCTATCTGAAGCGGCCGAGATAGTCGCCGATGGTGTCGTTGATGAAGGCACGGAGCTCGGCCCTCTCGATCACCCAGGCAGGGACCGCTGGGCCGCCGCCGGCGGCCTCGACGATGAACGTGCTTTCGATCAGACCCATCTTCCGGATCCGATCCATGACCCAGTTCGGCACGCCGTCCGCCGGCATGTTGTGGCTGGGCGAACCGTCCCTGTGCAGGATGGCGTAGTCGTTACCCTTGAATCTGATGTGCGTGTGCGTCGTGGTCGGGTCGTGATGCGTGCGGTCCTGCCGGACGCTCCACTTCTTGTCGATGTCCCAGGTCTTGCCGCCTTCGATCAGGTAGGCGGCGTTCTTCGCGGCTTGCGCGTCCCCGTAGTCGTAATAGACTAGGACCTGCGGCCGGGCGCGACGGGCCATGAATTCCTTGAACGACATCATGAGGCGTGCGGCTCGGAAATCTTTCGGAAATTGTCGTGACGCGCATCCTTCGACCGACCGATGCGCACCGTATCCCGAAGGTTAATGGCGGCGGGCCTCCACCGCAATCAGCGTTCGACTCCGCCGACGCGTTCGCAGGTCGATCGGGCGGAATTTTGGTCCCAGGCCGCCGTTTCGCCCGCTTCGTCGTATAGTCGGGACCATACGGCCGCCCGGCGGCCGTCGTTCGCCTCAACATTCCCGGTCGACCATGAACGGGCCTCAACGGCCCAAGCGCCGCCATCACCACGTCTGGCAGAACTACCTCCGCCCCTGGACCAGGGACGGCGATGACCGCGTCTTTCCGAGCGGCACTCGCGTGCTCGCCGTGCAAACGGACTTCTACAAGCTGCAGCGCCTGACGCCTCAAGACCTTGCGCTGCTCAAGGTGCTTTTCGGGCAAGGACGGCCGTCGGCGGTCCGGACGCACGGCAGCTTGGTCGCAATGCTGATCGGGCCGTTCGAACTGGCGGAGCCGTTCCGCGGAAGCCCGAACTGGCCCAAGATCGAAGCGCAGCTCGACGAGCACGCGTCGAACGTGCTCGAAGACTATCATGCGAGCATCGAATCCTCATTTGCGCCAGCGCTGGAGCGCGCGCTCGCCGGTGACCTCGGCTTCTACACCGACGACGCGGAGTGCATCACCTTCCTCAACTTCCTCTGCACGCAGTACATGCGGACCCGAGGCATCAAGGAGCGCACGCTCGAGCTGAGTCCTTTCCTCGAGCGTGTGTGGAACGTCATGATTCACATCACCGCGACGGAGGCGGAGTTACGGTGACACTCAATTGATTTGCTCCGCCCGCGCTCCGCGCGGCCCGCAGGCGGCGGGGCCTGTAGCTCAATGGTTAGAGCCGGTCGCTCATAACGGTCTGGTTGCAGGCTCGAGTCCTGCCGGGCCCACCAGCCTTCGCTCGCTTCGCGAGCTACGGCTAGGCAAGCCACGTGATTTCTATCGTAGCGAAGCGAGTGAAGGCTGCCACGCCGGAGCAGGCGCGCCCCTCCCCTCACCTCAACGACCCGAGCTGAGCTGCTCGATCAGGTCCAGGCGCTCCTTCATGGGATCGGGACCGCATGTTATTCCGGAGTTGGAGATCATCAGCAGGTCGTCCCGCTCGGACTGGGGGCGCCACGCCGGCAGGCTCGCGCCGTTCGGATCGCCATATCTCGCAAAGTTGGTCCAGTAGGTGCGCATCGTGTTGGAGACCTCACGGTCCCTGTGGCTGTACGGTCCGGAGCGAACGCCGAGTGTGCCGAAGACGAATCGCACTTCCTGCCCATCCTCGCCTGCTTCGGGCGGGTCTGCCCGGTCCGGGACGTAGTCGAACAGATATCTGTAGGTGACGGAGCCGTGCCCGGCGTGGCTGCGCGCCACGAATCGCGTCGGCTCTGAAAACATCCAGTCCGTGCGGAGTCGCGCAGGCGCGTCCTTCTGCCCGGAGGAATCGGGAGCAAGCCCGCTCGTCATCGGCAACAGCTGCTGCAGCAGCGCGGCGGGCATGCTCTGCGTATCAGGCGCGTACGGAAAGCCGTTGCTGCCGATCAGTAAGGGAATGTGCTGCTCGTGACCGGCCGCGATCGCATCCTGGAGCTGTTCGTCCACTGAGGTGCCGTCGATCGTATAAGCGGGCCGAAGGGCGGGATCCTTCGCCAGCTTCCCCTGCATGGCGAGAATTTTTTGCAGTTCCGATTGCCGCATCTCGAGCTGGCTGACGCCGAGCGCCTGCGCGAAGGCCTGCGCCGCGCTCTCTGCGGCGTTGCGATCGCGCGCAAGCTCCCGGAACGACGCGGACTGGATGATCGCCTTCTGGAACAGCCCGGTTGCGCGCCGCGAGGCCATCAGCCTTGCCACCGCGGTCGCGCCCGACGACGAGCCGAAGATCGTGACGTTGTCGGGATCTCCGCCGAAGGCGTTGATGTTGTCGTGAACCCAGCGTAACGCCGCGATCTGGTCCTTCATGCCGTCATTGCCGATGCCATCGTCCTCGTCGTCCTTCGACAAGCTTCCGCCGGCCAGCCAGCCCAACGCTCCGAGGCGATAGTTGAAAGTGACGACGGCCACCCCGTCTCGCGCCAGCGCGGATCCGTCGTAGAGCGGATCTGCTGCCGTCCCGGAGACGAGCCCGCCGCCGTGGATCCAGACCATGACAGGAAGCCGCTCGTCCATGCGGGCGGGCGTGAAGACGTTGATGGTCAGGCAATCCTCGGAGTTGCCGGCTGGAGCTTCGAAAGCCTGCGGCGATGCTTGCGGGCAGGACGGGCCGAATTTGTTTGCGGTGAGGATCTCCGTCCGCTCGGGGGCCTTGGCCGGCGCGCGCCAACGCGCCGCCCCGGTCGGCGGCGCCGCGTACGGGATGCCCATGAACCTGGCGATGTCGGAATCGGCTATTCCAAGCACTTGCCCTTCCAGCGTGAGGGCGAAGACGAACCGCTCCGCCTGGGCATGCAGGTGGGCGCCTGATATCAACAAGGCGCCGGTTGCAAACACTGGGAACCAGCAAGGCCGCCGCATGACGACTCCACCATGTCAGTTCATGGACTGGGCGCCGCTCAGCGCATCGAATGGTCCACTGTCGGCGACGGCTTGAACCGCAATCACGGGCAAATTCTAAACAGCATATCCTCCGGGGTCCACGCCTTTTGCCTTCTCGAGGCCGCGATGATCTGGCGGCCGCCCGGTCAAGTCTGAAAGCGGAATTGGGTGGGCCAGCCACGGCCGCACTCGTTGTCAACCAGGTGCACTGTCGCCGTGATCACGAGACAGGATGCTTCATCATCCGCGAGTCATCGCGCGAGACCTTTGCCTCATCGCTGCGTTCTCGAGATACACCGTCCCGTCCGGGGCCGAGCTGTCGACGAATTCAGCGACGAATGCGCGCCCGATGTCGTCCTGCTCGATCGTGCCGAAAGAGCCCGGGATCAGACGACCCAACCAGGCCACGTAGCCCGGCGTGTGAACATTGCCAGCGATGATTCCCGGACGAAAAATCGCGAGGCGTTCGAATCCCAGCTCTCGTATGGTGTCTTCTTTCAGTCCCATGACCCGCACATAGCGAATCCTGCTTTTCGCGCTGCTTCCGACGGCCGAGAGCAGAGCAAACCGTACGATGCCGCCGGCCCGACAGCCGCGGGCAAAGCCGCCGACCACGCCGATCTCGAGCGCCTTCAGCTCCTCATCACTCCATTGATTGCTGCCTTTGCCGACGCCAACGCAGGATGCCCCGTAGACAGGATCGCCCTGCGCAACCATGCTTTGCGCAAGCTTCGTCACTTCTGTTGGAAACTGAGCATCCGCCGTATCCAGGATCACTTGCCGCACGCGCCGGTCAGCGGTCGGAGAAGCCCGGCGATTGACCATCACGACTTCGGCACAGGACGGCTCCACAGCCAGCGCACGCGCCACCGCTGCTCCGACCTGCCCCGTGCCGCCGATGATCAGGACGCGAAATGCCACTCCGAGCCTCCTCTAGGCCGTGCGCGGCAGAATTGGCGAAGACATCGCGCTTCAATGCCGGTTCTGCTCATACAGCACCCGCACGCGAATAGTGCCGTCAATGCCCTTCAGCTCGGCCAGCAGATCCTCGCCCTCGCCACCGACGACGTCGGTCTCGAGCACGACGTAGCCGACTTCCGGATCGGTTTGCAGGTATTGCGCCAGGATGTTGATGCCGTGGCGGGAGACCGCGTCGTTGACCTGGCGCATCACGCCTGAAACGTTGCGGTGGACATGGATGAAGCGCGTGCCGGTCGGCCGTGCCGGCAGTTGCACCTGCGGAAAATTCACCGCGCCGAAGGTCGAGCCGACATCGGAATAATCGATCAGCTTGCGGGCGACCTCGCCGCCGATGCGATCCTGCGCCTCTTCCGTCGAACCGCCGACATGCGGCGTGAGGATCACGTTGGGCAGGCCCTGCAACGGCGAGACAAAGCGATTTTGGTTCGACGCCGGTTCGACCGGAAACACGTCGACCGCGGCACCTGCCAGCCGGCCCTCGCGCAGCGCGCTCGCCAGCGCATCGAGATCGACCACGGTGCCGCGCGAATTGTTGATCAGATGAGCCTCCGGCTTCATCCGCCGAAGCTCTGCCGCGCCGATCATGTTGGCGGTGGCCGGCGTCTCCGGCACGTGCAGTGAAACGACATCGCTGGTCGCGAGCAGTTCATCCAGCGTCTCGACCGGCTCGGTATTGCCGTGACGCAATTTGTCGGTGTGATCGAAATAGATCACGCGCATGCCCATGGCTTCGGCGAGATTCGACAATTGCGAACCGATGTTGCCGTAGCCGACGATGCCCAGCGTCTTGCCGCGCACCTCGCGGCTGCCTTCGGCGGACTTGTCCCAGCCGCCGGCATGAGCGGAGATCGACCGTGGAAATATCCGGCGAAACAGCATCACGATCTCGGCGATGGTCAGCTCGGCCACGCTGCGGGTGTTGGAGTATGGCGCGTTGAAGACGGGAATCCCCAGGCGTCGCGCGGCATCGAGATCGACCTGATTGGTGCCGACGGAAAAGCAGCCAACCACCAGCAGCCGGTCCGCAGCCTCCAGGACCTCCGGGGTCAACTGGGTCCGTGAGCGGATTCCCAACATATGAATCCCCGAAAGCGCCTGCTTGAGTTCGCCAGGTCCCAGCGCCTTGGGCAGACGTTGCAGCTCGGTATAGCCATTGGTTTCGAACATCCGGACTGCGGAATCGTTGACGCCCTCCAGCAGCAGGACGCGGATCTTGGTTTTGGGGAGAGACAACATCGTCGAGGTCAGCCTTCGTCGTAGCAGGGGGTCGCTCCCGCAAGAGCTACCACGCGCAATCCCGATCGGCCACGTGATAATATGGAGCAATTTCGCTTAGGGCTGTCGCAATCGGCTGACCCGGCTCACCGGGCCTTGCGTGCGTCCTCGAGGCGCGGATCGAACGCAAACTCGATCCGTACTCCGCTCGGCTCCCGCACGATGAAATGGATCTTGGGGCCGGCACCCGAAGGTTCCGGACCGAATTCGACGACGACGCCAGGCCAGCTCGATACCCGCCTGTAGAGGGTATCGAGGCCGATTTGATCGACGACGGCGAGGGCCAAATGATGCAATCCGACGTTGGCGCGCCGATCGAACGGAAGCGCTTTGCCGGGCGATTCGACCTGCCACAGCGTCACAACATCGTGTCCATCGGATACAAACACCGCGGGATAATCCGCCCGCTCGCCAACGACCCGCCATCCAAGGCAATCGCAAAAGAATTTTCGCGTGCTGACGAGATCGCGAACGCTCAGCCCAACGTGGTCGACACCGCACGTGTCGGTTTTGAATTCGTCTGTCATGAGCCCTCCAATAGGCTATCGGGTTGGAAGCGATTTGAGCAGCGACTTGAGCAGTGACTTGGCCGTCTCCGTGGCCCGGTTGATGGCGTTCCGATCGCGATAAACCCTCGAAACGACGAAGCCGCCCTGCACGACAGTTATGAGCATCAGCGCAAGCTCGTCGGCGTCGAAGCGCTTTGCAATTTCGCCGTCGGCCTGAGCTTCGCGCAGAGCTCCTGCAAGGATGTTCTGGAGTTCGCGGAAATAGCGTTCGACGGGCTTCCGCAACGAGGCCTCGGCGATGGACGCTTCAGCGGCAAACCTGCCCATCCTGCAACCTTTGAGGCCGTCGCGGGAAACGTCGAGATAGCGGAAGACACGATCCAGGGCAGAACCGTCCGTTCCCACGGTCTCGCGCGCGAGTTCGCGCATTTCATCGGACACCTCACCAAGAGCCACGGACGCCAGGTCCATTTTTCCCTTGAAGTGATGATAGAGGCTGCCTTGCCCCGCGCCGCTTTCTTCCAGCAGGTCGCGCGGACTCGTGGCCTCATAGCCACGTTCCCACATCAGTTTCTTGGCCGCCTTAACCAGCTCACCCTTCGCCTTCATGACATCCTCAAGATCGCATCGAATCAACCGAACGTGATTATATTTTGTACCTACTAGTATGTACTAGACAAGCGCGATTAACGGATATCAGCCATGTTTTCGGACCGCAACGGCCGTCTTCGCAGAAACAGTAAGGAGAGAGCGATGTTAAATCTAACCCGCCGCAACGCGCTGTTGACCGCTGCATGTGCAGGAGCAGCATTCGGCCTGCCCAGGCCGGTCTCGTTCATCGAGGCTGCGCTCGCCCAGAAGGGACCGGAGGCTGGCAAGGGCTTCCGCCCGTTCAAGTTCGGCAAGGTCCAGGGGTTCATCCTGAACGATGGCGTTTGGGAGAAGCCTCACGATCCCGGGTTTATCAAGGACGTGTCTGTTGAGGACACCAAGGCCGCACTGGCTGCCGCCGGGATCGCGAACGACGTCGTGCCTATTCCGTTCAACGTCACCCTGGTCAAGCTTGGCAACGAAACGGTTCTGTTCGACGCCGGCACGGGCGGTCAGTTTCAGCCGACAGCCGGAGCGATGATCGCCAATATGGCGGCAGCCGGTATCAAGCCGGAACAGATCACGAGGGTGATCGTTTCGCATTTCCATCCGGACCATGTTTTCGGGCTTATGAGCAAGGCTCCAGACAACACGCCGACATTCCCGAACGCCGTGGTTTACGTGCCGAGCAACGAGTTCAAGTTCTGGATGGATGAGAGCATCTTCGCCAAGCTCCCTGAAAAGCAGCATGGCCTGCCCAAGAGACTTCAGGCGATGTTCCCACTGCTGAAAGACAAGCTGAAACAGTACGAGTGGGACACCGAAATCATTCCAGGCATCCGCTCCATCGCCGCACCGGGCCACACGCCGGGCCACACTGCATTCCATGTCGCGTCAGGCAACGAGCAGCTGATGGTGCTGAGCGACACGACGAATATGCCTGCCCTGTTCGCAAAGCACCCGAATTGGCACGGCGTGATCGACGCTGATCCAGTCTTGCCGAGGCGACGCGGCGCAAACTGTTCGACCGTGTCGTGGCCGACAAGGCACTCGTGACCGGCTACCATTTCCCGTTCCCGGCCGTCGGCAAGATCGTGACGGACGGCGCAGGCTACACCTTCGTGCCTGCTGCATAGTCAGGCACGACGAACACGGAAACGGCCATCGTCATCGGTGGCTGTTTTCAATAGTTAGAGCCCGCCGCTCATGACGGTCCGGTTGCCGCGATGCGGCCTGGCCCGTTTCGAGAGGCGCAGGAGTTCTTCGGTGAATCGCTCAATGTCATCATCGGTCGAATAGATATGGGGTGCCACGCGCGCGATCTTCTCAAGGCCTCGCGCTTCGAGTTCCCATCGGGCATAGTTGCGGCCAACAGACCCGATCGCGATGCCGCGCGATGCCAATTCGCTCACAATCGTATCGACGGACAGGAACGCATGCTGGAACGTCAGGAATGCCGCGTCGGCCGCCTCGCCTTCGAAGACGGTGAGGCCGTCCGCGTCGCGCAGGTTTGCGGCCAAACAGCGTAACTTTTCGCTGTTGTGTGCGCGGACATTCACAAGGCCGATTCGATTCAACTCCCGGAGAGCCGCCCCCAAACCAAGGCGACCGGCCGCGGAGAATTCCCAGGTCTCGAAGCGTCGTGCATCCTCCCACAAGCGGAAACTGTCGTCCGGGCACCAGCTGCCAGCCCCCTGGTCGATGATGATCGGCGGCCTCAGAAGGCGCAACGCCCGATCCGATAGCGCCATCATCGCCTGCCCGCGACCACCCCTGAGCCACTTCCGACCCGGCGCGACCAGGATGTCGGCTGACGTCCCCGGCAGCGTCAGCTCGAATTGACCGATGGCCTGTGCGCCATCGACAAAGCAGAGGCAGCGATCCGGCCGAGGAATGGCGCCGAGCGCCTCGACAGGCTGGCGCAATCCAGAACTGCTCGCAACCGCCGATGCACAGATCGCGACCGTGCGCTCATCGACCAGTGCCGCGACCTCCGCGACGTCGATCATCCCCTCCCCGGTCATCGGCAGTCTGACCACCTCTGCCCCCGTACAGATTGCACGCTGCAGGGCGTTGAGAATGTTTCCGCCCCAATCGTTCCGTGCGATCAGGATGCGATCCCCACGCTTCAGCGACATCGATGCAAAGGCAAGCGCCCAGAGCCGGCTTGCCTGCTCGGCAAAGGCAAGATGCGTCGGGGCGACGCCCATCAAGCGCGCCGCCAGGGCGCGCGTCTCGTCGAGGGCATCCCGCGCGTCGGCCATCGCCCAGTGCACGCCGCGTCGCGCTTCGAGATCGAGGTGAGCCTTGATGGAAGCGACGACACCCTCAGGCATCAGCCCGGCGGCAGCCGCGTTCAGGTAGATAAAAGCGCCGCTCTCGCCCTCTGCTGCCGGTACGCCTCGCCGGGTGTCCCCTGCGATCATCGCGCGGTCCCGATTGCAGCGATGACGTCGATCTCGACCGGGGCGCCGCGCGGAAGTTCGGCCACGCCCACCGAGGTTCGCGCGTGCCGACCTCTGCTGCCAAGACGGGCAACGAATATTTCCGAGGCGCCGTTCATCACCTGCGACTGCTGCACGAAACCGGGCGCGGACGCGACGTAACCGGTGACCCGGAGAATCTGTTCGACCCGGTCGAGACCGCCGACGGCGTCCGCAAGTGCCGCCAGACACAGTTCGGCGCAGATGGCTGCAGCCCGCTGCGCCGTCGCGAGGTCGATCTCGGCGCCGACTTTGCCGCTGAAGAGCAGCTCATCGCCACGACGTGGCAATTGCCCACTGACATAGGCAACGCCGCCGTGAACGACGACCGATACGTAGTCGCCACCCGGTTGGTTCGCCTTCGTTAGATTCGCAGCCATGGCCGTCTCTTTCAGTGATTGAGGATTTTCGACAGGAATTGCTTCGCACGCTCGGAGCCTGGATTGGCAAAAAACCGTTGCGTTTCGACGTCCTCGACGATCTGTCCTTGATCCATGAAGATGATGCGGTTGGCGACGCGGCGCGCGAAGCCCATCTCGTGCGTCACGACGATCATGGTCATTCCGTCGCGCGCCAACTCCGTCATCACGTCGAGCACCTCATTGATCATTTCGGGGTCGAGGGCCGACGTCGGCTCGTCGAATAGCATCACGAGCGGATCCATCGCAAGGCCGCGCGCGATCGCCACCCGCTGCTGCTGGCCGCCGGAAAGCTGAGCTGGATAGGCGTCTGCCTTCCCGGCAAGGCCGACGCGCTTCAACAGCGCCATCGCCTTCGCCTCGGCTTCGGCGCGAGCGCGACCCAACACCTTGATGGGCGCGAGCGTGATATTGTCGACGACCTTCAAATGGGGATAGAGCTCGAAATGCTGAAACACCATGCCGATCCGGCGGCGCAGCCTGGTCAGATCGGTCGTGCTGTGGCCAAGCTTGATGCCGTCGACCGTGATCGAGCCGGCCTGGAATGCCTCCAGGCCGTTAACGCAGCGAATCAGCGTGCTTTTGCCGGACCCGGACGGTCCGCACACGACGACGACCTCGCCCTTGCCGACGTCAACAGAACAATTCTTCAACACTTCGAAACTGCCGAAGCGTTTCGAGACTCCGTTCATCGAAATCATGGTGGGCTGCACGCGCGGTGCGACCGCGGTGGGAATTCTGACGGTCAGGGCACTGATCATGCGACGGTCATCCGGTCTTGAAGCCGCTTCACCACACGAGAGGCCGAGAAGCAGATCACGAAGTAGACAAAAGCAGCGAACAAATAGAGCTCGATCAGGCGGGCCTCCCGATTTGCCACGATGCCCACCGATGTCATGAAGTCGTGGAGCCCGATGACGTAGACCAGCGAGCTATCCTGGAACAGCGCAACGCTCTGGGTGAGCAGGACAGGTGTCATGCGGCGCAAGGCTTGCGGCAGGACCACATAGCGGTAGGCCTGCATTCGGCTCATGCCGGTCGCGAGCGCCGCCCCCATCTGGCCCTGCGAGATGCCCTGGATGCCGGCGCGCATGATTTCGGAATAGTAAGCGGATTCGAACAGGGTGAAGGCGATCAGGGCGGAGGTGAACGTACCCACCGGCCGCCCGATGAACAGCGGCACCAACAGATAGAACCAGAAGATCACCATGATCAGCGGGATCGAGCGCAGCGCGTTGACATAGCAGGCGGCGACTGCGGCAAGCGGACGCGACGCCGACAGGCGCACGACAGCGATCAGCGTCCCGAGCAGAATGCCCCCCGCCATCGCGAGCGCCAGCAGAAGGAAGCTGGTCTGCAATCCCTGCCAAAGGAATGGCCAGGCGTGACTTATGACGCTCCAATCGAGATACCGCATGCTCAGCCCCGCGCCAGGGTACCGGGAATCGTGGCCTGTCGTTCGACGACACGCATTCCGGTGATCACACAGAGCGTCAACATGGCATACAGGACGGTCGCCGCCGTCAGAGCCTCGATACCCTGGAAGGTATTGGCCTCGATCTGGCGGCTCTGGCCGGTCAACTCCAAAACGCCAATAGTCAGTGCCAGCGACGAGTTCTTGATGATGTTGAGGGCTTCCGATGTGAACGGCGGCAGCACGTTGCGCGCTGCGAGGGGCAGCAGAATGTAGCGATAGGCCTGCGCGGTGGTCAGACCTGAGGCCGCGGCCGTCATCCGCTGACCATGGCCGACCGATTCAATCCCGGCGCGGACCTGCTCGGCGATACGCGCCGCGGTGAAACATCCGAGGCCAACCACGGAGAACCAGTATTCAGGCATTGCCAGGTCACGCTTGACCCAGTGTCCGAGCGAGGCAGGCAGCAGTTCGGGCAGCACGAAGTACCAAAGGAACAGCTGCAGCAGCAGCGGGACGTTGCGGAACAGATCGACGTACGCCGTGCCGATGGCGCGGGCCATCCGGCTGGGTAGCGTGCGCATCACGCCAATGGTGCAGCCGATCGCGAGCGCGATGATCCACGCCGCTCCAGCAACCAGGAGCGTCCATTTCACGCCCGCGAGCAGCCATCCGAAATATGGCTCAACGAACAGAATGTTCCAGTTCCAGCGA
Source organism: Bradyrhizobium sp. LTSP885 (assembly GCF_000938305.1). Lineage (GTDB taxonomy): Bacteria > Pseudomonadota > Alphaproteobacteria > Rhizobiales > Xanthobacteraceae > Bradyrhizobium. Next base: position 14,053 of record NZ_JYMT01000034.1, read on the forward strand.
TATTGCATCGAATGCCTGCTCGGAAAGGCGGAGCCCAGTTCGGGGGACGAACGTATGTTCAGCGCGGCAAGGCTTGAACCCGGAAGGCGGCCAAAAGCTCGCCATCGATCTTCAAACCGAGCGGATCGAACCATTTGGCATAGATCTTCTCGGCCTCTCCCGACCGGAACGCATCGGCGAAGGCCGCGCGCACCAGCAAAGCAAAATCCTGATCGCCGCGCTGCATCATCGCACTATAGGGGTCGTAGGTGAGCAGGCGCCCGACGACCGCAAGCGAGCCGGCCGGCCTCGCCTTGTTCGCGGCGTAGACCTTGATCTGCACGCCATCCGCGACGAACGCGTCGACGCGGTCATTCTCGACCAGCAGCCCGCCCTCGGGAAGGTCCTTCACATAGATCAGCTCGATGCCGAGTGCCTTCTCGTCATTGAGCTTGCGGACCACCGCCTCGTTCGACGATCCCTGCAGGGCGGCAACGCGCTTGCCCTTGAGATCTTCGATCTCCCTGGTCGCTGACGCTGTTTTCACCAGCAGCTGCGTGCCGGTGACGTAATAGATCGGCGAGAACTCGACCTGCTCCTGGCGAGCCAGGAAATTCGATGTGGTCCCGCATTCAAGGTCAACCGTTCCGTTGGCGACAAGTGGAATTCGATTGGTCACGTTGATCGGCGTGAACGTCACCTTGAGATCAGGCTTGTTCAGTCGCTGTTCCACGGCATCAACCACCTTCAGACAGAGATCGATGGAATAACCTTCGACCTGCTGCTTGTCGTTGATGTAGGAAAACGGCGCCGAGGCATCGCGATGGCCAATGTTGATGGCGCCACGTTCCAATATCCGTTTGAGAATGACGCTGTTGCCGGGCCCCTGCTGCGCCGGAGGCGTTGCCGCGGAAGCCGCGGTGACCAGGCCCGCCGCGATTGCGATCGATGCCAATGTCGCCACACCGAATTTGCCCAGTCTCATTGGATGCCTCTCCCGCCCGGTCAACCCGTAGGGACCCTACGTCGCAGGCGCTGAGGATGGCCAATGCGAATGCGCGCGGATGCGATGCGGAATCAGCATCGGCGCATCGGCGGAAACCAGCTATGGTGGTCGCCAGCAGAGATGACCGGAGGGCTGCAGTCGTGCTCGATGTCCGTTGGCTTGAGGATCTGGCTGCCGTAGCGGGGACCAAGAACCTGACGCGGGCCGCCGAGTTGCGCGGTATCAGTCAATCCGGGCTGAGCCGCCGGCTGCAATCGCTCGAGCACTGGGCCGGCGCACCACTGCTCAACCGCGGCAAATCTCCCGTCGAATTGACCGAGGCGGGCTTGCAACTGCTGGCCACGGCGAACGATGTGATAGGACGGCTGAATGCCACCCGACGCACCTTGAGGGAGGACCAGGACAAAGCGACGCGCAGCGTCCGCTTCGCAGCCCCCCATTTGTTGTCCGTAACGTTCTTTCCGAAGTGGCTGCCGCAGATTCAAAAGGCAATTGGATCGACCCGCTTGACGATCCTGTCCGACAACCTCCCGGGATGCTGCGAAGCATTTGACGACGGTGCCGTCGATTTCGTTGTCTGTTACATGGATCAATCCGACAGGCTGAATTCGGCCGGTGAGAGGACGCTGTCAATCTCGACATGCCAATGGCTGACGATTGGCCGAGAGAAGCTCGTACCGTTGTCAGCCGTCGACGACGACAAACAGCCGATGCATGATCTGGCGCGAGAACCGCGTCGTTCGATCTCCTATCTCGGGTACAGCAGCGAATGCTCGCTCGGCTGGGCGGTCGACCAGAAGCTGGCCGATGTGACGGGTCTGCCTCAGCTCAATCGCATCTATGAAAACTCATTGGCCGATGGACTGCGGTCGATGGCCTTGTCCGGGCTCGGCGTCGCCTGGCTGCCGCTGACCACGACCCATCAGGATATCCTCCGCGGTCGTCTCGTTCGCACGGGGTTGCCGGAACTGGATGTCGATCTCGACATCCGCATCTATCGGCCGCAACGACGGCTCAGCCGGCGGGCGGAAGAGCTCTGGTCACACCTCGTCACCACCCGCTCGGTGGTCGAACTGCCGGAGCTTGCTTCCAGCGTTCACAGCGGGCGCCATGGGGTTTGATTGGCGGCTTCCGGCATATGGCATTCGCGGCTTCTGCAACTGACATGTCCACGTCGTCATGGCCGGGACAAGCCGGGGAACGTGGGCTGATAGCCATATGTGATAGCCTGCCTCCGCAGGGGCGCACTGCCAAAATATCGAAAACAACCCCATGCAAAGTAAGCCGGCGGTTGCCGGCGTTCGACACGACAACTTGACATGTCGTGCAAACCAGCGGTATTATTCCATTATACCGAAATTGTGTAAACGCCCCTCGCCCCGGACTATCGCATATGGCGTTGGGCGGACTTCTGCAGCAGACGTTTCCACGTCGTCATCGCCGGGCTATGGGACGTGGCCGTAGCCACGATTGCCCTGCGGTCTACCGCACCACGTCACCCGCACAGCAAAGGCCCCCACGCACTGGCGCCCACCGGCCAGTGCCGTGGTTGTGAACCGGGCTTTGTGGCCCGGTTCACAAGCCTTGCGCGGCAATCTCGTGGTAGAATGGTTGACAAACACAATCTAGGAGAGAGTACGCCATGAAGTCCGTTACCCGCATTTTGGCTCATGCGTCATTGGCCGCCGCGCTCGTTGGGTCTTCCTCGATTGCCGCTCTGGCGGCCAAAGGGAAGGACTTCCCGGGAACCACGAGCACCTGCCAGGGATGCGCCCCCGGAGGACACGACGGGTGACTGCGCCAGCGTATGCTCGGACAAGACGGTGTGGTCCGAACCTCATGACTACTGCAAGGCGAAAGCGTTGACGGTGACGCGAAGCGACTTGCGCGCCGCGATGGGCCTCATTGGCCTCAATAGCGCCGCTCTCGCCCGATCGTCTAACGTCAGCCCGGCGACCATCAATCGCTTGCAAGCCATCGGCCGCAAGGCCGCACGTGCAGACACGGCGACTATCGATAAGGTTGTCAAAGGGCTGGAGGCGAACGGAGTCCAGCTCACCGAAGATGGCGTCAGCCTGATCCAGAAGCCGCTGCCATGAAGCAGGCCGAAGGGCATCGTACGGCAGGCCGCGATTGCCCGTGCCGGGCCATTTCGGACCAAAGCACGATGACGGTCCAGCCGCGTCAAGCCCACCGGTGCATCAAACGATCGGTCGGTGTTATTCATTGCGCCGCTGAATCCCTTCATCAGCAGTGATGCTCCGCGAGACCAACTTGAGACGCAACTTACGTTGAACAAGAACCCAACGTCTGCTTCCGATTCGAACTCGAGATGCGCGGTGATCGAGAATCGAAGAACATCTTGCCCGATCGCGGCGGTCATGTCGGGTCGACTCGCGTTCTCAGCAAATCGAGGGGACACCCGGAGAAACAAGTCGGCTAAACCCCTGGTCCACAATCGAGGGCTACTTCAGCTTCTTGGCCGACAAGGTGTGATATGCTACGAATAGCTTGCGGCAGCGCCCCTGGCAGACCTGCCACGAAAGCGCCGACCGACACAACAACGGGACCCAGGCAGACCCGTTGGAACGAGATAGTCCAGATCACTCACCAAAGAACTCGGCAGGCGGATGGAAACGGAGTTTCGGTGAAAGCAAAAGTCATCTCTTGCGTTTCGATAGCGTTCGTTTGCATGGTTATCGGCTTTGCCAACCAGGCCGCAGCCGGAGTTTTGATAACTGCAGAAGAGGCAAAGCTGCCGACGAATGCCATGTCGCGGCGCGGCGTCTTTCTTGGTCCAACTATCGAAATAATATCCCCTCGATCCGACCTCGGTCCGCTAAGATCGCCGATACGGCTTGTTTTGAGATTTCGAAGCCATGGCGGAGCGAAGGTCGACTTGAATACGCTAAGCGTAACGTACCTGAAAAAGCCGACCATCGATCTATCCACGCGCGTCGCTCCTTTCGCGACCGCAGAAGGCATCAACATGCCGGATGCGGAGGTTCCTCCGGGAAGCCACAGACTATGGGTCGATATTGAAGACACGAACGGTGAAATTGGCTCGGTCGAACTGACACTTCAAATCGCGGAATAGCGTTCCGACGAAATTCTCAATGTAGTAAAGCCAAAGAGCCGCTTGCGATGGGTCAAGACGGAACCGAAGATCCAGATGTTAAACCTGCGGGGCACGATTCCAAGCCGGAGGCGCCAGGCAAATCCCGTATACTGGTTCTTATGCCGTATCTTTTGCTTCCGATCGTCTTGATCTTGGTTGCGCACTACGTCATCGACATACGGCTCGATACTAGCCTGGCATATTTTCAGGTGATCGTTTTTTGTATCGCGCTCGCTGTTGGATTCTTGCTCTCGTCCCAGGCTAAAATGGCGATCGCTACATCGTTTCTGATAGCGGTCGTTATCACCCTGGCAACTTTGTTGGGCATGTCCGGCACCGTCTGGATCGCGCGGGGAGGAGGCCCCTTCATCCCCACCTCCAGCCGTGAATGGCAAGACGTGATAGACTTTTCGATAAATTTGATTTCAGCGACACTCGCAGGTCATGTCGCGGCGAGCTTTCTTCAGAGCACGTTCCCGTCTTTTGAACCAGGGGATCTGGCGTCAAGAGCCGCCAAATCTCTGGCTCAAAACCCCGCCGCTGCGACCGGCCGAATAAACACCACGGAAAATTTCATAAAGGCACTGACCGCGCTCATACTGGCTGTCGCCGCCTTATACGCCGGGATAAGGCAACTCTTTCACTAAAGGGTCGGCCGCCAACTTCACGAGCAGCTGCTGCAGCTCCGTCGACATGCCCAGCGCGCCAGGCCTGACGACGTGTTCGAGAGACAAACTGCCGACGGCGAATTTCAGCACCAATCTGCTCTCCCGTTGCCCGATTGGCCGATCGGATCTGCTTCTAGAACGTTTTCGAGCGAAGTGGATACCGGTTCGCGTGAAGAAAACGCGTCAACACAAGAATCTAGAGTCCCGTTCCGATTCCATCGGAACGGAAAGGGCTCTAGACAAATGCTGTCAAGACACCAGGAATTGGCGGCTCACTCGCCGACCCACTGAGGAGATCATTTTGCACCGCGACCGCACCTGCTTACATCACCGGGGCTTCCCCGATGATTTCATCGCGGGAGAGCCATGGGGTTTGCTGGAGATTCGGGTCAATGCGGCTACTTATCTCGGAGACAGTTCTCTTCACGTAGGCATAGAGTTCGCTTAGTTCGATCACACCGTTGCCGTTTCGATCCGCGGTTTTTCGATCAGACCCCAGTGCCCTGGCCACGGCATAGCTGAATAGGCCGTGCCCACCCAGCAGGTCGTCGTCCTCCTGGCTGAACTCCCGTCCCTTGGACGCTGCCAGCACGACCATGCCTGCTTTACCGTTGCGCGTGAGAGCGGCGGCATAGTCGTCATTTGGCACGACCGCATCCTGCGACGCCGCACCGGAGTGGCAAGCGTCCAACAGCACGATGACCCTCGCCTTGCTGCGCGACAGAACTTCAGCGACCTTGTCCCACAGCAGCGCTGTCCCAGGGATATCTTCCTGCGAGGTCCTACTCGTCAAGAAATAGAAGCGGTCACCGGCGCGAATGCCGTGTCCCGCAAACGAAACGAGGAGCGTGTCGATGGCGCTTGTTTGCGAGACAACGCCCTCCAGCGTCGCAAGTATCGCCGCATTGCTCGCTTGTTCGTCCTGCAACTCTTTCGTAACAATCGATCCAAATTGCGGACTGGAATGCTGCGCGACTGTATCGGCAATAAGCCGCATGTCCCGATTGGCGTATTTGAGGTTCCGGTCCGGAAAATTCGGATATTTGTCCACCGCAATCCCGACATAGAAGAGTTTGCTCTCTGAGCCTGCCCCTGCCGGTCCCCTGGCCACCGCCGATTTTGGTATGCTCGAGAAGCCGAGGGCATTGTAAGCGACTGCCGTCACCCAATGCGTGCCTTCATGGATCTGGATTGGACGTTCAAATTCGGCACTTCTGCCCGAAAGGCCGAGCTCTTCGAGAGGCGCCCCATCGACAAACAATCGTAGCGTCTTAAGGTCAATATCCGAGCGGACACGCACACGCGCCGTGAAGCGCCCCACTTGTCCGGCGGGGACGAGATCGAAATCAGCGCTGGGCGGCGCCACGATATCCGCCGAGGGGTGCGGAGGGTTATCACCACGCAGTATCGCCTGGATCAATTCCGGACGACGGAACTGCGACGCGAATTGGCTGAAGGCATGATGTTCGCCGAGACCGCTAAAATAGCGATAGACGTACCGTGCGCCATCGGGCGTCCCATCGTAGAAACCATCGTCGGTATAGAGCACCAGTTCGCCGTCAATCGAGACGCCGGAGAGAATACGTTTCTGCTCCGCGACCGAATAGAGATACAAGCGGCCATCCGTATTCAATTGCAGCAACACGCGACCGTCCATCGACAGGCGCAAGGACTGAACTGAGCCGGCACCAGGGACGTCCCGGATCGTAGCAACCGTCTCTAAATTCCGACCTCCGACCAGCGCGATGATGTGATCCAAAGGCGCCAGCAGTGCAAACATTTCTTCGCCGACCCGAACAGCCTTCATCGGTTGCGGCGCGCCCCCCACTCCATAGACGCCGCGCTCAATCTCGCCAAACGTCTTTCCGGCGGTTTTCGGGTTTGTGTCGTAGTTTTGATTCCAATCCGCCATCGAGCAGTGTGCCGCGGCGTCATCCGCTGATCGCACATATCTGAAGATACAAATCCTGCCCGTATAGACCCCACTTGAGCCGGCCGAGTCGTAGGCTTCGGTCGTGATCAGATAGGCCCCACCGTCTTCTTTCCAGAGCCAATAGGAGAAATCGAGACCGTAGCCAAAATCAGCCGAGTCGTAGTCGTTCTGATAGTACCGAGGAGGCTTCGTCAAGGTGCCGTGGACTGCCGGAACACTTGAACTTAGCCGAGCCACAATCTGATCGAAGCCAGGCCGCCTTGTTTTCGTCCCGCGGGCATTGTCCGCCCCAAAATTTGATTCCTCGGTCGGAAACTTTCTGGTTTGGCTCTCCGTGGCGGGATAGTCACGATCGAATTTTGCACCAAGTTTTCGTACGGAAACCAGCGCCTTGTTCGAATTTCGCTCCTCCGACTTTTCCGACCGGGTGAAGTCCAGTTCTCTCAGAACGGGCTTCGCCGTAAGACTGGGCAAACTTATTGTCCCGGCGGACGCCGCCTTGTCCATTCGCGTGAGATCTTTTGCAAAAATCCATTGCGCGACGCGAATGTCCTCGGGTTGTGCTTCATTCGATTTCCACAGTGAATAATACGTAATCCCAAGATCGGACGGCACCCGCAATCTCGTAAAGAACGGATTGCCAATCTTATCCGCTCTCAGCATCCTGATCTTGTGATCCAGGATGCTGGTGATCCAAAACCCCTGTAGCCCTGCGGAGAATATATTGTTCCTCCTCTTCTCGGTGAGAGACGCGGGATTGGCCATCAACAGGCAACCATCGTCAAGGCTCCACAAGACTTCGAACGGGTAGGTGATGCAAGCGTGACACACGTTGGTGTCTCCGCTCACGCCCTCTCCATTCTGAACGCTTGGCGATTCGATCAGGTCTTCAAAGCTTTGATCGATCTTCCCATCCACAAGCGTGGGCCAAAAGCCAACTTTCCCGTAACTTGTCCCTCCAGCAACAAGATAAGAGTCTCCCCTCACAAACGAGAGGGAGTCCACGCCCTCATCATATCTGGTGCTCATCGCCAGAACTGCTTTTCGTGCAAAAACATCGACGACAAAGAGCCGACCTGCCTCTTGATAGGACAGGAAACGCGATGTCGGAGAAAATCTGGGATTGGTCCCGGATAGATCAAGGACCAGCCCACCGGAAGCCGCGTTCAAGACCTCAAAGTGGCTTTCGAACACGCGCAGCTGATATTGCAGGTTTGGAGAGTTCCAGATTTCACCTGGCGCGCTCGGCGAGACTCTATCCTGCACTACTATCGCAGGAGAGCGGTCCTGCAGCTCTCGTGTGCTGTCAAAGAGCACGTCGGTTCGACGCAGCACGCCTGTCGACGTCGCCGTTAGAAGCATTGCCCTGAGATGAAACGCTCCAGACTTTAGTGGACGGATATTGAGAGAACCTTCGGTCTTCGACTCGGGCAGGTAGAGAGGAAAGATGACACGGAGTTGGTCGTTGTCCGCCTCAATACCGAATGGGGCTCGCTCACCGGGCGGAATCGTCAGGAATCCATCGCCCTCCAGTCGTACGGTGTTCGGCATTGAGACGACCAGCATGTCAAGGCGGGCATCATCGCTCCACCTCTTGCCCAATTCTGCCAGCGACGGATCTCCAATTACCTTCAGCTTCTCGGTGAGCGTCTTGCCCGATTGGACATCATAGTTGGTCCTATCCTCATATTTGATCGTCAGATCGGGCTTTGAGAGTGCGCCTTCCCTCACGCGCCAAGTGGCGCCGATAACCTCACCCACCCGATCAACGCCGAAACCGTCGATCCTCACATCCAGTCTTAAATCCGCGAGAGACTGCACCGACTGCGGACCCTGAGGAGCCGAAGATGCGTCATTGGGCACGCCTTTCGCTTTTCCGTACTTGTCAAGAAAGGCTATGCGATCCTCAATGTTGTTTACGACGCAGCGAACCATGCGAGGCCTTTGCTCGGGGGTAGGCTTGAGACGACCCGTCGCTTCGCATTCAACCGCCAGATGTTTATTCCAGGCCCTTTGATCGACTAACAGGCTCGCCTTTTCTTCTTGAGTTGTTGTCCTTGCAATCGCAGCTTTCCATGCGGCGGTGTGCCTGTCATTCGCCGCCATTGCCTCCCTTGAATCACAAATGGCAAAATCAAGCGTTGATCGCGCGTTGGCGCAGTCAAAGTCCGCTGCTCCGCAGGCCGACGTCTGAAGCAGGAACAGTAAGACAGGAAGGGTCCAGCCAGCGGGTCGAAAATGCATGAGCTACCTTTCTCGATGCGGGCGCATTGAAAGCGAATAGCCGGAATGAAACTTCATCCAAAGATTTAGCAGTCCAAGCGAAGAGCTATTGTTACCACGTGGTGGCGCGCCACGCTTGACCGCGCGATCACATCCTATGATTGTTTGATGCAAAATTACAATAAGACGATCGAGCCGGAATGAAAGCATAGCGAAATCAACAGAGTCGGCCTTTATTCTGCCGCTCGCAGCGGTCTGGTTGCAGACTCGAGCCCGCCTGTTTCGCGCCGGAAACGATCGCACCAAAGAGCAACGAACTTGACCTGCCCCGATGAGCCTTGCGAAGCTGGGCGCCGAAGGATGCTCGCAAGCATCGTCTATCAAAAGGATTCGTCATGTCTGTCGACACCAAGGCCGCCACTGACCGCCTCATGCGCTTCCTCGCTGTCGAGGGCGTGACCGGAAAGGAGGCCGCGATCGGGCGCGAGCTCACCGCGGCGTTGAAAGAGGGCGGCGTGCCGGCGGGCGCGATCCGGCTCGACGACGCCAACACGCGCATTCCGGTGCCGACCGAAACCGGCAACCTCATTGTCGATCTGCCCGGCCGCGGCGCGATGCACAACCAGCCGCGCATCATGTTCATGACCCACATGGACACCGTGCCGCTGTGCGCCGGGGCGAAGCCGAAGCTTGCCGGCCGCAAGATCGTCAACGACGCGAAAACCGCGCTCGGCGGCGACAACCGCGCTGGCTGCGGCGTTCTCGTCACGCTGGCGGCCGAGCTAGCGAAGCAGAAGCTCGATCATCCGCCGATCACGCTGCTGTTCTGCGTGCGGGAGGAAAGCGGGCTATATGGCGCGCGCCACGTCAGGACCGCTGAGCTTGGCTCACCGGTCATGGCCTTCAACTACGATGGCGGCTCGGCCTCCAACGTCACCATCGGCGCCGTCGGCGCGGATCGCTGGCACGTCGAGATTTTTGGCCGGGCTTCGCATGCCGGCGTCGCGCCGGAGCGCGGGATCAGTTCGACCATGATCCTTGCGCTCGCGCTCGCCGACGTCAGGGCCGGCGGCTGGTTTGGCAAGGTCGTGAAGGGCAAGCGGCAGGGCACGAGCAATGTCGGCCCCGTCACCGGCGGCGACGGCCGGCCAGCTGGAGACGCCACCAACGTCGTCTCCGACTATGTGCACGTGCGCGGCGAAAGCCGCAGCCACGACCGGACGTTCTTCAAGGAGATCACCAAAGCCTACAAGCTGGCGTTCGAGAAGGCTGCAAAGCGCGTCACCAACAGCGCCGGCAAATCAGGCCGCGTCAAGTTCAAGGCCGAGACCGACTATTATCCATTCCACATGAAGGACAGCCTGCCCGCGGTCAAGCGCGCGGCTGCCGCGGTGTCCGGCATCGGCGGAACGCCGATCATCCGCACCGCGAATGGCGGGCTCGACGCCAACTGGATGGTCCGCCACGGTGTTCCGACCGTCACCTTCGGCGCGGGGCAGAACGAGGTGCACACGATCGACGAGTGGATCAATCTCGACGAGTACGACCGGGCCTGCGCGCTCGCCGTGCAGCTCGCGACGATGCGGTGAGCCTGGCGCTGCGGCCGGCGCCCGCGTGTCAGCCTTCGGCCGTCACCATGCGCCACAGCGTCTCCACCAAAACCTCGTAACCCTTGTCGAGCGCCTCCGGCGCGGTGAACTCGCGCGGATTGTGGCTCAGACCATCCTTGCTCGGAACAAAGATCAGCGATGACGGGATACGTTTCTGGATCGCCAGTGCGTCATGTCCGGTGACGGTCTTCAGCGTCAACGTCTTCATTCCGAGATCGCTGGCGACGCCGCGCACGAGTTCGAGGCTGGCCGGGTCGAGCGTCGACGCGGCCCTTCGTTCATCTGCGGCGATCGAGATATCGACACCGATCGCGGAAGCCTCCTGCGCGATCCGCGCCAGGAAACGATCGCCGAGCGCAAGTACCACCGCCTCATCCTCGTGCCGGATCTCGAACCAGACCCGAACCCGGCCGGCGACGACGTTGGGCGAGTTCGGAAACACGCTGATCTTCGCAGCCGATGCGTGGACGCCCGCATTGGCACGCTCGACCTCGTTGTAGAGCGCTTCGATGGCGCGGCCCGCGGCACGGAGCGCATCGCGGCGCCTCGCCATCGGCGTCGGGCCGGTGTGCGACACATCGCCCTCGAACACCACCGAGATCTTCCGCGTCATCCAGGCTCCGGAGACGGCCCCGATATCCGCCGCCTCGCGTTCCAGGTGATCGCCCTGCTCGACATGGAGCTCGACATAGCGCAGCGGCTCGAACGTGAGCGGAGACGTGCCCCGATAGCCTATCGCGGCCAGTGCGTCACCCAGCGTGACGCCGTCACCGTCCTCGCAGGCGTAAGCCTGTTGCAGCAATAAGCTGCCGGCGAACACCGAGCTGCCGGTCAGGCTCGGCTGGAAACGCGCGCCCTCCTCATTGGTCCAGTTCGCGACCGCCAGATTGCGTCGCGCCCTGCCGGGATTAGCTAGGGCGCGATCCCGCACCGCCTGCACCGCGAGCAACCCCGCCAGCACGCCGTAGACGCCGTCATAGCGGCCACCGGTCGGCTGCGAATCGAGATGAGAACCGGTGATCACAATTTCCTTCGAAGCTGGCGCCAGCACCGCGACGCCGAACATGTTTCCGATCGCATCGATCCTTGGAAGAAGTTCGCGACCGGCGATCTCGCGGAGGAAAAGATCACGCGCGTCCTTGTCCAACGGCGTTGCCGTGAGGCGGCAGACCCCACCATCTCCGGTCGCCCCGATCGCCGCAAAGGCCGAGATCAGATTATGCAACTCGGTCATCTCAGCTCCATCCGCAGCACGGCCTAGCCTCCGAGGTCGCCGCGGATCGCCGCAAGCGCCAGCTGCTCGAACTCCGCCTCGGTCAATTGCCGCGGATTAGAGCCTGCGGTCGGATCCTTCACCGCGTCGGCCGCGATCGCCTTGGCATTTTCTTCCTTGACGCCAAGCTCCGCCAGCGTATGCGGGACGCCGAGTTTTTTCCGGAACGCAAGGATCCAGTTGAGGACCGCATCGAAATCGCGGCCGGGCAAATCGAGCGCACGGGCAATGTGCGGAATCTTGTCGGCGATCGCCGTCCTGTTGCAGACCAGGACATACGGAAATACCACGCCGTTGGTGAGGCCGTGATGGGTATCGTAGCGCGCCCCGACCGGATGGGAGATCGAGTGGATCGCCCCCAGCCCCTTCTGGAACGCCGTGGCGCCCATTGACGCCGCAGCAAACATGTAGGCTCGGGCTTCGAGATCGCCGCCATTCTCGACCGCGCGTGGCAGGTACGTGTCGACAATCCTGATGCCCTCGAGCGCGATACCGTCGGCGAGCGGATGAAACGCCGGCACGCAATACGCCTCGAAGCAGTGCGCGAGCGCGTCCATTCCGGTCGCCATCGTCAGGAACGGCGGCAGCCCGACCGCGAGCTCAGGATCCTCGATGGCAATCCTGGGCATCAACAGGGGGTGGAAGATGATCTTCTTCTCATGGGTATCCTCGCGGGTGATCACACCGGCGCGGCCAACCTCGGAGCCGGTCCCGGCTGTCGTCGGCACTGCGATGATCGGGGCGACGCCATCGGTATTGGCGCGGGTCCACCAATCGCCGACGTCCTCGAAATCCCACACCGGGCGGGACTGCGCTGCCATGAAGGCCACGCACTTGCCGACGTCCAGCGCCGATCCGCCGCCCACCGCGACAACACCGTCATGACCGCCGGCCTTGAAGGCAGCAACGCCGGCGTTCAGGTTCGATTCGGTCGGATTGCCCTTCACGTCCGAGAACACGCTGATCGGAATTCCGGCATCGCGAACGCGCCGGACAATGCCGGTGATCAGATCGTTGTCCGCAAGACCCCGGTCGGTCACCAGCAACGGCTTTGCGATGCCGTTGGCCCGGCAGGCGTCGGGAAGGTCGGCGATGCGCCCGGGACCCGTGACGATTCGGGTCGGAAAATTCCAGGCCCCGGTGATTTGAGCTGCCATGTCGTGCTCTCAGTGTTCGATGCGGAGGTGAAACGATTTGGGGCGGGTCAGCGCCTCGAAGCCGAGACGCGACATGCTCGCGCCGCGGCCGGTATCCTTGACGCCGGTCCAGGCGAGCGACGGATCGACATAGTCGCAACGGTTCATGAAGACAGTGCCAGTGGCGATGCCGTCGCCGATCCGCTCGGCGGCATCGGCATCCGCGGTCCAGACCGAGGCGGTCAGGCCATAGGGACTGTCGTTCATCAAAGCGACCGCCGCTTCATCCGACGAGACCTTCATGATGCCGACCACCGGGCCAAAGCTCTCCTCCATCATCACCCGCATGGTGTGGTCGACATCGACCAGCACCTGCGGCATCAGATAGGCGGTGCCGGTCCTGTCGGCCGAAAAACCCTTCGGGTCGACCAGGGCGCGCGCGCCGTTCGCGAGGGCCTCGCTGGTGTGGGCACGCACCGTGTCGGCAAAACGAACCGCGGCCATCGGGCCCAGCGTCGTCTCCTGCGCCAGCGGGTTTCCGAGCTGATAGCGCGAGGTCAGGTCAGTGAACGCGTCGACGAAGCGGCCGTAGATCTGCTCGTGCACATAGATACGCTCGATGCCGCAGCAGCATTGGCCCGAATTGAAGAACGCGCCGTCGACGAGCTGTTCGACCGCGAAATCGAAATCGGCGTCCGGCCTGACATAGGCCGGGTCCTTGCCGCCGAGCTCAAGGCCAATCGTCGTGAAGGTACCGGCCGCGGCGTGTTCGATCGCGCGGCCGCCGGCGACCGAGCCGGTGAAATTCACATGGTCGATGGACCGGGACGCGATCAGCTTCTCGGCGGCCGCATGATCGAGGTTCAGCGTGGTGAACAGGTGCTTCGGCAACCCGGCCTGGTCCATGGCGGATTGAAAACGCTCGCCAACCAGCACGGTCTGGGCGGCATGCTTCAGGATCACGGCGTTGCCGGCCAGCAGCGCCGGAACGACGGAGTTGACCGCCGTCAGATAAGGATAATTCCAGGGCGCGATCACCAGCACGATTCCCGCCGGCACGCGCTTGATCATGCGCCGGAAGCCGGCCCGTTCAGCGGGCAGTGTCGGTGCCAGCGCGGCGTCGCTCAGTTCAACGAGAGTTCTGACGCGCTCCTCCAGGCTCCGGAACTCGCCGCCGTAACGCACCGGCCGGCCCATCTGCAACGCAAGCTCGGGCACGATCGCGTCGTTCTGCGCCCGCAACGCCTCGAGGAACGCAAGCACCTTGGCCTTTCGCTCGGCCAGCGGCACCTGCGACCACTCCCGCTGCGCCTGCCTTGCGGCAGCCAGAGCCTCGGCGATGTCACGGTCGGTCGCGACGCGCCGCCGGGCGAGCTCGCTGCCGTCGACCGGCGAGATGCAGACAATATCGTTCACGTTGAGTCCACTCGGTTTGAGGCCAAAGACCTGCCAAGGCCTGCTTCAGATGATTTCGAAATAACGCGCCAGTTCCCAGTCGGTGATCGCCTTGCGGAATTCGCGCTCCTCCCAATGCCGGGTCATCGCATAATGATCGACGAAGACGTCACCGAACAGGTTGCGGGCGGCCGACGATCCGATCAGCCGGTCGGCGGCCTCCGTCAGTGTGCGCGGCAACGCGCGCGCGGGGGGATGCGTCACGTCATAAGCATTCCCCGTGATGGGATCACTGGGTTCGATCTTGTTTTCGATTCCCCAGAGGCCGGAACCAAGCGCTGCGGCAATTGCGACATACGGATTGATGTCGGCGGCCGCAATCCGGTACTCGACCCGCTGGCTCGATGGCGAGCCGGGGATGACACGCAGCGCGCAGGTCCGGTTTTCGATTCCCCAGGTGGCATCGGTCGGTGCCCAGAACCCCGGGATCAGGCGCGAATAGCTGTTCACGGTAGAGGCCACCATCGCCAGCAATTCGGGCATCAGGGCCTGCTGGCCGCCGACGAACCAGCGCATCGTGTCCGACATGTTGCCGGGGCGGCCGTCCTGATGAAACACCGGCTTGCCTTCGGCATCACGCAGCGAAAAGTGCAGATGGCCCGACTGCCCCGGATAGGCATTCGACCATTTGGCCATGAAGGTCATCATCTTGCCCCGGCGCTGCGCCCAGACCTTGGCGAAGGTCTTGAACAGCACCGCGCGGTCGGCTGCGGCGAGCGCATCCGTATAGTGGATCGCCGCTTCCAAAACGCCCGGCCCGGTTTCGGTATGAAGCCCCTCGATCGGCATATCCATGTCGTCGCAAAGCTTGAGCAGCGACTGATAAAACTCGGACTCGACCGAGGCGCGCAGCATCGAATAGCCGAACCAGCCCGGCGTCAGGTTCTTCAGGCCGCGATAGCCTTTTTCCCTGACACTGTGCGGCGTTTCGTCGAACACGAAGAATTCGAACTCGGCCGCGACCGTGGCCGAAAGCCCCATCGCAGCGGCACGATCGATGACGCGACCAAGCAGCCGGCGCGGACACAGCTCGGATGCGGTGCCCTCGAACTCGCCGAGGAAGAACAGCATGTTGTCTTCATCAGGCACGTCGCGGCAGGTAGCCGGATCGATCCGCGCGGTCGCATCGGGAAACGCGGTGTGCCAGCCAGTGAACGTGGATTTGTCGTAGAGCTGGTCGGCGGAGTCCCAGCCAAAAATCACGTCGCAGAAGTTGAAACCATGCTCCAGCGCGTTGAAGAATTTGTCGCGCGCCAGGTATTTGCCGCGAATGACGCCGTCGAGATCCACCACCCCGACCTTGACGTGGGACAGGCCACGCGCCTCGACCAGCGAGCGGGCATCTGCGGCGGTTTTTACGCTTCTGGAATCCATGGGCTCGGAGTCTCTTTGGGCTGGACGATGATCAGGCCGGACAAACCTCACGCAGAACCTCGTCGCAGGCGGCGACGAACATGTCCGCATTGTCCTTGGTGAAGCAAAGCGGGGGACGGATCTTCAGCGTATTGCCGAACGGACCGGCCGCGCCAATCAGAATGCCGCGATAACGCAACCGGTTGATGACCTCGCTTGCGACGTCAGGTGCCGGCGTCCTGGTGTCGCGGTCGTGGACGAGCTCGAGCCCGATGAACAATCCGCTGCCGCGGACGTCGCCGATCTGGATGTGGCGATTGCCGATCTCGCGAAGCCCGTTCATCAGGTGGCCGCCGATCTCTTGCGCATTGTTGATCAGCCCCTCATCGGCGATCACCTCGAGCACCGCGAGCCCAGCCGCCGCGGCCACCGGATTGCCGCCGAACGTGTTGAAATACTTGGTCTCTGCGGCGAACCGGTCGAGCAGCACCGCGCGCGTCGCGACACCGCCCATCGGGAAGCCGTTGCCCATCGGTTTTCCCATCGTGACAATGTCAGGCACGACGCCATGCCTGGCAAAACCCCACAGCGCAGCCCCGGTTCGCCCGAACCCGGGCTGGACCTCGTCGGCAATGAACAGGCCCTGCTTTTCATGCACGAGTTGAACTGCCGGCGCAAGAAAACCGGGCGGATCGGCATAGACGCCGTCACTGGAAAAGATCGTATCGACCAGCAGCCCCGCGAAGCCGACGCCGCTTTGCTCGAGCTCTGCGATAGCCCGCCCGACATCCGCGGCAAAGCTTTTGCCGAGATCACCGCCGGCGGCACGAAACGCGTCCGGCGCCGACACGGTACGAACGTGGGGCGGCAAAGGCTGCCCCGGGCGGGACGATGGCGACACGTCGGTCACCGCGGCGGTGTTGCCGTGATAGGCGGTCTCCGTGACGATAAAACCTGCGCGGCCGGTCGCCAGC
Source organism: Bradyrhizobium sp. LTSP885 (assembly GCF_000938305.1). GTDB lineage: Bacteria > Pseudomonadota > Alphaproteobacteria > Rhizobiales > Xanthobacteraceae > Bradyrhizobium. The sequence continues at coordinate 30,781 of NZ_JYMT01000034.1, forward strand.
TTCGCGATCCGTAGCGCAAGGTCGTTGGCTTCGCTGCCGGTACAGGTCAGGACCAGCTGATCGATATCCGGCGGGAAGGTCGCGAGCAGACGCTCGGCATAGGTATCGACGACGTCGCTGAGATAGCGGGTGTGGGTGTTCAACAGACCGACCTGCCGCCTGATCGCTTCAACGACGCGCGGGTGGGAATGCCCGACCGAGGGGACATTGTTGTAGAGATCAAGATAACGCCGGCCTTCGGTGTCGAACATCCAGACGCCGTCCGCGCGCTCCATCCGCAGCGGCTCTTGATAGAACAGCACCGACGCGGAGCCGAACGAGCGCAGGCGGCGCTGGACGGCGTCCCGCAAGCCGGCGTCCATCGTGGACACCCTGCTCGGCTCGAAGGCGTTGAGCGCCAAGATTCCCTTGTCCTCTCGCATCGCGCGCCCCTCCTTGACCGGCGCCGGCGGATACTGGCAGCCACCCGCAGCTATCATGCCGCAACTGCCTCCAATCAACAGTTTGGAACAATGTGGCTTCTTCCACAATAATAAAGCAGCCCGCGGTCACGACACATCGGAACCTCAGTCATACACTTCATGAGAACGAGATAATATCTCATTAAATCAGTATATTATGTAATAATCCGATTCTGCCTGCACAGCATGCGGGCATCCTACCGTCTATATTTTGGGGGATTTGCCACATTATTAGTGTGGACATCCAACATGCCTTGAGAAAGGATTGGCTGAGAGACGGCCGCGCGCTGCCCGATCCTGTGGCGACCGACGCGGCCGCAGGGACATCTCAATGACGACCGAGCGGTTACAAGCGACCGACGTCTCCGCGACCGACAAGCGGCCGCGAAAAGGGGAAGGCGATCGCCTGTCGAAGCTTTCCCGTCACCAACACATCATCTCGCAATTGGCGGCAGCCCCGACCTTGCGGGCCTCGGAACTCGCGGCCGCACTTGGCGTCTCCGGCGAAACCATCCGGCGCGACCTGATGGAGCTTCAGGAACAGAAGCTCATCAACCGCACCTATGGCGGAGCATCCCGCCCGTTCGCGCTGGAGCCCACGCTCACCGATCGCAGGGCGATCATGATCGCCGAACGCGAGGCCATCGCCTCCGCCATCGCCGATCTTATCTTGCCCAACGAGGTTCTGATGCTGGCTGCCGGCGCAACGACATTCCATGTCGCGCGACGGTTGGCAGCCAGCGCCCACGATATCACGGTGATCACGCATGACTTCGCGATCGCTGCCGCGCTGGCCGTGAATTCATCGATCCGCGTGCTGTGCTGTCCCGGCCGTTATCATGCCGCGGAAGGCTATGTATTCGGCACACAGACGATCGCCAGCATCAATAGTTACGAGGCCAACCGCGCCATCGTCGGCGCGACGGGGATCAGCGCCCGCGGCATCAACGATGCCGATGACGAAGCCGGCGCGATCTATGGCGCGATGGTGAAGCGGGCCGCGGAAGCCATCATCGTCGCCGACCACAGCAAGTTCGACCAGCGGGCGCTGACGGTGTTCGCGCACTGGACCGATATCGACCGCCTCGTGACCGATCGCCAACCGGAGGGATCGCTCGCAACCGCCCTCCGTGAAGCCGGGACAGAAACCATCGTTGCCCAACGCTGAGAAAGACCAAGCCATGGCACGCCTGACATCTCTTCCCTGCGATGAGCGCATCGGCCTCGACGACGAACCCGAACGCCTGGCGTCGCAGCAGACCCGGATCGGGCGCATCGATCTCGAATTCATCCGGCCGGAACGGCCTTTCGCCCGCAACTGGGAGCGCGTCAGCAACGTGCACGATGCGTCCTATGTGCTGGTCCTCCCGCTGGCCGGAAGCGTGGCGTTCAGCCAGGACGGGCGCACCGGCTTCGCACGGCCCGGCGAGTACGTCCTGCTCAGCGAGCTCGCCTACTACAAACTCACGTCGGACAAGAATTCGCACCTGCTGACGATGCGGATTCCCGCCGCCGAATTGCGCGGACGGCTGGTTTCGATCGAGGACCATGTCAGCCGGCGCTTCAAACCGAACGAGCAGATGACGCGCCTGCTGGTCGGCATGATCCGGAGCGTCGCGGAGCTGTTCATCAATTGTCTGCCGCCTAATCCCCAGGCGCTTGCGACCGAAATCATCAGCTTCGTCGCGCTGACGATCGGGTCGGAAGACCGGGGCGCCGCAACCGACGTTCGCAACGCGCGCTACCATCTGCGCCGCCGCATCGTCGACTTCATCGATAGCAATCTGAGCGACCAATCGCTCTCACCGAGAAAGATCGCGGCCAGCAGCCGGATTTCGCTGAGCTATCTCTACAGCCTGTTCAACGACAACGAGACCACGGTCAGTCAGTTCGTCCAGACCAAGCGCCTGCAGCGCGCCTACGAGATCCTCGTTGCCGACCCGAAGGGTCACCGCACGGTATCGGAGGTCGCCTACGAGGTCGGCTTCAAGAACGTCTCGCACTTCTCGCGTTGCTTCAGCCGCCATTTCAACGTTGCGCCGCGGGACGTCCGTCAAACCCACAACGCCTCCCCCGCTCCAAAGGCGGATCCGCGGCCCACGCCGCCGAAAGGCCTGCTTGCACCGCGCCTGCCGTCGACCGCGCGCGGCAGGCTTGCCTCCCCCTATTGGGAGCGGCGGACGCTGCACGAAACCGTATAGACCCCGTTCCCCTGCGCCGCGCCACCGCGATTGCCGCGCTTCCTCCTCGGAGCGACCCTTGAAGCTACCCTTGGAGCTACCCTTGGACGATATTCAAGACATGGTGCCCGAAAGCGAGCTGTGCTCGTTTTTCCATGGCCTTGCCGATGCAGCCGACCAGATTGCGTTGGCGCATTTCAGGTCCGACATCAACTTCGAACGCAAACAGGATCTGTCGCCGGTCACCATCGCGGACCGCGCCATCGAACAGGAATTGCGACGATTGATTTCGGCACGATTTCCCGAGCATGGCATCCTCGGCGAGGAAACCGGATCGACGCCGGGCGATCGCTACACCTGGTATATCGACCCGATCGACGGGACCAAAAGCTTCATTTCCGGAATGCCGCTGTTCGGCACATTGATCGCGCTTGCGGACGAGAGGAATGGAGCAGTCATCGCCGGAATGATCGACATGCCGGCGCTGGCGGAACGATGGTATGGCACGCGTGACGGCACGACGTTCAATGATTTGCCGGCGCGCGTCAGCCGCGCGGTCAATCTGGAAGATGCCCAGATCTACACTTCATCGCCGGATTTCTTCTCGCCGGAGGATTGGGCGCGCTACGACGCGCTCAGCCGCAAGGCGATGTTCAGACGATTTGGCGGCGACTGCTATCAGTACGGCCTTTTGGCCTCCGGGCATTGCGATCTCGTGGTCGAATGCTCGCTGAAGTCGTTTGATTTCATGGCACTGGTGCCGGTCATCGAGGGTGCCGGAGGCATGATATGCGATTGGGAAGGCCAACCGCTCACCCGTCATTCCGACGGACGGGTGATCGCGGCTGCCAATGAGACGCTGCTGCGGCAGGCGCTTGCGATCCTCAAGCCATAGCAATCGAAGGAGTAAGCGGACGGTTCACACCATCCGCAACCAGCTCTCCCAGCGGGGATCGTACATCACGTCACGCGCGCGCATGTATTTCCACACGCCGTATTTCTGGTAGTCGAAGTCCCACTCCTTGAGCTTGCGATTGACCACCGCCCAGCTTGCCCATTTGACGTCGGCAAGCGCCCGGTTGACGATGACCCGCGCGACCATGTCGGGACGCACCGCTCCCAGATATTGCTCGATCAGGCTTTCGGTCAGTTGTTCGTCGTAGAACATCTCGGCGAAGAGCACGCCGAGTTCATAGCTGCGCTCGTTGTTGGAGGCGAACTCATAGTCGATCAGCCGCATCGGCTTGGGACCGGCGGCAGGCTCCGCGGCAATGAGAAAATTCCCGGGCATCGGGTCGTTGAAGCAGGGTACGAGATCGAGGCCGGATGCGGTAAATGCGGCCTTGGCCTGACCATAGCGATGCATGATCCAGGACATGTCGTGCGGAAAATGCGAACCCAGTTCCCGACCCTGCTCGACATGCTCCTCGATCATGTCGAAGATCGTCTTGGTCAGGCCCAGCTTCGGCCCGGCGTGCAGGCGTCGGTACAGGTCGAGAACGTCGGACTGGATCGCGGCGTCGCCGAAATCCCCGTTGGTGCAGGCGCGATAGCCTTCGAGGAATTCGCTGACTTCAAGGCCGTCCTGTGCATCGAAGAAGATCACCTCGGGTGCGATCCCCATGGCGTGGGCATTGCGTGCCGCTTCGTTCGCGGCAACCCGGTCGATGAACATTTCGGAGCCCTCGCCGGGCACCTTGATGAAGTAGCGGCGCGGATCGCCGGAGACCTCGACCAGCCAGTTCTGGTTCATCAGCCCGCCGACCAGCGGCGTATAGCTCGCCTCGCTGCCGCGCCATTGCGGCACCCGTCCGATCGCGCTTTCGACATTGCGCTCGTGGACATTTGTTGCCGCTCCGAGCTTTCTACGAACGGTCATGCAATCCTCCGGAGCACCTCGCCAAAGCGCGGTTCGCGGACCGCCATGCGGCAGCGCAGGAAGCGCCAACTGGCAAATTTGTAGAACTCGAGCGTATTGCGCGCCGATTTGGCGGCCAGAAGCGCTCCGATCAATCCCCATCTCAGATCGTCGGCGACGCCATAGATGCGGGCGCGGTTGAACGCCGCCTCATCGAATGTCCCGGCGTAGCGGATATAGGCGTCGCGCGCCTCGGGCTCCTGGGCGAAGGCTTCAACCAGGAAGCTGCCGAGATCTTCCAGCGGATCTGCCGTGGTGGCGCGATCCCAATCGATCAGGCGCACCTCGCCGGCATCACTGATCAGGATGTTCGAGACATTGCCGTCGCCATGGATCGGTACTGGCGTGACGTGGAGCCGCTGAAGCGCTGAAGCGGCAAAGCGCAGCTCATCGACCAGCCAGTCGACGTCGGTCGGAAGCTGGGCGTTGGTCGCCGTCGTGGCCGCATAGAAATGCTCGATCTCGTCAAAGACGCCTTTCTGCTTGGGCAGAGGCTTTCCCGCCTGGAACAGGCGGCGTGCGGCGATCACCGCATCCACAATCGCGGGCTCCAGCACCCGCTCGAGGGTTCCGACCCGCCAGCCCTGGTTCAGGTCTTCCATGACGAGGATGCCGGCCTCGACGTCAGCCGACATCACCTTGGGCCCGATACCGAGATCGGAGGCCCGCTGCGCGGCTTCGAAGGCACAGGGAATATCGACGTAAAGCGCCGCGTCGCGATCCATCACCTTGATGAAAACGCTCTCGCCAGTCGATTTCCGGGTGGCGCGCCAGGGGAAGCCGTCGACGCCCCGCCAACTCGGTGACGCCAGAATAGGGATAGCAGGTTCGATCCCGATGTCGCCGTCCCCCCAGCCGGGAAGGGACGCAACGCGGTCCCGGAGTGCGGTCGCTTCCACTGCCGTTTCGGTCATAGCTGCGTCTGGTCTCTCATATATCGGGGCCGGCCAGGCCGGGTCGGCGTCCGCTGCAGTTTGATCGAGAAGGATGCAAAAGGGATGCCTCGCGCTCCACCAAATCATGCCGTTGGAAGCGACGGCCTACCCCTGCACGGGCGATATTCGCTATCCGACGTACAGGTCCGGAGCGTTGTTCGGATTTTCTGGAGGACGCATGGCTGCGCAAGAACTGATCGGAATGAGCCTCGCCGCGTTGGCTGAGGCTTATGCGTCGCGAGAGCTCTCGCCGGTCGAGGTGACCAACCACATCATCACGCATGCCGAGGCAGTGAACGGCGCGACCAACGCCCTCTTCAGCTTCCGTCCCGAACAGGCCATCGCAAGCGCGCGACAATCGGAAGCGCGATGGAAGGCCAAGGCCGCGCTGGGGCCGCTTGACGGGGTTCCGATGACGGTCAAGGACAGCGTCGCCATGGTTGGATGGCCCTATCTCCACGGCATCGGGGCGAACCGCTCATTGCCGCCGTCGACCTACGACTCGCCGCCGGCCATTGCGCTTCGCGAGGCCGGTGCGGTGATCTTTGCCAAGACGACCATGCCGGATTGCGGCCTGATGGCATCCGGCATCAGTTCGCTGCACGGCATCACCCGCAATCCATGGGGGCTGGCCTGGAATACCGGCGGATCATCGGCCGGTGCCGGAGCCTCGGTCGCTGCCGGTGCCGGCTTCGTTTCGGTCGGAACCGATATCGCGGGTTCGGTTCGGCTGCCTGCGTCGCACTGCGGCCTCGCCTCGCTGAAGCCGACACACGGCCGCGTTCCGCATCTGCCGGCCGATACCATGCGGATGGCCGGCCCCATGGGGCGCAGCGTCGACGACATCGCCCGCCTGCTGACGGTGCTGACCCGACAGGACGAGCGTGACACCTGGAGCCTTCCAGCGGACGGTGTGCGGTATCACGAAAAACTCGGTCGCGACGTCAGGGGATTGAAGATCGGCATCCTCACCGACATGGGTTTTGGCGCGAAGCCCGAAGCGGAGGTGCGCAACGCGGTGGAAGCGGCCGGACAACTGCTGGCCGGCGCCGGCGCTGTTGTCGAGCCGTTCATCTCGCCGCTCGACGATGACGCCATTGCACCCATCGACCTGTTCCTGCAGGTGCGCGGTTATCTCGAATACAGCGCACTGCCGGCGCATAGCGACGGCGCCGGCGATATCAACCCTTACGTCCGCGAATGGTGCCTCGGCGGCGCGCGGCATTCCGGCGCCGATGTCTATCGGGCGCTCAGCCAGATCGGCAAGATGAAGGCCAAATTGCTCGCGGCGTTTGAAGGCTGGGACTATGTCATCGCACCGACGCTGCCGGTGGTGAACTTCCCGGCCGAAGAGCCGGGCGTGTCCCGGGAGAAACCGCTCGAGCACACGCTGTTCACCGCGATGTTCAACCAGACCTGCCAGCCCGCCTCAACGGTCTGCATGGCCTTCGACAACAGGCATCTGCCGATCGGGGTTCAAATCATCGGCCACCGGTTCGACGACCTCGGCGTATTGCAGGTAACGAAAGTCCTCGAGGATTTACGGCCGGTGACGATGGACTGGCCCTTCCAGCCGCGCGCTTGAGCCAGGAGTCGACCTGCCTACGCCGCCGCCTTCGCTTCGCCGCTGTCGAGCAGATGGCAGGCGACGAGACGTCCCGGAGAATGCTCGACGAGTTTGGGGGTTTCGACGCGGCAGCGGCCGAACGCCTTCGGGCAGCGCGAGGCGAAGCTGCATCCCACCGGAATATCGATCGGACTGGGCGGCTCGCCTTCGAGCAGGAAGTCCGATGGATCGAACGGCTTGTCCTCGAGCGTCGGAGCCGCCGACAGCAACGCCTTGGTGTAGGGATGCTGGGGGTCGAAGAACAATTCGCGATTGTCGGCAATCTCGACCATCTCGCCGAGATACATCACCGCAATCCGCGTGCAGACTTTCCGCACCATCGCCAGGTCATGCGAGATGAAGACGTAGGTCAGGTCGTTCTTTTCTTGCAGCTTGGCGAACAGGTCGATCAATCTGCCTTGCTCGCGCTGGTCCAGCGCCGACAATGTCTCGTCGAGGATCAGGAGCTTGGGATCCAGGATCAGTGCCCGCGCGATCGAGATCCGCTGCCGCTCACCGGTGGAGAGTGCGTTGGGCAACTGATCGTAGAGCTCCGCCGCAAGGCCGACCTCCGCCATTGCCGCGATCACGCGGCGGCGCAAATCCGCCCGTGGGATTCTGCCGCGAATGAGCAGGCTTTCCTCGATCATGCGGCCAACCGTGGTCCGGGGCGGCAACGCGTTGTAGGGGTCCTGCAGCAGAAGCTGGAATTCGTTCCGCTTCCGGATCAGTTCACCTCGGGACAGGCCGCCAAGCGACGTGCCGTCGAGCAGGATGCTGCCCTGGTCGGGTACTTCCAGCCAGGCCAGCAGGCGGGTCAATGTCGATTTGCCGCAGCCGGATTCACCGACAATGCCAAAGTTCTCGCGCGGCATGATGTCCAGCGTGACGCCCCGCACCGCCTGGATGTTGCTGTAGGAGTTAAAGGTGCCGCGTTTGCGCGCCCGATAGGTCCGGTGAACGTTCTGCACCTGCATCAGCGGCACCTCGCCCTGTGCCTGGCGCCTGGCAAGCGGTCCGTCGTCAGTCGACCACATTCGTGGAACGCTGGCGATCGCCTTGCGCGTATAGTCCGTGGCCGGAGCGGCCAGCAGTTCGGCGAATGCCTGCTGCTCGACGAACCGCCCCTGGTGCAGAATCGCTGTCCGGTCGCCGAACTGGCCAAGCGTCGGCAGCGAGGACGACAGGTAGATGGTCGCCATCTTGTGACGCAGGCACAGATCGTGCAGCAATTCCACGATCTGCGCCGCGATGGTGACATCAAGCGGTTGCGTGACATTGTCGGCGATCAGGACCGCAGGCTCGGCACAGATCGCATCGACGATCATCGCCCGCTGCATCATGCCGCCAGAAAATTTCGAGGGGTAGTCCCAGTAGCGTTCCTTGGGCGAAGGAATTCGGACTTCGCTCAGCAACTGCATCACCCGCTCACGGCATTCCCGCTTGTTCCACTCCGGCCGAACGCTATGCAGCTTCTCGGCGATCTGGCTTCCGACCGGCACGGTCGGATCGAGCGAGCTCTGCGGCTTCGAACCGATATAGGCGATGTCGCGGCCGGTGCGGACCTCCCGGATTCCGGGCTTGAGAATGTCATGGCCGGCGAACGCCACCTGGCCTGCCCGGTATGCGAGGCTTTCCGGCAGCCAGTTCGCCAGCGCCCGGGAAAGGATGGTTTTGCCGGCACCGCTTTCGCCGTAGATTCCGAAAATATCCGATGTGTTCAGGCGAAAGCTGACGCGATCGAGAATGGCAGCGGATCCCGGCGTCACCGGGCCGACGGTGAGATCGCTGACCTCGAGTATGAGCGAGAGATCCATGTCAAAGACCTCCGTAGATTCGGTTGCGCGCCTTCTCAAGCGCCGATCCCATCAGATTGATCGACGTCAGCGCGACCGCAAGAAATATCCCGGGCATGGTGGCGATCCACCACGCGTTGAGCAGATATTTGCGGGAATCGGCGATCATGCTGCCAAAGCTCGGCGTCGGCGGCTGGATTCCCAATCCCAGGAAGCCGAGGATGGCTTCGAAAATCATCATGCGCGCGACGTCGAGCACGGCGACAAACGCGATCGGCGGCAGGATGTTGGGAGCGGCGAACAGCAGCAGAATGCGCCAGTCCCCTGCACCCAGGACGCGCAAGCCGCGGACATATTCCTTGCCGCGCTCGGCCACCGCCGCACTGCGAGCGACCCGCGCATAGAGCGGCCAGCCCGACAGCGCCAAAACGATGATGATGGTTGCCACCGTCGGCCGGGACACACCGAGGATGGTGATGGCCAGAATGATCATCGGGATCGACAGCTGCGCGTCGGTGATCCGCATGATCACGGTATCCCACCATTTGCCCTTGAAACCCGCGAACAGGCCGAGGCCGCAGCCGATGATGAAAATCAGGACCACGGTGACGATGCCCACCAGCAGCGAGTAGCGCAGCCCGATCAGGCATCGCATCAGCATGTCGCGGCCGAGCTGGTCGGTGCCCAGCGGATGCTCCCAGACCCATTTGTCGCCAAGATACAACGGCGGCAGGAACTTATCCTTCACGATCATCTTGGTTGCGCTGACCGACGACAGCTCCGGGTAGATTGCGGAAGCCAGCAACAGCGCAAAGAAAATAAAGAAACCGATACGAAAACTCGGCGTCCGCCATGCGCCAAGCAGAATCCGCCGGTTGACCGACCGTATCAGCGCCAGTTTTGGCTCCGGTTCGGCTGCGATGATGGTGGTGACCGCCATGATCAGATCTCCACCCGGGGATCGATCATGTAGGCGACCAGATCGACGATGATATTGATGAAGACGAACACGGCGCTGGTGGTGATCGCGATGCCTTGAATCACCGGGAAATCGCGCCCGACGACCGAGACGACCGTCAGGTTCCCGAGGCCCGGGTAATCGAAAATATACTCGATCACCAGCACGCCGCCGATCAGCGTCGAGAGCTGGATGCCGAGCAGATTGACCAGCGGCACCGCCGCGTTGCGTAACGCATGCGCATAGACGATGCGGCGCCGCGATAGTCCGCGGACCCGCGCCTCGTCGATGAAGGTCGCCTGCATCACCTCGCCAAGCGACGTCGTCAGCGTGCGAATGATGAAGGGCGCGATCTCAACCGACAGCACCAGCGCCGGCAGCAGGACGTAGGAAAACCCCTGATAGCCAAGCGCCGGCAGCAGCTTGAGCTTGACCGACAGGAACAGGATCAGAACGATCGCCAGCCAGAAATTCGGGATCGATACGAACAGCGACTGAATGCCGAAGGCCAGCGCATTCTGCCAGCCGTGTTGATGCAGCCCGCCGGCAATTCCGACCGGAAACGATATCAACAGCGCGAACAGCAAGGCCATGCCGCCGAGTTGCAGCGTGAATGGCAAGCGTTCGAGAATAAGGTCGGTCACCGGCGCCATGTCGGACTTGGTCGGATCGATATACTGCCCGCCGGTGGCGATCATCCCGCTGCGCGGGCGCAGATAGGACTGCCCGAGATCGCCTTGCAGCATGCCCCGCATGTAGCGGCCGTACTGCACGATGATCGGATCGCGCAATCCCATCTTGGTCGCGACCTTCTCGACCACGTCGGGTGGCGCCATGCCGCCGACGATCAGGCGCACCGGATCGCCGGGAACCACGCGCAGCAGCGTGAAGATGATCAGCGAGGTGATGAAAACGATCAGGAGGCCCTGCGCGATCCGTTTAACCAGGAATTCCAGGATCAACATCGAGAACAGCTGCCTTGCGTTTCATCGTACGGGGTATTGGGCAGGCCGGAGCGATCCGGCCTGCAGGAACATTCGTCACGCCATGCAGCGGTCAGGCCAGCGTGGCCTTTGTCATATCTTGCTGGCCATTCGGATAGATGTACAGCCCGTCCAGCTTCTTGCTGTAGGCGTGGATAAAGACCGACGTGAACAGCGCCAGCGCCGGAGCCTTCCTGGCGATGGTGGGAAGCGTCTCGGTTTGCAAGATCTTCTTGCGCTCCTCGATGCTCTTGGCGTCGCGCTCCTTGTCGAGCACCGCATCGATCTCCTTGTCGACGATGCCGGTGATACGCTTGGATGAGGAATGGAAGTGGGTGCGCAGCACCAGATCGGGCTCGGGCGATCCGGTGCACCAGCCGCAATCGATCATGTTGCCCTCGCCGCCGCCGGGCTTGTCATACAGCAGATTGCCCCAGGCCGCGACCTCAAGCGTCTGCAGATTGACCTTGAATCCCTGCTCCTGAAGCATGCCGGTGATCAGCTCGGCATATTCCTTGGTCTTGGGGTAGAAGCCGACCGACGTGTAATAGGTCAGTTCGGGCAGACCCTGCCCCTTGGGGAAGCCGGCTTCCGCGAGCAGCTTCTGCGCCTTGTCCGGATCGAATTCCGGGTAATCGGCGACCTCGGCGTAGCCGAACTTCACCGGGGAAATATGTGCCTTCGAGTAGGTGCCGGACATCCCGAGCACTTCGAGGACCTGCTTGCGGTCGATCGAGTAACATGCCGCCAGGCGGATCCGCGGATCGTCGAACGGCTTCTTCGAGCAGCGGAAGAACAGATATTTGTTCTCGACCGACACTGCCTTGTGGATGCTGAAGCGCGGGTCTTTCGAGATGGTCTCGACCTGCTCCTGTTCCAGGCGCTCGATGATGTCGGCCTCGCCGTTCAGAAGCGAGAGCGTTCGTGTCGTGGTGTCGCCGACGAAGTGATATTCGACGCCTGGAATCTTCGGCGCGCCGAGGAAGTAGTCCGGATTTGCGGTCAGGACCGTCGTGTCGCCCTTCTGCTCGACATATTTATACGGCCCGGTGCCGTTCATGCGCGCCGACAATTGCGCCTTGTTGGCAACGTCCTTGGCCGCCATGATCGGGAGAAAGGACGACAGATAATAATACAGCGTTGCCGGGTAGCCCTGCGCCTTGGTGTTGATATGGCAAGTGTAGTCGTCGATCACGTCGATCGTGACGAGGCCCGGATACCATTGCGCGGGACGATCGGGCAGGCAGCCATATTCGTAAGAGGCCTTGACGTCAGCGGCCGTGAACGGCGTTCCGTCGTGGAACTTGATGCCTTTGCGCAGCTTGACTTCCATCGTGGTGGTGTCGATCGGCTTCATCGATTCAGCCAATTCGAATATCAGCTCGTCCGGCTTCTCCGGCTTCATCGGCGCCCGCGTCAGGTAACCGAACACGAATCCCTCGGCGATCAGCTGACCGAGATTGGTGTGCGTGGTCGGGTCCCAGTTGCCGGTCAGGGCCTCCGCACCGAGGAAGCGGAGCGTCTTCCCTTCGGCCGCGAAGGCGGAGTTCATCAGAAAATCGGGATTGACCCGTCCCAAGCCGAGCGCGGCGGCGCCGGCAAGTCCACCCAACATCACGTCTCTGCGGTTGATCATGTCCTGTCCCTTGATGATTTCAGCAACGTTGAAATTGTTGTTATGGTCGCGACGTTTTCGGCCGCTTCTATCGGCCCTCGGCAACTCACTCGACAACCTGCCTGGCGACCTGCAAAGCGTAGACCAAACGGCGCGAACGCCTGAATCCTGCTGCTCCACGATTCCGTTGCTGACGCTCCCGGGATCGACCTTCCATGCTGTGAATCGCACAGCGCCGCAGCGCACCGCTCAATTCCAGGGCAGCACGCCCTTCCGCTATGCAGCACAGGAATGATGGACGGCCAGAACAACAATCCGGCGCGGGCGACCTATGATGGCATGAGATTCAAGACATCATCTGACATGGACGGACCACCAGGTTGCAACAGCGTCACTCTCGTGCGGACTTCCCAATTCGCGGCATCATCTCGGACCTCGATGGCGTGGCCTACCGCGACGATCACCCAATTCTGGCCTCGGTTCAGGCGTTTCAGGCTTGGCATCAACAGGGCGTGCCTTACGCGTTCGTCACCAACAATTCGACCAAATCAGCGGCGCAGTTTGCAGCCAAGCTGAGCGGCATGGGCATTCCGGCCACGGCAGCGCAGGTCTTCAACACCATTTCGGCGGTGACCTTCTTGCTTCAGCAGCGCTGGCCAAGGGGAACGCCGGTGTTTGCAACCGGCGAGCAGCCTCTGCTCGAGGCACTGGAGCTCTCAGGATTTCGTTTGACCGAGACCAACGCGGAGGTCGTGGTTCTCGGTTTTGACTCTCGCCTGACCTATGCCAAATTGCGTACGGCGATCCGCGCAGCGCTGGCGGGAGCTACCGTCGTCGCCACGAATCCCGATGTGCTGACGCCCGTGCATGATGGCTACGACCCCTGCGTCGGCGTCCTGACGGCGGCGGTGACTGCTGCGGTACCGACCGCGGTCCCGATCGTGGTTGGCAAGCCCGATCCGTTCATGATCAAACAAGCGCTCGGCCATCTCGGAACATCGAAACAGGAGACGGTGATGATCGGCGACCAGATCAAGACCGATATCGTGGCGGGCCAGGCCGCCGGCCTGCGCGCGGTCCTGCTCGCCAGCGACGTGCCATTCAATGCGGTGACGGGCGTGGTGCCAGATCTGGTCATCGCGAGCCTGCTCGATCTCGTCGCCTCGCCGGCGGAGGAGACCGGAGCTTTCAGATGATGACGTCAGCCATCATCGAGACGATGCGGTCTGAACTCGCCGCCGCGCTGCCGCAGTGGAACCTGTCCGAGCACGCCACGCTCACGTTCCTTAGCCATTCCGAGAACACCACCTTCCTCGCGGAGGACCCGTTCTCGGGACAGCGGCTGGTGCTGCGCGTACAGCGGATCGGTTACCACGCGCCGGCGGAGATTGTTTCGGAACTGTCGTGGATAACAGCGCTGATCGCAGATGACGTCATCGCAACGCCGCGGCCGCTGGCCGACCGTGACGGCCTGTTGCTTTGTTCGGTCCAACTGAATGGATCGATGCGGCAGGTCGTCGCATTCGAGTATATGAGCGGATACGAGCCCGATCAGTCGGGCTCGCTCCCGAGCTGGTTTGTCAAGCTTGGCATGCTGACCGCACAGCTTCACCGGCACAGCCGATCGTGGACCAGACCACCCGCCTTCCAGCGCAAGACCTGGGACTTCGATGCCATGCTCGGCACACGTCCGCTCTGGGGCGACTGGCGCGCGGCGCTGGGGCTTGGCAATGCCGAAAGGCAGTTGCTGCAGAGGGTTGCTGATTCGCTCGCCGACCGTATCAGCACGTATGGTCAGCAGAGCGAGCGCTTCGGCCTGGTTCATGCCGATCTGCGCCTCGCCAACCTGCTGGTCGACGGCGAACGGCTCGGCATCATCGACTTCGACGACTGCGGCTTTTCCTGGTTCTTCTACGATTTCGCCGCCGCTGTGAGCTTCATGGAACATGAGTCAGTTGTGGCCGAGCTGCAGGAGGCCTGGCTGCAGGGATATCGAACGGTCGCGTCGGTGTCGAAGGACGACGAGGCGATGCTGCCGGTCTTCGTCATGCTGAGACGAATACTGCTAACGGCCTGGATCTCATCGCACTCGGACACCGAGACGGCACGCCGACTGGGAACGGATCATACCCACGACACCGTCGCGATGGGCGAGCGGTTTCTCCGGGGGTTCTGATCAGGTCCGCATCTCCGCGGCAAGCGCAGCCTGCATGCCCTCACCCATCATCGTGCCGAGACAGGAATTGACCGCGTTTCGCCAGACCGGATCCGTCCGCAACGGGGCCGGGAAGAAGTTCGGAAGCGCATGCAAGGCATCGACGACGTCTGATGGTGCAACGACATCAGACAACAGGCGGCCGATCTCGTCCTCGCGTGGATCACGCAGCACGTAGCGCGTGCCATCGTCCAGTCGCCCGTGGCAGTAGCGCATCCACGCCGCGATCGCGAAAGCAAACGGCCGGACGTCAAGGCCCTTGGCGCGCGCCTCGAGTGCCGGCGCAAGAATCCGCTGCGGCAGCTTCTCGGTGCCGTCCATCGCAATCTGGTAAGTCTCGTGCGCGATTGCCGGATTGGCGAACCGCGACAGCAGCTGCCGCGCATAGGCATCAAGGTCGATCGCGGGCAACCGAGGCAACGTCGCAGCCGCGGCCTTGAAGTGCCGCTCGATCAGGGGACAAAAGCCCGCGGGCCCTGCCGTGTCGCGAACGTAACGCCGGCCGCTCAGAAAGCCCGCATAGGCGAGCATCGAGTGCGCACCATTGAGCATGCGCAGCTTCATCGCCTCGTACGGCTCGACATCATCGACGAACAGCGCGCCGCCTGCCTCCCAGGCCGGACGGCCAGTCGGGAAGCGATCATCGATGACCCATTGCGCGAACGGCTCGGTCTCGACCGGCGCCTGATCGATGCAGCCCGTCAGGCGCAGCGCATCCTCGCGCGTCTGCTCGGTGGAGGCCGGCGTGATGCGGTCGACCATGCACGATGGAAACGAGACCTTCTCGGCGATCCAGTCGCCCAGCGCCGGATCGCGCCGGCGGGCGAAATCAATCATCCCGCAGCGGACGAACCCGCCATTGTCAGGCAAATTGTCGCAGCAAAGCACGGTGAAGGGATCGACATGTTCGATGCGCCGACGCCGCAGTGCCTCGGTCAAAAGGCCGAGCACGCCGGACGGATTGTCCGGCGATTGCAAATCAGCGGCAACAACCGGATGGCTGAGATCGACGGTCATCGTCGCACGGTCGACGCCGTAAGCCTTTTCCGTCACCGTCATCGTCACGATGCGCGTGCGCCGGTCGATCAGGCTTGTCATCAAATCGGCGGGGGCACGGCTGGCCGCGATGACGTGCGCGATGCTGCCGATCACCCTGGCGCGCACCTCGGACGCACCGCGCTCAATCAAGGTGTAGAGACCGTTCTGCGGATTGAGCGCATCGGCGAGCTCGACGCTGCGCAGGCTCGCTCCCACGATCCGCCAATCGCCGCCTCCGGCCGCGAGCGCGGCGTCGGTGTAGGCGGCCTGGTGCGCGCGATGAAACGCCCCGATTCCGAGATGGACGATGCCATGGCCGTGCCGGGCCGGATCGTAGGTCGGCCGACGTGCGGCGCCGGTGACGTCGGCAAGCGACGACAGGCGTTTTGGCGCGTTCATGCCGGCAAGCTCACCGACGGATGTGACAGGGCGGTGAAGATGCCGCGCAGTTCGGCGAGCCCCTTCAGGCGGCCAATCGCGGGATAGCCGGGCTGCCCGCTGCGGTTGAGGTCATCGAGAATATCATGGCCATGATCGGGGCGGAATGGAATCGACCAATCGGTGCGGCCTTCCGTCTTGCGCCGCCGCTCTTCGCGCAGAACGGCGGCGATGACCGCAACCATATCGGTGTCGCCGCCGAGATGCTCGGCCTCGTAGAAGGAGCCGCGAATGTCGTTCGACTCGCGCTTGACGTTGCGCAGATGAAGGAAGTGCACGCGCTTGCCGAGGCGCTGCATCATGCCCGGCAGGTCATTGTCGGGCCGCGCGCCGAGTGACCCCGTGCACAGCGTGATGCCGCTTGCGGGCGAATCCACCGCTGCCATGACCGCGGCATAGTCGGCCTCGGTCGACATAATCCGCGGCAGGCCGAGTAACCCAAACGGCGGATCGTCGGGATGGCAACACAGCCGCAATCCCAACCGTTCGGCGACCGGGGCGACCTCACCGAGGAAGTCGACCAAATGCTTGCGCAGCCGCTCGGCCGAAACGTCGCGGTAGTCCGCAAGATGCGCCTTCACATCGGCCAGCGTGAAATTATCGGCGGCGCCGGGCAATCCGAACACGACATTGCGCGCCAGCATCTCCCTGTCCGGCGCGGTCATCGCGGCATGGCGTCGGCGCGCCTGTTCGACCACCTCGCCGGGAAGGTCGGCCGCCGCTTCCGGCCGGGCCAGGATGAAGATGTCGAAGGCCGCGAAGTCCACGAAGTCGTAGCGCATGCAGGTGGCGCCGTTGGGCAAGCGCCAATGGAGCTGCGTCCGGGTCCAGTCGAGCACGGGCATGAAATTGTAGCAGATCACCTCGATGCCGGCGGCCGCGAGGTTTTCAAGGCTGGTCTTGTAGTTGTCGATGTGCGCGCGCCAGTTGCCGCTTTGCTTCTTGATGTCCTCCGACACCGGCAGGCTCTCGACCACGTCCCAGCGCAGGCCGGACGCTTGTCCATCCTTCATGCGGCCGATCGCTTGCTGGCGGGTTGCGATCTCGCCTGAGGTCCAGACCTCGCCGGTCGGCACGTGATGCAGGGCGCTGACGACGCCCTCGACGCCGGCCTGCATCATGTCGTCGACGGAGACATGGTCGTGCGGCCCGAACCATCGCCACGTCTGTTTCATGATGCTGTCTCCTTCCGAACCGGCGCGGGTGCGGGCGCGAATACCTAGGGGTGAGATCCGTTTAGCACGCCAGATTTCGGTTGACTAGTATGGTAGTCAGCACTATGACAAAGCATGGGAATGATTGTGGACCCGGACAAGATCTCGATCGATGGCGCGGCAGAGCCGCGCGATCTCGTCTGGGCGTTGGATCTGACCATTCCCGTCCGACCGCAGATCCATGCCGGGCTCCGGCAGCGCATCATCCGCTGTGAAATCGCTCCCGGGACCGCATTGTCGGAGGCCGAGATCGCGCGGCGATTTGCGATCAGCCGCCAGCCGGTGCGCGAAGCCTTCATCAAGCTTGCCGAGGAAGGCCTGCTCGAGATCAGGCCGCAGCGCGGCACCTTCGTTCGCAAGATCAGCAAGACCGCGGTGATGGACGCGCGCTTCGTTCGCGAGGCGATCGAGGCGAATATCGTGCGTGAGCTGGCCGCCGAAGGCGATGCCGGCCTGGTTGCCAGGCTACGCAAGCAGCTCGTCGCCCAACGCGCCGTACCGGTCGGCGAACTCTATGATTTCATGCGGCTGGACGAGGAGTTTCACTGGACCCTGGCGGATGCCGCTGGCCGGCTGTACGGCTGGAAAGTCATCGAAGACGTCAAGCTTCAGATGGACCGCGTCCGCCATTTGTCCTTGCGGAGCTTCCCGCAAAGCAAACTCGTGCGCCAGCACACCACTATCGTCGATGCGATCGAGAAGGCTTCGCCGGATGCGGCCGAGCGCGCGATGCGCGAACATCTGCGGCTGATCATGGATGATCTTCCATCGATCGAAGCGCAACACCCCGATTTTTTCACGTCAGCATAAGCTTTCGGAGCTGACCCACCGATCGGTGACGCCAGCAAGACAACAAGGCGAGGATTGACCATGAAGACCCGGGCTTGCGTGCTCCACGGGATCGGCGATGTGCGCATTGAAACGCGCGAGATTGGCAATGTCGGTCCCAGACAAGTTCGGGTGCGGATCGGCGCCGGCGGCCTGTGCGGCTCGGACATCCATTATTTCCGGGATGGCGGTATCGGAACGATCAGGGTCAGCGAGCCCATCATCCTCGGCCACGAAGTCGCCGGCACCGTCGAAGCCGTCGGCGGCGAGGTCGCCAACGTCAAGCCGGGACAGCGCGTGGCGCTATGTCCCAGCCTGCCCTGCGGCCGTTGCCGGTTCTGCCAGATCGGACAACAGCAGCATTGCCTCGAGATGCAGTTCTTCGGCAGCGCGATGCGCAAGCCGCATTGCAATGGCGGCTTTCGCGACGAGATCATCGTCGAGGATTTTCAGTGCGTCCCGGTCGGCGATGTCGGGCTGAACGAAGCCGCCTGCGCCGAACCGCTCTCGGTCAGCCTGCACGCCATCAACAATGCGGGCAGCGTGTTCGGCAAGCGCGTGCTTGTGATGGGCGCGGGGCCGATCGGCGCACTGCTGGTGGGGGCGGCAAAGCTCGCCGGCGCCCAGGAGATCGTCGCGGTCGATATCGCCGACGCGCCGCTGAACGCCGCCATCAGGATGGGCGCCACTACGACCGTCAATGCGCTCGCCGAGCCGGATAGCCTCGCGCAGCGCTATTCCGCCGACAAGGGCACCTTCGACGTCGGCTTCGAATGTACCGGGGCCGGGGTCGCGCTCGGGACCATGTTCCCTGTCGTCAAACCGCGGGGAACGATTGTGGCGGTGGGCGTCAGCAGCGGAGCCCACATCCCGTTCAATGCCCTGGTCGGCAAGGAGATCCGCCTCGCCGGCACGCATCGCTTCCATGCCGAATATCCGGTCGCGGCACGGATGATCGCCGAGCGGCGCATCGACGTCCGTCCGATCATCACCGCGACCCTGCCGATGGACCGGATTCGCGACGCCTTCGACGTCGTGCGCGACCGCACATCGCAGATGAAGGTGCAACTGAGTTTCGCGACGTAAAATCCGCGGGACCTGAGCCAAGAAAATAAAAACGGGAGGGACAGATGAGTATGACGACCACGATGGACGCCGACGACGTCCGACGGCTTTCGGACGAAGCCACCCAGCGCCTGCTCAACAAGCCCGGTACAGCGTCGAGCACCCAAGGCGGCTGGATGATGATCGCCACGATCCTGATCGAGGCGTGGGATCTCTACGCGATCGCCTTTGTGCTGATCTTCATCAAGACGGACTTCAACCCGACACCGGCGCAAATCGGTCTGGTGACAGCCGCCGTGCAGGGCGGTGCGCTGGTCGGCGCCCTGCTGGGCGGCGTGTTCGCCGATCGCTTCGGCCGGAAGACGGTGTTCATCGGCACCATGGTGCTGTTCATCGTGCTGGCGATCGCCCAGGCTTTTGTGCGCGACATCTGGGAACTGATCATCGTGCGTCTCTTGATCGGCATTCCGCTCGGCAGCGACATCGCCAACGGCTACGCCTACATCATGGAATCGATGTCGAAGGGCAAGCGCGAGCAGATGGGCAGCCGCTGGCAGTTCATGTTCGGTCTCGGCGAGGTGTTCTCGATTCTCGTGATCACGTTGATGTACGTGTGGGGAATGGACCACTCGCTGCTGTGGCGCATTGCGCTGGCGCTTGGCGCCGTGCCCGCGGCCATCCTGCTGATCGGCCGGCTCGACCTGCCGGAAACCCCGTTGTCGTTGCTGCAGCGTGGCCAGTTCGTGAAAGCCAAGGAAGTCTCGAAGCGGCTGTTCGATGATCCGCTCGATATGCTGCCCGACCAGGACCAGAAACTGCCAAAGCCCAAGCTCGGCGATTTCCTGAAGGTGATCTGGGCGGATCCGATCAAGCGACGCGCGACGATCTTTGCCTGGATCTCCAACGCCTGCCAGGGCGCCGAGTTCACCGCCTGGGGCTTCTATCTTCCTGTGATCCTTGTGCTGAGCGGCGTCGGCGTGTCCAGCAGCGGCGACATCACCGGGACCAATCTGGTGACAGCCCTGATCTTTTGCCTCGCCACCGTGTCAGGCTTCGTCGCGCCGCTGATGCTGCCCAAGATCGGTCATCGCGGCGTGGCGATGTGGGGCTTTGGCCTCGCGTTCGCCGGCCTCATCCTCGGCGGGTTCGCCATCCAGAACGACTGGAAGATCCTCATCGTGGTCGGCGCCTGCATTCTGATGTGGGGCCATTACTGGGACGCGTCCAACGGCATGACGATCGCCTCGATGGTGGCGCCGACCCGCTTCAGGGCGACGGCGGCCGGGTTCGGCTACGTCTTCGTCAAGGCCGCCGCATTCTTCGGTGCGTTCGTCTTCCCGCTCGTCAATGCCTCGCTCGGCAAGGCCGGCGCCACCTTTGCGGTGTCAATCCTGTCGCTGATCGGCTTCCTGGCAGCAAAATTCATCCTGCCCGAGGTGTATGGCTACGTGGAATCCGAGAAGGAAGCCTAAGTCGATCGAGACCGGCGCGCGCATTCAAGCGGATGCGCGCGCCACCGATTCTTCAGGCGGGACGGAACCGCCGGCAACCGCGATCACCATCTCAACGCGGCCGTGCGCACCGGATGGTCCCAGAGCGCTGATGTCTCGCTGTCGAGCAGGCTGACGGTGAGCGAGCAGCCGGCCATGTCCAGCGAGGTGACGTAGCTGCCGACCAGCGAGCGGGCGATGCGCAAGCCGCGCTGCTCGAGCAGCCGCCGCGCCGCATTGTACATCAGATAGAGCTCGATCGTCGGCGTGCCGCCAAATCCGTTGACGAGCAGCAGGGCCTCGGTCCCGGCGCGCGCGTCGAGATCATCCGCGATCGCTGTCGTCATCTCGGACGCGATCGCATCGGCCCGCTCCAGCCTGACCCGGCGGCGTCCCGGCTCGCCGTGAATGCCGACCCCCATCTCCATCTCGTCCTCGCCGAGCACAAAGGTTGGCGTGCCCGCCGCCGGGACCGTGCAGCTGGTCAGCGCGACTCCCATCGAGCGGGTTCGGGCGTTGACGCGCTCGCCAAGCGCCACGCAGGCGGCGAGATCGGCGCCCTGCTCCGCGGCCGCGCCGACGATCTTCTCGACAATCAGGGTGCCGGCCACACCGCGGCGCCCGATGCTGTAGGTCGACTTCTCGACTGCCACGTCATCATCCGTCACGATGGTCGCCGTGCGGCCCTCGGCGATCTCGGCCGCCATTTCGAAGTTCATGCGGTCGCCCGCGTAATTCTTTACGATGAACAGAACGCCGGCCTCGCCCGCAACCGCCTGTGCCGCCTCGACGATCCGATCCGGCGTCGGCGAGGTGAAAACCTCACCCGGACAGGCGGCGTCGAGCATACCATAGCCGACGAATCCTGCATGCAGCGGCTCATGCCCGCTGCCGCCGCCCGATACGAGCGCCACCTTCTTCGGATTCAGCTCGCGGCGCCGCACGAATTTCCGTTCTGCTCCGAGCGTGACAAGATCCGCATGCGCGGCCGCAAAGCCGTCGAGGCTCTCTGCGAGCACGCTGTCGACCGAATTGATGAACTTCTTCATTGTCTCCTCCCCGTTCCGTCCCGGTTTCTTGCCTTGGCCTCACGCTTATTTTTCCCGCATGATGGCAATCAGGCGCCGCGTGAACTCCTGCAGCAACGTATCGAGTTCGGTGTTGCGCTTGGCGCTGCCGAGATCCGGCAAATGCAGCGTCAAGGTCCGCTCGTGCGATCCCTCGCTCAATCGGCCGATCCGGCGCGGATGTGCGCGGGCATAGGCGCGTAGAAAGGCGGTCTTCGCCTGTGGCGGGAAGTGGCAGACGTCGAAGATCGTATTGAGATGCTGCACAGGTATCGGCACCGGATAGGCTGGATTGCTGATCTGGCTGACGAAGCTGCGATTCTTTCCGATGGCGTGCGCAAGGCGCAGCCGCATGCCCGACGGGCGGCTCTCCAGCACCTCCTTGAAGATCCGCTTGTAGACCGCAACAGCGCCGGCTTCGGCCGGTTCGTCGCTCACCGTGTCAGCCAAGGCTGCCTCCGCTGCTCAGCCGGTCGATGGTCTGCTTGATCTGCGCAAGCGCCGATGCATTCACGGATAGTTCGCGCAAGCCGCAGTTCAGCAAGGCCGGGAGGCAGCGCGGATCGCCAGCCATGTCGCCGCACAGGCTGACGCTGATCCCGGCGCGCCGCCCGTGTTCGGCCGTCCTCGCGATCAATTCCAGCACGGCTGGATGCAGCGGATCCATCAGCGGCGCGAGGGCTCCGTTGGAACGGTCGCAGGCAAGCACATATTGCGCGAGATCGTTCGAGCCGATCGAGAAGAACGCGGCCTTGAAGCTCCTTATCGCGAGCGCCGCCGCCGGGACCTCGACCATGATCCCCAGTTCGGGAAGCATCGCGGCAACGCCGTCCGCCTGCAAGCGCTGCACGATGTCGGCGAACAGCTGCCGTCCCGCCTCGAGCTCGTCCGCCGACGTGACCATCGGAAACATGACCTTGAGATTTCCACGCACCGCGGCCCGCGCCAGCGCGCGGAGTTGAACAGCAAATATTTCGGGCCGGGCCAGGCAAAGCCGCAAGCCCCGAACCCCGAGAAACGGATTGGCTTCGCCATCCAGCGTAAAGCCTGAAACCGGCTTGTCGCCGCCGGCGTCAAAGGTCCGGATCGTCACCGGGCGCCGGGCGGCCCAACGCAATACCGCATCATAGGCCTGGAACTGGGTCTCCTCGTCGGGCAGAGCGCCCCGCTCGGTCAGCAGGAACTCGGTGCGCATCAGGCCGATGCCATCGGCATATTGCGCGTCCGCGTGATCGAGATCGGCAACGCGCTGGATGTTGATGAACAGCTTGATCGGCTCGCCGCGCCACGATGCCGTCGGCCGGCGCAGGATCGCGCGCGCGGACGCCCTGCTTTTGCGATGGCTTTCGTGCCGCTTCTCGAACAGGCGGACCTGCTCGGCACTGGGATCGAGTTCGAGCGTCGCTCCCTCGCCGTCGAGCAGCGCGGTTGCTCCCGCATCCGGAATCGCGCCGAGTTGAACGACCATCGGAATGCCGCGCGCACGCGCCAGCATCGCAACATGGCTGGTGGGGCTGCCGCCCAACAGCGCCAGGCCACCGCCGCCGGACCAGTCGATCTCCAGGAATCGCGAGGGCGGCAAATCCTCGGCGCAGACGACGGCGCCGCTCGGAATTGCCTGAGGCTGGCCCCCGCCTCCCCGCAGAATGTTGATGACGCGGTCGCGCAAATCCGCAAGGTCCGAGGAGCGCGCCTGCAAATATTCGTCCGGCGCCGCATTGTAATCCGCGATCTGCGCGTCGAGCGCCGTACGCCACGCGACGTCAGCAGCATCGCCCTCGCCGATCGAGGCGAAGATCGCTTCAACGAGGTCCTCGTCCTCCAGCAGCGCGACCTGAAACTCGAGAATTTGAGCAGCTTCGCCACCGGCGATTTCGGCCAGATCCGCGATCTGTCCGCTTGCCTTATCGATCGCAGCACGAAGCGCGAGCGCCTCTTCAGCCAGGTTGCCCACGACGCGCGCGCCGTTCGTGCCGGCATCGACCCGGACGAATGGACCATGGGCGAAGCCGATCGAGGCGGTCCTGCCGCGATAGGCCAGTCCTGCGGCGCCACCCTGCATGCTACGGAGCCCCGTCCGGAAAGTCGGTTGCGATCAGCTCGACCAGCGCCGCGACGGCGGCCTCCGCGTCACTGCCCGACGCCTTGATCTCGATCGTGCTGCCGTGAGCGGCGCGCATCGCCATGATCTTGGCCACACCCTTGGCATTGATCCACTCGGGCGCGCCTTCGACCCGGACGGAAATCTGGGCCTGAAACTTCTTGGCGAGCTTGGTCAGCTTGACCGCCGGGCGCGCATGCATGCCCACCGCGTGCACCAGCCGTACATTGCCGGTGAAGATCTGTTCGTCCGCTTTATCAAGCATGCTCATGTTCCATTATCGCTTCGCCGACAGATCAGTCGGCAGAGAGTTCCTCGGCCACGGCCTTCACCTGGGCCAGCGAGCTGCCGCCCGCCGCCTCGGTTGCCGCCATCACGGCGCCCTCGACGATCGGCGCGTTGCAGACGACGACGAGATCGCGGCGCGCGGGTTCCAGCATCTCGACCGCCATCTCGCTATTGGTCTCGGCGCCGCCGAGATCGACCAGGATCGCGACGCCCTTCGCCGACCAGGCATCGTTGATGGCGTCCATAATGAGGGGAACGCTGGTGCCCAATCCGCCGTCGGGATTGCCGCCGCAGAACGCCACCTTGACCTCGCTACCGACCATCTGCCGCACCATGTCGGCGGTGCCCTTGGCAATGTCCTGGGAATGCGAGACGATCACGATACTCACGGTTTCAGTCATTGCTTCCCCTCCAGGCTCGCGCAGACTGCCTGCACGAGTACGCAGCTCGAGCGTGCGCCCGGATCGAGATGTCCGATGCTGCGCGGCCCGAGGAACGACGCACGTCCCTTGGTGGCCTGCATCGGCGCGGTCCGTGCGAGCGCATCGGTTGCGGTGGTCCTGATACGCGCGATCAGATCCGGCTGTCCGGCCGCGGCCTTCAGCGTCTCCAGCACGGGAACAAGCACATCCAGCATCGTCTTTTCGCCGACGTGCGAGCGGCCGCGCGCGCTGACCGCGTCTACGGCACTGCCAAAGACGTCGGCGAGATCATCCGGCAAATGCTTGTCGTGCGAGAGCGCTTCGCCGGCGGCGAGAAAGAAACTGCCGTAAAGCGGCCCGGAGGCGCCGCCGACCGTCATCACCAGGGTCTTGCCGATCATCTTCAGCGCTTCATCGAGCGGCTGCGCGGAGATCGCGTCGAGCTTGCCAAGCACCGCCTCGCATCCGCGCTTCATGTTTGATCCGTGGTCGCCATCGCCGATCGCCTGATCCAGCGTCGTCAACTCCGGCGCGCTGGCAATGACCTGCTCGGCGGCCACCTTGATCAGCGATCTGAACGTCTCGGGTTGCAGTGACATCGACTTGGTCCTCTAGTGAATCATCGCAGGGATTCGTTGCCCCGCGTGATCGAAACAAAGCGGATGCATCAGGTGTAATTCGACCTCCTGCCCGGTTTGCAACGGCTGATGCGGATCCGCAAGCGTCACCAGCATCGCGCCCCTATAGTCCAGGTGAACGTGATTCTGCTCGCCGAGGTGCTCGACGCGATGGACGCGGCCAACCATCTGCCCGCCATTGCGTGGACCGATCTGGAGGTGCTCGGTGCGGATGCCGACCGTCTCCGTTCCCGGCGGCACCGGCACGTCGGACAACAGACGGGCCGGCAGGACATTGATCTGGGGCGTGCCTAGGCGCGAGGCGACATAGAGGCTGGAGGGATCTTCGTAGATCTCCCGCGGCGTGCCGAGCTGAAGCAACTGACCATCCCTGATCACGCCGATCCGTGAGGCCATCGTCATGGCCTCGACCTGATCGTGGGTCACGTAGAGAATGGTCGCGCCAAGCTCGCGCTGGATCCGCTTGAGTTCGAGGCGAAGCTCGGCGCGGAGCTTCGCATCCAGCGACGAGAGCGGCTCGTCCATCAAATAGATCGCGGGATCGCGAACCAGCGCCCGGCCGATCGCCACCCGCTGCATTTCGCCACCCGACAGGCGCGTTGCGCGGTTGTTCAACTTGCTTCCGATATGCAACAGCTCTGCCGTCTGTTCAACGCGCTTGCGGATCAACGGCTCCGGCACGCGATGCGCGGGAGAGCGCAACGGAAACGCCAAATTGTCATAGACCGTGAGATGCGGATACAGCGAATATTGCTGGAAGACAAACGCGATATCCCGGGACCCTGGCGCTTCATGCGTTACGTCGCGCCCGTTGATCATGACCGAGCCGGCATCAGGACTCTCGAGACCGGTGATGAGCCGCAGCGTCGTGGTCTTGCCGGCGCCGCTCGGCCCCAGCAGCACCATGAATTCCCCGTCGTTGATCGTCAGCGAGAGTTCGCGCACCGCCTCAATCGCGCCGAAGCGCTTGCTGATGTTGCGCAGGACGACGTCAGCCATGGCGTGCGCTCTCCTGACTAGCGGTCCGAATTGCGAGGCCGCTGCCGACATCGAACAGCGCGAGCCTCTCGGACTGGAATTCAAGACCCACCGTTTCGCCGACCTGCACCGACGCGCTGGAGGGCAGCCGCGCCGCGACACGTCCATGCGCCGTGTCGACGGTGACGATCTGCGTGGTGCCGAGATATTCCGCGCCGAACACCTCGCCGCGGACCGGCGCCGCGTCGGCGAAGCGGATATGCTCTGGGCGCACCCCGAGCGCCAGCTCGGCGCTGGTGCGATCCTCGCGGATCTCTGGGACCGTGATCCGCGTATCGTGGAAGCTGATCGCGCGATCGCCGGAATGCAGACCTCCCTCAAAGCGCAGGAAGTTCATCGGGGGCGAGCCGATGAAGTCGGCCACGAACATGCTCGCGGGCCGGTCATAGACCTCCTGCGGCGAACCGATCTGCTCGACGCGTCCCTTGTTCATGACGGCGATCTGATCCGCCATCGACATCGCCTCGAGCTGATCGTGCGTCACGTAGACCGTGGTCGCCCCAATGCGATCGTGCAGGTCGCGAAGCTCGCCGCACATCAGATGACGAAACTCGGCATCAAGCGCGCCGAGCGGCTCGTCCATCAGAAACGCCTTCGGCCGCCTGACCATGGCGCGACCGAGCGCGACCCGCTGCCGATCGCCACCGGACAGTTTCGAGGTCTTGCTCGACAGCAGATGCTCGATCCGCAACAGCCGCGCGGTCTCCTGCACTTGCTCGCGAATCTCGCGCCGGCCCATGCCCTGGCACTTCAGCGGAAAGCCGATATTCTCTGCGACATTCATGTGTGGGTAGAGCGCGAACAGCTGGAAGACGAACGCGATGTCACGCGCGGCGGCGCGGCGGAACGTCACGTCCTCGCCATCCAGCAGGATCTTCCCCTCGGTCGGCAGTTCGAGGCCCGCAATCATGCGCAGCGTGGTGGTCTTGCCGCAGCCCGACGGTCCCAGCATCGCAAAGAAGGTGCCGTCATCGATGGTGAAGTTCGAGCCTTGCACGGCCGTGAACTGATCGAACGACTTGCGGAGGTTCTCGACGCGGATCTGAGCCATCTCTGCCGCCCTATTCCGGAAAATGACTGACGATCATGAACCCGATCGTGCCGACGAGGATGGTTATGAAGGAGTAGCTGTACAGGTCGATCGACCAGGGCTGCACCAGCATGAAGATGCCGCCCCCGATCAGGATCATCGCGCCGTTCTCCCAGGGCCCGCGACGGAACCAGCGAGAGAGACCGGCTTTGGCTGCAGCAGAATCGCTCATTTGCGCACAGCTCCGAAGGTGATGCCGCGGAGCAGGTGCTTGCGCAACACCACGGTGAACAGGACGATCGGGACGACGAACAGCGTGGTCGCGGCCGCAACGGCCGGCCAATCCTGCCCGCCCTCGCCGATGATGAAGGGGATGAAAGGCGGCATCGTCTGCGCCTCGCCGCTCGTCAGCAGAACCGCAAAGGCGTATTCGTTCCACGAGAAGATCAGGCAGAAGATCGCGGTTGCCGCTATCCCGGTGACCGCCTGCGGCAACACCACCTTGCGCAAGGCCTGCAGCCGCGTGTAGCCGTCGACGAGGGCGGCCTCCTCATACTCGCGCGGGATCTCGTCGATGAACCCCTTGAGCAGCCACACCGCGAGCGAGACATTCACGGCGGTGTAGAGCAGGATCATGCCGAGCCTGGTGTCGGTCAGGTTGAGCTCCCGGTACATCAGATAGATCGGGATCGCGACCGCGACCGGCGGCATCATCCGTGTCGAGAGGATAAAGAACAGGAGATCATCCGCCAGGGGGATGCGGAAGCGCGAGAAGGCGTAGGCCGCGAGCGTGCCGAGGAAGACCGCCAGGAACGTCGATCCGAAGCCGATGATCAGCGAGTTGACGAAGCGCGGCACGACCTTCGACGGTCCGGCGATGACCATGTCGCGCTGGCGCACCAGTCTGTCGTACCAGGTCTGCGGCGGCGGCAACTTGGCGATGAAGTCCGGCGTCTGGCGGGTGCGCACCGTAAACAAATTGACGTAGCCTTCGAGGGTCGGCTGGAAGAGCACCTTGGGCGGATAGGCGATGGCATCGCTCTGCGACTTGAACGCGGTGGCAACGATCCAGAGCAGCGGCAGGATCGTGATCACGGCGTAGAGAATGACGAGGCCGCCGGCCACGGTCCTTGCGCGCGGCGTGGCTTCGACGATGGAGTGGGCGGTGGACCTGACCACAGGTTTGGCGGCGGCAGCGGTCATCGTTGCTTCACCTTGTTGAGCGCTTTGACGTAGATATTGGCGGCACCGAACACGGTCACGAACAGGATGATGGCGAGCGCAGAGGAATATCCGGTGCGCCATTTCTCGAACGCCGCGCGCTTCAGCGTGATCGACACCAGCTCGGTGGTCGACCCCGGCCCTCCCGAGGTCAGGAGATTGACCATGTCGAACATCTTGAAGTTCTCGATCGCACGGAACAGCACCGCAAGCATCAGGAACGGCACCGCCATCGGCAGCGTGATCGACCAGAATTGCCGCCAGGGCGAGGCACGATCGACTTCGGCCGCCTCATAAATGTAGTCGGGAATCGATCGAAGCCCGGCAAGGCAGATCAGCATGACGTAGGGAGCCCACATCCAGGTGTCGACCAGCACGATGGTCCAGGGCGCCAGCGCGACCTGCCCGGTCATGCTGAACGAACTCGGCGGCACACCCGTGAACAGACTGATCAGGGAGTTGAAGGGCCCGATCTGCGGCTGCAACAGCAGGGTCCAGAAGTTGCCAACCACCGCCGGCGACAGCATCATCGGCAGCAGGATGATCGTGGTCCAAAAGCTGTGGCCGCGAAACTGGCGGTTGATCAGGAGCGCCAGGCCGAACCCGATCACCACCTGCAATGCCACCGAGCAGATCACGAATTGCGCCGTGGTCTGCAGCCGGATCCAGACCTCCTCGTCGGTCAGGATGTCGATAAAATTGTCGAGCCCGACGAACCGCAGCGGCAGATAGGACATGCTGAGGTTGAGGTTGGTAAAGGACAGCCGGATCATCCACACCAGCGGAAAGATGTTGATCGCCAGCAACAGCGTGATCGTCGGCGCAATGAACAGCCATGCGATGGTGCGGTCCGAAAGGCCACGGACACGCCACGCGGCGCGGGATTTAGCGGGTTCGCTCACGCGCGGGATCATAGCATGATCAGGTTCAAGGATCGTCGTCATCGGGTCCATCGGCTGGCTGTTTCGGCTTCCCCGAGACGGCGCTCGGGGAAGCCAGTTCAGTTAGGTCACGTGGGTCACAGGGCTATTGCGACGCGACTTCCTTGCCCTGCTCCTTGAAGACCTTGGTCCAGTCCTTGACCAGGAGATCGAGCGCCTGCTGCGCCGTGCCCTTGTCGGCGACGACGTAGTCATGCACCCGCTTCTGCGTGTCGAGCAGCAGTTGCGCGTAGGACGGCTCGGCCCAGAAGTCCTTGACGATCCCCATCGACTCCAGGAATTGCGGCGCGAACGCCGCGCTCTTCGGGAAATCGGGCGCATCGACCACCGCCTTCAGCGCCGAGTAGCCGCCGATCTGCCACCATTTCTGCTGCACGGCCGGCTGCGCGAACCATTTGATATAGGTGAGCGCATCGTCCTTGTGGTCGGAGGTCGCTACCACCGAGATGCCCTGTCCGCCGAGCTGGGTGAAGTGTCCGTTCGGACCGGCCGGATTGACGAAGAAGCCGATCTTGTCGCCGCCGACATTCGGATCCTTGTAGAGGCCGGGGAAGAAGGCGAACCAGTTCATCTGCATCGCGACCTGGCCCGACTTGAAGGCATCGAGTCCCTCCTGCATGTAGGCGTTGGTCATGCCTGGCGCGGTGCAGCACTTGTAGAGTTCCTTGTAGAACTCGAGACCCTTGGCCGCGTCGGGCGAATTGACGAAGCCCTGCATCTGATAGGCCTTCTTCGGATTCTCGTAGCTGAAGCCGTAATTGTAGAGCACGTTGGTCACGCCCATGGTGATGCCTTCCGAGCCGCGCTCGGTGAAGATGTAGGCGCCATAGACCTTCTTGCCGTCGATCTCGCGGCCCTGGAAGAACTCCCCGATCTGCTTCAACTCGTCATAGGTTTTCGGTGGCGCCAGATCGCGGCCATACTTGGCCTTGAACGCGGATTGAATCTCCGGCCGCGAGAACCAGTCCTTGCGATAGGTCCAGCCCACCGCATCGGCCATCGCCGGCAACGCCCAGTAGTTCGGCGTGTTCTTCGGCCACTGCGAATAGCCGACGACCGTCGCCGGGACGAAGTCGTCCATCGATATCTTCTCCTTGTCGAAGAAATCGTTGAGCTTGACGTACCACTTGTTCTCGGCGGCGCCGCCGATCCACTGGCTGTCGCCGATGATCAGGTCGCAGAGCTTGCCGTGCGAGTTGAGCTCGTTGAGGAAGCGATCGGCATAGCTCGTCCAGGGGACGAACTCGTACTTCATCTCGATGCCGGATTGCTTGGTGAAGTCCTTGCCCAGTTCGACCAAAGCGTTGGCCGGATCCCATGCCGCCCAGCACAGCGTGAGCTGCTTGTTCTGTGCAGCGGCTTCGCCGCCGCCGAATACTCCCAACGCAGCGACCGCAAGGACCGCAGACGCCGCTGCACTGCCTAGCCAATTCAATCTTCGCATATCCGTTTCCTCCCTATCGTTGAAGCACCTCACCCGCTCGGCGAGCCCTGCGAGGGACGACGCCGAGACCTGAAACCGAGTTGATGAGCGATGATGGAGAACGAGACGGCCCCGCTCCGGAAAAATGTCCGGATGGAATGCCTCCTCCCCCGCATCGGCTCGATGCGCGATGTTTAGTTTTCTTGTGGTACTAAACGTATTACTAAATTTTGTAAGCCGTCAAGCCGGTTCTCGTGAGCCTGACGAAATGATTTGCGACGTTCGCGCGCGCAAACGGCACGATCGCAATGCAGCATTATACATGGTCATTTCGTGCGTTTGCGATCGTCGACCGGGCCTGGCGAGAGCCATCCAGACCACGCAAATAGCAGAAGAACCAAAAGGTTGAGCGCGCCCAACATGTTTAGCAAATGACTTTACTGAACGTTCAATGAGGCTATTGAGGGCGCGAGCGGCGGCTTTGCGAGTTTGTCTCGCGCAGGAGACGGCGAGCTTTGTAATTGTCGGCGGCGATGGGTATTTATCCGGCCGAGCCGCTCAGCCATTCAATGTCTGGTTGACATCAATTATCCGGATTAGACTGAGCCGGTATCAGTTCGGGACATGCCAACATGAGTGATGATCTTCAGATCAATTTCCAGGCGCCGGCGAATCTTCGCAAATGGCCATCGCTCAACAATGAGCGCCGCCCCGGTTCGGGGCCCTACGTGGTCGTAGACGGCACGCTCGATGACTGCATACGCGGCTTCATGTCGAAGCCTGCGTCGGCGCGTCATCTGTACGAAATCCACTGCACGCCGCAGCCGCCTTTGGTGACAGACGTTTTATCTCACGAGCACGTCGTTGAGTTGGCCCGATTGCGCGAATTCCTGTGATCGTCTGCCTTTTTTGACGGTCGTCACTGCGGGAAAGCTGTGATAACAAGCCCGCTCTGATCCAAAGGAGCACGCATTGTGAAGAAGGCAACCAAGAAACGCGTTAAGCGGCGCGAGTGGACCAAGAACGACATCAAGGACCTCAAGGCGCATTCAAAGGCACGGACGCCGGTCGTCAAAATAGCCAAGACGACAAAGCGGACGGTCGGTGCGCTGCGCCAAAAGGCGCTTCAACTCGGTATCGGCCTCGGCCACCAGCGTTAACGCTGCGCGCGGTTACGAGCGGCACTACATTGTTGATGGGTGCGCCGCTCGTGGCAGCCGACCGAATGGCTCACGCATCCGGGCCGAGCTGACGTCCGGAGCGACAGCGGCGGGCAAGTCAGCCCGCACAGCCGCGAATCGCCGATGCGATCGCGTTCGGGGAAACCGATCGTTGACCGGCGCTACTTCTTCTTCCCTGAAGCAAAGCCCGGCTGCCAGCCGGCCGCTTTCTGGCTCGGCGCCGCGGCAATGACCTTGATCTTTTCCTTCTTGGGTTTCTTGGTTTCCCGAGTGCCTCGCCGCTCGCCCTTGCTCGTCATATCGGTCTTCTCCTGCTCTTCGAGACAATTCAATTCGTCCGGCAAATGGACCTGACCGCGCGGGGTGCAGATCCTCACATCGATGTAGCCTTGCTGCAGGAGCTGCGTGGCTTTCCTGAGCGCAGCCGCCGCCGAGATTTGCGCGCACCCTTCAGCCACCGGCGAATGCCGCGGGAATTGCGGTGATTGGCGATGGTACGCCGGCATCCAGCCAATAGCGAGTGCTAAAGCATCTGGCGCCGGCGGCGGAATCACGCAGCGCAGGAGCCGCTTCCCTCGCCACTCGAATAAGATAGCAATGGCTATTGTGGCCGAAGGGGCGCATGCTGGCATACCGGCAGCGCTGGCGTAATCGTTCGCGAAAAGGCAGGCGCGTGACCATCCGTTCTCGACGTGAGGTCGTTACCTTCAAGCACCCCTGTCGGATCAGGGGCATCGATCGCCTATTGCCCGCCGGTGCGTACGAAGTCATCACCGACGAGGAGACGATCGAGGGACTTTCATTTCAAGCGTTCCGCCGCATTGCCACCATGATCATCGTGCCGGCAGAAGGTTCGCGGGGGCTTGCGACCGAGATGGTCTCGATCGGCTCGGTTGATCTCGCTGACGCGCAACGCAACGACGCGAGCGCTTCCGATGTCTGACGAGCCGCTCGACCTCGACAAGCATCGCGGCATGGCGGCAAAGAAGGCGACCGACCTCCGCCGTGCGCTGGCTGAGGTTGAGACCCATGCGAGAGAGCTGCGGGAGCGCCGAGCCGAGATCGAACAACATTTGCTGTCGTCCCCCGCCACGTCGTGGGCGGAGGCGGCCGTCAAGGCGCGCTATGTCCTGAAGCTGTATGCCGCGGGACTGCCGCCGGAAGACACCAAACATCACGCGCTGGTCACCGCCATCCTCGACGATTTTGCCCGATTGACCGAGCAGAACTGAGGCGTTGGTCGCTGCGTCGCTTCGATAAGGAATGGAACACATGACGCTGATACCCGGCCGCTTCATCGGCTATGAATACGACAGGATGGTCGTCCGATTCTCGATGCTCGACGGCGCGAGGGAAGTTCCTTGCGCAATTTCGACCTCTGCCATGGACGATTTGGAAGGTCCCGTCCGGGCGAAGGCGGAACAACGCGAGGCGCAGTTCATCCGGCTGCGCGAGCGTATCGAAGCCTGCGCCGACGGCAAATACCGCGCGACCGAGCTCGAGGGCACGCCACCGGGGATCATCCTGCGCAGTATTGATTTCCGGAAGCAAGGCTAGAGCGTTTTCGAGCGAAGTGGATACCGGTTCGCGTAAAGAAAACGCGTCAAAACAAGAATCTAGCAGCTTCCCTTTGGTACACTTTTCGACATACGCCAACATGCCTTGGGTGTAGGGTATCGGATATCACCATCAGGTCTTTGGTCTCCATCGGTGACTGAGAGTGTTGTGCTCCCGCCGGCAAACAGGGAGTGTCGCATGCCCGACGCGCAACTCACGAACAAGCTCTCGGTTCGCGAAACGGCGAGCCCGCGGTGTCCGCTGTGTTACGGCGCCATGGAAGTCCTTCATGTCGTATCCGGACGACCGGGTTTCGAGCACTGGACCTTGAGGTGCAACAGATGCCGGCTGGTCCATCAAGCCCAGGCCGCTGCGGATCCGATCAGTTCCGAAGCTTTGCGCTGGTGCGACGGCGAACTAAGGCCGCCCCAATAGGGCTGATCAGATCAATTTCCTAGAGCGCCCAAAGCGGCACTTCCTCGATCAGTTCTGCCATTCTTCACCCCATATCTGGACGACATGGCCCGGCGTGGCCTCGCGGTACTGCCGCGCGGGCGGCTGATAGTCAGGAGCACGCACGGGACTCCTGATCTCCTCGTTCGAGACACCACGTCTCGCGGCACGGCGCGCAGGATCAGGGATCGGCGCGGCTTTCATCAGCTTTTTCGTATAGGGGTGCTGCGGATTGCCGAACACCGCCGCGCGGGGACCGATCTCGACAATTTCGCCGAGATACATCACCGCGACGCGATGGCTCATCCGTTCCACGACCGCGATGTCATGGGAGATGAAGAGATAGGCCAGACCCATGCTCGCCTGAAGGTCGAGCATCAGATTGACGACCTGCGCCTTGACCGACACATCAAGGGCC
Source organism: Bradyrhizobium sp. LTSP885 (assembly GCF_000938305.1). Lineage (GTDB taxonomy): Bacteria > Pseudomonadota > Alphaproteobacteria > Rhizobiales > Xanthobacteraceae > Bradyrhizobium. Next base: position 65,299 of record NZ_JYMT01000034.1, read on the forward strand.
GAGACTGCTTCGTCGGCAATGATCAGCTTGGGCCCAAGCGCCAGCGCGCGGGCGATACAGATGCGCTGGCGCTGGCCGCCGGAGAACTCGTGCGGAAAACGCGAGGCCATATCAGGCGTCAGCCCCACGCGAACGAGCAGATCGGCAACGATGTCGCGTGCCTGCGATGCCGACGCGAGCCCGTGAGCACGCAGCGGTTCGGCGATCGCCGTGCCGACCGACATGCGGGGATTGAGGCTTGCAAATGGATCCTGGAAAACCAGCTGGATCTGCTTGCGAAACTCGCGCAACCTGCGCGCATTCATGCCGAGAACGTCCTGGCCATCGACCACGATCGCTCCGCTGTCCGGCTGAACCAGCTTGAGAATCGATCGGCCTGCGGTCGACTTCCCGCAACCGGACTCGCCGACCAGCGCCAGCGTTTCGCCCGCCCGGAGGCTGAAGGATATGTTCTCGACCGCGTGAACGCGGCCCGAAACCTTTCCGAACAATCCCGACCGGATCGCAAAGCGCGTGGTCAGGTTGCTGACCTCGAGCACCGGGCGCCCGACGGTATCGACCGTATCAGGCGTCTCCACAGGCTCGTCCGACGTCCCGGTTACCTTGTCGACAACCGGGAAACGCATCGGCCGCGGCCGGCCCTCCATGGACCCGAGACGCGGCACGGCCGCGAGCAGCGCACGGGTATAAGGATGCGCGGGAGCGGCGAAGATCCGTGCGGTGGTGTCGGTCTCCACCGCCTGACCGTCATACATCACCACGGTGCGGTCAGCGATTTCGGCGACTACACCCATGTCGTGCGTGATGAAGAGGATCGACATCTCCTCTTCCTCCTGCAGCACCTTGAGGAGATCCAGGATCTGCGCCTGAATCGTGACGTCGAGCGCGGTCGTCGGCTCGTCGGCAATTAGCAGCTTCGGCTTGCAGGCCAGCGCCATCGCGATCATCACGCGCTGACGCATGCCACCGGAGAACCGATGGGGATGTTCATGGAAGCGCGATTTCGCGGCGGGGATGCGCACGCGCTCGAGCAGACGAATGGTCTCGGCCTCAGCCGCCGCGCGCGACAGGCCGCGGTGGTGGACCAGTGCTTCGGCGATCTGAAGGCCAATCGTCAGCACCGGATTGAGGCTCGTCATCGGCTCCTGGAAGATCATCGCGATTTCGTTGCCACGCACCTCCTTCATCCGCTGCTCGGGCAGTGTCAGGAGATCGCGGCCGGCGAGCTTGATGCTGCCCTCGATGCGCCCGCTCTCCTGCGAAATCAGCCGCATGATGGAAAGGGCCGTAACGCTCTTGCCGGAGCCCGACTCCCCGACAATCGCCACGGTTTCCCTGGCGGCAACGTCGAACGACACGTTCCGGACCACTGGTAGCCATTGCCCATCGCGCATAAACGAGGTGGTCAGGCCCGAGATCGACAGCACCGGGACCTGCCCAGCTCCAGGTGAACTTGCGGCGCCGGCCGGCGTTGCGCCGGCAGCGAGTTGGTCAGATCCATGAGAGCTGATACTCATCCTGAAGCCTTCAATGCATGGTTTCAGTAGCCGCGTTCGCGATCAACGCGGCCTGGCAAAGCTTCACCGCGGCGATGGCGAGCGATGGTGTCGAGCACGAATTCAACCGCGGTTTCCGGTGTCGTCATGCTTGCGTTATGCGGCGTCAGAAGGATGCGCGGATGGTTCCAGAACGGATGGTCCGCAGGAAGCGGCTCGGCTTCGGCGACGTCGAGAACGGCGGCCGACAGCACGCCGCGTTCGAGCGCCGCGATCAGATCGGCTTCGACCAGATGCGCGCCGCGGCCGACATTGACGAGCCGGGCGCCGGGCGGCAACTGCGCGAAGAGCGATGCATTCAGGATGCCGCGCGTCTCATCGGTCAGCGGCAGCAGGCAGACAAGGATGTCGGTCTGGGCGAGGAACTCCGGCAGTGCGTCGTTGCCTGCATAGCAACTGACGCCTTCGATGCTGCGTGGCGAGCGATTCCAGCCCGCAAGCGGAAAGCCGAATGATTTCAGTCCCTCGAGCACAGCCTGGCCGAGCAGGCCAAGGCCCATCACGCCGACTCGGCGCTTCGCGGCCGGCGTGACCCGGATCTCGCGCCAGACGCGGTCGCGCTGCTGAGCGATGAACGCCACGAGATCGCGATGCAGCGCCAGCACGGCCATGGTGGCATATTGAACCATGGTCTCGGTGATGCCGGGCTCCAGCATGCGAACAAGCGGCACATGGGCTGGAAGCTTCGAAACATCGAACTGATCGACCCCCGCTCCGACCGAGAAGACGAGTTCGAGATTGGGGAATGTTGCCGCGATGTCGTCCGGCGGCTTCCACACCGCCAGATAGCGCACCTCGGCGGGATCGCCGATATCGGGCCACAGCCGGAACGGCAGGTCCGGGGCGTGCCGCGAGAAGAGGCTGGCCCATTCCATGCCGCGAACGGTGTTTGCCTTGTAGAGAAATGTCATGCCTTAGCCCTGATCCAACACCATTAGAACGGGCTGACCGGCGCGAGCGGCCGGCCGTCGATCAGGCGCGTGTGGCTGTAAGCGGCCGGATCGACCAGCGGCGCACCGCCGGTCACGATGTCGGCGGCAAGCTTGCCGGCCGCGGGACCGATGCCGAATCCGTGGCCGCTGAAACCGGTCGCAAGGAAGAAGCCCGGCAGCGTATCGACCGGAGAGATCACCGGAATGGTGTCGGGCGTGGTATCGATGGTCCCTCCCCAGGCCTCCGCGATCTCGATGTCCTTCAGCTCGGGATTCGACTTGATCAGTGCGGCCAATGCCGAATTGACCAGCGACATATCCGGCGCCGGATCGCGCACGCGCTCCGCCTCGAACGGCGACGGCGTGTCGAGGCTCCAGCTTGTGCCGCGCATGATCTGATCGAAGAACGACTTTCCAAACGACAGCTTCAGTCCGTTGCGGCGGTGCTTGTAGGTCGGCCAGAAGGTCCGGGCATAGCGAAAGAGGTCGGGCGACAGTTCCACTGTACCCCGGCCGCGCAGCGCGAGCGTGAAACCGCCATCGAGGCGGCGGCGGATGCAATAGAAGTCGGTGCCGAGCGCACCTGACGTAATCTCCGGCGCCGGTGTGGTTCGGCACGCGGTTGCGTTGACCAGACCGATCGGCAATTCGATGCCGTGGCGCCGGCAGAACAGCGACGACCACGCCCCGCCAGCGAGCAGCACGGACTGCGCGCGGATGGTGCCCTTCTCGGTGACGACGGCGCTGACCCGGCCGCCCTGGGTCTCGAGCCCGCGCGCGGCGCAGCCTTGATGGATCGTCACCCCGTGCTTGCGCGCAGCCGTTGCCAGCGCGGGTACCGCCATCGACGGCTCGGCGCGCCCGTCGCTCGGCGTGTACAGGCCGCCGATCCAGGGATCAGTATTGCCGGGCAAGCGTTCGGCGATCTCGGCGCGCGACAGGATCGTCGAGTGAACCTGCAGTTCGCGCGCGGTCTCGGCCCATTTCTCCCAGGCGGCCAGCTCCTGCGGATTCTTGGTCAGGAACAAGACGCCGGTCCGCCGAAAGCCGGCATCAACGCCGGCATCGATCTGCATGTCGTCCCACAGGCGCAGTGCCTCGCGGGCCAGCGGAATCTCGGCGCGCGCACGGCCCTGCTGACGGCACCAGCCCCAGTTGCGGCTCGACTGCTCGGCGCCGACATGCCCCTTCTCGACCAGGGCGACGGAATGCCCCTTCTTCGCCAAATGATAGGCGGCCGAGACGCCGATGACGCCGCCGCCGATGACGACGACATCCACCTGCGCCGGCAAGCGCTCGTCGCTTGTTATACGGTTGAGCGGCGGGGACATGATGCTCTCCTGACAATCGGTTTGATCGAAGCCTGTTGGCTCCTTATGGGATATTCATCCGCGGATCGAGCGCGTCGCGCAGCCCGTCGCCGAGGAAGTTGAAGCTGGTTACCGCAAGCGTGATGGCAACGCCCGGCGCGATCGCGAGCCAGGGCGCGCTGGTCAGATAGATCTGGGCGTTGTTGAGCATGTTGCCCCAGCTCGCGGCCGGCGGCTGGATGCCGTAGCCGAGATAGCTGACATAGGATTCCAGCAGGATCGCCTTGGCGACGTTGAGCGTCGCCGCCACCACGATCGGCGCCATCGCATTGGGGACGAGTTCGCGGAACATGATCCGCAGGTTCGAGGAGCCGAAGGCTATCGCGGCGATCGCGAAGTCGCGCTCTCGAAGCGAGCGGACCTGGGCCTCCACGACGCGGGCGACGCCCATCCACGCGGTTGCCGCGATCAGCACCGTGGTTGTGACAAGGCCCGGCTCGGTCAGCGCCGCGAGCGCCAGCAAGAGAAAGATCGACGGGAAGCACAGCACCGCATCGACAAGCCGCATCAGCACCGCGCCGACAACGCCACCATAGAAGCCGGCGAACGCGCCGACGACAATGCCGACCGCCATCGCAATCACCATTGCGACGATGCCGATCGCAAGCGAGATACGACCACCCATCATCAGCCGCGCCAGCACGTCGCGGCCGAGCTCGTCGGTACCAAGAAGATGAGCTCCCGACAGAGGCGGCGCGAACCGCTTCATGACGTCGATATAAGTATCGTCGAACGGCAGCAGATAAGGACCGAACGTCGAGCCCACGACAAGAACGAGAATGATCACGGCGCCCGCCAGGGCGAGCCGATGACGGCGGAACCGCCGCCAGGCGGCCTGACCGGGCGTGGGATGAGCGATTGAAAGGACTGCCGTGCTCATCGCCTATCCCACCCGGATACGCGGATCGGCGACGGCATAGAGAATGTCGGCGAGCAGCGAGCCGAGCAGCACCATCGTCGCCGAGAACATCAGAATGCCCATTACCACCGGATAGTCGCGATAGCCGATGGAATCGAGGAACAGGCGGCCCATGCCGGGCCAGGTGAACACGGTCTCGGTGACCAGCGCGCCTCCAAGCAGCGTCGGAAACTGAAGGCCCGCCACCGTGATCATCGGCAGCAGCGCGTTACGCAATGCATGCCGCGTCAGGATGCGCCATTCCGGAATCCCCTTGGCCCGCGCCGTGCGGATGTAATCCTGATTGATGACCTCGAGCATCGACGAGCGCATGAAGCGCCCCCACATCGCGGTCTCGACCAGCGCCAGCACCAGCGCCGGCGCGATCAGATGATGCAGCAGGTCGAGCAGCGAGCCGTCGCCAATCGTCTCCTGGTTGCCGGACGGCAGCCAATCGAGCTTCACCGAAAACACATAGATCGCGACGAGTCCGAACCAGAAGGTCGGTATCGACAGCGCAATCATCGCTCCAACGGTCGCAAGCGTGTCGAACAGCGAATAGCGGCGGAGCGCACCGAGCACGCCGATCCACGAGCCGAGCAGCACCGCAATGATGGTCGCGGTCGCCATCAATTCGAAGGTGGCACCGAGATGCGAACCGATGACGGACAGCACGTCTCCACCATCCCGGTAGGAGTGGCCCCAGTCGCCTCGCAGCATGCGGCCGAACCAGTCGAGATATTGGATCGGCAGCGGACGATCGAGGCCCAATTGCCTGGAGACGCGATCAAGGTCTTCCTGCGTCATCTGCGCGGAGGCTGCGTATTGCGAGAGCGGACCGCCGGGCGCCAGATGCAGGATGGCAAAGCCGATCGCCGAGACGACCACCAGCAGCATGATGGCCTGCGCCACGCGATTGGCGACGTAGCGGGCCATCTCAGGCGATCCCGCGGACCGGACGCATCAGGCCCAGTACCATTCGCGGATATTCCAGCAATTGCTCGAGGTGTTGATGTTGGGGCGGAAGCCTTGCAGCCCCTCCTTCACGCCCTCGGCGATGAAGCCCTGGAACAGCGGCAGGATGGCGAGGTCGTTGCGGATCAGTTTCTGCAGATCGCCGTAGGTGGCCTTGCGCTGTGTAAGATCGAACTGCCTGGCGCCCTCGGCGAGCAACCGGTCGGCCTCCGCGCTCTGGTATTGATAGGTGTTGTAGCCGCGTCCGCCCTTGGCGGGAATAGCGCCCGAGCCGAAGCGCGGCGTCACGTCGGGGTCGCTGCCCAGCATGAAGTTCACCCCCACCAGCACCGAATTGAACTTCGATTGCAGCCAGTAGTCCCCCCAGATGACGGCAGCCGGCATGTTGTTCACCCGCATCGCGGCGCCGATCGCACGCCAATCCTGCATCAGCAGTTGCTGGGTCTGCTCGCGGACGGCGTTGCCCGACGTCGTCGAGTTGGTGAATTCGAGCTTGACGCCGCCCTTCTCGCGCACGCCGCCGGCGCCCCGCGTCCATCCGGCGGCATCGAGCAGCGCATTGGCCTTGGCCGGATCGTAATTGTGCTGAGGCAGGCCCTGCTGGAACGACCAGGCCTGCTGCGGCACGAAACTCTCGGTCTGCGTCGGCAGGCCGTAGTTGAGCGCATCAATGATCGCCTTCTTGTTGATCGCGAGGTAGAGCGCCTCGCGCACCGTGCGGTCGGCAAACGGGCCGAATTCGAGGTTCGGCGCCAGATGCTCCACCGAGGAGGTCGAGGAGACGAAGACCTTGTGGCCGCGCAGCGCCTTCGCCTCCTGCACGAAGTTCGGCAGGATGCCTTGCAGGCCGGTGTAATCGACCTGGCCGGTGCGGAACTGGGTGTAGAGAACGGTGAGGTCGGGGATATATTTGAAGACGACGCGCTCCAGATAAGGCCCCTTGCCGTGGTAGCCGGCATGGGCGCTCAGCAGAATATGGTCGCCGGGCACGCGCTCGCCCCAGCGGAACGGTCCGGTGCCGACGGGCGCGTTGTGGAACGGCGACGCGTTCGGATCCGGCAGCTTCTCCAGGATGTGCTTTGGCACGATGAAGGTCAGCGACAGGATCGACATGTAGGGCGAATAAGGCGCCTCCATGCGCCAATGAATCTCGTCGGGCGCGACGACCTTGACGTCCTTTAGCAGGCTGTGGCCGACGCGACTGCGGGCGCGGAAATCCGGGTTGTTGTTCAGCTCGAGCGAGAACTTCACGTCCTCAGCCGTAAACGCCGTGCCATCGTGCCACTTCACGTCACTGCGCAGCTTGATCTTCCAGGTCAGCCCATCGGCCGATAAGCCGCCATTCTCGATGGTCGGAACTTCGCGGGCGAGATCAGGAACGAAGTTGCCCTCGCTGTCGATGAACCAAAGCGGCGAGAACACTTGCCACCAGACGCCCTGATCGACCTCGATACTGGGCATCAGCGGATGAAACACGGTCGGCTCCTGTGACAGAGCCGCGATCACCTGCCCGCGTGGCTTGGCCGGAGGATTGGCTGGACGTTCGGTCTGCGCAAATGCGGAGCCCGCTATGGTCCATCCCGCCGCGGCGCTCGCGCCGAGCTGGATGAACTGGCGGCGGTTGGAGACGCCGGACGGTAGTCCCGGAACTGGACGGCCGAAGTTGCTGGTTTCGTCTGCCACGACCCGCCTCCGTTCCTGCACGCGCCCGCTGGCTTCCTCGCCCGAACCTCGCAAATCCCGTACGGGACGAGCGACCAAGCTTTAAGCAGCATAAATCTTCTAATCAAAATTTCATCACAGCTAAATATTTGTGTCAATGCTACTGATGAGTACGATGATTTGTTTAATCAGGCTAACTCCCCAAAGCGGACGAGTGGATGAGCGGCGAGACGATGGGCACAGGAGAACGACATGGGTGACGGCAGCACGATCGCTCCAAAGGACACCCAAACGATCGAACGCGATGAGGCGGGCGACCAGCGTCTCGGCGAAACCGTGCGCCTGCTTCGCCAGCGTGCTGGCCTCTCGATTCAGGACGTCGCCACCCGGACCGGCCTGTCCACCGGCATGATCAGCCAGCTCGAGCGCGCGCGCGCCATGCCGTCGGTGCGCACGCTGCGTCTCCTCAGCATCGCCCTCGACGTGCCAATCTCCTATTTCTTCGAAGCGAGCGATGCCGGCGAACCTCAGCGTTACATCGTGCGCAAGAGCAATCGACGGCTGCTTCGGCTCACCGCCAGCGGCGTCGTCAAGGAAGCGCTGACGCCGGCCGGGAAAGGCGAGCTCGAATTCTACGAACTCACGCTCAATCCCGGCGGCTCCTCGGGCACCGATTTCTTCCAGCACACCGGTGAAAAGGCCGGCTACATCCTGGCCGGCAGCCTGCGTCTGTGGCTCGACCATCAGGCCCATCTGCTCGAGGCAGGCGATAGCTTCCGCTTCCCGAGCACCGTGCCGCACATGTTCGACAACCCGACACAGCAGGTCGCGCGCGTCATCTGGGTGACCACGCTGCACCAGGCCGACCCGCCGGCCGGTTGAAACCGCAATGGCACGAGCGGCGGCGCTGCCTCAGCCCTTGAGCGCAGTCACCACCACTTCGATGAGAGCACCGCCGCCGAGATCGGCAACGCCGACCGTCGCACGCGCCGGCAGATTGTCGCCGAAGAATTCGGTCCAGGCCGCATCCATCTCCTTCTTTTTGGAGAGATCGGTGACAAAGATCGACGCGCTGACCACGCGGGACCGATCGGTTCCCGCCTCCTTCAGATAGCCCGCGATCTTGCCGAGGATGTTGCGGGTCTGCTCGCCCATCGAGACGCTGGTGTCGTCGGCGATCGTGCCGCCGACGAACACAAAGCCGTTGGCTTCGACCGCGCGGTGCATGATCGGGGTGCGGATGTTGCGGGTGATGCTCATGATGTCCTCGTCCTGGCTCTAAGATGTGGAAGGATGGAAACGGTCGATGCCGAGCTCGCCGATCCGGGTCTGGGTGCCGCCATTGACGATCAGCTCCGCCATGACGGCGCCGGCACCGGGGCCGAGCTGGAAGCCGTGCAGCGAGAAGCCGAACTGGTGATAAAGCCCCTTGTGACGCGCACTGGGCCCCAGCACCGGCAGATCGTCTTTTGTCTTGGCCTCGATGCCGGCCCAGGCGCGTACGATCGTTGCATCACGCATCACCGGAAACAGCTCGAACACAGTGCGCGCGCTCACCGCAAGGCCGCGCCAATCCAGCACCGTCTCGTTGCGGTCCTGGTCCGGCGTCGCCAGATGGCCGCCGCCGATCAGCACCGTGCCGTTGGCGAATTGCTTGAAGGACAGCTTGCGGCCACGCAGGATCACGACGGGATCGATGAAATGCGGCACGCGTGACGTGATCATCAGCATCGGCGCCACGGTTTCGACCGGGACCGGTTCGCCGAGGTCAGCGGCGATCCGCCCGGCCCACGCGCCGGCGGCGTTGACGAGCACCGGCGCGGCAAAGCTGTCCGCGCCGACATCGACTTGCCAGAGCCCGTCGCGCTGCCGGATATTGCTGGCGGCCACACCTTCGCAGACCGTAGCGCCCAGCAAGGCCGCCTTGCGCCGAAACGCCGTCGTCGTCTGGGCCGGATTGGCCGCGCCATCGCGCCGCGAGACCACGCCGCCGGGACAGCTGTCGGCCACCGCAGGCACCAGCCGCCGCAGCTCGGCTCCGTCGATCAGCTCCTCATGGGTGAAACCGAGCGCGTTCAGCTCCGCGACGCGCGCGCGGCAGGTCGCAAGCTCGGCAGCATCCTCCGCGACCAGAACCTGGCCGTGGCTCTCGAAGCTGCAGTCGTCGTCGAGCAGCTCCGAGATCCGTTCCCAGATTCCCATCGAGCGGATCGAGAGTGGAATCTCGGGGATATGCCGCGCCAGCTGGCGGACACCGCCGGCATTGACGCCCGACGCATGCCGGCCGGCGTAATCCTTCTCGATCAGCACGGGCTTCATGCCGGCGAGGCACAAATGCAGCGCGGTCGAGCATCCGTGGATACCGCCACCGACGACGATCGCATCCACCAGCCTGGTCATTGGCGCGCCACCGCCTTGACGTCGGCCTCAGTCTTCGGAACCGAGGCAAGCTCCGCCAGCGTGATCGGCTTCACCGGTGCCCGCAGGCGGTAATAGCCGATTTCTTCAGGGCTCTTGCCGCGCGCCTGTGCCATCAGCTCGGTGACGGTGAGACCGCACAGCCGGCCCTGGCACGGACCCATACCGGTGCGGCGATAGGCCTTGAGCTGGTTGGGCCCGGTTGCGCCGATCGCAACCGCATCGAGAATATCCTTCGCGGTGACCTCCTCGCAGCGGCAGACGACGGTATCGCCCGATGGGATACGAAACTGCGGCGCCGGACGGAACAGCACGTCGAGAAAGGCGCGGCCGCGCTCGGCCTGCGCCAGCGTCGTTCTGAGCACGTTCTCGGCGGTGAGCGCCGCAGCGGCATCAGGCGCAAGCACTTCGACTGCGCCGCGCGCGGCGATGCGGCCGCGCGCCACCGCAACGCTTGCGCCGCCGATGCCGGCCCCATCACCGGCAATGGCAATGCCTGCGACCGATGTGTTGCCGTCGGGATCGAGCACCGGCGACCAGCAGAGCTGCCGGTCGTCCCAGCGATGTTCGATTCCGGCCGACATCGCGAGATTGACGTTCGGCACGACGCCCTGATGCAGCAGCAACAGTTCCGCAGGGATGGTCTCGCGCCGCCCGCGGGACACGTAGCTCACGCTGGCAAGCTGACTGTCGCCGAGCGCGGCGAGCTCACTGACGCCGCTGACAACTCGCACTTTCGCTTTCACCTCCCGCATCATCGCGAGGCCCTTGGTGAAATAGGGCGACGTCACGAAGCCAAGGGCGTGGGGCAATGCCGCGAGATAATTCCGCCGCTCCGTCGTATCGAGAATACAATCGATGCGGCCGCCGAGCCGCAGAATCTGCGCCGCAAGCAGCCACAGCAACGGTCCCTGCCCTGCGATCACCGTAGGCGCGTCCGGCACCAGCGCCGATGATTTCAGCATCGTCTGCGCGGCACCCGCGGTCATCACTCCGGGCAGCGTCCAGCCCGGAATTGGAAACGGCCGCTCCAGCGCACCGGTCGCCAGGATGACGCGCCGCGCCTTGACGAAGGCCGAGGCGCCACCGGCGGAGATAGCGATCTCGAGATGACGATCGAGGCTCCAGACCGTCGCTTGCTGGATGATCTCGGCGCCGCTCGCGCGCAATTCCTGCACGAGCTCCGCGCCCGCCCAATAGTCAGCACCAAGGCGGTCGCGTGCCACCACCGGCGTCGATGTGATCGCGCGCCAGACCTGGCCGCCGGGGCCGACATTCTCGTCGAGCACCAGCGTCGACAACCCGGCCTCCGCCGTCGTCGCAGCCGCGGCGAGCCCGGCGGGCCCGGCCCCGATCACCACGACATCGTAGCTGTCGCGCTTTGGCATCGTGGTCATTTCCCGATCTCCCGCTTGCCCTTCTGGATCTCGATCTGCATGCCCTCGGTAACAGGCACCAGGCAGCCCTGGCGGTTGCCGACGCCGTCGATGGTGACGAGACAGTCGAAGCACACGCCCATCATGCAATAGGGCAGTCGCGGCGCGCCGCTCACCGCGGTCGCACGGCGGATGTCACGGCCCGATGCGAGCAGCGCCGCAGCAACCGAGTCGCCCTCGCGCGCCGCGATGGCGGCGCCGTCCACGAACATCTTTACAGCTGGTCTGTTGTCCTGATCGGATCGCTTGAACATTGAGATGCCTCTATCTGATGTCAGTCGTCCCTGCGCTGTCGCCTGCAAAGCGACTCGCCGAGAAAGCGCCGACCAGTTCCGGCTCGAGTGCGCCCGCTGCGACCATCCGCGCGATGTCGAAGGCGTGGTTGGGGGCGAGCGTCACGCCGGAATGGCAGCAGGCCACGAATGCGCCCGGATGAGTTTCCGACTGGTCATAGATCGGGAAGCCGTCCTGCGGCATGACGCGGATGCCGGCCCAGCTCCTGACGACATTGAGCCGCGCCAGATGCGGGAACATGCGCTGGGCGCGATCGGCCATCGCAGCGTTGATCGGATGCCTCAGCACGCGGTCGTCGAGTTGGTCTTCCTTGCTGTCTCCGATCATCACCGTGCCTTCGTCGGTCTGGCGGATCGTGGTCAGCGGATGCGGCAGGAACGGCATGGTGCGCTCGGTCACCACGATCTGGCCGCGAGTCGGGCCCATCGGCGCCGACAGGCCGACCATCGGCGCCAGCGTCTGGTTGGCATTCCCCGCGGCGAGCACGATCTTGCCGGCATGGATCTCGCCTTTCGGCGTCGACAGCCGGAACTCACCGCCATCACGGGTGATCGCCGAGACCGGCTGCTCCGGAAAATAGTCGACGCCGAATTGCCTGAAGCCGGTATGGAACGCACGGAAGGTGCGCAGCGAATTCACATGGCCGTCGAGCGGACAGAAGCTGCCGCCGGAGACCTCGGGACCGATCAGCGGCAGCATCTTCCTGACCTCGGATGCCGACAACATCTCCATGCTGTAGTCGGCCGCGCCAACCTGGTTGTGCATCCGCGTGACGAGCTGAGCGCGTTGCTCGAACTCGGCATCGCTGAGCGTCAGATGGAAGCCGCCATTGCGCTGATGGCAAACGTCGAGCCCGGTTTGCTCCTTCAATTCGGCAGCAAGCCTGCTCCAGGTTTCCGAGGCCCGCACGGTCCAGCCGGTATAGGCCGGCATGCCCAATCCCTTGCTCTGCACCCAGACCAGCGCGAAGTTGGCACGCGAGGCGCGCTTGGCGATGTCGCCCTCGTCGAGGACGGCCACCGTCTTGCCGAGCCGGCCGAGACCCCAGGCGATGGCGGAGCCGAGCAGCCCGCCGCCGACAATGGCGACGTCATAATCCCTGTGCATGAGTTCTCCTATCGCCCCGTGTCGCTCTTGCCGGCGAGCACGCGGTCGAGCCCGTAGAAGCGGTCGAGCAGAATGAGCGCGGCCATGGTGACCGCGATCACGCTGGCCGAGACCGACGTCACCAGCGGATCGATGTTGTCCTGGACATAGAGGAACATGCGCACCGGCAGCGTCTCGATGCCGGGTGCGGCCAGGAACACGGTCATGGTCAGATCGTCAAAGGACTGGATGAAGGCGAGCGCCCAGCCCGAGATGACGCCCGGCAGGATCAGCGGCAATGTCACCCGGCGGAACAGGATCCAGCCGCCGGCGCCGAGCGAGATCGCCGCCATTTCGACCGAACGATCCATCCCGGTGGCCGCCGCCAACGTCAACCGCAGCGCGAACGGAAACACCACGATCACATGGGCGATAATCAGCGCCGGAAACCCGCCGCCCATTCCGATCGAGGTGAAGAAGCGGAGGAAGGCGATGCCGAGCACGACATGCGGAATCATCAGCGGCGACAGGAACAGCGCTGCGAGCGCATCGCGGCCGCGGAATTTATATCGCGCGATTGCGAGCGCCGCCGGCACCGCGAATAGTAGCGCCACGAAGGAGGACAGCGCGCCGAGGCCGAGGCTGATCCAGAAAGCGTGGACGAACTCCGGATAGTTCGCGATCGCCCTGAACCAGCGCAGCGAGAAGCCGTGGGTCGGCAGCGACAGATACCCCTCGGGCGTGAAGGCGACGAGGCAGACCACGACGATCGGCGCCAGCATGAAGATGACGAAGAGCGTATGGAAGATCAGCGCGAGCGGGCCGTTCTGTCTCATCGGAACGCCTCGGCATAGCGCCGCTCGATCAGCGCGTTGCTGCCGACAACGATCAGCACCAGCGCGACCAGCAGCAGGATTGCGACCGCCGCGCCGAGCGGCCAGTTCAGCGTATTGAGGAACTCGTCATAGGCCAGCGTCGCCGCGACCTTGAGGCGGCGGCCACCGATGATCGCAGGCGTCGCAAACGCGCTGGCCGAGAGCGAGAACACGATGATGGCACCCGACAGCACACCCGGCACGATCTGCGGCAGGACGATGCGGCGGATGATGGTCGGCGCACTGGCGCCGAGCGACAGCGCGGCATTCTCGATCTGCGGATCGAGCCGCTGCAGCGCAGCCCACACCGACAGCACCATGAACGGCATCATGACATGGGCGAGCGCGACCACCATGCCGGTCTCGGTGAACATGAAGCGCAGCGGCGTGCCGATTAGGCCGAGCGACATCAGAAGCTTGTTGACGAGCCCGTTGTTGCCGCCGAACAGCAGCGCCCAGCCGAGCGTGCGCGCCACCACCGAGATCAGCAGGGGCCCGAGGATCACGAGCAGGAAGAAGCTCTTCCAGCGCCCGCTCATGCGGTTGAGGATGTAGGCCTCCGGTGCGCCGAACACGGCGGTGATCAACGTGGTGAGCAACGCGATGCGGAATGTCCGCCAGAACATCTCGGCGTAGTAGGGATCGGTCGCGATCTCGCGCCAGTTCTTCAGGATGAAGACCGGCTCGATGCCCTTGTATTGGCCCCAGTCGTGGAACGACAGCATCACGGTCATCGTGAGCGGAATCACCAGCACGCCGACGAACAGCATCAGCGCGGGCGCGGTCAGCACCCAGGGCGCACGCGCGGCGCGTTCATCCGCGGAGGCCGCCGGAGCTGTGTCAACGACCGCGCTCACGCAGCGCCTCCGGCGCGCAGGCTCATGTCATCCTGTCGCCAGGCAAGGCGCACCGCATCGCCTTCCGCCGGCTGCGGCTGGCCGTCGTTCTGGCGGATCACGATCGCAGGACCGCATTCGCTCGCGCACTGGAACAGCCAGTGATTGCCCTGGAATATCCGCGTCATGATCTTCGCGGCGAGGCCAACATCTGCGAACCCGATCCGCTCCGGGCGGATGCTGATCGTCACGGGGCCGCTCAGCCCGGCCGGTGCCGGCGCGTTCCAAGAGCCCGCGACCAGCCGCGCGGGAGCAACCGTGCGATCGATCGTCGCGGCGAAGTCGTTGGTCTTGCCGAGGAACTGCGACACGAAGGCCGAGGCCGGCCGCTCATAGGTGTCCTGCGGAGTGCCGATCTGCTCGATGCGGCCCTGGCTCATCACCACGATCCGGTCCGACAGCGACATCGCCTCGTTCTGGTCATGGGTGACCAGGACCGTGGTGGTGCCGAGCGTGCGCTGGATCTGGCGGAGCTCGATCTGCATGCCCTCGCGCAGCTTGGCGTCGAGGTTCGACAGCGGCTCGTCGAGCAACAGCACGCTCGGCCGGATCACCAGCGCGCGGGCGAGCGCCACACGCTGCTGCTGGCCACCGGACATGCGGCGCGGATAGCGTTCCTCGTAACCGGCGAGACCGACCATCGCCAGCGCAGAGCGAACACGCTCGGCACACTCGGCGCGCGACACCCGACGCATCTCGAGGCCGAAAGCGACGTTTTCCGCCGCAGTCATGTGCGGAAACAGCGCGTAGCTCTGGAACACGATGCCGAGCCCGCGATTGGCCGGAGGCACCGCGGTCAGGTCCTTCCCTTCCAGGCGGATCGCGCCGCGCGAAGGATCGAGAAAGCCCGCGATCATTTGCAAGGTCGTGGTCTTGCCGCAACCGGACGGACCGAGGAAGGAGACGAACTCCCCCTTGCCGACCGCAAGGCTGAAGTCGTCAACGACGGTCTGCGCCCCGAATTGCTTGCAGAGGCGATCGAGCTCGAGAAAGGCCATGGCTCTTGTTCCGGTGCTGCGATCGGCTCAGCGCTCGACCTCGCGATTCCAGCGCTTGGTCCACTCCTCGCGCTTGTCGTTCATGATGCTCCAGTCGGGCGTGTAGAGCTTGGCCGCGCGCTCGCCGATCGGCGCCATCTTGCCGAGCTCGGGCGGCACCACCAGCGATTTCAGCACCGGTCCGTAGCCATAGTCCTTCAGCAACACGAGCTGGATCTTGGGATCGAGCAGCTTCTGGATGAAGCTCGACGCAAGCGGCGAGGCGTTGGGCTTGGCGATTGGGCATGCGGCCGTCAGCAGCGTGGCCGCGCCCTCCTTCGGATAGACGAAGTCGACGGGAAAGCCGGTGTTGGCAAAGCTCTGCACGCGGCCGGAGCCCCAGACCGCCAGCACCGCCTGGCCGGACTGGAACAGCTCGGTCATCTTGCCCGGCGAAGGCTCATAGGCCAGCACGTTTGGATTGATCTCATCCTTGAAGATCTTGAATCCGGCATCGACGTTGGATTCGCTGCCGCCATTCATTCTGGCGAGCATCAGCAGCGCATGCAGGCCATAGGTGTTGTTGATCGGCGGTATGACCAGTTTGTTCTGGTACTTCGGATCCTTAAGGTCGTTCCAGGAGGTCGGCGGCGCCCAACCTTTCTCGGCAAAGATCTTGGTGTTGTACATCAGGCCGGTCGCGACCAGGCCGGTGCCGACGGCACGATCGTCCTTGAAGCGCGCCGCGTCATAAAGATCGGCAGGCACGCTCTCGACCTTGCCGCAGAAGCCGAGCTGGATCGCCTGGTACATCGGACCGTCGTCGACGATGATGACGTCGATCTGCTGGTTGCCCTTTTGCGCTTGCAGCTTGGCCAGCGTGTCCGTCGAGTTGCCGGCGACATATTCGACCTTGACGCCGTTCGCCTGCTCGAAGGCCGGGATCACCTCGTCCCGGATCGTCTTCTCGAACGAGCCGCCATAGCCGGCGACATAGAGGGTCTTTTGCTGAGCCGAGACGGCCGACGGAAGCGCGGCGAGTGCCGCAATGCTGATCGCTGTCAAAAGGCTGAAAGGCTTCATATGGACCGATCTCCAACCAAAGGGGGCCGCTTTGCCCCAATCTGCCGTAAAAACGGGCTGTCTCCAGCACTGATGAAAAAGATCGCAGCGCGCACTTCCGTCGTCCAATGAATAATGGCACCCTCTGCATGCTGAAATGTTATGAATGGGATCTGGGATGGTGCGGATCAACCCGCGGCAGGTGGAAGCCTTCCGTGCAATGATGATGACCGGCAGCGTGACCGAGGCCGCCAAACTGATGGCCGTGACGCAGCCGGCGGTCAGCCGGTTGCTCCGCGACTTCCAGGCGCTCCTGAAGATGGAGTTGTTCGAGCGGCGTGGCACGGGACTGGTGCCGAGCGCCGCGGCAACAGCGCTCTATACCGAGGTCGAGCGCTCCTTTGTCGGCCTCGAACGCATCACGGCGGCAGCCGAGGAAATCCGCGGCCGACGCACCGGCACCTTGCGGATCGCGGCGCTGCCGGCGCTGTCGAACGGTTATCTGCCGCGGCTCGCCGGGCACTTCCTGAAAGAACGACCAAACCTCAACCTCGCCTTCTTCGGGGTGATTTCGCCGATCGTGGTCGACTGGGTACTGAACAATCAGTGCGACCTCGGTTTTGCCGAGGTACCGATCGCGCATTCCGGCCTGCCGAGCCTGCGGCTGCCGGCGCCGGCGCGTGTCGCGGTGCTGCCTTCAGGACATCGCCTGGCAGCAAAAGAGGTTCTGGAGCCGCGCGATTTCGAGGGCGAGACGTTCGTGTCGCTGTCGGCCGGAACGACGGGCCGACATTTGATCGATCAGGCCTTCAACCGCGACGATGTCCGCCGCGTGTTGAGGGTCGAAACCCATCTCTCGGAGATCATGTGCGGGATGGTGTCGTCCGGCCTCGGCGTTGCAGTCTGCGATCCCTTCACGGCGCAGGAATTCGCAACGCGTGGCGTTGCGGTGCGTCGCTTCATGCCACGGATCGATTTCGAATTTGCGGCGGTCTTTCCGGCACAGCGCAGCCCTTCGCCGGTGGCTCTGGACCTGGTGGAAACCGTGCGGCGGGCGCTCGAGGAACTGGAGCGGAATCCACCTGGTCTGGTTCGCCGGCAGGACGCGAAGGTCGACACATGATGGCAGAGCAAATCACCCGATCGGCGGCCGCCGTGTGTGCCAGTCCGTCCTCGACTGGAACGCGTGGCCGGCGCGGGCCAGCACGTCCTCGGACAGATGCGGGCCGACCAGTTGCATGCTGAGCGGCATCTGGTCCGACGCCATGCCCATCGGCAGCGTGATCGTCGGGCTGCCCGAGAAGTCGAACACCGCGGTGAAGCGCAGGATGCTCAACAGCACATTCGGATCGGCACCGTATTCGCCCATCTTGGTGAGCGTTGGGATCGGCACCGGCATCGTCGGGATCAGCAGAACGTCGATATCTCCAAACAATGCAGCGAGGCTGCCGCTGAACTTCAGCCGTTGGTGATGGATCGCGGCAATGTCGACGCCGCTCATCGACCTGCCCTGCTCGATCAACTGCGCGAGATCAGGACCGTATTCCGACTTGCGCGACGGATAGGTTTCGAGATGCGCCTCCGCCGTCTCCACCGAGCACATCGCAATCCACATGCTGACCAGCTTCTCGTACGACGGGAATTGCACCTCACGAATGTCGGCACCGAGCTCCGCGAGCGTGCGTTCGGCTTCCAGCAGCGCCGCCACGACCTGCGGGTCGATTCCGTCCTGGGTGTATTTGCGGTCGACTCCGATCTTGAGCCCTCGAATGCCGTCGCCAATCCGCGCCAGATAGTTCGGCACCGGCGCCTGCAAGGCGGTGGGATCATTGACATCAGCGCCAGCGATGACGCCAAGCATCGCAGCCGCATCGGCGGCGCTCCGGCACATCGGCCCGACATGGTCCAGTGAATCCGCCAGCGGGAAGACGCCATACCGGCTGACGCGGGCCCAGGTCGGCTTGATCCCGGTCAGCCCGCAGGTCGCCGACGGAAACCTGATCGAGCCGCCGGTGTCGCTGCCGATCGAGCCGTAGCAAAGCCCTGCCGACGTCGCCACGCCCGATCCGCTCGATGAGGAGCCGACCCAATAATTCGTATTCCATGGATTGAGCGGAGCCTGAACGTCAGGATGATGGCTGGTATAGGCGCCCTCCGTCATCTTGAGCTTGCCGAGCGTGACCGCGCCGGCGCGCTCGAGCCGATCAACGATCGTGGCATTGAACGGCGGCACGAACTTCGCGTGAATCGTCGTGCCGCCCGCGGTCGGCGCAAAATTCGTGTAGCAGAGGTCCTTCAGCCCGATCGGAACACCATGCAACGGGCCGCGCCAGATCCCCTTCGCGATTTCGCCGTCGAGGCTCTTGGCCTGCGCCATGGCCCGCTCCGCAAGGACGAGCGTATAACCATGAAACTCGCCGTCGAGCTTCGCGATCCGGGTCAGGATCGCCTCGGTGACCTCTGCAGACAGCAATTCGCCGCGGCGGATCAATTCCGAGATTTCGGTGATCGACTTGTAGTGCAACGGATCCTCAGACATCTGACGCCCTGTTGTTATCGGAAATGCTTACGCAAGCCGAAGCCGTTGAGCGGCGCGGTTTCGTCTCTTCTGCTTCTCAAAGCACCTAGAACTGAACGCCGCGCGTCAAGGCGCCGTCCACCACGAGATTCGTTCCAGTGATGAAGCTCGCGGCCTTGCTCGCAAGGAACACGGCGGCATTCGCCATTTCCTGCGGCGTGCCCATCCGTCCGGTCGGGTTGAGCGCCAGCGCGGTCTTGTACAGTTCGGGGTTACCATCCCTGATCATGTTCCAGACGCCACCCTCGAAATAGGTGTTGCCCGGCGATACCGAGTTGGCCCTTATGCCCTTGGCGGCAAGTTGATTGGCCAGGCCCTGTGTGTAGTGGATGATCGCGGCCTTGAAGGTGCCGTAGGGGCCGCTCGCGAAGTCGACCTCGCGGCCGGAGACGCTGGAGATGGTCACGATCGCGGCCGCGCTGCTCTTTTCCAGATACGGCATCGCCGCATTGACCAGGCGAACCGTTCCCATCATGTCGGTGGAGAAGCCCTTTTCCCAGCTCTCCTCGTCCTGTCCGATCGACAGCGCGCTGACATTGGCGACGACGACATCGATACCGCCGAGTTTCGATGCCATGTCGGCGACCCAGGCCTTAAGCGCCGGGCCGTTCGAGACGTCGACCACACCGCCGAACGCCGCTACGCCCTTCGCCTTGAGCGCGGCGACCGCGCTGTCGACGTCGGCCTGATTGCGCGCGCAAATTCCGACATCGGCGCCTTCCGCGGCAAAAGTGTCGGCGATCGCCCTGCCGATTCCCTTGGTGCTGCCCGTGACGAGAACCTTTGCTCCCTTGAGTCCCAGATCCATGGTCCATTCCCTCCATCATTATTGATTGCAGAACGTGAAATTCCTCGTGACCCGGCTGGTCAAAGCAACAGCTGCGCACGGACATTGTCCTCGTTGACGTCGTCGCCGGCCAGCGATCGCGTGATCGTGCCCTTTTCCATGATGTAGCAGCGCTGGGCGATCGCCAGGATGGTATCGAGATTTTGCTCGACGAAGATGATTGTGGTCCCGAGCTCGTTCCGGAACGACTTCAGCGCCTCGCAGATGTGCTGGACGATCGACGGCTGGACGCCCTCGGACGGCTCGTCGAGGATCATCAATGACGGATTGCCGATCAGTGCGCGCCCGATTGCGAGCTGCTGCTGCTCGCCGCCCGACATGGTGCCCGCGACCTGGCGGCGGCGCTCCCTCAACCGCGGAAAATACTCGTAGACGAGGTCCGGCAGCTTCTTCCCGTCAGGGCCGCCGATCAATTCGCCGACCTGCAGGTTCTCCTCGACGCTCATTTGCGGAAACACGTCACGGCCCTGCGGAATGTAGCCGAAGCCGGCGCGCGCCCGAGCGTCGGCCTCGAGCTGCGTCACATCCTGACCCATGAAGGTGATGGTGCCGCGCCAGGTCTGCAGCAGGCCGATCAGGCACCGCATCAGGGTCGACTTGCCGACGCCGTTGCGGCCGATCACGCCGACGATTTCGCCACGGGAGACTGACATGCTGACGCCCTGCAGAATCGGCGTCGCGCCGTACCCCGCCCATAGTTCCGATACGTCCAGGATTCGATCAGTGGGCATGGGTCTTACCCAGGTAGATTTCGGCGACCTTGTCGTCCTGCAAAATGGCTTCAAGATTGCCGCGCGCAAAAATCTTTCCGAGATGAAGCACGGTCACGCGCTGGGCGACCTGGCGCACGAACGCCATGTCGTGCTCGACGACCAGAACCGTCATGCCCTCGGCATTGAATGACTTGATGAGTTCGCCGGTCTTGAAGGTTTCCTCCGGCGACATTCCGGCTGTCGGCTCGTCCAGCAGCAGGAGCTGCGGCTGCAGCGCCAGCGCCATGCCGATCTCGAGCCATTGTTGCTGGCCGTGCGACAGCGCGCCAGCAAGCTTGCCGGCGTCCTGTGCCAGATTGAGCAGCGTCAGCAGCCGATCCTCTTCGGTGCTTCGTTCAGCCCCCGAAAAGCGCGCCTGCAGCGCGATCTGGATATTCTGCCGCACCGGCAGCTCCTTGAAGACGCTCGGTGCCTGCATCTTGATGCTCATGCCCCGCTGCACACGTGCATAGGGACGCTCGGCGGTAATATCGACGGTATCGAAGAAGATGCTGCCTTTGGTCGGCGGATAGAGGCCGACGATCAGCTTGAACAGCGTGCTCTTGCCGGCCCCGTTGGGTCCGATCAAACAGTGAACCTCACCGGCGTTGACCGTAAGATCGACGTCGGAGACGGCGGTCAATCCCCCGAAGCGTTTGCTGACGTCCTTTACTTCGACCAGCGCCATGATCAGGTCTCGTCCGATTGCAGGCGAACTGCGTCTGCCAGCGCGGGACCCGCATCACGCGGCCGGCGTCCGGGCCAGCGATCGACAACAAGCTTGCCGATGCCGAGCACAAAACCTTGCGGCGCCAGCATCACGGTCGCCAGCAGCAGCGCCCCCATCAGCACCAGCGCCGTCTGCTGGCTGTAGACCGTGATGGTCTGGAAGCCGAACAGCAGCAGGAACGATCCAACCAATGTCGCGGTCAGATCGCTGCGACCAGAGAACGCGACCCAGACGATCGGCATCGCCGCCGCCGGCAGGCCGATGCTCGACGGCGTGATGAACTGTCCCCAGGATGTATAGAGCGCGCCGCTGAGCCCGGCGAGGCCGCTTCCGATGACGAATGTCAGGAGCTGATATTTCCGGACGTCGTAGCCGAGCATCTCGGCGCGCTGCGGATTCTCCCGCGTCGCGACGATCACGTTGCCGATACCAGAGTTCACCAGCATGCGCAGCGCGATATAGACGACCACGATGAGCGCGATCATGACGTAATAGAGCGCAGACCCTTCAATATAGAAATCGCGGACCGCGAGCGGGTCCATGCCCTTCATGCCGTTGAAGCCGTTCAGCCGCGCCGTGCCGATGTGCCATTCCGGCCCCGCGGTCTGTCCGAGAAAGAACGCAAGGACCAAAGTCGCCGAGAGCGTCACAATGCCGAAGAAGATGCCGCTGATGCCGCCCCAGATCATGAAGTAACCAAGGATCCCGGCCGCGATCATCGCGACGACAACGGAAAGGACGAGTGCGGCGATCGTGGCGGTGCCGCCGCCCATGTTGATGGCGAGCACGCCATAGCTGTAGCCGGCGACGCCAAAGAAGAAGGTCTGGCCGAATGACAGCATCCCGCCGTATCCCCACATCAGGCAGAGGCCGAGCGCCATGAAGATCCAGATCAGGAAGTAGGAGAAGTTGCCGACATCATAGGAGTCGGCGAACAGCGGATAGATCAGCGCGCAGACCAGCACGACGAAGAAGCAGGACCAGAAAATCTTGCCTCGTCCGAGCGTCTGTGGACCATCGAGCAGCTTGAACATCCGCAATCCCTGCCTAGCGCCCACGACGAACCAGCACGCTGGACAGTCCTTCGGGCAGCACACGTATGATCAGGATGACTGCAAACAGCATGCCGATCTGCCCGATGATCTGCCCGTAACTCGCATTCAACGTCATCCGGATCACCGCCAGGAACACCGCCGCCGGCGCCGTTCCAAGCAGGACATTCGCCCCACCGATCACCACGGTGACGAAGCTCTCGACCACGAAGGTCGCTCCCATGGTCGGGATCAGCGTCATCGTCGGCGCATACAACGCTCCGCAAAGGCCCGCCAACCCGGTGCCGATGCCGAAGCTGATCGCATAGATCCGCCCGGTGCGCGCACCCAACGCCTTCGCCATCGCCGCATTCTGCATCGTCGCGCGTGCGATCACGCCAAAGCGCGTCTTCATGAAGACGATGTAGAGACCAGCCAGCACCGCCACTGCACAGCCGAACAGCACGAGCCGGTAGCTTGAAAACGTATAGCCGCCGATCGCAAAGCTCCCCTCGGGCGTTCCGATGCCGCGCACCGCAGAGCCGACGATCAGCAGCATCGACTGCGTCACGATCAGGCTGAGGCCCCAGGTCGCGAGCAACGAGTCGAGCGGACGCTTGTAGAAGCGCCGCACGATGAGGAATTCGACGGCGACACCGATGAGCCCCGCCGTCAGGGCCGCCAGGATCTGGGCGATCACGAGCGGCACGCCGAGATTGACCAGTCCGACGGTCACATAGGCGCCGCACATGATGAACTCACCATGCGCCATGTTGATGACGCCCATCATGCCGAACACGATGGCAAGGCCTGCGGCCGAGAGGATCAGAAACGCGAAGACGTCGGCGAACTGATAGAACAACGAGAAGAGTTCAGCCGACATTCTGGTCTCCCTGATCGCGGCGCCGCATCATTGCGGCGCCGGTACTGGTCAGAGTCTCGACACATTCACACAACATTTGTCACGAGCAAGATTCGTGCCCGGTGCGTGTCACGACTTGCTGGGAAGATGGCTCGGCGTGTACTGATCCTTGTCGTTCTTCTTGGTGAGGTCGCAGCCGATCTGGCCCAGCCAATATGGCTGGATCGTTCCGTAGTCCTTTTCGACCGTGACCTCGTGCTTGGGGCCGACCGAGATCAGGCGCATGCGGTGCGACGTGTGCTGGCTCTTCGGATCGATGCAGACCTTGCCTTCGGGCGCGTCGATGCAGGCATCACCCGTTGCGATCACCTTGCGCAGGTCATCGAGCTTGGTCGACTTCGCCTTCTCGACCAGCGTCTTGTACATGTAGAGCGCATTGTAGGCGTTGTAGCCCATGTCGTTGATGTAGAGCTCGTCGGGGAACTTGGCGTGCCAGCGCATTTTGAAGTCGTTGGCTTCGGGGGTATCGATCTCCTCGAACCAGTTCGCGGTCGCATGCATGTTGTTGAGCGCCGGCGGCTTGAATCGCTTGTGCTCGAATCCGAGCATGACCTTGATCGACGAACCCATCGGCAGATTAAGATTCGCCGCTGCGGCCTGTTCGAAGAACGAGTCCTGCGCGGCGCCGACATTGATCGTCAACAACCAATCCGGCTTCGCCTTCTGGATGTTCTGGATCGTCTGTGCGAACTGCGAGACACCGAGCGGGATGAATTCTTCGCCGACGACCTCACCGCCGAGGTCCTTCATGATCTTGCGGTTCCACTCCGCCGAGATCTGACCGAAATTGTAGTCGGCGGCGATGACGTAGACCTTCTTGCCGAACTTCTCGACCATCCACGGGATCAAAGTCGAGAACTGCTGCTCGGGCACCGCACCCATGCTGATCATGCTGGCGTCGCAAACGCCGCCTTCATACTGGTTCGTATAGATGTACGGCGTAGAAGTGCGATCGACGATCGGACGCAGCGCCTCGCGTGACGCCGAAGTGATGCCGCCGATCAGGACGTCGACCTTGTCACGGTTGAGCAGCCGGCGACCGAATTCCTGATAGCGGGCATTATCACCTTGCGGATCAAGGTGAATCAACTCGATCTGGCGTCCGAGAATGCCGCCGCTCTTGTTGATCTCCTCGACCGCCAATTGCGAGCCGTGGAGCTTCGGCATGCCCATGAACGCCAGGTCGCCGGAGACATCTTCGAGCAAACCGACCTTCAGCGGCTCGGCTGCCTGAGCAGCACAAAGCGCCGTCGCCCCGAGCACAGCGCTCAGAACGGCCATTCCAAGCATACGTCCGGAATTCATCGTGATGTCCTTTTGTTTTGAAGGCTGTTGGAAGTCATGGCTTGAGGTAGTTCTTCAGGATCGACGCCCCCATCGTGTATTTCGGATCGACCATGTTGCCGAGCCGCATGCGGCCGGCCTGGCTGAGCAGCATGTAGGCGTCGATCTCGTCGAAGCCGTAATCGGCGCTCATCCATCGTACGAGTTCGCGATAGGCAATCCGGGCCGCGTCCTCGAGCGGGCGCGCGCTGCCGATCGTCATGATGAAGTCGCGGGTCTCGAGCCGCGGCCAGGCGAAGCTCCAGTTCTTGATCAGATCGATCTGCAGCGTGACGGTCGCGCGCTGCTCCAGCGCGACGCCGGAGAGCTCGCCATCGCCCTGCGTGGCGTGACAGTCGCCGACGTAGAGCATCCCGCCGTCCGTATGCACGGGAAAATAGATGATCGCGCCGGGGGCGACGTCGGGCAGATCCATGTTGCCGCCGTGATAGTCGGGCTGCAGCGAGGAGATCGCCTCGATCTCCGGCGACACGCCGATCGTGCCGATGAACGGCTCGTAGGGCAGCGTGATCTTGTCGTTCCAGCGTATGCCGTTGCGGTCGACATGCAGCTTCCTCACGCGCTCGGGCAGCGGCGGATTGAGCAGCGCCGTCGAACTGGTCCCGACCAGGCCGCCGAACTCCGGAATGATGCAGGTCGTTCCGGCCGGCTGCTCGCCGCGGGTTTCGACGTCGCGGATATAAACGGCGAGGCAATCGCCTTTCTTTGCACCGTTGACTGCGATCGGCCCGCATTGCGGGTTGAGGTAAGGAAAATTCAACTTGGCTGTCGGGCTATCGCTCTCGCTGGTGAGCACGCCGCCGAATGCGTCTTCAGTCTCGACGACGACGACCCCGCCGGGATCGATCGAGAGCGTCGGCTTCACGTAAGGGCCGTAGACATAGTGGAACGCGCCCTGCTGCTCGATGGTCAGGCCATGCGTCGTGCCGGTCGCGCCCTTGGCGACGGCCCGCTTGGCCATGATGGAACTCTTCAACCAATCTTCAGTCATACGAACGGCTCCTCAACTCAGATCGCGGGATGGCGCTTGTGCCAGTCGGTGACGCGCTGGAATGCATCACCGGCGCGGACCAGCTTCGCCTCGTCGAAATGGCGGCCGACGAACTGGAAGGCGACCGGACCGCCGTTCGGGGCGAAGCCGCCGGGAAGCGTGACGGTCGGGCTTCCGGTCATGTCGAACGGACAGGTGAAGCGGAGCAGTCCGCCGATCAGCGACGCGTCCTCGCCGAGCGTCGCCATCTTGGCGAGCGTGGGAGCAGCGAACGCCTGGGCGGGAACCGCGATGAGATCGACTTTTTCGAACAGCAGCCGCAACGCGCCGCGGAACGCTTCGCGCCGCAACACGATTTTCTGATAGTCCATGCCCGACTGCTGACGGCCGAGATCGAGCAGCCCCGCAAGTCCGGGGCCATACTCGTCCTTGCGCGCGGGATAGGTCTCTTCATGCGCGACGGCCACCTCGATGCCGCACAGCGGGAACCAATCGTCGATCACGGCCGTGGGATCGGGGAAGCTGATGTCCTGGATCTTGGCACCCAGATCGGCGGCGACGCGGAGCCCTTCGCTGAGCACCTTGCTCGCGGCTTCGTCGGTACCCTCGCTGGTCCAGCGCCTGTCAACACCGATCACCACGCCGCGCAGATCGCCGGACAGGCCGGCGAGATAGTCCGGCACCGGCAATGGCACCGACGTCGTGTCCTTGGGATCCTGGCCAGCGATCACGGCGAGGATGGCGCCGCAATCGACCGCGCTGCGCGCCATCGGCCCGATATGGTCAAGCGTCGCCGCGAGTTCGAAGGCGCCGTAGCGGCTGACCCGCCCCCAGGTCGGCTTCAGGCCGGTGATGCCATTGGCGGCCGAGGGAAAGCGGATCGATCCGCCGGTATCGGTTCCAAGCGATCCGAAGCAGAGGCCGGCCGCGGTGGCGGAACCGGAACCGCTCGATGATGCGCCGGGCCACAGATCCGCGTTCCAGGGATTCTTCGGCGGATCGATGTCAGGGTGATGGTCGGCATAGGCGCCCTCGGTCTGCTGCAGCTTGCCGAGGATGATCGCACCCGCCTCCTTCAAGCGCGCGACCACCGTGGCGTCCTCGCTCGGACGGAAGTCGCGATGGATCGTCATGCCGTGCGCGGCCGGCGCGCCCTCGGCCCAGCAGAGATCCTTGACCGCAATCGGCACGCCGTGCAGCGGGCCCTTGATCTTGCCGGATGCGATCTCCTTCTCGGCCGCGGCCGCTTCGGCAAGCGCGGAGTCGGCCATGACGTAGGCGTAACTCTTCAGCTTGCCGTCGAGCCGCTCGATCCGTTCGAGCATCGCCTTTGTGACTTCGACCGGCGACAGCTTCCTGGTGTGGATCTGCTGCCCGACCTCAACCAGCCCGAGATAGTGAAGATCTGTCGTCGGCATCGCTTTCATCCCCGCGCTCTACCCAATCGCAAGCACGGCCAATCGCTGCGCATGCGTCTCCGGCTTAGCGACGCGGATGCGTCGCCAACTTCTTCGGCGGCAAAAGCAAAAAGCCACCCGTCCCTCCCAAATGAGGTGACGAATGGCTCAAATGCCGCGGCTATGATCTATCGCGAGGGCCCAGGATCGAACGGAGCACGTCATGCAACAATCCGGACGTCATCGGCCAGATCAAAGCACGCAAGGTTCGACAGGAAGCCCTGTGGGAGAAAATTGTACGGAAGTGTGCTGCGCATTGTCAACGAGGCTAGTTGCACAAATTTCACGATGCCGTTGCGCAGCAAATCGGCAAGACCTCTTCAAGACCACTTCAAAACCTCTTGCACCGGCATCGGCGATGATGGTTTCCTCCGTGTCCAACGCTGCCGAAAGCCGTCAATGACGAAGCCGTCCATTCCAGTTGGCATCATATGCTCGCAGTCCGGGCCCTATCAGGCCATGGGACGCGAGCTGCTCAAGAGCGCCCTGATGGCGGTCGACGAGATCAACAATGAAGCCGAGTTCGACTTCTCGATCACGCCTAATATCCGCGATCCGCGTGGCATCGTTTCGGAATACCACACCGCCTGCGACGACCTCATCCGCAACATCGGCGTCGAGCACATCGTCGGCTGCTACACCTCGGCATCGCGCAAGCAAGTGCTGCCGATCGTCGAGCGCACCGACCGCCTGCTCTGGCACCCCGCGCGCTATGAAGGGTTCGAATGCTCCGATAACATCATCTATGTCGGCGCCGCGCCAAACCATAATGTGCTGCCGCTGGTGCGCTACGTGCTGGACAATCTGTCGCGCGAGATTTTTTGCGTCGGCTCCAACTATGTCTGGTCCTGGGAGACCAATCGCGTCACCCGCGAGCTGGTGGCGGCGGCGCAGGGGCGCATCCTCGCTGAACGGCTGCTCGAGCTCGGCGAAGGCGCGGTCGGGCACATCGTCGACGAGATCGTCCGCCGCAGGCCGCCGGTGGTCTTCAACACGCTGGTTGGCAGCTCGAGCTATGAATTCATCCGCGCCTTCCACGCTGCGACCACGTCTGCCGGCCTCAACATCCCGATGGTGAGCTGCAGCCTGTGCGAACCGGAGCTCAAGATCGTCGGACCCGCGTCGGCCGGCTGCATCACCTCGTCGGCGTATTTCGAAAGCATCCGCCTGCCCGAGAACCGCGCCTTCGTCGCGCGCTGGAAGGCGCGTTACGGCGACGACAGCAGCCCCTCCGTCGACGGCCAATCGACCTATGTCGCGGTCTATCTGCTGGCGCGCGCATTGCAGCGCGCCGGCACAACCGACATCGGTGATGTCAGGCGCGCGGCTGCAGGCCATCGCTACAATTCGCCGCAAGGCCCGGTCTGGATCGACGGCGCCAACAACCACTGCGTCCTGACGCCGCGGCTCGCGGTCTCGAACGCGGAAGGACAGTTCGATATCTTCTGGGAAGCCGATGCCCCCGTTAAGCCTGATCCCTATCTGACGCAGCTCGACGTCGCCGTCAGCCCCGCGCGAGAGACCGCACGGGACGGAGCGCCGAATGCGCCGCATTTGCGGGTTGTGAAATGAGCAAACCGTCGTCATTTTCGCTGCGCGGACGCAAAGCACTGGTCGCCATCAAGGACGAACGCGACGCCTCGATCGTCAGACGCCAGTTCGAACGTCTCGGCATCGACTTCGTCGCATGGGAGCCGGGCGCGGCCGTCGACTTCCGTCCGGATGTGACGCTGATCGACGACGATTTTCTGCCGCTGACCTCGCCCGCGCAGCGCGCGTTCCTCGGGCAAGGTCCGGTCATCGCGCTGCTCGGCACCGAAACGCCGAGCCGCCTGAAGCTGGTGCTGGAGCTCGATCCGGCGTCGTTTCTGGTCAAGCCGCTGCGCTCCGCCGGCATCTATGCCGCGCTGGTTCTGGCGTTCGAGCGGGCCGAGCGCACCGGCGAGTTGAAGCAGCAGGTCGTCAAGCTGGAAGAGCGCCTGCGCTCGCGCCGCGTCGTGCTTGCCGCCGTGCTTCAAGTCATGCATTCGCACGCCGTCGGCGAACCCGCCGCCTTTGCGCTGATCCGCCGCGCCGCGATGGAGCAGCGCAAGACCATCGAGCAGATCTCGGCCGAAATCGCCAGCAATGGCAGCCTGCCGCGCGCGACCGGCTAGGAAGCTGGCGCGCAGGTTCATTTGGATCGCGCCGGATCGCCGTTGCCTGACAGCACCTGCGCCGCGCCGCCGATGGCGCGGCGGAAGGCTTCATCGAAGCTCACGCCCCGCACCTGCCACTTGTACGACTTGCGGCGCCAGTCGATTTGCCACTGCGTGGCCCATCCGAACTCCTTATCATTCCAGACCAGCCGCCCGACCAACGCCGTCTGGCCTCCCTGCGGCACGACAACAGAAGTCAGTTTCGCCGTTGGCACCGTGGAGAGTTCGGCTGCGGTGATGTTCGATGCGGCGAGCTCGGCCGCACTCGGCAGCACGACGCGCATGCCGCGCTTGTCGGCGGCAGCCGCGAGCGCATCGCGCTGCAGGTCGGATTCCGTTCCGTCTGATGTCACAATGTAGTCCTTCGCACCCTGTCGCATCTCGACAAAGACGCCGAGCACCGGCCGCTGCGATGTCCACGGCTTGAGGCCGAGTTCCCCGAGGATGCCGTCGACTTGTTTGCCATCAAACTCCACCGTCAGATCGTAGGGACGGTCGCGGGTGCCCTGCTCGTCGCGATGCGGCTTGCCGGCGAACTGGTCGTGATAGCTGAAGTTGCTGACGAACTCCTTGGCCTTCGCCTTGTACGCCGCGAGCCGACCGTCGCCCGCGAGCTCAGGCTGACCCGAGACCTTGATCAGGACGTCCACGAGACATGTGCCGAAGCCGAGGATGCGGTTGGGCTCAAGTTGACCGGTGACGACGGTTTGCGCGCGGTAGAGATTGTCTTCAGCAGCAGCCGCACTGCTGCAACAGATCACAGCTGCCGCAAGGATCGCGATGAAATTCCGTCCCGTTTCCAGCAAGGCTGCCATGGTCACCTCCCGCTTCACGATTGTTCGGTTTTGAGTGCAGATTGATCGCATTTCGCGGCAACGCCAACCGATTCCGACATGAGCCCATGCTGCGGGTTGCGCTGCGCGCTATGGCCACGCGCGGCCGGCCTGACATATGCTCCAGCGACGCGCGGCGGCGCCGGAAGCGTTGCCCATAACGAGCCTCCTTGCAGGAGACGTCCCTTGAAATGCTATGAGTTGCAGGGCCCCGGCGGCATCGACGCGCTGGCGCTGGTCGACAAGCCGGTTCCGCAGGCCGGCCCCGGCGAGGTGCTGGTGCGGTTGAAGGCGGCAACGCTGAACTATCGTGACCTGCTGACGGTCAAGGGCGGCTACGGCTCGCGCCAGAAATTTCCGCTGGTGCCGGTCTCCGACGGCGCGGGTCGCGTCGAGGCGGTCGGCGCGGGCGTGAAGAATTTCGCGCCCAGCGACCGCGTCATCGGCAGCTTCTTCGAAAACTGGCTCGGCGGCGAGCCGAGCGAGACCCGGATGCGCGCCGCGCTCGGCGGCAGTGTCGACGGCGTGCTGACCGAATACCGGGTGTTCCCCGCGCGTGCGTTGGTGCGCACGCCTGACTATCTCAGCGACATCGAGGCCGCGGCGCTGCCATGCGCCGGCGTCACGGCGTGGAGCGCGGTGGTCAAGCTCGGCGATGTGAAGCCCGGGCAGACGGTGCTGACGCAGGGCACCGGCGGCGTCTCGCTGTTCGCACTGCAATTCGCCAAGATGTGCGGCGCCCGCGTCATCGCGACCTCCTCCAGCGACGCCAAGATCGCACGGCTGAAGCAGCTCGGCGCCGACGTCACGTTCAACTACAAGACCACGCCCGACTGGGGCAAGAAGGCGCGCGAACTGACCGGTCGCGGCGTCGATCTCGTCGTCGAAGTCGGCGGCGTCGGCACGCTGAACGAATCGATCCGCGCAACAAGAATTGGCGGCACCATCGCCTTCATCGGCGTGCTCGCCGGTCCAGCCACGTCCGACACCCGCCTGCCGCTGATGGTGATGCAGCAGCAGCGGCTGCAAGGCGTCACCGTCGGATCGGTCGAGGATTTGCAGGCGCTCTGCGACGGTATCAGCGTGCACGGTGTCAAGCCGGTGATCGACAAGGTGTTCGCGTTCGACCAGGTCAAGGAGGCGTTCGCCCATATGGCGAGCGGTGCCCATTTCGGCAAAGTCGCTATTGCGATCGGCTAGGGTGACACCCTGCATCAAGGCCTATCGCCCCGTGAACTGCGCCTTGCGCTTCTCGACGAAGGCGTTGCGGCCTTCCAGCGCATCCGCGCTCTGGCGAATCTCGGACTGCACCTCGATCTCACGACGGAACTGATCCGCGTAGCTGGCGTGCTCGCTCTCCTCGAGCAATTGCCGCGTTGCGACCATCGCCCGGGTCGGCCCGTCGCCGAGACGGCGGGCGAGCGTCTTCGCCTCATCGAGCAGTCTTGCCTCGTCGACGACGTCGCGCACCAGTCCCCACTCCTTCGCCCGCTCCGCCGACAGCGGCTCGTTCAACAGCATCAAATCGAGCGCGCGCTGGCGGCCGATCAGACGCGGCAACAGCCAGGTCGAGCCGAGATCGGGCACCAGGCCGATCCGGCTGAACACCTGGATGAAGCTTGCCGAGCGCGCCGCGAGGATGATGTCACCGGACATCGCGAGGCTGAAGCCGCCGCCGGCCGCAACACCGTTGACCGCGACCACGACCGGCACGCGGCATTCGCGCAAGGATCGCAACGCCGGCCAATAATGCGTCATGACGCCGGTCACGATGTCATTGCCGAGCGACTGGAACGCCTTGAGGTTCTGCCCCGAGCAGAAGCCACGACCCTCCCCGGTCAGTACCAGCGCGCGGATCGTGGCGTCACCCGTCATCTCGCCGATCGCGGCCGCGAGATCGCCGAGCAGCTCCGGCGTCATCGCGTTCAGGCTGGCGGGATCGTTGAGCGTCAGGATACCGATATTGCCGTCGCGCTCGCGCTTCACAGCGGTCATTTTCCTCTCCCCGGAATAGCTTGTTGTTGCACTGACTGTGCCATGCTTGGCATGCTATGCCAACGTGCCCCACCCGCAACAAGAACAGCGAAAGCAACGTCATGTCCGACCAGTTCTCCAACTCGCAAGTGATCCGCAAGCCCGCCGTCACCTCCAGCGGCGGCATCGTTGCCGCGCAGTCGCGCAAGGCGGCGGAGGTCGGCGCGGCGGTATTGGCAGCGGGCGGCGATTGCGTCGATGCGGTGATTGCAACCACGTTTGCCCTTGGCGTTTTGGAGCCGTGGATGAGCGGCGCCGGCGGCGGCGGCGCCATGGTACTCTATCGCGCCCGCGAGAACCGGTATGAAGTGATCGACTACGGCATGCGCGCGCCCGACAGCCTGCGCGTCGAGGATTATCCGCTGACCGGCGGCACCGCCTCCGACATCTTTCCCTGGGCGCGGGTCAAGGACGACCGCAATCTGCACGGGCCCGGCTCGATCGCGGTGCCCGGCGTGGTCGCCGGCATGGAGGAGGCGCATCGCCGCCACGCCAAACTGCCGTGGAAGGAGTTGCTGGCGCCGAGCGTCAAGCTCGCCGGCGAGGGCCTGCTGGTGGATTGGTGGACCACCGCGATGATCGCGAGTTCCGCCGCCGATCTCAGGCGCTATCCCGCGAGTGCCGCGGCGTATCTGCAGGACGGCCTGCCGCCGAATGCGCAATGGGGCATCAGATCGGTCGTCCGCATGCCGCAGGACAGGCTGAAGGCGACGATGGCGCAACTCGCCGCGGCAGGCGCGCGCGACTTCTACGAGGGCGATCTGGCGCGCAGCATCGCCGACGACATCCAGGCCGCCGGTGGCGCGCTGTCGGTGCGCGATCTCGCCGCGTTCCGCGCCCATCTGCGCGAGCCGCTGGCGATCCCCTATCGCGGCGGCACGGTCTACGCGACGCCGGAATTGACTGCTGGCCCGACCATGGCGCGGACGCTCGGCCTGTTGCAGAAGGCATTCGAGCCCGCGCGTGGCGGTCCCGATGCTGTGGCCTACGCGGCCTATGCGGAGGCGTTGCAGGCCGCCTATCGCGAGCGGCTGAAGGACATGGGTGACGTTGACGGCCGCCGCGCGCTCGGTGCCGAGGCGATCGCACCAAGCTGCACGACGCATTTCTCCGCAGTCGATCGCGACGGCAACATGGCCGCGGTGACGCAGACGCTGCTGTCGAACTTCGGCTCGAAATTCGTGACGCCGAACACCGGGCTGACCATGAACAACGGCATCATGTGGTTCGATCCGACACAAGGCAATCCGAACTCGCTCGCAGCAGGCAAGCGCTGCCTGACCAATTACACCCCCGTGGTGGCGCAGGCCGCCGATGGCCGCCGCCTTGCCGCCGGTGCATCGGGCGGCCGCCGCATCCTGCCCGCGGTGTCGCAGCTTCTGTCCTTTGTGATGGATTTCGGAATGGACCTCGACGCCGCGATCCATCAGCCGCGGATCGATGCCAGCGAAGGCGCGGTCGTGATCGGCGACGTCCGCCTTCCGGCCGCCACCCGCGACACCTTGCGCGGGCGTTTCGACTTCGAGGAAGCGCGCACCCAGACCCTGCCGATGAAGTTCGCCTGCCCGAGCCTCGTGCTGCGCGACGGCACCACCAACAGCGGTGCCACCGAGCCGTTCCAGCCGTGGGGCGATGCGGTGGCGGAGTAACTCACTGTCGTCCCTGCGAAAGCAGGGACCCAAAACCACAGGGCGTGTTGTTGAAGTAGGCTGCAGCCCCAGCGTCGCGCATCAATTGCCATTTGTGGTTATGGGGCCCGGGTCAAGCCCGGGACGACACTGAATTTGTTGCGCTTCCTGCGAGTCACACTTTCGAATTCTCGCGACATGTTTCGCCCGAGCTTTGCATTTCGTTTCGCCCTCTCATCGAATAGAGGGCGCAGGGAAAGCCGGGTGCACGCTGCACCCGCGGTCCCGTGTGCAAAGGTAGAGAAAGAAAGCGCACACGAGCATACAGGTTCAGCGGAGGCACTCCGGCTTTCCCTGCGCGATGGGTTACGGCTTATACGTGCTCTCCCCGGCGAAGACCGGGCTTGTTTGTCACCGTCGTCCACGAGACGCGGATGCGTCTTGCGAACTTTTGCCTGCCACTGGGGCGTCGGGACCACACGATTTCACCGTCCGCCTCTGCCACGCTCGTCAGTCGTGACATCGGCGTCCACCGCATCCCACCGCGCGTTCGTGACGTGCGCTCGCCCCTCAATCGGGTGGGACGGCCAATTCATACACTGAGTTTCACTTCCGATAAAGCGAAATATTTTTGCGCGAAGGGCTTGCGCCGTCGGGCAACTCAGTGATTGAGCGTCACGCGGAAACCAGAGGCACGTACGCATGGCACTCCCGCATATTATTGTCTGTACATACAGATATCTTACCTGTAGATGCACATAAAGTGGCCGGAACATATATGGCATCTCCGGACCCGGGAGACAGCTTGCGATGAGCCGCGACACCGTGATCGAAATGCGCGAGGCGTGCACCTGTATGCGGTTGCGCCGCGCCGGCCGCCGGGTCACCCAGCTCTACGACCGTCACCTTGCCTCGGTCGGCCTCACGTCGGGCCAGCACGGGCTGCTGGCCCGGCTACAGGGCGCAAGCCTGCAGGGCAAGCCGGCGTTGCCGATCGGCACGCTCGCCGAACTGCACGGCATGGATCCGACCACGCTGACGCGAAACCTTAAACTGCTGCTCGATGCCAAACTGGTGCGCAACGGCCGCGACGACGCCGACCGCCGCGTGCGCACGGTGGCGCTGACCGAGGCGGGCCGCAAGCGCCTGACCGAGGCCGCACCGGAATGGCGCAAGGCGCAGCGTGAGGTCGAAAGCGCGCTCGGCACCGAAGCGATGCTGGCGCTCAACGGCCTGCTCGACCTCGCCAACGCAAAGCTTCCGGCCTGATGGTCGAACGGAGATTCACGATGTCGCAGACCTCGCTTCCCGGCCGCGCCGCCGCCGACCCGGCCGCGATGCGCGCACCGCCCGGCGTGCTCGATGGCCCGATCGTGCCGACGCTGCTACGTCTGGCGCTGCCGACGATCGTGGTCCTGGTGGTGCAGACGCTGGTCGGCGTTCTCGAAACCTATTTCATCGGCTTTCTCGGCACCGCGGCGCTTGCCGGCACCGCGCTGGTGTTCCCGGTGCTGATGCTGATGCAGATGATGTCGAACGGCGGCGTCGGTGGCGGCGTCGCCTCCGCGGTGGCACGCGCGATCGGCGCCGGACGCCGCGACGACGCCGAGGCTTTGGCGTGGCATGCGGTCGTGATCGCCATGGTAATCGGCGCGGTGTTTTGCATCGCTGCGATCGCCAGCGGCCCGCGGCTCTATCGCGCGATGGGCGGCGAGCACGACACGCTCGCCGCGGCGCTGACCTATTCGAACGCGGTGTTCGCAGGCTCGATTCCGATCTGGATCGTCGCGCTGCTCTCGGCGGTGCTGCGCGGCGCAGGCAATGTCCGGGTGCCTGCAATCGTGACGCTGACCGGTGCGATCCTTCTCATACCGCTGTCGCCGGCGCTGATCTTCGGCATTGGTCCGATGCCGCGGCTCGGCGTGGCCGGCGGCGGCGTGGCGGTCGTGACCTATTATCTGATCGGCCTCGCGATGCTGGTCGGATTCATGCGGTCGGCGCGTAGCCCGATCAGGCTGCGCATCACGCCACTCAGCGGGCGGTTGTTCCGCGACATTCTCGGGGTCGGTTTTCTATCGGCGATCGGCACCGTGATGGCCAACCTCACGGTCGCACTGGTCACCGCCGCCGTCGGCCGTTTCGGCGCCGACGCGATCGCCGGCTATGGCCTCGCGTCGCGCATCGATTACATGCAGATCCCCGTGATGTTCGGGCTCGGCACCGGGCTGGTCACGATGGTCGGCGTCGCCACCGGCGCGGGCCAGACCGCGCGCGCAACGCGCATCGCCTGGACCGGCGCGGGCATTGCATTCGTCATCACCGAAACGATCGGGGTGGCGGCGTCGCTGTTCCCCACCGCGTGGCTCGGCCTGTTCTCGAGCGCGCCGCAGGTGCTGGCGGACGGCTCGCTCTATCTGCACACCGTGGCGCCGTTCTACGGCGTGGTCGGCGCCGGCATGGCGCTGTATTTCGCGGGCCAGGGCGCCAAGCGCGTGCTGATCCCGCTGCTCGCCGGCACCGTCCGCCTGATCGTGGCCGCCGGCATCGGCTGGTTCGCGGTCGCCTCATGGGGCGCCGGACTGCCGACGCTGTTCAGTATTGTCGCAGTATCGGCCGTGCTGTTCGGCGGCATCATCGTGTCAGCGACATTCGCACGGACGCGCAACGAGAGCCGCGTCGTGGCTGCGCTCCAGGCCAGCGCCGCGGAGTAAACGCCCCCGCAACCGCCAAGATCACACGTTCGACACGAACGGCCGACACGGTGGGACTTTCCGTCCCGCCCTGGAAGCAATCATGCGCTGCCCTCCATTCGTGTTCCCCGCCCTTTGCTACCTTGCAGTCTCCACGGCACAGGCGGCCGGGCTGAAAGCGTTCAACGTCCCTGCGAGCCCCGACGGACCCGCGATCAGAGGGCTGGTCTGGCATCCCTGCGCGCAGGCACCGCAGGAAATCGACGCCCGCGGCGGCCGAACGTTCTTCGGCGTGAACGACTGTCCGATCGTGGGAGACAGACTGCCGCTCATCGTGATCTCGCATGGCAGGACGGGATGGCTCGGCGGCCATCATGACACCGGCGCCGCCCTGGCGGACGCCGGCTTCATCGTTCTGGCGATCAATCATCCGACCGACACCGGGAGCGACACCAGCGGCACGGACAGTCTTGCCGTCCTGGTCGAACGGCCCACCGACATCAAGCGTTCGATCGACTACATGCTCGAGCGATGGCCGGACGCGGCACGCATCGATGCCGGGCGCATCGGGCTCTACGGCTTCTCCTGGGGTGGGTATACCGGCCTGGCTGTCATTGGCGGCAACCCCGACCTCCGCAAGGGTCTGCCGAAATGCCAAACATCGACCTTGCGCGCCTGCAAGGAACTGGAGGCCGGCGAGATTCCCGCGCATGCGATCGTCCATGATCCGCGCATCAAGGCCGCCATCATCGTCGATCCGTTTCCGGATTTCGTCTTCCCAAAGGAGAATCTGAAAGGCGTGACGATCCCGGTTCAATTGTGGAGCTCGGATCCCGCGCAGAATGGCGACGGCCTGTCCGGGTGTTGTGCCGTTACCGTCAACGACAAGCTCCCGTCGAAGCCGGACTATCATTTGGTGAAGGACGCAAAACACTTCTCCTTCCTTGCGCTCTGCACGCCGAAGGAAGCCGAGGCGATGGCCCGCATCTGCACCGACGCGCCAGGCTTCGATCGCGTCGCCTTTCACGGGCAGTTTCACACTGAGGCGATTGCGTTCTTCAGGAATCATCTGGGTGAAGCGGTGGCCAGGTGAGCGGAATGTTTGCGCGGATCAGCTTGAGAAGAAGTTCAATTTTAAAGACCAAGTGTGATCTCGACCCAATGAACGACAGTTTCGCTGTTGAGGAATGCGATCACGGTCGGCTCAATCGCGATTGCGTCAGGGTGCGCGACGAGGGCCGTTGCGACGACGGCATCGCACCGATCATTGAATGCAATGGCCACCGCTGAGCCCCGAGAGCCCGCGGTCGTGTAGACCCGGCTTCGACCCTTCATTCGGCCAACGGTGATGGCAGTTCCGGCGGGCGACGCCAGGCGCCGTTCGCCGATGAATCCGAGATCGGCAATGCGATCGAGCTCCTCGTCATCTGCAACGCCCGTGGTGCAGTTACAGAAGCCCATCTTGGCTCTGATGTAGACGTTGACCTCAACGCCGCAATCTTTGGCCGCGCAACGGAACGCCCTGCCCTTTCCCCATTCGTCGATTGGAAACGGCCATTCCGCCTCGGCCCAGAGCGGATGGTGAGGCGTTGCCAGCTTGCCGTCATCGGTGACCGAGCGCCATCCATCATAGACAAACGGAATTGAGCCCCCGAGGCAAAGGCCTGCGATAATGGTTATGAGCAGACCTCGTCTCATCGGATCGTTGCCGAGATTGCCGTTTCACTAATTGCTTGCAACGAACGATCGGGCTGCCGCCAATGCAGGCCGATCCGAATTGGACTCGGCCGCAAGGTCGATCAGCCTGGCGTAGAACGCCTTCGCCTTGGCCGCGTCGCCCGAGAGTTGCGCAGCCGTCGCGGCGCCGACATAGCCGTTGAAGCGGTTCGGCTCCTTCGCCATCGTGGCTTCAAAGACGGCAAGCGCCTCTTTGGCCATGCCGCAGTCAAGCAGCATGAAACCATACAACTCGCGTGCCGGCGCGAGCGGACCGGGCGTGACCGGCGCCTTTTCGGTCGCATCTTCGGCATCGACCGCGGAGCTCATCGCCTTCAGCGCGTCGTCACGCTGGCCGGTCGCATAGAGCACCCAGGCGCCGGCGATTTTCGCCTGGACGTCGACCTGGCCCGCCCAATAGTCGTTCTTGGCTTCGCGAAGCTTGTCTCGTAGTTCGGCGAGTTTAGCGGTATCGAGTTTGGCGGCGTCGATCTTGCCGGAACGCGCAGCGCCGATCGCCCGGGCGAAATGCGAGATAGCCATGGCGTGGGGGAACTTGCTGGGTTTGACGTCCAAACTAGCTGCACCGCCCCAATCGCCGCGTTCCACCATGTAACGCGCCGGCGCGGCACCCTGCGAAAACGCGGCCGCGAACGCATCCGGATCCGGTTGCGCAGCCTCAATATCTCTGATGACGGCGAGCGCCTCCTGGTCCTGGCCAAGCTGCAGATAGGCGTAGACGAGATAATCCTCGCCGTGCAGCTGGTCGCCGACCTCCTTGCCCTGCTTGGCGGCCTGAACCGATGCCAGATTCGCGGCAGTCGACTCTTTCCAGTAACCGACCCGCGTGAAGATATGCGACGGCATGTGCTGCGCGTGAGGCGCGTTCGGCGCGATCTTCGCGTAGCGGAGCGCGGCAGGCAGCCCCTTGGCGGCGATCGGCGGATAGTCGTACAGATGAATCAGGTAATGAGCGACGCCCGGATGCTGCGGCTGGCGCAGGAAGATCGGCTCGAGAATGGCCGCGCCCTTGAGCTGATTGGCGTAGGTCTTGTCGGAGGGCGACGCCGCAACATTGAGTGCGATCGCGTAGTAGATTTGCGCCTCGTCGTCCCCCGGATAACGGCCGGCGAGCGCTTCCATCGCCTTGAGGTAGGACTGGACGCGCGCCTGGTGCGGGACTTTCTCGTAGTCGAGATACATTACCGACAAGGCATCGATGTAGACGCGCTCACGCTGCGTGCCGGCACCGACCGCCTTTGCCTGTTCGATCGCCGCGAGACCGAGCGGGAGATTGGGCGCGGGAATCGGGCCGTGCGGGTTATTCAAATACGACAACGCGATGCCCCAATAGGCGATGGCGCATGCCGGATCAGCCTTGAGCACCTCCTCGTAAATGTCCCGCGATGCCGTGTACCAGAACGAGTGCTGATACCGCATGGCGCGGTCGAACCGCCGCTGCGCGATTTCGTTGCACGACGTTTCGAAGTGAACGGTCCCCAACCGCTGATCGGCACTTTCCTGTGCGATGCCCGGCGCGGGAAATCCAAGGGCTGTCACGCCTGCGATGCCAATTGCAAAAAGCGATATGCGCATGTGGGCTCCTCCCTAATCGATCGCGTAAACTTCTCCCCGCACAAATCGTCTCAAGCCTGGAATGCTGCAGCCTCCAACGGAACACCTCGCGATGCAATAGGCTTGGTGGAGTTCTGGACAGCCCGCCGGCTACGGCAAAGCTGCGCATTCTTGAGCGGAAATAGCGTGGCGGTCTGCGCGAGCTGCGAGATACGCGTTCGCTAAAGCCCCAGCCGGTCCCGCACCCGCCCGGTCAGCACCGCGGCGGTGACGCCGACGCGCCAGAACGGATGCATCGGGATCGGCTTGATGCCGGTCACGGGCATGTCGATCTCGGCCTTGTCGCCGCCAATCAAACGGCGCGCGAGCTGGGCGCCCATCGCGGTCGAGAGCGCGACGCCGCGGCCGTTGCAGCCGAGCGAGACCAGCAGATTCTCCGCTGGCTCATGGACATGCGGATAGTGATCGGCGGTAATCGCAAGACGGCTGTTCCAGCCATGGGTCCAGCTGACGCCTTTGAGCTGCGGCCAGAGCCGCTCGGCGTAACGCATGAGATAGGCGACGTCAGATGGGCGATCGATCCAGCGCATCGGGCCGCGGCCGCCCATCAGCAGGCGATTACGCTGGTCGATCCGGTAATAGACCGTGATGTGGCCGCTCTCGTAGAGCACCGGACGGCTCGGCATGATCGCGCGTGCGACGTCGTCCGACAGCGGCGCCGTGCAGGCGATCGACGAGAACACCGGAACGATGGTGCGGCGGAGCGCCGGCCAGAGATCGTCCGTAAAACCGTTGGTGGCGAGCAACACCTTGTCGGCATGCACGACGGCGCGTGGAGTCTCGATCCGCCAGCGGCCGCCATCGCGGCGCAGTGACACGGCCTGTGTCTCGCCATGGACGGCAACACCGGCGCCGATCGCGGCGCGCGCCAGCCCGCGCACATAACTCAGCGGATGCAGATCGCCGCCGCGCGCATCCTGCATGGCGCTGAGATAGCGGTCGCTGCCGGTGATCTCGCGCATCTCGGCTGCATCGAGCAGTTTTACGGGCATGCCGCGCGCGATGCATTGCTTCGCTGTCGTCGCGATCGCGGCGGCGCTGGCCTCGTTATAGGCGGCACGCAGCGTGCCGTTCTGCCGCGCCTCGCACGGAATCTGGTAGCGGCGGATCAGGTCGAGCGTGAAATTGGTGGTGCCATAGGCGAAGTCGATCATGCGGCGGCCGAGATCGGCACCGAAATCGGCTTCGATCTGATCCGGATCGTGCTTCAGCCCGGGATTGATCTGGCCGCCATTGTTGCCGGAGGCGCCCCAGCCCGGCTCCTGCGCTTCCAACACGGTGGCTAATACCCCCTGCTCGGCAAGATGCAGCGCGGTGGAGAGCCCGGTGAAGCCGCCGCCGATGATCGCGACCGGCACGCTCTTGTCCACTGTGAGCTGAGGCGTCGGCACCGGCGGCACGGCGGTGTCGGCATAAAGGCTCGGCGGCAGCGGCAGGCGGACGGGTGCGTTCATGGAAGCGGACCGGATGATTTAAAGCGGATGCAACACGCGGCGCAGAAAATCCTGGGTGCGCGGGTGCTGCGGCTGGTTGAGAACGGATTTGGCGGCGCCCTGCTCGACGATGACGCCACCGTCGATGAACAGCACGCGGTCGGCGACGTCGCGAGCAAAACCCATTTCGTGGGTGACGACGACCATGGTCATGCCGTCGTCAGCGAGCTTGCGCATCACCGAGAGCACGTCACCCACCAATTCAGGATCGAGCGCCGAGGTCGGCTCGTCAAACAAAATCGCCTTCGGCTGCATGGCGAGCGCACGCGCGATCGCGACGCGTTGTTGTTGGCCGCCGGACAACTGCGGTGGGTGCACGTCGGCCTTCTCGGCTAGCCCGACCTGCGCGAGCAGCGCGCGGCCGCGCGCGAGCGCCGCAGCGCGCGGCTCCTTCTTGACATAGAGCGGCCCCTCGATGACGTTCTCCAGCGCGGTGCGATGCGGGAACAGATTGAAGCGCTGGAACACCATCGACACCTGGGTGCGGACCGCGACGATCGAACGGTCGTTGCGATCGACCCGCGCACCCTCGACCGAGATGTCGCCGGCATCGTAGCTTTCCAACCCGTTTATGCAGCGCAGGATCGTCGACTTGCCAGAGCCCGACGGACCGATGATGCAGACCACCTCGCTCTTGGCGACCGAGGCGGTGATGCCCTTCAGCACCTCGACCTTGCCGAAGCTCTTGTGAACGTCCTTGAGCTCGATCATTTCCGGTTCGCCTTGTTCTCGAAATGACGAACCAGCAGGATCAACGGAATGCTCATGGTCAGGTACATCAGCGCGACGAGCGTGAACACGCTGGTGTTCTTGAACGTCGACGAGGCGATCAGCTTGCCCTGCAGCGCCAGCTCCGCGACCGTGATCGTGGATGCCTGCGAGGAATCCTTCAGCATCATGATCATGACGTTGCCGTAGGGCGGCAGCACGATCTTGACCGCCTGCGGCAGCACCACGCGGCGCATGGTGAGCCACCAGCCCATCCCGATGGTCTGCGCCGCCTCGATCTGGCCCTTGTCGATCGCCTCGATGCCAGCGCGGAAGTTCTCGGCCTGATAGGCCGAATAGGCGATGCCGAGCCCGATGATCGCGGCCTGCAGCGCCGTCAGCGCGACGCCGAAATCGGGCATCACGAAATAGATGTAGAACAGCAGCACGATGATCGGAATGCCGCGGATCACATTGATCACCACGGCACTGACGCCAACGAGGATGCCGATGCCCGACACCCGCATCATCGCCCACAGCAACCCGAGCACGGTCGACAGCAAGAGCGAGCCAATCGTGACGACGACGGTCAGCCAGACGCCCTGCAGCAGGATCGGTACAAACTCGACGGCGTCGCTAAAGAATTTTTGCATTTGATCATATCACGCGAGCGTCATTGCGAGGACCGCCAGCGACGAAGCAATCCATCTTTCGGAGCGTTCGGCGCGAATGGATTGCTTCGCTTGGCTCGCAATGACGTGGAGGGGACACATGCTCTCAGGACGCGTTGGCTTTCTGGCCCCATTTCTCCAGGATCTTTGCGATGGTGCCGTTGGCCTTCAGCTTGGCAAGCGAAGCGTTGATCTTTGCCAGCAGCTCGGTGTCGCTCTTGCGGATGCCGATCGCCACCGTACCGACGGTAGCCGGCTTGTAGCTGTCGACCAGGCGCACGTCGGCGAAATTGCCCTGCTGCAGATTGTAAGCGAGGATCGGATAGTCGGCGAAACCGGCCTTGAGGCGGCCCGCATTGACGTCGCGCAGGATGTCCGGGATGTTGTCGTAGACCTTGACCTCGCTGAACAGCCCGGTCTTCTTCAGCGCGTCGACGAACGCGGTGCCGACCTGGGCGCCGACCACCGTGCCCTTCAACTCCTCCTGCGACATGTACGCCTTCGCGTCGGCCTTCGGCACCACCAGGCCCTCGCCATAGGTGTAGACGGCATC
Source organism: Bradyrhizobium sp. LTSP885 (assembly GCF_000938305.1). Lineage (GTDB taxonomy): Bacteria > Pseudomonadota > Alphaproteobacteria > Rhizobiales > Xanthobacteraceae > Bradyrhizobium. Next base: position 108,547 of record NZ_JYMT01000034.1, read on the forward strand.
GGAGAAGTCGATCACCTCCTTGCGCGCCGCGGTGGCGAACATCGCGGCCGCGATGATGTCGATCTTGTTTGCGGTCAGCGAGGGGATCAGCGCCGAGAACTGCATCGGCTCGATCTGCACGGCAAAGCCGGCGTCCTTGCCGATTTCGGTGGCGAGATCGACCATGATGCCTTGAATGGTGTTGGTCTTGGTGTCGAGGAAGGTGAAGGGGATGCCGGTCGGCGTCGAGCCGACCTTCAGCGTTTGCTGCGCCTGGGACGGCGCGCTCAAGGCCAGGGTCGAGACAATGGCAAGGACCGCGGCGGCGGCCGTGACGAGACGCTGAAAGGACATCGCAAGTGCTCCCGAAGCTGACCCCGGCGCCGCGTCGCCCGTTTGCTTCGAGCTTATGGTTGCGAACGACGCTGTTCCGGCCTATTTTCACCAATATGAAATTGTGGTCACGGAATCGCGAGCAATGCAAGCGGTTTTCATGCACATGAAGGAAGCGGCCTGACGTGAGCGGCGGCAAGAGAATGCGCAAAGGGACGGCAGTTCGGCCCGCGGCCACGCGGCGCGCGGCGAAAAAGCCGGCCGAACCGGCGGTGGATCTCGCGGTCGGCCGCCGCATCCGCGACCTGCGCCGTGCCCGAGCGATGTCGCTTGAGGTGGTCGCGGCGCGCGCCGATCTTTCGATCGGCTTCATCAGCCAGATCGAGCGCGGCCTGTCGTCGCCCTCACTGCGCGTGCTGGCGACGCTGGCCGACGTGCTCGGCGTCGGCATCGCCGGGCTGTTCGGCGCGACGCCGAATGATGACGGCGCCTCGAACGGCGTCGTCACCCGCGAGGTGCAGCGCGCCGAGCTGAAGCTGTGGCGCACCGGGATTTCAAAACAATTGCTGAGCCCGGCCGGCACCGAGAGCCGGCTCAATCTGTTCCTGGTGCGTCTCGAACCCGGCGGCAACACCGGCGACGAGTTCTATACCCATGACGGCGAGGAAGCCGGCCTCGTGCTCGAGGGCGAGATGATTCTGACAGTCGACGCCGAGACCTGGACGCTGAAGCAGGGCGACAGCTTTCGATTTGCGAGCCGGAGGCCGCACCGGTTTTCCAATCCGGACGGTGATGCGAAGGCCGTGGTGCTGTGGGTGAACTGCGTGACGGCTGCGGGGTAGCCCGTCGTCCCGGCCTTGTGCGCAATTGCGCACGAGGGCCGGAACGAGCACTTACTCCACCTCGGCATCGAGCCGCATCAGGCCGTCGCTGTCGAACAACTGAAGCCTGGCGTCGTTCGCGACGACCACAAGGCAGAGTTCGCGCGCGTCGGTTTCGTTCAGCGTGCGGCAAAAGCGGTCGCGGTCATCGACGCGCCAGGTCCCCGTCCAGCGCTCGCGCCGCGCGGGGCCGGCGAGGATCGACATGGTGCCGTCGGCGCGCAACTGCCAGGCAAAAGGGCCGCCCTTGAGCCATTTGCCGACCGCGAGCGTTTTGCCTGACAGTGCCGACGTTAGCGCACCGCCCGAAAGGCGCGTGCCGGCGGCATGCGCCAGCGCGACATCGGGGCCGGCGTCGCGGTCGCCGGCGGCCGACAGCACAAGCCAAAGCAGCCGCGCCATCTGACGGAAGTTCGGCTCCGGTCTGTGCGGCAGGTCGCTGTTGACCCGGTGGACGATGACGAGATCGTAGGCCGGGATCACGAACGCGTACTGCCCCTCCGCGCCGATCGCCTCATAGCTGCCGGCCGGCACGTTCACCGTCGGCGCACCCATGTCGCGGGGAAATCCGATCCACCACAGATAGCCATAGCCGAGACCCGGGCCGATCTCGGCAAACGCGTCCGAATAGGACTGCGTGCTCTCGCGCACCCACGCGCTCGGCACCAGCTGACGGTCCTTCCAGCGCCCGTCGTGCAGATAGAGCAACGCAAAGCGGGCGAGATCGCGCGCGCTCATGCGAATCGGATAGGCGGGGTGATCGGAGTCCTTGCCCCTGAAATATTCGCCGTCACCCGGCTGATAGTCCTGCATGCCGATCGGGCGGGCGATCTTCTGGTCGAGAGAAGTGAAGATCGATTGCATGGTGGCGCGCTCGTAGATCGAGCCGAGCGCATTGAAGTCCCAGTTGTTGTAGTACCAGAACGTCCCCGGCAAATGGCTGCCGCGCGGCGGTCGCAGCTTCGCCATGCCCGGCGTTTCATAAAGCGCGGCGTGATAGATGCCCGAGCGCGCCTTCAGGAGATCGACGACGGTTGCTGCCTTCTCGGTCTCGGTGAGACCAGGAGAATTGTCGTCGATGCCGAGGCTGCCGAGCGTTGCGTTGAGATCGATCTCGTGCTTGTCGACCGCGATCCCGATCAGCGCGCTGAGCAGGCTCTTGCGGATGGAATGCAGGTTGGACTTGACCGCAGTGTCGCCCCACTCGGCCACGATACGGCCGTGCTGAACGATCATGACCGCGGCGGTCGGCGCGAGCTGTTGCGACCAGGCTTTGGCCTCGGCGAGTGTCTCGGCCGACCAGCCGGCCGCTTCCGGCGTGGTGGTTTCGAACGCTGCGCCGGGAAAATTGTCGGCGATGGCGACGGATTGATCCGCTTGCGTCGCGGCGGTGCCGAGGACGAGCACCGCGAGGGCGAAGACGATTCCGCGAGCAGCCCGGATTGCACGATGGCCGTTCAATGTCCCCTCCGTATCGCATGCGCTGACCGCGCTCGCGATACGGATAGCAGATGTAGTCCCACCGCAGAAGTTACCGTAAGTTTAGTCGCGCGCGATATCACCCATCACCAGTTCCTCGATCCGGATCGGAAACCGCCGGACGCGGATGCCGGTGGCGTGCCAGACGGCGTTGGCCACGGCACCGGCGCTGCCGGTGATGCCGATCTCGCCGACGCCCTTGATGCCGAGTGCGTTGACATGCGGATCGTGCTCGTCGACCGTGATGACGTCCATCGGCGGCACGTCGGCATTCACAGGCACATGATACTCGGCGAGGTTGGCGTTCAGGATGCGGCCCGAGCGATGGTCCGTCACCGCTTCCTCGTGCAGCGCGAACGACATCCCCCAGATCATACCGCCATAGAGCTGGCTCCTCACCATCAAGGGATTGATGATGCGGCCGGCGGCAAACGCGCCGACCATCCGCGTTACGCGGATCTGGCCCAGATCAGGATCGACCTTGACCTCGGCGAACACGGCGCCATGCGCGTGCATCGCATATTGCGACTGCGCCGCCGGATCGGCAGCACCAGTGCCGCTGGCGTCGATCTCGGCAAGGCCGGCGCGCATGAGGATATCGGCATAGCCGTCGCTGCGCGTCTCGTCATCCCGGCGATAGAGCCGTCCTTGCCGCGCGACCACGCCGGCATTGCCGGCGCCGAACAGCGGCGAGCGCTCATCCGAGGTCGCGAGATCGGCGAGCTTGGCGATCACGGCCGCGCCGGCATTGTGGATCGCAGCGCCGACGGTTGCAGTGTGCGCCGAGCCGCCGGCGATGCCGGCGTCCGGCAAATCCGAGGTGCCGGACCTGAATGCGACCTGGTCGAAATCGAGCCCGAGCGCATCGGCCGAGATCTGCGCCAGCGCGGTCCAGGCGCCCTGCCCCATGTCATGCGCGCCGGTCTCCATCACGCCGCCGCCGTCGGCACGAAGCACAGCGCGTGCATTGCCCTGGAACATCAGCGCGGGGAAGGTCGCGGTACCCATGCCCCAGCCGACCAGATGGCCGGCTTCATCGCGCATCTGCCTTGGTGCGAGCGGCCGCCGCGCCCAGCCGAATCGTTCGGCGCCTTTGGCGTAACACTGCCGCAGCGCCTTCGATGAGAACGGCTTTCCGGTGGTCGGCTCAACCTCGGCGTAGTTTTTTAAACGGAACGCCAGCGGGTCGATGCCGCAGGCGAGCGCCATCTCGTCGATCGCGCTCTCCAGTGCGATCGATCCGGTGGCCTCGCCCGGCGCGCGCATGAACAGCGGCGTGCCGGTGTCGACGCGCACGGCCTCATGTGAAGTCCGGATCGCCGGGCTCGCATACAGCGTGTGCGAGGCATCGGCCGCGGGCTCATAGAAATCGTCGAAGCTGGAGGTGGTGATTTTGGCGTGATGATCGATCGCGGTCAGCAGGCCATCATCGTCAGCGCCGATGCGCAGCCGCTGCCGGGTCGGCGCGCGATGGCCGACCGGGCCGTACATCTGGCCACGGCGCAGCACCAGCTTGACCGGACGCCCGACCAGCTTGGCGGCCATGACGCCGAGCACCTGCGGCCCGGACACCAGCCCCTTGGAGCCGAAGCCACCACCGAGGAACGGGCTGTTGACGTGGATGTTGCCTGGTGGAATGCCGAACAGCCCGCCGATCCGCATCTGCGCCATCGCCATGCCCTGGCTCGGCGTGTCGATGAACAGGCGGTCGCCATCCCACACCGCGACGATCGCGTGCGGCTCCATCGCGTTGTGATATTGCACCGGGGTCTCGTAGGTCGCGTCGATCTGCTTTGATGCCGCCGCGAAACCCGCATCGATATCGCCGTGAACGACCTCGGCCGGATTGCCGATCCCGACCACCGGCGGCACGTAGCTCTCGCCGGCGTCGAGGCCGACCCGCGCGATCTCGACCTGATAGCGCGGCGACAACAGCGCAGCGCCCTCGGTCGCGGCTTCCAGCGTCTCGGCGATCACGACGGCGATCGCCTGGTTGGCGTAGCGCACCTCGTCGTTCTGCAAGAGCTCCATGCGGAACGCGAACGGATTGCCCTTGGCATCGGGGTCTTCGGCGAGTCGTGGTTTATGCGCTGATGTCATCACGTCGATGACACCGGGATGGCGTTTTGCGGCGGCGACATCGAGCGATTTGACGCGGCCGCGCGCGACGCACGAGGTCGCAATCACAGCGTAGAGCATGCCGGGCGGATGATTGTCGGCGGCATAGCGGGCCTTGCCCGTCACCTTCAAGACGCCGTCGGTGCGGGTCAGCGGCTGGCCGATGCTGGAGCCGTGCCTGAGATGGGCGGGGTCGCGGGTCAGATGGATCTCTGATGTCATGCGCTACGCTCCTGTAACCGATGAGAAGGGAGAGCCGGGCAGCGCAGCAATACGATCCGGCGTGCCTGCGGCGGCGAGCGCGAGCGCGCGCACGACGATGCGCTGCGCGAGCTCGATCTTGAACGCATTGTCGCCGGACGGTTTTGCCTCTGCGAGCGCGGCGCGTGCCGCCTCGCGATAGGCAGCAATATCCGGCGCGGCACCTGCGAGCACCTGCTCGGCCTCGCGCGCCCGCCACGGCTTTGCCGCGACACCGCCGAGCGCAAGCCGCGCCTCGCGGATTTTGCCATCCTCGATGCGCAAGCCGGTCGCGGCCGACACCACGGCGAAAGCGTAAGACGTACGCTCGCGCACCTTGATGTAGCGTGCATGCGCGGCAAAGCCTTGCGCCTCCGCCGGCAGGCGTAGCGCGACGATGAGATCACCGGGCTCCAGCGCGGTCTCGCGCTCCGGCGTATCGCCGGGCAGACGATGCAACGCCTCGAGCGGCAGCTCGCGCCGCCCGCTTCTGCCCTCGATCTCGACGACCGCATCGAGCGCAACCAGCGGCACACAGAAATCGGACGGATGGGTCGCGATGCAGCCCTCGCTCCAGCCGAGCACCGCATGCAGGCGGTTCTCGCCGTGCCGTGCATCGCAGCCAGCGCCCGGCCAGCGTCGGTTGCAGGCGCTGGCCGCGTCGTAGAAATAGGCACAGCGCGTCCGCTGCATCAGATTGCCGCCGACGGTCGCGGCGTTGCGCAACTGCGCAGAGGCGCCCGACAACAGCGCCTCGGCGACCGCCGGATAGCTGCGCGCAAACTCGGCGTCATGCGCCAGGTCCGCATTGCGCACCAGCGCGCCAATGCGCAGAGATCCGTCGGCGAGACGTTCGATGCGGTCGAGCCCCGGCAGGCGCGTGACGTCGACCAGGCGGCTCGGCCGGCTGATCCCGCCCTTCATCAGGTCGAGCAGATTGGTGCCGGAGGCGAGATAGGTCGCGCCCTGTTCGGATGCCGCCGCGATCGCCTCGGATACGCTGGCCGGCCTGATATAATCGAAATTCATCATGCGGAGCGCCTCTGTTTGCTAGCGGTGATGTCAGCCTGTGCCTCGAGCACGGCCTCGGTAATCCCTTGATAGGCGCCGCAGCGGCAGAGATTGCCGCTCATGCCTTCGCGCACCCGCTCCGGGTCGTCACCGGCCTGGCCTTCCTCGATCAGGCCGATCGCGCTGATGATCTGGCCCGGCGTGCAGAAGCCGCACTGAAAACCGTCATGCGCGATGAAGGCGGCCTGCACCGGATGCAGCTGGTCGCCGCGCGCGATGCCCTCAATCGTCGTGATCTCGGCGCCGTCATGGCTGACCGCGAGCGCGAGGCAGGAATTGATCCGGCGTCCGTCGACCAGGATGGTGCAGGCGCCGCACTGGCCGCGGTCGCATCCCTTCTTGGTTCCGGTGAGGTCGAGGCGCTCGCGCAGCAGATCGAGCAGGGTAACGCGGGGATCATCGAGCGCGATGTCACGACGAACGCCATTGATGGTCAGACTGATGGGGAGATTCATGCAGGGCTCCGATCCGTGTATGGTCGGTGGAATCGAGGCAACGCCGTCCCGTGGCTGCCGATCCAAAATCGGCGCGCCTTGTCAGGCCGGGTGCTGGTCGCCATATACGGAGGCGTCCTCCGGTTAACAAGGGAGGGTGAAAAGAAAAAACAATGGCCGGTCCATCAACAGACATTGTCCGCAAGCCGCGAGCCGACGGCGTGCGCAACCGCGAGCGTGTGCTGGAAGCGGCAAAGACGGTGTTCTCAGCCGGCGGCAGTGAGGCTAGCCTGGAAGCCGTCGCACGGCAGGCCGGCGTCGGCATCGGCACGCTCTATCGTCACTTCCCGACCCGCGAAGCACTGTATGAGGCGGTCTATCGCCGCGAGGTCGAGCAGCTCGGCGATCTCGCCGAGCAACTGCAATGCGCGCCCGAACCTGTCGACGCGCTGCGGCGCTGGCTGCGCGCCAATGTCGAATTCGTCGCCACCAAGAAGGGCATGGTGGCCGCGCTGGCGCTGGTCGCGGCCGGCTCGAGCGAACTGCACGCCTATTCGTTCGATCGCCTGACCAAGGCCATCGGCACGCTACTCGCACGCGCGGTCGCAGCCGGCGAGATCCGCGGCGACATCAGCGCCGACGACGTGCTGCGCGCCCTGATCGGCATGTGCTACATGCACGACCAGCCCGGCTGGCAGGCGACCGCGCTGCGGCTATTGGATGTGTTCGTGGATGGGCTGCGCGTGTGGCCGATGGATACGATGGCAGGCTCGCAACGACCGAAACCAGCGCGCAAGAAAACCAGCCTCAAATCATCGCGCTAGACTAGCCGGCGGTTCGCGTAGCCCGCATGAGCGAAGAGATATGCGGGACGACTGCCCCGGATATCGCTACGCTCATCCGGGCTACGGTCGACGACGGCCACCGCCCTTCCAGCTACGGGCGTCCGGTGCGTGGCTGCAGCCATCTCATAATGATCTCGTGCGGCGTTCGCCGGCTGCGCGCCAAATCGTGCCGCTGCAGCGCGGCTTTTGCGAAGCCCGATGCCTGCTCACTGGATTGTCGTTTTTCGTGCGCCAGCAACATCCACTCACGAATGACGGCGCGTCGTACCTTGGACATCTGGATTTTCCTTTCTGGGCGGAGCGGTGTTCTGCGCTGTGCAACCGGCGGCGCGTCAGGCCGCCAATTGCAGCGGATAGGCCTGCGATCTGCTCGCCGACAGCGCGCAACCGCATTGATGCACGATGCCCTGCTCGACCACGAAGCCGCGTCTCTCCAGCGACGCACGCAGGCTCTGGTTGGCCGAGGACTTCTGCGCATCGACCCAGACCACCAGCACCGCACGGGCACTAAGGAAATTCGTCAACCAGTCCAAGGTCGGTTCAAGTGCGTGAAGCGTGCGCCGACGCCAATCGACCAGCGCGACCTCATATTGACCGGCCGGACGGCCGCAATTGCCCGTCGCTGTCGCGCGCAGATAGCCGCGCCGATGCAGTTCAAGCATCAATTCCATGCTCCTTGAGCCGGCCACGACGATGCGCTGCTGCGTCGAGCAGCCGGCAAGCGCGATCATCGGTTCGATAATTCTGTCGCCGGTGGCAACCTGAAGCGAAGACATGACATTCACCTGTTCTCGTTCGTTCTCGCCTGTTCGGGCCGATCGTCGGATGGCACGTTGTGGCGCGAGGGCGCTTGAATCAGAGGTCAATATCTTCAGGGCGGGATATGAATTCGAGAGCGCTGCATGCGCCGCGGCATATGAGCCGCATAAGATCGCGGGCAGGTCGGCCGACGGCAGCCCGGATGTCGCTTTCGCTCATCCCGGCAAAGCTAGCTGTTGGATGTGTTCGTGGATGGCTTACGGGTGCGGGCGGCGAGCGGCGAGCGAGGCAACCTCGACGGCAAAACTTGCGAAGAAGGCCAATCGAAAGCCATCGCGCTAGCCCAGGAATTCAGCGCACAACAAAGCCGGCTACGGAACAGGCCATGCCAATGTCTAAAAGTGCACAGACGAGCTGGTGTGCGTTCCGCTAGACGGTCGGCATTGCCAAGTCTTGAGCATACTCGCGATCAGCCCGGCCATCGCGCCGGGCTTTTCGTCACCTGTCCCTGATACCCTTCGGCAGATGTGCCGAAGGGTCAGCGCTTGGGCCTGCCGCCCGCACATTTGCGTGGCGCGGTCACGGGTTACGAAAGGCCCCGCTGAGCGCGGGGCCTTTTTGCGATCACTGCGGATTCGTGGTCGTGCCGGTGTTGTTACCCGGCAGGTTCGACGTCCCGGTCCCCGTGGCGGGATTGCTGTTCGGGGTTGTCGAATCATTCGGCGTCGCGGTGCTTGGGGTGTTGTTCAGGTTGCCGGTGGTGCTGCCGGGCGGATTGCTCATCCCGGATGAGCCTGTTCCCATACCGGTCGTGCCGCCTGTTCCTGTACCGGTCGTGCCGCCTGTTCCCGTGCCGGTCGTGCCGCTGGTGCCCGAAGAGCCTACGCCGGTTCCTGCTCCGGAACTGCCAGTCCCGCTGCTCGCGCCGCCGGCACCACCTGCTCCGCTACCAGCACCACCACCGCCCGCAGCGAAGGCAAGCGAGGTGGATAACATCATGGCCGTAGCCAACCCGATCGTTGCCAATTTCTTCATACGAAGTCCCTTTTTGTGAGCTGGTTCGAACGGAGGCAACGTGCGCCGCAGGGCCACGTTCCTACACGTTCCGAACATGTGAAGGGATCTTCCGTCTGCGCAGCGATCGACAAAGCGTGTGGGGAACATCGCGTCGGCGGGCTTGTTGAAACGAATCGCAAGGGGGAGAATCCATCAGCATGAAAACGCTTCAAATGCAGCCAGTAGCCCGGATGAGCGAAGCGACATGCGGGATCGGACGCAAAACCCGGATGTCGCCTCGCTCATCCGGGCTACGGTTGCTGACAAGGCCGTCAACGCGACCGATAGAGATCCGGCCGGACGATCTCCATGAAGCGCGACGGGTTGCCGAGCGCTTCGAAGCCGAATTGGCGATACAATCCATGGGCGTCCGACGTCAGAAGGAGGAGGCGCCTCAGGCCTTGTAAGTCCTCGTGCTCAACGACGCAGCGCATCAGCCATTTCGACAGGCCCTTGCCGCGATGTGCTTCGAGGATGAATACATCGGCCAGCAATGCGAATGTCGACTTGTCGGTGACGACACGGGCCAAGCCGATCTGCGCGGCACCATGATACACACCAAAGCAGAGCGAATTCGCGATCGCTCGCTCCACGACCGTTCTCGGGATCCCGGGCGACCAATAGCTCTCCTCCGCCAGGAATTTGTGAATGACCTCCACGTCGAGGCGGTGCGGATCGATCGATATCTCGTATCCGCCGGGCATCTGCTGCGTCTGCATCCATTTGGCTCCTTCGATGATGCCGGCGCGCTGACGGGAAAACGCCTTTACCCAAATCGATGGTCGTAGCGGCTGATCGACAGATCCTTGGTGTCGATCTCGGGCGTCTTGCCGGAGAGCAGGTCGGCCAGCACCCGGCCTGAGCCGCAAGCCATGGTCCAGCCCAGCGTGCCGTGCCCGGTGTTGAGGTGCAGGTTGGCATAACGCGTCGCACCGATCACGGGCGGTCCGTCCGGCGTCATTGGGCGCAGGCCGCTCCAGAACGTCGCTTTGGCGAGATCGCCGCCGCGCGGAAACAGATCGGTCAGCGAATGATCGAGCGTCGCGCGCCGCGCATCATAGAGCTTGGTCGAATAGCCCGATATTTCCGCGGTGCCGCCGACGCGGATGCGGTCGCCGAGCCGCGTCACCGCGACCTTGTAGCTCTCGTCCATCACGGTCGAGACCGGCGCGCCATCGGCATCGGCGATCGGCACCGTGATCGAATAGCCCTTCACCGGATAGACCGGCAGCGAAATGCCGAGCGGCCGCACCAGTTTCGGCGAATAGCTGCCGAGCGCGAGCACATAGGCGTCGGCCTGCATCACGCCGGCGCTGGTGGCAACGCCGGTGATGCGGGTGGCATCGGCGTTCAAGCCGTCGATGCCAACGTTGAAGTTGAAGCGCACGCCGAGCTTCTCGGCTTCCAGCGCCAGCGCCTGGGTGAACATGTGGCAGTCGCCGGTCTCGTCCTGCGGCAGACGAAGCCCGCCGACGAACTTGTCCTTCACGGCGGCCAGCGCCGGTTCGGCCTTGATGCAGCCGTCACGATCGAGCACCTCGAACGGCACGCCCGACTGCTTGAGCACGGCGATGTCGTCGCCGGTGTGATCGAGCTGGGCCTGATAACGAAACAGCTGCAGCGTGCCCTGCTCGCGCTCGTCATAGCGGATGCCGATCTCGGCACGCAGCGCGCGCAGGCAATCGCGGCTGTATTCCGCGATCGGGATCATCCGGCTCTTGTTCACCGCGTACCGCGCCGTGGTGCAGTTGCGCAGCATCTTCAAGAGCCAGAGCCACATCACCGGATCGAGCTTGGGGCGGATCACCAGCGGGCCGTGCTTCATCAACAGCCACTTGACCGCTTTCACCGGCACGCCGGGACCGGCCCAGGGCGAGGAGTAGCCGGGCGACACCTCGCCGGCATTGGCAAAGGAGGTTTCGAGCGCGGGCTTCGGCTGGCGGTCGATGACCGTCACGTCATGGCCGGCGCGCGCAAGATAATAGGCCGACGTCACGCCGATAACGCCACTGCCGAGAACAAGGACTTTCACGCTTCCTCACATCCTGCAGCGGAAACGCGATCGCCGCTGCGAAAACAACTGCTTTCGCAACGGCGACAGCATGCTTCAGAGAAGCAATTATCAGGCCGCGCGCTTGATGGCGTCGCCGAGGATCGAGACGATGTCGTCGATATGAGTCTTCTCGACGATCAGGGGTGGCGACAGCGCAAGCGAGTCACCGCTCTGGCGGAAGTAGAGGCCACGATTGAAGCAATCCGTCATGACCTCGTAGCCGCGCGCACCGACGCCTTCGCTGCGCGACGAGAGCTCGACCGCGCCCATCAGGCCGATATTGCGGATGTCGACGACGTTCGGCAGGCCCTTCAGTGAATGCAGGCCATCGCGCCAGTAGTCGGCGAGCGAGGCGCCGCGCGTCAGCAGGCCCTCGTCCTTGTAGATGTCGAGCGTGGCAATGCCGGCGGCGCAGGCCACCGGATGCGCCGAATAGGTGTAGCCATGGAACAGCTCCATGGCGTTGTCCGGGCCGGTCATCAGCCCGTCATGGACCTGGCGGCTCGCGAACACCGCACCGCAGGGCACGGTACCGTTGGTGATGCCCTTGGCAGTCGTCATCATGTCGGGGGTGACGCCGAAGAAATTGGCCGCGAATGGCGTGCCGAGACGGCCGAAGCCGGTGATGACCTCGTCGAAGATCAAGAGGATGCCGTGCTTGGTGCAGAGTTCGCGCAAGCGCTGCAGATAGCCCTTCGGCGGCGGCAGCACGGCGGTCGAACCGGGCACCGGCTCGACGATCACGGCGGCGATGGTGTCGGCGCCATGCAGCGCCACCATCCGCTCGACGTCGTCGGCGAGTTCGGCGCCATGCTCCGGCTGATCCTTGGCGAAGGCGTTGCGGGCAAGATCATGGGTGTGGCGGATGTGGTCGACCCCCGGCAGATGGGTCGCGAACTGGCGGCGGTTGGCGACCATGCCGCCGACCGACAGGCCGCCGAAGCCGACGCCATGATAGCCGCGCTCACGGCCGATCAGGCGGGTGCGGGTGCCCTGCCCGTTGGCACGATGATAGGCCAGCGCGATCTTCAGTGCGGTGTCGACCGACTCGGAGCCGGAATTGGTGAAGAAGATCCGGTCGAGGCCCTTGGGCGCGATCTCGGCAAGCCGCTCGGCGAAATCGAACGCCAGCGGATGGCCCATATTGAACGAGGGCGCGAAGTCCAGCGTCGTCAGCTGGCGCTCGACGGCGGCGGCGATCTGCGAACGTCCGTGACCGGCATTGACGCACCAGAGGCCGGCGGAGCCGTCGATCACCTGCCGGCCATCGACGGAGGTGTAATACATGCCCTTCGCGGAGGAGAACAGCCGCGGCGCTTTCTTGAACTGCCGGTTGGCCGTGAACGGCATCCAGAACGAATCGGTCTTGATCGTGTTCGGAATCTGATGAACGGTCACGGCGGAGCTCCATTGCTGACTGAGCTAGTCGGACCACGCTTCCAGACACTCAACAAGTCCTTTTCTGCGGTGCCGCAACCCATTGATCTCATTGGGGCGGTCTGCGCATATTTGCGCGATCCGCAACACCTGCAACAGGGATTGGGCCATGAGCGTCGATATCGGTGGACGGCTGCGATTCATCCGCGCGCGCCACAAGCTGTCGCAGCGGGAGCTCGCCAAGCGCTCCGGCGTCACCAATTCGACCATCTCGCTGATCGAATCCAACCAGATGAACCCGTCGGTGGGTGCGCTCAAGCGCATCCTCGACGGCATCCCGATGGGGCTTGCGGAGTTCTTCGCGATCGAGCCGGAACGGCCGCGCAAGGCATTCTACCGCGCCGAAGAGCTGACCGAGATCGGCAAGAAGCCGATCTCCTATCGCCAGGTCGGCGACAATTTGTTTGGCCGGAGCCTGCAAATCCTCAAGGAGCGCTACGAGCCCGGCAGCGACACCGGACGGGTGCCGCTAGTGCATGAGGGCGAGGAAGGCGGTATCGTGGTGTCGGGCCGGATCGAGGTCACGGTCGACGACGAGCGGCGCGTGCTGAGCGCGGGCGACGCCTATTATTTCGAAAGCCGCCGCCCGCACCGCTTCCGCTGCATCGGCGCAAAACCCTGCGAGGTGATCTCGGCCTGCACGCCGCCGACGTTTTGAACCGGGCGTGCGCCTTCGAACCTTGCACGACGACGCCGAGACCAATCTTACGATCGCCAAATCCCCCTCGCGGAGCGCATTGCCATGTTCGGCCGAAACGGCATCCTGTCGCGCCTGATCGTCGCGGCATTTGTGCTGTGCGCCGGCACTGCGGCTCATGCGGAAAAACGCGTGGCGCTGGTGGTCGGCAATTCCGCCTATCAGGCCGCGCCGAAACTGCCGAACCCGGCCGGCGACGCCAGGCTGATGTCGGACACACTGTTGTCGCTCGGCTTCTTCGTGGTCGGCGGCGGCGCCCAGACCGATCTCGACAAGGCCGGCTTCGACCATGCGCTGCAGGCCTTCGGCCGTGAATTGATCGGCGCCGACGTGGCGCTGTTCTATTATGCCGGCCACGGCGTCGAGACGCACGGCCTGAATTATCTCGTGCCAGTCGACGCCAATCCGACCGACGAAGGCGACGTCTTCATGCAGGCGATCGGCATGGCCGGCGTACTCGACCAGATGGAGAAATCCGGCGCCAAGGTCAATCTCGTGCTGCTCGATGCCTGCCGCAACAATCCGTTTCGCGGTCGCGGCGTCCGCTCGACGACCGGCGGCCTCGCACAGATGCAGGCACCGCCCGGCACGCTGATCTCGTTCGCCACCCAGCCGCGCAGCGTCGCCCTCGACGGCGACAACGGCCACAGCCCCTACACGCGCGCGCTTGCCGCCACCATGCAGCACCAGGGCTATGGCCTGTTCAAGACCTTCAACGAGGTCGGGCTGGCGGTCGAGAAGGCGACGCATGGCGACCAGTTGCCATGGGTCGCATCCTCCCCGATCGCGTCCAGCTTTTACTTCGCCGGCAAACCGGCACGAGCGCAAACCGTGCAGGCCGCGCTGACGCCGGAAACGAATGCGTCGCCGGCACGGCCCTCGGACGAGGCGCTACGCCGCGACCTCATCACCGACTGCGACCGCCTCGCAGCTCAGCCCTACGACCTCGGGCACGACGCGAGCCTGCCCGGCGTCGATCTCGACAAGATCAATATCCCTGAGGCGACAGCGGCCTGCAACGCGGCGATGCAGACCTATCCGGATGTCGGACGCTTTGCCTTCGAAGCCGGCCGCGTGGCCTCCGCGCGGAAGGATTATGCAGAGGCGCGCCGGCTGTTCGACAAGGCCGTTGCGTCGGGCTATCCGCTGGCACTGCATAATATCGGCGTGATGTATGAGAGCGGCGACGGCGTGGCGCTGAACAACGCCGAAGCCGCGCGCTGGTACAAGAAGGCGGTGGCACTCGGCGAGCCAATTGCGATGGTCGATCTGGCCTGGCTGTACCAGACCGGCGAAGGCGTGGCCAAGGATTGTGCGGAGGCGATCCGGCTGAACGACGCCGCGATCCAGACCGGCAATCCCGACGCCATGAACAATCTCGGCCTGCTCTACCTGGATGGGCAGTGCGTCCGCCGCGACTATGCCGAGGCGCACCGCCTGTTCGAACAGGGCGCCGCGCTCAACAATGCCGCCTGCATGAACGGGCTCGGGGTGGTCTACAACGAAGCCCGCGGCGTTCCGCGCGACACCAAGCTTGCGCGCGAATGGTTCGAGAAATCAGCCGCGCTCGGCAATCCCCAGGCGAAGCAGAACCTGCGCGGCATGCGGCACTGACGTCAAAGTGAGCGCAGCAACGCATCCGGCGCCGATGCCGGCGGCAAACTTCGTTGCTCGTGCCGGAAACCGGCCTAGGATGTCATGCGTAACAGCTTGCATCCGATATGGAGCCCCTCATGCGCGCCATCGCTCTCATCGCCGCCATCCTGTTCGCTTTTGCCTCGCAAGCCACGGCTGACGACCTCACGGCCGCCGCGCGGGGCGTGATCCGCGCCCAGGAGCGAGCGCTCGGCCAGGACGATGCCGCGGCGGCCTATTCCTATGCCTCGCCCGGGGTCCAGGCGATCTTTCCGCAGGCCGACATCTTCATGTCGATGGTGCAGAAAGCCTACCCACCGGTCTATCGCCACAAGAGCTTCGAGTTCGGCGAGACGCGCGCCGACGGCGACCGGATCGCACAGCAGGTCCACATCGTCGACGCCAATGGCGAGGCATGGGAGGCGCTCTATACGCTGGAGCGGCAAGCCGACGGCAGCCTGAAGATCACCGGCTGTTCGCTGCTGAAGGCAGGTCAGTCGGTATGACCTGCTTCACATCCGGCTACGGCCGATTGCCGCGCCGGCGAAAACAATTCGTGATTCGCGCCTAGGTTGCCGCATCATTATCGTTAGACCGGACGCCGGCGCGCTCTGCGCGCGGCGCAATGGACCCTGCTCCGGCGGAGGAGGCCGCAACGCCCGACACATCGATCACCCTGCAGATCCTGCTGCGCCGCGAATGGCGAACGCCGGACGGCGTCGCGAAGGCGCTCGATGTGCTCCGCGCGAACGGGCTGACGCCGACCGGCTCGGGCGCGGCCACGATCTCGGCCACGATCCCGGTGGACAGATTTGAGCAGATGTTCGGGGTCAAGGCGACGCAAGTCGCGCCACAGCCGCCTGATCGAGCGGACTTTGGCCGGTCCGGCGGATACGTCTCGCCGGATTTGAAAGTCCCAGACCCGCTCGCCGCATGCGTCGACAGCATTTCGGCAGCGCCATCACATTCCTACTATTGAAGGTCGTTTCGCTTTCGCCGTCACGCATTGCTTTTGGACATCATTTGCCCGTCGTGAAAAGGGATTTGAGCCATGTATGCCTACAAGCACGCCACCGCGTCGCCGCGCGACGAAAAATTCGCGTCTCCCTCCGAAGAGCTTCGTCTGGCCGTGACCTTCAAGCGCCCGGGCGGCCATGATGGACCGACGAAATTCATGCCGCCGCTCTCGCTGTCGACGGTCGCCGAATTCAAGCCTGATCCGATGGCCGTCGACGAGGCCTTGTACCATCTCAGCCGTCTCGGCTTCCGTCCGACCCGGCGCGGCAATTTCACCGCATCGGTGCGTTGCAGCCGCGCGCTGTTCGAGCAGACCTTCAGCACCCAATTGTCGGCGGTGCAGCTCGACCGCAAGGTCGACTACGCGTTCCCCTCGCTCTATTACCCCGCCGAGGGCGCGCCCTGGTCGATGCCGCCGGACCTCGGCCGTCTGATCGACGACGCCTATATCCAATGGCCGCATATCTATATGGGCCGCAAGACGAAGGTCCGCAGCACCGGCAGCGCGAAGGTGGCGGCGAAAGCGCGTGGCAGCGCCAGGCGCGCCGACACGATGGCAGACGCCGCCGCGGCGCGGCTCCCGTCGCTGAAGCCGCCGACACTGAACTACTTCCATCTCTCGGTGCCCGACGGCGTCGCCGGCCAGTTGAACGCCGACAAGGTCCACAAGGCCGGCACCACGGGAAAGGGCGTCCGCGTCGTGATGGTCGACACCGGCTTTGCGCACAGCCATCCCTATTTCGCCGGCAAGGGCTACACAACGTCGGTCGATCTGGCGCCGCATGCCAGCAATGACGCAACCGATGTCAACGGCCACGGCACCGGCGAATCCGCCAACATGCTCGCGGTCGCGCCTGGCATCACCTTCATCGGCATCAAGGTCGACAACGACGGCGATCCGCGCGGCGGCGCCAGCATGCTGGAGGGATTCCAGCAGGCGCTGCTGCACGATCCGCAAATCATCTCGCTCAGCATGGGCTTCGATCTGCGCAACACCGACGGCACGCAGATGAGCGAGTTGCCGAACAACATGGCGGCGCTCGAGGCCGAGATCCAGGCCGCGATCGCGCGTGGCATCATCGTGGTGTTCTCGGCCGGCAACGGGCATTTCTCGTTCCCCGGCATGATGCCGAACGTGATCTCGGCCGGCGGCGTGTTCGTCGACCAAACCGGCAGCATGCAGGCGTCCGACTATGCAAGCGCGTTCCAGAGCAAGATCTATCCGGGACGCGCGGTGCCGGATTTCAGCGGGCTGGTCGGCATGTTGCCGAATGCAAGCTATATCGAGCTGCCGGTGCCGCCCGGCTCCGAGACCGATCGCGAACAGGCTGCGCCCGACGACGGCCCCGGCGACGGCACCGCGCCCGACGACGGCTGGGGCGTCTTCAGCGGGACCTCCGCGGCGGCGCCGCAACTCGCCGGCGTCTGCGCGCTGCTGCTGGAGAAGAATCCAAAATTGTCGCCGGCGGACGCCAAGGCGATCCTGCGACGCACCGCGCGCAGCGTGACCAAGGGAGCGGCCAATCCCACCAGCAGCGACGACAATGTCGGCGAACCGGCCTCGACCAGCGACACCGGCGCAACCGGCGCCGGCCTGATCGACGCGTTCGCCGCGTTCCAGCAGCTCTAGGCGAGCGCCAGCCGCTGCCGCGCGCGCATCAGGAGCAGCAGCATGATGGCGACGTTGAGCAGGTTCCAGGCCAGCCCATTGACGAAGGCCGCGGCGTAGGAGCCGGTGGCGTCGAAGATCACGCCGGAGATCCAGCCGCCGAACGACATGCCGAACACCGAGGCGAAGATCACGATGCCGATGCGGGTCGCTGCCTCCGAGGCCGGCATCGCCTCGCGCACGATGATCGCGTAGCTCGGCACGATGCCGCCCTGGAACAGGCCGAACATCGCCGAGATGAGGTAGAGCGAACTCAGGCTGTCGAAGAACAGGTAGAACAGCAGCGCGGAGCCCTGCGCGATCGAGCCGATCAGCAGCGTGCGGATGCCGCCGATCCTGTCGGCAAGGAAGCCCGATCCGATCCGGCTGATGATGCCGAAGCCAAGCATCAGCGACAGCATCTCGGCGCCGCGCGCCACGCCATAGCCGAGATCGCCGCAATAGGCGACGATGTGGACCTGCGGCATCGACATCGCCACGCAACACGAGATCGAGGCCAGCGCCAGGATCCCGGTCAACGCATTGGTGGAGAGCTTGAGATCGACCCGCGGCGGCGGCGCGTTGACATGGCTGCGCCTGACAGCCGCGCCCATCAACAGGCGCAGCACCAGAAGCGCGAGCACCATCGTAACAGCGGTGAAGATGCCGATCGCAACGTGGGTGGTGCGCCAGCCAAAACTCTGCATGCCGAAATTGACCAGCGGCGGCCAGACCGCGCCGCCGATGTAGTTGCCGCTCGCCGCGATCGCGACCGCAAGCCCGCGATAGCGCTCGAACCAGTGCGAGGCCTCCGCCATCAGCGGCCCGAAAGTCGCCGCCGACGACAGGCCGATGGCGAAATGCAGGAAGATGAAGGCCCAGATCGACGGCGCGTAACCGACCAGGATGTAGCCGAGGCCGAGAATACCGATCCCGGCGCCGATCGCTGCAACGATGCCGTAGCGGTCGCTGATCTTGCCGGTCACCACCTGGCCGAGGCCGAAGCCGAGCATCACCATGGTGTAAGCGAGCGAGGCGGTCCCGCGCGTTGTGCCGAAGTCGGACTGCACCGCTGGCAGCGCCACCACCACCGACCACATGCCGACGCTGCCGAGCGAGCCGATGATCACGGCAACAGCAAGCCGCAGCCATGCCCGGCGAGAGTCGGGAATGAACTGATCTGATTTGGGGAGGAATTGAGAAGAAATTTCCACGGCGGGCGCAACTTCGTCGGCAATTGCCTCCGGGTCAAGCCACATTGCCGCGGGATTAGGCATGCAGGAGCGAGGGGACGTCGCTCCGCGCCAAGCCGTGTGTCGACGCGGAAGATCAATTCCCGAAATTCGGATCCTGCGCCTGGAATGGACCGCACTTGGCGCCGGTTCCGAACCGCTTGTCGAAATCAACCGTACCTCCGCCAACGGGAATGTGTGTCGGCGGCAGGCCCCGCGTGAACTGGTCGACGATCACCGTCTTCTTGTCCGCACTCATCGTGATGCGCGCCGGCTCGAGACCCTTGCCCTTGTTCGCTGCTGTCAGGTCGAGCGTGTAGTAGCCGGCCACCGTCTGGCCCGCGCGCATGCCGGGATCGGCAAAGACAACCGATTGCGGAAGATAGACCTCCATGCGTACGCCGTCGCCTTCACAAGCCAGCATGCGGATCATCCACGCTTTGTCGTCGGGAAGCGTTGCCGTCTCCGCTGACGCGGACAAAAGTGTCAGGGCCGCGGCAAGACCGATGACCATGACTCGATCTGTTCTGTTCGACATGGATCCCCTCAAGAGGATGTTTCAGCGTTTCGTCTGACGCCGGGTTCCGGAAGTTCAGGCCGTCGCGTCGACGGCGGCGCGGGCAGCCATGGCCCCTCGCGTCGACTGGCGGCCACGCTGACACCTTGTCGCGACCGAAAACGCCGGGAATGACGGGCCCTTAAGGCCTTTATTAACCCTTTGCTAACCATACACCCGGCAAGAATTGCCGAGTGAAGTCGAGTGTCGTCGATTGCGTATAACGGGAGGAGATCCCCCGTGGACGCCAGTGCGGTGCCTCACTTTCGGAACGGCGGCCCAGCGGCCGTCGCGCAGACGCTTGGCGGCCGCAGCCGTCAATCGCGAGGGAAAGCGGCTACCATGGTCGACGTCACGGCGGGTCAGGGTACGGCAGGCAAGAGCGGACTGCCGAGCCTCAGTGAGATCGTTGATACCTTAAGGCGCGGCGATCTCGCGCTGGCGCTCGGCGTCATCACCATCCTGGTGGTGCTGATCCTGCCGCTGCCCTCGATCGTGCTCGACCTGTTCCTGGCAGTTTCGATCACGATCTCGATCCTGATCCTGATGACCTCGCTGTTCATCCAGGCGCCGCTGGAATTCTCGTCGTTCCCGACCATCCTCCTGATCTCGACCATGATGCGGCTGTCGCTGAACATGGCCTCGACCCGGCTGATCCTGAGCCATGGTCACGAGGGCACCGCCGCCGCGGGCCACGTCATCGAGGCGTTCGGCAACTTCGTGATGGGCGGCAACTTCGTGATCGGCATCATCGTGTTCGCGATCCTGGTGATCGTGAACTTCGTGGTCATCACCAAGGGTTCGGGCCGCATCGCCGAAGTCGCGGCGCGCTTCCAGCTCGACTCGATGCCCGGCAAGCAGATGGCGATCGACGCCGACCTGTCCGCCGGCCTGATCGACGAGAAGGCCGCCAAGGATCGCCGCAAGGCGCTGGAGGATGAAAGCGGCTTCTTCGGCGCCATGGACGGTGCTTCGAAATTCGTCCGCGGCGATGCGATCGCGGGCCTCTTGATCGTCTTCATCAACATCGTCGGCGGCATCATCATCGGCGTCGCCCAGCAAGGACTGGGCTTCGGCGAAGCCGCCCGCACCTACACCGTGCTGACCGTCGGCGACGGCCTCGTCACCCAGGTGCCCGCCCTGATCGTCTCGACCGCCGCAGGCCTTCTGGTCTCCAAGGCCGGCATCACCGGCGCCGCCGACAAGGCGCTGATGCGCCAGCTCTCCGGCTATCCGCAGGCGCTCGGCATGTCGGCCGGCGTCATGCTGGTGCTGTCGCTGCTGCCGGGCATTCCGATGCTCCCGTTCATGCTGCTGGGCTCCGGCGCCGCGGCGCTGGCCTGGAGCGCACGCAACCGCAAAAGGGCGGCTGTGGCCGCCGAAGCCGCCGCTGCTGCGGCCCCCGCCGCTGCGGCCGCCGCCGCTGCGGCCGCGGACGAGCCGATCTCCAGCGCGCTGAAGATCGACGACCTCAAGATCGAGCTCGGCTACGCGCTGCTGCCGCTGGTCAACGGCCCCGACGGCACCGACCGCTTGACCGAGCAGATCAAGGCGCTGCGCCGCCAGCTCGCCGTCGAGATGGGATTTGTGATGCCGGCGGTGCGCATCCTCGACAACGTGCAGCTCGAGGCCAACAGCTACGTCATCAAGATCAAGGAGGTCGACGCCGGCACCGGCAAGATCTGGCCGAACCAGTTCATGGTCATGGACCCCGGCGGCAACCAGGTCCAGGTACCCGGCATCCACACCATCGAGCCGACCTTCGGCCTGCCGGCGACCTGGGTCGACGCCGGCCTGAAGGAAGAGGCCGCGCTGAAAGGCTACACCGTCGTCGACGCGGCCACAGTGCTGTCGACGCATCTGACCGAGCTGCTCAAGACCAACATGTCGGACTTGCTGTCCTACGGCGAGGTGCAGAAGCTGCTCAAGGACCTGCCGAAGGAGCAGGCCGAGCTGATCAAGGACATCGTGCCGGGCCAGGTCACGGTGTCGGGTATCCAGCGCGTGCTGCAGCTCTTGCTCGCCGAACGCATCTCGATCCGCGATCTCTCGACCATCCTCGAAGGCATCGCCGATGCGCTGGCGTTCTCGCGCAACCCGAGCACCATGGTCGAGCACGTCCGTGCCCGGCTGGCGCGGCAGATCTGCGCCCAGAACACCTCGCCGAACGGGTACCTGCCGCTGATCGCGCTGTCGGCGCGGTGGGAGCAGGCGTTCGCCGAGTCGATCATAGGCACTGGCGACGAGCGCAGCCTTGCGATGCAACCCTCCAAACTCTCGGAGTTCATGACCGCCGTCCGCAACGCCTTCGAGCAGGCGGCGCGTGAAGGCGAGGCGCCCGTGCTGGTGACCTCGGCGGCGATCCGGCCGTTCGTCCGCTCGCTGGTCGAGCGGTTCCGCTCGCAGACCACCGTGCTGTCGCAAGCCGAAATCCATCCCCGGGCCAGGCTGAAGACGGTCGGTAGCGTCTAGAGAGGCCGATTCCGATGGAAGCGGAATGGACCTCTAGATTCTTGTTTTGACGCGTTTTCTTGACGCGAACTGGTTTCCACTTCGCTCGAAACGCTCTGGCAGAACACAAATCAGTGACCGTTCGCGCTGTGTTTTTGCGCCACAGGCAACAGATTTGTGTGGAATCAGCCGAAACGGGTGGATCTTGGCAGCCGACACGCTATGTGCAATCAAACTATTGAAAATACTTGTGATTATGTAGAATTTTCGGTTCCATCGGCGGTTTTCGATCGCGGCCGATCAAGTCTTTTCACTGCCTTGTGATCGCCTCTGGGGAACGGAATCAGCACATCCTACGTTGGTGGGGCGAGAGACGTTGAACCGGGTGGCGGACCGGCCCGACAAATCCGCTGAGAGCAGGAAGGCGGCAGGAGACTTCCATGAACCACTCGATCTACAGCGCAGACCGTACGACCCACCTGAAGATCGTGGTCGTCGCCTTGGTCGCGGGTATCCTGGTCGCGGGTTTCGGCATCACGGCACACAATTCGTCGGACGAGGGTTACACCCAGACGGCGCGGGTGATGAAGGCCGGCAAGCCGGTGACGATCACCAGCTCGGGCACCTCGGTCGTCCGCTAAAGGAGAATTCACGAATTCACGTGGCTCTTTACAGCCCCCCAAAGTCGCTACGTGGATATTAAGACCCCCAACTACCCCCAAGTTGACTGTTGAAAACGCCCGCTCCCCACGGGCGTTTTCTTTTTGTGCGGGCACACGAACAGACCGCATCGTCGTGCATGAGCGCGACGACGATCAAGATTGAGCATAGCTCCATCCACGTCATTGCGAGCCAACGGGTCGCGCGAATGCGCGCCCGATGACAGGCTCCGCGAAGCAATCCATTGCCGCCGCCCGTCCGGAAAGATGGATTGCTTCGTCGCTATCGCTCCTCGCAATGACGGAGCCACAACGACTCACAGGCTCACGACAACAAGATAAGGCGCGAACTTACCGCGGCGCCGACGCGGCGCCCGGCACCGTCTCGATCAACTTGCCGGTGAAGAGCGGCGTCGAGGTCGGCTGGCCGCTGGGTGAACCACCGGCCTGCTCAACCGTCACCGCGTAGGTGGCGCCATCGACGACGTCAGAAGCATAGGATGACAACACCGGGCGTGCCGTAAAGTCGCCCGTCCCGATCACCCCGAGCGAGCGCGGTTGCGGCAGCTTGTCGGAAATCAGCCAGAGCTCGAAGCTCTTGCCCGGCTCTGCGGTTGCACCGACTTTGCGGACCGTGAAATTCCTGGTGGCGCCGTCGATCGTCATGATGAAGGCGGGTCCGCCGCCTTGGCCCTGCAGCAGCGCGACATATTGCGCTGAGGGCGTGAGCGCGGGCGCTGGCACCTTCACTTCCACGGTTTGGATGCGCGGCTTTGGCCGGATCGCCTGCGGGAGCGCATCGGGCTGGTAGATCTGCAGACCGAACATCACGAGCAGCGCGGCCGCGATCGCACTCGCAACGGAGGCGAGGCTGCGCCAGCGCTTCACGCGGCTTGCCAGATCAACGATGTTGTCGTTGTCGTTATCGACGACGGGCACTTGATCGACGACACGCACTTGCCGCATCTCGACTGGCGCGACCTGCGGTGGTGGCGCAGACTCGGGCAGCAACAGCGGCGCCTGCGGTTCGGCGGAGAGCCCGATCGCCGCCCTGATGTTTTCCCAGACGATCGGGCGCGGCTCGACCGAACCGACCATCTGATTGAGCGAACCGAGCCTGAACTCCCACGCCTGCACGACAGCTGCGAACTCCTTGTCGACAGCCATCATGGTGTCGACCTGCGCGCGCTCATCGGCATCGAGTGTACCGAGCGCATATTCCGCGGCGAGCGCGATATGGTCTTCGCTATAGGCCATCGCTAGAGTCCAAGACACTCCCGGATATCAATCATGCTGCGGCGCAGCCATGTCTTCACGGTATTCACCGGCGTCTCGAACTTCGCGGCGAGCTGCTCGCGGCTCCAGCCATTGTAATAGGCCAGCAGCACGAGCTTCTGCCGATCGGGCTCCAGACGACCAATGCACTCCAACAAACGCTTCAACTCTTCCGTCATCTCCCGGCGCGCCAGTGGATCGGGCGTGTCGGCAGCCGCTTCCATGGCGGCCGGCTCGTCTTCCAGCGAGAGCTCGGTTCGCTTGCGCACGACATCGATGGCGCGGTTCCGCGCAATCGACGCCATCCACGTGATCGGGGAGGACAGGGCCGGATTGAATTGTCCGGCGCTGTTCCAGATCTTGACGTAAGCCTCCTGAATGACCTCCTCTGCGAGGTCCTGACGCCGCAAGATACGGAGCACCACGCCGAAGAGTTTCGCGCGTGTGGCAGCGTAAAGGCGCTCGAAGGCGGCTTGATCCCCCTTCGCGACGGCAGCGATCAGCCCGACCAGCTCAGCCGGCGTCAGCATTCAGCGCCCCCAAAGCCCGTTTCCCCCATCGCGTCGCCGTCCGTCGTCTCGTTGTCAATCGTCTTGTCACGTGTGCCCGGGACGGTCGTAGCATAGTTTCTGACGACACGGTCCACCAGTGGGCCGGCTGTGGACATTATCAAACAAAAACCCGGGCCGAAGGCCCGGGTTTTTCCGTCTTTCGACGTGGATGAAATGCGTCAGGCGATGACGCCGAGACGGGCGCGCATCAGGCCGATCGAGTCCATGTCGGCCTGCTCGCGGGCGCTCTCTTCGGCGCGCTCGCGCGCCTGGTCGCGCTCGTCGAGCAACTCGACCTTCTTCAGCTCCTCGAATGCCTCCGACAGCAGTGCCTTGGCATCATCGAGCTGGGTGCGCAGTTCGTCGGCCGAGCGGGTCAAATTCTCCCGGCGCTGGATCGCCGCCTTGGCGTAGGTCGGATAGGCGAAATGGGTGGGATCGTTGATCCCGGCGCGTTCCTGCTCGACCTGGATCTCGCGCTCGAGCTCCACCGACATGCGCTGGAAGTCGGCGATCATGCCTTCGATCTGGGTAACCCGGCGGCGCTTCTCATCGACCTGAAACTTCTTCAGGCGGATCAGCGTTTCACGTGACTTCATCGACTCATACTCCCCAGAAGTCCCTATTTTGAACGCGGGACAAAGCCGGCTCCCGGCTGGGCCCCGCCGGCATCGCTACTAGTCTGCCGCGGATGATGGCCCGACAAAGTTAGCGTTCCGTTTCCAAACCCGAAAGGATTTGAGCCAGTTGGCGATAGCCATCGCCGAGGCTGGTGGCCTCATCCTTGGCCTGGCGCAGGAATGCCTCGAGCGGCTCGTGCAGCCGGATCGCCTCGTCGACCTCAGGGCTGGAACCCGGCCGGTAGGCGCCAAGCCGGATCAGTTCCTCCATGTCGGCATAGGTCGCCATCACCTGCCGCGCCTTCGTAATGAAGGACAGGAAGTCGGGATCGGCGGACCGCGGCATGGTACGCGAGACCGACTTGAGGATGTTGACCGCCGGATAGCGGCCACGCTCGGCGATCGCCCGCTGCATCACGATATGGCCGTCGAGGATGCCGCGCACCGCATCCGCGATCGGCTCATTATGATCGTCGCCGTCGACCAGCACCGTGAAGATCGCGGTGATGGTGCCGACGCCAGTGCCCGGCCCTGCCCGCTCCAGCAGCTTCGGCAGTTCGGTGAACACCGTCGGCGTATAGCCCTTGGCGGTCGGCGGCTCGCCGGCGGACAGGCCGATCTCGCGTTGCGCCATCGCAAAGCGCGTCACCGAGTCCATCAGGCAGAGCACGTCCTTGTCCTCGTCGCGGAAATATTCCGCGATTGAAAGCGTCAGATACGCCGCTTGGCGCCGCATCAGCGCCGGCTCGTCCGATGTCGCGACCACCACGACCGAACGCGCCAGGCCCTCGTCGCCGAGGTCTTCCTGCAAGAATTCCTGCACCTCGCGGCCGCGTTCGCCGACCAGCCCGATCACGGTGATATCGGCGTCGACGTTGCGCGCCAGCATCGACAGCAGCACCGACTTGCCGACGCCGGAACCGGCGAAGATGCCGAGCCGCTGGCCGCGGCAACAGGTCAGGAATGTATTGAGTCCGCGCACCCCGAGATCGAGCGGCGCGCCGACCCGCTGGCGCGAATGCGCCGGCGGCGGCGAGTTTCGATAGGGCATCGGCGAGGCGCCTTGCACCAGCGGCCCCTTGCCGTCGATCGGCTCGCCCATCGCGTTGAGGACGCGGCCGAGCCAGGCCGGCGACGGCCGCACCTGACTTGCAGCATTGGCAATGACGGCACGGCAGCCGCGCCTGACACCCTCGAGCCCGCCGAACGGCATCACCACGGCATTGCTGCCGGAGAAGCCGATCACCTCGGCCGCGATGAAGCGGCCACCGCCGACGTCGATCACGATGCGGGCGCCAACCGACATCGCGTGGATCGGCCCCGCGATCTCGACCATCAGCCCGCGGACACCGACCACACGGCCATAAATGTTGACGCCGTCGATGTCACCGATCTGTTCCGCGAGGGCCTTCATTGCGAAAACCTTAAGTTTCCGAGATTTTGCCCTGGCCGCTTAACCTCGTGTTTACCCGCATCGTTAATCATTGCGTCACTGTCTTTGGTGACTGGGGTTGCTCGCCCGTTCTGAGGAAGGGCGAGTCACGAGAGTCGGTTAGACCCGTCTCTTAATGTGGAATCTGAACGAGAACGGATAGCAAAAGGTTCTTCTACGCAATATCTTAGGGCGATTCGACAAAAATTGCACGGTTAGAGCTTGCGAAGCAGAATCATTTTTTGTTAACCATATCTTGTCAGGATCCGAATCAGTTGTTCAAAGGCGTTTTGTAAGTGCCGCGAATGCGGCCGACCTGACGCCCGGAGCGGCGACGATGGGGAACTTGGCATGCGCGTTTTGCTGATTGAAGATGACAGCGCCGTCGCGCAGTCGATCGAGCTGATGCTCAAGTCCGAGAGTTTCAACGTCTATACGACGGATCTCGGGGAAGAAGGCGTCGATCTCGGCAAGCTCTACGATTACGACATTATCCTTCTCGACCTCAACCTGCCCGACATGTCCGGCTACGACGTGCTGAAGCAGCTGCGGGTGTCGAAGATCAAGACACCAATTCTGATCCTCTCCGGCCTCGCCGGCATCGAGGACAAGGTCAAGGGTCTCGGCGTCGGCGCCGACGACTACATGACCAAACCCTTCCACAAGGACGAACTGGTCGCCCGCATCCACGCGATCGTGCGCCGCTCCAAGGGCCACGCCCAGTCGGTCATCCAGACCGGCGATCTGGTGGTCAATCTCGACACCAAGACGGTCGAGGTCGGCGGCCAGCGCGTGCATCTGACGGGCAAGGAATACCAGATGCTGGAGCTGCTCTCGCTCCGCAAGGGCACCACGCTCACCAAGGAAATGTTCCTCAACCACCTCTATGGCGGCATGGACGAGCCGGAGCTGAAGATCATCGACGTCTTCATCTGCAAGCTGCGCAAGAAGCTCGCCAACGCCTCCGAAGGCCGCAACTTCATCGAAACCGTGTGGGGCCGCGGCTATGTGCTGCGCGAGCCGCACGAAGTCGAAGAGCGAATTCCGGCCTAAGACTTTACGGGCTTCGTGCAGCGAACCTCAGGGTTCACTCCTCCCGACTGGACCCCGCCGTAAATGGCGGGGTTTTTGTTTGGGGTGTTTACGCCGCCAGGATTGCGACAAGGGCCGTGACGAGATCGGCGCCTTTCGGAACACCCAATCCGGTGCAGGCATTCCAGCCGGCGCCCGCATCGTAGCCCATGCCGTCGACACGGTTGTTGCCGTGCTCGATCGGCCTGAACAGGGCCGCATTGGAATAGAGCGCGGAATTGACGAAGCCGAGCGGCTTGTCGCGCGCTGCATTGGCGATCGCGATCAGTCCGGCCCAGAGCGGAGCGGCCGCGCTGGTGCCGTCCTTGATCACCACGGCGCCGTTGAGAACAATACGGTAGCCTGGCGTACCGGACGCGGCGGCGGCGACATCGGGAACGCCGCGCCGCAAGGCGCCGTCATTGACGGATGGCGGCAGCGCCAGACCGGTTTGAAAAGCCGGCACCGAAAACACATCGCTGATCCCGCCGCCGGTCCCACTGGTGCCGTCGTTCCAGACAATCTCCTCATTGCCCGCCGCGCCGGCGTTGCCGCTGGCGGGCTGTGTTCCGCCACAGCTCAGCGCATAGGGGCTCGACGCGGGAAACCAGACATGCGCGTTACCGTCGTTCAATCCGCCGGTCGCGAGTTGGTCGCCGGCCGCGAACAAGACCGTGACGTTCAATCGCTTGGCGTCGGCCAACACCCCCTGCATCGCGTCGCGGGCCGAAGAACTCCAGAACGTCTCCGCGCTGCCCCAACTGACCGACAGCACCTGCGGCCGGTTGACGTCGTCGAAGATCGCCTGGTTGATCGCACCGACCATGCTCTGAATGGTGTTGCCTGCGAAATAGATCACGATCCGCGCCTTGGGCAGCAGGCTCGCCAGGATCTGGAGATCGAGCGCGATCTCCTCGTCGGGCACCGTGCCGCCCCCGAACTGATTGCCGGCCCCGGACGTCGCGGCGCCGGCGGGCACGGTGGGCTTGATCGTAACGGCCTGGTCGATGACTTTGGGAGCCTCACGTTCCATCGCGGCGAGCGCCTGGGCCAGATCGGTTGCGAGGTAACCGCCACCCAGCGCGATGATGCCGACGCAGACCTTCGATACGTCGCGATCAAGCGGAATCCCGTAGAGCGCGGCAACGTCCGTCGGCCAGAGTCCGGCGCCCGCTCCGGCACCGGCGAGCGCGG
Organism: Bradyrhizobium sp. LTSP885; assembly: GCF_000938305.1. GTDB lineage: Bacteria > Pseudomonadota > Alphaproteobacteria > Rhizobiales > Xanthobacteraceae > Bradyrhizobium. The sequence goes on from NZ_JYMT01000034.1 coordinate 137,270, forward strand.
TCAACCGCGGCACCGGCCTCGACACCGGCCGCTGATCGAAGCCAAGGATGGCGCGCACCCATGGCGCGATTTCCTTCGGCACCGCCATTGCGCCGACGCGGGCGCGGAAGCGGCTGTGACCGTCGTCGTAGATACGCAGCGTCGCACCGAGGATCCCGGTCAGCAGGCGTGCCGTGGCTTCCAGCACGACGATGCGCTGGGACAGATCGATATCGAGCACCGCGACATGAAACCTGGCGGCCAGCTTCTTGATGCGCTCGGCGGCGCGGCCATGGGTGCGTTTGCGTTGCGCCGCGAGCGCGCGCCGCGTGATCGGCTTCGACAGCCGGGCGAGGTCTCCGGCACTGCCCGCTTGAAACGCATCGGGCGTGCGCCGCTTCAGATAGACCGTGATGACGATAAGTTCGTCCGGATCGACCTCGCCGACATATGTCGCATCCGGCGGAGCGGCGCGATAACTGCCGGCGAGTTGTACCTTTTGGTCGGTCACCGATGCGCCCGCCGGCTCATTTTCCCTTGCAGTTCCGGTTGACCTTCGGCGGGGTCTGGGTGTCGTCGAGCGCACAGAACGGGATGGACCAGACGAAGTCCGCCGACGTCGCGATCTGCGCGAGGCCGCTCATGCCTTGGAAGATCGGCGGCTGGCTGGAGAAGCTCCAGTACCAGCTGGGCTGGATCGGGCCGAGCGGTGCGCCATTGTCGTCAAAGCCTGCCTGGGAGGTGGCGGCCCCCTTGCTGTCCCAGGCCGCCCGGCCGTGGCAGGTAATGCAGGATGATTGATCGACGAAGCCGTCTTCGGTGACCGAATTGCCGAGACGGACGTCGAGACCGGTGGCATCAGTGAAATCCGTCTGCGACCCCTTCAGGCAATAATTGGCAAATGCCGGATCCCAATCGGCGGCCGCGATCATGGCCTTCAACGCCGGCGTCTTCGCGCAATCCGGGTATCCCTGTTTTGCCTGCGAATTGGGGCCCACCGGACTGGTTTGCGCACCGAAGGAGTCCCTGCATCCGATGATGTCGCATCGCGACGGATTGAACTGGTGCTCGAACGTCGCCCAGGTCCAGTTCGGAACGGCCTTGGAGATGATGTGCATCGACACGAAGGCATATTGCTTGCCGTCGGCGCCGGTGTTGACATGATACAGCTTGGGTACATCGGCGAGCGTCACCTTGCCGCCGCTGAAGTCCGGAATATCCGTCACCAGCATCCAGTTCGCCTTGACCTCCATCGCGCCGACCGGAAACGAAATGGTCTTGCCGAACGCGGCGCGAAGGCCGGACACCTTGTACAAATTGTTCTGCACGATGAAGTCGAACGATTCCTTGTTGCGCCGCGATTCCTCCAGCGCGCCCTTGCCGGGCGGAATCGCCGGGAGCAGCTTACCGGCTCTCTGCAGCGCCACCCGGCCCGCATCCGGCACCGCAGGTTCATGCAGCGCGAGCGGCGCCGGCGTCGTCGGGAACTGCGGATTCACCTTGAAGGTGTCGCTATCGCTGGCCCAGGTCTCGAACAGGGCATTGCTGCCGCCGGCGCGGGTGTTGACCTGGATGAAGAATTGCCAGGCCAGCTGATCGGGCGAATTCATCGCTGGATTCGGCGTCGTCTGCGCCGCGACCGGAAGGCCGGGAAGCAAAAGCACACCACAGGCGAGCGCCGTCTTGATCGATCTCCTCATCTTGCTCTCCACTCGGGTTCAGGTTTGGAATCCGTCCATCATCCAGCTCGAATAGATATCGAGCCGGTCCTGCGACCATTTGTGACCCGGCGGCATGAATCCGGATGAAAGCGCGGCGAATACGCGGCGCGCGTTGGCGTGGTCGGCAAAATCGTCATTGGCGGCCGGGTCGCACATCCAGGTGGCGTCGCCGAGATGGACATCTTTCGGAGTCATGCAACCGATGTCGCCCGATCGGAACATCGGCAGGATGTCCGTGCCATAGCTCGTCGTCATAGCGATCACCGATCTCGTTCAGCAATATACTTCAGGTTGTGTGTCATATAGACCGCTATTGCAGAGCCCGTTGTGAAGTGGATCACAACCTGACATGGCAATTCGTCCCCCGATGCTGCGCAACAAGCTCGCCACAAATGGCGGAGTTTTTGTTTGGGGCATTGTGAGCCATATCACCTGTGAGTGATCGATATCTAGTGCACAATTTTGGCGGGAACTGATCCGGGCTTCGTTCGCTGAACGAAGGGAACGCCGATGTTCATCCTGCTTGGAGCCTCCGACGATCCATGCCTCGCGGCGGTCAGCCGCGCGCTGGCCGGGCGGTCGCACGAAACGCGGACGATCAGCGATCCCTTTATGGATCCCGCGTGCACCGCCTGGCGCTTCGACAGCAACCGGTCGGACACCGCCCTGACGATCGGAGGCGAGACCGTTGCGATTGACGGCGTGCTGGCGGCACGACGCGTCGCCCGGCCCGTCCGGCCATCGGAGGAATGGTCGCAGGAGGACCTGTTCTACAATCAGGCCGAGGCCGAAGCCGCCCTGCTCGGCTGGCTATGGGGCCTGCCATGCCCGGTGGTCGATCGGCCGCCCGCATGGTCGTGGTACGGCATGCGGCGGCCCATCCTGGTCTGGGGCGCCTTGCTGCGGCGACATGGCCTGCCGCCGCTCGACAGCGTCATCACCGGAGACGCCGGGGAGATTTCGCGGTTTCTGGCGCGTCAGGGCGGAGCCGCCATTGAGCACGTGACAGGCCACGGGGCGCGCCAACTCGTGCCCGAGACAGATGCAGCGAAGGTTGCGGAGCACGCGCCACTGGCGCCCGCGCGACTGACGGAACTCCATCACGGCGCGTGGCGCGCCTGCTTGGCCGGACCGCATTTGGTCTGGGATGACGGAACGCCGGATACGGCGAAAGACGTCTCCGCGCGGCTTTGCGCATTCGCCGCCGCAGCAGGCCTTGGGTTCGCGGAATTCATCGTCACGTCGGACCAGAGGCCGCGTGTGCTGGATATCGAACATCGTCCGCGCTTCGAATTGTTCGGTCCCGTCGCACGAGAGGCCATCGCGGAGGGCGTGGCCGATACGCTGACACAGAGCGGTGAGCCATCCGGCCACGCCAAGCCATTGTCATGGGTATTGTCATGATTCTGGTGTGCGGCAATGTCAGCGAACCCGTGACCGAGCTGGTGTGCGCGCGCCTTGAGGCGGAGGAGCTCGCCTATCGGGTGCTGAGCCCAAACATCTCGACCGACTCCGCTGTGCAATCGACCGTGCACACACAATGGACCAACGGCGAATTCCACGGCGGATATTTTTCCGGTCCGGATTGGCGTCTCGACGTCGATGACCTGACCGGCGTGTATTTCAGGCCGCTGCAGGCGCTGGCAGCGGATTTTCCCGGAATTCCGGCCGCGGTGGCGCAGGCGCTTCAGGCACAGCGGATGGCCGCGCTCAGCGCAATTATCGACACCCTGCCCTGCCCGGTCGTCAACCCGGTGCTCGCCGGAATGTCGAACAGCAGCAAGCCGCACCAGGCGATGCTGATCCGCGCGTGCGGGTTCCAGGTGCCTGCGACGCTGATCACCAACGATGCCGCCGCGGCGCTTGCGTTCGCCGCCGAGCACAATGACGACGTGATCTACAAATCCATCAGCGGGGTTCGCTCCATCGTTCGCCGTTTCGGTTCGCAGCAGGCCGAGCGCCTGCCGCTGCTGCGTCACGGCCCGGCGCAGTTCCAGCAGCGAATCCAGGGCGCGGATGTTCGGGTCCACGTCGTTGCCGATCGGATCTTTGCCACCCGCATCGAGACGCCATCGATCGACTACCGCTATGCCGCGGGCGATGGCGAGCCGATCCTGATGCAACCAACCGAACTGCCTTGCGAGGTCGCGCACAGATGCGTCGCGTTGACGAAACGATTGGGCCTGTTGTTTGCCGGCATCGATTTGAAGGAGACACAAGACGGCGAATATTTCTGTTTCGAGGCCAATCCCTCGCCGGGCTTTTTGTTCTTCGAGCGTGCCACGGGCCAGCCGATCAGCACCGCGCTTGCGCATCTCCTTGCCGGCAAACCGCTTTCCAGCAAAACTCGTTAAGGTTGCATTTTCATGCAATGCTGCTATAGTGATATTCGCGGGGGTGGCAATTTCATCATTCGACATTTGGAGAATTGATTATGGCCAAAGACCCCAAATCTTCCGAACCATTCGTGTCCCAGCAGGATAGACCCGCCGTCGGCGCCGACACGCCCGTCAGCGAGTTGCGCGTGCGCGACCTGCACACGATCCTCGCGAACGCCACGCACAACGCGCTGCTCAAGGCCCACAAGGACAAGGAGCTGGAAAAGATCCACAAGGACCTCGACAAGACCCACCCCGACAAACCCCACAAGGAGATCTTCGAGACGCTCAATCATCCGAAGCATATCGAAAAGCAACATTTGGAGAAGTTTCAGCCGGAGAAAGTCCATCCGGAAAAGTTGCATCCGGATAAAGTCCACCCCGACAAGGTGCACAAGGACAAGGAAATCGACAAGCCACTCGCGGAGCTCACAAAGGTTTCCGTTGACGCGTTCAAGAACACCCCCGAACTGCCGCCCGATCCAACCATGATCGGAGTCGATCCGGCCGCGCAGATCAGTCAGTTGCAGGCCACCGTCGACCAGCTCGCGAGCGAGGTTGCCGAGCTGAAAGCCAAGACCGGAAAATGACCGCGCGCGGCCACGATTTCGCACAGCGATAAAACGAGCAGCGCCTCGCCTGGCGGCGGGCGCTGTTTGTCGCCATGGCATTCCACACGATGTCCCCTGAACCTGATACGGACGTGCACCGACCAACAGATCGTGTCATCCTTCCGGCACACGATTCTTGAGGATCCACGGGGCGCGCCACGACATGATCCTGCAATCCCTCGCCGGCCTGCCGGCATTCCTGGTCTATTTCTGCACGGCGCTGATCGCCGTGGTCGCCTATCTCTTCGTCTACACGCGTGTCACGCCGCACGACGAGTTTCAGCTGATCCGCGACAACGATCCGGCGGCAGCGATTGCGCTGGGCCTGAGCCTGCTCGGCTTCGTGCTGCCCGTCGTCAGCGCCATCGCCCACTCCGCCAATGTCGTGGACTGCCTGATCTGGAGCATGATCGCGCTGATCGTGCAGATCATCGTCTACTACATCGTGAAGATCCCGGTGCCGAACCTGTCGGCGCGGATCGCCTCCGGAGAGATGGCCGCAGCGATCTGGCTCGGGCTGTCCTCGCTGGCCGCAGGCGCGCTGAACGCGGCCTGCATGATCTACTGACCATGGCAACCAAACCGAATCCGGAATTCGGCAGGCGCCGGCCCGCTGCGCCGCCGCAGCCGGGTCCGCCGGTCAAGCGCTCCAACCACGTTGCGCTATTGGTGATGGGCACGCTCGCGGTCGGCGGCAGCGCCTATGCACTGATGCCGCGCCAGACTTGCCAGCCCCCGCAGCCACCGCCGCCGGGCATGACCGCGCCTGCGGTGCCGCAACCCGGCGTCGACTGCGCGCCGCGCAGTTCGTCATCCGGATACGGCGGCCATGGCGGTAGCGGCAGCAGTTGGTCGTCGCGCAGCAGCTTCTTCAGCAGCGATTCCTCATCCGGCGGCGGCTCGTCATCGTCATCGGCCGCCAGTGCAAGCTCGGTGAGCCGCGGCGGCTTCGGCTCGTTCGCGCACGCGTTCGGTTTTGGCGGTGGCTGACATCGTTGCTGCACGTTGCTGTGTGACCGCATGCTTTCGCTTGCCCGGCCGTCGCATGTGATGGACACTTAAGGCCGCTTACCGGGGGAGGATCGCATCCATGAAACGCTCACGACGTGTCGTGCTGACAATGATTGGGACTTCAGCCATTGGCGCAGTCTCGATGGGATTTGCGCCGCGGCGTGGTTGCGGTCCCGGCAACGTCCTGATCCCCGGTCCCGACGGCCGGCCCTATTGCCGGCCCGCCTATGGCGGCTTCGGCGCCGCCCCGCGTCGCTTCGGCGGCCACCCCCATGGCGGTCACCCGCATGGCGGCGGTTGACGTACGCCTTGTCTGACGCAAACGCGATGACCCATGCAACGCATTGAATGCTCCGAACGCGACGACTGGCGTGAGACGGCGGAGCGCGCCGGCTTCGATTTTCACACCATCGACGGCGAACGCTACTGGGACGAGCGCGCCTACTACGCCTTCACGCTCGATGAAATCGAACGCGGCATCGAGGCGCCGACCGGAGAGATCGACGCGATGTGCCTCGAGCTCGCCGGCCGCGCGGTCGACGACGAGGCCTATCTGCGCCGGCTGAAAATTCCGGAAGCCTTCTGGAACCTGATCTCGGAGAGCTGGCATCGCGATCAGCTCAGCCTCTACGGCCGGCTCGATCTCAAATTCGACGGCAAAGGCCCGGCCAAGCTGCTCGAATACAACGCCGACACGCCGACCTCGATCTTCGAGGCGGCGGTGTTTCAATGGACCTGGCTCGAACAGGCGATCGAACGCAACATCATCCCGAAGCGCGCCGACCAGTTCAACTCGATCCACGAGCACCTGATCGAGGCCTGGAAGAAGCTCGGTGGTTCGCATCCGCTGCATCTCACCGGCATGACCGGAAATGCCGAGGACGCCGGCACGCTCGCCTATCTCGCAGACACCGCGGCCCAGGCCGGTCTGACAACCACGCTGCTCGACATCGAGGAGATCGGGCTGCGTGACGACGGACAATTCGTCGACCTCGACGACCGCGCAATGGAGCTCGCGTTCAAGCTCTATCCCTGGGAATGGATGTTCCACGACGCGTTCGGCAAGGATCTCGCAAAGGCGCCGACGCGCTGGATCGAGCCGCCGTGGAAGGCAATTCTGTCGAACAAGGGCATCCTGCCGCTGTTGTGGGAGATGTTTCCCAACCATCCCAATTTGCTGCCGGCCTATTTCGAGGACGACCCGCAGGCCGCACAGCTGGGCACGTCCTTTGTGCGCAAGCCGATCTATTCGCGCGAAGGTGCCAATATCGAGCTGGTCAGCGCCGGTACGACGCTGGCCGCGCAGGATGGGCCCTACGGCGCCGAGGGCTTCATCCGCCAGGCGCTGGCGCCGTTGCCGAATTTTTCAGGACAGTATCCGGTGCTCGGCAGCTGGCTGGTCGATCACACGCCGTGCGGCCTGTCGATCCGCGAGGACGAGAACCCGATCACGGGAAACACGTCGCGTTTTCTGCCGCACGCGATCTTGTAACTGGAGAGAGGCGAACGCTTCCGCGCCCGTCATTGCGAGGAGCGAAGCGACGAAGCAATCCATGCCTCCGCTTGCGGAAAGATGGATTGCTTCGCTTCGCTCGCAATGACGTGGAAAGAACCGCGATCGCCTCGCTTCAACTCAGCGCGCAGCCGAGGCCACGGCCTTCAGCACATGCGGCGCGCCACCGGCGCGTGCCACCGGCGCGGTGTTCGGCTGATAGAGCCCGCGCCTGTCGGGATAGGGTCTGAAGGCGCTGGTGATGCCGACGACGGATTCGGCGGCGCCGAGCGCCAGCACGCCGTCGGGCTCGAGCATCCGGACGAGCTTGGCGAAGATGCCGGCCTTGGTGTTCTGGTCGAAATAGATCAGCACGTTGCGGCAGAAGATCACGTCGAAGGTGCCGAGATGGGAGATGTCCTGCAGCAGATTGAGCTGGCGGTGCTGCACCATGCCGCGGATATCGGCGTTGAGCTGCCAGAGCTCGCCCTTCTGTGTGAAATACTTCACCAGCATCTGGATCGGCAGGCCGCGCTGCACCTCGAACTGGCTGAACAGGCCGGCCCTGGCCTTTTCCAGCACCGCCTGCGACAGATCGGTGGCGATAATCTCGACGCGCCAGCCGGTGAACAGCGCGGTCATTTCCTTCACCAGCATCGCGATCGAATAGGGCTCCTGTCCGGTCGAGCCGGCCGCGCACCAGATGCGCAGGCTGCGCCGCGCGGCGCGCGCTTGCGCCAGCGCCGGCAGCACCGCTTCCTTCAAATGATCGAACGGAATCTTGTCGCGGAAGAAGAACGTCTCGTTGGTGGTCATCGCCTCGACCACGTCTGATGTCAGCGCCTCGGCGCCGCCCTTCATCTTCTGGACCAGCTCGGGGATGCCGGCGAGGTTCGACCGGCGCGCCAGCGGCACCAGCCGGCTCTCCACCAGATATTGCTTGTCGGCGGAGAGATCGAGGCCGGAACGCTCTTTCAGGAGCTTACGCAAATACTCATAGTCCAGGGGCGTCACGAACGGTCTCCCGAAAACGCACGAACAAGTTTCGGCGCGATCTGATTGAGCGGCAGCACGGCGGCGCAGATGCCGGCGTTGGCGGCCGCACCGGGCATGCCCCACACCACGCTCGAGGCTTCGTCCTGGGCGATCACGCTGCCGCCGGCCGCGACGATGTCCTTGCCGCCACGCATGCCGTCGGAGCCCATGCCGGTCAGGATCACCGACATGATACTGCCCTGCCAGACGTCGATCGCGGACGTGAACATCGGATCGACCGCGGGCTTGCAGAAATTGATCGGGGGGCCGTCGTCGAGCGCGATCACGGCATCGATGCCATGGCGGACCACGCGCATGTGGCGGCCGCCCGGCGCAAGATAGATCTGGCCGGGCTTGACGGTCTCGCCGTCAACAGCCTCATGCGCCGGGCGCTTGCTGGTGCGCGCAAGGTGCTCGGCGAGAATGGTGGTGAAGGTCGGCGGCATGTGCTGGGTGATCAGCACCGGGAAACGATCGATCAGCGGCCCGATCTCGGCGACCAGCGACATCAGCGCCTGCGGGCCGCCGGTCGACGCGCCGATCAGGAGCACCTTCGGCGACAGCAGGCCGTACGCGCGGCGGGCGATTGGTGCTGCCGCAGCCGGCGCCGGTGCAGCGCCCGGAGCCGCCGCACGCGACCTGTCCTGGCTCGGCGCGAGCGGCGGGCTCGCCGAATTGTGACCCGCACCGCGCCGCGCCTTGGCGCCGAGATGACGGATCTTCTGGATCAGATCGTGGCGGAAGGTTTCCGCGGCGGTCGCCTCGCGGGTGCTTTCCGGCTTTGGAATGTAATCGGATGCGCCGAGCGACAGCGCCTTGAGGCTGATCTCCGCGTTGCGGCGGGTCAGCGTCGACGCCATGATCACGACAAGGTCGCGCTTCTTGGCCAACAGCTGCGGCAGCGCCGAGATGCCGTCGAGATCCGGCATTTCGATATCGAGCACCGCGACATCGGGGTTGATGCGCTCGAGCTGGTTGACGGCGTCGAGGCCGGTGCGCAGGGAAGCCGTGACCTCCATGTCGGGCTCGGCGCCGATCCAGCGCGAGATCATCCCGCGGATCACCACGGAATCGTCGACGACCATCACCCGGACCTTGTCGGTCCGGGTCGATGTCGGGGCCGTAGCACTTGTCAACGCAACACTCATAACTTCACCAGCGACGCAACGGCACAGATTACGAACGTTGAGCCGGAGGCTTCCGCCGCCGGATCGAACGCAGGCTTTGAGCATGATCTTCGCGCAAACACGACGCGTTTGTCGCGAGGGATCAATCTCTAGAGGAGTCCGACTTCCTGGAACTTCGCGGTGACGATGTCCTTGTCGAACGGCTTCATGATGTATTCGTTGGCACCGGCATGCAGCGCACGCGCGATATGCGCGACGTCGTTCTCGGTGGTGCAGAACACCACTTTCGGCACATCGCCGCCGGGCATGCGGCGCAAATTGCCGAGGAACTCGTAGCCGTCCATGACGGGCATGTTCCAGTCGAGCAGCACCGCATCGGGCAGCCCGCGCTTGCAAACCTCGAGCGCCTTCTCACCATCTTCGGCTTCGGTGATCTGGAAATCGAGACCTTCCAGGATGCGGCGGGCGACCTTGCGAATGACGCTTGAGTCATCGACAACAAGACACGTTCTCATTTGCGACCTCTACTTCCTCATCCCCACGGGGATGTTTCGGTTCTTCAGTTCAATTCGCCCTGATCTCACGCCGCCCTCTCAGGCTGCTTTGGCGTCGGGCATCAATTCGAGTACGCGATCGACGTCGAGGACGACCATGAGCTGGCCATCGAGGCGGTGGACCCCGCCGGCGAGCTTGGCCATGCGGGGATCGAGGTTGACGGGGTTTTCCTCGCAGCCGTCGTCGGGCAGCCGCAGCACCTCGCCGATCTGGTCGATCAGGAGGCCATAGGATTCCCCGCGCAGGTCGACACCGACCGCCATCGGCGGCTTGCCGTCATCGGCCTTCGGCAGCCCCAGGCGAGCGCGCATGTCGACCACGGTGACGATGCGGCCGCGCAGATTGAGCACACCGGCGATCTCCGCTGACGACAGCGGCACCCGCGTCAGCCGCTCCGGCATGAACACGTCCTGCACCCGCGAGATCGGCAGCCCGAACAGCTGCCCGCCGATCACGGCGGTGACGTATTCGACCATGGCGCCTTCGCTTGTCTCGGTCTTGCTGGTCATCATGACAGTTCCTTAAGCCGCCCGGCGCAGTTCGGCGGTCTGTTCCTTCAGCGCCGCGATCAGGCCGGGACGGTCGAACTTGGCGACATAATCGTGGAAGCCGGCCTGCCGGCCGCGCTCGATCGCCGCCGGCGACACCATCGCCGACAGTGCGATGATCGGCAGCCCGGTCAGATTGTTGTCGGAACGAATGCTCTCGGCGAACTCGAAGCCGTTCATCTCGGGCATCTCGATGTCGGTCAGCACGACGTCGAAGGCCTGCCCCGAACGCAACACGGCAAGCCCCTCCTGCGCGTTCGGCGCGGTCCGCACCTTGTAACCGGCAGCCTTCAGCACCGGCGCCAGCATGTTGCGGAAGAAGGCACTGTCATCGACCAGCAGCACGGATTGCGAGCTTGCCGAGGGGCGCATCTCCTTGCGCGAGAACCAGTCGGCAAACGCCATCGGCAGGAAGTGGCCGACGTCGATCACCTCGGTGGCCTGGCCCTTGATCACGGCCGAGCCGAGGATGCCCTCCTGCGAGCCGGCGACCTCGATGTTGAGCCGCTCCTCGACGATGTCGATGATCTCGTCGACCACCAGCCCCATCGAGCGGCCGTCGTCGGCGAACACCAGGATCGGCTGGGCGCCTTGCGTCTGCACATTGACGCCGGCCATCTGCACCAGCGGCATCAGCTGCTCGCGGTACTGCACCATGTAGCGGCCGTTCGAGAGCTCGATCTTGTCGGTTGCGATCTCCTCCAGCCGGGTGACGAGGCCGAGCGGCACCGCCTTGGGCTGGCTGGAGCCGGCACGGAACACCAGCAGCGAGGTCAGTTGCTCGCCGGACGAGGCATGGGCCGAAGCACTGTCGTCGGCCATGTCATGGGCCGAGGAGCCGGAGGCGCCGAGCGCCTTGGCGATGCCGTTGGGGTCGATGATCATGATCACGGCGCCATCGCCCAGGATGGTGTTGCCGGAGAACATGTCGATGTGGCGCAGCTTCGTGGACATCGGCTTGACCACGATCTCCTCGGTGTGGAACACGCCGTCGACCACGATGCCAAAGGTCTGGCTGCCGACCTGCGTCACCACGATGAAGCCGTTCTCGGGATCGGAGGTCGCGCCGTCGTCGATCTTCAAGAGCTTCTTGAGGTGGATCAGCGGCAACAGCTTGTTGCGCAGCCGCAGGACCGCCGTGTCCTTGATCCGCTCGATGCGGTGCTCGGAGTTGGCCCGCGCCCGCACCAGCTCGACCACGGCCAATTGGGGGATCGCAAAGCGATCACCGCCGGCTTCCACGATCAGGGCCGAGACGATCGCCAGCGTCAGCGGGATCTTGATGGTGACGGAGGCGCCCTCGCCGGCCACGCTCTTGATGTCGATGGTGCCGCCGATCTGGTCGATATTGGTGCGCACCACGTCCATGCCGACGCCGCGGCCGGAGACCGAGGTGATGGCGGCTGCGGTCGAGAAGCCCGGCGCGAAGATGAACTTGTGGATCTGCGCTTCGGTCATCTTGTCCAGTTCAGCCTCGGTGACGAGACCGTTCTGGACTGCCTTGGCCTTGATCCGCTCGGTGTTGAGCCCGCGGCCATTGTCGGCGATGCAGATGATGATGTGGCCGCCCTCGTGATAGGCAGAGAGCCTGATGGTGCCCTGCTCGCCCTTGCCGGCGGCGACCCGCTCGGCCGTGGTCTCCAGGCCATGGTCGGCGGAGTTGCGCACCATGTGCGTCAACGGATCCTTGATCAGGTCGAGCACCTGGCGGTCGAGCTCGGTGTCGGCGCCGTGCATCTCCAGCTCGATCTGCTTGCCGAGTTCGCCGGAGAGATCGCGGACGATGCGGGGCAGCTTCTGCCAGGCGTTACCAATCGGCTGCATCCGCGTCTTCATGACGCCCTCCTGCAGCTCGGCGGTGACGTTCGACAGCCGCTGCAGCGGCACCTTGAACTCGGTGTCCTCGTTGCGCCTTGATATCTCCAGCAGCTGGTTGCGGGTCAGGACCAGCTCGGAGACCATGGTCATGAGGTGCTCGAGGGTGTCGACGTTGACCCGGATCGACTGGTTGGCGATCTTGTCGCCTTCCGGGACGTCGCCCTCGGCGGCAGCCGCCTTGCGGGCCGGCTTCTTCGCGACCTCGGCGGGCTCCGCTGCGGCAACCGCAGCAACCACGGGCGCTGCGGGTTTGGCAACAGGCGCGGGCGCGACCACTTCGGGCGCGGTCTCGCGGAAGGCGCGTTCGAGTTCGTCGAGCGAGACCTCGCCGGGGCGCAACGGGCGCTCCAGGGTCTGCACCACCAGCGTGCCTTCGGGCATCGCCGGTTGCACCGGAGGTGCGGCGACAACAGGAGTTTCTTCAGCAGCTGCAGCAGCAGCCATAGCGGCCATGCCGCGCTCAACCATGGCTTCCAATTGATCGATCAGATCGCGGTCGTCGCCTTCAGGCTCGGCCTCGGTGGCCTCGAGCCCTGCCAAAATCTCCTTGATGCGGTCGATCGAGGACAGGATCAGCGTCACGGCCTCAGCCTTGACCGGCATGCCGTCGCGGAATTTGCCCATCAGGGTCTCGCCGGCATGCGCCAGCGCTTCCAGCCGCGGCAGGCCGAGGAAGCCGCAGGTCCCCTTGATGGTGTGGACCAGGCGGAAGATATTATCGAGAATCTTCGCGTTGTTGGGGTCCTGCTCGAACCGAACCAACTGGTTGTCGACCGTGTCGAGGCTCTCG
>NZ_JYMT01000035.1:0-14716 GCF_000938305.1 Bradyrhizobium sp. LTSP885
TGTCAATCGGCGTTCAAATTTGACCCCGCATCGGCGTCCAATTTTGACCCCTTTGGGCGACGGGTTTTGGCGGTAGCGCTCGCGCCGTCGGAGCTGGTCGGGGTTGCGGAGACGGTGCGAGCGCGGGTTGCGTGATCGTCGTCGCGGCTCTTGAAGCGCCAACTGTCGTTGCCGGTCTCGACGATATCGCAATGGTGAGTCAGACGATCGAGCAGCGCGGTGGTCATCTTTGCGTCGCCAAATACGCTGGGCCATTCCCCGAAGGATAGGTTGGTGGTGACGACGATCGACGTGCGCTCGTAGAGCCGGCTGACGAGATGGAACAGTAGCTGGCCGCCGGATTGAGCAAACGGAAGGTAGCCGAGTTCGTCGAGGACAATGAAGTCCATCCGGGTCAGATGCTCGGCGATGCGACCCTGCCGTCCATTGCGGGTCTCGATCTCCAGGCGATTGACGAGGTCGACTACGTTGTAGAAGCGGCCGCGGGCACCAGATCGGATGCAGCTTCTGGCGATGGCGATGGCCATATGTGTTTTGCCGGTGCCGGTACCGCCGACCAGGACGGCGTTACGTTGCTGGGCGATGAAGCCGCCGCCGGCGAGATCATTGACCAGCGTCTGGTTGATAGGAGTGCCCTCGAACTGGAAGTCCTCAAGGTCCTTGGCCAGCGGCAGTTTGGCGATGGTGAGCTGGTACTTGATCGAGCGCGCCTGCTTCTCGTTGATCTCGGCGTTGAGCAGGTCGCCGACAATGCGTTGAGGTTCGTGCTGGCGTTTGACAGCGGTCGCCATGATCTCATCGAAGGCGGCCTTCATGCCGTAGAGCTTGAGCTCGCTCATGAGGTCGAACAGTTGAGTACGTTCCATCAGATGGTTCTCCTGAGGTTGTCGTAACGGGCACAGTCGGCGATCGGGGCATGGCGCAATGTCAGCGCAGCCGGGGTGAGGATGTTGGCCGGTGGCGCAGGATCACGCTGGCGGGCCAGGATGTTGAGCACGACATCGGCGGAATGAACGCCGTGAGTGATCGCCTCGGCGCAGGCGGCTTCGACGGCCGGCAAGCCGTCGGTCAGAACTGCGTTGAGGATGTCGACCATCTGCCGATTGCCATCGTCGGCGCTGGCGAGCTTGCGCCGTACACGTTCGATCGCGGCCGGCAGTACCCAGTCCTTGAAGGGAGCGCCGTTGCGCAAGGCACCGGGTTTGCGAGCCAGCACCGGCACGTAATGCCAGGGATCGTAGACGGTATCGCCGCGGCCGAACGAGCGAGCATGCTCGGCAACGATGCGCCCGTCCTGGCGGATCACAATGCGGTCGGCGTAGGCGTGAACCTCGACAGGCCGCCCGACAGCGCTGGCCGTGACCGAGTATTTGTTGTTGTCGAAACGCACCAGACAGGTCTTCGAGACCGACGCCGGCACCGCGTGGAATCCGTCGAACCGGCCGGCATAGGGAACGAGCTTCGGTCGCTCAGCTTCGAACACCTCCCAGACCGTCTGTTCGATCAGTTCCGGATGCCGGTGCGCTTTGGCGTAGGCGATGCACTTGTCCAACAGCCACGCGTTCAACTCGTTGAGGGTTTTGAACCGCAGCCGTGGCGTGAAGAAGCGCTCCCGGACAAGTCCGACCTGGTTCTCGACCTGACCCTTCTCCCAGCCCGACGCTGGCGTGCAGGCAACCGGATCGACCAGGTAGTGGCTGCACATCTGCATGAAGCGGCGATTGTAGAGACGCCCTTTGCCGACGAAGATGGTCTCCACCGCCGTCTTCATGTTGTCGTAGATGCCGCGTCCGCAGGTGCCCTTGAACAGAGCAAATGCCCGGTCGTGGGCGTCGAACACCATCTCCTGTGTCTCGCGCGGATAGCACCGCACAAACAGCATCCGGCTGTGACAGAGCCGGACATGGGCGGCCTTCACGATCACCGTTACGCCATTGAGCAGGACGACCTCGTGGCTCCAGTCGAACTGATAGGCTTCCCCAGGCGCAAAGCTCAGCGGGACATAGGCTGCAGCCGTCGATTGCCCACGCTCTTGGCTCCACCGCCTGGCGTAACGCCGAACGGTATCGTAACCGCCATCATAGCCGCGCCCGCGCAGCTCTTCGAAGATCCGGATCAACGTCAACTGTTCGCGAGCAGCCTTAGCTGCGTTCCCCGCAAGCAATCCGTCGAGCTCCGCTGCCCATCGTCCCAGCTTCGGCCGCGGTTGGACAACACGCTCGTACTCGAATGAGGTCTCTCCCGACCTCAGCACCTTCCGGACCGTGTTCCGCGACACCTTCAGGTCCCGGGCGATCTCCTTGATCGTCTTGCCCTTGATGAAGTGTTCGCGCCGTATCCGGGCAATTGTCTCCACGACCAGCATCCCCGACCACCTGCTTCATTACAAAGCAGGCAGCGCAACAGACCAACCTGTAGGGGGTCAATTTTGGACGCCGATCCCCCGGCTTAGGGGGTCAATATTGCAGGCCGAATGACACTTAACGTAGGATAGGAGACCGACTTATCGGAAAGGGCATTGAGAAACCGGAGGAATCAGTTGCCTCTTAATCAGCGGGTCCCAGGTTCGTAGTCCGGGCCGTACCGTTGAAAACATTAAGGTCCGTTACCGTAAGACGCACTTGCCTCGACATTCCGTCCGCAAATCCGCCGCTCCATCGAGGTTTTCAGATTTCACCATGCTCGCCTCTTAGGAACATTAGCCGCACTTTGGTCAATGAACGTTTTTCACAAGATCTAGTTTTAGAAAATATTTTTCACACGATATAATGGGAATTCGACTAGCTAGCACTTTTGTGAAGGAAATTCGAAGCTCGGAGAGCGTTTTTCAGGAGACTTCAACTGAGCGTGCAATTTTCAGGGCCAGTGGGCATTTTTCATGACCGGAGGCTGCCGGAAGCGGCCGCCCCGGCGGGTTAGCCGCCAACATTGGCAGCGGTTCGCGTCGGGAACTGACGTCCCGAGAGGTTTGCAGCGTATCGCCCACTCAGTCGATGCACAGCGCTCATTTGCACTCCAGACTCGCCGATTCACGCACCCGTTCTTAGTGGTTCTTTTCCTCGCCACCGTCTCATGCATGCTTCTTGCGCACGCGTGGCGAGAATGTATGGAAGTACGCTAGAAGGGCACAAGGAGCGGCGCGCTCGATTTACCATCTGGATTGGTTGTTCCTTCCTACGCTGCGAAGAAACATGCTCTCGAAAGATCGAAGGATCGCCCGTTCTATTGGGTTCAAAATTTACACCGCAGACAAACTGATGCGCGAATTGGCGTTTATGGCATCCCGTATCGCTCTTCCTGCCCGTTACCCGTGCTTCGGCACATGGCCTGCGCTCATGCGAGCCGACATGGCGGCCGCTTATCTCGACTATCGCGATGCCCGAGAACTCGTACGCGCCGTCAAGCGCGGCGAGGCCCCGCCGCCAACCAGCTATCAGGGAACTGGTCGCGCTCGGCGGCCAGTCTGGTCGAAGGCCAGCATTGATTGCTTCGTCGCATCAAGCAGAGCTGTGCAGACAGACGGATCGCTAGGCGAAGAGCTGGCCTCCCTCGTATGAAAACTGCCGGTTCTTCCTTGGCACTTCCCCGCTATTGCCGACGAAAGATGTTGAAGAGTGGTCGATGGGCATACTTTTTTGAACCTCCGACTTGGGCCCGTAACCAGAACTGTCCGATCCGCGCTGAAGCGCTGGGCGACGATTTCTCGGCTGCCGTCGAGCGAATGGAGAAAGTCCTGTTGCCCACTTTCGACAGCTGGCTTTCTAAAGGATTGACCGACATGGTCCCAACTTCACCCGCACCCGGCACTTTCGATTGGCTCGCCGGGATCTTCCGAGCGCACCAGAAATGGCGGGAGATCGATTTCAAGACCCAACGCTTATACGACCAGGGTTTGGCGCTCTTCGCTAACCACGAACTGAAGGATGGTAGCCGCGCCGGCTCGAAACAGATCGCTGATTTCACTAAGGGATTTGTCGATGCGGTCTATGCGAAACTACTCATCGTCGAACGCACAGATCCGGACGGAAAGATTGTCAAGCGCGAGCGTCGACGTTTCGCTAATGCGGCCATGACTGCTTGCAGGCGCGCCTGGTTTGTTGGTCAGCGCGCTCAAGAAACGAAAGTGCCAGCGGTCAATCCATTCTCGCGGATGGGCCTAAAATCGCGTGCCCCTGGTCACGCGATACGTGAGACACCAACCGCAACCTGGGACGAAATTGTTGCATTCAGGCGGCATGCAAACAGACTTGGATATTGCTCAATTGGAACCGCCGCGCTGCTGACATGGGAGTGGCTGCAGCGCGAAGAGCACATATTTGGCGCGTTCGAAATCGAGCACTATCGACCGAAAGAACGGCCAGATAGCGTGAGGATTGTTCATCCAAAGAATCGCGAAGAAGCCTGGTGGCCTCTCTTCGACGAAACGGGTGAGGCTCTCTTTCCCGAATTGATGGCCGAGCTCGACGCGATCAAATGCTCGCTTGACTCAGGGTTGGCCTTCCGCCGCGATCATGCCCATCGCAAGTCACCTACCCAACTCCCGTGGATCACCGAGCGCAAGGATCTTCGGTACCTCCGGTGCGTCGTCAAAAAGATAGTGGTGGCAGCCGGACTACGGAGCGAGCTCTCATTTACCTCCTTTCGCCACGGTGGGTTCACGGAAGGTGCCGATAGCGACCTCACGGATGCAGAACTACGCACCGCAGGCCGTCACCGCTCAAGACAACAACTGCCCACCTATGCCAAGCGCACGCGGAAACAGTTGATTGCAGCCGCCAAAAAACGCCGCGAAGAGCGAACCAGAGCCGCTGTCTTGTCAGGCTCTGCGCTCGCCTTTCATTCTCCACTCGTTCCGAACAATTGATGCGATTTTCTACCAGGGAGAGCCTGCGAGCGGACCTCCGCCTAACGCCCGGTCCAAGATGGCTTGCGCTTCTCGCCGAATGCCCTGAGGCCTTCCTTGGCGTCTTCGGTCATCGCGAGCAGCGCAATCTGGCTTTCGGTGTAGGCGATGCTTTCGTCGAACGACATCGATGCGATCGCGCGCATGGCGTATTTGCCGCGGCGGATCGCGGTCGGCGATTTGTCGACGATCCGGCCGATCAGCCAATCGACCTTGGCGTCGAGCTCGGCGGCAGGGACGACGTAGTTCAGGAGGCCGGCAGCCCGTGCGATGCTGGCGTCGAAGGGCTCGCCGGTCAGCGCCCATTCATTGACAAGGCGCGGCGGGGCGATCGATTGCAGCAGGCTCATGACCTGCATCGGAAACACGCCGACCTTCACCTCGGGCAGGCCGAAGATCACATGATCGGCTGAGACCGCCATGTCGGTCATGCACAACAATCCCATGCCGCCGGCCATGCAGACGCCGCCGACCCGCGCGATGGCGGGTTTCGTCGCGTTCTGCGACAGCCGCAACAGGTCGGCATAGTCGACGTTGGGGCGGGAATAGTCCATCGAGAACGCCGCACCGCTGTTCTGCAGGTCGGCGCCGGCGCAGAACGCCTTGTCGCCTGCGCCCGTCAGCACGATGACGCGCACGTCCTTGTCGTCATGGGCGTCGCGATAGCCCTTGACGATACCCGCGATCACGTCGGCATTGAGCGCGTTTCGCTTCTCCGGCCGATTGATGGTGATCCAGAACGCCTGCCCGCGCTTTTCGAGAATGACGCTGTTGTCGGTCATGTTTCCTGCCTGTTTTCTTGCCTGCGCGCTGTTTTCAGCCCACATTTGCGGCAGGATCGGCACCGACTGCAAGCGGGATTTACGCGGCGGCCGACGCCTTCCTGATCCAGACCTTGTTGTCATGGAACGCGGCGCCGCCGACCGGTGCGACAGCCTCGGCCCCGGTCAGCATGTTGATGCCGCGGCCGCCGATATGCGACTTGTTCGGGTGGATCGACTCGGCAATCAGCACGCCGCGCCGAACACCATCGAACAATTTCGCGGTCAGCGTTGTCTCGCCTCGTGTATTGCCGAGCGTCACCGCCTCACCATCGGCGATCGAAAGGGTCGCGGCATCCTCGGGATGGATCATCACGGTCGGCACGCCTTCGCGAGCCTGCGACGACGGCGTTTCGTTGAAACTGGTGTTGAGGAAGCTGCGCGAGGGCGAGGTGGCGAGCCGGAACGGATGCTGCGCGTCCGCCTCCTCGATGATGGTCCAGTGGTCCGGCAGCGAGGGCATCTTGTCCCACTCGCCCATCAGACCGCCGCTCCCGACCGGCAGCTTGCCCCATTCGACCTTGAAGTGGAACTTCTTGTCGGCATGGGCAAAGCCGTCGAGATAGTGCGACGCCCGGAAGTCAGGCTGCAGGTCACGCCACAGCTCGGCTTCGAGCGTAGCGATATCGCCATGGCCGCTCTTCTTCAGTGTCGCGTCGATCAGCTCACGCGCCGTCATGTCGAAGCCGGGATGGACCGCGTTCAGGCGGCGGCCGAGTCCCTGCATCACCTCATGATTGGAGCGGCACTCGCCGGGGGGGTCGATCAGCTTCGGGCCGACTGAAATATGCTGGTGGCCGCCACCGTAATAGAGATCGTCGTGCTCCATGAACATCGTCGCCGGCAGCACGATATCGGCCATCTGCGCCGTCTCGGTCATGAACTGCTCATGCACCGCGACGAACAAATCCTCCCGGGCGAACCCCTGACGCACCAGCGCCTGCTCCGGCGCGACCGTCATCGGATTGGTGTTCTGGATCAGCATCGCCTTGACCGGGCCGCCGCCCCTCAGCGCCTCGGCGTCGCCGGTCAGAATGCGGCCGATCTTCGACTGATCGAGCACCCGCGTCTTGTGGTCGATCGCGTCGTGGCCCTCGATGATGGATTCGTCGAAACGCCAGATACCGGCATTGTTGAAGAACGCGCCGCCGCCCTCATGCTGCCAGGCACCGGTGACCGCCGGAATGCAGAGCGCAGCATGCATCTGGGCGGCGCCATTGCGGCTGCGCGTAAAACCGTAGCCGAGACGGAAGAACGAGCGCTTGGTCTGCCCGACCAGGCGTGCAAACGCCTCGATCTCCTCCACCGGCACGCCCGAGATCGCCGACGCCCATTCGGGCGTGCGGGTCTTCAGATGCGCTTCGAACTCGCTTGGGCAATCGGTATAGCGCGCGAGATAATCGCGATCGGCAAAGCCCTCGCGGAACAGCACATGCATCACACCGCAGGCAAAGGCGCCATCGGTGCCCGGCCGCAGCAGGATCTTGATGTCCGCCTGCTTCATCGTGTCGTTGTTGTAGACGTCGATCGCCGCGATCTTCGCGCCACGCTCCTTCCGCGCGCGCGACGCATGCGTCATCACGTTGACCTGGGTGTTCACAGGGTTGGTGCCCCAGATCACGACGAGATCGGAGACAGCCATCTCGCGAGGGTCGACGCCGGCGATCTTGCCGGTCCCTGCCGTGAAGCCGATGCGGGCAATGGTCGAGCAGATCGTGCCGTAGAAGCGCGAGTACTTCTTCACATGCGACAGACGGTTGAGGCCGTCGCGCATCACCAGCCCCATGGTGCCGGCATAGTAGTAAGGCCAGACGGACTCGGCGCCGAACTCGTGTTCCGCGGCGTCGAAACGCGCCGCGATCTCGTCCAGTGCCTCGTCCCAGGACATCCGCGCAAACTGGCCGGAGCCCTTCGGCCCGGTCCGGCGCATCGGATACATCAGCCGCTCGGCGTGGTGAATCCGCTCGGCATAGCGCGCCACCTTGGCGCAAACCACACCAGCCGTGTAGGTCTGCAGCTTGGAGCCTCTGACACGACCGATCGAGCGTCCTTCGATGACCTCAACGTCAAGCGCGCATGCCGAGGGGCAGTCGTGCGGACAGGTGGAATGGCGGATGTCGATCTTGGCGTGCTGGTTCATGATCAAATAGGTAACATCAAATGACCGGTACGCCGAGGGGCTTTGTCCCGCCGGTTTGTGCAAAAACCGGGCATAAGCCATGCGCCGGACGCCCGAATAGGCCCCACCTTTCGCGGGATCGCCCCGGTCAAACGCGGAAGATGCGGGTGTAACGCGACTTGATCGATTCCCCTTCCCGCTCCACCGCCGCAGGGTCATCCTTCATCGTCTTGATGTCCTTCAGGGGCTTCCGTCCGGCCTTTTCCTGGACCTGTGCGTGGACGGACCGCAGGCCCCCAACGTCAATGTTCAGTTGCTGCGCCTCGCGCCCGAGCGCGAACGACTGAAACAGCCTCGCAGCGTTCGGATGCGGACAATCCTTGAAGATTCCGTTCGGCCCGACAATGATCGGAGATCCTTCGGTGGCATAGACCGGCTCGACCGGTCGGCCGGACTCCTTCATCTGAAAAATGTTGTATTCATTGCCATCGGCCATCACTGCGCGCTCGCCGAGATCGAGCTTCTTGGGCGGATCCGTCGAAGACTGCACTTGCATGATGTTCTGCTTTGCGAGCTGCTCGAAATAGCTCCAGCCGAGATCGCGCTGCATCTGATAGGTCGCGGTCATGATGGTGCCGCTGTAGCCGGGATGCCCCTTGACGATCTTGCCCTTCCACTTGGGATCGAGCAAATCGGCAAAGCTCTTCGGCGCCTCCTCCGCCTTCACCAGATTGGTGTTGTAGGCGATGATCGAAAGCCAAACCCGGAAGCTTGCGAACTGGCCGTCCGCATCGCGGTGCTCATCCGGATAGAATTTTGCGACCTCCTCGGGAACGTAAGGCGCCAGAATGCCGTCTCGCTTCCAGACGATGAAATGCGCCGCGTCGGAGGAATTGACGACATCGACCGCATGAATGCTGCTGGAGTACTCCTGACCGATCCGCTGGAAGACGCGCTCCGCACCGGTGCGCTCGACGCGCACGGCAATATCAGGATATTTCGCCTCGAACGCCTTTGCCAGTTTCTCCGCAACCGGCAGATCGGTCGAGGTGTAGTAGATCACCTGGCCTTCCTTTGTCGCTGCGTCGATCAACGCCGGCGTGACCGGTTCGGCGGCAGGCGCTGCAGCCATCACGCGTGTCGAAAAGGCGGTACTGACAAGCACCGCACCGGTGCCCTTCAGCACATCGCGGCGCGACAGCCCGAGACGTTTCCTCATATGATTCCCCGCGCTTGATGGCGAAGTTGGATACACCGCTCTCGTGCTCTTATTCCGATGCGGGAGACCGAGTCTGTCGTCGACAGCCGCGTCACGTTGCAGCTAGACTTCCAATCAAGAAACAAGACTAAAGTCGGGGGAGAAGATCAATGGCGGGCTTACGGTACGCACTGGGGCTTGTCGCGGCGCTGCTGACCGCGTCGATCCCAGGCGCTCGCGCACAAGCCGAAGATTATCCCGCGCGCCCGGTCAGGATCATTGTTCCCTTCGGCCCTGGCGGACCGGCCGACGTGGTCGCGCGACAGATCGGCAGCATTCTGCAGGAAAACCTCGGCCAGCCCTTCGTGGTCGAGAACCGTACCGGCGCCGGTGGCGTCATCGGCACGCTAGAGGTCGCGAAAGCCCCCGCCGACGGATACACGCTGCTCATGATGTCGAATACCCAGACCGCGAATGAATCGCTGGTGCCGCAACGCAAATACGAACTGATGCGGGACTTGGCGCCGATCGCGCCGCTGAACTATTCCGATCTCGTGATCGTGGTTGCCCCGGCGGTGCAGGCAAAAACCCTGCAGGAGTTCATCGCGCTTGCGAAATCGCAGCCCGGGAAGCTGAATTATGCTTCATCGGGCCAAGGCACGCCGTACCACATGGCAGGCGAGTTATTCAAAGCCATGGCCGGAATCGACATCGTGCATGTGCCCTATCGCAACAGCGGTGAAGCGCGCAGCGGCGTGATCGGCGGTCAGGTCCAGATGATGATCGATGCAGTTCCGGCGATGGCGCCGAACGTTGATGGAAACCAGGTCCGTGCGCTCGCCACCACCGGCAAGACGCGCTCGACCGTGCTGCCCAACGTCCCAACGGTGATCGAGGCCGGCGTTCCCGGTTACGAGGCGACGATCTGGCTCGGCCTCATGGCGCCGGCAGGTACGCCGAAGCCGATCATCGACAAGCTCAATGCCGCTGTGAACGCGGCGATCAAACGGCCGGAAGTCGAGACGCTCTGGGCCACCCAGGGCGCATCACCAATGGAGATGTCGTCGGAGGCGTTCGACAAATTCCTGCGCGCCGATATTGTGAAATGGGCTGCAGTCGTCAAAGGATTGGACAAAACCCAGTAGCACCTGGTGACGAGGCCAACCACGACCGCAACCATGGAATTGAGCAGATGACGACCCTGAACATCCTGAGCGGCGGCGCGGCACACGGCCTGGTTGGCAAGCTTGCACCGGCGTTCAAGGCCGAGACCGGTCTGGACATCGCTGGCGAGTTCGGCGCGGTCGGCGTCATGGCCGACAAATTGCGCGCGGGCGCGCCGGCCGACATCGTCATCCTGACCGCCGCATTGGTCACGAGGCTCGCGGACGAGGGGCTGATTTTACGCGGTTCGATCACAGACATCGGCCGGGTTGAAACCGCCCTCGCCGTTCGCACCGGCGATCCGCTGGTGAAAGTGACCGACGCCGCCAGCCTGCGTAATGCGCTGCTGGCCTCGGACGCGATCTTTGTGCCGGACACCAAGGCATCGACCGCTGGAATTCACGTCGCCAAGGTTCTCGCGCAGCTTGGCATCGACAACGACGTCGCCGACCGGCTGAGGGTGTTTCCAAACGGTGCGACCGCGATGCGACATCTGGCCGAGTCCGATGCCCGTCGACCGATTGGCTGTACGCAATCGACCGAGATCATCAACACCGAAGGCGTGGTGCTGTCGGGCGCGTTGCCGCCGGAGTGTGAGCTCGCGACCATGTATGCGGCGGCCGTGGCGACGCGCGCGTCCCTCACGCCGCAAGCGCAACGGATGATCACGCTGCTGACGTCAACGGACGCGCGGGAGCTTCGCAGCCGAGCAGGTTTCGTCGCATAACAGAGGGGCGTGTTGCGGCCTAACCCGCCAACTGGGTCAGACCTGTCGGCGGCCCATCGACTGCGGTCCAGCCACCGTCGACGAACAGTGTGCTGCCGCTGACATAGCTTGCGGCGTCCGATGCCAAATAAGCGACCGCAGTCGCCACTTCGTCCGCGCTGCTCCAGCGGTTGAATACGGTGTGTCCGGCATAGAGATTGTAGATGTCCGGCCGCTGCTTGAATGGCCCGGTCAGCGCGGTCTCGGCGATGCTCGGCGCGATCGCGTTGACGCGGACACCGGAACGCCCGACTTCGGACGCGAAGCCTTTCACCAAGAGCCCGATCGCCGCCTTGGTCGAGCCGTAGACGGCAAGCCCCGGCTCGATGGTGACCGCACGCACCGAGGAACAGGCGATCAGGCTGCCAGCTTGCTGCTTGACCATGATGCGGCCGAAGGCCTGGAAGAACCACACGGTGCCCTTGATGTTCAGAGTGATGACCCGGTCGAGGTCCTCGTCGGTGTAGTCGAGGATGGTCTTGCGGATATTCAGCCCCGGCGTCGTGACGGCGATGTCGATGCGCTGAAATTCTGCGAGCGCCTTTGCCGCCAGCGCCTCGACGTCAGTGCGATCGGCCGCGTCACACCTTGCTGCAGTGGCCGATCCGCCCTGCTCCCGAATTGCGGCGGCAGTTGCGTCCGCGCCATCCTGCGTGCGGTCGGCACACAACACGCGTGCACCCAGCGACGCCAATGCCTCGGCCGAGGACCTGCCAATCCCTGAGGCTGCGCCCAGCACGACGGCGGTCTTGCCGGTGAGATCAAACAGCTTGCGATAATCGGTCAAGTCGAAACTCCCTTCAGCGGCAAAGCGCCGGGTATGCCGATCCCGGGGTTTGCGTTCGAATTACACTTCATATACTAATATATTAATTGTGGGAGCAGAGATACCCGTGCGCGCGCCGAACAAATCCGAGCTTCGATCGCCGGGCAGCCACAGGCGATCCGGCCGGCCGCGCACGGCGACGGCAGCGGCGCGCATCTATGCCGACCTTCGCGCGGAGATGGTCTCACTTCTGCGCCGGCCAGGTGACCCGATTCTGGAAGCCGAAATCGCCCTGTCCTACGGCGTCAGCCGGACGCCGGTGCGCGAAGCCATCCTGAGATTATCGGATGAAGGCCTGGTCGAGATCTTCCCGCAATCGGGCATCCTTGTTTCCCGTATCCCGCTGGCCGCACTCCCCGAGGCGATCATTGTCCGAAGGTCGCTGGAAGAAACCACGACGCGCATGGCAACCGAGCGGGCCAGTGCAAGCCAGATCCTCAGCCTCCATTCCATCCTCGAGCGCCAGCGCGAGGCCGCTGTCGCGGGAGATCGCGAGGCATTTCACCAGGCCGATGAGGCGTTTCACGCCACCATCGCCGACATCGCCGGGCATCCCGGCATTTGGAAGCTGATCCTCCAGGTCAAGGTCCACGTTGACCGATTCCGACGCCTCACCCTGCCACAACGCGGGCGGATGGCCGAGGTGATCACCGAGCATGAGGCTATCATGGCTGCGATCGAAGCGCGGAATCCCGCCGCTGCCGGAGCTGCGATGGTCAGGCATCTCGAGCGGCTTCTCGTCGACATCTCGGCCGCACGACACAACAATCCGGAGCTTTTCGACCAGCGCAGCTAACAGACACGACCGCAGCCGGAACCCGGCACGGCATTCAGGGAAGGAAATGACATGGACAGTGCACGTCAATCGCAACGCGGCGTTGCGAGGCTCGGCCGTCGCGACTTCATCAAGATGGGTGCGGGTCTTATGAGCACAGGTCTTGGCGCAGCAGTGGCCACGTCAATGTCACCGGTTCGCGCCCAATCGAAAGCAATTTTCAAGGCGTCCGACGTCCAGCCTCCGGGCTACCCGACCGTGGTCGCGACCGAAAACTTCGGCAAGAAACTCGAGGCCGCCACCAATGGCCGCCTCTCAGTACAGATGTTTCCGTCGATGCAGCTCGGCGGCGAGAAGGAAACCATCGAACAGACCCAGATCGGTGCGATGCAGATGCTGCGCGTCAGCGCGGGATCGATCGGTCCGATCGTCGACGACATCAATGTCGTCAACATGCCTTTCCTGTTCAAGAGCATGGCGCATGCCGAAAAGATGATGGACGGCCCGATCGGACAGGAGCTGCTCGACAAGATCACGGCCAACGCCAACGCCGGACTGGTTGCGCTGTGCTGGATGAATTCCGGCGCGCGCAGCCTCTACAACACCAAACGATCGATCAAGACGATCGAGGACCTGAAGGGCCTGAAATTCCGCGTGATCGGCAACCCGATCTTCATCGACATGATGAACGCGCTCGGCGGCAACGGCGTCGCGATGGGTTATGATCAGGTGTTCAGCGCGCTACAAACCGGGGTGATCGATGGCGCCGAAAACAATCCACCGAGCTACGTCTTCAGCAACCATTACACCGCCGCGAAGTATTTCTCGCTCACCGAACACCTGGTCGTTCCCGAACTGCTGGTGTTCTCGAAGAGAGCCTGGACCGCGCTTTCGGCCGACGATCAGGAACTGATCAAGAAGCTTGCTCGCGAAGCGCAGATGGAAGAGCGCGGGCTCTGGAACAAGTATGAGCAGCAAGCGATGGAAAAGGCCAAGGCCGCCGGGTGTGAGATCGTCGAGATTGCCGACAAGACGCCGTTCCAGAACGCGGTCAAGCCAGTATGGAACAAGTACGGTCCGAAATACCAGGACATGATCGATCGCATCCAGTCGGCCTGATATGGCGTTGCACGGGGAATGAACATGGCTGGATCGTATCGCCAGGCGATGGATTTTCTGTATCTTGCATGCGTCGTCACAGGCAGCATCGCGCTGGTGCTGATTTCAGCCGTGATCCCCTGGGCGGTGTTTACGCGCTATGTCCTGAACAGTGCAGCGTCGTGGCCGGAACCCCTTGCGGTTCTGCTGACCATCGTCGTGACATTCATCGGCGCGGCCGCCGGGTATCGGCTCAACCTGCATATGAACGTTGGCTACTTCGCCAACAAGCTGCCGGACCCGTTTCGGTCTCTGGTGGACCTGATCGTGCAGCTGCTGATGGGATTGATCGCGCTCTTCATGATCATCTGGGGGTGGCGTCTCGTCGAAGTGACCTGGCACAACACGATTGCCGATTTCCCATTCCTCTCGGTTGGCGTCACATACCTGCCGATCCCGGTCGGCGGCGCTTGCTTGCTGCTGTTCATCATCGAGCGGATTTTTCTTGGCGCACCGCCCGACCCGATCGGACAGCATCCCGAAATGTCCATCGACTGATCGAGAGAAGCCATCATGGATATCTTCGTTCTGCTCGCGACGATGCTGCTCTGCTTCCTGATTGGCATGCCGATCGCCTATTCGCTGGCGATGGCGGCGATCGCCGGTGCGCTGTGGATCGGCATTCCGCTGGAGGCGGTGATGCTCAAGATATCGGATGGCGTCAGCAAGGTTGCGATGCTGACAATCCCATTCTTCGTGCTGGCCGGCGCGATCATGGCGGAAGGCGGCATGGCGCGACGGCTCGTCGCGTTTGCGGATGTACTGGTCGGGTTCACCCGCCTGCGCGGCGGCCTGTCGATCGTCAATGTGCTGGCAACGACCTTTCTCAGCGGCATCTCCGGCTCGGCTGTCGCCGATACATCCGCGATCGGATCGGTGATGATCCCGCAGATGGAGAAGAACGGCTATCCACGCGTCTTCGCCACCAATCTGACGATCACCTCGTCGGTTCAGGCCTTGCTGGTGCCGCCGAGCCACAACGCCGT